>OZ253582.1:52500-2313890 GCA_965263085.1 Nitrospinales bacterium
ACAACTTTCGCCGAGTTATCCCGAATTCGTAGGCAGATTATTCACGTGTTACTCACCCTTGCGCCACTTTACTGGTTTCCCGAAGGAAACTTTCTCGTTCGACTTGCATGTGTTAGGCACGCCGCCAGCGTTCGTTCTGAGCCAGGATCAAACTCTCCAGTTATAAAAACATGGAAATTTAATCCAATTTTACTTCAAAGTAATTGTTGCTAGACCCGCAACATCTTTTGACACCTATTCAATTTTCAAAGAGCAAAGCCCAAAAAGCGCAAAACACCCACGCATCTTGGATAATATTTCAACTGATTATTTTTCTGAAAAAAGGCAAAAATCTCTATTTGAAAGCCTTTTCCAAAATTTTATCCGGAAAAAACTTTCAGATAAAGATTTTCAGGCAAATTCATCAGCCCAGTAATAATAGACCCTGAAAACCTTAAAAGCAACATTTATTTTGTTTTCTAATAGAAATTTTATGCCATATTCTTGGAGAGTTCTCTCTACGACCCGCTGATTGTAGATCGGTGTTGGCGGCTTTTGTTTTTTTGAAGGGCTGTTTTTTTGGTGACCAGCCAGTAAGAAATAGCCAGGCAGAGTACTAATAATCCATATAATAAGACATCCATGGCTTTCACGGGTGAGAGCGAGAATATGAGTATCTTCCTGATGAGCGCGGCAATGGCCAGGGTTATAAAGCCTTCCAGGGCAAAACCTCCCCCACGCAGGTGCTCTATCTCTTGATGAATGAGTTCGATGGCGGCCCAAAGGATCAGCAAGCTTCCTAATGTGGTCAAAACGCCTTGCTCCACCGGATTCGTCCCCGAAAAAAGCAGGTAGACGTCATAACCGAATAATCCAACAGCAAAAAAGGCTACGATAACCAGAGCCCCGGCCAGTAAATAATTAAAATAGGAACTGGATTTTTTCAGCGCACGCAATAATGTCTTTTCAATGCTGGAGAGGGAAAGGAAGCGGCTCATCTCCTCCTGACGGTAGGAACTGGTTAAAACATCCAGATTGATGTCGAGGATTTTCTCAAAGGCTTTTATCTGGTCTGTCAGGTTTTCGCTTTCCATGCAGTGTTGATGGATGCGCCCCAGGGTGAAAACCCGGACATAGTTGAATGCCGCATTCACATAATGGGTGGGGAGCCCCAGTTGGACATGGGTTTCGCCTATTTTATAAAGCTTCAGGAAATGGGTAATATTATAAGTGCCGCTAAATAGATCCAGATACCATTCGCGAATCTTAGCCCGGTGTCGGGTAAGAATTTCCTGATCCTTTAGAAAGTCTGCAGTTTTACCAAAGCTCCAGATAAACTCGTAGAATCCTTCCAGAAATTCATCGGCAAATGATTCTATCTGAGGCTTCATCTGCAGTAACAGAGCCTCGTCCTCTCTGGTGAAACGGTAATGAGCCTTCAGGGCCGGGTAATCATTTTGAATCGTGTCATCCATTGCGATGCATACCCCGTTTAGAAATCAGTTTTCTTATGCAGTTGCAAATAATATTTTTCTAAATCTTTTACTGAAAACATCCCAAAAATCTTATCGTTCCTTGTTACGGGGATATGCCGTATTTTCTTCGTTTCTATGATAGCACATGCATCGGCAATGGTTTGATTCTCGTCAATGGTGTACACAATTTTTGTCATTAAAGAGGATGCTTTTACTTTTTTGGGATCACACTCACCTTTTAGAACCAGAGTCATCCAATCCGTTTTAGTGATGATCCCCACGTATTCACCATTGTCCTCTATTAAAATAGAGCTGGCTTTGTTCTTGTACATTTCGTCAATGGCCTCATAAGCATATTTGTCATGGCTTATTGAGAAAATCTGAGTGCTCATGTGTCCACCAACTTTGTTCATTGCAAGTGTCCTCGGCTCTGATTAATTGCGTGAATATTTTATGGCTTCAAAATCATGGTTCTCGGGAGATATTCCCATACGCAACTGAAAGCTGCCAGCGATATTTCTTGCCAGTTTTTTTGCTTCTTCTGCTTTCAGGCCTGAAAAATTTTCATCAATGGTCTGGATAAATATTTTGAGCCACGTGGTAAAATGTTTTGCCTCCAAAGGCAAACTCAAATGCTTCTGGAAGGGGTTCCCCTCGTAGTTGCCGAAGCCGAAAAGAAGTCTCTCCCAAAATTGATACATTGTGGGTAAATGGTGTTGCCAGTCACTGATGACTTTCTCAAAAATAGGCCCAAGCAGTGAGTCTTGCCGGGCATTGCTATAAAAAGAGTCAACCATCAGCTGAATACCCTCTCCAGATTGAATATCTCGTTTGTCGCCGGACGAACCTGAATCATACATTGGAAGCCTCCTGATGGTTTTTTATAAAGAAGATAAAAAGATATGTTTATCTTTTATTATTATCAATATAGGGAAACGCGATAACGATGTCAAGGTTTTATTATCTGGGAAATAGGTGGCTTCTATTTTTAAGGGAGACCTTTGCGTAAGTCGAAAAAGCGTAAAGGCGCGATTCTTCACTGCGTTCAAAATGATAAGAAATGCCGGTTTGTCATCCTCGAGGAGCCCCTTCGGCTTCGCTCAGGGCAGGCCCGGCGACGAAGGATCTCGGGTTATGCAAAGCTCTCTCTTTAAGGCGGTGTCTGGTGAAATTTATAGCAGGAGGTCGGAAAACTAAATCAGCCGAACAGGGGGATCAGTCGCTGACTACTAGCCGCAGCGGCTACAGGCAAGAACTTGCGAGATACCTCTTTGCTGAAAGACAGGGCTATTCTATTTGCTCCACGCTAGTGGATTCTTCGACCATTTGCAGGCTTTTAAGGGTATAGAGTTTATGATACAGGCCTTGTTGCTCCATCAACTGGGCGTGGTTGCCGCTTTCTACCAGTTGTCCTTTATCTAAAACGATGATGCACCCGGCATTGTGAATGGTCGACAGCCTGTGGGCGATGATAAAGGAAGTTCGGCCTTCCATCAGCCGCTCCAGCGCGTCCTGGATCAGCAATTCAGATTCGTTGTCGAGTGCTGAGGTGGCTTCATCCAGAATCAGGATGCGAGGGTCCTTGAGAATCGCACGGGCAATAGCGATGCGCTGTCTTTGCCCGGCTGATAGACGGATTCCTTTCTCACCGACAATTGTTTCATAACCATCGGGACATTCCATGATGAAGTTATGGGCGTTAGCGGCTTTGGCGGCTTCGACGATCTCCTCTTGTGCACAGCCCGCTTTGGCATATTCGATATTTTCCCTGATGGTTCCTCCAAACAGAATGGTTTCTTGCGGAACGATGCCGATCTGTTGCCAGTAGCTGGAAAGTTGTACGGATTTCAAGGGAATACCATCAATGCGGATTTCTCCCGCAACCGGATCGTAAAATCGGTGTAGAAGCTGGACCAGCGTGCTTTTTCCGGCACCACTGGGGCCGACCAGAGCTACAGTTTGCCCCGGTTCAACCGTAAAGTTTATTCCGCGGAGTACCTCCTGGTCTTCCCGGTAGTGAAAGTGGACATTATCAATTTCCACCTTGCCTTCGATACGCGGCAGGGGTTTTGCTCCAGGCAGGTTGCGGACTTCCCCCTCCGTGTCGAGAATTTCAAAAACCCGTTTACTGGCGCCGATACCTTCCTGCACACGTGCATACAGGCGTGCAAAACTTCCCATGGGACCGGCTATGATGGTTGCGTACAGGATGAAGGCGATGAGTTCGCCGGGACTGATAGCTCCAAGAATCACTTCCCGCCCGCCATACCAGAGCAGGATGAGTGACGTGCTAAAAGCGATGAAACCAATACTGGGGCCAAAAAATGATGAGATGATGATGCGTTTTTTAGCGGATTGGAAGCTGTCTTCCAATGCGGAGTCAAAGCGTTCGTTTTCCAGTTTTTCCCGAACAAAAGATTTCACGATCTGGATGCAGGAAATATTTTCTTCCAGAATGGTTGTGGACACTGCCAGCTTGTCTTGAATTTCGGTCGAGAGTTTCTTCAGCTTGCGCCCGAAGGTGCGGGCGAACAATACCAGAACGGGGGCCAGCACCAGAATCAGGCCGGTCAGCTTCCAGTTCATATAGGTGATAATAATGATTCCTCCAAACAGGCGGATAGATTGCTGAAGGAGGGTGGCGGGCAGGTCGGTGACGATATTTTCTATGGTGGTGATATCGTTGGTCATGCGCGAGACGATTTCTCCAGTTCTGCGTTTGACAAAAAAGCTAAGCGAAAGTGTGTGCAAATGCCTGAATAGCTTGATACGAAAATCAGTGATGGCGCGTTTTTCGGTCAGATCAAACAGGTAATTGTGGGCAGTGGAAAAGAGGAGCTGGATCAGGAATAGTCCAGCGATGCTGAGTGTGAGGCTGTTCATCAGCGCCATGTTTTTTTCCACCATGACCACATCTACCAGTTTCTTGATATAGAGCGGTACCGCTAGATTGGTCAGAGAGGCTACGATCAGGCAGACAGCGCCCAGGATCAATGCCTTCTTATAAGGCGAAAGCAGTTTTAAAAGCCTTTTGTAACTATTCATCTGCGTAAAGTTTTGAATTGGAATGGCAACACTGTATCATAAAATTTTCGCGGAATTTTTGTTGCTATAAAAAAGAGGAAAGAGTTTTGTCACTGGGTGCAATTTTTTCGGACATTAAGATCCAGCATACGGTATTTGCTTTACCCTTTGCGGTGATGAGCGCGTTTCTGGCTTCTGGCGGAATGCCAGATGAGGGAAAGATGATTTGGATCGTGGTCTGCATGGTGGCCGCGAGAAGCGCGGCGATGGCTTTTAACCGAATCGTGGATGCACGCTTTGACGCGAAGAATCCCCGCACCCGTGAACGGGCTCTTCCTTCTGGTATGGTTAGTGCGGGGGGTTACTGGGCTTTCCTGATCGTGTCTTCTGCTCTGTTTGTTTTTTCCGCGTGGATACTGAACCCATTGGCCTTCTACCTTTCTCCCGTGGCTTTGGTCATCGTATTTTTTTATTCTCTGACAAAACGTTTTACTGTGTTTTCACATTTCTGGTTGGGGCTTGCCATTTCGATCGCTCCAGTCGGAGCCTGGGTTGCCATCCGCGAAGAAATTTCTTTCACATCACTTTTGTTGGGAACGGCGGTGATTTTCTGGCTGATCGGATTCGACATCCTTTACTCGTGCATGGATGTTGAGGCGGATAGGATGAACCAACTGCACTCCATTCCCGAACGGTTCGGGGTCGAGACAGCTCTGAAGATAGCTTTTGCTTCTCATGCGGTGATGGTGGTGTTTCTGTTGGCATTATTAGAACCCGCAGTTCTCCTGGGCCCGGTTTATCTGACAGGGGTGGTGCTGGTTGCCAGTCTTCTGGTTTATGAGCACTGGCTGGTCAAGAAAGATGATTTGTCCAAAGTGAATATGGCATTCTTCAATGTGAACGGGATCATCAGTATTGGTTTGATGGTCTTTGTAATCGTAGATTGCGTTTGGGTATAAAAAATGATTGATTCGTAGAATACGATGAATAGGTTATAATATTGAATTCCCTGATTTTTGGAGTTTTAAGAGATGATTTTTGAATTTGAAGATTCGACGTTACAGCCCATTCATGAAAAAGTAAGGGCGGGGGTCCGCCTTTCTTATGAGGATGGAGTGACCCTTTGGAAAACCCATGATCTGCTGGGTGTTGGATATCTGGCTAATATGGTGCGGGAAAAGTTGAATGGAGATAAGACCTATTTCATCCACAACCGGCATATTAACCCGACAAATGTTTGTGTACTGAGTTGCCAGTTTTGCGCCTTTGGGGTCAAGGCCGACCATCCTCATGCTTATGAGAAGTCGTTAGAAGAAATTTTTTCGGATGCCAAAGAATATAATGGAGGAGAGGTCAGTGAATTTCATATCGTTGGTGGCCTTCACCCTGATTATCCGTTTGAGTATTACCTCGACCTGCTGAAGGGATTGAAAGAACGCTTTCCGTTGGTTCATATTCAGGCATATACGGCTGTGGAAGTGGAGTACCTGTCTCGCTTGGGGAACCTTCCTTTAAAAGAAACGCTGGAGACTTTAAAGGAAGCCGGTTTAGGCTCCATTCCAGGTGGCGGTGCGGAAATTTTTGCAAAACGAGTACGCCGAAAAATTTGCGGGGACAAGATTACAGGCGAAGAGTGGTTGCAGGCTCATGAAATAGCCCATCTTGTTGGGTTAAAAAGTAATGCCACCATGCTTTATGGGCATTTGGAAACCGCCGAAGAAAGATCGGACCATCTGGTACGCCTCAGAGAATTGCAGGATCGGACTCATGGGTTTGTCACGTTTATTCCGTTAGCGTTTCATCCGGAAAATACCGTGTTGGATTTTTTGAAGACCACGCCGGGGCAATTAGATCTCAGGGCTCTGGCAGTTTCGAGGTTGATGCTGGATAATTTTCCGCATGTGAAGGCGTTTTGGATCATGATCACGCCTAAAATTGCCCAGCTGGCCCAGTCTTTTGGTGCCGATGATATGGATGGAACGGTTGTTGAAGAGAAGATCATTCATGCCGCCGGAGCGGCAACGGATCAGGTTTTTCACAAGGATCAGATCATTCAAATGATCACTGAATCCGGGAGAAAACCTGTGGAACGGGACACGCTCTATGAAAAGGTTGAAGAGTTGCAAGTGGAAGGAACCTGTTAGAGTGTAATGCTCTAATCCAATTGAGAGATGTTTTTTAAATATGACTGCTCTAATTAATAAAGACGGCCTGCCTGTTTCCAATAATCCCAAAGCGATTCATGAAGAACTTTTTCGTGGTACAGGTTCTGTAATGGGAGCCAGTGCCTCGGCTTTCATGGAAAATGAAAGCATTACCGAAAAGTATATTGTGATTTCAAAAGACAATGGTTTGGTCCCTCCCACAGACAGACGATTTGTTGCAGGCCGTTATAAAGAAGCTCTAGCGCTATTTCAACAGTGGCTGAATCAGAAAGCTTAACCAATGGGAGATAGTGAGATGAAAAGCTGGTTGATGCTGACATTGGTAGGTAAAGACCAACCCGGAATTGTTGCCGAAATCACCCGTGCTTTGTTTGATCTCCAGGGGAATCTGGGGGAAGCATCGATGACCCGCCTTGGGGGTAACTTCACCATCATGCTTATGGTCTGCGTTCCGGAAAAGAAAACCGTTGTAGAAGAAAAGCTTCGGCCAGTATGTGGCAAGCTTAAATTATTTTTTCATCTGGATGAAATAGAGGCGGGTCTGCACCAGCATATTGAACCTGATGTTCGAATCAGTATTCATGGAGCAGATCAAGCCGGTATCGTTGCCCGCGCTACCGACACGTTGAACAAGGCCGGGTTGAATATTCTCAATCTTGAGTCAGATGTGGGGGGTAATCCAGACAGTCCGGTTTATGTCATGCATATCGAAGGAGTTGCCAGTAAAGGTTTGGAAGCTGTGAGTAAGGCTTTGCAAGCACTGGCCCGCGAAAATGATGTGGTAGCTCGTATGACTCCTATTGATACCATGGTAGGATAGCCGTGCTCCCCCTGACTGTTCTGGTTTATCCGGATGAAAGGTTGAAGAAAATCTCCCAGCCTGTGGAAGAGTTTTCTGAAGATATAAAGACGTTTGTCAAGAACCTCGAAGAAACCTTACGTTCTTTTCCGGGATGTGTGGGGATTGCGGCTCCGCAGGTAGGCCGGTTCGAAAGGATTGTTCTGGTGGATACTTCCCATAAGCCTCAGCATACCAATCATGGGTTTTTAGTGTTGATAAATCCAAAAATCACGTTTTGTGAGGGAAGCAGTTTGGGAAGGGAAGGTTGCCTCTCGGTGCCGGATTATATTGGCAAAGTAGAAAGAGCAAAATCTATCACCCTGGAAGCCTGGAACGAAAATGGTGAAAAGCACCTGTTTCGTATGTCGGGTTATGAAGCCAGGGCAGTTCAACATGAGATCGATCATCTGGATGGGAAGTTATTTCTGGATCGGTTGGTCAGCAGGCGAAATGCTTTGCACAAAAGGACCAAAATTCCCACCTGACTCAAAAAATATCAGCAGAACAAAAGAGGTTTAGTTTTATTGCCCAACTGGCAACGTGAGCATAGGTGCGTTGTCTGTAATCTTGCCTGCCTGTAATGAAAAAATCTGGGCTAGAAGAGAGAATGTGGATTTTGAAGACAAATCCGAATCGTCAATATAAAACCAGGTTCCACGGTAAAAAATAGTCATGAAACCCGCTTGAGGGTTTTCAGAGAGAGAGCGGATTCTCAACAAGTCGCCTGTCACTTCCTTCCAATCAAAAATATTTCCGGATGATGTTTTTGTCCGGGTGACCTTGTCTTGCAAAATGTCCTGACTTGGGACTTCTACCCCCTGAGAAAGATAAAACAGTATGCCTAGAAGGGACCGGGTAACAACCCTGATCTGGTCTTTCTTTAGAGGCGAAGAAGTTAGTATGTACTGGGCTCTCCCAGGTTGGATATTCATCGCAGAGGCAAACTTCTTAGCATCTTCTCGATTTCTATGTTCCTCATTTATATGCAGAACCAATTGAGGCACTCCATCATGCCCCTCACGATAAGAAAGACTTATGGCATCTTGAGCTTGTAACTTTCTCAAAAGTTTTACTGCGGAAGCGAAGTCCTTAAATTTTGGGGCGAGGCTGGGGGTAGGCCCTGATGCGCCTGGAGCATTTTTAATCTGATTCATCTGTTGGAAACATAACCGGAAAATTCTTTCTATGCTCCAACCAGAATGAAATAGAAGGGCAATAGTCTTTAAAGGAAGCTGGGATAACACGCGCTGGATAAATTTGTCTCCCTGTAAAGGGGAATAGGTTACAGTGGGTCTTTCAGTCAAGCCCATACCCCCTCCCACCCCAAACAGTCCTTTGAAACCCTCCTGAAAATTAGCGCCGATATTGGTTGACAGTGTGAACTGGGACGCCACACTGCTCACTTCCATGAAAAATGGAGTGTCCCGGTATTTGAGCCGGACAAGATTGAGTAAAAGCTGTTCGTCATTGGTTCTTTGAATCGCGAGATTGTAGCTACTTCTTTCGCTTTTTAAAGTGGTAGGCCCCAGATTTGCACATCCCATGAATGACAATGAAACCATTGTGGCTAAACAAAGAAGTAATGGGATTTTGCAAAAGAAATAGCGTGAGTTCATAAAAAAATCAGTGTTGGGTTTCTGGTTGGGCTAAATGAATGGTTGAAGTGGGGAATGCTACTTCTGCTCCGTTACTTTCAATAATTTTCAGAATCTTTAAAAGAACATCCTGTTTGACGATGTGATATTTTTCCCAGTTTGTGGTTTTGGTAAACGTGTAGATGAAAAAATCAAGCGAGGAAGGGGCAAAACTATTGAAGTTGACCATTAAGGTTTTATTGGTGTCGATTTCAACATGGTCTTTTAGCATTTGCTCAACCTGCTGTGTGATCGCTTCCATTTTGTTTGCGTCGTCATAACGAATTCCGATGGTCTCCTTGATTCTCCGGTTCTCCATACGGGAAGGGTTTTCCACCGCGATTTGTGAAAAAACAGCATTGGGAATATACAGTGGCCGATTGTCGAAGGTTCTTATCATGGTGACTCTCCAGCCTATTTTTTCGACAACGCCTTCAATTTCCCGATCTGGAGAGCGCACCCAGTTTCCCACCACGAAAGGACGGTCCAGGTATATAAAGAGCCCTCCGAAGAAATTTGAAAGCAGGTCTTTGGCCGCAAAGCCAATGGCTATACCACCGACACCTCCAAAAGCCAGGACACCAGAAATGCTGAGTCCGAGGGCTTGCAATATCATTAAGAGGCCTGTGATGACGATGGATATGCGAGTCAGTTTTGATATGACATCCAGGGTGGTTGGGTCGATATCTTTATCAGAGGCCAGGTAACTTGCTTCAGCGTTGCGAATGAAAAGAACTAAAAACCAGGCGAGGGAGGCAATAATGACTGTGTCGCGCAGAGGAGCAAGGACTTCCAGAGTCATGGTTCCGGTAGCCTGCTGAATAATTTCGCCAGCGAAGGTGATGCCCGTTGTCCAGATAATGAAACCTAGCGGACGAGGAATGGATAGCAGGAGGGAGTCATCCCATTTATTTTTGGTATGCTTCGCCTTTTCTAGCAGGGGTTTCAAAATTTTCTTCTTGAGCAAATTTGCAGCGAGAGCTACGAATATGACCAAAAAGACCTGAATAACATAGGTATTTTCCTGGCTTACCAACTGTTTGAAATCCACCATTTATTTATTTTCCTTATCTTTGTTTCCTAAATAGCCTTGGTGCGTGTACTTAATTTTCTTCTAAATTAGAATTGGCTCTTAGCCTATCCACGACCGATCAGAGGTGTTTTTCAATTTGCGATATGTTGTCCATGGCGTTGATTATCAACCCTGATTTTTGCAATATCGCTATAAGTAGAAAGCATAAAAAAACGCCCCGCTCTGAAAGCGGGGCGCTATAAAAGCACAGGAGCTTCCGTTAACTTGGGGTTAACAAATTACTCCGGAAGCTCCCCGGGTACTGTCAGATAGCATGGGATCACCTCCTTCTCAGGGAATTGTCATAGCGCCGCAGGTTCCCCTGTTAAACCCACCACGCAACCCATATCCCGAATCATAAACGAATTTTAAACTATTATCAAAAGAGAATTTAAGATTTCCAGTTCAAGAAGTTAGAGGGCAATCGGTTGGTAAAAAGTCAGGGGTTTCTATGATCCAGCTTGAGAGAATATAATACATTAAGCTTGAAATCCGTAGTTACTTTTTTGCAGAAATTTGTTTTTCCCTGGCAACGCATATAACAGCCGCTCCAGTGGTCGCATTGGGCAAATAGCCAGTGCATGGATTCGGTTGTCATATCTTGGCCTATAACTTCTACTGTCCCCGTATCAGTGGTTGCAAAGGTTTTTTCGTCCCCCGGAATTGTTTTTTGTAAAATAACGCTATTAGAGGCACAAGAAGTTAGAAAAGAAACTGCGAAAACCACTAAAATTAACTTCATTTTATTTTTTATTCTCCTCTTTTGATATGATTACACCTGTCTGCAAACAGCTCTGAGTGATTGATGCGATAGTGACGAAACTCTGATACATTGAGCACATCATAGGCCTTGAAGCTGTCAGCATACACAATTAAATTGGGCTTCACCTTCTCCCTGATAATGGGGGAAATTGTTTTGGATGAAGCGTTTAGAATGATCATAGCGTGCACATAACCATCCCTTCCGCACCACGCCCGCGTTTGTCTTATTCTTCTACCACAAAAACAACTCTCATCCAACTTGATTTTGCCACTCATGAGACCTGTTTCACGATGCTCCAGTTTTTTGAATATAACTTCCCGGAGTTTGTGGAAAAACAGGACAGCCATGTTCCGGTTTATTCCTGATAATTTAGCAGCAGAACGAGCCGTCGAGCCTACACAGAAATACTTGATGAACTCAACTTGAATACTTGGTGAAAGCCTTGAACGGCAACGTGTCCTATCGTTCACTACCGTACAGGTGCCTCTTTTATAATGGTACGCCCGAATGGTAAGTAAGTTCCCGTGTGTTTAGTTAAAATCTGGATGTGTGATAAGCGAAGTCTCGAACCTTCTTTTCCTTGTCAAATTTAATGATAACCGTCAGTGTGCGTTGAGTCGTTGAACTTGAACCGGCTCTGCTAGAAGACCCAAGAATAATAAGAGTTCCAAAACCACTACTCTCGGAGACAGTTGTTTCAGTTGAAAATTTATCGTATATCCAGACCTCTCTACGCTTATCATCTGTGCTCACAATGTTGGGAGAGCCCAATACTCTAGCTACATCAGAGCCTGACATCCCAATTTTAATCTCTCGCTGTACGTTGCCAACGGTTACTTGGTCATTACCGGTATCCTGAACTGCTTCTCGATGTTGGGGTGCTGTCATACAGGCTGATAATGATAAGATTATTATCAAGCATATTTGTTGTTTGATATTCATAGTATGTTTCCGAAAAAGATTCTATAAAGAAAATAAATTATTCTACAGTTTCTCTTTGGATGAAAATTGCTTGCTCAATTTCAGCCCACATTTCTTCATACCAAACTGGTAAAAGCTCACTACAAGCAATTCTTGACCCAGGGTTAAACCCTAGTTTTACTGTTGTTCGATTTTCCCTTTTTTCAAATAAATTAACAGTGGAACGCAAGGCCATTGGACAAATAACACCTGCCAAATGGGTATAATTTGCTCCAGGGTATGAAGCTTTATTTAACCTCGCTATTCTTCCCGCTGTTACAAGTTGTCTTACTCTGGTGGCATCTATAAATTGTCCCCCTTCGGCTACTATAAAACCAAGTCCTTTATCCATATTTATTACGGTCAAATTTTTATTTGAGAACGCAGTAATAAAGGCTTTCATTAATCTTTCTTTAGACACATCGAATGTTCTCTGTCCAAGTGCCAAGGCAATTTGTTTATTCTTGGCCTTATCCTCTGCCCAGATTTTTTCAAATGCCAAAGTTTGCATTCTGGTTTTTTCCTCTAGCGAAGTTAGCATTACGGCACAGCCATTACATAAAAGCAATATTGCTATTAAAATTATGCTTATGGAAGGGTGGTTTGCTCTCCACTTGCTTTTAGACAAGGTAGGCAAAATGGAAGGAATTAAGGGCCACATGCATTTTCTCCTTAGAATAAAAACCCAATAGTACACGGTTAAAAAAATTTCACAATACCTTATAGAGGGTTAGCTTAGGCTTGTTGCCAAAATTATAATGCTTTTAGGATAAATATAGTATGAAGGTGTGTGCTTGAATCCCAAGGACACACCGCCTGATGATTTGGATGATGTGATACTTGATATGATGGAGTTGGGCTAGAGTTGAGGTCGCAGGTATTAACGTTGGCAAGCCTTTCAGTTTTATCAGAGATTTTTATATTTTTTCGGAATGTTGACTTTGGGGGCAATGGGCATCATGTAAAAAGAGCAAAAAGCGACCCAAAGCATCCCGGCAATGATATTCAAATCAAACTAGATATTAAGACTTTTTTAAAACTTCATGAGAGGATAATGCTGGCTAAGGCCAGTTTGCTGGTCGGCTTCGTGTTTAAGGCGTTTCGTCGAAGCAGTGGCGGGAACAAGTAAAACGATTAGGGTTAGCTTCTTCACGCCCAGAATTATAGGGCGACGGATGGGTAGTGTCAAGTTGTGGGCTGTAATCTCTTCTCCAAAATCTTAAAGTAATCTCCCCCCGTCAGGTTGCATTCGATGAGATTGTCATACTCCTCAAAAGTTAAGCGTAAAGCTTGGGCGACTCGTTCTGATTTCTTTTCTGAAAATAATCTAGGGTGGGCGTTTGGGATTTTGACTTTGCCGACAAGTTTTTCATTAAGAAAGATGCCGAGGGTGCTATGAGGGCCACGCTTTCTTTGCTTCGTTGAGGTTACCTTAGATTTAATCTTTTTATTTATCCCAGACTCATGGAATCGGGTAATTTTACCTGCCATTGTTTTCTATGCAGAAATGATTTCATCAAGGTGGGCTTTCCACTTTCTGGGATATTCACCGAGTTGATCGTCGGAGGTATTTAACAACTCCTCATATAAGCCTAAGATGTCCATTTGAATTTCGCTTGTGATCTCAGGAAGGGTGTTGCTAAACGTATAAATTTCTAATGGTTTATAGTAGGCATTCATTTCCCCGTCTTCTTCCGTCGTTAGGAAAAAGTGAATAGGCCTATTAAGGGTGCACTGGCGGCCCCCTAAGTCCCTGATTTCGACAACAAGGGTTTTCCATGCCAGAAGCCCTGTTCCCGATAGTTGGCTTGCCTCTGTTTGTGGGTAGCGCTGTGCGTACTTCTGGGCATCATCACTAACATCTGTGGGGGTTGCGTATAGCATAAATGCCTCAATGTTTCTGTGTGGGCTGTGTTGGTGGCACAAGTTGATTTTCAAAATCCTGTATTTTAGCAATCAGCCAATCTCTCGTAGCTTTCATCACATTGTAATCCATTATTAGGCATCCCTCAATTTCCCTGATGATTTCCATTGTTGCTGGGGTGCCTTGTGGTTCATTTGAAGGCTCCAAACCTTTTGGGCCTACAATGCGAGTCTCTTTACTGGGGAGGGGATGCTTTTCGACAAAAAAATTAACGTTCAAAAGACCCCTTGCTGTCAAACCACCATGAATGCCATCAATATGGTAATTCTTAGAATTTGGGCTTTTCTGGTAACTAAATACAATTTCTTGTTTGGGCTGTGGCTTGTCTGCCATATCTATTTTATTTTAATGTAGTGGGGTAAGGTAAGTATATCAAATTATCGGGGTTTTAGGAGATCCCCCTGCTTTAAACACTCGATAAGCTTATATTTATCAAGCATAAATGATCCATAGCATAACCGAGCTGTGCTAACAACGCAAGAATGAAAGAACGGAATGTTCATTTTGGGGACAATGGGCATCATGTAAAAAGAGCAAAAAGCGGTCCAAAGCATCCCGAAATATTTAAATAGGGGTCAAAATATCCTTATCGTTCACTGCCGTACAGGCAGTTTAGAAACTCAGTTTCTCGTACCATTATAAAAAAGGCGCTTGGCTCAATATGGGCCAAGCGCCTCTTTTAATGGTACGCCCGAGAGGATTCGAACCTCCGACCTACGGTTCCGGAAACCGCCACTCTATCCAGCTGAGCTACGGGCGCTTAATTTCTTTTAACCCTTAACTCTACAATACTTTCCCGCAACTCTCAAGCATTCTCAAAAAGGACTTTTCCCGCTTAAAATGCGGGAAAAGTGTAGCATCGTTTTTCATATCAATTTTAGGGGCAGGTCTTAGAGTTTACCGTTCCGGTTTCTTGTGGGCAATAACCAACAAAAGGAGCGCGGCTCCGGGAAGGTATGAGGATGGATAAACGAATTAAGAAGAAATGGGTTAAGGCATTAAGAAGTGGTGAATATCTACAGGGGGACTCTGTTCTTTGTGAGGAGGCTGATGGCTGGGATAGGTGGCAGCTTGGGAGCGCTCAGTTTTCTGTCAAAGTTTCTACCTAGCGGTCAGTAGTTATGAGCTTTTCTTTTTTCCCGTAAACAAAAACAGCGACAAGGCTGGCTACCCCTCCTCCGCCAAGCAATGCCCCGGGCCAGGGGCTTCCGCTTGTTGCGACGTGCGCCCCATATACAAGAGCGGCTATACCAATTAAGAAGCCAAAAATTTGCCCGAACAACTTTTGAGCAAAATCATAACCCTGCCCCCTTTTGTCCATATTATGCCGATGTGTCTGCTCTTTCTCGGTGTGGGCGAGAATCTTGGTTACAATTTCAGGGTCTACTTCCGAGTATTCCTTGAATTGTTCCGGAGACGGGTATGGGCCTTGATGATGACGAACCGTTTTACTCACTGCAACCGTGCGCTTATCAGACATAGGGCCAAGATGTTCGAGAGTATCTAATTTTCTGTGCGGTGGGGATACACTACTACCGTGGCGTTGGCCTTGGTGTTTATTTTTCTTCGACTTCGACATGGGCTACGTTATGCCACGCATTCCACATATCCCGCCCCACATTTTCAAAATCTTGATGCAACGCATGGTCGGGGGTGGGATGTAATTTAACATAATAATACCTGTGGTTTGATTCGGGCCAAACCTCCAAAACAGACCCAACTCCGTGAATTAGGTTTTTGGTTATGCGTATCATACAAATATTATCGGCAAAAATATAGAAAATCGCAAATTTATTTTGTGGGACCCTCACATATTGCCCTCATAGGCACCCTATGAGACACAATATCTAGTGGGTATCTAAATCTAAGCAGTAAATGGTGTTTTGGATGGACATTAGCCGATCTGCCGCCTCTAATACTTCTACGGATCGCCCTGATTGGCCTGCTCTGCTCTACGGTTCCGGAAACCGCCACTCTATCCAGCTGAGCTACGGGCGCATGCTTCTAGGGGATTAAAAACTGTTATCGAAGCCGGCGACGTTCCCCACCTGACGACTCAATTCCTGGGCGAATTCTTTAATCATCTTTAAACGCCAAGTCCACCACTGTGCTTCTGCTTGTATTTCTTCCGAGGCATTTTTAGGGATATTGAAGTTATATTCTTTATTTGTTTCATCAAAATTGACTTTTATTTCTGCGGCCACTTTCAACCCATGTTCCTCTAGAACTTTAATGGGGTCCGCGGCGAGGATTCTTTTGAATGATTCGTCGGTGACCGCTTTTGCCGCAACGGTCTGCCAATTGCTATCCAGTTCTTTTTTTCTGATGGGATTGATTGGAGAGCTGGAGCCCGTAGAACCCAGTATTTCATTCATATGTGACCCTTTCCGGAAAATTTCAACCGGCTGAATAAATAGATAATTGTGGGATAATACAGGATTCCTCGAACCATTTCTATAGAACTTTCAAATGCAGGAGGTTATCAGGTGGCGCGAATCAATTCCTCGGCTTTTTTGAGGGCTTCATCAAGTTTGCCTATTTCGGGACCACCTGCCTGTGCCATGTCGGGACGGCCACCGCCACTTCCTCCCACGATCATCGCTATGTTCTTGATGATATTTCCGGCATGATATTTTTGGGTCAAGTCTTTGGTGACACCTGCGGCCATGGAAACTTTGCCATCGGCAACGGAGCCCACGACCACGACCCCGGATTTTAACTGGTTCTTGGCGTTGTCGATAAAAGTGCGCAGGGTCTTTGCATCCATGCCTTCCAGTTTTTTGATGAGCAAGGAAACGTCTCCCACTTTTTGCACCTTGTCGATGCCGGAAGATTCCTGACCGCTGACCATTTTTTTCTTGAGCGTAGTGATCTCTTTTTCCAACTGCCGGTTTTTCTCCAGCAGTTTTTTCAGCTTGGCAATTTCCTCGTTGGACGGAGCTTTTAACAGTTTGCGAATTGCCGATAAGGAGTCCTGTTCAGTTCGTATAGTGTTATAAGCCGTGGCACCGGTGACAGCTTCAATGCGCCGTACGCCGGAGGCGATGCCTCCTTCAGACGTGATGCGGAACAGGCCGATATTGCCGGTCGCGGTAACGTGTGTGCCACCGCATAATTCCTTGCTAAAACCGAGTATATCGACAACGCGGACTGTGTCACCATATTTTTCTCCAAATAGTGCCATTGCGCCTTCCTTGATAGCGGTGTCTATGTCCATTTCCTGTGTTGCGACCTGAATATTTTCACGGATTTTTTCGTTCACACGCGATTCAATGCGGGCTCTTTCTTTATCCGTCAAGGGTGAAAAATGCGTGTAGTCAAAACGTAACCGGTCGGGTGCTACCAATGATCCTGCCTGTTTGATGTGTCCGCCCAGAACTTCCTTGAGCGCCGCATGCAAAAGGTGGGTGGCAGAATGGTTGAGCGCAGTGTCACCTCGGGTCTCAGCACTCACCTCCAAAGTCAAATTATCCCCAGTCTGCAAGGTTCCCTGGATAACTTTTGCTTTATGAACGATCAGGCAGGGCAGGGGTTTAGTCGTGTCATTAAGTGTTAGTTGAACATTTTCATTGTAAGCCCGACCGGAGTCCCCGACTTGGCCCCCGGACTCTCCATAAAAAGGGGTCTTGTCGGTTAAAAATTCTATTTCGTCGCCGGTCCTGGCGGAATCTACAGGTGTCTGGCCCTTCAAAATGGCCAGTACTTTGCCTTTGCCTTGAGTGGTTCTATAACCTTCAAAGACAGTGGCGGGCGAGGATTGTGAAAACTCTTTATAAAAGGGTGCGATTTCTTTTTCTCCCGATCCTTTCCAGGATGCCATGGCTTTGGTCTTCTGCTCGTTCATGGCTTGAGTGTAACCTTCCATATCGAGTGCCAGTCCCGCGTCTTTCGCGGTTTCTTCCACAAGGTCGGTGGGAAAACCATAGGTGTCATAGAGCTTAAAAATTTCTTCTCCAGGTATGGTGGTGAGTTTTTCCTTGCGCACTTTTTTCAGGATTTCTTCCAGACGCTGAGTTCCATAATGCAAGGTGCTGCCGAAACCTTCTTCTTCGTTGAGGACAACTTTTTTAATGAAGTCCTTGTTGGTGAGTAATTCAGGGTAGGCGTCTTTAAAATCGTCGACCACTTTGCTGGTGATGCGGTGAAAGAAAGGGTCTTTTTGTTCAAGAAGTTTTCCGTGGCGGAGAGCCCGTCGCATGATTTTACGCAAGACATAACCCTTGCCTTCGTTGGAGGGAATGACTCCATCACTGATCAGAAATACTGAGGCGCGGGCATGGTCCGTCAGCACTCGAAGGGAGACATCCACCTCACCCTGCCTGCCATATTTTTTTCCTGTGATGCGAGCCGCCTCAGTGATGATAGACATCATGAGATCGGTGTCGTAATTGGTGGTGCGCCCTTGAACAACGGCGGCCAGTCTTTCCAGTCCCATGCCTGTATCTATGCAGGGGTTAGGAAGTGGAGTGAGTGCGCCTTTTGCATCACGGTTATATTGCATGAAAACAAGATTCCAGATTTCCAGAAACCGATCGCAATCGCAACCGATCTTGCAGGACGCTTTTCCGCAACCGACAGCTTTGCCCTGATCGATAAATATTTCCGAGCAGGGGCCGCAGGGGCCGGTGGGTCCCATGGCCCAGAAATTGTCTTTTTCTCCCATTTTGTATATCCGCTCGCGCGGCATTTTTATTTCATTGACCCATAGATTGAAAGCTTCGCCATCATCTTCGTAGACAGAAATGTATAAGCGGTCCCGAGGCAGGCCAATTACATCTGTCAGGAATTCCCAGCCAAACTGAATGGCTTCCTTTTTAAAATAATCGCCAAACGAAAAATTGCCAAGCATTTCAAAAAAAGTGTGATGCCGGGTTGTGCGCCCGACCATTTCCAAGTCATTGTGTTTTCCCCCGGCGCGAACGCATTTTTGCGCTGACACGGCGCGGGTATAGCTTCTTTTTTCTTTTCCCAGGAAAACGTCTTTAAATTGCACCATTCCCGCGTTGGTGAACATGAGAGTCGGATCATTTTTTGGAACCAGAGGATAACTAGGCACGACCGTGTGTCCCCGGTCTTCAAAATATTGCAGGAATTTTTTTCTAAGTTCGTTGCCGGTCATAACTTTAAATTAAGAGTAGTTCGGGTAAGGATTAAACGACACCCGCTTTCAGAATATCGTGTAGATGAATGATTCCTTCTATTTTCTGGTCATTGCTAAGCACTGCCAGTGAGGTGATGGAGTGGTCTTGCATGATTCTAACCGCTTTTGCTGCCAGGGTATCCCTTGTAATAGTCTTAGGATGGCCGCCCATCATATCCCCGGCACGGGCTTGAGAAATGTCTTTTTGCTTTTCAATCAGGCGCCTTAAGTCCCCATCGGTGATGATACCGAGAAGTTGGCCTTGATCTCCGACCACCAGTGTCATTCCCAACCTTTTTTGTGAGATTTCTTTGAGTACCTGATAGATATCGGCATCTTCTTTTATTCTGGGGATATCTGTTCCGGAGTGCATCAGGTCATCGACCAGAGTGAGCAGTTTCCGGCCGAGACTTCCGCCGGGATGGTTGAGCGCGAAATCTTCTTCACGCACTCCGCGGAGTTCCATAAATGCTATGGCAAGCGCATCACCCATCGCCAAAGTGGCCGTTGTGCTGGCTGTGGGAACAAGGTTTTTAAAGCAGGCTTCTTCCTCAACGCTGGTATCGAGAACATAGTCGCTTCTTTTAGCCAGGCTGGATTGTTTATTGCCGGTCATCCCCACCAGCGTGCAATGGATTCGATTAAAAACGGGAAGTAGCTTAACGATCTCTTCAGTTTCCCCGCTGTTAGAGATGGCAATGATAGTGTCCTCTTCAGAAATCATTCCCAAGTCTCCATGACTGGCTTCGGCCGCGTGCAGGAAAAGGGAGGGCAGTCCGATACTTGAAAATGTGGATGCAATTTTTTTCCCAATCAGCCCGGATTTTCCAACCCCTGTAACAATAAGGTGCTTACACTGGTTCAGATGGCGCACGACATCAACGAATTGGGAGTCAATCCGGCTTTCCAATCCTGCTACAGCCTGGCTTTCGACGACCAGAACCTTGCGGGCGGTTTCAATGATTGACCGGGTCTGGGCATCCTGTTTTTCTGTAGAACCTTTGATGGCGCGCATTCTTAAGCCTTTTAATTCAATTAGTTCATTAACAAAAGAAAGTTGAATGATACCACAATTAATTAGATATGGTAAAGTCGCGACTTTATACTTGGTCAGCATTTTTACACTTAAGAAATTGTTATGAGCAAAGCGAAATCCCTCTACCTGATAGATGGTTCTTCCTACATTTTCCGGGCCTATTTTGGCATCCGGCAATTTTTATCCACGTCAACAGGACTTCCCACCAATGCTCTGTACGGGTTCATCAATATGTTGCAGAAGGTGGTGAAGGACGAACAACCGGATTATCTGGTGGTGGCTTTTGACAGTAAGGAAAAGACATTTCGCCACGAGATGTATGCGGACTACAAAGCCAACCGGGAAGCACCTCCCGAAGACCTGACAAAGCAATTCCCTTATTTTGAGCCTTTAGTACAAGCTTATAACATTCATAGTATCCGGGCTCCTGGCTATGAAGCCGATGATATTATCGGAACCTTGGCAAAAAAAGCGGCGAAGGCGGGCTTCCAGGTGATCATTGTCAGTGGGGATAAAGATATGATGCAGTTGATCGATCCTGATATCCGGATGCTCGATACGATGAAAAATAAATGGTTTGGCGTGGAGGAGGTGGAGGAAAAATTTGGCGTGACTCCAGACCGGGTGATCGATGTGATGGGATTGATGGGCGACTCCAGTGACCATATCCCCGGGGTTAAAGGGGTTGGACCCAAAACTGCTTCGGAACTCATCCAGAAATTTGGTTCGATTGGGGAGTTGTATGGGCGGATTGACGAAGTGGACAAGGCAAAACTCAAGGAGAAACTGGTTCAGGACAAAGAGATGGCTTTACTCAGCCGCCAACTGGTGACCATTAACACGTCGATGGAACTGCAAGACGAGCTTGAGGATTTTAAGGTCAGGCCTTCTAATAACGTGGAACTGAGAAAACTGTTTTCTGAGTTTGAGTTTTCTTCTCTGCTCGGGGAGTTGGAAGGTGATTCTGATCCCGGAAAAAGTTCGCCAAAAATTGAGAGCCGATATGAAACTATTCTCACAGAGGTCGATTTTGAGAACTGGATCAAGCAATTAAAGAAATCAAAGGTTTTCGCGCTTGATCTCGAAACCACCAGCCTGCATCCGGTGCGAGCACGGGTCGTCGGGATATCTCTATGCTGTGAAGAAGGGGCGGCCTGCTACATTCCGTTAGCGCATCGTTATCTGGGGGTTCCCGAACAATTGGCCCTTGACTGGGTTTTCAAAAAACTCAAACCACTGCTTGAAGACCCAAAACTTAAAAAAGTGGGCCAAAATATTAAATACGATTTAATTGTGTTGAGGAATGAAGGGATCAACCTGCGGGGAGTTGTTTTTGACACAATGCTGGCTTCCTATATTTTGACTCCATCCGGTAGAAGGCACAATATGGATGATTTGGCTAGGGATTATCTGGGTCACACTACCATCAAGTATAAAGATTTGGTGGGCACGGCTTCCAAGGAGATTGGTTTCGATGAGGTGGATGTCGAGCGTGCCACCGAATATGCGGCAGAAGACGCGGATATCACCTGGCGGTTGTATGAAAAACTTTCACCACTTTTAAAAGGGGAGGACCTGAAACTTTTTCTGGAACTGGAGTTGCCTCTTATAGAAGTCCTGGCGGAGATGGAAATTCATGGGATGAAACTCGATCAAAGTCATCTGCAAAAGCTTTCCAAAAGTATACAAAAAAAGATGGAAGGTCATGTCAAGCAAATCTATTCCAGTGCTGGGGAGGAGTTTAATATTAACTCACCCAAGCAGCTTTCGGTGGTTCTGTTCGAGAAACTGGGTTTGCCGGTCATCAAGAAAACCAAGAGCGGTTACTCGACCGATGTTTCGGTGTTGGAACAATTAGCGATGGAGCATGAGCTTCCTGATTTGATACTGACTTACAGGCAACTGGGTAAACTCAAATCCACTTATGTTGATGCTTTGCAGGAGGAAATATTCAGCAAGACGGCAAGGGTGCATACCTCGTTCAACCAGACGGTTGCGGCGACTGGCAGATTGAGTAGCAGCAACCCGAACTTGCAGAACATTCCGATCCGCACGGAAATGGGGCGTGAAATAAGAAAGGCTTTTATTGCCGAGGGCAACAATCACCTGCTTTCGGCAGACTATTCGCAGGTGGAGTTGCGGGTACTTGCCCATCTTTCTGAAGACGAGGCATTGATGGAGGCGTTTCAAATGGGTGAAGATATCCACACCCGTACTGCTTGCGAAATATTCGGGACTTCCCCGGAACGTCTGGATGCGGAAGCCCGAAGAATGGCCAAGGCGGTGAACTTCGGCATTGTTTACGGTTTGAGTGCTTTCGGGTTGTCGCGGCAATTGAAAATCTTTCCCAAGGATGCCAAAAAATTCATCGATCAATATTTTGCGCTTTATAAAAAAGTCAAAGTTTATATGGAAGAGACCGTAGAGCAAGCCAGAAAAACCGGCTACACCATGACTCTGATGAACCGGAAACGCTATCTGCCGGATCTCAAAAGCCAGAATCGGCAGGTGCGTGAATCGGCAGAGAGGGTTGCGATTAATTCGCCGGTACAGGGAAGCGCGGCGGATTTGATCAAGTTGGCGATGATTCAGTTGGCGAAAAAAATTAGCAGGAAAAAATTAACATCCAGTATGATCTTGCAGGTCCATGATGAACTAGTGTTTGAGTGCCCGGAAGAGGAGGAACAGGAAATGCGGGCTCTGGTTAAACAAGAAATGGAAGAGGTGGTGCCCCTTAAAGTTCCTCTGGTTGTAGATATAGGCTGGGGAAAAAACTGGAACACCGCCCACTAGCTGCTAACCGCCGGAGGTTCTTCACATTGACTCAGGACCGATTAAAATTTGGCCGTGAAGGTGAATCTGCCGCGATAGCTTTTTTGAAGAAGCAAGGCTACCGAATTCTTGAAAAAAACTTTCGTTCGAAAGTAGGAGAAATAGACATCATTGCCGAGCAGGCAGGGGTGATCGTTTTTATTGAAGTCAAGGCACGCACGAACCACGAATTTGGCCATCCCTTTAATGCCTTGACTCCCACGAAGCAGAAAAAGATTACCCAGACAGCCCAAAGCTTTCTAGTTCGAAAGAGAATCGCAGATAAGCCTATGCGGTTTGATGTGGTAGCCCTGACGGCAGACTCTTCTGAATCCTGGAAAATAGAACACCTCGAAAACGCTTTTCAAGCTTGACCGCTACCCACCCCACCCCTTAATTTCGTTTACATTCTTCATTATTTCTATATAATTAGAAATATGGAATCTATAGCCGCGATCACTGCTTTATCAGCCCTTGCTCAAGAACATAGACTGGAAATTTTTCGACTTCTTGTTCCAGCAGGCCCCCAAGGTATTCCCGCTGGGCAGATTGGAGATAAACTGGATATCCCGCTTTCAACATTATCTTTTCATCTCGGCCAACTAAAACATGCTGGCCTGATTCATTGCCGCCGGGAAAGCCGGACTCTTTTTTATTCAGCCAATTACCCACCTATGAATGACCTCGTGGCTTACCTGACTGAGAACTGTTGCCAGGGCCATCCAGAAGACTGCGATATTCCGGCCTCATGCAGTTCTGATGCTTCTCCCAAATAAAAAAGTGTCTAGTAAAACGATAAACAATCCGGCAAATTTAGGCTTTTTTGAAAAATGCCTGACCTTCTGGGTGTTTCTTTGCATTGTTGTCGGCATTGCACTGGGTTATTTCATTCCAGAATTTTTTCAGCTTATAGGCCGTGCCGAGATGTTCAAAGTCAACATTCCCGTTGCGGTATTGATCTGGTTGATGATAATTCCCATGCTTTTAAAAGTGAACTTTCAAGCCTTGCACGAGGTGCGTCTTCATTGGAAAGGAGTAGGCGTTACCGTGTTTATAAATTGGGCTGTTAAGCCTTTTTCTATGGCGGCCTTGGGTTGGTTATTTATCTCTCACCTGTTTGCACCTTATCTACCGGTTGATCAAATTGATTCCTACATAGCAGGCTTGATCATTCTGGCAGCTGCGCCATGTACAGCCATGGTATTTATCTGGAGCAACTTGAGTAACGGTGAGCCCCATTTTACCTTAAGTCAAGTAGCTCTGAACGATGTAATCATGATTTTTGCTTTTGCCCCTATCGTTGGTTTTTTGCTGGGGCTTTCAGCTATTATTGTCCCGTGGGAGACATTATTTTTATCTGTCGTTTTGTATATTGTAGTTCCAGTTTTTGCTGCTCAAATCTGGAGGGTAAACCTGTTAGGAAAAGGCGGGGAACCAGCTTTGCAAAGAGCGATTCAAACGTTAAACCCTTTTTCCCTTACAGCCCTTTTAGCTACATTAGTGCTGTTATTTGGTTTTCAAGGGGATCAAATTCTTGCTCAGCCTATGGTGATTGCCCTGCTTGCTGTTCCTATTCTTATACAGGTGTATTTAAACTCAGGGCTCGCATACTTATTGAATCGTAAATTTGGAGTGGCGCATTGTGTGGCCGGTCCTTCTGCTCTTATTGGAGCCAGTAATTTTTTTGAACTGGCGGTAGCAACGACGATCAGTCTTTTTGGGTTCGAGTCTGGAGCCGCATTGGCGACGGTTGTAGGAGTTTTAGTCGAGGTTCCTGTCATGTTGTCGGTGGTTTGGTTGGTGAATAGAACGCATAACTGGTATGAAAGTTCTCCTGCGTTCGCGAATAGCGCAACTTTATCAAATAGGTATAGGTAATAGTATATAATCATACTCACACTAGGATGTCAGTAAAACTGCAGGGAAGATATTTTTTGCTAGTCAAAAGTATAGAGGAAACAAGGTTAAAGGGCAGACCTGCAACTTCAGAGGAAGATTTGCCGTAGAATCTGCGACTTTTTAATAATTCTAGCATCTATATGAAGAATAGGGCGTTATTGTTATAGTTAAGAAACAACCGATTTGGATAGGAGATAATCTATTGAACTTTATCAAGCGTTTTTTTACGGGCATGAAACAGGAAGAGGGTTCACCAGCGACGGTGGATAGCTCAGTGGCTGAAGAGGATAGCCCAGTGACTGAAGAAGTTTCTCAGCCAGAGCCTGCACCGAGTTTTCCCGATGTTCGCAGAGTTCTACAGGTTCCAGCCATTTCTGAAAAGATTTTTCCTGAAAATTCCGATGCGGTTTTAATCAAGGCACAGCCTTCGCCAACGGGAGATCAATGCCTTTTTACGGTTAACCGTCCCTTGATGAACGGGCATTCCTGGTATTTTTCGGATTTTGAAAGCGCGGCGGGGTCGCCCCTTGCCGAAGCTCTTTTTTGTCTGGAAGATGTGGAGACCGTACTGGTGTGTGAGTATACCGTGACCATTATCCGCAAAGATAAAACCCTGGTTGACTGGGTTCCTCTGGCTAAGGAAGTGGGTGCGACTATCCGTGGAACGCTGGAGGCAGGCGAAGGTCTCATTGCTGAAACAATCATTGCAGACCTGCCCTCAGAGGGAGAAATTCGCGAAGGTATTCAAAAAGTGATTGATGTCGAGGTGAACCCGGGGGTGGCCGGGCATGGTGGTAACATCACCCTGATGAGCGTTAGAGGAAACTCGGTCACCATACAAATGGGGGGAGGCTGTCAGGGGTGCAGTGCCGCCGATTTGACCCTTAAGCAGGGAATTCATACTTCGTTCAGGAAGGCCGTGCCGAAGGTAGGTGCGATATTTGATGAAACCGACCATACAGCGGGTTTGAATCCGTTTTTTTCCTGAGGTGAGCCGTGCCGAGAGTCAACACGTTTAAAGTTAAGGTGCAAACTGGCCAGCAGGGTATGTCTGAACCCGTCCATTTCAATTTCAATAACCATCAGTTGAAATTTGAAGATGTCACAGGCTCGGCGGAGTCAGGAAAATTTTTTGAGGGAAAATTTGAGGTGAACAGTTTTGCCCATAGTTTAACCCTGATTGGGCCGCAGTCGGGGAAATGGGAGATTGAAAAAATTACCGTCGAGTATGAATGTGAAAATGAGAAACCTTACACGGTCCAGTTTGGCACCGTTACTTTGGATGAGGCTACAGAAGTGAATATCTGGCAGGACCCGCCCGCTCTGGTTTTTGATGTTTAACTGGCTTTAGTGCACCCCTCCGCGTTTCTTTTTCCCCATTTCCAGGTTAATGAAAAAATTGTTTTTTTTGAGATATTATTTTAATATTATATAAGGATTAGTTTTTCAAACCACTAGCCCTTTTGGGGCAATTTTATTGCCATGCCAGTAGAAACATTACCTTTTGCGCCAGGAGTTATTGAGGAATCTGAAGGAGAAACCCGTCAGGCCTATCTTCCATTATATAAAATTATAATGTGGGACGATAACGTAACGACCATGGAATTTGTCATTCGGGTTCTGGTTAAATTGTTGGGCAAAGATTATTCGACCGCGGAAAAATTAATGTATGAGATTCATCTTCAAGGTTCCGGTCATGTTGCAACCTTGCCTCTGGAACAGGCTGAGTTTAAAGTAGACCAAGTGCATGCCGCAGCCGCGGTAGAAGAATTTCCTTTCATCTGTACGATTGAACCCGCCTGATCAAAACGTATCTGTTTCACGCTTTCCTTTTTTCCATGGCGACATAATCCCTTGTAGGGGAACCTGTATACACTTGTCGCGGACGACCAATTTTAAACTGCTTGTCTTCATGGAGTTCTTTCCATTGTGCAATCCAACCTGGTAAGCGACCCATCGCGAACATGACCGGGAACATATTAATGGGGATGTGCAAGGCTTTATAAATCAGGCCAGAATAAAAATCTACATTGGGGTAAAGTTTTTTCTCAATGAAGTAATCATCTTTGATAGCGATCTCTTCCAGTTCTAACGCGATTTCAAGAAGGGGTTCATGGCTCGCTTCTTTATCAAGAATCTTGTCGGCCAGTTTTTTGATGATTCGGCTACGCGGGTCAAAGTTTTTATAAACTCGGTGTCCGAATCCCACCAGTCGGAAAGGGTCGTCAGGGTTCTTGGCTTTTTGAACATATTTTTTAACATCTCCCCCATCCGCGCGGATACTGTCCAGCATTTCAATAACGGCTTGATTCGCGCCTCCATGCAGAGGACCCCATAAGGCATAAATAGCAGAGGACACCGATGCAAACAGGTTGGACATTGAACTTCCGACCAAGCGGGCGGTGCTGGTGGAGCAGTTTTGCTCATGGTCAGCGTGCAGAATTAATAGAACATCCAGAACTTTGGCCGCATCTTCGTCGATTTCATAGAGTTCACAGGGAAGGGAAAACATCATTTTCAAAAAGTTTGCAGAATAGCCCAGAGTATTATCAGGATATTGAAAAGGCTGGCCGGTAGATTTTTTATAACTGTATGCCGCGATGGTAGGAAATTTTGCCAGCAGTCTGTGTATGGCGATTTCTACCACCCGCTCATTTCTAACATCCAATTCGTTTTGATAGAAAGTTGCCAGAGAGCCAACGATTGCGCTACATACCGCCATAGGGTGTGGATTATTGGGAAAGCCATCATAAAGGTTTTTAATCGACTCATGAACCATAGAATGATGAATCACATGATAGTTGAAGTTATCAAGTTGCTTGGGTGTTGGGAGTTCGCCGTAGATGAGAAGATAGGAAGTTTCTATAAATGAGCTTTTTTCGGCAATCTGTTCGATGGGGTAGCCCCTGTATAGCAGAATCCCTTTTTCGCCATCCAGATAGGTGATTTGGCTCTGGCAGGATCCCGTATTCACGAACCCGGGATCAATAGTGATCAGCCCTGTAGTACTCCTCAAAGTCGAGATATCTATGGCTTTTTCTCCACAGGTACCTTCTTGAATCGGAAACTCGTAAGTTTTCCCCTGATAAGTGAGTTTGACTGTTTCGGTCATGGTTAGCCTCTGGTTAAGTCTGATGCCGGGTGTTCGATACACCTATTTGCAAAGTCGTTGTTATCTTGTATTATAAACCCTAGTTTATCTGCCCGGCAGGGTTTTTATTTTTTTTTAGGAGATTGATAGGTGAAACATAATGCGCTTTTATACCTGATGATTACTGGTATTGTTTTGGGGATTTTTTCCGGGTGGATGTACGGAAGCTCCATGCTGGCTGTGGAGTGGATAGGCGAGATGTTTCTGGATGCTCTTAAGATGTTGGTGGTGCCTTTGATTATTTCTTCGATGATTGTTGGCATTGCGGGTTTAGGAGATGTCAGAAAGGTGGGGGAAACTGGCCTGATCGCTATTGGCTATTTTATGACTACCACTTGCATTGCTGTGGTTATTGGATTGGTGATGGTCAATATCATGGAGCCGGGAGTCGCAGTTAAGATGACGGTGGACCAAATCCCTGAAAAAGTTATGGGGAAAGAAGCCATCGGTATTACTGATATTCTAAAAACTTTTGTTTCGCCGAATCTGGTGCAATCGATGGTGAAGATGGATATCCTTCCTCTCATCGTATTTTCCCTGGTGTTTGGCGGAATTTTAACAACGCTGGGAGAACCGGGCAAACGGGCGATTGACTTTTTTGATACGATCAATGCTGCGGTGATGAAGGTCGTTCATTTACTGATGTATTTTGCCCCGCTCGGGGTTTTTGCGTTGATTGCGTCGAAACTTGGTGCCGCTGGGGGAGGAGACCTGTTTCTGGCTGAGTTGGCTAAAATCGGAAAATATGCCGCAACCGTTATCCTGGCACTTTTGCTACATGGACTCGTGGTGTTGCCGGTGATCCTTTATTTGACCACTAAGAAGAACCCCTTTATTTATTTTAAAAACGTTACAGAAGCGTTGACCACGGCTTTTTCCACAGCCAGTAGTTCCGCTACCTTGCCGGTCACTGTTGAGTGTGCCGAGGAAAACAACAAGGTCTCCCGGAAATCCGCGCTTTTTGTCCTGCCTCTTGGCGCTACCGTGAACATGGATGGCACCGCTCTTTATGAATCTGTGGCGGCTTTGTTCATCGCCCAGATGATGGGGATTCATCTGGGATTCGGAGAGCAAATGATTGTCTTTCTGACAGCAACCCTGGCCGCCATTGGCGCGGCGGGAATCCCGGAGGCGGGGCTAGTCACTATGGTGATGGTGCTTCAGTCTGTCGGATTGCCTTTGGAGGGCATCGGTATGCTTCTTTCGATTGACTGGTTTCTCGATCGTTGCCGGACCACGGTTAATGTCTGGGGCGATTCCGTTGGAGCCTGCGTGGTAGATACATTAGAAGAAAAATGGGTAGAAAGAGGAGACAAAACTTGATCATGTTGGTATTGGTGGGGGTCATTGTCGGCATTCTTTCTTCGGTGGCAGGGTTAGGGGGAGGCTTTCTGATAGTCCCCCTGCTGATCTTTCTGGGTCGGGAGGCTAAACTCGCGGTAGGCACATCCTTTATTTTTATTTTAATGGTGGCGATGTCCTCTATTCTGGCGCATTACAGGTTGGGGAATGTTGACATTAGAACTGGGTTGGTGATGGCTTTGGGCGGCGTGGTCGGCGCGCAGATCGGGCCTCACCTGTTGCAACACCTGTCGGATCAGAATTACAAACGCATATTCTCTCTGTTACTGGTAATCACGGCAGTCTGGCTTTTCGCCAGTTCGTTCACCAACTCTAAAGGTTAGATCAGGAACCGCGTACTAGCCGGACCGCACCGAAAAAATCAACCCGGGAACATGACCCAAAAAGAGAAACAACATTTCATATCGCTAATCAAGCCCTACTTGCGGTAGAGGAAGTAAAGCCATGCTTACTGACGATGAATTGACGGAAATTATCACTCGTGGCGAAAGCGACTGCGTGGAATTCACTGAATCTTGCAACGACCTGGATAAAATCAGGGTCGCGATTTGTGCTTTTGCAAACGATTCACCTGATAATAGAAAGCCTGGGGTTGTTTTCATTGGAATCCGGGATGATAAAACTTGTGCCAACTTGGCTATTGATGACAAGCTGTTAATATCACTCGGTAGTTTGCGAAGCGATGGAAAGATTCTTCCCTTTCCTTCAATGGATGTGGCAAAGAAAACCCTGACCGACTGCGAAGTGGCCGTCATACAAGTGGAACCGACCGACAATCCGCCGGTGAAAGTTGATGGCCAATGCTGGATTCGCACCGGGCCCAGACGCGACCGTGCCACCGCCGAGGATGAGCGCCGCTTGACGGAAAAACGGCGTTGGGGAAGCATGCCGTACGATCTGCGCGAGGTTAGCAGAGCGTCTGTGAAAAATGATCTGGACATGCAGAGATTTGAACGGGAATATCTGCCTAATGCCGTATCGCCGGAAGCATTGGCTGAAAACGACCGTGATCGGGAACAGCAGTTACAAGCATTGCGTCTGACCACGGCGGATGGAACCCCAACCGTCACGGCAATTCTTGTTTTGGGCAAAGATCCGGGTTATTGGTTTCCGGGCGCATATATTCAGTTTTTGCGTTTTGCGGGGAACGAAGCTACAGATCCCATTTTGGACCAGAAAACTATCCGCGGTACCATGCCGGATCAACTGATGCAATTGTACAACATCCTGCGAGCAAATATCGCTGTTGCGCTTGATACAAGCGGAGCACAACATATAGAAACACCTGATTATCCTTATGCGGCATTGCGTGAGCTTGCTTGCAATGCAGTGATTCACAGAGACTACGAAAATTCCAACGCTCCTGTCCGGTTCTATTGGTATGCCGACAAGATAGAAATTAGCAGCCCAGGTTCGGTGTATGGGAAAGTGACGCGGGACAATTTCGGAAATCCCGACATTACCGATTATCGCAACCCCACCATCGCCGAAGCCATGAAGAATATGGGTTTTATGGAGCGATTCGGACGCGGTATTCGCATCGCACGCAGTGCATTGGAGAAAAACGGCAACCCTGAATTGAAATGGGATGTGCAAGATACGATTGTTCAGATGGAGATACAAAAACGTCCATGAAATCCATCGCTTTTTTTAACAACAAGGGCGGCGTGGGTAAAACCTCGCTGGTGTACCATCTCGCGTGGATGTTCAGCAAACTTGATTACCGGGTCATTGCGGCCGACTTGGACCCGCAAGCCAACCTGAGCGGGATGTTTTTGGATGAAGAATCACAAACAAGAATTTGGACAGATACGGAACAGAAAACCATTGACGGGGATATCGCTCCCTTGTTCAAGGGGATGGGGGATATTTCGAACAAACCTTATATTGAGAAAATCGACGAGCGCATCGGCTTGCTGCCGGGGGCCTTGGCACTTTCCAAACGCGAGGATGATCTGTCCGTGCAGTGGCCGAAATGCGTGGACGGAGACGAGCGGGCCTTTCGCGTCACAACCGCTTTTGCACGGTTGGTCGTCGGCGCGGGAAGGGAATTTGAAGCGGATTTTGCGCTGTTGGATGTCGGCCCAAATCTCGGTGCCATTAACCGTGCGGCACTGATTGCCAGCGATTATGTGGTCATACCGCTTGCGCCGGATTTGTTTTCTCTGATAGGTTTGCGCAACGTGGGTCCCACTCTACGAGAGTGGAGGACAGCGTGGCAAGACCGCATTAAGAAAAAACCCGCAAGTTTGAATATTGATCTCCCGCATGGAGATATGGAGCCACTCGGTTATATCGTTATGCGACACACCACAAGATTGCACCGTCCTGTCAAAGCGTATTCGAGATGGATTGAAAAGATGCCAATGGGATATAGAAAATACGTTGTCGGAGAAACCTCAGAAGGTGACGGAACCTTATCGATAGAGAATGATTCGAATCTTCTGGCGCACCTGAAAGATTATCATTCGCTTATGCCCTTGGCACAGGAAGCAAACAAACCCATGTTTATGCTGAAACCCGCCGATGGTGTTATTGGCGCACAGCAAAATGCCGTTACAAGTTGCTCTGAGGATTTTCATGCACTGGCGAGGAAAATCATTCAACAGATTAACTAGAAAAATAAATGACTCCCCCAAAACTCGAAGAAATCGCCACCTCTTTTAACTACGGCGAGCCGCCGGGGGTTGAGCGGTTTTCATCGCAGAAGACGCTATACGATTACCAGCGGTCGGCGTTGGAAAACGCGGCGCACCTGTTGCAACACCTGTCGGATCAGAATTACAAACGCATATTCTCTCTGTTACTGGTAATCACGGCAGTCTGGCTTTTCGCCAGTTCGTTCACCAACTCTAAAGGTTAGATCGAGAACCGCGTACTAGCCGGACCGCAAAAGGCCCTTCCCCGAATTTGTTGATCCAACTGGAACGGCCTTTGACCAGACTGAACATCATGGCGCGATCGCCATTGACGGTATCGGTCCAGGTACAATCCGCGCTTTTGGGTTCAAACTCGGCGGGGATATGAATTTCATTATTGCCAAAATCCCGTTGGCTGAAACTTTTGTCAAAAATAGTTTTTATATCTTCCAGCTTCGGAACCCTCCAGTCGCTAAAACCCCCAAAGTTTTCCACGTTTTTCTCTTCGGCAAATTTCATGGCTTTTTCCAGATGAATCCACTTGCCCAGCAGTTGTCGCGAATCCTTCTTAAACCAGGTGAGGCCAGTTTGACTATCCGTGATGGTATCGTTTCCATTGTCTATGAATCTGGACATGGTGAACCTCGTAAAAGTTTGTGACCGCTATAGAAGGATTATAACAGAATTTTATCAGGTAGAGAGCCGACTTCTGCTGGTAAAGCTGGCCCATGCTTTTTACAAAGGCATAAAAATTTTTAAACATGAAAAAACTTAATAGATATTCACTATTTTAATATTAAGGATTTAGATTACTGCCATCGCCATAGATCGTAATATTATTTTGTCGGGGGATTAAAAAGCTCAATCTGGAGAGAAGAACTCTATACCTTGGAAACCGTAAGGCAGGTAAAATGGGTAGGGTATGGAGAAGAAACCTTGCTCGAAAGGTGGGTTGAAAGCCTCAGCGATCACTTTTTTATAATCGTGCTGGCTTTCCTCGCAGGACCTGAAAAAACACCACTTGAAATAGATGGGGCGTATTTTGTTCCTTTTGAGGATGATGCCGAATATGTCCTTCTCGTTAAAAAAAAACTGTAGGGCAAATACTTTGTGATTGACCAGATAGGTTTTTCCGACTGGAAGTTTTTTGATTTCCATGGGGTTGGAAACGATGATCCTGGTCTCGGGGTGGGTTTTAAGGGAAACCATTTCCAGGGCCGATAGGTTGGACGGGAATATATTGAGTAAAGCGGGCAACAAGTAAATCATGAAGAAGGTTTGTTTTAGCGGGAAGGATATACTTTTGTTGGGCATAGGGGTAAAACCAGAATGGTAGTGACCCCGAATTCTAATCGAATCAGCAATTAAAATGTAAAAAAAGCCGGTAAGGCATTTGCCCTACCGACTTTATCCTCTTATCCAGAAACTTACTTGATAGTCGGGTGGTCGATTTCACAATCAGCCTGGGAAACCAGTTTTTCAACCATGAAACCATCGCGACTCTGGTTCATTTGCTTGCGATACATGTCATCAGAGTTGTCGCCACGGCAGTCGCCGGGAACTAGTCCCACAACTTCTGCTTCTTCGACTGTTCTGGCGGCTTTCCAGCTTTGCTCGCTTTGCGAAGAACCGAACTGGAAGTCACCGTTTATGGCGCCTGTATCTCTTCGTGAGTTCCCTGCTCCAGAAGCCAGATTGACCGCGTTGGTCAAAGCCCGATCTCTTGCGCCCATTTGCATCATGGTTTGACCAACACCCATAACGCTGCTATCATGCTGAGTATATTGCCCAGGTATTACGTCATCGGCGGCGACAATGGAACCCATTGCCATGAATCCTACAAATGCGCTTACTGCTACGAAAAAAATTACCTTTTTCATTACTTACCTCCCCAACTGATGATTGGAAATAAAACCTTTAAAGAACACAGATAAATCAGTGAAATAAGACAGAGAAACAAACTAAACAAAACTGCCAAACAAATGAACTAGCCCCTCTTGCAAAAAGAACCAGATGATAAGTTAATCCCGAAAAACATATATTTATTAGCCATTATTATTAGTGGGTAATCCTCACTAGATATCAGAATCTATAACCTTACGGCACGTTTGTCAATAAAAAATCGACTCTTCTCGTAGCTGAGTGAGCCTTCGCCTGAATATAATTTAACGTAACCCTTAATTTTCTAATAAGCTATTGAGAAAAAAGGAATTTCCAGGTCTCTATTTTTGTTCTGCGGGTTTTTTGAAATAATCAGATTTTAGTTTTGGCTTCGTTGAGGGTGGGGGTTGGTGGTGGATTTTCATGATCTGATGGAAAACTGGATTAATGGTTTTAAATTTGTATAATGAGAAAGTGGTGCAGTGAGTGACTAATATATCAACCTTGGATTTTTTTCATGTCTTTAAAAAAACTTTTTACGTTGGAAGAAGCTAATGCCCTTGTTCCGCAATTGTTGGACTGGGTTCCTGAAATTCAAAAATTATCCAGCTCAATGAATCGAGATTTTCCCGACATCCGCAACGCGCGGGAAAAGGCCAAGTGGAATGGCGGAAGTGCAGAAGGCACCAGTTACCTGAATGTGGTTTTGAAATATAACCATCTGATGCGAGAAATCGAATCAGTTGGGTGTGAGATCAAGGGGATTCGCGAGGGCCTGGTGGATTTCCCCTCTATTCGGGAAGGCCGTGAAGTTTATCTTTGCTGGAGAATGCCCGAAAAAGAGATCAGTTTCTGGCACGGTCTGGATACTGGGTTTGCCGGACGCCAGCCTATTTAGTTTTGTGCTCTGCGAAAATCTTCCTGACCTGCCGGACTATTTTGGAGTTTCCCACTACGGCGGTTCCTTCTTCAATGCTGGCTTTGTTACCAGAGAAATTTGCGAACCGGCCTCCGGCTTCCTGAACCAGTATCTTGCAGGGGGCGTAGTCCCATATTTTAGCGAGAGGATCGACCATTACATCCACGACACCACGTATTGCCATTAGATGACCGAAGGCATCCGGGTAGGTTCTCACGATCTCGGCTTCCTGATTCAGGCGGTTGTAGAGGAAGGTACATTTTTCACTGCGAAAACAATAATGGTCGGCAACTGCGACAAAGGCTCCTTTCAGGCGAGGTTGAGAAGAAACCTTGAGCGGGTTCCCATTTACGAAGGCACCTTTTCCTTTTACGGCCCAGGCGGTTTCACCCATGGCGGGCAATTCGATGACACCGAGCACCGGCTCCCCCTTGTGCAGAAGAGCTATCATGGAAGCGAATAGGGGCAGTCCTCTCACGAATGACCGAGTGCCATCGACCGGATCAATGGTCCAGACCCATTCCGCATCCGGGTTATGGTCGCCGAACTCCTCGCCGATGATCCCATGTTCGGGAAAGTGCTGAAAAATATTTTTACGCAGAATCTCTTCGGCCTTACGGTCGGCGATGGTAACCGGGCTCTGATCCTCTTTCAGATCGACGGAAAACGGCCCACGGTACCACTTTAAAATTTCTGCCTTCGCGGGTTTCATGAAGGACAATGCTGTATCTTTAACTTCCAGTAAATTCATAGCTGTAAGGGCTTGGAGTGAGAAAGTTTCCGGGTAGGGGCAGGGAAAATAACGTTGCTTTAATCACCGTTTAAATTATAATCATCTCTTTGAAAAAATTATTGCTTTATATTTTCGGGATCAAAAAATATGCGTGACAGAAATCTAATGATTGCGATTATATCCTGCTTCGCGATCACTGTTCTATTTTTGCTGGTCATCGTTTGGGAGATAAAAAAATCCATTGACCACGATGAGAGAGTACAACAAATAGCCAAAAAAGCCAACGATGTGGAGGTGGCTGATAATCGGGATTTTAGCATCTATGAAACCTTGGTCGGGGGTGACGGACGGGAAATGATTCTGGTGCCGGGAGGCATTTTCTCCCGCGGATCTGATACTGGAGGCTTTGACGAAAAGCCTATGCAGGAAATTTACCTCGATGCCTTTTATGTGGATAAGTTTGAGGTGAGCGTGGAGGCGTACAACAAGTATCGCAAGGCGATTAAATACGTCGAACCTTCGGTTCCTTTTTTTCAAGGGGACAGTGAGGTGATGAAGGTCCCCAGTCATGCCGTCGTCGGGGTTTCCTGGTATGATGCGGTCAACTACTGCACCTGGGCTGGTAAGAGGCTTTTGACCGAAGCAGAGTGGGAAAAAGCGGCGCGAGGGACCCACGGGCTGAAATTCCCATGGGGCAACAAAATCTTAGCCAAGCGCGCGAACTTCTCTGGTACCGGCGATGGATACCCCTATATGGCTCCAGTAGGGGGCTACCCGATGGGGCGAAGTGTTTACGGGATACATGACATGGCGGGGAATGTTTCGGAGTGGGTCAACGATTTCTATGACCAGTTTTACTATAAATCCGCACCAATGATGAATCCCACTGGCCCTGAAAACAAGAAAAACCGTGTATTCCGAGGCGGCTCATGGGACGCAAGAAGTGTCGATATACGCACCGCCAAACGGTTTGCCGCTTCACCAGGAAGAAAGGATGGTATTCTGGGTTTTCGTTGTGGCCTTTCGAAAGACCTCAAGTAGAGAACTGCGACCTTTCTTTATGATTTGTCTCTAGTGGAGAAATCTCGCTGAAAACTCCCCCCCGTATTTGGATTTTCCTTTTTTTCTTCGTTTCCGGTGCTACCGGCCTTATCTATGAAGTCGTGTGGACCCGCTTGCTCACTTTAGTGATGGGCAACACCCACTATTCTATTTCCACCGTTCTGACCGCATTCATGGGCGGGCTGGCCCTGGGGAGCTATGCAGGGGGCAAGGTGATCGACCGCAGATTCAATCCCTTAGCGGCCTACGCCTTTCTGGAAGCGGGAATCGGTCTGTATTGTTTACTCATTCCCAGCCTGATTGATGTGGCTTTCCCGGTCTTCAAGTGGATATACCTCAATTTAGGGGATTCTTATACCCAGGCCAGTCTGGCCAGGTTTCTGGTTTGTTTTTCCATTTTGATCGTTCCTGCTACGTTCATGGGTGCGACCCTGCCGGTACTCAGCAAATTTATTTCAAAGGATAAGGCCCTTATCGGAAAGGATGTGGGTCTTTTGTACTCCATAAATACCTTTGGTGCGGTTTTTGGGGCTTGGGCTTCGGCGTTTATTTTCATGCGACTTTTTGGAGTCCAGTCCACCATCTGGATGGCGGCCTTGTTGAACCTTGCTATTTCCGTCGCCATTTTTCTAGTCTTTCGACCTCCACTGAAAAAAGAAGAAAGCCACAACGAACCGCAACACTCCCTTCCGCCTTTGGATAAAAGAGAAAAATTAATCCTCTTGAGTTTTGGGCTTTCGGGCATGGTGGCTCTGGTTTATCAAGTTGCCTGGAACCGTATTTTGTCACTTTTGCTAGGTTCCTCCGTCTATGCCTTCAGTCTGATTCTGACCGTCTTCATATTAGGGCTGGCCTTGGGGACGGCGATCTTTTCCCGGCTTCTTTCCAGCTTCTCTAAATACATGAGTATTTATGGAATAACTCAAATAATAATAGGAATATCGTCACTTTCAATCATCCCATTATTGGGTCATATCCCTTTTGCCAATCGTTGGATTTATGAAAACTGGGGACTACAGTTTGAGTCCGTTCAGCTGGCAAATTTTGGGATTATTTTTGCCTTGATTTTCGTTCCGACCTTTTTTATGGGAGCCCAGTTTCCTCTGGTTATCAAACTGATGGCGCAGAAGCTGGAAACCCTGGGTCGCCATGTGGGTCGGACCTACGCCTGCAACACCATCGGTGCGATTGTAGGGTCCTTCGTGGCGGGGTTTATATTGATTCCGGGGTTGGGACTGCAAACCACCCTTATAAGCGCGGTGTTTTTGAATATTTTGCTGGGAGTAGTGATACTTGCCTTTGGAGCTCAATTCAGTTTTAACCTGAAGGTTTATGCCCTGCCTGCGACTTTGATGCTTTCCATATTAGCGGCACAATTGATTGATCCATGGGATAAATCTGTCATTTCCAGTGGTTCCTTCATGCCTTACCGCATTGCGGATCTTAAAGAAGCCGAGTTGAAGAAAAATAAAATCCTCTTCTTTAAGGAAGGGGTGCACACCACAGTGACCACCGAACTCTCCGTATCCGGGAATATTTTCTTGCGTGTGAATGGAAAGACCGATGCCTCTCTGGCTCTTGATATGCGAACGCAGTTGCTTGCCGGTTATCTGCCGATGTTATTTCATCCTGATCCTAAATCGGCCCTGGTGATCGGGCAGGGTAGCGGAGTCACCTTGGGAGCGGTAGAACAGTTTCCTGTTAGAGAGATCAAGCTCGTCGAGATTTCCCCTTCAGTCATTGAAGGATCACGTTTCTTTGATTCCTTTAATCATCACGCTCTGGATGACAAGAGAGTGGTCCTGAAGCTCGAAGATGGTCGCAATCATATAGCCCTGTCTGGCGACACCTATGATGTGATTATCTCGGAACCTTCCAATCCCTGGATTTCGGGAGTCGGGGCTTTATTCACCGTGGACTTTTTTGAATTGCTGAAGAAGCGGTTGAATCCTGGCGGGATAGCTTGCATCTGGGTTCATACCAATATGTCGCCGGGTAACTTTAAATCCATTATCCGGTCCTTCAGCAAAGAGTTCCCCTTTGTGAGCATGTGGGAATCCATAGCCGGGGATGATTACCTGCTGATTGGGTCTGAGCGGGAATATGGCTTGTCTTATGAAAAAGCCCGGCAATATTTGTCGAACGAAGTCGTGGGGCGTGATTTGCGCCGGATCGGTATCAATAATGTCCCGGACCTTTTGAGCCTGATGATCATGTCGCGGGAAAAACTGTTGGAGTTCAGTGCTTCGGCCCCCTTACACACCGACGATAATTCGTTGCTTGAGTTCAATGCGCCAGAATATGTTTATAAAGATGAGCGGGCGGTTTTAGTCAGGCAGTTGACACCTTTCATTAAACTGGTTCCTGAGTTTGTAACCTTTTCAGGAACCCGTGCAGATGTCCGTGAAAAAGTGATGGAAAAGCTTATAAGGCTTGAAAGGTCTGAAAGCCAGATTGAAGATATCAAGGAGAAGGCCAGATTGGAGAGGCTTTTGGATCAGGCGATGCAGGAGTTTAATATTGGCGACATCAGTGGGGCACTTAAAAGCTACCAGAAAATCCTGGAGTTAGACTCCGACCATGTGATGGCCTACTACAACATGGCGAATATTTTTCTTGAACTGAAGTTGATGGATCAGGCCGAGTCTGCCTATCGGAGAACTCTTGAGATCAATCCGTTTTATGTGTTTGGCTCGATCGGTCTGGCGCGACTCCATGTGTTTTCCGGGCAACCTGACAAGGCTATCGAGATATTGCGTGATACGTTAACGTGGTATGCAGGAGATCAGGAGGTCCACCTGTATCTTGGACTGGCGTATGCTTTCAAAAAAGAACTTAAAAGAGCCATTCAGGAATTTAAAAAATCATTGGAATGGGGCCCGGCTTTTCCACCGGCTCATTATTATCTGGGAGTCCAGTATCAAGGCTGGAACCCCGGATTAGCCAAACAGCATTTGCAGACATTTTTGAAGTTGTCTCCATTGTGGCCAGGTTATGAGAACCTTCAGCCAGGTGCGAAAAAAATATTAAATAAACTTTAAAATGGAAAACTGGTATAGTCAGGGCTGAATGATTCTCTTGGTCAATGACCCTGCCGGAAAAGTTTCCCAAGCAACCAGAATTGAAGATCCAATGCCCGGAAAAATTAAAGCTCTGTGGTACTTTTGTATTGTCATTATTGTTGTCGGCTTTTTAGTGTTTGCCGCTAGAGGCAAGATGGACGAAGCTCGCGATCAGGCAGAATCAGCGTCCCAGGTAGCGGTTGAAAAACAAAAGAAAATTGACGAGAAAACCGTTCAAATAGACCCGATCAAATTAGTTCGTGAACTGAACGCGCTGGGTAAATATCAGGAAGCTGTGGATGTGGCTCGGAAAGCTGGCGAAAGAAACCCGGACCACGCTAAAATTCAGACTTGGTGGGGGATTTCTCTGGTTAAGCTTGGCAAAAAAGAGGAAGCTATTGATCATTTTACTCTGGCCGCAAAAAAGGATCCCACCGATGAGAAAGCCCATCTGTATTGGGGGCTGACCCTGGCAATGGGTCAAAAATTTAATGAGGCCATCAGCCATTACAGGACGGTGCTGGAGATCAACCCCGAGCACAGTAATGCTTATGCCTACTGGGGAGCTTCCCTGAGTGCCCTGGGGGAATTACCAGACGCTGTTGCCAAATTGGAAGAGAGTCTGGCATTGAACAGATTTAACAGTCAGGCTTATGAAGTCATGATTGAAGTTTTATACAAGCAAAAGAACTATGAGCGCGCCTGGGAAATGGTTCATAAAGCCCGTGCCGACAATGTTTCCCTGCAAAAAAGCCCTGTAGACCGGTTATCCAGAATTTTTCCAGAACCCGATCAGGAATTCTGAAGTGTTTCGAGTTTTAAAGCGACTGATAATCAGCGCAGGAAACGCGCCTCTATCCTTCAAAAAAGAATTTATGTTCAACTTGCAAACATTGAAAATATGGGTTGAATTTTAATGAGCTAGCGGTTAACGTATGGGCCACTGGTGATAGTGACTAGTGGTTTTCTATCTTGAAGTCCCACGATTTCAGGTTTCACACGTTATGCGAGTCATGGAATTTATAAAATCAGCAAGGGGCTTTTTGCTCGCCGGGTTCTTCCTGCTCTTCCCGTTTCATTTCTTTGTATGGGCCGGGCCCCTGACATCTGATTCCCCAGTTCCAGGTTTTGTTACCGATGCGAGTGACAATGTTTTCGTGCAAGGCGCAGAGATAAACATAAAACTTGATAAGAAGGCTTCTGGGAGTTCATCTCAGGATTCGGAAGTTTATAAAGACCTGGAAGATCCTTTTGCCACAGATTCTGAAGACCTCCCCGTTTTGACGGACCCCTTTGAAGGATATAATCGCTGGATGTTCAGCGTTAATGAGACCATTTATGACAATATGCTGGAGCCGGTAGCAAGGGGCTACAGAGATACGGTGCATGAAGACCTTCGCATTGGTATAAAAAATGCTTTTTCCAATGCCATGGCTCCTATTAAACTTGCCAGTAGCTTGCTTCAGTTGGATTTTGAGAAATCCGGCCGGGTTCTTGCGCGAACCTTGATTAATACGGTATTCGGGTTTGGCGGCCTGGCTGATGTGGCCGGTGAAGAATATCAGATCAGGAGTGTCAAAGAAGACTTTGATCAGGCCATGGGTTACTACGACATTCCGACAGGCCCCTATGTCGTATTGCCGATTTTTGGACCTTCTACGGCCCGAAATATTGTGGGAAGGGTGGCAGATTCTTTCATGAGTCCTACCTTTTTCTTTTCTCCCAGCACCGTAGTCAGTGTTGGTATTTCTGCTGAGGAAAATATCAATGCCGCTTCATTCATTATTGATGATAAAAAGCAATTAGAAAAAGGGGCTCTGGACGAATACGAGAGTGTTCGCGATTTTTATCACCAGTATCGGCATGGACTGGTAAAAAAATAGACAGAGTTTCCCCATATTGCTATTATTTACAATTACCTGTAAGCTGCGCTCGGCTATTTTTGAGGGCTTACTTTAAAACTATCTCGTTTATTGCCATAGATTTAGATTTCGATAATTAAAAAAACACTTTTTTCATTCTAAGGATTTAGATATGTCATTCCGTCTTTGCCTGGTTTTGGGTCTCCAGCTGGTTGTTTTTGTTTTTTCTATCGGGCTGGTTTCTGCCGCACCGCATAAGGGTGCCACATACTCAACCAAAACATTCCCTCCGGCCGATTGCAATGATTATATTGACCCGAAAGATTCGACAAAGTTTTCCCATTGCGAGAAGCTTGTTAAGCCCTCGAGCAACAAATGGCAGGGATACATTGAGTTCATGGGCAAACCCGGAACAGCGAGGAGCATAGGCCAGTCTGACTTGTTCGTGCCTTTAATACAGGACGAGAACGACATGACATTTTTCAACCTGCGCGGTCAACTGGATGATGGCAATAACGATGAGTTCAACCTTGGTCTTGGCCATCGTCATATGTTCAAGGAGTGGATCATTGGCGGTTATGGCTATTACGACAGACGTTTCCTTGAGAGTGGCAACGAGTTTTATCAGACGACATTTGGGTTGGAGGCATTGAGCGAGACCTGGGACTTCCGCGCTAACGGTTATATTCCGGAAAGTGAGTGGAGTTCCTCCGGGAACGAGGGCAAGCCTATAGGATCATCCCAGATAGGATCATCATCCCAGAGTGGCGCAAGCGTAGTGCGCGCCGGAGGCCAGATTAATATCAGTATAGGAAACAATTCCATTGCCGCTTTCGAGAGGTCGCTTCCGGGTTTCGATCTGGAAGCTGGGGTCAGGCTTCCGATCGAAAGATTCACAGGGTTGGATTTACTTGAAGACACCCGCTTATACGTGAGCGGTTACCATTTCATGGGCTCAGGTGATTTTGAATCGGTGACAGGCCCTCGGCTTCGTCTCGAGACGCGGCTTCATGATATCCCCGGTTTGGGAAATGGTTCGCGGTTGTTGCTGGGAGTCGAGACGCAGTATGACGAACCTCGTGGTAATCAGACCTTTGGGCTGGTGTCAGTGCGTATTCCGTTCGGCGGTGGCTGGACCCCCAACCACCCGCCCTTGAAGGGTTTGGAACGGCGTATGATGGAGCCTGTAGTGCGTGATATAGATGTGGTGACTTCAACGACCACTGTTGTTAGCAACACGCAAGAACTCCTTCCGGCTCTCGGCCCGAATGGAGACGAATACGCCGCCGCCTTGGATGTCACACAGGGAGAGAGCGAGAGTGACTTAGAATTTCAAACTCGGATAACTACTCTGGTGGGCGGGCTTGCATTTGGTGACAGAGAGTCGTTAGTATTTGTGCAGGGCAATAGTACTGACTCGACCCTGGGTTGGTCTGGCTTTGTGGCTCCAGCAAGGGTGACTCTGGTCAGTGCCGGCAGCACAGTTATGCTGGGTTATACCAGTTCAATCAACGGTGTCGGAAAGGTTGGCTATGGCCTTGACGGGGATCCGCTCACTATCGAGCTGGATAGTTCAAGCTCTTGCGACAACGCTCTTATGACCATGGCAGATGACAGTCGGCTCCACGGCTGGGCGATAAACGCAAGCGGTTGTACTTCAGGCATTGGGCTCACTACGGCGGGTGATTATTTTATTACCAGTTCAACTATTTTTAACGCGGGCTCGGGCTCGGATGGCGAGAACATCAATCTTACCAATGGCACCCTGCATGTTGATGATCTGGGGCTATATGGAACTAATACAGGGATAAGGATTACCGGCGGAACAGCTATGGACGGTGAGCCAAAGCTTCGAGGGTTTGTCGGTACAGAAGGAACAATCCATCGCGGCGGCGGGACCATTTTTACTGAGCCTGAGGGGGCCAGGCTCATTGACGTATATGCTCATACCTTTGGCACCGCTAACAGTATACAGCCGAGTGCCAAAATTACTCTTAGTAATATTCGTACCGAGTTGGATGAAGGTGATGATGCGCTGATTGCTGGAATCACTGCCGATGCCGATGCATATGACTATGGTATCGCAATAAACCGCGAGGATCTAACGTCTACCCAAGCGCGAAACTTCTTCATCACCCGCACCACGGTAGTGGGTGGCGGTAGCGCAGGCATCTTAATTGACGGACGAGATGATGCGGGAATTCGTTCTAGCGATGCGCAGAGCTATCTCTATCTTACAGACGTTGCCGTCCTGGGCGTCGGTGTGGACGATAACGAGAGGACTGACGGTGTTACCCTGCAAAAGCATGCGGCAGTCATCGCCGATAATCTTACCATTCAGGATCATTATATTGGTCTCCGCCTCGAAGATGAAGACGTTTCTATGCGAAATGATCGCGAGGCACAAATCGGAAACAGTCAAATAGCGAACAATGGGTTTGGTGTATTTCTTGCTGGCGGAACGTTAACGATTGCGAACACCGTAATCAGTGGCTCAACAATGGTCAATCAGTTTAGCGGGGACGGTATCTCTCTGTTCGACGATAGAGAGCCGCCGGGTCTCGACCTGAGTACAGGAATCAATACACCTTCAGTAACAGTTCTAAACATTAGCGACAGTATCGTGCGTGACAATGCTGTCAATGGTATTAATGCGCAAGGTAGTTCAGTGATAACCATCTCGAACACCGACATTCATGGAAATGGACAAGCGAGTCCTACCGATTTTGGTGCTGGTATGTATTCCAGAGCTCTAGTCCAGCAGGGCTCTTGCGAAACTGGCGGCTCGGGCGGCGCTAACATTTGTGCTGAAGCGACCCCTGTGATAGAGGTAACAGGTAGTAGAATATATAACAACATTAATGGTATTTACGCTGACTTTGGCTCATCATTCTTACGGCTTACTAGAACGACCGTTGAAGAGAATGAACTTGATGGTGTGTTTGTGAGAACAGGTAGAGATCAAGCAGGCAACCCTTATGAACTCGGAGAGCCACGCCCTGTGGTAATAATTGACGACAGTTTTGTGCGTAACAACGGGCGCGATGGTATACACCATGAAGCGGGAGGTAGCGAAGGAGACGCGGTCGGGTCTGTCGATGTGAAGCGCACTGATATTACAGGAAATGGAAGGTATGGAGTGTATCTGTCAGGTGGCGGGGTCCCCTCAAGCAACATAGGTCAGGTCGAGATTACAGATGGCTCTATTCTTAGAAATGCTGGGTACGATGTATTCGCTGACGTCTTCACTTTTAATGGACCACTCCTAGACGACGATGGCAATCCAATCTTGATAGGGGGCAATCCGATAACTGGAATGCGTAGTACGCCCTCACTTATTGAGCTCGTTAATGGCTCTAGCGGCGGCATTCAGATTGATAGAGCAAGGCTTATGGTAGCGGGCGATAGTGTGATAGAGATAGATGACGTAGATATAAACGCACCTTAATGCGTTTTATAAAAGAGTGTACGGAGTTTTCCCGTATTGACATTATTTACAATCACCTGTAGACTGCACTCGGCTATTTGAGGATTACTTTAAAATTATTTCGTTTATTGCCATAGATATAGATAAAACAACACTCTTTTTATTCTGAGGATTTAGATATGTTATTCCGTCTTTGTTTGGTTTTGGGTCTACAGCTGGCTGTTTTTGTTTTTTCTATCGGGCTGGTTTCTGCCGCACCGCATAAGGGTGCCACATACCCAACCAAAACCTTCCCTCCTGCCGATTGCAGTGATTATATTGACCCGAAGGATTCGACAAAGTTTTCCCATTGCGAGAAGCTTACTAAGCCGCCGAGCAACAAATGGCAGGGATACATTGAGTTCATGGGTAAACCCGGAACAGCGAGGAGCATAGGCCAGTCTGACTTGTTCGTGCCTTTAATGCAGGACAAGAACGACATGACATTTTTCAACCTGCGCGGTCAACTGGATGATGGCAATAACGATGAGTTCAACCTTGGTCTTGGCCATCGGCATATGTTTGAGGAGTGGATCATTGGCGGTTATGGCTATTACGACAGACGTTTCCTTGAGAGTGGCAACGAGTTTTATCAGGCGACATTTGGGTTGGAGGCATTGAGCGAGACCTGGGACTTCCGCGCTAACGGTTATATTCCGGAAAGTGAGTGGAGTTCCTCCGGGAACGAGGGCAAGCTTGTAGAATCCCTGAGTGGTAGCAGTGGTGGTGGCAGAAGCATAGTGCGCGGCGGCTTAGGCGAGATCAATGTGGCGGTAGACGAAAGGACGAATGAAGTTTTCGAGAGATCGCTTCCGGGTCTTGATCTGGAAGTAGGGGTCAGGCTTCCGGTCGAAAGATTCACAGGGTTGGATTTAATTGAAGACACCCGCTTATACGTGAGCGGTTACCATTTCATGGGCTCAGGTGATTTTGAATCGGTGACAGGCCCTCGGCTTCGTCTCGAGACGCGGCTTCATGATATCCCCGGTTTGGGAAATGGTTCGCGGTTGTTGCTGGGAGTCGAGACGCAGTATGACGAACTTCGTGGTAATCAGACCTTTGGGCTGGTGTCAGTGCGTATTCCGTTCGGTGGCTGGACCCCCAACCGCCCGCCCTTGAAAGGTTTGGAACGGCGTATGATGGAGCCTGTAGTGCGTGATATAGATGTGGTGACTTCAACAGCCACCACTTCTACCAGCACGCAAGAATTCCTTCCGGCTCTCGACCCGAGTGGAGCCGAATACGCCGCCGCCTTCGATGTCACACAGGGAGAGAGCGAGACTGACAGCGAATTTCAAACTCGGATAACTACTCTGGTGGGCGGGCTTGCACTTGGTGGCAGACAGTCGTTAGTATTTGTGGAGGGCAATAATATTGACTCGACCCTGGCTTGGCTTGACTTTGTGGCTCCAACAAGGGTGACTCTGGTCAATGCCGGCATCACAATTACGCTGGGTTATGCCAGCCCAACGACCGGTGCCGGAAAGATTGGCTATGCCCTTAACGGGGCTCCGCTCACTATCCGGCTGGCTGGTTCAAGCGCTTGCGACTCTCTTGTGACCATGGCAGATAACAGTCGGCTCCACGGCTGGGCGCTAGACGCAAGCGGTTGTGCTTCAGGCGTTTCGTTCACTACGGCGGGTAATTATTCTATTACCAATTCAATTATTTCTAACGCGACTACCCAGAACATCAATCTTGCCAATGGCACCCTGCATGTTGATAATCTGGGGCTATATGGATCTGATAGAGGAATATATATTAATGGTGGAACAGCTATGGACGGTGTCCCGAGGCTTCGAGGGTCTGCCGGCACAGCGGGAACAATCCATTCTGCCGGGCGGACGGGGGAGGAGTCTCTCATTGAGATAGCTGGTAGTACCTTTGCCACCGGTAACGGTATACTGGCGCCTGCTGTTTCTGTTTCTCAACTTGGTACGTTGACGGAAGATCAGGCAGTGATTGCTGGAGTCACTGTCAATGCCGATGGATATGATCAGGGTATCGCAATAAACCGCGTTGGGCAGAATCTGGCTAATGGTAATCCTGATCCCGCCCGGAAAGATTTCTTCATCACCCGCACCACGGTAAGGAATGGTCTTCTCTCAGGTATCAGAATTGCCGGACAAACGAATATAGGAATTCGGGATACGGGTGTTCCTACCCCGCCCGTGAGCTATCTCTATCTTACAGATAGTCTCCTCGTGGGCAGTACTACTGTGGGCGGTGCTACTGTTGGTAGTCACGGTATTAGGGTAGACAATGGTGCAGGACTCTTCACCGGTGATATTGACATTCAGGGGTATGATACTGGTCTCAGCATGCAAGATTCTGGTAGCGCTAATCATCGCGTTGTAACAATCGCAGACAGTCGCATAGCGAACAATGGGACGGGTGTATCTCTTACTAGAGGCGGATTTTTAACGATTGTGGATAGCGTAATCAGTAACTCGCTCGGGCACGGTATCAATCTGTTCGACGATAGAGAGCCGGCGGGTCTCGACCTGAGTAGTGGAAGCCTACTCACCTCATCAACAAGACTAAGTATTTTCGACAGCACCATACGTGACAATGTTGGCAGTGGTGTTCATTTGGAAGGTAGTTCAGTGACAGCCATCTCGGGCACCAACATTCATGCAAATGACAGTGGTATATATGCCATAGCTTTGCGTGAGACTGGCGCTTGCGAATCCGGTATGACTTGCGCTACAGCGATCCCTGATGTAAATCTATCAGGTATTAATAGAATATATAACAACATTACTGGTATTTTCGCTGACTACGGCTCAGATATAAATATTTCATCTGGAGGAACGGTCATTGAGCATAATGCGCTTGATGGTATATTTGTGCAGGCAGGTAGCTCTTATTCAAGCGGAGAGCCACTCGCTCGGGTAAACATTAGCGGCGCTACTGCGGGTAACGCTGCTGGCACTGCTGGCACTTTTGTGCGTAACAACGGGCGCGATGGTATATCCGTGCTAGCGGGAAGTAGCAACTTAAACGTTTCCCCGGTTGTAAAGGCTTCAAATATCATAATTACAGGAAATGGAAGGTATGGACTGCATCTAAGAGGTGGCGCGGTCTTCCAGCCCCGCCTCCCGAATGGCGATATAGACCTCGATAACGGCATGCGCACGAGCCCGGTCGCGATTACAGGTGGCTCTATTACTGGAAATGGTGCTGTGAACGATATATTCGCTGACACCTTAACTGTTGGTAACAGAACTTCGCCCTCATTTCTCCAGCTCTTTAGTGGTTTTAATGGCATTGATATCGATAGAACAAGGATTTTGGTATCGGGCAATGGTCTGATAACGCTAGACAGAGTAGATATAAACGCACCTGCACCTTCACCTTAATGCGCTTTATTAAGGAGACTGATCTCATCCAGCATTCTGCCCTGATTTAAAGTTTTCCTCAGGGTTTGTTTGCTGGCGGTTTCCCATTGGTCCTGTACGGAGTGTTTCTGTATTGACATTATTTACAGTTACCTATACATTATTTACAGTTACCTATACATTATTTACAGTTACCTATACATTTATTGCCTTAGATTTAGATTCCGTAATTAAAAAAATACTCTTTTCATTCTAAGGATTTAGATATGTTATTCCGTCTTTGCCTGGTTTTGGGTCTCCAGCTGGTTGTTTTTGTTTTTTCTATCGGGCTGGTTTCTGCCGCACCGCATAAGGGTGCCACATACTCAACCAAAACATTCCCTCCGGCCGATTGCAATGATTATATTGACCCGAAAGATTCGACAAAGTTTTCCCATTGCGAGAAGCTTGTTAAGCCCTCGAGCAACAAATGGCAGGGATACATTGAGTTCATGGGCAAACCCGGAACAGCGAGGAGCATAGGCCAGTCTGACTTGTTCGTGCCTTTAATACAGGACGAGAACGACATGACATTTTTCAACCTGCGCGGTCAACTGGATGATGGCAATAACGATGAGTTCAACCTTGGTCTTGGCCATCGTCATATGTTCAAGGAGTGGATCATTGGCGGTTATGGCTATTACGACAGACGTTTCCTTGAGAGTGGCAACGAGTTTTATCAGACGACATTTGGGTTGGAGGCATTGAGCGAGACCTGGGACTTCCGCGCTAACGGTTATATTCCGGAAAGTGAGTGGAGTTCCTCCGGGAACGAGGGCAAGCCTATAGGATCATCCCAGATAGGATCATCATCCCAGAGTGGCGCAAGCGTAGTGCGCGCCGGAGGCCAGATTAATATCAGTATAGGAAACAATTCCATTGCCGCTTTCGAGAGGTCGCTTCCGGGTTTCGATCTGGAAGCTGGGGTCAGGCTTCCGATCGAAAGATTCACAGGGTTGGATTTACTTGAAGACACCCGCTTATACGTGAGCGGTTACCATTTCATGGGCTCAGGTGATTTTGAATCGGTGACAGGCCCTCGGCTTCGTCTCGAGACGCGGCTTCATGATATCCCCGGTTTGGGAAATGGTTCGCGGTTGTTGCTGGGAGTCGAGACGCAGTATGACGAACCTCGTGGTAATCAGACCTTTGGACTGGTGTCAGTGCGTATTCCGTTCGGCGGTGGCTGGACCCCCAACCACCCGCCCTTGAAGGGTTTGGAACGGCGTATGATGGAGCCTGTAGTGCGTGATATAGATGTGGTGACTTCAACGACCACTGTTGTTAGCAACACGCAAGAACTCCTTCCGGCTCTCGGCCCGAATGGAGACGAATACGCCGTCGCCTTGGATGTCACACAGGGAGAGAGCGAGACTGACTTAGAATTTCAAACTCGGATAACTACTCTGGTGGGCGGGCTTGCATTTGGTGACAGAGAGTCGTTAGTATTTGTGCAGGGCAATAGTACTGACTCGACCCTGGGTTGGTCTGGCTTTGTGGCTCCAGCAAGGGTGACTCTGGTCAGTGCCGGCAGCACAGTTATGCTGGGTTATACCAGTTCAACCAAAGGTGTCGGAAAGATTGGCTATGGCCTTGACGGGGATCCGCTCACTATCGAGCTGGATAGTTCAAGCTCTTGCGACAACGCTCTTATGACCATGGCAGATGACAGTCGGCTCCACGGCTGGGCGATAAACGCAAGCGGTTGTACTTCAGGCATTGGGCTCACTACGGCGGGTGATTATTTTATTACCAGTTCAACTATTTTTAACGCGGGCTCGGGCTCGGATGGCGAGAACATCAATCTTACCAATGGCACCCTGCATGTTGATGATCTGGGGCTATATGGAACTAATACAGGGATAAGGATTACCGGCGGAACAGCTATGGACGGTGAGCCAAAGCTTCGAGGGTTTGTCGGTACAGAAGGAACAATCCATCGCGGCGGCGGGACCATTTTTACTGAGCCTGAGGGGGCCAGGCTCATTGACGTATATGCTCATACCTTTGGCACCGCTAACAGTATACAGCCGAGTGCCAAAATTACTCTTAGTAATATTCGTACCGAGTTGGATGAAGGTGATGATGCACTGATTGCTGGAATCACTGCCGATGCCGATGCATATGACTATGGTATCGCAATAAACCGCGAGGATCTAACGTCTACCCAAGCGCGAAACTTCTTCATCACCCGCACCACGGTAGTGGGTGGCGGTAGCGCAGGCATCTTAATTGACGGACGAGATGATGCGGGAATTCGTAATGGTCCTTCTGGCGATGCGCAGAGCTATCTCTATCTTACAGACGTTGCCGTCCTGGGCATCGGTGTGGACGATGACGAGAGGACTGACGGTGTTACCCTGCAAAAGCATGCGGCAGTCATCGCCGATAATCTTACCATTCTGGGGCATTATATTGGTCTCCGCCTTGAAGATAGCGACGTTTCTATGCGAAATGATCGCGAGGCACAAATCGGAAACAGTCAAATAGTGAACAATGGGTTTGGTGTATTTCTTGCTGGCGGAACGTTAACGATTGCGAACACCGAAATCCGTGACTCGACCATGGACGGTATCAATCTGTTCGACGATAGAGAGCCGGCAGGGTTCGATAGCAATGGAAACCTAAATTCCTCAGTAACAGTTCTAAACATTAGCGACAGTATCGTGCGTGATAGTGCTGTCAATGGTATTAATGCGCAAGGTAGTTCAGTGATAACCATCTCGGACACCGACATTCATGGAAATGGACAATCTGTTGTGAATGGTGGTGTGCGTACCGTAGCTATAGTTCAGCAGGGCTCTTGCCGGAGTGCACGGGCGGCAATAACGTTTGTGCTAAAGCGGTCCCTAAAATAGGGATAACAGGTGGTAGAATATATAACAACTCTACGGGTGTTTTGGCTGACGAAGGCTCAGAGGTAACGATTTCTGGTGGAACGATCATTGAGGAGAATACGAGTGATGGTGTGTATGCGCAAATAGCTGCAAATCATATAAGCGGAGATCCACTCACTCAGGTAATGATTGCCAGCGGTTTTGTGCGTAATAACGGGCGCCATGGTATACACGTAATAGTAGGAGGTGAAGCCGGAAACGTTGCCTCTCCGACTGTAACAACTACAAACACTCATATTACAGGAAATGGAGCGCATGGAGTGAACCTGCTAGGTGCCGATATCACGATTACATCTGGCTCTGTTCTTGGAAATACTGGGCAAGATGTACTCGCTGGCACCTTTAGGGGACCCTCAACGGCCACTATCCAAGCTTCTAATGTCATGGGAGCAAAGCTTACCATAGCAGCGGGGGGCACTGGTAGTGTGATAACGGTAGATGGAGTAGATATAAACGCACCTTAATGCGTTTTATAAGAAGAGTGAAAAGGGTTTGTTTGCTGGCGGTTTCCCATTACCCGGTCCTGTAAAGCATTGTTACCAGCGAGTTGTCGCTCAATATAAAGACCTGACGACTGCTCCATTTTCCTTATCTTCAGGCTATTGTGTGATAGCCTCTTGCTGAAATTTTATATCCCCCCCCTCCCCAGTTATAATTTTTCCTTAAAATCTGTGCCCCGGAAGGGTAAGATAGTGCGGGCTCAATGCAGACAAGTGCATCTGTTAGCTCACCATGACTATGACGCTACGCTGTTTAGAAAGGTGTTTTTATTTTGGCCGATTCAGAAAATCTTTTGAAGCATGAAACCAGCCCTTATTTGTTACAGCACGCCAGCAACCCGGTTGAATGGTACCCTTGGGGGCCGGAAGCCTTGCAAAAGGCTAAAGCGGAAAATAAACCTATTTTTCTTAGTATTGGTTACTCTGCCTGCCATTGGTGTCACGTTATGGCCCATGAATCCTTCGAAAATGAAGATATTGCGAAAACCATGAACGAGAAATTTATCAACATCAAGGTGGATCGCGAAGAACGGCCTGATGTGGACGCTCTATATATGAAAGCCTTGGTGCAATTAACCGGCCACGGTGGATGGCCACTCAGTATGTTTCTCACTCCCGATCAGAAACCCTATTTTGGTGGGACCTATTATCCGCCTTTTGCAAAATATAATCGTCCAGGGTTTGCCCAAGTGCTACAACAGGCGCACGACTTGTTCACCATAGACAAAGATCAACTCGAAGCCCGGTCGCAAAATATTCTGCAAAAGATTTCTCAGCAGAACCGGGCCGGTAAGGCACGAGGAGTTCCCAATGATGAGTTGATTCGAGAAGCCGTGAAAATTTTGTCGAGTCGGTTTGATGAAGACAATGGTGGCTTCGGCTCGGGCATGAAATTTCCAGAACCCATGTACTATACCCTTTTGTTGAGGTATTGGGCTCAGACGGGTGAGGCGCTCAATATTTTAGACAAGAGCCTAACCGCTATGGCGGAAGGAGGGTTGTTTGACCAGTTGGGTGGCGGTTTTCACCGTTACTCGACGGACCGTAAATGGCGGGTTCCTCATTTTGAGAAAATGCTTTACGACAATGGGCTGTTGGCAAAACTTTTTCTCGATATGTTTCAGGCCACCAAGCAGGACATTTATCAGGACCTCGTAAAGGAAACGTTCGCTTGGCTCTCTCGTGAAATGTTGTCCGACGATGGCGCGTTTTATGCCAGTCAGGACGCAGATTCGGAAGGTAGGGAAGGAACCTGGTATACTTGGGAATTGAAGGAGGTCCTGAACCTGTTGGGACCCAGGCATGCGAAAGTCTTTGCCAGGGCTTACGGACTGGTCCCCCGAGGCCATCTTGATGGACGCAATGTCCTGCATATCAGCGAGCAGGTCGAAAAACTGGCAGAAGCCGAAAATATCCCCATTTTTGAAGTCGATCATATTTTGAAAAAGGCAAAGGAAACCCTTTTTCAAACGCGTGAGAAAAGACCAGGACCGAGACGCGATGAAAAAATAATTACCGCTTGGAACGGACTCATGATCACGGCTCTGGCACATGGCTCTTTGGTGTTGCGAGATTCGAGTTATCTGGAGTTGGCCACTCGCTGTGCTGATTTTATCTGGTCAAAGCAATGGCGGCCCAAGAAATTATTGCGCGTTTATAAAGATGGCCAAAGCAAAATCAATGGTTGTCTCGATGACTACGCCTGCTTTCTTGAAGGCCTTATTGCGGTTTATGAGGCAGGACTCGACAGTCGATGGATCGTACGGGCGCGGGAACTGGCTGATGCCATGATTGCGGAGTTCTGGGATGAAGAGGAGGGTGGATTCTTTCTCGCTGGTCGATCCGGAGAATCCTTGATATTACCACTGAAAAATCCTGCCGATGAGGCTCTGCCTTCTGCCAATGCCGTGGCGGCTCAAGCCCTCTTGAAACTGGGGAGGCTCACCGGAGAGGAAAACTATATCCGAAAGACAGAAGAAACTTTGAATGCTTTTCGCCCCATGATGGAAAGGAGTCCCGCCGGGTTCACTGGACTTTTATCGGCAATGAGCGCGTTGGATCTTCCGCCGACCGAGGTTGTTTTCGCCGGGCCTCGGGATCATACATCTTTCGATGAAATGTTGAAAGTTCTGCACACCGACTATCGTCCCAACAAAGTTGTCCTGTGGAATGAAAACGAAACGACAGGCGACTTGTTGCCGCTTGCTAAGGCTAAGGTCGCGGAAAAAGGGGAACCTACGGTTTATCTTTGCCAGAACACGACCTGCCATGCTCCGGTGCAAACCGGCATGGCGCTGAACAAACTTCTCGAAAGGCCGCAGGAGATTCGCCTGAATATTTTTGATGAAGATAAGAAGAACGCTCAGATCCTGGAACAGGAGCAAGCAAACTTCATGGGCGTGATGGGCGATATCTTCCAGCAAATTGGCATCCAGAAAAAACCGGATAAATAATCTGGAGGTATGGTGTTACTTGAAAGATCTTCTTTGCAGGTAGATTTCGATGGTGTTCCTGGCATTGCTGGCCACGATAATATCGCTCATGCCGCTGTGGTTGTAGTCGCCACTGGTAATGGCCAGAGGAGTTCCGCCATCGACCACATAATCGCGGGTGGGGTATTTGAAGGTTCCATGGGGATTGCGGATGACCAGTGAAAAACTGCTGGATCGGGAATTGGCGACGGCGACATCCTTCAAGCGGTCGGGATTAAAATGTCCGGTTGTCAGGGCAAAAGGGCCGCCACCGCCAGAGAAGGTAATGGGTTCTTTGAAACGGCCATCCCCAGTTGAAGTGAGCAGGTACATATTATCCCCTTGCCCTGAGGCAAACACCAGATCAGTCTTGCCATCATCATTCATGTCGCTGGCTACGATGGCTAGCGGCATCAGCTTTTCTGCCAGCCGTTCAGGTTTCTGAAAAGTTCCGTCTCCGTTTCCGATAAACAGACGGATAGAGCTGGCGCTGGAACTGCTGGTTGCGAGAGCAATGTCCAGATGTCCGTCTTTATTAAAGTCTTCAGTCACTCCGGAAAAAGACCTGGAACCGGTCAGATAGGTTTCTCCTTTTTTAAAATGGCCGTCTCCCGTGCCCAGATACAATTCCATTTGATCAAAAGTCAGGGTGACAGCAGCATCCAGGTTGCCATCTTGATTGTAGTCTCCCAGAATAATATTTAAAGGGACTTTCCCGGTTTGTGTGGAAAAGGGTTTTCTGAAATTGCCTTGGCCTTTGCCGAGAAAAACCAAAAACATTCCTGACCCTCGGGAATTGACCGCAAGGTCGGGAACTCCATCTCCATTAATATCTCCCACTGCTGACAGGGTCGGTTCGATAGCTGTATTAATATTTCGACCCGCATGAAAACTGCCATCACCTTTGCCAAAGAGAAGTGTGATCGTACTGCTTTTGGCATTTGTGGAAACCAGGTCTGGCTCTCCATCCAGATTTAAATCGGTGGTCAATAGGTGAGTTGGACCCTGACCCACCGGCATGACATCGAATTTGTAAAACAAATCAGGCGGTGGTTTTGGCAGGTCGCAGGCCGATAGCAGTAAAACCATGCTATATAAACCGGCCCATGCTAGATGCTCGAAAAAGATGAAAACAGGCCTCATCTTTGTAAGGTTTTGCTCTTTCACGATATTCGTCCGATTAGGGTCTTGGAAAAATCCCTTGATTTTGTTAGGCGGTTATGAAAGAATCCGCCTTTCACTTGAAGTCATTATAGTGGATAAACGAGCTTAGTTAAAACCATCCATAATATTTACGTGTTTTAACCCCTCGCTCCAGATTTAGGCTGGGGCTTTCTTAACCCATGAGGAGGTATGCGTTGCGATCTTACCAGAGTGTCCTGATTCTAAAATCCGATATTGAAGAAGCACGTGTTGCCGAAGCCTTGGAAAAAATAGGCGAATTTATCAAGAGCAACGGAGGCGCGTGTCTTAAAATTGAAAACTGGGGCAAAAAACGCCTCGCCTACCGGGTAAAGAAAAACAGATTCGGGGTATACCTGAACCTTTATCATACCCTCGAATCCGCCAAAGTCTCCGACCTGGAAAATAAATACAAATTGTACGATTTAGTCATCAAGTTCATGGTGCTCCGGTTGGAAGATGATGAGTTGGAAAGAGCCCTCGGCAAGGAGACAGAAGTCGAGGGAGAAGGCTCTGCCAATGGCACGGATAAAACCGATAAAGATAAAAAGTCAGCGGGCTCCTGATTCATTGAGGCGATAATATTAATTGAAGTATAATAAGGGTTTGATATGGCTGCGTTCAACAAGGTACTTCTAATGGGCAACCTGACACGGGATCCTGAACTGCGTTATACCGCAAGTGGTGCCGCCGTTGCCAGTTTTGGTCTGGCGGTCAACCGCAAGTTTAAGCAGGGTGAGGAATGGAAGGAAGATGTCTGTTTTGTCGATATCACGGTTTGGGCAAAGCTGGGTGAAAATTGCGCACAATACCTGCATAAGGGCAGTCTGGTTTTCCTTGAAGGCCGATTGAACTATCAGACCTGGGAAGCCGAGGGGGGACAGAAAAAAAACAAACTTGAAGTGGTCGCCAATAATATACAGTTCTTGACCCGTAAGGGAGATAAAGCGAGTATGGACGACCCTGAATCGACCTCTGCCCCGACCTCTACCCCGGCCGCTGACGATATTCCATTTTAATGAAACCACTAAACAAGAAGGGTGTTATGTCAGAAACAAAAAAACGTTCATTTTTTTCGCAAAAAATTTGCCGGTTTTGCAACGATGACGAGAGCAAGGTTTATATCGATTTTTACGATGTGAAGGCATTGAAACCACTGATTTCTGAAAGAGGTAAGATCGTGCCTTCGCGTATTTCGGGCAACTGTGCCAAGTGCCAGAGAATTTTGACCCGGGCGATTAAAAAAGCTAGAAACATTGCTTTGTTACCGTTTGCTGTTGAGCATTAGACTTGACTGAGCCGCCACCATCAAAAAACCTGCTGATACCCATAGTTCTGGTTTTCGTTCTTTTTTTTGTCTTGATGGTATTTCCACCATTTGGGGCATTGATTGGGATTTTATCCCCGTTCCCTCTCGTCTTCGTTTACTTGCAGAGGGGGCGGCAGGTTGGTATTGCCCTTGTAGCGTTGGTTTTTGTCGTTCTCCTGTTGCTGGTTGGGACTAATCAGGCCATGTTGTTTTTAGCTGAGTACGCGCTGATGGCTCTGGTATTGGGAGAGATGATTCGAATCCAGTTACCGGGAGATCGGTGCATTGCTATCAGCGCTTTGGCATCGGGTTTTATGTCGATCGTTCTTTTGGTTGTCTTGTTCAGCAATCAGGAGACATCGATGAAAGAGATATTTGAAAAGCAAGTTCGTGCTCACTTTTCCCAGTCGATGGAAGTCTTCGAATCCATGAGCAAGAACAAAACCGAAGTCGCGGAGATGAAAGCGTTCGCAGAACAGGCGGCAGAAGGTTTCGCCGCATCTTATCCTGCTTTTTTGTTGATCGGCTCTTTGCTGGGTGCGGTGGCTAATTATGCGTTAGTACGAATTGCATGGATGCGGCTTCATGGGCCGGGCCTGTTTTCGGAGAGAGCTTTCTCCCAATGGATTTGCCCGGAAAATCTAGTCTGGGGCTTCATATTGTCGGGAGTCGCTTTGCTTCTGGGGAAAGGCATGGTTGCTGATGCCGGGCTCAATGTTTTTCTGGTGATGCTTTGCATCTATTTTATCCAGGGGCTCAGTATTACCGTTCACTTTTTGAAAGTCAAGAAGGTGCCGATTTTCTTTTGGTTTGTTCTTTTTATATTGTTTTTTGTGCAACCTCTTTTAATTGGATTGGTGGCTGGGTTGGGCGTGTTTGATATCTGGGCGGATTTTAGAAAACTGAAAACTGTTGAAGATATAAGTTAAAAACACTCCGGTCCTCAGGAAAGGAAAACTTATGAAGCTGTTGTTGAAGGAAGATGTGGATGGCCTCGGATATTGTGGTGATGAAGTAGAGGTTAAAGACGGATATGGAAGAAACTTCCTGATCCCCAAGGGCAAAGCTTTGCTTGCAACTCCCAATAACCTTAAAGCTTTTAATCATCAGAAACGTGTGGTTCAGGACAAGATGAAGAAGGTGGTCGCTGTGGCTCAGGCTATTGCTGATGAGATTGCAAAGGTTCCCTGTTCGATCAGGAAAAAGCTGGGCGATACCGGAAAAATGTTTGGTTCGGTCACAGCGCAGGAAATCGCTGATTTGCTCAAAGGCCAGGGCGTAGACATTGATCGGCGTAAAATTCAGATTGCCGAACCCATTAAAAAAGTCGGAGAATATAAAATTCCCGTTAAACTCCATTCGCAAGTGACGGCGGAAATTAAACTCGTTGTTGAAGGGAAGCAGGAAGTTGCGGTGGCTCCCGAACACGCGCCGAAAGTTAAAGGGAAGGGAAGCAAAGAATAGTAAAAAAGCCCGAGCCTTCACCCTGAAAGAATTATGGCCGATAATTTCGACATTTCTCTGAACAATTTGCCTCCGTATAACAAAGAGGCAGAACAGAGTGTTCTGGGGGCTTGCCTGCACTCCGAAGATGCGATCGCTAAAGCTCTTGAAATTCTGAGTGCCGAGGACTTTTACAAGTCCACTCATAAAAAAATATTTTCTGTGATGCAGGAACAGTTTGAACGCAATGAGCCGATAAACGTTCTTGCGCTGGGAGAGAAACTCAAAAGAAATAATGAGCTGGAAGAGGTGGGGGGTATCGAATACCTGGCTCGCCTTGAAGATTTTGTGCCCACCTCTACTGCGGTGGTCCACCACGCTAAAATCCTCCGCGAAAAAAAAATCCTTCGTGACCTGATTCAAACCGCTACAGAGATTGCCTCCAGTTGCTACACCGGCAACGATGATGTGGACATCTTGCTTGATAAAGCTGAGCAGTCCATTTTTGAAATCTCTGAAAAAAGGACCAAACCAAGTTTTTTCAAACTGCCCGATATTGTTAAGAAGAGTTTGTCGGACCTGGCAAAGCTTGCCCAGCGACCGGGGCTGGTTACCGGCGTGCCTTCGGGGTTTGACGATTTGGATCGCATGACAGCGGGCTTCCAAAATTCCGATTTGATTATTCTGGCGGCACGGCCCAGTATGGGTAAAACCAGTTTTGCCCTCGATATCGCCCGCTATGTGTCTTTAGATAAAAAAACTCCCACAGCTTTTTTTAGTCTCGAAATGTCCAAGGAACAGTTGGGGCTACGGCTTTTGTGCTCCAAGGCAAAGGTGGACTCTTCTAAAGTTCGTACCGGCTACCTGGCTAAGAGTGATTGGCCCAAGGTGAATGATGCAGGCAGAGAGCTTGCAGAAGCCAAACTGTTCATCGATGACAGCCCGGCTTTGTCAGTTCTGGATATACGCGCCCGTTCCCGCAGACTTGCCGCAGAACAACCTCTCGGACTGATTGTTGTGGACTATATGCAATTGATGCAGGGGCGGGGGAAAAGCGAAAGTCGACAACTGGAAGTTTCCGAAATATCGCGAGGCCTCAAATCTCTGGCGAAAGAGATCAATATCCCGATACTGGCACTTTCCCAATTGAGTCGTGCTGTTGAGAGCCGTCCGGATAAACGGCCTCTCTTGTCGGATCTTCGGGAATCTGGCTCCATTGAGCAGGATGCGGATGTGGTCATATTTATTTATCGCGATGCCGTGTACAACCCCGAATCAGCCGATCAGGGCAAAGCTGATATTCTGATTCGCAAACAAAGAAACGGTCCCATTGGTGATGCGTTTTTACATTTTGAAAAAGAGCACACACGTTTCTATGCTAAAAGCCCTCGTGTAGAGGTTCCACCCGAAGCAGACTCCGCAAGCTTTGAACCTCCTTTTTAATCGCAAGGTTTCCTCGCACAGATGGACTTAATAAGGCCTATGATTTATTCTCTGCCGATGTTTTTATTGCTGATGCTCTGGCCCTTGCACGCGGAGACTCAACCTCATCCCGATAGTTTTCAGTTGCCCGCAAAAGCCAAGGCTGATTTTTATTTATCCCAGGGAAAGTTTAAAGAGGCTTTGGGAATTTATAAATCGGTTTTGAAGGATGAGACTGATCTCAGTTCTACTTTCCGCGGCATGGTGAAGGCTTGGAAAGGCATCGAGGTTCTGGACGAAGCGGAGGAGTTTTTGAATGAATATCGCAGGTCTCATGAAAACTCTTCCGCGGTTTGGTATGCGTTGGGTTATTTGTATTATGTAAAGAATGAAGATCGGAAAGCTCAAGAGTTCTTTAAGCAGGCGACAGAATTGGACCCGGAAAATGGCATGGCTTGGAATAACTGGGCGGCTTCTCTTGTTAAGGGTAAACACTTTCAGGAAGCGCTGGGAAAAGTGCGAACTGCGATTGGAACCGACCCGAAACAGTTGATGTTTTTTTTCAATCTGAAGAATATTTTTGCAACGATGGGCGAAGGGCAACGGTTTGAAATGGAATATAATGACTCTTTAAAAGAGGAAGGCCAGCCTTTGGCCTGGGGCTATGGAAAGGTGATCGCCCGGTCGATTCGGCAAGATTCATTTAATGATTATAACAAAGGAAATTTAACCGGAGCGATTGCCGGTTTTGAAAAAATGCTGATTATTTACCGGCAAATTGGCGATATCAATGGACAGGTGCCTGCTTTATTCAGTCTTGGCTTGCTCTATGAAGAAAATGGAAATATCCAAAAAGCTCAGGGGTTTTTCAGACGGGTGTTGTCGGTCAACCCAGATCACATTCAGGCTCGAGAAAAAATAAAATCTAAAGAGTTGCGGGCTTATTAAGACACTCTTAAAAAGATTACTTTTTCGTGTTTATTTCGCTTTTGGCGTAGGATTTAATGATTGACAAATAAGGGACTTAAGAAATAAACTATGTAGGATTACACTTATTTGTAACTCTACCAAGGAGACGGTGTGCGCGATGATGATGTAACCATAGTAGTTTTCCTTGGAGCGTCTGGCTCCCGTAAAAAACTGCACCTGCCGAAACGTTTTGTAAAGTTTGGGATTTTGGTGTCTTTTGTTGTTTTTATAGGGGTTTTGGGTTCTTTGTTTTATTTCCCTCAGCAGTATTTGCGCCTGCAAGGTAGTGAAGTTGAGTTAGCAAAACTCCTCCGCGACTCGAAAATCAGCAAAATACAGGTAGAAAAATTTACCCATGAGGTAAAAAACTTTGAGGCAGAGATGGTCCGGCTGGCCCGTTTTGAAAAAAAGCTCCGGGTCATTACGGCTTTGGAGGATTCCCCAAAATCCGTTGAGAAAAACTGGGGTGCTGGCGGACCTTATGGGTTGAGCACGAACAGCTTCACGACAGCTATGGACCGAGGTGTGGCCGATATGGCTGAGCGTTTGTCTAATGGTCTGGATCGTTTAAGTCGGCAGGCCAGAATTCAGAGCATTAGTTTTCAGGAGTTGGATGATTTTTTTAAGAATCAAAAATCTTTGCTTTCTTCAACCCCTTCGATCTGGCCGACTCGCGGTTGGCTGACCTCTGGGTTTGGTTTTCGAAAATCTCCTTTTACAGGTCTAAGGGAAAAACATGATGGCTGGGATATTGCAACCCGAAGCGGTGCTCCTGTGCGTGCCACCGCGGATGGTGTTGTGGTCGTTGAAGGGAGAGGACGTGGATATGGAAACCTGGTTGAGATTGACCATGGTTATGGCATTGTTACCCGTTATGGTCATAATTCCAAACATCTGGTTAAAGTGGGAGACCGTGTAAAGCGAGGACAGATGGTTGCGCTGGTTGGAAATACTGGGCGGAGCACTGGGCCTCATCTCCATTATGAAGTATTGCATAAGGGCGTGCCGGTCAGTCCCAAGAATTACATTTTAGAAGAATAGGTCGTCTTTTGGCGGTCATTGAATCGCCATGTTTCCAGTTATCTTTTCCCCACCCGATAACCCCGAACTTTTCTGCAGGCATCCTTAAAAGAGCTAGAGATAAGCCTTGATGGTCAGGGTCTGAGATTTCCCATAGTGTTATTATTCTAAATTCCAAACATAAATTAATATTCAGGATTTAAGATGGTGCTTGGTTTAATCAAAAAATTAGTGGGTACCCGTAATGATCGCGAGATTAAGCGGATTCAGAGTTATGTAGATGCGGTGAACGCACTCGAAGATGAGATCAAGGCACTTTCTGATGACCAACTAAAAGCCAAAACCCCCGAGTTGAAAGGCAAATTGGCTAACGGCGCTACCTTGGAAGAGGTTCTGCCCGAAGCATTTGCTGTGGTCCGCGAGGCTAGTTGGAGGACGCTTGAAATGCGTCATTTTGATGTGCAGATCATAGGTGGAGTGGTCTTGCATGAAGGCAAAATAGCGGAAATGAAAACGGGTGAAGGGAAAACCCTGATGGCGACCTTACCGGTTTACTTGAACGCCTTAACAGGGAAGGGTGTACATGTTGTGACGGTCAACGACTATCTGGCCACCCGTGACAGCGAGTGGATGGGAAAGGTCTACAAATTTCTAGGCTTGTCTGTGGGCACGGTCTATCACGATATTCCTGAGGACGAGAGGAGGACCGCTTACGCTACTGATGTGCTTTATGGCACAAATAATGAATTCGGCTTTGATTTTCTTCGCGACAATATGAAGTTCTCGAAGGATCAAATGGTTCAGCGCGAACTGAACTTTGCCATTGTGGATGAGGTTGATAGTATTTTGATTGATGAAGCCCGAACCCCTTTGATCATTTCTGGTCCGGCGGAGGAGTCTACTGAAAAATATTATACGGTGAACCAGGTCACCCCCAAGCTGAAAAAAGTAGAACATTATCTGGTTGATGAAAAGGCTAGGACGGCTTCCTTGACGGATGAAGGTGTTGTTCTCATGGAAAAATTGTTGAATATAGAGAACCTGTACGATCCGGTAAATATTGAAACACTTCATTGTCTTAATCAGGCGGTTAAAGCACATGGGCTATTCAAAAATGAAGTGGACTATGTGGTGAAGGACGGGAAAGTCGTTATTATCGACGAGTTCACGGGGCGCATGATGTCGGGAAGGCGCTACAGCGATGGGTTGCATCAGGCTTTGGAGGCAAAAGAGGGAGTAGAAATTGAAAACGAAAACCAGACCCTTGCAAGCATTACCTTTCAAAACTATTTTCGTATGTATGAAAAACTGGCAGGTATGACTGGAACGGCAGATACGGAAGCAGAAGAATTCAGCTCGATTTATAAACTCGAAGTTGTTGTTGCCCCCACCAACCAGCCTATGATTCGGGAAGATTATCCAGACATGATTTACCGAGCAGAAATGGAAAAATTTGATGCGGCCATCGAAGAGATCCGCGAGCTGAATGCCATAAAAAGGCCTGTCCTTGTGGGTACGATATCTATCGAAAGATCAGAACTTTTAAGTAAGAAGCTGAAAAAAGCGGGCATCAAACATAGCGTTTTGAATGCCAAGCATCATGAACAAGAGGCTGAGATCATTGCCGATGCCGGGCAACCCGGAGCTGTGACCATTGCGACGAATATGGCTGGAAGAGGTACGGATATCGTTTTAGGTGAGGGCGTCCCGGAATTGGGCGGTCTTCATATTCTCGGAACAGAACGCCATGAAAGCCGACGTATTGATAACCAGTTACGAGGCCGTTCTGGAAGGCAGGGGGATAAGGGCTCTTCTCGTTTCTATCTCAGTCTTGAGGATGATTTACTGCGTATTTTTGGATCTGATAAAATTTCCCCTTTGATGGCTCGATTGGGAATGGAAAAGGGGCAACCCATTGAGCATCCCATGATCTCGAAAGCGGTTGCCAATGCGCAGAAAAAAGTAGAAGCCCATAACTTTGATATTCGCAAACACCTTTTGGAATACGATGATGTTATGAATCGCCAAAGGGAGGTTCTCTATGCTTTGCGTCGAGAAATTATCAATACGGAAAATGGAAAAGAAATCCTGCTGGATATGGCGGATGAGGTAGTGGGTGATGCACTGGATGATATCGCCCCTGAAAAGATATATCCGGAAGAGTGGGATATTGAAGCTTTGAACGAGTTGCTGGAAAAACAGTTTGCGGTTCACATTGAAAAATCCGACGAGCACGAACTGCTCCTTCAAGGGAACACAAAGCTGGAGTTAGAAAACTGTAACAAGGAAAAGCTTCATGATGCCGTTATAGAGGCGGTGACTCAGGCCTATGAGGCAAAAGAAGCAGGCATTGCTCCTGAATTCATGCGCCATGTCGAAAAAGTCATTATGCTTCAGATTCTTGATGGACTCTGGAAAGATCACCTGTTAGGAATGGATCACCTCAAAGAAGGGATCGGTTTGCGGGGTTATGCCCAGAAAAATCCTCTGACGGAATATAAGAAGGAAGGCTTTGATTTGTTCAGTAATATGATGACACGGATTAAAGAAGAAACCACGGAATATTTGTTCAAGGTTCAGGTTAATCAGGAAGTGGAGATGCCGGAGGAACTGATTAGTAAGCCTCAGCGGGTTGTGGAGCACCGGGGAGACTCGGGTGCTTCAGAAAAACAGGTAACGGTTCGGCGGGATGAAGAAAAGGTTGGGCGGAACGATCCTTGCCCGTGTGGGAGCGGTAAGAAATACAAAAAGTGCCATGGCAGGTAAAGGTTAAAGATTCTCGGCGGTTTCCTGGCACTCAATACATAAAGCGGTCAACGGCATAATTTGCAGACGCTTCAAGGTAATCTTCTTTTCGCAGGATTCGCATTTCCCGTAATTACCGTTATTTATTCTGAATAACGCTTCTTCAATCAACTTAAGCTCATTGCGATCTCTGCTGGTCAATTGAAAAATCATTTCCCTCCCCTCAAGGCTTGAGGCAAGGTCAATTTCGTTGCTGAAGGTCAAATCTCCAGCATTGCGTTCCACAGTCTGTGAAGCCTGAATCAATTTCAATAATTCGGCCTGGCTTTCAATAAGCCGCGCACGGATTTTAAGAGTCACAGGGTCCAGTTGAGGGTGTTCTTGTCTGACCTGCCGCAACTTGCCCGGTTTAACACTTTTTTTTGAACCTTGGGTCTTCTTTTTTGGAGGTACTTTTTTAGCCACAGTTTTTTTCGTAACTTTCTTCTTGGTCGACTTCTTTGAAGGTTTTGCGGTTTTCTTGGACTTTACTTTCTTTTTAACTGTAGTCTTCTTCTTGGTCGACTTCTTTGAAGGTTTTGCGGTTTTCTTGGACTTTACTTTCTTTTTAACTGTAGTCTTCTTTTTGGCCGACTTCTTTGAAGGTTTTGCGGTTTTCTTGGACTTTACTTTCTTTTTAACTGTAGCCTTCTTTTTCCCCGCCTTTTTTTTCGTTGCCATCGCCGAAGCTCCTATATTTGGGAATTTTATACTGAACTCATTCGGACAGATAACTTAAAAACCTTTGCATTTTACCTGAAGCTGGGTAAAAATTCCCTGAACTTTAGCACTTGGGGGAATAAAGTACAACAATTTGTTTATCCAGAGGGCATAAAAAATTGCTTTCTACTGAGACAACTAATGCTATCAGGTTTCATAATCCACGACAATTGACGAGGAGCAGAGGGAGCGCATTTCCTCTACAACGGGTAAATGGTTTTTATGGCCTGCGTATATTTTTAAACCCTCGCGATCATCAAAAAAGGCTGTAATGACGATATCATAACTTCTCTCGGAGCCTAAAAAATCAGTTCCCAGTTCTAAAAACTTTAAAGTTTCAATATTCTCTCTCAGGCTGTTGAGGGCGGCGATAGCTTGATCCATGTTTTTCTGATTTTTTTCTGCCAGTTTGAACATAACAATGTGCTTGACCATTAACGGTTTCCTCCAGCGTGTTGTTTTTAAATTATGCTTGCCATCCTCATATTCTGAGCTTTCTGGCAAGGGGATGCATGGCCTTGTTTGTGGTACAGTGTCGGTTTTTATTTTGCGATTGGGGAATTTTATATGTCATGGTGGACAGGTGCGGGTTTGGGTTTTTTACGTGGTGGCCCTTTGGGTGCTGTGATTGGTGGTACCATTGAATATTTTTTAGGTAAAAAACTCCAGAAAAAATCGCCGAAAAATTTACTGGGCATTGTTCATCAGGGTGAATTTATAACGTGTCTGGTTGTTATTTTAACACGGGTGGCCATGGAGTCGGGAGCACTGAGCTCGAAACAAGTGAGGGTCATTCATAAATTTTTCATGAAAAACCTGGGCTACGATCAGGAGGATTTAAAATCACTCGATCGATTGATCAAGGAAGTTCAATCCAAAAAACCGGATATTGAACGGTTTGTAGATGAATATAAAAAATCCTGCCAGAGCAATTATAATCTTTTGCTCCTCGCCCTATGCTACCAAATCATTTTAATTGAGAATATCCTGGATGAAGAAACACAATCGCTGATAAAAAAAGTCGGACTGGTGTTGGGGCTGTCGTACGATCAACATAACGAAATCAGAGAGAAATATTCACTGCAACCTTTTAGAACCCCTTACCATATATTGGGACTTTCTTCCGACGCTTCGAGTGATGAAATTAAAAAAGCCTACCGGCAACTGGCCAGCCAGTACCATCCAGACCGGGTTGCCACTGAGGATGAAGGGGTTATTCATGAAGCCCACCAGAAGTTTCTTGAGATTCAGTTGGCCTATCAGGAACTGGAAAAGGCTGGAAAATTTTAAGAGGCTGGAGTTTTTCCTTTAGTGTCAACTCCATGTGGTGGATCCAGTTTACGGATGATTAGGGATTGGATTTTTCGCTTGCTGGCTTCTTTAACGGTTATTCGATATGAACCAACCACAACCTGGTCTCCGGAGTTCGGAATTCTTTCCAGCCGATCAATGGCCAGGCCCGCAAGGGTCTCGAAGTCCCCACTGGGAAGATCCCAGTTGAGGGTGTCGTTGAGCACACTTATTTCTGTGCTTCCTTCCACGAGATATCCCCCGTCTGCATAGGGCTTGTAGGCTCTTTCGGATTTGTCGTATTCATCTTCGATTTCCCCGACAATTTTTTCCAGCATATCCTCGATGGTTATCAATCCGATACACCCTCCATATTCATCCACCACGATGGCCATGTGCAAACCTCTTTGCTGAAGTTCCTTGAGCAGGTCGTCAATTTTTTTGCCGGGGGGAATGTAATAGGCTGGCCGGATGAGACTGGCGATAGGAGTGTCGTCAACAGGTTGGTCTAAAAGGTCGAAGGTGTTTAAAATTCCAATCAGGTTATACATTTTCTCATGAAAAACGGGAACTCGCGAAAAGCCGGAATCGTTCGCGACATCATGCGCCTCCTGCATCGTAGCGGTATCCTTTATGGCACTCATTTGAATAAGGGGCACTATACAATGTTCTACTCGAAGTTCTCCAAAATTAAAAATATTGTGAATGATCTTCTTTTCCGTCACCCCTAAATTTACGGTCTGTGATTCCAGACTTAATACCCCTCGAAGCTGATCCCGGCTGAAAGTCTTATGCTCGTCTGTGGAGGCTAGCTGTACTCTACGGGTGAATTTCGCCGATGCTTTCGATAACCATGATGTAAATGGGGACAGAATTTTATAGAAAAAAACCAGCGGATAAATCATGAGTAACATGAGGGAATCGGCCCGGCGCTGAAAAATAACTTTGGGGATGATTTCGCCCACAAAAAATATCAAGGGCGAAAGAATTAACATCGCCATCCATTCGCCAGAATCTCCAAATTGGGTGACCATGAACGCTGTAAAAACTGCTGTGCTGACCACCATCGTCAAATTGGTTCCCAATGAGGTTGTGGTAAAGAGTCGTTCGGGATTGTCCAGTAACTTCAAGATGGATCGGGCTGCCGAATTTCCATCCTCGGTAAGTTGCTTCATTTTTATCCGATTTACAGAAACCATGCCGATTTCTGAACCAGAAAAAAATGCTTCCAGGAGTACTCCCAGTAATACAATTGTAAGTGTTGTCGCGAAGTCCATTAGTCTTCAGAGGCCTCAGCTTGCTCTTTATCCAGCGTTGGACGGGGGCTCATCAGGACAAGGTAGAGATTCAGGATCCTGGAACCTTTCATTTTTTCGACACGGAATTTGAACCTATCAATGGTGGTGGATTCGCCTGATCGGGGAATCCGGCCAAAGAGCCCGAAAACATAGCCACCCACTGTGTCATAATCGTTCTCTGGCAGATCGCTCTGAAAACTTTCGTTGAATTCTGCCAGACTATACGCGCCGGTAATGCGATAATGGTTTTCATCTAGTTTCTTTAGCGGGAGTTCATCCTGCCGCATTTCACTGTCAATTTCTCCGACCAGTTCTTCAATGATATCTTCCAGTGTGACCAGCCCGCAGACGCTTCCATATTCATCCAGGACAATAGCCATATGTCTTTTCAGCCTCCTGAATTCTTCCAGCAGTTCTTTGATTTTTTTTGACTGAGGAACTGAAACAGTGGGATGCAGAATGCTTTTTAAGTTAATTTTTTCTCTAGGTAAATGTTTATGCCGTGTAAGGTCTTTGGTGAACAAGACTCCTAAAATACCTTCCTCGCCCATTCCATATACGGGAACACGGGAATAAAAATTCTCTATGATCCGAGGCAGGATGTCATCCAGGCTGTCTTCAATATTTACAGTGAACATATCTATTTTAGGGGTCATGATATCCGCTACTGTGGTTTCACCAAACTCGATAACATTTTGGATCAACTCTCTTTCATCGGAATCAATAACACCTTCCCCTTCTCCCACCTGAACCATGGCTCGGAACTCTTCATCAGTGATGGGGGATTCTTTAGCGCTATGCGGCAAAATTCCCATAGATCTAATGATCTTTTCTGTCCAGATGGAGAACAGTTTCTGGGCAGGCTGAACAAGTCTGGCAAAGGCTTTTAAAGGATATGCCGAAAACAAGGCGTAGGGTTGGGCAAATTTTATTGAAATGCTCTTTGGGATGATATCGCCAAAAATAAGCAGGAACAAAGTGCTGAGTCCAATAGCGATGCCCACACCGATGTTTCCAAAAATGCTGATGGCAATGGAAGTAATGACGACGGAAATAGCAATGTTGGCAAACTCATTACCGATGTAAATGGTGATGAGCAGTTCGCGTGGTTTTTCCAGGAGGGAATTTACAATTCGGCCCATGCGTCCTTTTTTCTCTGACATCTCATTCAGTTGAAGAGAGTTTAGAGAAAAATAGGCGACCTCACAGGCTGAAAAAAAAGCCGAACACAGAAGTAAAAACAACAGTAGTAGTGAACGGGGTAATAATGAATCGTCCAAAGTTTTTAAGAAACCTCAAGCTTAGCTGATGCCTGTGAACCGAGTTGCATGGTAACTCGATTTGGCAATTTGCTCATCGGGGAAGGGAAACCATCGTCGTTCAACTTAAAAATGATTGAAGCCTTCTGACTCCGGAAGGGTCTTCGCTGTTCCATCTCTCATTTTCAGTGATATTTTCCTAGGTTTGAGTAAGATTTCCCCGATTTGCGTAACAAGCATTTTAGCCTTTAAAAACTGCCTGTTTAAATTTTTAACACCATCAGCAGGCAAAGTAAACAGTAATTCATAATCTTCCCCACCATTCAAAAGAAATGGGAGAGGGGAGATTGAACTCTCACTGCATGTACGTGAAAACTCCTGAGATTTTGGTAACCACTCTTCGTAAATCCGCGCACCTGCTTTGGAGGCTTTGCAAATATGGTAAAGATCTTGAACCAGACCGTCACTGATATCTATCATTGATGTGATATTTATCCTGGAACGAGCCAGAATGTTGGCTTCATGAACTCTTGGAGTTGGGTTCAGGTGCCTCTCAATCAGGAATTTATGATCACCCTGTTTTTTCTTGTTGAGCAGTTTTAATCCCAGACTTGAATCACCCAATGTCCCTGTTACGAAAATGAGGTCACCCGGCCTGGCACCTCGGCGGGTGAAAACGCGTTTTGCTTCACCCATGACTACAATATTTATAAAGAAACATTTTGGCGAGGAAACGGTGTCTCCACCAGCAAGCTCCACCTTGAACTGACTGCACACTTCGTTGAATCCAGTATACAGCCTGTCAAGAAAAGACACTGAAATCTTTTTTGGGATTCCCAATGTCACCAGCGCCCTTTTTGGAGTCCCCCCCATTGCCGCAATGTCACTGAGACTGACAGATAGAGATTTTCGCCCCAGAGCCTCAGGGGTTGTGGTGGAAAGTTTAAAATGGATGTTCTCAACCAGAGCGTCTGTGGAGATGACCTCATAGCATCCTGATTTGACTGGGTAAACCGCACAATCATCGCCGATACCTAGAACAGAATCTGGTGCGCGGAACTTCAGGTGTGAAGAAAGACGATGGATGAGCTCAAATTCGCCGAGTTCTTTTGTTTTGCTCATAAACTTTGGTTTCAGGGCTTATTCAGCAACGAGAACTCCTTTATATTACCAAGAAGGAAAACCAAAAGCCACGCTTGCATTGCTTGGCGCTATTGAGGTTTCAGCAGGTCGCGAGTCAGAGAATCGACGTCGAATTTTTTTTCAATCTTGATGGAAATTTTGTTTCCTTCTTCCAAGCCAGCCTTTTGGAGTTCATGAATGTAGCATGTCAACTCCACATGCTCTCCTGTTTCAGGAACCCAGATGGTGAGTTCGCGAAACTGGTCGGCTTTATTGGGGGGAGTATTAATTTCGGTGATTTCTCCGTCTAACAGAATCATTGCTTCCTTTCTGCAACCTGTGAGGTTGCCTTGTTATGCTGAACAACTGGTTTGTCGGCAGAGAAATTTTTCCGGAGTATCCTGGGCGTAGTGCTCGGCATCGATACTGTATTTCTCAAATATTTCTGGTTGATCCTGGAACGGATTTTCTAAAAGGATTCTAAGGCGTGCGATTTCAGAAAAATCTGATTCCTTGAGTGCTTTATCCAGAGCCGTTTGCAACAAATGATTTCTCAAAATAAACTTGGGATTGATGGAGTCCATTTGCGCTTTTCGTTCTTCATGGCTTATGCCTTCGCGTTGGGCCAGTACAAGATATTGGCTCAGCCACGATTTTAACTCGCCATCGCTACCGTTCGCCGGGTGGTTCGCGAGAAACCTGAAAAAGTTGGTGTGGTCAAGTTGCTGGTCATGGAGTAGTTGAAACATTCTCTGAACCAGTTGCGTGAATTCCGAGTCCAGAATCCCCAGTCCTAGTTTTTTACCGATTTCTTCGCGATAGAAGCGATTGAAAAGCGGTTGGTATTGTTTCATCTCTTCTTCCAGGTTTTCAGCACCAATCAGAGCGACGAGGGTTTCTGCTAACTTGTTAAGGTTCCAGAATCCGATTTCAGGTTGCTGGTTGTATGCGTAGCGACTATGCGTGTCAGAATGATTGGGGGTGTGGTTGGGAACAAAACGGTCCATAAACCCATAAGGGCCGTAGTCAAAAGTGGTGCCGGTGATGCACATATTGTCAGTGTTCATCACGCCATGGATGAACCCTACCGCTTGCCATTTTGCGATAAGTTTTGCGGTGCGTTGCACGGTACGTTGGAAAAATATTCGATAGCGGTCGGACTCTTCGACAATATCCGGATAATAATTTTGAATGGAAAACTCCAGTAGCCGTTCCACATTTTTTCCCTGCCCGGTGTAATGAAAAAACTCGAAATTGCCAAAGCGGATATGTGAGTCGGAGAGCCTGACTAATATTGCCGCTAACTCCGGTTTTTGCCTGTAGATCAGTTCGCGAATTCCAATGACGGCTAATGACCGGGTGGTGGGAACTCCTAGTCCGTTTAAAGCTTCGCTTGCCAAATGTTCGCGGATGGAAGAGTTGAGGGTTGCCCTTCCGTCAAAGCCTCTGGCAAAGCGGGTGGGACCGGCGCCCTTCAGGTAAATGTCCCATATTTCCTGATTTTGGTTTTGTACCTCCCCCAGCAGGAGCCCGCGCCCATCCCCCAGTCTGGGATTGTAAGAGCCAAACTGGTGTCCTGAATAAGCCATAGCCAAGGGCTCGGCACCCTCAATCGGCCGGTTTCCGCTAAAACGCTCGAGAAAGTCACTGCTCTTTCCAGCTTCAGGCGGCAGGTTTATCAATTGCCCGGCGGAGGGAGAAAAATCGACCAGATAGGGGTCGGTCACCAGGTCTGGAGTTTTGGCTTGATAAAACTCCGGCCCCAGCTTGATAAAGCGGTTTTGAAAATTTAAATTAGGGTAGTCCGTCAAAGAGTCAAAACTTTGGCTTGGGTTTCTTAAATAAAAGCGGTTCAGTATGTGGATGAGGAAAAGAGGGGTGAGGATTCTTTTTTCCTCTGGATTTCAGTCAAACAGGAAAAGGTTTTTCTCAAATGCGTGGCCGGAGCAAGGGGGCTCTGCTTATTCCACATTCTGCACCAGCCAGACATGCGGCCTCTCTTCGCTGGTGTGGAACCAGAAGACGGCGTTGATGTTAAAATGCACCAGCCATGCGGCGGATTCTCCTTGCTGACATATTTTTTTCTGGTAACGGTCTTCTATGACCGACAACTTGTCGCAGGTGGTTGTGGTCCAGTAGTAATGGCCAAGACCATCATCAAAGATAGGGTTGATCCAGGCTTTTTTGCCGCTGGTGTTGATGACCCGCTCAGGATAGATAAGAGTTTTTAATTCTGGCAGAGCTGGCAGGCGCCAATCTGAGCTTCCAGCAAAAGTTTCTGCCTCCGCATAAGCCTTGGCATCTTTTAATTTTAATTTACTTATAATACCTTTTTTTATCCAACGCAGTTTGTTCACGGTGTCTGTTACCGTTCCATCACCGTTGTCGACAAAATTGGGCTTGGCAAGCTTTTCAAGAACACTTGCGGTGACTTTCCGACACTCTTTAAGCATAGGCGCTGAGCCTGGGCATGCGTTCAGAATAGAGAAGTGATCCATCTTTTTTATCATTGCACAAATGTCGGCTTGCTTACATTTGGCAAATGAAGGAATCGGTTGGATCAAAAAAACTATTAATGCCAAAAGCACGATTCGCATATTAAACTCCTGATTCGGGAAAAGTTATATCGGCAAAGAATCCCGCGGAGAACCTCCGCAACTAGCGGAATGAGGATACTATAAATTGTGAACTCACGGAAATATAAAACCTGCCATTTAATGCAGGCCGGAGGTGAGGTTGGATTCAACCACTGTTTCCAAAGGAGATGCGGTCCAGCTCTGTAAAGGCTTCCTGAGCCTTCATCTCAATAAATAAATCCGTATTGATAATGCGATTGCTGGATGAGTCCAAATTGATGTTGATGACAGGAGTTCCCTTTTCCATAAAATGAACTGCGATGTAGTCATTAGTGGGGACGGCCCCCGAACTGCCGACCAGAATTATCAGGTCGATAGGTTCCCGCACAAACTTCTTGAAATTTTCTTCCTGCTCCGGGTGCCCTGTGTATTCTCCATCTCCAAACATTAAGATATGAGGGCGGGCGATGCCCCGACAACTTCCGCAAGTTGGATAATTGGAGGCCTTCATCGTACCCGTATCGAGATCGCAAAGCGGAACTGAAAGCTCTTCCCAGAACTGGTAGGTGCAGGTGTTGAGGCATTGCAGTCGCCACATGGAGCCGTGAACCTCAAGGATGCGGTCTTCAGGGCAACCCGACCGCGGATGCAAACCATCGGTATTAGTGGTGTGGATGAACCCATCCTGAGCCTCGAGCCATTTATTGATGATCCGGTAACCTTCATGCGGTTGGTTTTCCTGCGCGTTTCGGCGTCGCCATTCATAAAAGGCCCATGCGTGCGGCAACTCATTACGGAATGCCCAGGGACTGGCCAGATCCTGCGCTTCCAAGCCTTTATTCTTAAAAGGCGGGAAATTTTTCCAATAACCGTCCTTGTCTCGGAACGTTGGGATGTTGGAGTCGGCACTCATGCCCGCGCTGGTTAAGAACAGTGTGCGTTTTGACTTTTTAATCAGATCCGAGGCCTTATGCAGAATTTTAAGCTTTTCCATCCCACTCCTCATAAAACTGGTTCAGATACGTTTGCATGAACTGGTGCCTTCCTTCTGCCATCCGTTTAGCCGAGGCCGTGTTCATGCGGTCTTTCAGTAAAAGCAGTTTTTCATAAAAGTGATTGATGGTGTGCCCTTCTCCTTTTTTGTAATCTGCAAAGCTCTGATGCATGACTGGCTTTTCATCAGGATGATACATCAAACGGTTTTTGTTCCCGCCATAAGCAAAAGCGCGGGCGATGCCCATCGCCCCGATGGCGTCAAGCCGGTCGGCATCCTGCACCACTTCACCTTCAAGTGTTTTCATGGGAGTGGCAACCCCCGCGCCTTTGTAAGAGATTGTAGCGACGATTTCAACGACAGGGTCAATCACTTCATGCTCCACCTGGTTTTTAATAAGGAACTGTTCCGCCATTTGTGGGCCTTTGGTGTCGTCACCGTTATGAAACTTCCAGTCGGCAATATCGTGGAGCAAGGCGGACAACTCAACGATGAGCAAATTCGCTTCCTCCTGCTCGGCGATATTTTTTGCCAGATTCCACACGCGGTAGATGTGCCACCAGTCATGGCCGGACCCGTCGCCGGTGAGCTTCTGCTCCACAAATTGACAGGTTTTATCTATAATAGGCATGGTCAATAAATTTGAAGTTCATAGGGTAGTATCATTTCATAGCGCGAATTTAGGATCAATGAGCAATTGAAAACCTACGACACTAAAAATGGCGGTTATGTAGAGGGTGATAGCGCTCTTCACAACTTAAAGCCGGAAACTAAAATAATTGCCGCATTGTTCCTGCTGTTCGGGGCAGGTATTGGCAATGACGGGGTCCTCACTCTGGTCGGCTTGCTGTCGGTGCTGGGGGTCCTCATAGCACGGGTGCCTGTCAAGGAAATTTTTCAGCTCATCCGGCGCATGGCCTGGTTTTTTCTTGCCATTGCCACTTTCCCTGTTCTGTTCACACCGGGATTTTATATTGATCTGCCTGCATGGGTTCCCATAACTATCTCGCGTGAAGGGTTGGTGTTAGGGCTGGAATCCTCCGTACGATTGCTGAACATTCTCCTGATATCTCTGGTGCTGGCGCGCACGACGGCAGACTGGCTGGGCGGACTGGATAAACTCCTTGGTCCTATGAGCCAACGTTTGCCGATTATCCGGGACCTGCTTGCCGTTTCGGTGATGGCGGTGAAGTTTTTACCGATGATCTTTGCCGAAACAGGACAATATTTCGCCGACCTCCGCGAAAATGAGAGTGAGCGGGGCTATAAAAAATTACGCTCCGTGTGTCATTCGACCTTGCGATTCATCGTCTGGATTTTTTCTGATCTGGATCGTTACCGGCGAGCGGCCACTCAATAAAAGGTGTGAGCGTGTATAAAAATTTAGGGAATTATATACTTAAACCTGTAAAGTAGAATTGTTAATTGATGAGGGTTATCATGAAAAAGCAAGTTGCGAAAACGATAGGGATTGTGGGATTATTGGAGAAGTTTGATACGGAGGATCAAGCGGTTTATTACATAGACGGAATGGTCTCGACTAATGGAATTGAGAGCGTATTTAAAGGAACCACTGGCAGAAGATTGCCTTATGAATGGCTAATGAGCGCAAAGATGACCAAGGTATTGAAAGTTTAAGGGTAATGGAGGTTAAATAATGACTATGCGCGTAAAACAAGTTAATACTGATATTCTGCGTCAATGCCGCGAGCAGATTGGGCTTGCTCCTGATGATGTGCAAAAAAAAGTCGCATCAATTATCAGTATTGAATCAGGAGAGCGGTTACCGACTTTTAAGCAACTAGATACGCTGGGGAAACTCTATGAGGTTCCTCGTTGGGTATTTATTACAGATTCTTTGCCAGAACAATACCAGTTTGACCAATCGGTTCCTGCTTTTCGGCAATTTGCCAACGACGAACAATCGAATGTTTTTGATAACTACAAAGTTCGCCGTCTAACGGTTAGAGTGGAAACGTTGCGTAGCGATATTATTGAATTGCGTCAAGATATGGGCGAGCCAGTAGCAGCATTTCAATCGCCTATTGCACCTAATACATCTGCAGTAGAAGCGGCAAACAAAGTGAGAGAGTGGTTAGCAACAAAAGATAGTTTTGATTTTTCTGATTGGAAGGTGCGGCTAGAGGATAAAGGTATATTTGTTTTTATGACCGACAAATACAAGGGTTGGTCGCATATAGACAAAGACAAATCGCTTTTCAGAGGGCTAGCACTATATGATCCAATCTTGCCAGTTATCATTATTAATAATAGTGATGCACGCAAGGCGCAAACATTTACTCTGTTTCATGAATTAGGGCATTTGCTTCGACATAAAAGCGCAATTGACGGCTGGAGTGACAACGCTCGTGTGATGGAAAAATGGTGTGATGAATTTGCTGGTAATCTGTTGATGCCAGAAAAACAAATACTGCAAGAGGTAACACAAGTAACTAACCTTGATGAGGTTAAAGCCTTGGCAAAACCTTTCAAAGTAAGTCCCTATATGGCGTTGGTACGATTAAAACAAATTAATCTTATCGATCAAGATTCATACTCGTCTTTGCACCGTAAACTCCAAAAAGAATACGAAACATTACAGAAAAAACTCAAAGAAAACAAAGGCGGGCCAGCAAGAAATCGCCCCAAAGAAGTACAACAACAGTACGGTAAAATTTATGTTAATGCCCTTTTTCAAGCCTATAATAATCAGGAAATAGGTCTTCACAGACTTAGTCAGGCTCTTGGGTTGAAGCGCGTAGCCGATGTATTTAAGGTCGGAGCGCAAACGTGAATAATGGTTATTGTGTCGATGCCAATATTTTTATCACTGCGTGGAATGTCACTTACCTCGAAAAGGTATTTCCAACCTTATGGGAAAAACTAGCGAATAATCGTGAACATATAATTCTGGTTAAGCCCATCTTTGATGAAATTGACCCTATATCATCTGCTGATTCAAAACTTAGCCTCGAAGAAAAACGAAAAAAATATCCATTACGTAGGTGGTTGCTTGATAATCTTTTTGCCCCTACACCTATTGTCGGTCATGTCGAAAATAAATCTTTAGAATTAGAGAGTAAATATCAAATAAATCATGAAACCAGAGGTGCTAACCAGAATGATATAAGGCTTATCGCTTACGCAAGTGAGCAAAATAAAACGATTGTCACCTTTGAAAAAACGCAGGGGGAATCACCAAGTAGTCTTTGTAACTATAAAATTCCATTAATCTGTTCAAAAGAAGAAGTAGAGTGTATTGACTTTGTTGCTATGCTTGAAGGACTTAAGATAGCGCTTTAGGGTATGACACAGTCTATCGATAAACTCATCATCAAAGCCCCGCATCAAGAACCGCAACAATATTGGTGCTACGATAGAGAGAACAGGAATTTCCACAGCAAAGAAGGAAGGCGACCAGCGGGTTACGTCTTGGTGTGCAGGCCGCACTCCTTATGTTCCGGATTTTCCCACCACCAACGCCCGGCACGGATGTCTTCGCCGGGTTCCACCGGCCTTGTGCAGGGAGCACAGCCAATACTGGGGTAATTTCTTTTATGCAGGGCGTTGATGGGCACGTTTTGTTCGGCAATATAGGTCATCACCTGTTCCTCGGTCCATTCTGCCAACGGATTGATTTTTATTAATGGGGGGTGATCCGCATCTTCCATAACTTTTGCTATGTCGGTTCGGGTGACCCCTTGCGCCCGCCTGAGTCCGGTGATCCAGGCTTTCAGTCCACCCAACGCTCGGTTCAGCGGTTCCACCTTTCGGATATGGCAACACTCTTTGCGGTTGTCAACGCTTTCACGGAATGAGAAAAAGCCTTTTTCCTGAACCAGGTTTTCCACTTTGTCTCGGTCGGGGAAATAGGTTTTAATTTCCAGCCCATATTTGGATCGCACCTGTTCCATGAGTTCATAGGTTTCCTCGTGAAGTCGCCCGGTATCGAGAGTGAAGATGGTGAGGGAGCCATTGAGCTTGGCAATCATGTCGATGAGCACCATGTCTTCCATGCCGAAGCTGGAAGCCAGTCCGGCTTCAACGCTATATTGGTCCATGCACCAGAGCAACAGTTCTTCAGCAGATTTAGCTTCAAAATCAATGGATGGAAACGTCATAACGGGGTTCCACTTGACAGAGAAATGGATAGTTTATATAAACTGCAATATAATAAGATAGTGGTTCCTTACTTTTTCATGGTCGTGCTGAAAAATCAAGCTCTGCAAGTGAAAAAATATTAAAGAGCGGGCTCTTTCCATCCAAAACGGAATTCAATGTTGAAATATTTTTTTTCTAAGATCGGTAAATTCTTTCAAAATCGCCCTGCGAATTTTATTTTATTTTGCGGGGCTCTGTTTTTTGTGATCCCTTTTTCAGGCGAAGCGGGGATTCTGCAACAAGTGGAAAAGGAGTTGGTGGAGTTGGCAGACCAAGTACGTCCCGCGGTTGTTAGCCTGTCTCCTTACATTGCCAAAGGTGCTATCGGGCAGGGACTTCCCAACAGGGAGCGACCCGCCAATGGAGGGGCAGGCGTTGTCTATAATGCTGCAAAGGGTCTCATCGTCACGAACGGTCATGTCGTGCGCAATGTTAACAAAATCAAGGTGACTCTTAAGGATGGTCGAGAGATCATCGGTGAAGTGTTGGCGATTGATGAAGACACTGATCTCGCGGTGGTTCATGTTTCATCCGAAGTGCCGTTGGCCGAAGTTAAATTTGGCGACTCCAGTAAGGTTCAGGTCGGGCAACTGGTGGTCGCGGTAGGCAATCCATACGGACTCAACGATACCACCACCTTTGGTATTATCAGCGGGCTGAAGAGGGAAAACGTTAACCTTTCCCGTTATGAAGATTTCTTGCAGACTGATGCTTCTATCAATCCGGGCAATAGTGGTGGACCGCTCCTGAATATCAAGGGAGAAGTGATCGGCATCAATACGGCGATCATCAATTATGCTCAGAGCATCGGTTTTTCTATTCCGTCCAATATAGTCAAGCATGTGGTGGCGCATTTGGTGGAGCATGGCGAGGTACATCGCGGTTGGCTGGGCGTTGGCATTGACCCGGTTACGGAGGAAGTTGCTAAACGTATGAATGGAAAGGAAGGCGAGGGGGTCACCATCAACTCTGTTTTTGAAGGTGACCCAGCTGATCTTGCGGGCCTCAAAGTAGGCGATATTATCTTAAGGATTGGCGGATCGGACATTGATTCACCCAACAAGATGATCAGGATGATTGGTGCGATCACACCGGGGCAGACCATCAATCTGGATATTTTGCGGGATGGCAAGTCTCGGGTGGTGCCCGTCAAACTGGAGAGGAAGAAAAAAACCGCTCAGTTGACCATCTCGCCGCCTCTGAGTCCATCGGGACTGGGGTTCAGCGTGGTGAATCCGGGAAAGGGCACGAACCCGATCAATGGGGTCCTGGTGTCCGATGTCAATCCGAAGAGTCCTGCTGGTTTGAATGGATTGCAGTCTGGGGATCTGATCACCGAGATAAATGGAGAGGCTGTGACAAATCAGCCCGAATTTGACCAGTTACTGGGTAAAATTGACAAAGGAAGCCGGGTTTTTTTGCTGGTTTGGAGGAATGATAAAAAGTTTCATTTGGGACTTGTAAGGGGAAATTAAATTTGTTAAATTGAGCACCCAAAATGCAAGGATTTTGTTTGTGGAGATACTTTCTTTTAAATCAGAAATCTTACTAAACCTTTTGAAATAAAGGGTTAAATTTTCCGGCCTGCTATTATGTAGGAGTGGAGGGGGCCGGTATAGGTTTAGAAAAAACAATATTCGTACGGCTTTTGTTTAGCTATTTTTAGACGCACTATCTATCTAGGAGGTAGAAATGTTTGGCGAAGAAAAGAGAAGGAAAAACTGGTATGCGTTTGCGGTCGTTCTTATGACCTTGGGGCTTTGCGTCCCGGCTGGCGCTATCTCGACTGAGCATTCACATGGCGATCACAATTCAGGTAACGTTGCAGTAGATAAGCCTGCATGGCTGGAAAAGCTGGAAAATCAGCTCAATCATGAAGACTTGATGTCCGGCATGAGTGGTAATCAGAAAAAGCTGGATAACACCATGATGAAAGTCATGGACCAGTTAAAATCCAAGCTTAAAGAACACGCTAGCCCGGCTTCTTCCGGTGGTGGGTTTCACGACTCTTGGGCCGCGCATCAATTGGGCCAAAGCTACCTCCTCGGGCCAACAGAAGCAGCCGTTAAGGTTTATAAAGGCGCCCACTGCCCCAGTAATATTCCTGTTAAAAAATATGAAATTTCCGCGATCAACGTAGAGATCACTCTCAATCAGTGGGGTGATTACTACCCTGGGTATATGTATGTTCTGGACAAGGACATTAAAAAAGTTCGTGCTGAAGAAGAAAAGAATGCGGCGGCCCGTGAAGACGAACTGGACCCCGGTGCGGTTTCCAATGGACTTCAAGGTGATCTTATTCAACCTATGGTTATTAGAGCTAACCAAGGAGAGTGTGTGCGCGTAAGCTTTACTAACCAGCTGGAAGATGAGGATGCTGGTTTTCAGATAAATGGTTCTGCAATGATCATCAGCTCTTCTGGTCAGCCCAACACAGCAGCCACTCTAGGTGCGATCGTGGCGGCCGGTGAGAAACAGGAATACGAGTGGTATATCCCTATTGATGAGCAGGAAGGCGGTCACATGATTCAGAATCATGCAGGCCGTGATCCTTCCTCCCTGGGGTTAATTGGGACATTTGTTGTTGAGCCGAGAGGTTCTCGTTACTTGGACCCTTGGACCGGTGGTCCGCTGGAAAATGGCTGGATGGCCATGATCACTAATGACGATGCCAAGGATTTCCGGGAATTTACTCTGATGTATCATGAAGTGGGTGACGAGTCTTTCCGTCCTCTCAACCGTCATGGTGAAATGATCCCTCAGCGAGACCCGCAGACGGATGCTTACCGTCCTTCTGCCCGCGCCCTGAACTTCCGTTCTGAGCCGTTTGGCATCAACAATCTGGCCGTTCAGGAAAAGAAATTCCACTTTGAAGATGAATCACTGGCTTACAGTTCCTATACCTTCGGAGATGCTCCAACAACGATTCCCCGTTCTTATCTGGGTGATCCTGCTAAGTTCCGTTTGGTGCATGGAGGGGGTGAAGTGTTTCACTCTCATCATCCACATGGTGGAACCATTCGCTGGCTCCGTTCTCCGCAACGTGAGTCTCAGCAGTTGCTGAACCTGACCACGGCGGGTTATGACGGTCCTGTTAAATATCCTGTTATTCGAACGACTTCAGACCGTGTTGACGTTCAAGTAATCGGTCCTTCAGAAGTTATGGACTTGGAAACTGAATGTGGTTCTGGTCTTTGTCAGCGTCTGGCTGGTGACTTCCTGTTTCATTGTCATGTTGCACATCATTATGTAGCCGGTATGTGGGGCTATTGGAGGGTTTACAATGTGCTACAGGATGGCAACTATCCGACGGGGAGTACCGATATCATGCGTCCTTTGAAAGAGCTTCCGGATCGCGAGGGAAGAATTCCTAAAGGGCAGTCTTCAGACAAACTGGTTGGTAAAACCATGGACTGGTTTGGTAAGAAGTTTAAGATTGTCGGTTCTGGGAAAAGCGACTGGTCGAAAGAAATCCCCGTCGTCAATATTAAGGACTGGGTGAAGTATATGCTTCCCCCTCAAGGGCAACCTGGTCACCACGATGATCAGATCAAGCAGGTCAAGGCGTATGACGGCTCTGTTTTGGATTATGGTTGGAAAGGCAACCGGGTCCTGTCTGAGCGCGAAACAGTTACTAAATGGCCAAAATATAAATCTCCGCATCCCGGCAAACGTCATCCGATCATGTTTGACCAGCACGGCAAACTGGCGTGGCCACATTTAACCCCGCATTTTGGTAAGCGTGTTCCGTTTGCCCGTCATCATGGTGGTGCTCCCTGGCTGGAGCCGTTCCACTTGCAGATGGACGATGAAATCATCGCAAAAACGGAATCCGGTAGTGGACGTACTGGACCAAATATCGAAAGTAGTGCTCCAGCAAAACCAGGTGAACAGGGGCGTTGGAGTCTTTGCCCGGCAGGTGCTGGACGAAAGCAGTACAACCTTCATTTCATCAACACTCCGATTGAGCTTACCGGACAGATTGGGGAAACCCCGCCGGTTATTGATAAGTACGGTTTGATTTATGTGATTGATGAGGAGATGGCTGAGAAAAAAGCAGATCCCAAAAAGGCTATTCCGTTAGTCATTCGTGCCAACGTGTATGATTGTGTGGATGTTTTGCTTTCTAGTGAATGGGATGATGATGACTTTACTAACTTTCAGATGTCCAAAGTCAATATTCATCCGCATTTCTTCCAGTTCGACAATCAGGCTTCAGATGGTGTGATCACTGGTTTTTCCTATGATCAGTCAATGAGGTCTTACAAGCAGTTCACCAAGAAGATGAAAGATGGACATCACGTTGGTATGCCGGTTCCGATGAATGCCAAGTTGTTGGAGGCGACGAAACCGGGTGACACTACGATCAAGATTAAGATGGCGGACCATTCACCAACTTACCATGTTGGAGCCGATATTATTGTTGGTATCGAAGTTCCTAATGGCAAAGATGCACGTTGGATCAAGAGCATCAAGCCGGATCCGAATAAAGGCCCGGCAAAAGACGGCAAATATACTATTGAGTTCACTGAGGGAATGACACATGCGCACGCAAAGGGTCACATCGTTACGACCGAATATGTGCGTTATCGCTGGTGGGTGGATGTTGACCTGGGCTTGGTATTCTGGCATGACCATGCTTTCGGTGCGACCACTTGGCCACATGGAGGTATTGGTTCCACGATTGCTGAACCTTGGGGCTCCACGTACCACGACCCGAAAACCGGTAAGCTGATTCGCAGTGGTCCGGTGGCTGACATTCATAGCACCGAACTTGTTGGCTATAATACGCAGGGAAGTTTCCGTGAATTAGTTGCTCAGGTGAGTGACACCGTTCCTCATACTGCTCAGTTGGTGGCTGAGGGAAATCCGCCGGGTTTGACGCGTGAGAACGCGATCGCTGCGGGTCAGTCAATTTCCTTTCAGATGCCTCTTGACATGCTGGATGTTGCCTTTCCTCTGTTGAATGGCGGAACCCATACGACAGGTGGTGCTTTCAATTTCAGGGCCGCCTCTTTGGCCTCAAGACTTAAAAGCAACAAAGACGCTTCCAAACTGTTCAGCAGTAAGGTACATGGTGATCCTTCCACACCCATGTTGAGAGCTTATGTAGGAGATAATATTGTCTTCAGGCTTTTGGCAGGTATGCAGAATGAGACTCACACTTTTGTCGTATCAGGGCATGGTTATCGGCCGGAAAGATATGACCGGGATTCCCGTGTGACAAATGCATTGCATGTTGGAATTGCTGAGCGTTATGACCTGCCTAGTAAAGCCGGTGGTTTTCAGCAAATGGCGGGTGATTATCTGTACTATAACGGGCGAACTTCCAAGCTGTCTGAAGGTAGCTGGGGAATTATCCGCGTGCATGATAGTGCTCAGAAAGATCTGAAAATTCTTCCTGGCAATGAAGACTTTAAGAAAAAAGTTAAGAAGGTTTTGTGTCCGAAAGATGCTCCCGTTAAGAGCTTTAGTGTTGTCGCGATTGACAAGGCACTAAAGTTCCATCCCAACGCCGAAGATGAGATCGAAGTGGACTTTGAACGTAAGCTTCTGCTCGCCAATGCCAGTGCGAAGATTTTTGCTCTGGAAGGGGAAGTGAAGCAGGCAGCAGATGATGGACGTATGCCTCACCTCGATCACGAGCACCGAATCCTGAAAGTCTTCGCAGCAGATGATGGACGTATGCCTCACCCGCTGACTCTGCGTGCCAATATCGGCGATTGTGTCAAAGTTAAGCTGACCAACCGTCTGAAAAAAGGTAACGCCTCTTTACATGCTAATAACATGGCGTTCGATCCTAAGGATTCTCAAGGAATCAACGTTGGCAACAACCCAGGCGATCAGACGGTGGCTCCAGGTAAATCAAAAACCTATACGTACTATGCGCATCCTGGGTTCAAAATCAATGGTGCGTTATTATGGGATTTTGGTAACCTGACGTCGAACGTTCGTGATGGTATGTACGGGGGTATAATCATAGGCCCTCGTGGTTCGATTTATCGTGATCCGGAGACAGGGAAAGATATTTCCCTAGGCAACTCCTGGAAAGCGGATGTTATCGTCGACAAATCTTACCCTGAAAACGCGAATATCGATAACTACCGTGACTTCGCCTTGTATTTTCAGGATGAAGACAACATCATTGGAACATCTTTCATGCCTTACTTGCAAAATGTTGCGGGCCTGACGGGTGTTAACTATCGTTTGGAGCCATGGATCTATCGTGAAGACGAAGGTTGTGAACTGGGTAATATGTTCACGGCTTGTGTCGCTGCGGATTCTGACCCGGCAACTCCGACTCTGAAAGCTCATGCTGGTGATCAGGTAATGATCAATATCTTCGGGGCTCATAACGAGCAGAATCAGGTATTTAATATGGATGGCCACCAGTGGCGTCGCCATATGGATCAAGATGGTTCTGACATGATTGACGCTGAGCAGTTTGGTGCAGGCGAGTACATTCAGGCTTACACCAATGCAGGTGGAACCTATAATAATCCAGGTACCTATCTGTGGTTGAACGCCCGTACACCTTACCAGCAGGCAGGCCAATGGGGTTACTTCAAGGTATTGCCTGCGGGTGATCGTTCGATCCTTCCGCTAGGTAAAACAATGGTTAAGGGCGTTAAAACCGCATCTCAGCCGGTTGAAAAGGAGAAATCTACTGCCAAAGCTGGAGAAGATAAGTTGTCGATGCGATAATTATCGTTTTTTGGCAGTTTTTTCAAAAAAGTGAAGGGGGGGTCTCTTGAAGGGCTCCCTTTTTACGTTATAGCAGTGGACTTATTATGCTACAATCTTGGCATTCTAGGAATCTAGTATTTCAGTCTAATTATAGAGAGACACGTATCAGTGTGTGCCGTGTATATTTTTTGAATTCCTAATATAGGAGGGACAAAAGAAATGAGAAAGATTGTTGTAGGTGTAATGGTGGCTTCCCTGTCATTAGCATTGGGGGCATCCGCAGGTTTTGCTGCAAAGAAGCCTGCTTATAAAGAAGCCGCGGCGGGTGCTGGCTCCATCATCGGAACAGTTTCGCTGAAAGGCACTCCTATGGCTCCGATTATGGAAGATTTAAACAAAGGTAAAAACGTTGAGTTCTGTGCCATGCATCCTGATACCAAAGAGGGTGCGATCCGACCCCGTATGAAAGTTTTAGCGGCCGATGGCAAATTGAAAGACGTGGTGGTATTTATCGAAGATATTAAAACCGGCAAGCCTTGGGGGGATGCTGGTAAAATGGCTTTCGATTTCGAAAAATGCGATATCACACAGAAAATGGGTGTTATTCGTAAGTCTAGCAAGGCAGAAAAAAAATCAGGTGGCTTGGTGACGATTACCAATCATGATCCTGACATTTTGCATAATCCGCATGGATACTCCGTAGCAGGCGCTAGCCGAAAAACGCTGTTCAACAAACCTCTACCGAGTAAGGGCGATATTGCTGATGTGACCAAGAACCTGGGTCGTTTTAAGAAGAAAAAAGACAAACATTTCTTCCTGCAGTGCGACCAACACAATTTTATGGAAGCTGATGCACGCATCGTTTGGAATCCTTATTACGCGATAACTGGTGCTGACGGGTCTTTCAAAATTGAGGGAATTCCTGCCGGTAAGTACAAAGTAACTGCATGGCAACCTTATGTTGGGGAGTCTACTATGGAAGTTACTGTAGCAGATAGCGCAGCTAAAGCTGATTTTACGCTGACTACCAAGTAAGATTTTTTTAAATTCATAGCACCGGAACCTTGGTTCCGGTGCTATTTTTTTGCCCACGGAAAAAGCTTGCGGGTTCTACCCATACTGGAGGTGAAGATGAGGATTTCTTTGAGTGTCTCACCAAAAAAAGCAAAAGACGAGCTAGACAAAATAAGGTCATGCCATAAAACATTTGAAAAATCACTTAAAAAATCACCTAAAAAATACTGGTGTACCTATAGTGACCAAAACGGAAAGGAACGTGTTACGGCTCAGAGTATTTGCTGGTTGTTCTGTTGGGCCAAAACGGGACTGAATAGCGAGTACGCGGAAAAACAGGCTAGATCAGTGTTTGACAACATTTTTGATCATACCCACCAATGGCTGGAAGGTCGACTTGATCGCCCGCCGCCAGTTACTACTAGGCTTAAACGTGCGCGGAGCCTTAGATATAAAAAGGGTGATATAGAAGAAAAGTTCGATAGCCTGCTTGCCTGAAGGTCTACGCGACAATTATCTGGGTTGAAGACCGATCATGGTACTCAGAGCTACACTGCTTGATCTTTGCTGAGGTCACTCATTGGGATTCCGCAAGGCGATACTCCCTGAACAGGTTCATCTGAGTGGACTCCTCGGTGAATAGGGCTTTGATTTTAAGATGGTTTTAGATATAATAACGTTTTCCGAAGCCCATTTATATTGAGAGCAAACTATGAGCATTGACGACAAAGAGTTAGAAGAGTTCATGCCTGCTTTGGACCTGGAATGGACCGATGAGGCCCAGACCCGTATGAAGAATGTTCCGTTTTTTGTCCGCAAGAGCGTAGTGCGTGGTATTGAGCAGTATGCCAAGGATAAGAACATCGCGGTGGTGGATGATGCTGTGGTTTCGCGTGCGCGGCAGGAACGTGAAGGCGAAGCCATGGAACTGGCTCGCAAAAAACGTGAAGAGGCGCAGAAAGCCAATGGTGGAGAGCCTCCTGTCCAACGTCAATATGTCAGTTTCACATTCTACAAACTCGATCCTGCGTTTCGTAGGTTGCCTCAGGAAGAACGCGAAAAGGGGATGAAAGAGTTTGTTGATGTTCTTGAGGAATACGATAGCAGTTCCGACATGATTCTTCTGTGTTATTCCATGGTTGGGTTGCGCGGCGATGTCGATATTATGACCTGGCGCATTTGCTACAGTCTGGAAGAGTTCCAGAAAATGACGACACGGCTTCTGCAGACGGGATTGGGAAAGTATCTACACGTCCCCTACACCTATCTTTCGATGACCAAGCGGTCAATGTATATGGATTTCATAAATCCGGAACATGAAGAAGATCGAACCCATATCATTCCGGGAAAAGCAAAGTATCTTTTTATCTATCCCTTCGTCAAAACACGCGAGTGGTATCTGTTGACTCAGTTCACCCGTCAGGGAATTATGGACGAGCATATTTATATCGGCAACAAATATCCTTCTGTCAAATTGAATACTACCTACAGCTTTGGTATCGACGACTACGAATTTGTAGTGGCTTTCGAGTCCGACTCTCCAGACGATTTCCTCGATCTGGTTCAGGAGCTAAGAGAAACGGAAGGAAGTCGGTATGTGAAAGAGGATACCCCCATCTTCACTTGCGTAGCTATGTCGATCGAGGACGCTATCAAAAGCCTTGGTTGTCACTAGGCGTTTGCGGCTGACCAGCCATAAAATGAATGAGCGGGCAATCGATTAACTCGGCTCAAAGAGACTGTTGCTCACCTTGCTAAGAGGCTCTTTTTTAAGATTCATCCATGAATCGAAACATCGTCCTTCCAAAAAGAAGTTGAATATTTTCTTAAAGACTATGAGCTGACTTCTGCCTATTAGTAAGGGAGTATTAAGCCGAGGGAATTTTTTCTCGCCAATAGCTATTACTCCTCCATGCGACGAAGTGTTTGTTTCGGGCATGAGAGCATGCTGGGGCTATCTATCATAGCTACGGAAGAATATCATATGCACATTGCCCGGCGCTGGCTGGCTAGGCGCCGAGGAGTTCTGGGGGTTTTGTGAATGTGGGTTCTTCTATTTTGGTCTCAGGTTTTTTAGTAGGACTGTTCTTCAGCATCTTGAGCAGTTGAGCAAGGGTGGATTTCATATCTTTACGGTGGACGATGTTATCGATGAGGCCGTGTTTCAGTAGAAACTCGGCGGTTTGGAATCCATCAGGAAGCTTTTGTTTAATGGTTTGTTCGATGACACGTGGTCCGGCAAACCCAATCAGTGCGCCTGGTTCGGCGAGGATGATATCTCCCAGCATAGAAAAACTGGCAGAGACACCACCCATGGTCGGGTCTGTCAAGATAGAGATGTAAGGGATTTTCTGTTCGCTTAGTTTACTGAGTGCCGCAGAAGTTTTGGCCATTTGCATGAGAGAAAAAATACCCTCCTGCATTCTTGCGCCGCCGGAACAGCTTGCAATAATCAGGGCAGATTGGTTTTCTATAGTGCGTTCGACAGTTCGGGTGATTTTTTCTCCCACTACCGAGCCCATACTCCCACCCATAAACCTGAAGTCGAAGACGCAGAGTTCGATAGGTAGACCTTCCAAAGTTCCGAATCCGGTGATCACTGCATCGTTAGAAATTCCTTTTTTGGCTGAGGACTTGATGCGGTCTTTATATTTTTTTGTGTCCTTGAACTTTAGAGGATCGGAGGCGACTAGATTCTGGTCACATTCTTTAAAAGATCCCTGATCTGTGAGTTGATGAATTCTTTGCCGGGTTTCCAAGCGAAAATGGTAATCGCAGTGGGAGCAGACCTTGAGGTTGGTCTCCAGTGCTGCAATATAAATCTGTTCCTTGCATTTTTCGCACTCGATCCAGAGATGTTCACCCTTGGCGGTTTTTTTTCCGCTGATCCCGGCTTTGAGTTTATCTATCCATGACATTTATAAATCCCCACTCCCGTGCCCACTTAAGTGGGAGGTGGATTCCGCCTCCAGCTTTTTATTTGTTAGAAGCAAGCCAATCGGGCCTATGACGGCGTAGCAGATACCAAGGATGAACAATGCCACCCGCGGTATGGTTGCCAGAACATAAATGAATAAGATGACAAACAGGAAACGGGAAAACACCACCCGTTTTTTAAATTCAAACCGCTTGAAGGAAGGGTATCTAATATTGCTGACCATGAGGAACGCCAAAGTATAAACCACCATCACCATAATAAACGGATTCATGCGTGTTGCAAACAGGTCTTCAAAAGCAATCACGATAGATGCGATCACCACCGCTGCTGCTGGACTTGGCAGGCCGATAAAATTTTCACTGCGAATTTCGGGCTTAGTCACATTGAATCGTGCCAGTCTCAGTGCCGCACAAAGCAGAAACAGGAAGGCCGCCATCCAACCCAGCCGGCCAAATGGCTTTAATACCCATGCATAGGCGAGGAAGGCAGGGGCCATGCCAAACGTGATGATATCAGCTAAAGAGTCGTATTGACCTCCGAACGCGCTGGTGGTTTTAGTGAGCCTAGCGATCCGACCATCGAGCCCGTCAAAAATCATTCCTATTGCGATGGCCCAAGCGGCATAATAAAACTGTTCATTGAAAACCGCGACAAAGGCGTAGAACCCACAGAACACGTTCCCTGTGGTGAATAAACTGGGAAGGATATGAATGCCTTTTTTAGGTTCCACACGTTTCCTATTTTAAATATCCGATGACGGAACTTCCTCCGCTGACAATATCGCCAATTTTGACTGCAATGTCAGTACCTTCAGGCACAAAAATATCCATGCGTGAGCCAAAACGGATCAGGCCGTAACGCTGCCCTCGTTGGTACTCATCGCCTTCCTTTGCCCAGCATACAATCCTACGGGCGATTAATCCGGCGATCTGCTTCACTAAAATTGTAACATAGCCATTATTCAATAGAATAGCGCTTTGTTCATTGTCCAGAGAAGCTTTGTGGCTGGCCGCATTTAGAAATTTTCCTTTGTTATAGCGGTAGGCCTGAATTTTCCCGGTGATGGGTACCCGATTAATATGAACGTTGAACACATTCAGAAAGACACTGATCCGTGTATAACCGTCTTTTTCAAGCAGAGGGTCTTTTTCTGGCACAATTTCTACGATCCTGCCATCTCCCGGTGAAACGATAGCACCTGGGTCTTCGGGAATAGTCCTTTCAGGGTCACGAAAAAACCAGGTGACAAAAAGGAACAACCCACTAAAAAACCCGGCGGCCCATGGCCAAGACAAAGCCCAGAAAACACCGGTTAAAACAGCGAGGGGAAGGATAAACATGTATCCCTCTTTAGCAATAGGAATGCGCATAGGTTTCTACTGCGCCTTTTTGCCAACGAAAGGCATCATTTTCCTGAGCTTTTCTCCAACCTGTTCAATACGATGTTCTTTGTCCTGTGCCAGTCGTGCGTTAAAGAGGGGGCGGTTGGCTAAGTTTTCCAGAATAAATTCTTTGGCGAAGGCTCCACTTTGAATCTCGCCAAGAATCCGTTTCATTTCTTCGCGGGTTTCTTGAGTGATGATGCGTGGCCCGCGGGTCACGTCGCCATAGGCGGCGGTGGTGCTGATAGAATAACGCATATTACCGATACCACCTTCATAAATAAGGTCGACAATCAGCTTGAGTTCGTGAAGGCACTCAAAATAAGCGAGATCCGGGTTGTATCCGGCATCTACCAGAGTGTCGTACCCGGCACGGATCAACTCGGAGACACCTCCGCACAATACGGCCTGCTCCCCAAACAGGTCGGTTTCAGTTTCTTCTTTAAAATTGGTTTCGAGAACGCCTGCACGGGTTCCGCCAATGCCCTTGGCATAAGCGAGGGCTATCTTTCTTGCGTTTTTGGTGAAGTTCTGGTGAATCGCCATCAGGCAGGGAACACCTGCACCTTGCTCGTAGGTCCTCCTGACTAGATGGCCAGGACCTTTAGGGGCGATCATGAACACATCGATATTCTTTGGGGGGACAATCTGTCCAAAGTGGATATTGAATCCGTGTCCCCATGCCAGGGCCATACCTTTTTTTAAATTAGGTTCGATATCTTTTTCATACATGGCCTTTTGTTTGTCATCAGGAATCAGGATCGTCATGATATCAGCTTTTTTGGTGGCCTCCTGAACGGTCATGACATTCAGCCCATCCTTTTGAGCTCTTTTCCAGAAAGTGCTACCCTTTCTAAGTCCAACGATAACCTTCATTCCACTGTCGTGAAGGTTTCTGGCATGGGCGTGCCCCTGACTGCCGTAACCAATGATGGCAATGGTTTTCTTTTTTAAGATTTTGATGTCCGCATCTTTGTTATAAAAAATCTTCGACAAAATGGTCCTCCTTACTCTTTGTGTAAAATTAATTGATCGATTTGTTTCCGCGACTGATAGCGATTCTTCCAGACCGGACGATTTCTTTGATTCCCAAAGGACTTAACATATCCAGAAAACCGGTTATTTTTCCTTCGTCACCGGTGATCTCTATGGTATAGGTGCTGAGGCTCACATCGACAACCTTAGCCCGAAACAAATCTACAATTCTGAGGATCTCTCCTCTAGTCTGAACCGCAGCGTTCATTTTGATTAGCAATAATTCCCGGTCGACAAAACTTTCTTCGGTCAGGTCAATAACCTTGATAACATCGACGAGTTTGTTAAGCTGTTTGGTGACCTGCTCGATTTTAGCATCGTCACCTCGGGTGACTATGGTCATGCGGGAAATTGTCGAGTCGGAAGTTTCCGCGACATTCAGGCTTTCAATATTGAATCCACGGCTACTGAAAAGGCCTGATACGCGAGATAAAACTCCGAAACGGTTGTTCATTAGAACAGAAATGGTATGCCGCATTTTCTTAAAATCTGGGTTTAAGGTTCAGCCTAACCACTTGCGGTGAAATAGGTTTTTAAAATCACTTATAGTAGCAAAATCAATACTTTTTTACTAATAAGAATTTCTTTTACAGGAAAAAATAGTGCGCCAGCGAGAATAATCATGGAATTCCCCATCAGCGAGGTTTTGGCCAGAGTGAAAAAGGCGGTTCGTGGCTTTCGGACTCCAAGCGTAACTGTCATAAGCCAGAAGAATGATTCTTTTGCAGTACTGGTTAGTTGCATCATCAGCCTCAGAACTCGGGATGAGGTCACCGAACCCGCCTCAGCTCGTTTATTTAATCTGGCGAAAAACCCGGCCCAATTGATGAAACTGTCCAATGCAAAAATAGAAAAGGCCATTTATCCGGCGGCATTTTTTCGTAACAAGTCCCAATCACTGAAAGAACTTTGTAGAGATCTGGTGAATAATTATGGCGGAAAGGTTCCCGATAAATTAGAAGAACTTTTAAAGTTGAGAGGGGTGGGACGCAAAACCGCCAACCTGACTTTGATTCTGGGACATAACAAGCCAGGAATCTGTGTGGATATCCATGTCCACCGTATTTCAAATCGCTGGGGTTACGTGAAAACCAAATCTCCAGATGAAACCGAAATGGTATTGAGGGACAAACTGCCTCGCCGTTACTGGAAAGGTTATAACGATTTTCTAGTGACTTTTGGCCAGAACATCTGCAAACCGGTTTCGCCGTTTTGCGGGTCCTGTTCCATTGCTGAAGTCTGCCCGAAAATCGGTGTCACCAAATACCGCAACTAGGTGCCGACAAACTGCTGGTGACGATTAAGAGATAGTCTTTTTCTGCAGGGCGATGAGTTCTTTGATACCTTTGTCGGCGAGTTTGAGAAGGCCATCTAATTGTTTGTCGTCGAATGGTTCCTGTTCGGCGGTTCCTTGGATTTCGACGTATCCGCCGGACCCGGTTTTGACGATATTGAGATCAACTTCGGCGTTGGAGTCTTCCGAGTAATCCAGATCGAGCATTTTTTTATCATTAACGATACCGACACTGATCGCGGCGACATAGTCCTTGATGGGAAATTCGTCGATTAACTTTTCCTTTTTTAGTTTTTTCAACGCTAGAACGGTTGCCATGAAGGCTCCAGTAATGGAAGCACAACGAGTACCACCATCTGCCTGAATGACATCGCAGTCGAGCCAGATGGTGCGCTCACCCAGCTTTTCAAGGTTGATGACGGTGCGGAGCGAGCGTCCTATGAGTCTCTGTATTTCCTGAGTCCTTCCTGATAGTTTACCGCGTGATGCTTCTCTAGGAGCTCGAGTGTTGGTGGAAGAGGGGAGCATGGAGTATTCTGCTGTCACCCAGCCACTATTTTTTCCTCTGAGAAAGGAAGGAACTTTTTCCTCCACCGTGGCGGCACAAATGACTTTGGTGTTCCCCATCTGAATGAGAACAGAGCCTGCCGGGTGCATGGTGTAATTTTTTATGACCTTAATTTTTCTGCATACATTGAAGGCTCGGCCTTGGTCTCTGGACATGGTGCTCCTTGAAAAAATAAAGAGGATAAAATTATTTGGACTGGAAAATTTTTTAAAAGGCTCAAACTAGCAGTTATAAACCAATTTTTCAACCTCATGCGTGTTGACAAGCATTGTGTAGGAATCCTTGCCATGTGGGCATTCGCGTGGAATTACCCGGAGGGAGTTATGGGGGGGACTAGTTGTCTACACATTACTAGCTTGTAACTTATTCAATTCTTTGGTATTATTTAGATCATTCTAGACTTTTAAAATTTTTCGGATTTTTTTTGCAAGCTTATGGACTCCTATTTTGAAAAAGGGATCAGGCTCAAAGGCACTCTCTGGGCAAAGGGTGCGGTTCATTTTGATGGGGACTTTGAGGGGGAAATATACTCCTCCAATCATTTTATTGTGGGGAAGTCTGGCAAGCTCTTGGGTAATATTAAAACCCATAATATAACCAATATGGGTTTCATTCAAGGAAACCTGTTTGCAGAAAACAAGGTTGTTTTGATGAACAACAGCCAGTTGGTCGGGGATATCTCTACTTACCATTTGGTCATTGATGAAGGCTCCAACTTCGAGGGTCGTTGCGAGATGATTGATGATGCTCCTAAAACCGTCGATGATAAGCACTACAACGATGCACTTGCGCAGTTCCAGAGGGCCATTGATTTAAGTCCTGCCAATGAGGAGTGCCCGTAAAAACTTATTCCTCAAAAGGGCAATTGAAGGAAGCGGTGGAGTCCTATAAGCAGGTAGTGGAAATCAACCCTGAGAGTGGTCCTGCTTTTTATAATATAATATGAGCCTTCTATTATCTTGAGCAGGAAGAGCAGGAAAAGGTTATCAAGCTCAACCCGAGGGATGCCCAAAGCCATTATCAATTAGGTAAACTGGTTTCTGGTGAAGGGAAATGGGGCCGCGCTCAATCCTTATTGTCCAATGCCATTGCCTTGGATGCCAGATACAGGCTCTCCCATTATGAGCTAGGGATTGTATTGTTGGCAGAGAGTAGGTGGACTCGGCCCTGGATGAGTTCGAAAAAGCTTTGGATCTGAGGCCCAAAAATTCAAGAGGCTATTAAATTGGCGTCTAGCGGCCCTTATTACAAGAAACAATTCCGGAAGTTTAAGAAGGTAAAGCTGAAATTTTTCACCTGCTAGAGTTCAAAGGCTTCCCGTTCCTTTCAGCCATATGTATACAAAATAAGCCAGGAGCAAGAGGGCTCCCTTTCGTTTTCCCAGTGAATGGTCTCCATATCTTATCATTACCAGTAGGAGGCCGGTGATGGCAGTGGCGATGATCAAATCAGGCTGGATGGACTCCTCGATATACAAAGGATGAATCGCCGCAGTGAGGCCTAGAATCATCAGGATATTGAAGATATTGCTACCAAAGATATTGCCGATGGCCATTTCTCCATGCCCTCGTTTTGCGGCGATCAGTGAGGAAATAATTTCGGGGAGGCTGGTTCCAACAGCGACAATGGTGATCCCTATGAACCACTCGCTGACTCCCAGTCTACGGGCGATATCTACTCCACCTGCGACCAGCAATTTTGCTCCTCCAACCAGAAACACTAGTCCTATGACGATCAGCAATATTTGAACGGCGGGACCTTTTCCCGCAAAAAAACAGGTCTCATCTTCTGGTTCCTCGGCAAAATCCTCTTTATGACTGAATGATCTCCATACGTAGAGACCCAAAAGGCAAACCATGAAAAGCCCTTCATAACGGTTGATTTCCAGGTTCCAGGCGATCACCAGAAGTAGCAGGGAAGCCAATATCAGTGGAGGGGATTCCCGCTTGAGACGATCAGGTGCTATTGATATTGAGCTAACGAGAGCGGTCAATCCAAGAGCAAGACCAATGTTGGCTATATTACTGCCAATGATATTGCCCATTGCCAGTTCCGGCATGCCCTTCATGGCGGCAAGGAGGGCAACGGCCAGCTCGGGGGCAGAGGTTCCGAACGCGATGACGGTGGCACCAATTATGAAGGAACTGATATTCAGGGAACGGGTAAGGCCAACACTGCCAGTCACCAGAAAGTTACCTCCATAATATAAGAGTGCCAGCCCGGCAATGATCTGTATGAGGTCAAGCATTTAAACTTTAAATGAAATATGGATAACAGCGCGACATTATATCACGAGAATAAGAGAGGATGGAATGGAGTAAGAGCATATTGAGTTGAGATAACTCTTATCAGCCAAGTATGCCATTCTTACCGCTACCAGAGGCTCTCCTGGTTAGCGTAGAAATGTTTTAGGAAATCCTGCCTGGGCCAGTTTTTCCTGTGTGAGTCGTGCTTTTTCTTGGCTGGGGAAAACTCCCAGTTGCACCATATAGGTTGGAACAGGTACATCGGCATTGTGTGATTCAGACAAAAAGCCCTTTACGCTCAGACGGTCCTGCATTTTCTGAGCATCTTGAAGGTTTTTAAATTGGCCGACTTTTAGGTTAAAGGAGTTTTTGTGATTTTTATAATAGGTTGTGTTGAATCCGTTGCGGGTTAGATCTTTTAATGTACCGTCCCCAGCCTTTTTGTTGGAAAAGTTTCCAACTGTCACAATACGTTGGTTTAATTTTTGCGAATGCATCTTAATAGAGGATGAAAAGCCTTTATCTTGAAGCCGTTTTAATAGCAGTTCAGCATTCTTCCTGACGCTGAATGCGCCCACTTGGATATAGAATCTTGATCTTTCATTTTTTGTTACCGAGGCTGTTTTTTTTGGGTTGGATTTTGGTTTAGCTCTTGAAGATACTTTGCCTACCTGTGGTGCTGTTTTTGTCTGTCTGGTTTTTGCTGTTAGCTTGGTGCTTTTGGTTTCTGGAAAAATATTTTTGGTTTTTGACGGAGTGAGAAATGGATCGCTGTCCACTATAGGTTTTTCTGGGCTGGAGGATTGCGGAGTCGGTATATTTGAGCTGTTTGATCCAGCTTCTGCCATAGGAACCTGTCTGGCCAAACTCCTTTCTGTGGTTTCAGTCATTTTTACCTGGGTTTCTTTTTCCGGTGTGACCGGAGCAACAGCAGTTTGATGATTGATCTGGAAATAAACCAGCCCTAATAGTCCGATACCAATTATGGAAATAGAAAACACGCGCGAATTTTTTGACCGTATCTTTTTTTCCGCTTCTATTTCTGCTTCAATTTCGGCATCTTCAATGAGATCATCAATTCGTTTATGATATTTGCTTATTTCTTTCAGAGGTTGGTTGTTCTCCTCGAAAGGCAATGTTTTCTGCTCTTTGATTTCCAGCATGGTCAAGGCTCTCTGTGAAATGATTTTTTAATTAAAAAATATTGTCATTTTAATTATTGAGGACAACTTCAGTTGTGAATGTTAGGATGTAAAAAACAGATAGTATTTAACCCTGTCTACCCTATATATTGAGAAATATATCTAATAAATCCTTAATTGTCAATAAGATAAGGAAGACTAGCTATGGACCTGTCGGTTAATTTAGGCAGTTTGTGTTTGAATAATCCGGTCATTGCGGCTTCCGGAACCTTTGGCTATGGTTTGGAGTACCGTTCGCTCATGGATTTAAATGCTCTGGGTGGGTTTTCTACAAAAGGGCTTTCTTTGAAACCAAAAATCGGGAACCCTGTGCCGAGGGTTATTGAAACCTCTTCTGGCATGCTCAACGCGATCGGGTTGGAAAACATCGGGTTGGAGGTTTTCTTATCTGAGAAGTTACCACAACTAGAAAGCTTGAACACTCGTGTTATCGTTAATTTTTTTGGCGACACTGGTCAGGAGTATGTAGAGATGGCCCGGGCTTTGTCGGATGTGGAACGGTTGGATGCTTTGGAGATGAATGTTTCCTGTCCTAATGTGGAAAAGGGAGGCTTGCAATTCAGTTCTGATCCTGAAGTTTTGACTGAGGTGGTTTCTTCGGTCCGAAAGGTGACTGAGAAATTCCTTATCGTCAAGTTGTCCCCCAACGTTACGGATATCACCTTGCTGGCCAAGGCTGCAGAAAATGCTGGAGCCGATGCGTTGTCTGTGTGTAACACCTTTGTCGGGATGTCGATTGATTTAAAAACTAGAAAGCCTCATTTAGCCAATAGAACCGGGGGGCTTTCGGGACCTGCTATTAAACCTCTTGCCTTAAATCTGGTGTATCAGACAGCGCAGGTGGTAAAAATTCCTGTCATTGGAATTGGGGGAATAACGAACGGCGAAGATGCAGTAGAGTTTTTATTGGCAGGAGCCAAAGCGGTACAAATAGGAACCGCTAACTTTGTCGACCCGGCTTCTACCCTCCATGTGATTGATGGAATCCGTCGCTATTGCTCGTCGAATGGGGTGAAGAATCTTTCTGAACTAAAAATGCTGGGAGACTGACTATCCATTAAGATAAATCCGAGGTACTCGTTTGCCGACACTACAGAGAGTTTCGTAGGGGATGGTTTCTCCTTTTACTGCAAGTTCCTCCACCTTTATTACCTTGTCGTTCTGTTTGCCGAACAGGACGACTTCATCTCCTGCCTGAACATCCGTAATCCCAGTGACATCGATAAGTGTCATATCCATACAGATATTTCCGACTTGGGGTGCACGCTTGCCCCGAATCAGGACTTCCATTTTGTTAGACAGGCTACGGTGGAGTCCGTCTGCATAACCGATGGGCAGGGTGGCGATTAGGCTGTCTCGCTGGGTTGTGAAACTTCTTGAATAGCTGATGGGCTGGTCTTTGGCAATAGATTTGACCAGAATGATCTGGCTTTTCCACTGCATTACAGGTTGAAACGGACTCAGGCTTTCTTCTCGGTCGAGCACTGTCTGTAAGGAGAGGGAGGGTAGAGTGCCGTAAAGGATGAGGCCCGGCCGGACCATATTAAAATGGCTTTCAGGAAACTTGAATAGGGCGGAGGTGTTGGCGCAGTGTACCATTGGCATCCTGTCATTTTGCAGAATGGTCAGGGCTGCTTGAAATTTTTTGAGCTGTCCCCGAGTTATAGAAAGGTCTTCATCATCGGCAGAGGAAAAATGAGTCGAGACACCTTCGATTTTTAGATTGGGTAAGTTGCGAATTTGGCCCAGAAGTGTCGGTAAATTTTCCGGAGAGACTCCAAGCCGGCTCATTCCGGTATCTACCTTGATATGAATTGACACAGTTTTATTCTGTTTTCCGGCTTCCTTTGAAAGAGTCTGGGCTAGAGGCAGTGTACAAAGTATGGTGGCAAGGTTGTGGCGGACTAAATCTTCTGCTTCATTAGGAAAGATGCTGCCCAGTATGAGGATAGGGGCATTGAGGCCACTTTCCCTGAACTCAATACCCTCTTCAATCACTCCTGCTCCGAGATAGTCTGCGCCGCTGTCAACCGCTATCCGTGCACAAGGCACGGCGCCATGACCATAGGCATCAGCTTTGACGACTGCCATGATCCGGGTTTGAGGGTCGAGATAGTTTCTCAGGTTTTGAAAATTGTGCCGAAATGCCTGCAGATCAATTTCGGCGCGAGTGGTGCGATGGTGTGGCATGAATGGGTGTATCGGGATAAAATACTAGGTTATTAATTGGTTAAGGGGCCAGCGTAACGCTATTGCAACGGCCGAAGGCATGGAGCTTGTTCCTACCGGGCATGGCTGGCTACTCTCTTCGTGTCCTTCCTGTGTTGGACAATCGACCACTTTTTTTCACCGCTGGCCCGGAAGTGCGAATAGCTCTGCAACACATGTTTTCCTCATCTTTGGCTTTTTTCCTAACCTGATAAGCCCGGTCGCTATAAAAATTATAAGCTAGGGCGTTAATTACCTGTTCTTCCTGACACCAGTAGGTGGACCCGCATCCTTCAGGGAATTTATAGTCGAGATGGACAATGTCGCCATCGAAATCGGTATTTTTGCATTCATGATCGTATAGGTTTCTACATTCCTGACTTTTTGGTAGTCTCCAGTCGTCGAAACCAGCGAACTTTTGCTCGTTGAGCCAGTTTATGTAGTTGTTGGCACCTTTCCAAGAACACCACTTTTTGCGCATCTGATAGCTGTCCTCCTTGGTCCAAGTCAAGTTATACTTGGTGTCGGTCAGGGTGCCATTTTCGTTGTCTTTAAAGCGGTCTTCTTCTGACATGAGATCGAAAAAAATATTTAAAGGTAGAGATATTGTTATTACCTGTGGAGGTACTCTGCTCACTAAGCGTGGAGCAAATAGCCATAAGCTGTTGAGCCACGAAAATCTTTGCCCACCGGAGGCAGATTTTTCAATTTGCCTGCGAAAGCACTCCGCCTATAATATCAGGGTTGTAAAATGTGTAAATAAAAAAACGGAACGACTTTACAGTTAGTCGGTACTTTCCGGTGTCCTTTATGTGTTGGTCGATTCTGAATGAGTAACTCAATTTAATTTTTTAACCTGGGAATGTTATGCCGAAAATAGAAATCCAAAGTTTTTTTTATGATTTGATTCATTGCAAGGACAAGATCCTCAGCGTTTTTGAAAAATGGGATAAGAAATATGAAGAAGATGAGCGAGGTGCCCTTGTTGCGGGAATGCGGGAATGCAAGGATGCAGAATTGATAACTTTATTGATCAACATTCAGAAACTGGCAACAGGCTACGAACAGATTAAAGAACTGATAGATCGGGCCGAGCAAGAACAAGTGGATGAAGCCTTTGTAGAAGACGACCCTGATGACGAGGAGTTTTAGCGGATATTCAGCGGGATGCCGATTTCAGGATTAAGAAGTATTCTGGTCAGCGAGCGATTGCCGCCCACCCACAAGGAATGGTCGGTGGCCGCTTCGATACTAAAAATAAATTTTGACTTTAATCCGTTGATAACAGAAAAGTTTTGAAAGGTCTTTCCGTCAAAATGGCTCAGCCCATTATTGGTGCCAATCCACAACACGCCTGATCGGTCTGTCTCTAATGAGAGGATAAAGTTCTCTGGCAGCCCGTCTTTTGTGGTGAAATTACGAAATATCAGGGTTTGAGTATCTAACAGGCTTAAGTCTCCTCGAGAGATCAGTGCTTTAATGTTTCGGGTGTTGAGGGAGGAGATTTATGTTTTCAGAATATGAGGGTAGAGCTCCCCTGAAATTTTGTTGGGGATTGATATGCTGAAAGCACTGGTGTTACCGGTCAGGATAAAGCTCGCGCCGGCGAGGAAAATGAATATAATAGTTCTCGTTTTATCCATATATTTTTGGGGTTGCAAGGTGAGGTTTTTTTGGTTTGGTGACTATAAATATATCCCAGTTGTTTTTATATTGTTTTTGTTTTTTCTTTTGGGATGCGAGTCATGCGATTGCGAGAAAGAACAGGATAGTTTGCCGCCGATAAAGGTCTCTGATAAGGATCAGAAAGAAATGATTCTGGTTCCTTCCGGAGAGTTTATCATGGGAACAGACAAGGTAGATATTGAGGGGACACATAAGAAAATAGGGTCGGTTAAACCTCTTTATCTCGACCAGCACCCAGAGAGGAAACTGTTTCTTGGTGCGTTTTATATGGATCGCTATGAAGTGACCAATGAGGAATACGAACGGTTTCTGCGAGCTACTCAGTTCCCCGATCGGCCTGCCCATTGGATGGATGGGGTTTTTCCCGAAGAGCAGGCTTTTCATCCTGTTACCCAAGTCACTTGGTGGGAGGGCTGGTCTTATTGCATGTGGGCAGGCAGACAACTTCCTACTGAAGCGCAATGGGAAAAGTCAGCACGAGGTCCAAACGGTCTGCCGTATCCTTGGGGTGAGAAGTTTGTTAAAGGCAAGGCCAACTTGGGCATTGATGGAGACCGTAAAACAGCGCCGGTCACTGCTTATCCCGAAGATGTTAGCCCGTATGCGATTTATGGCTTGTCTGGTAATGTCATGGAATGGACTCAGGACTGGTATCTTCCTTACCCAGGGAATTCCAAATTAAGTCCCAGGTTTGGCAAAGAACTGAAGGTTTTAAGAGGAAATGGGTTCCAGAAAGCCGGACATTATTTTTTGCTTGCTTACCGCTATACCTTCACCCGCACCGAAGCCAACCCGAATGATTTTTTTGAGAATGTCGGGTTCCGGTGTGCGTCGGAAATTGTCTCTGAAAAAAATAATCTTTGAGATAAAACTCAGGCAAGATAGGTTCAGGCTAGGGTGGTATTATCTCGGTTAGCACCCTTGGTGATGGCTTTTGCGGTGTTTGTATCGACCAGATATGCGCCTGAAAGATTTACGTTGGTGAAATCAGTGCCACATAAACTAGTTTCCAGAAGAAAAGCTTTTTTGAGATTAGCTCCTTTAAAAATAATCTCTGCAGATGAGCGCCTTTCAACTCAAAATTACTACCCTAAACTAGGACATTCCGGCCAATCTTATTGAATGATGTCGCCAGATGTCAATTTTTCATACCGGCAAAACCAGCTCCCGACCCTTTAGGTGAAATACCCGAGATTCTTCAGCGTTAATGTTATAAGGTGTCAGAATAACAAAGGTGTGCCTGTCCTTTAATTTAATGTTTTTTGATAGATTAGTGCGCATAAACTACCAAAATATATAGATAATTATGGCTTTATTTTTAAATCCAAGAGTGGTAACCGTTTTGTTTCTGGGGTTTTCCTCAGGCTTGCCGTTGGCGTTATCAAGCGGCACCTTGCAGGCTTGGTTGACGGTGGAAGGGGTCGATATTCAGACGATTGGTCTTTTTACTTTGGTGGGGCTGCCATACACTCTGAAATTCCTCTGGTCCCCACTGCTTGACAGATTTACGGTCCCCTTATTTGGACGAAGGCGTGGCTGGATTTTGGTGTTTCAGGCTTTATTATTGATTTCGATTTTTGCCATGAGCGTAGTGTCTCCTGTCAAGACACCTTGGGTTCTTGCTTTTCTTGCCTTTGGTTTGGCCTTTGCTTCGGCTTCCCAAGATATTGTTGTGGATGCCTACCGAGCAGAAGTACTGAGAGAAAAGGAACGGGGATTGGGTGCAGCGGTTTCGGTAACAGGTTACCGGGTTGCGATGTTGGTTTCTGGGGCGCTGGCTTTGGTTTTCTCCGAAACTTTTGGGTGGCGTGCAACGTATATGATTATGGCTGGGTTGATGTTTGTGGGCATGGTGGCGGTCTGGCTGGGCCCCGAACCGGGAGATCCGGGAACTCCACCCAAGACAATGAGGGAAGCAGTGAGTGAACCTTTACTCGAGTTTTTTTCTAGGGATGGCGCCTGGCTGATGCTGGCTCTGATCGTCCTCTATAAACTGGGAGATGCGTTTGCGGGAAGTCTGACTACAAGTTTTTTGATCCGAGGTGTAGGTTTTTCTGTAGGTGAAGTGGGTGCTGTCAATAAGGGGCTGGGTCTTGCGGCGACAATAGTGGGTGCTCTGTTTGGTGGAGCTCTCATGGCCCGCCTGGGTCTTTATTATTCTCTTTTTCTTTTTGGAATTTTACAGGCCGTCTCAAATTTGTCGTTTATGGTTTTGGCACTGGTCGGAAAGAGTTATCCCATGCTGATTTTCACCATTGCCTTTGAAAATCTGGCTGGAGGAATGGGAACTGCGGCTTTTGTGGCTTTCCTGATGGCGTTGTGCAACCATAGTTTTACCGCAACGCAATTTGCTCTTTTGTCAGCTTTGGCCTCCCTTGGCCGTGTGTATGTTGGCCCTGTTTCTGGGGAACTTGTAGCTGAGTTTGGCTGGCTTCTGTTTTTCCTGGTGACCTTTTTAGCGGCTTTACCGGGGCTGGCGCTTTTGTGGAAAATGCGTGAAAGAGTCGAGGCTCTGGAAAAGAAGAATGTATCTCAAGGTACGGCTGTTTTGTGATGACAGAATTCATTTACCTGCACGGATTTGCATCGGGCCCGGGATCTCAAAAAGCTTGCGTGTTCAAAGATCATTTCAAGAAAGCTCGACTTCCCCTGGCTATTCCAGACCTGCAGCAGGGCGATTTTGAAAACATGACACTGACAAAGCAGGTTTCACTGGTTCAAAGTATTATTGATGGGAAGCCTGACACCCACTTTGCTTTGATAGGGAGTAGCATGGGAGCCTATCTTGCGGCACTGCTTGCAGAAACCCGAAAAGAAATAAAAGCTCTTTACCTGATGGCCCCCGGCTTCAACTTTCTCAATCGCTGGATGGAAAATATGGGCTGGGACAAGAACCGCCTTGATTCGATTCAGGATTTGATCTGGGTATTTCATTATAGTTACAATGCTGAGGTAAGTTTAAAAACGGAATTGTTTCGTGATGCCCTAAACTGGGATTCTCTGCCGCTAATCCGCAACATCCCAGTCCGTATTGTTCACGGGCTTCATGATGAAACGGTCAATGTTCAGGAATCAAGAGATTTCGCCAGATTGCACCCTTGGTGCCAATTAAAAGAATTAGATTCTGACCATAGTCTTTTGTCATGCATTGATTGGATCGTCGAAGACTGTATGGAATTTTTCCGGTCGAAGAACTTGATAGGTGATAAAAGTAATCTAGGCCAAACTACACCGAACTAACTGGTGAAAGCAGTTCGACTTTTTAACCGATATAGAGACCTTACATTGACACGCATATCCAGAGGTTGCGCTCTAATTCCCATGCGGAGGTCTTTTTACAATGAATAGCCAAATTGAGAAGCAGAAAACCATCGGAAAACGATTGAGGGCATGGAGGAAATCCGTTTCGCTAAAGCTGATGGAATTGTCCCGTTTGATCAAGGTTTCACAGGGCTCGCTTTCTGGTTTGGAAAATGACAAGCCTTTGCCTTCGACAGCCACCTTGGCGAACTTGTCTCTCTATACGGATTTAGGTATATAATTCATAATTTAAGTTTAATTTTATAGGGAAGGGCTAAAATGAAAATATCTCAGATTCTCGACAAAATTGATGAAAATCAATTGTTTATTCCTGTATTCCAAAGGGAGTACGTTTGGAAACGTGACGATGCGAAGAAGCTCCTCGATTCTCTCATCAAGGACTATCCTACGGGCACTATGCTCACTTGGGACACAAATAAGCCACCCGAATTTAAGGGGAAACTCCAATATAAGCCAGAAATGGGAACAGTAAAAGTTATTCTGGATGGGCAACAACGGATCACAACTTTATATATGATTGTAAGAGGAGCTTTCCCCCCATATTACAAAAAAGAGGAAATCATCACCGACACTAGCCATTTCACTAGCCATTTCACTAGCCATTTATACGTCAATATCGAAATGCTTGAACTTTCCTACCATAAAAAACAAATGATGGAGAATAATCCTCTATGGATTAAGCTGACAGATATTTTTCAGGAAAAAGTTAAAATCAGACATGTGACCAAGGAACTTAAAGACAGTGGTCAAGAGGTTTCAGACGAACAGGAAGATTTGATCCATAAGAATTTTGATGCTATCACTTGCATCCTTAAACGGGAATTTCTGGAACAGTCAGTTCCGGTTAAGGCTACAATCAAGGAGGCAATTGACATTTTTTATATTGTTAATGCCAGTGGAGTCAATCTGACTGATGCAGAACTGGCTTTGGCTCAAATTTGCGGTTACTGGCCCGAGGCACGTGAGGAGCTTAAAAAGAAATTACAGGAAATGGCAGACGATGGATTCGTCTTCAAGCTGGATTTTCTGGTTTATACGCTATTGGGAATACTCCACAACAGCGCGGCAACGATGAGCAAGCTCCACGACCCAGACAACCTGGATCGCATCAAAGAAACATGGCGGAGGTTATCTAGCGACACCCTAGATTATGTAATGAATATAATGAAACAGACCGCTTTCATCGATCATACCAAAGAGATCAACTCTGTTTATGCCCTGATTCCTATCATTGTATATGCTTACAATAAAGAGAAGGAACGTCTCTCCGGTATGGAAATAAAGAAAATGGTCAAGTGGTTCTATTACTCCCAAATTCGTAATCGTTACGCCAGCCAGCTCCCTCAAAAATTAGATAAAGATATTGGGGTCATAGTACGATCGGACAATCCCTTTGATGAGCTTTTAAGCATTATTAAGGCAGAACGCCCTCTCGAAATTTCAAAAGACGAGTTTATTGGCGTAGGTACTCGTCATCCACTATTCGGGTTAATGAGGTGGTATTTTAAAAGTAAAAACGCTATATGCTTATCTACCGGAGTTAGCATACGGCAAAATATGGGTAAGAAATATGCCCTGGAAAGAGATCATATTTTTCCATACTCCCTATTGAGCAAAGAAGGATATCATAACAATAACAAGTCAAAATATTCCTTGGCCCAGGAAATTACTAACAGGGTCATCCTAAGTCAGGATGGGAATTTTAAAAAGTCTGCAACTCCTGCAGAAGAATTTTTAAATAAGGCCAGCAAAAAATTTCCCGAATCATTAAAACTTCAAAGTATTCCGGATGATGTCGAACTCTGGAAGCTAGAAAACTTTGAAAAATTTCTGGAAGAACGCCGTCGCATATTGGCAGATGAATTAAACAAATTTCTTAATGGACTAGCCGATTCTGTTGAAACTAGTGTGGAAACCCCTCTTGAAGAATTGATCGCTGAAGGTGAGAGCGAAGATTTAGAGTTTAAATCAACTTTAAGGTGGTGCATGCAGGATGAGAAAGTTGATAAAAAACTTGAAGATGTAATCATGAAATCTATTGCCGCATTCAACAATGCTGAGGGGGGAACTCTTCTCATCGGAGTAAATGATGAGGGAGAGGTTATTGGGTTAGAGCATGATTACTCAGTTTTGGGAGACAGTAAAGATGATTTTGAATTACACCTTCGGGAACTGGTCAAGAAAAACTTTAGGGAAACTTTTTCCACCAATAATATCAAAGTCGAATTTCCTGAAATCGAGGACAAAGAAATCTGTCAAATTCAAATTAAACGAGGGTTAGAGCCCACGTATCTTGAAGTATCAGATAAAAATGGAAATAAATCCAAAAAGTTTTATGTGCGGAGCGGTAACTCATCAATTGAAATGCCGATTGACGAAGTCACCAAATACATCAATTCCCGCTTTGATGGAAAATGATTCCCTAAATTAAAAGGGGCGGTAGAAAAGGTGATTGCGATTTACAGGGAAGGGGATGCCAAGAAAAAGGCAGAGATCCAGAGGTTTCTCTCTGCATCAAGCTGAAAAGTGGCTAAAGCCCAGGATTCAACATTTCTTTAAACATAGCGTTATCCAGAAACTCATCCAAATAGGTGTATTCATCGGAAGTTGTTTTCGGACGTCCTTCTGCCGAATCGGGAATCCGGGTTGGAGCCATACAAATTACCTCCCATGCTAAAGGAAAAATCAAAAAGCATGGGTTATACATAACCCGCCGACCCAAAGCACCATTTTAAGTGAATAGCGTAGGGCACAGCTTCCCGCACTGCAAGGCAGTTTAATCCTCATGATTTCTGCTCCGTAGTGGGTTTTTAGGTTCCCAGGGAGCCTTTTGGGACCCAGCCTTTTTGTTCATCGTTAAGGCGAACTTCCAGCCAATTATCATGCTTGTCGGTGATGGTAACCAGAGTGCCCTCGTGTAACTGAAATAAAGTAACTGCATCTTCAGCGCGCCCTGACTTTACTTTGACATCTTTAGCTAGAACCACTCCTAATCTCAAATCGGACTCATTCTTAATTTTAACTCCAATTGAAACAAATGACAGTAAAAGAAAACACAGAAGGGTGTTGCAAGCAATTTTCAAGGTGGGAGTACGAAAATACATCCACAGAGTCAGGCTGATCCAGAAAATAAAATTCAAGCCGATGGTAAAAGCTATCAGCTCGTTAAAGTTTAAATCGTTGACCCAGAAAAACAGGACATTTAATGTTCCGGGAGGAGGGAGTTCTATTTTATCTCGGGTTTGTTGAATGGCAAATTTTAAATTAGCTTCCAGGTTTTCATCGCGTGGAATCCATTTTTGAGCACGGATATAATTTAAAATAGCGGGTCCTGTTTTTCCCATCCGGATATAGGTATTCCCCAGGTTGTAATACAGGTACCCATTCTGCACCCTTTTTTCGATTAAAGATTCATAAGCTTGGGCAGACGCGGCATATTTTTTTTCAACGTACAAGCTGTTGGCACGAACGGCTTCGTTTGAATAGTCAGAGGCTTCTGTCGGAACGCTGGTAGAGAGTGTCAGGGCAATAAATGAAAAAAATGCTAAAGTGTGTTTCACGATTGCTTCTCCAATACCTTGATCATGTTTTCAGATTCGCTAAGTAGTTCTCTTGTTTTACCATGGGTCATAGGGGAATATTGCAGGGTCTCGCATCTTTCTATAAGCTTTCGCGTGTCTTCAGCCTGCCTGGGTTGGAAATTCGATTCTTTCAGGTGAACTTCCACTTCTTCAGCGGTGATGGCTTTGCCTTGTAGATTTAGCTTGTCTCCGATATATTCTCGCAGAATTTCTGATAATTCACGGGCAAACTCTTTTGAATCGGAATGCGCTGATACTTGCTTTAAGCGCTTACTGGCATTTTTATAGGCATTGTGGCGTCGGTAAAAAGCCACATCATATTTCAATCGATTCTGCTGTTTTATTAAGAATGCTGAAATTATGAAAAGAATCACTGGCGACCCAAACCCGGCGACAATGAATGCGGAAGAGTAAGCACCGTCACTTTGAAACTTATCCAACTCGGTGTAGATGGGTAAAATATCGGTTCCAAGAGTTTCAATTTCAGGCTTGGCCATTGGCAGATTCTGCTGCCCAGACTGTACCAGGTTGAGCTCTTCTTTTTTTGAAGAAGGCCTTACGGTTAAAGAAATAGGTCTGGTTTCGGTAATACGGTATTGGGCATTTGCTGGGTCAAAATAGGCCAAGGAAAACTTTGGCAGAGTTTTGTTTCCTGCCTTCAGAGGCACCAGAGCAAACCTAAAAACCTTTTTCCCCATGATTTGGTTGTTTTGAAAGGTTTGATTAAATTCGGGTTTATCTGGATAGATTTTAAATTGGTTTTTTAAATTTGGTTCTTCAAAAGATATATCCCTGGTATTTCCTTTTCCAGAAATGGTCACCGTCAGAGTGGTGGTGTCCCCGACCTCAAGGTCTTTTTTCCCAAGTTTTGCGGAAATCTTAAATTCCCCAATTAAATTTTTAAACCCTTTTGGCGCTCCAGCAGGTAAGGGTAAAACCTCAATTGAAAGAGGCTGCGATTGCAGAACCTTGTGTTCGATTTGGGCATGTTGGCCAAAAAATGGATCATTAAAAAATTGGCTGAAGGGGTCCTGGCGGGAGCGATTTTGCGCCTTGTGCAAAAGATCCAACTCGATGATGGAGACAGGAATTTTAGCCGATCCTGTTTTTAAAGGGAAAAGGGCTATTGATAATTCTTGCACATGATACTGAAGTCCATTCATGACTCGAATGTGCGATTTGGGTTTGCCAAGGTCTTCCTTATTAAACCATGTACTATCAAAAGGCAGTTTTAAATCCAGGTTTTTAGCTTCAACGCGATGAAATAATCGGAAGGTGTAGACCAGTTGCTCTCCTAGATAAGCTTTTTTGCTAGAGATGGTGGCTTCAACAAATGCGGCTTTGCTTGCGGGTGCTTCACTGTTAGAAGGTTTCTGCACCTCAACCGTAATGGGTTGGGTGGAGTAGGTTTTTTTGTTTGCCCGCACCCTAGCAGAACCGATGACGATAGTCCCAGTGTTCATAGGTGTCAGCCGGTAATTATAGGTAATGGAAACACTTCGCTGGGCATTAATGTATTGGGTAGATGAAGATGTACCTACTGAAGTAACCCTAAAATCCGGCAAAGATGGAAGTTCGGGAGGAGGCGTGTTCTGAGCCCCCTTAATAACGATGGAAAGTTGCAGGCTATCTTCCAGAGTTAGCCGATTCTTGTCGACCGTTGCTATAGCGGAGATGCTCTGTCCAAAGCTCATGGTACTGAGCGTGGGAAGCAGGAAAAGGGAAATTAACGTGGCTTTTTTAAACGTGCCTGAAAACATTTTCATTTTTACCAGTCGTTTCCCTGATATTCGGACTTTGTCTTCCCGGCCTGCATACGGCTGATGTTTTTTAAATCTTCGCTGAGTCCTTCTAGTATCTGCTCGGCTTTTTCTTTAGAGATTTCCGCTTCTATTGTAGCCTCTTCAGGTTGACCAGAATTTTCTCTGTTTTCAGAGTTGGTTTCGCTAGGTGGAGGAGGCTGGTCACCTTCTTGCTGGCCGTCTTCATTTTTTGGTTGCTGGTTTTTGGCCTGATCCTTTTCAGAGGGATTGTCTTTACCTTTTTGCTGGTCCTGTCCAGAATTCTGTTTTTGGCTTTCTTTATCCTTTAATTGCTGACGTACGTATTCTAAATTGTGCTTAGCGTCCATATCGCTGGGGTCGAGTGTCAAAACTTTTTTGTAAGCCGACTCGGCTTCTTCCAGTTTTCCCAGCTTCACCATAGTATTGCCGATGTTGTAGACTGATTTTTTCCTGATGTCTGGATTCTTTTTGTCCAAAGCAGATTGGGTATAGGCCTGAAGTGCTTCCTGAAACTTGCCGTCTCTATAGTGCGCATTGCCCAGGTTGTAGGCGATGCGTGAATCTTTAGGGCGGTCGACGCGAGCTGAAGAAAATTTTTCAACGGCCCCCTTGAACTGCCTCTTATGATAATGAGAAATACCTTCTTGCATTTTTGTATCGACCGGTTTGGTAAATCCGGTCGAAGGCAGAGCGAGAGTAAGGAAAAGGATGGAAGGAATATAGATTTTAGCCGGGAAACTCCAAGCCATAATTACGCAATGGGAGAATAGGTGTTCCCGGCTCAAGAGAGCCGGGAGTGTTCCAAATTGAAATGATCGACTTACCTTCTGTTTCCCATGAGCCTGAGAAGCATGAGGAACAGGTTGATGAAGTCCAGGTAAAGGGTCAATGCCCCTCTGATTGCTTCCTTGGTGTCTTCATCAGTGCCTTCATTACCGAGAATATTCGTCTCTTTGATCTTCTGCGTATCGTAGGCGGTTAGTCCGACGAAGATGAGCACTCCGGCATAGGTGATAATCGTATGCATCATGGAGCTTTGCATGAATATATTCACTACTGAAGCAATGATGATTCCGATCAACCCCATAAAGAGAAAGCTTCCCCATGAAGTCAGGTCCTTTTTGGTTGTATAACCGTACAGGCTCATTGCGCCAAAAGTGCCTGCTGTAACCAGAAATGTGGAGAAAATGGATGCAGTTGTATAAGCTATGAATATGACAGAAAAAGTGACACCTGTCAGGCCCGCATAGAGCATGAAAACACCAGTAGCCTGGCTTGCGCTCATTTGCATGACTCTTGATGCCAGCCAGAAAACAAGTCCTATCTGCGCGATGATGAGAGCGATCGGTATAATGGGATTACCGAAAATGATACTCATCATTTTTGGGCTTTCAGAAATATAAAAAGCCATGAAACCGGTTATTGCCAGTCCGGCAGTCATCCAGTTATAGACACGCACCATAAACCGCTGTTGTTCTGCGGCATTGGCATCCACGCTCATGGTTCTATAGGAATTATCCATTATTTTTTCCTTTCGTATGCATTAAATGGAGCCTTTATGCAGGCTCTTGTATCAAATAGAATCGCAGATTCCTGTTGTCAAGGTGGTTAAACCTCAACTTTTTATAAGTCTAAATGTATTTTACCAAAATCCGGTAGGGAGGTGCAGACTAAATTTATGAGTTTTCTAAGGTTTTTTTTCAGATAAGCAGGTCTCTATAACCAAGCAAATAAGTGCTATGAAAATAAACCACTGGAAACGCTCCTGCCAGATTTTACGACGTTCTGATTTCAGTTCTTTTTTCTCGATATACTTTTTGATTTGATCTTTATAAATGGTTTTTAAATCGATGTCCCCGGTAACCGAGCGGACGTAACTCCCACCTGTCTCCAGAGCGATCTGTTGCAGTGTGGTTTCATCCAGTTTTGAGAGGATGACTTCTCCCTGTTGGTTTTTTCTGAATCCGCCATTGCCGGAAAGATCGGGCAGAGGGGCACCTGTTTCCTCACCGATTCCGATTGTATAAATTTTAACGCCCTGGTCATTCGCTGACTTTGCAGCGGTGAGAGCTTTCCCTGTCTGGTCTTCTCCGTCGGTGATCAGAATCAAGGCCTTGGATTTTTTCTCCTGAGTGCGAAATGCTTTGGTGGAGGTTTCGATGGCATTACCGATGGCAGTTCCCTGCACAGGGATTAATTGTGTATCAATGGCAGAGAGAAATATTCTGGCGGCGCCATAGTCAAGGGTTAGAGGGCACTGGACGAATGAGGTTCCGGCAAAGGCAACCAGTCCAATTCTATCTCCCTCCATCATATCCAGAAGATCGGAGATTTTCCGTTTGGCCCGCTCAAGGCGATTGGGTTTAATGTCTTCAGCCAGCATGCTGCTGGAAACATCCAGAGCAACGATGACATCGACCCCATGCTGATGCAAGTTTTCCCATTGATAGCCCCAGCGTGGACGGGTCAGGGCAAACAGAAGAAACAGGATGGCCAGAACGATGAAAATAGTTTTGCTGTGATGCCGTTTTTCCACGCCCGGATGGACCAGCCTTGATAGCAGAGGGTTGCCACAAAACTGTCTGGTGAGCTGGTGTTTCTTTTTCATGCCCCATACCATGAAAAAGATCAATGGGACCAAGATCCACAATAAATAAAAATAATCGGGCTCGCCAAATCGCATGATTAGGGGATCCTTCTTAAAAGCGTATTGGAAAGACCGATTTCCAGTAAAAGCAGAGCCAGTCCCGACACCAGAAAATAGTGAAACAGCTCTTTGTACTCCGAATGGTCGATCACTTTGACTTCTGATTTTTCCATTTCATCTATCTGTTTGTAAATATTTTTCAGGGATTCCAAATCGGTGGCTCGAAAATATTTGCCCCCGGTAATTTTTGATATTTCCTGAAGTGTGGTCTCATCAATATCTACTTCCTGATAGATGTAACGTTGGCCTAAAATAGAGTTGACCAAAAAAGGAGCCTTGCCTTTGGTGCCAACACCGATGGTGTGGATTTTTATTCCAAAGGTTTTGGCTATTTGGGCGGCCTGAAGCGGGTCCAGCGTTCCAGCAGTGTTCCTGCCATCGGTCAAAAGAATGATGACTTTGGACTCGGAGTCCAGATCCTTGAGTCGTTTCACGGCGATACCGATAGCCAGACCAATGGCTGTGGAGTCCCCGGCCATGCCAATTTCCAGTTTGCTTAAGAACGATTGCAGGATGCCTTGATCGAGAGTCAACGGGCATTGCGTGTAGGCCTGTTCGCCAAACACCACCATGCCTATGCGGTCGTTGGGCCGGTTGTCGATGAATTCAGAGACCACTCCTTTCACCACACCGAGCCGGGTGATGCGTTTTCCTTCTTCTATGAAGTCGAGTGCCTGCATGCTCCCCGAAGTGTCTAAGGCCAGCATGATATCTACTCCGACTGAAAGAATTTCTATACTCTTGTGCCCTTCTTGTGGTCGGGCTAGGGCGATGATTAAAAGCCCTAACGCTAAGAAGCGGATTACAAACGGCAGCCCTGCGTAAAGGTCGACTCGAGATGGGCGCAGTGCCTTCAGAGTACCGATGGATGAAAAGTGCACGGTTGCCCGGTAGTCTTTTCTCACTTGAAAGGCAAGCAGGGGCAGTACGAATAGGAATAGCAATAGCCAGGGATTTTGAAACTGGAAAAAAATCATGGCGGGTTTGCTGACTGAGGAGCAAGGGGTCTGGCCTCTTGGATAAAGTTAATAATGGGTTGCATTTCATCTTCTATTTGGTGCGCCTTGGCAAACTTGACCTTGTCTGTTTGAATCAGGATGGACTGTGCCTGAAGTTTCAGGTTTTCGCGGAGAGCGGGAAAATCTTTAAAATGTGCCGCGATTTCTTCCGTGGTCCATTCCCGTGCCGGAAATTGATAACGGTTTTCCAGATACTCGCGAAAGACTTCTGACAACTCAAAGAAATGATCTTGAATTCGTCCAAGTTGGAGCCATCCTTTATTTTTGAGTGCTTCAAGTTTTTTGAGAGCCAACTGCTCTGCCGTTAAGGTCGAAGTGGGCGAAGGAAGGGTTAGAGAGACGGAACGGGACTTCCATTTGCACCACAGAAAATAGAATAGCCCTAAAAGAGCGAGCACTTCCAGAATTCTCCAGAAATAACCCATCCAGGGCAGAGGATACTCCTCCAGTGGCTTGATATCTCGAGTTCCTTGTTGGCTTCCCGGTATGCTAAGAAGAGACTGCACTTCCAGATTCACTTCAGGGGCCAGGATGTTTCCCTGAATATTTTTTCCAGTTTCTTTTTTATCCGGAGCGTTAAAAGATATAGGGATGGAGGGGAAGACTAAATTACCAACGTCATCGATACGAAATTTATACCAATATTCATGAAGAGTTTGCCTGTTTATTCGTTGAGGTGGGTTCTCTCCTTTGCCAATAAACTCCAGGCCTTTTGGTAGCTCAATATCTGGAGCGGTAGGTTGGATGTCCTGATCGTGTTGGATGCCAATGGTATAAGTCGCAATATCCCCAAGAGTGAAAGTGTCAGGAGTGATGCGGGTTGTGACGGAAACCGGGCTTTCTCCAGCGAGAGAAAATGAATGAAGGTAAAATAAAATGGCAAGAAAGAAAAAAAATCCTGTAGCAAACTTTGCGGGGATGGTTGCATTCATCATTGGCTGGAACGAATGCTCCTGACTTTTGCAAGGCACAAATCTATGAGCGGTTGTGATGGCAGGGTTTTGTCTACGTCCGAAACTTCTGTTCGAAACAGCCAAATCAGGGCCTCCTGACAGTTTCCGAGGTCTGCATATAAACCACCGACTGTTTGGGCTGCTTTTGCCCTTTCTATGCCACCGATTTTATGCATCTCCCATACTTTGATGAACTGGTCGATAGCCTGTTCTTTCAAGTCGGAATTCATCAGGCGTGTTCCCACTGCTTTATATTCATTGCTCAGATTCTGGATAGTCGATTCAGATTTTGCCAAGCTAGTCTGCTTGTTTGCAAGCTTGGTGAACAATGCCACAAAAGCCACAAGGGTGACTGCTGTAAGAATGATGACAGCGGCCTTCAACTTTTTACTGACTCCATCGGTCGGAATTATTTCAGGGTTTTTCATTAATGTTTCTTTTCCCGTAATTTAAAATAGTGGATGATAGGCTCTGTTAAAGGTCGGTCTGTATAAATTTCGATGGTGTCAATACCGATAGAATGAAAATATTTTTTTCTTTTTTCTATTTTTTTCTGAAACTGCCGGGTGTACTGTCGGGTCATCTCTTTATCGCTGGTATCTACCAATAAGGTTTCTCCTGACTCTGCATCTTCAAGTTGAATCAAGCCGACATCGGGGAGGGTTTCCTCGCGTGGGTCGGTGATGCTGATCGCGACGATGTCATGTTTTTGTTTTGCTAGTTTTAATGTTGCCTCATAGTCATCATCCTGAAAGTCAGAAATTAAAAAGGTGGTGGTTTTTCGTTTCTGAATATTTAAAAGATATTCCAAGGGAAGGGAAAGATTGGTGCCTTTCCCTTCAGGTTTGAAATTCAGAATGGTTCGTATGATATTCCAGATATGGGCTTTTCCTTTTTTTGGAGGTATGGTGTGCTCTATTTTATCCGAAAACACGATCAACCCGATCTTGTCGTTGTTTTTGATAGCGGCGAAAGCGAGGATAGAAGCAATCTCGGCAGAAACTTCGTTTTTAAGTTTCTCGGCTGAACCGAATCCACCCGAGGAACTCACATCAACCAAGAGCATGAGGGTCAACTCGCGTTCTTCTTTAAACTCTTTAATGAAGGGTTGATTCATTCTAGCGGTCACGTTCCAGTCGATTAGCCGGACATCGTCTCCGGGCTGGTATTCCCGCACCTCGCTGAACTCCATTCCCCGTCCTTTAAAGGCAGAGACATACTCCCCCGCCATGATGTCGTTGACCAGATAATTAGTCTTCACCTGAATGGATTTGATGCGTTTCAATAATTCTGGGGACAGGTTTTTATCCTGTTCAGGTATATGGTCCGGTTCTTGAAACCAATCCTGAATTGTATGAGTCAGGGTCTTAATCATGATTAAGGGACTTCAAGGGTGTCAAATATTTTCCTGATAATGTCATCCCCCGTCACATTTTCGGCCTCGGCCTCATAGGAAAGGATGACCCTGTGCCTTAGCACATCCATTCCTATACTTTTAATGTCATGCGGGACGACATAGCCCCGGCGTTGCAAGAAGGCATAGGCTTTTGCGGCTCGGTTTAAAAAGATGGATGCCCGAGGGGAAGCACCAAATTGGATCATCCCTTTCAGGGAAGACAATTGGTGGGTTGCTGGGTCGCGTGTCGCCGCAACGAGGTTGATGATATAGTCTTGCAGGTTTTCATCGATATAGATTTCGTCAAACACTTTCCGGGCCTGCAAAATTTCTGCAGGCGACACCACCTGCTTGACCTGATAAGCGTTGTTAGAGGTGGACATCTTCTGCATGATGAGTTTTTCTTCTTCCCGGGTAGGATAATCGATATGGAGTTTTAGCATGAACCGGTCCACCTGTGCTTCAGGAAGGGGGTAAGTACCTTCTTGCTCAATAGGGTTTTGGGTGGCAATCACCATAAACGGTTCCTCGAGTTTGAAGGTTGTTCCGGCAATGGTGATCTGTCTTTCCTGCATGGCTTCGAGCAAGGCACTTTGAACCTTAGCTGGAGCCCTGTTGATCTCATCCGCAAGAATGATGTTGGCGAAAAGAGGCCCCTTTTTAATATCAAACTCGCCGGTCTTGGGCTGATACACCTGGGTTCCCAGTAAATCGGCGGGTAACAGGTCGGGGGTGAACTGAATGCGTTTGAAATCGGCCTTCACCGATTGTGCCAGAGTTTTTACTGATGTGGTCTTGGCAAGCCCTGGCACTCCTTCAAGCAGAACATGTTCTCCTGTCAGTAGCCCCAGTATCAGCCGCTCGGTCAGGTATTTTTGCCCGACTATAATTTGCTCCAATTCATGCAGAAGTGAAGGGATAAATGCGCTGGCCTGATTGACATGTTCTGTTATTTCATCGATCTTTTGTACCATTAGAAAAACCTTTTGGTAAAGAGAGTTGATTGTTACGGGGAACTGCGAAGACTGTTCTCAAGGACCTCTGGAAATGATAGTTTAATTTTAGGAGAAATAAAATTAAATTTTTTTAATTATCTCTTTATGTTATGTGTAAAGTATCAAAAAATAGAGTACTATTTAGGCAAATGAGCAATTTTGTCTAGTGCAATAAAAAGAATTTATATTTTTTATGTTTCTGTAACCTGATTTTAAGGCCTCGAAGAAAAGATGATTGAAAGCATCAAGGTTAAAGGTTTGCTCTCCTTTGGTTGGGAAGATAGTGAGTTTCAATTGAAATCTTTAAATGTTTTAATTGGCCCCAATGGCTCGGGAAAGTCAAATTTGATTGAAGTCATAAAAATTCTTCAGTCAATCCCTAGAGGGGAATTAACTCCTTTTAGAAGGGGAGGGGCAAAGGAATGGATTCACAAGCAGGGCGGATCAGATAAGGTTGCCGAGATTGAAGTGATTGTCAAGATTCCGAAAAATTTCTCCAATTTGCGTTATAAGATAGCTTTTCGCTCTCAAGACCCTTATATGGTTGTTGAGGAAGAAATATTGGAAAGCACTGAAAAAAAATCCGGCGAAACTGACCCCTACTTCTTTTTTAAAGTTAACCAGGGGGATGGACGCATCAATACGAAGACGAATGAAGAACGCCGTTTAGTTCATGATTCATTTGACTCAAAGTTATCTGTGCTTTCACAACGTTCAGATCCAGATCAATATTTTGAAGTTACTTCAATCGCTGACTTGTTTAAAAAAATTCATGTCTATCAGGATTGGAATTTTGGTCACACAAACCCTCTTCGAAGTTCTCAGGAGGCTTCTTTAAATAATCAGGTTTTAGAGCCTGATTTTAAAAATTTTGGTTTGGTTCTTAATAACTATAGAAAAGATGTCCCAACTAAAAAGCGAGTTCTCAAATATTTAAAGGAAGTTTACGATAGGGACTTATCATAAAACTGAGCACGCATTTAATATTTTAGCATTGATTGATCCTTCAAAAATGGACGATATTAAGGTTTCCAAACACGCCTCTAGGTTGTTTTCCCACCTTAGACAATTAACTAGCTGAGTTCATTTCAATAATTAAGGTAAAATTAGGCTAATGATGGGGGAAATTGGATTTTAAGCTTTACAAGTGCGGATACTGCCTTAAAATACCGGCTATTCTTATCCCCAAAATATTGTTTTTATTGTGGAGCGTGTACGGATGGCTGAAAAAGAAGTCAAAGATATCGATAGCCTCATTGACCATGGGTTTAATGAAGACAAAAGTGAGCTGGATTTGAGGGAGAAGGAACTAGATGATGAGGATTTGATAGAGATCTTGGAATCCGACAAGGTCAAAGGAATCACTGCTCTGTTTCTGGAGTTTAACGAGATCGGGGATGAAGGTGTCAAGGCTTTGGTGGACTGCGACAAAATGAAGTTTTTGACCGCTTTGAACCTGTTTAAAAATAAGGCGACTGACGAAAGTGTCAAGGCTTTGGCCAGTTCCAAGAACATGATTAATCTTTCCGAGTTGATATTGAGTGACAATGAAGTTGGTGTTGAGGGTGCCAGGGCTGTGGCGACTTCTACTATTCTGGGGAATCTGGTCTCCTTATGGTTGGGCGATAAGATTGGAGATGAAGGTGTGGAAGCTCTGGCTACTTCTGAAACCCTCACCCATGTTACGCAGCTTTCTTTATATCGGAACAATATCGGAAATGAAGGCGCACTTGCGATTGCCAATTCTAAAAACCTAAACAAACTAACGGAATTGAATTTAAATTGGAACTTCATTGAAGGCGAAGGGGTGGAGGCGCTTGCTGGATCAGAAACTTTGAGCAACCTGACGCAATTGACGTTGACGTTTAATCCTATTGGTCTCCGAGGTGCTGAGGCCATTTCAGGTTCTGCTAATTTCAGAGAACTCACTTTGATTGATTTGTATGAGACGGAGTTGGGAGATATGGGTGCCAGAGCCCTGGTTCAATCGACGAACCTTCCCAACCTGGAAACATTGGTTTTAATCCACAATGATGTGGGTGAAGGGGTGCAGGCCTTATTCAAGGACAATAAAAATTTCCCGAAACTGAAGGATGTTTATTTTTATAAAGGCACTGCTGAGGAATAGTTCTGCTAGGGTTTGACGAATCAGGGGCTCCCGGCTCAAAATCCGGGAGCCCCTTCTGTTTTTGGACGGCTTTTATTCTTTCTTGACAGGTGATAATAATTATAAAATGGTATTTTCTATTTTAATAGCGGACTCATAATATGTTTACAGGCGAAAAGCCGGATCTGCTCGATATCATGCCTTTCCGGGAGGACAGTATTTATGTCGTGGGGAAGGATGGAATCCCCCAGCATTGGGATGGAGAGGAGTGGCTACCCGTTCGCACTGATAACACCAATCCGCTAATGGGTATTTGGGGGCCGCATGAACAATGTATGTATGCTGTGGGGATCGGTGGGGTCGTCCTTTTCTATAATGGCAAGGAATGGAAGCAGGTGGATACAGGGAGCTACGATTCGCTCAACTCCGCCTATGGTCTGGATGAAAACAACGTATTCCTTTATGGAGTCGGCGGACGTATGTTGTACTGGAATGGTGAGAAATGGGACTACCGTGAACCCAACACCATTCATGACCTGTTTGGTATGTGGGGTGAGGATATCGAACACATTCATACGGTGGGCGGCGAAGGGATTTATCGGTTTTATAATGGTGAAGAATTCCAACGTTGCGAGGATTTGACCGATGAACAAATCTCCCTGTTCGGCGTCTGGGGTACTCGCAATGACAATGTTTATATTTGCGGTTCCCACGGTACGATTTTGCATTATGACGGAACGAGCTGGAAGCCGATGCAGTCGGGGACCGAAGAATATCTCTTGAGCATCTGGGGAACTTCGTCGGAGGATATCTATGTGGTCGGTGATAACGCGGCCATGCTTCACTATGATGGCAAGCAATGGTCGCCCATAGAGCCGTTGAAAGAAGAGTATTTTACAAAAGTCAAAGGGCTTGGCCTGGATCAGGTCTATGTGGCAGGTGAAAACGGAACGGTGATAAAATATGACGGCAAGGAATGGAGTGATATGTCGCTCTGATTTTTAAGCGTCATTTAGCAAACAGCGATAACCCTGAGGAGCAACTATGTCTGTCTTGACCTCCAGCCATCTTTTATCCGTTTTTGGGTTCAACGAGAACGATATTTTTATCGGCGGTGCCGATGGTACCCTGCTACATTATGATGGCAGGCAATGGTCACCTATGGAAACAGGAGGGCGTTGGACTTTTAAGAATATCTGGGGCTCTGCACCGGATAATGTTTTTGCGGTGGTGACCGATGGCAGAATCCTTCACTATGACGGCAAAATCTGGTCGCCGGAGGATACGGAAAAGCTTCCACCTATGACTGGAATTTTTGGCCTTGGTCCTGATGAAATCTATGCCTGCTCTCGGTTGGGTAAAATCCTCCGCTACGATGGTAATTCTTGGAAGTTCACCCAGACGGGAACCGATACCGACGTGGCTCGGCTGTGGGGTTGCAAAGAAAGCGGTATGATCGCTGTGGGCTATGATGGCCTGGTACTTAAACAGGATGGAGAACGTTGGAAGCGCATGACCTTTAACTCCAATGCCGAGTTTTACGGGGTTTATGGGTTTGGTCCCGATGAGATTTATATGGTTGGGTCGGAAGGTGCTATTTTCAAATTCAATGGGGTTGAATTTACCGAAATGCCCTCCCAGACCATGGAATTTTTTCTGGATGTCTGGGGTCCTTCCCGGGAAATGGTGTTTGCGATTGGTGATGAGGGAATGATTCTTTACCTTGATGATAATGAATGGACTCGTATAGAATCTAATACTAAAGAATATCTCACTGGTATTTGGGGTAGTAGTGATGAAAATATCTATGCCGTTGGAGATAATGGGCTGATCTTGCGCTGGAACGGTGAAGATTGGAAAGCTGTAGAAGGCTGATAACTGCTTGGTTCCATCCTCGTCGAAACACCTTCCTAAGCCGCTTGACACCGGCTTTGACGTGATGTTAAGGTTTGGTTTCTAAATACTTGATATTAAAGGCGCCTTAATATATTTGCCGGGCTTTATTTTCGGCGGATTTTTTGAGCACAGGTCTCCTGTGCTTTTTTCTTATTGAGTAATTTCATTTTGCTAAAGAGCCATTATGTTCAAACCTTCATTAGAAGAATTCAAGCAGAAAGCTAAACTGGGAAACCTGATTCCTGTTTATAAGGAAATTCTGGCTGATCTTGATACTCCTGTATCCGCTTATATGAAAATCCGTGGAGGGGGATATTCTTTCCTGCTGGAAAGCATTGAAGGTGGGGAAAAATGGGCCCGCTATTGTTTCCTAGGTTGCGACCCATCGGTGGTGGTCAGCACCAAGGGTCGAACTTTGACTTTAATAGAAAGCGGCAAGCAGGAACAGCGGGAGATTGAATCAGGAAGTCCTCTTTCAGCGGTGAAGGAAATTCTAGCTCGTTACCAGCCAGTGCCCTCTGCCGGACTGCCCCGGTTTTCAGGCGGGGCGGTGGGGTTTGTCAGTTATGACATGGTTCGTTTTTTTGAGGACCTTCCCGAACAAACGGTGGATGATCTTGATGTGCCGGACTCGCAGTTCGTCATCACTGACACTATGCTGGTGTTCGATAATGTTTCACAGACTATTAAAATTGTATCCAACGCATTGGTCGAGGGTGAAGATCTGGCTGCGGTGTATGAAAATACAATCCGGAAAATTTTAGCCCTGGAAGAAAAATTGAGATTACCTCTCCCTAAGGCAGAGAAGCCTGAAGGAAAAAAGAATTCTGCATCGCCATTGAGTTTTGAATCCAATATGGAAGAGGAAGAGCACAAACAGGCAGTGACTCGGATCAAACGATATATTCATGAGGGAGATGCTATTCAGGTGGTATTTTCCCAGCGATTGAAGTTTTCTATTAATTGTGATCCATTTGCTATATACAGGGCCTTGCGAACCGTTAATCCTTCTCCATATATGTATTATCTGAAATTTGACGAACTTCAGGTTGTTGGTTCTTCACCAGAAGTTCTGGTGCGGTTGGAGGATGAAAAAGTAGAGGTTCGGCCCATTGCCGGAACCCGTAAACGCGGACAAAGTGAAGAAGAAGACCTGGATTTAGAGCAGGACCTTCTTAAGGATGAAAAAGAACTGGCAGAACACATTATGCTGGTGGATCTGGGAAGAAACGATGTCGGGCGGGTGGCGGAAATCAGCACTGTAGAGGTGGACGAACGGTTTACCATCGAACGCTACTCGCATGTCATGCATATTGTTTCTAATGTGAAAGGGATCTTGAAAAAAGGTTTGGACTGCTTTGATGTTCTGGAGGCAGCGTTCCCAGCTGGAACTCTTTCCGGGGCTCCAAAAATAAGGGCCATGGAAATCATTGATGAGTTAGAACCGACCCGCCGCGGACTTTATGGTGGGGCCGTCGGCTATATCAGCTTCAACGGAAATATGGATATGGCCATAGCCATCAGGACTTTGCTGATCAAAGGGAGTGCAGCGTATCTTGGAGTGGGGGGCGGGATCGTTGCCGACTCGGTTCCAAAAAGTGAATTTGAAGAGACGATGAACAAGGGGCGGGCTTTGCTGAAAGCCATAGAGTTGGCCGAAAAGGGGTGGGTAGTATGATTCTTATGATCGACAATTATGATTCGTTCACCTACAACCTAGTGCAATACATGGGTGAGTTGGGCGCCGAAATACGTGTGGATCGAAACGACCGGATCAGCCTTTCGGAAATTGAAGCGTTGAACCCACAAAAGATCGTTATTTCTCCTGGCCCCTGCACTCCGGATAAGGCAGGGATATCTGTGGGAGTGATCAAACATTTTGCCGGGAAAATTCCGGTTCTGGGGGTTTGTTTGGGGCACCAGTCGGTGGGGCAGGCATTTGGCGGTGAAATCATCAAGGCCGGGCGCTTGATGCATGGCAAGACTTCGATGATCCGCCACGATGGAAAAACTTTATTTAAAGATATTCCGAATCCATTTGAGGCGACCCGTTACCATTCTCTGGTGTTGAATCGGGATAATTTGCCGGACTGCTTTGAAATTTCCGCAGAGAGTGATGACAACGAAATCATGGGAATCCGCCATAAAGAGCTTGCCGTAGAAGGTGTTCAATTCCATCCTGAATCCATTTTAACCACATGTGGAAAGGAGTTATTGGGGAATTTTATTAAAGGAAATTACGTATGACCTTCCAGACGTTCTTGCATTCTCTTGCTGATGGCAATGATCTAACTGAGGATGAAATGGTTTCCTGCATGACTGAGATCATGCAAGGAGAGGTGACCGATCATCAACTAGCCACGTTTTTGACAGTGCTGCATGAAAAGGGAGAAACGGTCTCTGAAATTGTTGGCGCGGCTCGGGTGATGCGGGCAAAGGCGGAGGTGCTCGATATCAAAGTGAGCCCTTTGGTAGACACTTGTGGAACGGGCGGGGATGGTGCGGATACTTTCAATATCTCCACCGCTAGTGCTTTGGTTGCGGCAGGTGCGGGAGTCAATATAGCGAAACACGGCAACTGTGCTGTATCCAGCCGGTCTGGCAGTGCCGATGTCTTAAAGTGCCTGGGAGTGAATCTCGATGCCAGCCCGCTGACGGTGAAACGGTGTGTGGAAGAGGCGGGCATCGGTTTTCTATTTGCTCCTTTGATGCATAAAGCTATGAAACACGCCGCTGGTGTTCGGAAAGAATTGGGTTTTTGCACCATTTTTAATGTGTTAGGACCTTTGACCAATCCGGTCAAGGCCGAGGCCCAGGTGCTGGGTGTTTTTGACACCAAATGGATTGAGCCTCTGGCAGAAGTTCTTCGTGATTTAGGTTGTGGGCACGCGCTGGTGGTTCATGGTTCCGATGGCCTCGACGAAATTACCCTGACGGGTAAAAGTCAGATTGCAGAATTAAAAAATGGAGAAGTATCGAGTTATAGTCTGGATCCTGAAAAAACAGGTTTTAAAATTTGTAGCCCTGGTGACCTTAAAGGGGGCACTCCTGAGGAAAATGCGGTAATGATCGAGAATATTCTGAATGGAGAAAAAGGGCCAAAGCGGGACATCGTTCTGTTAAATTCCGCCGCGGCTATTTATGTGGCCGGGAAAGCGGGTTCTATGGAACTGGGCATCCAACGTGCTATCGATTCCATTGAATCGGGTAAAGCGCGGGGAAAACTGGAAGATTTGTGCAGAATTACCAACTCTTAAAATGTCGAACATACTAGATAAGATTTTTGCGGATAAGCAAAAGGAATTGGTAGGCACTAAACACGACCTGCCATTGCCCGAACTCAAGCAACTCATAGGGGATCAGGCCCCAGTTCGTGATGTCTTTAAGGTGCTGAATGAGGGAAAAAACTCAAAAATTATTGCGGAAATCAAAAGGCGCACACCGTTTAAAGGTGAACTGCGAGAAAATTTTAATGCCGTAAAAATTGCAGGAGACTATGTCGGAAACGGTGCGGTCATGCTTTCCATTCTGACTGAAAGCAATTATTTTGGCAGTCATATTGGTATCCTGAAAGAGGTGAGACCGGTCGCCTTGATTCCATTGCTACGCAAAGATTTTATTTGCGACGAGTACCAGATTTATGAATCCAGAGCGCATGGAGCTGACCTTTTCCTGTTGATCGCCACCTGGCTGGAGCAAAATCAATTGACTGACCTACTTAATTTGGGTAAAGAATTGGGGCTTCCCGCATTAGTGGAGACTCATAATGAATATGATATGGAAAAAGCTTTCGAGGCAAAGGCGAGTTTGATCGGTATCAACAACCGCGATCTAACGAATGGCAAAACTGATTTAAACATTGCCCGACGCCTGATTCCCATGGCATTGCAGGAGCCGGGCAGCACTCTTGTTTGTGAAAGTGGAATTCATGGCCGGGAAGAGATAGAAGAATTTGAAAAAATAGGGGCACATGCTTTTTTGATTGGTGAAAGTCTAATGACAGCAAAAAATATTCCTGAGAAACTAACTGAGCTATTAGGTAATGGCGAACCCACAAGTAAAAGTTAAAGTCTGCGGTATGACACAATTAAAGGATGCAGTGTTTGCTGCTGAACAGGGTGCCGATGCGGTCGGTTTTATTTTCTATAAAAAGAGTTCGCGGTCAGTTACGATGAAGGCAGTCCGGGAAATTATTTTGAAGCTGCCACCTTTTGTTGATACGGTGGGGGTTTTCGTCAATGAATCTGCCGACAAGGTAAACAAGATCGCTGATCATTGCGGGCTGGACCTGGTGCAATTGCATGGAGAAGAGTCTCCGGGATTTTGCCAAAAAATTCACCGCCGTGTGATCAAGGTGTTTCGGGTCAAAGACCTTCAATCCATCAAGCAATTGGAAAAATATCCGGTGACCGGGTTTATTCTCGATACGTTTTCCGATGAACTGTATGGTGGAACGGGCAAAACTTTTGACTGGAACCTGGCTCTTCCGGCAAAAAAAATAGGGCCAGTCATCGTGGCAGGTGGGTTGACGCCGCACAATATTAGACAGGTGGTCAGTCAGGTTCGCCCTTATGGAGTGGATGTGTGTTCCGGTGTGGAAAAATCGCCAGGAATCAAAGACCCTGAAAAAGTCCGTGCGTTTCTGGCAAATATCAGGAGTAAATCATGAAGTCGTATAAGTTGCCTGATTCCAGTGGGCATTTTGGAAAGTTTGGAGGTAAGTATGTTATTGAAACCCTGATGCCAGCTCTAAAAGAGTTGGAGCAGGTTTATGAGGGAGCAAAAAACGATCCGCAATTTAAAAAGGATTTGGACTATTACTTGAAACACTATGTTGGCCGTCCCACCTCACTTTATTTTGCCGAGCGCCTCACGCAACATCTTGGAGGAGCAAAAATTTATTTAAAGCGTGAAGACCTAACCCATACTGGTGCGCATAAAATCAACAATACCATTGGTAGCGCTTTGTTGGCTCAAAGGATGGGCAAAAAACGGGTAATTGCTGAAACTGGAGCTGGACAGCATGGCGTAGCAACGGCTACTGCCGCTTCTTTATTCGGACTGGAATGCAATGTGTTCATGGGTGAGGAAGATATGCGAAGGCAGGCACTCAATGTTTTTCGCATGCGGCTCCTCGGTGCGCAGGTCATTCCGGTAACAGGGGGAACACGAACTCTCAAGGATGCTACCAGCGAGGCCATTCGAAATTGGATCACCACTGTTGAAAGTACGCATTATATTATTGGTTCCGTGGTAGGTCCACACCCTTATCCGATGATTGTCAGGGACTTTCAAAAAGTGATTGGTGAAGAAGCCACCAGCCAGATAATGGAAATAGAGGGTCGACTGCCGGACACCTGCGTGGCCTGCGTGGGTGGAGGCAGTAACTCTATGGGACTATTCTATCCGTTTCTGGAAAATGAGGAAGTCGGTCTGATTGGTATCGAAGCAGCGGGTCTGGGGCTGAACACAGATAAACACGGCGCTTCCCTCGCCAAGGGGTCAGCCGGGGCTCTACATGGCATGATGAGTTATCTTCTGCACGATGAGGACGGGCAAGTGATCGAGGCGCATTCGGTTTCGGCGGGGCTGGATTATCCGGGTGTGGGTTGCGAGCATAGTCATCTGAAGGAATCAGGCCGGGCGCAGTATGCCAGCATTACCGATGAAGAAGCGATAGGAGGTTTTAAATTGCTCTCTCAACTGGAAGGCATTATCCCAGCACTTGAATCGGCGCATGCTATTGCACATGTAATGAAAATGGCGCCAACTATGAAAAAAGATCAAATTATTCTGGTTTGCCTCTCAGGTCGAGGTGACAAAGATGTGAATCAGGTGGCCGATAGGATGGGAGTTTCGTTGTGAGTCGCATAGAGGACCGATTCAAAAGTTTAAATGGCAATAAAGCTTTAGTGGCTTTTTTTACTGCTGGTGACCCGAATTTATCTGCATCCAAGGAAATTTTTTCTGTGATTGAAAAAGGGGGTGCTGATATTATAGAGATCGGTGTCCCGTTTTCCGATCTGCTTGCCGATGGTCCCATCATTCAAGCTTCTTCGCATCGTTCCCTACAAAACGGCACCACACTGAAAAAAATTATCGAGTTGGTGAAAGATATCAGGAGCCAATCTGAATTACCTATTGTTCTGATGAGCAGTTTCAATCCTGTGTTCATTTACGGTCAGAAATCGTTTGTCGAGGATGTGGTGAATGCAGGAGTGGATGGAGTGATCCTGCCCGACCTTCCGCCGGAAGAGGCAGGAGAGTTTCTGACCATCGCCAATAGGGAAAAGCTCGACATGATTTTTCTTTTGGCGCCAACCAGCACCCCGGAGCGGGTTCAGCGGGTCGGTGAGGTGAGCAAAGGCTTCATATACTATATTTCCTTGACTGGAACGACGGGAACGAAAGAAGCGCTTTCTAAAAACTTGAAAGAGAAAGTCACTGCGATCAAAAACAAGGTAAAGCTCCCGGTGCTGGTCGGGTTCGGAATCTCTAGTCCAGAACAGGCTAAAGAAGCCGGAAAATGCTCGGATGGAGTCATCATCGGGAGCGCCATTGTCAAATTGATTGAATCCCACTCCGATCCGGCCGAGCGCAATCAAACCATTTTTAAATTTATATCCAGCATTAAAGTAGCCCTCACTAATAGTTCCTGATCTGGAGGAGTTGCCTCCATGCCTTCTCGCATTTCTGTCATCATTCCAGTCTTCAATGAAGAACAGTCGATCGGACTGGTCCTTGATGCTCTACCACAAAGCCGAATTCACGAAGTCATCGTTGTCGATAACAACTCGACCGATAACACTGTCCGGTCTGCCGGTGAAAAAGGTGCGCGAGTGGTCGAAGAGAAAAGAAAAGGTTATGGTTCTGCCTGTCTGAAGGGTATTTCTGAACTGGACAATCCGGATATCGTGGTCTTTGTGGATGGGGATTTCAGCGACTACCCGGAAGAAATTGTTAAACTGGTCGAGCCGATAGAATCCGGCGAGATGGACTTTGTTCTAGGTAGCCGAATGATGATCTCCGAAAGCCGACAGGCACTGTTACCGCAATCGCGTTATGGCAATCAATTGGCCGTATTTTTGATGCACCTGTTTTTTCGTCATCAATATACTGACCTAGGGCCGTTCCGTGCCATTCGCTATGAGTCTTTGAAATCTATTGTCATGCAGGATACTAATTTTGGCTGGACGGTGGAGATGCAGATTAAGGCGGTTAAGAAAGGACTGCGTATTCTTGAGATTCCGGTGAAATATCGGGAGCGGATCGGGGTTTCCAAGATCACGGGGACCTTTTCTGGCACTATCAAAGCGGGTACAAAAATAATTTATACGATCTTCAAGTATTTGTTAACCTGACCTCATGTCAGCTTTACGATTGAAATTTTCTGTCAGTGCGATTTCCATGCTATTTTTCCTTCTGTCATCCTCCACATGGGCGGCGGATATTTCGGCTTTGGTGGCCAAGCGCACTAGCCAGGATGGCAAGACTCTTGATCTCAGTGGATTGCGTATCGGCCCATCTGGGGCGAAACAATTGGCGGAGATGGAATCCCTCAACGGGATTACCATTCTTCATCTTCAAGGAAATAATATCACAGCCCGGGGTATGAGGACGCTTGCCAAATCTCCATATCTGGCTGGATTGAAGCATCTCGATCTCTGGGGCAATTTGCTGGGCGATCTGGGTCTGAAAGCCATTTCGGAGTCTCCTTATCTTAGACAGTTGGAATCCTTAAAACTTTGGAAAAATGAGATCAGTGACGACAGCATAGAACTGATGGTGGCTTCGAGCAATTTCACTCATCTGAAAACTCTCATGCTGAGCGATAATTTGATCACCCCGGTGGGTGCTGAGTTGCTGGCTTCTTCCACGATATTTCCGCAGTTGTTGACGTTAAATTTATTTCGCAACGGTATTGGTGATGGTGGGGCACTGGCTTTTGCCAGTTCCGAGAAATTCACAAATCTACAATCGTTGTATGTGGGACAAAATAATATCACTGATCAGGGCGCTGTTGCCTTGATAGAGTCGCAGCACTTCCCTCAACTAAAAGTTCTGGACCTGACCATGAACTTGTTAGGAGAGACCACTATGATGGTGGCTTTCAAGGTCAACGGTAAGGGGAAGGTGCAAATTATCTACCGCTAGTGTCCACTAGGCGTGGAGCTAACTGGCAGTGGCCTTCTTTGGCTAGCTACGATTTATCTCGGCGAATAGGTTCTTGCCCGGTTTTAACTGTGCGTGACCAACATTTGTTTAGATTTTATCTGCCGATCTCTTTCTTTATAAAGATGTGGGTGACGGAAACCCCGCAACTTCGGCTACATTGACTCTGGTCGATGGTGTCACGGTGGATAGGGAAGGAAATGTTTATCTTTCCCACCGCTCGAAAAACCGCATCAGGAAAGTTACGCTGGATGGAATCACCACTATAGCGGGTAACGGGACTGCTGGATATTCTGGAGATGGTGGCCCGGCTCTGGACGTGGCCCTCAATTTTCCCGCAGGATTGGCGCTGGATGGGGAGAATAATTTATACATCGCTGATCGTAATAATCATCGTGTTCGAAAAGTTTCGCCCGATGGCATTATAACCACGGTAGCAGGGACTGGGGTGGCGGATTTTGGAGGTGACGAAGGCCCGGCGCTTGAGTCTCAACTTTATCTACCGTTAGATGCTGAAGTGGGCTCAAAAGGTGATCTCTATATTTCAGACCGTTCTAATAATCGTATCCGCAAGATAGACGGGTATGGCGTTATCACCACTTTTATGGGAACAGGCGACACGGAATTTAATGGTGATAACGAAATTGCCCCAGAGACCAGTCTGTACCTGCCTTTTGCGTTGGCGATTTACCCTGATAACAAACTGGTGGTGGTAGATCGCTTGCATTTTCGCGTGCGCAGTGTTGTTGAAAGGCTATACCGTGAAAACGGTTTCCGGTAATGGAGGGTCATTGTTTAAAGGCGATGGTGGTCCTAGGGTTACATTGAACACTCCTTCGGGGCTTGTGATTACAGCCATAACAATATTCTGTTTGCTGATTTGCAACATCACCGTGTTCGCAAGCTGGATCCTGATGGTAAGATCACCACGTTTGCTGGAACTGGACGTGAAGGCAATGAAGGTAGCGGAGGTTCGGCATTGGATGCGTCCTTTCTCATGCCTTCGACTCTTGCGGTTGATTGCGAGGACAACGTCTATTTGGTGCATCGTCTTGGCAATGGTTGGGTCATTCGCAGAATAGACGCCAAGGGGACGATCACTCATTTTGCTGGTAATGGACAGCAGGGTAATAGCGGGGACGCTTTACTTTTCTGATTCAGGGAGCAGCCGGGTCGGCAAAATGAGCTTGGATGGGACCTTTCTAATCATTAGCGGAACTGGGGAGTTCAAGGATGAGGGGGATAATGGTCTGGCCGTTTCTGCCGGAATCCGGTCGCCCGGCGGGCTGGTTCTGGGGTTTGATGGGGTTCTCTATCTAGCTGAAGAACAAACCGCAAGAATAAGAAAGATCAATATGCGCGGCATCATTTCTCTGATTGCGGGTACAGGGGTGCCAGGCTTTTCCGGTGATTAGGGGCCAGCCGACCAGGCTCAGGTGAAAGGTCCTTTATAGAATAGCTTTTGATAAAAATGGAAACTTAATTTTTACGGATCGTGACAATAACCGTATCCGAAAGGTCGATACTCAGGGCAATATTTCAACTGTTGCCGGTCACGGTAATTTTGGCTGGATGCAGGATGGTCTGGAAGTCCGAATCACCGTGCAAGACTTTCCTTAAGGGGTGTTATAATCCTGTTTTGATAATGAAAAGGGATTTTTGATCCGATATGAATATTACTGAGATAGCGAAAAATGCTAATGCTTCGGCGTTGATTCTGGCTCATCTTTCCACTGACCTGAAGAATCAGGCTTTGGCATTGATGGCGGAGGCCTTGGAGGAGCATTGCGATGCCATTTTGGCGGAGAACGAAAAGGATTTGGAGTTTGCGAAAAAAGAAGGTGTCGCCAATTCCTTGATCGCCCGGTTGGCTTTGAATGAGGGAAAAGTTCGCGGAATGGTTAAGGGTATTTTCAGTGTGATGGCATTGCCCGACCCGGTAGGGCAGGTGAACAGTGTTATGGAGATGGATAAAGGCTTGGTGGTTGAGCGGGTCACTTGCCCGATCGGCGTGATCGGGGCGATTTTTGAGTCCCGGCCCGACGCCGTGCCGCAAATTTCCTCACTGTGTCTGAAATCGGGGAACGCAGTTATTTTGAAAGGGGGAACGGAGGCGCAGAATTCCAACAAGCTTATCGTTAAACTTTTGGTGGAAGCGATAGGAAAAGTGCCCGGTGTTCCCACATCGGCGGTACAGATGATTGAGACGCGTTCGGAAGTGGTGGACATGCTTAAGGAGGATAAGTATATTAATCTAGTTGTTCCCCGCGGTAGTAACGCTTTTGTAAAATTCATTCAGGAGAACACAAGGATTCCGGTTCTGGGTCATTCCGAAGGGGTTTGCCACGGCTATATTGATAAATTTTCAGATATGGATAAATCGCTACGCATATGTCTGGATTCGAAACTGCAATATCCCGCAGCTTGCAATGCCATGGAGACTTTACTGGTGCATAAGGACGTTGCTGGTCAAATTTTGCCTGAATTAGTGGTGAAATTCCAGGAAAATCAGGTGGAACTGGTGGGATGTGTGGAAACCTGCCAGATAGTTCCCGAAGTTGCTCCAGTCTCCGAGTCGGATTGGGATACGGAGTATAACGACCTTAAACTGTCCATTAAAATTATGGATAGTTTTTCGGAGGCGGTGCAGTTCATCAACAAGCATGGTTCTGGGCATACCGATGTGATCATTACAGAAAGCCGGGAACGGGCAGAACAGTTTCTTAATGAGGTCAGTTCGTCTAGTGTTATGTGCAACGCGTCAACACGTTTTGCCGATGGTTTTAGATATGGGCTCGGAGCAGAAATAGGTATCAGCACAAATAGAACACATGCCCGAGGACCAGTTGGATTAGAAGGGCTGGTTATCTATAAATACAAACTTTATGGGAACGGTCAAATCGTAGGCGATTATTCTGGTTCGGATGCTCGCGAGTTCACCCACAAACCATTAATGCTACCCGTGTAAACAATTATGACACAGGAAGGTCAAAACCCTTCTGAGATGCTCTTCTCCCTTGGGTATAGTGTAATCTATTAATAAATTGCGGATTATTATTACCTAGGGAATTTTTTCCAGCCCTAGAGTGTGATAAAATATCGGAAATTTTATAAATAATAATACCTTGAAAAATAAGGCCTTAAACAGTCAAATTATTCGGTAAAAATGGCGATTGGCGACTAACTACATGTAAAAAAAGGGTAGTTTTGTCAAAAATTTTATGGAACGGCATGTTCAATTCATTAATAATATTGACAGAGATAGAGGGCTATGCTACGCTCGCACTATCTGAGGGGTACTGAGCTTCTGTCCTTTACAGGGCATTTTTCAATAAAAAGAACATTCTTGGTTGCCATCAAGGTTTCTTTTTAGAAGTTTAGTGCCCCTTTTCCCTTTCCTTTTTCACGTTCTTAGTTGAAACAAAACTTGTAGAACCGTGTTTTTATGTCCAGAAATACGTTGCAGAGTGTTATGAAGTCTCTAGTTGCAAACTTAGCAGTATTATTGTTGCTTTCTACGTTTTTTCTTTCCAGTTCTCTGGCGAGAGGAGTGGCACCAGTGCCTAGCTTGCAAAAAGCGGTTGAAAATATACGGTTTCTTCATAAAGGGAAAGAATTGTCATTTCTAGCTGAGAAAGAATACCAGGTCCGAAAATATTATTATCAGATTCAAAGCAAAATACAGAAACTAAAAATATTAGAAGAAGTGCAGGAGCATTTTGAAAAGGCTGTCACAAGAGCCGAAGAAAAATTTGATTCCGGCGAAGAAGATGTCAGTCAATCGGCCATTACAAAGCTTAAACTTGGCCTAGCCGGGACTTTGAATGATATCGTCGAGTTGGGTAGTGATATAAAGATTGCACGATTATCTCTGGCTGCAATGTTTGAAGAGTCCTATTCTCTCGATGCGGAAATGCGGGACTCTGAGATAAAGCCAGTCAGTTTTAAATTTGATAATTATGAAACTTGGTTTAAGGAGTCTGGTCTTGCGACCGCTACGGACTCATCGGAGCATCTTTCTGATAATGAGTTAGAATTCAAGACTGGTTACCTAAGAGTTGTGGAAAATAGGGAGAAACTGAATCTTGCTCGAAAAAACCGCAAAATCACACGTGCTTTGTTGGTAAGTGAAGTAGCAAACTATGATTTTGGCATTGGAGATACGGGAGACTTGTTTCAAGCGCTCATTATATACACTCGGGTGTTGAGTGGCTATTATGATTCGGTTTACAATTTTAATCTTGCTGTTGCAGAATTAAATCGAGTAAAAGCCCAATGGACAGGGAAACTCTGAAGTATTGGCTGGCTTTAAATATGGTTGTTGTGGGGTAGGCCAGACCCTGTTTCACCGTCTCGTGCAAGGGCTGGGATCGCCGCGTGAAGTCTTCCTCTCACCTAGAAACGAACTGCTCAGAATCCAGGGGATTGGCGACAAAATAGCGGAAGAAATAACGCACTTTGATGTTGACTCTGCTGCCGAGCGCGAGTTGAGGCTAGCTGAAAAAGAGGGTATACGGATTTTAACGCTCGAAAGCCCAGGATATCCCCCCTTGCTGAAATCCATTTATGATCCTCCACCAATTTTATACGTGCAAGGTAAGGCTTTAAACACGATTTCCTTGCCTTTGGCGGTAGTGGGAACGCGTACTCCTTCCGAATATGGGAAGCTGGTCGCTGAAAGGCTTTGTCTGAAGCTGGCTTCTGCCGGATTTAGTATAATCAGTGGCTTGGCCAGAGGGATTGATACTTTGGCCCACAAGGCTGCACTTTCTGCCGGAGCGGATACGATTGCTGTTTTTGGCTGTGGATTGGGGCACACATATCCACCTGAGAATATTAAATTGAGAAAGCAAATTGTCGAGCAAGGGGCTATATTATCTGAATTCCCTGTTTTCATGAGACCGGATCGAAATAATTTTCCGGCAAGAAATCGGATATTAAGCGGTTTGGCTTTAGGAACGGTGGTTGTCGAAGCGGCTGAAAAAAGCGGAGCCTTGATCACTGCAGACTTTGCTTTGGAGCAGGGGAGAGAGGTTTTTGCGGTTCCAGGGAATATCACCTCTCCAAAAAGCAGGGGAACCAATGACTTGATCAAGACAGGTGCAAAGCTGGTTGATAGCCCTGAATCTATCCTTGAAGATCTATTGCCCGCATTGGGTGAAAGTTTAAGTGCTAAAGAGGAGAATAAGGAGCCTGAGGTCAAGCTTGATAGTGAGCAGGAAAAAAAGATTTTTTCGTTATTGTCTTTAGAAGGCAGGCATATAGATAATTTAATTGAAAACAGTAATTTGTCTCCCGCGCAAGTTTCGGCTACACTGTTGCAACTGGAATTACGAGGCTTGGTCCGGCAATTGAGCGGGAAAATATATACTTCTAATTGCGGCGATGAACACTACTAGTGAGGGAATATGGGTAAATCGTTATTGATCGTTGAGTCACCTACCAAAATCAACACACTGAAAAAAATTGTCGGCAAGGATTTTATTATTAAGGCCTCGGTGGGGCATCTCAAGGATCTTCCTAAGAAAAAGCTCGGCGTTGATGTTGATAATAACTTTGTTCCAGAGTACATCACTATCAGAGGAAAAGGAAAAATTCTTCAAGAACTGAAAACCGCGGCCAAAAAGTGTGACATGATTTATCTCGCCCCGGATCCGGATCGAGAAGGGGAGGCGATTGCTCACCATATTGGCAACGAGGTGGCAAGGTTTACCAAGGGTAAAATTTACCGGGTTCTTTTTAACGAAATTACCAAGAAAGCAGTTCAGGAAGCTATAGCAAATCCTACCGAACTCAACTCTAACCGGGTGAACGCGCAACAGGCGCGTAGGATTTTGGATCGGTTGGTGGGATATAAAATCAGTCCCATCTTATGGAAGAAAGTTCATCGCGGGCTGAGTGCCGGGCGAGTACAATCTGTTGCTTTGCGGATTATTTGTGAAAGGGAGTGTGAAATTCTAACCTTTAAGCCCCGTGAGTACTGGTCAATCACGCTGGAGCTAGAAGGCAGCCAGAAACCCCAGTTTCAGGCAAAGTTATTTAAGATTGAAGGTGAAAAGGCCGAGGTTGCCAATAAAACAGAAGCGGAACAGATTCTCAAAGGATTGGAAGAGGCTAAGCCCGTCCTGAAAGACATTGTTAAGAAGGAACGAAAGAGAAATCCAAGTGCTCCATTTATCACCAGTACACTTCAGCAGGAAGCATCCCGAAAACTTAACTTCTCTCCTAAAAAAACCATGATGCTTGCTCAAAGGTTGTATGAGGGAATTTCCATGGGCAAAAAGGGGACCGTTGGTCTTATTACGTATATGCGTACTGACTCGGTGAAATTGTCGGACCAAGCTCTGGAAGAAGTTCGTTTATTTATTCCTGAAAGATATGGAGAGGGATATTTGCCCGGGAAACCTAATATATATAAAAGTAAAAAATCGGCACAAGAGGCACATGAGGCGGTCCGGCCCACCGATGTACAATTAGAGCCGAATACTATCAAGGAGCATCTGGAAAAGGATATGTTTCGACTTTACCAGTTAATCTGGTCGCGTTTTGTCTCCTGCCAGATGGTTTCGGCGGTTTTGGACACCACTCAATTTGATATTCAGGCGGGAAACTGCCTGTTTCGCAGTAATGGCTCGGTATTAAAATTTGCCGGGTTCATGAAAGTTTATGTTGAAAGCCAAGATGATGAGGGAAAAGAAGGATCAAAGCCGGATGGCAGAGAAGAGGACCGTCTTCTTCCTCAATTGGGAAAGGGAGAAACTTTAAAGCTTCACGAGGTGCTCCCCGAGCAACATTTTACTCAACCTCCGGCCCGTTTTTCTGAGGCAATGCTGGTCAAGGAATTGGAAGATAAGGGTATTGGCCGGCCCAGTACTTATGCAGCGATAATCAGTGTGATTAAAGACAGGGACTATATCCAGAACTTGGAGCGACGCCTGCAACCTTCTGAACTGGGGGTTTTGATCAATGATCTTTTGGTGGAAAACTTTCCGGATATCATGACGACGGAGTTCACCTCCAAAATGGAGGATCAACTGGATGATATTGAAGCAGGAAAGCTTGAGTGGGTTGATGCCCTCAAGTCTTTTTATACCCCATTCAAAGCGGACTTGGAAGAGGCCGAAAAAAAGATGAAAGACGTTAAAGCGCAGGTGGAAGAAACAGACGAGGTCTGTGAAAAATGTGATCAACCCATGATTATTAAATGGGGGCGTTTTGGGAAGTTTATGGCGTGTTCCGGATATCCTGACTGCAAAAACACCCGAGACTTGGGTGGAAAAGGTGAAAAGAGTGAAGGGGCTAAGCCTGATGAGGTCGAAGGGGATTGTGAGTTGTGCCAGTCTCCATTGATCATTAAGCGTGGGCGCTTTGGTAAATTTATAGCTTGCTCGACCTACCCTGATTGTAAATTCACCAAGGCGATTGGCCTTGGTATCCCCTGTCCCGAGGAAACCTGTGATGGAGAGATTGCCTCGCGCCGGTCTAAAAAGGGAAGAACTTTTTATGGCTGCACGAAGTACCCCGACTGCAAATTTACGTCATGGGATAAGCCTATTGGGGAAGCCTGCCCGGAATGCAAAAATCCATTTTTGATCGAGAAATGGAAAAAGAATGAGCATCTTTCTGTGCTTTGCCCCAATTGTGGTTTTAAGAAAACTGGTGCTGCGGCCTGATGGGTTGTGAAGGATTTCTTAATAATTATCAGTGCGGGGCTTGCGGGTTGTTTTATATGAAATGCGGTTGGTAGCCCGCACCTCTATTCATAAAACCGGGAAGTGCGCTGAATTGGTTTGTAGTAACTCTCTGGGGAATAATCAGCCTCACTTCATTCCGTTTACTCTTAGAGAAGAGCTTCACAGCTTTAATTCCATCATTATGGTCACAGGTCTTTTGACTTCGCCCCATCTGTCTGAACTGCCTCATGACCGAAGGGCAGTATTATGCGTTTGTCCGTGAACTAAACGGTGCAGAGAAGGTCCAGTTCGCCTCTTTTGAATTTTTGTGGGGTGTATACCTATTGAAGTGCTGGCCGAGAGGGGTGTGATCGGACTTTGGCGTTTGGCACGTAATAACAACTTAAACATCCAGATCCTGAACGAACTTCGCCTTTTCTTTTATGAATTTGAAGCGTGACTCGGCGTTTTTCCCCATTAATTTGCAAACAGTCTTGCTGGCTTGTTCGGCGGACCTCAATGTTAGACGAACCAGGGAGCGGGATTTTTTATTCATGGTGGTTTCTTTCAAGTCTGAAGCGGGCATCTCTCCAAGTCCTTTAAAGCGGCCTATTTCGTGAGAGGTGTCGTTTAATCCCTTAATAATTTCATCTTTTTCTTCATCGGTTAACGCATAAAATAGTTTTTTGCCAGCATCGATGCGATATAAAGGCGGTTGGGCTATGAACAGGTGCCCTTTTTCGATGACTTCTGGAAGGTATCTGTAGAAAAAGGTGAGTAGCAAGGTACAAATATGCGCTCCGTCAACATCCGCATCGGTCATGATGATAACTTTTCCGTAACGAAGCTTGTCGTAATCGAATTTACTGCCAATATCGGTCCCACAGGCAGAAATAAGATTTTGAATTTCTGTATTTGCGAGAGCCTTAGCCATGGTTGCTGTTTCAACATTGAGTATTTTCCCTCGAATGGGAAGGATCGCTTGGGTTTTTCGATCCCTTGCTTGCTTGCTGGAACCTCCTGCAGAGTCACCCTCGCAAATAAAAAGCTCAGCTTCATCCTTATCCGTTGTGGCGCAGTCAGAGAGTTTTCCCGGCAAATTGAGCCGATGTGAAATATTGGTTTTTCGCTGAACAGCTTCCTTGGCCTGACGAGATGCGATACGGGCCTGGGTGGAAAGGATGATGTGGTTAGTGAGGATACTTCCCAAGCTTTGATTTTCATTTAAATAATGCTCGAGGGTGTGTTTGACCACTGCTTCTATTTGGGAAGTGATTTCAGAGTTTAACCGTCCCTTGGTCTGCCCTTGAAATTCTACTTCTCCTTGGAGATAAACATTGATAATAGCAACCAGGCCTTCCTGGACGTCATCACTGGTAATTGCCGTTATACCCTTTGGAAGGAGTTTACGCCTGTCAATGTAAGCCCGAACGGCTTTAGTGATGCCGTTGCGGAAGCCATTCTCGTGTGTGCCTCCGTCAATGGTTCGGATCGAGTTGGCGAAGGAAAGAATCTGGGTATCGGTATTTTGGGTCCAGAGAAATGCAGTTTCCAGCCGCAACGATTTGTCTTCTTTTTCGACGTAAAAAGGTTGGTCCATCAAAGTGGTCTTTTCCCCAACAATTTTCTTGATGTAATCCTGAATCCCATCCGGATAGTGGAACGTGTGCTTATTTTCATTTTCATGGACGATGATCCTTAGCCCCTTATTGAGAAAGGCTTTTGATTCCGCTCGTTCCAAAATAAGCTTAGGGTCGAATTTTGTTTTTGGAAAAACTTTACCGTCGGGTTTAAAATAAACCGTGGTGCCATAGATTCGTGCGGCTTTGCCTTTTTTAATTTTTGTGATGGGCTTGCCCTTGGAATAAGCCTGACTCCATTCGAATCCGTCTCGGCGGGAAGTTGCGACAAGGTTTTCTGACAGGGCGCACACTACGGCCATTCCGACCCCATGAAGTCCGCCGGATACTTTGTAATTGCCTTGGTCAAACTTGCCCCCAGAGTGCAAAGTGGTAAACAGGATTTCCATGGCACTCTTTTTTGTATTACGATAAGGGTCTACAGGAATCCCCCGGCCATTATCCTTAATGGTGACACCATGATCCTTTCCCAAGGTTACCTCAATGGTATCGCAATACCCGTTGAGTGCTTCATCTACAGAGTTGTCTAAGATTTCCCAAAGCAAATGGTGCAGGCCTGTTGATGACGTGGAGCCAATGTACATTCCTGGACGTTTGCGAACCGGCTCAAGGCCTTCCAAGACCTGGATATCTTCAGATCGGTATTTTGACATGGCGCCTATTTTATTTTTAGAATGGTTTTACGTTTAGAAATAATTACACCTTGGCTACCTCGGTTGCAGAGGCGGACACTTTTAACAGTGATTTCCTTGTCGTTGCCGGAATCGAATTCAAGTGTGACTTTCTGCTTTAGGCTTACAAACTTAAACCCGACTAAACTGCTTTCCCCTGGTTTTATAAGAATGACTCCTTTGCCTGATCCTGTTAGTTGCGCTATTTGGTCTGTGGGGATGACTACCGCTTTTCCTTTGGCGGTGGCTAGAAAAACGTGATCATGTGTTACCGGGGCGAAGCCGACCATGCGATCATTATTTTTCAAACTTATGACCTTTCTTCCTGAACGGGTGGTCTCGGCCAGGTTGGACAGTGGGAACCGAAAACCAAACCCATCAGCACTGGCAACCATAAATTCGCTTTTTTCAACTTTGTCCTTTCTGATGAAGTCGATTGAGGTCTGACCGTTGGTCATATCTGACCCTTCGTTTGGGGCGGGAAGGGACAACATGCCGACCACCTTTTCCCCGTCACTAAATTTGTACAGGCTCTGCACAGGCACGCCAAACCCGCTGCGTGTATAAGACAGATTGTAAACCCTGGATACATAAACGCTTCCAAATGAGGTGAAAAGAGCCAATAGGTTTTGCGTGTTGGTTTGCAGGGAACTGAGCAACTGATCGTTTTCCTTGAATTTAAGCCCGGCAGGATCGCTCAGGTTTTTCAATTTTCGGATCCACCCGTTTTTGCTGAGGATGATATTTACATCTTCATGCTTGATAAAGTCCTCTGCGTTGTACTCCACGCTTTCGATGGGTTTGATCTGGGTGAGGCGTTTGTCAGCGTGTTTTTTCTTGATTTCTTCAAGTTCTTCTCGCACCTCCTGCCAGATTTTTTTGGGTGACGCGAGAATGGACTCGATCCTTTTTTGTTCCTTGAGTTTCTCTTTTTGTTCTTCTAGGATTTTCTCCGTCTCCATTGCAACCAGACGGTAGAGAGGAATTTCCAGAATCGCGTTGGTTTGCTCGTCACTAAGTTTAAGGTTTTTCCGCAGTTTATCATGGGCTTCCTTCCGGGACTTGGAAGAGCGTATCAATTTCAAGGCTTTGTCGAGATTGCCAAAGATTGCCGCAAATCCTACCAGGATGTGTAGGCGTTTTTTCAGTAGGACCAACTCGTAATTCAAGCGGCGTTTGATCACCTGCCTGCGGAACTCCAGGAATTCCTGGCATATCTCCAGAAGCGACAGGCGGGCAGGCTCTCCACTCGGCTTGAGGCAATTGAAATTGACTTGGAAATTGTTTTCCAGTTCGGTGTGTTTGAAAAGATAGCTCATCACTTTGTTTTCGTCGGCGGTACTTTTGATCTCAAGCACCATGCGAACTTTCTCATCGCTTTCATCTCTCACGTCGGTCAGAGGAGGGAGCCTTTTGGCGATGATGATTTCCGCGATCTTTTCTATCAACCGGGCTTTATTGATGCTGTATGGGATTGCCGTGAGAATGATCTGCTTTTTGCCGCGAGGCAGGGACTCGACCTTCCATATTCCGCGAATTTTTATCGCCCCCAAGCCGGACTCATAAGCCATCCGCAACTCGGTCTTGCTATTGAGTATGATTCCGCCGGTGGGGAAATCGGGCCCCTTAATATATTTCATCAAATTAGCCACGGTCTGATTGGGGGAGTCGATCAGTGAAATTAAGGCAGACATGACTTCATCCAGATTGTGGCTGGGGAAAGAGCAGGCCATTCCCACTGCAATGCCCGACGCGCCGTTGACTAGTAAATTGGGAACGCAGGAAGGCAATACCACAGGCTCTCTCAAGGTGTTGTCGTAATTAGGGCGGAAATCGACAGTATTTTTTTTGATGTCCTGTAGCAAATAGGAGGTGATGGGTGTCAATCGTCCCTCGGTATAACGGTAGGCGGCTGGAGGATCCCCATCCATGGAGCCAAAGTTACCTTTGCCGTCTACAAGGGGATAACGCATGGAAAAATCCTGCGCCATACGTACCATAGATTCATAGGTGGATGCGTCTCCATGTGGGTGGTATTTACCGAGTACTTCACCGATGATCTTGGCGGATTTGACATGCTTACTTGTGGAATTCATTCCCATACTTTCCATGGCAAACAGAATCCTGCGATGTATCGGTTTCAAGCCATCCCGTACATCAGGGAGGGACCGGGAGACTATGGTAGAAAGCGCGTAGGTCAGAAACCTTTTTTCTAGTTCGTCCTGTAAGTCGGAAGTTTTTTCTTGCCCCATGAAGTGATCCCGGATTGTTTAAGAAAAGATGAGTGGCCTAGCTTGATGTTTGTGGTTTGCGGTCTTATAAGTTGCTAGGTCAGAAGTTTTTGAACCTAGCCGGGAGTTTTTAGCTTTAAAAAGCAATTTCAATGAGTTATGGTCTTTTTGCTTATTCAATGTTTAATTTCATAAATCAGTATATGTCCATATATTGTATGGTATGAATTCTTTATATACAATGTGCGGCGTTATAAAGCAAGTGAAATCAAGAGCTAACAAAGGCCTACCCAATTGATCTCCAAAAGTGTTAACGTGATTCATTTTCAGCAGGTTGAAATCTTTTTTAAGAGAGCACCATCCTATTAGTGTCCGGTGGGATGTCTTGGGAGGTTTTTGCTTTTGCCTAGCAATTATAAAGATTCGGTGTTACCACCGATTGAAAAATATTTTAGTTTAAGGAGCGATTTATGTCCAACCCCAAGCTGCAAGAGAAAATAATTGATGTGCTGAAGACAGTTCAAGATCCTGACCTGCATAAAGACATTGTCAGCCTTGGGTTTGTCAAAAACCTTAGTATAGATGGAGGAAACATCAAGTTCGATGTTGAATTGACCACACCTGCCTGTCCGGTTAAGGAACAGTTACGTGCAGAATGTGAAACTAAAGTCAAAGCTATTGAAGGCGTAGGGCGGGTTGACGTGAACATGACTGCCGTTGTCAGGCCTACCGAGCATTCACAACCGGTTTTGACCGGAGTGAAAAACATCATTGCTGTGGCGAGCGGGAAGGGGGGTGTGGGGAAATCCACAGTCAGTACTAACTTGGCTATTGCCTTGTCTATGACCGGTGCTCAAGTAGGTTTGATGGATGCGGATATTTATGGTCCTAGTATACCGCAGATGATGGGCATTCCTATTTCTTCGCCGAAAGTTGGCTCAGAAAATAAATTCTTTCCCCATGAAAAGTATGGGTTGAAGGTGGTCTCTGCGGCGTTTTTAACTAAACAAGGGCAACCGCTGATGCTTCGCGGACCTATGCTGGGCGGTATCATTCAGCAGTTTCTACAAAACGTGGAGTGGGGCGAACTGGATTATTTGGTGATTGATTTGCCACCGGGCACAGGCGATGTACAGTTAACCCTGACCCAGAAGGCGCCTATTTCCGGTGCGGTGGTTGTGACCACTCCGCAAGAGGTCAGCCTGATTGATGCGGACAAGGGGGTAAAAATGTTTCAACAGGTCAAAGTTCCTCTTCTCGGTATTGTCGAGAACATGAGCTATTTTGTCTGCGATGGCTGCGATAAGAAGCATCATATTTTCAGACAGGGCGGCGGAAAAACCCTGGCCGAGAATTTTGGTATCCCGCTTCTTGGAGAAGTGCCGATCATCGAAGCGGTTGCGGAAGGCGGAGACTCTGGTATTCCTGTGGTCATGTCGCATCCCGAGTCTCCAGCAAGTTTGGCCTATAAAGATTTAGCAGGGCAGGTGGCGGCGCAACTCAGTATTAACCAAGCTAACAGCGGCGAAAAAGTTTCCGCTGACTTTGAACTTTCCTGGAAGAGCTAGCCCGGCGTAGCCGCCGGTGGCAATAAGGTGCTAATTTGAACGCCGCCAGTGTGACGCTGAACTCAACAAAAATATCCAGGCTAAAAAGAAATTACGATTATGACTGCTCCTGCACCAAAGAATATTAAGCAAGTCGATAAGTCTACTCTAGGTATTTCCTGGAACGATGGGCACGATTCGGTTTATTCGGTTAAAAATTTACGGGAAAATTGCCCGTGTGCGAACTGCATCGACGAATGGAGTGGTAAAAAGTTGATCGCCCCGGGCTCTATCCCGCAGAAAATTCATCCCCGAAACTTAAAGGCGGTAGGGCTTTACGCCATCCAGTTTGACTGGAGTGATGGGCATAATACCGGACTTTATACCCATGAGCTTTTGCGGCAGTTATGCGAATGCACGGCCTGTAAAAGCAAAATGGCTGAAAATTAGGGGAACTATATACAGTTTTGCCCATGCTTAAAAATGTCCTGCCTTGAAATAGGCAGCAATTATTTTAAAATAGAAACAGGATTAAGGCTGACAACTAAAAGGCTTAATATGTTGGAAATGTGTTGTATTTTCCCCTGAAGCTGGTGGTTACATGCCGACTTTTTCGCGGACTTCGTCCATCAGTTTCGCATCAATAGTCGTGGTGCCTTTTTCTACAGCAAAATTAATGACTGTTTTCTTGGCCATGCCACGTACGAAAAAAGGAACCCGTTTTATTCTTTCCAATGCCTCTTCAGTCCAGATCAGGCCATCTTCAGGATTGGACTTTTGCAGTTCTTCCTTGGCCTGAGCCAAAGAGGAACCGACGGCTGCCATAGGTGCTGTGCCGACATCTGTGGCGCCGCCCATTTCGACACCCAGTTTACTGACGAACTCGGTTTCAAATTTATTGGTGAGCATGGCAATGCTATGACCACACTTTTTGCATTTAAACTTCATGACAAGATTGGTTTTTTCCTCCGGCATGATGCCTTCGGTTTGTACTTCCATCTTGACGTCGCAAGGGATACAAAGGAATTTCATTACGTCTCCTGTTCGAAATCTATTTGTTGATAAATTTTTCGATATTGTCAACGGATTCAGCAATGGCTTTGCCCGTAATAGAATTTTTAAACTCGGTATAAAAAAGGTTTCCCGATTGGCTGCGCGACACACGGGTGTCGAAGGGAATCTTGCCAATATAAGGAATCTCTTTTTTCTCGCTCAGTTTGTGCACATCTTCCCCTTCAAACAGTTTTCCTTCCTCATTACAATGAGGGCAGACATAGGTGGCCATGTTCTCGATCAACCCAATGATGGGCACTCCCATTTTGTTGTTCTTAGTGATTGATTTGGTCACAATGTGTTGGGAAAGCGGAGAGGGAATGGTGATTTCTACCACTCCGGCTAGTTCTGGAATCAGGGAACGGATGTTATCAATCCGGTCGCTTCCCGGTGGCATATCTATGAGAAGATAGTCCAAATTGCCCCAATTGGTGTCTGCCAGCAGTTCACGGATGGCTGTGGATTCCATGGTGCTCACCCATACTGCTGTGGCATCGGCTTCTTCGGTCCACATTACCGGAGTATCTGCCGTCTTCACCAGCATATCCATCGACATGATGTGGATTCCCTGATAACCGATCCCTGGTTCCAGACCATCGTCTTTCATTTCCAGTTGAATGTCGTTGCCAACTCCCAAAAGATGCCCGATGCTAGGTCCGTTCAGGTCAGCATCAAGTATTCCGACCTTATTGCCTCGATCGGCAAGACAGGAAGCAATGTTGGCAGTGATGGAACTTTTGCCGACACCACCTTTACCGCTCATCAATGCGACTTTATATTTAATTTTATCGAGACGGGATCTCAGTTTTTCTCCCAATTGAACGACCTGCCCGACAATATTGGATCCGCCATCACCTTCCAAATCCTCATAGGTTTTCATGAAAAACTCCTTAAATACTCTGGCCTTTGATTGTTGGAATTTAATGTTCCATATTAAATTAAAAACATCATATTTTAAAGGCTTTCTTGGGTTTCCAGTTAGAAAAGATCGTGTGTGGGATATTTCTTTCCCTATTTGATGGTTTTTGGTTGACCCCCGAGGTTTGTCTCATTTAGATTAACAAGTTTAGTCCTTGCGCATGGCGAGGGTTTTTAACATAGAGAAATTAAAGCATGGCCTTGACGGAAGAAGACAAGCGGTTGATCGAAGAGGAAGAGAAGTTACTTGAAGACGCTTTGCAGTCATTATGTCAGCAGCTTCCTCTTGTGCAGGAATCAAAAATCAGTGCCAATGTAGCGGCCCGCGAATTGACCCGGCAGGTGGTCAACGAATGGAATCACGAAGAAAGGCAACCTCTGATTTCGGATGAGGCTGTGGCCCACCGAATTCTGGATATCCGCAAGGACAGTGATAAGACCTTGTTTACTCTGATTCAGGAACCCTATTTCGGAAGGGTCTGCACGAAGGAGGACGATGGTAGCGAAGTGTCTTTCCTGATCGGCAAGAAAAGTAATATCGAGGCGGGTATTGTGGACTGGAGAAATGGTCCTATTGCGGCTTTGTATTTCAATTATAAGCAGGAAGAAGAATTTTACGAGGTTATCAACCAGAGGGAGCGTAGCGGCCGCATTCAATTACGGCGGTCTTACCGGGTTGAAAATGGCCAATTGATGCAGATAGATACACCGGAAGGAGTATTCCGAAGAAGCGAAGCGGGTTGGGAGAAATTTGATATCGAAGATGAAATCGCCGCGCACCGATCAAGGACTGTTCGATCGACAGAAAAACGTCTGCCGAGTATTCTTTCTTTAATCACTAAGGATCAATTTGAACTGATCACCACAGACCCGGAACGACCTGTCATCATTCAGGGGTCAGCGGGTTCGGGCAAAACCACCGTTGCTTTGCATCGTCTAGCCTGGCTCCTGCACGAAGAAAACTCGTTTGCCAAGGCAAAGAACACCCGTGTGGTGGTGATGAACAAGTCATTGCAGATTTATGTCAGTGCCACCTTGCCGTCAATGGGTATTGAGGGAGTGCAAACCTTAACCTTTAATAGCTGGGCGTTGTCCATCATCGGAAAAGCGGTTCGCGGGCGTCCCTTTTTCAAGTTTCTCAACGTTCCATCATTTGTTGAGGAGATAAAGTTTTCCGAAGAAATTCTTAAGGCTCTTGAAGATTGGGTGGAAAAACAAAACCGGGTTTTGAATACCGAGGTGAAGCAGATATTTAAAAAATGGCCGGGCCAGTTAAAATCCTGGAAGAATGCGGAAGGCACTGCTTTATTACCTAGGCTCAAGGATTTCACCCATGAGGTTAAAGAATCCAGTCTGCCAAAATTTGATAAGGATAAATGCCTGGAATTTCTGGAACGCAAAAGTTTCGACTTGGAAGATTATGTTCAGGACATTTACAACCTGCTGGCGGATGTGGCGCACTTAAAGGATTATCTTCCTCCTCATCCTAAACTTACTTCTAATCTGGATTACCTGCAAAGATTGACTGATAAAAACAGGGCTAAGAATAACCTGGATTATTCCGACATGTCTCTGATTCTACGCCTCATCCAACTCAAAAATGGAGGGCTGCCGGATGGTTCGGGTGGCGTGACTTCCCTGGATCATCTGGTGATTGATGAGGCTCAGGATTTTGGTCCGGTCGAGCTTGCCATCATGATGTCTGCGATCCATGATAAACGCCAGGTAACCATTGTCGGTGATGTGGCTCAAAAGATTTTGTTGGCGAGAAAATTCATTGGCTGGAACAAGGTTGTAGAAAATCTCGGTATGGATGAAGGTTCTATCATCCGTCTTGAGGTTTCTTTTCGCTGTACGGTGCCGATCATGACATTGGCGCATAAGGTGATGGGTGACCCGAAAAAAGTTGAGGGCAGGGCAGGTCCTGACCCGGAATGGTACAAGGCTGATGACAGGGAAAGTATGCTGGAACATTTGGTGGGTTGGTGTAACCGCCTAGTCAAGGTTGCACCCTATAAGCTCATTGCCATCATATGCCGTTATCCAAAGCAAGCGATGGAGCTAAAAGAGGAATTGGAGGAGTTTTTGTCCGGAGAGGTCCGGCTGGGGCACCGCGATCAGTTTTCTTTTGAACCCGGTATCATGGTGACCAATATTCATCAGGTCAAAGGGCTGGAGTTCGACTCCGTTGCCATGGTGGAAGCCGATGAAGAGAACTATCCTATCCGAAAGGGAGAAAGTCGTAGCATGATTTATGTGGGAATCACTCGAGCCCAAGATGATTTGCTTCTAACAACTATTAAATCTTTTTCAAGGGTATTTTTCTATAACTAATTGAAATAGATGATAAATTTTTAATTTTTATTGAATGTTGCAAAACCATGCAGTGAGACTATATTGTTGTTGTAATGGATTTGAGACCAACCTTTAACTAGGGGGTCTTTATAGAGGCAGAGAGTCGACCTAAAAAGCCGAGTAGAACAAATTTAAAGGTTTGCACATAAGTGCGAACAGACCCGCACAGTTCAGGAAGCGGGCCAATAAAAAGAGGAAAGCACGCGTTGGCTGGTTCAACGCGTTTTTTATTTTTATGTACAGGGTGGAATGAAGAAAAAATACCTTTTAATTGTGGAGTATGAAGGCACCGCTTACCATGGCTGGCAGGTGCAAACAAACGGCATTACCGTCCAGGAGCTTCTAGAAAAAGCCCTGAGCCAGATCACCAATACCCCAACGACTGTTTTAAGTTCCGGCAGAACGGATGCGGGTGTGCATGCTGAAGGGATGCCTGCCCATTTTGTGGCTGAGTCTAAAATGAAACCGGGAGAGTTTCAGCTTGCTCTGAACAGCCTTCTGCCACACGATATTACTATTCGGGAAGTGCGCCGAGTCACTATGGATTTCAATGCACGGGGTTCTGCTAAACGCAAGCTGTATCGTTATACGATTTTAAACAGAGATTACCCTTCGGCGCTCAACTTCCGGCGCTCTTGGTTCATTCCTCACAAGCTGGATGTCGCGGCCATGCGCCGTGCCGCTAGATACCTGCAGGGGAGGCATGACTTCACCTCTTTCAGAGCCGGAAACTGTAATGCGAAATCTCCGGTGCGGACCATGAATCGTATTGAAATAAGCAGGCAGGGCAGTTTTTTAATATTTAAGTTTGAAGGTAAAGGATTCCTCAAGCATATGGTGCGTAATTTTGTGGGAACGCTGATTTACGTGGGACGAAAAAAAATCCCCGCAAGACAGGTAAAAACCATCCTCGAAACTCGTAACCGAAAAATAGCAGGTCCTACGGCCCCGTCCCACGGCCTCTGTTTGGTCAAGGTGGAGTATTAGAGGTCTTTTGTTGCCTCCGGCGGTTCGCCGGATAGCTTTTTGCCGTTTGGATCGAAGATTTTGAAATGGCCCATGCCGCGTTTTGCCATGGCATATTTTAGGGCGGTTTCCATCACTCTCATCCCATAGGTTACACTGCGACGAAAATTGATGGATGAGGCATCGGGAAAATAGAGGGCAGGGCAGGACACTTCGCCCAGATCAAAACCAAAATACAAAATCTGGCAAAGCATCTGGTTGTCGAACACGAAATCGTCAGAGTTTTCCAATAGCGGGATAGTCTCCAGCACTTTTCGACTGAAGGCTCTGTATCCGGTGTGGTATTCAGAAAGTTTTTGCTGGATGAGTAGGTTTTCGGCCAAGGTTAAAGCACGATTTGAAACATATTTGTAAAGTGGCATGCCCCCTATTATGGCCTTGTTACCAAGAATCCTCGAACCTATTACCGCATCAAAAATACCTTCTGTTATCATCAATGCCATGGGAGCGATGAGTTTTGGGGTGTACTGATAGTCTGGGTGTAGCATGATAACAATGTCGGCGCCACTGTCAAGCGCCGCCTTGTAACAGGTTTTCTGGTTGGCTCCGTATCCCCTGTTTTCGCTGTGGATAAAGGTTTTTATCTCCAGTTCACGGGATAACTTGACCGTTTCATCCTGACTGGCGTCATCGGTGAGAATAATTTCGTCGACAATATCTTTAGGGATTTCGTCGTAGGTTTTTTTGAGGGTTTTTTCGGCGTTGTAGGCGGGCATGACCACGCAGACTTTTTTGCCGTTAATCATAGGTTGGGAAGGCTTAAGAGGTTTTTCGAGTTTCCATTATCAGCGGTTATAATAATGTAAAAATAGATATTTACAACGGATTTAATGCCGATATACTTCCCACTCGGTCGACGAGTCGCCGGAGGTAATAAGGCAAAGTCCAGTGTGCAGACGAAAGATGTGCAGATGAAAATTGTTGCTGATTTAACTTTAGTTTGCCAGTGTTTCCTACCACATAGTAGCGGTGTTCTACAGAAATCAAGATTTAGGGGAGTTTGATTTGTTCTATGAAAACTGAATTTAATATTGCCGTGTTTTCTGGTGATGGTATCGGGCCAGAAGTGGTCCGGGAAGCGTTAAAAATTCTTAGGATTATCGAGTCTAAACTAGGACTAAAGATAAATATCAATGAGGCGCCGGTGGGGGGCGCGGGTTATGATGCCACCGGTCACCCTTTGCCGGAAGCATCCATGCAAGCGGCGCAGAATTCCGATGCAGTATTATTGGGTGCGGTAGGAGGTCCGAAGTGGGAGAATATTGACTTTTCTCTCAGGCCAGAACGGGCCTTGTTGGGGCTCCGGTCCAGCTTGGGGCTTTATGCTAATTTTCGTCCGGCGCGTATTTTTCCAGCTCTGGTTGGGGCATCTACGTTGAAACGGGAAGTGGTCGAAGGCCTGGATATTCTTGTGGTGCGTGAATTGACTGGCGGAATTTATTTCGGCCAGCCGCGTGGGGTTGACACACTTGAAGATGGCACTCGCAGGGGATTCAACACTCTGGTTTATACCGAGCCGGAAATCAAACGTATTGCTCGCATCGCCTTTGATGTGGCACGCAAGCGCAATAAATCTGTTTGCTCTGTGGATAAGGCTAATGTGTTGGAGTCCACCGGTTTCTGGCGTGAGGTGGTGACTAACGTACACTCCGATTACTCAGATGTGAATCTTTCGCATATGTATGTGGATAACTGCGCCATGCAATTGGTGAGGAACCCAAAGCAATTTGATGTCATCCTGACGACCAATATGTTCGGTGATATTTTAAGTGATGAGGCCTCCATGCTCACTGGATCAATAGGTATGTTGCCCTCTGCAAGCCTTGGGGGAGAATATGCTATGTATGAACCGATACATGGTAGTGCGCCGGATATTGCAGGTCAGGAGTTGGCCAACCCACTGGCTACAATTTTATCTGTAGGCATGATGTTCAAGTATTCCCTGGATCGTGAGAAACCGAATGTATGGATCGAGCAAGCGGTTGAAGCAGTGTTGGATAAAGGAGTCCGTACTCGTGACATCATGTCTTCAGGCATGAAAGAGGTGGGAACGCAAGTAATGGGTGATTTGGTCGCGGAAGAGTTGGAGAAAAAGAATGCTGGCTAGGAAGGATCGATATAATGTTGCGGTGGCGGGTGCTACTGGTGCGGTAGGGAGAAAAATGCTCAAAATTCTTGCAGAGCGGGACTTCCCTGTCGCAAATCTGAAGATTCTTGCATCGGCTAGATCGTTGGGGCAAACCCTTAGTTTTAAAGGAAACCCTGTCGCTGTTGAGGAACTGAACGAAAATTCGTTTGCAGGAGTGGATATAGCCCTGTTTTCGGCGGGAGCGGATGTGAGCCGTCAGTTTGCCCCTTCTGCCATAAGGTCCGGTTGCATCGTGATTGATAACAGCAGTGCGTTTCGTATGGAACTGGATACCCCGTTGGTGGTGCCGGAGGTGAACCCAGAAGCGATCGGTTCTGATCCTGGTATCATTGCCAATCCCAATTGCTCAACCATTCAAATGGTGATGGTGTTAAAGCCGATCCACGACAAATTTAAAATAAAGCGGGTGGTGGTTTCCACTTATCAGTCGGTTTCTGGTTCCGGTCAAAAGGCTGTAGAAGAACTGCGAATCCAGACTGAAAATCTGCTGGATGGTAAATCGCCTAAAACTAATGTATATCCACATCAAATAGCATTTAACTGTTTGCCACATATAGATATTTTTTTAGATAATGGGTACACAAAAGAAGAGATGAAGATGGTGAATGAGACTCGAAAGATCCTCGGCGATGCATCGATCCAGATTTCCCCCACCAGTGTTCGTGTGCCGGTATTTTATTGCCACTCTGAATCCGTGAATGTGGAAACCGAAAAGCCTATCAGTGCTGGAGAAGTTAGGAAAATATTGTCAGAACAACTTGGAGTTCTAGTGGTTGATAATCCTAAAAATAGCGAATATCCGCTAGCTACTGATAAGGTCGATAAGGATGAGGTGTTTGTGGGCCGAATTCGCGATGATATTTCCTGCGAGAATGCCATCAACTTCTGGGTGGTTTCTGACAACTTGCGTAAAGGAGCAGCGCTCAATGCTATTCAGATTGCCGAACTTTTGATTCAAAGAATTTAGTTGCCTAGGCCGAGATAGTCTTTTCTCTACATAAAATAAAACTTTAAAAAAGGAGAGACGAAAATGAAGGCTTTTACTATAGATTATATTATCCAGGTTTTTTTCACGGTTTTTCTTGTCGCTATTTCGGTCCTGATTGTCGCCTATTTCGGTAGCATTTTCGGGCTTGCAATTTGGTTCTGGTGATCAAAAGAGATTTTTTAACAATAAAAAAAAGAGGCTCAAAATGATTGAAGAAGAGGTCGTAAAGTTAAGGGATGTGGTGAACGCTTTAAGTTATTGCTAATGGCCTTTGGCGGCTGGCTGACTACTTGTTGCCTCTACAGCCAGTAGCTTGACATTTATATCCCATAAGTATATAAAACATAGTATCTTATGGTATTTGGCTCTTTGCCAAAAAATATTCCTCTTTGATACAGGACTTTTGCTATGCCTGAAGATTTCAGACCTGAGAATCCTCAAGAATCGCTACCCTCAGGAAAAGCCGATTTTGACCCCAAAGAATTTAAAGAACTCATTAAGCATGCTTCGCATGAGCGTAAGAACCTGCAATTACTCGTGGAGTATTTTGAGAGAAAGTCGGGAGAACTGGAGGATAAGAAAAGGTTTTTTGACCTTGTCAGCGGGCAGGTGCCTGATACGTTAAGGAAGCTAGATTCGCTGGACGTGCGTTTTGAGGAAATTAAGACTTTTGATGTTCGGGTGCGTGAATTTCAACGCGTTTCAAAAGAGGTGAACTCTAATTACAACACCCTGAAAAGAGATTTAGATGAGTTACATTTGCTTAATGAGCACATTGACAGCAAGATTAAAAGCCTGAGTCAGCAAAAACAGGTTGTTGAAAAAGCCAACGAAGATGCGGGCCGCCTGAATGTCCTGATCTGGGACATGGATTCCAAAGTTAAAAAACTGCGCGAGGAAACCAAACTTCTCAAATCTGTTGATCGTAATATCAGCCGGCTTGAGCATATGCTTGATAGTGTTTCGAATCAGGTGCAGGACGTCGTCAACATGAAGGAGTTGTTGCGGACGGCCCCTGTAAAAGTCGGAGCTATGAAGGATGCCCTAGGAGAGCTTGACAGTCGCTATGAACGGATCAAGCAGGATAAAGAAGCCATAGAAAGTCATACCCGGGATACTGAAGGATTAAAGCACATCCTTACTAGCGTGCAGGCGGATTATGAAAAGCTCCTTGGGCAGAGTTATATGATTAGCGAGACTCAGGCGACCCTCCACAACCTGATGCAACAAATCAGCGATCTCAAAATTGAGTCTAAGAACATTTCGGTCAAAAATGAAATGATCCGGAGCATTACTGGACGTTTGAGGGACTTGGATTCTTTGTCCGTAGATGTGGAGACCAAGATTGCCAGGATCCAGGATGAAAAGTTCATGGTTGAAAAGATCGAGGAGAAAATACACAAGCTCAACTCCTTTCTTGTGGATAACCTCAGTAGCAAAATGAAAATTTTGAAGGATGAGATGAAGGTCATTGATGATGCCAATGAAAGAATGAGTCGTTTCAATGTGATGGCCGAGGAGGCGGAGCAGAAGGTCAGTCGATTGGATGAGGACATCAAGAAGATTGATACAGTCTCCGGGATTCTCAAGCAAGTTGAGATGATGAACGAGTCCACCCAGCAGCAAATGGAGGAGATCATTCGCAAGAAACAGTTGGTGGATCAGGTGGACAAGAAAATCAATGATCTCAGTTCAATGGTCATCAGCCTCGATGTGAAGACGGAAACCCAGATGCAGAGAAAAACTCTCATTGAGAAAATGGAAAAAAAGGTGGACGGGCTGGATTTTTTCATTGAAGAGGCGAACATCAAAATTGCTAAAGTTTTAGAGAAAATCGACTTTCTTGAGACAGTAGACCAGAAGCTTGAGGGTTTTCAGTCCATGGCAAACACCATTGATGAAAAAATCCTTGATCTGACTAAAGAAAAAGCGGTCATCGACGATCAGGAAAAAAGGATGAACAACATTTCCTCTAAATTAAGTATTCAGGAGGTTGAATTACGTACCCGGTTTAAGGAAGTTCAGGAAGCTAAAGACGAGATTTCCAGAATTGATCAGGTTCGTGAGGAGTTGGGGCAGATCACCACCAACTTTGAAGGCAAAATGGAAGAATTCAGCAAAGGCTTGGCCCAGGTGGAGAAGATGGATTCAAAACTCCAAGAACTTGATAATCTGACGAAGGATTTGCGCAACAGGCAGGACGCTCTAGATGAAAAGCAGGAATTCATATTGGATGTTGAGAAGAAAATAGATCAGTTGAACAATATGTTAGAACAGACGAAAAATCGTATCAGCCAGATTCATGAAAGTGAAGAAAAGGTCAAGCGCACCCAGCAGGCTCTTGGAGAGCTTGAGGTGGTTATCAATCGTACCAATACTGAGAAAGCTAGAATCGACAAGGAAAGAGATAACCTCGATAAGATTAATCTCAATATTGAAAAACTGACTAACATTACCGAAGATGCTGAATCAAAAATCGACCTGCTGAACGGTAAAATAAATTTGCTCGGTGAGGTGGAAAAGCGATTGAGTGCGCTGAACTTGTTAGCGGAAGACGTGAATGTCAAGGTTCAGAATCTCAAGAAAGAAGAGACTGTGTTCAGCAAGGCTGGGGAACATATCGCGGAATTGAAATTTTTATTGAGCGAAGTAGAGAGAAAGAGAGAGGACTCGGCTTAGCTGAGAGGAACTAATGGTCTTTCCCTTTTAAGAGGGAGGGAGTTGCAATTTTTTCAATCGGATGAGCTTTCTGCTTATCTAGCGCTTTTGTCCTTTTTTAAACTCAACGGTCTTTGAGCTAAATCCCTTTCAAATAATTAGCGGAGTTAATTTTCATGGCGGAGGAATTGCTAGGTGTGATTGGCGGAAGCGGATTATACCAGATGAAAGATCTTGAGGTGATCGAGAAGATAACAGTGGACACTCCGTTTGGTTCGCCTTCGGATAGCATCGTTATCGGGAAACTGGATAGAGTTAGACTGGCTTTTCTTCCCCGTCACGGGGTAGGGCATGCCATCCCTCCCTCTGAGATAAATTTTAGGGCGAATATTTTTGCTATGAAAAAAATCGGTGTTGAGCGGATTATTTCTGTAAGCGCTGTGGGAGGTATGAAGGAAAATATGCCTCCCGGTCATTTTGTGGTGCCGCATCAATTTATTGACCGGACGTGTAAGCGCATTAGTACATTTTTTACCCAAGGGATGGTGGGCCATGTCAGTATGGCCGATCCGGTTTGTCTTTCTACTGCAGGAATTCTCTTTAAGGCCGCCCAAAAGGCTGGTGCAGAGGTTCATGAAGGAGGGACTTATATTTGCATCGAAGGTCCCCAATTTTCCACTCGGGCAGAGTCGCTGTTATACCGCCAATGGGATGTCGATGTTATTGGGATGACCAATGTCACTGAGGCGAAGTTGGCTCGCGAGGCAGGATTGTGTTATTCCACATTGGCTTTAGTGACAGACTTTGACTGTTGGCGTGTCGAGGAAGAGCCTGTCACTCTTGAAGCGGTGTTGGAAATCATGCATAAAAATGTGGAGCGGGCGCAGAAAGTTTTACGGGAGTTATTACCCATGCTGGGGAGCATTGAACCTTGCTCCTGTTGTGATGCTGCCAAGTTTGCTGTGGTCACTGCCCCTGAAAAAATTCCACCAACTCTAAAAGATGAGCTTTTAACTTTATTTGGTTAATGTCAATGAACATAAAAAATTCTAGTCGACTTTTCTCAATAGCCAAAAAAGTGATGCCAGGAGGGGTGAATAGCCCAGTCAGAGCTTTTAATGTAGTAGGGGGATATCCCTTGTTTATCAAGAGTGCCAAGGGATCGCGGATGACGGATGCCGATGGTAACGAGTTTATCGATTATATGGCATCGTGGGGGCCGCTCATTTTTGGTCATGCTCATCCTGAAATCGTGTCTGCTATAACCCGGCAGGCTCAGTTGGGTACCAGTTATGGTGCATCTACTGAGTTGGAAATCCAGTTGGCGGAAAAAGTAGTCGAGGCTGTGCCTTCTGTCGAGGTGGTGCGGATGGTAAATTCTGGCACCGAAGCAGTGATGAGCGCGTTACGGTTGGCTCGGGGGATCACGGGGCGTGACAATATCTTAAAATTTGAAGGCTGTTATCATGGGCATGGAGATAGCCTTTTGGTCAAGGCCGGGTCGGGGCTTGCATCTCTGGGAACTCCGGACTGTCCTGGTATCGTTTCCAGCCTTGCTGAAAAAACTCTGAACCTTCCTTACAACAATATTGATCAGGTTCGTGAACTTTTTGATAAAGAAGGCAAAGAAATTGCCGCGCTGATTGTAGAACCCATTGGTGGCAATATGGGTGTAGTCCCACCAAAACCGGGCTTTCTTGAGACTCTGCGTGAAGTGACCCAAAAGGCCGGGGCTTTGCTGATTTTTGATGAGGTCATTACTGGGTTCAGGGTCTTATTGGGAGGTGCGCAAAAACTATATGGAGTCATTCCGGACATCACCTGTATGGGGAAAATAATTGGAGGTGGACTGCCAGTAGGGGCCTATGGAGGGTCGCGTCAGGTGATGGATCATATTTCTCCGGTGGGTTCTGTTTATCAGGCGGGTACTCTGTCCGGCAATCCTTTGGCTATGGCGGCCGGAAACGTAATGCTGGATTTGCTCTCTGAAGATGGAGTCTATGAAAGCTTAGAACAGAAGTCAGTAAAACTTTGTCAAGGTTTGAAGAGCAATGTCGAGAGCCTTGGCATTGATGCGCAATTTACTCGGGTAGGCTCGATGTTCTCCATGTTTTTTTCTGCTCAGGAAATCGTTGATTTCGAAACGGTCAAATCCTGTGATACGGATTTCTTTAAACGTTATTTTAATGGATTATTGGAGGAGGGGGTCTATGTCGCCCCCTCGCAATTTGAGGCCAGTTTTATGTCCGCAGTTCATACGGATGAGGACATTGACCTAACCATCGAAGCCAGTCGCAAGGCGTTGACTGTGGCCCGGGGATAACTGAGATTATGAGTGAAATCATAGGGGTGCAGGGTAGACAGATCTTGGATTCAAGAGGCAATCCTACTCTGGAAGTGGACGTAACTTTGGAGAGTGGAGCAATGGGCAGGGCGGCTGTTCCATCCGGGGCATCCACTGGTTCGAGAGAGGCTGTTGAACTTCGCGATAGAGACTCCGGAGTTTTCATGGGGAAGGGGGTCTCCAAGGCTGTTAAAAACGTGAATACAAAAATTGCTTTGGAAATTATCGGGATTGAAGTCACAGAACAGGTTTTGATAGATCGGTTAATGATAGAAATGGATGGAACTGTCAGCAAAAGCAAGCTGGGTGCCAATGCCATGCTTGGGGTTTCCCTGGCGTTGGCTCAGGCGGCATCCAGTGATCTTGACCTGCCTTTGTTTCAGTATTTGGGTGGCACAAACGCCAAGGAGCTTCCCGTTCCCATGATGAACGTGCTGAATGGAGGCGCGCATGCGGACAATAATGTGGATATCCAGGAATTTATGATTATGCCGGTTGGTGCAAGATCTTTTTCAGCAGCTTTGAGGATGGGTGTCGAGGTGTTTCACCATTTAAAAATTGTTTTGAAAAAAGGTGACTTTAACACCGCTGTCGGTGATGAAGGCGGTTTTGCCCCTGACCTGAAATCGAATGAGCAGGCGATTGAAGTTTTAATCAAGGCCGTTAAAAGTGCTGGCTATAAAATCGGCAAAGATATTTTAATTGCTCTGGATGTGGCTGCCAGCGAATTGTTCGCCAATAAAAAATACACCCTGGCGGCAGAGGGAAACCATAAATGGACTTCTGGTGAGATGGTGGACTATCTGGCTCGTTTGGCGGACAAATATCCCATTATTAGTATTGAAGATGGCTTGGCGGAAAATGATTGGCCAGCTTGGAAAAAGCTGACGGACAAAATTGGCGATTCTGTTCAAATTGTTGGTGACGACTTGTTTGTCACCAATACGAAGATTCTGTCCAAAGGAATCCAGCAAAAGGTAGGTAATTCGATCCTGATAAAAGTCAACCAGATAGGGACCCTTACTGAAACACTGGATGCGGTGGAGATGGCCAAAAGGGCCGGATATACTGCAGTCATATCGCATCGTTCCGGCGAGACGGAAGACACCAGTATTGCGGATATCTCTGTGGCTGTGAACGCGGGTCAAATTAAGGCAGGGTCTTTGTGCCGGACCGATCGAACCGCCAAATACAACCAACTCTTGCGCATTGAGGAAATCTTGGGAGACACTGCGATTTATCGCGGAAGAGATGTTTTTTATAACCTGACTTGACACGCGGCGGCTTTCGAATTGTCATCTAAATAATAACGTGTTGTTTTATGACTGAAAATTCTCGATACCAGAAAATATTTTTGTTGGGCTTTTGCTTTTTTTTGCTACTGATCATGATGGCGGTCTTCCATGAGAATGGTATATTGAATGCTTACCGATTGGAACAGGAACAGCTTAAGGTGAAATACGAAAATGAAAATTTGCAGGTCAGGAATGAAAAACTCCGGTTGGAAGTTACCGCTTTGAAATCAGACTCCTATGAAATTGAAAAAATTGCCCGCGAAAAATTAAACCTGATCAAACCCGGCGATCAGGTTTACCGCATCGTTCAAACGCAAAAACCACTACTTATTACCCCATAATTATTTTTCTTGCTGATTTCTGGTTGATTATGTCCATTAATTCGGTATTTCCATAACCCTTTTTAAAAAAAGGGTTATCTGAGACTCGTTTTTTGTTTTTTTCCGAGACTTTGTCAAGTATATAATTCCCATATTTTATAACAGGAAAATACTGCTAAATTCTTGAATTAATTATTGATATTTTTAATTTAAATGATAAAGTAATGTCACCGATGCAAGCAATAGAAAGTTGTTTTGTCAGCCGTGGAGAGTTCCGATTTTACTTTGGTGGCATCCTATGCGAATGTTAGTTTTTTGTTAGGGCGTGGAAATAAAAATTGATATTTTGGCCAAGTCAATTTTTAAAAATATCATTAGTTTGTTTTGAGGAGGGAGTATGACCAAACAAGATATCATCAATCAGGTCTCATCTCGTGCCAGCTTGTCAAGAGCCAAAGCGGAGGAAGCTGTGGAAACAGTGATTGAATTAATTAAGGAATCGCTCGGCCACGGAGAACCGGTCATCTTGCGTCGGTTCGGGACATTCCAGGTTCGTGCGAAAACCAAACGTGTTGGCAGAAACCCAAAAACCGGGGAAGAGGCTGAAATTTCTGCACGGAAGGTGGTTCGTTTTAAATCTGGTAAATTTTTCAAGCAAGTGGTGGATGACGGTAAGGCTTGATCAAATCTTGGCCAAGGGCCTTATTTTCAAAGTATTAGCATAGCATCGCCATAACTGAAAAAGCGGTATTTTTGCTTGATAGCCTCGCTATAGGCTGCTTTAGCCATTTCTTCACCCATGAAGGCGCATACTAGCAAAAACAGGGTTGATTTTGGCAGATGGAAATTAGTGAGCAGGTGGTCTACATTCCTAAACTCCCATCCCGGATAAATAAAACAGTTACTCCAACCCGATAGCGTTTTTCGGATAGTCTTATCAAAGGCTTGGGTCTCCAAGACCCGGGTTGATGTTGTTCCCACTGCCAAAATGGTTTGCCCCTTCTTTTTTGCCTGAGTGATCTTATTCCAGTTTCTAGGCGAAATTTTAAAATATTCTTCCTGTATTTTATGGTCGGTAAAATCTTCATCACGTATAGGGATGAAAGTTCCTGGCCCGATATGCAGTGTCAGGTGTGCAATATCGGCCGTTTTTTTCCGAAGGCTTGCCAGTTGAATCCGGGTGAAATGCAGTCCTGCTGTCGGGGCGGCTATGGCACCGGTATGCGAAGCAAAAACAGTTTGGTAACGCTTCCTATCCAACTCCAGAGTTTGTGCACTCGTATTAAGAGGTCTATGAACATATGGAGGCAGGGGCATTCGTCCGTTTTCATTTAAGTAGGCAGAAAGCTTTCCTGAAGATGAGAACCTTATAACGGCTCGATCATCCCGTCGCCTGATGAATTCAGCGGTTAAATCACTATTCTCGAATTTTAGCAGGGTTCCCGGTTTTAACCGGCCTAATCCCTTCATCATGACTTCCCACATTTCGGATTCTAATTCACGAATGAGTAAAATTTCTACCTGCTTGGATCCCTGCCAAGCAAGAATTTTTGCCGGGATAACGCGGGTATCATTAAAAATCATCAATGGATGGTCTTTGAGATGGTTTTTTAAATGGGTAAAAGTATCGTGCGTCAGGGTTTTTTTCCTACGGTCCACGACCAATAAACGCGATTGGCCTCTGAGTTGGGTTGGCTTTTGGGCAATCAGGTCTGCCGGTAAATCAAAATCGTAATGGGCAAGCTTATGTTTCAATGAGGTCTGCCAAACTAGATTTGGTATGGTAAGTCTATAGATATAAGGAGAGACGAAATTTACGCAAGAAATTTACCCACTCCCATGTGCGGAATATAGCAGGAGCTTATTAAGCCGTCTATATTTTTTGTTCGATAAGTAGAATTATTACCTCTCTAGGGCACGGGAATTGAGGAAGGATATCACGTACTCATTCCCTGCGAAGGCACTCAGCTATTGACCTGATAAGAGATTTATACTATCCTTCCCCTGTTGTGCGAGGGCGTTGACCCGATAGATGCACTTCTAGGCCAGATTTATTGCTTAAATATAGCCTCGAATACACGGAGTGTTTGTGGAAAAAAGGGAGTGGGAAATGGGAAGAATTATGAAAGCTCTGAGTTTGGTTTTGGTTTCCTTGGTTCTGGTCTTTGGTGTCGGTATTGAGGCAGATGCTAAAAAGAAGAAGGGTGAGAAACTTGAGTTGACCGAAGCAGAAAAGGCCATGTTTGATAAATGGGAAATCAAACCCAAAAAACGGGCCAAGACGGTCAGGAATATGAGGAAAAAGCCAAAATATGTTGGCGCTATCAAATGTAATGGTAGTTGCCATGACGCTTATTACCAAGCTTGGACAAAATCACCCCATGGCCGTACTTATGATTTGCTAAAACCAGGTGAACGGAAAGAAGCTAAATTGCGAGTTAAGCTGGACCCCGAAAAAGATTACACCACCACACCCCTTTGTTTGCGATGTCACACGACAGGCTATGGTCAAAGAGGCGGGTTCAAAGTAGCCGGTAGCAAGAGTAAAAAAGGAAAAGATACGGCCAGCAAAATAGACCCGACTGAGCCAAACAAGGAGCAGGTAGGTTGTGAAATGTGCCACTCGGTTGCTGGTGGTTCCCAGTTCCGGGCGGTGATGAAATCTTCTAAAGGAAATTTTACCAAGGCAGAAATAGAGTCGTATGGACAACGCTGGGATTATTCTAATGCCTGTACCCGGTGCCACACGCATAGGACTACGCCTTTTAAACCTGAGGTTCACGATAAGTACAAGTTCAACTTTGAGGAAAGGAAGTTGAAGGTTCATGAAATCGCGGATTACTGGAACGAGGATAATGCGGATCAGAAACTGGAGAAAAAGGACGAGCGCGCCAAAGAAGTTGGTCAGACGGAGAAAACCCCGCTGATAATTGAGGACTTTGAGATTACTGATAAAGGTAAGTTACGGTTTATAAAAGGTACAAAGCCTTATAACAGCAAGAAAAGAACCTTTAATTATAAAAAGTGATTTACCCTTACTCCTAAACAAGAAGGCCTGGTTCCTTTGAGAGCCAGGCTTTTTTTATTCAAGCATTATTTGCCTTTTACCAAGAAGTTTCTAGTGACATCAAATAACTTCAAAAAAAATATTCTGTGTATCGGGGCAGGTTATGTCGGTGGACCGACCATGACCATCATCGCCAATAAGTGCCTTGATTATAAGGTGACGGTTGTTGATATTTCTGAGGAAAAAATCAATGCATGGAACTCAGACAAACTCCCTATTTTTGAGCCAGGGTTGCAGGAAAGGGTGCTGAGTGCTCGTGGGAGAAACCTGTTCTTCTCTACAGAAATTGATCGTTGCATTGATGAAGCGGACATCATTTTTGTCAGCGTCAATACCCCCACTAAAATGTTCGGCGAAGGTGCGGGAAAGGCCGTGAATCTGCAATTTATTGAGCAAACGGCGAGACGTATAAAGGAAAATTCCAAATCTAACAAAATTATTGTGGAAAAAAGTACGCTCCCTGTTCGTGCTGCGGAGACTCTGGGAACTATTCTTCATTCTGGCGACAACTCGTTCCAGTTTGAAATTTTATCTAACCCTGAGTTCATGGCTGAGGGGACAGGGATCAGCGATATAGAAGACCCGGACCGGGTTTTGATTGGTTCAATGAATACTCCGTCCGGAGCCGCAGCTTGTGATATTTTAATGGATATTTATCTTCATTGGGTTCCAAGGGAACGCTTGATCACTACCAATCTATGGAGCAGCGAGCTCTCGAAACTGGTGGCCAACGCTTTTCTTGCCCAGAGAATTTCTTCTATTAATAGCATTGCTTCCCTATGCGAGGTGACGGAGGCTGATGTTACGGATGTTGCTCGTGCTATTGGAATGGATTCGAGGGTGGGCTCCAAATTTTTGAATGCTGGGCTTGGGTTTGGCGGATCCTGCTTTCGCAAGGATATATTAATTCTTGTCTATTTGTGTGAGTATTATCAGCTGAATGAAGTTGCCGCTTTCTGGGAGCAGGTGGTCTTGATTAATAATTACCAGATGGAGAGATATGTCCGGTGTATTTTGCGGGCCATGTTCAATACGCTGGTTGGAAAGAAACTGGCGGTCTTTGGTTTTGCATTCAAGCCTGATACGGGAGATACCCGAGATGCCCCGGCTATTTATATTTGCAAACGGCTTCTTGATGAAAAAGCCTGCCTGAAAATCACTGACCCCTATGCTTTGGATAATGCTAGGAAAGACTTGCAGGGTGTCGAGGAGGGTTTGGATTTCGTTGAAGACCCCTATCTAGCGGTTGAGGGGGCACACGGAATCGCTTTGATCACCGAATGGTCTTTATACAAGGAATTGGACTACCAGAAGATTTTTGATAAGATGGAAAAACCCGCTTTTATTTTTGATGGAAGAAACCATCTGGATCATCAGGCTCTCTATGGGATAGGTTTCAATGTTTACCCCATAGGGAAACCTGCATTGACGCATCTGTAATATCTCGCCTTTGAACAGATTGGGATGGAAACCTATTGTGACCACCTTCAATCAGTCTATTAAAGCGAAATATTTTCAAAAATTTGATTTTGCCCGCTCCCGAATAGTCATCCTATGGGAGTTTTTTCCCTTTATAGCCGTGTGTCGTTGTTCAAGCTGGTTCTCAGCTAAATGTCTGTCGGGGTGTGGCACATGGTGCAGGTTCCCATGGGGCGATGCGGCATGATGGGGGTTTTCTCCACCCCCTGTATATGGCATTGCATACATTGGAATGCCGGGATTGTGGCTTGATGATACTCTGATTTTTTAAAGTCCGGTGCGGCACGGATGAATGAGTAACCCAGGCTACCGATAACAGCAACCCCGATCAGCATCATAAACCGGTAAAAATTCCTTGTTCCGTCTGATGTTTTCGCCACAATAATTCTGCCTATATGCTATGAGATGGTTTTATGTGTGGGCAATTGCATCGATTTCGATTTTTGCCCCTTTGGGGAGTGCCGCAACTTGCACACAGGCTCGGGCGGGTTTGGTTTTTTTAAATTTTTTTTCGTAAACCTGATTCATTCTGAAAAACTCACCGAGGTCGGTCAGATAAACCGTGGTTTTGACAACATGAGCCAGGCTCATGCCATCGGCCTGCAAAATAGCTTCTATATTTTTCAGAACCCATTCGGTCTCTTCCTCAATTTTGCCGCTCATCATCTTCATGTTATCTGGATTAAGAGCAATCTGACCGGAAGTATACAGAAAGCCGCCAATGCGAATGGCTTGGGAGTAGGAGCCTATTGCTGATGGGGCTTTAGATGTTTGAACTGGTTTTTTTTTCATGCGGACTCCCTAAAGTTCTGCCATATTTTTAATAAAAGGATAAGACTTCAACTCACGGCCTAGATGAGAAAGAACCAGTCGATGGGTGACTTTCTCAATTTCATCTGTTTGGGCCTTTGGAAATTTTAATCTTTCACAGGTTTTGATTTCTACATCTAATAATTTTCTTATGTAATTTCTTGTTCCTGTACTGAATTGTATGTCACTTCTTGCATTGTTGCAGCATGAATCGCACAGGATTCCATTGTGAGCATAGCTGAAAGAAATCAGTCTGTTTTCCGGTGCTTTTCTACAAAGGACGCAATGTTCCAGTTGTGGTTTGTACCCGGATAATGAAAGCAGGCGAATTTCAAAAAGCCGGCGCAAAGGTTCTAACTCGTTCTGCTGATCAAGTGCTGCCAGAGACTGGTAAAGCAAGCCGAAAACTTTTGGTTCCCAGTGGCCTTCAAGAATCATGGCGTCGGTCAGATCGAGAAAATAAATGCCTGTATAAAGCTTGCCAAGATCATCGCGAATTGTTTGGAAGGACTCTATGATGTCTGAGTGATTGAGCCGAAAAAGGTTCTGGTGTTCCTTACCAAAATAAATTAGATGGATCAGGGACATGGGTTCCAAGGCACCCCAGAACTGGTTCTTGACTTTTCTGGCTCCCTTAGCGACGCACTTAACCTTTCCGTGGTTCTCTGTCATGAAAGTGACTAACCGGTCTGACTCAGAAAGGTTAATGCTTTTGATCGCTATGGCTCTGGTTTTATAGAGGGCCATTAAATAGCCTTTTCCAGCTTTAGAAGATAACGTTTTATCTGCACGCCTCCTGTATAGCCGCCCAATTCGCCATTTTTGCGGACCACCCTGTGGCAGGGGATGATGATAGAAAGAGGATTCTGGCTGTTTGCGTTGCCAACGGCTCTGGCTGAATCAGGATTTTTAATGGACCGGGCCAGCCATTTATAACTTCGGGTAGAACCATAAGGTATGGTGAGAAGACTTTCCCAAACTTTTTGCTGGAAGAGGGTCCCCAGTCGCAAGTCCAGAGGGTATTGAAAGGATATGGGTTCGCCTTCGAAGTAACTTTTAAACTGTTTAATGAGGACTTTAAAATGATCCGGGTTTTTTATAATTTGAAAATCCAGATTTTTAACTAAAAGTTTTTCAAAATCTTTTTCACTGGGGACCTTACTTGCTAGTCGGATCAGGCCTTTTTTTGTTGCTGCAAGACCCGTTAACCCAATAGGATTTTTAAAGACTGTGTAAGCAACCGTCTCATTCTTAAGGCTATGGTTATACTTTTTTTTCATGCTGTATTATAGCGTGTAAATATTTCAGGAAGAATACCATAGGTGCCGAAAAACAGAAATGCTATTACGAGGAAACCCAATCCACCAAAAAGAGACTGATTGCGGGTACATAAGTAATTAAAATAAGCCCGATTAATCGCAATCCTAAAAATGGTAAAACAGCCTGATATAATTTTAATACAGGTTTGTTGAACCGGGTAGCAGCTATAAAAAGGTTGATGCCTACTGGAGGTGTTGAATAGCCAATTTCCAGGTTAGTCAGGAAAATAATTCCAAGGTGTACCATATTGATGTCAAAACTCTGCGCAATCGGGATAATCAACGGGACAACCACAATGATGGCGGAAAATATATCCATCATACAACCCACGATGAGGAGGAACACGTTTAATACCATCAGAAACGTTAAGGGGTCATGGATGTATTCTTTCATGGTTGTTAGTATGGTCATAGGTACTTGTTCATCAACCAGATAGTTGGTGAATCCCATTGCGGTTCCCAGAATGATGAGGACGGAACCTACTAAGACCATGCTCTCTTTCATCAGGCCTGGTAAATCCTTGAAAACGTCAATATCTTTGTAGATAAAAGTTTCGACCAGAATTACATAGACCACGGTAACGGATGCGGCCTCGGTAACGGTGAAGAACCCGCCATATATCCCCACTAATATAAGAAAGGGCAGTGGTAGTTCCCAAACGGCATCAATAAGGGCTGATTTGGCTTCGGGCCAGTTAAAACTTTCAGATGACCGGGACCTCCTTCGAGTGACCGCAAAAGCCGACAAGATTATGATCATGATCAAGCCGGGGACAATGCCAGCAATGAACAGTTTATCGATGCTAACCTGAGCGACCAAGCCATATAAAATAAGTGGCAGGGAAGGGGGGAATAAAAGCCCTAGGCTCCCTGAGGAAGTGATCATTCCTAAGGAAAAGTTCTCACCATATTTTTCCCTTAATAAAAGTGGATACAGTAAACCGCCTAAGGCGATGATTGTCACTCCAGAAGCTCCCGTAAGAGCCGTGAAGAATGCGCAGGCCATCAAGATTGCCAAGGGGACGCCACCAGGCATACCGTGCAAAATGGCCTGGGAGACTCTCGTCAAACGTTCAGGAGTTCTTCCATGAGCGAGAATAAATCCGGAAAAGGTGAATAAGGGAATAGCGATGAGGGTTGGATTGCTAGCTACCCGATAAAGCTCAATAAATATAGCCGCTGAATCTATCTCGGCATTGTAAAATGAAGCGAGGGCCGAGAGGCCAATGACTGCAAACAGGGGAACACCCAGTAAAGCTAGTAGAATGATTCCCAGAGCGATCATTTTAGGCTTGCCCGGAATCGTTTTCAAACAATGCGGCACCACTTATTAGAAAACGTATGGTGATAACCATAAAACTGTAGGGCAGGATAGTCTGGAAGACCCAAATAGGAATATCTAGAAAAAGAATAGATTCTGAATCTTTCTCAAAAAGCACGAATGACCAGGCTGCCCAAGCCAGAAAACCGCTGATAATGCCGGCTGAAAATCTTGTAAAAGTTTTAATAATGCGTTCCCAAAAAAGCGAGGAGAAACCGGAAAAAACCTCAATAGAAATATGTTTGTCATGTCTAACTGCTATAGAGGCTCCCAGAAACCCCAGCCAGAGAACCCATTGTCGGAGGAGGGTGTCTCCCCATACAATTCCCATGTCGAAAAGATTTCTCAGTAACATTTGGCCGAAGGAAAGTGAAATCATAAGGCTCAGAATTAAGACAATCAGATGCTCTTCAATTTTTTCCAGAAATTGGTCAATTTGTTTTAAGATATGCATAAATAAAAGGTCGAGGGAAATGGAGGATTTGTGGGTTCACTGCTTCTATTTGATACTTTAATAATAAACTTTTAAACTTTCAGGCTCAATAAATATCGAGGCTTCAACATAATTAATAATATTGTGCGGCAGTTTTCATGCATTTGGGTGGTTCTGATCGTTTTTTCCCAGGTTGAGGCTAACCCCGAGATGGCTTATATCCCGGCAGGGGAGTTTGAGATGGGTAGTCCTGAGGGAACAGGGAAATCTAATGAGTACCCCAGCCATAAAGTTTATCTGGATGCTTTCTATATAGACAAATACGAAGTGACTTTTAAGGATTTTGAGGGATATTTGACCGCAAACCCCCGGCAATATCCGACTATAACTGGTTGGATTGGCCGGAAAGCACGCTCTGATATGCTAAACAGACCTGTTTTTGGCTTTCAATGGGAGCGTTGCAAAAAATATTGTGAGTGGAAAGATAAACGTCTGCCTACGGAGGCAGAGTGGGAACGTGCCGCAAAAGGTCTTGAGGGTCGAACTTATCCGTGGGGGAACGAGGTTCCTAGTGACAAGCGGGCCAACTTTGGTAATTGTTGTTTTATTCAAAAGGGTACTGTGCTTTTCCCGGTCGGTAGCTTTGAGCAGGGAAGGAGTCCTGAAGGAATATTTGATCTAGGAGGCAATGTTGCCGAATGGGTCTATGATTGGTATGATAAAAAATATTATAAAAAGAGTCCCTATAAAAATCCCAAGGGGCCAGAAAAAGGAAAATACCACGTTATTCGTGGGGGGGCTTGGAACAGCCTCCCCGTTTATCTCCGATCCTCCAGCCGCTACGGTGATAGTGACGCCAAGGATTATTATGGTATTGGGTGTCGTTGCGCCAAAGGCGTGGATGAACAGCTTGATCCATCTCACTAACATTATTTCTAAAAACTAATTATGGAAGACCTAGATAAAACTCTAGATATTATGGAGCGGGATAAATGCACATCCCTCTTGGCCGAAAATGCGGTTCGCTTGAAAAAGAATAATATTAAATTCACCAAATCCAACCAGAAGCATTCTCAGGAACACTTGGATGCGCAATTTGTTTCGTATGAACGATTGATACGTACGCTTATAAAAGGATTTGTCACTATTGAAAAAAAGGTAAGGCTGAAATATCTTGTGCCTCTTGAAATCTCCAGGGCTAATAAGTTGATGGCCAGTTGGAATACAGAAGTTGAATGCATTCTGGAGGATTTCAAGAAAAAATATAGGGATGTTCATGCGCAGAGAAAGAGCGTAGAAGAATTTGATGAAAGGATTTTACAGACCCTTGCGGCGGCTAAAATATCGGTGGATACCGAAGTGGCAAATTTAAAAGATAAACTGGAGGATGAGATTGGAATTTCTGAAAAGTTTCAGCCTTATGAGTTGAGTAAAATGTATGGGGTGGATGAGTCAGTTTTAATTGATTTACAGGTTATTGTTCCTCTGCAGAACCTGAATATCTTATGCAAGAAACTGAAAGACTTGGGTTGTGATGGGGAGGCCTTGGTCTCATTAAATGAAGTCATTCAAATGTATGCAAAGGAAATTAAAGCTGTGGAAAGTACGGTCTGGTCCGGCCGCTCCGCTGATCAGCGTAAGGAAATTAAAATGCATGCCGCTAAATTGAATCTAAACTTTAAAGAAATCATTCTCTGTTTATACGACTTGGCTAAGCAGGCCTTGCTGGGAAAAGAAAAGCGCAATGAAGAGGTCATTTTTAAGGTTCGCAATAATCTTGATAAAATTTTCAAGTCCGGGGCAGATTCGGAATCCTATAAGAATAAACTGGAACGTTTTTGGGGTGTCTTAATTTAGCCTTTATTTTTAAATATTAAGAAATGTTGAAAGGTTCTAAATTTATCGAGCAGAGGTGGTCCCTGGCTCCAGCTATTTTTTTCTCCACTTCCTGTGTGTCCATCCAGCTCGGTCAAACTATGGGATCTTTGGAAGAAACCGTGCTGGAAGAGAAAGCGCTCCTGATAGATTTACAGGATGTGATCAATAACCAGAAAGATCATGCTTTCATAGGTGCTACGACTATTGTTTTTCCTGTTTTTTAATTATCCAATAAATTATTTGCGGCTTTTTTAATGAAGAGGTTGAGGCGACTGATTTGAAAATTGTTTCCATTAACGTTACTTCTTCCGCCCGCGTTTCCCTTGATGGCGGCCCCAGAAAAATCAGGTCAGGAATTTTTAAAATTCCCGTTTCTCAACCTGTGTTTCTCGATGAACTTGGATTTAAGGGAGATGGTGTGGGCGATACACGCATTCATGGTGGGAAGGATAAGGCCGTATGCGCCTACTGTATTGACCATTTTCCTTATTGGAATGAAAAACTACAGCGTAAAATCTTGCCAGGTGGTTTTGGAGAAAACCTGAGTCTGACGGGTATGCCTGAAACGGAGGTTAATATCGGTGATATTTTTGAGATAGGATCGGCTCAGGTTCAAGTTACTCAACCTCGCCAGCCTTGCCATAAATTGAATAAAGTGTTTAACGATCAGAGTATGGCCTGTAGTGTTAAAAAATCCGGTTTTAGCGGTTATTACTTCAGAGTTCTTAGACCGGGTCTGGTAGAACCTGAAGCAGAGGTAAAAAGGATTCATAAAGAGGGGTTTTCTGTTGAGAAGGCAAATGCTCTCTTGCGGAAGGGCGGAGCAAATATACAACACATGCAAGAATTGGTTTCTCTTTCGGCTTTGTCAGGGGAATGGAGGGAAATGTTTCAAAAGCGTTTGAGTAAATATCAGGATGCCTAGGAGAACCCGCAGTTATGCGTGCCTGGCTAGATAGCTACTAAAGAGTGGGTTTATGAAAAAAAAATATTCAGACAGAATGAGCTTGGACCATTGGGTAAGTTTTTTTATTGAATTTATCTTTCCTGATGATTTGAATGCGGAGATTGCTGAATCGTTTTTGCGGCATCTTGCCGACCTTGGGTCATTAGTCCCAGTTGGAGAGGATCTTTGGCGGTGGAGCGATTGTGATTCGCAGATAGATTCGAAAAAGTTACTTGTAAGGGTTCAAAAGGATATTGAGGCATTAAGTGATTCTGAGTCTGGGTTTGCATTGTCTTATTTTATTGGTTACAAAAGCTTGACTAGGAAACTACTTACTGCTGAGACCGATAGCTTCAGTTCTAAAAATATTAATCGAAAAGGCAATGAACCTTCTACTGCGGCCAAATCTGCTTCAGATCTCAGCAACCTTCAGATTGTGAAAAAAATGAGCAAGCAACTTCAACCCTTTTTGCAAATAGAAGAAGCTGTTGTCTCCCGGCTTGTTGGCAAACATACTGGCCAGCGGGATGCGCAAAAGCTTTTTCATTATATGTTTAGCAAGGTGGGTTCTAAGGCCGAGCCGCGAGTTTGGGAACAGCTTAGCCGCAAACGGCACCGTTAGCTTCAGTTTGCTGAAATGATTTGATGCTATGAACGCAAAAAGAATAATCGTTTTTGGTGCTGGCCCGGGAGGCTACAGCGCCGCTTTTCTAGCTGCTGATCGGGGGATGAGTGTCACCCTAGTCGATGAAAATCCCAGGCCGGGTGGGGTGTGTCTACATCGAGGTTGTATTCCGTCCAAGTCTCTGCTTCACCTTTCGCGATTGATTGAGGAAACCCGGAATGCGGAAGCCTGTGGTTTGAAATTTCAATCCCCTGAAATTGATCTGAACCGGATCCGTGAATGGAACCGCAAGGTCATTAATAAAATGGCTAATGGCCTGAAGTCTCTTTGCAAGCAACGTGGAGTTGAATTTGTAAATGGCAGAGCCCGTTTCCTTGATGGCAATCATCTTGTTATCGATGATGAAGATCAAATGGCTTTTGATCATTGTATTATGGCAACAGGTTCACAGCCGGTTGTCCCACCGTTATTTGCAGAAATGGGCGGTCGAGCTCTGACTTCAACATCGGCGCTGGAGTTGGAAGAAGTCCCTCAGCGTTTATTGGTGGTCGGAGGTGGCTATATCGGATTGGAAATGGGAACGGTATATGCCTCGCTGGGTAGTCAGGTAACAGTGGTTGAAATGACCGGGGACTTATTACCAGGAGTGGATCATGATCTGGTTCGTCCTTTGCTTTCGAGACTTAAGTCTCAGTTTCAGGATATTTATTTAAATACCCAAGTTGTCTCCTGCGAACTTAATGAGGACCAGATTGCGGTTCAATTTGAGGGGGATGCAAAAACAACTAACTATGATCAAATTCTGGTCGCTGTGGGCAGAAAACCTAACACTGCGGACATCGGCTTGGAGTCCACCGCAATCAAGACTGACGGTAAAGGGTTTGTTCGGGTCGATGACCGATTTCAAACCGATGAGTCTTCTATCTCAGCGATCGGAGATGTGATTGGTGGAGCTATGTTGGCCCATAAAGCCTCGGCAGAGGGGAAAGCGGTTGTTCAAGCTCTAATGGGCGAGGCTTCCCAGCGCAAAGCACGTAGTGTTCCTGCTGTGGTTTTTACCGATCCGGAAATTGCATGGTGTGGCTTGACGGAAGCTGAAGCCCAGAACAGCAACAGGAAAGTTCAAGTAGTCAAATTCCCATGGGGAGCGTCAGGAAGAGCCCAGACCCTTGGTCGCCCAGATGGCGTGACCAAGCTGATCCTCGACCCTGATACGGAACAGGTACTGGGGGTGGGGATATCAGGGGTGGCTGCGGGAGAATTGATCGCAGAAGGAGTTCTGGCTATTGATCATGGCTTAAAAGCTAGAGATCTGGCACACTCCATTCACCCACATCCAACTCTTTCTGAAACCCTCATGGAAAGCGCTGAATTATTTTACGGAGAGTCTACGCATATCTATAAAAAACCGAGGAGGTAAGGCCGGACATTCCTTGAGGATTATAAAGGAAAATAGGCTGGCTAGTATGCCCATGAAAAGTTTATTAGATATCTATGACGTCATCATCCTTGGTATGCCGAGAGTAAGGCCGAGTTTGGAAAGCTGAGTTGGGGGTGGAACCCGTCTTCCTTTTTTTCTGGAATAGGCTGGCGGTGAATAAAACAAGACCTACCATCAAGGCGATTATAAAAATGCTGAGCGCAAAGAAGGACAACAGGGCCAGACTCAGGATGGTCCAGAAAACTAGGGCCAATTTGGTTGTGAAAGGAATTTTCTGGTTGGAGCCGACTTGTTGGAAGAAAAACATATTTAAGAATTCTTTTAAATTATGGTACCAGTTTGTTAAGATAAATCATGGCTGAACCCAGTTTAGTTATCATACCTTGCCCGCAATGCGGAGTCAAAAATAGGATTCGCAGTTATAATTCCGGTAAGGTGCCGATTTGTGCCCGCTGTCGGGCGAAACTGATGGATGAAAACGAACATGAGGCTTTCCAGAAATTTCAGGATAACCTCAACCAGTTTAAAGATTTTCCCGATGTTGGGCTCCGCTCCAAGCCTCAAAACAAAACCTAATAACCTTAAAAAGGCTTTAAATTTATATGGATACTGTTGAAATTATAAATAATAACCTAAAGCAGAAAATCGTTGCCGAACATGTGGAGATCATTGATGAGAGCCACCTTCACCGTGGCCATAAAGCCGCCGGAGGTGGTGGTCATTATTCTATTATTGTCGTTTCTCCCCAATTCGAAAATCTTAATGTTATGGACAGAGTCAGGCTGGTTCATAAAGCACTGGATCAGGAGATGACGGGGACCCCTAAACTCATCCATGCTTTACAGGTCAAGACTTTTGATATAGGGCAATGGAGTGATAGGAATTGAGGATACGGAAGGTCGGTGGAAATCTCCAGTAAAATAAACCCTCAGAAAAATTGCAGGGTAGGGCAACCCTCAGTATAAGAGCCTCCTTGTTCTAGAACTCTTTATTTGTTAATCTTTATCTTTAACTCAAGGGGACCCCACAGGAACGCAAAACATATGAAACTGAGAAAAACACGAAAAATACGTATTGGTAAAGTTGAAATTGGTGGCGATGCCCCCATTGCGGTGCAAAGCATGGCGGCGACCCAAACTCAGAATCTGGAAGCTACAGCCAGACAGATTGAGGTTCTGGAAGCGGCTCAAGCCGATGTTATTCGCATTGCTGTGGATAATGAAAAGGATGTGGAAGCCCTTAGGGTCCTACGGCAAAAATTCCCCGAAAGCGTTTGGTCGGTAGACCTTCAGGAAAACTACAAGTTGGCGCCGGTGGTTGCTCCATTGGTGGATAAGATTCGCTATAACCCGGGGCACTTGTTTCACTTGGAAAAAGAAAAGTCCATTCGTGAGAAGGTGGAATTCATCGTTAACGCTGCGAAGGAAAACGATTGTGCCATTAGAATCGGTGTCAACTGTGGTTCGGTGGACCCGGATTACAAGGAACGTTATAAAGATGATTCGGTCGAAGCCATGGTTCGGTCCGCGGTTGATCATTGCCAGATGCTTGATGAGATGTGTTTTGAAAATTACTGTGTTTCACTCAAGGACTCAGAATCTCAGAAAGTCATTAAAGCCAATCGCCAGTTTTCTGAAGAACGTCCAGATGTTCCTTTGCATCTCGGGGTGACCGAAGCCGGGCTTCCACCTGAAGGCATCATTAAAACCCGGATCGCTTTCGAGCAGTTGATCTCTGCCGGGATTGGCGATACGATTCGCGTTTCCCTGACTTTACCTAACGATGAGAAAGGTCAGGAAATTCAGGTCGGACGGGAAATCCTGAAAGATATCGCGGAAGGCCGCTTCCGTTCAGTTCCCGAAAATTTCCTTGAAGGATTGAATATCATTGCCTGTCCCAGTTGTTCGAGGGTAGAGAATGATAAATTTGTCGATTTGGCGCAGGATGTGCGAAAAATGACCGAGTATGCTGAAAAATATAAACTGACCATCGCGGTGATGGGGTGTCGGGTGAACGGTCCGGGAGAAACTGATGATGCGGATTTAGGAATGTGGTGTGGACCTACACGGGTGAATCTGAAAAAGGGAGCAGAAACTCTGGGCTCTTATTCCTATGAAGAGATACTGGGTCAGTTGAAAAAAGAAATCGACCAGATGATTCTGGAAAAATTTCCCAGTACCGGATCCCGCCCGATTAAAACAAGGTAGTTAATTGGACCGAGACAGGTTTTGTTGGCAATTTAACGCCCCGCCGCGCCAAGTGGTATTTGAAAAGGCTTGAAAATGGAATTTGATGTTGAAGAACTGGAAGGTTTGAAGCGAAAGATCAATATCACCATCCCTGAAGATGTGGTGTCGAAGAGGGTAAAAGATGCTTATAAAGTGTTGAATAAGCAGATTAAGATTCCGGGATTTCGACCTGGGAAGATTCCTCAGAATATACTTGAGAAACAGGTTCCGATGCAGTCTTTTAAGGAAATGTTTCAGGAGTTGATGCAGGAATATTATGAGCAGGCGTTGCATAAGTCTGGACTCAAACCCATAGAACAGCCGGAGATCGACTACTCGGGGATGCAGGACATTAAGAGCGATGAGCCTTTGAAGTTTGCTGTTATTCTCGATATCAAACCGGAATTAAAAGTTAAAGATTATAAGGGGCTTAAATTTAAAAAGAAGGAGGCGGTGGTCAGGGACGAGGAGGTTGAAGAAACCCTGGTAAAAGTTCTTAGCCGTCAGGGTTCCACAGAGGGAATGCCCGCGGGATATGCCGTTGAAGATGGCGACATCCTGACTTTGGATTTTGAAGGTTCAATGAATGGGGAGCCGCTGGAAAATGGCAGTGCAAAAGATTTTGAATTGCGAGTGGGTGAAAAGAAGATGATACCCGGTTTCGAGGATCAATTGGTAGGGCATGCTCAAGACGAGGATTTTGAGGTAAAGGCTATTCTCCCTGCCGATTGGGACCAGAAAATGCGCCGGGTCAGTTTTCCTGTTCCGGGGGCACCTGAAGAAAAACAGGAAGATGATCGTGCAACCTTTAAAGTCAAAATAAAAAAGATAAGGAAACTTCACCTGCCGGAACTGACCGATGAAATTGCCCAGCGGGAAGGCTTTGACACCGTTGGCGAACTTCGCCGGGCCATCAAGATTGACCTGCAGAACCATAAAGACCAGGAGGAGGAGTTAAGGATTAAAGAAGATATTTTTAACATGCTGGTTAAGGATACCGAGGCAGACCCTCCGGAATCGGTGATTGAGCGAGAATTGAAATTCATGATAGAAGGCATGAAGTTTCAGATTGCCCAGTCGGGGATGAAGATTGAGGATTCCGGTTTTGAACCTGAAAAAGCGATGAAGGAGTGGCGCGAAAAAGCCATCTTTAATACCACTGGCTATATGATGCTGGAATCTGTCGCTGTTGCCGAGAACATCCATTTAACTCAACAGGACATGGAGGTCGAATATGAACTGCTGGCCAAACAGACGAAGCAGAAGGTGGAAGATATCCAAAAACGAATTATGTCCAATCCAGATTCGTTGAGCCAGACCACCTCCAAGTTGTTAGGGCAGAAAACCATGAACTTTATCTACGCAAACTGCGAGATTGAGTATTATAGGGAAGATGAAGAGCCGGAAAAGGAAGGCTGAAGCCTTATGAAATATGTCAAAGTCATGAGAGAAGAGGATCTTCCTATTGGTAAATCCGCCATCATATCAGCCGGTGAGGATGAGATTGCCCTTTTTAACTATAAGGGGAAATATTACGCCATTGCTAACAAGTGCCCACACAGGGGGTCGCCTCTGGGAGAAGGGCGTATAGAAGAGGGCATTGTGATCTGCCCAAATCATGAATGGCGTTTTAAACTGGAAAGCGGGGCAAATATGCAGAACCCGGAACTGTTTATCCCGACTTATCCGGTAAAAGTCAAAAACGAAAATATCTATATTGGGCTGGAAGGGGAAAGCGGAAATATTGCCTACGGGAAAAAGGCCTCTGCTTTACCGTCAAGCATCAAGTTCAGCGTCCCCACCATTCAGAAGCCTCGTAACCCAGACGAAGAACTGGATTAAACCTCTTATAGCGCTAAATCCATTTTCAACTCTGCAGCGCTGGGCAATCGGATGGAACAACCTCCTATCAAGGAGTCTATTTTTTCACCAATAATAATTTTTTCGTTTTTTAAAATTGTGGGCGATGTGTAATGTTTGAGTAGATGGTATTCAGGGAGTTCGCTTTGATTAATTTCTTCAAAATCACAGTCTACTCTTAATAAAAGGTTCTTTGCCGCCTCATAATTAGGACAATCTTTGAAATATATTAGCTTGATGTTATTCATAGTTATATAGAAATTTCTCAGCCTATCGGGTTGCCATCTTCAATTTCGACCCATTTAGGATCACCGTGGGCTTTATAGTTTTCAGTGCCACAAAATGTTCCGTCGTGATAAATGTTGACCTTGAATTTGCCTCCGCCGTATTTTTCGGTGATATAAGGAACGGGGTCTTCAATTTCGATGAGTTCCGGTGTCTTATATTTACCTATCAGCTTGAATTCCATTCCCATTCCTGAAGGAAGCAGGACATAAAACTTCAAGTTGGTTTCAGCCAGAATTTTTTTAAAATCATCCTCGCAATCGTCCCGGGTATAGTTAGGGCCTATCTTTTGTCGGGCTCGGCGTTTGAGGTAGTCCTCCATCAGGTTATAAAACCACCAGTTTTTCTGTTTGCGGGTGTCATGGAGAAACGGGTACTCCACAAACCCGTGCTTATTGATAAAAGGTTTTTTTGCCATCGAGTTACTCCGTTTGATTACAATCCTAATTATATTCATTTGACGGGCGGCTGACAAGCGGTTGGATTTTTTATTATCAGGAAAAATATGAGCAGGTTTTACAGTAAAAACTATTGGTCGATGGGATTTCGGTCACGTCTCTATGACTGGCTATCTCCAGAATCCTATTTTGAATCGATGCGTAGGGTGATTGCTGCTTTGCCTATCGAAAAATCTTTAAACCTGCTGGATGCGGGTTGTGGGTCCGGCCTTCTTTTGCGCTTTCTGGTAGGACGTATTCGGGAAGGAATGATCTATACCGGGCTGGATGTTCTAGGAGCGGGAGTGAAGCAGACATTACTTCGTGCTGAAGAATTAGGTATTGTGGTTTCTTGTTTTCAATCTGACTTAACATCCTCTCTTCCATTAGTGGAACAGAAATTTGATGTGGTCGTAGGACATTTTTCGCTTTATACACTTCTGTCTGATGAAAAGAGGCAGGATGCTTTGGCAAATATGAGGGCTGTCATGAAACCGGAAGGACTGCTTATGCTCGCAAACCCCTCTGTGGATTATGACGCGGATCGCATTATCAAAGAAAGTACTAGACTGGTCAGGGAGCGCTATGGATTTTTAGACAGTCTTATCAAGCGGTGCCTGATTTATCCTTTCACTAGGGTTGCGTTGCGGTTCATTCAGAAGCAACTTAGGTTTGGGGAGTGGAAGGCTTATACCCGTGAAGAGATTTTTCTGGAAATGGAACGGGCGGGTTTTGAGGTTCAGGATATTGTAGAAGTCTATGCCGGGAGCGCTTTCTTGGTGATAGGGAAATTGATTCGCTCATCTTAACGGAGGAAGGTGTCTGGAAGTATCTTTCAGGGTAGAGGTATCCGGGTGCCGTACTGTTTTCTTCCTTTTTTATAATCCCGCATCCTTTTTGATGGCTTTTGCCTTATCTGTCTTCTCCCAAGTGAAAGAATTTTCCTTTCTGCCAAAATGTCCGTAAGTTGCAGTTGGCAGGTAGCGTGGCTTCAAGAGATCCAGCGTTTTAACAATACCTGCAGGCTTGAGATTGAAATGAGACCGGACTAGGTTTTCCAGAATGTCCGGGTTGACGTTATGGGTCCCGAAAGTTTCTACACAAACTGAAACGGGGTCTGCAATCCCAATGGCGTAGGCAAGCTGAACTTCGCATCGGCGGGCTACTTTGGCTGCAACCAGATTTTTAGCAATATAGCGAGCCATATAGGCGGCAGATCGGTCGACTTTGGACGGGTCTTTTCCCGAAAAGGCTCCTCCGCCGTGCCGGGCGAATCCACCATAGGTGTCTACTATAATTTTTCTTCCCGTTAGACCACAATCTCCATGCGGGCCGCCAATAACAAAGCGGCCTGTTGGATTGATATGAACTTTCATCTTTTTATGTTGCAGCTTTTTGGGGATGATTTTTTGAATCACGAGTTCTGTAATTTCGGACCGTAATTGTTTGTTGGAGACGCTGGGGTTATGCTGGGTTGAAATAACGACCGTTTCAATGCCAACGGGATTGTTGTTCTCATACCTGACCGAAACCTGAGATTTACTGTCAGGCCTCAAATAGGGGAGTATGCCCTTTTTTCTCAATTCAGCAAGTTTGCGCACCAGTTTATGGGAATACATAATGGGTGCTGGCATCAATTCCGGGGTTTCATCACTGGCATAGCCGAACATCATTCCCTGATCACCGGCGCCTTGTTCGTGCCTGTCATCGTCGACCCCTTGGGCGATATCTCTGGATTGTTCATCAAGAGCAACCATGACGCCGCAGGTTTCAAAATCAAAGCCCATATCGGAGTGGGAGAACCCGATATTTTTTATAGTGTTTCTGACAATTTTAGGGATTTCTACATAACAGTCGGTTGAGATTTCTCCAGCAATCACAGCGAAGCCGGTGGTTATCATGGTTTCACAGGCAACTCTTGCTTTTGGGTCCTGTGCTAGTATCGTGTCCAGAATGGAATCAGAAACCTGATCCGCTATTTTATCGGGGTGTCCTTCGGATACAGATTCTGAGGTGAACAAAAAATTTCCTAGGCTCATTAAAATTTCCTTTTTTTGGGATGTTAAAAAACAAATTTAAACAAATATTTTATCTATTATTTCAATAATGTCAGGCGGGATTCAACTTCTCCTCAAAGCTGGTATCACGGTCAAAATCTTCCGGGAACCGGGTTCTCATCGCATCGGTGATAAAAGATGTTATTTGGTCAGGACAACTCATCTCCAAAACCTTATTGGCCAATTGACGTGCTTCTTCAAGTCGAATAGTGCGAATGATTTTTTTTACTTTTGGAACGGAATGAGGTTCCATGCTCAAATCATCAAGCTTTCCCAAGCCTAATAGTAACATGGTTGCCATCGGGTCTCCTCCAAGTTCTCCGCAAATGGAAACCTTTTTGCTTGCATTTTCAGCAGACTGCATAATGTTTTTTAATGATCTTAATACAGAAGGGTGAAAAGGCTGATACAAGTGCGCGACATTCTCGTTGGTTCGATCCACCGCTAGAAGATACTGGATCAAGTCGTTGGTACCAATACTGATGAAGCTCACTTCATTGAGAATATGGTCAATGCAGATGGCCGCCGCTGGGGTCTCTATCATGGCACCGACTTCTATTTCTTCATCAAATGGAATTTGTTCTTTTCGCAATTGGTTTTTTGCGTTCTCAAGGATTTTGTTGGCCTGAATAATTTCGGTTGCCGAAGAGATCATAGGATAAAGAATTTTAATATTTCCATATAAACTCGCCCTCAATATGCCTTTTAGCTGGTCTGTCAATAGCTGAGGCTTGGCCAGCGACAAGCGAATGCCTCTTAGCCCCAAGGCGGGATTGTCTTCATCCTTACTTCTGACATCGCTGAACTGCTTGTCCATTCCGATATCCAGAGTGCGAATGACAACAGGGTAGGTGCCCATTTCCTGGACAACCTGCTTGAAATTTTCATAGAGTTTCCTTTCTCCCGGAAGGGTGGCTGTCGCCAAATAAAGGAACTCTGTGCGGTAAAGCCCTACTCCTTCGGCTCCAAACTTATATAGGTTTTTGACTTCCTGACAAGACTCAATATTTGCGAGCAGTTTAATATGATGTCCATCGAGTGTTTCTGCTGACTGATGGATATTGACCAGCAATCTTTCTTCGTATTTGCGGTAGTTCTCCTGCTTCTTTTGGTACTGTTGTATTATTTCGCTGGACGGATTTATAATGACCTCACCATCAATACCGTCGACAATAATTTGATCTCCAGAATTTATTTTTGAGGTGACCTCTTTAATTCCTGTGATCGCAGGGATTCCCAGCGCCGCGGCAAATATGCCGACATGGGATGTTTTTCCTCCCGCCTCGGTGACCAGACCTTTGACGAAATTTTGAGGCATCATCATGGTGTCCGAGGGGCTCAGGGAATGAGTTGCAATAATAACGGGTTCATGAATGTCAGACAGGGATTCCTGTGAATAGCCAAGGAGGTTTTTCAGAATGGCCTGAACCAGTAGGTCGAGATCGTCTTTTTTGCCCTTCAAATAATCATTGTTGATATTATCAAACAGTTTTAGAAAACTGTCTAAAGTTTGGGTGAGGGCCCACTCTGCGTTGGTTTTATATTTTCTGATATTTTCGATGGTATCGTTGACCAGTATGTCATCATCTAGGAGTAGGGTGTAGGTATTCAGAATAACCGCATATTTGTCGGCAATTTTTTCAGCTCGCTTTTTTATTTCCTCCATTTGGAGCTTGGTCTTTTCAATGGCTTCACGAAAGCGCTCAACTTCTTTTTCTGCTTCAAGTTCACTAATCGGGTGCTTGGTGATGCAAAATTTAGCTGAATCAAGCAGATACGCTTTACCGATTGCAACCCCTTTTGATACGGTGATACCTTTCATAGCAAATTAAATAAACTTTGAGTCTTCTTCCAGAAGAAGTGAATAGATTTGATTTGCGTTCTGTAACTTTAAAAGGCTATCACGCAAATTCTGGTTTTTAAAAATCCTTGATATGCGAGCCAGTGCCTTTAAGTGCTGTCCTGTGGAGTTAGAGGGAGCGATAACCATGCATACAAAATGGACAGGCTTTTGGTCAAGAGCTTCAAAATCCACCCCATTTAACGATCTTGCAAAGACTGTAATGATCTGAGAAAGCTCATCGGATTTTCCGTGTGGAATGCCCACATTTTCACCAATTCCCGTGCTTCCCAGCTTTTCTCTCTCTATTAAGGTATTGAACAAGATTTCCTTGTCTTTGATCAGGCCCTGATTTTGCAGGAAATCTGTGATTTCACGGAGGACCTCTTCCTTATTGGTTCCTGTCAGATTGGCAATAATGGAATCCTTTTTTAAAATATCGTCGATTTTCATTTCAATGGGAGCGAATTATGTATAATGTCAGTTCAATCCTGATTTTTCAGTTTGGACTGCGAGCCTTTTTTATTTCTAAGTGCTTGGGCCTTTTCCCTGTGTTTTCTTAATTGTTTTTCAATTTTTATCAGCGCGTTATCCATCGAAGCATAGAGGTCGTCGGTCTCTTCGGTACTGTGTACGGTATAACCCTTTGTTTTTACTGTGACCTCGGCAAAATGTCTATGCTTCTCTACAGACAGCGCGACGTGGACGTCTGCTCTTTCGCCCAATTCGTTGATCGTTTTATCCATTTTGCTTTGCAAGTGCTCCCGGATACCATCCGTGATTTCAATGTTTCGTCCAGTTACAGTCAGCTTCATCGATTCCTCCCCAAAAAACGTCAACAGTACATGGTGATTAAAACATGTTAAAGGCACATAAATTACTAAAAGGCAGGAACAACTAAAACAACTTTTTTCTTTTGCTAGCAGATGGAATATTTAGCTCTTTTCGGTATTTGGTGATAGTTCTTCTCGCTATTTTAGCATTTTTTCTCATTAAGGCCTCCACCATTTGGTCGTCTATCAAGGGATTATTACTGTCTTCCTTATTGATGATCTCCTTGATCATATTTTTTACACGGATGGAGGACATGGAATTTCCAATATAGGATTTGATGCCGCTGTGGAAAAAGAATTTTAGTTCAAAAACTCCCTGTGGTGTGTCTATATACTTGTTGGTGGTTATCCTGCTAACCGTGGATTCATGCATTTCAATATCTTTGGCCACATCTTTAAGCACCATGGGTTGTAAATAGGATAACCCATTGTCTAAAAAGCTCTTTTGTAGTTTTACGATACTTTTTCCGACTTTGTAGATGGTTTGCCTTCTCTGGTCGATGCTTTTAATCAGCCATAAAGCGGACCGGTATTTGTCTTCCAGGTATTCCTTGGTTTGTCCTTCCTGGGTGGTTTTTAGCAGGTTACGATAATAAGAGCTGATCTTCAGGTTGGGAACCCCTTCGTCGTCCAGGGCTACATCGTAACCTTCATCTGTTTTTACTACCACAAGATCGGGAACCACATAGTCGACTCCTTCGGAACCAAATAAAAGTCCTGGTTTTGGACAAAAACCCTTGATGATTTCCAGAGCCTCTAAAACCTGTTCTAGATCAATTTTTAATTCAGAAGCAACCTTCTGTAGGAACCTGTCTTCAAGTCGCGCGAGATAACTTTTAATAAGCACTTCGACACAGGGGTTTTTGTCCGAAAGGGCATGAGCCTGAATCATCAGGCATTCTTTCAAGGACTGGGCGGCAACCCCGGTTGGCTCAAAGGTTTGTATAATTTTTAAAACCCTTAGCACACTTTTTTCATCAGATTGGCTGATGTCAACGATTTCCTGCAAGTCGGCGCAAAGGTACCCGTCGTTCTGAATATTACCGATAATGCAAGAGCCTATAAATTTATCCGTTTCAGAGTCGACGGATAAATCTAGTTGCCACATGAGATGGTCTGCCAAAGTAGCTTCTTTTTTGTAGGTGGCTTCAATGGAAGGTTTTTCGGCATAGCTTTCGATTGACATACCTCGATCAATATTGTCTTGAAAATAATTATCCCAATCAATTTCCTGATCCTGAGAGCTTGTATCTTGTTCTGTGTTGGAGATGGTGGTAGGTTCTTCAGCCAGTCGTTCTTCTTCATGGCTATCTTCTTGCTCATTTTCATCATCAAGCAATTCTTCCAGAACCGGATTTTCTATAATCTCCTGTCTTACTAATTGGGTAAGTTCCAGGCGTGCCAGTGACAGGAGCTTGATGGCCTGTTGAAGCATAGGCGTCATGACCAGCTTCTGGCTCAGCTTCAGGTTTAAATTCATTTCCATTGCCATATTATGCTTACTCCCGGCTCAAAATGAAAACTGTTCGCCCAGATAAATTTGTTTGACTTTTTCGTCCTGGGCAACATCTATTGGTTTGCCTGATGCGATGATTCCCCCATCGTTGATAATGTAGGCACGGTCGGTAATGCTTAAAGTTTCTCGTACGTTGTGGTCGGTGATTAAAACTCCAATGCCCTTTTTTTTCAACTGGGATATTATGGATTGAATATCTGCCACGGCAATCGGGTCGATGCCAGCAAAGGGTTCGTCCAGAAGCACAAACACTGGAGACGTTGCCAAAGCCCTGCTGATTTCCACACGTCTTCGTTCTCCCCCAGAAAGTGAATAAGCTTTAGAGTTCTTTATATGGAGAATGTTGAGTTCTCGAAGCAGAGCGCGAGCCTTTTTTTTGCGGTCAAAACTAGAGAGTTTCTGAGATTCCAGAACCGCGATAATATTCTCTTCGACTGTCAATTTCCTGAAGACCGAAGGCTCCTGTGGTAAATAACTCACCCCTTTTTTGGCGCGCTGATGCATGGGAAAACAGGTGATATCCTCATCGTTTAATAAAACTTTACCGCCGTCAGGACGCGTCAGTCCCACGACCATATAAAAAGTAGTGGTTTTGCCAGCGCCATTTGGACCTAAGAGGCCGACAATTTCGCCTTGATTGACTTCAATGCTTACATTTTTGACTACTTTTCGCGCCCGGTATGACTTGATAAGGTTTTCAGTTTTCAGGCCAGCCACTTTTTTATTTTGGGGAGGAAAGTTAATTTATATTGGTTATTTAGACTTTTTTTTTCGGGGAGGTTCATCCTTTTGATAGATTTTCATACGCACTCTTTCATTGACCACAAACAGGTCTTTTTCAAAAAGGTAAATCATTTCCCGACCTTCGATCATATTGTCCTCTTCCCATGCAGTGGCTTTGGGATTACCTGTTAAAATGATTTTTTGCAATTTGCCCAAATAGACAGCCTTGTCTCCTGTGGCCTTTTTTAACCCCCGGGCGATAAAAACGTTGCCGATGGCTATAATTTGATCTGTCTCTTTTTTGTCTGCAGAGTTGTAAACCTCCATGATATCAGAAGTGATTTTCAAATCACCCTTGTAACTCATAACATTCCCAGAAAATATAATTTTTGCTCCCCCGTCTTCAGACCGCATTCGGTCGGAGGTGATTTCTATAAGCTCTTTGTCCTGCTTGGTTTTTTTTTGGCTTTGGCTTTGAGCTATGCAAGGTACAGCCATTAATACCCAAGTGACAAGAACGATAAATCCGATCTCTATACTTTTACTCTTCATGTTATTTTATTTTCTTTCAGTTGCTTTTCTCGGAGTTAGTGCTCAACCTTTGCTTTAACCCTTGCGCAGAGCTTACAAGCTTTACATTGCCATGCAGACTGACATCTTCCGTTTTACTTTTGTAAATTCCAGAATCAGCGGAAATAACGTATTGACTGCTTTCTCCCTTGTGGATAATCATTTCTACGTTCTGTAACCTTGTCAAATCTTCTCGGTTGTCGATTTGCGCTAAATCTGCTTTGAGTTCCCATTCTTTAACCCCTTTATTTTCATGGGTTATCTTGAAGTTCTCAATCTCAACGTCGATTCCTTTTTTCATCACCTTGAGCTTGATGTTACCCATGTCGACCGAAGTGCCCCAGGTTTTGAAAAAGTAAAACCCCGCCACTCCAATTACGCTAAAGGCCACTAACAGGAGCACTTTTCTGACGGTATTAATCATTTAAACGTTTATTTTTTAAGACATTAAAAGTATATGCAAATGACATACCAGAAGTTCAATCATGACATAGAGAGCCTTTAAAGTAAAGTAAAAACAGGGAGGGATCTTGGTTCCGGAAAAAACGTATTGAAGGTGAATTTCCGTTTGGAATCGCTGATGATTTTTATATCAATTTCTATCCGGTCCTGAATGTTCAGGATGAGGTCTTCAGGGTTTTTGAGCGAGCGCAGTTTTTCTGCCCATTCAATAACGGTTACTCCTTGGTTAAATAAAATTTCCTCAAGGCCCAGCGAATAGATTTCTTCCTGGTTGTTGATCCGGTATAGATCAATATGGTAAATAGGAAGTCGGCCGAAGTATTCGTTGACCAGTGTGAATGTTGGGCTGCGAATATAGGAATCCTTATTCAGTTCCAAACCATAGCAGATTCCCTGAGTCAAGTGGGTTTTGCCAGCGCCGAGATCTCCAAATAGGAGGATGATATCACCGGCAATCAACGAATTGCCGAGAGATTTTCCCAATTGCAGAGTCTCTTCGGGACTATGGGATATTTTTTTCATATCAGGGAAGTATGCGCTTCAGGGTTTCCGGAAGGCATCTTAATAAATCTCCTGCGATCAGGGTGGTCTGACTTTCAAATTTAGCAAAGTGGTCTCCCACTTCACCGTGTATATAGGCTCCCGCGATGGAAGATTGTGTGGTGGACAAACCCTGAGCCATCAGCCCGGCAATTATTCCGGTTAAAACGTCTCCCGACCCACCGGTCGCCATGCCGGCATTTCCTGTGGGATTGATGGTTATAGATCCATCAGCTACTGCAATGAGGCTTGGAGAACCTTTCAAGATCAGGGTTAAGGAATGATCGCTGGCGAATTTGGAAGCCGTAGCAACACGATTTTTTTGAATTTCTTCCGTTGGTACCTCGGTTAAACGGGACATTTCTTTTGGATGCGGGGTGAGAACGGTTTCGGGTTTTAACTTTTTCAGCCAGTCCTTATGCAACGATAACGCGTTCAAAGCATCTGCATCAAGCACCAGCGGGCACTGGATTTGCAGAAGTATTTCACCTATTAAAGCAACCGTTTCCGGATCGGTGGATATCCCCGGTCCTATAGCAACAGCTGACTTACCCTTGAGAAGATCGTGAATGGATTTTTTTGCCTTTAAGGATAGGGTGCCGTTAGCGGTTTCAGGCAGTGGGACGGTCATCACTTCCATAGGATGGATTGTCTTCTGGCTGGAGTTGGGAAGTGCGAGGGTGCATAAGCCAGCTCCGGCCCGCAGAACAGCAAGGGCGGTTAGTCCTGCAGCACCCTCTTTGCCTCTCGATCCGGCGATTACCAAGACATGACCATAATCACCTTTGTGGGAATTGGGATCACGTTTTTGGAAATAGGATTTTATGTCCTCCTCTCCAGACTGATGGACTTGGATATTTTGACTTTCACAGGCTTTTGCTGGAATCCCAATATCGATGAGTTGGATTTCTTTCATGATCCCTGCAGAGGGGTAAAGCAAATGGCTCTGTTTCCAGCAGGCCAGAGCAAGGGTCAAATCGGATTTAACATGCGGCCCTATTAACTGGCCGCTATCGGAGTCCACACCGGAATTGATGTCCACTGAGACTACAAATTTTTCAAACTGGTTGATTTTATCAATGATTTTTTCCATGAGACCGAAGGCAGGTTTATTCAATCCGGTTCCGAGCATGGCATCGATGATGATATCGCAATGGCGCAGTTTATGGTCGTAGCGGTTTAAATTATCCGAGACTAACTCATTAATCTGAATCCCGATGTTTTTAGCGGATATGGCGTTGATTTCAGCATCTCCTTTCAGCTCTGATAATTTTCCGGTTAACAGGACGGTTACTTGAGACCTCAGGTTGACCAGATGCCGGGCAATGACAAAACCATCGCCACCGTTATTACCTATGCCGCAAAATATGAATATCTTTTTCTGAGGAATATCTGAAAAATATTTTTGCAGTTCATGAACAACTCCAATACCGGCGTTTTCCATGAGCGTGATACCGGGAATAGCAAACTCATCAATCGTCTGCCGATCGATGGCCTGCATTTGTTTTGCTGTAACGACAGGGAGCAACGAATTTCTCCTGATATTGCAAAGCAATAAAGTATTTTCTTAAACAGAAGTACTAATTTTTTTGTAGAAAGATTAGATCTCCTGACATATCTACTACTTATAATCACACAACCGTCCAAATAGCATGGCCCTAATATCACACAAAAACCGTGTAAGAATAATCTTGGGATTCTTTAAGGGCCATTTCTTCTCGTGTTGGGCTGAGACCATTAATTACGCCAAACAGGCAGGGGCAGTCATACTCGGTTTTTTCTTCCTGTTTGAGCGAATTGAAATGCTCGGGATCAATCAGGAATGATTTATTGAAGAAATAGTTGCTGACAAAATTGCCAAGATATACTGGCTTGCCTTTTAGTTCAGGAAGATGTGACAACTTTTCCTGAAAGCTGTCATGGTTGTAGTTAAAAGAAAAGCGTACCAACACGTCATATAAAAAACAAAAATGGTAAGTATTCATATATTGCCAGCATGAAGTTTCGTTTAATCCGAGTCGTAATATTTTCAGAGTCTCTTGAAGATAGAGCAGAGAGTTTATTCTCCCCGCATGAGGATAGAACTGTCTGAAATCCTCTTTCCAGTGCATTTGAGGCTGACGTTCAATGAATGACAGGACTTCCTCTTCCTGGCTTAGCGCTACTTCAATAAAGTGGCTGGGATTGAAACAGGAACTATAGTCCGAGTCGGGGCAGGGAATCAGTTTGCCGGGAGACGAGGTGTCGTAAATATTGTTTTTGAAAATGAGCATTTGACGAATTAGGTATTAGGTTTTTTCAGTAATCTGCTATATTTTAAAGCTTATTTCTATGATTTTTATTACCATTTATTATACCTGAAATACAGGACACAATTCGGTTTCTAACCTCCAAGCTTGGAATATGAAATTTTCAGATAAAAACATTTTTGATTTTGAAGCCAAGACTATTACTGGTGAGTCTTTCAAGATTTCCAAATTCAAGGGAAGGGTATTACTGATTGTCAATGTGGCTTCGGATTGTGGATTTACCTCTCAGTATTTTGGCTTACAAAAACTTTATGAACAACATCGGGGCCAGGGATTGAGCATTCTAGCCTTTCCTTGTAATGATTTTGGTGCTCAGGAGTCTGGTTCAGATGAGGAAATCAAAAATTTTTGCCAGAATAATTTTAAAACGACGTTTGATCTTTTCAGCAAGGTGTCTGTTCTGGGTCCGCAAAAACTTGACCTTTACCAATATTTATATGATTGTGGTTTAAAACACCAGAGCAGAGGGAGATTTCGGTCAAAAATATTTGGATTGGTAAAATGGATGTTGTATAGGACAAAGGGAAAATGGATTCCTGAGAAAAGTGAGGCGCAATGGAATTTTCATAAATTTTTGGTTGGAAAAAATGGAATACCTGTGGCTAGTTTTTTGAGTGAGGTAGAACCGGACTCCAGTATTCTGACCTTGAAGCTGGAAGAGGAGTTAGAGAAATAGCAGATCTCTCATTGACATGGTTTTTGTTTAAAGGGAATAGGGGGTTTGCGGATTTATTTTAAGCGCAACTTCTTCCTCAGCAGGGATTAGCCTGTTGATCACCCCAAACAGGCATGGATCGGTGAGTTTCAGGTCCTTTTTTTCTTCTGGAGGTATATTGTTGAATCGTTCTGCATCCATCAAAAATGCGGTTCCAAAAAAATAATTTTCCAGGAAATGGTCAAAGTCAATAGCATCTCCATGAAGCTCGGGAAGTATTTCTTTTCTTTGTGCGAGTTCCGAGTAGCTGTAGTCCTCAAAAGCGCCATGCAGACTGTCAAACAAATATGTCATATGATATGCATTCATAGAGTACCACTGGTTTTTATCGACCAGCCCTTCTAGGAGCGACCGGCAGAAGTTGTTGATGAGCGAAATGGATCCGAATCTGGATACATGAGGGAATAAGGTCTTGAAGTGATCTTGACTTTCCGCTTGAGGGAGTTGCTGCAAACCGTAAAAGATTTCCCGATCGGTGGTCAGCGACCTGAAAATAAAAGCACAAGGGTCCAGGTTTTGCTGATGCCCATTTTCAGGGTGATGGAAGGTTTTGTAGATATTTTTTTTAAATACCAGCATGGACAGGCCTTATAAAAGCAACTTGCAAAAAAAGTGACAAGTCCCTTCTAGTCTACCACGAAAAAAGGGTTTAGGATTCCACTATGACAGATGGTAAAGATTCTTTATGGAATGAGTTGGTCCGGTTACTTGAAGGTTCCCAATTAAACAATTATTGGGAAATGATTACCCGATTCCGTCAGGGTTTGTCCAAGGTTCATGACTGGAGTTCCATAATATCTCCTGACTCCAGTAACTTTCTGGGTTTTTCCAGCCTGCCATCCCCGGAGCATTCCCAGACTGCGCGCCAATTATCAAAGCTTGTTGTGGGTAAGCTCAATGGTGGCATGGGCGCTAGCATGGGTTGTATGGGGCCAAAGTCTCTAGTTGAGGTGCGGGATAAGAAAGCCTTTCTGGATTTGATATTGGAACAAGTCGAAAGCCTGAATCGGGAATGGGATCAAAAAATCCCTCTCCTCCTGATGAGCAGTTTCTATACGCATAAAGAAACCCAGGTTCATTTGAACTCCTTGAAACTTTCTTCGGAAATAATATGCTTTCAACAAAACAAATTTCCTCGCCTGTATTTAGAGGGTCTGAGTCCGCTCGCCCCTGATAAATGGGGAGATCAGGCATACTATCCACCCGGGCATGGAGATTTTTATCAATGTGTCTGGCAACAGGGGATTTTAGAAAAGTTGATTGATGCGGGCAGGGAGATTCTTTTTATTTCCAATGCCGACAACCTTGGCGCAGTTGTGGACCCTGTCATTTTGAATTATATGGATGAATTCAACATCCCGTTCTTAATGGAAATAACGGCTAAAACCCCGGCGGATGTTAAGGGGGGCACTCTTTACCAGCAGGATGGGAAGCTCAAGCTGTTGGAGATTGCCCGTGTTCCCGATGACAAGGTTGATGAATTTTGTGGCCAGAAAAAATTCAAGGTTTTTAATACCAACAATATTTGGATAAACCTGGTGGCTCTGAATAATAGGATGAAGAAAGGCCCGCTGGAACTAAATGTGATGGTGAAGCAAAAAAATCTTAAAGAAACTCCTGTTGTTCAACTTGAAACCGCTATTGGTTCCGGTTTGGAGTGCTTTGAGAGGGCGGTATGCCTCACTGTTTCGCGTGAGCGTTTTTTGCCTATTAAAAAGACGGACGATTTGCTATTGGTCCGTTCCAACCTTTTTAACCTGAATAATGGAAAGCTAATTAGAAAACGAAAATCCTACCCTTTACCGATAATAAAGCTGGGAGACTTCTTGCAAAATATAGAAAACTTTCAAAACGCTTTTCCCACCATTCCGGACCTTGTAGATTTGGAAGAATTGAAGATTGATGGCGATGTTCGGTTTGAAGGAACGGCTTGCCTCAAAGGCAAGATTTATTTGCAGGGCTTGAAAAAGGGTTTAATTCTGCCTTCTGGAGTGGTGCTTGCCGATGAAAGCCGGCAAGGCTGATGGATGAGCGGAGAAAATGTATATTTATATAAGACTAGCCTCTAATAATCTATAGGATAAAGGCTTATCATATTGATAGGATTTTTTGAGGTTTTGTCGTTGGTTGCTTTTGGGGTAGTCAGGGGATGCATATAACTTATTGTATATAAAGCGCTTTAATATCATGTTGGAAATAAACGTTGACATGTTTTGACGCATAAGTATACTTTGGTTAAAACCGAGACCGACCTTATTGAGCAGGATTTTTCCTGCCAGTCGCTTGGGGTTACAGGTGCTGAAACGCTCTTTGAAAAATTGCTTTACTGTTCTAATGGGAGAGGCTAATTCCGTTGGAATTTGCCTCGTTTGGAATATTTAGTAGGTGAATGTTTGTTAACTAGGGTAAAGGGAGAATTACTATGAAAAAACTCGCTATTGTTTTATTTGTTACCATTGCTTCTTTCTGTCTCGCCAGTACTGCATTTGCAGAATCATTGGCACCGGGTCAGATGACCAAATGCACTAACGCCAAATCCATCACCTTGGAAAATACAGGCGGTGGTTCGGTAGATCGTGGTGAGGGAAATGCTTCGATCTGGAAGTCTTCAACTTTTAGCACGGATTCTATAAGCTTAAGCCCAAATGCTGATCAGGGTTTTCCTAGTAATGGTGGTGGAGCGGCAGGAAATACTCAGGTTAAGATGGGCAGCAAGTATTCCATGGGCCACAAGAAAGTTGTTTTGTCTGGACAAAATAACTTCAGCCGTGGCGATTCCCTTGGTGACATCAGTGGTGAAGTTAGAATCACCAATATTGGCACGACTAACCTTGATGTAATGTGTGGTTAATTCTTTCTGGTTTTAAAACCAAAGCCGACCTGATTTTTCAGGTCGGCTTTTTTTTATTGCCAGTAAATTCTCAGTAATAGAGAAGAATCCCGCCTGCGAGAATAATTCTGTAAGTGATAAAGGGTAAAAGACCCACTCTCGCTACTATCTTGAGAAGAAGCTGAATAGCCAGCAAGCCGACCAGAAAGCTTATCCCCAGCCCTGTTATAAGGTGGAGGTTGGAATAGGTTTGTTCTGCCGCCGGGTGCGAAATAAATCCCGCCAACTTGTGCATACCTGCCGCAAAAATAATTGGGGTTCCCAAGAGAAAAGAAAACCGGGTTGCTGAAGTGTGCGACAGGTTGCTGAAGAGTCCTGCGGCGATGGTGATGCCAGACCGTGAAGTCCCCGGCAAAAGGGCAATGGCCTGGGCGCATCCGATAAATAAAATTTGCCGCAGGCTCAGTCGGTTTAATTCCGTATTTGAGTTGGCATTTTTTGAGCCGTGCCGATCTGCCACCAAGAATATGAGGGACCAAAAAAAGAGATTATACCCAACAAAAGTATGGCTCCTAAGGTTGGCTTCAATCCATCCTCCGCCAAATATGCCAACCAGTCCAGCCGGGAACGAAGCAATGATAATACACCATGCAAGATGGTGAGTTTTTGGAGAACCCTGGCGGTCAAACAATCCTCTTGTCAAATCCATCAATTCTTTTTTAAAGAAGATTATGATTGCCAGAAGGGTGCCTAAATGCAAAATGGCATCCAGAGCAAGGCCCTGATCTTCAAAATTGAGGATTACTGGAGCCAATATCAAATGCCCGGAACTGGAAATGGGCAGAAACTCGGTGAGTCCCTGAATAATACTCAATAAAATTATCTGAAAAATTTCCATTTATTTATTTGCGGAAGATGATCTAGCTGAGTCAATCTGGAAAGAAACCTGCAAGCGGGAACCAACAAGATGGTTGTCGGTCACCCTAGGGAGATACTACTCTCTGCAAAAGGCTGGAATCAAGAAAAAAGAATTGATGTATTCTTCGTAGAGAGAAATTGTCTTCTCATACCAAGGGGTTTAGGTTTGCCGGGTTTTATAAATTATGTTATGTTACGCGGGCATTCGCTGGATTCCCTTGGAAATTAATAGTTTGCCTCCTTAAAAACCCTGACTGTTTATAACCTTTCTTTGCAGTTTGGCCTATTTGTTAATGTTTAAGCTTCCTGTTTCAGATGATCAATTATTGGGGAGTGATCGCCCACCTATAACATTTTGAAGCTATGAGAGAATTTTCCAGAATTCAGCGCCTTCCTCCCTATGTTTTGGGGATCGTCAACGAACTCAAATATGATGCTCGTCGACGCGGGGAAGATATTATCGACTTTGGTTTGGGGAATCCTGATATGCCGACTCCCAAACATATTGTCGATAAACTGATAGAGGCCGCGCCCAAGGAATCCAATCACCGCTATTCTGTTTCCAAGGGTATCTATAAATTGCGCCTTGCTATTACCGACTGGTACAAGCGCAACCATGGCGTGGATTTGGACCCGGACTCTGAAGCGATTGCAACGATTGGCTCGAAAGAGGGCATTGCTCATTTGGCTTTGGCGATCACTAGTCCAGGGGACTCGGTTTTGGTGCCGACTCCTACTTATCCGATTCATACTTACGCGTTTATTTTGGCTAATGGAGATGTCATCCATGTGCCTCTTAGCGCCGATATAGATTTTTTTGAAGCCCTTCTTGATGCCTTCAAGAGAAACTGGCCTCGGCCCAAGGCGATGATCATTAATTTCCCTCATAACCCAACGACTCAGGTGGTGGAGATTGATTTCTTTGAGAAGGTCGTGGAGTTTGCCAAGGAGCACCACCTGATTGTGATCCACGACTTTGCTTATGGGGACATTGTATTTGATGGTTATCGGGCTCCCAGTTTCCTGAAGGTTCCGGGAGCGAAAGATGTGGGAATAGAGTTTTTTACCTTGTCAAAAAGTTATAATATGCCTGGGTGGCGGGTGGGTTTTGCTGTGGGAAATTCTGAAATTATTCATGTCCTGGGGCGCATCAAAAGCTATCAGGATTATGGTATGTTTCAGCCAATCCAGATCGCGGCAACGATAGCTCTGAATGGTCCGCGTGACTGTGTAGAAGAAATCAGGGAAACGTACCGAAGTCGGCGCGATGTTTTGTGTGAGTCGTTGAACCGAATTGGCTGGGAAGTGACACCACCGAAAGCGACAATGATGGTTTGGGCAGAAATTCCGGATCGTTTCAAGAAAATGGGCTCTCTGGAATTTTCTAAAATGCTCCTGGAAAAAGCCAAAGTAGCGGTTGCGCCAGGCATTGGGTTTGGAGAAGGTGGAGATCATTTTGTCCGTTTCTCATTGGTCGAAAACGAACACAGAATCCGGCAAGCTGTCAGGGGAATCAAAGAGATTTTTTAAGGGAAGACGATGAAAACGGTTAAGGTGGGAATGATCGGTTTCGGCACTATAGGTGCCGGGGTAGCTAAAATTCTCACACAAAACAGTGATATTATAAAGAAAAGATTGGGAGCCGGCGTGGAGTTGGTTAAAGTCGCGGATCTGGATATCACCACAGACAGGGGCGTTAAACTTGGTTCTGAAGTGCTAACGACTTCTGCTGACGAGGTGATCAGTCACCCCGATATTGATGTGGTCATCGAATTGATTGGCGGATACGATCCAGCCAAGAAATTTCTACTCCAGTCCATTGAGCAGGGAAAACATGTAGTGACAGCTAACAAAGCTCTGCTGGCTAAACATGGGGACGAAATATTTTCAGCGGTTACTGAAAAAGGCTTGTCGATTGGGTTTGAAGCTTCTATAGGGGGAGCCATTCCTATAATTCGATCGATTCGGGAGGCGTTCGTTGCTAACCGTATCCAGGCCATAGAAGGCATTGTGAATGGAACCGCAAATTATATTCTCAGTAAAATGTCGGATGAGAATTGCGATTTCAATACGGCCTTGAAAGAGGCGCAGGAAAAAGGTTTTGCCGAAGCGGACCCGACTTTTGATATTGAAGGTATCGATTCTGCCCACAAGATAGCGGTGTTGACTCAATTGGCTTATGGAACCCCTGTGTTGTTTGATGATATAACCGTTTGTGGTATTTCAGAAATTACCTTGGAAGACATCGAATGTGCACGGGAATTTGGCTACCGCATCAAACTGCTTGCCATATCCAAGTACGATGAGCAGAAAATTGATATTCGTGTCCATCCCGCCATGATTCCGATTGCGCATCCTATGGCTAATGTTAACGGAGTGCTAAATGCTATCCGCGTCTGTGATGATATGATGGATGAAAATATTCTGATCGGTCATGGAGCGGGCGCTCTTCCTACTGGCAGTGCGGTAGTGGGTGATATCGTAGAAATCGGGCGCAATATTCTGTCAGGTGTGGGAGAAAGATTGCCTGCTGAATCTTTCCAAAGTAAAGAGGTTAAAAGCATCCCCTTTAAGGGTATCAATGAAATCGAGTCTGAATATTTTCTGCGCTTCACTGTGCTGGATCATCCGGGTGTGCTTTCAAAAATATCCGGGATACTGGGCAAACAGTCCATCAGTATTGAGTCTATGATCCAGAGGGGACGGGGAGACTGTGGCGAAGGGGTTCCGCTGGTGATGATGTGTCATAAAGCCAATGAAAAAAATATCCAGTCGGCTTTAAAGGAAATAGAAGAGTTGGATGTGGTGTGCAAGAAACCTAACTTGATTCGTGTGGAAAGATAATAATGGAATTTAAAGCCTGGTTTCAATGCATCAATCTGGAATGTCAGAGTCGGTATGAACTGACAGATATCATCTATCGTTGTAGGGAGTGTGGAGAGCTTCTGGAAGTACAACATGATTTGGAACGGTTAAAAAAGCGACCGCCAGAAGAGTGGAGAACTTTGCTTGAAACCCGTTACCGGCGCAACGAATGGCCTTATGGCAGTTCCGTGTGGGGCAAAAGGGAACTGGTATGCCCGAATGTGGAAAACGAAAATATTGTTTCTACTTATGAAGGGGGAACGAACCTATTCTGGGCCGAGCGGTTGGGCAACCAGATTGGCCTTGATGATCTATGGGTCAAACAGTGCGGTATGGCGCATACGGGGTCCTTCAAAGATTTAGGAATGACCGTGCTGGTCTCTATGGTTAAGCAAATGATTTCCTCCGGGAAAAATATCAAAGCCGTGGCCTGTGCCTCAACCGGGGATACCTCGGCTGCACTGGCCTCTTATTGTGCTGTCGCCGGGATTCCTGCCATTGTATTTTTACCCAAAAATAAAGTCTCCTTGACACAGTTGATCCAACCCATCACCCATGGCGTGCTCACCTTGTCTTTAGATACTGATTTTGACGGATGCATGAAGCTGGTTCAGGAGGTTTGCCTGAAAAACGATATCTACTTGGCAAACTCTATGAATTCCCTGAGAATTGAAGGACAGAAAACTATCAGCTTCGAGTTGGTCCAGCAGTTCAATTGGGAAGTGCCTGATTTTGTAATCGTCCCTGGTGGCAATCTAGGTAATGTCAGCGCTATCGGCAAAGGGTTCCAGATGTTCTATGATCTGGGGTTGATCGACAAGCTCCCACGCCTGGTTTGTGCCCAGGCACAACAGGCCGATCCTCTTTACCGCAGTTATATAAAAGGATTCGAAACATTCGATCCTATCCAGGCAAAAACGACTTTGGCTAGCGCCATTCAGATTGGAGATCCGGTTAGCTATAAAAAAGCCATTCGAGCCCTTAAGGCTTTTGATGGCATCGTCGAAGAGGCGACCGAAAGTGAGTTGGCCCACGCAGTGGGCAGGGCCAATAAAACCGGACTGCTCTGTTGTCCGCATACTGGAGTGGCTCTTGCAGTTCTTGAAAAACTGACTCAGCATGGAGAAATTAAGAGAACGGATAAAGTTGTGGTGATCTCCACTGCTAACGGGTTGAAGTTCACCGACTTTCTTTCCAAATACCACACAGATCAATTGAAAGGAATCAAGTCTCAGCATGCCTTTTCCCCGGTTGAACTGGACGCTGATTATGAGCAGATTAAAAAAGCGATTTTGGATAAAATAGAAGCATGATTTCCCTCCATTTTAAACAAATTTTGTTTCTGATCTTTTTTATGGCACATTCCTCAGTTTATGCGGGGCCTGAGGTTATGCAGGTTTTGATTCCGGCTGGTGAATATAATTTAGGGAGTTTTTATTGCGAGGAAGAACAAGGTAACGCCGACTGGTGTAACGATGAGGTTCCTCGAAAGGTGAAATTAGACGCTTTCTGGATCGATAAATATGAGACCACTAATGCCGATTACCGGGAATGCTTCATCGCAGGAGTTTGTGAACCGTTGGTATTTCATGAAGACCGCCCGCAAGACTTTAATAAACCCCGTCAACCGGCAGTGTTTGTGAGTTGGGAGGATGCTAGAACCTACTGCTCATGGCGTGGAGGAAACCTCCCGACTGAGGCACAATGGGAGGTGGCGGCCGAGGGTGAGAAACTGGGTGGTGCTCATTTTGGACAGTTATATAGGACGGGAACTCCAGAAAATATTGGAAAGTTTGAGGCTAATTCCTATGGTCTCTACGATATGATGGGCAATGCCTATGAATGGACTTTGGATGGGTATAGCGAGAAGTCCGGAAAAAACAAGGTGGTGCGGGGTGGATCATGGAGTTCTCCCAGTCATTTTTTAAGAGCCTCTGATCGGGTCAAAAAAGATCCCGAGTTGAGATATAGCGATGTTGGATTTCGTTGTGTAAAGATAGAAAAGTAGAAAGGATTTTCAGTTATGTCGGATGTTAAGAATGTTGTCATCGTCGGTTCGGGCCCCGCCGGGCATACCGCTGCAATTTATTCTGCCAGGGCTAATCTCAGCCCTTTTATGTTTGAAGGTTATGTCATGGGAGGCTCGGCAGGGGGGCAGTTGACCACCACCACGGAAGTTGAAAATTATCCCGGGTTCCCCGAAGGAGTTGAAGGGCCGGAATTGATGCAGTTGTTCCGCAAACAGTCCGAGCGCTTTGGTACCGAAATGGTTCAGGAAGATGTGATCTCCGCCGATTTCAGTCAACGACCTTTTGTTTTGAAATCTGAGAACCGTGAAGTAAAAGCCTATTCGGTAATCATTTCTACGGGCGCGACGGCAAAGCGGATGGGGGTTCCCAACGAAGAAAAAATGTGGAACAACGGTATGTCGGCCTGTGCTGTTTGTGACGGTGCTCTTCCCATGTTCCGTAATCAACCTCTGATGGTCATTGGGGGAGGGGACACGGCAGTAGAAGAAGCGACCTACCTGGCTAAGTTTGGTTCCGTTGTTTATCTGGTGCATCGTCGTGACCAACTCAGAGCTTCTAAGATTATGCAGGAAAGGGCTCTTAATCATCCCAAGCTGGAAATTCTCTGGGAGACGGTTCTCGAAGACGCGGTGGGGGAAGATTATGTAACCGGGGCCAGACTGAAAAACATCAAAACGGATGAAGCGCGTCAGGTCGATGTCGCAGGCATTTTTTACGCTATCGGGCACACTCCCAATACATCTATCTTCAATGGGCAGTTGGATCTGGATGATGCTGGGTACATCAAACTAAAGTCTGGTACTCAGGAAACCAACATTGAAGGTGTCTTTGCCGCCGGAGATGTACACGACCATAAATACAGGCAGGCCATCACTGCTGCGGGCACTGGTTGCGCCGCGTCTCTGGAAGCAGAACGCTGGCTCGCCGAAAAGGGATTGGCGGGATAGAGCCTTGACATTGTCATCCCAAGGTTTATCGAGCGGTACTATAGAAGTTTTAAGGGTTTGCGCTGTTTGGCGTAAGCCTTTTTTTATGATGGTGAAAAAATTATTTAAATTTATAATAATACTTCCCTTTCACCATGAACTCCTTGTGCATCTTAAGGAACTTATTCGCCAGGTTGATGGAGATTGTTGGAATAGAGGGGTAAACGTGATGACCAAAAAGACGAATAATTTACCAGGCAGGCCAGTGAAAAATATCATCGATCCAATTCTGTGAATATTGTTAATGAAACGAATATAATTTAGGTTTGCATTTTAACTGATACCTCAACTGCGGGTCTAAATTCACTAACCTGAAACGATAAACAGGGTCTTATTCAACTGGTATGTCAAACCTTTCCCTTGATTGCGAAAACCTGAAGTCCTTTGTTTCTGGCGAGGAAGTCGATGGTCTCAAGTCAGAAGTCAACCTTTGCCATGACTCGTTGGAGAAAGGGTCTGGTAAGGGTTCGGATTACCTGGGCTGGTTGCATCTGCCTTCCTGCTTTTCCAGTTCAACTGAGATCGAATCCACAGCAGAATCTGTCCGCAATTCTTGTGAGGCTTTTATCGTTGTGGGTACCGGCGGGTCTTATCTGGGAGCCAGGGCCGGGATTTCGTATCTGAATTCTTCTTTCCAAAATTATGTTGGCAGGCAGGGTGGGCCGGAAATATATTTTGCCGGGCAGAATATTAGTTCTGATTACCATGCTGACCTTTTCGATCTGATAGAGGGCCGAGATGTTTGTCTCAATGTGATTTCCAAGTCAGGCACTACTACCGAACCAGCTGTTGCCTTTCGCCTGCTAAAGCAGATGATAGAAAAAAAATATGGAACTGACGGTGCCCGGGATCGGATAGTCGTCACCACTGATTCCAGCCGGGGAGCTCTTAAAGGTCTTGCCGATGAATTGGGCTATAAGACTTTTGTGATTCCTGATGATGTAGGAGGCCGGTATTCTGTATTAACCCCTGTGGGGCTTTTCCCCATGGCGGTTGCGGGGATCAATATTGAAGAATTAATGGAGGGGGCTCGTGAGGGTGAAAAATTATATTCGAAGCCCTCTCTGGATCAAAATGATGCTTATTATTATGCTGTGATGCGCCGGTTGCTCTACCAGAAGGGGAAAACCACTGAAATTCTCGCAACCTTCCAACCAGCTTTTCATTATCTCGCGGATTGGTGGAAACAGTTAGTCGGTGAAAGTGAGGGCAAGGATTTGCAAGGGATTTTCCCCTCGTCAGTGGAGTTCACCTCAGACCTCCATTCCATGGGGCAATGGATTCAAGAAGGCGGTCGCAATATTTTTGAGACTTTTTTAATTCTTGAGTCCTCGCGGAGGCAATTGAAAATACCTGCTTTTAAAAATGATGTGGACGGTTTAAACTACCTCGCTGATGAAACGCTGGATACGGTTAATGAGAAAGCTTGGCTGGGAACAGCAAGCGCTCATAAAGAGGGGGGAGTTCCAAATATGACTCTTAAAATTAAAAATCGTTCGCCATACTCTTTAGGTCAGATTTTTTATTTTTTTGAAAAGGCGGTGGCAATGACTGGTTATCTGAGTGGAGTTAATCCCTTTGATCAGCCGGGTGTAGAGTTTTATAAGAAAAATATGTTCAAGCTTTTGGGTAAACCCGGCTTTTAGAAAGGATAATTATTTATATGAATACTGTAAGCCAAAAGCTCGAAGAGGTTCTGCATGAGCTGGCTTTTGAAAAAATTGAAGGGGAGTCACCCCTGAGCGAATCTGATCCTTTACTGGTCAGATTGAATGCCCTTGGCAGCGAGTTGTGGATTGACACCGGCGAGTTGGAGAAAGCCCAGGAGATATGGAAGAACGAACTCACGGCTTTGACTACCAATAACACCTTGGCAAATCAGGTGGTGCAAAGCGGAATTATGGACAAGGTCATTGAAGACACCATCGAGAAAATCCGGCAGGAAGGGTTAGAGTTGTCTGAGGAGGAAATGATCCTGGAGGTGGGCTTTGTGATCAATTGCAAGATAGCGTTGCGCCTGGTCCAAGCTTTTAAGGTGAAAGTCAGTGTCGAGCTACACCCGGCTGTATCCCGGAATATAGAGCGCACCCTTCATTTTGGTCGCCGGTATTATAAGGTTTGCCCAGAATATTTTACTGTTAAAGTACCTCTGACCCCTGAAGGGTATCTGGCAGTTCGTACTTTAAGGCAAGAAGGAGTTCCTATTAATTTTACCTTGGGGTTCTCAGTTCGACAAAACTATCTGGCGGCGCGTTTGGCTAATCCTGATTTTGTAAACGTATTTTTGGGTAGGTTGAATCAAGTGGTGATTGATCATAAAGCTGGAACGGGAGAATTGGTGGGTGAAAAAGTGACGTTGGTGACCCAACAGGTATTGCGGTCGGCACGGGATAAACACAAAGATGTGGGATCGCGGTTGATTGGCGCTAGTATAAGAAATGGTGAGCAGGTGGCTTTTCTGGCAGGGCTGGATGTGTTGACCATTCCCCCCAAGGCAATGAAAGAGTTTCAGGAATCCGGGAAATCCCCTGAACAGGTTGGGTCCCATATTAATGACCCTATTGAACCTGGAATTGACCCAGAACACGCCTTTGCAAAACGTTTCTCAGAGCTTTGGCAACTGCCTGGCGAGTTTGAGAATTTTGTGAATGCTCTGGTTGCCTCACCAGAGCTAGAATCTATGCAGGGAAGTGAGCTGGCTAAAATGGCCAGTAATCAGGGAGTGAACCTGTTTCATCCTTTCAGCAATGATGATTTAAAAAAAATCCAGAATCATGGGAAAATTCCTGACCTGTCGGCTTGGCCTGAGTCTATTGCGTTGGATGATTTGATGACACAATCTGCATTACAGTCTTTTACCAAAGACCAGAATTCCTTGGATGAACGCATCCGTTCATTTCTCAGAAGATGATACTGGCGGGTGATGTTGGAGGAACCAAGGTTAATCTAATTATGGAGCCTTGGCAGGAAATTTAGCGTTGCAATATTTATCGAATGGCGAGGCTTATCTTAGTGGAGGTATTGCTCCAAAGATCGCGCCTCTATTACAAGAAGGAGAATTCATGGAAGCGTTCCTTTCCAAGGGCCGGTTCGAAAAGGTTCTCTCGGAAATTCCAGTGAAAGTAGCGATGGACGAGTTTGCTCCGTTGCTGGGGGCCGCCCAATATACCCTTGCCTTGTGAGTTGATCATTATTTGGATTCGGGATCACTACCGGAATTCTTTAACTTGGAAAGAAAGCAGTTATGGTAACTAATTTAAAGAAAGTTGTATTGGCCTACTCAGGCGGACTGGACACTTCTGTCATTATCAAATGGCTAAAGGAAAAATATGATTGTGAAATCATTGCTTTTTCTGCCGATGTAGGGCAAGGCCAGGAGTTGGAACCGATCAGGAAAAAAGCCTTGGCAACCGGGGCCAGCAAGGTTTATATCGAAGACCTGCGAGAAGAGTTTGCCAAGGATTTTGTCTTTCCCATGCTCCGAGCTAATGCATTTTATGAGCACAATTATCTTTTGGGGACTTCCATTGCCCGGCCTTTGATTTCCAAAGAGCAGATACGAATTGCAAATATGGAAGGGGCAGATGGGGTGTCGCATGGTTCAACGGGTAAAGGCAACGATCAGGTTCGTTTTGAGTTGGCTTACCATACGCTTAACCCTGAAATAAAAATTATTGCTCCTTGGCGTGAATGGGACCTTAATTCCAGGACCGCGTTGATTGATTATGCAGTGATGCATGGAATCTCCGTTCCTGTTACCAAGGCCAAGCCCTATAGCATGGATCGTAACCTGTTTCACATCAGTTATGAAGGAGGGGTGTTGGAGGATCCCTGGTACGAGCCGCATGATGATATGTTTTTATTGTCAGTGACCCCCGAAGCGGCTCCTGATAAGCCGACCACTATAGAGATTGCTTATGAACAGGGAAATCCGGTTGCCATAAATGGAGAGAAAATGAGCCCTGCAATTTTGTTGGAGCGGCTTAACCAGTATGGTGGGGGAAATGGAATAGGTCGTATTGATATTGTAGAGAACCGCTTTGTCGGGATGAAGTCACGTGGGGTTTATGAAACTCCGGGAGGGACGATTCTGCATGAAGCCCATCGGGCAGTTGAATCTGTCACTCTAGATCGGGAGGTCGCTTTTCTCCGCGACTCTCTGATTCCCTCCTATGCCAAAATGATCTACAACGGTTTCTGGTTTTCTCCCGAAAGAGAGATGCTCCAGCAAACCATGGATCATGCTCAAGCTAATGTTACTGGCGAAGTTAGGCTGAAATTGTATAAGGGAAATTGTATTGTTATGGGCCGAAAGGCTGAAAAATCGCTGTATAACCAGAATATTGCCAGCTTTGAGGAGAGTCATGGTTATAGCCAGAATGACGCAGAAGGATTCATAAAACTCAACGCTCTGCGCTTAAAGCTTTATGCGGAAACCTTTAATCATTGATGTGGCTTATTCAAGCCAATCTTCATTTCGTAAAAGCCTTCATGAACTTTTATCTTTCCAAGCTATTCAAAACCGAAGCTATTCAACTGATTGTCAAGAACGCTTTAGAAGAGCGAAAGCCCGCCGATGATGAGAACAGCAAGTATTAATTTTATTTTAATTTGTCTGCTTACCTTTTGTGGGTTGGCTTATGCAGAGCTTAAAGAAGAGGTTTCCAAGAATAGCAAGACAGAGCAAGTTAGTCCGGTTTTGCAGGGAGATCTTTTTTTGCAGGCAGAATACCTGTTTCACTCAGGAGACTTTCTCGGAGCCAAGCCACTTTACCATGACTATTTATCACAAAACCCCTTTGGGGAAAAGGGTCAGCAGGCTTTGTTTCGTCTTGGTCGAATAGACCAGTCAAGCCGCTCATTTTCCACGGCCATCCGTTTTTACCAAATGCTTTTGCAGAGTTTTTCGGGCTCCATTTTGTCAAACTCGGTTAGGTTTAACATGGCCGTCTGCTACTATGAACTGGGAGACTATGACCGTGCAGAATCCTTATTTAAAATAGTTTTGCGGTCATCTCCGGATAAAAAACGCAAATGGGAGGCCATGGCTAACCTTGCTAAAATTGATGGATCCAGAATGGATTATGAAAAAGCTTTTAAGAAATTGAAGCAAGTCCATGGCCAGATTGAGAATAAAGAAATTAGTGAGTACGCGGTTGAGGTTGCTGAAAACCTGATTAATGAAAATCTTGGAGGTGCTCAGGTCTCAGCCTTGATTCAAAGGTTAGGCGGCGGTTTTCCAGTGGATCTTTTATTGTTGAGAAAAATATCTTCTTCCAGAGAGGCCGGAGATATAGCCAACTACGTGGCAAGCTTGAAGGAGTTTGTTAGAGCTTTCCCCGCTCATTTTCGTAAAGGTGAAATGGAGAATTGGCTGAACCAGATTACGGAAGATACTGGGTCAAAGGTTAAAATAGGTGTGGTCCTTCCATTGACCGGAAAACTTGCGTTGACTGGACAAAAGGTGCTACAGGGGATTCAACTCGCTGTGAATCAGCTTTCCTTTCAAGCTCAGGAAGAGCTAGCGTTAGAGGTTAGGGACTCGGGCCATCAGTTGCCAATGAATGAAATTGTAGGCGAGTTGGCCGGGTTGCCCAATGTTGTGGGTATCATTGGGCCTTTGTTGAGCGATGAAGTTAAGGTCGCCGGTGAGGTTGCCCGTCAATATCGGATTCCAATATTTTCACCTACAGCCTCAACCCATGGTCTAGTGGATATGAATCCTTTTATGTTTCGTAATGCTTTGACCCGGAAGATTCAGGCTAAATTCTTAGCAGAATATTCCGTTAACACTCTTCAGTTGAGAAGATTTGCTGTGTTACACCCTTTTAAACCCTTTGGGTTGGAATTGAAGGATACCTTCATCAACGAAGTGAAGGCCTTAGGCGGAGAGGTGGTTGCAGTTGCTGGATATGAGCGTACTCAAAATGATTTTAAAAAGCAGGTTTTGGAACTTGGCGGCGTAGAAGATGATGACTTGGAAAAGATTGCCCGTGAGTTATTGTTGAGCGAGAGAATGGCGCAGGACTTCAGTGATGCATCTGTTTTATCCCGGCCAATATTTGATATGGGGCATTGGTCGCAGAATAATATCGAAAAATTAAAAGTGTCACTGGAGTTGAGTTATGATGCGATTTTTATTCCGGGGGTCTATGATAAAGTGGGGCTGATCATTCCACAATTGGCTTTTTATAATGTTGATAATATTACCTTGCTGGGAACAAATGGCTGGAACTCTCCTGAGCTAGTCAAGATGGGCGGAAAGTATTTGAAGACGGTTTATTTTGTTGATGGGTATTACCCTGATTCTCACCAAGTAGAGGTCAAAAAATTTATTCAGGACTTTAAATCCAATTTTGGCGAAGATCCTGTATATTTGTCGGCTCAGGCATTTGATGCGGCGAACATAGTCATAAAAAATATTTTAGCGGGCGCAGATAATCGAATTAAATTGAAGGAGGGCTTGAAAAAAGTTAAAAACTTTCCTGGTGTGACAGGAAAGACCACCTTGCTTCCATCTGGCGATTCCGAAAAAAATATTTTTGTGTTGACGGTAAAAAGGGGGAAAATTGTTCAGCAAAACTAGCAGTCAATTAAATCAAAAGGTCTCTTCGGATAAATCTTCTAGAAAAGGTTCCTCGTTGTCTGGAAGGTGATCCTGCAAGAAAATCTCGAACTTAGAGCCGGGTTCGCCGAACATAGCAGGCTCTCCTGTTTCCGGTTGAATCCTTAAATACTGTATATCTCTTGGAGCTTGGAAATTAGTGATGGGTTTATTGACAAGGGCCTCCTGCATAAATTGTAACCAGTTGGGTATGGCGGCACGGGACCCTGTTTCATTTCTTCCCAAAGGCTCATCTTTATCTTTGCCCACCCAAACTCCGGTTACCAAGTCTGGTGTATAACCCATGAACCACGCGTCTACATAATTATTGGTGGTGCCCGTTTTTCCTGCGACGGGCCGATTTAGTGCCTTAACTTTTTTCCCGGTTCCGTGTTCTACAGCACTTTGCAATAAACTTGTGATCGTATAAGCGACGCCGGGCGTAATCGGTTGAGTTGCTTCGGGAATGGGGATGTATAGAACTTCTCCTTTACGGTTTTGAATACTTCTGATCGCATTGGGTTTAATCAGGGTTCCGTTATTGGCAAATGCGGAATAGGCGGAAGTGAGTTGGAAAAGTGTTAAACCCGATGATCCCAGAGAAATGGACAGATTTGGTTCCAGATTGCTTGAGATTCCTAAACTTTTTGCCAACTTGATGGTTTTCTTTATTCCAATATTTTGCATGAGTTTGATAGTTACCACATTCCGAGAATGAGTGAGAGCGGTTCTAAGTGATGTCGGCCCGTAAAATTTTTCCTCGAAATTGACAGGTTTCCATTTGTCAAAAGCATCTTTCCTTTCCTTGAAAATTATCGGTGAGTCAATGATGATGCTGGCAGGGGAAAAACCTTCTTTGATGGCTGCGGCATAAATGATTGGTTTAAATGCGGAGCCAGGCTGGCGAATGGCCTGCACGGCCCGGTTAAACTGGCTCTTGGAGAAGTCGTAGCCTCCGACCATTGCCTTGAGTTGTCCGGTTTTAGGGTCCAGGCTTACCAGGCTGCCTTCTACCTCAGGTTCCTGCTCCAGTGCCAGCGACCAGCTACCTTCTTTAATCCCTAGTGGCTTTATCAAAATTAAATTGCCCGGAGCCAAGGCTTCGTCGGGCCTATTGATTTTTTTCCACCTTCCATCTACCCTGGTGTTGGGAGGCCGTGCCCAGTCCATATCGAGGATATGAATGGTCCCATAACCGCGGCCTAAAAGAACCTCGACCTGTTTTTCACCCACTGACCAAACAACGCCTTTGATAATTTTACCTTCTGTGATGCCTTCGCCTTCTTCAAAATGGTTCATTTTGATAAGGGCTTCCTGGAGAGCCAATTTACCTTTGGATAAGTACAGGGTGCCCAAGGGGCCTCGGTATCCATAACGTTTGTCCGCTATTCTCAAATTTTCTACGATGGTTTTCTGGGCAGACTCCTGTAGCTTGATATCGAGAGTGGTATAAACCTTTAAGCCTCCACGATAAAGTTTGTTGCTCCCATATTTTTCTTCAAGAAATTGCCGTATATGTTCCACAAAATAAGGGGCTCTGTTGAGCATGTTAGTGACTTTGGCTAGATGAAACTCTTCACTCATAGCCTGCTCCTCCTGTTCCTTGGTGATAAAGGAGAGAGAGGCCATCCTGCGAATGGTATGGCTTCTTCTTTTTCGACCACGCTCAAGATATTTATAGGGCGAGTAGTGATTTGGAGCTTTTGGAAGACTGGCAATCATGGCGCATTCGGCTATGGTTAGGTCGGCAACACTTTTGCCAAAATAGGTGTGGGCAGCAGCTTGGACACCATAACTGCCATGGCCGTAATAAATCTGGTTAAGATACATTTCAAGTATTTTATCCTTGGTGAAAATCGACTCCAGCCTGACCGCTAGAATAGCTTCCTTGATTTTCCGAGAGAATGTGCGTTCGCGAGATAAAAATAGCGTTTTGGATAATTGCTGGGTGATAGTGCTCCCACCTTCGACTATGTGACCAGCTTTAAGGTTGGTGATAAAAGCTCTGAAAATAGCTTTAGGGTCAATGCCAAAGTGATAATAGAAGTTGGAGTCCTCAACCGCTAGAGAGGCTTGTTTTAAGGCCAGGGGAATATCTTCAAGCGGAATCACTATGCGCTTTTCTATATAAAACTCGGCAATTTTTTCATCCTCATTCGAATAAATCTGGGTGATGGTGCTAGGGTGGTAATTTTTTAATTCGCGGATGTCGGGAAGGTACTGAGAATAGTGAAAATATATAAATCCTGCTCCGACAAAACCTGTGACCAAACAAAAAATGGTGATGAAATAAAGTGTAATAAAGAAAATTTTTGCAAACCTGGAACGTTCTTTTTTCTTCTTAAATTTTTCGGGTTTTTGATTTTTCAGTGATTCTTTCATGGTCAATCGTTATAACGTCAAGCAGAGAACAGGCTGGTAAAAATGGGCGGTCGTGATAGGTGAATTATTTTGGTGGCAAGCGGCTTTCTTCCAGATCCAGAAGGTCGACCCATGTATTAATGTCTGTTCTCGATGGGTCGATTTTGTCGCGGGTTTCATAAAAATATCTTAGTCGATCCTCAGAGTCAGGTCTTCGTTCAAGAATTTGATTATTGATAAAATCGAACTCTTCGGGTTTTTTGTTTTTCAGTAGTTCTTTAGACCATGCATTGATTTCATCATCTTTACAATCCACGGCCTTCATAGCGAATGCGTCGGAATCAATACGCAGGAAGCTCAAGATAATTTTATCGAGCGGGCAGGGGTAGATATAGTCCGCCATCTGGTTTTCCTTAAAAGCTCGAGCTTTATCAATCATTCGCGCTAATTGTACCAAACCGGCCATTTTTTCTTTTGGGCTGCGTGGATAGACTCTGGATAGGTCCATTTAAAATTTAGTCGAGCCTAAGACGGCTTACCCTCTTAAAATTTTTTGAAGATTTGATGGCTTTGGCTCCTGCTTCGCCGATATGGTTGCGAAAAAGGTCCAATGTGGTCAAGTTCACCAAGGTTTTGGATTGTGCCAGGTATTGTGCTCCCTGTTCACCTATACGATTAAATTTTAAAATTAACTGCTCCAGTTTGATTAAGTTGGTCGCTTGGGCTAGGGACTGGGCTCCTGCTTCTGTTATCTTATTGGATTTCAAATTTAATGATTTTAGGCCTTTTATGTGAGGGGATTGACAAAACACCGCTAAACCCTTGTCGCTGATATTGTTTTCCCCAAGTTCCAGATGGGTCACTTCGGACAGAATTTCCATTTCTGCCAGACGAATGACCTCATCGTCGCCCAGCTTTTTATTTTCCAGACTAAGATCGACATCCGCAACTCCCTTTACCATTTTATTGGAAACCAACTGGTTTAAATCAATAGTTTTCTGGTCGGGCATAAAAAATTAGCGAAAAAAATCATTAAATATAATGCTTTGCTATAAAGTTTATCATAAATTTGTTGCCGGGTTGGATCAAATACAATAATATTAATTTTTCAAATCTAATTTAGATTGGTGTATATTATTACACTTGATTTCATACTTTCTAAGGTGACTTGGAAATTTAACATTATTGGAAATTTAACATTAAAGGAGGTTTTGATATGCGAACTATATTTTTAGTTGTATTTGCTGTATTTCTGATTTCTGTACCTTTCACAGCTTTTGCCGCCGAAGGGCCTATGGAACTTCCAGCAGGGTCTAATTCCATGGCTGATACGCATAACAAAGCGGGGATTAAACATTGGAAGATGGGTCATGCTGATGAAGCTTTGAAGCATTTTAAAGAAGCGGCTACAGAAGACAGTTCAATAGCAGAAATACATTTTAATAAAGCGGTGGCTTTGGACAAGCTGGGAGACCATGGCATGGCTACCATGCACTTTAAGAAAGCCAAAGAACTCGCCAAAGGGAATAAAAGTATCTTGGATTCTCCTATTTTAAATGGACATTTAGGAAACTAGAACGACCTTTAAGTCGTTTCAATTTTGGAACCCTTCTGTTTTATTTTTGAAGTTGAGGTAGGGGGTGGGTTTTAAAGGGCAAATATTTCGTAAGAAGCAGGGTTGCGCAAGGGTACTAAATTCCTGTTAATTTAACTGTTACTTTGCTAGACTGGCACCAATCAGATTAGCCAAAAGGAGAAAAAGCTTATGATGGGAATAGGTTTTCCAGAGTTAATGGTCATTCTGGTCATTATCATGATCATTTTTGGAGCTGGGAAGCTCCCGGAAATTGGTTCGGCATTTGGGAAAAGTATCAAGAATTTTAAAGGTTCCATGAAAGAAGCCGAAGAAATGGAATCAGAGTCTGCTACTGAAAGTGCTGAGACACCGGTAGCTGCAGAAGGGGCAAGCGAAAACCCCAATACCGAGGTTCATCAAGAGGCAACTGAGTCCAATAAAGAAGCGAAGAAAGTGGCTAAAAAAGAAGAAGACCTGATTGACGAAGCAGCTAAAGAAATCGAAAAAAATAGGATTGGAACTATTCGGACCAAGCATGATGGTTTGGTTCAACAGGGAGATGTCTTCACCACGTCCCTGGGCCGCACTCCGGGTGGAAGAGGACGTGACCGAGGGGTTAGTCGGGATACTTTCTAAGGGAAATAGCTTCTGTCTTCAACAGTTGATCTGCCGGGAGTGCACTCCGACTTAGCGGTCGCACTCTCCGCCGATCATATTGATCATGTCGAAGGTAGGGATGATGTCGGCAAGCATTCTACCCTTGCACATTTCACCCATTGCAGCAGTCAGTGCAAAAGAGGGTGGGCGCACCCGACATTTGTAGGGCTTGCCAGAGCCGTCACTGACCAGATAGAAACCCAACTCCCCATTTGCCGCTTCTGTCGGAAAATAAACTTCTCCAACTGGGGGTTTGAGGCCATCAATGACAATCTTGAAATGTGCGATCATTTCTTCCATCTGGGTATAGACATCCGGTTTGGAGGGGTTCCGCAAATAGGGGTTGCCAACATTGATAGGGCCTTCAGGCATATCCTGCATGGCCTGTTTGATGATCCTGAAACTTTGTTTGATTTCTTCCATCCGGACGAGGTAACGGTCAAAATTGTCGCCGGTTTTACCTAATGGGATATCAAAATCAATCTTATCGTAGCAGAGGTAGGGATGGTTTTTGCGAACATCGTAATTGACTCCGCTTCATGCTCATTCATATGCCAGCAGCAAATGGCATTATATTTTCGTAAAATTTTAGAAAAATTTCTCCTAATTTTGTCGAGAATTTCTTCTTTATTGAACATATAATTCTCCGTTTAAACGTGTTTTTCTAATGGGTCATTCCTATAGATATAATAAGGTTCCGATTTAAAATATTAGCATTTATTGCCTTATTCAGGCAATTATAGCTTATAATATATATTATTATGAGGCTTAAAGGAATTGGAAAAGAATACCGGAACAAACTATCAAAGGTTTTAAGTTTAGCCAAGACTGTGGTTACGCCTAAGCTGGTTTCCGAAATTTTAGAAATACCACGCCAAGAGTCTGGACGCATTTTAGCCAGGTGGTGTAAGCATGGCTGGGTGAAAAGAATAAAACGAGGAATTTATGTTCCAGTCAATATCGATGATCCAACCACAGAACTTCCAATAGCAGAGCCTTGGGCAGTAATAAATAATTTATATGCCCCTGGCTATATCGGGGGTTTTAGTGCGATAAAGCACTGGGATTTGTCGGAACAAATTTTTGAGATTGTTATGTTCTTTACAACGGAAGAAGTAAAGGATCGGTATTTATCTTTGGGCGGTATTCGTTTTCAGTTAAAGAGAATTAATAGCAAAAAGTTTTTTGGAACAAAAAGTATTTGGTTGGATAACGTAAAAATTCAAGTCTCTGATCCTTCTAAAACCATTGCTGATTTCCTTGATGATCCAAAAATGGCAGGAGGGATGCGAGTGGCCCGCGATATTTTTTCAGAATACCTGGACTCTAAATATATCGATATTGATTTAATCGTTTCTTATGCAGTACGCATGAATAACAAAACAATTATTAGGCGCTTAGGTTTTTTGATCGAGACAATCGGCCGGCATGATCTGTTGTCGGGAACAAACCTCACCAAAATTCGATTCCGCGGATACTCAAAATTTGATCCCACAGTATCCAATAATGTATTTGTACGGAAATGGGGCCTCATAGTACCCGAGATTTGGAAACAGGAATATGATCAAAAAAAATGAAATTTTAACAATGGCAGCAGGTTTAGGTTTAAACCCGGAAACGATTGAAAAGGACTATGTGCTGGGTTGGCTTCTTTGGGGAATAAATAACCACCCAGAGTTGAAAGATTCCTGGGCATTTAAAGGGGGGACGAGCCTAAAAAAATGTTTTTTCCAGACTTTCCGATTTTCAGAAGACCTTGACTTCACTATTCCAAATCAAGACCACTTATCCAATGATTTTTTGCAAAATATTTTTAAAGGAATTACCGGGCGGATTTACGAAGAAACAGGTATTGAATTTTTTGAAGATCAATTTAAATTCAAATTCATCCCAAAAGAAAAAGAGAAATTATATGTTCAGGGGAAAATACATTTTAATGGGCCAATGAGAAGGAGGACTAGGACATCGCCAGCATCAGTAAAGCTGGATCTCACAACAGATGAAGTTTTGGTTTTGAGCTCCGTTAAAAAGGATGTCCAACATCCTTATACTGACCACCCAGCTACAGGTATAAGGGCAAATTGCTATGCATTTGAAGAAGTTATCGCTGAAAAAATTCGTGCACTGGCCGAACGATTACGGCCCAGGGATTTATACGATGTAATTCATTTTTTTAGAAGTAGAAATTTAATTAAAAACCCCCAACTTGTTTATAACGTTCTGACAAAAAAATGTAGCTATAAGGAAATTGAAGTTCCTACTTATTCATTCTTGGAGCAACATGAAAAAATGGAGGAACTCTCCGCGCAGTGGAAAAATATGCTAGCCCACCAGTTACCCGCACTTCCACCAATAGAATCCTTTTGGGATGATCTGGAGCCATTTTTCGACTGGCTTGAAGGTAAAGAAGACCGGCAAGTAGAAATGTTAGACGTAGATGGAGAAATATTCCAGCCGGGAGAAATAGCAAATGCAAGCTCTATGGATTCAGTGATACACAAGATACAGTTTGCAGCTGCAAACCGAGTTTGCGTTAACTTGGTTTACCATAATAAAAGCAGAACCGTTGAACCTTTATCTTTTCGAACTTCAAGTGAGGGGAATAGGCTATTTTATGGACATGAAAGAGAAGACGGACACCCTAAGGCATTCACCCTTTCAAAAATCCAAGGAGTAACCATTACAAACGAACCATATACCGAAAATTACCCCGTTGAAATAAGTTCGAGTGGAGGAGTTGTAATGCCTCCTATTAGAAAAAAAAGAACTTCAGCATTTCGGCCAAGTCGAGCCAGGGGTTTAAGTCAGCTTTCTTCGGGAACGAAGTATACATTTAAATGTTCGCTTTGTGGCAAACATTTTTCACGTCAAAGAAATAATTCAACTTTAAAGGCTCATAAGAGCCCAGGTGGATATAATTGTTCTGGGAGACATGGTTATCAAGTTTGGTAAAAAGAATTGTGCGGCATCGAAGAACTAAGGCTTTTTTAATACCTAATGACTGGGGGGAATATGGATTGGAACTATTCGGACCAAGCATGATGGTTTGGTTCAGCAGGGAGATGTCTTCACCACGTCCCTGGGCCGCACTCCGGGTGGAAGAGGACGTGACCGAGGGGTTAGTCGGGATACTTTCTAAGGGAAATAGCTTCTGTCTTCAACAGTTGATCTGCCGGGAGTGCACTCCGACTTAGCGGTCGCACTCTCCGCCGATCATATTGATCATGTCGAAGGTAGGGATGATGTCGGCAAGCATTCTACCCTTGCACATTTCACCCATTGCAGCAGTCAGTGCAAAAGAGGGTGGGCGCACCCGACATTTGTAGGGCTTGCCAGAGCCGTCACTGACCAGATAGAAACCCAACTCCCCATTTGCCGCTTCTGTCGGAAAATAAACTTCTCCAACTGGGGGTTTGAGGCCATCAATGACAATCTTGAAATGTGCGATCATTTCTTCCATCTGGGTATAGACATCCGGTTTGGAGGGGTTCCGCAAATAGGGGTTGCCAACATTAATAGGACCGTCAGGCATATCCTGCATGGCCTGTTTGATGATCCTGAAACTTTGTTTGATTTCTTCCATCCGGACGAGGTAACGGTCAAAATTGTCGCCGGTTTTACCTAATGGGATATCAAAATCAATCTTATCGTAGCAGAGGTAGGGATGATTTTTGCGAACATCGTAATTGACTCCGCTGGCACGCAAGCAGGGGCCGGTGAATCCCCATGAGATGACATTTTCTACTGGGATGGCGCCAGTGTCCTGCATCCGATCTATAAATATCCGGTTTTTAGTGAGCAGGCTATCTACATCTTCAAAAAGTGAGTCGAGTTTTGGATAGGTTGCTTTAAGATCTTCATCGAATCCCGGCGGAAGGTCGCACATCAGGCCACCAATACGGATATAGTTTGAAGTTAGCCGGGCACCGCAAACCTTCTCTAATAAATCCCATACGATTTCACGGGCTTCCACGAAATAAATAAAAGCGGTTAATGCGCCCAACTCTAGAGCTGCGGCGGCAATATTGGTGTAATGGTCCGAAATTCGTGCAAGTTCATTGGTGACAACGCGGATATATTTGCATCGCTCGGTTATTTTGATTTCGCAGAGTTTTTCCACTGCCAACGCAAAACCGATATTGTTCATAATAGCAGAGCAGTAATTCAATCGATCGGTGTAGGGAAACACGTTCGAGTAGGTCACACTTTCGCACATTTTCTCAAAGCCACGGTGCAGGTAACCAATTTCGGTTTCCAGGTTGACGATTGTTTCTCCATCGAGAGTCAGGAGGAACTTTACTGTCCCATGCGTGGCCGGGTGTGACGGCCCCATATTAAGGACCATATGGTCGGTATGTAAATTTTCTTTTAAGTCTGCCATAACGGTTTGGTGTCCCGTCGTCGGGATGAAGTGATGTTAATTAGATTTTGAAATCTTTACGTTTATTAAACCTTCTTCTCCATTTCGCAACGTGCTGACGGGAACATTGGGCCAGTTTTTTGGAATATACAGCATTCCTCGACTGGTCACCTTACTGGTTTTGACTTTGACCTTAACCCTGCCTGTGGAAGATTGAACCACGATTTGGTCTCCTGTAGCAATTCCCAAATCCTTAGCATCTTCTGGGTGCAACTCGGCAACGCACTCAGGCCCAATATCTACTAATGCCTTGGAGTATTGAGTGTAACTTCCTATATGAAACATGTGGTTGTTGGTTTGCAGGGTGAAGCCTTCTGCTTTGCCATTAGGCCTGGCTGAGATGCCATTGATAAGGAAATTGGGATTCGTCTTCACAGAGTCCGGTGCCCATTGAGCAGACTTGTTTCCTGGAAAAACTTCCTTGTAAGCTGGGGTGACGTTTGCTATTTCCTGTTGCACATCGGCAACATCCGTGTTTTTGAAGGGTTTGCCCAAGGCGTCTGCCAGTTCAATTAATATATCGAAATCCGGTTTAGAGATTCCCTGAGGGATTACCGCTGGCGCGACCCGTTGAACGTGCCGCGACATATTGGTGTAGCTGCCTTCCTTTTCTGCAAAGGTGGATGAAGGAAGAACCAAGTCTGCCATTCTTGCGGTATCGGTCATGAAAACATCGGTGACGACCAGAAACGGCACGGTGCGCAAAGCTTCTTTAACCAATTGAGGTTTGTAATAAGATTGAACAGGGTCTTCTCCCGCGATATAGAGAAACTTTAATGCGCCACTTATACAATTTTGCAACAAGTCCCCGGCCAGGTCGACCTCGCTGAGGGAACAGGTGCCCCATTCATTGGCAAATTTATTCAGAGTCGCAGGATCCTTGATCGACTGGTAGCCTGGTAAAAACTCAGGAGTACAGCCCATGTCATTAACCCCTTGCGAATTACAATGCTCTCTTGGAGGATAAATACTCACGCTCCCCGTACTGCCGTGCTGAATCAGGATGCAAAGATTGAGCAGGGCGTTGAGAGTCTCTTTTCCTTGGCCTGTATCAAGGACATCATTGCCAACAATAACGAAGCGGTCCGCATCTCTGGCAAACCTTTCCGCCGCACGGGTGAGAACATCATCCGGCAGCCCGGTGGTTTGTTCCACCGTCTGGGCTGTGTAGGATGCTAAAGATTGTACCCATTCCTTATAGTTGGGGATGGCAGACTGCGCCTTTTCGGTGTCGATCAGTTTGTTGTCGATCATAATGCGGGCCAACCGGGAAGCGACGGCTAAATCGGAGCCGTGCTTGTAAGTCATCCGCACATCGACTTTAGCATTGCTCTCAAAAACCACTTTTCTTGGATTGGCGATTAATAAGTCGGTATTGGTAAAGACCGTTCCGAACCGGATGGAATTTCCACCTACTGGATATTCAGAGGGCAGGTCGGAATTAAAAACCAGCACGACATCAGCTTCCTGTAGTTTAGTGATAGGTTGTGACTGAATTCCGTTGTCAAAGCAGTTCAGCATGAACTGGTTCAGATAAGGTGCTCTTAAGTTTGCGAGGTTGGTAACCTGATTGCAACCGAGCTGACTGCGGAACAGTTTTTGAAAAAGGTAGTTCTCTTCATTGGTCAATTTTTCCGAGGCAATTCCGGCAAGGCTGTCAGGCCCACTACGGTTCACTGTTGTCTGCATGCGATCGGCAATGGTTTGCAGGGCTTCTTCCCAAGTCACTTCCTTAAATTTACCGCCGACATTTATGAGAGGCGACTCAATGCGTTGGTCGTTATGGATGATACCGTGTCCCAAACGCCCTTTGGCGCAGAGATTACCTTCATTGATGCCGACATTGTAACCTTCATCCGCTTCAATGCGGACAACCTGACCCTTTTTACTTTCGAGCTTGATAGTGCATCCCCATGAACAGTAGTTGCAGGTCGTGTGTGTTTCGGTGAACATGGCCGCCAAACCCCGAGATGTAGAAGTCATATCCATTAGAGCCCCGGTTGGACAAACCGTGATGCATTGTCCGCAGAATTCACAGTCGAGAGGCTCGTCGTTGGCGGTGCCGATGCCGACGCTCATCCCCCGTTTATGAAAGTCGAGGGCTTGAACTCCCTGGGTTTCGTCACAAGCACGAACACACAATCCGCACATGATGCAACGGTTGAGATAGAATTCGATGATCGGATTGGTTTTAATGCTGGGTTCGTTACGTCTCTGAATTTCAAATCGTCCATTGAACAGTTGCAACATCTCTGTGTTGTCTTGTAGAGGACAAACCCCTGATTTGTCGCAGATGGGGCAGTCTAGCGGATGCTCGACCAGTAGCATTTCAAGGCAGGCTTTGTTATAGCGGTCAGTTTCTTCGGTCCCGGTGCTGACTTCCATGCCATCGCAAACAGGCTGGGTGCAGGAATAAACCAGTTCCTTTTTCCCATCAACTACTGTTTCGACCATGCAGGTCCTACAGGCGGCAAAAGGTTTCAGTTTTCTGTTATAACAGAGATTGGAAACCGATACTTCATTCTGGTTACAAGCTTCAAGGATAACCGTTCCCTCAGGAACAGAAATTGCTTTGCCATTGATATTTATATTGCAGTCTTTTTTTGCAACAGTGCTCATTAAGCTGTGGCCTCCTCAGTTTCCAAGGTATCGTCTTTTTTGTATTCACCCAGAATATCCAGTGTTTTTTCAGGGTCTATGGTTCCGTGAGTATCTTCGCCGATTATGGCCATTGGAGCGGCCCCACAGTTGCCCAGGCAGGAAGCTGTCTGCAAAGTAAACAGTTTTGAACTGTCTGTTTCGCCGGGGCGAATATGATAGCAGTCATTAATTTTGTCGCCGATTATGGAAGCCCCTTTTACAAAGCAGGCGGTGCCATAACAGAGCTTAATAATGTATTTCCCAGGCTCGGTGATACGAAGCTGAGGATAAAACGAGATAACTCCATAGAGTTCCGCGCGGCTGATATTTAGCGACTCCATCAACAGTTCCATCGCGGGTGCGGGTAAATACCTGTAAATGTCCTGGATTTTCTGTAAAGTTGGAATAAGGTGACTGCGCGAACTATCCGGAAGATTTTTGAGTATTTCTTCTGTCTGAGCAAGATCAACCTCTTTTTGTTCGGTGTCTTCGGTCGCGGTCTCGTTGGTTTCCATAGGATAAACCTTTACTGAATTAATAAAGTCAGCGTATTTTTGCTTACCAATTTACCAAGAAAATAGCAGAGTTCAGGAAAAAAATATAAGAATCTCTTATATTTTCATGGGTTACGCTTACTACCCTGAATCCCGCTTGGATGTCGAAGTATATAAGTTCAACGGATTTACTGTCAACTTATTTATTTATAAAGGCTTTGATTGATTAACCTCTTTAGTTTTAGAGACTTGGATGCTCGTATTTTAAGCGGGAATTAAAGGAGAAGATGGGTATTACAGAGAAATAGAAGTAGATGAGTCACCATCCAAGCGGTATTGAAGTCAGCAAGAGGTTGAATGAGAGTGGGCCTTAACCAGGGGACTAAAATGATACAGTGTTTGTCCCTTTTGTATATGAGTGTAGCACATCAATCTTTGTGGTCTAACCGGAACAATGCATAGTCATTCATAAGAACCTGCCGATAGAATCTTCTGGGCTAGATTCAATATTATGGATGGCAATATCCGACCCTCTTTGTTCGTCTTCCTTGTCCAGACGGATTCCGACTGTTTTATCCAATACTTTATAGACGGTGAACCCAAACCCCAAGGCCATTACTATGGCAACAAGAGTCCCGATAAGTTGTGCGATAAAGCTGACTTGACCTAGTCCACCAAGTGCTTCCTGTCCAAAAATTCCACAAGCGATTCCGCCCCATGAACCGGCGAGGCCGTGCAAAGGCCAAACGCCCAGAACATCATCGACCTTTAATTTTTCCTGCTCCCATGTAAAGCCTTTGACAAAAATAATTCCGGCCAACGCTCCAATAATCAAGGCACCTATTGGGTGAACCTGATCGGACCCGGCACAAATAGCAACGAGACCTGCCAGAGCTCCATTGTGTATGAATCCAGGGTCGTTTTTTGAAATTACCAAAGCTGCTATAATTCCTCCTGTCATGGCAAAAAGCGAGTTGATCGCTACTAAGCCCGATATCCCCTGCAATGTGGCGGCAGACATGACATTAAAACCAAACCAGCCAATGCAAAGCATCCAACTCCCTAATGCCATGAAAGGAACATTGCTGATAGGGATAGGGCGGCTACGGCCTTCAGAGTCCCACCTTCCGAGACGAGGCCCAAGTACAATAACTGCTGCCAAGGCGATCCACCCTCCCATAGAATGGACGACCACGGACCCGGCATAATCATGAAAAGGCACTCCCCCGGTCAGCTCGGCTAACCAGGAATCTTCCTGTCCCAGAAAAGAGATTTGTCCCCAGACCATGCCTTCAAACAGAGGGTAGATAATGCCGACAAAAATACCGGCGGCCAAGGCCTGAGTCCAAAATTTAGCACGCTCAGCGATGCCACCGGAAATGATGGCAGGGACAGCGGCGGCAAACGTCAACAAAAAGAAAAAATGGACCAGTTCATAGCCTTGATTTTCCGCCAGCAATTCGCTGGCTGGTTGAAACATGAAAATTCCGTAAGCAATTCCGTAGCCAATAGTGAAATAGACCAGGGTTGAAATAGCAAAATCTACCAGAATCTTTACCAGTGCATTGACCTGATTTTTCTTTCGCACTGTCCCTACTTCAAGAAAGGCAAATCCTCCATGCATGGCAAAAACCATCACGGCGCCAAACATCATGAACAAAACATCGCCACTCTTTACAAGTGAACTAAAGTCTTTTTCCATTGTTTCCTCTCCATTTCATGATTCATGAATTTGATTGCCCATCATCTTATCCTTAAGTAAGGGGCTGACCCGTTTTGGGGTTTGCCCAAAAGTCAGCTGAAATTAGAACATGACCTCACGCAGGTTTGAGTGGTTTTTAGCGATAAAAGCCCAAACCAACCCGAAGGAGGCTATATCAAAGGAGGCCATGTCATGAGAAGGTACTTTAAAAAGGCAAAAGAGGCAATAAGAAAGAGAGATTGGCGGGTGTGAGCACCCGCAACTACAGGAAGGCATTATCTCAAGTTGCAGGGACGATGGGACTTTCCAAGTCAAGTGTAAGCCGTGAGTTTATTGTTGATAAAAAGATGGTGCAACCTGAGCAGACTTTACTGCTAGGAGTTTTCAATATTGTAGTTATAGTGTCAACATTCACATACCTCTACTACTACTACTACTACTACTACTACTACTACTACTACTACTACTACTACTACTACTACTACTACTACTACTACTACTACTACTACTAGCTCGGTCCTGCCCTTGTCAAAAAAAGGAAGCATACTGCAAAATCAAACCTATAAAATCAAACCCATTGAGCAAAACGTATTCCTGTGGCTTTAAAATTAAATTTTTTTGGCGAAAAGCTTGATTTTTTTTATGCTCTTATGATAAACATTGTTGTATTAGTAGCTATTAGCAACTATTAGTAGCTATTAGCAACTATTAGTAGCTATTAGCAGAGATTTGCTTATGGTGCGACTATATTATTACCAAAAACTTACAATTCATCATGATGAGGATGTTATGAACTTTGTCAGGCGGTTTTCATTGATTCTTTTTTTGGGGGGGGGTGCCCTCTTCTTAGTTATACCCGCCGCGCAGGCGGACCATCAGGCCTCTGGTTCTCTTACTGTCCAAGATGTTCAGGACCATGTTCGTGATGAAGCCAGGACCAGGGCAGATGCTAACATCAGCCAAGCCAGCGATATCAGTGATGAGATAAGGGACAGAGGGGAGGCTGATACTGCGGAGGCGATCGCCAGGGCAGCGGCTGACAACAGCATAGCCAACGATATCGCTGGGGAGGAGACCCAAAGGATAGTGGCTGATGCCGCCTTAGGCAACCGGATCACTGCGGAGACGACCGCTAGGACGGCGGCTGACAGCGCCTTAGCCGACGATCTCGCTATGGAGGTGAGAGCCAGGACGGAGACTGACAGCGATCTCGCTGCGGAGACGGCCGCCAGGACGGCGGCTGACAACACCTTAACCGGCCAAATCGCTATGGAGGCGGGCGCCAGGGCGGCGGTTGACAGCGCCTTAGCCAGCGATCTCGCTACGGAGACGGCCGCCAGGGGGGCGGCTGATACTGAGGAGATGACCGCCAGGATGGCGGCTGATGACAGGGAAAGGACTGCCAGGGAGGATGCTGATACCGACTTAGGCGAACGGATCACTACGGAGGCGAACGCTAGGATAGCGGCTGATAACACGGAGGCGACCGCCAGGGCAGCGGCTGATAACACGGAGGCGACCGCCAGGGCAGCGGCTGATAGCGCGGAGGCGACCGCCAGGGCAGCGGCTGATAACACCTTAACCAGCGATCTCGCTACGGAGACGAGCGCCAGGACGGCGGCTGATACAGGGGAGACGACCGCCAGGACGGCGGCTGATACCGCCTTAGGCGACCGTATTACTACGGAGACGAGCGCCAGGACGGCGGCTGATAGCGGCTTAGCCAACGATATCTCTGATGAGGTGAGCGCCAGGACGGCGGCTGATACCGCCTTAGGCGACCGTATCACTACGGAGACGAGCGCCAGAGAGGCGGCTGATACCGGGGAGACGACCGCCAGGACGGCGGCTGATACCGCCTTAGGCGACCGTATCACTACGGAGACGAGCGCCAGAGAGGCGGCTGATACCGGGGAGACGACCGCCAGGACGGCGGCTGATACCGCCTTAGGCGACCGTATCACTACGGAGACGAGCGCCAGGACGGCGGCTGATAGCGGCTTAGCCAACGATATCTCTGATGAGGTGAGCGCCAGGACGGCGGCTGATACCGCCTTAGGCGACCGTATCACTACGGAGACGAGCGCCAGGGCGGCGGCTGACAACACTACGGAGACGAGCGCCAGAGAGGCGGCTGATACCGGGGAGACGACCGCCAGGACGGCGGCTGATACCGCCTTAGGCGACCGTATCACTACGGAGACGAGCGCCAGGACGGCGGCTGATAGCGGCTTAGCCAACGATATCTCTGATGAGGTGAGCGCCAGGACGGCGGCTGATACCGCCTTAGGCGACCGTATCACTACGGAGACGAGCGCCAGGGCGGCGGCTGACAACAGCATAGCCAACGATATCGCTGAGGAGGAGACCCAAAGGATAGTGGCTGATACCGCCTTAGGCAACCGGATCACTGCGGAGACGACCGCCAGGACGGCGGCTGACAGCGCCTTAGCCGACGATCTCGCTATGGAGGTGAGAGCCAGGACGGAGACTGACAGCAATCTCGCTGCGGAGACGGCCGCCAGGACGGCGGCTGACAGCACCTTAACCGGCCAAATCGCTACGGAGGCGGGCGCCAGGGCGGCGGCTGACAACGCCTTAGCCAGCGATCTCGCTACGGAGACGGCCGCCAGGGGGGCGGCTGATACTGAGGAGATGACCGCCAGGATGGCGGCTGATGACAGGGAAAGGACTGCCAGGGAGGATGCTGATGCCGCCTTAACCGACGAAATCAATGATGAAGCCACTGCCAGGGCGGCGGCTGATAACACGGAGGCGACCGCCAGGGCAGCGGCTGATAGCGGCTTAGGCGACCGTATCACTACGGAGACGACCGCCAGGACGGCGGCTGATACTGCGGAGGCGACCGCCAGGGCGGCGGCTGATACCGCGGAGACGACCGCCAGGACGGCGGCTGATAACACGGAGGCGACCGCCAGGGCGGCGGCTGATAGCGCGGAGGCGACCGCCAGGGCAGCGGCTGATAGCGCGGAGGCGACCGCCAGGGAGGCGGCTGATAACACGGAGGCGACCGCCAGGGCGGAGGCTGATAGGGTCATAACCAACGCTCTCGGTGCGGCGGGGAACATCAGTACCACCACCGACAACGCCCTTAGCAGGCGTATCGAGACTGAGAGCAATCGGATAACTGATTTGGGGCGCAAAGTATACGAATTAGAAAAAGATCTGTCGTCAGGTATAGCGCTGTCTCTGGCACTGCAGGCACCATCGGTTTCTCAGAACAAAAAGGTGAATCTGTCTCTGGGTGCCGGTTACTATAATGGTGAGACCGCTACCGCCTTTTCTTTTGGTGTTCGCGTCGATGAAAACTGGTCTGTCAATGGCGGTATCGGTTACGGGGTCGACAGAAAGGATTTTGGCGCACGTACGGGGCTCTCCATTGAGTTTTAAACGAGCATTATAAAACCTGGTAATGCCCTGTACGGCAAGGCAGTGCCGTAACTTCTGTTCTCATCAGGCACTGGGAAAAGCTCTGCCCAGCTTTTGATTTTCAGGATAATCAAAACTCACTTGGCCCCTCTTCCCTTTGAGGGGGTCTTTGCTTGGTCGAACAAACCATGATGCTTCAACGTACCCCTGCGGGACTACATTAATCGCTAATGGCCTGCCGACTTATTAGCTCCAGAACAAAAGGAAAAATTTTGATTACGAGTACATTCCGGTAAACTATAGCTAGCCGCTCCATTAAAATAAACAGAATTAAGCCTTGGTATCTCAAATTTTCTGAGAAAGCGGCGGACAGAGCGACAGAAATAAAGTAGCAACTTCAAATAAAACAATAATTTATATAAATAGCTGAGGTTTTGGCTCCTGCTATGTCAGTGGATGGGGCAGGCTATTACATGATAAGACTTACTCTTCCAGTTTTAAGATCATAAAATGCGCCGACGATTTCTATACCGCTCTCTTTGTACCGAGTTGTCAAAATAGGGTCTTCAGTTCGCAATCGTTCTACTCCAATTTTTACATTTTCTTTTGCGACAATATTTACCCAATCGTGGGGCTGCTTTTTCAATCTGTCCAATGCGGGTTTTATCGCTTGTATGAGACTATCGATATGCCCCGGCGGCTTGCCTCCTTGAATGGTTGCACCTACGGCACCGCATTGGGAATGCCCTAAAACCATCACTAGGTTGACACCAAGGTGTTCTACTGCATATTCTAAGCTTCCTACAAACATGTCGTTGACGATATTGCCGGCAACCCGTAAAACGAACAGGTCACCAAGGCCCTGGTCAAAAATAATCTCGGGAGAAACTCGTGAATCCGCACAGGTTAATATTGCGGCAATAGGTTTCTGGCCATCCACCAGCTTAAGACGATGCTCAAAGGATTGATTGGGGTGTAATGCGCCTCCGGCGATATAACGTTCGTTGCCTTCTAAAAGCTTGTTGACTGTATTATTTTTCACGGCTGAGCTATCCTATTTTGGTTTGTCAGTTAATTTCCCGCCATGCCTTCAGCAAGGGGAAATATAGTGCCTTTTTAATAGGGCGTTTCTCACCATATTTTTTCAGCACATTTTCATACCGGCACAATTGCTGCCTGTAGCGTTTTACCTCATTATCCAAAAAGATTTCAAGGCTTTTCCCCTTACCTTTATGGGTTCCGGTTTTGTAGTCAATGATCCAACGAACCCCTTCATCCACGAAAGTGCGGTCAATAACATTTCGGATATATCGGTTATCCTGAAAGAACGTCAAGGGATACTCGGAATGAGCATCTTTATGCGGGGCTAGAATCCACAGTCCCCGGTCATCCTCAAGAAGTCTGGAAAGGGCTAGAAGTCCTGTGTTTGACTCTTCTTCTGCCTGCTCAAGAGGCAAGCCTTCTCCCAGAAGGGCTGATCTGAACTTCGGTCTCAAATTTTCAATTCTTTCTTTAGGCCATGAATCCAATCCTTCTAAGGCAACATCATGGAGGCAACGGTGCAAAACGTTTCCCAGGCATCGTGCCGCATTCCCTGCCCAGTCATATTTAGGCTCTATATATTTTTCATCTTTGATGTCGACTACCTGCCCTTCACTAATGGCGTTTTCTATAATTGGCAATGAAAAATCGAGAGGCAGGCGAAAAATGGAATGCATTTCTGTTGGTAACTGGTTGAGTTCAACAGGTTTCGGTTCCGTAGCTTCATTCAGCTTCTCCAGCCATTCTTTTTTTATATGTGGCCATAATTTATTCAGTAAGGATTTTGAATGGGGTTTCCATTCTTCTTCCTTTTCCTTGGGAGGGGTCAAATGGCCAAACAGGTGCAGTTGCGACTTAGCTCGTGTTGCGGCCACATATAAGAGTCTTAAAGTTTCATATTCTTCTTTTTCCTTATTCAGATCTGATAAAAACTCGTAAAGAGGTGAAGCTTCACCGCCTTTTTCTTCAATAGGGGCGAGTAGCAGGTTGTCGCCATGCGGCATCCAGTAAATCAGGCGCTTTTCATCTCCTTTGATGCGTTTGCCAAGACCGGGCAAAATAACAAAGTCAAATTCCAAGCCTTTGGCTTTGTGCATGGTCATGATTTGTACAGCGTTTTCGGGAACTGCCAAAGGGCTGGCATACAGGTCTGTCAGGATTTGGTCAAAATTTTCGAATTGCTCTTCCTGTCTGGAAGCGATAATTTCTTCGACTTTATTAAAAAACACCTCGATGTCATCTGGGCTGGTTCCCTGTAGGCAGGCTGGTCCACCCAAACTGACCCAGCAGGCTTCCAGCACATCGCGGAAGTTTTGGTCGGCGAAGCCGTTTAAAAAAGGATGAATAGTATAGATAAGGTTTTGTGCTCTTTTTTGTCCATTTTCACTGAGAAGCTTAATGCGGGAGGGATTGTTGAGCAGGAACCAGACCGGCGTTATAATATCCAGTTCTACCAACGCATGGATATCAGTTAAAGATAACCCACACCAAGGTGCTCTTAAAATGGATAGCCAGGCGGTTCGGTCGCCAGGAAAGCGCAGGGCTCGGAGCAGGGATAACAGGTCGAGAATCGCTGACCTGTCTGTTAGAGAGTCGATGGCCTCGGCTTTGAATGCAACATTCGATTCGTTAAAATGTCTCACAATAGAAGTGAGGTGAGCTCGCCCTCGGACCAGAACTGCCAAATTCTTGCTCGGATATTGTGCTTGCAGACTCTTGACTAGGGTTGTGATTTTCTGTGCTTCTTCCTCGGAAATGGCATGGTTATCATTGTGATGTGGAACAGGGTGATACAACACTCCAGGATGCATGCCTTCCTTAAAGACTGCTGACGATGGGGTGTAGGAAATAGCTCCAAGGTCAGGGTCATTATTTTTCGGGAAGATTTTTTGAAAGCAGTCGTTGACCCAGTCCACCAGGTTTTTTTGCGAGCGGAAGTTGGATTCCAGCGACAGAGGTTTTAACCGCAGAGTCCCCAGCCCTCGTTTCTGGGTTTTGATAAATAAGCCAACCTCGGCATCCCTGAATCGGTAAATGGATTGTTTGGGGTCGCCAACAATGAACAAGGTTCGGTCGTCTTCGTTGTTCCACTCGGATGTGAGCTTACGCAATAGCTCTTCCTGCTTGAAAGAAGTGTCCTGATATTCATCCACCAAAATATGATGGATTTTACAATCAAGATAAAAAAGTAAATCGGTGGGATATTTTTCTCCATATTCATTGATCTGAATGAGGCTGCTGATTGCGGACAGAGAAATTTCAGTGAAGTCTGTGGTTTGCCTGGATGAAAAAACATCTTTTAGACTTTTATTGATCTCTGCCAAAAGACGGATGGTAGATTTCAGTAAATCCCATTCCATATTGGTGAAATGGCTTCGTGGAAGTTTTTTTACTTTAGCTAAAGCTGCGAGGAGAAAGGGATTCTCTTGCAAAGAACTTACCAGTTCGGCAAACTCATCTTTCATTTTTTTTGCATTGGTATCTTTATTTGCAGGGAAACCCAACCGTACATCGGGTTTTTTCCTGTAGGTATTGGCCTGTGTCAGAAAAAGATGAGCCAGTCCTTTCCATATATTCAGGCTGTCGATGGTGGTGTCCGGAAAGTTTAGGAGGTTCGCAAGACAGGCGCAAGGGTGCGAAGGGTTATCATTTTCCAAATTCTTGCCTGAGTAGGTGGCGACCCGCAATAAGGTTTTCTGGATGTCTAAGCTGAATAAGCCTTTTAATTCACCTAGTCGAGATCGAATCAAATCTGCCAGGGTTTGCTCCATAGCTTTTCTGGCGTTTTCATTTAATGGATGTGCTTCCAGGTTTTCACGCGGATCAAAAAAAGAGATCATCCACTGGTCTCTTTTCTCCAGAAGTTGGACGATTCTTTTTATGAAATCTTCCTTAGAGTTATCAATATGTCGGAGAATATTTCGCACCAGAACTCCATATGGGCTGGTCTCGTTTTCCATTAGACTCAAGATATTCCGAGCTGTCTCCTTGTAAAGGTTTCTGGCATTTTCCTGGATATCCAAACCTGCACCCATTCTGGATAGCAAAGGCATCCGCCGGGTCAAAGAAGAACAAAATGAGTCAATAGTCACGATTCTCAGGCGAGCCGGGTTATTCATCAATTTCCATTCGCGTGATTGATCCTGTTCAAGTGCTTTTTTGGAGAGTTCCCAAGTGAGCCGGGCGTGAGCCTGCTCTGGGCATTGAGAAGTTTGGGCTTCGGTAAGGGCGGACAAAACTCTTTCCTTCATTTCTGCAGCGGCTTTTCGGGTGAAAGTCATTGCTAGAATTTCTTCGGGGGAATTTACCAGTCCTAATAGCTTAAGGTACCGTTGGATGAGCAACTCGGTTTTTCCCGATCCTGCTGGAGCCTGAACGATAAAAGACTGGTTGGGTTCCAAGGCTTCTCTTCTTATTTTTTCATCTGCCAGTATCAAGAGAGGCCCTCCTGCTACTCCAGCTTTGTGATTTGTGGAAAACCTCTGTGGGCATGATATTTTTCCGAAAATTTTGTACTCCGAAGAGATATAAACTGTATGTTTTCATTTTTTGGATAAATATTTTCTCGGACCAATGATTCATTGCTAACTGTCTCCACGGCGAGCGGCTTGGATTCTGCAAAGAGAATCAAATTCGCAATATCGACAGGGTTCGCCTTTGTTGATAGGTAGAACTTTGTGGTTTCCTTGCAAGAATTCATCGGCGACAGCACTTAAATTATTCTTCCAGTAATTCAGCAATTCCTTCCATGAAGAATATCCACTGGCTTTGGTGAAATCATGGCTCTTGAATTGTCCAAGAGGCATATCCGGGATTGTTGTGCCTTTGAACTCGGGTTTGCCGGCCACCAGATGGCCATAGGCCAATCCTGCTGGGGGTTTGGCTACCGTATAAAGGGGCAGTTGTGGGGCGCGTATTTTTTCTGCAAACCAATCTGCGGGTTTAGCTTCTTTTCCGGTCTTGTAGTCTATCAACAGTAATCCCTTGCCGGGGATTTCATCAATGCGATCGATTCTTAATGTAAGTTTTATTCCAGACAGGTTTATCGATACACCTTTTTCATTGTGGAGCACTTTAAAGTCAGGCCTCTTCAGTTCCACATCGCGTAGCCAGTCATGGATGACCCGCACGTCTCGTTCTATTTCCAGTTGGTTGAATTGTGTTTGGCCGGCTGTACGCTCTGAGCAAAGTTTGAGAGCTTCCCGCACGTATTGATCAAGTTGTTGCTCAAGAGAACCTTCTGAAAAGGTTTTTAAAAGGTTTTTCAGGTTGGTGGTTTTTTCCCAGAACAGTTCCAGAGCTTTATGGATGATGTTGCCACGATCCATATTGTCAAAATCCACTTCTGGGGACTGATATCTATTGCTGTTTAAACGGTGCCGGGCGAAAGCCCGGAAGGGGCATTCGACCTGATCTTTGATCAAGGCGTATCCGGATGAAATACCTTGCGTTTCAAACCTGTTTTTCTCGGAATCGGTTGCTGGTAAAAATGTAGGTTCGGTGAATTCCTCCAGGTAGTTCAAGGCTTGAACCTGATCTTTAATTCGACTTGATCGATCGGTTTCCCTCGCAATTTTCGGGAATCTTTTTAATAGAGGACTGATATCCAGATCCATATCTCCCTCGTGGAGGGGAAAACTAAAATGAACGTCTGGCGCTGCTACCAGAAGACGACTCAAGGATTGCTCGGCAAATTTTAATTCCCGCTGTGGATTGGAACGTGGGATCGAAAATTTACTGCGGATTTCATAGGGAATGAATGGGTTGGGCTTGGGATAGGCGGGGAATGCTTCGCTATGGCAACCCATAACCCACAAATGGTCAAATTGCATTCCGGATGATTCGAGAAGACCAATGACCTGAATAGAGTGCTCTGGTGTTTTGATCTGGAAGGCTTTGTTCCGAGTCATACCAGTCAGATGAGTTAAGGCTTCCAGTCTATCAATGGGGCCGAGAATCTGGTTCAGAGAATAAAGCTCATTTAAACAATCTTTCCAGGTTTCAAAAGCCTGATGTCGTTTTGATAAAACGGTTTGTTGATTTGCAGGAGTTACCGGCTTTCCTGGCCAACCAACGCTTTTTAAAAAATTCGATAAATTTTTCGCCCATTCTCCTGGCAATAATTTTTTTTTATTCAGAGTCCAGGAGTTTAATTTCTCTGCCAGTTGGTTGACATGAGGGGTGCTACCACAGATTGAATGGAGTCGGTCAAGCGGGATGGAGAGTAATCTTTTTCTTCTCAGCTTGCGCTCAAGATCAGATACTTCCTGAGTGGGAGGAAACGCATAACCCAAAAAGGGGCTCTGAATAAGTGATAGGAACGTGTGAACGGGAACGTTGTTTGTTTTCACTGTTAACAGGTCGAGCGCCAGCTTGATTATGGGTTCCTGAGACAATGGAGAAGCCAGCGAAATATTGAATGGCAAAACCTGTTCGTCCAGAGTGAGGATGGATTTAGGAACCAATTCCGCCGCAAACTCGCGCTTTAGAAGCGCGCGATATTTTTCCAGTTCCGGAACAACGATGCCGATGCGTTTTCCTAGTTGAAATGTTGATCTTAACCAGCGGGCACAGGCCTCAGCTTCTCCCTGACGACTTTCATATTCCCTGACATGAATGGTTTCGTTATTCAGTTTGTTTTCCAGAATCTCTGGGTTGGGTACCGGTGACAGGAAATCAACACGGGTACCTTTTTCTAGAAGAAATTCGAGAAAATATTTTAGTTGTGGACTTTGTTCTTCAAATCCCATAACACGAAGAGAGATCGGGATCGGTATTTTCCCTTCCTGCATGGAGTTCCTCACTGTATCCATAAGCATGCAGGGGGCCAGAGCCCCCAGTGAAGAAAGCTGTTGTTCATACTTCCTTGTCCAGAACAGAAAAGTTTTTGCCTCATCGGTCAGTTCATAAAGTTTAGGATCCCGAGGCAGGCGATATTCATGGATCAGAGAAAAAGCCTGATTGGCTTGAGAGGCAATACCTTGAAGGTGAAGAAGGCCAAGGCGGGTTGAGTTTTGAGCTATGATTTGTTCCCAGATTTTTTCGCATTGCAATTCGCTGAGGAGATACTGGATCGGCCATGACTGGATCCAGATATTTTGTAACCAGGATACGAAGGAGAATATCTGTGGAGTTTCCCAGGCTTTTTCCCCTGCGCGATTTTTTTGTACATCCTGTTCAAGTAAAAGCCAGCGGGCCAGCCTGCTGTTGACTGTCAAGGTAAGAGTATTTTCGGTAGGGTGGGGGGTCATAAGCTGAGAGGTGTTAACGCCAGCGTGATGCTGGGTCCAAATTGAAATAGAGGAAATACTTGTGCCAGGCACGAAATCTAAGGAAGAATATCACATACTACTGATGTTTTCGGTTTGATGGGTTATTGCCATTTGCCTCTCTCGCTTAGGGAGTGTCTTGAACCCAGACTTCGCCTGTGGAGGTGGTTTCGCGTTTCCAGATGGGTGTGGTGCGTTTGAGTTCAGCGATGGCCCACTCACAGGCTTTGAAGGTTTCTTTGCGGTGTTCTCCAACCGCGATGATCAAGACAATATTTTCACCGATATCAATGGGACCAATCCGGTGGATGATGCCCATGTCGATGATTCCAAAATCCTTGATGGATTTTTCCCGAATCTCCTCCAGCTTTTTTTCAGCCATCTTCGGGTAATGCTCGAAATTTAGCTGGGTGATGTTCTCACCTTTTGAAAGCTCTCTTCCTGTTCCCAGAAAGGTGGTGATTCCGCCGATATTGCGGGAAACTTTCTTCATGGCTTCGATTTCATCGGTGACCGAGAAATCTTCTAACTGGATGCGTACTTTTGAGTCGGTCGTGGTGCTCATGGTATTGTCCTTAATTTATTTTGCTCCGCCAGAGAATGGGGGAAGAAATGCCACTTCGTCTCCATCATGAATAATGGTGTCGGCAGAGGCCATTTCCTGATTGACCGAGATCATGACTTTTTTCTCCCGAATAATTGCTCCCATCTTTGGCATTGTTTCAGAAATGATATCACTTAGCTGATCTATCGTTATTGGGTTTTTAATCTCCAAACTAGCTTCTTCTTTTTCAGCGATGGATTTCAGACTGGCAAAAAATTTAAAGGTGATCATTTTTTTACTATTTCTTTATCAAAGGTTCCTGATTTGCCACCAGATTTATGAACCAATCCGATACGATTGAAATACATTCCTCGGTCAACCGCTTTGCACATATCATAAATGGTGAGCACTGTCATGGAAACTGCAGTCAGCGCTTCCATTTCCACCCCGGTCTGCCCGGTCACTTTAACCGTGGCGGTCACGGTGATGGAGCATAATCCCGTCTCCGGATTTGGAACCGAGTTTATCTGAAAGCTGATGTCCACACCAGTCAATAGCAGGGGGTGGCACATGGGAATGACTTCATGGGTCCGTTTGGCTCCCATGATACCTGCGACTTGCGCTACTGCCAGTACATCACCTTTTTTGATCTGACCCTCTTTAATCAACTGCAGGGTTCCCGGTTGCATATGTACTTCTCCGGTGGCAACTGCTTTTCGGGAAGTATGCGTTTTATCAGATATATCGACCATGCGAGCACGGCCTTCCTCATTAAAATGCGTCAATGGATTGTTCATATTGCCAAGGCCCTGCGGGAATGAACTGTCTTGTTTAACGCTGGCAACATCAAACTGTTTAGCGAATTAGAACGCGTATTTTAAACTCAAGTAGCCAGTTAGGTTGTCTTCATCACTGCCTTTGCCGTATTCAACGTCAGCGATCAGGCTTAGGTTATCATCTGTGGCTACGATGTTAGCGCCTACAAAACCCAATACGCTGTCATCATCTACATTGTTATAGCTAAAGTTATTGCCTGATATGCTAACGTGTATGCTCTGATTATCACTATGGCGAGAGTTAGCTCCTACACGTAGCTCAAGTTCGCTGGCTTCGTTTGGCTTAGCCGCTGCCGCTAACTGTAGCTTTGCTGTTAAGGCTCCTAAGGTACGACCATCCACGTCCAGGTTTGAGCCTGTTGTGCCTTGCTCAGTGTAACCACCCATCCACGCAATGCTGTAGCTGATGGTGGCAGAGGGGCGTAGTTCAATTTTATCGGTAGCGCTAAACGCTGAGCTGAGTGTTACCGATGGGCTTAGAAAGAAACTGTTCACATCAGAGCGTGCGACTTCTAAGCCATTCTCGTTATCAATCACTAAACGTTCATTATCATGGTCGCCATAGCCAGTTATTATAGATGTTGTTAAGTTGGCAAAACCCACGTTAAAGTGCCCATAAGTGCCCAAGAAGTAACTGTTTACATCGGTTTGGAAGGCACTTATATCAGACTCGGTATCAGACTGCGCTACACCGCCTATTAAGCCCACGCGAGGTTTTGTTGTTGATCCTCCCTCCCATTCATAGCCCAAGTTGAAGCCCAGGTGGCTGGTCTCATAGCCCAATGCATCGCCTTCTCCACCGCGGTTAAACATACCACCAAGCACCTGTGCCCACGCCACGGGTGCGCGTTCTTGAAACAACAGATCCGGTTGAACAGGTTTAAGCGGTGTTGTGTGCGCCAGGCGTTGGCTCACCACGTTATGGACAGATGCTGTTAAACCGGATAACACAACCGAACGAGAAGACTCAGCCGTTGCATCAACGGTGACCACGCTATTACCCAGCTTCACACCGACGACGCCGCCCAATAGGTTGATATTTTCGGTATTAATGAAGGTTATACGACTTGATGCACCAGCACCGGCATACACATTGGCGGTATCTGAGTCTGAGCCACTACCTAAACCAATCCTACCGATGATGATAGAGCCAGGGAGTAAGTTAAGGGTGATGTTGTTAGTGTTGGTAGTGTTGGATACATCGCCTGAAATTGCAAACGAGTTATCACCTGTTGCATAAATAAGGCCGCTATTGTTAATCGTGGCATTATCGCCTGCTGAGTAAATACCACCAGCACCATCCCCTGTGGTTGAAATACTGCTGCTATTGTTAATCGTGGCATTAGTACCTGCTGAGAAAATGCCAATAGCAGTAGCTCCTGTGGTTGAAATAGTGCCGCTACTATTAATCGTGGCATTATTGGCATTATTGACACCAGTATTGTCTACTGAGACAATGCCATGAGCATTATCCCCTGTGGTTGAAATACCGCCGCTATTGTTAACCGTGGCATTATCGCCTTGTGAGATAATGCCAAAAGCATTACCCCCTGTGGTTGAAATAGTGCCGCTATTGATAACCGTGGCATTATTGGAATTGGCACCTGCTGAGAAAATGCCAAGAGCATTATCCCTTGTGGTTGAAATAGTGCCGCTATTGATAATCGTGGCATCAACGCCTATTGAGGCAATGCCATGAGAAGTAGCCCCTGCGGCAGAAATACCCCCTGTGGTTGAAATAGTGCCGCTATTGATAATCGTGGCATCGGCACCTGCTACGAACATGCCAAGAGCACCCCCCCCTGTGGTTGAAATAGTGCCGCTATTGTTAATCGTGGCATTATTGGCACTAAAGGTAGTATTGCCTATTGAGGTAATGCCAATAGCATCATCCCCTGTGGTTGAAATACCGCCGCTATTGTTAATCGTGGCATTATCGCGTTGTGAGGTAATGCCATGAGCAACACTCCCTGCGGTTGAAATAGTGTCGCTATTGTTAATCGTGGTATTATTGCCTGATGAGAAAATGCCAACAGCAGTAGCCCCTGCGGTTGAAATACGGCCGCTATTGGTAATCGTGGCATCAGCGCCTTGTGATCTAATGCCAACAGCAGTAGCCCCTGCGGTTGAAATACTGCCGCTATTGTTAATCGTGGCATTATTGGCATTATTGGAATTATTGCCTGATGAGAAAATGCCATTAGCCTCATCCCCTGTGGTTAAAATACTGCCGCTATTGTTAATCGTGGCATCAACGCTTTGTGAGGCAATGCCCATAGCACTATCCCCTGCGGTTGAAATACTGCCGCTATTGTTAATCGTGGCATTATTGGCATCAGCGCCTGATGAGAAAATGCCAATAGCACTATCCCCTGTGGTTGAAATAGTGCCGCCGTTGTTCACCACATTATTTATGCCCAATGCGGTAATAGCTGTAGCCCCCGCCGTATTGAGCTGACCAGTCGTTTCAATCGCGCCAGTCTCATCGTCAGCAAGGGTTTGTGGGCTGGTTTCTATAACCCCATTAGCGATGGTGAAGGGTACTGCTTGTACCGATGCAGAAAAGCTCAAGCTAATGGCGAGACATAGTGCTATTTTAGCGAGTAGGTTAAATTTAGATTGCATAATTCTCCACAAGTTTTGTTATATAAGTACAGTCACTTCTAAGAGCCTGTTAGCAGCATCCTTTAGGCTCACCTTAACATTATTATACGTTATTAGTGGCATACGTTCAATGAGATTTCCGGCACTACCTGGAGATTACTGGTTCATAGAGGCCCAGAATATTTCCATCGGGATCTTGGAAACGGGCTAGTTTTCCGTAGGAATGGATTTCTATGTTTCCGTCTAGTATGGCATCTAACTCTTTTAATCGGAATACAAAACCTTCAATTGGCTGTGCAAGAAAATATACCGTAGCACCGGCTCTGGCCGGGGAAGAGGACTTCTGCAAAGCCAGCCTTTGCCCATCCAAGTCAAATTCTACCCAATCGTCCCGGTGAAACAGGGGTTCTTTTCCCAGCACCTTCTGGTAGAATTTTACCGCCCTGTCTAAATCTGATACTGGATAGGAAATGAACGCGATTTTTGTCTGCATGTTGAATCCCGGTTTATACACTATTGATGCGATTTGGAGCCTAAGATTTGTCACCGCTTAATATTGGGCTGGTTCTACTATCTAGTCTTTTACATTCTGTCTGGAATATATTGACCCAGACCAGTAAGAATTCCCAGTACTTTTCCGGTTTGAAAGGGGTTTGGATCATGGTCATGGCCTTGATTGCCTACTCCGTGTTCGGAATGGCTCCGTTGAGCAATGAGATTTGGACATGGGGAACCCTGTCGGGGATTATACATGGTGTCTATATACTTTGCCTTTCCCGGGCTTATTCGACAGCTGATCTGTCCTATGTCTATCCCATAGCTCGGTCGGCGCCGGTATTTGTCCCAGTTTTTGCGTGGTTGTTGCTCGATGAGCATCTGCACATTTCCACGTTTTTGGCTATTGGAATAATCCTGACCGCTATATATATTCTGCATTTTGAAGGCCACCTGGTACGCGGATTTAAAAACCTGATCAAGGCTTTAGGCCATCAGGATCTTCGATGGGCATTTTATACGCTAGCGATGGTTGTCAGCTACAGTCTGGTGGACAAAAAGGGAATGGACTCTTTTTTGAGCCATTTGCCGGACCAGCCTTTTGTCAATGGCATCTCCTATTTTTTTATCGAGGCGACTATCGGGTTTGCTCTCTGCAATATTTATATTTTTATAAATCATCCTGCAAAATACATTTTTCAAATCTGGAGAAGTGAATGGAAGAAAGCCATACTTGCTGGGACAGCCACTTTAGGTTCTTATGGCCTGATCTGTGTGGTCCTTCAGTTTGAAGCGTTGAGCGCGATTGTTTCCCTGCGACAGGTCAGCGTTTTGATGGTGGTCTATTGGGGGTGCTGGAAACTTAAGGAATCGTTTGGACGCCAACGCCTGTTGGCCGGAGGACTGATTGTGATCGGCATATTCTTGATTGGCATCAGTAACAACTGATGAGTGAACTGATATTAAAAAATTTTAACCCCACTTGTTGTTGAGACCTCGATATAATAAGGCGATTGTAAATAATCCTTATACTTTTAGTCTTCGAGCTTTTTGATTAAAGAAATTGGAGGTTGGTTGTGAATCGGATTCCAAAATATATAAAAACCGGGCTACTTCTGGTCTTATGGATTGCAATTTTAATTTCTTCTGCTGAAGCGGTCAAGGGTGACAAGCGTAAAACCCAGCCTCTTTCTCTTGAAAACGGACTGGATGTTCTTTTGGTTTCCGACCCGGATGTGCATCGTAGCGCCGCCGCTCTATCGGTGGGTACTGGTTATTTGTATGACCGGAAGGATAAGGCCGGGCTGGCCCATTATCTTGAGCATATGCTGTTTTTGGGTACAAAAAAATACCCGGAAGTGGGGTCCTATAAAAAATTCCTGGACGCGCATTCGGGAGGGTCCAATGCCTACACATCGGGAAACATGACGAACTACTTTTTTCAGGTGTCGCACGATGGGTTCAATGAAGCCCTTGATCGCTTCAGTGATTTTTTCAAAGCTCCATTGTTTGATAAAACATATGCGAAGAGGGAGGTCAAAGCCGTTAACAATGAGCATGAAAAAAACAAGCTTAATGATGGATGGCGTGGAAATTATGTTTCTGGCCTGATGTCCGAACCGGGTCATCCTGTCGCTAATTTTGGAACAGGCAACCAGGAAACCTTGTCAGGTGAAAATGGCCCGGCATTACTTGAATTTTATAAGCGTTACTATGCCGCTTCTAATATGAAATTAGCTCTCATCTCAAGCATGCCGATGGAAGTTCTTTCCGGCGTGGCACAGAAGTATTTTTCTGACATACCCAACCGACAGGTTAATGTTCCGCAATTGTCTCCTGAGTTCAGAAAACCGCTCAAAGGGCAGTATCGCTTGTTGACAATAAAAACCATCAAGGATGTTCGCTCGCTGGAAATTGATTTCCCCACTATTCGACTTAAGAGCCACCAATCCAGCAAACCAGCTTCGATAGTAGGTGCTGTGCTGGGTTATGAGGGCAAAGGTTCGCTGCTCTCTAAATTAAAGGAGGAGGGGCTGGTTTTAAGCCTCAGCGCAGGTGGGGGAAGTAGTCACCCTGATATCAATTCGTTCGGCATCAATATTTCCCTTACCGAAAAGGGACTCAAAGATTACGAGCGGATTCTTGAAATGGTCTTTGCCTACATAAATATGGTACGGGAGCGTGGGTTCGAGGAATACACTTTCAAGGAAACTCAGGCGATGGCTCAGATCAATTTTGATTGGAAAAACCCGGATGAGGGTATGATGTTCGTCGCGGGTAGAGCGGCACTGATGCAAGATTACAAATTGAAAGATGTGGAAACGCTACCCTACCTTTTTATGGAATACGAGCCTTCTGCCTATAAGGCTGTTCTGGATACCTTGATCCCGGAAAACGCGATGGTGATTCTGAGTCACAACTCAGTGAAAACAGATAGCAAAACACCGTATTATGATGCTGAATACTCCATCAAGAAAATTGGCGGGAATGCTTTCACTAAATTATCCAGCGCTGGAAAGCTAGACGGTGTTTTTTATCCGGAGAAAAATGATTTTATTCCCTATAACCTGAAACTGGTGGAGGAATATCCCCATCTGGTGCAGGATGATGATCGCGCAAAAGTCTGGTTCAAATATGACCATCGCTTCAAACAGCCCAAAATAGCACTGACATTCAGAATCGAAACACCAAAAGTTTATCGTAGTGCCAAGAGCATTGAACTGGCTAAGCTTTATGAGGCTATGATGCAGGAAGGCCTGAACGAACTGGTTTATCCTATTCAAATGGCGGGACTGTCCTATGGCCTATCTATTCAAAAGAAAGGGGTGCTCCTGAGTTTTGGCGGGTATTCAGAGCGGATCGGTGATTTGATCAAGCTGGTGACTAAAAACCTGAAAGAAGTGAAAGTGGATGAGCAAAAATTTGCCAATATCAAGGAGGCGATGATACGTGGGTTGAAAAACAAAAAGCTCGGCCAGGCTTATTCGCGAGGAGGTTATTACAACTGGTTGATGCTTCTTAGGGATCAATATACCGAGGAAGAAAAACTTGCGGCCCTGGCTCCTATCACTTTGAGTGATGTCAAGGCTTTCGCTAAAACCCTTTATGACAAAGTGTATATAACTGGAATGGTCCATGGAAACTGGTCGGATGATGAAGCGCGGCAAAGCGTGGATATTCTGCTATCGGCTTTGGGGAGCAAACCGTTTCCTGAAAGCGAACGGTTTAAGCAGGTGGTGGAAGTCATGCCGAAAGGGAAGCGGTTCCAGTTCAGTCGTGAGGTAGAGGACAATAATAATTCTCTGGCTTACGCTATTCAGGTAGGCGAAAAAGATTTATCTATTATTGCCAAAACTTCACTAATCGCCTCAGTTGTGGAAAGCGATTTTTATACCCAAATGCGTACTAACCAACAACTGGGATATATCGTGTGGAGTTTTTATCAGCGTATTGAGGAACGTGTCTTTTTCAGGTTGGTGATTCAATCTTCTACCCACGGCCCTTTTGAAATGAGTAAACGGGTTAACGGTTGGTTGGCGAGCACGGAAAAACTGTTTTCTAATTTAACTGACCAGGAATTTCAGCGGCACCAACAAAGCCTGATCGTTGCGCTGGAAAAGGAAGGCGACAGCATCGGTGCGGTGGCGGCAGACCTTTACTCGCTTGCTACGGACGAAAAAGAAGATTTCCGTTTTAAAAAGAAATTAATTCAAGCAATTAAGGGTCTCAAAAAATTAGAGGTCCTCCAAATGGCGGGTAGAATTTTCCGAGACCCAAGCACTCCCCGACTTGAGGTATTAATGAGAGCCAAGGGGGGTCAGGAAAAGGTTCCCGATGGAGTTATCGCAGAAGTCCGCCAATTTAAAAACAGAATAAAACCATAGCGAGCTGCTGGTTCCATATATCATTATTGGAGCAACACAGGGTAAAGTCATCTGTGTTTATGATATTTGACCTTAGCCTTCATGCCTCGTAGGGAGACATCTGTCGCTAGAAAAGGTTTTTTGGCTACTGGCAAGCGTTAACTTCATCCTGAAGTATTGGTTTGATAGGCACAATCTCTACGGTTTTGTTGACAGAATCTTTGGTGTCTTGTACGGCTAGTTTGTCGAACAGGAAAGTCATTTTGGTTTCCAGTTCTTTACCGATTCCCTCGCGAATTTCGTTAGGCAATCCCCAGAATTCGGATTTAAACTCTCCAAAGCCTTTTTTGCGGGTCTTGTAAATGAACTGTTTATCGGTCTCTCCGGATTTTTTTTCACCAGTAAATTTTTTGCGCAGGTGGGTATAAATTTTTTCTTTAAAGTCAGCGGGGAATAGATCGCTTTCGTAAATCATATTCTGGAAATCGGTTGCGAGGTGAATTTCTGCCGTTTCCAGTTCAGGAAATTTATTGAACAGGTTCTGGGGCAGGGTGGACGCGCCATGCTGGACGGCTCCAGCTAACCCATAATTCTCGCGTGAAATGCGCGACAGGTTTTCCAGAGTATCGAAATCGAGATTGACATCGGCCACGGTTCCATCGGGTAGAGGAACTCCGCCGTGCGAGGTTCCGGTCTGGATAGAGATTTTACTGATGGTGGTAGCACCCTTCCGGTTCCTTTCCAACAACTCATTGAAGTTATCGAGATAGGCGCGCAGTTCCTGCTCGTTACTGTTTTCTTTTCCTACTTCGCCGATTTCGCCGCCGACGGAAATGGTGATGCCTCCGGGTTCCAATTCCCGCACATATTTGGTGAGTTCCACGCCCACTTCAAAATTGGCTCGTTGCTGTTCGACGACAGTGGGTTTGCTGAGGTCGACCAGTGTTGAGGTGTCGATGTCGATATTATAGAATCCGCCAGCAATACCGCTTTGGATCAGTTTTTTGAGTCCGGCAATCTCTTTTGCTGGATCCTGGCTGTAGTTTTTGGCGTTGACCTGAAAATGGTCTCCCTGGATAAAGACGGGTCCGGTAAACTCTTCTTTAATAGCGGCGGCAAGAATGATGGTAGAGAGTTCCTCTGGTTTCTGGAAGGTGTAGCCCATTTCCGATTTAGCTAGTTCAAAGATAAACGCCCCTGCATTGGTTTTGGTAGCGGTGCGAAAAATAGCCCGGCATAGTTCATAGGGCAGACCGCGAATGTTGAGAGCGGGAACAGTGAATCCTTTAACTTCTCCCCGGCCCCGGGCGTCATAGAACCCCTGAATGGATGAGCTGACAACGCCTAGCTCCAGTGCCGCCGACTTGATAAGGAATCGACTCAGTCCTTTTATCTCGGCGGATGGATTGAGAATGGCATTCTGGACCAGTTGATCGATGATGTCTTTGCGAAGCTTGTCGGCATTTTCTATTTTTACTCCCCCGTTATCCTGAGGGGCGATATCTTTAAGTTGGTGGGTTATTTCTTCTTTATTATTAAAAAGCATCGGGCTCCTTCTACATCCGGGGTGTTGGTTCAGGGTTTCAATATTATTGTATCTTTTGCTAGTGACTAGGGCCATCTTCAAAGATACGGTTTTGCCTGTCGGGTGTATTGTAGCGAAAAACTTGTTTTCAGGCAAAACATCTTTCAGAAAAGAATTAAATTAAATTATTAATTTAAAAACAATAGTTTATATCAACTTTTTTAATTCTAACTATTTGGTATGCCAGTCCGGGATTATCGGTTTGAATCTGAAAAGCGGGAGGGGGATAAATGATTGAGGGCGTAAGCCGAAACGGCTTTTGGCTGAATACGCTTAAACTCTTAAAACGCCTATAATTACAATATTATCTTGCCTTAATTCTCATTGACACAGTTGAATAATTTGCTAGAATGCTCAGCGTCTCTAAAGTGCTTGATAGCACTTGGCTCTGCGATTAATTTTAGAATATTAGAATTCCAGTTTTTAAAACTATATTCCCCAGCTTTCTGGAACGGAGAAATTGACCTCATGTTTAAGGATATTTATATACCGGTAGATAATTCTGATTACTCCAACGCCTGTGTTGATCTGGCGCTTGAGCTTGCCAAAGGATCAGCAACAACCATTACCGCAAGTCATGTTTATGCCGCCAAAATGCACGATGTCCGGTTCCGCCAAATGGAAAGTGGACTCCCTGAAGAGTATCAGGATGAGGAGGAATTAGAAAAGCAACGGAATATTCATGACCAGTTGATTACCAAAGGGATGGAAGTCATCAGTGACTCTTATCTGGATGTTCCCAAGGACAAATGTAAAGAAATGGACATTCCTTTTGTGGGTAAGTCCCTTGAAGGACGCAACTGGACGGAGTTGGTTCGAGATATCAAAGAATCCCCCTATGATCTGGTTATTATCGGGGCATTAGGGCTTGGCGCGATCAAGGATAGCTTGATCGGGACCGTTGCTGAAAGGGTTATCCGGCGTTCGACGAAAGATATGCTGGTGGTAAAATATTGTCCCGAGATTCATGAGGACAGACCTTCAAGTGGGAAAATTGTTGTTGCAGTGGATGGCAGTGGCCATTCTTTTGGTGGATTGATGACAGGTATTGAAATGGCGAAGAAGCTGAATCGCCCGCTAGAAATTATTTCTACCTTTGATCCTTACTTTCATTACGCCATGTTTAATAGTCTGACTGGTGTATTGTCCCGGGAAGCTTCCAAAGTGTTCAAGTTCGAGCAACAGGAAAAGCTTCATGAGGACATCATTGATAAAGGACTGGCGAAAATCTATCAGGCTCACCTAGAGATTTCCCGGAAAGTTTGTGAAGAAGAGGGTATCGAATGTACTATCCGCCTTTTGGATGGAAAGGTTTTCGAGAAGGTTCTGCAGTATGCCCGAGAGGAGAACCCCTATCTGCTGATTTTGGGGCGCATTGGAGTTCACAGCGCGCCGGATATGGATATTGGAGGTAACGCTGAGAACCTGTTGCGCCTGGTTCCGTGTAATGTGCTGCTTTCCAGTAAGGTATTTAAGCCGCCGATAGACATGCAGGCGGAAGAAAGCATTGAATGGACTGCTGAAGCGAAAGAGCGCTTAAAGAAGATTCCGGGATTTGTTCGCCCGATGGCGACTTCTGCGATCCTCCGTTATGCGTTGGAGCGAGGTCACAGTATGATCACCTCAGGCGTTATCACGGAAGCGGTGCAAGAGATTCTTCCTGCAGGTGCCATGCAGGCAATGTCTGCTATTGGTGAGAGGATGAAGAAAGAAGGGATGGATCCGAATAACCCAGAAGGTCTGGGTATGCTGAAAGAGGAAATGACAGAAGCTCATGCTGGTAAAGCTCCTGAAGAAATTACTTTAAAATGCAGCAGTTGTAACACCTATCATAAGGGAGACGTTGTCAAATGCAGCGTTTGTGATGCGGGTGTTGAGCGGTTACTTCCGATTGATAAGAGAGAATTCAAAGCGACCGATGCAGAGGCTGAGGAGTCCACGACCTTCACCACTTTTGATGATGTTCAAGTGGCTTGGACTCAGGAAGCGTTGGATCGACTTAACGAGTTTCCACAGGGACATTTGCGCAGGAAAGCCCATGCTCGAGTTGAGAAAAATGCTCGAGTGCAGAAAGTAAATACTGTTTCACTGGCCTTTCTTGAGAAAATCCTTAACGAAAAGATTAAAAAAGATGGTAATGGAAACAGCAATGGAAAAAGTGAAGAAATTCCGGGAGACATCCTTAGCATAGGAGAGTCCTTGAGCGCGGATGATTTCAACTGGTCTCCAGAATCTTTGAAACGTCTGGAACGTGTTCCCCAGGGATTTATGCGGGATAATACCCGAAACCGGGTAATGGCTTGGTGTTCTCAAAATGATATCAAGGATATTTCGCTGGAAGTTTGTGAGGAAGGAATCCGCGAGTCTGTGAAGTTGATGGAAGAGGCTATTAAGAGTGGTGCCGGGCTGGAAGATTTCATCCCCAAAAAAGAAGTGAAAGTCTAGGTTTTACCCCGTTTAAACAACGGTTTTTTTTAGCCCCTGGATATTGAATTGAGTTCAATGTCAGGGGCTTTTTCCTGTCATTTTCTGTTCCACATGCTCCTGTCTCAAAATCTCGGTGGCTAATGTCCTCCCAACTTTATAAGCGTTTATTCCGCAACTTAAAACCTTATCTTAGCCGTTTATATCTGGCCATTTTCTTTTCTGTCACTGTTGGCATCATTGCCACTTCCCCCGTTCCGATTATTCAAAAAACCTTCGACAATATTTTTATAGAAAAAGATTATTTCATGCTGAAGGTGATCCCTCTCGCCTTGATTATTTTATACCTTATTAAGGCCGTATTGACTTACGCGCAGAACCTTATCATTTTTGGGATCTCGTGGGAATTGGTGGTGAGATTCAGGGAAAAGTTGTTCATTCATATCCACAGGCTTCCTTTCGTGTTTTTTGAGAATCATGAAACTGGTCAGCTCATGTCCCGCATCAATAATGATGTCGCAATCATGCAGTCCACCCTAACGCGATTGTTAAAAGAGTTTATGCAAAACAGCGTGATGCTGATTGGGCTTCTAGCTTGGGTGTTTTATTTGAAATGGGACTGGGCGCTGATGGCGCTGATCATATTTCCGATAATGGTTATTCCAGTATCACGAATTGCCCGGAAACTGCGGCATCTGTCCCACAGAGGTCAGGAGCTACTTGCTAATCTCAACGCAACGATTCTGGAGTCTTTTTCGGGCATAAAAGTTATCCGGGCCTTTGGCATGGCACCTCGAGAGATAGAGAAATTTCGGAATGATAATGAGAACTATCTTGAAGTAATGAAAAAAAATGTGAAGTATGTGGAGATTATATCACCCTCTCTGGAAGTATTGGGGGTTATTAGTTCCGCGTTCATCCTGTGGTATGGAGGCAATCAGGTTTTGAATGAAGAAATCAGCCAAGGAACATTCCTGGCTTTCATCGTCGCCTTGTTCATGATGTACGCTCCTATTCGGATTTTATTTAAAATCTACACTAATGTCCAGACAGCTCTGGCGGGAGCGGATAGGGTATTCGATATTCTTGATCAGGACGTGGAAATGTTATGGGAAGGGCAAGATGAACTTCAAAGCTTCAATGACGTTATTGAGTTCAAGAATATTTCTTTTCGCTATCCGTCGCGCAAGACAATAGTTTTAAATAATATCAATCTTTCTGTTAGGAAATCAGAAGTCATCGCCATTGTGGGGATGAGTGGGGCAGGCAAGACAACTTTGGTGGATCTGTTGTTTCGATTCTTCGATCCGATTTCCGGTTCTATCCTGATTGATGGAAAAAATATTCAAGATTATGATTTGGCTTCTTTGCGACGACAATTGGCTTTGGTGACTCAGGAGACATTTTTGTTTAACCATACCATTTTAAATAATATTGCGTTTGGATGCGAAGAGGAAGTTTCACACGAAGAAATTATGGCGGCTGCCCGGGCCGCTCATGTAGATCATTTTGCATCGAACTTGGATGATGGTTATGACACTGTTATCGGTGAACGAGGGGTCAAGCTTTCTGGAGGACAACGTCAGAGGATCGCAATCGCTCGAGCTATTTTGCGGGACGCTCCGATTCTGGTTCTCGATGAAGCCACGTCGGCTTTGGACTCGGAATCCGAAAAGCTGGTTCAGGATGCTCTGCATAATTTAATGGAACATAGAACGTCTTTTGTTATCGCCCATCGCCTATCAACTGTCAAATATGCTGACAGGATTATTGTCATGGACAAAGGTGAGATTGTAGGGTCAGGAACACATGAGTCTCTTCTTGCTAGTAGTGGATTGTACCAGAAATATTATGAAATGCAGTTCATTGACTTGGAAGATACAGGCAGGGGTATCAAAGAAAACAATTAAAATGCGTTTTGAAAAAGTTTATATAGAAGGTCTGGGCTATCACCTTCCAGATAATATAGTGACTTCTGCGGAAATTGAAAAACGGCTAGCTCCTCTTTATGAGCAGCTCAAGCTATCACAAGGGCGGCTGGAGTTGATGAGTGGTATCCGGGAACGCCGATTCTGGGAGAAAGGGGTTTTCCCCAGTGAGGTGGCAACCGTTGCCGGACAAAAGTCTCTTGATCAATCCGGGGTCGATCCAGCTCAAATTGGTTGTCTGATTTCTGCATCAGTTTGCAGAGATTTTTTAGAGCCTTCCACCGCTTCAGTCATTCATAATAACTTAAAGCTGCCGATTGAGGCCTTTGTGTTTGATGTTTCCAATGCCTGCCTGGGTGTGCTGAACGGTATGATGATCATTGCCAATATGATTGAACAAAACCAGATATCGGCGGGATTGGTGGTGGCTGGGGAAAATGGTGGTCCGCTTGTGAGCAACACAATTGAGACATTGCTGTCTCGGCAGGATATCACTCGTAGCAATATCAAACCTTCTTTCGCTTCATTGACCATTGGATCTTCTGCGGTCGGAGTTGTACTGGCCCATGAAAAGATCGCCAGACAAAGCCATCGTCTGGTTGGCGGCATTTCATTGGCTGAAACCCAGTTCAATCATTTGTGCCGAGGCAGTGATGATAGTGGAGGAGCGAGAGATTGGTCGCCTCTGATGGAGACCGATTCTGAAACCTTGATGTTGGAAGGATGCAGACTTGCCGGTAAAACCTGGGCGCGTACCCGTGAAGAGCTTGGGTGGGAAAATGAGGATGTTAGTCGCGTCTTCTGCCATCAGGTGGGTAAAGGCCATCGAAAACTCATGTATGAAAATGTCGGACTCGATCCTGAAAAAGACTTTTCCACTCTGGAGTTTCTTGGCAATACAGGGTCAGCCTCTCTCCCAACAACCTTAGCGATGGGAGTTGAAAAAAATATTCTCAAAGCTGGAGACAAAGCTGCATTGCTTGGCATTGGCAGCGGACTCAACTGCATGATGATGGGTGTTGAGTGGTGACAGAGCTTTATCCCTTTTCATCACATATCCTGCAACTCGAAAAGTTCCGCTACCATTATCTGGATGAAGGGCCTTCAGGTAGCGAACCGCTTCTCATGTTGCATGGTAACCCGACTTGGTCTTTTTATTACCGCAATTTGATTCTAGGGTTGAAAGATTCCTACCGTTGTGTGGTGCCTGATCATATGGGGATGGGGAAATCAGATAAACCGCAGGACTACCCTTACACTCTTTCTCAGCACATTGATAATCTTGAAAAACTGGTGGATCACCTCAAGTTGGATGGCATTACTCTGGTGGTTCATGACTGGGGCGGAGCAATTGGCATGGGTTTCGCTGTTCGTCATCCAGGACGAATAAAGAGGCTAGTAATTTTTAATACCGCTGCATTTTTATCGCTTGAGATTCCGTTGAGCCTGAGATTGTGTCGCCTGCCGGGATTTGGCGCATTCGCCATTCGATGTTTTAACGCATTCGCGCGAGGCGCTATCTGCTGGGCCTGTAAAAAGCAGGAAAGGATGACAAAAGAAGTCCGGGCTGCTTATCTGGCACCTTATGATAACTTTGCTAATCGGGTGGCTAATTTGCGTTTTGTACAGGATATACCTATGAACTCCGATTCTCCGAGTTATGCTGTGGTTCAGCATATTGAGGAGAACCTGAAACTATTTCGAGACCATCCTGTTCAAATTATCTGGGGTGCGCATGATTTTGTTTTTAACGATCATTTTTTGGAACGCTGGCAGGAGATTTTTCCCCAGGCGGAGGTGCATCGGATTGAAGATGCCGGGCATTATGTGGTGGAAGACGCTCACGAGCATATTCTGCCGTTGATGAAACAATTTTTCGGGAAGAACCCAGTCTAACGTAAATAAATTTTTCATGGCACAACAAAACCGGCTTTCCATTTTTGGAAGCCGATTTTTTTATCAGTATTTATTTTAATACCGGTAGTGTTCAGGTTTGTAAGGACCTCCTACCGACACGCTTAGGTATTTGGCCTGCTTATCCGTGAGTATTGTCAGTTTTACTCCTAGTTTGTTCAGATGCAGGCGTGCAACCTCTTCATCGAGTTTTTTTGGCAGGGTATAAACACCGACCTCATATTTGGTATTGTAAAGTTCCATCTGAGCTAGCACCTGATTGGTGAAGGAGTTCGACATAACGAAGGAAGGGTGCCCGGTGGCGCAACCCAAGTTTACCAATCTTCCCTCTGCCAGCAGAATGATACTGCGTCCATCAGGAAAAGTGTGTTTGTCTACCTGCGGTTTGATAACGGTTTTCTGGATTCCCGGAAACTTATTCAAAGCCTCCACCTGAATCTCAATATCAAAGTGTCCGATATTACAAACAATGGCATCATTCTTCATTTTTTTCATATGCTCGATGCAGATGATGTCGGTACAGCCAGTAGCGGTGACGAAAATATCACCTTTCTTAACGGCTTCTTCCATAGTACTGACTTCATAACCTTCCATCGCTGCCTGCAGGGCGCAGATGGGGTCGATTTCGGTAACAATAACTCGTGCGCCCAAGCCTTTCATGGAATCGGCGCAACCTTTGCCTACATCGCCAAACCCGGCCACGACCACCACTTTGCCGGCGATCATAATATCGGTAGCGCGCTTGATGCCGTCAGCAAGGGACTCTCTGCAGCCGTAAAGGTTGTCGAATTTTGACTTGGTGACCGAATTGTTGACGTTCATGGCCGGGAGTTTTAAAGTCCCTTTTTCGATCATTTTATAAAGGTTATGCACTCCGGTGGTAGTCTCTTCTGTGGCACCTTTGATGCCCGTTAGTAACTCAGGATGTTTTTCGTGAACATAAGCGGTGAGATCCCCGCCGTCATCGAGAATCATATTGGGGCCATCTTCAAAAAGCAAAGTTTGAGCGGTGCACCACCAATACTCTTCTTCGGTTTCTTCCTTCCAGGCGAATACAGGGATGCCTACCTTGGCCATAGCGGCGGCGGCATGGTCCTGCGTTGAAAAGATATTACAGGAAGCCCAGCGAATTTCGGCACCCAATTCGACTAAAGTTTCCATGAGTACTGCGGTCTGAATGGTCATGTGTAAGGAGCCAGCAATGCGCGCCCCTTTTAGAGGTTTAGAAGTACCATATTTATTGCGCAGGGCCATGAGTCCGGGCATCTCGTTCTGGGCAAGGATGATTTCTTTACGTCCCCAATCTGCCAGTGACAGATCTTTAACTTTGAAGTCTTCAGAGACGGTGGTGGTTGACATGAGCTACTCCTGAAAAGGTTTAAATTTATTGAATTCTTAGCGGAGAACCTCCGCTGGTAATGAGTGATATTTTTTTAACCAGTAACCTCTTTTTTTATGGTCGCAATGATTTTTCTCATTGCCTCCACGGCTAGTGATGGAAAAGGCCAAGGTCTGATACGATGTTCCGAGTGGCTGGGATGAAATATAGGGAATCCCGAAGTTATTTCCACTTTTTTAAAATGGTGGTAAACTGTTCTTTTAGTTTAGCAGATTATATTTAGACGTCAATCCATCCAATTTTACAATCTTAAAAACCAACTTTTTATTATGGTTATTACTACGGTTAAAATTTATCCTTTTGATTGCGGTGAGCGAGGTTCCTCTCTGCGTCCTATGTCTATGCCGATATCACCTTGGATCAGGTGATTTTGATAAAAGGGTTTCGCGTTCTCGCCTCTAAAGATGGTGGGTTGTTTGTTGACTTTCCTTCCAAAAAAGATAAGAACGAAAATTTTATGACATGGTGGAATTTAAGTCAGAGGCACTACAGTCCGACCTTCGGTTGGCTATTCTTGCGGCTCATTAAGGTTCATTCCTGATGTCAGTTGGATGATATCTTTACCGTTTTATAAAGAAAGTTTTTAAAGCTGATAAACTTTTTCCTTTCGTCAGATTCCAAATGCGAACGGGTTTTGCAGGCACGTAGTTTTACTGCAAGTCCCGGAAGATTGGTTTGATACCTGTTTTTTGCTGCGAGTATCAGCGACCTGACGGTGTCCCGGGTTAAATGGTTTGCTTTAAAAGGCTGATGGATATCTGTCCAGAAATCAGCTTCTCCCACCTCAAATTGGTTTAACAAGGTATCGATAAAATCTGGGGTGCCCTCTGAAGGGGTCTCTGAAGAGGGTAGTCGGCACGCCGACATGATTTCGTCTTTAGTAATCGTAGCACCCTTGCGGAAAAGCATGGCTCGTAGCAGAATGTTTTTCAGTTCCCGCACGTTTCCGCGATAAGGATGTTGCTTTAAATATTCCACCGCTATCGGCTCAAGTTGTGGTGGAGTAGGGTCGTTTCCTTCTTTTTTATAGGAATTAAAAAGGATGCCGAGAAAATGCGTAGCAAGGTCTCCGATGTCTTCTTCCCTTTCATTCAGCCGCGGTATCTGGAAGCTTAAGGCATTGAGGCGATGGTACAGATCTTCCCGGAACCGTCCTTCCTGGATTTCCTTGAGCAGGTTTTTATTGGTTGCGGCAATCAAAAATATTTTGGAAATACGAGGCTGGTTTTCACCCAGTCGCATAAACACTCCGGTATCGAGAAAGCGTAATAACTGTACTTGGGTTTTTGGGTCAGCGTCACCGATCTCATCGAGAAAAACCACTCCACCATGGGCTTCTTCCAGAATACCCCAGCGGTTGAATTCGGCTCCTGTAAACGCTCCTTTCTTGTGTCCAAACAATTCGCTATAAGTCAATTCACCACTGTAAGCGGCAATATTGGTTTTTTTTAAAGGGAGTTTAAAATGGGCTCCTCTCTCTTTTTGAAACATGTCATTGAGATGGGAATAGATATTGTTGAAAAAGAATTCTTTGCCGGAACCTGTTTGCCCTTGGATGAGAAGGCTAGGCAAGCCGATCATGACTTCGCGTTGCTGGTTGCCTTCCCAATTGAGCATCCGGTTGAAAATGGAGTCCACAACGGTCTGGATCTGGTTGACTAGCGAATTGACGTTCTGGCTTTTACTGATCACGTTGCCGAAACGATAGGAAGAAACTTTAGGATCGCGGTACTCAATATCTTTCTTAAGTTGTAGCAGTTCCCGTTTTAGCGTTTCAATCTGCTGAAGATTGTTAACTTTCTGGCTGATCAGGCTGGCGGTGATTTGGAGGATTCTTTGATGTTCTTGGGTGAAGAAGGATTTTTGGAAGCTGTCTTGATTGATAACTCCGAGAACATGATTGCCGTGAATGATAGGAACGGCCAGTTCAGATTGAATTTGCCCGGAAAGGTTTTTGTAAAAACCGTTTTTTTCATCTTTCACACTGGCAAGTAAAACCGGCCTTGCAGTATGCGCTACATAACCGTTGAGCGATCTTTGTTCAAGAGGGAGCTCTTCGCCACCCACCTGCATGGGGGGGATAGTGCTTTTCATCCAACCACGAGATTTTGCTCCCACAAGGTTGCCATCTTCATCTTCAGTGATGATCCAGGGTTTGTTATCGATAATTTTCATGATGGAGATGGCTCCCGAGTCGGCGCCGATCAATTCAGAAGTTTTTGCTAGAATTTTACCGAGAAACGAAGCCAGATTATCATTAGCATCAGACAACAGTTCCTCAATTTCACTGAGGACTTCGATTTCAATGTGCTCCGGGTTTTCTTCCAGAATTAATTTTTCAACCATGGCCGCGTGGTTTTCCAGTAGCGGTTTTTCAAAGCTGGTGAACTTGTGCATGGTATTGGTGTAATAATTCACCAGGCAAATCAACTGCCCTGTTTTTGTACTGAATTTTGGGACTTGGTAAAGCGATACGAGGTCAATTTTTCGCGCCACCGCTTTTCGGCTGAAGCTCTCTTCCATAACATCTTCGATATAGACGGCCTTTTGTTCAGAGTCTTTGGCGATGAGGCCTTTGCGGTCGTCATGAATGACAATGCGGTTGATCAGGTTTTCCTTGTGGATGTTGATATGATCTCGGTTGTTGTAAATCAGTACGTCTTCTTTATTTTTTGAAAACGCGGCAAGAATTTCTACCCGGTTGCTCAACTCCCGTGATTTTGGGTTTTGAATGGAGGAGGGTACCCACACTGATGCCAGAGCCAACTTGTCGATCAGTTGCACAGCAGAACGCATCATCATCCATGCTGCTTCTTTTTTCCGCGCAAGATCAAGGTGACGGGAGAAGGATAGTTTCTGGTGGAATCGCTTGGCGCGGTCGATGGTACCACTGGCACCGCCAAGAAAATCAATAATCTCCTTTTTCTGTTCTTCATTCAGGAACCCACCTGCTTTCCCCCAATCGAGGCTGATAATGCCAATGGGCCGAAACTGATAGGTGATGGGGAATACGGCTGTGGCTTTTATGCCCGCCAGCTTTTCAAAGGGATTCTGCAATTTGGCAAACTTTTCAGGCCCGTCCCAAGAGAACACCGCTTCATTATTGAGGAACGTCTGCGATATGATCGAAGCTCCAGGTGAAACAAATTTGGTGATGGACTGTTCGTTGGGTTTGTTCTGGTCGGTGACATACTGGCAAACCAGCATGCCTTCATATAGGTCCTCAAGATATATCCGCACCATTTTGCAGTCATAGAGATTCTTCAGCCTGGTGGCAATATGATGAAGAATCTCGGGGAGGCTTTCCTTGCCGTAGCGCGAAATCAGGCTTTGTGAGGTATTTGGGGCCATGACATCTAATTAATTGAGCACAAAAAATACACAGTCAACTAATTAAGTATAGAATATTTATAGCGTTATGGGAAGCCTTCACTGATGAAAGAGGCAGGTATAGTCGTATCGGTTTAATAACGGTGGAAAAGCCCGGATTAAGAACTTCCTCATCGGGGCCACCCCTTGGCAGAATCAGTAAAGCCTATCAGAAAGTGATGATCCCCAGATTTAAAAGTCGATTTATAAATATAGATTTAAAAGCCTCTGGTTTTCCCAAGGGTTTTTTTAGATATAGCCTCCGATGGCTATGATATTTTCCTTGAATTTTTGTTTCTGAATAGGAGTACAATACTCATATTTCTCACTTGCCGTGTCCCCTAAGCGGGACCTGAAAGTAAACAAGGAGATAATATAATACTAGCGGAGATTTCCGCATTGATGGAGGTTTTTTGGTATGAAGAAGTTGATGTTAGCTCTATTTATATTCGCGGCAAGCCCTGTCTGGGCTCAATCGGGTGGGCATGCCAGTGTCGGGTTGGGTCATGGTGAAGAGGGTTATCTCCACTTAGAGGAAATGGTCAAGCATCTGGAGTACAGTTTGAGGATGCCGGATGCCAGTGAGGAACTGAAAATTCATGGTCCCATGGCTTTGCAACACGCTAAGGATGCCTTGAAACATTATAATGAAGCGCTGAAACATGGTTCCGAATCACTGGGTCGGCCAGCTGGAATGCCTATGGCTGAGGGTTCTGGTGGCCATGGTGGCGGTCAGAGAGAGGAAGGTTCCCACTAGGTGTGGGGTCAACTAGCCTGGGTTTGTAAAACCAAGAGAATAGTTACTAGCGGTACATTACTGATTAACAAAGAGGATTTTACTGGGTCCAGCGTCACACTGCTTCGCGGTCGTGGAGCCTACGAAGATTTTTCCATCATCTATTTTTACCTGATATATCTGAGTGTCCCATTTTTTGCCGCGGTTGTACTTCCCTGTTTTAAGATCAAATCGGTAACCGTGATTGGAACATTTTATACCGATGCCGTTCCGCGTGCAAGCGGCGTGGTTTTTTGTGTGGGCATCGGTCGTAGATGGAGAGCAACTGCCTCCAAGATTAAAAAGGGTGATGAGTTTGCCGTTGGCTTCGACGCGTTTTCTTTCCTCTAGGGGTGCTTCTCAAAGATTGGCCACTTCGGTAAACTCTGTCATTCACTTTGCTCCACTCGCCTTCTTGAGGGCAACTTGTTTATACCCGGCGTTATCTTCTGGTTTTGGTGCGAACTGTTTTGCTGAACTTCAATAGGAAAAGATGAACGACTCCAGTCCCACCAAGAGCCGTCATAGTTCCTTACTTTGTACCCTAGATAGCGGAAAACAAAATAAGCTATGGCTGAGCGAACCCCACCGGTACAATAAACGATGATTCTCCGGTCCGGGGGAACCCCATTTTGCTTCAACAGAGAATTGAGTGCTGGCAGAGACTTCAAGTTTCCATTGGCTTGAAAAAACTCTGGCCAGTGGATATGGATTGCGTTGGGGATATGCCCGCCTCTTGGTGAGCCATAGGGAGTGGCACCTTCGAATTCTTTGCGCGTCCTGTTATCAATCAGCGTAAAATTGTTTTTTATAAAACTATTATTTATCAATGATTTATCTGCGATAACATTATTATTTAAATTAATATTGTGCAATGCTGATTCTGATTGGGAAGTGGGGTTTTGGAAGCCTCTTTGGATTTTCCCCCCGGCCTGCTTCCAATTGGAGAATCCGCCGTCCAAGAGAGCTACTTTTTTAAATCCATAACGCTCGAACATCCAGAAGAATCTGCCATCCGTTCTCCATGGGTCATCTGGGTCACCATAGATAACGATGGTTTTTTCTGGAGAAAAACCCAGTGGGCTTAGTTTTTGAGCGATGAATGTTTTATTGTCTTTGAGCAACCCCTTAACCCCGTTTAACTCGTGCGTAAATTCCCACCAGTTGTCGAGATTAACCGCTCCGGGGATATGGCCGAGCAGGAATTTCCAGGATGGGCGGGTATCGACCACGACTCTCTGTTCTTCAGGAAGAGTACTGATCATGGCCGGGGTCATAAGGAGTTCGACCTCGCTTGCAAGGCATTGAGGAGTATGAACTATTGGGAAAAACAGGCCTAGAATGAGTAGGATATTTGCCTTGATTTTTCTTGACAAAATATGAGGTCCGCTTGTACTATCAGGCTTCATTTTTTCTCTCCGTTTGGCAAAAACTGGAGCATTTTTGTGGAAATGACTCCGAAAAAAGATTTGAGAGTTAGCACCCTTGTCCCCGGTCACCTTAACGATTGTATACGATTTAGGTGTCGCGTGGCGGGATTAGATTGATTCAAATTAGGCTGGAAAACGGCTGGGTATATAATTATTTTAATTGAAGGAATAATATGACAACGGATGATCAAGACAAGAAAGAGCGGTTGGAAGAGGTTAAGCGTGAAGAGAAAGAAGACGCAAGCGATTATTACGCTCAAGAGGCTTCAAAGGATACTGTGAACGAAGCAGCCGAATTCAATAAGCCCGTTGCTCCGGTTCAAAAGGAGCAGGAAGAAATGAATATGCTGAAGGCCGTTGCCTTTTTGGGCTTTGGAATGGCGGCTCTGGCGATCATTTTCATCCTATTTTTTGTCCGTGACTTGGATACCCGGGTAGTGGGTATGGACGGTGCCGTGACCAGTCTCGAAGAAAAGATTGCTCCTTTGAAAAAACATGTAGAGGATGGTTTTAGCAAGGTTAATGAAGATATTTCTAGACTGAAAAACAAAGTTGGTAATTATGAACGCATGATGGCAGTGATGGAACTCAAACGCGCATTAGTGACTGTTCAAGAAATGTCTATAGGCAAATCATCTAATATTGAAACTAAGTCTAGTGAAGTGGTAGCAGGTATAGAATCATTGCTAACAGAGCTAGAAGCAGGACCAACCGCCACCAAAGGTTTGCCTGCAGGAATCGTGAGTTTGGAAGAAGCCCCAGCTTCTGCTCCGGCAGTTGTTGAAGAACCCATCGTCCATGTTGAAGAAGCCGAAAACTCTGAAGGCGGAGATGATGAAGAAGAGGAAGAAGACGAATAATTCGGTTTTTATTTTCACCTTTTAGCTTTCTTCAATTCATGCCAGCCATAAAATTTGTTTTATCCATCCTGTTGCTGATCGTCATTGCTTCGTTCGCTGTACAAAACATGGATTCAGTGGAGGTCAGCTACTATGATTTAAAACTCCAACTCCATACCCTTGAACCGCCTTTGATAGTGGTGGTTGTGATTCCATTGGTGTTGGGATTTTTGATCGCATGGTTCATGGGTATGTTCGACCGATTCAAATTAAAGTCCACCATTCGTCAGCAAAGCCGATCCATCTCTTCTATGGAGGAGGAGTTGGAGAGACTTAAGAACACTCCTGAATTTCCCACCCAAGTGAAATCTTCTACCGACTCCTGATTATCTCAATCGCGGGTTGGCAAAAAACGCAACTAGGTCTTTGAGCGATGTGGTTTTAGGATCTAATCCTCGGCCGAGGACTTTGCGTGATAAACATGTTTTCGTTACGATCTCGATGTGCTCATCGTTTTCTTTGATAAGAACAGAACTGATGTTATTTTCATTCATGGACTAGGCGGTTTCCTGAATTGCAGAATCCGGGCTGACACTGATAACAGAGGAGTCCATGAAATCGGATATTTCTGTTCAGGATTAGGGGTGCGGTTAGCAATCCTGTTATGTCCCTGAATCAATGATGCCTTATAAATGGATACTAGGTTCCTGAGGAGGACTCTTTTTAGAGCTATCGAGGTTGCTGCTGGGTGAGGCAATGGACACTGCCTAGTCCCCATATCAAGGTTTTGCACTGAATGGGAGTAATCTTGCGTTTTAGAAACAAAGGGGTTAGCAGGTCCAAGGCTTTCTGGTCATTAGGATGATCGTATATGGGGACCAGTACCGCATGGTTGGCAATATAAAAATTAGCATAGCTAGCAGGCAGACGTTCTTCTTTGGAGCCCACATAACCCGGCATGGGCAGGGGGATAATATGGAAAGGATTGCCGTCCTGATCCTTCGCCACTTTGAGGCGCTCATAATTTTGTTTTAACCCGAGAAAGTTTGCGTCTCTTTCATCTTCTTCTAAAGCGCAAACAATAGTGGTGGGATTCACAAAGCGGGCCAGGTTGTCGATATGTCCGTCAGTATCGTCCCCCTCCAACTCACCGTGCAGCCAGATGATTTTTGAAACTCCCAGATAATTTTTTAAAAATTCTTCCATGTGCTCACGGCGTATGCCGTCGTTGCGATTGGGATTGAGGATGCAGGAATCGGTGGTCAGGCATGTTCCGCAGCCGTTTACATCTATGGCTCCGCCTTCCAAAACAATTCCCGGTTTGAAACTTGGCAACTGCAATTGTTTGGCAATGATGTTACCAGCTAGATCATCGAGTTCCCACTTATACTTCCGTCCCCACGAATTAAAGTCCAATTGTTGATGGCCACATCTTTTCCTCGAATCAAGAAATTAGGGCCGTAGTCACGAATCCATAAATCATTGGTGGGGATGTCATAGAGGAAAACCTGACTCATGTTTACGCCGGTGGCTTGCAGTTTCTTATGCAGGTCTTCCTCGGCGGACTTATCCTGAACCAAAATATGGGTCTTTTCTCCTTCTGTGAGAGCTTTGACGATTTGCAGGTAGTCGAACTCGATATGCTTTATATCCTGGTCGAGCCAGGTCTCTAGATTATGGGGCCATGTCAGCCAAGTGCCTGCATGAGGCTCCCATTCAGCTGGCATCCGATAGCCAGTGGGTAAGGAAATTTCATTCATCGGTATCTAAATATAATTTAGAGAGGTCCTGATAAGCATCGACCCTTCTGTCCCTTAAGAAGGGCCAGTTTTGTCTTGTCGATTCGATTTCTGGCAGGGCGCATTGGGCAATCACAATCTGTGGTTCATTTTCAGCTTGTCCGATAATCTCTCCAAATGGATTGCAGATGAAGGATCGACCCCAGAAGGTCAGGGCGTTTTCGCGACCGACTCGGTTCACTGACCCTAAAAAAACACCATTGGATATAGCGTGAGATCTTTGCACGGTTTCCCATGCGGAAATTTGTTGTTGAAAGACTTTTTTATCTCCATCATGGTACCCGATGGCGGTGGGGTAGAATAAAAACTGTGCTCCAGAGAGGGTGGTTAACCGAGCCGCTTCTGGGAACCACTGGTCCCAGCAGATTAATACCCCAACTTTTCCGTAACGGGTGGCAAAACTTTTGAACCCTATATCCCCAGGAGTAAAATAGAACTTTTCGAAGAAGCAAGGGTCATTAGGGATATGCATTTTTCGATAGGTTCCGGCTATGCTGCCATCTGCATCAATGACAATTGCAGTGTTGTGATAAATACCCTGAGATCTCTTTTCAAAAAGAGGCACAACCAATACCAGCTGTAACTCTTTTGCTAGCTTGGAGAGTGTTTCGCTCGTTGGACCCGGCAGAGGCTCGGCCAAAGAAAAATTTTCAACCTTTTCCGTTTGGCAAAAATATTGAGTCAGGAACAGTTCAGGAAGACAAATGATTTGCGCGCCCTTTTCCGAGCCGGCCCGAATAGAACCCACCGCGTTTTCCAAGTTTTTGCTCACGTCCATGGAACAGGACATTTGTACGAGGCCAACGGATATTGTTGTGTTATTCATACGAATTTAAAGAGAAAATAGTGATGTCTGCCAACGGAATTTGTTATGATAAGGTATTATAACACAATAGCGGTTTTCCCCCTCCCGCTGCCGTGTACCCCTGAGAGGCATGAAGGTAAATGAGTTGATAAGACAGAGGGGCAGATAGCAAGGATTTATTGAGCCGCGAGAACGCTTGTGTACAAGATAACAGTTTACTATTTGCTAATAGTGATTCTCTGTTTAGTTTCTGGTGAAATTCCTTCCGCTTTATAATTATCACTTAGATAGACTATTATCCATGTGGATCAAGCAGGCATTCAGAGATTACTATAAACCAAAGTTGAGACGCGAGTTGAAGAGGTACCCCAATCAGGAAGAACTAGACCAGCGTTTTGAAGAAATATACAGCCAGGTTAATTGTATCCTTCTTGCGGGAGTTCTCGAGGGAGTTGCTATCTATTTTTATGAAATCGCAAAATTCACGAAAGAGGAGCTTGATAGTTTCAGAGGTGATCCTGAAGAATATCTTTTTGAGCGTTTTGGTGGGGGCAATTACAAATTAAACTTCTATGAAGGTTCATCTTTTATTGTTTGCGTCAACTTTAAACCCAAGGGCGATCCTAAATGGATTCCTTTGCTTCCCGAAAAGGTTGGTTCAGATCCTAGACCAGCATGACTTATCCTGCGAGCTTTAATTTATGAATGAAAGGGTGGCAACCCCTGTTATTGGGAGTGGAGATTTTTCATTCCAAGCTCATCAGGTTCAAAAATGGACTGAAGAATCAGGAAGTTCTGTTGTTGTTGAAGGATTGAGAGGTTCTTCGGGGGCTTTTTTTCTGTCGCGATTAATCAAACTTAAAAACCGACCTGTGGTCATTTTTACCGCAGATCAAAACCGAGGCGAGATTTTATTAGATGATCTTAAATATTTTTTTCGCCTTGATAAAATAAAGCACCCGCTGTGCTTTTTCCCTGCCTGGGAGCTTCTTCCCTACGAACCGCTTTCTCCTTTAAACGAAATATCTGGAGAAAGGCTGGACATCCTCAACCGGCTTCGAATCGGGGAAACTTTAATTCTGGTTGTACCCTTGGAGGCAGCTCTGCAAAGAGTTATGCCACGCTCGATTCTGGAGAAACTAGTTTTTCGGGTTGACCGTAAAATGAGCATGGAGCGGGAATTTTTGGAGGCCTGTCTTTTCGAAAATGGCTTTGTCCGTTCTCCATTGGTGGAAAACAAGGAAGAGTTCAGCGTGCGGGGGAGTATTATAGACTTCTTTCAGCCCAGTAGAATAAACCCGATTCGGGTTGAATTTTTTGGCGATGAAGTGGAATCGATTAGAGAGTTTGATGTGCTATCTCAGGTTTCTACCAATGAATTGGAAAGCGTGAATATTTTTCCTGTGCGAGAGCTTTGCTTAAACGAGGCAGAAAAAAGGCAGGGCGTAGAGGCCATCAACAGTTTCGCCAGGAAAAATGAGAGCGACAGGTTGGCCTTGAAGGAACTCCTAGAAAAAATTCAGCATCTCGGGGTGTTTTCCGGTATGGAATATCTAGCTCCTTTTTTCTATTCTGCTGGCGAAACGTTGTTTGACTATTTAGACAGGGATTCCCTGATTGTGCTTGAGGAGGAGGACCGATTGCAGGATAAATCTGAGCAATTTCAAAATCTCATTGAGACCGAATATCATATGGCTATGGAAAATGGGGATATTGCAGCCTCTCCAGAAGAATTGTATTTGACAATGGATATGTTCAAAAAACACGTGACAAAATTTAATGGGTGCATGGCCTTGAACAGCCTGAAAACTTCAGATGATAAGTCGGATTACACTCTTGGCCTAGAGATGAAACCTATTCCTTCCTTGGCGGGAAGGTTTGAAGCTTTCAGTGAACAGGTACTTAAATGGCAGAAAGATGAAAATAAAGTGGTGGTGGTGGCACCTACAAAGAGGCAGGTTCGCCGTATTCATGAGTTACTTCATGATTGGGGGCTGGAAGTCGATGTGGATATTGGACGAATCAGTGAAGGCTTTCAATTAAAATTATTCAACCAGATTTTCATTGCTGAGCATGAAATATTTGGCAGGACCCATAAGCACCGGCACCGCAGAAAACCCTGCTCGCAAGTTTTTCAGCGAGGACTAAGAGATCTAAAGGAGGGTGATTTTCTGGTGCATATTGATTATGGCATTGGACTGTATCAGGGAACACGAGAACTGCAAACCGGGGTGGGTGGTGGAGAATTTTTAGAAATCGTGTATGCCGATGATGAAAAATTATATCTGCCGATGGAAGCGCTGGGGCTGGTTCAAAAATACGTAGGATCAGCAGAAACTCCACCGCCATTGAGCAAAATGGGGGGAGTCGCCTGGAAGCTCCAGAAGAAAAAAGTCAGAGAAGCAATTCAAGAAATGGCAGAGGATTTGCTGAAACTTTATGCTTCCCGGGAACTGGCCAGCGGTCACTCTTATTCGCACAATACACTTATGATGCGGGAGTTTGCCGATGCGTTCGAGTATCAAGAAACCGAGGATCAATTGCAAGCCATTGAGGATGTGGAAGCGGATCTGGAAAAAGATAAGCCTACCGACAGGCTAATCTGCGGGGATGTGGGTTATGGGAAAACAGAAGTCGCCATGCGGGCAGCCTTCAAAGTGGTTCTGGATAAAAAACAGGTTGCTGTATTGGTACCAACCACGATTCTTGCTCAACAACATTTGCAGACCTTCCGTGAACGCTTTCGCGAGTACCCGATTAATGTTGATTTGGTTAACCGGTTCCGCACTCCGCGTGAACAAAAAGAAACCTTGATGGAGCTGAAAGAAGGCAATGTTGATATTATTATAGGGACGCATCGATTGTTGTCGAAGGATGTGGAGTTTGCCTCTCTCGGTTTGATCATTATTGATGAGGAGCAACGGTTTGGCGTTAAACATAAAGAAAAACTAAAAAAGTTTAGAAACTCTGTAGATATTCTTACACTTACTGCGACACCGATTCCCCGTACCCTGCATTTCTCACTGATGGGAGTGCGTGATTTGAGCATCATCGAAACACCTCCTGTTGACCGGCTTGCAGTTAAAACCTTTATTCGGAAGTTTGACGAAAAAGTCATACGTGAAGCAATCATGAGAGAAATAGACCGAGGCGGGCAGGTGTTTTTTGTGCATAACAAAATTTGCAGTATTCATTCTATTGCCGAAATGATTCGAAGAGTGGTTCCTGGAGTGAAAATAGATATTGCCCATGGCCAGTTGCCGGAGCACCAATTGGAAAAGGTGATGAAAAAATTTATGGATAAGGATGTAGATCTTTTGCTGAGTACATCCATTGTCGAGTCTGGGCTTGATATTCCCTCCGCCAACACCATCATTATCAATCGTGCCGATCAGTTTGGGTTGGCCCAGCTTTATCAATTACGCGGCAGGGTTGGGCGATACAAGCATCAGGCATATGCCTATCTGTTGATCCCGGGAACAGGGGGTTTGAGCGATGAGTCCCGCAAACGTCTTGGTGCGATTGAGGAAATGAGCGAACTCGGGGCGGGTTTTCAGCTTTCGGCTCGTGATATGGAAATCCGCGGAGTGGGTAACATGCTGGGGCACAACCAATCCGGTCACATCACGTCGGTTGGTTTTGATCTTTATTGCAAATTAATTGAGGACACGGTGAAAGGTATCCGTGAGGAAAAAACCGATTCACGTATTGAGACGGAACTGGATTTAATGGTAAAAGGATTTATTCCAAATGATTATGTCCCGGACCTGAACCAGCGTCTGGATTTTTACCGGAGGATACAGTTGGCTAGTGGGCATGACGAGGGCCTGACTATAGCAAGTGAATTGGTAGATCGGTATGGCCCGCACCCTGAACCAGCAGCAAAACTTCTGGCTTTGCTGAAGATACGCATATTTTGCCAGCAGATCCATATATCAAAAATTCAAATAAAACAAAATGAAGTCACCTTACACCTGTTACCTTCAACACCCATCAACCCACAAGCATTAACTTCCATGTTTGATGAACGTTTGAGTATCCAGTCAGAGTACAAAATTAGTATTCGTTTAGATCGTAAGGGATGGAAGGCAGATTTAAAACTTATCGGAAGTTATCTCCAGAAGCTGGTGCATTCGTTACAATCCGTTGAGTTGAAAAATTGATAAAAAATAAATGGGTGGCAGAAATTGCTTTAGGGATATGTCTGAGTGTTGTTTCTTGCTCAAATAATTCTTCGCAGGATGAATTGAGTGCTAGTGTTGCCATCGTAACTATCAACAATGAAGAAGTTTCTCTGGATCGGTTCAAGACGGAATTTAAAGCTCATAAAAAGAAATTCCGGGTTCAGGGAACAAGAGAAATCACAGAAGAAGAATTAATCTGGCTTAAAAACAGAGCCTTGGAGCAAATAATACAGAATATCCTTTTTTTACAAGAAGCCAAAAAGCAAAATATCGAAATCAGTCAGGAAGAGTTGGATGAAGCGCTATCGAAAGCTGAGATTGGGTACCCTGAAAACTCATTTTATAAACGGCTGGAGTTTGAAGGATTGTCTCGCAAAGAATGGGAAAGCGCGATAGAAAACAACATGCTGATAAATAAATTGATTAACAATTTTGTCAATACTAAAGTATCAGTGAGAGATGATGAAATACTTCGTTATTTTGAGGCCAATGAAACCAGATTTCATAAAAACGAGCAGGTAAGAGCTCTTCATATTATGGTCGAGACCGAAGAAGAGATTCGCCAAATTCAAAAAGAATTGCAGTCGAAGCAAAAAGACTTCTCAGGTCTAGCCAAAGAATATTCGCTGGGCCCTGAAGGAGTTCGAGGAGGAGATTTGGGTTATTTCGAAGCCGGTCAAATGCCTGAAGAATTTGATAATGTTTTTAAGCTGAAAATTAATGGTGTTAGTGACATTATTCTCACTCCTTATGGTTTTCATCTGTTTAAGGTTGTTGATAAAATTGAAGACCAAAAAATGAGCTTCGATGAATCAAAAAAACAGATTGAACAGGTTTTGCTCCAGGATATTCAAGATAAAGCTTTTCAGGAATGGATGATTCAGTTAAAGAAAAAATCGACGATTAAGGTTAACTATGATTTTCTTAAAAAAATTAATTAAAACGAGTTTTACCTTGCCTTTGATGTTGGCGCTTGGGTTATTTCCAGCTCACGCCAAGCTGTTTGACAAGGTGGCGGCGAAAGTGAATACCGAGATCATTACCTTAAGCTCTATTGAAGAGAGGGCTGACCTTTTGCGACAGAAGTATGTACGGTCTCCTGTGAGTATATCTGAAGAGGAATTATTAAAAGAAGCACTTGATATGCTTATTGACGAAAGGCTTCAACTTCAGGAAGGGAAAAAACTTGGTTTTGTCGTTGATGAAGATTCCATTGATGCAGCAGTGAAGGATATTTCGAAAAAGAATGGTCTTGTCGATGGGCAGTTACAGGAAATGTTGGAACGGGAAGGGAGTACCTTAAGCTCCTATAGGAATCATATTCGTGACCAGATACTGGTTTCAAAAATTACTCGGTTTGAAATCGGTAACCGGGTGAAAGTCAGTGATAAAAGTATCAATCAGTATTATAGCGAACACCAGAATGAGTTTTGGACAGATGCCCAAGTGCGAGTTAGACATATCCTTTTTATTGCCGAGCGTGGCTCTTCTGAGGCAAATAGAAAGACAAAGCTGGCGCAGGCAAAAAAAGTCCTCGGTAAGATTCGAAATGGAGAGAACTTTGCCGAGCTTGCCACGCAATATTCGGAAGATGTTTCTGCCGGCGATGGAGGGGACGTGGGTTTTGTAGTGAGAGGTAAAATGGTTCGCGAGTTCGAAGAGGCAGTCTTCAGTTTAAAGCTAGGGCAGGTCAGTGACATTGTAGAAACGGAATATGGCTACCATATCATCAAGGTTGAGGAGGTTTTGCCTGGTAAAACTTTAACATTAAAAGAGGTTAAGGATCGTATTACTCAGATTCTTGGTATGGAACAGCAAAAAAATGGTTATGACGATTGGATGAAAGAATTAAAAAAAGCAGCCTTTATTGAAGTGAATTTATTTGACGCCCCTGATAAAAATAAGAGCATGGTTTCAAGAGAATCAGATAAAAAGAAACCCAATCGTGAAATAAAAGCAAAAAAGAAGCTGAGTGCGAGAGTCAATTCAGGGCAGGAAGCTTTGCAGAAAAAATGGGAAGAAATGTATAAGTCTGTTGAGAAACCGAAAAGAGGCTCTGGGGTATACAAAAGTTTTAAGCTTGAATCTCTGGAGGAAAAACTCAAACAGATTAAAAAATTACGAGACCAAAACAAGATATCTGAACAAGAATATAGAAAGCGTAAAGAAAAGCTTTTGAATCGTCTTTAGCTCTACGAGGCTATTTTAAGTTTTAGGTTGTTTTATATTTTCCGCCTCTATTTTCCTTTTGAGTTCTTTTACTTTTTGTTCTGCATTATAAACAGGGAATATCGGTCCATATTTATTAAGAAGCGTATCAATGGGTATTTTTAAAAGAAGGGGTAAATTGTGATTAAAAAATGAGTGGTTTTTTATTAAGCACTCCTTCTTCCTTCGGATGTCACGCTTAACATCTGGATGGTTAATCCTCCAAGATTTATCTGCTTGGGCAAAAATTCATGCCAGAATTTTTAAAAAGGGTGAAGTCAGAAATTATTAAATTAATCGCGCCGGGAGACAAGGTTTTAGTAGCTGTTTCCGGCGGTGCCGATTCACTGGCGTTGCTTTACCTTTTGCAACAATTCTCGAAGAAGCTTGACTATAAATTATTTGTTGCACATTTAAATCATTTGACTCGTGGCGAGGAATCTGATGAAGACGCAAGGTTTGTTGAGAAAGTGGCGGAGAAGCTTTTCCTTCCTGTTTTTATCGGTGAGATAGATGTGGTCGGGGAAAAATCTTCTCTAAAATCTTCTTTCCAGGAATCCGCCCGTATTTTAAGGTATCGGTTTTTGGAAAAAACCCTGATGTCTGTTAAGGGGAACAAGATTGCCCTAGGGCATACTGCAAATGATCAGGTTGAAACGGTTTTGATTAACCTGTTGAGAGGAACAGGACTGAGAGGGCTTGCGGGGATACCGGAGGTAAGAGGGTATGTGATTCGACCTCTTTTGCGCTGCACCCGGTCAGAATTAGAACAGTTTTTAAATGATAGAGGCCTGACTTATCGCACGGACTCCTCGAATAACGAAAAAAAATATCTAAGAAATCAAATCCGCCATGAAGTCATTCCTTTTCTAAATACCTTCAATAAGGATATTGTAGGAAACCTGTTAAGTTTGGCAGAAATCGCCCGTGGGGAAGAGCACTGGATGTCAGGAAAAACCCGTGAACTTTATTCACAACTTGTGACAACCGAGAACGGGAACCTACGCTTTGAGGTGACCGAATTTGAGAGGCAGCCTCAGGCAATGAAGAGGCGGCTGATTCGCGAAGCTTTTTATCGACTAACCGGAAGCTTGCGTGAAATCACAGCTTCACATGCTCGGCAAATTCTCAATCTTTTTTCCCGTGCCCGCGTGGGGAGTAGGTTAAAACTTCCTAGGAATGTACGGGTGATATGTGGGTATGGAACGATGAGCTTTTCCTTGTTCGAGGATGATAATTCCTCTCCTGAAATTGACAAAAAAACGATTAAGCTGGAGGTTCCGGGTATAACGAGTCTTCCTCAATTAGGAATTCAACTCGATGCGCAACTTATTGGGCCGTCTGTGTATTTGCCGAAACCGCGTGATAAAAAACAGGCTTATTTCGACTTTGATAAGACTGGAGAAGACATTCGGATTCGGTTTTTCCAGGCTGGCGATCGTTTTATGCCATTGGGCATGCAGGGACACAAAAAAGTGAAATCTTACTTTATTGACCAAAAGATCCCTCGTGAAAAAAGACTTTCTATTCCCATATTGACAAATGGCGAAGACCATATTATCTGGGTATATGGAGAGAGAACCTCTAATCAATTCTGTGTTGCTAAAAATACGAAAAAGGTGCTTTTTATCGAAGGAAAAGGGCTTTAAAATTTTGATAAAGAAGGCAACAAAAAGTATTTTTGTGGTAAGCTTACAGAGACCCATTGTGAGCAGAAATAACACTATGAGGAGATGATTTTGAATCAATTCTATAAAAACTTAGCGCTCTGGTTAGTGATCGGTATCGTTCTGATCGCTTTATTCAATATATTCAATCAGCCTTTAGCCCCTCAATCGGAAGTGGTTTTCAGTGACTTCATGGATCAGGTCGAGCAGGGACAAGTCACTGAAGTAGTGATTCATGGTGATAGCATCAGCGGCAAATATATGGATGGTCAGGCTTTTCAAACAACCGCTCCACCAAAAGATCCAGATATCATCAAATCACTCAGGGAGAAAAGTGTTCGGATTGTTGTGGTGCCTCCTGAGCAAACAAGCTGGTATATGAGCATTCTTATTTCATGGTTCCCTATGATTTTGTTATTGGGAATCTGGATATTTTTCATGCGGCAGATGCAGGCAGGTGGAGGCAAGGCTCTGTCTTTTGGAAAGAGTCGCGCCCGACTGCTGAATGATACAAAAAATAAAACCACATTTAAAGATGTTGCAGGTGTTGATGAGGCGAAAGAAGAGCTTCATGAAATTATTGAGTTTCTAAAGGAGCCTCAGAAGTTCAGTAAATTGGGAGGCAAGATTCCCAAAGGGGTATTACTTGTTGGCCCTCCAGGTACTGGAAAGACTCTTTTAGCTCGTGCTATTGCTGGCGAAGCGAACGTTCCGTTTTTTAGCATCAGCGGTTCTGACTTTGTTGAAATGTTTGTTGGGGTTGGTGCGTCACGGGTTCGCGACTTGTTCGAGCAAGGTAAAAAGAACAGCCCATGTTTGATTTTTATTGATGAAATTGATGCTGTTGGTCGGCATCGTGGTGCTGGTTTAGGCGGCGGCCATGACGAGCGGGAACAGACTCTTAACCAGCTTCTGGTCGAAATGGATGGTTTCGAAAATAATGAGGGCGTTATTCTTATCGCTGCAACCAACCGTCCTGATGTTCTGGATCCGGCTTTGTTGAGGCCGGGACGGTTTGATCGACAAGTCGTTGTTAGTCGTCCTGATGTCAAAGGCCGGGAAGGAATTTTGAAAGTTCATACCTCTACAGTTCCGCTTACTGATGAAGTGGACCTGAAAATCATTGCTAGGGGAACCCCGGGGTTTACTGGTGCGGATCTGGCTAACCTTGTCAATGAGTCTGCTCTGTTAGCCGCGCGAGGTGACAAGAAAGCCGTAGCTATGGAGGACTTTGAAGAGGCTAAAGATAAGGTCATGATGGGAGTAGAGCGGAGGAGTATGGTTATTTCCGAGAAAGAGAAAAAAACGACAGCCTATCATGAAGCAGGGCATGCTCTTGTGGCTGTGCTTTTGCCTGGAACGGACCCAATCCATAAAGTGACCATCATCCCAAGAGGAAGTGCTTTGGGAGTAACCATGCAGTTACCGATAGATGAACAACACACGTATCAAAAAAATTACCTCTATAATAGCCTTGCTATATTGATGGGCGGGCGGTGTGCAGAGGAAATTTGCCTTGGTGAAATGACCACCGGTGCAGGGAACGATATTGAACGGGCTACAGAAATGGCCCGAAAAATGGTCTGCGAATGGGGAATGAGTGAGAAAATGGGTCCTCTTACCTATGGCACAAAGGAAGAGCAGGTATTTTTAGGTAAGGACTTTTCTTCCCAGAAAAACTTTAGTGATCAAACGGCTAAATTGATAGACCAGGAGGTCAAAACGCTGGTTATGGGTGGATACAACCGGGCCACCGAATTACTGGGACAAAATCGTAGTACCTTGGAAAATCTAGCTCAGGCTCTGCTGGAAAGAGAAACCCTGAACGCGGAGGAGGTTAAAAATATTGTTGATGGGGAAAGTGATATAGACCCTGATCCTTCTGGTGGTGGGGAGTCGCAAGAAATAAAGCCAGAGGTTCCTGCTGAAAAGCTAAAAACTAAAACAGAGCTAGAAGAGGGACTTCTGGGAGGCGGTGGGATGCCTGATCCTGCACCTGCCTGATTACATTCTTTAAATAAAAATTTGTTTCCGATAAACTCCACATTTTAGCTGGCTTAGTGCCGGAGTGTGGAGTTTTTGGTTTCTAGGCCACGCCCAGAGACAATTGGGCAAGGGCTCTTTTACCGAGATAAATTGCTCTTCCCAAGAGAGCGATGGCTTATTTTTGGGTCCTACTTATGATCCCATTCAGATTTCCTCATCAAGGGGAAGAAGCGTCAGTGATGGGTATTATCAATTTGTCCTCTGACTCATTCTACAGAGAGAGTCGGTGTGGAACCATTGAGCAGGCGCTCAGTGTTGCAGAGAAAATGATTGCGGAGGGTGCAGATATTTTGGATATTGGTGCAGAAAGCTCCAGACCAGGCTCTGTTCCAATTTCAGAGCAAGAAGAGTTAGATCGCTTGCTTCCTGTGTTGATAAAACTTGTCGAAATCGCTAATGTTCCGATTTCGGTAGATACCTACAAACCGGCTGTTGCCCATGAAGTACTGCAAGCCGGTGCCAGCATCATCAATGATATAACGGGTCTGCAACGGTCTGAGGAAATGGCCAAAACGATTTCACGGTTTCGTGCTGGAGTAATTTTGATGCATATGCAGGGTTTGCCGGAAACCATGCAGGAGGATCCGCAATATGCGGATGTGTTGACCGGAGTTTCAGAGTATTTGCGGCAGAGTGTAAACATTGCTGTTTCCACCGGAATTGATCCGCAAAAAATCGCCATAGACCCCGGTATAGGATTTGGTAAAACAGATTCCCATAATCTTTTAATATTGAAAAATCTAAACAAGCTGAGTGAGTTAGGCAAGCCAGTACTTTTAGGGGTTTCAAGAAAGTCCTTGATAGGAAACATTTTAAATGTTCCTGCTGAAGAAAGACTCGAAGGTTCACTTTCTGCAACCGTATTCGGGTTAACGCAGGGGGTATCCATAATTCGCACTCATGATGTTCAGGCCACCCTCCGGGCCGTAAAAGTCGCTACAGCAATTATGAAGGAAAAAAAATGATCCGTTTATTTGTAAATGTGGACCATGTTGCCACTATCCGTGAAGCCAGAAAGACCGTTGGGCCGAGTCCACTAAAAGCGGCTTTGTTGGCAGAAAAGGCCGGAGCCCAGGGGATCACCATCCATTTGAGAGAAGACCGCCGCCATATTCAGGATGATGATGTGCGAATTATTCGAAAAGGGATTAGAACCTCGTTGAACCTGGAAATGGCTCCCACACGGGAGATGGTTGAATTGGCCTTAGAGATTCAACCCTATCAAGTTTCTCTAGTCCCGGAGAAACGCCAGGAAATCACAACGGAGGGAGGTCTCAATGTTTACTCCTATGAAAAATTATTATCAGAAATCGGGGAAAAGATGCATGGCAGAGGGATTTTGTTCAGTCTGTTCATTGATCCTGATGCGAAACAGGTGGATGCTTCAAAAAGAATAAAGGCCGATAGTATAGAAATCAATACCGGTCAATACACTGAGCTTGAATCGGCTCAAGAAACTGAAGCTGAACTGGAACGAATACGGAAGAGTGCTGCAAGAGCCACTGAAAATGGATTGAAGGTTTTTGCCGGGCATGGTTTGAATTATGAGAATGTAAAGGCGATTGCTGCGATCCCTGAAATTGAAGAGCTTAATATTGGTCACTTCATAGTGGGGCAGGCGGTCTATGTGGGTATGGAAAATGCCGTGGTCGAGATGATTCGCTCCATTAAAGCGGGTAGAGGGCCACAAAGTTGACTTAATATTTATATAGAACTTATTAAAATACTATGATTTTAAGTGGGTAATATCCGAAATTAATTTTAACAAAATATTGACGGACATGGTGATGGCAGAATTGAATCAGCTTTGCGGTGGAGTAGTCCCTCCCGTTTTTGATTTTAAGATTACTTAGAGGTTTGTGTTGACTTGAATTTGTAAATTTTGCATACTCCCTCTAGTTTCTAAGTGATTGAGCTTTCCTGTTGTTTTGCTACCCTCGATTAGTTTAACTCACATATTTTCAATAAGTTTTCTTGAAAGGCTGTTTAAGGAAAATGACAACGAAGGTTGGGATTAATGGTTTTGGGCGTATCGGTAGGGCGGTATTGAAATGCATATTGAATGATCTGGAGTGCTCGGATTTTGAAATCGTGGCCATCAATGACTTGACCGATTCTGCTACGTTGGCACACCTTTTTAAATATGATTCCATCCAAGGGATTAGCTCTCATGAAGTGCAGTCTGATTCTGAGGGATTGATAATAGACGAGAGGCATATAAAAATTATCGCTGAACGCGATCCCGGTAATCTTCCTTGGAAAGAACTAGGCGTGGATATTGTTATTGAGTCTACAGGGTTGTTCACCGAGCGTGATGCGGCCAGTAAGCATATTACAGCAGGCGCAAAAAAAGTTATTATTTCAGCACCGGCAAAAGATCCGGACGTGACTATCGTTTTGGGCGTGAATGAGGGCTCATACGTTTCTTCCGACCATCAAATTATTTCCAACGCTTCCTGCACTACAAACTGCCTGGCCCCGGTCGCCAAGGTTCTCCATGAAAGCTTCGTGATTAAAAAGGGACTGATGACGACCATTCATTCGTATACAAATGACCAGAAAATTCTGGATTTGCCTCATTCAGATCTGAGACGGGCTAGGGCGGCCAACCTTTCGATGATTCCAACTACTACTGGTGCAGCAAAAGCGGTTTCGTTGGTTTTACCAGAAATTAAAGGCAAGCTGGATGGTATGGCCATTCGTGTTCCGACTCCTAATGTTTCTTTGATCGACTTGGTGGTTGAGGTGGAGAAAAATACCAATGCTAGGGAGGTTAATCAGACTTTAACGGGTGCATCTCAGGGGTATTTGAATAAAATAATGCGGGTTGAAGAAAAACCCTTGGTATCTATTGATTTTAATGGAGATTCCTGTTCTTCAGTCGTTGATGGAATTTCCACCAAAGTTATTGAAGGTAATATGGTGAAGGTTTTAGCCTGGTATGACAATGAGTGGGGCTACTCCAGCAGGGTTAAAGATCTTCTGAAGTTTATAAGCTGATACCTTCGATGCCCAGTTCATTTTTATATTCCCTGTCAGGATAAAGGTGTGACTATCCCGCTTGTCATCGGCAACTGGAAAATGAATATGCTGGCTCCCGAAGCCTGTGATATGGCTCAATCCCTTGTTGACAGATTATTGGCCATCGAAGGAGCAGAAGTCGTCATAGCTCCTCCATTTACTTCGCTATATCCGGTTAACCAGATTATAAAAGGTTCGAGGCTAGGTTTGGCAGGACAGAATTTTTATTCTGAAGACAAGGGCGCCTATACAGGGGAAGTATCGCTTGAGATGTTAAAGAATGTGGGATGTGATTATGCGTTGATAGGTCATTCAGAAAGGCGCCAGTTATTCGGCGAAACGGATGCAGAGGTTAATAAAAAGGTTCATCTTGCCGTACAGAGGGGAGTTAATGCTGTGGTTTGCATTGGGGAGACCCAGGAGCAGAGAAGGATGGGGGAAACTTTGAATGTTATCGAAACTCAATTGTCAGGAGGTCTGGCTGGTTTGTCTGGTGAGAATATAGCCCATCTGACAATCGCCTATGAACCGATTTGGGCAATTGGAACGGGCATCAATGCCACTCCGGGGCAGGCTGTTGAAATCCATAAATTTATCAGAAAATTTTTATTTGAGGACCATGGATTTTCTGAAAAGATTGGCACGAGGATTCTTTATGGTGGGAGTTTGACCCCTGAAAACTGTAAAGAAATTTTGGGCGAGGAAGAAATAGATGGTGCGCTGGTCGGCGGGGCGAGCCTGAATTTTGAGTCATTTTATGCTATTATCAAATCCTTCCTTGCTCCGTAACAGGTTTTTAGTCATAATTAAAAATTCTGGATGTATAATTTGTAATAAATTAATAACTTTGAAAAATTAATGAATACAATAGTAACAGTATTGCATGTATTTGCAGCTTTTTGTTTGATCCTCACCGTTCTTTTACAGGCGGGCAAGGGTGCGGCAATGGGGTCTGGGCTTGGTGGAGGTAGTAGTCAGACTATGTTTGGCAGTAGTGGGGCTGGAAATTTTCTTACCAAACTGACAACGGGAATCGCTATTTTATTTATGGTTACCTCTTTGACCTTGGCGACCTTTTCGAACAACAAGAAATCAAGCTCTGTTATTCAAGGTATTGAAGAGTCTCTTCCTGACAAGGGCACAGAGCCTCAAGGCTCATCTGACAATTCTTCGAATTAAAACCACCTTTTCCCAGTGCCGATGTGGTGGAACTGGTAGACACGTGCGCTTGAGGGGCGTATGGAGAAATCCGTGGGAGTTCGACTCTCCCCGTCGGCACCAATTTTAAACACCCGTAGTCTCTGATTTTTTCAATGAGTGTTCGTGGTGATTAATAAACAAAAGTCTAAAAAATCTATTAAAGTTAGAGCAGATGATTCATGAGTACAAGCGTTACAAAGAGGAATGGGCGCTTTTGATTTTGGGTATAGATCACTAAAAATTAATGACAATACACTATATAAGTGGTGCTATTGTCGGTAAGGATGATACAGAATTGAGCTTGTTTGAACGAGCCGACAAAAAGCCATGTATAGAGCTAAAATAATGAGCCAATCAAGTTGTGATGGATTTGTAAAATTTTATCCAGTTTGTTACATCTATTTTTTTGTTGTTCCTCATATTGAATGCCTCCTACTACCTTAGAAAATTTATTCTCCTCACCGGGCTTTCTGTCCATATTTTTTGCGTTACTCTTAACCATTGCCAATATTATTGTGGGCGTCAGTATTCTTCCCAGTGACAAGCGGAAAAAGGGTTACCAGTTTCATCGCCTGCTTTTTGGGGCAGTAATAGCAAGTTATGTCTTGTTTTTATTTCATCTTTACCAGATTGAACGGGTTTCTGTTTTTGCTTATATTGTTTTTGGCTACCTCCTTCTTATTGTGCCGTTCACTCGAAAGCTCAATGTAACATTGCATGCTGTTGTTGCTTCTATAGGCTTGGTTCTTATTACCGTTGTTGCAGCGATTAACTTGATATAGTTAGACATGAGTGTTGTAGACTTATTGTATATGAATCTTGCGAGTGAAAGATATTAGTATTCCCCTTCATTTTTGGTCGGTGTGATTACATGGAGAAATTTGATGTATTGGTTTTGGGAGGAGGGCTGACCGGGATTTCTGCCGCTCTCAGGGTGGCGGAGTTAGGTGGAAGCGTCTGCCTGGTAGAAAAAAAATCTTTAGGTCAAGCCGCTTTTCAGAGAAGAAACGCGCTCTTTGTTGAAAGGCGGTGCCCCATTGTACTTTCGGTAAGTTGGGAAGAATATAGAAAGGTTTTGCACTCTGAGGCTGAGCAATATTCTCAATCCGTGAAAGAAAAACTTGATGCCGCAAGCGTTTCTGTCGTTGAAGGAGAGGGAAGGCTTGCGAGTCCAACAGAGGTTAATGTTGAAAAAAGCGATGGTGAACATTTGCTCTTAACGGGAAGGTCGGTGATTCTGGCTTATGGTTCTGATCCTAGATTCTCTACCACCTTACCTTATGAAGAGGGGATTGTAATATCTATTGACGAGATTCCTCGGATTGCGGCACTTCCTGAAAAAGTTCTTGTCGTAGGCGGGGGCCTCTTTGCCAGTGAAACGGCACTAGGCCTTCATAAAAGAGGATGTAAAGTTTTTCTTTGTTACGAACAAAAAGAGCTGTTTCCAAAAATGGATGAAGATTTTAATGTTGCGATAGAGCGCCAGTTTCAGGAGAAAAAAATTAAAATCCTTCCGGGTAAGAAGTTGATTTCAATTTATAAAAATGGAGATGAGCTTGAAATTACTTTGGAGACGGGTGTTAAATTCTCGGTCCATCAGATAGTTATTGCCGAGGGCCGGGAGGGGATGGGAGAAAATAAGGTTGCTGAAAAACTTGGGATTCGCTTGGGAGAACATCAAAAAGTCTTTGTAGATGATTCCATGATGACAAGCTTACCCGGTGTATATGCGGTGGGAAGTATAACTGGAGAGTTGACCAGCGATACGCTTTCTCAGGAAGAGGGTAAAGTTGCCGCAGAAAATGCCATGGGTAAAAAAAAGACATTGAACCGGGAGTGGGTTTCACAGGTTGCTCGCCTGATTCCTGATGTGGCATATGTGGGGTGTTCTATGAAAACAGCCCTTCATCAAGGGTTTCATCCTGTCGAGGGGGTATTCGAGGAAGACTTCACAGGCGCCGAAAATATATTCTTTCCAAAAACGAGGGGAAAATACAAAATAGTTGCAGATAAAAGATCACGTTTGATTGTTGGAGTACAGATTATTTCGGACCAAGCCGCTGATTGGATCCCTATACTTTTATTGTTGATTAAAAAGGGAACCACGGTGGGTAATCTAGCAAGTTCCATCACTTCTGAAGGGGCAAAAATTAGTGGCTTATACCAAGCGGCGCGGAATTGTTTGAGGGCCTTGAAATCCCCATAAAAAAGGCAGTTTCGGGTCAATTACTTCTTGCCTTGACTCGATATTTTTATTATGTTAAAAACCAAAACTTTGACAGTCTATTTGGGGTTGTTGACTGGGTCTTGAAAAGTCACTGAATCCTTATAGAATTAGGTATTATTGAGCTTATGGCTGAAGCAGAGACGAAAGAGAAATCAGCATCCAAGAGTACAAAGGAAGGTGAGGCGCAGAACACTATCTGGTCGCGCCGGGAGTTTTTCTCGTTAGCAGGGTGGGCTGCGTTCTTGGGTTCCCTTGGGTTGTCCTCCCTGTATTTTGTTCGACTGCTTTTCCCGCGTGTTCTCTTTGAGCCTTCCCCGATATTCAAGGCGGGAAACCCCAGTGACTACACGGTAGGTGAGGTTAGCACCAAATATGTTAAAGACCAACGTGTTTGGATTGTTCGGGATAATGAAGGTATTTATGTAATTTTTGCGTTATGCACTCATTTAGGGTGTACTCCCCGTTGGCTGAAAACAGAAAGCAAATATAAGTGTCCCTGTCACGGTAGTGGCTTTACCAAAGAGGGGATAAACTTCGAGGGTCCGGCACCAAGGCCTTTGGAACGGTTAAAAATTGCTTTGGCCCCAGATGGGCAGATCATTATTGATAAAAGTAAGAAATTTCTTTTTGAAAAAGATGAGTGGGGCAAACCAGGTTCGAAACTTTTTGTTTAATGGTTGGTTGTTATTCCAGCCGAAAGTGGGTTGGTAAAAGGGAGTCAAATTCCGTTTTAATGGAGGATTGAGTTTTGGCAAGTAATTCACCACAGATTCCGAGTATTGCAGAATTGATGGAGAAAATTAAGAGTGGCAAAATATTCACTGAAATTGCTAAAGAAATTACAGAGTCACAGGTATGGACATCTACCTTCCGGCATGGTTACGCGGACACACCTCGAAACCGTGTTCTGCAGATTGCCAGTAATGTCTGGTTGCATCTTCATCCGGTAAAGATTCATCGTCACGCTCTGCGAATCAAATTCACTTGGTGCATGGGAGGAATCACTTTTCTCCTGTTTCTTTCCACCGTTGTGACTGGGGTGATACTTATGTTTTATTACCGACCGGTTGGTGAATATGCTTATTACGATATGAAGTACCTGCAATACGATGTCCCCTTCGGCATGCTCATGAGGAATATGCATCGTTGGGCAGCTCACGCAATGGTCATCACTGTGTGGCTGCATATGTTCCGGGTCTTTTTAACTGGTTCGTATAAACCGCCAAGAGAGTTTAACTGGGTCATTGGGGTGTTTCTGGTTACGTTCACTCTGTTACTTAGTTTTACTGGCTATCTTCTACCTTGGGATCAGTTGGCGATGTGGGCGGTCACGGTAGGGACCAACATGGCACGCGCAACCCCATTCTTGGGAAATGAAGGTCCCTTTGCGGAATTTGTCGGGGCGACTCCTAGGTACGATGCCCGTTCCTTGCTGATTGGAGGTAGTGTTGTAGGACCTCCTGCTCTGCTAAGGTTTTACGTGCTGCACTGTATATTTATTCCTTTGATAGCCGGGGCCTTGATGATTGTTCATTTCTGGCGAATCCGCAAGGATGGTGGAATTTCTGGCCCTCTTTAAAGGGGTAGATTTTTTATAGGAGGATAGGAAAAAATGGCTGAAGCGGCAATTGCACCCAAGAAAAAAATAGAAGCAGTTCCGGAAAAACTCCATGTATGGCCTTATCTGGTCCGGCTGGAGTTTCTTTGCGCAATTCTTACTATTGTAGCGCTTGCGGTATGGTCTATTGTTATTGATGCGCCATTGGAAGAAGCTGCTAATCCAACAAAAACCCCAAACCCTTCCAAGGCGCCCTGGTACTTTCTTGGGCTACAGGACATCCTCGTTTATTTTGATCCCTGGTTTGCCGGTGTTGTGGCTCCCGTCCTTATAATTGTTGGACTGATGTTGATCCCCTATTTGGATGTGAACCCTAAAGGAAACGGGTATTACACTTATCACGAAAGGAAAGTGGCGATTTGGGTTTACTGCTTTGGCTTTCTGGTACTCTGGATCGCTCTGATCATTATGGGAGTTTTCCTGAGGGGACCGGGTTGGAACCTGTTTATGCCTTGGCAATATTGGGATCCTCATAAGGTCGTGGCCTTAACGAGTGTGGATTTGCCCTATGCGTTTGGGGTGCGGACCTATAATGGGGCCATGTTATTTGGGGGAATGGTGGTATCGGGGTATTTTGCGATAGGCACAGCGGTCTATTTTTTCATGGAACGCAAGGCGCTTAAGAGCGTTGGGTTCATGAGAATGTTCTTAAAGATTCAACTTCTCCTGATTATGGTAAGTATTGTTATCAAGATTGTGCTCAGGCTGGGCTTCAATATCAAGTATGTATGGGTGACACCTTGGTTTAATATTTAACAGATTCTGGATCGGAAAATATATTGGCAGAAGAAGAGCAAAAACAAGATTTAAAAGAAGGGGAATTTGACGAGCATACCTCGTACAGCTTCCTCTTTTTTCTGGTTTCAGCGGTAACGCTTTTTGTCACGCTTTGGGCATTTTGGGACGACGAGTATGCGCGCCGAGGGTTCAAGACTTATCAAAATCAGTATTTTAAGGAGCAGTTTGCTGTAGCGGAAGGAAAATGGAAAGCGGTCAACGCTAAAATTGAGGGCACGGAAAAACAGATTCGAGAAAGTCTAACTCAAACTGAGGGCGAGTTGGAATCTTCAGATACCTACCTGGCGTTGGTAGAAGAGGTTCGGCTCAAGCAGGTGGTGGTTGATGAGCAGAAGGAGCAGAAAAAATTTTCCGGCAGTAGGGCTGATGAAGCTTATTACTGGTATAAAAAAGCCATGCATGAGGGAGAAAGCTATGACGTTGAGCTAGCGACCCTTCATTCTGTACAAACTGAGGTGGAAGCCTTTAACCCAGTCATTGCGGAAAAAGAAGTAATACTGCAGGAAGCGGAAAACCGGCTTTTGGGAATGAAGTCTGGCTATATGAAGTTGGAAAAGGACCTGGCAGAGTTGACTTTAGTGCGAACCCAGCATGAGTTGACCATGGACTATTACAAACCATTTCCTTTTTTCTGGCGTCCTGCAGAAATTCTTCAAACCGTTATTCCAGGATTTGGTAAAAACAGTTTTAAAGAAATCATTTACCGGGTAGACCGGTGCATGACTTGTCATATTGCCTATCAGGACGAGCATTACAAGGACTTTGAACAACCTTTAAAGACTCATCCTAACCTCGACATCCTAATAAAGAAGCATCCTCCTGAACGGACAGGCTGTACTTGGTGTCACTTAGGGCAAGGAACAGTTACGGCTCCGGCTGAGCAGGCTCATGGTTCTCATCATGAGACAGATCAGACGGTTGAAGTCAATGAGCCGATACTCCATGGGGATCTACAGCAGGCAACATGCAGGAATTGCCATGCTGAAGTGGTCGACCTGAAAGGTGCCCCGCTTTTGTCGAAAGGGAAAAGACTTTTTCTTAAATTAGGTTGCCATGGTTGCCATTTGGCAGACGGGTATGCCAATGAAGGCAAGGTGGCTCCGCAGTTATTAAAGATTTCCAGCAAGGCTGACCCGAGTTGGTTGTATCGCTGGATCAAAAAACCCAAGGACTATCTGCCTAAAACCCGAATGCCGGGCTTTGGGTTTAATGATAAGGATGCGATGGGAGCAACGGCTTACCTTCTTGCGGCTTCTGATAAAGATTATAATTTACGTCTGAAATTTGAATCGGGCGACCCAGATAAGGGCAAGGAATTGTTTGAGTCTGTCGGCTGCCTGGGTTGCCATGAGCTTAATGGTAAAGGAGAAACCCATGGGCCGGATCTAAGTCGTATTGGTAACAAGGTCAATGTTGATTGGCTGGTTACTTGGATCAGCAGCCCTCACAGTTATAACTCCAAGAGTAAAATGCCTGACCTTCGATTGGGTGATCAACAATCTTCAGATATAGCTTCTTACTTAATCCAGTTCGGTAAAAAAGAAGTGATACCCGGACTTGAAGCAAAACTGCAAGACCCTGAATTGATAAAGCACGGGGAGCTTGTGGTTCGCCGTAGAGGTTGTTTCGCCTGTCATGATATCAAGGGAATGGAAAAGGAAGGCCGAATTGCGCCGGAGCTGTCCTCCTTCGGTAGAAAGATGACTGTTGAACTGGAGTTTGGCGATTCGCACATACCTCATACTTGGGAGTCTTGGGTTAAAACTAAACTGAAAAAGCCGAACTCTTTTACGACTGAACGAGTATTGGATAAAATGCCAAATTTTCACCTTGCACCAGGTGAAATTGATGCCTTGGTTGTGCTGCTGAAAGGTTTTAACGGATCAAAGATTCCTAAAAATTACCGCAGGATTCTTTCGGGAAAAGAGCAAACGATTGAAACAGGGCGTCGCCTAGTCACCAAATATAATTGCAAAGCTTGCCACAATGTTGAAGGTAAAGGAGGGCGAATTCAGAAACACCTCAAAGCAAAAGCCCAATATCCCCCGCCATTGGATATGGGTAATTATCATGTTGGGGAACGGCTCAAAAGCTCATGGTTATACTCGTTCTTGAAGGAACCGACGCCTGTTCGAACATGGCTCAAAGTGAAAATGCCAACCTTTGCTTTTACTAATAAAGAGGTGGCGGACTTGACCGCTTACTTTGTGGCCTTGTCTCCGGGTAGCGAATATGAAGCGGGAGTTCATAAAAGCAAAGATAATGCTGTGGCGCAAAAAGGCGCTGAAATGGTTAGCTATATGGATTGTGGACGGTGCCATGATGATGGGCAAAAGGGAATTGAATTCTCATTGGCCAGTCAACGGCTGCGACAGGATTGGATACCAAAATGGCTCAAAGATACCCGCGCTATGATTCCCTGGACCTCGATGCCTTCTCATTGGGTTAAGGACGGCGATAAATATAAGGTACCGATCAAATACAGTGATATCGAAACAGTAGGTGATGTGGATACCCAAGTGAACACATTGAAAGACCTGATCGTTTCTTATAATACCGCTGAGCTGGATTTTAATGTGGGACTGGGTGGAGGTGAAGAAGAAGGTGATGAAGATGATGAGGAAGAAGAGGACGAATAATATTGCTCTGTCCGTCAAAAATGTAATATGATTAACCACTAACACTAAACAGAACTTAATAAAATGGAAAATTCAGGACTCGAAAACTTTCTTTTAATCGCAACCAAGCCGGATAATATCCCCATTGGAACCATGCTGCTGTTTGTGGCTTGGGTGTTCTGGGTTGCCGTTCGACAGATGGTTAAAAATGATCGCTGGATAAAAGAAGGCAAAAAAGAAAAAATTTGGGATGAAATGATAAAGTAAGTGGCTATTTTCGGGATTATATTCGTTGCGTTTTTTATAGGTATCATCCTTATTTTTTTCTTGAAGAAAACCTCTCCTCCCACTCCGCAAGAGCAAGTCCATTTCGACAGTCCTTCGGATGTCCCTCTCTATCTCACGGATAGAGGCGCCTTCAAATCAAAGTGTGTTGAATTTCTAGAAAAATTTAACCTTGAATACGTTCATTCTGTCTGGGCAGATGATCATGAGTTGGAAATTGCCATGAACGATGAAACGCCTGTTGTCGGTGGCAGTTATATTGCCCTTTGCATCATTGATCCTCCAGGTAAAACGGTCAACGCAATGAAGGTAAAAGGTTTTCTGGATACAGTGAAGGGGGAGGGTGCGTCACGAGGGATTTTGATTACCACGGGGTACTTTAGTAATGAAGCGATTAATTTGATTGAGGATGAGCCTGTTGAGCTTGTAAATATAGTTTTATTTTTATCCTACCTTAAAAAGTTTGGCCTTTACGAATATTCACCCAACCCGTCTTGATCGGCGTGCCGCCGAGGGCAGATTGTAGTAGCTTTTGCCTGCTTCGCTAGAGGAGCCCTGTGTTATTATCGAGCCATGAAAATAAATGAAAAACTGAACTCATCATCTCCTATTTTTTCTTTTGAATTTTTTCCTCCTAAAGATTCCGAGGGTTTTGCGGCATTATACGAAACAATTGGCCAACTAAAACCTTCTGCTCCGGGTTTTGTATCTGTGACCTACGGCGCGGGAGGAAGCGCGCGCGAAAAAACTATAGATCTGGTTGGAAAGATAAAAAACGACATTGGTATTGAGAGTATGGCCCATCTGACTTGCGTTGGGCATGACCAGCAGGAAATCCGTTCGGTACTTGAAAGTTTGCAAGCTCAAAATATCGAGAATGTCCTTGCGCTAAGAGGCGACCCTCCTCAAGGAGAGGGGAAATTTGTAAAAACAGAAGGTGGTTTCGAATATGGCAATGAACTAGTGGCTTTTATGAAAAAAAAATTTTCATTTTGCATTGGCGCAGCCTGCTATCCTGAAGGCCATGTGGAGTGTGAGGATATTGATAGGGATATTGAAAATTTAAAGCGAAAGGTGGACAGCGGGGCAGACTTTCTCGTTACTCAGTTGTTTTTTGATAACCGCTACTATTTTGAATTTTTGGATAGAGCGCAAAAAAAAAATATCAATATTCCTGTGATTCCTGGAATAATGCCCATTTTGAATCTCAAGCAGATACAGCGATTTACCAAAATATGTGGGGCTAGCCTTTCTCAATCTTTAATGGCTAAATTTGAAGGGATTCAGGATAATAATGAAAAGGTTCGGCAGATAGGTATTAAGCATGCCATTGGACAGTGCAGGGAATTGTTGGAAAACAAGGTCCCCGGCATTCACTTTTATACTTTAAATCGATCTAAGGCGACGCTGGCCATATTGAGAGCACTTAGAGAACTCGCGTGAGTTTCCCGAGGCTTACTCATATTGTTGGATCATTCAAGTACTTGTGTGTGGGTGTCTTTTTTATTATTTACACTCAGCCGGCCTCAGGACAGGAGTTAGAATTTAGTATCACTGCAGACATGGTTCTGATTCCAGGAGGTATGTTCAAAAGAGGTTGTGACCGTTTTGGGCCGCAACATGGAGCTCCAGAGCAGAAGGTTCACTTGGATGCATTTTGGATTGACAAGTTTGAGGTCACCAACGAAAAATTTGAAAAAATATTTCAGGAACATTATCTGCGCCGTAGTATTTTTTCCGATTGTGACAACTGTCCGGTTTCAAAGCTCAGTTGGTATGAAGCGGCGGACTATTGCCATTTGATTGGCAAGGCGCTTCCCAGCGAAGCTCAATGGGAAAGAGCGGCGGGCAATGGTGATGGCTGTCAATTCCCTTGGGGTGAGGGGTTTGATCTTATGAACCCTCCAGCTAGAGGAGGACTGAGGTTGAATGATAAGGCTTCTCCGGTCGGATTTTCCCCAGTTAATTCAAACGGAATTTATGACATGGCTGGAAATGTCTGGGAATGGGTTGCAGACTGGTTTTCTGTTAAATTTTATTACACCGATATTCTTCATAATCCACGAGGACCAACACGGGGCGTTATGAAAGTTAGACGAGGTGGTTCGTGGTCAGACTCGGTGGTTGCAATGGCATCGGGCTATCGGGATTGGAGCTATCCCTTATCTCTGGGCTTCAATGATATTGGTTTTCGCTGTGCACTTAACTGAGGCTTAAGAGAGATTAAATATGGTTACCCAAGTCAAGCTGGATTATATTAATCGGCTTATCAACGAATGCCTTGATGGCGAGGCATTGGAATTGAATGGTAAGTTTATCGGGGATGAAGGGGTAGAGGCCTTGGTCCAAACAAACCGTATCTTTGAGATAGAGAACTTGGACCTTTCCCGAAATAAACTAACTTGGCGTGGTGCCCACCATTTGTTTCACTGCAACCTATTTAAAAATCTGAAGCGATTATACCTTGGGGAAAATAATATTTCAGATAAAGGGGTCAAGGAGTTATCGTCGGCTGATTTTGTGGCAAACCTATCGCTTCTAGATTTACGCTATAACAATATTGGTCCTGAGGGTGGGTTGGCTGTTGTTCAATCAGAAAAGTTCAGAAAACTGCAAGTTTTGATTTTTCAGGAAAATCCTGTCGGAGATGAAACCCTGATAGTGCTGGCGAAAGCTCCTGCTTTTGCAAACCTAAGAAAATTAAATTTTTATCGGACGGGAATTACTCCGAAGGGAATCAAGATTCTGGCTAAATCGAAGGTGCTACAGAGGATTAAACATCTAAATCTGGCAAGAAATTATCTACATTTAGAGTCGGCAAAAATTCTTGCGAATACCAAAACTCTGACCAACTTAGAAAGTCTGCTATTGTTCGACACGGGAATAAGGGACGATGGAGCAAAATACATCACAGAATCGGAAGCATTTTCCAAGTTGAAAACTTTGCGGATTACGTAAGCTATCTTAGCTGTATCGATCGTTCAACCAAGGCTCAGCCGTGTTGGAATAACCTCTTTTTTCCCAAAACCCCAGTTCATCTTTATCGCGAAACATGATCTCGCCAATCCATTTGGCTCCTTTCCAAGCATAGAGCTGTGGGGTAATCATCCGGACAGGTCCTCCATGTTCCCTGACAAGGGGCTGATTTTCCCATTCGTGGACCAGCAGGACATCATACTTCATAGCTTCTTCCAGCGGTAAATTTGTTGAGTATCCGTCCCAAGCCTTGATATAGACAAATTTGGCACTAGGGAGCACCTCGCAATGCTTGGCAATATCGGAGAATCTTACCCCTTTCCAATTGTTGTTCATTCGACTCCATGTGGTGACGCAATGAAAATCAGAAATATCCGTGACCTGCGGTAACTTGAGAAACTCTTCCCAATCAAGGGTCTTCACGGTTTTGACCAAACCTGAAACAGTCAGGTTCCATGAGAACTCGTCCAAATCCGGAGTCACTCCCAGGTCCAGCACCGGCCAGGTTTTGACCACTCTCTGCCCAGGAGGAATTTTTGGATTGCCATCGCGGTTTAGCTCTCCCTCACCTTGGGGAATTTCTCCTTTCAATATTTGATTCTCTTGAAAAGCTTTCCGATATTCGATCAGTCGCTCCCGGCCCTTTATTTTTTTTGAATTGGGATTGTATAGCATAAATTTTAGGAATTCTTATCTAAACTTAAAATTAAAATTAAAATAAGAAAAATGTTATTGTTTTACGATTTTAATGATTTTAGTTTATGTTGTTTTTCAATAAGATGAAATTCCTTCTGGTTGGTTACAAATAAATTTGGCGGGTCCTTTTTCTGTAGTCGGGACAAAGACGCTACAGAACAAAAAGCTTTGGCTACGATTACTGATTACCTAAAACAGCCCAAAAGCGTACAATCCTGAAAATATTTGATATTGGATGATATCTCTAAGTTGGCCTATACTGGGCAGAGGTTCTGCGAAAGAATTATTCAGTTTGTAATAGGCCTATATTCACACAACTCCATCAATGCGGCGGTTCCTGGTAGGTAGGAAGCCATGTCCCTTTTAGCCTTTTCTTTTAAAAATCCTCGAAGGAACTCCAGAGAAGCTCCTCCACCAGTAGATACAAAAAAATTATCGGTAAAGTAATTCCATAATTGATAAGAATCATTTTCAAGAAAGTCGATGGATATCTGGTTTCGATTAATTGTTGAGGGAAATTGTTTTTCAATCTGGAGCTTGATCATTTTTTTCAATTCGGTGATTCCTATTTTGTTCAGGATTGCAGCGGAATCGCCCCCACCAATAACCACGGACAGCTTGGGATCAGTGAGCGCCATTTGAAAAAGTAATTTAGCTAGTTCCAGAGAGCCCTCTATATAATAACTGCATGCGGGGTGGTCGTAGGCACCCAAAGGTCCGTTCCAGAATACATTTTGGATGTCCTTAAAAAGCTCTTCAAATTTGTTGATGGTCTTTTCACCTAAATCAAGCTGGAGCTCTTTAGAAAAGTCGGGGGCTGTTTTATTTTCAAAAATAGTGCTCTTATAATCAGTGACCACTTTATAATCTTCGGGAAGGAGGAGATTAACCTTGTTGGTTTCCGCAAGTTCAATGATTTCTTCGGCCAGATTGATTTCTTTCAGGAGTTCTTCGTTCTCGACTTCCTTCTGGCTTAGTAGCTTTGATGGCAATGTGCCTTTTTGAAAAGGCTGTAGTAGCCCCTTTTGTTGCTTGGCTAGCAGAAAAGCATTGGCCATTTTGCCCCCGATTAAAATACTTTTAACCCCGGTCGAAACAAATTGTTTTAAAGTCTCGATTTTGTCAGATATTTTTGCCCCACCTGCTATGACTAGCGTTTTTTTAGGTTTCGATAGTATTCTGCCAGCGAATTTCCCAATACGGTTGATTTCTTCATAGAGAAGAACACCGGAGACCACCAGTTTTCCCTTTTGCCGCATCAATGCGGGCAAAAGTTTGATACTTTTTGTAACGCGATGACTGCAACCGAATGCGCAATTTACATAGATATCAGCAATATCTGCTAATTTAGTGATAAATTCGGTGCGATATAGGTCTGTGTTTTTTGGATCCAACAGATAACGTAAATTTGGAAGAAACTTGATTCCTCCTGGCGGCAGACGTTTGTGTGAAACGATTTCCAGGGAATGTTGCATGTGGGAATCAATCGTTTCAGGGGGGAAAATGGTGTAGGTATCCCCATAAATTCTTCGGATCAAAGTATCAAAGTGAGAAGAAACAAACTGGATATTGAAGATGCCATCCCAGCCGGAATGATCTTTTGTTTTATGAGGCCGTCCAAGATGCGAGCCAATAATGATTCGGCAGTCTCCCTCTGTCAGTTCGTGGATTTTCCTAAATGTGAGATCCAGAAAACGTCGGATTCGAGTATCGTCCGCAACCCTATATAATCCTTTGGCGGTGGAGCGCAGGGGAACATTAAAATCGCACCGGATAAAAATAGTCTTCCCTCTTAAATCAGCGGGTTTCAATTCGCCCAACCGGGCCATTCCTATCATATTGTTAGAATTTGAGTTGGCCATCCTTGTGTTCCGTTTTAGTGAAGGGTAGAAGGGTGAAAATCGGTTGTTTTTACCGATAAATGCATCAATTCTGTCCTAATTGTTTTTATCGGGATAATTCATCATTCAACAATAATATTTTCATTCTTTTGAATAAGAATGGTATGATTAGGTTAGGTATAAAAGTATCCTGATTTGAAAATAATAATTTATGCTGGAATCAATTGGCTTTTAGTCATAAGCGAGTTTCGATTGTTCTGCCTTTTAAAGAAATTTATACTAACAAAAGATTTATGGTTTTTATCGAAATTTGAAAAGAGTTTAAATAACATTTTTATAGACTTTCCGACAGGAAAAACTAATCCTAAAACACAGATTTATTCTTTCCTCACGAAGACCGATAACCTGTGATTCCGACCGGTAAAAAATGAAGCTTGCATTTAATTATTTGAATTATAAAGGTTAATTCCCTATATATCAACCTTTTGAATGCTTGCCCGGCCTCGAAACCTATCGTTGGTGGTACCTGCGAAGAAAAGTCAGGAAGAATTTCTAATGAGAGAAAACCCAACTGCAAAAAAAGTAATGTTGATTAATGCCCAGCATCCCGAAGAATGCCGGGCCGTTGTTCTGAATAATAATGTCATTGATGACTATATCGTTGAGCACTCCTCCCGGGAACAAATTAAAGGGAATATTTATTTAGGGGTGATTAACCGGGTAGAGCCTTCCATTGAAGCGGCTTTTGTCGATTTTGGTGGTAAGAAGTATGGTTTTTTGCCCTTCAAGGATGTCCTGAAAGAATCCTACGCCCATACTGGCGAAAAAAAAGCAAAAATTAGGATTCAGGATGTTCTGATTCGTGGTCAGTGCATTGTGGTTCAGGTGGCGAAAGAGAGTAGAGATGCCAAGGGTCCTTCGCTGACTAATACGATTAGTTTGGCTGGCAGGTTCCTGGTTTTGATGCAGGGACAGGGAAGTGCAGTGTCTCGAAAAATTGAGGATGAAAGCGAAAGAAAAAAACTCAAGGACATCGTTGCTGATTTGGAATTGCCTGAGCACTTGGGTGTGATCATTCGTACCGCTGGTGTAGGACAGACCAAGGTCGAATTGCAGAAAGATTTGCAGATGTTGCTGAAAATCTGGAATAAGATTGAGGGTGCAAAGAAAGATGAATCTACGCCGGGACCTTTTTTAATTTATCAAGAACCGGATTTGGTAGTTAGGACGGTTCGAGACCATTTCAGCAGTGATACTTCCCAGATCATCGTCGATAACATGGATTCCTATAAAGCTTTAAAGGATTTCATCAAGCTAGTTATGCCTCGCAACCGAAATCTGGTTAAGCTCTACAAGGAGACGAAGCCTCTTTTCTCTGAATATAATGTTGAGGAACAGATTGAATCGATTTACCAGCGCACGATTTTATTGCCTTCTGGAGGCTCCATTGTGATTGATATTGGGGAGGCGATGGTTTCCATCGACGTCAACTCAGGTAAAACTAAAGGCGGTCTGGATCTGGAAGAAACAGCGGTGACGACGAATCTTGAAGCGGCCAAGGAGGTTGCCCGGCAACTCAGGTTGCGAGACCTGGGCGGACTGATTGTCATTGATTTTATCGACATGTTTCAGAAAAAGAACAAGGCTTCTGTTGAAAAGATGATGAAGCAATCGTGTAAGACAGACAAGGCACGCATCAACCTTGCTAGAATTTCTAAGTTTGGTTTACTCGAAATGTCTCGGCAACGGATATCACCCCCGGTCAAAGAAGGGATTTTTGCACAATGCTCACATTGTTCGGGGTCAGGGTTGGTGCGCTCGATAGACTCCGTGATTCTGAATGTTCTACGGAAAATTCATGAGATCATTGCCTCGGAAAAAGTAAAAGTCCTTACTCTGGAAGTATCTCCAGAAATTTCTAATTATATTTTGAATCATAAAGTCAATGTTTTAGCAGATTTAAAAGCGAAGCATTCGGTCGACTTCCTGTTCCAGATCAAAGAAGGTTTAGCTTATGAAAACTTCAAATACACTGTGTCCGAAGTCTGGGAGACTGAGAGTATTCAGGATAAGAAACCTATTGAAAAGACTGTAGAATCTCCCGAATCCGGAGGAACGGTCAGGCCTGCCGCTAAAGTTGAAAGAGGGCTGGAGGAGTTGGAAAAGAAAGAGTCCGAAGATGCTACCAGCACTAGAGGAAAATATGCCAAACGAAAACCTTCTGCTCGACGGGGGTCTCAGAGAGGAAGACGGCGGCGTCCCAGTTACGCCGCAAAAAAAGTCGAGGTGGCATCGACCGACGGTGCTAGCCCGGAACCGAAAAACGGGGCTAAATCGGAAAGTAATGATTTTTTAAGAAGTGATATTCCTGAAAATATCAAACCGCCCATGCCGCCTTTGCCGCAACCTTTTGTAAGGGAAGACTCATTGGGAGGGGAACCACTGGTATCTAATGAGCCCACTTCTACGACCGATGATGTAGCAGGAGACTGAACCCTTCTCAGGCAGACTTTGCGCAACGAAAGCCGGTGTCCCAAAATCTCATTTCAGGAGGTGAAATATTTCTGTAAGGGAGCATTGTGAACTCTTTCATAAAGCCGTGTTCTCGTTTATGAATAGAACCTCCGCGTGTCACTTTAAATTTTCCCCCATAGTTTTTATCCTGATGGTTGGAGTTAGGGTAGGGTTGGTACCAGCTTGAAGTCCATTCCGAGACATTGCCATTCATTCCCCAAATCCTATAGTTGCTAACATCCCCCTCTAGGGAATTTACAGGTAGGACTTGTTTGCCGAAATTAGCAGTACCTTTTTCGAAATCATTGCCCCATACGAAAAGTCGATTGTCGCTACCGCGAGACGCCTTTTCCCATTCATATTCTGTCGGTAGGCGTTTGCCTACCCAATAGCAATAGGCCTCGGCTTCATATGCGCTGACTCCGCTGACTGGTAGATTCATTTGCCGGGTTGGATATTTTGCTTGAGGCTTGAATTGCATAAACTCTTCATAGGTTACTTCAAATTGATCTATATAGAAGGTTTTTAAAAAATACTGTTGTTCTGGCTGGGCATTGAGGGAGGCTGTTTTGTCCGACATGAACTGTAGGAGATTGCTTTGAGGATCAATGCCTAAAGTAAATTCACCTTCAGGAATAAGTATCATTCCGCTATGTTCCTTGTTTTCGCAAGAAACAAGAAATACTAAAGTGAGTAAAATAAGAGATAGTTTATTCAATTAATTTTTCTGAAGATTTGATGTTCTTTTCAAAACGAGTGTCGGGAAATATTTTTGAACCAGGTTCTGTAAGAATATATTCAATTGTGAGGCAGGCCGCTTGTTCCCTGGTACACATCATGGAGCGGCACTCTTGGTCTTCTTGGTTGCAGTAGTAGTTGAGGATCCTCATTTTCATAAAAAGACCATTGTTTAACTTTAGAGCGTAAACGTTTCTCTTAGATTCGATGTTGTGGGTTCTTGTGCGGTAATTGTACCAGCCTGCTAATTCTTTGTTGATTAAATTGCCCAGTGACCGATGGTCTTGTACATAGCCAGTTTTAGGAGCGGTCTTGACATCATCAAAGTTGATGGGGCCGAGATTGATGACCCCGGTTTTTCTTGACAGGTTGGTTTTCCCGCCATTGGAGATGATTTTTGTCCGGCTGAACCCTAAGTCCCAGGCAACTTGATTTAATTTATTTGTTTCTGCATCCGCTTCAGAAATTTTCAGAGTCTTCCCAGAGCTGAAGTCAACTAGTACCCAAGTGTTTCTCTCTTTGGCATTTACCTTAATAGTGGGATTATTGGTACTGGCTTTCTTATTTTTTTTGGGAGGAAGGGGAAGGGTTTCAAAATCTTCTATATTTTCCTCCATATAATTCAGGGTAGCGTGAAAGAAAAGGGTCGCCCCAAGAAGGATTAAGAATACACGCGGTGTAGGGTTCATAAGCCTATTTTAACATGACAATTTTCTGGCATTTACGGCTAAACCTGAAAACCAAGGTACATTGTTGATTGTTAGTTATCCACTAGAATAATACAGCTATTTACAGTAAATACAATAGCTTGTGAAAAGCTTTGCTTTTACTGTTTTTTCCTATAACCTATAATCGCTTATGAGATTACGACTGCAAAAAGGCGACTAATGGGTGACCAGCGACATTTTAGTTTTAAAAAAGCACAAATTGAGAATTTTTTAAAAGAAGAATTTAAGAAAAAATTTAAAGGTAGCGCTAAGATTTCCCTCCGGAAAAGGCAGAAATTTATAGGAGAGGTGACCCGCAAAATTGCCAAGAGATTCGGGAAAGATGTGTTGGTGCTGATTGACTTCTCAAAAAATGGTTTTTGTACCGTTGTTTCTCCGCCCCAAACAGAATCTACCGAAAAAGGAAGGCTGATTAAATCCTTTTCACATCCTCAGGTATTTTATACCTCACACTGCGTTGATCGTTTCAGCGAGAGAATGCAGTCTTATGAAAATTGTGTTATTACGCTGGATGCATTCTTCAATGAGGCACTATCTACTTATGGGGAAAACGATGGATTTCTGACCTGTCCTGACGGGGTTTTTGCTTATGAGCTTATTGAAGATCGCCTGATTGTAAAAACCTATATCAATTTCGACATTTTATCTGACGATCAGATAAAGCAGTTTTATGGTTCTGGCATGATTTCAGTACTTCCTCAGGAATACGCTACAGAGGATGTCTTCGGCGCCGATTTTATTCTTGGAGACGAACACGACGAATTGTTGAGCAAACCTGAGGGTTAGAACCTTCAGATTGATGCCGTGTCTTCCTGAGATTTCCATTCAATTTTATTCAAAGCATGATCCAGTTATTCAATGTGATTAAAAAATATGGCAGTGGTAGTCCGGCACTGGATGGTATTTCTCTTAAAATTGAAAAAGGAGAGTTTGTATTTTTAACGGGTCCGAGTGGGGCTGGGAAAACGACCGTTCTGAAAATTCTCTTCGGATGGGAGCGTTTTGAAGGAGGTCAAATTTTAGTGCAGGGAATCAATGTTGAAAAGATGAATTCTGGGAACATGCATATCTTAAGGCGGTCTATCGGGGTGATTTTTCAAGACTATAAGCTTCTCACCAATAAAACGGTTTTTGAAAATGTTGCGCTTGCCCAAGAGGTCATGAACTATGATCGAAAAACAATTAAATTTAAAACATGGGAGGCTTTGAAGAATGTTGGGCTGACTCCAAAAAAAGATTCTTTTCCACCAGAGCTTTCCGGAGGAGAGCAGCAACGCGTAGCCATTGCCCGGGCGATGGTAAATACCCCTCGCATTATTTTAGCCGATGAGCCGACAGGTAATCTGGATCCGGAAATTTCCCTTGAGATTCTAAAAATTTTTGAAGAGTTGAACCGCAATGGAGCGACAATTGTATTTGCAACTCATAACCAAGATATTTTGAAATTGGGCAATCATCGAGTCATTGTTCTTAATCGCGGAAAGGTTGTTTCATAGTGAATTCGGCAATCCAGGCATTGTTAATTGGTTTCCGGACAACGATTACGAATGTTCGCGCGAATGTGCAGGCTTTCTTGATTTCTGTTGCGACCATTGCTATTTCAATAGGAATTTTGGGACTTTTTCTTATTATTTTTTTCAATTTGAATGGTTTTTTGGCGAGTTGGAACCAGCAGGTTCAATTAATCGTTTACTTGCAGGACTATATTTCACCCTCCCAAAAAAGTAATCTGGAAGACATGTTTAAAGCGAATACAAGAGTTCAGTCGACGGAAGAAGTTACCAAGGATCAGGCTTGGCAGGAATTCAGACTGAGTCAGGCTGAGAAATCAGATTTGAAATTTGACTTAGGTTTTAATCCGCTACCCTCTTCTTATAGGATTCGTTTTAATGTGTCCCAGGATCGCTTGCGGCATATCAGCGAATTTGCGAAAAAAATCCAGAGCGTGCAGGGTGTTGAATCCGTTGAATATGGCAAAAGCTGGATCAGCCGCTTTGAAAGCTTTATGGTTTTCTGCCGCGTTTTTCTAATGGCGACAGGAGCTTTACTGAGTTTTGGATTGATACTAATCATTTCTAATACTATTCGACTTTCGATTTACTCCCGACAGGATGAAATTGAATTGATGTTATTGATCGGAGCGACTTCCCGCTTTATCAAGATTCCTTTTTTATTGGAAGGCATGTTACAGGGCTTGTTAGGGGCCTTGCTTTCCTTGGGCTTGATGCGGATCATTTATTATTATTTAAGGGACAAATTCCAGACTTCGATAGCGTTCATTACTAGAGGAATGGACTTTCAGTTTATCCCAGAGCCATTTCTATTAATTCTTGTTGGATCGAGTGTGTTAATTGGATTGGTTGCCAGTTATATATCGACCTATCAATATATGCAGGTTTTAAATAGAGGATGAGATATTTATCCATATTTTTAACGGGTTTTGTTTCAGCGAGTTTATTTTTTGCTTTGACTGGATGGGCCGCAAAAGAAAGTACCGAGGAAATTAATGCGCTATTAAAAGATAAACAGAAAGAATTAAATCTTCTAAAGAAAAAAATATCCCGTCAGGATAAGCTCATTTCTTCAGCAGGAAAAAAGGAAGCACAATTGCAAGGCAACCTGAGAAAGATTGATCGTCAAATAAAGCTGAAGGAGAGAAATCTCGATATTTACCAGTCGAATCTCCTAGTCAATAAAAAGAAGCTAGCGAAGCTCGAAAAAAATCTTCGGACCAAAGGTACTATCAAGCAAAAGCTAGAGGTTCAAATAGGAAAACGTCTTCGCCAGATTTATAAGGAAGGCCCTGTTTCCCTTCTTAAGGTTGCTTTTTCATCCGAAAATGTGAGCGACTTTCTACAGGGCCACAAGTATATGGAATTGATCGTCCAACACGATACAAACCTGATGGCTGATTACAATAATCAGTTTGATGGCATAAAGATCGAAAAACAAGCTCTTCAATCTGTCAGGGCGAAACTGATACGGTTGGAAGAAGATGCCTTGGGGAAGCAGGAAGAGCTTGGAAGAGATAGAAAAGATAGAAAGAAACTTTTAAAAAAGATTAAGAAGGAGAAACTGCGTGCAACTCGAATCCGGAAGGAGCATCAAAAAGACTTCGATAATTCAAGCGCTCTGATTACAAAATTATTGTCAAAGCAGGTATCCGGTGAAGGCCTCAATCTTTTAGATAAAAAGGGCAGACTGGCTCTACCGGTGAAGGGCAAAATTCTCAATAAATTTGGCAGACAGAAAGATAGGCAGTATGGTTCGTTCATTGTGCATAATGGTATTGACATTAAAACCCGGACTGGTACGCCGGTGCACTCGATTTTCAATGGTAAAATCCTTTATACTGGCGAGCTTGATGGCTATGGAAAGTTGGTGATTATTGGCCATGGAGAGGATTATTATTCTCTCTATGGGCATTTAGATCGCATTGATATCAAGCCGAATCAGGTGGTTAAGACTGGAGATATTATTGGCCTCAGCGGGGATACGGGATCCCTAGTTGGGGAAACCCTCTATTTAGAGATGCGAAAAAAGGGGGAACCTATTGAGCCAACCTCTTGGTTTAAGACGACTCGTAGAAAGTAGTGGGTCATGGTATTAAAATACACTTAGGTTATGAGTGCGCAGGCTCTATAATTAATATATAATTATTGCCTTATTTAGGGAGAGATAACACTTTGAGATTTTCATCGGTGGATAAAGGAATAAAGGCTGGGTTTGCCTGGTTTCTAGTCATTGTTATGTTAGGATTGTTCCCCGCACAGACTCTTTTTGCGGAAGAAAATATTGAAGAGCCAAGACCAGATACTTATAATAAGCTCAAGGTGTTCTCTGAGATACTTTCCCTGATTGAATCCAATTATGTCGAACCAGTGGGGAGCAACACCATAATTGAGGGGGCTATCAAGGGAATGGTTAAAGCCCTCGATCCTCACACCAGCTACTTGTCTCCTGCATCTTATAAAGAAATGCAGGTGGAGACGACCGGGAAATTCGGTGGGCTGGGCATTGAAATCAGTATCCGTGATGGTGTGCTAACCGTTGTTTCTCCGATTGAAGAAACGCCGGCTTTTAAAGTGGGAATTCAATCGGGCGATAAAATTATAAAAATCGAAGACGAATCAACCCTCGATATGACCCTTCAGGACGCGGTCTCCCGACTCAGAGGAGAAACCGGATCTTCTGTAACCATCACGATTTTTAGGGAGCCTTTCAAGGCACCGAAAGAATTCACTATTGTCCGGGATATTATTAAAGTCCGAAGTGTTGTTAAGAAACTCTATAAAAAGGATATTGGTTATATTAAAATCCGCAGTTTTTCAAAAAATACAAGTGCGGACCTTGATAAAGCCCTTGATGATCTCGGCAAAGAGGGGATCACCAAATTGATCCTTGATCTCAGAAACAATCCCGGTGGACTGTTGAATCAGGCTGTTGAGGTGACAGATCGATTTTTGAACCAGGAAAACCTGATTGTTTATACCAAAGGCCGCTTTGACGGGCAGAATATGCGTTTCACCAGTCATGATAAGGTAGCGGGTGTTTCTTATCCTCTAATCATTATGGTTAATGGCGGAAGCGCAAGCGCCTCGGAAATCGTGGCTGGGGCTTTGCAGGATTTAAACAGGGCCATTATTCTGGGGACACCAACTTTTGGTAAAGGATCCGTTCAAACCATCATGCCGCTAAGTGATGGATCTGCCCTGCGGTTGACGACAGCCCGTTACTACACTCCCAGTGGCCGGGTAATTCAGGAAAATGGTATTGAGCCTGATATTATTATTGAGAGAGCAGTTGCTAAGGATTTAGAGAAAGAAGACGAGAAGAAGGAAGAACCTAAAGAAAAAACTCAGCTTCGGAGGTTTTTACGCGAGAAGGATTTAAAGAAACATTTGAAAGGTAAGAGCAGTATTGGTGATGTCGAGGAGGAAGGTGAAGTCGAAAGTGCCGACAAGGAAGAGAAAACTGCTGCCTTTGATGAAGACCTACTCAAGGATAATCAACTGGAACAGGCTGTTTCACTGCTCTCAGGCTGGGAGGTCATGAGGAAGATGTTTAAAAATTTGCTAGTTCCCACTCTGGACTCTAATAGCTCAATCAGTATGAAATAAAGTTTGTTTTCCCCCAGATTATTGGCAGTTATATTTTGAGATTCTTAGCCCGCCCATGCTCGTTCTTGGTCTAGAAACATCCTGTGATGAAACTGCGGCCGCAGTCTTGAAAGACAGCGATACCCTTTTATCCAATATCATCAACGACCAGATTGGAATTCATTCTAAGTATGGAGGGATTGTCCCTGAGTTGGCAGGGCGGTCCCACAATGAACGGATACACCGTGTTATTAAGGAGGCTGTGGCCGAGGCTGGTGTGCAGTTGAAGGATATAGATCTTATTGCCGTCACGATAGGGCCTGGGTTGATTGGTTCATTACTCGTTGGCTTGAACACTGCTAAAGGGCTTTCATATGGTCTAAAAACTCCTATGATCGGAGTGAACCATTTAGAAGGCCATCTTCTTGCCATCTTTCTGCAGAAAAAAATACAGTTTCCTTTCATTGCGCTGGTTGTTTCCGGTGGACATACTGATTTATACCGAGTTTCTAATTTTGGGCAGTATAAACTACTGGGGCGAACCCGTGATGATGCGGCTGGGGAGTCTTTTGATAAAGTAGGAAAAATGCTTGGCCTTCCTTATCCGGGTGGGCCGGCCATTGAAAGGTTGGCGCGAATGGGAAATGGAAAGGCTCATAAATTTCCACGTTCCTATCTTGAAAAAGGTTCTCTGGATTTTAGTTTTAGTGGCTTGAAAACATCAGTCCGGACTTTTTTAAGTCAAAGAGAACGAGACAGACGCATAATCCTGACAGATGAGGATATCTCAGCGTGTTTTCAGGATGCAGTTCTTGACGTCCTGGTAGATAAGCTTATCAGTGCCTGTAAGAGTGAGAACCTATCACGACTTGTCGTGACCGGTGGAGTGGCCTCAAACGGTGCCTTACGTGTGGCTGTAAGAAAAGCGGCTCAAACTTATGGTTTTGAAGCTTTCTTTCCAGACCCAATATTTTGCACCGATAATGCCGCCATGATTGCTTGTGCCGGTCATTATAAGTTTGACCGAGATAAAAGTTTGTCGACTGATTTTATGGCACTGGACGCAAAAGCCAGTCTTTCGGTAGAATAAGTAAAGTCATTAAGGAAAATAATTTGCGCGCTCTGGTTACAGGCGGAGGCGGATTTCTTGGGAGTGGTATTGCCCGATCTCTCCACGAAAAAAAACATGACGTTATAGTTGTGGGTCGGCGTCATTATTCTCATCTTCCCAAAGACATCAAATCATGCCAAGGCGATATTCGGGATTTTGATTTCCTTTGCCAGATATTTTCGGGTGTGGAGGTTGTTTTCCACACTGCCGCTTTCCCCGGTATTTGGGGCCGGGCAGAGGACTTTTACAGCATCAATGTTGATGGAACCCGCAATGTGATCAAAGCCTGCATGCTTAATGGTGTGCAAAAGCTGGTGTTCACCAGTTCTCCCAGTGTCATCTATGGAGGCTCGAGCCTTGAAGGAGTGGATGAAACGGCGGCTTATCCAGAGAATTATTTATGCGAGTATTCCCGCACGAAAGCGATTGCCGAAAAACTTGTGACAGAAACCAATGGTATGGATCTGGCCACGGTATCTATCCGTCCACATCTTATCTGGGGGCCGGGGGATCCACATTTGGTTCCAAGAATTTTAGAAAAATCGGATAAAGGCCAGTTGATGCAAGTGGGATCGGGAAAAAACAAAATTGATATTATTTATATCGACAATGCCATATCCGCGCATCTTAAGGCCTGCGATGCACTGAGGGTAGGAAACCCTCTCGCTGGAAAAGTTTATTTTATCAGCGATGGTGAACCGGTGAACTTATGGAGCTGGATCAACGAGCTGTTAAAAAAAACAGGCCGGCTTCCTATCACCCGATGTATCTCTTACCGAACAGCATCAAAGCTGGGTTATTTGTTGGAGGGAATATATGATTTTTTGAGAGTTAAACAAGAACCTCCGATGACTCGGTTTCTGGCATCCCAGTTGGCAACCTCTCATTATTTCAATATTGCGCAAGCCAAAAATGATTTTGGATATGAGCCAGTGGTGAGTCCTGAGGAGGGAATGGGCCGGCTCATTCAGTCCCTCTCGGCTCCCCAAGAATATTGATGCGGTGGGCCATGCACCCAGCTCCAAATCCGTTGTCGATATTGACAACAGCTATTCCCGTCGCGCAACTGTTTAGCATGGTAAGAAGGGCAGAAACACCACCAAAAGTGGCTCCATAACCGGTGCTGGTGGGCACTGCTATGATGGGTTTGTCTACCAGGCCTCCGACCACACTAGCTAGAGCGCCTTCCATTCCTGCCACGACAACGATCACCCGCGCTTTCCGGATCTGCTCAAGATTATTGAAGAGCCTGTGAATTCCTGCTACTCCTACATCAAACAAGGTTTCTGTTTTGCTACCGAGTAATTGAGCAGTGACCAAAGCCTCTTCGGCAATAGGAATATCTGAGGTCCCTGCGGTAATAATGGTTATCAAACCGCTTTTTTTCTTGTGTTTGACTTTTTCAATTACCAAAGTCTGTGCTGTTTCATTGTATTCAGAAGTTTTGGATAGAAAAGGTTTTAGTTTGCGAAAGGTTTCCTTAGATAACTTAGTCGCCAGAATAGAATGACCCGCACGATTAATACTCTGGATAATTTTTTTTATTTGAGCGACCGTTTTCCCAGGGCAATAAATGACCTCGGGTATGCCGCTCCGGAGCTCACGATGATGGTCAACCTTGGCGAATTCCAGGTTTTCAAAGGGAAGGGTCTCAAGCTTTTTCATGACCTGTTGGGGAGTTAGCTTTTGCTTGTGCAGGTCGCTTAATATTTTTTTTAAATCACTGGGGTTCATTCCAAACCCTTTATGCCGGCAAACTCAGTAGATATTTCAACTTTTATCAAGTCTTTCAAAGCCTGGCCAGGGGATTTGTTTTCATGCAGGACACGGTAGGTCTCTTCCATGATTGCCGCCTGAACATTGAGTTTTTTTATCAGGGAATAAGCTGATTTCACAGTCAAAACACCCTCAGCTACCATTTTCATATTCTGGGTAATTTCTTGCAGGGATTTTCCTTGCCCCAGTTGGATCCCCAGTTGACGGTTGCGGCTCAAATCTCCGGTGCAAGTAAGTACAAGGTCTCCAAGACCAGTCAGGCCATAAAAAGTTTCCAGCTTGGCGCCGAGCGTTGTTCCAATCCGGCTGATCTCGACCAGCCCTCGGGTGATCAGAGCAGCCCGAGTGTTGAACCCTAAATTCAGGCCGTCACAAATTCCTGTGGCGATAGCAATGACATTTTTCAACGCGCCTCCAATCTCCACTCCCATTAAATCGTCGTTGGCAAACACTTTCATTTTATCTGTGGTGAAAAGTTCTTGCACGCGCCTTGCTGTTTCCATGTTTGCTGCCGAGGCTAACAGAGCGGATGGAACTCCTTCGGCAACTTCCTTGGCAAACGTGGGACCGGAAACGGTGGCGGTAGAAAGATTTGCACCCAAAACATCCTGAATGATCTGATGGCTAGTGAAAAGAGTATCGTTCTCTATCCCTTTGCTGGCACAAATGATGAGACAATCTTTTGCAATGAATGGTTTGATTTGTGTTACAGTCTGCCGGATCACATGCGTAGGAACCACCAGCAGGATTAGGGATTGCCCCTCGACGGCGTTTTGTAAAGACGAAGTAGGGTGGATATTTTTCGGTAACAGGTGTCCTGGTAAGAACCATGCGTTATCCCGGCTATTTGTCATGGTCTCACACAACTCCTTTTCATATACCCAAAGGGATATTTGCCGGAAATTGCCAGCTAAATGAATAGCTAATGCGGTTCCCCAACTCCCCGCGCCGATGATGGATATTTTCTCATGCATAATAGAGCCTTTTAGTAAGACGACCATTATAGCGAATTCAAGTTTGTATTGCTTAGAGAAAGGACTTGTTTGGAATTTTCCTTTATGATTAAATGACATCATCCATTTATAATAAATGTTGACCATTAACTCTAAACATCTCTCTATTGCATTTAAGATACACTCCATGGCCAAGCGTTTAAAAGTCAGCCGAAAAGATTTGTTGAAGGAAACCGACCAGTTTTTATCCACTTCTGAAAAAGCCATGTTTTTCTTTATGGGTAATCCTGCTGCTGTTATTGGTACGGTGGTATTTATTATCGTGGCCGGTTCTTCTTTTTTTGGTTTTAGATATTATCAGGAAGTGCAGACACTGAAGAATGAGGCGCTTTATTTTGAAATGGAGAAACTTATCGATAGCTCCAATAGCTTCGTTTCTAAAGCGAAATCGATCTGGGAAAAAATAGGGAGTGGCCCTCAAAAAGAGAGGGCGTCATTATTGTTGGGCGATGTCTACTTTCAAAACCAGGAGTATGATAAGGCTGAGGTGTTATATTCTACGGTGCTGAATACTTCTTCCTCGGAGCAAATCAATTACCAACTGGCGCAAGTTGGGTTGGCACACAGTCATGAATCCAGAAAGAACTATAAAAAGGCCATTGATTTGTTTAAATCGGTTATCGAGGCGAATATGAGTTTCCCCTTGTTCGGAGTATATTTGAGTCTTTCAAAATGCTATGAGTTGAACAACGATGTGTCTAGCGCATTGCTCATTTTAAGAGAAATGCAGATGAAATTCTCTCAAAGTCCACAAATGGATAAAATTGAAGACCGCATCAAACAACTTTCTGCCTGATCATCTAACGGCTAATTTTATGCCGAAAATATCTAAAAATTTCATATTTGTTGTCCTGTCCCTTCTCGCTCTCCTTGTTTTATTCTATCCGGTTAATACTCATCCCATTCCCTTCATTTCTCAGGAAACAGAATTGGCTATGGGCAAGGGTGCTGACCAGAAAATTACCGAGCAATACGGTATTTATCAGGATAAAGAGCTTCAACTCTACGTCAATCAAATTGGTCAGAACCTCGTATCTAATCTTTCTGACAAGGTTTTTTCTCGTTACTATTTTCGGATTGTTGACAGCTCAGATATCAACGCGTTTGCTTTGCCAGGTGGCTATGTCTATGTGACTCTTGGCCTTATGGCCATGGTGAATAGCGAAGCGGAGCTTGCTGGAATTTTAGGCCATGAGATTGGACATATCATATTTCATCATGGTGCTAAGCAGATGGCGCGTAGTATAGGCTCACAGATTCTAGCTTTGGGAGGAGCTATTGCAAGCCCGAAAAATGCAGGTCAGTGGCTTACTATCAGCACTGCCCTGTTCCAGCAGATAAATATAGGATATGGGCGGGAGGCAGAAATTGAGTCAGACGAGCAGGGGATATTGAACAGTATGGAAACAGGGTACAGCCCGTTCGGGATGGAGGGGTTTCTAAAAAGCCTGAGACGCAAGGAAGTCATGTCCGGCCAGTCCTATCATGCTTTTCAGGCGACGCATCCGGATACGCAAGAACGGATTATCAAGGCCAGTCTTCTGGCTGAACGCATGACCGATGAACCAAAAAACGTTAACAGTTACCGGAATCGGTATTTAAGCCGAATTCGCGGTTTAAAGTATAAAGGACAAAAACACGCTGGAGATAGAAAGCGTTCTGAACTCAAATATATTGATATCTATGAAGTTCAAAAAGGGGACACTTTCCAGAGTATTGCGGAAAAAGAGTTGGGGGACAAGCTCAAGGATCTGGACATATCTGTGATAAATGGAAGAAAGGAATCCAGCCAGCCCAAACCCGGCGAGCTATTGAAGCTGGTGAAAAACGGAAAGTTTAAAAAAGATAAATTTCTTTATATCAAGCCTGACTCTGCATCAGATCTCAGTCCAAAATAAAACTGGCATTTATCTTGGAAGAATTGTTACTGGATAAATCGTGTACCGTGCACCTGAAGCCTGAGGGTGAAATTTGTAATCGACTCAAGCAGGGAACCCGTGTCAAGATTGTAAAAAGGGAAGGGAGTTGGGTTCACATCACTTGGCGCAGTGGAAAAAAGAAAGGCTGGCTCAACTATCGCTGATTCTAATGCCAATATAACCCCCCTGACAGGTTAACCTGCCAGGGGTTATTTTTTCAGTTAACGAACTACTTCTGCGAACCTACATAATTGAGAGCTGACCCAGCCTGGAACCATTTGATCTCGTCAGTGTTAAGAGTGTGGTTGACCTGAATGGAATCGCTGGACCCATTCTCATGCTTGATCGTTATAGTGACTGGTTTTCCTGGAGCTAATTGATCGAGACCTTCACAGGTAATTCGGTCTTTGGCTTGAATCTTGTCATAGTCTGCTTTATCGGCAAACGTGAGGGGCAGAACTGCCTGCTTCTTCAGGTTGGCTTCAAAGATGCGGGCATAAGAGTTAGCGACAAAAGCACGACACCCCATATGGCGCGGCTCCATGGCCGCATGCTCACGGCTGGAACCTTCGCCCACATTTTCCTGCCCAAATACCACCCAACCTAAACCCGAATCCTTCAAGTTCCGGGCGATTTTGTTGAGTTCCTGATTTTCTTCTCCCGTCACAGGGTTATTGCCATGTCCGGTTTCAAGATGAAAAGCGTTGGTTGCGCCCAGGAACATATTGTTACTGATATTGTCCAAATGTCCGCGGAATTTGAGCCACGGGCCTGCCTGAGAGATATGGTCCGTGGTGCATTTTCCACTGGCCCTAAACAATACAGGAAGGTCATGATAGTCCGTGACCGGATCCTGTTTTGGGAAAGGTTTGAGAATAGCCAGTCGTTCACTGGCAGGGTCGACGACGACCTCTCCAGACATGGTTGGTGCTTCATAACCAGCGTCCTGAGAGGTATAACCATTGGGCGGAAGGACTTCTCCTTCTGGAGGTTGAAATTTAAAATCGTTGCCGTCCTTGTCTTTCAAGGTGTCGGTCAGAGGATTGAATTTCATGGAACCGCTAAACGCCATCGCTACGACCAGTTCAGGACTGCTGATGAATCCCAGGGTTTCCGGGTTGCCATCGTTACGTTTGGCGAAGTTACGGTTGTAAGAGGTGAGGATGCTGTTTTTATCTCCTTTCTTCATGTCATCCCGCTTCCACTGTCCAATACAGGGACCGCAGGCATTAGCCAGAACCGTGCCACCAACATCTTCAAATTCCTGAAGAATGCCATCACGCTTGATGGTTTGATAAATGGTTTCCGAACCCGGGGTGACCATCAAATTGGACTGGGCTTTAAGACCGACTGCTTTGGCCTGGCGAACCAAGCTGACCGCACGGGTCATGTCTTCATAGCTGGAGTTGGTGCAGGAACCGATCAAAGCAGCAGAAAGTTTTTCCGGATAGTCTTTTTCATCAACTTCTGCGCTCATTGCAGATATGGGCCGGCCAAGATCTGGTGTATGCGGGCCAACAATATGAGGCTCAAGGCTGGCCAGATCAATTTCATGGTACTCATCGTAATATTTTTCAGGATCCGCTTCGACGGAAGCATCAGATCGCAGATGTTCGGCGTACTGCTTACACAGATCAGCAATGGGTCCACGGTCAGTCGCACGCAGGTACGGATCCATCATGTCGTCATAACCGAAGATAGAGGTCGTAGCGCCAATTTCTGCACCCATATTGGTGATGGTGCCCTTGCCGGTGGCGCTCATGCTTCTGGCTCCTTCACCAAAATACTCGAGGATTTTTCCGGTCCCGCCCTTAACGGTAAGCATGGTAGCCACTTTGAGAATGACATCTTTCGATGCCGTCCAGCCGTTCAGCTTCCCAGTTAATTTGATGCCTACCAATTTTGGCATTTTGGTCATGAAAGGCTGGTTGGTCATGACATCGACCGCATCTGCGCCACCCACGCCAATGGCGATGGTGCCCATGCCGCCAGCATTGGGAGTGTGAGAGTCCGTCCCAATCATCATGGTTCCAGGGCAAGCATAGTTCTCATAAACCACTTGATGAATGATTCCCGAGCCGGGCTTCCAGAATCCCATGCCATATTTCATCGCGGCCGAACGCAGAAAGTCGTACACTTCCTTATTGGTCTCTTCTGCCGCCTTAAGGTCTGCCATAGCTCCTGTATAAGCCTGAATCAAATGATCACAGTGCACAGTAGTGGGTACAGCTACATTGGGCATTTTGGCAGAGATAAACTGAAGGATAGCCATCTGCGCAGTTGCGTCCTGCATGGCCACACGGTCAGGGTTAAGAAAAATATCGGAAACACCACGCTCTAGTTTAGAATAGTTGGTGTTAGGAGCCATATGGGTAAAAATGATTTTTTCAACAATGGTGAGATCCCGGCCCAGGTTTTTACGGGCGGCATCACAAATGCTTGCGTAGGACTTAAATAGCTTTTCAATCGGGGCAATTTCCATTAACATTAGACTTCACCTTAGTATTAATAGGGTTTCAAATAAAAGACCAGGCAAACAGGCCACCCAGCCAAAATTTCCTACATATCAAGAACCGTTTTTCAAGGCACATATTCTGGCATGGATTAAAACGGATTTCAATTTTTTTCAAAACCACGTCCCGCAAGCGAATTATTAATAATAATATAATTATTTATAGATTTAACTGGTAGTTCTTTACATTAAAGTTTATGTCCTCAGTTTTCGACTCACAAGCTTTTAACGCAAATTTGTTTTTCCCTCGGCAGGACACTGCTCCTGCACCTGGAAGTTCCGATGATATTCAAGTGCAGGTAGAACCGGGAATAACGGTTCATGCTCGTCGATATCTATCACCCGAAGCCCGCTTCAGTTTGCTGTTCTTTCACGGCAATGGAGAAATTGTATCGGACTACGATAATCTGGCCGAGTATTTCAATGCCTTGGGAGCAGAATTGGTCGTTGTCGATTTTCGTGGCTATGGTAGGAGTACCGGATTCCCTACTCTAAAAAATTCACTGGAAGATGCCCATAAAGTTTTTGAGCAACTGAAATCAACCAGCAAGTTTAAGGAAAAGGTCTGTATCATGGGCCGGTCTATAGGTAGCGCGCCAACGCTCGAACTCTGTGCCAGACGTTCAGATATAGCCGGTTGCGTTCTCGAAAGTGGTTATGCCGATCCGATTCCTCTGGTGGAACGACGTGGATTGAAAATTGACAAAACCACACCTGAGGAAGATGCTCTTTTTAATAACAGCGAGAAGATCCGGTTGGTGAAGTGTCCGCTTCTCATCATGCATGGGGCCGACGATTTTTTAATCGCTCCGCATGAAGCCAAATTGAACTACGATAATGCTGGGTCTAAAGTGAAACATCTGGAGATTCTGGAAGGGGTAGGGCATAACGATATGATGATGTCGGGTTCTTATTTCACCAGCTTAAAGCGGTTTTTTGATTCATGGAGTTCAATGTGAAAAAATATTACAACATCGAGGGAATGATCCGTAACGGATTCAAATTGAGCCGCGACTATGAAACACTCGATTTCAGTTATGCCAGATTCGGCGATGACGCGGTGCAGGCGCTGGCCAAATCTCGATCCATCAAACAGGTGCGAAGGTTAACCATCAGCGGGAAAAAACTGACTGCGCTTTCGGCCCGGGCACTGGCGGAGTCCGAGGGTCTGCCTAGTCTGGAATCTCTCAAACTGTATAAAAATAAAATCGGCGATGAGGGCATGAAATATTTTGCTGAATCCGAGAAACTGCCCAGTCTCAAATCTTTTCGACTAGCGTGGAATGAAATTGGACCCGAAGGGGCAAAATATCTGGCTGAGTCAACCCACATGGAAAATCTAACTTCCCTGTCATTGTCGGAAAACCGCCTCGGAGATGAGGGTTTAAAATATCTGGCCGAATCCAAGTCCTTAAATAATCTGGAGATCATGGATCTCAGGAATAACCAGATCACCGATGAGGGTGCCAAGGCGCTGGCCAAAAGTAAATACCTGCCAAAATTGCAGACGATAGACCTTTCTGGTAATGCATTAACGCAGGAAGGACTAAACGCTTTAGCCGAATTTAAAATTTTCAACCTCATCCGCGCCCGGCTTGGTGAAGACGGTACCAAGTTGGACCTCAGCAACCTGAATATCGGCGACGTGGAGTGCAAATGTGTTGCTGAATGTGAAGAACTGAAAAATCTGACCCACCTTTATCTGGAACTGAATAAAATCACCCAAAAAGGTATGGCACTTCTTGCCGGTAGCGAATATTTAAAAAACCTGACTTTGCTGACCCTCGACCGCAACAAAATCGGTGATGAGGGATTCATTCACATTATTAAATCAGAGTTCTTGCAGAATCTTCAGGTCCTGATGGTTGAAAATAACGGTATCACCGATAAAGGCATCAAAGCCCTCTGCGAGGAAGAGTGCATGAGAAATCTGCTTCGACTTTATATCGAGGAAAACGATACCACTGAAGAGGGTTTTGATCTACTGGCTGAACCTGAACATCTACAGCAACTCGAATATCCGGAATTTGAGCGCGAAGAAGAATTAGAAGAAGAGGAAAAGGACGAAGAAGAATTCGAAGATGTCGAAGACATCGAAGAAATCGAGGAAGAAGAAGACCTCGACGAAACCGAATACGAGAGCCAGTAGCCGACGCAGAACCTCCTGCCTACCAGGAAGTGCGCCAGAGTTCCTGGGACGCCTTCATTTTGAAGACTTCGTTGATCTTCTCGGTAAAGTTTTTATCGGTGAAGGTTTTGGTATATTCGTCGCCGGAGGTTCGGTAAGGGTTCCACGACAGAACCAGGCGTTCGATGAACATTTCTTCTAATGAAACGTGGGTGATCTTTTTGATGATGTTGGTTTCTGAATCCACCAGAATCGCTACCATATTATGCTCATCTTTTGCATAAAGAGCTTCGATGAACCCAGGTGTTTCTTTTTCCTGCTGAGCCGGATTACACGGGGTCTCCAGCAACCAGTCTTCGCCCCCGATAGCAAAAATAGGAATAGAGGGAAACTCCGATTCCACCACTAGTTTGGCTTTCCATTCTCCATCGAAGGCCTTGATTTGTGCCTCAGAAGGGTGGGGCACTGCGGCGATCAGGAGCATGTCGCCATTGGGAGAAAAGGAAAGCCCGCCACCATGACCAGCGATAGGTAAGGGGCAAGGCTGGCCTTCCTGAAAACTTATAGTCTGATCCATTTCATTCATGGCAATATTCGATATCAGGGTTGAAAAAGCTTATTTTGTTGGAGTTGAAAGCTGTTGTCAAGTTCACTGAGTTATGATGCATTGAGAATAAAAAAGGTTCAACCTCTCTCCATTCATTAAACCAGTTGAGTTCTCGTGCCGGTTCAGTTAGTCTTACCGGTTTAAATCCTTTTACAAAGACTCATGATTGCGACCTTGATTTCCCACGCCTGCCTGCTGATCCAGTCGCGTGATACCACGGTACTGACAGACCCTGTGTTTTTTGATTACCTGTGGGAAGAATGCAATGTCCAATGCCCGAGCATAGATCTGGATCAAGCCAAGCTCCCGAAGGTCGATATTTTAAATATCTCGCATCGGCATCAGGATCATTTCGATATCCGCACCCTGGCTTATCTGGCTGGGGACACGGGTATTCTGGCCTCGGATGCCGTGGTGCTGGCCCCGCGTGACGAGATTCTGCTTGAAGTTCTGGAGGAACTGGAATTTAAAAACGTGATCGTGGTGGAAGACTTCAAAGCTCTGGAGATCAAGGGATTGACACTGACGCCCACACCTTCATTGAACGAGCAGGATTATTTCCCGGAACACGGTCTTTTGGTTCATGACGGAGAAGTGACACTGTGGAATCAGGTTGATACGATTGTGTCGATGGATATCATCAAGTACATGCACCGCTTATACGGGCAGTTGGATTTTGCACACGTTCGCTACCTGCCCCTTCTGGAAGGGAACTTCTCGTTTCATAATCCATTGGAATTGCCGATGGAGGAATATAGTTCTTTTCTTAAAGTGGCTACTGCCTGCCGGCCGAAGTTTGCGGTTCCCGGTTCTGCTGGATTCAAATACCGCGACGAGTTCGGGTTTCTCAATCAATATTCTTTCCCCACTACACAGGAACAGTTTTTAAGAGATCTGGAGGATTTTTGTCCGGATATCAAGAGCAGTATGTTTTATCCTGGCGACCAGGCTGTCATTACTAAAGAAGGAGTAAAAATTCAAAAAGCCTCTTCAGACTTTGTGAAAATTAAAGTGAACGATGCGCATAAGTTGGAATTCAAACCCGTGGCAGAGGTGCCGCCTATTCGCACCCGCACTGAGGATAAAGCTGAGCACGAAAAACAGTGGCAGGAGGTGGTTGGTTTTATCGAAAACGAGTTTGTCGGACTTCTAATTAAGAAAAAAGCTGTACAAAGCTGGGTAGACTGGAAGGTGGCTTATCAACTTGAAGTGTTCGGTCAGGATGGATCGGAAATATGGTGTCTCGATTTTGCTGGAGAGGATGCGGATATCATCAAGGGGCGTATTGGAAAAATTAACCTCTACGAAGGCATCGCATGCTCTGAACTCTATAGCCTGATTAAAAATGAAACCAGTTGGGACTACGTTGGCATCAACGGGCAGTATCGTACATTTAAGGATATCTATCGGGTTCGGGTGGGAGAGTTCGAGCATTGGCCCAAGGAGGACAAAAAATTCCCTCAGCCATTGACCGAAACGTTTCCTGCGGGAAAAGAGATGGACCGCGCAAAATTTCTGCGCGATGTGAAACGTTGGAAAGGAAGCACTTAAACCCAGTTTAGAATAGCCATTGACAGTGTGCGGACCAGGGAGTAAAATCCTAATCTTCTAAATAACAAGTAGTTATAAAAATTAGCGTGGCGGTGTAGCTCAGGTGGTTAGAGCATACGGCTCATATCCGTAGTGTCGGGGGTTCAACTCCCTCCACCGCTACCATTTTTATAATCCCAGTATTTCTTTTTTCTATTCTAACAGACAATTACCCACCTCTTTTTATAGTTTCTAGAATAGGAGCTACTCCCACTCGTAAAACATTATCCTTATTTAATAATTTGTTTTACCTTATTTCTTGCCATTTCCTGTGCTTTTTTTATTTGTTGTAGAGACATTTTCTTTTCTACTATGTTTCTGTCTTCCGCGCCATGTGGATCTCCATTATAATCAGCCAGACTGAACCACATATGCGCTAACGCATAATCCTGTGGAACTCCTTGCCCTTTTTCATACATCAAACCCAAGCTGGATTGTGCTGATGCATTTCCCTGTTCTGCTAATGGTAACCACAACCTGAATGCTTCTTTGTAGTCTTTCCTTATTAAGTACGCTTCCAATCCATCTTCGAAGTCATCCCCATAAACAGAACCACTAAACAAAAATAGAACAGTGAGTGGTAGTAAAAATGTGAGTGCTTTATTCATTTTTCGAGTCCCCAGTTTCTTGCCAGTCTTTGTGCTTTTTCTACTTGTTCTGGAGTCATTTTTTCTTCTAATCTGTTTCTATCACCAGAATAATCAGCGACTATATCACATATGCGCTAATACATAATCCCGTAAAACTCCTTCTCCGTCTTCATAATGAACGGGCTGGACAATGTCAGGAGATTAGGTTAAATTAATGAGAGTCGTTCTCATTTTAAGGGCTTTATAGCTTTAAGTTTATGAACCTTCCTCCCACTATTGAAATCGACGAGGTCATCTGCCAATGCTTTCAGGTGACTGAGAGCGCAATCCGTAATGCCATTGCTAAAGACAAATTAAAAGATGTCGATTCTGTCACGATAGCTTGCGAGGCCGGTGGAGGATGTCATTCCTGCCATATTCTCATTCAGCTCTTCATCGATCAGCATCAGGAAAAAGCCACGAGCATGGAGGACCTGATTCACGATCATGCGCAGAAGGTGAAAAAGAAAGGCATTCTGAGCCACTTCTTCAAGAGATTCCAGTGAATTGTCAGGCGTAACACAAAATATAGTTTCCTACCGCGCAACTTTCGGACCCTGCTTAATTATTCTTTCCAAACCCTGATCCTTTTGATAATTTGAATTCAAAGATTGCTACTAATAACCTTCAACCTCAAAAGGACTTATTTTGAAGCTTCCTTCAAAAAATAAACGACAGTGAAATCCTTCCGTATTGCTTACTTTGATTGTTATTCCGGTATCAGCGGTGACATGATTCTGGGGGCCTTGATCGATCTGGGGGTCGATCCCGGAAAAATCCGCAAGGCTCTTAAAACCATCGACCTCAAAGGGTATAAGCTGAAAAGTAGCCAGGTTCAGCGCGGCTCCATCTCTGGCACCAAGGCTCAAGTCAGCGTAGACAAATCTTTCCACCCGAAGGTCCGGAAATATTCTGATATTAAAAAACTGTTGGCCAACTCGGACCTGTCTTCGACCAGCAAAAAAAATGCTCAGGAAATCTTTAAGCGTATTGCCATGGTGGAAGCCGCGGTTCACAACACAACCATAGAAAAAATTCATTTTCATGAAGTCGGAGCCGTCGATTCGATCGTCGATATTGTGGGGGGTGTCGTCGCTATTGAATCTTTAAAGCTCGACAGGATCTATGCATCTCCCTTGAATACAGGTGAAGGGTTTGTTCAATCTGCCCATGGTTGCCTGCCTGTTCCTGCTCCTGCCACATTGAAACTCCTGAAAGGGATTCCCATTTTTTCCAGCGGAGTTAAAAAAGAGCTGACCACCCCAACGGGTGCGGCCATGATCGGTTTTTATTGCAACCGTTTTGGTTCTCTTCCCACAATGAAAATTATCGACGATGGATATGGGGCAGGGGACCACATCATCTCCGAAATGCCTAATATGCTCCGAGTGATCCTGGGAGAGATTCAGAATGAGCCGAGGGAAGAACTTATAGTGATCGAAACCAATATTGACGATATGAACCCGGAATTTTATGAAGGGACTATGGACTCGTTATTTAAGGCAGGCGCTCTGGATGTTTATTTGAATCTCATTATTATGAAAAAAAGTCGTCCTGCCACCAAAATTTCTATTCTCTCGACCGAGAGTGACAGGCAGGCATTGACTGAAATCCTCCTTCGGGAAACATCCAGTTTTGGAGTCCGTTATTATAAAGTTGGAAGGACGGTTTTGGAGCGTGAAATGAAAACCGTGAAGACCACATGGGGATCGATTAAAATAAAGATCGGGAAATTAAATGGAGAAGCAATTCAAGCCTCTCCCGAGTATGAAGATTGCAGGAAGCTCTCTATCAAGAAGAAAGTATCTGTTAAGGCTATCTATGATGAAGCCCATTCCCAAGCGATAAAACTGATTAGTTGATCGCCTTTTTCTAAAAAGACATACGATACCCAGGACTCCGGTGGGAGTATATAGGCCCTAACGGTAAAGTGGTTAAGGTAGAACTTGAGCGGAACTTTGAGAGTGTCGGGATGAAACTCACTGGCCTTGTTTGTTCATGTATTCATCAAAGTGTTTCTGATACATGATCCCCCACTCTGTTGAACCTTCACGAGGCCCGTTGCTGTAGGTGTTTAATATTCGGCGGGCTTCTGCATCGGCCTTATCATCAATTTGCAGAATGTCGGTCATCACTTTGGTGATATCCAAACGGATGTCATTGAGTTCGACTTTATAATCCAACTCATCACGTTTGGCAAAATCGCGGATGATGAGACTGCTGATATGGTTGATTTTTTCTCGGCTGATTCTCATATTAAAGAATAAGCCCTCGTTCACGCACTAATTTTGATTTCACCATCTGGAACACCCGCCCGTAATCCATCATATTTCTTTCATACTCCTCGGTTTTGGAATCAAGCAAAGTTTTTACTTCTTCGTTGAGCTGGTCTTCAACCATGAGATCTTCAGTAATAATTTTATTGATGATCGACTGAAGCTTTTCAGGTGGCTCTTCCCAGACAATCATATCTTTGTCGAGCAAGGATTTGATAATTTTTTTAGCGAGAAGTTCAATAAGTTCTTTAGGAATACGCATGGTCTAACCATTATTTTAATTTCATTAATTAAAAAGCGGGAGACGGGGTTCGAACCCGCGACATTCAGCTTGGGAAGCTGACACTCTACCAACTGAGCTACCCCCGCCTGATCGATCAATCAGAGCCTTTTTCACCCAGAATTAAAAAACAGTTTGTATCAGTCACTTGTATGTCTATGATTGGAATTCTCTGCTGGTGCAACTCATGAATGACCTTGTTCACCATGGCATCTATTGCCGCAGCACCTTCTTCGGCAATATCAAGGACTCTGATACCTGTGACAATTTGGTTGTTAAGGGACATTTAATTAAAAGTCGACCCGGCTATCTGCCTGTCTATAGACCATTTCTCCTTGAATTTAAAGGGGAAACAAGTTTTATGGTGTGACTAAATTTTCAGGCATTATCCACTATTTACCTTTTGTAATCAATACTAATTAGATGAGGGAGCGCGTAAAAACAGCAAGTAATAGACTATATTGCGGTTTTGAGGTTTTTGTTTGAGAAAGGTTATTGAATTTATTCCACCAATTGAGTAAGATAAAAAACTAAAATAACTCGTGAAAACACAAAAAGTTGCGGGAACATGGCGATTTTTCAAGTTCCCATTTTTTATTTGGATTTTGGCTCAAAAACGCTCCAGCAAGGGGATTTGTGGTTAAAGAAATAGATTTTACGGAAAAAATACCTATCACCCACCACCTGATAGAGCTTAAAAACAGGCTGGTGTATGTGGGAATTGTCGTTGCTCTATTTTTTGGCGTTTGCTTTTATTTTGTAGATTTTCTCGTGTTATGGCTGCAAGACCCTCTGCCTAAAAAATATGCCGACCTTATTTTCATAACACCCACGGAACCCTTTTTTACCAATATGAAGGTTTCCTTCATGGGGTCTATGTTTATTTCCATGCCGTGGATTTTATACCATGTCTGGGGATTCATCGCTCCCGGATTAAAGGTAAAAGAAAAAAAGATCACGGCAATGTTTGTTTCTTTTGGAACGTTGTTCTTCCTTTTTGGTGGGTTCTTTTGTTATTTCCTGGTTGTTCCTTTAGGACTGAAATTCCTACTGAATTACGGCACAACTTGGTGGAAGATGCAGGTCACCATTGGTTTTTATTTCTCCTTTGTGGTGAAGATGATTCTGGCTTTTGCCTTTGCGTTTCAAACCCCTCTCATTATGGTTTTGTTGACAAAGTTCGGAGTGGTCAGCACTGTAAAGATGAAGCTCTATCGCAAATGGGCTTTTATGGGAACGTTTGCCCTGGCCGCAGTCTTAACCCCGCCAGATATTATCACTCAAGTGTTATTGGCATTTCCTCTTTATGGTTTGTATGAGTTTGGGGTGGTTGTATCCCGATTTTTTGAGGATCCCAAAAACCGGGAATTAGCACTCAAACAAATGCAGGCGGAAGCGGCCCTAAGAAAAGCCGCCAAAGAAGCCGCTAAAAGGGCAGCTATGGCGAGTAAGGCTAAGAAGAAAACTCGTAAAGCTTCCTGATTTCTGATCAAACAAAAAATACCAGAACAGAAATTAATCGTGGGTAGTGAAATACGATTAAAGTTTCCGCAATAGCAAAACCTATATGGACCAGAATCGGGGGAATTATTGATCCTGTGGTTCTTAATAATCCTGTCGATATCATCCCCAGAAACAAATTCCCCAAACTTAGTTTGAAATGAAACAGGCTGTAGAGCAAACCGCTACCAATAGTGGCCTGTCCTGTGCTTTGTTTTTTAAGTAAGTTATTGACAACCAAACCCGTCACAAATATCTGGTCGAGAAAGGGAATGATGAGGGCAGTAAAAATGTTTCTCACGAGAGAATTATTAAATCCCATCTCTTCAGGGATTCTTAACTCCGCCCCAGCAAATAATTCTGCTTGCGAAATCCCCGTTTTGACCAGTAAGGCGTCCATTAAAACCACACCGAGCAAAGGAATCGCTCCCAATAGAACGCCCATGGGCAGTGTTTTTTTGATATTTTTGAAGCCTAATTGCTGCAGAGATATACGCTTTAACGCAAGAAGGATCGCCAGTGCCGAGGTAAAATAAAAGATGTGCCAGTGCTCGTAAATAAACTTGTTGCCTGAAAAAACAAGGTGGACTGCTGGAAAAAAAACCAGAAAGTAGAGGGCCAGGGTGAGAGTGAAAGTTCTCACACCATCAAGCGCCAGTGTGACGCTGGGTCTAAAGAGTAATAAACTATTGGCTTGAGAATATTATTGTTGGCGTGAGAAATCATTGCTGGTTATCTCGACGGCTAGCAGGTGGAGGTTCTGCACGCATTTGGCCTTCATTAAGATAGGAGGATTCTAGACCAACATTGTAGCCAGTTTTTCAGAAATCCCCAACACAAAAAAGTTGTATCAAACATCTTCAATGGGTTCGATGAAGAAAGGAAATAAAGATTATGTCATTTCTAAAATCAGGAAATAAATCAGTATTTACATTTTGGATTGTATTTGTTTTAACATTGATGTGTTTTATTTGTGCCTCTGCACAACCAGTTCCAATGCCTCCAAAACCAAAAACGGATAAAGAATCAATTAAGATGTATCATGTTCTTGCGGAACAAGGTGATGCAATAGGTCAATATAATTTGGGGTTGTTATATCTTGATGGAGCACATGTTCCAATAGATGAAAAAAGAGGACTCAAGCTTTTACGCTTGTCTGCCGAACAAGGATATGTGGAGGCAGAGTTTATGCTGGGGCTAACGCTTAGGATTGCTAATCCACCATATATATATAAAGTTATTGAGGGAGATATAGAAGAAGCTATATATTGGCTTAGTAAGGCTACTAATAAAGGTCATATATTAGCAGAATCTATATTGGATGGTATTTATTAATTTGGAATTAAATTTCTTACAGGACAGATTAAATCAATTGATTTAATTTGTCCTTATAGGAATGATTTGAAATGAAAATAAATAATAAACTTAAAAAGGAAGTGGAGCAGAGGGAGTCTGTAGAGTTTTACGATAAAGGTTTTCGATATGAATATGGAGGTTAAGTTAAACAAAGTTATGAAAAGGCTCTTGAATGGTATTCTCTTGCTGCGAAGAAAGGCCATAAAAAAGCCAAAGTAAGATGCAAGGTTATTCCATTGTTAATGAAAATGAATTCTATTCAGGAAAAAATAGATATACTTGAAAAAGACGATGATGAATTTTTCTAATCTTTATGGGAGATAAATATGACTCGACTTAGAGAATTTAAATGAGCGAATATAAAGGCTAGGTCGGAATGTCCAAGATCGTTCCTCATTAGAAAATTCCGATCTTTATTTAGTATCTCGTTTGAGTTAAACTACCTTAGCCTCCCACCTGGGCGCATATTTCATCATTCAGGGGCAACCATTCTCCTCAATTCAGGTAAGGTAAGCTTTTAACCGAAAAATATCATGAAAAAGATCGCTATAGCTTCCGATCATGGGGGGTTCGAGCTCAAGGAAAGCGTTATCGCCCACCTGTTAAATATCAGCTGGGAAGTAGATGATCTGGGTTCGTATAGCGAGGACTCTGTGGATTATCCAGACTATGGCATAAAGCTTGCCAAAGCAGTTGCTGAGGAAAAGGTCAGGCGCGGGATTGTGATCTGCGGCACAGGTGTTGGTATGTCCATCGTTGTTAATCGCTATCCAGGGGTTCGGGGGGCTCTGTGTTCCGATGTATTCACAGCTAAATTGTGCCGTGAGCACAACGACTCAAATATCCTGATTATGGGAGGGAAGGGGATAGGCAAGAGGTTGGCTGCTGAAATTGTGAATACCTGGCTCAACACGCCTTTTGAAGGGGGGCGCCACCAAAGGCGGCTCGATAAAATCAACCAGATAGATACTTCTATAAAGTCCAAAGAAAATCTTTAGCCCTAAGGAGATATTTAAATTGTCACTTGCCGATTTTGATCCGGAGATTGCCCAATCCATTAAAGATGAAACTGAGCGGGAGAATAATACTCTCGAAATGATCGCCTCTGAAAATTTTATCAGTCCTCAGGTGCAGGAAGCTCAGGGTTCGATTATGACCAATAAGTACGCCGAAGGGTATCCGGGTAAGCGTTATTACGGCGGCTGTGAATTCGTTGATGTTGCTGAAAGCCTTGCCATTGAGAGGGCCAAAAAAATATTCTCGGCCGAGCACGCTAACGTCCAGCCTCACTCCGGCTCTCAGGCCAATATGGCAGTTTATCATACTCTCCTCCAACCTGGAGATACGGTTCTGGGAATGAACTTATCGCATGGTGGACACTTGACCCATGGTAGCCCGGTGAACTTTTCTGGATACACTTATAACGTCGTGGCTTATGGGGTAAACCAGGAAACCGAGCAGATTGATTATGACGAAGTACGAAAGCTTGCAATTGAGAACAAACCCAAAATGATCATCGTTGGTGCGAGCGCCTATTCACGAGTGATCGACCCGGTCAAGTTCCGAGAAATTGCTGATGAAGTCGGTGCAAAAATTATGACCGATATCGCTCATCCTGCAGGATTGGTTGCGGCAGGGCTTTATCCTTCACCGGTACCGCACTCAGACTTTGTCACCACCACCACGCATAAAACCTTAAGAGGTCCTCGCGGCGGAATGATTTTGTGCAAGGAAGAATACGCCAAAGAGATTAACAAAAAGATTTTCCCTGGTATTCAGGGCGGACCTCTCATGCACGTGATTGCCGCAAAAGCCGTTGCCTTTAAGGAAGCATTGAGCGCGGATTTTGTGATCTACCAAAAACAAGTGATTGCCAACGCTAAATGCCTGGCTCGGTTTTTAATCGATCAAGGGTATAAAATTGTCAGTGGTGGAACCGATACACATCTGATGCTAATCGACTTGCGCCCTCAGGGTATAACTGGTAAGGATGCCGAGGCGGCGCTCGAAAAGGCTGGCATCACGGTGAATAAAAATACCGTACCTTTTGAGACCCTGAGTCCGTTTGTGACTTCCGGGGTTCGAATCGGTACCCCGGCGCTGACCACCCGGGGAATGAAAGAGAATGAAATGCGCGGTATCGGAGAAATGATTGTTCGGACACTGGAAAATATTAAGGATGATAGTTTCCACGTCCAAACCCGTAAAAAAGTTCGTGAGTTCTGCGGCCAGTTTCCGCTCCATCTGGAACTCACCAATAAATAAACTATGAAATGCTCCAGTTGCTCCGGCATGGAAAACAAAGTCATTGACTCCCGCCTGAATAAGGAAGGGACTATCATACGACGGCGAAGAGAATGCCTGAGTTGTTCTGACAGGTTCACCACCTATGAAAAGCTAGAGCGGTCTTTACCTATGCTGATCAAAAAAGACGGTCGGCGGGAAGAGTTTAATCGCGACAAGATCATTGATGGGGTAAAGAAAGCTTGCCAGAAAAGACCAGTCAGCGTTAAAAGTATTGAAGAACTTGTAGACTGTGTAGAGCAATATCTTCAGGAACTGGGTGAAAAAGAAGTTTCTGCTGTGAAGGTAGGAGAAAAAGTTATCAGTGAAATTTACAATCTGGATGATGTTGCCTACGTGCGCTTTGCGTCTGTCTACCGTTCCTTCAAAGACGTGAATGAGTTTATGGTTGAGTTGAAAGAAGTCCTTAAGAGTAAAGAAGGTATCAAAGGCGACCGCTTGCAGTAAGCAAAGTGTGCCTTCACAGGCGTGATACCTTTTCGTAGCTGTGATATTCCTCCTTAAATTTTATACCCTCGTTATATTCCATCTAAGTACCCCGCAGGGGTGCAAGTAACAATCCCTCATGTTGTAAACAAACGTTCTCTCGACTTCAGAAGTCCTCACTCTGCTTCTACGGCTAGTGGAGTTGAATCCCAGAAAACAAAGTGTTACGATACCCGATCAGCTTTTAAGATTGTCATTTCTTGCATCATTGGTCGGCTATGGATAAAATTTTGTTCAATCTGTCTTTATTGAGTTATCTCATGGCGTCCTTTGGTTATTTTGTTTATCTGGCGTACAGGCGACCTCTAGTTTCGACCCTTGCCGGGTGGGCGGTTGCATTTGGGCTTGTTTGCCAAACAGTGACTATAGGAATTCGCTCCAGCCAGACTGGGCACGGGCCCTACACCACTTCGTTTGAAGTGGCATTGTTTCTGGCCTGGTTGGTGGTTGTAGTTTATTTTTTGACAGAGTGGAAATATAAAATTAAGAATTTGGGGGCTTTTGTCCTCCCTTTGGTTTTTATTGTTTTGTTATTTGCGGCTTTTCTTTCGAAAGATACGGCTTTGGTCCCAGAATCGGAGGTACGTTTCTGGCTAACCATGCATCGAACCCTGTCAATCATGGGGTACGCGGCGTTTTCTATCGCATTTGCTGCCGGAATCATGTATTTGATTCAGGAACATCAGGTTAAAACCAAAAAGTTGAGCATTATGTATTTTAGGATGCCGTCCCTTGAAGTTCTCGATGACTTGAATTTCAAGGTGATCACGATAGGGTTTCCGTTGTTCACTCTGGGTTTTATGACCGGGTCTATTTGGAATACACAAATAGATCTGCCATTCTTCTCGTGGGATCTGACCCGGACCCTGCCGCTGGTGGTAACATGGCTGATCTATTGTTTGGTATTTTTTGGAAGAATGATGGTCGGAATGCGAGGCAAGAAAGCCGCTCAAGGGGCTATTCTAGGATTTATAACGGTGATCGGGACTTACTTTCTACATATATTATGATATCAGCCGAACCAAATCTTGTTCTCGTGGGGGTCAGCCATAAGACCACCCCTGTGGAAATCAGAGAGAAGCTTGCCTTCAGTCAGGTCAAGCTGGAAGCCTCTCTAGAGCAATTGGTCCGTTGCCCCGAAATTACTGAGAATATCATCCTCTCAACCTGCAACAGGGTCGAAATTTATGCTCGTGTCAATAACACCGATCGGGGTATCCAGCTTCTTAAAGATTTCATTTGCGACTATCACGGAATATCGTGCGGTAGTCTGGATGATTATTTTTACAGCTATACAGATAATCAGGCTGTTGAGCACCTCTTTAGAGTTTCGGCGAGTTTGGACTCGATGATTCTTGGGGAGGCTCAGATACTGGGGCAAGTGAAGGATGCCTACAACACCGCCCGCGCATTAAGTTCTACCGGCCTGGTTCTCAACCAGTTATTTGAGAAAGCCTTCAATGTCGCTAAAAAAGTAAGAGAAGAAACCGGAATTTCTGAGCGCGGGGTTTCTATTAGTTCCGCAGCTGTGGAACTAGCGAAAAAAATATTTGAAGATTTGGAAAACCATTCGGTCATGTTGGTGGGAACCGGGGGAATGGCCGAACTTGCTGCGAAACATCTCATGTCTTATGGTGTTAAAACTGTGTATGTAGCCAGCAGGACCTATGAACGGGGCATTTCACTTGCCCAGACCTTGAATGGCTGTGCCTTGGACTTTGAAGCTTTTAAGGAAGAATTGTACAGGGCAGATATTATCATCACTTCTACTGCCGCGCCGAAGTTTGTCATTCATAAAGAAATGGTAGAGCAGGCTATTCATAAAAGAAAAAATAAACCCATGTTTCTCATAGATATTGCAGTTCCCCGCGATATTGCCCCAGAGGTGAACGATTTAGAAAATGTTTATTTGTATGACATTGATGACCTACAGAATGTGGTGAACGCGAACATGGAAGAGAGGCAGAAAGAAGCCGAAAACGCCATGGAGATCATCAAGCAGGAAGTTGCCAAGTTTAACAACTGGTTTTCCACGCTCGACGCAGTTCCCACTATTGTTGAAATTAGAAACCGGGCAGAAGAAATGCGTATAACGGAAGTGGATAAAACACTTAAGACCCTCACCCATCTTTCTGATAACGATCAGAGAGCAATTCATCAATTGACGCAATCATTGGTCAAGAAAATTCTTCATAAGCCCACCATAAATCTGAAAAAGAAAACTCAATCTCTGGATGGTTACGTCTATTTAAAGGCCATTCGCCACTTATTCCATTTGGACGATTGAATGGAACCCAGAAAAATTAGCATTGGTAGCAGGGGGAGCCCTCTGGCATTATGGCAGGCCAATTGGGTCAAGGACCAGTTGGAATCACAGAATCCAGATATTCCTGTAGAGATTGTCATCATTAAAACTTCCGGTGATAGGATTCAGGATGTTCCGCTGGCCAAAATCGGCGGAAAGGGTTTATTCGTTAAGGAAATCGAAGAAGCCATGTTGAGAAAAGAGGTCGATTTTGCTGTCCACAGCATGAAAGATATGCCGATCAAGTTTCCTTTTGCCTTGTGTATCGCGGCAGTGACCAAAAGAGAGAACCCTTTCGACGCATTAATCGCAAGAGACAATCTTAAATTGGACGAACTTCCCAAAGGTGCCAAAGTCGGGACAGGCAGTTTAAGAAGGATGTCGCAATTACTTCATTATCGTCCCGACCTGAACCTGATTTCACTCCGAGGTAACCTCGAGACGAGAATCAGAAAACTGGAAACTGAAGGACTGGACGCGATCATTCTTGCCGCAGCAGGACTCATCCGCATGGGGTGGGACGATAAAATCACAGAAATCATCAGTTCCGAAATTTTATTACCGGCAATGGGGCAGGGTGCTATCGGAATTGAAGCGCGAAAATATGATATCGACAACCAGATCCTTCTGGCCAATATGGATGATGAAAACACGCATCTGGCATTAGATGCAGAGAGGGCAGTCGTCACACAGCTTGAAGGTGGTTGCAACGTTCCTATTGGCGCGTTTGCAACGATTGAAGATGATCAGATGACACTAAAAGGATTGGTCGCAAGCCTTGACGGAAAAACGCTCTATAAAACTGAATTGCAGGGCTTCAAGCTCAATGCCATAAAAATGGGAAAAGAGCTGGGCAACACGTTATTGGAGATGGGCGGGGATAAAATTATGCAGGAAATCCATTCGATTTGAATCCTACAAGTGGGTTTTATTCCCTGTAGCCTGCCAGGTCTTTTAAAATAACTCCTTAGGATACCCCGCCCGCTTACAGCGAGGTTATTCATCACTCGCTAAAGCCAAACTTCTTCAGCACCCAACCTTTCCAGAGCCAGTTCCCAGGCAGCATCCCGAAAAATAGTGTCGCTATTTTTTTTCATACGCGAATAAGTTTCGCAAACATTATTGCTGATGGTGTTATCGATCAAATTTTCCACATAAGCTCTGGTTCCTTTTTGCTTTACTCTCATCGCATAAGAATCATTGACCATTAATTGCCTTTCTACTGCACAGCCAATCACCCCGCCGGCATTAACAATGAAATCCGTGAGCGATAAAATATTGCGGCGATGGTGCAAATAATATTCCACGGGTTTACTACTGGGAGTGTTTGCGCCCTGCAAAATATAGCGGCATTGAATGCGATCTGCATTTCGTGCCGTGATAGCATCGGGTCTGGCTGATGGAATGAGGATATCGCAGGGTGCTTCCAGCAACCAGTCCAGCTTGTCTGGTGAAAACTTTCTGTCCACTTTAAGAGGATAGTTGATCAACCCCCCTGGCTGCTTGCGAACTTTACTCAATGCATGTGCGTCTAATCCATTGGGATTCCATAACCCGATATGGGCATCAGAAGCTCCAACAAGAACGGCTCCCGATTCCTGTAGTTTCAAGGCTGTAGGCGCTCCGACATTTCCAAAACCCTGAACCACAAACTCACTCCTTGATAGATATAACGACTCGTCCATGGCCTCAAGTGCTTTAGCAGAGGAAAACAAACCATGGGCAGTGAGTTCCCAGTCATCGATCGGGATGCCGCCATTCTCGACAGGTCTTCCTGCTCCGCCTCGCAAATGCTTTTCAGTACCAAGTTTATGTGAATGGTTATTTTGAATGATTTGGATGTCATTCTCGTTGCTTCCCATATCCGGGGCAGGGGTATAGTCAGGCAACTCAAACAGGCAATCGGCAAGTTTTTCGATCAATTCCTTCCGGTAAACTGAGTTTTCAGCCAGTTCAAGCGAGTTCAGACTAATCCCAGCTTTAGCCCCACCATAGGGGAGACAGGCGGCACTATTCTTCAAAGTCATGGCCTGAGCCAGCCGTACAATTTCATTTAAGCTCAGATCCTGGACCATGCGTATACCTCCAAGACCCGGCCCTCTCTGGGTATTGTCTATCGTGATGTAACCCCAGATTGACGAACTATCAGGATCAATGATCTTGTAAGATTTCTTGGTGGCTAGTTCTGGGCTGGTTGTGAAGCGGTCACCCTGTTCTCTGTCCGGAAGAAGAATTGCCTTCAAACTTTTTGGAAGCATTGATATTTTTCCCTAACTATGAGATAAATGGTAGGTATTAAACCACCCCGAAACAAAAACATACCATATTTAATCGCAAAAAAAACGACACTGAATGAACCCCTATGACTGCTCATATGGAATCTCTTATTGATACTGCACTGAAGGAAGACGTGCAAAGTGGTGACATCACCACCATGAATATTATCCCAAGGGACAATTCTGCGAGGGGGGGGGGTAAGGCCCATGCCCTACCATACAATACAATACAAATGAAACCCTGCACGCCACCAGCAAAGAAGCCGCGCCTTTTCCGGGTTGCCTACCTGTCCCTGATCTGGCTCGCCGCAACCATCTGCGCCCTGTTGTTCACCGCCTACCCGGCTAACGCCAGCCTGATGCTCAATACATCGGGCGACCAGAATTACACGCTTGACATGGCGATCCCCAATCTGCAACTGCCGGAAGCGACCGGCGGCACGGGGACGCTGGACTACACTCTGACCGGGCCAGACGGCGGCGCCCTGCCGGAGGGTCTGATCTTTACCCCCGGCACACGCACGCTGTCCGGCACGCCGAGCCAGCCCGGTGCCACCACCCTGACCTACACGGTCACCGATACCAGCGATGCCGGAACGGTTACGACCTCCACCTCCACGACCTTCACGGTCAGGGTCCACATGCTCAATACACCGGACAGCCAGGCTTACGTGTTGAACAGGGCGATCACTCTGCAACTGCCGGAAGCGGCCGGCGGCAAGGGGCCGCTGGTGTACACTCTGACCAGGCGAGGCGGCGGCGCCCTGCCGGGAGGTCTGGAGTTTGACGCCGACACACGCATACTGTCCGGCACGCCGAGCATGAACGGTTACTTCCCCCTGACCTACACGGTCACCGATGCCAACGGTGTCAGCACGAGTGTGAACTTCCTGCTCATAGTCAGGGGCAGCGTGAAGCTGACCGCACCGCTCAACCAGAATTACACGCAGGGCATGGCGATCCCCGATCTGCAACTGCCAGCAGCGACCGACGGCACGGGGACGCGGGTGTACACTCTGACCGGCGTGCCGGCGGGTCTGACCTTTGACGCTGGCAAACGCAAGCTGTCCGGCACGCCGAGCGCGCTCGGTTCCACTCTCCTGACCTACACGGTCACCGATGCCAACGGTGACGAGACTAGTGTGACCTTCACGGTCACGGTCAACGCCGACCTGGCGCTCAATGCACGAGGCAACCGGAGTTACGCGCAGGGCAGGACGATCAGAGATCTGCAACTACCGGAAGCGATCGGCGGCACGGGGACGCTGGTGTACACTCTGACCGGGCCAGACGGCCTAGACGACCTGCCGGCGGGTCTGACCTTTGACGCTGGCACACGCACGCTGTCCGGCACGCCGAGCACGGTCGGTGTCACCACCCTGACCTACACGGTCACCGATACCAACAATGCCAGCACGACTGCGACCTTCACGGTCAACGTCATATTTAGTAGGGGAGGAAACCTGGGGATAGTGGAGACGGATGGCCTGGATTACGCGCAGGGCAGGCCGTTCACTCGGCAACTGTCGGAAGCGACCGGCGGCATAGGGACGCTGACCTACACTCTGACCGGGCTAGACGGCGGCCCCCTGCCGGCGGGTCTGACCTTTGACCCCGACACACGCACGCTGTCCGGCACGCCGAGCATGACCGGTAACTTCGTCATGACCTACACGGTCACCGATACCAACGATACCATCCAGGTGTTCGGAAGGGGCATCCGTATCTCCGTCTTCTCCAACCTGAGGCTCAATACATCGGGCAACCGGGGCTATACCCAGAACACTTTGATCACCGATCTGCAACTGCCGGAAGCGACCGGCGGCTTTGGGACGCTGAGGTACACTCTGACCGGGCCAGACGGCCTGCCGATGGGTCTGACCTTTGACGCTGGCACACGCACACTGTCCGGCACGCCGAGCACGGTCGGTGTCACCACCCTGACCTACACGGTCACCGATATCAACGATGCCTTCACGGCTATGTTCTCGAGGCGCTTCACGGTCACGGTCAACGCCGGCCTGGCGCTCAATGCATCGGGCGACCAGAATTACACGCTTGATACGGCAATCACCGATCTGCAACTGCCGGTAGCGACCGGCGGCACGGGGACGTTGACCTACACTCTGACCGCGCCAGGCGGCGGCCTGCCGGCGGGTCTGACCTTTGACCCCGGCACACGCACGCTGTCCGGCACGCCGGACACGGCTGGTACCACCATCTTGACCTACATGGCCACCGATACCAGCGGTGTCGGAACGGTTACGTTCTCCACGACCTTCACGGTCAAGGTCAACGCCAGCTTGGCGCTCAGTGCATCGGGCGACCAGAATTACACGCAGGGCACAGCGATCAGCGTGCAACTGCCAGCAGCGACCGGCGGCACGATGCCGCTGACCTACACTCTGACCGGCCTGCCGGCGGGTCTGACCTTTACCCCCGGCACACGCACGCTGTCCGGCACGCCGAGCACGGCTGCTACCACCACCTTGACCTACAGGGTCACAGATGACAACGGTGCCAGCACGAGTGTGGACTTCACGGTCACGGTCAGCGACGGCCTGACGTTCGACTCTGAACCGGCCAACCAGAATTACACGCAGGGCACGGCGATCCCCGATCTGCAACTGCCAGTAGCGACCGGCGGCACGGAGCCACTGAGGTACACTCTGACCAGTGTGCCGGGTCTGACCTTTACCCCCGGCACACGCATACTGTCCGGCACGCCGGACACGGCTGCTACCACCACCCTGACCTACAGGGTCACCGATACCAACGGTGCCAGCACGAGTGTGGACTTCATGGTCACGGTCAACGCCGGCTTGGCGCTGACCGCGCCGGTCGACCAGAATTACACGCAGGGCACGGCGATCACCGATCTGCCTCTGCCGGAAGCGAGCGGAGGCACGGAGCCGCTGACCTACACTCTGACAGGGCCAGGCGACAGCGCCCTGCAGGGAGGTCTGGACTTTACCCCCGGCACACGCACGCTGTCCGGCACGCCGAGCACGCCTGCTACCACCACCCTGACCTACGAGGTCACCGATACCAACGGTGCCAGCGACAGTGTGGACTTCACCGTCATAGTCAACGCCAAACTGGCACTCGATACACCGGACGACCAGAATTACACGCAGGACAAGGCGATCACCAATCTGGAACTGCCAGCAGCGACCGGCGGCACCGGGACGCTGACCTACACTCTGACCGGCCTGCCGGGAGGTCTGACCTTTAGCGGACGCACGCTGTCCGGCACGCCTGACACGGATGGTGACTTCACCCTGACCTACGAGGTCAGCGATGCCAACGGTGCCAGCACGAGTGTGGACTTCACCGTCATAGTCAACGCCAAACTGGCACTCGATACACCGGACGACCAGAATTACACGCAGGGCAGGGCGATCACCGATCTGACTCTGCCGGCAGCGAGCGGCGGCACCGGGACGCTGACCTACACTCTGACCGGGCTAGGCGGCCTGCCGGGAGGTCTGAACTTTACCGCCGGCACACGCACGCTATCCGGCACGCCAAGCACGCCTGGTACTACCACCTTGACCTACGAGGTCACCGATACCAACAGTGCCAGCACGACTGCGACCTTCATGGTCAAGGTCAACGCCGAACTGGGGCTCAATGCATCGGGCAACCAGAATTACACGCAGGACAGGAGGATCCCCGGTGGTCTGTTTCTGCCGGAAGCAACCGGCGGCACGGCGCCACTGACGTACACTCTGACCGCGCCAGGCGGCCTGCCGGCGGGTCTGGAATTTAACGTCAACGCACGCCTACTGTTCGGCCCGCCGAGCACGCCTGCTACCACCACCCTGACCTACACGGTCACCGATGCCAACGGTGCCAGCAAGAGTGTGGACTTCATGGTCACGGTCAACCCCGGCTTGGCGCCGCTGACCGCGCCGGCCGACCAGAATTACACGCAGGGCAGGGCGATCACCGATCTGACTCTGCCGGCAGCGACCGGCGGCACGGAGCCATTGACGTACACTCTGACCGGCCTGCCGCCGGGTCTGACCTTTGACACACGCACGCTGTCCGGCACGCCGGACACGCCTGGTACCTTTGACCTGACCTACGAGGTCACCGATGCCAACGGTGCCAGCACGGATGTGACCTTCATGGTCACGGTCAACGAGGGCTTGGCTCTGACCGCATCGAGCAACCAGAATTACACGCTTAACACGGCGATCCCCGCTCTGACTCTGCCGGCAGCGGACGGCGGCACCGGGACGCTGACCTACACTCTGACCGGGCCAGGCGGCCTGCCGGGAGGTCTGGACTTTAGCGGACGCACGCTGTCCGGCACACCGGACACGGCTGGTGACTTCACCCTGACCTACGAGGTCATGGATGCCAACGGTGCCAGCACGACTGCGACCTTCACGGTTAGTGTCAGCGACGGCTTGGCACTCAGTGCACGAGGCGACCAGAATTACACGCAGGACAAGGCGATCACCGATCTGGAACTGCCGATAGCGAGCGGCGGCACGGCGCCACTGACCTACACTCTGACCAGTGTGCCGGGTCTGGACTTTAACGCCAACACACGCATACTGTCCGGCACACCGAGCACGGCTGATACCTTCGACCTGACCTACGAGGTCACCGATGCCAACGGTGCCAGCACGACTGCGACCTTCACGGTCATAGTCAGCGACGGCTTGGCACTCAGTGCACGAGGCGACCAGAATTACACGCTTGATACGGCGATCACCGATCTGGAACTGCCGGAAGCGAGCGGCGGCACCGGGACGCTGACCTACACTCTGACCGGGCCAGGCGACAGCGCCCTGCCGGGAGGTCTGACCTTTAGCGGACGCATACTGTCCGGCACACCGGACACGGCTGGTGACTTCACCCTGACCTACACGGTCACCGATACCAACAATGCCACCACGACTGCGACCTTCACGGTCATAGTCAGCGATGGCTTGGCACTCAGTGCACGAGGCGACCAGAATTACACGCAGGACAAGGCGATCACCGATCTGGAACTGCCGATAGCGAGCGGCGGCACGGCGCCACTGACCTACACTCTGACCAGTGTGCCGGGTCTGGACTTTAACGCCAACACACGCACGCTGTCCGGCACACCGAGCACGGCTGATACCTTCGACCTGACCTACGAGGTCACCGATGCCAACGGTGCCAGCACGACTGCGACCTTCACGGTCATAGTCAGCGACGGCTTGGCACTCAGTGCACGAGGCGACCAGAATTACACGCTTAACACGGCGATCACCGGTCTGGAACTGCCGGAAGCGGACGGCGGCACCGGGACGCTGACCTACACTCTGACCGGGCCAGGCGGCCTGCCGGGAGGTCTGGACTTTAGCGGACGCACGCTGTCCGGCACACCGGACACGGCTGGTGACTTCACCCTGACCTACACGGTCACCGATACCAACGATGCCACCACGACTGCGACCTTCACGGTCATAGTCAGCGACGGCTTGGCACTCAGTGCACGAGGCGACCAGAATTACACGCAGGACAAGGCGATCACCGATCTGGAACTGCCGATAGCGAGCGGCGGCACGGCGCCACTGACCTACACTCTGACCAGTGTGCCGGGTCTGGACTTTAACGCCAACACACGCACGCTGTCCGGCACACCGAGCACGGCTGATACCTTCGACCTGACCTACGAGGTCACCGATGCCAACGGTGCCAGCACGACTGCGACCTTCACGGTCATAGTCAGCGACGGCTTGGCGCTGACCGCATCGGGCAACCAGAATTACACGCTTGATACGGAGATCACCGCTCTGGAACTGCCGGTAGCGACCGGCGGCACCGGGACGCGGACCTACACTCTGACCGGGCCAAGCGGCCTGCCGGGAGGTCTGGACTTTGACGTCGACACACGCATACTGTCCGGCACGCCGACCGAGGTCGGTACCACCACCCTGACCTACGAGGTCATGGATGAAAACGGTGCCAGCACGAGTGTGGACTTCACGGTCACGGTCAACGCCGGCTTGACGCTGACCGCATCGGGCAACCAGAATTACACGCAGGGCACGGCGATCACCGATCTGCCACTGCCAGCAGCGACCGGCGGCACGATGCCGCTGACCTACACTCTGACCAGTGTGCCGGGTCTGGACTTTAACGCCGGCACACGCACGCTGTCCGGCACGCCGAGCACCGCCACTAGTACCACCACCCTGACCTACGAGGTCACCGATGCCAACAATGCCAGCACGAGTGTGGACTTCACGGTCACGGTCAACGCCGGCTTGACGCTGACCGCATCGGGCAACCAGAATTACACGCTTGATACGGCGATCACCGGTCTGGAACTGCCGGTAGCGACCGGCGGCACGATGCCGCTGACCTACACTCTGACCGGGCCAAGCGGCGGCAACCTACCGGCGGGTCTGACCTTTAGCGGACGCACGCTGTCCGGCACGCCGACCGAGGTCGGTACCACCACCCTGACCTACGAGGTCATGGATGAAAACGGTGCCAGCACGAGTGTGGACTTCACGGTCACGGTCAACGCCGGCTTGGCACTCAGTGCACGAGGCGACCAGAATTACACAGAGGACACGGCGATCCCCGATCTGGAACTGCCGGAAGCGAGCGGCGGCACGGAGCCACTGGTGTACACTCTGACAGGGCCAGGCGACAGCGCCCTGCCGGGAGGTCTGACCTTTAGCGGACGCACGCTGTCCGGCACACCGACCGAGGTCGGTACCACCACCCTGACCTACGAGGTCATGGATGAAAACGGTGCCAGCACGAGTGTGGACTTCACGGTCACGGTCAACGCCGGCTTGGCACTCAGTGCACGAGGCGACCAGAATTACACAGAGGACACGGCGATCCCCGATCTGGAACTGCCGGAAGCGAGCGGCGGCACGGAGCCACTGGTGTACACTCTGACAGGGCCAGGCGACAGCGCCCTGCCGGGAGGTCTGACCTTTAGCGGACGCACGCTGTCCGGCACACCGGACACGGCTGCTACCACCATCTTGACCTACACGGTCATGGATGACAACGGTGCCAGCACGAGTGTGGACTTCACGGTCACGGTCAACGAGGGCTTGGCGCTGACCGCATCGGGCGACCAGAATTACACGCAGGGCACGGCGATCACCAATCTGGAACTGCCAGCAGCGACCGGCGGCACGGCGCTGCTGGTGTACACTCTGACCAGTGTGCCGGGTCTGGACTTTGACCCCGGCACACGCACGCTGTCCGGCACGCCGAGCACGCCTGCTACCACCACCCTGACCTACATGGTCAGCGATGCCAACGGTGCCAGCACGACTGCGACCTTCACCGTCATAGTCAGCGACGGCTTAGCGGCGCGCTGACCGCATCGGGCAACCAGAATTACACGCTTGATACGGCGATCACCGATCTGGAACTGCCGGAAGCGAGCGGCGGCACGGAGCCACTGACCTACACTCTGACCAGTGTGCCGGGTCTGACCTTTACCCCCGGCACACGCACGCTGTCCGGCACGCCGCCAGAGTCATAGTCCGACGGCTTGGCGCACGCAACCAGAATTACAGATCACCACGGACCTACACTCTGCCAGCACCCTCACGGTCACGGTACACGGTCATGGATGACAACGGTGCCAGCACGAGTGTGGACTTCACGGTCACGGTCAACGACGGCTTGGCACTCAGTGCACGAGGCGACCAGAATTACACGCAGGACAAGGCGATCACCGATCTGCAACTGCCGATAGCGAGCGGCGACCGACCAGCACGGGCTTTACCCCCGGCACACGCCACTGACCTACACTCTGACCAGTGTGCCGGGTCTGGACTTTGACCCCGGCACACGCACGCTGTCCGGCACGCCGACCGAGGTCGGTACCACCACCCTGACCTACGAGGTCATGGATGAAAACGGTGCCAGCACGAGTGTGGACTTCACGGTCACGGTCAACGCCGGCTTGGCACTCAGTGCACGAGGCGACCAGAATTACACAGAGGACACGGCGATCCCCGATCTGGAACTGCCGGAAGCGAGCGGCGGCACGGAGCCACTGACCTACACTCTGACCAGTGTGCCGGGTCTGGACTTTGACGCCGACACACGCATACTGTCCGGCACACCGAGCACGCCTGCTACCACCACCCTGACCTACATGGTCAGCGATGCCAACGGTGCCAGCACGACTGCGACCTTCACCGTCATAGTCAGCGACGGCTTGGCGCTGACCGCATCGGGCAACCAGAATTACACAGATCACCGCTCTGGACAAGGCGATCACCGACTCTGCCAACTGCCGGAAGCGACGCACGCTGTCCGGCACGCCGAGTACCACCACCCTGACCTACAGGTCATGGATGAAAACGGTGCCACACGAGTGACTTCACGGTCACGGTCAACGCCGGCGCACTCAGTGCACGAGGCGACCAGAATTACACAGAGGACACGGCGATCCCCGATCTGGAACTGCCGGAAGCGAGCGGCGGCACGGAGCCACTGACCTACACTCTGACCAGTGTGCCGGGTCTGGACTTTGACGCCGACACACGCATACTGTCCGGCACACCGAGCACGCCTGCTACCACCACCCTGACCTACATGGTCAGCGATGCCAACGGTGCCAGCACGACTGCGACCTTCACCGTCATAGTCAGCGACGGCTTGGCGCTGACCGCATCGGGCAACCAGAATTACACGCAGGACAAGGCGATCCCCGATCTGCAACTGCCGGAAGCGAGCGGCGGCACGGAGCCACTGACCTACACTCTGACCAGTGTGCCGGGTCTGGACTTTGACGCCGACACACGCATACTGTCCGGCACACCGAGCACGCCTGCTACCACCACCCTGACCTACATGGTCAGCGATGCCAACGGTGCCAGCACGACTGCGACCTTCACCGTCATAGTCAGCGACGGCTTGGCGCTGACCGCATCGGGCAACCAGAATTACACAGAGGACAAGGCGATCCCCGATCTGCAACTGCCGATAGCGACCGGAGGCACGGGGACGCTGACCTACACTCTGACCGGGCCAAGCGGCGGCAACCTACCGGCGGGTCTGACCTTTAGCGGACGCACGCTGTCCGGCACGCCGACCGAGGTCGGTACCACCACCCTGACCTACGAGGTCATGGATGAAAACGGTGCCAGCACGAGTGTGGACTTCACGGTCACGGTCAACGCCGGCTTGGCACTCAGTGCACGAGGCGACCAGAATTACACAGAGGACACGGCGATCCCCGATCTGGAACTGCCGGAAGCGAGCGGCGGCACGGAGCCACTGACCTACACTCTGACCAGTGTGCCGGGTCTGGACTTTGACGCCGACACACGCATACTGTCCGGCACACCGAGCACGCCTGCTACCACCACCCTGACCTACATGGTCAGCGATGCCAACGGTGCCAGCACGACTGCGACCTTCACCGTCATAGTCAGCGACGGCTTGGCGCTGACCGCATCGGGCAACCAGAATTACACGCAGGACAAGGCGATCCCCGATCTGCAACTGCCGATAGCGACCGGAGGCACGGGGACGCTGACCTACACTCTGACCAGTGTGCCGGGTCTGGACTTTGACCCCGGCACACGCACGCTGTCCGGCACGCCGAGCACGCCTGCTACCACCACCCTGACCTACATGGTCAGCGATGCCAACGGTGCCAGCACGACTGCGACCTTCACCGTCATAGTCAGCGACGGCTTGGCGCTGACCGCATCGGGCAACCAGAATTACACGCAGGACAAGGCGATCCCCGATCTGGAACTGCCGGTAGCGACCGGCGGCACGGAGCCACTGACCTACACTCTGACCAGTGTGCCGGGTCTGGACTTTAACCCCGGCACACGCATACTGTCCGGCACACCGAGCACGGCTGATACCACTACCCTGACCTACACGGTCACCGATACCAACGGTGCCAGCGAGAATGCGACCTTCATGGTCACGGTCAACGCCAGCTTAGCGCTGACCGCGCCGGTCGACCAGAATTACACGCTTGATACGGAGATCACCGGTCTGACTCTGCCGGAAGCGGACGGCGGCACGGCGCCGCTGACCTACACTCTGACCAGCGTGCCGGGTCTGAACTTTAACGCCAACACACGCACGCTGTCCGGCACGCCGAGCACGGCTGATACCACTACCCTGACCTACACGGTCACCGATACCAACGGTGCCAGCGAGAATGCGACCTTCATGGTCACGGTCAACGCCAGCTTAGCGCTGACCGCGCCGGTCGACCAGAATTACACGCTTGATACGGAGATCACCGGTCTGACTCTGCCGGAAGCGGACGGCGGCACGGCGCCGCTGACCTACACTCTGACCAGCGTGCCGGGTCTGAACTTTAACGCCAACACACGCACGCTGTCCGGCACGCCGAGCACGGCTGATACCACTACCCTGACCTACACGGTCACCGATACCAACGGGGCCAGCGAGAATGCGACCTTCACGGTCACGGTCAACGAGGGCTTGGCGCTGACCGCATCGGGCAACCAGAATTACACAGAGGGCAGGGTGATCACCGCTCTGCAACTGCCGGTAGCGACCGGCGGCACGGGAACGCTGGTGTACACTCTGACAGGGCCAAGCGGCGGCAACCTGCCGGCGGGTCTGACCTTTACCCCTGGCACACGCACGCTGTCCGGCACGCCGAGCACGGCTGATACCACTACCCTGACCTACACGGTCACCGATACCAACGGTGCCAGCGAGAATGCGACCTTCATGGTCACGGTCAACGCCAGCTTAGCGCTGACCGCGCCGGTCGACCAGAATTACACGCTTGATACGGAGATCACCGGTCTGACTCTGCCGGAAGCGGACGGCGGCACCGGGACGCTGACCTACACTCTGACCAGCGTGCCGGGTCTGACCTTTACCCCCGGCACACGCACGCTGTCCGGCACGCCGAGCACGGCTGATACCACTACCCTGACCTACACGGTCACCGATACCAACGGTGCCAGCGAGAATGCGACCTTCATGGTCACGGTCAACGCCAGCTTAGCGCTGACCGCGCCGGTCGACCAGAATTACACGCTTGATACGGAGATCACCGGTCTGACTCTGCCGGAAGCGGACGGCGGCACGGCGCCGCTGACCTACACTCTGACCAGCGTGCCGGGTCTGAACTTTAACGCCAACACACGCACGCTGTCCGGCACGCCGAGCACGGCTGATACCACTACCCTGACCTACACGGTCACCGATACCAACGGTGCCAGCGAGAATGCGACCTTCATGGTCACGGTCAACGCCAGCTTAGCGCTGACCGCGCCGGTCGACCAGAATTACACGCTTGATACGGAGATCACCGGTCTGACTCTGCCGGAAGCGGACGGCGGCACGGCGCCGCTGACCTACACTCTGACCAGCGTGCCGGGTCTGAACTTTAACGCCAACACACGCACGCTGTCCGGCACGCCGAGCACGGCTGATACCACTACCCTGACCTACACGGTCACCGATACCAACGGGGCCAGCGAGAATGCGACCTTCACGGTCACGGTCAACGAGGGCTTGGCGCTGACCGCATCGGGCAACCAGAATTACACAGAGGGCAGGGTGATCACCGCTCTGCAACTGCCGGTAGCGACCGGCGGCACGGGAACGCTGGTGTACACTCTGACAGGGCCAAGCGGCGGCAACCTGCCGGCGGGTCTGACCTTTACCCCTGGCACACGCACGCTGTCCGGCACGCCGAGCACGGCTGATACCACTACCCTGACCTACACGGTCACCGATACCAACGGTGCCAGCGAGAATGCGACCTTCATGGTCACGGTCAACGCCAGCTTAGCGCTGACCGCGCCGGTCGACCAGAATTACACAGAGGGCAGGGTGATCACCGCTCTGGAACTGCCGGTAGCGACCGGCGGCACCGGGACGCTGACCTACACTCTGACCAGCGTGCCGGGTCTGAACTTTAACGCCAACACACGCACGCTGTCCGGCACGCCGAGCACGGCTGATACCACTACCCTGACCTACACGGTCACCGATACCAACGGTGCCAGCGAGAATGCGACCTTCATGGTCACGGTCAACGCCAGCTTAGCGCTGACCGCGCCGGTCGACCAGAATTACACAGAGGGCAGGGTGATCACCGCTCTGGAACTGCCGGTAGCGACCGGCGGCACCGGGACGCTGACCTACACTCTGACCAGCGTGCCGGGTCTGACCTTTACCCCCGGCACACGCACGCTGTCCGGCACGCCGAGCACGGCTGATACCACTACCCTGACCTACACGGTCACCGATACCAACGGTGCCAGCGAGAATGCGACCTTCATGGTCACGGTCAACGCCAGCTTAGCGCTGACCGCGCCGGTCGACCAGAATTACACGCTTGATACGGAGATCACCGGTCTGACTCTGCCGGAAGCGGACGGCGGCACGGCGCCGCTGACCTACACTCTGACCAGCGTGCCGGGTCTGAACTTTAACGCCAACACACGCACGCTGTCCGGCACGCCGAGCACGGCTGATACCACTACCCTGACCTACACGGTCACCGATACCAACGGGGCCAGCGAGAATGCGACCTTCACGGTCACGGTCAACGAGGGCTTGGCGCTGACCGCATCGGGCAACCAGAATTACACAGAGGGCAGGGTGATCACCGCTCTGCAACTGCCGGTAGCGACCGGCGGCACCGGGACGCTGACCTACACTCTGACCAGCGTGCCGGGTCTGACCTTTACCCCCGGCACACGCACGCTGTCCGGCACGCCGAGCACGGCTGATACCACTACCCTGACCTACACGGTCACCGATACCAACGGTGCCAGCGAGAATGCGACCTTCATGGTCACGGTCAACGCCAGCTTAGCGCTGACCGCGCCGGTCGACCAGAATTACACGCTTGATACGGAGATCACCGGTCTGACTCTGCCGGAAGCGGACGGCGGCACGGCGCCGCTGACCTACACTCTGACCAGCGTGCCGGGTCTGAACTTTAACGCCAACACACGCACGCTGTCCGGCACGCCGAGCACGGCTGATACCACTACCCTGACCTACACGGTCACCGATACCAACGGGGCCAGCGAGAATGCGACCTTCACGGTCACGGTCAACGAGGGCTTGGCGCTGACCGCATCGGGCAACCAGAATTACACAGAGGGCAGGGTGATCACCGCTCTGGAACTGCCGGTAGCGACCGGCGGCACCGGGACGCTGACCTACACTCTGACCAGCGTGCCGGGTCTGACCTTTAACGCCAACACACGCACGCTGTCCGGCACGCCGAGCACGGCTGATACCACTACCCTGACCTACACGGTCACCGATACCAACGGTGCCAGCGAGAATGCGACCTTCATGGTCACGGTCAACGAGGGCTTGGCGCTGACCGCGCCGGTCGACCAGAATTACACGCTTGATACGGAGATCACCGGTCTGACTCTGCCGGAAGCGGACGGCGGCACGGCGCCGCTGACCTACACTCTGACCAGCGTGCCGGGTCTGAACTTTAACGCCAACACACGCACGCTGTCCGGCACGCCGAGCACGGCTGATACCACTACCCTGACCTACACGGTCACCGATACCAACGGGGCCAGCGAGAATGCGACCTTCACGGTCACGGTCAACGAGGGCTTGGCGCTGACCGCATCGGGCAACCAGAATTACACAGAGGGCAGGGTGATCACCGCTCTGGAACTGCCGGTAGCGACCGGCGGCACCGGGACGCTGACCTACACTCTGACCAGCGTGCCGGGTCTGACCTTTAACGCCAACACACGCACGCTGTCCGGCACGCCGAGCACGGCTGATACCACTACCCTGACCTACGAGGTCATGGATGACAACGGGGCCAGCACGAGTGTGGACTTCACGGTCACGGTCAACGAGGGCTTGGCGCTGACCGCATCGGGCAACCAGAATTACACGCTTGATACGGAGATCGACGATCTGCAACTGCCGGAAGCGAGCGGCGGCACGGGAACGCTGGTGTACACTCTGACAGGGCCAAGCGGCGGCAACCTGCCGGCGGGTCTGACCTTTGACACACGCACACTGTCCGGCACGCCGGACACGGCTGGTACCACCAACCTGACCTACAGGGTCACCGATGCCAACGATGCCACCACGACTGCGACCTTCACCGTCATAGTCAGCGACGGCTTGGCGCTGACCGCATCCGGCAACCAGAATTACACGCTTGGCACGGCGATCACCAATCTGGAACTGCCAGCAGCGACCGGCGGCACGGCGCCACTGACGTACACTCTGACCAGTGTGCCGGGTCTGGACTTTGACCCCGGCACACGCACGCTGTCCGGCACGCCGAGCACGCCTGCTACCACCACCCTGACCTACATGGTCAGCGATGCCAACGGTGCCAGCACGACTGCGACCTTCACCGTCATAGTCAGCGACGGCTTGGCGCTGACCGCATCGGGCAACCAGAATTACACGCTTAATACGGCGATCACCAATCTGGAACTGCCGGAAGCGAGCGGCGGCACGGGAACGCTGGTGTACACTCTGACAGGGCCAAGCGGCGGCAACCTGCCGGCGGGTCTGACCTTTGACACACGCACACTGTCCGGCACGCCGGACACGGCTGGTACCACCAACCTGACCTACAGGGTCACCGATGCCAACGATGCCACCACGACTGCGACCTTCACCGTCATAGTCAGCGACGGCTTGGCGCTGACCGCATCCGGCAACCAGAATTACACGCTTGATACGGCGATCAGCAATCTGCAACTGCCAGCAGCGACCGGTGGCACGGGGACGTTGACCTACACTCTGACCAATGTGCCGGGTCTGGACTTTAACGTCGACACACGCATACTGTCCGGCACGCCGGACACGGCTGGTACCACCACCCTGACCTACGAGGTCACCGATACCAACGGTGCCAGCACGACTGCGACCTTCACCGTCATAGTCAGCGACGGCTTGGCGCTGACCGCGCCGGCCAACCAGACTTACACAGAGGACAGGGCGATCAACAATCTGCAACTGCTGGCAGCGACCGGTGGCACGGGGACGTTGACCTACACTCTGACCAATGTGCCGGGTCTGGACTTTAACGTCGACACACGCATACTGTCCGGCACGCCGGACACGGCTGGTACCACCACCCTGACCTACGAGGTCATGGATGAAAACGGTGCCAGCACGAATGCGACCTTCACCGTCATAGTCAACGACAGCTTGGCGCTGACCGCGCCGGTCGACCAGAATTACACGCTTGATACGGCGATCACCGATCTGCAACTGCCGATAGCGACTGGCGGCACCGGGACGCTGACCTACACTCTGACCAATGTGCCGGGTCTGACCTTTACCCCTGGCACACGCACGCTGTCCGGCACGCCGGACACGGCTGGTACCACCACCCTGACCTACAGGGTCACCGATACCAACGGTGCCAGCACGAGTGTGACCTTCACGGTTAGTGTCAGCGAGGGCTTGGCGCTGACCGCATCGGGCAACCAGAATTACACAGAGGGCAGGGCGATCACCGATCTGCAACTGCTGGCAGCGACCGGTGGCACCGGGACGTTGACGTACACTCTGACCAGTGTGCCGGGTCTGGACTTTAACGCCAACACACGCATACTGTCCGGCACGCCAAGCACGGCTGGTACCACCACCCTGACCTACAGGGTCACCGATGACAACGGTGCCAGCACGAGTGTGGACTTCATGGTCACGGTCAACGCCGGCTTGACGCTCGATACACCGGCCAACCAGAATTACACGCTTGACACGGAGATCCCCGATCTGCCACTGCCGGAAGCGACCGGCGGCACGGGGACGTTGACGTACACTCTGACCGGGCCAAGCGGCCTGCAGGGAGGTCTGACCGTGTCAAACGACGACACCCTGCCGGGAGGTCTGACCTTTACCGCCGGCACACACACGCTGTCCGGCACGCCGGACACGGCTGGTACCACCACCTTGACCTACACGGTCACCGGTGCCAACGGTGCCAGCACGAATGTGACCTTCACGGTCACGGTATCCGACAATACGGACGAGGGGTTTGCCGACCTCAATACCTTGATCCTGCCGGAAATGGCGCGGGCCATAGCCGACCAGAAGGTGAGCGCGATAACACAACGTATTGCTAAGACCATGAGCGGTGGCAGTACCCGGTCCGTCACTATTGCCGGGCAGCCCACATTGGCCGAGGCGGCATCTGCCCACGGCCAGGCCATCGCCGATGGCACGCTGAGTCTTAAGGATCTGCTGAACAACTCTGACTTTGTCCTGCCGCTGAATGATGCCAGCGGTACGGACAGCGGAGCCTTATGGGGCGGGGGCAGCTACCGCAGCTTCGAAGGTTCCGGCGGGGAAGATGTGGACTTTGACGGAGACCTGTTCAGCGCCTATCTGGGACTGGACACTCAACCGCGTGACGACCTGCTGATCGGCCTGACGCTATCCTGGAGCCAGAGCAATCTTGGCTACCAGAGGAGTGAACTCGAACGCAAGGGGGATTATAAGCTGGACCTCACCAGTATTAATCCTTATGTAGGCTGGGAAGTGCTGGCCGGAAAACTGGATCTGTGGGCCACTGCGGGCTACGGCTGGGGTGACCTTAAGATCACTGATGACGGGTCGGACCAGGCATCGAGCTATGTTGAAGCGTGGGACGTGGCTGTGGGCGGTAATATCCAGTTGTCGCAGGCGACGAGCCCGGTCCTGTTCCGGCTCAAGAGTTCAGCCTTGCTGACCGAGATGGATGTGGAGGGCAGCGATGATATTGCGGGGCTGGGAGTGGATGCCAGCCTGTTGCGCATGGTCCTGGAAGGAACGGATAAACATCTGCTGGCCAACGGGGCTTATGTGGAGCCGAGCCTGGAGGTCGGAGTGCGGTATAACGGCGGCGACGGCGAGACTGGTTTCGAGGCCGAGTTGGGTGCCGGTTTCCGCTACATCAATCCGATCGCCGGTCTGACCCTGGAAGGCAGGGCACGCACCCTGGTGGGACGGGACAATTATAATGCATGGGGCCTTTCCGGCCTGATTCTTCTGGAGCAGGGCAGCAACGGGCGGGGGCTGTCGTTCAGCCTGAGTCCCGGTTACGGTAATACCAACAGCGGTACGGAAAAAATATGGAAGGATGGCCTGCGTGACGAGATCAGCGGTGACCAGGGTTACAGCCTGCGGCTGGACACCCGGATTGGTTACGGGCTGACCGCTCCCGGTGTGCGGGGACTGCTGACTCCTTACAGCGAAATGACCTTCGGCGGCTCTGACAGGAGTTACCGCCTGGGGATAAGATGGGAACTTGATTCGTTGTTTGACCTGAACCTGACCGGTGAGCGTATAGAGAGCAACAGCAGCACCGCTGACCGCGCCATTGACCGCGCCATGCTGAAAGGCAATATCCGGTTTTAACAGGAGAGGGGCCAGGATCGCATTAGCTATTCTGTTTCTTCTTTGCTGTGAGGCTGATAAAATGGTTAAAGTTTTAACACCATTTTGACCGCGAAAACAAGATGCCGAATAAACCTCTCATGGCTGTAGATATTGAGTCCCTCATCATCACCACCCTGGAAGAAGACATCCAAAGTGGTGACATCACCACCAGGAGCATTATACCTGAGGGACAACTCCGCGAGGCGGAGCTGATTGCCAAAGATGATTTGATCCTATCCGGATTGGAAATATTTAAAACCTTGTTCCTGAAACTGGACTCTGGCGCTGTATTTCTATCGGAGCCTTTTAAGGATGGAGATTCTGTTGCAAAGGATTCCACAATCATCAAGTTTCGTTGTAATGGTGTTAGATTATTGGAAGGTGAGAGGTCGGGACTCAATATTTTGCAGTGGTTAAGTGGAATTGCAACGCTCACCCGCAGGTATGTTGACAAGGCATACCCTGTTACGGTTCTGGATACCCGTAAAACCACTCCGGGACTGAGGGTTTTTGAAAAATACGCAGTGCGTTGTGGGGGTGGTTCCAATCATCGGTTTGGACTGTATGATGCGGTGATGATTAAAGACAATCATATAAAACTTGCCGGGAGTATTTCCGAGGCGGTAGAGAAAGTGCGTAACGTATTAGGTCAACAAAAAAAAATTGAAGTCGAAACCCAAAACCTTGATGAAGTTCAAGAAGCTTTGAGGCAACGAGTCGAAATCATCATGTTGGACAACATGTCTATTGATATGATCCGTGAAGCCGTGAAACTCATTAAGGGTCAGGCAAAAGTTGAAATTAGCGGCGGCATAAATTTGGAAAGCTTGAACGAGATATCCAAAACCGGGGCCGATTTTGTCTCGGTGGGTGCACTGACTCATTCTGCTCTCTCTGTCGATATCAGTATGAATATCATTTCGGGCGACGCATAGATGCCTTGCAAAGATACAACAGCTCAGATAACCATTATTCTGGATGAAAGAGACTGTCTAGTCAGTTTTGATTTTTCAAAACTGACCTGCCAGAAGTCTGTCGGAGGGGGAACTGATCTAATGCAACTTTGTCGCGGTAAACCCGTTGACGAAGTAGTCAAGTTGGAGTTCAGTGATCTGGTGGTTGATCTCGGACTGATCGGTTCAGAAGAACAATTCCTGTTATATTTAGAGTGGGATGCTTTGGGAGCGGCTCTCAGCCAATATCAAGGGAGTCAACACGAAGTCGATAGAAATCGATATCAAATCGCCACCATTGCTTATGAATCAGGTCAGGTGGAAATCCGGCAAATGGTCGCATCGCCAGAAGAAATGCCAAAGCTTATACCCTGTAGAAAACGGGCCGTAGAAAAAACTCCCTAGTCTTCGGGATAAAGCCGCACCAAGCGGACATATCCCTGAGAATAGTCCTGATCGAATTGTTGCGCGTTGCCGGAGGAATAGGAAAAATAGAACGCCGCCTGTTGGTCAAAAGGCAAGCACCATGACGCATTTCCTCCACCTGTTGCGAAGAGTGGGTCGAGGTGAATTTCACAGCTTGATCGGGCCATGATCGTACATTCAGCAATGAAGATTTTTTCGATCTCTTCTCTTTCCGGGATACGCCAGTCGTGATACCCGAGGTAGTCTTTTTTATTCATTTCATCGACAAATTGAAGTGCTTCTTGGAACGTCAACCAATCCTGAGCCACAGGCCAGGAGTCTTCTTTGGACCACACTAAACCGGTATCATGATCTAACACGGTCCCATCCCCTTTATCTTCAAACCTGCTGGTTTCATTCATTTACAAAAACTCCAAAATTTCACGGATCCGCGAACATTTATAAAATACAAAATTGAAATATTAGTGCAACTGAATTATTCTGTGAAGCCTTAACTTGATGGAAATCAAGAACCCGATGAAATCGCTGCTAGAGATCAGGGCTTGAATTTGATACAACCCAACGACCGCAGATTATCTGAGTTCTTAGAAGTTTCAATATAACTGAATTTATGATCTGATGAGTAATAAAACAAATCAATTATTTTTATCGATATTTATCCTGTTTTCAGCATCAGGTATTGCTTTTGGGCAAGCGTCCTGTGGGGAAAAAATTCCCACCTTGGGCATTTTTGACCAAATTTCTCAATATGCATTATGGTTAGCCTTGGCTCTCATGATTCCGGGAATCCTTTTTGATCGCAAGCTCTGGAAGAGGGCGTTTCTGATACTGGCAGTGCTTCCTTTTGCGGGCTGGGCTTATGTTAATTTTTTTGTGGACTATGATAGCTTGAAAAAAGAAATCTTCAACCATAATGCCATGGCCGAGGCTACCTTGGCTAATATCGCCGAAGCCCAGGATAGATATAAATCAGAACAGGGAACCTATATTGGTGATCTTAGAAAAATTTATTCCCATATTGGCGGAGCAGGGGGCATGAACGAATGCGTCAAGATATTAAATGTGCAGGCAGAATTTGATCATTGGCGCGCCGAGGCAGGGCATGTGTCCAGTCCTGATACTGTGATTTGGGACAGTCGGACTGGATTAGTAAATTGAAAGGAGCATGTAAATCAAGTGTTCCATATAGTGATGATCGAGAAAACTTTAGTTCTCCAAAAAGAAAGGTGTATGCAGTCGGGTAATCTTTCCTATGAAAATCTAGCAAAAATGGATTAGAAATTAGTTATTATAGCCCTTCAAACGATCATCTTATATCAGGAAAGTAGGGATAATTATGAGTTCAGAGCAATTGAACCCGGATGAGCTGGACCAGGATGATTTGAATAAAGAGATGATCTTGGATATATTTTATAATACCAAAGGAAGTATTGATGATATCAACGCGGCCATAGATGCCAAGCTGTTTGGCGCTCCCACTCGCAGTATCACGTTGTTTGAAAAATTTGTGAGGGCTCGTTTAGTTCTCAACCCAAAGGTTCTCCGATTAGTTGAACTGGATTTAACGTGGTTTGAAGCCGTTTATTTGAGCCAATATCCCGGTTTGGAAAATGTCGAGGACCTCGATTTAAGAAAAAATCAATTGAAAGATGAAGGAATGGCGGCTCTGTTGTCATCAGACAAACTAGGTAATATTCGAAAACTGGACTTGAGAAACAACCAGATTACTCGCAAAGGCATGGAAGTTCTGGCGAAATCAGCAAAACTGGAGAAGCTGGAAGCGCTTGACCTAAGGTCGAACAAACTTGGCAAGTCTTGGGAGGATAAACTTAAATCAATTGGAACATTCCCAAACCTATCTTCGTTGAAAATAGCTTGAGCCTTGGAAGGCTCACATTTAGCCAGGAATAGAGAGCCATGCGAAAAGTTTTTAAGATCGAAGGAATGACTTGCCAGCATTGTGTCGAAACTGTGAGTGAAACAGTGGCTAAGCTGGCAGGCATCGAAAAGGTAGAGGTCAGTCTGGAGCAGAAAGAAGTGGTCGTGGAGTTTGATGGGGCACAAACTAAAACAGAGGATATATCTGCTCAGATCATCAAGGCAGGGTTTGAAGTGGTCAAAAATTAACACCCCTCACTGGTGGGGATTCAGGAACTCATTTCCTCGATATCTGGAATATTCAAGCGGAAAGGATGAGTGGGTTTTGGGTCAGACATGTTTATATCCGGTGTAGATGGTTGTGATTCCGAAAGTCAATTCCTTGAAACCCACCGACCCGAAACCGGCCTCTTTCAGGATGGAAGCAAATGCTTCACCTTTTGGGAAAGACCCTACAGAATCAGGCAGGTAAGAATATGCATCCCTGTGACCAGAAATTAAGCGCCCCATAGCAGGTAAAATTTTCTCAAAATATAAACAATAAAGCCATTGCAAAAACCCATTCTGGGGAAGGGAGAATTCCAGAATCACGATTTTACCGCTGGGTTTTAAGACCCTGTGAATCTCGCAAATAGCATGATCTATATTGGCAAAGTTCCTAGCTCCAAAAGCGGAGATTGCGCCATCAAAGCTATCACTTTTAAGGGGCAGGTTTTCTGCCGTTCCTGGAAATAATTGAACAGACAGTTGCATGTTTCTGGCGGTTACCTTATTTTTTCCCAGTTCAAGCATGGCGGTACTGAAATCGACACCAATAACCTGGGACTTGCCTCGAAGAGCCAACTCCAGAGCAATGTCTGCTGTTCCCGTTGCGACATCCAGAAAAAGCCGGTTTGCTACAGGTTCCAGTTCGTTGACTGCTGTTTTGCGCCAGTATCTGTCGCAACCTGCGCTCAATAATCCGTTGAGAAAATCGTATTTTGGCGCAATAGCATTGAACATGTCCTGAATTGGATTTACCCTGCCAACCGGATCACTGAGTTTAACTTGAGGAGACACCATATCCAACATATTGTTATATAATAAGATAGAGCATAAAGTTTAGCATCAGTGGCTATGAGGCACAAGAAAGACTTGCTGAGAGTAGGGGAAGGCTATGGAAAAGGACTTTGATCTGATTGTTTTTCCGGAAGAGCAAGCCTGCACCGATAACCTAAAAAAGGATGAAAGGAGTCTTAGCAAAAATATAGTCTTTTGCGGTCTATAAAGAGGGATAGCAAATGAGCCAGAGAGATTTTTTGAAACTATTTTATGGAAGCCTCATCTTATTGGATGAGCAGATGGTTCGTGATTCATAGCTTGATTGAGGCTAAACCCGATGAATATTTCCTACAGTCAACTTTTAGTCAATAAAAGGCGTGTGAAACGCCGAGTGAAGAAAAAAGCCGCGACTGAAAGCCGTTGCTACCATTGCAATGGCGCATTCAGAGGGCCTGAAGAAATTGAAACCTGCCTGATGTGCGGTCGAGAAAAAAGTCACGTTTGCTCAAATTGTTTATCTGCCCCCGAAAAACAGGAAAAAAAGCTCGCCTGAAGATTTTTTACGACTCAAGGTTCATAAAGCCGGTAAAAACCGACTTGCATCGCCCACCCACACGAATTTTTTGAATTTCCTGTTTTGACACTTCCACATAGATCAATGAAGGGCGTTGCATTTCATATCCCTGCTCAATGATCATGGTGAGTTCTTCATTACTATCCAGACTGGCCCAATAAGCGCCCATGGCCCCTGCCACGCTTCCTGTTGCGGGATCTTCGGGAATACCTAGGCCCGGAGCAAAGGCGCGGACATGAACCGTGTTTTCCCTATTAATGGTTTCGCGGCAGAAGGAATAAATCATACCGATTCCCAACGGTTCCAATACTTCATTTAAAATCTGGATATTAATACTTATCTCTTTGATTTTATTGATAGAAATCACTGGAACTATCAAAGCTGGAAAGCCTGTTGAGACGACTCGTGCTGGAAATTTTTCGTCCAGATCGTTGAGAGCGAGCCCCAACGCGGCGGAGATTTTTTCGGATAAATTCAATTCTTGCAGGGTTTTAGCGGGTGGGTGTTGCATGAAACTCTTACCCTTTTCCTCCCAGACAGAGATTATTCCGGCCTTAAAGTTCAAACGAAGCGGATTTGCAGTCAAGGCCCCATATTTCCTGAGAACATATGCGGTGCCGAGGGTAGGATGACCAGCAAAAGGAATCTCCTGTGTAGGAGTGAAGATACGCACATCGAAGTCCGCCTCATCCGTTGAAGGAGGATAAATAAAAGTGGTCTCGGATAAATTCATCTCTCTCGCCACTTTTTGCAAATCTTCTTCCTTAAAGCTTTGGCTCTTGGGAAAAACAGCTAAAGGATTGCCACCAAAAATATGGTCGGTAAAAACATCCACCTGATAGAAAGGGATTTCCATGCAACTGACTGCGGAAGTTCTCCGCTTCAAGAAAGGTTTTTATTGGTCCAGAATTTCAACACATACGGGCCACTTAGTGTTTTTGTTTGGTTCTTATAACATATATGAAGGAATATCAGGCCTTTTTGCCTTTCCACAAGGAATAGATTTAAGATGATGCTTTTTAAAAAAAACCGTATTTTAAGTGGTTTCTTCAGGTTCCCATAACATATATTATGTCAACTAAGTAGTATTGGGTATGAAACGTGGGTTTTAGGGCTTCCCCCCTGCATTTGCCAAAAGCGAACGGAAGCTCAGAGGGATTCTTTGACAGCCTGGGCGATATGGTTGGCAGACAGGCCATATTTTTCGAAGAGCTGGGGTCCGGTTCCAGTTTCGGCGAACTGGTCTTTCACAGCAATTCGTTTGAACGGTTTGGAAATTTGCGCGTCGAGCAGAACTTCTCCGACCGCATCTCCCAATCCGCCGATAAAGTTGTGGTCCTCAGCAGTAATGATAGCACTGTGGCTGGTCGCTAGTTCTATAATGAGATCTCGGTCAATAGGCTTCAACGTTGAGATGTTCGCCAAAGTGACATGGATCCCGTCCTTTTCCAGCATTTCCATGGCTACCAAACTTTCCTGTACCATGATGCCGGTGGCAAAAATAACCAGGTCAAAACCTTTTTTCACCACCCTGCCCTTGCCGATCTCAAACTTATAAGAGTTGTCAAAAATACCTTTGACCTTCGGCCTCCCCAAGCGGAAATAAGCCGGCCCTTCATATTCAGCTAAGGCGCGGGTAGCTTGGATGGTTTCTTCCCAATCAGCTGGCTGGACGACAATCATGTTGGGGATGGCCCTTGTGTAGGCAATGTCCACAATCATTTGGGCTGTGGGGCCATCTTCACCAACAGCGAGACCTGTATGCGTGCCCACCAGCTTTACATTAGTATTAGAATAAGCGACGCTGACGAGAACCTGATCCATCGTCCTTCCTAACAGAAAACAGGCAAATCCGGTAACGAATGGGATTTTCCCGGTGGTGGCGAGACCTGCAGCGGTGCAGACCATATCTGCTTCGGCAATTCCCATATTGAAAAACCGTTCGGGATATTTGTCCCCGAATTTTTTTGAGCGGGTGCTGTCGCTCACTCCTGCATCGAGAACGACGATGCGCGGATCGGCACCCATTTCTACCAGCGCCTGTCCATAAGCATCACGGGTGGGTGCATCTTTCATACTAGTTCCTTTAAGGCTTTGTCATAATCTTCTTGTGAGGGGGCCACTCCGTGCCAAGCAGTTTTGCCTTCCATAAAGCTAACGCCCTTGCCTTTAACCGTGTCTGCAATGATCACACGGGGTTTTTCCAAGTGAAGTGGAAGCTGGAGCACTTCGACAATGGCTTTCATATCATGCCCGTCAATCCTGTGAACATCCCAGTTAAAGGATCTCCATTTATCTTCGAGAGGCTCCAGGTCTTTCAGGTCTTTGGTGGTACTATCTTGTGCAACCTTGTTATAATCGACGATAGCGATCAGGTTGTTGGATTTAAATTTATCGGCGGACATAGCAGCTTCCCAGATTTGCCCTTCTTGCAATTCACCATCTCCTAGAATGACGTAAACTTTGGAGCTATGGCCATCCAGTCTTGTTCCCAAGGCTATTCCGTGAGCCACACTCAATCCCTGCCCTAAGCTTCCTGATGCGATTTCGATTCCGGGAGTTTTGGGATGAGGATGTCCGGAGAGAAAACGCCCGCTGTTAATTTTCCGGTAACTGTCGAGGTCGGCCTCAGAAATATATCCTGCTTTTGCAAGTACCGAATAATAAATTCCCGTTACGTGTCCTTTGCTCAGCAGAAACCGGTCTCTTTTGGGGTTGCATGGATCGCTGGAGTCCTGATTTAAGATCCCGCCAAAAAATAGGGCGGCCATTAAATCTGCTGCAGAGAAACTGCCTCCAGGATGCCCCGACCCGGCCTGAAAAATGATTTTTAGGGTAAGCCTTCTCAAGTCGAGAGCTATTTTCTCGAGTTCGGTGATGTCTGGAATAGTCAATTAGCTTTTCTTTTATTCATAAAAACATTTATAAGACACAAAATTATGTCCCTGCTTATATCATAACCCTTTTAGTTTTGCGAATTGAAAAGAGTAATTTTTCAGAGCAAAATCACATGCAACGGAGATGTTACAGGAACCAGGACTGATCCCGAAAACCCAAGATATTCTGAGGGAGAAGTCCTTGAAGCCGAAGCCAATGTATTCTTTTCTAAACCGGTTAATTTTGGAAAGCTCTTGTCACTGTTGAATGAATTCCTTAAGTCGCGATGATCTTAATATTTTTTATTTTGTCGTCACCACGGAGGTCTTTGCAGACCTCCAAACCATTTATACCAGAAAGGGTGATACCCAGAATCAATAATGGCAGGCTGGCCTTTTTTCCTGCCTCCCATCCGTTATAAGCGGTTTCAACGATAAAATCGTTCTTCTAAAATATTTTTTAATAGGTTATAAAATCTATTTATTTATATATTTAAGATATATTAGCTAATGTCAAAAATTGATTTATTCTCTTTGAAATAGTCCGCAGTGTTGCAGGCTTCTATCACTTTCTATCAGACAAAAATCTACCAAGCCTGTTTCACAAAAATCCGATAAAATACTAATAAATACGTTGGTTTAGAGGGTCACCCAATATTTCATGCTTGAGAAAAGTCTGAGAATAGATGCTTATTAGCGTTTCTTTTGGCGAGTCCTTTAAATATAATGGCTTTACCACCCTTTCATCTTTTCAGAACCCAACGTCCCATGAAGAATATTTTGTTCCCCAAACACCTAATTTATTTATTAGCCCTATTTTTCACCTTTGATTCCTCCTTAGCGCGAGCCAGCGAAACTTTGCCCCTGACGTTAAAGGAAACGATAGAGAGAACTTTAAAAAATAATATCAGCATTTCTGTCCAAAGTTATAACTCCAAAATCATTGAGCAATCCATATTCGAAGAGGAAGCTGACTTTGATCCTACCGTTAACTTTGAGTTCAGGGTTGGGGAAGAAACCCGGCAGAGCGCGTCAGCGCTCATAGGTTCAAAGCGAACAAACAAAAATTACGACTGGGACTTATCGGTCACCCAGAAATTTATCACGGGTGGGGATTATGAGTTTTCTGTGGACAGTAGCAAGAATGAGACCAGTGCGTTCTTTACTTCCCTCAATCCGGTATATTCCTCGGATCTGGTTCTGGCAGTCACTCAGCCTCTACTCAAGGATTTCGGAATCGATCTCAATAAACGAGAAATCTATATTGCTAAAAACGATCAAAAGATTTCCGATCATGAGTTCACAGAAAAAGTCATTGATACTCTTACGGAAGCTGAAAATATTTATTGGGATCTGGTTTTCAGTATCGAAGTTCTGAAGGTCAAGGAAACTTCTCTGCAAAGAGCTCGGGATCTGGAAAAACAGGTCAAGGCCCAGGTTGATGTGGGGACCCTCGCGGGATTAGAGATTCTTCAGGCCAAAGCAGAGGTGGCCACAAGAGACGAAGAGCTTTTGGATGCGCAAAACCTGATTGATGATAATGAAGATAATCTTAAAAGCATTCTTAACTTGCCCTTTGACTCAGAGGAAGGTTTGAAAAAAATAATCCCTGCAGATAGCCCTGTCTTTGAACCGGGAAAGGGAAATTCATTAAATGAGGCTTTGAAGACCGCCCTCATCCATCGGCCCGATTTGTTGGCCAAGAAAATGGAACTGGAAAGCAGAAATATTGAAGCCAAATATAACGAAAACCAAATGCTCCCTACTCTGGATTTAGTTACAAGCCTGGGCCTGAATGGATTGAGTGGCGATTCTGCAACGACCAATGGTGCTTACGACACTGCTTTGTCCGAGGCGTTCTCGACAAAATTTCGTTTATGGGAGTTTGGCATCAACTTGAGTTACCCGCTTGGAAACCGAGCAGCCAAGAGCCAATTAACAGCAAAAAGGTTGGAAGTGGCTCAATTATTGCTCGACATTAAGGATTTGGAAAAACGTATTATTGTGGAGGTTCGCGAAGCCCATCGCCAAATTGAAACCGATATTAAAAGGGTTCAATCGGCTCGAATCGCGCAAAAACTTGCTGAAGAAAAGTTAAATGCCGAGGAGAAAAAATTTGAGGTCGGACTCTCCACCAGTTTTAATGTGCTGGAATTCCAAGAGGATCTCGCTGAAGAACAAAGTCAAGCGGTTAAGGCTATTACAGATTATAACAAATCCCGTAGCAGGTTAAACCAAGTCATTGCAAAGACACTGGAGGTGCATTCCATAAGGCTACTGTTCAAGGAAAGTTCATGAAAAAACTCCTGGTTTTTGTCGGGATAGTTCTTCTTCTGACCAGCCTTTATCTATTTCCTTATAACTCCAATGGTTCGAAGGACCCTCCAAAACCTATTTTCAAGACCTCAAAGGTCCTGCAAGGTGATCTGGCTGTAAAAATTTCTGCCACTGGCATTGTTGAACCTAATTTTAAAGTGGAGGTCAAATCAAAGGCCAGTGGTGAAGTCTTATCTTTTCCTTTGAAAGAAGGCGACCGAGTCAAAAAGGGAACGCTTCTCTTACAACTGGATAAATCTGATGAGCAGCGAAATGTCGCCAAGGCACGCACAGAACTATCCAGTTCATCGGCAAAATATAAAAAAGCGGAAACGAGCCTCCTGCTACAAAAAACTAAATACGATGCCAATATAAAATCCTCTCAATCAGAAATTAAAACCGCTCTAGCCAACCTTAAGGAATCTAAAGACAAACTAAAGCGCCAAAAAGAGCTATTTGCGAAAAAGGTTGTCTCACAGGAATCTTTGGATACGGCCATCACTCTTTTCAAGGTCAACCAGGAAAATCTCATTCAAGCGCAAACCCGGCTTCAAACAGCCATGGATTCCATTCACGATATTACGATGAAGAAAAATGAGGTCGAGTTGGCCCAGTCTGAGGTCAAGCGCTCTGAAATTGCTGTGGATGAGGCAGAAGAAAGGTTGGAAGAAACGGAAATATTTGCCCCTATTGATGGAGTTATCATCGAAAAACTTGTCGAGGAAGGCCAAATCATTGCTTCGGGAATTTCAAATGTGAGTGGTGGGACAGCAATCGTAACCATTGCCGACATGTCGCGATTATTCGTCATTGCAGATATTGATGAAACAGATATAGGGTCTGTTAAATTAGGTCATGACGTACGGGTTACGGCGGATGCTTTCCCCAATGAGGTTTTCAAGGGCAAGGTCACCCGCATAGCCCCACAAGGACTCATCGAAAATAGTATTACCATTTTCAAAGCTAAGATCGAGATTTTGGGATCCGGGAAAACCCAGCTCAAACCCATGATGTCCGCCAATATAGACATCGTTACCCATCAGATTAAGGACACAGTGTATACCACCCGCGCCGGAATTCACAAGGATGACAAAGGAGAATTTGCGGTGATATTGAAAAATAATCAGCCAGAAAAGGTCAGAGTTAAGACGGGTATCATGAACCCGGTTCATGTCAGCGTTGCCAGTGGGTTGAATCCCGAAGAAGAAGTCATATTGGGGGATTGGGAAAAGATTATCGAGGAGTCCAAGAAAAAGAAAAACTCTTCTCTCAGAAAAATTCTCTGGATGATTCGCTCCAAGTGAGGTTGCCTTGATTGAAGTAGAAGGGCTCTCTAAAACCTATCAAATGGGAGGACAACAAGTAGCGGCCTTGGCTGGAGTCGACTTCAGAATCGAAAAAGGTGAGTTTGTCGCCATCATGGGGCCTTCAGGCAGTGGAAAATCCACTCTCATGAATCTTATCGGATGTCTGGATATCCCCTCTTCCGGCATATATCGTCTTGAAAATCTCGATATTCAAGACCTGAAACCTAACCAGTTAGCAGAAGTTCGCAACCGCCGGATAGGCTTTGTTTTTCAGAGTTTCAACCTTCTACCTCGCGCTACCGCCTTGGAAAATATCGAATTGCCTCTGCTCTATGGTCGAGTCCCAAAAGCGACTGAAATCGCCCTTCAGGCTCTTGAGCGCGTTAGCCTGGCTCACCGAGCCAGACATAAACCTACCGAATTGTCCGGAGGAGAATGCCAGCGCGTTGCCATTGCCAGAGCCTTGGTGAATAAGCCTGCTATTATTCTGGCGGATGAGCCTACAGGAAATCTTGATTCCGTAACGGGTAAAGAGATTATGAAACTTTTTCAGGAATTGAATCAGGAAGCAGTGACTCTGATTCTGGTAACCCATGAACAGGAAGTCGCGCAGCAAGCAAAGAGAGTCATACAGATGAGAGATGGAAAAATCATAGCCGACACGTCCAATGGAGCAGAACCATGCTGATATGGGATTTGTTTAAAATTGCTCTTAGAAGCCTCGTGACCCACAAACTCAGGACATTTTTAACCGCTCTGGGAATTATTATTGGCGTGGCATCAGTGATTTCGATGATCTCTATCGGCGAAGGGACCAGGCGCCATACCCTGAACACGATTTCCAAGTTTGGCACCAACATCATTACTATCAAGCCGGGGCAAAAGAAGTCCCGACATGTGGCAACGGGCAAAGTCGACACTCTCACTCTCGATGATGCAAATTTTATCGAAGAAAACACTCCCTTCATCACTGGTGTTGCTGCGCAGGTTTATCGGTCCGCCCAACTAAAATTTGAAAATAAGAATATCAACACCACTGTCAGAGGGACAGGAGCCAGCTATGCGCGTTTAGCCAATTTTAAAATGGACCGCGGACGTTATTTCAATAACGAAGAAATAAGATCTGCGAGAAGAATTTGTGTTGTCGGTTCTACAGCAGTGAAGAATCTTTTCGGGGGTCGAAATCCACTGGGCAAGACCATCAAGGTGGATGGGAAAAATTTTTTAGTCATCGGCACAACGATGCCAAAAGGTGCATTAAGTTGGTTTGACCCTGACGACCAGATATTTATTCCGGTCACCACAGCACAGAAACGGGTTTTCGGAATGGATCATGTCCAGTCCATTGATGTGCAGGTTGATCAAATAGATGATCTGGAAATAATAAAAGAGGATATCTCCCGCATTCTCAGGCAGAGGCATAATATTTCTGAAGGGAAGGAAGATGACTTTTATGTGCAGAACTCATCTCAATTGCTGAATAACTGGGGGGATGCAGCCAAAACATTCACATATTTGCTGGGAGGTATTGCTGCAATTTCTCTTATGGTTGGAGGCATTGGCATTATGAATATCATGCTGGTTTCAGTTACTGAACGCACTCGAGAAATAGGTATCAGAAAGGCTATAGGTGCCAAGAAAAAAGAGATTCTGGAACAATTCCTGATAGAATCCGTTTTAATCAGTTTCCTAGGTGGCGGCATTGGCATTTTGCTAGGAATCGGAATTTCTCGTATTGTTTCAGATCTTGGAGGTTGGGAGACCATTGTCTCCACCCAGTCCATTATTCTAGCGTTTGGCTTTTCGGTAGCGATCGGTATTTTTTTTGGTCTGTACCCCGCCAATAAAGCGGCTAACCTGAACCCGATTGACGCGCTTCGTTACGAGTAGCACTGGCGTGGGGCAGGCAAAGAGTTGTCCTGTCTAAGCCAGGTTTTTCCATCTGCCGCTTCCCCATCCTTTCATGCCTGGCGCTAAAAGATCATAAATATGAATATCTTGCCCGATAAAAATATATTTATACAATTGGCGGCATCTTCATCGCGCATCCCTGTCTGTGGGCAAGAAAAAATCCCGAACCTGAACCTTTCCACTTTATTCCAGAAGCTTTTTCCTCAGGCCAAAAATTCCTTCCTGTTCGAAAGCGCAAACGGGCCTGAGGAAACAGCCCGCTATTCCTTGATGGGAGGGAGCTTTTCAAAAACATTAGAGATTACAGGGCAGCGAGCAAAACTATTTCAGGAAGGTACGCTGGTTTCAGAATGGGATCAACCGGGCCCTGCCCTTGACCTGTTAAATTTTCAGGAAGACGTGCGTACTACGGATCACCTGCCTCATTTTTGGGGAGGCTGGGTAGGGTTCATCGGCTACGAAGCTGGTGCATGGTTTGAATCGTTGCCCGTGAAAAAATCCCCAGAAAGCAATTTTCCAGACTTTATTTTTATGGAAGTGGAACGGTTATTTTTATATGACCATGTCACTGAAAAACTCAAATTTATTCTTTCTCCAAAAACAAATGGAACAGGAAACAACTATGATGAACTCGTTCAGGAAATTGAAAAAGTCTGGAGAGATATTCATCGGGGTTTGGAAACCATAAACGGAAGTTTGGGCTCAGAAAATCCCAACTTCACTTCCCGACCCTCCAATGACCTGAGGTCTAATTTAAATGAAGCGGATTATACTGAGCGGGTGGAAAAGGCTAAAAATTATATCCGTGAGGGAGATATTTATCAAGCCAATCTAGCGCAAAAATTCACAACATCATTTAAAGGCAATCCTTTCGAGCTTTATAGAAAACTCCAACAGATCAATCCTTCTCCCTTTTCAGGGTACCTAAATTTTCAGAGCTTTTCACTGGTCAGTTCATCTCCTGAGCGTTTGGTAAAAGTTCATGAACATCGTATTGAGACGCGGCCTATAGCAGGCACCCGGCCTCGTGGGCTGAAAGATGAAGAAGATCAGGTTTTCTCGTCAGAATTATTGTCGAATCCAAAGGAACGCTCTGAACATTTGATGCTTGTTGATTTGGAACGCAATGATTTAGGGCGCATCTGCCAGACCGGATCAGTTTGCGTAACGGATTTTATGTTTCTAGAAAAATATTCGCATGTAAGCCATATCGTCTCTAATATAGCGGGAAATCTTAAACCTTCTATGGGTGTTTACGATATTTTGAAATCTGTCTTTCCTGGCGGGACCATCACAGGTTGTCCCAAGATCCGTTGCATGGAAATCATTGCTGAGTTGGAGCCGGTTCTAAGGGGTCCTTATTCCGGCTCATTTGGTTATATCGGTTTCGCCCCTTATATGGACTTAAACATCATCATTCGTTCTATCGTGATTTGCGATGAGATAGCCAGTTTCCATGTAGGAGCAGGTATTGTGGCTGATTCCAACCCGCAAAAAGAGTATCAGGAAACCTTGGACAAGGCTGCGGCAATGATACAAGCTCTATCACACCATTAGCCGCGAAAGCTATGAGCAAGAATTTATTAAGCTGAGAGCATCGTTGCTAACAGTATATGATATTCTTCCTAAGTATTTTGACCCGCAGGGATAAAAAGCTATTGCAAGTCATCAGCGGAGGTCCTCTGCAAATTGAGAGAGGTAAATGCAAAGTTCGATTGTTTATATAAACGGATTGTTCACTTATCTTGAAAAAGCAAAGGTTTCCATATTAGACCGGGGCTTTTGTTACGGGGACGGCCTATTTGAAACTATGCGTGCCTGCAAGGGAAAGATCTTCAGGCCAGACCACCATTTAGAAAGATTATTCCGATCCTTACCATTAATTTTCATTGATTTACCTATGACGCGGCAAGAGGTCAAGGCTGTGGTGCAGGAAACTCTCAACCGCAACAAGTATAAAAACGCTATTATTCGTTTGACTGTCACCCGTGGCATCAATGAGCAAAACTTTCAGATAGACCCGGAAGCTCCCCCTACTTTTGTGGTTTATGTCAGACCGCACCAGTCCTTGTCAAAAACGATTTATCGCAAAGGGGTTCAGGTTACCCTGCTGAGCATGAAAGCGCCCTCCTTACCTGGGATGAAAAAGAGCCTCAAGACCTGCAACTTTCTTTCCAATATTCTGGTCCGTGAAATTTCCCAGCGTCAAGGTAGTATGGAAGGGATTATTGTCGACCCTATTCTGGGTGTGACTGAAGGGGCGGCTAGCAATCTGTTTATTGTGAAAGACGGGGTGCTTAAAACTCCGGCCGTCAATAGTAGTGTGCTTGAAGGAATCACCCGCCGGGTTGTCCTTGAGATCGCCGTAAATCATAAAATTCCTATTGAAGAAGGCTTGTTACTGGCAGAAGATGTTCTGACTGCTGACGAGATGTTCATCACCAATTCCGGGATTGATATCGTTCCTGTCATTCGTGTGAACGATACTTTTATTGGCAACAAAAAACCGGGAACCTTGACCTGTTTTTTACAGGATGAATTCTTAAAATGCGTTGAAGAAGTCTGTTAAACATGATAGTTTTCCCATTTCTTTTCTTTCGGATATACTATGAGTGAGCAAAGTCGGTTTCATGACAACCCTTCTGGGATAATTACCGACACTAAATATAATAAGCATTGGTTGCCCAAAGACTCGTGGGGAGACTTAGGCCAATGGAGAACTTTTGAAGAGGCACTGGCCTATACCCGGTTGATGAATCAGGTCTATGCAGGAGGATTCAGCGATTGGAGGCTTCCAATGAAAGAAGAGGCTGAAAATTTTTACGATGCGGATTTGAACCAAATAGGCTGGGAGGAAGAGATCGTCCATATCCATCCATTATTTGTCACTAAATGCGCCAATTTCATGTGGATTAAAGAAACCAATGATAGTCAGAAAGCAGGTCAGATCGACCTGAGAACTGGCGAGGTGAAATTTATTGACCGCAATACCCGTGAAAATCAGTCGGCAAGGCTGGTACGGGATATTAAGCCATAGAACTCAGGGCCTGTGGAATTGCTAGTGACCCCAGATTTTATCCCAGAATTCCTTGGAATTCATTTTCTCGTATTGCCCTGTTCTGTAAGCTTCCCCTGAAATTGATTTTTCTTCAATCCCATCATGGTCAGACCTAACAATAAGGACATCTGCATGTTTGGTGCGGGTGAAACCATTGAATAGCGTTCCAGAAAGGGTGGATTCAAGATCAAGGGGGAATTTCCGAGCATATCTGATTGCTCGGCACGGTTCATTTAGATCAACACATAAAATATTTCCATCCACCCAGTACTCAATATTTTGATCTTTTTCTTTTCCCGTAGCGAATATTTTATTTCCTGTTCGCACGGCATGGATTGGTTGGGTGAATCCCTTGCACCAGACTTTTCCTGAATCCTCAATATCTCCCATAAACATCACTAGGCATGGAGCCAATGAGCAATAAGCTTCAATTGGCCAGTAAAACGCTGTTCCTGACTCAACGAGTCATTGTTATCTGCCCCCTACTAAGGGGTTTTGACTTGCGGCTCAATTTATACCATAATTTTGTAATGATGATCCTCCCAACAAGGTTTAAAATTTCTTGAGCGAACATTTTTTCAACCGCCTTGAAGATGAGTTAAATTCCAGTCGGGATAAACATCTACTCAGGGAGGTTCGGCTGTACCCTGAATGCCGGATCAACTTATGCTCCAATGATTATTTCCAATTGCGACACGACCCGCGAGTTATAGCAGGTGCTAAGGAAACCTGCGAAAAATATGGAACGGGGAGTGGCGCCTCTCCCCTACTCTCTGGTTTTCTTCCCTGCCATCAGAGCTTGCTCGACGAACTTAAAAAATGGAAACAAAAATCTTGCGGACTGCTATTCAATGCCGGCTTTCTGGCCAATCAGGCAGTTCTCAAGCATTTACCCGGCAAAAATGATCTTGTTCTCGCAGATAAACTAATCCATCACTCCATGGCTCAAGCTGTCACACAAGGTTTAGCACAGTTCAAGCGTTACCATCATCTGGATTTGAACCACCTTCATAAGTTACTAGATACCCATTTTGAGAAATATGAAACGGTTTTTGTGGTTACGGAAAGTGTTTTCAGCATGGATGGGGATTATCCGGATTTGAAAAAACTGGTTGAATTGAAAAAACGCTACCCTTTTATACTAATTTTGGATGAGGCCCACGGGACTGGTGTGTTTGGTGAAACGGGTGCGGGGCTTGCGGAGGAAATGCAGGTGCAGGATCAAGTGGATATTGTTATCGGCACATTGGGAAAATCATTGGCCAGTATGGGCGCGTATGTTCTTTCAAATTCATCAACTGTTATAGATTTTCTGACTAACAGGGCAGGAGAATTTATTTATTCCACATTTTTATCTCCTCCACAGGTGGGCTCCGCTGAAATCGCTCTAAAAATATTACAATCTGCAGGGGCCGAGCGAAAGCACCTTCAGGGAATTTCCATAAATTTCAAAAATACCCTGAAACTGAGGAAACAGGAGGGAGTCTCCTCACCCATTGTTTCAATGGTAATCGGAGACCCGGTTAAGACACTCGAACTGAGGGACTCTCTTCTGCAACAGGGAATTATGGTGGGTGCAATCCGACCACCGACTGTTCCACCTCAAACTTCGCGACTGAGAATCTCCCTGCATACGGGAATCACCCTGCAAACCTTGGAAAAATTGGAGGGAATACTGAGACCATGGATAACACCATAACAGCTGTTTCCGGGTGGGGACTCCCATCAAAATGGTTTGCGGACGAAGTCGCTCGTGCTTTTCCTAGCTCGCGGGTTCAAATAATTTATCCGGAGACTCCAGAAAGGCTTGAAGAAGCAAAAGTATTATTATACCGATACCCTGCCGATCTCTATATAGGTTATTCTCTTGGAAGCCTATGGTTGCTGAAATATAAACATTTATTGCCTGATACCTGTATAAAGGCCCTGCTGGCCCCTATTTTATCATTCTTGAAAAAGGATGGATTGGGAGGCACCACAGCAGAAATACAATTGAAATACCTATCCAGAAGTTTAAGACAAGATTTGGGCTACTCTGTAGCTATAAAGAATTTTCTTTTATATTGTGATCTGCCATTTCCAGAAGAAATGATTGATGAGATTCCTGATAGAGAAGTCTTACTAAGAGGTTTGGAATTCCTGTTGAGATGTCAGGAAAAAGGAGAAAATGCTAAAAATTTTTTGTCCATCGTAGGAGAAAATGATATTTTTATTGATGCAAGCATACTAAGAGAACATATCCCTGACTTGGATATTATTCAAGGTGTTGGACATGCTCCAGACAACCTGCTAAAGCATCTGGCAAGGCGATTAAATTTGAAAGCCCATAATTCATGAAAATATTTAGCATAAATTTTAATCATTTGCCCAGCCAGAAAAAACCAATCACTATCGCTATTTGTGAGTTTAAGAAAAACCGTGGAAGTGTTACCATCACAAGCATGGAAGGTCAACTCTTATCATAAAAACGCTTGTCAAAGTTGTACCTAAAGCCACTCTTCGCTGACGGGCCAGTGATCGGTAATATCCTGTTTCTTTCCATTTTAATTTGTCAATCTTTCAACGTATTCCGCATCAGAACTTAGTCTTAAAAACTAGGAAGTGCTCTTTGAATACCCAGAGTTTATTAAATGAAGAAAGTTTAATCGATAGCTTTTCCAAACATGCAAAAACATACGACCGTTATGCACAACTGCAGAAATCAATGGCGGAGAGGCTGGCCTCTCTCCTTCCCACACCACTACCCGACAGGGTACTTGAGATAGGCTGTGGAACAGGGCTTTTCACGAGGCATTTACTAACACAACCGGCAAAACAACTGGTTCTCAACGATATTGCTCCAGGAATGCTGGAAATATTGAGCAACTCTCTTACGCTACCAAAAAATATAAAAATATGCTCTGGAAATGCAGAGCGGATTCATTTTGAAAATACGGACTTGATTTGCGCTAATGCTGTATTTCAATGGTTTCAAAGCCCACAAGAAACATTGGAAAAATTGAATCAGGCTTTAACAATCAATGGACGGTTGATCTTTAGCGCTTTTGGTCCCCAAACACTTATCGAATTCAGGCAGGCCGCAAATTTAGAGAGCCCTATTGACCTTTACAAAAAAGAAACCTGGGCCAGAATGGTTCGTGATTCAGGATTTGCTATCAAAACCTGTGATGTGGAAATTCGAAAAATATTTTTTTCCAGTTCCATGACACTTCTAAAAAACCTGCAACAAATTGGTGCAGCGCCAATCCGAATGGTGAAGACCGGAGGACTTAGAAAGTTAATGCGTGACTACGATTCGAAGTTTTCAACAACGCAAGGTGTGTATGCGACCTGGGAGTTGTTTTATTTTTCTTTAATTCATAAAATTTGACAGATATCGCCTCTGTCTCCTCAAAAGAAAGAGATTCCTCTTAATATGAGATTATTTTTCACTGCACTTTTCATCGCCTGACGTTATATAATAATTTATAATTAATCTGGTAATAGGCTATCTAGCTACTCCTTATTTATCAAGCTATTAGGATATGAAAAACTACTATTCGATTTTGGGTGTTTCCAAAGGCGCTTCTGACGACGAAATTAAAAAGGCCTATCGTAAGCTAGCCATGCAATATCACCCCGACCGTAACGCAGGGGATAGCAGTGCGGAAGAAAAATTTAAAGAAGTCAGCGAGGCCTATGCGGTTTTAGGAGACAAAAAGAAGCGAAGCCAATACGACCAGTTTGGCTCTAAGGGTTTTCAACAGAAGTTTTCTCAAGAAGATATTTTTCGTGACTTTGATATTAATGAGGTCCTTAGAGGCTTTGGCTTTGGTGGAAAAAATCCCTTTCAGAATCAAGGAAGTGGCTTTAGTAATCCATTTCCCCAAGAACGATCCTCACAACGCGAACCTCAGATTCCTCCGCTGAAGACGGAGCTCTCAGTCAATTTTGAGGAAGCGGCATTGGGTTCTCAGCGTACTATTTCTATTGCTAGAAATGGAGTTCATGAAGAAACCAATGTAAAAATTCCATCCGGAATAACACATGGAAAAGTTCTACGGTTACGAGGTAAGGGCCATACGGCCTCTACCGGGAATCGGCGTGGTGATCTGCATCTCCGTATCAATGCACTTTCACATCCTTTTTTTCGGAGAGAGGGCCAGGATGTGGTGGTGGATGCCGAAATAAAATTAACCCAAGCGCTTTTAGGGGCGACAATTGAGGTTGAAACTTTGAATGGCATCAAATCTGTTAAAATTCCTCCCGGGACTCAAAATAATACTAAGCTGAAATTGAAAGGAGTCGGAATCCGATTTCCATCTGGAGTTCGTGGCGATCAGTTGGTACGGGTTGTCATTAAAATCCCCAAGAAACTGACCCATGAGCAAATTCCACATATTCGGTTTTTACAGGACACTGGTATCTGACAGGCAGAAAAATCATTTTTATTATAAACCGACAAGCCCTGTAAAGGTTTCCAGACATCTTTTAAACAATTACTTTGGAGTCACTTGTGGCGCGTGTTCATTTTAAAACAGACGACATAACCCATGAAGTAGAAGATGGGACCCCTCTCATAGACTTTTGTGATGAAGTGGAGGTTTCACTATCTTTCGGTTGTACAGAAGGGACCTGCGGAGTTTGCGAAGTTACAGTGGTCGAGGGAAGGAAAAATGTATCTCGGATAACGGAAGAGGAGAAAGACTATTTACTGCCGGAGGATCTGGAAGAAGGAATGCGCCTAGGCTGCCAGGTCAAAATCCGTAAAGGAGACGTGACATTGAGTTGGAAAAAAGTGAAAGCAAAATAACAGGGGTCTACAAACCACTATCTTTAATTTCATCTCCAACTCTTTTTATAATCGATTCCTCGATTTCCTTACAGGAATTAGCCGAAATGTAAGGGCTTGCAGACAAGAAAAAATTAACGCCCAAAACTGAAGAAACGGGACTATAGAAGATGGCTATACAAAAAGCAATATCAGTCAATGGTGATGTGCTACGTTGGGCGCGCGAGACCGCGGGTCTTTCAGATCCTGAAAATCGAGTTTTTTTGTGATTTTTTTAAAAAAATCTCCGCTTGTATACATTTCTTAGCTTCATTCTTTAGTATATAGGAGATAAAAATGGAATAAATAGACAGCCATGGTCATTGATTTTAATTGATAAACCGTTAATAAGAGGAGAAACTGCGTATGCAGCTTGACTTACTACTTGGAGTTTCCTATAGTCTAGATATTACGCTCTTTAAGATAGTCCCGTGAGACTATCAAGGGAAAAGCTATGGTTGCCTTAAAAAATACCTTATTCACCTCCTGCTTCGGCTTTTAGCCTTTGGGAGGTCTTTTTTTGCCTGTTTTCCACTTATGAATTCAACTCTTCTAAGCGCAAAAGACATTTCCCATGCGGTCAGTCGCATATCTCACGAAATTCTTGAACGCAACCATGGTGCAGGAAATATAGCCCTAGTGGGAATTCGAACTCGTGGTGTTGTCATGTCTCAGAGATTGAAAGAAAAAATAAAAGAAATAGAGAACGTCACGGTAGACCATGGGATTCTGGACATCACGCTTTATAGAGATGATCTGGCAGAAGGAACTCAAAAACCGGAATTGAAAAAAACTGACATTTCTTTTGCACTGGAAGGCAAGCATATTGTTCTCTGCGATGATGTTTTATTTACCGGAAGAACCATTCGCGCAGCCATTGATGCCCTCATGGATTTCGGACGCCCCGCTTCCGTCCAATTAGCGGTGTTGATAGATCGAGGCCATCGGGAATTACCGATCAGGCCGGATTATGTAGGCAAAAATATTCCCACAGCCAAATCCAAGCGCGTTCAGGTTCTATTTAAAGAGGAAGACGGTGAGGACAAGGTGATTATTCAGGAGCAGTCCAACTGATGCTTCTTTCGACTAAAAATATATTGAGCACGAAGGAATTAACGAAACAGGATATCCAGCAAATTCTGGATACTGCCGAGTCCTTTAAAGAAATTTCTACCCGAGCCATTAAAAAGGTTCCCACCCTTCGAGGGAAAACCATCATCAATCTGTTTTTTGAGCCCAGCACTCGAACCAGAACTTCATTCGAGATTGCAGGAAAACGTTTGAGTGCAGATGTGATAAATATATCTGGTTCGACGAGCAGTACTGTGAAAGGAGAGAACTTGATTGACACAGCCCGGAATCTGGAAGCAATGAATCCGGATATACTGGTAGTTCGGCATCAGTGTTCAGGTGCTCCTGCACTGCTGTCGCAATTTGTAAATAGCCGGATTATTAACGCCGGGGATGGGTCGCATGAACATCCTAGTCAGGCATTGCTGGACCTTTTGACAATCCGCTCTCATAAGGGAAGTTTAGAGGGGCTCAAAGTTATGATTGTTGGCGACATCAATCATAGCCGGGTGGCCCGCTCTAATATTAAGGCCATGCAAACGATGGGCATGAAAGTCCGCGTTGTTGGCCCTCCTCCGCTTATTCCTGTTGATCTGGAACGCTTGGGCGTAGAGGTGAGCTACAATCTTTCTGAAGCCATTAAGTATGTAGATGTGGTCATGGTTCTTCGTATTCAGTTGGAGCGGCAAAACCAAGGACTCATTTCAAGCCTGCGGGAATACTCAAACTATTTTTGCCTGACTTCAGAAATTCTAGCTAAAGCGCAAGATGATATTCTCATAATTCATCCTGGGCCAGTCAATAGAGGGGTTGAAATTGCCATGGATGTGATGGAAGGGCCTCGCTCTCTAATATTGAATCAGGTTACCAATGGGATCGCTATCAGGATGGCGCTTTTTTATTTATTACTGGGGGAGAATAATGCAAACCCTAATTAAAAATGGCCAAGTTATTGACCCTGCAAACCAGATCGATGGTCTCTTCGATATTCTAATCAACAATAGAAAAATTGAAGCCGTTGAGCCTCAAGGTAAAGTTTCTGCAAGTAAAATAAAAGAGGCCCAGATCATAGACGCAAAGGATTGTGTGATTGCTCCCGGCTTCTGTGATATGCATGTACATTTCAGGGAACCTGGTCATGAATATAAAGAGACAATTGAAACTGGCAGTGCCTCGGCAGCAGCCGGAGGGTTTTCCACAGTAGTGGTTATGCCCAATACGTCACCTGTCAACGATAACCGCTCAGTTACCGAACTAATCCTCTCCCAGGCAAAAAAAACTGGCATAGTCAATGTTCTTCCTATTGGAGCAATCACCAAGGGCTTGAAAGGTGAAATCTTGTCGGATATGGGCGAGCTAAAGGAATCCGGATGCATTGGTTATTCTGATGATGGGAAGCCCGTCATGGATAGCGAACTTATGCGGAGGGCATTAGAATACAGTCGAATGTTTGACCTGCCTTGCATACAACACAGCGAGATTCTGGATTTGACGCGGGGGGGTTGCATGAATGAGGGCATTGTCTCTACAGAACTGGGATTAAAAGGAATGCCGGTTGAAGCAGAAGACATCATGGTGTTTCGCGATATTTCCTTACTTCCAAAAACAGGCGGACGGCTTCATGTGGCACACATAAGTAGTGGTGGGGCTGTCGAATTGGTTCGCCAAGCCAAGGCTAAAGGTCTCCCTGTCACTTGCGAAGTTGCTCCGCATCATTTCACTCTTACGGAAGAGGCCTGCCGCAATTATGACACCAACGCAAAAATGAGCCCTCCCCTGAGAACTGATCGAGATATAGAACTGATTAAGGAAGGTCTGAGGGATGGGACAATAGATATCATCGCTACAGATCACGCTCCCCATGATCTCGCCGACAAGCAGGTGGAGTTTAGCAACGCTTGTTTTGGAATCGTTGGCTTGGAAACGGCCCTTCCCCTGACTCTTAAACTAGTCGATGAAAACATCATCACGTTGCAAAAAGCGGTGGACCTCCTCACCCAACAGCCTTGCCGCATCTTCAATTTAGATAAAGGAACTCTAGGAGTTGGAAAAGATGCAGACATTGTTATTTTTAATCCTAGTACCAAGTACATCATAGATCCTGCAAATTTTAAGTCTCGCAGTAAAAATTCCCCTTACAAAGGTTGGAAGGTAAGAGGTGAAATCCTTCACACCTTGGTGGCTGGAAAAATAGTATATTCTGCCCACAATAAATAAACATAGATCGAATTACTGAAAAATGAAGACAGCATTTTTAGCTCTAGCCGATGGAAAAGTCTTTGAAGGCAACCATTTTGGAGCTGAAGGCGAAGTTGACGCAGAAATTGTGTTCAATACCAGCATATCAGGTTATCAGGAGGTGCTCACCGACCCTTCCTATTACGGTCAAATGGTGCTGATGACCTATCCGCTTATTGGTAACTATGGCATCAACCCTCAAGATTTTGAGTCAGACCGCCCTCACCTTTCCGGCTTCATCATCAAAGAGTTGAGTGGTATCGCCAGTAATTGGAGATCAAGAGAATCACTGGAAGATTTTTTAAAAAAATTCGGGATCATCGGTATTCAGGGGATTGATACGCGCGCCTTAACCCGGCGTATTCGCGAAAAAGGAGTTCAACAAGCTGTATTGTCGACGGTGCCCCAAGATCCGAAAAAACTGGTCCGTAAAGCACAAAACTCGCCAGGACTGGTGGGCAAGGACCTAGTGAAAGAAGTAACTTGTCAGGCCGCCTATGATTGGGAAGAAGGAGAATGGGAAATTCTGAACGGCAAAACCTCAATCAAGCCTGCGGTCGATAAAAAGCACTTCGTCGTTGCCTATGACTTCGGAATAAAGAGAAATATACTGAGAAAGCTTGCTGATGCCGGCTGCCGTGTGCGTGTTGTTCCCGCATCCACTACGGCTGAAGAAGTACTGGCTTTAAACCCGGACGGCGTATTTCTGTCCAATGGGCCAGGTGATCCCGAAGGTGTACCTTATGCAATTAATAATATCAAATTTCTCTTGGGTAAGATTCCGATTTTTGGTATTTGTCTGGGACACCAAATCCTGAACCTAGCTTTAAATGGAAAAACGTTTAAGCTTCGGTTTGGGCATCATGGAGGAAATCAGCCCATAATGAATATCTCTTCGGCAAAAGTAGAGATCACTGCCCAGAATCACGGGTTTGCCGTGGCTCAAGAATCTATTGGGTCTTCCATAGATGTGACGTCTATCAATTTAAATGATCGAACGATTGAAGGTATCTGCCATAAAGAGTGGCCTGTTTTTTCCGTTCAGTATCATCCTGAAGCCTCGCCGGGGCCACATGATTCTGTCCATCTTTTTCAGCAATTCACACAACTCATGAAAGCAGGGGTTTAATGCTCAAGGAAAATTTAGAGCAACTCTTCGAATTTATTGCCAAGCATATCCCTTCTGAGGAAATCATACAGGCAAAAATAGAATACCAGAAGACGGCTGGGGAAGTCTATGAGGATAACAAGTCTTATAATATACGGATGGCTCTGTTTTTGGAGTGGTACCTGCTGGATAATTATGTGCCAAGAACTCAAAAGACCATCCTGGAAAATATAGTTGAGAAAAACCAATCAACATGGATTCAAGACCATCTGGATGTCTGCAAAGATATTTCCAACAATATTCAGGCGCTTTTCGAGGTTAAAAAAGTTCACAACAACTTGGTAACGGTTTTAGATCTATTTAGAGGCGAAAAACATCAGATTAATGAGAAAAATTTAAAACTGGTGTTCAGAAAAAAGATATTTTTCAAAGCTGCATTATCCTTCATCAAGGCAAGTGGTATTCCACAGGATACTTCTGCTTTCATCCAGGTAAAAGCCACTGGCACATAAAAGATGAAGTTAAAAAATTCTTTTTGCTCCTGAAATCACGGAGAAAAGAACTTGCGCCCTTGAAAAAGAATTATTAAAGAAGTAAAAAGCCTCTTTAAAAAATTCCAAATGTATTGAAAAAAAGAAGATAAATATCAAGCGCAGAGATTTTGACGCAAAAAGAGAAAGATTAATAAAAGAACTTTTGGTTCTGGAGGAGAACTGTAGAGAAATAGACATCAACACCCAGGAAATAGAAAAGAAAATTTACCATTTGAAAATTGAAACAATAAAACTTGAAGAGAGACTGTTAATTTCAGAATTGATCAATCGATTGGCTTATATGAATTTAAAATGGGAGTGCTCCCGGCAAATAGCAATTTCTGATATTTATAAAAACTGATGCCCAAACGAACTGATATAAAAAAAATTCTTCTCATTGGGGCTGGCCCAATTGTCATCGGTCAGGCTTGCGAATTCGACTATTCAGGGACTCAGGCCTGCAAGTCGCTAAAGGAAGAAGGTTACGAAATCATTCTGGTAAATAGTAATCCTGCCACCATTATGACTGACCCTGAGTTTGCAGATCACACCTATATCGAACCGGTTACTCCAGAGGTAGTCGAAAAAATTATTGCGCGTCACAGGCCAGATGCTTTACTTCCAACAATGGGCGGCCAAACTGCCTTGAATATCACTTTGGCTCTCGCCGAAAATGGAGTTCTGGAAAAATACGATGTTGAATTGATTGGTGCTAATATTGGCGCCATCAACAAAGCCGAGGATAGAAGTCTTTTTAAAGAAGCGATGTTTCGCATCGGACATAAAGTTCCACCTAGCAGGCATGCCGAATCGTTGGAGGAAGCCTGGAAAATTGTTGAAGACACAGGTTTCCCTGCAATCATTCGTCCATCTTTTACATTGGGGGGAACTGGAGGAAGTATCGCCTATTCTAAGGATGATTTTGGGTCACTAGTGGAATTTGCGCTTAAAGCAAGCCCTGTCACGCAAGTGTTGATCGAAAAATCTCTGATTGGCTGGAAAGAGTATGAATTGGAAGTGATGCGAGACTTAAATGATAATGTGGTCATAATTTGTTCAATAGAAAACCTGGATCCTATGGGCGTCCATACCGGAGACAGCATAACAGTGGCGCCCGCTCAGACCCTTACAGACAAAGAGTATCAGATAATGCGGAACGCGGCTATAGACATTATCCGTGAAATTGGTGTGGAGACTGGTGGTTCCAATATCCAGTTTGCCATTGATCCCAGAACTGGAGAAATGATAGTCGTCGAGATGAACCCGAGAGTATCCAGAAGTTCGGCTTTGGCATCCAAGGCGACTGGTTTCCCCATCGCAAAATTGGCGGCAAAATTAGCGGTGGGCTATTCTCTGGATGAAATTAAGAATGATATCACGCGGGTCACTCCAGCTTCTTTTGAGCCAACCTTGGATTATTGTGTAGTTAAAATTCCACGTTTCACATTTGAGAAATTTTTCAAAACTGAACCAATTTTATCGACACAAATGAAATCCGTCGGCGAGGTCATGTCTATTGGCCGTACTTTCAAGGAAGCCTTGCTAAAAGCTATCCGATCGATGGAGACCGGACTTTATGATTTTGAGGAGGATTTCCGCTTCAGCCTGAACCAGATTGGTTTGTCCCTAGAACAACAAAGAGAAAAACTTCTAGCTGCTCTAACCCTACCTTTTTCAGATAGACTTTGGCATGTTGCCGCTGCTTTACGCAGGGGAATCTCTATCGATCAAATCCACCAAGTTACAGGTATTGACCCCTGGTTTCTTGATAATATCGACAGTCTCATCAGGTTTGAGAAAGAAATAATCCAATTGGATGGAGTTTCCGACCTAGATAATGAAACCCTTTTAAGTGCAAAGAAAATAGGCTTTTCTGATGCCACGTTGGCAAGGCTTCTAAATTGTGACGAAAAAGATATTTTTCAGCGCCGAATTAAGGCGGAGATTTACCCTGTTTATAAGAGAGTCGATACCTGTGGTGCTGAGTTTGAAGCTTTCACACCCTATTTGTACTCCACCTATGAGGAAGAATGCGAAGCCAATGTGACCTCAAGAAAAAAAATTATGATTCTTGGCGGAGGTCCGAACAGAATTGGGCAAGGAATTGAGTTCGATTATTGTTGTGTTCATGCCTCTTTTGCCCTTAAAGAAGATGGTTATGAAACAATTATGGTCAACTGCAACCCCGAAACTGTGAGCACTGATTATGATACCTCCGACAGGCTTTATTTTGAGCCTTTAACCTTCGAAGATGTTATGAATATCGCAAGGGTGGAAAAGCCAGATGGCGTTATTATTCAACTTGGAGGTCAAACTCCTTTGAGACTGGCATTGGATTTGATGAATGCCGGAGTACCTATTATCGGCACAAACCCCGTCGATATTGACCGCGCCGAAAATAGAAAATTGTTTAAAGAAGTTTTGGAAAAACTGGGACTCCGTCAACCGTCTAATGGGACTGCTGTTTCCTATCAGGAAGCTCGTAAAATTGCTGAAGAAATTGGCTACCCAGTAATGGTACGCCCTTCTTATGTGTTGGGAGGCCGCGCTATGGAAATTGTTTATAGCCAGGACTTCCTCGAATATTATATGCAACATGCGGTTAAAGCCTCCCCTGAGCATCCTGTACTCGTTGATGACTTTCTGGCAGACGCCATTGAAATTGACGTTGATGCCATTTCTGATGGGCAGGATGTGGTGATTGGCGGGGTAATGGAGCATATCGAAGAGGCTGGAATACATTCCGGCGATAGCGCCTGCTCTCTACCCACATTTTCCCTTTCATCCAAAACGATTGATGAAATCAAAACACAAACCTGTGCGCTGGCACGGGAACTTAAAGTCATTGGACTGATAAATATTCAGTTCGCAGTTAAAGATGAAACTGTTTATATCATTGAAGTAAATCCACGAGCCTCCCGCACAATTCCTTTTGTAAGTAAAACCATTGGAGTTCCTTTGGCAAAAATTGCCGCCAGGGTTATGGCTGGGAAAAGCTTGCAGGAACTGGGTTTTACCAAGGAAGTTTCCTTTCCTCATATTGCTGTGAAAGAGTCTGTCTTCCCATTTAATAAGTTTCAGGATGTGGATGTCTTATTGGGACCCGAAATGAAGTCGACCGGCGAGGTTATGGGAATTGATACTCTTTTTGGTCGGGCTTTTGCAAAATCACAATTAGCGACAGGTGTCAAACTCCCTCTAGCGGGCACTGCCTTTATCAGTGTCAAGGATTCTGACAAACCAAAAACTGTTGCCATCGGCAAAGGGCTTCAGAAATTAGGCTACCATTTAATCGCAACACGCGGCACGGCCAATTATCTGAAAAAAAATGGGGTTAAAGTATCATCCATCAATAAAGTCAAAGAAGGATCCCCGCATATTGTAGAAGCCATTGAGGCAAAACAAATAGATATTGTCATCAACACAGTATTTGGACAGCAATCAATAAAAGACTCATTTTCAATCCGGCGAAGCTTGTTGAACCAGAATTTGCCCTATTGCACGACTATGGCGGGAGCATCAGCTCTGATGGGTGCTTTGAAATGCATCAAGGAGAATGATCTAACAATTACTTCTATACAGGAGTATGGGGCATCATAAATTTACTCTATCAGTTTACCAAATAGATTCCATGAAAACCCCACCGCGGAACTTTTTCTTTTTCCTCATCTCTACGGATTTGCCGTTTGCTGATGAAAACCTACTTTTTTTCAAAGCGGTTATGGATCTGACAAAAAATCCGGTTTCAAAATTCTTTCCAGCCAGTGGCATTACCTTTGCTGCTCCTTACCAAGTTTGCGGTATTTGAATGACTCCGTTCTTCGCATAAACATCACCCAGGTCGCTTGCTGTATAAGGATCATTCAATCCCGAACCAACCACATGCGCCTGCAGTAGATCCCATACGAACACCATTTGACGAACCCAAGTTATAACCATAATTTCCTTTTCAGCTATTGCTTCTCCGCCTTTTCCCTCTGTAATTTCTTTTCTTTTGATGGCTATTATCCTCCCCTCCAAGAATCTGGAGAATATACCGGAATTCTCCATTAGCCACATCACCTGTTCAGAGATAGAAATCAATTGAAATTTCTTGTGACCTCTGAGTCCTCGAGTCAAATATTCTGAAATAATATTTCCCAAATGATATGCTTTATCTAAATTTGTAGGGCTCTGGAATTGTCCCACTAGCACCTTCTTTTCATAAAATGCTTGGGTTTGAATCAAATTTTATTTTCATGGGTTTTGTAGATTTAAAAAGGCTTAAGTTATATTGCATATCAACAGATTTTTTTAAATCTAGGCCCTCATTTCGCCAATTTTTGATCTGAGACAAGGCGAATTCCTTATCTCATCACTTGACCCAACCTTTTGTAACCAGTACAATTCACCGAATGAAAAATATCAGCCTCATAATTATACTGTTCACCATGCTTTTTTCTCCCCACGCGCTTTTTGGGGAGGAACCTCCCTTAGATATGGTCCGAATTCAAGCAGGATGCTTCATGATGGGTACCAATGACACCTATATATATGAAGATGATGATGACAACGCCAGGGAAAAACCCGCCCATAAGGTATGTCTGGATGCATTTTATATAGACCGATTTGAGGTCACACAGCGCAAATGGGATGCAGTGATGAAAATTAATCGCTCTGTTTTCCGCAATCTGGAGCAACCTGTTACACATATAGACTGGCATGGAGCGCGGCAATACTGCCATAAAGTGGGTCGAAGACTGCCTACAGAGGCAGAATGGGAATATTCTGCCCGTGCTGGAAGCCAAGCTCGTTTCCCTTGGGGAAGTAAGATCGATGATGACTTTCTTTGGTATGCAGGAAATTCACATCGAGAACCCGCAAATGTTGGCAAAAAAAAACCTAATGCTTGGGGGCTCTATGACATGACTGGAGGAGTTTGGGAATGGGTAGAGGACTGGTTTTCCTTGGACTATTATCAAAATAGCCCCACTAAAAATCCGAAAGGGCCAACCCGACAGAGTTTTAGGGTTATTCGAGGTAATTCATGGATGAGTGAAGAGCAACATTTGCGTGTTACGACTCGCCATCGAGGCATGTCTGATCCAACTGATTCCTATTGGGTGGGTGTCCGGTGTGCAATGTCCCAATGATGAACTAGAAAACTAATAAACCTTGTTCCTCATTAACATAAACCGCCTATATCAAAAGCTTGCTCTAAACCTTTCTGAAGCAAAATCAGAACTGGTATTCAAAAATCATTTTGAGCTTCTGATTGCTGTCATTTTAAGCGCCCAATCGACAGATAAAACGGTCAATAAAATTACGCCTTCCCTTTTCTTCCTATGCCCGACACCGGCCAAAATGCTGGATCTGGGGCAGTCAAGGCTTGCAGAAATTATCAAGCCCATAGGGTTGGCCCCTACCAAATCCAAAAATATTATAAACACCTGTGGAATTCTTATAGAGAAACATGGTGGGCAAGTTCCTAGATCGCGTGTAGAGCTAGAGCATTTGCCAGGTGTCGGTCGCAAAACAGCTAATGTGGTATTGAATGAAGGATTTGGCGAACCTACAATCGCTGTAGACACTCATGTTTTTCGGGTAGCAAACCGAACGGGGTTGGCTCCTGGAAAAACTATATTAGCAACTGAATTAAAACTTTTAGAGGTTACTCCGGAGAAATGGTTGAAAAATGCCCACCGTTATCTCATCCTCCATGGAAGATACACCTGCACAGCCAAAAATTTCGATTGCCAAAAATGTGTTATTGAAAAGGAATGTAGTTTTACTGAAAAAATGACCGTTAAGCAAAAGCCATGAATCCTCCGCTGAATGGCTTTGAAATGATTATTTCCAGATTAGGCAAAGAGCTGTCTACAGGAAACAGGTTTGCGACAAACCATTCTTTGGAAATACCGGAAAAAATAAAACTCAGACATTTTTATCTTTAGGAATAATGACGGGAATGATAATGGGCTCGCCAACAGAAAGCGACCGAATATCTTTATCAGAGTTGTAACCGCTCAACAACCAAACAGGGATAATGTAATCCTCATTACACATTTCCCATAAGGTTTCACCCTTCTCAACACTTCTAATCGTCAGTCTGCTGATTTTATAATTATTGAAAAAGTCTTCCTGGGTCGCCTTATGGTATCCCTGCCTTTTTTCTTCAAATTTATCCGGGTGGATCTTGGAAAAATCGACACGAAGCTTATCGTTAACCGATATGTCACCTCGTTTACCAATACCGTTCATCCTTCTCAATTCCCTGACGGAAAGTAGCGACCATTCGGCGTAATGGCTGAGTGTTTCATCGAAGTCAACAGTGATGGTACCAATCCGCGAATCAGAGTTCTCATCAGGAGAAAACGATACCGGTTTGAAAGCAGGACGATTCTGATTAATCTTCTTAGTGATGCTAGTCACTTGAAGGGTGCCTGATGAAACGGCTTTTGCTATTTTAACTGGCATTAATTTTTTCGCGATTTTTGAAGATTTTACAGCCTGTGCCCGATCTACCATACCGGGAACCTTTATTTTTTGTCCCGGATATAGTGCGTTCGGATCCCGGAACCCGTTAATACTGGCAAGATGGTTCACGTCTGCGTCAAAACGCTTTGCGATCTTAGAAAGATTGTCGTGCCGTCGAACTTTGTAAATACCACTGGAATCCAGTTTGGCCAGCCGGAATGATGGCTGATGGCGAAATTTCCCTCTTGGTAATTTAAGTACTTGTCCAGGATAGATAAGATTGTGCTTTCCTATATTATTGTTGAAACTCTTCAACGATCTTACCGTTGTCCTAAAACGTAGAGCAACTCTCGATAGAGTGTCCCCTTTCTTGACGGTATACCACTTGGACTGCAATTGATTGTCATATTTCACTTTTTGCGGGATCTGGTCATAGCAAGTGGTCATATTGGTATGTGCCTGGAAAATAAACCCCCTTGGAATCCGCTTTTCCCCATTTAAAACCGGGCGCCTGAGAGAAGGGTTCGCTTTTGCTATTTCTTCCCGCGACATCTCACAGTAATTCATCGCAGTTCGAATGTTGATATAATGCGGTAACTCAAAAGGATCACCCCTGCTGATCGGTTTTTTCATGACTAGATTCGGGAAATATTTGTTCTGATTCTTGACCACGTGCAGCGCCGCAAGAAATTCCGCATAAAAATTCTGCGAGGCAAAACCAAAGGTTCGGCTTTTATAGTTGTTCACTATTTTAACAAAGTTATTGCCAAACTTTTTTTTGGCACGCTTCATTCCCTGCAAACCATGATTATAGGCTGTGATTGCCAAAGGCCATGAACGTATACTTTCAAAATTTCTTTTCAATAATTTAGCAGCCCCATGGGTAGCCAGTATTGGGTCCCGTCTCTCATCCACTTCATATCCAACGCGCATGAACAAATGGCCCGTGCCACGGGTAAACTGCCAGATTCCCGCTGCTCCCGCACTTGAATAAGCCTCGATCTGAAAAGAAGACTCAACATGCGGAAGGACACTCAGTTCCTGTGGGAGGTCATATTCCTCCTTCAATATTCTTTTGATTTCTCTTATATATAGACCTGATCGCTCAATACCTCCTCGAAATCGATCCTTTTGACCGAGTTGGGCGCGTATATTTCTTGAGGCTCTATAAAAATCATTTTTCACCAGATTAAAAACTCTTTTTTCTTCACCCTTCAAGCTCGCCTTATTTTTGGTTTTTGCGATCTTGCGTAAAATCACTTTGTATTTTGCTTTGATCTTCTTCAGCTTGCGCCCTCGATCTCTTCGCGATAATGGTTTTTCCCCCAGATAGACAATCTCATAAACAATATCAAGGTCCCTAATATCATGAATCACCACATGTTTTGTGCTGTATTCGGAATAGATTTTCTTCCAAAATTCAACTTTACTTTGAAGACCGGGAGGGGTGGCGAAATGATATTCGTTCAGGGTATGAATTTCATGCGGGAGACTGGCACTGGAGTTCCCAGTGAACCAAGGGACAGATAAAAATACCAGTGAAGCGATGAAGGTTCTAATAGATTTTAGCAATCGCGGACTTTCTATTCTAAAAGAATTGTTTTGCAAAGTATCTTGCACCTTAAAAAAAGACAACTGATAATAAATTGTAGGAAATTATATACTTGACGATCCTAAAGCCTGCTTTAAATTTATTTACTTACGTATTCTCAGCAAAGAAATTAGTAATATATTAAATTAAAAGGAACACTTTGTCAAGACCGCGACCCAACAATTTCAAGGAGTTTTGCATAAATCTTCTGAACTCCTTTTCTAAGATCTTCTGGTTGCGATTCATTATCTAGAATAAAGTCCGCATATTTGATTTTTTCTTCCAAGCTCATCTGATTTTTGATTCGAGCAACAGCCTGATCATAGCTCAAGGAGCCGCGGCTTAGAATACGTTGAACCTGATGTTCCTCACTAGACCGAATCACGATCACTTTATCGATATTCTTATGATTTTCGGATTCGATTAAAAGAGCCGCATCAATGATGACAATAGCAGCAGGGTCTACAGTTCGTATATTTAAATATCTTTCCTGCTCTTTCTCAATTACTTTTGGATGGAGAATTGCTTCTAAAGTAGACTTTTTTTCAAGATCCTGAAATATAATTTCGGCCAGTTTCTCACGATCCAGATTCCCAGTCGAGTCCAGAATAAGTTCACCAAAAAAACTGGTAATTTCATTTAATGCGGGTTGCCCCAGCCGAACCAAATCCCTGCATAGTCTATCAGCATCTATGATGTGAGTGCCTAACTCCTCGAAAAATTTTGCAGCCAAACTTTTCCCTGAGCCGATCCCGCCTGTCAGACCTACAAGTAGAGACACAAGGGTTATACTTTCTTTTTTAATAGATCATTATAAAGTTGCAGGAGCCTCAGAGTGATCGGCCCTGGTTTTCCCAATCCAACAGGTTGACCATCCAGATATGAAACTGGCATTACTTTTTTTAGGGTTCCCGTAAGAAAGATTTCATCGGCCTTAAAAAGTTCTTCGCCGGGCCATTTCCCTTCTTCTAGATGAAACCCGTTCTCTTTAGCCAGTTGAATCACCATCTCCCGGGTAATTCCCGAGAGAATTCCACAATCCATGGAAGGAGTGAGAATATGGCCCTCAGAAACAAAGAACAGGTTGCTGGTAGTTCCTTCGGTCAAATACCCCCACGGGTTAACCATAATAGCATCTTGGGCTCCAAGCTTGTCCGCCTCCATTTTTGCCAAAATATTATTCAAATAATTCCCGGTTTTAATATTTGGATTCAATGCATCGCGCGGGTTCCTTTTAATAGAAACCAATGCAACCCGAATTCCTTTTTCATAGCAGGATTCCGGATACTCCGCTACATCCATCACTATCAAGATAATATTAGGATGTTCACAGGATGAAGGGTCAATATTAATCTCACCAACCCCGCGGGTAATAATAATCCTTATATAAGACTCATCGTTTCCTGCTGCGGCCAGTGTATTTCTTAATTGTTCATGGAACCATTCCTTATCATGCGGTATTTTTAATGAGATCGCTTGCGCTGAAGCGTAAAGCCGAGTGAGATGCTTGTCTAGAAAGCAGGGCTGACTGCTGAGAGTACTAATCACTTCATAAACACTGTCACCAAACAAAAAACCGTGATCCATGACTGAAATATTCAGATGGTCATAGATTTCTCCATTAAAATTAATTTTTGTAGCCATCTCTTATCTATCGAGTTTAAGTTAACACGATCCATTAAGCTGTCAGTCTTTACCAACAGATTTTAGAATCTCACTTAATTTCCCCTGGTCCTCAGGGGAATGTTGATCCATGGGTTTGTTGATATCCAGTGGTTTTTTCTTCAAATCATCCAATTTTTTCAGATCTTTTATCTCATTGAATTTTTCTTTGGCTCCTCGCATATCAAAGTCCGAAAATCTTTTTCTAACATCCAGAGCGCCCAGATCCTGGTTCACAAAATCTAAAACCTTTCCCAAGTAAGGAACGGTGTAAGAATCCTTAGTGAACTTTTTACCCACTTCAGGGAAAAATTGTAAAGGAAAAGTAATAGCAACCACAATAACCACGCCTCTGGCTAAACCTAAAATGCCACCTAAAATCCTGTCGGGCATCGAAAGTTCTGTTCTAGACCAAAGTATTCCCTTGGCAATCCTGCCCATGGAGGAGATGATAATTGCGGTAATTATATAAATTGTAGCAAAGGCTATTAATTTGGCGATAGGCTTGCTGGGAATACTCTCCATCAAAACCCCGGCAAAACTGCCTTGATATTTGACAGCCATTAAATATCCTCCGACATAGGAGAAGAGAGAGAATATCTCACGTACAAACCCCTTCATCAGGGAGAAAATCAGGCTAAAACCAAGCACAACGGCAACGAAAATATCGAAAAGGGTCATTAGATGGCTTCCTAAGATTTATTTTTATTCATTAAGGCACTTCCATTAACCAGCATCTGATTAAAAAGTAATTTAAAAGAAGATGTGAATTGGGCAGAATTTGTGGATATCATTTCCAAAATCTCGGTCAGGCCAAAAAAAGCTCCTTCGCTGATTTCTTCCGGATTAATTCGAATTGCGCCATCTGTGATACATGTATAAACCTGAACATGCTCTCCATAAGTCTCCTGACAGGCAGATATTTTTATGGAAGATTTCAAAGTCGCCTTTACATTAAGCTCCTCCAGCAATTCGCGATGAGCACAGTCGTCATAGGATTCTCCGGCATCGACATGCCCGGCCACGGAAGTGTCCCACAACCCAGGGTTTTCATCTTTGCAGAGAGCCCGTTTTTGCAAAAATAATTCTTTTTCAGAATTAAAAACAAAAATGTGAATAGAGCGGTGCAATAGTTTATTTTGATGAATATACTTCCGGCTGGCCTGCCCTATTACGCAATCATTTTCATCGACGATATTATAAATTTCCTGCTCTACGTTCATGGTAAATTAAATTCAGTATTAACTTTGATTGAGGCGCAGATAGCTCAACTGGCGAGGGAATTCACCCTCCTCGCAATAATTATTCTGGGCCAAAAGTTTAGCATCGTTAATAGCCTGCCGGGAGCCTTCCAGCATCACTTTTTGATAGCCTTTGTCAGCCAAAAAACCTCCTGCCTGCAAAAGGCTCATAACGGACTTAGCGTTGAATCTTTGTTCATCAATAATCATGTGCAATTCCCCTTCATGATGACGGGCAATTAAGGAAAGATAGGTTGAAGGTCTGGCATGAAAACCCAATGGTTGTGGGACAGGAACTTCGGCTTTTATGGTTTCCACAAACCCTTTCAAAATCGATTTAACCAGTTTATCTCCTTCCTGGAGATAATATTTGCTGAAATGGAAACCAAAGTTTAAAATTTGTCCTAGTAAAGCCTCTTTATTCACTAACCTTGAAATTTGCTGTCTACACTCCCCATGGCGAATGTCATCTTCATGGCGCTCATAAAAATGGCAAAGCCAGAGGACCACCTCAAGAAGATGGAGTGGCATAGAAATGTATCCTCTTAAATTTTTAAAACCCGCATGGGATTGTTCCATCTTTGTATTCTTGATATAGGTATCGTATTCAGACTGAACGCTATGGACCAGTTCCTTAAACATGCGTACCAGCTTTTCATCTAATTTTGAGGGAATAATATGGCGAAAGGTCTCAAGATTGTCACTTTTTTCAAACCTTATCTCATTGATCATTTTTGCGACTTTCCGGTATTTTCGGCAGAGATCTAAGACCCTTTCCTGCTCCTCCTTCACTTCGTCTTCGAGAATAGTTCGCGGCAGGCGCTTATTACTTTCGATATCAGAAAAATCGCTTATTGAAAACGAGTCTTCGGGAATTTCCAAACCGTTTAACTTCCCTGTCTTGACAACCTCGCTCCCCAAACCCTGAATGGAAGCATTCATAAAATTTAGAGCTTTGTATGCAGATTCGTTAAAAGCTCGGACATTCGCTTCCGATTCCCTCAAGCTATAGTAAGGATACCGGTCCAAAATATGTTTTATATAAAATGCGGCAATAGTAAGATTACGAATACAAGCGACATATTCTGAAAAAAAAGACCATGTTTTATTTTCCCGGGCACCATGTTCATCAAGAACGCTTTCGAGATACTCCGTTTCCTGGATCAGGATGGAATAGAATTTTCGGGATATTTCTTCCCCTCCTTTTGCCTTTTCACAAAATAAAGCGCTGACCCTGAAAAATAGCTGGGAAGGCTCCTGAATAATATGTAAAAACTCGTCTTCAGAAATAATCTGAATAAGGGATTTAGCTTCCATCTGCTTTACGACTCACCAGAAAGGTTTGGTTTATTCAAGTGTAAACAACGGCCAATAGTATACCCGCATAGTGAGCGGGTTAAAAGGCCACAGATTTGATAGAAAATTTTTGAGGAAGGTATTTCTGCCAGATTTCAACATGGGAATCCGGCCCAGATGGAATCACAAAAGGAATAAACTGGTAATCGGGTTTTCTCGGGAGGTGACACAATTGCATATCCACTTCCAAAGGGGTTCGGTCACCTTTTTTAAGGTTGCAGATTTTGCAGGCGACGACTATATTCGTCCAGTTGGTTTTTCCTCCTCGGGATTTCGGAACCACATGGTCCACCGTTAGAGGATGATTAGAAGTTCCACAATACTGGCAGGTGTAATTATCTCTTCTTAAAATATTTTTTTTGCTAAATGCCAAACCCTTTTTGCGATTGCGACGCACCATTTTCAAAACACGTATCACCGTAGGAAGTTCGAAACTGGTAGAGGGAGTGCGCACCGTATATCTGGCACTATCCAATGCCTCAGCTCTACCCCCAAAAACCATGATTATGGCATGACGGGCACTGCAGAATTGGAGCGGTTCGTAGGAATAATTCAAAACCAGACTTTTGAACGAATCGAGCATGTTTCCAAACCTCGTAAAGCTGGAATAACTTGATTTGTCTTACCAAACCCATCTTAATCCAAAAAATTCTACCCTTACGCCATCACACTGTCAATAGCAAGGGATACAAAAACGGGCTTTACAGAATATTTCCGGCACCCAGCCGGTTATCCGGATCTAGGCAATCTCTAATTTTCTTTAAATCATTCAATCCGTCCAACCCAACCATTTTCGCAAAATATTCTTTTTTCAGCTTGCCAATACCATGCTCAGCCGAAACAGTCCCTCCCCACTTCAATACCTGATCTACCATTTGGTCATAAACCTGTTGTGCCATATTTCTTTGAGATTCTTCGGGCAGAAGATTTATATGTATATGGTTGTCCCCCAAGTGCCCAAACATGACGTAATCCAGACCGCTAACTTTCAGGGTTTCTTGGTAAAACTCCATCATTGGCATAAAAAAATTATCAGGAACAGCCATATCTGTGCCCAGCTTAACTCTACCAGCACGACTGTTTTCCTCATTTATAATAATCGGGGTGTGATGTCTAAAATCCTGGAACCTTTGAATATCCTTTGCCCCTTGAGCAAACCATGAATCGTTAAGCATAGTATTTTCTGCGCTCAAAAATTCATACCAGTTTTGCATTACCATATCATAATCCTTCAGTTCAGGAACATCCTGCTCAAAAAATAATGCGGCCATCGAATCACTGGGTATGTTTTCATATTTACTTTTCAATCTTTCCAGAGCATTATGATCAAAATATTCTAGGGAACAGGGGTCAATCTTTTGTCCTATTAAGGATTTTATTTTGGGGATCAATTCCCAGCAAGAATGCTCCTCTGGAAAAAACAAAATTCCACTCACAAAATCCGCTGGACAAGGTAACAAGCGCAGGACAATTTTTGTGAAAATGCCAAGCGTGCCGTCTGAGCCAATGAATAAATCCAACCAATCCATTCCCGGGCAGACAAAATACCCTGCGGCATTTTTGCACTCTGGGCTTTGGTAGGTAATATTCGGAAATAATATTTGACTCCCGTCCTCAACCTTGAGTGGCTCGGTGACTTTCAACCCTCGCTTGAGAATAGTTTTTCTGCCATCCACCAAAACCAGTTCAGCCTCTTCAACATAATCACGGGTAGCACCATATTTATAGCTCCGAGACCCGGAAGCATTAGTCGCCAAGGTGCCCCCCAGAGAGGCCCAAGTCTCAGTGGGGTTTGGAGGATAAAACCAACCTGTAGGAACCAAAAAACTTTGCAACTCATTTAATGTTACCGCCGGGCCAACCTGTATTCTGCTCTTTTCCTCTTTTATAATTTTGTTCAACCTCTCCAATGAAACTATAACCCCTCCAGATGGAATGCGAGAAGCGGTCACCCCTGTTCCTGCTCCGGCGACCGTCACTGGACGAATTTCATTTTGCAGGAAAATAGTCAACTCATCAGAAGTTTCAGGAATAATAACCTCTTCAGCATTTCCTCCTGAAAAATTTGAAGCATCCCTTAGATAAGGGGCAATGAATGCAGGTTCTGTTTTTCTAATCATTGAGTTTTACGAAAGGCAGAAAGATTCCATCAAGCCAGTCTGCCTGAGAAGGTAAAAATCCCTGATAACCGTTATACCGTTCTATCAGTTCTAGGACTGTGAACGCTATGTGTTATCGCCGGGTGAAGAATTCTTTGTATCCTGTCGACGCTTTTCTTCTATTTTAGGTTGATTATGAATGAATTTCGCGTATTTGATCATTAAAACCATCATTCCCACAGCAAGCAAAGCTGCCAATATTAAAAACAGGTTATCCACTCCATCTCCTCCAAATAAAAGGTTGTCTACTATTGTACCATCACCACAAGGGCGATGAAAGCGGGAGAGTACTAGGAGTCCCGCTTGACAGTTACCCTGAAGTCTAAGTATTCTGTTTAGGTTTAAACTTGGAAATTATGATTGAATACTATGACAAAAAAATCGATAGAAATAGATAGGGTCATCCTGCATTTAAGTAAGCCCGATTTCACTTGACCCGAGTGGATCGAACAGGAAGAGGTCCTCAAGCAAATTCAGGCCTGCTGGATGGTAACTTCTGAAAAGGACTTCCCCTTGTCACCAAGGATCATAGGAATGCCAGGAACCGGAAAAACAACTCTGGCAATGGTAGCAGCGAATCAAAGAAGCCAGCCTCTGTATATATTCCAGTGCACCAGCGATACCCGACCTGAGGACCTATTGGTAACTCCGGTTCTCTCAGAGCAAGGTAAAATTTCCTACCATGCATCTCCGCTGGTATGCACCATGGTTGAGGGAGGAGTTTGTATTCTTGATGAAGGAAACCGTATGAATGAGAAAAGCTGGGCTTCGCTGGCCCCTCTTCTTGATCATCGCCGTTACATAGAATCTATTATTGCGGGAATCCAGATTCACGCCCACAGCGAATTTCGCGCCTGCGTGACCATGAATAACGATGAGTCTACCTTCGAGATACCCGATTATATCCTGTCGCGTTTGCAACCCACCTTGCAGATGACAATGCCCAGCTATCAGGATGAACTGGCCATACTGCGATATCACCTTCCTTTTTCAGAGGAAGAACTTTTAAAAATGACCGTGGATTTCCTGCAAAAATCGCATCAGCTCGATCTGGATTTTTCTCCTCGTGACGGGATTCATATTCTTCAATATGCACTAAAACGAATCAGCCAAGAAAAAGACAGTCCTTTGGCTAAAGACGCAATATGGCAAGAGGCCATCAGTAAAGTTCTCGGCGAAGATGCCCTCGGCCTAAATGCCATGGCAGCCCGAAACCGCAGGGCTCTCGAGGAAGAAAGACTACCGATGGGACTGGGAGATTTCTTTTTCAATGATGACAGTCCTTTACACCCTGACAGTGACCAATAAATTTTTGAAGCCATGAGTCAAGCCCTTAAGCTCAGCAATCGTACTCAATTCTTGCCTGTGATCCATGGTAGCGGAAGTTTTGCACGGGAAATACGCCAACAGCTTTTGTCGCTCCCCTGCGACTGCCTGGCAGTCGCGCTTTCGCCTGAATTCAAGCAAACGGTTGAAGAAGGCATTAAAATCCTCCCGAGCATTTCCCTGAGCTTCCAAGTTGAACAGGATGGTGGAATGAATTATGTGCCCATCGACCCCAGCCAACCCATAATTATGAGGCTGCGTATCGCCATGCAGGAGGGGATATCCCGTCATTTTATAGATTGGAGTACGAAAAATTATGAAAAAAGAAGTGTCAACTTTCCCGACAGCTTTACCCTGAGCAATATGCCTTACGAAAAATTTGTTAGCACCCTGCTTTTAACCCAAAAGGGACCCGCAAATAAAAGCCAGCACTTCTGGCGGGCGCGATGGATGGCCTATCAGCTTCATCAACTGGAGATGGAATATTTCAATATAATCGTCCTGTGTTCCATTCTGGATTGGCCCTGGATTAAGGAAGCTTATGATGGACGATTGGAGGTCATTCCTCCCCAAAAGGCTGAAGGACTGCCTGTATTATCTGGCGTCGATAAAAGCACCTTATTCTTTGCACTCACCGAATTACCTTATGTGACTTATTTATATGAAAAAAAGCGGCAGGAACTCAGGCCCGACAGTAACGCACCGATAGACGGAGTTAAAGAAATTCTTTTACGGGCCCGTGAACTATTCATTAAAAAACATAAAGTTCGTTATCATAACCTGACTGCCCAGACTTTCCAGATTCTTTTGCAATATATTCGCAACCTGGCTTTAATGGAGTCTCGGCTCCTGCCCGATCTCTATACACTGGTGAGTGCTGCCAAACAATTCGGCGGAGACCCTTTTGCCATTGCGGTTTTAGAAGCAGCAAGAGAATACCCCTTCGAACCTGCAAAAAATTTATCAGAAACTCTTTCACTGGGAATCGATCAGGCCTTGCCGGATGGAGAAGGCGCCCAACCACTCAGCACGAAAAACCGTTTATCGGAAACTAATTTTGAATGGCGCACCCTGAATTTAAAACCCGAGCCCGGCATCAAGTCGCAGGAAAAATGGCAACATCGCTGGGACCCTTATGGACAATGCTCCTGGCCACCGGAAGATGAAAAAATAGAAAACCTGAACACCCATGTGCGTGAGCAAACCAAGCTTCTATTGAGTCACGATCTGGCCCGGACAGAAAAATTTACCTCCTCTATAAAAGACGGTATTGATGTTAGAGATACTCTACGCCACTGGTATGAGGGGGATATTTACGTGAAAGAAATTCCTCCTTCTCGAGGGCAGGTCGAAATCATTGTCTTTATTTTTGACCCCGAGCCCGAACCACAAAAGTACAATTGGCGCCAAACTTGGTACGCCGAGCATAATGAAGAATCCACCTTATGTTTTTTTGCCACCCAATATATGGATGATTTAATCGGACCGGGTATTGGCCAATCCAAGTATGGTGGGTGCATGATGATTTATCCTCCCCGCCCTATCCCTGATATATGGCAGGACCCTCGCATTCGTTTTTCTGAAACTCTCGAGGAAAAGCTTCTTGAAGCAGCTTTTTTTCATTCCAAAGAAAAGCATGTCACCGTTGTCGCACCCTGCGCCCCACAAATAGCCTGGCGGAGGCTTGCCAGGAAATATGGCAAAAGGATCATTCATATTCCCCTGAAACGATTTTCCAACCAGACGATTGAAAAAGTCAGGCGGTTCCATGTGCTGAACGGAAAAAATATCCGTTCTTACGCCCAACGCTTTATTCAAGGTCTCTGATGTGGTATGAAACATGAAATAAACATCCGTGAAGCCTGCAAGGATGATCTTTCCGTATTGCTGCACAACCAGACATCGGCAGAAACCGAAGTCTTAGAGTAACTAGGGTGTAATGATTCAAGCTATATCTTTTTAAAAAAGAGAATCTGCCTAAGTGGCTTTCAAAGGGCTCAGTTCAACTGGCCTGAGAAAGGTCTTTCCAATGATAAAAAATCTTTATAAAATTGATGGTTATTGGAGAAGGCTTCCTGGACTGGATCAGGGAATACACGGTCGCATTCGGTGAGATATTTCATCACCGCTATCACCCAGTCTGATTCATGCGGGGAATGAATAATGGCAATATTCTCCTCCTCGTAGTCTTTGCAAATTTGATCCAATGCTCGACTGGTTCCGGGAAGGGTGTCACGATTTTTTATAGTGAGCGGGCGAAGAGGGTCAACATGAATGATTTCCAGCCCCTTGTACTTTTCAGGAACATCTTCTTCGACAAACTCTTCGATGCGGATTCCATTGATATTGGCGAGACCCGGCTGCGCCAATGATGCTATATAAATAGGAACCCTCTTGATGGATGCCTGTTCAGCGTAGCCCTTACGAAGAATTGTCTCATTCTTATCTGTCTGGCCAAAAACCACAAAGTCCCAATGTCCGTAGGTCAACCGTTTCTGCTTTTGAATGATGATGGTTTTTTCATAAGCTTCCACGAGTTTCTCATAAACTTTCTGGTCGCCAGTTCTGACTTTAATTTTTGGCATAATAGAATTCAGTTGAAAAGATACTTAGTAACATAATTATAACATGTAATGTTGAAACCTATTAATTCATTAATTTGCGGATTTACCCTGTAATCAGCATAGATCTTATTTTACTTCACCAGCTTCAGGTTGAGCGGCCATAAGATAAATATTTTACCTCCATGAATCCCAGCTTTGCTATACTGCACAAAGTAAAATCTCTGGCGTACGCGTTCAATAATTCCCACCTGAACCAAAATCCTGAATGGAAATCAATAAATATGTAAGTAAAGTAGCAGGTACTGTAAGCGGAATGACCCTGTTGTCCAGACTGTTTGGGTTCCTGCGCGATATGGTTATTGCTACGGCTTTTGGCTCCTCGGCATCCGCTGATGCTTTTTTTGTCGCCTTCCGGATCCCCAATATGCAACGCAGGATTTTGGGTGAAGGTGCGGCGATGGCGGCTTTCATTCCTGTTTTCACCGAGACTCTAATCCAAAAGGGAGAATCTGCCGCATGGAAATTAACCGCTAATCTGTTCAATATTCTTTTTATCATCCTGTCCACAGTATCCCTGTTAATCCTGATATTTTCTCCCGCTGTGATAACGGTATTTGCCCCTGGGTTTCTTGATGAGCCCGGCAAATTTGAGATGACGGTTAAATTGACACGCTGGATGGCCCCCTATCTTTTCTTCATTGGTCTTGCCGTCTTTTGTATGGGAATTTTAAACACCCTGAAAGTTTTTGCTCTCCCAGCGGCCACCCCTATTTTGCAAAATGTCAGCATGATTGTATCAGTTCTCATCATTGCTCCCTTAATGGATGAGCCAATTATGGGGCTGGCCATCGGGGTTGTGGTAGGAGGAGCCCTGCAACTATTAGTTCAGCTTCCCGCTGTGTTGAAAAAAGGCATGCGCTTTGGAAAAGCTCTTAGCTTCAGGCAGGAAGAAGTTACCAAAATCGCCCGGCTGATGGGGCCGGCTATATTGGGCCTAGCTGTTTATGAAGTTAATATCTTGATCGATACTCTCATTGCTTCCCTGCTTCCGGGTGGATCAATCTCATACCTCTATTATGGAACCAGACTGGCACAACTGCCCCTGGGAATATTTGCAGTAGCATTAGGGGTCGCTCTCCTTCCTACACTATCGACCCAAGCCGCAAGAGGTGACCTCAAAGAGCTGGTCCAAACGCTGGGTTTCAGTATTCGCCTCATTCTTTTTGTCACCATACCTGCTACGGCAGGGTTGATCATCCTGCGCAAACCCATCATCAACACCTTGTGGGAACGAGGCGAGTTCCTCGCTTCCACCACAGAAGGTACTGCCATTGCCTTGCTTTACTATTCCATTGGACTTTGTGCTTACTCAGGAATTAAAATCATTGCTCCAGCTTTTTATTCTCTGCAGGACACCAAGACCCCAGCTAAAATTGGAGTTTACTCCATGATTCTAAATACCGTTTTAAATCTGGTTTTAATGGGTCCCTTGCAGCATGGAGGACTCGCACTGGCCACTTCTCTGGCAGCCTTATTTAATGTCGCACTATTAATCTTCTACTTAAGGAAACGCCTAGGCCTGATGGGTGGGAGAAAAATATTGCGCTCAGCACTTAAAATGTCTTCTGCGACAATTGCTATGAGTGCCATCACTTATCTTTGCAGGGAGAGCTTTTTCCATGCCAGTGATCCCCTGTTGATCCGGCTACTTGCCCTGACCGCTTGCATATCTATTGGACTATTGGTATATGCCTTAATCTCTCATTTCACAAGGAACGAGGAATGGCGTTTCCTTCTAGATTTAAGAAAGAAAAAACAAATACCTATTTAAACTCGCTTTCGCAAACATGAAATAAGGACAACCCTCTTATGATCGTCACCTGCCTGGATTTAGAAGGAGTTCTAGTTCCTGAAATCTGGATTGCCTTCGCCGAAAAAACCGGTATTGAGAAGCTGCGTCTCACCACGCGGGATATCCCCGATTACAACGAACTCATGCGGGGGCGTCTTAAAATTCTTAATGAAAATAACCTTAAGCTTTCTGATATTGAAGAAGTCATCGGGGGTATCGCCCCTCTTCCCGGAGCGAAGGAATTCTTATCCGGGCTGGAAAGTGAATTCCAAGTCATCATCCTGTCTGACACCTTTAATCAGTTCGTCGGGCCATTGATGGCACAACTCGACTACCCCACTCTATTTTGCCATGACTTGATTGTTGATGAAACCGGGCGAATAGCCGATTACCGGCTGCGGATTCCCGATGCGAAAACCAAGGCCGTCGCCGCATTGAAAGGGATCAACCTAAAAGTCATCGCCGCCGGAGATTCATACAACGACACTGGAATGTTGAAAGAAGCCGATGCTGGGATTTTGTTCCGGGCTCCTGATAACATCGTGGAAAAATTTCCCCAGTTTCCGGTGACCCAAACTTATGAAGAATTCAAAATAGCCATTATAGAAGCCAGCAAAAAACTGGAAGCTTAAAGAATTTATTTAATTTCAGAACCAAGAAATTTATCACCGACCCATCCAGTCCAGACTTTTTCTCCGAGCCCTGGCTCTAAGCGGATTTTTGACCATTTACCTTTTTTCTCCAAAACCTCAACCTGGGTGCCTTGAGACAGAATATGAAGGATTTTACCCTTCTTTGTGCTCGGTTTGTCGAGCAAATTGGCAAAACTCACTTTAACCTTGAAATATAATTTAAAATCCTCGTCCTCAGCAATTTCAAGAGGAACTTTTACAGGACTCGACTCCCGAAACATGCCCTGTAGATCAAGTTCCAGTTTGACTACCACGATCACAACAAAAATCAAGAACAACAGAGTGATACGTAAAAAGATCTGGAAAACATTCAGGCCTTTTTCAGGGTCCGGTTCAGGAGGCTCGGGAGGTTCGCAATGGACACAAAAAAATCCCGGAGCGGACATGAGGGTTCCGCAGGTATCACAGTATCCATGTCTGAGTTTAATATTAGGGTAAGTTGTTTCGCTGTTACTTGAGCCCATCACTCACCTTTTAGTTGAGCCGGTAAATTTGACGGTATTTATTTTTTAAATAATTGAGAAAGATTTCCGGATTTAAATTTTCTCCGGTTACCTGTTTAACCAGAGCGGGAACCGACAATAACCTACCCTGTTGATGGATCTGAATACCCAGCCAATCCCTTACAGGAGTCAGGTTTCCCGCCTCGACCTGTTTTTCTATACCAGACTTTGCCTGAATCAATGCCTGATAAAACTGACTGGCATAAATCGCTCCAAGAGTGTAAGACGGGAAATAACCAAAGGCTCCACCGCTCCAATGCGTGTCCTGCAAAACTCCAAGTGTGTCCGTTGGTGGTTCAACGCCCAGATATTCTTTCATTTTAGCATTCCATAGCTCCGGTAAATCTTCAACCTGAATTGATCCATCAAATAAACCTTTTTCCAGTTCATAGCGAAGGATGACATGCATGGGATAAGTCACCTCGTCGGCTTCCACCCGTATCAACGAGGGTTGGCTGACATTGATCGCCTCATAAAACATTTCAGGAGTCACTCCCTTGAAATTTTTTGGAAAAGTTTTGGCAAACAACGGTAGATAGTGGGTGCAAAATGGTCTTCCTTGCGCGATCATACGTTCCCAAAACAGCGATTGTGATTCATGAATGCCCATGGTGAGCGCATCAGACACAGGCAGATCACGTCCATTCTGCATGCGCCCCTGCTCATAAAGCCCGTGACCTGTCTCATGAATGACCGCATATAATGATTCGACAAAATTATCTGTTCGGTAGCGGGTAGTAATGCGGACATCCGTCGGATGACTACCGCCGCAAAAAGGGTGTACCGAAATATCCATCCGACCCTTATCAAATTGGAACCCCATCTCTTCACTGATCTTTCGTCCCAATGCTTCCTGTTTTTCAATGGGGAAGTGACCAGATAAAAAATTCGTATCAGGCTGATAGCCCGACTCCTGAATCGATTTGAGTAATGGGATCAGTTCAGCTTTAAGCTTGTCGAATACGGGAGTGATGTCTTTTTGAGTGGTGCCTCTTTCATAAATATCAATATTGGCGTCATAGGGTTGCAAATCGGGAAAAACATAACCGGCCCACTTTATTTTTAAATCCACCAAGCGCTTTAAAACCATGGCAAAATCGGAAAACCTGTTTTCAGCACGGGCTTTCACCCAAACTCGATGCGCTCGGGAGGACAGTTCTGCTAATTCTGTGACCAACGTTTTAGGAATACGTGTAGCCATGTCGAAATCCCGACGGGCTTCTCGGATATTACACCATTCAAAAGCAGTAAATCCATTCCTAGTAGCGCGGGGAAGACGATCTAGCAACTTTCCCATTTCAGGATGAGTGGTTTTTTCGTGCAGGATCCCGGCCAGAGTTCCGACCTGTTGAGCTCGGGATTCTGAGGCCCCCTCAGGCATGATAACCTCCTGATCCCAATACAGGATGCCCATGATCCCGCCTAAACGGTTGTTTTCCTCCAACAGACGAACCAGTGAAAAATAATCTTCTTTTAAACCTTTGTCCATAGGAGCAATATACCTTTAGAGAAGAACAGTCGACATATGTAATCAGTTAGTAAGACTTGACCCCCCCCTGTTATTTTTGAGTTTGATCACGCACAATGCGGACTTTACCAGAATCCATAATCAAGACTCGCTCCCCGGCTTTAAGCCCCTCATCATTGACTTGCACGACAGAATAAGGTTCTCCCTTATCCGGTTGAATGATGAACTCCGATGCGGTGCCACTGGTAATTACGTCCTCGGTAGCATGACCTAGCAAGCCGCCTATAACGGCACCCCCTACAGCGCCCAATGTACGTGTCGCCGTATTTCCACCCAGTGTGGAACCGGCAAGCCCTCCTGCAGTGGCCCCTGCCACAGCTCCGGCTCCTGACTCTGTTCCCTTTATTTTAACTTCCCTTATGGAAATAATGACTCCCTTTGTAAAGTGTTCCAGTGAACCCATTTCGTTACGCTCATAAGTCGAACCAGAATGCATGGAACAACCGTAAATGCCTAAGAGAAGAGTCATTAGAAAAAAAAATTTGAATTTTTTATACATGGTATACTCCATAAAAGTTTCTCTGGTATAATTCATGAAATCCCAACAAGCCTATCATCAGATAGGATACGATAAACACGTTGACACTGGCTTGGATTTTTTAACACCTACTTGCTAATAGTATCAAATCCTGAGGTATATATGGAACCCGATAACGAAACGCCTGAAACAGTACAGGCCCGGTTGGATGTTTTACGCAAGGGCATTGTCAGTGAAGAAAACTCCGTAAATTATTACCAGACCCTTATTAATAAAACCCCTAAAGATTCGAGTACTAGCATCGGGATGCGATGGATGTATTATGACCTGATGCTGGAAGAAAAAAAGCATGTGGAGCGTTTCCAGGAGCTTATTCAGAAATGGGAACAAAAGCTCAAAGAGTTCTAGCTTTATTTCCGGCATTTTGGCAACACCTTCCATTCTCATTTAACCCTGCTTTAAAACGTCCAATTTCTGAGCTCTATATCCAAATTGGTTGGGATTAAAAGCTTCTTCCATATTCTTGACAATTTAAAGTCCTTATTTTATTATTGATAATAATTCTCATTATTATCCTTAAGGAGATTAAGATCTAACAGTTGCAACCCACAAGCATCAACAATTTTAATGGTTTACCCATCATGCCATCCGCAAAAGCCACAATGATCCAAAAACCCAATTTCACCAAAATCACCCTGATATTTGCTTTATTTTTAAGTCAAAGTATCTGGATCCTCAGTCCTGTTCAGGCGGGCAATCAGGCGGCGATAGACAAAACGAAAAAAATTGTCATGATGTTAAACATCGCGGCAAAGGAATTTGAGGAAGGCGTGGTGGATGGAAAAATTGTTGTGGCGCCCGAATATGAAGAAAGCCAGATATTTTTGCAACAGGCCATAAAGCGGTTTGAAAGAATCTCACCTGAAATCACGGACCCACAAAAGGCAGAAAACCTTAAAAGCCAGCTCATCAAAATAATGACGATGGTTAAAGACAAAGTGGACTCGCAATTGATGTGGAAGGAAGTCAATAGCATCAATTCCGCACTGCTGGCAACTTTTAATATTGAAATCAATAAAACACCCATCACACCTGTATCTCTGGGTAATGGCAAAAAAATATTTGAAAATAACTGCTCGGTTTGTCATGGTCTCAAAGGTCATGGTGACGGCCCGATGGCCAGCCAGTTTGACCCTTCCCCCGCCGCTTTATCCGATCCAAAACTAACAGGAGACGCGAGCACTACGGCTTATGACAATTTCGAGGTGATTAATGTCGGAATTGCCAACACGGCAATGATAGCTTGGGCCGGCGTACTTTCGGAAAACGAAATTTGGGATGTCACCTATTACCTCCGAACTTTTTCCAATATCAACGCGCAACTTCCTCCGGTAAATCTGGAAGTGGCCACCATCGAATCATCGGAAGGTTCTATGAGCGGTATGGCCGAACAGGTTGTTAACGAGGTTCGTGGACTACTTGAAAAAAGTTTAAATGTATATAAGGCTGGAGAAGTGGACAATGCCGCAGAAATAGCTTTTGACGCGTATCTTGCATATGAAAAAATAGAATCCAACCTTATTATCAAAGACAAAAGATTGGGAGTAAACCTGGAGTCGACCTTTAGTCGTTATCGGGGAGAGATTAAACGTAACGCGCCATTTGAGCATATCGAATCCATTAACAAGGAAATCAATCTTGATCTTGCGAGAGGCTTGGAACTACTCAAAAGTGAGACCGGTTTTACGGGAATGTTCTTCCAGTCGTTCTCTATCATCGTCCGGGAAGGATTTGAGGCTATTCTCATCATCGCTGCGCTGATCGCGTTTTTGATTAAGTCCCGCAATCAAGCGCGTATAAAATCCATCCATCTTGGTGTGGTGATCGCCATTCTTGCTAGTTTTGCAACAGCCTATATCATCCATGAAGTTCTTCATCTGAACATGGCCAGCCAGGAACTACTCGAAGGCTGGATTATGCTGGTTGCCGTTGCTGTCTTGTTCTCGGTCAGTTATTGGTTGGTTTCAAAAATAGACAATAAAAAATGGCAGGAATACATCAACAAACAAATGCGTGGCGCCCTGTCAAAGGGAAACACTTTAACCTTGAGCGTAGTGGCTTTTATATCTGTTTACCGGGAAGGGTTCGAAACCGTTCTTTTTTATAAGGCGCTTTATTTATATGCTGAAGGTGCAACCTCAGGAATCATCCCTGGGTTTCTCGCCGGTTGCGTAGTTTTAGCGGGAGTCTTTTATTTGATCAATACTTTGGGGATGAGAATCCCTATTAAATGGTTTTTTGGTTTCACCAGTGTCCTGTTGTACTACATGGCATTCACTTTCATGGGGAAAGGGCTTCACGAGCTGCAAATGGGCGAACAACTCACCATGACTGCCGCTAATTTCCTGCCCAACATTCCCTGGCTTGGCATATACCCTACTTGGGAAACATTCATCGGGCAAGGAGCACTATTTGGAGCATTTGTCTTCGCGCTGATTTACACTTTTGTTATCAAAGCTGAATTGGGTGCCACCCAATTGAAAGAAGAAACTTCTCAATTACAAAATAATATCACCCAAGTACACGATCTGGTGGAGCATATCTCTCATCATGCCAAACGTTGTGAGATATTTTTGAAGGACACCCCGGATCAGGATTTGCAAGAGCTTTCAGGCCATTTGAAGGAGATTGATATCAAAATCCACGAACTTTTCGGGCATGTCAAATACGTTGAAAACCAGCTTCAGGATGAATTTGAGAAGTTGGCTAAACAAGCCTTCCAGTCCAAACAAAATTAGGCGCTCCCTTGAATATCAGCTTTTTCAAAAATACACGCATCATCCACAAATGGGTCGGGCTCATGATTGCGGTGTTCATTCTTGTTCTTTCTATTTCAGGCTTTCTTTTAATGCACCCGGAAGAATTTGGCATTGAACAAGCCCAGATCAGTGGCGAATATCTGCCCAAAAAGTATTTTCAGGTTCATAATGCCCGCCGCCGCATCCAGGCCCTGGCAACAATCCCTGACCAAATTCTATACGCGGGAACAGACATCGGTGTTTACCGGTCTCACGACGGAGGAAAGACCTGGCTTCAAATCAATCAAGGATTATTTGATCAGGAAATTCATTCTCTGGTGGTTAACCCGAAAGAACCCAATACCGTTTATGCTGGAAGTAGTCGTGGCGTGTTCAAGTCCGAGGATGGAGGAGACACCTGGAGCGACTGGTTCGATGAGACAACTGGTTTGATCAATACAAAAATTAATGACCTTGCCCTGCATCCTGATACCATGAATACCCTGTTTGCCGCAACAGATGGGGGAATTTTTAAATCTTCAGATGCTGGAGAGAGCTGGGAAGCAGTTTTCACCGATCACCCTGTCCAAATTATAAAGTTTTCCGCCTCGAACCCGAACACTGTTTACGCCGCCGGTGAGGACCAAACTCTACGCAGTAAAAACGGAGGGCGCGATTGGGATCCCGTTTGGGGGAATACCTTACCGGCTGTGACCACAATGGTATCCTTAGACACCGACCCGGAGTTTCTCTATTCCGGCTCCAATATCGGTCTGCACAAATCTTTCAATGGCGGCAGAAACTGGGTTACCGACCCCGCCTTTAGGAAGACTCCCATAAATGCGATTTTTATAAACCCCAACCCTTCACAAATCTACGTGGGCAGTGGAAAAAGCTTCTACTCCAGTAGTGATGGTGGCGACTCATGGAGAAACATTTCTTCCTTGACCCAAAAAATAAATGGGGATTCGGGAACCTCGGTTGATATCACAATCAACCAAATCACCAACCTGAATGAAAAGTCACTCTATGCAGGAACCACATCGGGGCTTTATTTCTCTGAGGACGCCGGGGAAAACTGGGAACTCATAGATTTGAGTGGTGCAGTCAATCAACTGTCGCCTGATGAAATGCAAATGGATGTTGTCAAACTAGTAACCGAAATCCATACAGGTCGCTTTTTCGGATCCTATTTTTTCATGCTTGTAGATTTAGCAACATTGGGGATAATATTCCTGACAATATCTGGTATCCTGATTGCTTATTACCGGACCAAGATTAAGAACCGAAAAAAAATCGTGGAGGATTTGGCGACTGACCGTGTGATTGAACTCACAGAAGCCACCGATGAGCTTTCAAGCGAGAGTCAGGAAATCCATGACATGATAGAACACATCACGGGGCATATTGAAAAATGCCAACTGGTTTATATGGATCAGGAGAAAAAGGAAATTAAGGAAATTGGCCGACACCTCAACACGCTGGACAAAAAAATGCACCAGTTGATGCGACATCTGAGAAAATTAGAAAAAACCAATTAATGAATATACCGCTTTTCCTTGCCGGAAGAATGCGGAGAGAGGTTCTCGCCGCGGTTGAGCATATCCATCTTTTTATATTCTTCCCAATTGTCCCGAAACAAGTTAAAGCCAACATAATCCAGTGCCTGCATGATTTCGAGTTCAGAAACCTTGCCTCCTCCACCCACTTCACGAATCACATCTTCCAACTGTTCACAAAGACCAGCAAATCTCTCTTCATCTTCAAACATCATAAAATCTTTCATAAAATCAAAGGTCATGCTCATTCCTCTCTAATTGGGGTGACTCGCAGTATCTATTACGCATATATTAGAATAAGTTTTGTTCACTACAAACATAAATTCTTCAATTTCTTTTTGAATTATGGAAAACTCCCGACCTCCCATACGACTTACGGAAAGTATCGACCCTCCCACCGCAACGGCTGACGCCCCTGCAGAAAAATAATCGGGGATATTATTTCGGCCAATTCCACCCACGGCCATCAGCTTGATCTTATCAAAGGGTCCTTTTATAAGCTTAAAATAGTCAGGCCCCATCTGGGAGGCCGGAAAGACCTTCACCATTGTTGCTCCGGAACTCCAGGCCTTTTCAATTTCTGTAGGAGTTAAAGCACCAGGGAAATAGGCAAGATTATGTTTACGACAAAATTCAGCTACCTGCTCGTTCAAGTTTGGCGCCACAATAAATTGTGCCCCAACATCAGCGGCCTGCTGGGCAGACTCAAGGGATAAAACCGTTCCAGCACCGATGCAAAAATCTGGAAACAATTCGATGGCCTTCTTGATAAGAAGAACTGCGCTAGGAGTATTGAGGGTAATTTCCAGAAAACGAAGCCCTCCTAAATATACCGCTTCCAGCAGACCATGAAGAGAATTTTCGTCAACACCGCGTATGATGCCCAATACAGGTTCTTTCTCAAAGAGGGCTAAATCGAATCCTACCATGAGATGATTAGACGTTAGCTTCTGTGGTGAGCTTCTCATAGAAATCCAGATATTCATCTTTCTTATCCGAACTTCTAAGCTTCATCGCAAGACGGGGATGCAAATCCAGAATACCAGTAATCATATAAGGAATAGTGTACCCCCATTCAATATTGTCACGCAATTCTACAAAATCACTTTCCAACACTTCAAGAATAGGTCTAATGTTAAATTTCGGGTTCTTCAAAAATCCCAACAACAGTTCCAAAGGGCAGTTTCCCGCGGCTCTACCAATCCCCAAAATAGTCCCATCTAAATAATTAATGTTTTGGATGATCGATTCAATCGTATTGGCGAAGGCCAATTGCTGATTGTTATGTGCGTGAATACCAAGCTCCCGGGTAGGAAGCGCGGCTTTATACTTCTTGGCAAGATAAGCAATCTGCTCCGAATACAAAGCTCCAAAACTATCGACAAGATAAACAACATCAACGGCACTTTCTTTTTCCACCTGCTCCAGCGCCTCATCCAACTCCCGTTCTCGGGCATGCGACACCGCCATAATATTGATGGTGGTTTCGTAACCCTTCCCCTTAAGCGTATTCACAAGATTAATGGCCTTGTCAATATCTTTAGTATACGAGGCAACTCGCATCATATCCACATGACTTTCTGACTTCGGAACCACTGTGTTGGGATCAAAACGCCCAATATCAGCCATAACAGAAATCTTACAATTTTTCTCCGTATTCCCGATAATATTCTCCAAGTCCTGTTCAGAACAAAATTTCATCGGACCAAATTCACCTCGTTTAAACTGATTCTCGTCAGCTTTGTAACCCAACTCCATATAGTCGACCCCGGATTTATTAACCGCTTGAAAAACCCTGCGGACAAGATCATCGCTGAATAAATGATTATTCATCAATCCACCATCACGAATGGTACAATCTAATACTTTTATTTCTTTTCGATACATTCTGTAATATCTCCTCAGGCGGAATCAATGCATCCCGCTGAAAAAAATGAGTTTGGCTAAAATTATCAATACATTGGAAGAGATTATTATATTTATAATGGTGGTGTGGGTCAATCAGATAATTTGAATCGACTTCTTTAACTCTCCAAGGAGCGCCTGAAAGTGATAATTTAGGGAACTAATATAATCTTATCCATGTTTGAAAATGTCCTGTCTTGAAAGATGTGTTATTATGCGTCCAAGAGGGGGGGGGGATCAGCCTTCCTCTTGGGCGGCTCCTGAAGCTGTCCTCTCAAAAACTTTATCATGAAGAGTGATATGCCAAAAGTTAACCCTTGGCATTCAGTCAAAAAAACAGATAAACCCGTTTATCATGATAATACCTTATGCACAGAAGGCAATAATATTGAATCTAAAAATAAGCAGTCTGGTAGAGACGGAAGACCCCGCTGTGATCATTGCAAAAGGCTAGCGTAATCCTTTGTATTATAGCAAGCCCATATATGGCATGGGTGCTTAAAAGTAATCAACCACCATGGGACTGCTACTTCATGATCGGTCATAAACTATTGCCGAGATAAATCCACTACAGGCAGGGCAAAGTCTATGGCAATTGCTAAAGCTCTAAGTCCTTCTCTAAGGGTTCCATGAAACCTGATTGAACATTCAGGGAAACAATGCCCGGCGTCGCCTTGGCAAGATTCAAAAGTCTCAACTCCATGCTCTCCTAGAATATTAACATAATGCCCAACGCCCTTATCCAGAGCACCGTCAACACAGGTTTTCTTATATGCCAAGGTGCTTCTGGCTCATGTGGGGAAAACACCTATGACCACATAACTAAATTATAAGGCTACCTTGTCTAACTATGTCTAATAAAGTATCTTTTTGGCTCGTCAAGCAGGAGCCTTCAAAATATAATTGGGAAACTTTTGTGAAAGACGGTGAAACTTACTGGGATGGAGTGAGAAACTACCAGGCTCGCAATAACCTGCACTCCATGAAAAAAGGAGATATGGTTTTCTTTTACCACAGTGTCACAGGCAAAGAGATCAAGGGCATTGCCAAAGTGACCCGTGAAGCTTATCCGGACCCCACTATCGATGACCCGCGCTGGGTTGTGGTCAATCTGAAACCTGTTAAAGCTCTTGCGCACCCAGTTAGCCTTGAAAAGATCAAAAGCCATAAAGACCTTTCGAAAATCGCTTTAGTCAAGCAGTCTCGTTTATCGGTTCTGCCCTTAACAAAAAAAGAAAGCCAGATCATCTTAAAAATGGGCAATACTTCGCTCTAACCACGTATAAAGACCAGAATGCTCAAGAAATCCCCATTGACTTCAAAAATATAGAACTATGAGACCTGTCTTGCTCTTAGCTTTATCTGCATTTTTCATTTCTGCTTCATCTTCATGGGCAGGTCCGGCAGAAATAGCATCCTGCCTCAAACAAGTAACTCCACTGAAAGCCCAAAGAGAACAGGTGGCAGAGCTGGATGGGATTTGGGGGCTGTTCCAAAAAAAGCCAGCACTCCATAATAATTCGGTCGAAGGCATTACCTTGGACAACAAGGCCAACTCGATTCTTTTCCATCTAGAGTATCTCTGTAATACCATCGACGGAATTCCTTTTGATGAACTGGCCGACTATGTTTCAACAAATCTGGCCGAAAAGGGAGAACAAAAATTCAGAAAAGAATTGATCAACCTTGGTAAAAATAACGCGCAAATCGAAGTCTGGTTTGAGTTTGTTGAATTTGCTATAGCAAATCGATATCGAGCTTTGGTCCCCAAAAAGATTTCTCGCGCCATTCAAGCGGCAGACCACTTCATCAAAAGATATTTAGAACTTGCGAAAAAAATAAACCACGAAAAGGATATGGACTCAGTTGTTCAAGAAGCACAAGACCTGGTAGTCCAAATCGAGACTTTTTTCGAATCCGATCCTTACATGTCCCAAGCTTTACATGAAAACTTCCAAATCCCTTTTGCGGATTGGGATGAAAACTACGGAGGTTCCTGACTAGCTAAATTTATAATCCAGTAATATCTTTTTATTAATCGAAAGAGGAAGCGATGAGCAATTTTTTAGTTATAGGTGGAACAGGTGTGATGGGGACTGCGGCAATTAAAGCCATTCGCGAAAAGTTTGGCAGCACAGCCAATATCTTGGCGAACTGGTATGGTAAAGAAGAACCCGGTTTCACCATTGAAGGCGCCAACGAAACCCTGTTTGGAGATATCAACGACCTGCGGATTCTGGATAAAATCAAAGCCTATGACAATGGACAATTCGATACTTTATTCTACGCCACAGCGCTGGGTGAGGTGGGGGTGCCGATTGCAGAGGCAACCTCCGAGTCAATCGCGCAGTCTAACAAACTTTCATTTGATCCTATCCTGAAACTGGAAGCACAGCTGGATGTAAAAACTATTGTTGCCTATTCCACCTTTTATGTGATCAGGCACCAACTTTCCACTTATGGGGCAATGGGCCATTCAAAAGAAGCTATCGAAAAGTGGACCATTGAAAAAGGCAAAGCCCTGCATATTTGTATTCGAGCCGGATTGTTTGAATCTCAATCTTCCCGGGGTATCAAATTGCTTTTGAGAAAAACCGCCAAAAACCCAGAAAATCTGAGAGATCCCCTGCTTCGTTCTTACTTTGAGGGGAAAAGCTCGAAGGAAGGCATCCAAAAATTTGAAGAGGGTATCTTTAACGAAGAAAAAGAAGCTTATGGCGATTGCAGAACAACCGCTGAAGACTTGTATCAGTCTCATTTGAAGTTATTTGAATCCGATAAACCTGTCTTCATTAATGTTTGTGGCAAACGAATTTGGCATTCTGACACCCCTCTGTTACTCAAAGATTACCTGTGATTATCATTTTTTTCGTACATAAATGTGTTCTTCAATGAGGAAAGGAATTAAAATGACACCCACGTAGGGGAAATTGATGGCCGTCACGGATATTGCTGAAGGGCCTGACCGCATCAAGCAGGCCCTATAAAAAAGTAATGCCTTTGGAAACGGTCTATCAAATTCTCAGGCCCATGGCCGAAAAAGAAATTTACAAAATATATCAGAAAATATACGAAAACAGTTCCGCAGAAAAACAAACCAGAGTCGCCTCTTCCCTATTCTTTTACAAACAGCATTCAAAAAAATTTATGCCCTAATTGTTTTATAATACGCTATTTGGTTTTAGGTTTATAGGGGCCGGTTCGAAGGTAGTTATCATTCATTTTTACATGGTCATCGATTTGAGGAGCCTCTTGCTCCTTACCCTCAGGATGACCCGCATCAAATTTTTTTGATAGAATATCTTTAGTTTTATCTGACAGGATTAACGATCTCTGTTTTCGAGCTTGGGTTTTCTTTTTACCAAACGTTTTTTGATATCTTTTTTTGTCCTCATGAGACATATTCAGGATCATATTGCACCGTTGATAATTAACGTTTCAAACTGTAAAATTGGTTCGGCAAGGCTTAGGATACTCCACTTCTACATGATTCTATAATATTTTTATGCCTATTGAAAAAATAAAGGAAGCTTTCAAGGGGTCATATCCTCAAGAGACTGCATTACGTAATCTTATCACCGGTCTGGACCACTTTGAGATTGCCCGGCGATTTCATGAATTGAATCTGGAGCAGAAAATACAGATTTTTCATCTTCTTGAGGACGATGAAAAGAGACAGAAACTCCTGTTCTGGACCACTTTGAGATTGCCCGGCGATTTCATGAATTGAATCTGGAGCAGAAAATACAGATTTTTCATCTTCTTGAGGACGATGAAAAGAGACAGAAACTCCTGTATGAAACTGACATGGATAGCCGTCTTGAAATCCAGAAAACGCTGGATCGGGACTATTTAGCCGCTCTTCTGGATAATATGCCCGAAGATGAAGCCACAGATATTATTCAGGAGCTTCCAGATGCTACACAGGAAGAACTCCTGAGCAAAATGGAGATTCAGGATGCCGAGGTCATTAAAGACCTGATCCGTTATGAGGAAGAAACCGCTGGTGGCCTGATGACTCCCGGTTTCAACAAAATCCGTGCTGACGAGAGAGTTGGAGATATCTTTACCAAGATAAGGAAGGAAGTCAATCAAGAGATGATTCCTTATTTTTATGTGGTCAATGAAATGGATCGGCTAACAGGGTTTTTTAAGTTGAGAGATTTGCTGAATATTCAGACCTCCGCGTTGGCAAAAGAATTCACCCGCCCTAAAACTCCAAAAGTGAACTTGAGTGATCCTTGTGAAAAGGTAGCTCAAATTATGGAGCAGGAGCATCTAAGTAGCTTGCCTGTTGTAGATAATAACAACGTGGTTCAGGGAATCATCACTTTTGATAATGTAATCCGGGCCATGCAGGACAGCGCGAGTGAAGATATATACACCATGGTTGGAACTGCCAAGGTGGACCCATTCACGAAAAAAATAAGGAATAAAATAATCTCCCGCGCGCCCTGACTGTTCACAACTTTTATTGGGGGGCTGGTCAGCGCCTGGATACTCGGATTCTACCAGACAACTCTTGCCGACTTTGCCGCCGTTATATTTTTCATTCCTTTTGTGATTGGATTGGCAGGCAATGTTGGAATTCAAGGTGCCACGGTCATTGTGCGGGGTCTGGCGACGAGAGATATTCAAAAAGACAATCTTGCTACGGTGGTCAAAAGTGAGCTATCTGCTGGAATATTAAACGGAGTAATTTTTGGATTGCTCTGTGGGGGGCTTGTCTATATAGCTTCTGAATCCATTTTGCATACCAATCCGGTACTGGGCTGGGTAGTTGGAACGGGGGTCTTCCTCGCTGTTTCTATCGCCTCCCTGATGGGTTCATTAACTCCAATCCTGTTTATAAATCTAAATATTGACCCTGCCATCAGTACCGGCCCGATCATCACCGTCATCAACGATATTCTTGGGCTGGCTATTTATCTTGCAACAGCGGCATATTTTTTTCAAGCCTGTCAGCCGGCTAACTTTTCTCAACCACTTCCACTTCGATTAAAGCAGTATCCACTTCAACATAATCTCCCTCCATCACATAAAATTCTTTCACTAGGCCTTCCACTTCCGATAACAACGTGAAGTAGCCTTCAGAAATAATTTCAGCCACGGCAGTGCCTGGCACCACTTTATCCCCTTTTCTGACTAGATATTTATCCACCTTACCCGAAGTCATGGTGTTGTACATGGCGGCCATGACAATATAATCCTCCATAATGCTTACTCCAACTCAGAGATATTTATAAAGGCCGTACCTAAAAATAATTTATTGCCGGAATATTAACAGTATAATAAGAAAACCTTTAATCCAATCCATATCATGAAACTAGAGACAGGCGATAGTCTTTATGAGCCGCTTTCCAGAAATACTGGAGAGATAATTTCCATCATAGAACATCCAGAAGGAAAGGTGGTGAAGGTCCGTTGGCGCATGCCGGGCGAACTACCCCATGACACCGAATTATTCTACAAAAAGGTTCAAAGGGCCGTTCGAGACGGATACTACGAACACACTCCAAAACAGGGTAGTTCTTAATGCTTATAAACAGTGTGTGAGGGACGATCTGCAAGGATGTTTTCCTTACCCCAATTCACCACATTTTTAAATTTATCGGACTGCATAAAATCATTAAACGCTTCTTCAGCGTTCCACTCTGATACAATCAGATATGACTGGGCATCGCTCACATCCCTATATAAAAATGATTTTGAATGCCCTTCCATCTCATTCATCACTTTTATGACTGCATCAAAAGCATCCTCAAAAATTTTCTCTTTGCCGGGTATCATTTTATAGTTCATTCCTATCGTAACCACATTTTTCTCCTTTGTTGAAAGCCAATAATTAAATTTACCAGCTTTTAAACTTCATTGCCTAGCATTGTCGCTTCCTTAAAAAGATAAACATTCTATCTTCCAAACCTTATTTTTCCTGGCACTCGCAATACCCGTCCTCAGTCCAATCTATATTAAGGTAGTCAGGGAAAACCGTCTGTTTGTCAAAATTGGCCAGTTCTATCTGATCACAGGTCAAGTTGACGGCCCCTTTCAGGTTCGCTCCATGCAAGAAGGAATCCATGAGTTCAGCACCTTCCAGGTTCGCTTCTGAAAGGTCGGCCTCGCTTAAAACTGCCTGGGTTAAGTCTGCCCCGACCAAGCTTGCCTTGCGAAGGTCCGCTTTAATCAAATAAGCGGCTGTTAAATCTGCCTGAGTTAAATCTGCTTCATTGAGTTTGGCTCCCATTAATTTAGCGTTACTGAGGTCTACTCCCTTTAACTTATCTTTAGAGGCCTCAATCTCCTTTTTTCTTAAAATCCAATCTTCCAGCATGTCCGATAATATCCTGAAGGATGATCGCTTTAGAATGCTATTTTAATGAAATCAGTGCAAGAAAAAAGGACCACAGTCGTATCATTTGGAAAAATCTGAAAAACTTTCCATTGCCATTTTAGCTGCCGCCTGTTCTGCTTCCTTTTTATTCTTCCCTAAGCCCTGCCCTTTAACTTGATTCTTGATCAATACAGCGACCTCAAACTCCTTTGCATGATCTGGCCCTAGTTCATTGACCACTTTGTAGGAGGGAGTGCAGACCCATTTATTCTGTGTGTATTCCTGAAGTTCACTCTTAAAATCCCTAAAGGACCATGAGTGGGAGAATTTAGATATTTCTACTTCCAACAACGGAAGAAAGACTTTAGACGCGGATTCCAATCCACCATCCCTGAACAAGGCTCCAGCAACAGCCTCAAAAGCATCTGCCAAAATAGAAGCCTTATCTCTTCCTCCCGAAAAATCCTCTCCCTTTCCCAGAAGCAGGTATTTGCCTAAATCTATTTTCCGGGCAATATCCGCCAGGCAGCTCTCGTTGACCACCGCCGCGCGAATTTTTGACAAGGTTCCCTCTGCGTAATCACCGAATTCACACACAAGATAATCGCTGACTACAATATCAAGAACAGAGTCACCTAAAAACTCAAACCTCTCATTATGCTTGAGAGGTTCATTTCTCTCATTCACATAGGACTTGTGAGTCAAGGCTTTATTGAGAAGTCTCAGGTCAGAAAACACATATCCAAGGGCTTGCTGAAGTGGGGCAACATCACTGGTGCGATCAGAAGGAACTTCGATCATGGCAAAAATTAATCTAAAAACTTCTTAAAGATAAGAACCCCGTTGGTTCCACCAAAACCAAACGAATTAGAAACGCAAACGTTTAAATTTTTTTCACGGGCATCATTAGGCACGTAATCCAAATCACATTCTGGATCGGGAGTGGTGTAATTAATAGTCGGAGGAATCACACTTTTTCGCATGGCCAAAAGGGTGAAAATTGCTTCGACTCCCCCTGCGGCCCCCAGCAAATGACCCGTCATGGATTTAGTGGAACTAATAGCCAGCTTATGGGCATGATCGCCAAACGTGGTTTTGATTGCTTGCGTTTCCGTTGTATCGGCGGCGGTAGAGGTTCCGTGCGCATTGATATAGTCCACCTCCTCCTTATTGATCCCCGCGTTGTTGAGAGCAAGCTTCAGACAACGCGCAGCCCCCTCTCCATTCGGAGAGGTCGCGGTAATGTGGTAGGCATCTCCATTGAGGCCATAGCCAATGACTTCACCATAAATTTTGGCACCACGTTTTTTAGCGATCTCCAGTTCTTCAAGCATAAGTACCCCGCACCCCTCACCAATGACAAATCCATCCCGATCCTTATCAAAGGGTCGGCTGGCACCCTGAGGATCATCATTGCGGGTAGACAAGGCCTTGGACGCGTTAAAGCCTCCAATGCAAAGCGGAGTGATGACTGACTCAGTACCCCCGGCAAACATCGCATCAGCATCCCCATGCTGAATCAGCCTTACGGCCTCTCCAATAGAGTGTGTTCCTGTAGCACAGGCCGTGACCACACAGGAGTTAGGTCCCTTAGCACCCATTGCGATTGAAACCTGGCCAGACGCTAAATTGGCGATCAACATGGGAATAAAAAAGGGAGTAATTTTTTTTACTCCCTTTTCCTTAAAAATATCGTGGTATTTTTCAATTACAGGTAAACCACCCAGGCCAACCCCAACTATAACGCCGACCCGCTCTGCATTCTGTTCACCGATGTCAATTCCCGAATCCTCCAACGCCATTTTACTACAGGCAATGGCATAGTGGATAAACCTGTCCATCTTTTTTACATCTTTGTGATCTATATATTTTTCTGGATCAAACCCCCTGACCTCTCCGGCAATTTTAACAGGAAAGTTATCTTCAGGAGTAAAGGTTTTAATAAAACACACTCCTGAACGACCTTCAAACAAAGCCGTTTCGTTTTCATTCACCCCGAGCCCCAAAGGTGAAACGATCCCCAACCCGGTAACGACAACGCGTCTTTTCATGCATGCCTCCTGGGGATTATGATGACAATCAGTTGGTTCGGCTGGTTATATAACTTGTAGCATCCTGAACCGTGGCTATTTTTTCAGCCTCTTCATCAGGAATCTCAATATCAAATTCCTCCTCAAGAGCCATCACCAATTCCACCGTATCGAGAGAATCGGCTCCAAGGTCCTCAATAAAAGAAGCTTCCGCGGTCACCTGCTTTTCATCAACACCTAACTGATCAACAATAATTTCTTTAACTTTCTCTTCAACTGACATAATTTTTAACACTCCTTATTGGAATCACATCAACATACCACCGTTTAAATTAATGACCTGCCCTGTAATATAACTCGCCTTATCGGAAACTAAAAAAGCAACACAGCCCGCAACATCTTCCGGCAACCCCAGTCTGGCCAGGGGAATCTGCTCAATCAATTTATGACGCACCGTTTCATCCAGAACCCGTGTCATTTCTGTATCAATAAAACCGGGTGCCACCGCATTCACTCTAATCCCTCTGGATGCCACTTCCCGGGCCAGAGTTTTTGTTAAACCAATTACCCCTGCCTTGGATGCTGAGTAATTGGCCTGGCCGAAATTACCCATCACTCCAACGATTGACGTAATATTGACAATCGCTCCACTCTTTTGTTTCATCATCTGCTTTGCCGCTTGTTGGCTACAAAGAAAACTCCCTTTAAGGTTAATATCCAAAACCAGGTCCCAATCACTTTCTTTCATCCGAACCATCAAACCATCGCGAGTGATCCCCGCGTTATTGACCACGATATCCACCGGTTTTTTATCTCTCAGGATAAAATCAAAAACCTGTCGAACCTCAGTAGCGTTTGAAACATCAATTTTAACCGCAGAAGCAGACCCCCCAGCATTATTTATACCCTCTGCAGTAGCTTGGGCTCCTTCCAGATTCACATCCCCCAGCACCACATGAGCTCCTGCCCGAGTCAATTCTTCACCAATAGTTCTACCAATTCCCTGGGCTCCACCAGTGACCAAAGCCACCTTATCTTTTAGTTCCATTAAAACCCTGTTCGAATAACTAAATCAACTACCGTTCAAAGCAGCCAGAGTTCGCGACAAACCTTCACGGTCTCCAACCTGATAGCAATTGATATCTCTGTTAAATCTTTTTATCAGGCCGGATAAAACCTTTCCCGACCCCAATTCAATGACTATATCAATACCCTGATTCACCAGCACCCGCATCGTTTCCGACCAACGCACAGGAGAACAAACCTGTTTAACGAGTGCTGATCTGGCTTCGCTTCCTTTAGTGATAGGTTTGGCCTCTATATTGGTGATTACAGGAAAGGATAGGTCGTAAAACTCGGTCTGCTCTAATTCTTTTTGAAGCCTGATCTCAGCTGGTTTCATAAGAGCACTGTGAAACGGTGCGCTCACCGACAAGGGTATGGCTTTTTTCGCGCCAGCCTGCAACGCTTTTTCGGAAACCTGCAAAACGGCTTCTTTATGGCCCGCGATAACCGTCTGCACAGGACTGTTTAAGTTAGCAGGCTGAACGATAGAAGACTCTTCAGAAACCTGATCGCACAAATCCCGCAACGCATCAATTGGTAACCCTATAATGGCGGCCATGGCCCCCACTCCAGTCGGAACTGCTTCCTGCATAAACTGGCCCCGTAATCGAACTAACCTTACCGCATCCTTAAATCGAAGAGCCCCCGCGGAAACCAAGGCTGAAAATTCACCCAGGCTATGGCCTGCGGCAACTACCGAATCTATACCATTTTCCCGCAATATATTCAAGGCCATTGTACTATGTGCCAGCAATGCGGGCTGGGTATTTTCCGTTAACTTCAAAGTTTCTTCAGGGCCATTAAAACAAATGCTTGCAAGGTCATATCCTAAAATCTCATTGGCCTCCTCCAGGAGTTCACGAGCCGATGGAACATGGTCATACAAGTCTTTGCCCATGCCTACAAACTGAGAACCCTGGCCGGGAAAAACAAAAGCAATTTTTACCATTTAATCACCGCAGACCCCCAGGTCAATCCCGCCCCAACCACTCCCAGCACAGAAGTATCTCCCGCCTGAATACGCCCGCTCCGTCTCGCTTCATCGATGCCAATCGGGATCGAAGCTCCAGAGGTATTGCCATATTTGTGGATATTCACGAATACTTTTTCCATAGGACAATTCAGCCTTTCAGCAACCGCGCTGATAATCCTTTGGTTTGCTTGATGCGGGACTAGAAGCCCCACTTGCTCCATACTCAAATCATTAAACTCCAAAGCTTCGCGAATCACATCCGCCATTCTTTTAACAGCGACCTTGAACGTCGCGCTGCCAGACATTTTGATAAAGTATTTTTTGTCATTAATATCCTGTTTATTAATCCCCGCCTTGCCAATTCCACCTGGAACACTGATTAAATCAGACAAACGTCCGTCCGAATAAATATGCGTGGATAAAATTCCCACAGAGTCTTCCTGCTCCACACGTTTCAGCAATAAAGCCCCAGCCCCATCGCCGAAAAGAATGCAGGTCGATCTGTCCGTCCAATCGACGATTCTGGAGTTGACCTCACTACCAATAACCAGAATGTTTTCGTAACGACCATTTTTCAAGTATTGCTCAGCGACCGAAAGGCTGAAAACAAACCCGGAGCACACAGCGGAAATATCATAAGCAGCAGCCTTGAAAGCCTGAAGTTCATTTTGCACAAAACAGGCAGTAGAAGGAAATAGCACATCCGGACTGGAAGTGCAGACAATGATCAAATCTACATCCTCAGGCCCTATCCCGCCCTCTTCCAATGCCTGCTTCCCGGCTTTAGCTGCCATCGTGGAAGCGGATTCACCTTCACCGGCAATCCGGCGCTCACAGATTCCTGTCCGCTCAATGATCCATGCATCGGAAGTGTCAAGAGTTTTTTCGAGGTCCTGATTCGTGAGAATTTTTTCCGGCAGGTAAGTGCCCGTTCCCGTGACTACAGCCCTGAAGGTATTATGAGAATTCATTAAAATATGAAATTATCAGGTTTGGTCCGGGCTTTTATTGGTCGGTTTATCTGGCTTTTCTTTATCAGCTCCGGCGGAGCCCGCACCAAAAGCAATATCTTTAATCTGTTTCCAAATCGTCCCTCTGGTCGCTTCTACGTCCGCCAGATTGGATTCAATACCTCGCTGAATATGCGCATTGATATTTTTCTCGCTCAACTCACAGGCCCGGTTGATCGCGTTTTTTATCGCTTTCGGCGAAGAACCTCCATGTGCGATAATAACGACCCCATTCACCCCTAATAAAGGGGCTCCGCCAGTCTCTGAATAGTCGACCTTTTTCTTAAACTGGTCCAACTGAGGTTTTAATAACAAATAACCCAGTTTGCTGAGCCAATTGCTCTGAAACATACGCTTGAGATTGGTTCCAATCATTTCCGTCAGACTCTCACTTATTTTGAGTGCTACATTACCAGTGAACCCGTCGCACACAATCACGTCTGCATTCCCCTTGTAGACTTCCTTGCCCTCTATATTGCCGATAAAATTGATGTGGCTGGCCTTGAGCATTTGAAAGGACTCTTTGACGATTTCATTCCCTTTACCATCCTCTTCGCCAATACTGAGCAATCCCACTCTGGGATTTTCCTTGCCAAGAATGTATTCCGCAAAAACATGGCCCATGATTCCAAACTGGAATAGCTGGTTGGTTTTACAATCGACATTTGCACCAGCATCCAGAAGAATAGCGTTGCCCTTCAAAGTCGGTAACTGGACTGCAATGGCAGGCCGATCGACACCGTTTAGCGGGCGTAATATAATCGTTGAATAAGCTAGGACCGCGCCAGTATTTCCGGCACTCAAAAAAGCTGATGCCGTCCCCTCCTTAACCAGATCTAAACCAATTTTCATGGAAGATTTACGTTTGGAGCGCAGGACTTTGCCCGGACTGTCGTGCATTGCCACCACCTCATCGGCGTGGACTATTTCAATAGGAAGCTTACGATCAGGGTCAAGCTGATCCAGAACCATATGGATGCGATCAGATAAGCCGATGAGAATGATTTCCGTCTCATATTCCCTCGCCGCCATGACCGCGCCTTCTATAGCGGCCTCCGGAGCATGATCGCCCCCCATCGCGTCAACCACGATTTTCATTTCTGAGTCTGGCCCCTTTCTAAAGAGCGTTGGGAACTACCAAGAGAGGCTGGCGAGATATTAAACTGCTTCGACTCCCATCACTTCTTTGCCTTTGTAATAACCGCAATGCGCGCAGATATGGTGCGGGCGGGCCATCTCATGGCACTGTGGGCACTCCGCATAGGCAGGAAGGTTGAGGCTATCATGAGATCGGCGCATTCCCTGCTTGGATTTAGATGTTTTCTTCTTTGGGACAGCCATAATATTCCCCTTATTTCAACTTGTCTTTTAATTGTTGTAAAACTGCCAATTGTGGGTGGCAAGACTCTTCGTTTTTGCAACCACATTTATTCTCATTCAAGTTTATCCCGCACTGAGGGCACAGCCCCGCGCAATCCTCCCGACATAATATAATTTGTGGTAGACTCAATAATATCAAATCCCGAACGGGATAGGACAGATCAACCCGGCCTTCCTCATAAAACTCCCGCTCCACATCCAGACCAGTAAGTTCAATTTCATCAGCCGAATTGCTATTTTCAACCCGTGGGACAAAATGAACATTGAGCCTAGCCGTCACCAAAAAATTGAAATCACCCAAGCACCGAGTGCAGGTGGCAGAGAGTCCTGTTCGCAAACTGCCCCGGCACAAGATTTCCTGGTCCGATTTTTCCAGCCTCCCCTGAACTTTAACATCCTCTGTTAAAACGCAGTCGGGGGAATCGATGCTGAAACACCCTTTAGGCTCAAGCACTTCAAAGTTCAAACCCTCTTCGTAAATTTCCCCAATATCAAAAATCATGGCTTGAAAAAACCTTTGAATTCAAACCCTTTGCATTTCCGGAAGCTCAGTTCAGAAGGAGGAATATGGAGGAAGAATGATATCTTTTATAGTAAATTCAGTCAAGAAAATAATTTCATCCCGCCCACTCCTGCCTATTATGTCACTAAATACTAGAATATTTCCATTTAAATTCACAGGTTTCTGCCATTAGCCTTTAACCATCCCTTGCAGTCTTCATAGTCCGGAAGGACTGATCTCAACCGTTTCCAATATCCTTTGCCATGGTCATGGTGAATCAAATGCACAAGCTCATGCACCACTAATAATCAACAATTCAGTTGGGAGCAATGATAATTTTCCAGTTGAAGAATAGTTCCTGTCTGGAGTTGCAGCTTCCCGACCTACTTTCATAGGACTTAATTGCCATCGACTTTGGTTCCACTCCGACTTTAGGTGCAACTTGATCAATGCTCTCCTGATACCACTGTTGCAATAATCCCTTTATAGTACTTTCCCTTTTACTCTGAGAATATTCTTTTGGAATACGGACAACCAGTTTCCCGCTCTTAAACTCGACCCCACCTAATTTTCCAGTCAACCTGTAGTTCCTTCCAAGATGCGCGAATGCCTCCCCACTAGCATATTCTTTGGTCTTTGATGGGTTCCGAGTCTGCTCATAGTAATTTAACTTGTCCTTTATCCATCGCCTTTTCTTCGCGACAATTTCATGCCCTTTTTTATTTGAAATTGTCCGGGGGACCGTTACGAAAACAGCACTGTCCTTAACCACAATGGATGCGGTTCTCCTGCGATCCGTTTTAATCACCTTATAGTCAAAATCTAACTGGATGATTCATATATCATCTCCACAGGTTTGGGAGTCACTTGTAAGACTTCATCATGGGTACTCTCACCAACCTCACCATCTCCTGAAATCCGAGTTGTTCACCTGGCCCTGGGGTGAAACTGGTCGTGGATTTTGAGCATCCTTTCCCTCAGAACATGAGTGTAGATTTGCGTGGTCGAAATATCGGAGTGGCCCAGCATTTGCTGGACCGATCTTAAATCAGCGCCTCTATCCAATAAATGCGTGGCAAAGGCATGTCTCAGGGTATGTGGCGACACATCGGCTTTGATACCACATTGGCGCACATATCCTTTCAAAAGCTTCCAGAATCCTTGCCGGGTCATGGATTTTGCTCTTCGGGTCAGGAACAGTTCTTCCACCTTTTGCCCTTTTGCCAAGACAGACCGGGAGTTCAACAAATAGTTCTCCACTGATTTTCTCGCAACCATGCCTATCGGAACAATGCGTTCTTTGGACCCCTTCCCCATCGTTCTCAGGCAACCGGCCTCAAAATCCAGATTATGCGCTTTCACCGATACCAATTCAGAAACTCGCATTCCCGTCGCGTATAAAACCTCCAGCATGGCTTGATTCCTGAGACCCATGGCGGTGTCTAAATCCGGGCAACTCAAAAGCTTATCAACATCCATCAACGACAATGTATGAGGAAGTTTTCTCCACCGACGAGGAGTTTCCAGAATCTCTGCCGGATTATCTTTGAGTTGCTGGTCCTGACACAAATAACAGAAAAAAGATTTAACCGAAGACAAGCTTCGCGCAATGGAAGCCGAAGATAAGCCCTCATTTCGTAATATCAGAAGAAAGCCACGAATATCAGCCGTTGTCAGACTGGATACCTCCCTATTGGGAAGAGACTGGGCCAAACGTCGCAGGTCACGACAATACCCTGCCACTGTGTGGGGCGAATGCCTCTTCTCAATGCGCAAATATTCGGAAAACTCGTTGATCAATGCATCCATATTAAAATTATAGTATAAAATTCAATGAGTTACAATTATTATTTTTCCTATTAGGTTTATTCTGCCCAATCTGTTAGAATTAATGGTGTAGGTCATAGAGGATAGAATCGTTAGTGCAATGAAATTAACCCCTTACTGGTTTTTACCCTTCCATAAGCTCCGGACCCTTTAATCTCCCCCTCGTGGCAGGTCTTTTGTTCTACTACCCGCTTATTTTTTAGACCGAATCACCGCGTTTATTCATTCACAGTTAATTTGAAAGACTACAAACAACTATGTTGAATCAGGAATTAATCAGAAATATTGGAATTATCGCTCATGTTGATCATGGAAAAACCACTCTTGTCGATTGCCTTCTCAAGCAAAGTGGAATGTTCCGGGACAGTGAGCTTTCGGAAACCTGCATCATGGACAGCAACGAATTGGAAAAAGAACGAGGCATCACTATATTTTCCAAAAACGCGGCGATCAACTACAAAGGGCATAAGATCAATATCGTTGACACACCCGGACACGCAGATTTCGGGGGCGAGGTGGAGCGGATTTTAAAAATGGTCAACGGGGTTCTGCTTTTGGCCGATGCTGTAGAAGGCCCTATGCCTCAGACCCGGTTTGTGTTGAAGAAATCCCTCGAACTAGGGCTCAAGCCTATTGTCGTTATCAACAAAATTGACCGCCCCGCAGCGCGAACTGAAAAGGTCGTCGATGAAGTTTTTGATTTATTCGTTGAACTCAACGCAAATGATGAACAACTGGACTTTCCTGTTATATACACTTCAGCCAAGCAGGGTATTTCCAGACATACCCCCACGGGTCCGAACAATGATATCACCCCTCTTCTGGACCTGGTTATCGAAAAAGTTCCTGCTTACCAGGGAGATCCCGAGAGTCCTTTCCAAATGCTGGTGTCTTCTATCGATTATGATGACTACATTGGAAGGATTGCTATCGGCACCATCACACGTGGACATATCCAGGCAAAAAGAAGCTACACTCAGATCAAACGTCAGGGAGATATGGAGCCCTTCACTCTCTCGAAACTATACACTTACCAAGGATTGTCAAAAGTAGAATCTCTTTCAGCAACCACGGGAGATATTATCGGCATTGCCGGAATGAAAGAAGTAGACATCGGCGAAACTATTGCAGACTCCAATTGCCCGGAACCACTCCCGGTTATTGAAATTGACGAACCTACCCTGTCAATCCATTTTTCTTCCAACACCTCGCCCTTTGCAGGCCGTGAAGGCAACCTTGTCACCTCAAGACAAGTACGAGATCGTCTATTCCGGGAAACCCGGCCCAATGTTTCTCTCAAGGTGGAGGAAACTGACACGCAGGACATCTTCAAGGTTTCAGGACGCGGTGAATTACATTTAACTATTTTAATAGAGACCATGCGTCGGGAAGGCTATGAGTTTTCCATTTCCCGCCCGGAGGTTTTGATCAAAGTTATTGGTGGAGTCGCGCACGAGCCGGAAGAGTTTGTCATTCTTGATATCGAAAGCTCCCATATGGGCTCTGTCATGGAGGCTATGGGAAAACGTAAAGCGACTTTGAAGAATATGATTCAGGGGGAAGCCGCGGCGAGGCTTGAATTCGTCATTCCTACACGCGGACTTTTTGGGTTTCGTTCTGAATTTCTAACATTGACCAAAGGCACAGGAATCATCAACCGCACCTTTCACAACTTCATCCCGCATTGTGGCGAAATCGCCCAGCGCGCTAATGGTGCTTTAATTGCCATGGAAAACGGAAAAACGACCGGCTTCTCCCTGTTCAATTTACAGGAAAGAGGCACCATGTTTCTCGGAGCCGGTGAAGAAATTTATACTGGACAGATTATCGGTTCAAACAAAAAAGATAATGATCTAGTCGTCAATCTTTGCAAGGAAAAAAAGCTGAGTAATATGCGTGCGTCCGGTTCAGACGTGAATATCATCCTCACACCTCCCCTGATAATGAGTCTCGAGCAGATCCTTGGTTTTCTGAATGAAGACGAATTGGCGGAGATCACCCCGAAAAACATACGCTTGCGGAAAAAGATCCTCAACGAAAGCGACAGAAAAAGATTTGGCAAAACGCGGAACACCGTTCCTGTTTCCGTATCCTGATTATTCCATTTTCATTGCCCTAATTTTTGAAATGTTGTAAAATCAGCGACTTTTTAAATTTCAGGGATTGTTTCTGAAAAACATTGTTTTATTTTTCAAGCCTCTGGGACTTTTTCGATAAACAAGTCCACCTTAAATCAAAAACTGGATTAAAGTTTATCTGGGAATTGGATTCGCATGCAACACACAACCCTTGTTCAACACATCCGGCAACAGGAAAAAGCCAACCCTGGAGCTACCGGAGAGTTCACCAGCTTGATGAATGAAATCATGGTAGCTGGCAAGATCATTTCCCTCGAAGTCAATAGCGCAGGGATCGGGGAAGATATTTGGGGGCTTACCGGAAAAATAAATGTCCAGGGAGAAGAAGTTAAAAAACTGGATGAATTTTCTGACATCACTTTCACCACAATTATCGGCCAGTCAGGCACAGTATGTGCCATCACTTCTGAAGAAAGAGAAGACCCCCTAATCATCAAGGACAATCCCGGAAAATATATTTTCATGATGGACCCTCTCGATGGATCTTCCAATATTGATGTCAATGTCAGCATCGGCACGATATTTTCAATTTACCGCAAGAAAAGCTTGGGAAATAAGGTAACAGACGAGGATCTCCTGCAAAAAGGAGGCGAACAAATTGCCGCCGGTTATATCGTATATGGTTCCAGCACAATTTTTGTCTACACAACTGGGCAAGGTGTTCATGGGTTCACGCTTGATCCAGCACTGGGCGAGTTTTTTCTCTCCCACCCTAATCTGGTCATCCCCGAGCAGGGTTCCACCTACAGCGCCAACGAGGGCAACTGGGGTATTTGGGATGAACCACAAAAGGATCTCGTCGCTTATTTAAAAGAAGACGACCCTGCATCAAGGCGGCCTTATAAATTACGTTATATCGGCTCTCTCGTCGCGGATTTCCACCGGACTTTATTAAAAGGTGGACTCTTCATGTATCCCAAAGATACGAAAAGTCCAAAGGGAAAGTTGAGGTTTTCTTTTGAGGCCGCTCCTCTGGCTTTTATTGTTGAGCAGGCCGGAGGAAAGGCTTCTACCGGAAACCAACGAATTCTGGATATTACCCCCACCGGCATTCATGACCGTCTGCCTCTCTTCATCGGCAGTGAAAAAGATGTCAATCTGGCGGAAGAACGCCTCGCGGCTACGGTTAAAAAAGAGGGATTATGAAAATTCAAAGTATACGTGGCGTCAAAGATATCCTGCCTGATGAAATCTGGAAATGGCAACATATTGAGTCCGTCGTTCACAATATTTTTCCGCGGTACGGGTTCAGGGAAATACGCCTCCCGGTTTTTGAAGACACCCGGTTGTTTTCCCGCAGTATTGGCGAAACTACGGATATCGTCGAAAAAGAAATGTATACCTTTCAAGACCGTGGCGGCGACTCTATCACACTTCGTCCAGAAGGAACCGCGTCAGTAGTTCGCGCCTATGTGGAGCATAAAATGCACACCCCCCCTTCCTTGCTCAAGATGTTTTATATTGGCCCCATGTTTCGCTATGAGCGACCCCAGAAGGGTCGATTAAGACAGTTCAATCAAATCGGAGTCGAGGCTATGGGTTCACCCAGTCCCGTTGTGGATGTGGAAATGATGACCATGCTCATGGAATTTTTCAAAACACTGGGCCTCACCGATATCAAGCTTGAGATCAACAGCCTGGGGAGTCGGGAGTGTCGGCCTCAATATCGCGAACTCTTAAAAACAAAAATCGAAAAACACCTCGACCCCCTTTGCTCTAATTGCAAAAACCGATATCAACGCAATCCTTTGCGGGTCCTTGATTGCAAGTCTGAACATTGTAGTGAGATTGCCGCAGACCTGCCAAAACTTATCGACCATCTCGATCCGACCAGTGCCGAGCACTTCTCCGAAGTGTGTTCACTTTTGGATTCTGCCGATAGCACGTACTGCGTCAACCCAAAGCTTGTTCGTGGGTTAGATTATTACAACCATACCGCGTTTGAAGTCACCTCACAAAATCTGGGTGCTCAAAATACCATTTGCGGAGGCGGACGTTACGACACTCTGGTGGAAGAATTGGAAGGCCCCTCGACACCTTGCTTCGGTTTTGCGCTTGGTCTCGAACGTCTGGTTTCCCTCGTACCGTTTGATGACGTGAAAACTTTACAGAAAAGCCCCGATATTTTTATCATCTGCCTGGGGGAAGAAGCCAAAACCAGCGGATTTAAAATTGCACACGAGCTACGTTTAAAGGGATTCAGAGTTGAGAGAGATTATGAAATGGGGAGCATGAAAAGCCAAATGCGCAAGGCCAATAAAACCCAGTCCCGATTGACCCTGATTCTAGGAGAAAACGAAATTCGCTCCGGAAAATTTGTATTGAAAAACATGAAAACCGGCGAGCAAGCGGAATATCCAGCCGAGGAACTGGCCGCAGAGGTCGCCAAACTCTCTGCCGATTCGTAATAATTTTTGTCAGGCAAAACTTTTCCTGACGTTAAGCATCCTAACTTCATGAGCAATGACCGTGCTAAATTAGCCGGTCTACTTAGTCACTACTACAGAAAATTATGGCTAGCAAAGAATTAGAAGTCCTTGAGGATTATATTGTCCAAAACAAACTGAAGATCACCAAGCAGAGACGTGCTGTCCTCAATGCTTTTCTGGAGTGCGAAAAACACGCCAGCGCCGAAGAACTTTATAATCAAGTCACCGCTACCGACCCAAAAGTGGGACTAGCAACGGTCTATCGCACTCTGGCGTTGCTAACCCAAAGCGGCTTGGCCTCGGAGCTGGATTTTGGTGACGGACAAAAGCGCTATGAACACAAGTACATGCATAGCCATCACGACCACATGATCTGCACCGAATGCGGAAAAATTATTGAATTCAACCATCCCCTTATCGAACAGTTTCAGGAAGAAGTCGCCAGCCGAAACGGATTCACTATCACTTCCCACAAACTGGATATGTTCGGCCTCTGCAGCGAATGCCGCTAACTGGCAAGCCGCCGATAGTAATGAACTGCATACTCTCTATTCTCTTTATTGGGGAAGGGATTGGACGCAACGAAAACCGATGTAGTTAAAAATTTCGTTCATCACTTGACCATAGGTGGTCACTTTAGGAAAGACTTTATTTTTAGGATGCAGCCAGACCCGGTTGGTGATGCGCAACGCGCCGGCCGAAGAGTCGAAGGAACCCCCTCGCACAACTTTTGATTCTCCTGTTTCCGGCCCTTGGGGGTTGTTTTTCGAGCGGAGCTTGTAATAGGGTTCATACCAGTCATTGACCCACTCCCAGACATTCCCCATCATGTCATAAAGACCATACTGGTTAGGGCCTTTACTCCCAACAGGTTGCGTTTGCTTTGCGTTATCTTCATACCAGGTATAGTCTTCATGCACCATATTGCCCCAGAAATAGCGAGTCGTTGCTACTCCCCGTGCCGCGTATTCCCATTCTGCCTCAGTGGGCAAACGGCAAGCACCTTGTGACTTCCTGATAAATTTTTGCACACCCAGAAAGTTTACCTGCTCAACGGGTAGGTCTACCCCTATGAACTTGGAAGGATTGAATCCCATCAGTTTTTTCCAACGCGCTTGGGTCACCTCATATTTATCCATATAGAAATCATCGACACAAACCTCATGCTCCGGCTTTTCATCTTCCTGAGCATAATCATTACCCATGATAAAACACCCGCCTTTTATGAACACCATCCCTTCAGGAGCTTTGTCGGCTTTGGCCTGATTTTCAGGAGAAAGCTGAACCGGTACAACTCGCTGATTGGCAAGAGGAGAAGCTTCTTCCGACACCTCAGGCGGCAGTTCGGAAAAGCTGGGATGAATATTTTCACTACCCTGCTCCTCGGCCTTATCCGCACAAGAAGAAAACAGGGCAAAAAGACTAATGGTGATGAATAATCTATAAAAATGCATTCTTAACAGGAGTTTGGAAAAGGCAAATAATAACACTTTAACGGGGTTTTACAAAAAAATCAAGGCTTCCAAGGAAACCAGAACCGCTTTCAGGACAGCAATACGCCTGAAAACGCTTAATAATTAAGCATAAAAGGCCTGATGAAGACCAGACATGCGATCATCGAAGAGCGCCCGAAAGCCAAAATCATCGCCTCTTTCCACTTCCTTCAAGCGAGTCCGAATTAGCTTATTAACGATTTATCTGTGAAAAATCAAAACTTTCAATTGACACTTGCCGGAATTAGCTTACAGTATATTATTATCCCACTGGTTATTTAGATATTAAGAGGCTCAAACATTTGGGGAGTAAGGGACACCTTTCTCTTTTCACTGTAGGGAGTGAGAAATCATGGAGTTGAATCTTGATTCAACTCCATGGTCCCTGTCCTTCTAGCTATGCGGAAATGGCATCTTGAGCCAGAACTACTCTTTGCTTGCTAGCGAAACTCGTCGCCTACTTTTTCCCACAAAACACTTCTACATAAGAAGACTTAAGGCTTTCAATAACAGAAGGATCCGCTAACGTCGAGACATCGCCCAATTGATCGGCTTCATTGGCGGCAATTTTTCTCAGTATGCGCCGCATAATTTTCCCCGAACGGGTTTTGGGAAGCGCGGGAGCCCAGTGTATGACATCCGGTGCGGCGATAGGCCCGATTTCTTTTCTGACAAACTGCACCAGAGTCTTCTTCAATGCGTCATCCGGTTGCACACCATCCATGAGAGAAACATAGGCGTAGATCCCCTGGCCTTTTATCTCATGCGGGAATCCGACAACTGCGGCTTCGGCCACGGTTTTATGAAGTACAAGAGCCGACTCCACCTCAGCGGTTCCCATTCTATGCCCAGATACATTGATAACATCATCGACTCTGCCAGTGACCCAGTAATAACCGTCTGCATCGCGACGGCAACCATCTCCGGTAAAATAATAGCCGGGGTAAAGTTTAAAATAAGTTTCCTCGAAACGTGCATGGTCGCCATAAACCGTTCTCATCTGACCCGGCCAGGGTTCTGATATGGCCAGCACACCTTCCACCCCATTGCCTTCAAGAATCTTGCCGGTTTCCGCTTCGATCACCACAGGCTTCACGCCAAAAAAAGGCAGAGTCGCCGAGCCCGGTTTTGCCGGAGTACAACCAGGCAGAGGCGTAATCAAAATACCACCTGTCTCGGTCTGCCACCAGGTATCGACGATAGGGCAACGCCCTCTTCCGACATTTTTGTAATACCATCGCCATGCCTCCGGGTTAATTGGTTCGCCCACCGAACCCAAAACCCGTAGTGTAGAAAGATCATACTGAGAAGGTGTGTCCTCACCGTACGACATAAGCGCGCGAATCGTCGTTGGAGCCGTATAAAACTGGGTGACTTGCAGCCGGTCGACCACATCCCAAAGCCTCCCACAATCCGGGTGCGTAGGGATACCTTCAAACATGACTGTTGTCGCGCCATTAGCCAACGGGCCATAAATGATATAGGAGTGACCCGTGACCCAGCCGATATCGGCCGTGCACCACCAGATATCACCGTCCTGATAATCAAAAATATATTTATGGGTCAGCGCGACGTAGATCATATATCCGCCGACATTATGCTGAACTCCCTTGGGTTTTCCTGTTGAGCCGGAAGTATAGAGAATAAACAGAGGATCTTCCGCCGACATGGCTTCCGCGTCACAAACAGGATCGGCATTTTGCATTTCTTCATGCCACCAAGTGTCCCGGCCTGGCTGCATTTTCACGGCAACCTTATCGCCCACCCTCTGAGACACAATACAGGTTTTGACCACAACCCTGTCCTTTTCGGCCAGTTCCATAGCTTCATCGGCATTGGTTTTTAAAGGCACTGTTTTGTCGCCGCGAAATCCTCCATCGGTGGTGATGAGAACTGTACAGCCCGAGTCCACAATCCGACCCGCCAGAGCTGTCGGGGAAAAACCGCCGAAAACGATGGAATGCACCGCACCCACCCTCGCGCAAGCCAGCATCGCGACTGCCAACTCCACCACCATGGGCATATAAATAGAAACCCGGTCGCCCTTTTTGACCCCATGACTTTTCAGAACATTGGCAAATTTACAAACCTCTTTATGGAGTTGCCGGTAGGTCAAACGAATATTTTCACCGGGTTCGTTACCTTCCCAAAATATCGCGGTCTGGTCGCTCCGTTTTTCTAGATGACGGTCCAGGCAATTAACCGTTATATTGGTTTTTGCCCCTTTGAACCATTGAATGCGTATGTTGCCATTGCGGACATCATAGTTATAGTCTCGTACTTGATCCCATTTCTTAAACCATGTGAACTTTTCCGCCTCATCGGCCCAGAATTTTTCCGGATCATTGATGGAACGTTCATACATCTCCCTGTATTGATCCATGCTTTTGATCAATGCCTTAGCGGAAACAGATTCGGAAGGATTATAAATTTCCTCACTCATATTTTTTCTCCAACTCAACCGCCTGATAAAGCGGTGTATATTTTTAAAGATGCCGGACAGCTCTGGCTGCTTCTGTCAAAGTCCAGAGTCCATCAGGCTGGCTAAACTCGCCATCGCGGATATTAAGCACAAATATACGCATACGGCCAGGCACCTGTTGCGCAATCATGGAATATCCTCCACCGGAGGCAAATTGATCGCTAATATGGATAGTCTTGCCAAACTGATCCGTATTTTTAAAGTTTTTATCAAACAAGGTTGACATTTCATCCCTCGTCGGAAGCCGCCAGTCATCATACCCAGCATATTTATTTTCATTCAACCCCCGCACATAATCAACGCTGTCCTGATAATTGACCCATTTCCTCAAATCAATCATGGAGTCGGTCTTGCACCACATCAGGTTATGTACTTTGGAGGTAATGGTACCATCCCCATTATCAATAAAAACATTTTCTATGCTATCAGAATCCATAATGTTAGAAAACTCAATCTAGACTTAAAAATTAAGATAAAATACCACAATCATTTTTTTCCGGTTCAAAAATTACGTGTCTCAAACTCCGGCATCCCAGAAAAAAGTTTTACTGACTCATCTCGACTGGAATCTGCAAAGGTTGGATGAGGCCTTGAAACAGGAAAATACCGATTATTTCAAGAGTGCCGCCCTGCAACGGTTTGGCCATACTTATACCATGGCGATGAAGAGCATTCGAGGGTTTGGGGTGCCTGAAGGAAAAGCCGGAGAAACTAATGAGGCACAATGTATTGAACTAGCCACGCAAAATGGGTGGACGGAAGATCCACCCCAATGGCAGGAAATGACCGAGGACTATCAATGCGTCAATCAAAAACCTGATGAACAGGAGGTAGAAGCCATCTACCAGAAACTGCCTCGCTACCAGCAAGTTTTTAAAAATCTATATTCCCACCTTCAAAGCCTAACCAAGTAATTGCTTCAGTTCGTCCAGCGCCCTTTTTCTATGAGAAATGGCGTTTTTCCCCTGAGAAGACATTTCTCCATAGGTCTGCTCATGGCCTTCCGGGATAAAAATCACATCCCAGCCAAAACCATTTTGCCCTCGGATACTATCTGCCAGAGTTCCGTTCACTTCGCCTCGAGCAATCTTCATATTTTGCCCGTCATAAACTGCAAAACAACAAACAGCCGTTGCGCCTCGGTCATCAAAACCGTTGGCCATCTTCAACATACCTCCACAGCCTACAGTCTCTTCAAACCATTTCACCAAGGCACCAGGCAATCCGTTCCAAGCATGAAACAGCAAACCAGAGTCCTCCACCATCACCGGGCATTGTAAAGAGGCGTAAGCCTGAAGGACTTTGTGCCGAACCACCATATCCAGGTCCGGACTCTGGGCTTCAAAGAGCCCATCAACCTGAACCAGCTCAAGGGCAATACCAAGAATTTCTCCGGCTTCCCGGACTTTATTGGGATTCCCTGTCACAAATTTAAATTGACTCAACATACGGAGTACCTCTAGGCCCAGTGTCCCTTTCCGAGGCATGAAGCCACGCGTAGAATTATCACCCGTGACGTTGGGCTCGATATGCAACTATATCTGTCAAACAAGCACCTTTGGCCGCACCACAAGCCAACCTTATCAGCCTCTCTTTCTGGAGAGCTGCTTGACGTATTATTATGCATTTGTTATATATTGCCCTTTCCTTTTTTACCCCACCACAGCTAAAACTGATGAGATCTGTAAAACAATTTTTCACGTATTCATTTTTTCTTTTATTTCTCACTTCATGCGGTCAGACTTTTGAGGTGGACGCGGATGTGCAAGCCCGACAAGCCCTGTGGGATCTGATGGCGATACAGGACAAGTTTTATCAGGAAAACCAGAGATATGCTACCGGATATGTGGAAATAGAAAAGTATAACCTGAAATACCACTCCGGCATTGTCTATCTTGAAATAGAGTCTGCGGGGAAAGATAAGTACAGAGCTGTTTCCCTTCCTGCTGAATCGACCACAGCAAGAGTATTCGCTTATGACAGTGATCAAGGCGGATTTTATGAAATGAAAGAGGATGAAGTATCCCGGTATGTTCTCGGAGCGCTTAGGCATATCCGCGATGAAAAACACAAGAAAGACTTGAACGAATTGATCGGCTGGCTATTAATGGGGGGAATGGCGTTTCTGGGATTGCGTTTTTTTCTTCGATATCGATCCCCGGAAAACAATGCGGCTATCTGGGCCTACATCTTATGTTTGCCAGCTATGAGTTGGGCGGTCGCCCTTTTAGGAAATATGGAGACCGATGTGGTTTTCACCAACACCATCGCTCAGACCACCTGGGCAGGCTTGGCGATAGCCCTATTAGCATTGGGACTGGGAAGTAACTGGTTGATAAAGAATAAAAACCTTCATCTCCCTGCTCCTCTAATAAGTTTGTTGGTATGCACACTGCTCATATCTCTGCTGAGCGCCGGGGCCATGGCGTACATGCTCAAAACCTTCAGTTGAAAAAAGACTCGACCCAGACAGACAGCGAGAAAATAGGTTATATTAGCTACTATTAAAATTGCTTGATTGAGCCACAATCTTTAACCCGGAAAAAATTTCCCAAGCAATTTAATATCAATCAATAATTTTGAAGCTTTTCCTCTTTGCGTGACAATGAATCCCTCTGGAAAATTGAGCACACAAAACTTCTTTAGCACCTCAGAAGCCACGCTGAAAGAACTTTTTTCTGACTGGAATGTTGCAACCTACCGGGTTCATCAGGTGTTCACCTGGGTCTATCATTATCATTGCAGAGATTTTAATGAGATGGACAATCTCTCCAAGTCTTTGCGGTCCCAGTTGGCAGAGCATTTTCATTTCTCACTTCCAAAAATTCAAAACCGGACCCACTCCAAGGACGGGTCGATTAAATATTTATTGGCAATGAATGATGGATCAGTTGTAGAAAGTGTATGGATGCCTTCGGAATCCAGAAAGACTTTATGCCTTTCCACGCAAGTGGGTTGTCGCCTGAATTGCTCATTCTGTTTAACCGCAAGCCTAGGACTGAAACGCAATTTAACCGCGGGTGAGATTATCGGCCAGCACATCGCCATCAATCAGGAACTCCAGGAAAAGGATCAGATCACCAATATCGTTTTTATGGGAATGGGCGAACCTCTGGACAACTATGGACCGGTTGTCGATGCATTGCGTCTTATGACCTCCCCAGAAGCCATAAAGATTTCAACAAGAAAAATCACCGTTTCCACCTCGGGGTTGGTTGAAAAAATGAAAGCCTTTCAAGAAGAGAACCTGCCGATAAACCTGGCTATTTCTCTCAACGCTTCCGACAACGCCACCCGTGACCAATTGATGCCTATTAATAAAAAGTATCCCATTGAAGTCCTAGTGGATTGCCTTAAAAAGTATCCTTTAAAACCTCAAAGGAGGCATACCATTGAATATGTCCTGCTCGCGGATATCAATGATTCCGATGAAGATGCCAAGAGGCTGGCAAATTGGTTAAAAGAAGTTCCCTGCAAGATCAACCTGATTCCTTTTAACGGTTTTGACCAGTCTGAATACAGACCTCCCTCCGAACAAAGAGTTTTAAAGTTTCAAAATTATTTGATTGAGCAGAATTTCTCTGTCTTTATTAGACAAAACCGGGCCACAGACATACTCGGCGCCTGCGGACAGCTTGCGGCACAATCAGAAATGAGCGCTCCCAGTTAGCCATTGTGACCGGCTTTGCAATATTTCTAACTCCCAAGCTTCCGGTCAGAACCAGATTAATCCCTCATTTTTGCTTTAAAACCCTTCATAAATCCCCTTGTTTTTTCTGCCAAAAAAGTGAGGCAAGCCTTTAGTTGCAACACTTTTGAAAGCCCTTGACTTTACACAACCCGTATGCTATTTCTCTACATTCTTTAAATCCTATTGGAAATATAGAAGAAAATATGAAGATTTTTCAAACAAAGTTTGTTTTGATTTTAGTTCTACTCGCATTTACCAGCAATACAGGTTGTTCAGTGGGGATGGCTATGAGTGGAAAACATGCCCCAAATTTAGGGATGGTCAAGGTCGGAGTTTCCCGTGGGGAAATAGAACTTAACTTAGGGCATCCAGTTAAGACCGTTACGCTTGATAACGGTAACCGGATAGATACCTATGAATATGAAATTGGGAATGAGTCTAGTCCATGGCGAGCAGTTGGACATGGAGTGCTTAGTGTGATCACCATTGGGATATGGGAAATAGTAGGAACCCCCATTGAACTTTTTCTCAGGGAGACGAGTATACACTCTACGTGACTTATGACAAGAAAGAGAGAGTGCTCTCTCTTAACAGCAATCATAAAAAAAACTAAAGAATTAGAAAAATCCGAATCCTTTTGAATAGAGATTTTCCATAATTTGGAAACGAGTACTTATCGCCTTCTTCAGGCCATCCATTTAACTCATAGATGAAACAATCCCAAAATCCTTTTAAAAGCGCCTTTTTTAAAACTCTTCTTTGCCTGATTTTTGTTTATATGCTCGGGCATTTAACCCCTTTCCTCCCTGTTTCCGCTAATTCGATTTTTACAAATCTGAGTTTCCAGACCTTGGTATACGCCCAAGAAGAGGATGAAGAAGATGATGATGATGAAGATGATGAAGATGATGAAGAAGGAGAGACCGAGGAAGAAGACCTCTCTTATTTGACAGATATCGGGCCGGCCGCAGAGCACGAGTTTGGAGAATTCTCGTTCTTGGGCTTGAGTAACCGCAAAATCACCTGGGCAGCAGCTCAGCTTCATATACTATTCGCCTCATTCATTCTAGGGTGCCCCATGTTCGTGGTCATCATGGAGGTCATGGGTGCACGCCGGACACAGGGGGTTCGTAAAGCGATTATTCTCTCAAACGTGTTTTTAGCTGTCCTCATAGGCGTTGTCATAGGAATCACTGGCGAAATCATAGTCGGGATCCATCACGGTGTTTTGTATGGTCTATGGGCCTGTGCCTTCGGGGCGCTAATAATCAGTTTCCTGAATTATTTTCACCGTTTGATGAATATCCGTGCCTCCGCCTTTGTGGGAGCAGTGTTTGGGGCTGTGATCTCCATGGCACTAACGCCAGTCGAGCATTATGAAGTTTCCGGTATCATTCTCGCCGTGCTTAATGGAGCGGTCGGCGGCTTAATTTCCAATGGCATCATGTTTGCCCAATCAGATTTCAAATTTGAGCGCCTGGCTCACGAAATCACCAAGGTAATTGGTATTTGTTATAGTTTCACCGCTCTATCAGGAGGTCTCTTCCTCTTCGTCATGCTGGTAGCCTATCAGGACTTCATCACCTATCTCATATCCTCGTTCCCCGTACTTTTCATGGTGGCTTATCCCACCCTGTTTATTCTCGAAACAGTGGTCATGTACATCTATGTTTATTCTTGGGATCCGTTAAACAAGTCCAATAAAAAAGGACGCCACATTGTCACAGGCGTGATCCTGAATGTCCTCGGCCTCTCTCTTCTGGTTGCTCTGGATGGTCCGGCGACCTTCATGCAGACCCCGCCCAAACCTCTCGACCAACTCCTCAATATCAGCGAGTGGGACAGAATCGCCAATATGGCGTGGATGCCTCTGAACTATCACCGACTGGTGGGCAACGGGACCTTTGGCGGTTATATGGTTTGTATCATTGGTGCTTATATGTATCTGTGGTCGGACAAAAAGGAAGAGCGGGAATATTATGACTGGGTCGGGTACATCGGTAATCTCATAGGGGTCGCCATCATGATTCCCCTCCCTGCAATGGGTTATATTTTCGTCCGCGAAATTTACCAGTATGACGCCACCATCGGCATGTACATTATGTCTGATCGCGAATCCATGTTTATGCTCGTGCAAGGGCTTCTGGTAGGGACCATGTTCAGCGCCAGTAATATTTATATGTGGGTCAGTATGAAGCGGATAGAAAACGCGCAGAGATTTTTCCCGGCAATGAAATTCGGGTTTGTATTGATTGTTATTTCCGCCACAATCTGGTTCACACCCCGGCGGTTTTTCGCCACCATGCTTCCTGAACCAGGTATGAATCCGGATATGGTATTGCCGGATAATTTAGCCTTTCTGGCGCTGATGGTTTCAAAAAATACAGCAGCATTCTGTCTGGTAACCGTTACTTTCATCAACTATATTTTTTATACGATCGCCACCAAAACCGGGAAAGTGCATTATGGCAAGATTAATCCACTAGGGCCCTATGTTCTCATTTTCCTCGGTTTCGCCGACATCTGGCTAATGAGCTGGATGGGCACCATTCGAGAGCTATCACGGATGAACTGGCATGTATATAAAGTATTCAAAGATGTAACACCAGAAAAGTTCGCGCCTAGTCTGGCTGAGTCTGGCTTTCACGTCACAACGCTTGTCTGGACCTTTTTCATTCTGATGACAGCCATCATCTGGATTGGAATCAAATATCCAAAAACTAAAAAGAAAGAACTCGAGTCGGCGCAAGCGGCACCGCAAATGGCCGAGTAATTTTTTCAGGAGCAAATGGATAATGCAAATTGATTTTATTATTATTGGCTTAATTGCCGCGTTAAGTGGTCTATATGCGCTTTACAGCACTTTTGATGTTCTAGGGGCCAGTGCCGGGTTGGCAGTAATGGTTACTTACGCTCTCCTCATTAAAGTTAAATCCAAAAAAATAGAAGAGAAAACTTTTTTCCAGAATATCCGCTTCAAGCTACCCACAACCATCGTTATAGCTGGGATCATTTGGGTTCTGGCTGGCAAATTTAATTTCCCTGTCTGGTGGCAGATAGAGTTTGTTTCTTTCGCCTTTGTGGGATTCTGTTTCTTCATGCTTCTGGACTGGAAAACCTTCAGGCTGGAAAAATCCAATTTTGACTGGATCAAGCGTCTTCTGGGCACCTACGCCCTCGCCTCCGCTATATTTATTGGAGTGACCGCGCAATTGCCGCAGTTTGATCCCGAATTTGAACTCGCAAAGCTCAACAAACCTCCCGTTAAATTAAGCGGGCTGGCTGGCCCTGAAGTTATCGCCGCGGGACGCGAAGTGTTCGAAAACAATAAATGTTTCAACTGCCATAAAGTCTTCTGGGAAGGCAACTCAGACCGCGGCCCGAATCTAGGCACCAAACAGATCGGCCTTTATTCCGAGGATTATATTAAAGAGCAGGTTCTTGAGCCCCGTAAAATACAATCTCCAGGGTTTGACGACCCTAAATCGGTCAAAGCCATGCCGACTTATTATGGCGATGATTTGAGCGAAGACGAGTTAATCGCTCTGATCTCTTATTTAAAGACCATGCGGGACCCGACCCATATGCCGGTCGAAGGGAAATTTGGCAATCAATGGACTTGGTGGGATGATAAAGATGTCGTCGCCGAGGGCCAAACTGTATTTGAAGGTGTGCACCCAGAGGCAGAAGGACTCAATTGCGCAGTCTGTCACGGCAAGGATGGCACCCCCATGATGACTGGGGCGCTTGATTTCAGAAATGAGAACAATCCCGACACCACAAAAATCGAAGGGGACCATACCGACAAGTTGTTAAAAGACTGGCCTGATGACCTGTGGTATCGCCGGGTTACCCGTGGTGTTGATAACACACCTATGGCTCCTTGGGGGATGATTTTCCCGCACCTATATCTTTGGAAGGCTGAGGCCTATGCCCGAACATTCCATGATCCTCTGGAAACACGCGCCACCAAACGGCCTGTGCCACCCATCCCCACGAAAGAAGAGGTTGAAAGCTGGAAAACAAAAAAGCTGTTCCTTGATCCATTGCTCTAATAAATTTTAAGCTCATAAAGCCGATCACGTTCGACGGGATCGGCTTTATTTTTGCCTTCTCAGTGAGATAATTTGATAGAATAAAAACATTATTGAGCTTGTGGAGATCGCACAATGAGCAAAGTTGATGATTTAATAAAAGAAAACCTGCTTGAGGAAGGAACCATCTTGAATCTGCGGGACAAATACATAGGCATCCGTGGTTGCATGGAACTGGCCACAAAGGATGTTTTAAAAAACGTGAGACATCTCATTCTTCCGGGCAACCAGATCGCAGATGAAGGTTTGGAAGCTCTTGCCGAGTCCCCCCATTTGGGAAACCTGGAACTTCTCAACATTAATCACAATGATATTGGGGACGATGGCGCAGCTGCTCTGGCAAACTCAGAGAATTTGCCAGAATTGAAGGAAGTCACAATGTTCGGTAACGTAGTAGGAGACATAGGAGCACAGGCTTTCGCCAATTCTCCTACCAGCAAGAAATACGTCAAGTTAGATCTTTATAAAAACCAGTATACCGAGATCGGTTACAAAGCTCTCACCGAATCAGAAAACCTGAAAAACTGTGAAGAACTGGAAGTCTACCGGGACTAATCCACGCCTTGAGAATGGAGAAATTAGCCGTTATCGGGCACCGATGATCAAGGTGCCTTTAGTCATGAACTTGGTATTAGGAATGAGTTCCCCGTCGATTGCAAAAGCTAATGTAAAAGGTTCCAGTCCACGACTACCAACATTGATCAACCTTCGCACTCCTTTCGCCCCAACCTCCAGCAATTCTTTGTAGCCCAGCTACACCATCATAGCGGGCCATTACTTTTTTGAAAAGCCCTCAAAGTTGCTTCGGTTCCCGGCCCGAACTCACCATTGATCGCCCCAGGATTAAAACCTGCCTCCTTCAGCAATCTTTGCAATACTTCGACTTTGGCCCGCCTGGGTACAATCTGAAAATTTTCATGGCGGCACTCAGAAATGTTAATATAGTCAAAAAATAAATTAACTCTCCTCAAACTCTACCGATTATGACAAACTTTATTTCATCCAGCATCCTGATACTGGCTCTAGCCCAACAAGCCTGAGCAACGCCTCATCACGGACTTTCATTATATGGTCCTCAGGGTCTGAAATACAAACCCGGACAGAGTTATGAATACGCTAACCCCAGCGCCCCAAAAGGCGGCAACCTGGTGCTGTCTGATTTCGGCGCATTCACCAAATTAAACCCGGCCTCGCTCAAAGGCGTGACCTCCCCAGGTATCGGGCAGTTGGTGTTTCAAACGCCTATGGACAGTTCCACGGATGATGACGAACCTTTATCGAAATATGGCAACCTTGTGGAAAAAGTTGAACTGGCTGAAGACCGGCTTTCCATGACCTATTATATCTATAAACAAGCACGGTTTTCAGATGGACACCCCCTGACTGCCGATGATTTTGTTTTCTCATTCAACCTTATACAAGACCCCGAATACCATCCCTTTTATAAAGAGTATTTTAAAGATATCAAATCGATTGAAAAAATTGATACGCACACCGTCCGCTACCATTTCGCTGTGTACAATCAGGAACTCTCCTTGATAACAGGAGAGATATTAATTTTCCCCAAACATGTTTATGGAATAAAGGACAAGCTCTTCGGCACAAACTTCGACGATATCGCCATCGCCAGCGGACCCTACACAGTCGAAAAATACAAATACGGGAAATACATTACCTTCAAGCGCGACCCAAACTGGTGGGGCAAGAATATCCCCATCAACCGGGGACGCTATAATTTTGATCGGATCACTTATAAAATATACCTCGACCCAGTAGCCCAGCGGGAAGCGTTCAAAGGTGGAGAGTTCGACATGAAACTGGTCAGTAGTTCCCGTGACTGGGCTCTGGATTATAGAGGGGATTTTGTCAAAAAAAGGTATTACCTGCGTGAGGAAATTCCCCACACCCGGGTCGCCGGCATGCAAGGATTCGCCATGAACATGAGAAATAAAATCTTCCAGTCGCGCAAGGCCCGGGCCGCTATCGCCATGACCTTCGACTTCGAATGGAGCAATAAAAACCTTTTTTATGGACAGTACATCCGGAACGAATGCTATTTCGACAACAACCCTGAAATGAAAGCCCAAGGTTTGCCTCAAGGGGAAGTCAAAGCCCTTCTTGTTAAACTGCGGAAAAAATATAAAAACCATGTCCCAAAAACAGCCATCACCAAACCAGTAAGGGCACCGGGACAAGGTCAGTCGGCCGCCAAAAATATTCAGACCGCCAACGCTTTGCTGGATTCCGCCGGATGGAAAATCGGCAGTGATGGCGTTCGCACTAGGGGCAAACAACGCTTGCAGTTTGCAACTTCTTATAAATAACCCTCTATGGGAAAGAATTGCGGAGCCTTTTAAAAATAATTTAAAAAAGATCGGCGCGCATATGAATATCAAGCTGGTACAAGTTGCTGAATATGAAGAACGCCAGCGGAATTTCAAATTTGGGATGATCGTTGCCAGTTATCCCCAGAGTTGGTCTCCAGGAAATGAACAACGCTCTATGTGGAACAGTGAAGCCGCTGATACTTCCGGAACCAGAAATTATATGAGGATTAAAAATCCTGCTCTTGATGAATTGATCGACAGTATAACAAAAGCAAAAACCCGCAAAGAACTGGTCGTCAATATTCATGCCCTTGACCGTATTCTCACACACCAGTTTTATATGGTGCCTCATTGGTATATTGCCTATGACCGAGTAGTGTACTGGAATAAATTTAGCCATCCAAAAATCAATTCTTCGCAAAGTTCTGCTATTGATGACATCCTAGAATGGTGGTGGTGGGACAAGCAAAAAGCACTAAAACTGAAGAACGCAAGGTCAAAAGGAAAGTCTCTCCAATAAAATATATACTTTTCCGAATAACTCTATGATCGCTCACATCATACGTCGCATTTTATTAATGTTTCCCACCTTGATCGGGATCGTCACCATCACCTTCATCGCTACACAATATGTTCCTGGTGGCCCATTGAATCAGATGGAATCCCTTTTAAGAGGTCACAGTAGCACCTTGACCGAGGCAGGAGGAGGAACCTTGAGCAACTCAGGGAGTAAACCTAGAGAGTTAGACCCCAAACATATGGAAGAGTTAAAAAAAATCTATCATCTCGACCAACCACTCTGGGAAAGATATCTGCGCACTTTTTTGTGGTACTCACCGCAAAATAAAAATACGCCTTTCACCGAAAGCTTTTTTAATCATGATAACTGGGAGGGGTTTCTAGTCTTTAAACTTGGCAACTCGTTCTACCGCAATAAATCTGTTCTCGAACTCATCAAGGAAAAGTTACCAGTTTCAGCGTCCCTGGGTGTCACCAGCTTTTTTTAACTTACACCATCTGCATCATTCTGGGCATCGCCAAAGCCGTAAAACACGGGACCCGCTTTGACACCGCAACCAGCATGATTGTGCTCGTTGGTTACAGTATTCCAGGATTCGTTCTGGCAATTTTTATCATTGTCCTGTTTGGTCCAGGGGATGGAGCTATCACCCATCTTGTACCCATCGCCGGCCTGACATCCGCGGGAACTCCCGGTTACGAGTCATGGTCAACCTGGAAAAAACTGACCGACTATTTCCATCATCTGGCTGCTCCCTTATTATGTTACGTACTCGATGGATTCGCCACGCTGACCCTATTGACCAAAAATGCATTTCTGGAAGAAATGCGCAAGCAATATGTATTGACGGCCCGAGCCAAAGGCCTGCCGGAAAAGCACGTCCTGTTCAAGCATGTGCTAAAAAATTCTCTCATCCCTCTGGTGACAGGGTTCCCCGTCGCTTTTCTCGCCATGTTCTTCTCCGGCTCATTATTGCTGGAACAAATTTTTACTCTGGATGGATTGAGACTCCTTTCCTATCAGGCAGTGATCCAAAGGGATTACCCCATCGTCCTCGGCATCCTGTTTATCTTCTCGCTCATGGCGCTAGTCGGGCAATTGTTGACCGACCTATCTTACGTTTTAATTGATAGAAGAATTTCGTTTGGTGAATCCTAGAGCTGAACATGCTGAAGTTAAATAAAGAGCTAAATGTTAAGTTAAGCGTTTTCAAAAATGATAAACGTGCCTATTACAGTTTTTTTATCCTGGCTTTTCTTTTTTTGACGACCCTGCCCGCAGAACTGATCTGCAATGTACGTCCGCTTGTGATCGTTGTAGAGGGGAAACCTTTTTCCCCCATCTTCCTCACCTACAGTGAAAAAGATTTTGGCGGTGTCCTGCTGAGCGAACCGGATTATAAATCTGCCCGTTTTCTAAGAATTTTAAACAGAGTGCCTGAGACACTACAGATAGAGGCAAAGAATTCGTTTGGCATAGAGATGAGTGACTTCGAAGATGAAACCGCAGACCTTGCTTTTAATATTGGACTGAATGATTCTGAAGACAGCGAAGAAAGCATCGACTCCATCGCTGGCAAAATTACACCGCTCCTCTCCCTAGAGACTATTGAATACTCTGGCCACCAGTGCGTTACGACTATGTATATATTCCAACCGAATCAAAAACCGGCAATGTTGTATTGGCCCCCCCTACCGCACTCCGGCACGCAATGGTGAAGGGTTTATTGCAAGTTCATGGAAAGATGGGCACTACCTCGGCACCGATGACCGGGGCCGGGACGTGCTGGCGCGTTTGTTTTATGGCTTCCGCATTTCCATGGTCTTTGGGGCTTCGCTTGCAATCACCGGCACTTTGATTGGGTGCTTGATTGGAGGGACTCAAGGTTTTTTGGCGGGTGGGTGGATCTAGTCGGCCAGCGGATGACGGAAATCTGGGGGGGGGGGGGGGGGTCGATCCCGCGTCTTTATATTTTAATAATTTTGAGTTCCTTTCTGGTGCCCTCGGCGTTATTACTATTTCTGATTTTGAATCTCACCGCCTGGATGGGAATTGCCGCCTATATCCGCGCGGAATTTTTAAAAGTTCGCAACTTTGAATTTGTCAAAGCAGCCAAGGGGTTGGGGGTCTCCAATTTTACCATCATGCGTCGGCATATCCTGCCTAACGCCTTAACCCCGGTCGTCACATTTTTTCCCTTTGAAGTCACAGCAGGAATTCTTGCTCTGATAAGTTTGGACTACCTAAATCTAGGAGTCCCCAGTCCTGCCCCTAGCATGGGGGAATTGCTGGCACAGGGAAAAAACAACCTTCAGGCATTATGGATCTTATTGCCCACCTTCGCGTCGCTCACTTTGACGATCACACTATTAACTTTTGTTGGGGAAGGCATTCGTAATGCCTTTGATCCAAGAAAGACCTTATAAGAAAATGTTGTTATCGGTAAAAAATCTCGCCACCCATTTCCATGTCGGTCCAGGGAGGATTGCCAAGGCGGTGGATGACATCTCTTTTGATCTTGATCAGGGGAAAACCCTGGCACTAGTGGGTGAATCTGGTTGTGGCAAAACCCAGACGGCATTTTCAATCATCCGGCTAATCGCCGAAAATGGCTATAATCCGACAGGAGAAATCCACTTTCAGGGGCAGGACCTGTTCAGGCTGGATTCTGAAGAAATGCGCGCTTGAGGGGAAATGATATCGCCATGATTTTTCAGGAACCGATGACCTCTCTCAATCCTCTGTTCCGCATTGGTGAGCAGTTGGAAGAGCCTTTAAGGCAACATTTGAAAATCGTAAAAGGGGACTCCCGAAAACGGGCTCTGGAACTTCTTGAGAGGGTGGAAATTCCTGATCCGTATAAACGCATTGATGATTTTCCGCACCAGCTTTCAGGCGGTATGAAGCAAAGGGTCATGATCGCCATGGCCCTAGCCTGTGAGCCAAAATTGCTCATCGCCGATGAACCTACCACAGCTCTTGATGTCACTATTCAAGCACAGGTGTTGAGCCTCATGAGTGATTTGCAAAAGCAAACCGGCATGGCAATTCTTCTGATCACTCACGACATGGGCATCGTCAACCAGATGGCCAATGATTTGTGCATCATGTATGCAGGCCGAGTGGCAGAGTATGGAAGCCGGAAAGAAATATTTAGCGATATGGCCCACCCCTATACACAAAGGCTTTTCAGTTCCATTCCAAAACTTGAGAAAAGCGATACTTTGCTGGACACCATTCCTGGTCTGGTTCCCTCTGCCACCGAGTATGGAGAGGGCTGCAGGTTTGCTAACCGCTGTTCCGAAGTCATGGATATTTGCCATGAACAGGAAAGCCAGATGCATCATATCACTAGCAACCATCAAGTGGTTTGCCACTTGGTGGATAAAAGCGCAGGCAACACCCGCAAACAAATTAAAAAACCTGACCCCGTCCCCGTGCGCAAACTTGAGAACACGCCACTTGTCAGGATACGAAATTTAAAAACCTATTTCCCTGTACGGAAGGGAGTATTTCTTCGCGTCGACGATCATATACGGGCGGTGGACAATATTAACCTGGATATTCACAAAGGCACAACCATGGCTCTGGTCGGAGAATCCGGCTGCGGGAAAACAACCCTGGGCGAATCCATTTTACAATTGGTTCCTGATGCATGCGGTGAAGTGTTCTTCGACGATCAAAATATCATGACCTTAAAAGGAGAAGCTTTGAAACAATTTCGCAAGCATATGCAGATTGTATTCCAAGACCCTTTCGGTTCCCTGCAACCTCGAATGACCATCGAAAAAAATTGTGGGTGAAGGATTGGAGGTTCATCATCCCACCCTTTCACCGGATGAACGAACTCAGAAAATTACCTGGGTTTTAGAGGAAGTAGGACTGAATCCATCTATCTTGGAGCGTTACCCGCATGAGTTTTCCGGAGGCCAGCGGCAACGCATCGCCATTGCCCGTGCTCTAATCCTAGAACCCAAATTTCTGGTCCTGGATGAACCCACAAGTTCTCTGGATGTATCGGTGCAGGCTCAGGTCCTCAACCTGCTCAAAGAATTGCAATCACGATATATGATCACCTATCTATTTATCAGCCATAATCTAAGCGTCGTGCGGTATATGTCCGACACGGTAGCCATCATGTATCTGGGAAGGGTTGTGGAACAAGCCTCGGTTGAGGATATCTTCAAAAACCCACGTCACCCTTATACCCAATCACTTATCGAATCGGTGCCCGCTCTAGAGACCCGCAAACCCTTTAAGCCTCTGGCAGGAGATATGCCCTCCCCTCTCAAGCCTCCAACGGGCTGCCATTTTCATCCTCGGTGTCCCATTTACCTGAATGAAGAACAGGGCTCTCCGTTAGCAAAAAAATGCGTCGGCCAATACTCTGAAAAAACTGGAGAGAATGACTCGTTCGTTATCTGCCACTATGCCACGCTCTTGGCTAAATAAAGATGATTTGCGCTATTTCCTAGCATTAACCAGCCCTATTTCACCTTCATTTTCCTCTATTTTCTGTAAGCCTTTGGAAGAAACTGCGACTCATTTATAGTTTATTTAACCGATATGAATTTGCTATTATATTTGAATAGCAGGATTTAAGCAGACGCAATCTGAAAAGGACTCTTATTATGAATAAGCTATATTCCGCACTTTTAATATTTTTTATCTACTTCGTTTTTATATCTTTTTTACCCAAAAATGTTGATAGCGCTTCAAAGCAACCTATTGTTCCGACAAAGGTATCTGATAATACAGAAAAAACTGAAACAGCTATTTTTGCAGGAGGTTGTTTCTGGTGCATGGAGCATCCATATGAAGATCGCCTTGGAATATCAAAGGTCATTTCCGGATATACCGGTGGGAAACAGAACAACCCAACCTATAAGGAAGTCGCTTCAGGTTCCACTTCCCATGTTGAGGCTGTGGAGGTCTATTACGATCCGAAAAAAATTTCCTACAATGATCTTCTGGAGATCTTCTGGAGAAATATCGACCCAACCGATGCACGTGGACAATTTGTAGATCGAGGAAAACAATACACAACCGGAATTTTTTATAAAAATAGTGAACAAAAACAAGCCGCGGAACAGTCAAAAAAAAGACTTGAGAAAGAAAAACGGTTCAGCAAAGCAATTGTCACAAAAATTATTCCGGCAGGCCAGTTTTACCCCGCGGAAGAATATCATCAGGATTTTTTTAAGAAAAATTATATCCGCTACAAAATATACCGGGCCGGGTCCGGAAGAGATGAATTTATAACCCGTGTTTGGGGAAAGGATAAAGAATATAAAATTTCCAAAACAGGGTTTAATGAGGAGAAAGCCCCTCATTACACCTTGATTAGCAACAAGACAATGTCTAAGAGTCACTTGACTAAAATGCAATATAGCGTCACCCAGAAAAATGGTACAGAACCTCCATTCAGGAATGAGTATTGGGACAATAAACGACCCGGAATTTATGTCGATATTGTTTCAGGCGAACCCCTGTTCAGTTCTAAAGACAAATTTAAATCCGGAACGGGCTGGCCCTCTTTCACCCGCCCGCTGGTGCAGGAAAATATAGTTCAGGAAAGGGACGCCTCCTTAGGCATAGTTCGAATTGAGCTACGCTCAAAATCTGCCGACTCACATTTGGGGCATTTGTTTCATGATGGTCCCAAGCCAACAGGGTTACGGTATTGCATCAACTCAGCAGCCATGAGGTTTATTGCGATTGAGAAACTAAAAGAGGAGGGGTATGAAGAATTTCTGCCTTTATTCAACAAGGATGTATGATTGTCCGCCATGGATTCTGAATCTAAAAACCTGCTCTGGCACCTGTATATGGTGAGGGTTCACCATGGTCAGCTTTATACTGGAATCACTCAGGATGTGACTCGGCGTTTTCTGGAGCATCAGGAAGGTGGCAAAAAAGCGGCGAAATATCTTCGGGGGAAAGGCCCGTTAAAACTAGTGTTTCAGCAGGAAATAGGAAGCCGGTCTTCTGCATTAAAAGCAGAAACCACGCTCAAAAAATTACCCAAACAGCAAAAAGAAAGATTGACAGAAAGTTCAGGCGGGCTGAGGCTTGATGATCTGGGGTCTGTTCAAGAAGAATAAACAAGACTACTGGAAGTTTATTTTTAAACGCGTAGATAGATGAAAATCTCAGTTTATTCTGAGTTCCATTCAGTAAAGAAATAATAAACCAGTGTGACTGCGATAACACCTACCAAACCAACAGTTACAACACAACTCAAATTCATTTTATTCGCCTCTTCGAAAACCTGTTAACGATGGCTGCTATTTTATTAAATTCTCTACCCAAAAGGCAAAGTTTTACCTGAGCGGAATTGAATTATTAACGGCAACAAGGACTACTTGTGAATTCCGCGGATTCAATCTAAACCCGCCGCCCGGGCTTGCTGATCTGCTAGGTAGGAACTCCTCACAAGAGGCCCTGCCTCCACATGATTTAAACCTAATGATTCGCCAATCTCTTTATATTCTGCAAACCGATCGGGATGAATGAACTCGACAACTTCCATATGAGCCGGAGAAGGTCGGAGATATTGTCCGATTGAAAGAATTTGGCACCCCGCCTCAATAATATCCTGCATGGATTTAACCACCTCTTCTCTTTTTTCTCCCAGACCCAGCATGATCCCACTCTTTACGATAACCCCGTCCATTTCTGCTGCTGTTTTTAAGGTTTTCAGAGACCATTCGTAGCGGCATTGGGGACGCACATTTTTTTGCAAAGATTCAACCGTTTCAAGATTGTGGGCCAACACATCAGGACGGGCTTCGCATACATAGTGGATGAGATCCGTGTTTCCCTGAAAATCCGGAATCAATGCTTCAATTTTTATCTCCGGGCACCGCTCTCTAATCGCTGCGATAGTTTTAACCCACTGCCCCACCCCACCATCCGGTAAGTCATCACGATCTACAGAAGTTATAACCGCAAATTTTAAATCCAACTGCGAGAGTGACAAAGCCACTTTATCAGGCTCATCAGGGTCAGGCCAATTCAAATGCCCTGTAGGAACATCGCAAAAGCGGCAAGCCCGGGTACAGGTATTTCCCAAGATCATGAAGGTCAGGGTGCCCGCGTCCCAGCAGGTGCCTATATTAGGACACGAGGCTGATTCGCAAACCGTGTTTAATCCATTTTCCTTCAAGAGGGATTTTAGCTGAAAAAATTTACGGGTTGCAGGAAGCCGGGTCTTCAACCAGTGAGGAAATCTTTTATGCTGATATTTTGTAGCTGGGTTATGCATTAAAATCAAACAGGTAAGGTGTAATCCAGAAGTCAGGGTGTAGTATAATGTGGAGGCTTATAAAAAGAAACCCTTTGTTTCTTTATCAATAACTCCATCCAGTTTTCGCATCATTCAAAAGCAGCCCCATGTTTTTCAAGACCATTGACAAATATATATTCAGAGAATTATTAAAAATATTTCTGATTAGTATCTTCACCATGACAATGGTTCTCTATGTAGATAAATTCCTGTTTATGGCTGAAATGATTATCAATCGTGGCATCTCTTTCATGGAAATAGCGATGATGATGGTCTATATATCTCCCGCTTTTTTTGCTATCACCATTCCCATGGCGGTTCTTATGGCATCGGTAATCACGTTCAACCAATTTTCAGTTCATAACGAGTGGATTGCCATGAAGTCCTGCAGCTGGAGTTTTATGGAACTGATGAAGCCTGTTCTACTTTTTTCATTGTTCGCATATTTTCTGGCTAATGTCATGATATTCTGGGCTCTCCCGTGGGGGAACCAATCCTATAAGGTACTGGTGTATGACATCATTAAGAACCGGGCTAACATAGACATCCAGCCTAACGTCTTCAACCGTGACTTTAAAAATCTGATTCTCCTAGTTAAAGAGCGTCATCAAGATTCACAATTCAAAGGTGTCTTCATCGCCGATATCAGTAATGCTAGAGCCCCGCAAATTATCACCTCTGAGCAGGGAGTTATCTTTCCAAATCCAAAAATACAGAAAATTCAGCTCAAGCTAAATAATGGAACCATTCATGAATTGAGCAATGAAAGAGGCAATTACCAGACGCTGAATTTTGACCGCTATGATATCAGCCTCAGTCTCCCAGATACAGAAAGGCTCGAGCAAGAAGCCCTTGTCGGGAACAAAGGGCTATCGTTTTCAAAAATCAAAGAAAAAATTAGAGATATGAAGAGACAGGGGCTTCGCACTTCTGGTCCGGAGGTGGAAATGAGTAAAAAATTTTCCATTCCTTTCACCTGTCTGCTTTTTGCGTTCCTTGGAGTCCCGCTCGGTATCAAGTCAAGCCGCTCAGGAAAATCAGGTAGTTTTGGAGTCACCGTAACTGTTATCATGATTTATTATATGGGGTTCATTGTGACCCAGAACCTGGGGAAAATTGGCGAGATCCACGCCTACACCTCTGTATGGATACCCAATATAATCCTGATTTTTGTGGTTATTTATGTGGTCTATAAAATGCAAAAGGAATTACCCTTTAAACTTCTGGAAGGCTTCATTGATTTCCTGATAACAATTATTAAGTTTTTCAAGAGCTTATTTGGCAAAACCAAAAAACCTGTCAGAAAAACCAGAGGTATCTGGGAACTCACCCGTCCTCCCTTGGAGGGAATAGACCAGCTACGCAAAGTATCTAATCTAAAGAAGCAGGACTAAGCCTTGCTGAAATGGAGAGCTAAATGAAAACGGCACGCGATATCATGACCCGGGATGTTGTGACAGTGAAAAAAGACGAGCCTATCAGCGACCTTTCTAAACTATTCATCGAAAACCATTTTAATGGTGTTCCCGTTCTCAATAATGGCGGAAAAGTTATCGGCGTGGTCACCCAGAAAGATTTGATTGAGCAGAATAAAAATCTGCACATTCCAACCGTCATAGCCCTGTTTGACGCTGTCTTGTTGCTGGAAAGTGAAAAGAAATTTGGATCCGATGTCAAAAAACTGACCGGCTCCAAAATTGAAGATATTTATCACAAAAATCCTATCACCATTTCCCTCGATACAACCCTCAACGAAATCATCACATTAATGGCCGAAAAAGATATACATACCCTCCCTGTTCTGGATAACGATAAACTGGTCGGCATCATCGGCAAACGAGATGTCATCCGCGCCATGGCTTAATTCTTTCCGAATTCGGGTAATTTTTAATTTATTAAAGAGTATTACGAAATGGCCCTGTCTTAAATTCCTTAAGAACCAGCTCCATTATTATTTCTGTGCTTCAGGGATGATGAGATGAAGTCCTTGAACAAGGGATGAGGAATCATCGGGGAAGATTTAAATTCAGGATGAAACTGGCTTGCCAGGAACCAGGGGTGATCTTTCAATTCAATGATCTCCACAAGGTTTCCATTGGGCGATAAACCGCTAAAGATCAGTCCTGCCTCTTCCATTGCGATGTGGTACATATTGTTGAATTCATAACGATGTCGATGTCGCTCGTCGATTTCCCTTTTCCCATAGGCTTTATAGGCGTTGGAGTTTTTCCTTAATTGGCAGGGATATTCGCCGAGCCGCATGGTCCCACCCTTATTGCCTTTAGAATGCTGATCGGGCAGAAGGTCAATAATCAGATAAGGTGATGTCTTCGAAAACTCAGCACTGTTGGCATTTTTTAGCTTAGCCACATGCCGGGCAAACTCAATCGCGGCACAATGCATACCGAGGCAAATACCGAAATAAGGCACTTTGTTTTCCCGAGAATATTGAACCGCTTTGATCTTGCCTTCGATACCCCTGTCGCCAAATCCGCCGGGAACCAAAACCCCGTCACACTCCTTTAGCAAGCCCACCCCACCATCTTTTTCAAGGGCCTCAGCATCCACCCAGTCAAAAATAACCCGGGCATTATTGCCAATTCCTCCATGAACCAAGGCTTCGGTGAGGCTTTTATAGGACTCCTTTAAGTTGACATATTTGCCCACGATGCCAATCTTGACCTCGTTCTCGGGTTTTTTCAAAATCTGATTGATCTTTTGCCATCGTTCCAGATCCGGCTGTTTCGCCTTCATACTCAGTTTTTCCATAATGATTTCGCAGAGTCCCTCTTTTTCCAGACTGAGCGGGACTTCATAAATAGAAGCAACATCCATAGCGGTAATGACAGAATTAGGTTCGACACTGCAAAATAAAGCTATTTTATCTTTGATGGATTTAGAAAGTTGTCTCTCAGTCCGGCACAGCAGGATATCCGGCTGAATACCAATTTCCCGCAGTTTTTGAACACTGTGCTGAGTGGGCTTGGTTTTCAATTCATCCGAGGTTTTAATGTAGGGAACGAGAGTCAGGTGAACATAAAGCACGTCTTGAGGTTTAACATCAAAGCGAAACTGGCGAATGGCCTCGAGAAAAGGCAAGCTTTCAATATCACCAACCGTGCCCCCAATTTCGCAAATCACGACATCCACTCCACTACTGCCGACCGAGCGGACATAGTTTTTGATCTCATCAGTAATATGGGGAATCACCTGGACCGTGGCACCTAAATACTCCCCTTTGCGTTCTTTCTGAATCACATTATGGTAAATGCGGCCAGCGGTAATATTATTGGCTTTGCGCATTTTCGCATGAGTGAATCGTTCGTAGTGTCCGAGGTCCAGATCAGTTTCTGCGCCATCATCAGTCACATAAACCTCACCATGCTGAAACGGGTTCATCGTTCCAGGATCAACATTGATGTAGGGATCCAGTTTGAGAATGGTTATTTTAAGTCCAGAACATTCCAGCAGACTGCCCATCGATGATGCCGCAATCCCTTTGCCTAAAGAAGATAGAACTCCTCCGGTGACGAAGATATATTTCATCCCGCTAGTTCGTTTTTTCACTTAATGTTCCTTAACAATTTCAAGTCAGAGTAAAACCTTTTGTTCAGCCAGATGTTTCTCTATCATCGCCAGATCTGCTTCACAATCCACGCTAATTGAGTTCATACTTGTTTCAACGACTTTAATACTGAGTCCATTCTCAAGGATACGTAGCTGTTCGAGCTTTTCAATTTTTTCAAGATATGACTCGGGCAAACTGCCAAACTCCATCAAAAACTTTTTCCTGTAGGCATACAGACCAACATGTTTATACCAGAAAGATTGTAAGGGATCGACCAACGAATTTTGAATGGCATCGTCTCCATCCCTATCCCACGGTATCGGCGCTTTTGAGAAGTAAAGGGCTGAATTGGATTTATCGACCACAACCTTAGTAATATTGTGATCCATCAATTCACTACGCGATTCAATCAACATCCTTAGCGTGATGGTCGATTCCGAAGCTCCTTCCAGCAAAGGCTGCACGACAAGGTCAATATTCGAAGGAGGAATCAACGGCTCATCGCCTTGTATATTTACAACGATCTCACATTTTCTATCACGAACCACCTCGGCAATACGGTCGGTTCCAGACTCATGATCCGGCGAGGTCATGACGACATTTCCGCCAAACTCATTCACAGCATCCAGAATGCGGACATCATCGGTGGCGATAATCACTTCTGATACACTTTTTGCTTTGTTCGCCTGCTCAAACACCCATTGGACCATCGGTTTGCCCTTGATAAGAGCAAGAGGTTTTCCGGGAAACCGGGAGGAAGCCCATCGTGCAGGGATAACGGCTATCACTTTTGGGTCAGCAGACATGAACCAACCCTCTCCTTAAGGTCAGAATTTTCAAATCACACAATTTGGAATTTTTATCTTCCCAAGAAACGAACAATAACAATGCTTGAAAAAAACAGGATTCTGTATAAGAAGAAACGAAAACTCAAATGATCGGGAAGGCTTCAGGTCAGGTAATCAGGTTACTGATAACAAAAGACCATCCAGCCTTGTGAGGAGGGTAACCCAAAACTCAATCGGCTTCAACCGCTAAGTAGGAAGTGGACAGCTAAAAGGATTGTAAGACGACCGACTACTGAATCCGGTTCAATTGAGCAAGAACTTTTTCACGCACTTCGGAGGGAGGATTTTTTGTCAAGGCCCCTTCCAGAATCTCAACCGCGCGACTGATTTCACCTCTTTTGGAATAGGTCAGACCCAGCATATAACGAGAGTCATGCGCCTTGTTTCCCATGGGATATTTATTTAAAACCGTCTCAAACTGGAGGATCGCCTCATCATACATCTTCAGAGCCACATAATTAACCCCCATCCAGAAGGTAATATTGTCCTTGAGTTTATTGGGTGGATTGCCCAGAGTCAAGTTCTGGAACAGCAAAATAGACTCGTCATAATCTCTGCTTCGATAAGCATTCAGAGCTTTATCATATTCTGAGGGAGTCTTGGTCCGTGCACGGTACTTGGGCCTTTTAGGAGATGATGCCTGGGTTTTTTGCATTTTAATTTGTGCGACCTTCTCATTAAGGCGGACTATCTGTGCCTTCAAATCCTCAACTTCCAGTTTCAGAAAATCAGAAGAATCTGTAGATGAGAAGACGCTACTCTCTAGCTTTTCGCTGGCGGCATCTATCTTGGGGTGCAGCGCATCCAAAAGCTCTTCTAGCTCCCGAACCTTACTGATCAGGGTCTCCTGCTGGTTTTGCAGGTTTTCCACATCAACATTCAATTCATTTTTATCTGTGTGCTGGTCTGCACTGGCAAAGCCTTCCTCATTTGCATCTATATCGGAGAATCCGCTATCCTCAGCAAAAAAGTCATCCTCATCCTCTTTCCCACGGTCTCTTCCACCACGATCCGTAGCTTCATCATCTTCAAAAGGAAAGTCTTTCTCAAAGGCTAGATCATCTTCATCGTCTTTATCCCATGGGAAAGAGCTACAACCGGCAAAAGTGAGCGAGAAGAAAATCACTAAAATTAAGGTGAGGCGGGCAAAAATGTTGGCGGGCGGCATAGCTGACTCCATCAAATTCTAAAAAGGATGAATAACCCTTAAATAATCAATGAACTATATGAGGTTAACTCAATAATGTCAACCTCATTATTATAAGATGGCTTACTAAATATATTTAATTTGTCAAATTTTAAAGAATTTTCATTAGGTTTTTATTGTTCTTTCCGCATGTTTTCCAGTCCTGTTCAATGATACAGCTTCAGCTAAAATCTTTGCGGCCTTTTCAATTTCTACTCTGGTGTTGCTCCAGCCTAAACTGAAGCGAATAGATGAATTGATTTTATCAATCGGGATGCCCATAGCTGTCAGCACAGAAGAAGGAAGTCCAGTCCCTGAACTGCAAGCCGATCCCGTCGAAACAGCAACTCCTGCCATATCCAAGCTAACTAGCAAAGTATCGCCTTCGACTCCTTCAAACCCAAGATTTAAAGTGTTAGAAAGCCTGTTCTCCAAATCACCAAAAACTTCCACCCCTGCAATCAAATTAGATACCAGTTGCAAAAAGTGATCGCGCAGAGAAGAAAGATTTAAAGATTTCTGGGAAGACAAACATACCAACTCACAGGCCTTACCAAAACCTGCTATTCCTGCCACGTTTTCCGTCCCCCCTCTTCTTTTTTTTTCCTGGCTTCCCCCGCACACGGGTGAAAATAAATCCGGGCTCCCTTTCCTCAAATAGAGTGCGCCAATACCCTTAGGACCATTCAGCTTATGTGCTGAAATAGATAGCATATCGATAGGTAACTCTTGCAGACAGAACGGAATTTTCCCCACACTTTGTACCGCATCGGTGTGAAACAAGACCCCTTTTTTTCTGGCTACCTCCCCAGCTCTTTCAATGTCCTGTAAAACACCAGTCTCACTGTTAGCGTGTTGCAGGGAAACCAACAATGTTGAAGCAGTCAGGCAATTTTCTAATTCTTTAAAATCAATGCGACCTAGTTTATCGACCTTCAATCGGTCTACCCTGAAACCCAGGTTTTCCAGTTGCCTACATGGGTTTAAAATTGAAGGATGCTCAACCTGACTGGTAATAATATGACCACCGGTTTTACCTAACCCCAAGGCCACTCCCAGCAGGGCAAAGTTATTCGCCTCGGTTCCCCCACTTGTGAAAACGATTTCTGAGGGAGAGACACCAATGAGAGAGGCTACCTGTTCCCGTGCTTCATCAATAAGAACCCTGGCCGACCTACCGATAGAATGCACACTGGAAGGATTACCAATCTGGTTTTGCAAAACAGATGTAACAACATCCAGAACTTCTGAGGCAACTGGCGTGGTAGCATTATGATCAAGATAAATTTTATCCAAATTAGACCTACAAAAAATACAAAAATAAGATTAAACAAAGTGGCAGATTTTAAAGGAAACAGGCTTGGTCGCCCTCTGAAATCATGATTCAGGCTGGCTCTGCTGTACAGGGGCAGGATCCACAACAACCGATTTTGCAGGGTCTATTCCACTTTGCTTCAGGACTTCCTTTAACCGGCGGATTTCTTTTTCCATTTGCGGCAACCTATCCAGCATACACTCAATGGCCCGCGCTACAGGATCCGGGAAAGATTCCAGACCATCATTATCTTCCATATCCGAAGAGATACCGGAAAAGACCACCCTTCCAGGAACTCCTATAACAGTGGAATATTCGGGGACATCCTGGAGAACCACCGACCCGGAACCAATTTTTGTGTTACGACCAACGTGGATCGGACCCAAAACTTGCGCCCCAGCACCGATGACAACATTATCAGCAATGGTGGGATGGCGCTTGGCTTTTTTGGTTGCAAGGCCCCCTAATGTCACCCCGTGATAAATAAATACATTATCCCCCACCTCCGAAGTTTCCCCAATCACCACTCCCATGCCATGATCGATAAAAAATCGCTGGCCAATTTTTGCAGCAGGATGAATTTCTATACCGGTAATCCATCGGGAAAACTGAGCCAATGCTCTGGCAAGGAAATTGAACCCACTATTCCATAATGCATGAGTCAGGCGATAGCTAATCAAAGCATGCACACCAGGATACAAAAGCAATACCTCGACAAAGTTCCTCGCAGCAGGATCTTTTTCTATTGCAACCCGGACATCTTCTGTAATTTGACGGAGCATAGTTGAGATGTAAGCTATTGTTTATTTTTGTATTATATCCCACCCAGAGCCAGACGAAAAGCCCCAAATAGTTTTAGATAGAAAGTATATGACAACTATGGAGCCACCCTCTTCTCCATCTTTAAATAAAACCTATCCCTCTTTCAAAAGTAATTAATTCCTCAATTGTAACACTTCTGCGGTATTACAAAAGTCTGCTGAAATATCGGAAGGATGCAGTTAAAAATATATGAGTAGAAATCAAGATTCACAATTCGGAAGGTTCGGAATCGATAGACCTGTGGTATTCCTCAAGAATGGCATCTTGAGTCTGCTGGTCTGCGGATTTATAAATTCGGATGGTTTCAAAGTGGCGGGTCTGTTGAGTGCGCAATAATTTAAGACGCATTAGTTCCAGAATAGCAAGAAACGTCACGACAACTTCCTGCTTGCTGTTTAAAACTGTAAACAAGGATTCAAACGTAACGCTTTCTGAAGCGTTAAGAATTTCCATAATGTGCTGAATCCGATCGGTGACCGACATCTCAGTGATTTCAATTTCATAATCCTTTTTAAACGATTTGGTATCCAGGATTTTCTGGTAGGCCTTGAGTAAATCGAAAACCGACGCATCCACCAATTCATTACCTTCAGAGCTTTCCTCAATTTCAATCTGTCCCCCGCGCGCAAAAACCTGTTGTCGGTCATGCTCCTTCAGCCTCAACTCAAACGCCGCATCCCTGTAACGCTGGTACTCCTGCAGTCTGCGCATTAGCTCCGCACGCGGGTCTTCTCCGCTTCCCGCATCAAATTCTTCATCGGTTTCAAGAGCCGGAAGTAAAGTTTTTGATTTGATACGCGTCAACTCAGCAGCCATGACCAAATACTCCCCGACCAGTTCAAGGTTCAACTCCTGCATCATTTCCAGATACTCCATATATTGGCGAGTAATTCGAGCAATAGAGATATCGTAGATATCCATCTTTTGTTCTTTAATAAGATGGAGAAGCAGGTCTAAAGGGCCTTCAAAAATATCCAGCTTGCATTGATAAGTCATGGTCGGGTCATAAGTTCAAGGTTTCCAATACGAACTCAACTCAATATAACTAAGTTTTTACTATTGGGTATGATTTTTTATAGATCACCCCAAAGTGACTGCAAAAGAGCCAATACCACCACAGGGGCCGTTTCCGCTCGAAGAATCCTAGGGCCGAGACTCATAGTCTGAAACCCATACTCCCGGGCCTTCTCAACTTCTGGGAAGCTGAGTCCTCCTTCGGGTCCAATCAAGGCAGCGACTGAGCGCGGTTCTCGGTCTAGCTTTAAATCTTTAAGAAAACTTTTTTCCTCCATTTCCCAAAAGATCAGTTTAAGATCACGATCGTCATTTTTACGGCAAAAAGTTTCTAGCGTTTCTATATCTTCCGCTACTTGTGGAACCTGAGAGCGACCGCATTGCTTGGAGCTTTCCAGCGCAATTTTCTTCCAACGCTCAACTTTCTTTCTCTGTGTTTTTACTACACATCGCTCAGTGGTTAAAGCGGTGATGGAGCACACTCCCAGTTCCACAGACTTTCTTAGGATCACATCAAACTTGTTACCTTTGATCAATGCCTGCCCCAAGTGAACTGCCAAGGGGGATTCCACATCAAACCTTTCAGAAGCAATCACTTCTCCCTGAACCTCTTTAGCCTTAACCTCAACCAGCCGAACGGTGAGCAATGTACCCGAATCACTGATAACCTGAATAAGTTCCCCCGCTTTCAATCTCAGTACGGTTCTGATATGCCAGGCATCCGACCCGTTAAGAGTCATCCTGTTATCGATAATTTGCTCTTTGGGAACAAAAAATTTATGGCTCATACTTGAGCCCAATGAATCCGTAACAAACCTTCCAAAGAAGCTAATTCATAATCGGGGCAGATATCGGTCTGTTCTTTCCTGCGGTTCAGCCAAGCCGCCTTCATTCCTACTCCTTGGGCACCCTGAACATCCGCCAAAAGACTGTCTCCGATAAAAAGAATTTCAGAGGGCTGCAACTGAAAGCGGCTGATTGCAAGTTGAAAAATGGAGGGGTGCGGCTTGCGAAAGGGAACTCCCGATGAAAAAATGGTGAAGTCAAAATACTTCTTCAAACCTGAACTCTCCAGTTCTAACTCCTTCATAAAAACCGGATTGGTAGTGTTGGAAATAATACCCATAGAAACGCCCCACTGGCTCAATTGCTCCAGAACAGCAACCACCTCGGGGAAGAGCACTCTTTCCCGGTAGACTTCCTGGTAATAAACCTGCAGGAGTTCCTGAAGCGAGACCTGTCCTTTCCAGGGAATTTTAAAATAGAAAAGAAGATATTGTAAAACGTCCTCATAGTGAGCCTCGCAATGAGTAGTCCTGGATAGCTCAATCATCGACCCGAACAATTCCCGTGATTTCTGCAAACAGACTTCAAAGTCTGGCAAAGCAATTTGTTTCCCCTTAAGGTGAGCAAAAACTTTTTCCAGAGGACGACGGTCATCTTCTTCCCCAAAATCCATCAAGGTATGCGCCCAGTCAAAACCAATTGCTTTAAAGGGAAATTCCATTTCTCACCCGTTATTTTTGTATTCCAACCTGTAAGATATGAGATATCAACGCTACTGAATTAAAAACGATAACCCCTTAAAAATCAATATTTAAAATGATAAATTCGAGACAAGCTGATTCTCAAAAATTTACTGTGATAACTCCACGAAATATGTCCTTGACCCTCAGCCTCACCTGCTAAATAATAACAGCACAAGGGAAATAAAGGAACTGCGGAAAAACTCATGACCCCTGAAAACATAAAAGCCCTGCCCGAAAGTGTTTGTTCGAATCAGGAATTGATTCAGAAGGCAATCCACTTAGGTTGCACCAAGGCAAAAGTGATCTTAACGAAAACCATATCCATGGCCCATTGGGTGAAGTTGCAATGTCAATATGGTTGTTCTCATTATGGGTCACTACTTACCTGCCCCCCCTATACTCCGAACGCAGAGGAAATGTTAGATGTGCTTGTCGAATACGAAAAGGCTCTGCTCATCAATGCTAGCCCGGAAAAAAATGTAAGGGAAATTGTTGTCGAACTAGAGAAGTTTTTAAAAGAAAAGGGTTTTAACAAAGCTTTCGCTTTATCTGCCCGGCCCTGCGATCTGTGTGAGCCCTGTACCATTGCTACAAATTGCCAATTTCCTGAAAAAGCCCGGCCCACTCTACAAGCCTGCGGTATCGATGTGAATGAAACGATCCACAATAACGGATGGGATGACCTTGGCCAGCAGACCCCCTGCACTCCAACCCACGCCATTGGCATGGTGCTTATGGATTGAGAACCACCTTATAACACCTCAATAATTTAGCTACTTTCCGAAAGCCAGGCCTGCACTTGACCCTTGCCTACAACCTCATCTAACTCCTGAAGATCTTGGCCATTAATCCCTAAAAAATAAAGAATTAATTTTAAGTCGGACTGATTAATACTGGCCTGTGCCTGACGTTGCACAATAGGCTTGGCGTTGAAGGCGATTCCCAGTCCGGCCCGTGCCAGCATTTTAATATCGTTAGCACCATCGCCCACAGCCACCACTTGGAGCAAGGAGAATCCTTCCTTTTCTGCCAGAGAAACCAGGGTTTTCTCCTTGGCCTCAGCATCGATGATTTGCCCTTCCAGTTCCCCCGAAACTTTGCCATTTTTTATCTTTAACTGGTTGGCGATGCCATAATCCAAGCTGTAGCTATCACAAATCTTGTCGATAAAAAACTGGAATCCACCACTTACCAAAGCAATTTTGTAACCCAGATGCTTCAAGATGTTGACCAGAGACTCCGCTCCTGGTGTCAGTGGCAGGGAATTGGATAATTGATGCAGGCTTTCTACCGAAAGGCCTTCTAAAAGTTTCACTCTTTTCAATAAAGCCGATTCGAAGTCAATTTCCCCATTCATCGCCTGAACAGTGATTTCCGCCATTCTCTCCCCCACCCCGGCGAGCTTTCCCAACTCATCAATGACTTCACATTGCAGAAAAGTCATATCGGCATCCAGGACAATCAATCTTTTATTGCGCCGGAAATAAGTTTCCTTCTGCACAGCGATATCGACCCTGTAGCTTTCCTTGAACTTCACTAGAGCATTCAACACCTCCTCCGATGAGTGAGACTCGCGAGTTCCGATAATAAACTCCAGAGCATGGATATCGCCCGAATCTAATTGTTCAATGCGCAGGACATTAATATCGAGTTCGGCAAATATCCGAGTGATCTCCAAAAACCCTGAAGATGGCATAGAGTCACACAGCAAGGTCACCACCGAACGATGACCATAGGGGGCATCCGGTCGGGTGGCCGTCTCCCAAGGATAGACCGTGGTTTTGAAATTCATTTTCTCCGAATAAGCGGATAGTGCCTCACGAAGAGGCAAAATACGGCTTGCATCGCAACCATCAAGCAGAATGGAAAGGTTGAGCAATCCGTTAAAGACGAATTGCTTGATATCCACCACGTTCCAACCGGTCTGAACGATGAATCCCAAGGATTCCGCCAGAATTCCGGGCCGGTCCTGCGCTGAAATATGAATATGTAATTGGCTGGAAGAAGGGGGCATGAGTCAGGCTTGCGGCTTATAACGCCACCCTTCCTTTTTTTTGCAAGTCCAACCCTCATGAATCTGGAAGGTGGCCAGATTCACCAGCGTTTCAGAATTGAATAAAGCGATAGCTCCTTCTCCTTCAATAGGGTTCCCTTTTAAATGCAAGCGCTTGAGTTTACCCAGGTGCCTGGCGTTGGCGAGGAATTTTAAACCTTTATCACTGACGCTATTCTGATTGAGATTCAAATACTGGACGTTTTCCAAAAACGCACATTCAGTCAAATCCTGAACCCCTTCATCCCCAAAATTGTTATCATCAAAATCCAGCCAACTGATTTCCCGCATTCTCGGCGTCTGCCACAGTAGCCGTGCCTCTTCAGCACTAAGCCCTTTACCACTCAGCATCAGTTGATTGCCGCGTAAACGACCCTCGAAAATCTCCCCAGCATTCTTAAATCTGCAACTCTCATTCATCATTCTTCCTTGTTAAAACTATGGTTATTTTCTATATCATGAAGGACACAAATCATCAACCGGCCTAGCTATCGGTGATGATAAACAATCATTTGTGTTATACCCTCCGGGGCATGAAGATTAAGGAAGATTAAGAAGGAGGAATACAACATGGGGCCGACTGGCAACGACTCTATCCAGCCACCAAAGAGTTACCTCAGCTTGTGATACTCCACCTTAATCTTCATGCCCCGGAGCAGTACGCCTAGTGGATAGTATATATTTTCGGCCCTTCAAAGGTTTTGGTAGATATTCCTGTTCGACAATAGAGTCTGGGTAATTATGTGGATATTTATAATCCACGCCATATCCATATTTGGATTTAGCATCCTTATAATGCGTGTCTTTCAAGTGGTCCGGAACAGGGTAAGACAATCCCTTTTCCTGGATATCGTCCAAAGCCTGGTCAATGGCTACAATCGCCGAGTTATCTTTAGGAGCTTGAGCCACATAGATAACCGCCTGCGCAAGAGGAATACGGGCTTCAGGAAATCCGAGTTTTTCCACTGCCGCCGCTACAGCTTGCACCAGTATAAACGCTTGCGGGTCCGCATTGCCCACATCTTCAGCCGCCGTGACCAAAAGTCGTCGCACAATGAAACGCGGGTCTTCCCCGCCGGCAATCAGTTTAGCTAGCCAGTATATCGCCGCATCGGCATCGGAACCACGCAGGCTTTTCTGGAACGCTGAGGCATGGTCGTAATGCTCCGTCCCTTTTTTATCGTAGAGAGTGGCGGCCTGTTGAATGATCCCCTCAATAATTTTCAAATCGACCTGCTTTCTTTCTCGCTGGGCGACCACATCATGCGCCGCCTCCAGCACATTGAGAGCACGGCGGGCGTCACCATTGGCATGACTGACCATTATATCCATCGCCTCTGCCGAAATTTTAAGTCCTGATCCTCCCAATCCTTTTTCTTTGTCCGCTAAAGCCTGCTCCAGAATATCTCTGATCTGTTCGCGCTCTAAAGCTTCCAGGCGAAAAGTTTGGCATCGCGAACGAAGCGCCGGGATCACCTCAAAGGAAGGATTTTCCGTGGTACTACCGATCAGGCGAACCGTTCCATTCTCGACATGAGGCAGAACGGCATCCTGCTGAGCCTTGTTGAACCGATGAATTTCATCAATAAACAATACCGTTCCTTTTTGTTTTGCCTTCCAGGTTTGACGGGCGCCTTCAATAACCTTGCGAATATCGGCGACCCCGGCATTGACCGCGCTGACCTCATGAAATTCGCTTTCGGTCAATCGCGCCGCAATTCGCGCAAGGGTTGTTTTGCCTGAGCCCGGCGGCCCCCACAAGATAAAAGACAACTTTGAACCGGATTCCACCAATTCTCTCAGCGGCAAACCTTCCCCAATCAGATGTTCCTGCCCGGCAAACCTCTCCCAACTTTCAGGGCGCAGGCGGTCCGCCAACGGCGAAACGGGTTTTTCATAGTCCGGGAACAATTCCATGATCACTCTTTAATTAAAATCAGAATTTCCTAGTTTAAGGTATTATAAATCTATCTAAGGCTAGTATCCCGACTCATTACACGTGGTCTCAATAGTTCCTAAACCCCAGTCCGTAGATGTGCAACGAATTGTTTTATTTTGCCTGTCCCTTTCTCGTCTTTGTACTGCATTTCGTGCTTCGTGTTGTGCTGTTATTCATGCTGTTAGGGCAGCTTCTCTTCTATCAAGTTTCATCATACAGTTGCCAAACTCCACGGTCCCGAAGGTATAGCCAAATTGAGCACATTCGTTTTGATGCGCTTCAATCATGGTCTGGTATCTTCGCCTCCTTTCTTCAGAAGTCATGCACCCGCTAAATATCAACGCTATTAAAATTAAAATTTTCTTCTGCTTTTAGTTCATTATTTGGTTAATCGAATTCAAACTTCATATTTTCCCCATACGGCGGAAGTGCTCTCTCCAGCATTCGTTCAAAACTTTCTCTGTTTGGGGACGCATCCATTAAAGTCATAACCTTTGTCAAATGCTCTTTGAGTTCTGGCACACCGTGATCTTCTGTTAAATATTGATGATGTTTATTTGCCCTACGGCCTTTTGTGTTTTGAGGATTCGATTCTTTTAATTTATCCAGTACACCAGGCGCAAGTCGATTGTAGATAATATCATTAATCCAATGGCCAACAAAAGCAGGTCTTTTTAGGGCAATATAGCTAGGAACCCCTTTTACCTTTACCAGTTTATGCCAAAAAATATCTGGAAAAGTTTTTGCCCATTTTCTGGCGTTCTCTTGCAAATATTTATCAAGAATCTGAGAAAGCTTCTGACCTTCTATAGTTTGCCAAAATCCACTTTCTTGATAAATCACAACATCCAAAGCAGTATTGGCTAGTGAAATTAAACCTATTTTTGCTTTTTCTGCCAAGAAAATCCGTCTGATGTTGTTTGACAGCCACGCCTAGAAGCCACGAAAGCAATCTTATTGCAGTTATTCAATACTGCCCATTTACCGCTAGGGGTCTTGGTCGCTACATTTCATGAAAAACTTGGATCTACAAATTAAAGAAGCCTTAAAAAAGAGTTCTTAAAATTGGCCGTCTTAGATAGAGTCCGTCCAGGCATGTTATATGAGCAATAATAGCTTATGATGATATTTAGCATCTATTAGTTAGTTGACTATATTTAGTATATTTGCTATATTTATGTTTGATACTATATTTAGAGGATCTACTAATGCTTGATTTCAAGAACCCGTTTCGTCCTGGTGCAGGACATACCCCACCTTACCTTGCTGGACGACAAAACGAGCGTAAAGAGTTTATACGGCTACTAACCCAAGAACTCATACTTGAAAATATGGTGCTTACCGGGTTACGAGGCGTAGGCAAAACAGTACTGCTAGACACCTTTAAGCCCTTGGCAATCAATCAGGGCTGGTTGTGGGTTGGGACCGATCTTTCTGAGTCAGCGAGTATAAATGAAGACAATATTGCCGTTCGACTTTGTACAGATATTTCCATTATCACGTCTAACTTGGTGATAGGTGCCAAGGAGTCCCAAAAACTGGGATTTAGTAGAGGTGTAGAAAAAATCGAGCATACCTTAGATTTTCAAACATTGTTTAAAATTTATACTTCCACACCTGGTCTTGCCTTAGACAAGCTCAAAAGAGTTCTGGAAACTGCATGGCGCATTCTTTCTGATTTCCATCAACCTAAAGGCATCATTTTTGCCTATGATGAAGCTCAAAACCTATCTGACCAGGCACAAAAGGAACAATTTCCACTCGCATTGTTGCTTGATACGTTTCAATCACTGCAGAAGATGGGGATGCCTCTGATGTTGGTTCTCACGGGGTTGCCAACATTGTTTCCAAAGCTTGTTGAAGCCAGAACATTTTCGGAGAGAATGTTTCGAGTTGTGTTTCTGCAAAGCTTAAAACCTGAGGAAAGCAGGGATGCGATTCACAAGCCAATTGAAGATGAGAATTGCCCTGTAAAATTAAGTGATGAGTCAATTCAGACAATAATTGATATGTCTGGAGGATATCCATATTTCATCCAATTTATTTGTCGAGAAGTATACGATGCTTTTATACAGAAGGTTAATAAAGGAGACCCTGCATCAGTGCCAGTGAAAGAGATAGAGCAAAAATTGGATACAGACTTTTTTGCTGGGCGTTGGTCCCGTGCTACAGATAGACAAAGAGAATTGTTAGCCGTAATTGCTACTATAAATAGCTGCGAAAATGAATTCACAGTTCAAGAAGCTGTGGACGCATCAAAAAAAATGCCTTCGAAACCGTTTAGTAATAGTCATATTCATCAGATGCTTGCTGCGCTAAGCGAACAAGGGCTCATTTTTAAAAACAGACATGGAAAATATTCTTTTGCTGTCCCTTTAATGGGCAAGTTTATTTCTCGGCAAAGTGTGGAAGCGGAAAAATGAGCGAAAAAGATCGCGTAATAAGGCATTTAGAAATGATTCAAGGCGTTGTTAATCGCTTAGGTTCGAACTCTTTTATGTTAAAAGGTTGGAGCATGACAATAATTGCCGCTGCGATAATTTTAATGGCCAGAATGGAAAACTGGATAGAGTCAGCAGCACAACAAGCAGACAGATAAGGCTACAGTGAAAACTCCACAAGAAAAAATTCAAGAGATATTAGATAAATGCTCAACAGAAAATTATATATTTCGTGGTGAAAGCCAAAAACACGACAAAGTTTCTTCGGGCTTATATCGGCAGTAATAATTATGAGCAATACCAACGAATATGACTCTAAAATATGAATAACGACAAGACAATTAGCGTTGACTCCTTGAGTACGTTTCTGGGGGAAATTTTACAACTTGAGGATGAGTATAAGGAAATCATATATCGGGGACAATCCGATGAAAAATGGAAGGTAACGTCCAGCGCTTATTGCCTGACAAAAAGATATTGATTATGAAAAACTGAGCGAGAATAGCAGCGAAAATATTTGTATTAGACTACAACATAGAACTGGTTAAGAGAGCGCGTCGTTACCCTAAAGAATCGAAAGAAACTACTGCTGACATTAATATGCTAGCAGAATTACAACATCACGGTGCGGCAACCAGTCTAATTGACTTCACCAAGTCCGCCTTAATCGCTCTGTGGTTTGCCTGTCAGGATAAGAAAACGAATGGCAAAGTATTCTGTTTAGACATAGGATCTTTTGGTGGATTTTTAGAAGTATCAGAAAAGGAAGAAAAAGAAAAGCTTCTTGAAGACATACTTAAACTAGAGTACCGTGCTTTAAAACAAAATCAAAAAGCAATAAATTACGATAAGGCAAGATCATCAATATGCCAAGCAAGACAAGAGCAGTGATAAGTCGTCCGATAATGTTAGCCGATCAGGAAACCGTAGTGGAGAGGGCGGTAAAATCGCCAAATGGGAGCCACAAATAACAGATAATAGAATTCTCAAGCAAGACAGTTTTTTTATCTTTAATAACGACAGGAAAATTAGCGTTGATTCCTTGATTCGTTTCTGGAAAACATTGACCAGATTAAGGGTGAGTATGAGGAAATCATAAATCGGGGACAATACGATGAATGGGAATAACGTCCAGCGCTTATAGACAAATAAGTAACTTTTCAGAAGAATTACTATACTTCAACCTAGAACTGGTTAAGAGAGCGCGTCGTTATCCTAAAGAATCTCAAAGACAACTAGTGCCGACATTAATAACTGGCAGTATGGACAACATCACGGATACGGCAACCAGTCTAATTGACTTCACCAAGTCCGCGGTAATCGAAAACTGTGGTTTGCCTGTCAGGGTAAGAATACGAATGAAGCAATAAATGACTACAACGAGGTAATCAAACTTAACCCTCAATTTGCCGAAGCATATAACAACCGAGGCCTTACATACTCTAAGTTACAACGGCATCAAGAAGCAATAAATGACTGCAACAAGGCAATTAAACTTGCTCAAGCTAGACATATGCCAACTTTAATATAACAGGAAAACCGATGGCCTTGCCATACCATTGATCATCTAAGGAACAATATCAAGACAGCATACTAAATGACTACAACAAATAGGCAACTTTTCAGAAGAAACTATATTCCCTGACTTTTACGGTTTTTCTCGAAGCAATAGTGCCGATACAACCGTATGGACCACAGGATACTAAAGCATATTTCCAATGCGGTAATTAAAACCTTCACAATGAATACAAGAAGCAATGAATGACTACAACAAGGCAATTAAGCTTGCTCCTAAATATGCTGACGCATATAACAACCGAGGCGCTGCACGCTCTGAGTTACAACAATATCAAGAAGCAATAAATGACTACAACGAGGTAATCAAACTTGATCCTCAATCTGCCAACGCATATAACAACCGAGGCACTGCACGCTCTGAGTTACAACAATATCAAGAAGCAATAAATGACTACAACGAGGTAATCAAACTTGATCCTCAATCTGCCAACGCATATAACAACCGAGGCACTGTACGCTCTGAGTTACAACAATATCAAGAAGCAATAAATAACTACAACAAGGCAATTGAACTTAACCCTCAATCTGCCAACGTATATTACAACCGAGGCCTTGCATACTGTGCTTTAAAACGATATCAAGAAGCAATAAATGACTGCAACAAGGCAATTGAACTTGATCCTCAATCTGCCAACGCATATAACAACCGAGGCGGTGCACACCATGCTTTAGGAGAATATCAAAAAGCAATAAATGACTGCGATAAGGTAATTGAACTTAACCCTCAATATACCGACACATATTACAACCGGGGCACTGCACACCTTTGTTTAGAACAATATCAAGAAGCGTTAACAGACTTCAGCAGTGCCAAAACACTATTTAAAAAAGAAGAGAACATTGCCATGGTCAAAAAATGTGAAAGGGAAATCAGGGAGTTAAATAAATTGATACCTCAATAATTATGAGTAATACCAACAAATATGACTCCGAAAACCTGCTTGATACTTTATTGCCAAAGCTGATGAATGGGAAAGTGAGTACCGTAAACAATGAATAATCGTCGTTCTATTCTTGAACTTTCAAATGATGAAGCAAAAGCATTTTTTCTTAAATCTACAAGTTACAACCAGGTGCCCTCTCTCTTACCCGTTATTGCTCTGTTTAGTGTAATACCGATAATCAAGCAATTAACAGGTTTTAATTTGAATCTTGCAATGAGCACCCTACGGCCAAACAGCTAAGGCAGAAGTTTAGGTTTATCAAGAACCCTACTAAGTAGGCACTAGGGAGGGTTGCAGATAAGTATATAATTCCCATAATTTTCGATGAAATCAACAGATAATGCTGCCAAACAAGACAATATACCTTTAACTTTTGGAACAATAGATTCTTGGGGTAAATTGTCTGCGCTTCTAGTAGGAGTCGTATACATATGTGGATTCCTGACACTTAATTCCCATCTCTCCAAATATGGGATTGTTGGACTTGGCATTGCAAGTTCAGAGTACCTAGTTGCAGGATCAATCTTTATACTATATCTAGTAGCTTATGGTCTGTTAGGTGGGCGTGCTATAGTTTCAGGGAAAAAGTTGATGAGCCAACATCTCGACCAACTCATAGAAAACAATGTACCACTAACAATTGCTTCTCTGATAGCTTTTCTCTACTTTCTTGTTCAACTTGTTTTTCTTCATTGCTTATCAGCAGCGGTTTTTTCCACGTTGGCATTCGAGCAATATGAAAGCATTGGTTTCTATGTGGTTCTTTTTTTTATCTTCCTAATAAGTTACACTCTGGACATTATAGGATTCGATATCAAGCACCGATTCACACATACAATCATCGATTTAATATTAAAGTCATTTGCTGTATATTCATTTTTCAATCTATCTTCTAGCGTCAATTTGCTTGCTGTACTTTTGGCATTCATCATGTATTCATTTTATATAAATCTCATTCTTGATGGCTTCGAGAGATATAAAATAACTAAAGACCGTGTTGTTTTTACTTTCATATACAGTGCAATATTTTTTATTGGCTCTGCTGTTCACTTTGGTGCTACTACTTATGGAAATGTAAGTAAAAAACTTGGTGGAGGTAAGAGTATTAAAATGGAGATTGAGCTTAAAAAGGATGCTCTTGGCTCTCTAACTGATGATGTTAAAAGCCCCTTCGTAGGTGATGTGCTTTATTCTTCTTCCGAAAATACCTATATAAAAGTAGAAGATAAGGTTATCATACTGCCTCGCTCATCTGCTCAATGGATGAGGTTCGACCTAGCAAAAGAAAAAGGGCTTCTTGATGGTCTTTTTGGATTGACTAAGAAATAAATTACGCGCTTAAAAAATTGATGAATCAATAATTATGAGCAATAGGTAAGTTTCACTTCTATTTGCAAGAGAAATGTCCCTCGTAGAGAATATGTAAATGAATAAACTAAAAGATTTAAATTATCCTGTTGATTTCATAGATAAATTTATATGCGGAAATGCCATTGATGCAATGAAACATATTCCAGATGAAAGCGTGGACTTGGTTATTACGTCTCCTCCGTACAATCTAAAAAACTCAACAGGCAATGGAATGAAAGACGGGAGGGGAGGGAAATGGTCAAATGCAGCACTTGTTAATGGTTATTCTCATTACAATGACAATATGACACATGAAAAATATACAAAATGGCAAAGAGAATGTTTAGTTGAGATGCTACGCATTATTCCTAAGGATGGAGCAATATTTTATAATCACAAATGGCGTGTCCAAGCAGGACTATTACAAGATAGACAAGATATAGTTTCTAGTTTCCCCATTAGACAAATAATCATCTGGAAAAGAAAAGGCGGGATAAACTTTAATCCTGGATATTTTCTCCCAACTTACGAAGTTATCTATCTTATAGCTAAACCCAAATTCAAATTGGCGAAAAAAGCTAATGCGTATGGTGACGTGTGGGAGTTCAATCAAGAAAGTAAAAACAAACATCCTGCACCATTTCCTGTTGATTTGATTGAGAGAATTATTTCATCAACTAATGCTAAAATAATTCTAGACCCATTTATGGGTTCTGGAACAACCGCACTAGCCGCAAGGAAGCTTGATAGAAAATTTGTCGGCATAGACATTTCTCCAGACTATTGTGAAATGGCACGACAACGAGTAGAAGGCTCCCTTCCTATCTTAATGCCGAGGAACAGGAAACAACAACAAGCAACTTTGTTTTAACTATTGTAGTCCCAGTGAAAACATATACAAAAGAAAGTTTAATTGAAGCATTACAAGAAATTCGCCAGAAGGGATGGATTTCAACGAGTCGTAAAAACAACGATGGTGGTGTTGGTAATACACTGGAAGATTTGTTAGGTATAGAAGAAAATAACTTACCCCTGCCAAATGCGACTGAATGGGAATTAAAAGCTCAAAAGAAAGAAACGACATCTTTGGTTACGTTATTTCACATGGAGCCATCACCGCGAGCCTTTAAGTTTGTACCATCAATCTTACTTCCTGAGTTTGGGTGGAGGCATAAAAAAGCTGGTGACAAATATCCAAGTACAGAAAAAAGTTTTAGGCAAACAATTTGCGCTAATAGGTGTAGCAATCGAGGTTTTTCAATTCAGATTGACAGAAGCAAAAAGAAAGTGCTCGTTTCTTTTGACATCAATAAGATTAATACTTCTGATCACCCAACATGGAGCGCGCTTGTTTCTAAAAAAAGCTTAGAAATTCAACCATATTGGGGTTTTGATGATCTGTTTCATAAAGTTGGTACAAAGTTACATAATTGCTTTTTCGTCCGCGCCGAATCAAAAAAAAGCAACGGTAATCTACATTTTCACTACAAAGAAATATTTATGTTGCAGTCTCTGGACAAAAAGAAGTTTATTGATGCGATTGCAAATGGGGATGTGTATATAGATTTTGACGCAAGAACGGGACATAATCATGGCACAAAGTTTAGATTGAGAGGTCGCTCGCTTATTGATTTATATGAAAAAGTTGAGACACATTAGCCTGCGCCAACAAGCTTAAAGATGCCGGATTCAGCGAGAAGCAAGCTGAAACCAGGGTTGAAGCTCTGGCTGCGCCGTGGTCGATAAAAACCTCGCCGCCAAACAGGAGACCTCAGTGAAAACCATTAAATCCCCTAAAAAATATAGCCTGAGTTTCATGGTTGTCTGTATGACTCTGTTACTGGCCTGCCCGGCGGTTTTTGCAACCTCTGATTCTGATAGGGAGGCAAAAGCGCTCTACCAAAAAGCACTGAAGCTGAGCCAGCAAAGGAAATGGGACCAAGCCGTAACCGAATTCAGAAAAGCCGCTGAACTCGCCCCACAAGATAGCCTGATTCACGCAAACCTTGGTGTTGCCTTTAGCCAGACAGGGATGCACAAGGAGGCCCTGCTTTCTTTTGAAAAAGCATTGAGCCTGGGGTACGACTCTCACGGCCTGCGTTACAACCGAGGGGTTTCCTTTGCCCGTGTTAAATTGCTGGATGAGGCCGTTCAGGAACTGGAAAAAGCACTGAGCATGGACCGCCGGATGGTGAAAGCCGAATATGACCTGGGAGTCATATATAATTTACAGGGAAAACGCAAGAAAGCTCTGGAAAAAGTTGATACCTTATTCAAACGAAACAACAAGCTTGCAAAAAAGCTATTTGACCAGATTGATTCTGCTTACACCATCGTTTCTGTAGACAATGGAGGAACTTTAAAGGGTCGTGTCACACTTTCTGGCCAGGTTCCCAAAGCTCGCTCTTTCCACCTGATCCACGCCCCGAATATCGAGTTCTGCGCAAGGATATCAGATGGGAAAGGTCACCGCCTTTTGTTCGACTTCACCGTTTCAAAAAACCGGGGACTGAAAGACACCATCATCCATCTGGCCAAGGTTGAAAAAGGAAAACCATTTTCGCCAAAGATCCAAACCTTTCACATCGACCGATGCCGGGCCAACCAATATGTCATCGGCGCTAAAAACGGTGAAAACCTAATGGTGGAAAATACTGACCCTATCCAACATGAAATCGCCACCTATGAAGTCCGCAACATTTATTCAGACCAGACCAGCAACCGGCCAGTACCACCTAAATCCAGCCAGGTTCGTAATATCTTTGCACGCAAAGACGCAGAGAAGTTCATCATTAAATGCAATCTTCATCCGTTCCTTCAGACTCATGCGTATCTGGTGCAAAATCCCTATTTCACCGTGTCAGACTCAGATGGCGACTTCACTATCGAGAACATTCCACCTGGCACCTATGAGGTGGTTGCCTGGCACCCCTTTATTCCAACACAAAGAAGGACGGTCACCATCCCCGAAAAGGGAGAAGCCAGTTTAAATTTTAGCTTTAAAGGGGAAGATGAAAAAAGGAAACTTTATCATGACGATATCAAAGGTTACCGCTTCAACACCTGGTTCGACAGCAATGAAAAGTTTTATGGAGGAAAAAGAGTTGATGACCCGGTAGAAGAATTACAGGCCTTCTGTGATGATGACCATCTTTGTTGACCGTTTATAAAATTCTATAGTCAAATACCCTGCTAATTGGTCTTACGTACCACCACCGCGTTCAGTTTATAATCGTTTCTGGCTAGATTGGCCGCCTCCTGAGCTTTCCACTCATCCACATATCTGCCCAAAAAAACCCGATGCCAGATTCCCTCATGATCGGCAAGTTCTGTTTGCATTAAAAACGCGTCGAATCCGTTTTTCCGCAGACGACTTTTCAAAGCACCTGCGCGCACCTCATCCCGGAATGAACTCACCTGAACGACATAGCCAAGCGACTCTTCAATTTCAGGCTTTTGATTCTGCTTCTTTTCCGGTGTTACAACAGGTTCTGGTTTATCCGCTTTTTTAACAAACGGAGGAGTCGCCACAATTTTGGCAAGGGTTGTTTTCTCAGGTGAAAGCGCGGTCGGCATCAGCCTGCCATTGAGATCCACATACTGAGTCATAGTGGGATCATTCAAGGTCTTAAAAAACGTATAATCCGGTTTATAAGGTGCGGGCTCTTCAACTTTTTTACGGCTGAATTCAGGCTTAACAGCCCTTAGTTTTTCAGAAGAAGCACCATCCCCATAAAATCCATTGACAGCTCCCGAAAAATGGAACCCTGCCGCAGAAGCCGCCATTAAAGTTATTACAAGTAGAAGTCTCATCAATTAAGAGCGTCTATCGATGTCAAAGGATGACCAATCATAAAAATACCGTCTTACATTTTTTGCGGAGACGAAATACCCATCAACTCAAAACCATTACGAATGGTGATTCTCAAAGCGTCCAGCAAAAATAATCGCGCCCGCGTGAGCGACTCATCATCAGAAATAACCCGATGCCTGCTGTAATAACCATCATCATCAGAAAATAATCGCGAACTCTTCCTCTTCTGTCAAAGGGGAAAGGTCTACGCTGGCGGACTGTTCCATACCACACCCTTTTCCGATGCCTGCTGTAATAACCATGAAACCGGGAAACCAGATCCAGTAGGAAATGGGAAATCCAGATGAATCTCTAAAGCCTGGGCACTTTATTTAACCCATCGCTTCCAGAACCGCCTCCATGCGCGGCACATAACCATGATGATCGGCGCCCATCAGGTTAATGAGTTTTTTAAATCCACGGTTGATCTTGTTCTGATGATAGGCGATATCCGAACAAAAATAGGTTCGCTCTCCCGTTTGTTTTACAATGACCCGATCCTTGTCATCATCGAAGGCGGAAGACTTTAACCAGACAGCTCCATCCTTTTCATAGACATGGCCCTTATCCTGCAACCAGTCAACGGCCTTCTCCACCGACTTATCTCTATAAAGGGACTCTTCACTGAACCAGTTATCAAAAGTCACACCGAATTCAGAAAGGTCTTTTTTAATGCCTTTAAGAATACTATCCTTTGGGAATGCACTCTTCTTCAGGCATATTTAAAAACTCTCCCTTCTTTTGCTCAACGATTTGCTGGCGATGTCTTTAATATATTCCCCACGGTAATGGTCTTCGGGAAACTCAATCACCTCGCCCAGCAATTCCCGATAACGGAGCCAAGTGGACCGGCCAAGAAAGTTCATCTGGTTACCCACATCATTGATGTAGTATTCGGTGCTCAAATTATATCCGGCTTTTTTCAAAATCCTCGCCAGAGCATCACCGACAGCGGCCCCTCGCCCGTGCCCAACATGTAAAGGGCCTGTAGGATTCGCGCTGACAAACTCGATCAAAACTTTGGTGCCCTGCAGCAGATTTGCCAAAGTCCTCTCCTTGCATAACAGCATTCTTGATCCAGAAAAAACTCCTGAGGCATTTTAATATTAATGAATCCCGGCCCGGCGATTTCTGCCTGTCAATTCACCCTTTTTAAGGTAGCGGGCAGCTTTCAGCAATCACTTTCGGACTCTTGCGCTCGCTCCGTGCTAGCGTCATCATTGGTTGAAAAATCTCCCAGTTTTTCGTCCTTAGGCTTTTCCACTATAATCTCAGGAAACGAGGAAAGCTCCAGCTCACCGGCCTGCTGGGCTTTTTCCAGGGCATCATGAATAATTTTTTTAATCGCGGTTTTCACTCAGGCTTTATCTTAAAAAAGTAATGAATAATAGTGATAAAGAAAACAGGGGTTAGGTATCAGGCAGGCAACGTGCCGCATCAACCCCCACCTCATTCACCACATCCGCAAGGGTTTCAAATTCGCCAGACCGGGTCCCAAGCACTTTTTAATCCCGACATACCCATCAAAAAAAGTTTAACTACTTAATTATAAAGGAATTATAAGACAGACTCAATAGGTATATCAGGTCGATTGACAGTAATTCTGAATGAAGGGAAGGCTTTGCTCACTCACCAAAGGGCTGAACCAGAAGAATCTTAAAAATATTTTTGTCATAACCCATCGCTTCCAGAACCGCCTCCATATCGCGGCACATAACCTGATGATGACTTGACCGATTAATGTCTCGACACTCGATAGTTCAAGCTCCTCGTCTTCACAAAGTTCATTGAGGTGGCTTTGGCGTTCACGTTGCCAATACGATCTTGTTTTCAAAGAGGGTGGTGATATCTTCGTTTGATTTCAAGCCATTCCAATATTGATCAATGAATTTTTCAATCAAGTCTCGTTTGCTTCTAAGTTGAACTTCTGTTTCCAGCAAGGTTGAGATAGGCGATATCCGAACAAAAATAGGTCCGCTCTCCCGTTTGTTTTACAATGACCCGATCCTTGTCATCATCGAAGGCGGAAGACTTTAACCAGTTAGCCGTTCTTTTTCATCTGCCAGTTGATCAACACTATTTGGCGTTGGGGTGAGCTTTAGCAACTCAAGCCTCTGATCGTTAAATGCCATGGCCCTTATCCTGCAACCAGTCAACGGCCTTCTCCACCGACTTATCTCTATAAAGCCGCAAGACTCTTCACTGAACCAGTTATCGTGGGATTTGAAAGTCACAGCTGGTCTCAAAGGTGGTATTATAGTCTTTGATATAGGAATTTACAGGAGCGGCATTAATGTCATCAGGCTCTTCTGATGGTTGGTGTCCATCAGCCTAAGGGTCATCTTCATTGGCGGGTGAAAAATCGTTGCGAATGCACTCTTCTTCAGGCATATTTAAAAACTCTCCCTTCTTTTGCTCAACGATTTCATGCCGGCGACCATTTCATCATCAATCAAGCTTCCATCCCTTCGCTTGAGTCGCCCCCAATATTCGATAGAAAACCCAAGGACATTTTTATCGCGGATCGCATCGGTGATGACATATTGGTGCAGGCTTTCACCGAAAAGATGTTGTTCTTCTTTGTGTTGCGTTAGCAGTAATGTCAGTTGCACCAATCACGGCATTTTCTTTAAAAATAGGTGTGCCGGTAAACCCAAATAGTTGGGCGTTCTGAAAGTGGTTTGTAATCCGGTGATGGGTCGAGCCGAATTGTGAGCGGTGACATTCATCAAAGATCATCACGACGCGCTTATCCTGATAATTGTGGATTATGTCGCCCTGTGGAGATGGCTTTGTTCAGTTTCTGGATCGTCGTGACGAAATTGGCAAAATCAATCATTGGTGTTTGCACTGCCCCACGGCATCTTTTTGATATTCACGCATCGTCTGATAGTCAAGATCAACGCGATCAACAACGGTATTTTATCCACTTCGGGCATTGCGGCAAAGTTGGGCGGCTTTGAAGCTGGTTAGCGTCTTGCCGGCTGTTGTGTGCCAAGCCGCCGAATTTTTCACGCGCTCAATAATCGCCTCAACCGCATAGACCTGATAGGGGCGCAAGACCATGAGTATGCCATTGGTTTCATGCAGGACGATGTGTCGGCTGATCATCTTGGCGATGTGGCATTTATCAAGGAAAGTGGTGCAAAATCGCTCAAGCCAGAGATTTGTTTATGTCCTTAAACGTCTGGCTCTGTTTGCGCTGATTGGCATAGTATTCGCGTTCGAGATGACAAAGAGTTGAACATACTGAAACAGGCCGACCTGCGGAAAAGCTATCGCGCTGATAACGATTAATCTGGTTAAAGGCTTCCCTACCGCGGCGTTTTAGCCAATATGCACGAGCGGCAGACCATTGATGAGGATCGTGACATCATAGCGGTTGAATCTGGTTGGTTACTTGAAAGCCGTTGCGACACCATTCGTGCGTATTGAGAAACTGGATAGATTTTTCAGTGTCATCATCACGCTTGAGGTTGTAGCGGTCCCGCAGGGTTTTGGCGCGATCAAAGACATTGCCTTGGTCGAGATGGGCAAGGATGCGGGTAAATTCTCAGCAGAAAAACGGGTGTTGTTATGGGCTTCGAGTTGTAGCTTGAGATTGGCGAGTAATGCCGCCTCATCAGGGATGTTGATGCGGTCATAGCCCTGCCCACCTAGTTGGGTGATGAGGTTAGTCTCAAGCTGTGCTTCGGTTTGGGCATTGATCACCTTCTTCTTTGCTAGACTGTTCCAAATCAAGATCAATGTTACTTGCCGATTGATAACGCTCCGCCTCTGCTTCTTTCCAATTTTCGAGTTCAGATAAATAATCGTTTCTATAAAATTGAAAATATACTTGGCTATACGTGACTGGCAGTCCTCTGACAGACCTTTCATCCAACTCATCGTTGAAATCGGGGTTATCATCATATTTGAGGGGTAACGGTTTGGTGCTGTGGCCGTTTGATTCTCTTTTGCTTGCATTTCATCCATTATGCGGAAGAATTCATATAGCAAGTAATAGAGGATACCATCGGTTACTTTAAGGTTTTAGCAAAATAATCGGTGCTTTGCTTCTTTTTTGGCGCTGCCTTGCCGTGAGAAATATCGCCCCTCTCATTTCTCAGCGTGCCGAGAGCATGCGCGAGAGAGCCACAGCGAGCGATGAAATTATCTTCGATAACATTATCGTAATGCTTGTTTCACGCATCTACCGCTTTATTTCTAGATTCGAGTTTTTCGGTAACATTTGAGTCGAGTTTCATGAAATGATGGTTTTGGAAACTCCCTCAAGCAGGGACTTGCTCCACACAAACATCGTGCACTGATATGTTTTTTTCTGCTTTTTAATTAAGTTTGATGTAATGCGCTGGAAACGCGTTGCTATGTTCGATGATCATTGGTTGCATAATGAACATCTGTTGGAGGAGGGCTTTTTTGTAAGCCGAGGTTTCGCTCGGTGGTGGCGTCTATGCGTCTGTCATCGCCGATAGGAAATCAGCTATTTTCTTCTGCTCATCAGGGTGGGGGATTGAAGGAAAAACTTTTGAAACTCCAAGCACAGAAATGCCTTGTGCAATTTTTTTAATCTGCTTTCTAACATAAGGGCTTGCAAAAAATTGACCGAAAAAGCCTATGATAGTTGGCTCTTTAATTGGCCTTGCTAGAAGAGTATGTAAGCCAGAAAGCAGAGATTTTTCTCTTACATTCACGATCTCTATTGCTTTACCAAATCAGCTCTTAGGCATCACCGGCAGGCTGACTGGGCTTGCTTTCCAGGGCATCATGAATAATTTTTTTAATCGCGGTTTTCACTCAGGCTATTGGTTTAAAAAAGTAATGAATACTCAGTGACAAAGAAAAAAGGGGTTAGGTGAATAATCAGTGCAGGCAACAGAGTCAATCTCACCGGCTAGGATACAGCTTCGAATAGTGGTTCTTGTTTTCAGAGTCTAATTGATCGCTACCTCTTTAGCCGCTGAACGGCTGTTCTTTTCGGCTGTTTCCTAAAGCTTCGGACCATGAGCACAATCAAGCAGCTGATTGCATATCTTTCTTTTCTCACACCGGCGGCTCAATGCCAAGTTCATCGCAAAAAGCGCGACTCCCCAGCGTTGGTGGCGAAGTCCTGATCAATGCATCTTCCACCGCATTCTAGCTTTTTCAGCTTCGCTTTGTCCACATAGCGCGGAAACAAATTAAAATCGATTCTTCGCAATTCTGCAAGGCCACATTTTCAGCTTCAATTTCTTCAGCGGAGGTTACATCCCGGTCAGCAATCCTGGCGGCATTTCTTACTCGGGGATCGAGGTGCCAAAAAACACATTTGATCTCTGACAATCAGATGCTCTCTGATCTCACCTTCTGCCGCGCCTCTGAATAGCGCACCATGCGGCAAGATCACCGCCATCACGCCGTTATCATCTTAACATATGCAGAACAAAGCAATAATCGGCTTTGGCTTTTGGCGGCAGGCGCGGAATCCTGGCGGCATAAACCGTGGATTTTCTGACCATCTCGAAAATGGCGGAGCCACCACCGCTTCAAATTTTTTGCCCCTTGAGCGTCGGGATGTTTTTGTTTTTTGGTCAGCTTTTTCTGATTTTTCAACTCTGGAGCCAGTTTATCAGAACGTTCAGATATTCATAAGCATCGCCTAGAATATCCCAAGCACTTCTTTAATCCCGACATACCCATCCTCAAAAAAAGTTTAACTACTTAATTATAAAGGAATTATAAGACAGACTCAATAGGATCATATCAGGTCGATTTGTTTTATTCACGTCTGTTTGCTATCCTGAATTTTAATATGGAAGCCGAGCATATAATCACGGAAATCATCCGCAATGCGTCCGCGCAAAATATCCGCCACCGCCCAAAGCTTGCTTTGAAGGGAATTAAAAAGTCACCCCCATAAACAGAACCATCAAAAAAAGTTTAACTACTTAATTATAAAGGAATTATAAGACAGACTCAATAGGTATATCAGGTCGATTTGTTTTATTCACGTCTGTTTGCTATCCTGAATTTTAATATGGAAACTCCAAAACAAGGGCCTCTGCTAAGGGAATTAAAAAGTTATCTCACTCATTTGAAGGACGTGGGTTATACAGAAATTCCCTGCGAGGCAGAATTATTTTCGATGGTCAACCACAAACCGCTCACTGCAGTGCAAAAAGAGCTTGGCGACTGCACCCGCTGCAAACTTTCTGAAGGTAGAAAGAATATTGTGTTCGGCTCGGGGAACCCCAAAGCCGACCTTGTCTTTGTCGGGGAAGGACCAGGTGCCGATGAGGACGAACAAGGGCTCCCCTTCGTAGGTCGGGCAGGGAAAAAGCTGACAGAAATCATTGAAAAAGGTATGGGGCTGAATCGGGAAAAGGACACCTATATCTGCAACATCGTCAAGTGCCGACCACCGGGCAACCGGGACCCCGAAGCGGATGAAATTGCCGCCTGCAATCCCTTCCTCATCCAACAATTAAAAGCCATCAATCCGAAGGTCATCGTCGCTTTGGGTAAACCCGCATCGTCAACCCTTTTGGGAAGGAACGTGCCTATTACCAAAGAACGCGGCACTTGGCATGAATATGAAGGTATCAAGCTAATGCTCACTTTTCACCCATCCTATCTGATTCGGTTTTATACCTTGGAAAACCGCAAAGCCATCCATGAGGATATGAAAAAAGTGTTGAAAGAGTTGAAGAGATGAGGTCGGAAAACCTAAACTGACTCAAAAAATAAGGCGTGTAGTCCTTCTTTTTGATGAGGGATACAAAACCCTTCGCGTTCTTCTCTTCCTGAAAAAAACCCAACTGAACCATCCAACTCTCATTAAAGCATTTTTTTAATGTGGGGTATCAATTGATTGGCACTAACGGCTGAAACCCTAGTATTTAAAACACCCTTCTGATCAACAATTAAAACTGTTGGCATTTCTCTTTGCGAATAAGACTGATAAACCTGTTTCACAGGATCAATCAAATAAGGGAACCGTATCTTCTTCGGGAACTTGCTGAGGTAGTCCGCCACTGCTTCCTTGGAGTCGCCATTAGTATTGATACCCAGCACTACCACCTGATCTTCATTAAACTGGTCCCTAACTTTATCAAACTCCATAGCTTGGTTCATGCAGGGGACACAAATATGGAACATGCCTATTATAACCACCTTGCCCTTAAAATCTGACAGCGCCACCTGTTTACCGTCCATGGATTTTAAAGAAAATTCAGGGGCCTGCTCCCCTGGTGAAAGCGCTCCGGCAAAAGCAGGGGTCACCCCTAAAATCATAACAACTAATGAGAAAAATATTTTTCGCATGACACACTCCATTTCATGGAATATTTTATTAGGAAATCCGCTCTCAAGCCAAGAGAGTTTTACCTCTAATTCTATTTTAGATCAGGGCAAACTGATTTGGAAGGAATTTCAAAGAGACCTAAAATAGCAACTTTTGGCACCCAAAACTCCCCCTTGACTTGATGTGAATTTTATACTAAAAAAACAAGTGTAATCCTTTAATTATCTTAGGCTTTATGCTGAGATTCGAGCTTGTTCGCACGATAATGATTTTCTCTCAAGAGACCTCATCCTTTGTGATGCATCCTTGAAAATATCCTTTTTTTCAATGGGTTAAGTTTAAAACAGTCAGTTAAGTTATAAACTGAGGACGTTCATTGAAAGAGTAATTGCGAATGCTGGTTTTTATAGCCTCGCGAATTTCTCAAAGAAAAACCGAAAGCGAATCGCCCCTTTTTAAGTTGCTAACTTTTGATATGAGGGTTTTAAGAATGAAAAAAATATTGTTCCTCCATAGAGCTTTGTTTCCTCTGGTTGCCCTGCTAACTATCTCCCTGCCAGCTTTTGCCTATCAGGAAATCAATGTTCAAAACGGAGGAACCCTAAAAGGGAATGTCAAAATGATCGGCGGCATGCCCTTTCCCCGCCATTATCATCTGATATTGTTCCCAAATATTGATATGTGTGCAGAAGTGGATACCGATGATGAAATGAACCGGGTTCTCGATGACTTTAAAATTTCACCGACCGGTGGACTTAAAGATGTCATCATCGCCCTGGAACATGTTGAAGCTGGAAAGCCATTCAACAAAGAACCTATCAATATCCTTTCTGAAAACTGCAAGTTCTTCCCTGATGTCAATGCCATCCGGCAAGGAGAAAGTTTCAAAGTAGACAATACCGATGCGGTCATGCATAACAGCCAGGTCTACCAAAAAGAAAGAGGAAAAATTCTTTTGAACATCCCCATCCCCGCCGAGGAAGTTTCTGAGGGAAAGATTCATTTCAAAAAACATTACAAAATAATGCAAATGATTTGCGGAATGCACGAGTTCATGCAGACATGGGGTTATCGGGTACAGAATCCTTATTACTTCAAAACCGAACTGGATGGAAACTTCAGCATCGGAGATATTCCGCCGGGAGAATATAAGGTTAACGTCTGGCATTATTTGATGAAACCGCAAAAAAGGAGCATTAAAATCCACGCGGGTGAGACGATCAACCTGAATTTTGAGTTTGACGGAGACAAGGTTGTTCGGCCTGTCTACGAAACCATCAAGTCGGGAAGAATCAAAAAGAATGCAGTCATTCCGGGAACCGCAAAGGAAAAAGAGTTAGGACGCTAGCTTGAAACCGTCAATGAAACCCTGTATTTCCCATAGGCATGGTAGGGTTCACCTGCTCCTTTTTTGTTTTCTGGCAACATCTGCCCCCGCATGGGGGTTTACCCCTCCTCCTTCTGAAGATGTGCCTGAAACCTTTATCTTCAAAAATAAGCCAGTCACCCTTAAAAACCTGACCAATCCTTTCAAAAATAACCCTAAAGTAATCAATGAAGGGGGAACCTTATATACCAAGCATTGCTTTTTCTGTCACGGTGGCTTGCTGGACGGCAAAGGACTGTTTGGAAAAAGCTTTTTTCCGCCGCCGACAGATTTTACCCGCCTCGACTCAATCCTCTCCCGGCCTCAGGCCTACACCTTCTGGCGTATTATGAAAGGAGGCCAAGGGCTTCCGGAAAAATACGACCCCTGGGACTCGGCCATGCCCGCCTGGGAAGATACCTTGAGTGAAAAAGATGTCTGGAAAATCATTACCTATATATACGACGCCGCAGGACAACGGCACGCCAAACCCCGTAAACAGGAACCTCCTTCCCTGGAAAGGGGAAAGCAGGTTTATCTGGAAAAATGCGCTTATTGCCACGGAAATAAAGGCAAAGGCGATGGCCCCGCCGCAGGTTACTCCATGCCACAACCGAGAAACCTGACGAAAGGCCATATAAAAATCCGCTCCACACCGTTCGGGAAAATTCCAACCGATGAGGATTTGCTGAACGTCATCAACAACGGATTGCGTGGAACCACCATGCCAGGCTGGAAACATCTCCCTGAAAATGACCGTAAGAGCCTGCTTCTTTACATAAAATCTCTATCCAATAAATTTAAAAAGTTCAGGGAAAGAGGCAAAAGCCATAAAGTGGTAAAAGTTAGCAAAGAACCGGCCCTATCCCCAGAAAGCATAGGACGGGGCAAAACCCTATTTATGACTCAGTGCTCCGGGTGTCATGGTGTTAAGGGGCGAGGCGATGGTGTGACCACGCAACGTATTGTGGATTATTCATCCAGCGCCATCTGGCCGAGAAATCTGAGCCAGCCCTGGACCTTTCGTCGAGGTAGTACACGAAAAGATATTTTTAAAACACTGCGCACAGGCCTATCCACAACCGCCATGCCCAAGTTCTCATCAAGAGTTTTCAGCGATGAACAGATTTGGGATATCGTTAACTTCGTCAGCACCTTGGCACCCCCAACCCAGCCCAAAACGCAAAATTCCATTCACGCTAAAAAAGTAGATGGGGGAATTGCGGACGACCCCAACGCCCCTATCTGGAAAGAAGCTCAAGCCAGCTTTGTCCCTTTAGGTGGTCAGCTTCAGGCAAAACCAAAGTCCTATTTCCCAACAGTACGCAGCCTGACCATACGGGCGGCCCATAACAGCAAAGAAATCGCCCTTTATATCCATTGGGATGATCCTTCTCTTGATCCCACGCTCAAAAACTTCACAGCGGTTGAAGAGTCTCCTGCCCCACCTCTCCCGAAACATATGAAAGAGGAGCCACTCGAACCTGCCATCCCGAAACACCCGGACGCAATCGCTATACAGTTTCCCGTTAGTCTCGATACGCAAAAACCTTACTTCCTCAATGGCGATGCCAATCATCCTGTTAACTTATGGAAATGGATGACCTCAACGTATAAAGCCGCGGAGATGAATGCCCACGGACTGGAAACATGGACAACCCAGAAGGACTCATCCATTAACGCCAAAGGCTATTTCAGATTTGGCAGGTACTCGTTGATTTTAAAACGCGCATTAAAAGGCAACGACCAGGACATTCAGTTCCAAATCGGCAAACCCATCCCCATCGCTTTCAACGTCTGGGACGGATACCATGGCGAGACCGGCAATAAAAAATCCATCTCAAGCTGGTTCACCCTCTGGCTCGACGAATAACTCCTCAGCAGGAGAGGCTAATAGCGTGGAAAAGTAATTTCAAGTGCGAAGCGGCACCCCAAAAAGACCTTATTAAGAAGAAATAAAGTATTTTGTACCTTCTCTTAATCAATCTTTTTTTATTTAACAGTAATCCTAAACTGACCCACATAAATAACCCTGGTGCTCTCCTAAGAGAAGCTACCCTGCAGGGCTGAATGTCGGTATTTGTGGCAGCTTTTTCCATTTGTTGAAGTAGTAGCGGATACGGCCATCTTTGGTGGGATAGATCTTTTCATATTTTTTCTGCCCGCCATCATCTACCTCCACAATCACGATCCTCTTATCCAGCAACTGGGTGGATTTCGCCACATACAGAAACGTATAAGGTTGATCGCGGGCGATCATGCGGTGCAGTTTCCGCGCCATGGTGATTTGTTTCTCCCTGTCATATTCCCGGCGGATTCTTGTTATCAGCTTGTCGGCTTCCTCATTCTTATAGCCGACAAAATTTAACTGGCGAGGGCCTGTCTGGCTAGAGTGCCAGATCTGGTACAAATCGGGATCGATGCCCATGCTCCATCCTAAAACCAGTGCGTCGTATTTGAGGGGGTTCACAAAATCTTTGAGGAACACAGCCCATTCGAAAAGTTGGGTGTTGCACTTGATACCGATCTTGCGCCAGCTGTCTTGCACAATAGTTAGGATATTTTTGCGTACAGGGTTCCCGCTGTTGGTAATGAGGTTGAACTCGAAGATTTTGCCGTCCTTTTCCAGCCACCCTTCCGCATTCTTCTTCCAGCCTTTTCGCTCCAGGATTTCCAGTGCTCCTTTTGGGTCATGCGGCAGTGGTTTCACTTCAGAATCGTACCAATCTGTGATTTTCGGGTAGGGTCCGGTCACCCTCTCGCCTTCGCCGTAGAGGATGTATTTGATGATCGGGTCGATATCAATTGCCATGCCGAGGGCACCACGCACGTCGCGGTCGGCAAACAGGGGATTGCGCAGGTTATAGCCAATATAGGAATAGAAATAGCCGATACTCGAAAAGTTTTGGTATTTGTCTTCGGTGGAAAACCGCGCCACTTGGTGCGGTTGTACGGAGTAGTTATCGACCGCGCCGGCATAGAACTCCATCTCCTGAGTCAGGCTGTCGGGGATAATGCGCATGACATATTCTTCGTATTCGGGCGGGCCGTCCCAATAGTTATCGTTATGGGTCAGGCGTATCTGCTCGTCGGACTTCCATTCGACGAACTTGAACGGTCCGGTTCCTATCGGACTCCTGCCAAAGTTGCTGTCTCTCATGATGAAGATTTCGGCATCGCGCCCTCTTTCTTTGGCTTCGGTGATGAGTTTTTCCCGATTGAGCAAATGTTCGGGCAGGATGCCTATGGACCAGGAGTTGATCGCCGGTGAGAACAATCGTTTATAGGTGAAACGGATTTTATGCGGCCCCAGCACATCAGCACTTTTCACCGGCTCATAGTCGGATTTCCGTGGTGACGTTCCCTTAGGGTTCATGATCGAGTTGAAGGTGAACAGTACATCGCCGGAGTCGAACGGGTGGCCATCGTGAAAGGTAACATTTTTTCTGAGATCGAAGACGATGACAGGGTTGTGCTCGGTCAGAGGTAGTATTTCTTTGTAAGAGGATTGCAACTCGGCCTGCCTGGACGGTTCATCAGCACGGATGAATTGATCGTAGGGGAATTTTTTAAAATAGTCTTCGCCGAGCCAATCTTGGATAGGGACAAAGAAATCTTGATCGATTTTTTCGAGGGTGAATTTCAGTCGCGGCGGCTGGTGTACAGTATAGGAAATTTTTTTTGGATCGACTTTCGGGTCCGGTTGAGGGGTTTTCAATTCTCCCCGCACTATTTCTCCGGGGATGACTTCGATCGCACGCAGATTTTTGGTCCATGCGGTGTTATGCTGAAGGGCGGAAAGAAGAATGCTAAGCCAGTCTTCTGCGGTATCAGCGATAATGCCTCCGGGTAAAAAGGAAGATGTGTTGAGTGTCAGGGTGACTTCTTCAAATTCGGCCCATGACTCGGCAAGCCGGGGTCGGTATTTCAGGTTCTGGTCGAGGTCGATAAGCCCATCAAAAACCAACTCGTTGATAGAACTGGAGGCGCTGTCAGCGCTTAATATGGGATTGAGTATATGTGCATCGCCGCTGGAGCCCTGCACATATTTGACCAACCGGGCCGGGTTGTCCACTGCCTGTTTATCGTATGTGGGGACCCAGTAAAAGGATTGCAGGAGGAACAGGATCAGCGCAACGGGAAGGTAGATAAGAATTTTTTTGACAATCATAGCGAAATCATATCAAATCAGTGGAGGAAACAGGGTTAATTTTCACTAGAAAGAGCTGGTAAAAAGTAGAGATATGTTTCCTGTAAGGCTGGCAAACCTGCTGTTTTTTTAGGGTACTTCCAAATCAGGGTATTTTCTAAAAAAAATCTTGACTTGGCCTGTAATTGACTATAGTTTGGAGCACCTTGAAGAGGATGGTTGCTCTTCAATTCAAAATATAATTTTGCAGTTAACTATATAATTCAGTTCTTTTGAGCTCACTAACCACTTAGAAGGAAAAACAAGATGTCGACACTTATCACTGACGAATGTATCAACTGTGGCGTATGCGAACCGGAATGCCCTAACACGGCGATCAGCGAAGGCGAAGATTTTTATGAAATCGAGGCGGATCTTTGTACCGAGTGTGTAGGGTTCCATGGCGAAGAAGCCTGCCAGGAGGTTTGTCCGGTTGACTGTTGTATTCCCAATGAGGAACATAAAGAGACAGAAGAAGATTTGCTGGAAAAGGCTGCGAAGATTCATCCTGATGAAACTTTCCCAGCTGTAGGTGAGCTGACCAACGAAACTTCTCTTTTCCGCAATCCGGATCGGAAAAACGCAAACCTGTAAACTCTCAAGTATTCGGGCTCTGGCTTGGGGCAAACCCCCTCCAGAGCCCATTTCTTTTCTTCAAAGATGATGTTAGCGTAGGCCGCCAGACCTTGACAACACATCTCATATCAGTAATAGTTAAATAACCATTCAGTATTATTGCGGGGTGGAGCAGCCTGGTAGCTCGTTGGGCTCATAACCCAAAGGTCGTCAGTTCAAATCTGGCCCCCGCTACCAAATTCAGAGGCATCTATGGGAATTATCCCCATAGATGCCTTTTTGGTTTATTGTAAGGTCAGGTGCAAAATTTGCACTACTCTTTAATGATAGGAGCTTCAATTTTTATAGGGAAGTTCATTCGGAAATATAAAAGGAAAACCTATGCAAATTAAATCATCCTATCTCAGCCGTTTGGCCTTAGTTACAGTCACGGTTTTTCTACTTACCGCTTGCGATTCTGAAACACCAACATCCGATAACAAAATCGACTCCCTGATCAGACCCGCAAAACTACTAGAGGTTGGCCAAATAAAAAGTGATGATTTTCTGAATTATCCAGCGGTGATTAGATCACAACAATTGTCGGCACTGAGCTTTGAAGTCAGTGGTACTTTGAAGGAATTGTTAGTTGTAGAGGCACAAGAAGTACAACAGGGAGACGTATTGGCAAATCTAGATCAGCGGGATTTGCAGACAAAACTAAAATCAGCCAGATCACAGTTTGACAATGCGAATGCAGAATATCAGCGAGCCGTGCGGCTAATGAAAGAAGATGCCATTTCCCGTAGTGTCCTTGAGCAACGAAAATCTCAACGTGATGTGAATAAGGCCCAACTTGAATCGGCGGAAAAAGCAGTACAAGACTCGGTGCTCGTTGCCCCGTATGCGGGAAACATTGCGAAGATATCGATACAAGAACAACAGGCTGTTCAGGCCGGAGAGCCTGCTATTAGTATTTTTGGGGATGGAGGGCTGGAAGCATCAATCAACATACCTTCCAGCATTATGGCCGTAGCACGGAAGGGAAAAGCTTCTGAATCGAGTGCTTACCTAATTTTGGATGTCGCCGCTGACCGTCGAATTCCTGTCCAGTTTAAGGAAGCTTCGTTAGAAGCTGATACTACTTCGCAAACCTATGAAATTACTTTCACATTTGATGCGATAGATGGGCTGAATATTTTGCCGGGTATGAATGCCACTGTGTGGTTTAAAAATCCTAGCAAGTTGGCCGCCGGATCGGTTGAGGCAAGAATACCGCTTACAGCTCTTATGACCGATGGTGATCAAAAATATGTATGGGTGGTTAGCAGGGAATCAATGGCAGTTACGAGAAGAAATGTGACGCTTGAAGAAGGTGTTGGCGTTGACTTGAATGTATCGAGTGGTCTTGAGGTAGGGGAAACGATAGTAGCCGCCGGTGTTTCTTCTTTATCAGAAGGGATGAAAGTTCGTCCTTGGTCTAAGTAAACCAATAAGGAATGAACGATGAACCTCGCAGAATTTTCGATCAAGAACCAGCTCTTAAGTGTTATCGCTATTTTATTGGCGTTGATCGGTGGTTGGAACGCATACCAAAGTATGCCTCGGTTTGAAGACCCCGAATTTACGATTAGAACAGCACTGATTTTTACCCAATATCCGGGCGCAAGTCCCGAAGAAGTTGCCAGAGAAATTTCAGAACCGTTGGAAACAGCATTGCAACAAATGCAAGAAGTTGAGGACATCAGCACAACATCTTCTGCGGGTTTGTCTGAAATCAGCGTTGATATTAAATTTGAGTTCTCGAAATCGAAAGAAGACCTTCAGATAATTTGGACGAAGCTGCGTAATAAGATCAAAGATGCGCAGCGTTCACTTCCTCAAGAAGCCTCCACACCTATTGTTAATGATGATTTTGGTGATGTTTACGCCCTCTCTTATCTCATAACCGGCGATGATTACAATCCTGCAGAATTAAGGACATATGCCAAACAACTGCAAAAAGAGATTTTGCAGGTGGAAGGTGTTGGTAAGGTTAGATTAGAAGGTGAGCGCAAGGAAGCCATTTTCGTGGAAATTTCTCGCGAAAACACTGCGGCATTGGGAGTGTCGATACAAAAACTCTACGACATTCTTCAACAACAAAACTCGGTGGTTTCTGCTGGCAGTGTGAATATTGGTGATCAGCGTATAACCATTGACCCTTCCGGTGCTATTGATTCAGTCGATGCCATTAAAAACCTGCTGGTATCAACTGAGGTCGACGGCAAAATCATTTACCTCAAAGATATTGCCAACGTATATCGAGGTTATCAAATACCCGCCAGTAAAATCATTCGTTATAACGGAAAACCGGCTATCGCTATGGGCGTGGCGAATGTTGCAGGTGGCAACGTGGTTGTTGTAGGCGAAGCAGTTGACAACAAACTGCGAGAAGCAGAAAACCGAAGACCACTGGGTATGGAAGTGTTTGAATATTACCATCAAGGGAAGGTCGTTGAGGCTTCTGTGAATAATTTCGTGATCAACGTTATTTCTGCGCTAGTTATTGTTATCTGCTCTTTGCTGATTTCGATGGGTCTACGTTCAGCAATGGTTATCGCTTTCATTCTTGTTGTCACGGTTGGCGCAACACTGGCAACCATGCAAATCATCGATGTTCCTCTGCACCGTATTTCACTGGGAGCACTCATTATCTCGTTGGGCATGATGGTCGATAACGCTGTTGTAATAACAGAAGCCATATTGGTGGGCGTTCAGCAGGGTAGAAAGAAACTTGATATTGCCAAAGAGATTGTTAGCCAAACCAAATGGCCATTGCTCGCCGGTACGATGGTCGGTGTCATTGCTTTTACCCCGATTGGCTTTGCGCCTGGGCAAACCGCCGAATACACGGGCGATCTTTTCTGGGTTGTGATGACCGCTTTACTGTTTAGCTGGGTTTTGGCTATGACCATTACGCCTCTTGTTTGTTATTGGTTATTTCCTGAGAAGCAGGAAGAAAATAGAGTAAAGACAGAAGGTGTTTTTTTCGTCAAGTACAAGCAACTCATGCGCTGGTCTTTGCGATTACGTTGGTTGGTCATTGGTACTGTAGTGGGTTTATTCGCACTGTCAATTTGGGGTGCACAATTTATGACACAGGGATTTTTCCCGCGATCAACATCGCCACAGATGGTGATTGATTACTGGCTCCCCGAAGGCACACGAATTGAACGCACTGAGCAGGATATGAAGGCTATTGAAGACTTTGTTCGAGTTATGGATGGTGTCAATGCCGTGCAGACATTGATTGGAGGTGGTGGCATTCGCTATATGCTGACCTATAGCCCACAATCGGCTAATAGCGCTTACGGACAATTATTGGTGCGTGTTGATGATTATCGCACCATTAATGGCATGATGCCGGAAGTTCAAACGTTCATTGAACAAAAATTTCCCGAAGCACAGGCTAAGGCATGGCGATTTATTCTAGGGCCAGGAGGCGGTTCAGCGATTGAAGCAGAATTTAGTGGCTCTGATCCGAAGATATTGCGTCGTCTCGCGAACGAAGCTAAAGCCATCATGATCGCTGACGGCGGTGCGCTTTCAATCAAGGATAACTGGCGTCAACCAGTGAGCGTAATTGAACCTGTTTACTCGGAAACCAAAGGCCGCCGCGCAGGGGTTTCCAGAAAAGACTTGGCTGATGCCATTCTTAATTATTACTCAGGGAAACAGGTGGGGGTTTATCGAGAAGGAGAAGATTTGATCCCGATTATTTCTCGGTTGCCCAACACTGAAAACGCAAGCATCCAAGGCATTAAAAGTATTCAGGTGCCCAGCCCACTAACAGAGAAAATGGTGCCCATAGGACAAATCACAGATGGCTTTAAGACGATATGGCGCGATGGTCAGATTCGCAGTGAAAATCGTGTGTTTAGAATTAAGGCGCAATCTGATCCTTACCCTGACGAGTTGGCCGCGTCTCTACTCAATCGTATTCGCCCACAGATTGAAGCGATTGCCCTGCCGGATGGCTACAGTTTTGAATGGGGAGGTGAAAAAGGTGCTTCTAAGGAATCCAACGGTGAGTTAATGTCAACAATTCCCATGAGCTTTCTGGCCATGGTGCTGGTTGTCGTGATCTCCTTCGGAAAAATCCGCCAGCCTCTAGTGGTCTGGTTGGTCGTGCCATTAGCAACGATTGGCGTGGTATTCGGATTGGTGGTTACAGGTGTTCCTCTCGAATTTATGGGTATTCTTGGACTGCTTTCGTTGTCAGGGCTACTTATTCAAAACGGCATAATTCTGGTGGACAGGATGGATACTGAAATCGACGAGGGTAAACCACGTTTTGATGCGATCGTCGATTCAGCGGCCAGCCGTGTTCGTCCTGTTGTGCTGGGATCATTTACGACTGCATTAGGAGTGATACCGTTATTTTTTGACGCATTTTTTCAATCGATGACCGTTGTTATTATCTTTGGCCTGAGCTTTGCCACTTTGTTAACGCTACTTATTGTACCTGTACTCTATGCAACCTTTATGAGGGTGGATGCCAAGGAGACTGCATTATGAGATTTTCTAAGTTGATTACTCTTTCAATTATAGTGCTGTCAGCCACATCTTGTATAACGGCCACGCCAAAGAGTGAACGAGATCAATCCGTCAAAAGCGCCGTTGAAACGCCTACATCATGGGCTACTAAATTTGCTAGCAATGCGGATATTCCTACGCAGTGGCTGGAAAGCTTCAATGACTTGATGATGCTAAAACTGATCAAGGAAGGTAAGGCCAATAATATCGATTTACAGATAGCGGCGGGAAATATGGATAAAGCGTGGTTGTTAGCCAGGCAATCCGGTGCGGCACTTAAGCCTACTGCTGATCTCTCATTAGGTAGAGCACAATCAGGAAGTGCCGACGGTGGTGCTTCTAACGCTAGCGCCACTGTAGGCTTGCAAGTCAGTTGGGAATTGGATGTATGGGGACGCATACGTGCAGGCGTTCGTGCAGCTAAGGCACGCGCGCAAGCGGCAGAAGCCGACTATATTTTTGCACAGCATTCACTGAGTGCGAATATTGCAAAAACTTATTTTAAAGTCATTGAAGCCAAGCTACAGGCAGATATAACGCGCAAAAACTTGGCAATTCTTGAAAAGACCATGCGCATCGCCCAAGTTAAGTATGACAATGGGCTGTCTTCTGCGCAAGATGTTGCACTAAACCGTGCAAATCTAGCCTCCGCACAAGAACAACTTATCACTGTTGAAGGTTCGAGGCGTGATGCAATTCGAGCGCTAGAAGTCTTATTGGGACGATATCCCAATGCGGAGCTGGATATCAGCAAAAAGCTTCCAGATTTACCTCCGCCACCTCCGGCTGGTATCCCATCTGAAATACTAGAAAGGCGCCCAGATATTATCTCTGCCGAACGACAGATTGCTTCGGCGTATGATGCCACAGATCAAGCTAAAGCAGCCCGGCTACCAAGGTTTTCACTTACAAGCAACGTAAGTGGTGCTTCCAGTTCTTTATCCAACTTCCTAAGTCCTACCAATGTTGCTTGGCAGCTAGCAAGCAATTTGGCGGCTCCCTTGTTTGATGACGGTAGACGTAAGATCGACGTTGAAATAGCGACGGTTGAACAAAAACAGGCCATATCAAGCTATGCGCAACAAGCCTTAACTGCTTTTTCGGAAGTGGAAAACAATTTGGACCAGGGGAAAGTTCTGGCAGATCGCGAAATAGCGTTGATAGAAGTACTTAGCCAAAGCAATAAGGCATATCGTATCGCTCAGCTGCGCTATAAAGAAGGTGAGAATGAATTACTTGACACATTGCAAATTCAACAGCAAGCCATAGCTGCCGAAAGCAATCTGCTGGCAATTAGGCGTAGCCAACTGGAACAGCGTATTAACTTGTATTTATCTTTAGGCGGCAGTTGGTAAAGCGAATGGATAACTAGCGATGGAATTCACAATCACATTTATCAAACTGTTTTGCTGGTCAATTTATTTGGTTGCTCCACTATTATTTTTCTTGAGCTTCTTGAGGCATTGCTGCCATTGGGAAAAGCACGTAGATGAGCGGGTTATTGAAAAAATGAAGGAAAAATTTAGTTAATCATATATGCCAAGGGCAAAAAGTGGTGAAAGTTCCATTAATGTGGACGATGTCAATGCGCGTATGAATGGCCACAAAAAACTCTTCATATTGCTTTTTGTCCTGATGATTCCGGCGACCACCTTTGCCTCAGACAAAGCCAACCTGGATCTATGGAGGCGCAGCCTTTTCTATTATGGCTCATGCGGGCATTGCGCCGAACTCTTAAGCTTTTCTGAAAATAAGGATCGGGCTGATTTTTCTGAATATGGTTTTGATCAGCATTCAGATTACTACACCATCAACCTGAAAGGTCCAAAAGGTACAGCGGTGACCTTGTTTGGCCTAAATGATTTTCGAACGGAAAGAGGATACCTTGTAATCGTCAAGGAAGACGATAAAGCGATAGAGATTACCGATCTTGAAAATTTTCCTGCTGATACCTGGACAACCGTGGACTCTGAAACAGGCGGCAAATATTCTGTCTATTACCTCGCCCACCAGAATTTCAAAGCTCTCATCTCATCCGTAAAATGGGGGAAAGGCCCGCAATCAGGCAATGGCCATTAAAATTCACTATACGGGAATAAACTCCCTTAAATCACGATCATTCCAACAAAAGGAATTTTCAATAGTACAGCGCTTGCCAAAAGGCAGACTGTCCCAACAACGAAGGAAATCGATGCCGCCAGTACCGGGTTATTGACAAACCGGGCCAGTTCCGAGTTAATACCTAACTTGGACTGGCAACAGGAACCCTAAAAAAATGCCAGAGACGTATAAAGATAATTCATGACACCTCTGTCTAAAAACCACTTTTACTCTTCTTCCGCTAATTCTTCCGCCAACTCAATGACCAGTTTGAGAAAACCTATGAGCCGCAGGCGATCGTCATCGTCCTCAATATTCTTCAGCCAGTTTTCGTAACCATATTGGGCCAACTGAGTTTTTCCTGAAAGCCCCTTGCCCCGATCAGCCTCAAGATCACTCAGGCACAAAAATTCTTCCCTCGCCTGAATACTGACCTCGGCAAAACCTTCGGGTCCATGGATATATTTATAAGTCATGGAGGTTTTAGGTAAGCTTTGCGACAATTCAATTAAAATAGGATGTGTTTTAGAATTCATGATATAAAAGGAAATAGGGTTTAATGAGTTAAAATATTCTTCGACTCAAGTTGCAATAAAAAAAATTAAATCATTATAGGACACTTTTATTTCCAAGCGTTCCTATATTTAACTGAAAGGGGTAAAAATATGTTGGCGCGAACTAATACCTTGAATATTGATGAATTCATGCATGGGTTAGTTAAAAGAAACCCTGGAGAAATTGAGTTCCATCAGGCAGTTGAAGAGGTTGCCGCCAGCGTCATTCCTTTCGTCAATGAGCACCCAAAATACATAGAACACCAAATTCTTGAGCGAATGACCGAGCCTGACAGGACGATCATTTTCCGGGTTTGTTGGGAAGATGATGCTGGGAACATCCGCACCAACCGAGGTTACCGCGTACAATTTAATAACGCCATTGGGCCTTATAAAGGTGGCCTTCGATTTCACCCTTCTGTTAATTTGAGCATTCTCAAGTTTCTAGGTTTTGAACAAACATTCAAAAACAGCCTGACCACTCTGCCCATGGGCTCTGGAAAAGGTGGGTCGGATTTTAACCCCAAAGGCAAATCTGAACAGGAAATCATGCGTTTTTGTCAGGCATTCATGATGGAGCTCTCCAAGCATATTGGTGAAAACGTGGATGTGCCTGCTGGAGATATCGGGGTCGGTGCAAGGGAAATCAGTTTTATGTTTGGCCAATATAAGCGTCTGAAAAATGAGTTCACAGGAGCGCTGACGGGCAAGGCTCTTGAATTCGGAGGAAGCCTGATACGAAAAGAAGCCACGGGTTATGGTTGCGCCTATTTCATGGAGGAAATGTTGCAACATCAGGGCAACTCTATAGAGGGAAAAACCTGTCTGGTTTCGGGTTCTGGCAACGTCGCCCAATATGTCGCCCAGAAAATAATGCGATTGGGAGGCAAAGTCATCACCATGTCCGACTCGACTGGATTCATCCACGACCCAGATGGCATCGATGAAGAAAAACTGGAATACATTATTGATTTAAAAACCAACCGCCGTGGAAAAATTTCAGAATTTGCCCAAGAGTATAAATGCGAGTTTCATAAGGACAAAAAACCTTGGGGCATGAAAGGATCTCTAGCCTTCCCTTGCGCGACCCAAAATGAAATTGAAATATCGGACGCAAAGCATCTGATTAAAAATGGTTTTATAGCTATCTCGGAAGGCGCAAACATGCCAACCACTCATGAAGCCAGTAAAGCTCTGATTGATGCCAAAATCATCTTTGGCCCAGGAAAAGCCGCCAATGCCGGAGGTGTTTCTGTATCAGGGCTCGAAATGACACAAAATAGTATTCGTCTGGCATGGAGTAGAGAAGAGCTGGAAGAACGGCTGAAGAATATCATGCATAATATCCATCAGCAGTGTATTAATTACGGAACAGAAAAAGATCACGTTGATTATATAAAAGGAGCTAACCTTGCGGGCTTTGTAAAGGTTGCCGATGCAATGGTTGCTTATGGAGTGCTCTAAAAGACCGGATAATCACAACCAAACTCATTAAGTGGCATCTTGGCTATTCAAACATCAAAACCGGGACTATAAAATATGGCCTCTAAAAGTTCATCTTTTGATATTGTTTCCACAACCGATATGGCAGAGGTTCAAAACGCCTGCAATCAGACAATGCTTGAAATCCGTCAACGGTTTGATTTCAAGGGAAGTAAAAGCGAGGCCGAACTGGATATAAAAAGTGCCCGAGTCACCATTCTTGCAGATGATGGACATAAGCTTAATTCCGTCATTGACATTTTACAAAGCAAGCTGATCAAAAGAAAAGTATCGATTAAAGCATTAGACTATGGAAATACTGAACCCGCTTCTGGAGATACCGTGCGACAGGTTATCACCATCCAACAGGGAATCCCTCAGGACAAGGGGAAGGAGATCATAAAGTTCATAAAAAGCTTGGGTTTAAAAAAAATGCAGGCTCAGATAGCAGATGACCAGGTTAGAGTAACCGGAAAAGATAAAGATGATCTTCAATCCGTTATGGCAAGCCTGAAGGGAAAAGACTTCGGAATTGACATATCATTCACGAACTACCGATAGCCGCAAATGCCTGAACCAGCGTTCAAGTGAAACCTAAAAGTTCTAGAATTTTTTTTCCAAACAATTTTCCACTGGAATCGTCTCCGGCAGTTACAATTCGATTTGAAGAAGTGAGGGATTCTCCAACAATGAAAGCCCCAGCGTCTTCAAGCTCCTGAATACAATCTTCATTATCTGGAACAGAAGCCCCATGGCCAACAAGCAGTCCGGCTCTAGCTAAAGAAACGACTGATAGCCCTAAAGCACCCACCACTTTCCCCGATCGGTAATGATCGGTTAAAATTTGAGGCAGGATCGGATCGTTCCATATCGAATTTTTAGCGCCCTTTCCTCCCACGATCACCACCGCATCGTATTTTTTATTTGGTAAATACCTTTTGTCCCAATCCACTAAAATCCCATCGGGGACCAATCTTGTTTTCATTTCCCCGACAGCTTCATTTCCCGACTTCGAAAGGATAACCGTTTTCAGCAGTGCCTCATCAAAAACAGCTTTTAAATCTAATAATTGCTGGTCACAAAATCGATTCTGGGGAATAACCAGCAGGACAATTTTAGATTCTGAATGCGTCACTTTCGTTTCAATCTCCATCCATACCGCAATAATTAATCAATTTACCTCAAGTTATGATATCAGAGCCAAATCGGAGTAGTTATTTAAAAGACGGTACCTGCATTTTTGCTGAAAACGTTGTTGCTAAATAAAACAGCAATTTCCTCCATAATCGGGCAGAGGACTCTGCCGGTTTTTTTATTTTTGTCTTATAATCCGAATATCGCCCCATTTCCCAAGGAGCTTTTTATGCCAATTCTAATGACAGCTCGCTATCAGATCCGGCCTCACTCAATTGACCGTTGCAAAAAAGCAATTCAGCTTTTAGCGGATCATGTTAAGGAAAATGAGAAAGAAACTCTTTTCTATATGGCACAGCAGGAAATATTAAATCCCTATGCCTTTTTACACGTTATGGTATTTAAGGATGAGGTGGCTTTGACCCTGCACCGTTCTTCAAAAGCGGCCGAAAATTTTGTCCGCGTCCTATACCCTGAGACGATCGACCCTCTTGAATTCAAGGAATACAATATGATCGGCACAAACTTCAACCTCTAAGCGCGTCATTCATTAATGTCCTTTAGAAGACCTGTCATTTCTTCAAGGTTACCTTTAAAGTCGGTTTCGCAGGCACAAGCAGCAAATAAAAAGAATAGGAACTAAAGAGTATCAGCCGGGGAACCAGGGCGTGACTCCCCAGCAAACAAGTCCACCACCATCAAGATTACGCCAATGGTTATACAGGAATCAGCAACATTGAAGGCCGGGAAATGATATCCGTTAATGAAAAAATCAGCAAAATCGATCACTTCACCATGAAGAGCTCTATCAATAAGGTTGCCAATCGCACCGCTAAATACCAAAATCAAGCCGGCTTGCACTATTTTCTTTTCCCTAGGGGTCTGGTGAAATATTACGAGGATCGCCATAATCGCAATAGTAGATATGGCTATGAATATCAGGGCTTTGTATTCGGATTGCTGGCTTGCAAACAACCCAAACGCTACCCCAGAATTGCGAATATGGATCAGATTAAAAAAATCTTCAACTATCCTTATTGAGTGATTGAGCGGAATATGAAGCGAAACCATGAACTTAGCGTATTGGTCCGCCACGATCAAGGCCCCAGACACGAAAAACAGCAAAAAGTATTTATTCCTCAAACCCTTCAAGCTCCTGCCGCATGAAGGTGAACTTCACAACGCGAACAAATTTCACCATTGGCTTTACCTGCCTGGTTACCAGATTCAAAATAATTCCAGCAACGTTCACATTTTTCTCCCGGATGCATTTTTGAAAAAACTTTCACCCCAGGCAAAGAGTCGCTCTCATAAACATTCCCTTTCCCATCCAGCTTATCCACCAACCTCACCTCAGAAACGATAAAGATATATTTTAATTCATCGGCAAAACTTTTAATGATACTCTGGTATTTTTCAGGCAACTCTAGTTCAACAATAGCATCCAGGGAGTGACCAATCACCTTTTCTCTTCGACTAGCTTCCAGGGCCTTGCTCACCTCTCCTTTTAAATTAACGAGAAACTCCCATTTTTCAACAAGAGCATCATCAAAATTCACGTTCTCGGGTTCCGGAAACTGTGAGAGGTGAACACTTTTTTCATCAACGCTTTTCATGGGGAGGTATGACCAGACTTCCTCAGAGGTGAAGCTCAGAATAGGTGCCATCAAACGTACCATTCCCATCATAAGAATATGCAAGGCAGTTTGGCCCGAGCGTCTTCCATGTGATCTAACCGGATAGGTATAGATCCTATCTTTGAGGATATCCAGATAAAATGCGCTTAATTCGATGATGCAAAAATTTGAGAACGAGTGATAAAATACATGGAATTCATAGTTCTCATAAGCCGTTAATATTTTATCCCGTAAAACATTAAAGCGATAAAGAATATACCTATCTAACTCGATCATTTTATCAATAGGTATCCGGTCTTCTTTGAAATCGAAGTCATAAAGATTCCCCAGCAGATATCGGAAAGTATTGCGAATTTTTCTATATGACTCTGTCAGGCGCTTTAAAATTTCATTAGAGATACGGATATCTTCACGATAGTTCTCCGAGGCCACCCAAAGGCGGAGTATTTCCGCACCATACTGGTCAATGATTTTTTCAGGTGCAATTACATTGCCAGCGGATTTGGACATTTTTTTACCCTTCCCATCCACCACATAACCGTGTGTTAGCACGGCCTTATAAGGCTCTTTGCCTCTTGTCCCAATGGATTCCAACAATGAGCTGTGAAACCATCCTCGGTGCTGATCACTACCCTCAAGATAGAGATCGGCGGGCCAGTGAAGTTCCGGGTCATTCTCAATAACCGCCGCATGGCTGACGCCGGAATCAAACCAGACATCAAGAATATCGCTCTCCTTAGAAAACTCTTTCCCCCCGCATTGGCAGACTGTTCCTTGCGGCAGTAGTTCTTCCGCGTCAAACCAGAAATCAGCCCCGTGCTTTTCCACTCCTTCGGCAATGCGTTGAAACAATTCGCTGGAGTTTACAAACTCCCCGCAGGCATTACAGGTAAACAAAGTAATCGGAACTCCCCACGCTCTTTGCCGAGAAACACACCAATCAGGACGGTTTTCAACCATGCTGTAAATCCGTTCCCGGCCCCATTCCGGAATCCACTTGGTCCGGTCAATACCCGCCAGAGCATTTTTACGCAGATCTTTTTTGTCCATTGAAATGAACCATTGGTTCGTTGCCCGGAAAATAATCGGCTGATGGCAACGCCAGCAATGTGGATAGGAATGCCTGATATTTACATCAAGAATTAAAAACCCATCCTGCCTGAGTTTTTCAATGATCTCTGGATTAGCCTTCCTAAAAAACATTCCTCCAAAATGTTCCACATCCTGAACAAAGACACCGGCGTTATTCACTGGATTGTAAGGCTCCAGTCCGTATTTTAACCCAACAATATAATCGTCCTGCCCATGCCCCGGCGCAGTGTGGACACAGCCTGTACCCTGCTCCAGAGTAACGTGCTCACCAAGAATGACTTTAGACTCCCGGTCTATAAAAGGATGCCGGCAAATTGCGTTTTCCCAGTCCACGCCTTTACAGGAGGCCAGTATTTTATAATCCTTCAACTCCCATTCCGACACCAGTACCGGCAAGCGGTCTTCCGCTACAATATAGGTATCATCTTCATGGCTTACCGCGACATAATTGAACTCGGGATGCAAACAGATAGCAAGATTGGCTGGGAGAGTCCATGGAGTCGTGGTCCAGATAACCATAGAGAGGTTTTCTGGGCTCACCCCTTCCATACTTTGGGGAATTCCTGACTGGACAGGAAACTTGACATAAATTGATGGCGAGGTATGGTCGGCATGTTCAACCTCAGCTTCTGCCAAAGCGGTTTTGCAAGACGTACACCAATGAACTGGTTTCAAGCCTTTATACACCAGTCCATTTTCGACGAACTTCCCAAACTCCCGCACAATGGTCGCTTCATAGGAATGGCTCATCGTCAGATAAGGATTCTCCCAATCTGCAAGCACCCCCAATCTTTTAAATTCATCCCTCTGAATATCAACAAATTCCTGCGCGTAAATCCTGCATTGTTTGCGAATTTCCGACTTTTCCAGGATCAGTTTTTTTTCTTTAAGCTTTTTGCCTACCTGATGCTCAATGGGTAGGCCATGGCAATCCCATCCAGGTATAAACCCCGAATCAAATCCCCTCATGCTCATAATTTTGACAATAAAATCCTTCAGGATTTTATTCAAGGCATGACCCGTGTGAATATGCCCGTTAGCATAAGGCGGCCCATCATGAAAAACAAATTTAGGCTTGCCTTTGGCCGACTGACGGATTTTCTTATAAAGCTCTTCCTTTTCCCAGCGAGCTAATATTTCTGGCTCACGCTGAGTCAGGCTAGCCTTCATAGGAAAATCCGTGATGGGTAAGTTAAGTGTGTCTTTCATTTCCATAAGGTTTGAGCAAAAGCTCCTACTTCAATTTCATCGCTTGTTTCGCCTGCTCTAAGGTAGACTTGGCCACGGCATGGGCTTTCAGAGCACCTTCCCGCAAAATCTCTTTCACCTCATCGGGCCGGGTGAGTATCTCCTGTCTCTTTTCCATCATCGGTCTCATGCCTTCAAGCATGGCCTGTGAAAGCATCTTTTTACAATCCCCGCAACCTATTTTTGCCGTCCTGCAATCAGAGCTTATTTCATCTTGCATCACTTGCGGTGAATAGATTTTATGAAACGGGTACAGGTTACATGCATCAGGGTCACCGGCATCCTCACGCCGGGCGCGGGCAGGATCTGTAAGCATGGACTGAACTTTTTTGCTAATCTCCTTTTCACTATCTGAAAGAAAAATGGCGTTGTTATAGGTTTTACTCATTTTTCTCCCATCCACACCGTTCAACTTGGGAATATTAGAAATTTTCGCTCCGGGTTCGATGAAGACTTTCTTTTTATACAACTTGTGAAACCGGCGGACGATTTCGCGGGATAGTTCAAGATGCGGCATCTGGTCTATGCCAACGGGTACGTAGTCCGCCTTATATAAGACGATGTCTGCAGTTTGCAGGACCGGATAACCCAAAAACCCATAAGAACTCATATCTACACTTTTAATTTCATCCTGCTTTTCCTTGTAAGTCGGGTTTCTCTCCAGCCAGGGCACAGGAACCATCATGGATAAAATTAGGTGAAGTTCAGCATGTTCGGAAATTTCAGACTGGATAAACATCGTGCTTTTCTCCGGATCAAGTCCAGCGCTCAGCCAGTCGACTGCCACTTCAAAAGAATACTCTTTAATACAGTGTGGATCTCCATAGAGGGAACTGAGCGCATGCCAGTCCGCGATAAAAAAATAGCAATCGAACTCATCCTGCAAGCTCACCCAGTTTTTTAGTGCTCCAAAATAGTTCCCCAAATGCAGTTTCCCGGAAGGCTGCATTCCGCTTAAAATTCGCTTACGTTTCATTATCTATTCTGTTTATTATCTGGCAAAGGTAGCCATTAAAACCTGCTGGATAACCGGGAACTGTTCCTGGGTCAAAAATAACACCGAATAATTGATGGGCAGACCGATCACCTTCCCTAATATGCCGGTATGCGCAAAATGGTCGAGCAGAAAAACACCTAAAATCAACACTGCCCCGAATCGGTCCAGGTCCGTCAATTTTTCCGCTATTTCATGGGGAACCATTCCCTTGAGAACACTGGAGCCATCTAAAGGATACATAGGCAACATATTAAAAAATGCCAAAGCCACATTTATAAAAACCCCATACGTTAAAATAATAAATAGCAATTGATGGTCAACTGGCGATATCAGCCGGATAAAAAAACTACAAACCACCGCCATAGCCAGATTGGACAAGGGCCCGGCCATGGCCACATACATCATATCCTTGCGTGGATTTTTAAAGTTCCGCCAGTCCACTGGAACTGGTTTCGCCCAACCAAACCCAACAAAATAGAAAAAAAGCACCCCAAGAATATCCAAGTGCCGTAGAGGATTAAATGAAAGCCTGCCAAGACGCTGAGCGGTATCATCACCGAGCAATAAAGCCATTCTACCGTGGGAATACTCGTGCACCGTAAGGGAAAATAAAATGACCGGTGTCATTAATAACATTAATTGCGTTTTATTCAAGAAAAAAGCCTCTGGAGTTCTTAGGTTGGCCTGATGGATTCATCAAGGTGAAACGGTAAACGCAAGGGGGACCGAGTGCGAGGATAGTCCCTGTAAACGGCAAAACCTAAACGTGGAATCATTTTATCTCAAACTCGTCAATCCTGTCATATTAATACGCTAAAGGAAGGAGAAAACCTGAATCAAAAAAATCAAATATCTCTGGTCCTGGCGTATTTCAAGAAAGTATAAAACGCAAAAGTCGTAGCTAGAAATAACCCAAGAAAACCATCTCTAAATCCCTGTAAAATAATATAATTTTTAAAAAAAGATATTGGAGGGCGTAATGCCAGATGAGACCAGCTTGCGGAGAACCCTTCGCTCATTTTCTGGCGAGCATAGAGCGTGGAATAACGATTTTGCCGCTCCAAATAGTCTTCCATTCCAGAAAAGGAGTAATGCCGAATGGGGTTTTGCAGGAAACCTATATTCCTATCTGGAACCAGTTTTTCATGCACTTGAGGTTCGGTAAAACTCACCTGTCTTTTATCATACAGTCGGGAAATCCTATCCGGGTACCACCCTCCATAGCGGACCCAACGTTGAGCAAAAAAGTTTTTGCGCGGAAATTGATAAACCGGATGACTTGGCCCATCCCGCAAGACCCTCTTTATTTCTTCAGCCCCTTCCGGGCTGATCTCTTCATCTGAGTCAATATTCAGGATCCAGTTATGGCTAGCCCGGTCCGCACATAAATTTTTCTGCTTGCCGTACCCATGCCAATCTACACAAAAAACCTGATCGGTGAACTTCCGGCAAATTTCTACTGTACGATCCGTACTGTTTGTGTCCAGAACAATAATTTCATCAGCCCACTTTACGCTCTCAAGGCATCTTTCGATATTCTTCTCTTCATTCCTAGTAATGATAGTGACCGATAATTTTCCCATTAATTTGTTGTCCAAAATGAGCTAGATATTTTTTAAATACTATTCGATTATAACATCTAAGTGGACTCATAAAAATCTCCCAAGTAATTAATTCTACTGCATTTTTGGATTTTTATGCTAATATTAGAGCTAGGTTATAACGATGGCGCAATCTTGAAATTTTCTTGTATTTTATCGAGGCTAAAACACCAAAACAGGAACTTTTTGACCCCGGTCAGGCAAACCCAACCCTGAATTTAGAAAGAGGTGATTCTTATTTTCCAAAGAGAAGCGTCTTGCATCATGCTCCTTTTCTTAAGCCTCAACTTGCTCAAATAAAATGGTCAAACAATTCCTGCAAGCTACCCTAGAGTTTATTAAAGAAATCTGGTTCCAAATGGATTCCCTATTCTATCTGGAAAGCACAGAAGCTTTTAAATTCCTTAAACCTTACCTCATCCAGCTTCAAGACAACCCTCTCTATATGGTGTTTTCTGTGGTCGCGCTCTTTCTGGCCCCCTATACACTGATAAAAATTAGAAGTATCTCCAAAGAACGCGAACACAAGCTCAATAAATTGATGGAAGAAATGGAGAAAAAAGGGGAAGGTTTAGAATCCGAATTTGAGGAGTTTGAACTGGAGTCACCTTCGTCAGGCAATGAGGAAACCATCGATATTGGAAAAAACGCAGAGACTGTCAATTCACAGTTAACGGAAAGTGAATTTGAAAAAGATCTGGCAAAATCTGATATTTCGGAAGAACCGGAATCCGAAATCGATGATTTTAAACTTGAACCAGAAACTTCGGACCTCTCTTTTCCAGTAGAATCAATGGAACTTGAGGAAGTCCAAGAACCTGAATTAGATACTGAACGATCGCCATCGGCTGATGAACATGTTTCTCCAAGAAAACTAGATAGCCTGATAGATCAACTTAAATTTTTACAGGCTCGTTTTGAAAACCCGTATCAGCAGCTCACAGAGCGTTCCTCATCACCATCCACTGAAAAGAATATTCCGGAAAAAAACTATGCCTCAGAGAACTTTATAGAACATATACATTACTCAAGCGCATCAGCGGGATTGCATCTGGGCAGCAAAAAGTATATGGATTTACTGGAATCGTTTATATTCATGAAAGACCAGAAAAAGCATAAATAACCCAAATATGGAGCCCAACTCATTCAAAGCATAAGCACAATGACAAGCCCAGTTAATATAATCGCCGTAGGAGGCGGAAAAGGCGGCATAGGGAAAAGTGTTATCTGCACCAACCTGGCAGTGGGAATGGCTTTGAGTGGTCAAAAAGTTATTCTGATGGATACCGATTTCGGAGCATCCAACCTGCATGCCCTGCTGGGTATCAGCAACCCTGCCCATGGCTTCCAGGATTTTCTCAATGACAATATTATTGACCCCAAAACCCTACTTCTTGATACCAGTATCAGTAACCTAAAATTTGTCTGCGGAGCAGGAGACAATCCGGGAAGTGCCAACATTACTTCTGATAAAATAGGCAACATAATTTCTTTCATAAAAAATCTTAAGGCAGACACCATCCTCCTTGACTTAGGCCCAGGCACCAACTACAACATCATTGATTTTTTCAATATCAGCACTCAGGGTGTGGTCGTGACAACCCCAGAAATGACTTCGGTCATGAAGACCTTCAGCTTCATCCGAGCCGCCTTGTTTCGCAAAATGTCTCTGGATTTTCAGATTTATCCGGAAATCCAGAAAATGGTGGACCATTCCAATTCAGAAAATGCCAGCATAGAAACCTATACCACCGGATTATTGCGTTCAAAATTTCAAGAAAAATTTCCCAACTATACTGAACAACTTGACACATTAATCAGTGAATTCAATCCCGGTCTCGTGGTAAACCGCGTGAGGAACCGCAAAGACCTGATAGCCGGAGATAACCTCCTCAAGCTGGTTAAAAAATTTCTGGAAATCGATGTCACATATCTCGGATATATCATTGAGAGTGACCAAGTCCGGGGTTCTATTGACGAAATGATTCCGTTTTTAATCAAGGACCCGCAAAGCAGGCCTTCCGAAAATCTCCAGCAAATTATCGGGGCTTTGACTAATAGCGACCTGCAATTTGTGAAAGGAAATGGAAAAATATTTATTTCAAAACAAGCCCGTCTCTCATCCGGCTGGAAGACCTGACTCGTCCCCACTCTATCCTTCTGCCCCAGACTATCACCTCCTTTCACAAGCATCTTCAGGCAGATTTAAAAAACGTCTACACTCAATTTCCTGTACAATAAAATCCTCGTTGACCAAAACCTTACTTTAAATACATGGATCCTTTGACCCAGTCCATCCTGCTAGAGCTTTTGAATTTCTCCACTAGCCAGAACCAAAAGCTTTTCGTGGTCGGAGGAACATTGAGAGATTTTTTATCCCGAAAACCCTGTTCCGACTTTGATTTGGCCGGAAAAAATGCAGCTGAAACAGGAATCAACTTTTCTCGCTCCCTGAATTTCACATGCATTCCGCTAGACAAAACCCTTGATCGAAGAACAACTCGCGTCATCCTGAATCAAAAACAACACCTCGATTTTACTGACCTTCAAGGAAAAAATATCGAAGAAGACTTATCACAACGGGATTTTACCATCAATGCCATGGGCCAACTCTTATCCGATTTCCTTTCTGGCAGAAAAAACATCATTGATCTTCATAATGGGAAGGAAGATTTAGTAAATAAAAAAATCCGGGTCTTGCCGGGACCTATTATCGCGTCCGACCCACTGCGTATGCTTCGAGCCTTCCGCTTTGCGGCAACCCTGGGTTTTGAAATTGCTGAAGACACATTAACCAAAATCTCTTCACATAAAACCAAACTAAACGAATCTACCCCAGAACGAATTTGGTACGAATTATCACTGTTTTTCAAAACCCCAAATACCCTTTCGTTGCTGGAGATCATGCATAGATGCGGGCTATTTAGCTGTCTTTTCCAAATATCTGATGAAGCCAGAACCATCACTCAATACCAAAAATTAGAATCGCTATTGAAAGACCCCGGGGAGATCTTCTCTCAATATGCCGATGAATTTAAAACCATCACCTTTCTTGACAAACATTACCTCTTAAGGCTCTCAGCTTTGCAGATGAACCAGAGTTTAAGCATTTTTCAAAATCTTAGACTCAGTAATGCGGAGGTTCAATTTATTGAGCAAGCTATAAACGGGGCAAGGTCTTTGGCTGAAATACATTTAAGAGGAAACCATGAACTAAATGCAATCTACGAGGGTGTCATAAGGTTTCATGAGGAGCTATTGGCCTCAATCATTTTATTTTTTGCGGATTCCGATGCGGAAGATCGCCAGTCTTTCTGCAACCTTATACTAAAATTCTATTATGGCCAGTTTCTACCAGCAATGAATAAAAAGCCCTTGCTGAACGGAGACGATATTATTCATCAATTTCGCCTTTCTCCTTCCCCACTTTTTGGTAAAATCTTGAACTACGTCCAAAAAGCACAAGTTCTGGGCAACATAACCACCCGGGAAGATGCAGTCACTTTGGTCGAGTATCTTATTCAATCACAAACTGAAGAGTCTGATTAATGACAACTCGATACTCAACTATTGAATGGAACAACAAAAAAGCCATATTGGGTGAAAGCGAAATCGATCCCGAAAAACCAGTCAACCTTTTAGTCGGTTTTCATGGTGCAAGCTCTACCCCTGAGAACATGCTTGTCCAGGGAAACCACTTAAAATTCCAAAACGCCCTAATGGTTTTCCCAGAAGGTCCGGTGAACGCCGGAGACGGAATCTGGAGTTGGTGGGAGGACGGCCCCCGACAAAGCGAAACAGTGAAAAGCTTTATCAACTATACTTCGGAAATTATCGACTCTGCCTATAGTTATTATTTGGAGGATAACCCTGAAAGAAAACTGAGAACCTGCCTATGGGGATTCTCTCAGGGAGGTGCAGCCTCCCTAGCTTATACCCTTCTTGGAGAACACACTCTGTTCAAAGTGGCATCTATTTGCGGCTTCCTACCGGAAATACAAAACCCGATTATAAAAAGGAAAGAGTCTCTTCCTATACTCGGAATATTCGGCAGTAACGATGAGGTGGTTCCTCCTTTCCTGGCCGACCATGCTCTGGATGAAATGAAAAATCATGGTCACCTGGTAAAATCCAAAGAAACCACTCAGTCTCATGAAGTCAGGTCGGAAAACCTACAGGACTTGTGCGACTTTTTCAATACCTGAAAAGAAAAAGGGTTGTCCGCACCCCCCACCAATTCGACGTTCTTCAAGCTCCTATGTTTCACTCCAAATTTCTCCATTAAAAAAATACAAAAAAATATTGATGCACAGATATAAGATAGATTGACTTTCACAAATAGTTTGCTATGCTTCACTAAATTCGTTGGGGTCGGTCGCAGGGAAGACGGTTAAAGTCCGTCGCGGACCCGCCGCTGTAACCGAGGACGATTCCCGCAACTCGCCACTGTTTGATTTCAAATGGGAAGGCGCGGGAGTAGAACGATCCGGAAGCCAGAACACCTGATTCTGACCCTATTAAATTAATCAAACCTTCGCGGCCTGAGGTGAGTTAAGCCAAGCTCCGTGCTTTTCCTCTCATTTCGCTGGAACGAGGTATTCCAGTGAGATTGCTATCATCCAATTCGTTTTTTCTTAATATTAGTATCCAAGCCCCGAAGCATAAAGCTCAAGGGACTCTAGCAGCACTACTCTTTATCCTAAGCGTCCTTTTCCTTCCAACATCTTCACTTTGGGCCGGCGATGCAAACATTAAGTCAGCAAACCGGATTATTTCCACCTCTCCTTCCATCACTGAAACCCTTTTCGAATTAGGCTTGGGGAATCGAGTCATTGCCGTGACCGATTTTTGCAAATATCCCGCAGAAGCCTGTCGACTTCCAAGCATTGGCGGCATGATCAATCCAAGTATGGAGACAGTAGCCTCATTAACTCCTGACTTGATCATCCATGCATCTGAAAATCAGAGAATAGCTAATAACGCCAAGAGCCTCGGTATCAAAACTCTCCAAGTGGACATGGAAAATTTAGCTGAAATTTTTGCATCCATTAAAAAATTTGGGACAACACTGGACTGCCAGAAGACGGCAGAAAAATTACTCCTTCGCTTGAATGAGGGAATTGCTTTTTACCAGGAACGGTTGAAAAATTTACCTAGAAAAGAGGTTTTATTGCTCTTAGGGGATAGTAGTGATCCCTCCCGGGATTTGTATGCTGCGGGACCCGGTACATTTTTAAATGAACTCCTAAATCTTTCTGGGGGAAATAATATTATAAGGGACTCTCCAGCCCGGTACCCTAAGCTGTCTAAGGAATATATCATTGAGAAGTCACCGGAGATTATTATAGAGGCCGGTCCAAAATCAAACCTACCCCAAAAGGAAATCGACCTCAGAATTAAGGATTGGGGAAGATTCCCAACGATCAAAGCTGTTAAGAACAGACAAGTCCATTTTATCGGCGCAGATTATATTTTGATACCAGGCCCACGGCTTTTAAAAATCGTCAAACGGTTTTCCAACGCCATACATCCAGATATTTTCAAGAACTCGACCCAAAAAACAAGTTTTCACGGAAACCAATGACATTGATGAAGTTGGAAAACATCTCATTCGCCTATGAAACCGCGACGGTGCTGAAAGACCTGTCTCTCCTCATCCAAAAACAGGACTTCGTAGGATTGATCGGTCCGAACGGATCCGGAAAATCCACCCTCCTAAAAATTATGGGAACACTCCTGAAACCGGATTCCGGATCTATCCAGTTTAAAGAATTGCCTGTCGCAAAAATCAATAAGAAGCTGTTTGCCCAATCTGTTTCCTGGATTCCCCAGGACCACCCGATGGTTTTCCCTTTCAAAGTTTCAGAGATCGTATTGATGGGGCGGCACCCCTATCTTTCTCCCCTGTCGTTTGAAAGTGAGGAAGATTTTGAAATAACCCGGGTTGCCATGGAAACCACAAAGACCTCTCAATTCGCAGATCGGTATTTCAATGAAATAAGCGGAGGGGAAAAACAGCGGGTCATGATCGCCAGTGCCTTGGCGCAAAGACCGGAAATGATGCTTCTGGACGAGCCCACAGCCGCATTGGATTTAAAATATCAGATCCAAATACTGAAAATTTTAAAGAATCTCAACATAGGGCACAACATGACTCTGATTATGGCCATGCATGATTTAAACCTTGCTGCCAGTTTCTGTAATCGCCTTATACTTCTAGACGAAGGTCAAATTATACGGAGCGGAACTCCCAAACAAGTACTGGAAAAAAATGCTCTAGAACAGGTATACGGCATAGAAATCGACCTGAGCTCAAAAGATGGAAACATCCAGGTCCATCCGGTTATCAAAAGTTGAAATCCAGTGCCCTGATATGAATTTACGGTCTTACACAACGACTCTTTCTATATTTTTTATATTATTTATAGTCATCCTTTGCGTCACTCCGCTGATTGGCTCCAGCAAAATCAGCTTGGCTCGTGCATTCTCTGACAGCATAAATATTTCCAATAATGCAGACGCAAGTATCCTTTTTCAGGTCCGACTTCCAAGAATCCTTCTCGGTGCCCTGAGCGGTGCCGCCTTGTCAGTAGCCGGTGTAATTTTCCAAGCACTTTTACGTAATGATCTAGCGGCTCCTTTTACCCTGGGGGTTTCTAGCGGAGCAGCATTAGGGGCGGTAATTGCCATTGCCTTGAGTTTAAATGTTTCCCTGCTAGGAATCCCAGTGGTCTCCTTATTTTCATTTTTAGGTGCGCTCGGTGCCATTCTACTAGTGTTCAGTCTGGTCAGAACCCGTCATGGCGAGTTTCCCACTGGAGTACTTCTTCTCGCTGGAGTAACTGCTAATTTTTTTTTCGCCGCAATGGTGATGTTTATTCATTACCTCTCGGATTTCAGCCAGTCTTTTAGAATTATCCGCTGGCTTATGGGAGGATTAGACATCACCGACTACAAAACGGTTTTATCTATTTCCCCGATGGTGTTTTTGGGAATATTTATCCTGATGTTTATCAGCAGAGATCTAAACCTCATCAGCACCGGAGTTCATTCTGCCTCCAGCCGGGGAGTAAACGTTGCCAGAATCCAGAAGATCGGGTTTATCACCGCCTCACTCATCACCGGAACAGTGGTGGCAACCTGCGGTCCCATTGGTTTTGTCGGGTTAATCGTTCCCCATACCGTACGACTGTTTGTCGGCCCGGACCTTCGTATATTGATTCCCGCATCCATGTTTTTTGGAGCAAGCTTTCTGGTAGCCTGCGACACGCTGGCAAGAACCATCATTGCCCCAACAGAAATTCCGGTGGGAATTATCACAGCAATATTGGGAGGCCCCTTTTTCGTTTGGCTCCTGAAGAGAAAAAGACAGGCGTGAATTTATGACGGCAAAAACTTTAATGATTCAAGGAACCGGATCGGGCGTCGGAAAAAGCATTCTGACAGCAGCATTTTGCCGTTATTTTTACCAGGCCGGAGTCAAGGTGGCACCTTTCAAGGCTCAGAATATGGCTTTAAACTCTTTCGTGACCGAGCATGGAGAAGAAATGGGACGCGCTCAAGTCTATCAGGCTGAAGCTTGTGGGTTGAAACCGGAAATCCTCATGAACCCTATTCTATTAAAACCTTCAGGAGACAATAATTCGCAAGTCATAGTGATGGGAAAACCGGATGGCTCCAGAAATGCCAAAGATTTTTATTCTCGTCATTTACAACATAAAGAGATAGTCCTGCAGGCCTTGGCTAAACTGAGACAAAAGTACGAATTAGTTATTATTGAGGGGGCAGGAAGTCCGGCTGAAATCAATCTAAAAAAGACAGATATTGTCAACATGTTCATCGCTGAAAAGGCTGAAGCACCGGTTCTCCTTGTGGGGGATATTGACCGAGGAGGAGTGTTTGCGTGGTTAAAAGGAACCTATGACCTTCTTTCCAGGAACGAGCAGGATAGAATCCTGGGTTTCATCATTAATAAATTCCGTGGCGACCTCGAGCTTTTAAAACCGGGTATTGAACAGTTTGAAAAGATGATGGGCAAACCGGTTTTAGGAGTCATCCCCTATTGCCAAAACCTGGTTGTTGATGAAGAAGATTCTGTACCTCAAAGATTTTATTCGGCAAATGGAAATGAACAGGAAACTTTAAACATCGCTGTAATTGAGCTTCCGCGAATGTCAAATTTTACCGACCTGTCCCCACTTGCTCACGACCCTTCTATTTCGATTCAATATGTTCAGCACCCCACACAAATTTGGAAACCTGATTTAATCATTCTTCCCGGCAGCAAAAATACCGTTGACGACATAAACTTTTTGAACCGGCAATACCTGACTCGGGAAATCCTGAAACACCATGAAGCCGGAGCCATGATCCTTGGAATTTGCGGCGGGTTCCAAATGCTGGGGAAAATAATTAAAGATCCTGGAAACATGGAGAGTAGAGAGAAGGAAGCAGATGGGCTTGGGTTTTTCGACTTTGAAACCACACTCATGCCAGAAAAGCTAACCCGACAAGTACAACTTGAAACTGCGAGAAGCCGTGTATTTCCAGAGGGCGTCCAGTGCGAGGGTTATGAAATCCATATGGGCCGAACCACATTCAAAACGTCCTACCCCGCCCTCTTCTCCACCTCAACTGGTGAAAACCCAATGAATTATGGAATCACAAACGAAGCAGGAACTGTTTTCGGCACTTATTTACACGGGTTTTTGGACAAAGACCTGTTCCGGGAAAATATTTTACGTTATATAAGAAGCGAAAAAGGTATCCCAGAGCCAAAAAATAAATTTGACTATGCCCAATTTAGAACCCGCGGACTGAACAAGCTTGCGGATTTAATAAAAACTTCGATGAATATGGAAACGATCGAAAGAAAGCTCCAATAGTTCGACAGTAATTTAAACAAAAGTCCGGTCAAGGGAAGTTTGGTTAAATCCCAACACTGCCCCGCAACTGTAAAGGGAATAAAAGTCGTGGTTAACCACTGTCAAGTTTGATGGGAAGGCGCGATGAGTAGATGGCCCCAAGTCAGGAGACCTGCCGGATTTTACATCTCGAGGGAGAAAGCATTGAAAAATCATATCCAGCTAGCTACGCTCATCATCCTCTGCTTTTCATTAGCAGTCATGCCTGTGCATTCCGAAGAAACTGTTGAAGAACTACAACCAATCGAAGTCTCTTCCAGTAGATTGAAAACCACAAAAGAAAAATACGCCGGCTCCATCACTGTCATCACAGCAGAAGAAATCAAACAGTCCGGTCTACTCCAGGTTGAAGATATTTTACGAGACCACATAAGTCTCAGTGTCTTCAAGCAAGGCGGAGTAGGAGGAGAGGCAACCATCCGTATGCGAGGTGCGAGCACAAAAAGCACATTGGTAATTATTGATGGCATCAGAGTTAACGGCAACACAACCGGAGCATTCGACTTTCGAAACCTGAATACTGAAAACATCGAACGTATTGAAATTCTCAGAGGCCCCCAAAGTACCATTTGGGGTTCTGATGCTGTGGGCGGTGTGATTAATATTACCACAAAAAAAGGGCGCGGTACTCCCACCCACACCCTGTCTTTTGAAGGCGGAAGCTTCGATTCATTTCATGAAAGCATCAGCAGTTCGGGTGTTATTGATGATATCGACTATTCTGTTTCCGCTTCCCGGACTGATATTGCCGGCTTTTCAAGCTTCAACGAAAACCGAGGCGCCACCGAAAAAGACAATTATGGAAACACCTCCATCACCAGCAGGGTGGGCACCAGCTTTTCCGGGGATGGAAGAACTGAATTTATCGGTCGATATACACGATCTTACGCAGATGTGGATGCCACAACGGGAGATCGAGAATTTCGTGATACTGAATTTGAATCCTTTTACCTAGCTTCACCCATCTCAAAATCAATCACCCCACGGTGGAGAATTAAGCTTAATCCAAACATGGCATACGATGCTAATAAACCAGATACAGAATTTAATAACGATCAAATTTTTAACAGAACCTATATTGCCGACTTGCAAAACAACATTGATATTAATGAATACCTTTCAACCGTATTTGGCGTTGAGCTCCGAGCACGGAATGGTAGGAACAACCGGAACGGTTTCACTCAAAATACCTTCAATCAAGGTTATTTTTTGCAAAGTCAGGTTGATTTGGAAGATAGGATTCTTCTTACCGCCGGGTTCAGAAAAGATATCAATGACACTTTTGAGGATGCATTGACCTATAAATTTGAAGGTGCCTACAACTTTAAACAATGGGATTTCAGACTGCGCGGTGCCTACGCCACGGGATTTCGGGCACCTTCTTTTAACGAACTCGCCTTTCCCGTAAATGGCAACCCAAACTTAAAATCGGAGACATCAGAGTCTTTCGAAATCGGAATGGACAAGGATCTTTTCAACCAACTTGTAAGAGTGGAACTGACCTTTTTCAACACCGAGTTTGAAAATCTGATTGAATTCGTGCCGAATGCCCCTTTTGTTAATATCGGCAAGGCTAAATCCCGAGGCATTGAAGCCTCTGTGGGGGTACAACTACCCTACCGCCTACACCTTTCCAACAACTACACCTGGAACGAAGCAGTTAATTCAATAGCCGACGCTCCTTTAAGGCGTCGCCCGAAACACCAGTATTCCGCTACAGTCTCGCATAACTGGAAAAATAAATTTTTCAGCCAACTGGGCGTAAGGGCAAGAAGCGGTGTCCTGGATAACGCTTCCGGCTCAAGAACCGTGAAAGGATTTGTCACCTTAAGGGCTTCTATAAGTTACAAACTCAATAAAAATTTAGAGATCAATGCACGGGGTGAAAATATTCTCAATAAAGAATACGAAGAAATCTCGAGGCGGGGGACTTCTGATGCCGCCGCTTATGCCGGCTTCGTCTATACGTTCAACTGATTAGGAAAATCCTCTGGTCAGGAGGAAGGCTTGAGCGCTTGGTTCAATGAAGCTGACTAGAAAAACTTTATTTGATTAAGAAAAACAAACCTAATACGACGTTTAATTTGAGCAAATCATCCGGAATGAGGCTTTTGAAGAAACATCAAGGTTTCGTCATAGCAGGAACTCATAGTTCGGTGGGTAAATCTTCCATTTCAATGGGACTCATGCACCTGCTTAAGCAAAAGGCATATTCGATAAAACCCTTCAAAGTTGGCCCGGATTATATTGACCCTAGTCACCATAAAAGAGCATGCGGTCGACCAAGTTATAACCTGGATACCGTCATGTGTTCTCAAAAATACGTTCAGGACTTATTTAACGATATTATGATTGAGGATGACATCGCAATCGTTGAGGGAGTGATGGGACTGCATGACGGCGCATCGGCAAAATCCGAAAAAGGTTCTACTGCACAAATCTCCAAACTACTTGATCTGCCCGTTTTGCTCGTTATCGACGGCCGGGCCATGGCTCGATCCTCAGCAGCTGTCGTTTTGGGATATATGAACCTTGATCCGGAACTAAACCTGATCGGTATCATTGCCAACAATATCAATAGTGCTCGCCATGCAAAAATTATAAAAAATGCGATTGAACACCATACTTCGGCAAAACTTGTCGGCTGTCTACCTACATTGCCCGAATTAAATATACCCAGCCGCCATTTAGGACTGCACCAAAGCTTTGAGCAAAATACTGACATCTATCAGAAATGGGCGAGGCATATCGAGTCCCACATCGACCTGAAATTACTTTTAAAAGTATTTAAGTTGAAAAGATCATCAAGGCCTACATCAAATACCAAACAGGCTCCTCGACGATGGAAAACAAAAGCAAAGCCCAATTCATTCAACATTGCCATAGCAAAAGACGCGGCATTTCAATTCATCTATCAGGACACTATTGACTTTCTTAGGCATCAGGGTTTCAACATTTCATTTTTCTCGCCACTTCATGATTCTCACTTACCAGAAAATATGAACGGCTATTATTTTCCAGGAGGGTATCCAGAATTATATGCAGAATCCTTGAGCAAGAATCGCCCTATAATGAGAGATATCAAAAAAGCTGGATCCTCCGGGAAAATGATTATCGGGGAATGCGGTGGACTCATGTATTTAGGAAAACATATTACCGATGGAGCGGGCAGGAGAATTCCCATGGTCGGCCTTTTCAACTACTCCACATCTATCCAGGCTAAAAAACTGACTTTAGGCTACCGAAAACTAAAACCAGGCAAAGCTTCGGACAAGAACAGAAAACTAATCCTCCATGGGCACGAATTCCACTATTCTATTTTCACAAAGAACCATGAACAACCAAAATGGAAGAATAGTCACCGTAAAACAGAGGTGCCCGTAAAAGATGGCTTTAGCATCAGAAACTGCCACTCTTTTTACACCCACATTTACTGGGCATCAAATAAAGAGTGGCTGAGCCACTTAACAGGTTTCTAATAATGTATATTAATACACAAGGCGCATTTTGACTCTAGATAATGAAAAAGCCGACAAAACCACAATGGGAGAGTGTTCGGGTAGTTATAGCAATATATCAATAATTGTCCTGCAAAATACATTATGAGAAAACCATCAGGAGCAGATCCCAAAAAGCGCAAAGGCCTGATCATCGTCAACACGGGAAATGGAAAAGGCAAGTCCACTGCCGCTTTCGGCTTAGCCATGCGCGCCGCAGGCAATAAAATGAATGTATTCATCATGCAGTTCATGAAAGGCCAATGGAAGGCAGGTGAACGAAAATCCTTTGAAAAGCTGTCTCCTTATGTTGAAGTTATTCCCATGGGCGACGGTTTTACCTGGGACACAAACAATGCCGAACAGGACAAGGCTACCGCCCGCAAAGCCTTTGAGATTGTCAAAGAAAAATTGAACAGCAGGAAATATGAAATGGTCATATTTGAGGAGATCAACTACGTCTTACATTATCAATTTTTACCGGAGGATGAGTTTCTGGAAACTATAAAAAATAAACCAGAAATGACCCACGTTGTTTGTACAGGAAGAAATGCCCCAAAAAAATTGATAGAAATGGCCGACTTAGTAACAGAAATGAAGATGATCAAACACCCTTTTGCGGAGCAGGGAATTCCTGCTCAAAAGGGTATAGAGTTTTAATCTACTAAAAACGTGAGACTTGAAATTTTTATCCGCCATAGGTTTTTTAACCATTATTCCAGTACCGACCCGTGCAATCAGCAACGACGGGAGGCAAGTTTTATACTTTCCTCTCGTTGGCCTTGCTATAGGAGGCATACTCTATGGCTTGGACCACCTGTTGGATCTGGCGCCTTATCCGGAAATCCGCGTCGTCGGGGATGTCTTGTTTTTGGTCGTCATTTCAGGAGCCTTACACTTGGATGGGTTAGCAGATACTGCAGACGGTTTTTTTTCCCACCGACCTCGAGAGCAGATCCTCAAAATTATGAAAGATTCACGCATCGGCGTAATGGGGGTGCTGGCGCTCCTTTTTTGCGTGCTCCTAAAACTGGTCGGAGGGGCTGGAATAATCCATTCAGAATCTCTAATCTGGCTGGTTTTGGCGCCAGCCTTAGGAAGAACGGCACAAGTCATAGGTCTGGTTTTTGTCAACCATGTTCCATCCGAGAGAGTGTTGGCGCAAAGTTTTTATCAACGAGGAAAGTTTTCTCTTTTAACATTCTGTCCTCTTCCCTTCGCCGTTATTCTTTATACGAACTGGGTATTAGCATTGGCAAGCCTGGTTATATTTACTCTTTTACTTACCAGCCTACTGTTATTTTTTAAAAGCAAGATTGGTGGTATTACAGGAGATACTCTTGGTGCCACAACAGAAATTATTGAAACCGTATTTTTATTAATCGGTGGAATGAGTGCTTCAATACTTTAATAAGAAGGCCATTTCCAACACAGGATGATTTTATGTCTGGAAAAACTATTTTAGTCACAGGTGGAAGCCGGAGTGGCAAAAGCCGTCATGCTCTCGAGTTGACTACAAACAGGAATGCTTTAAAAATATTTTTAGCCACCGCAGAAGCGCTTGATGATGAAATGGCAGAAAGAATTCAAAAACACCAAAAGGACCGTGGAAAGGAATGGATCACTATTGAAGAGCCTCTTGATCCGGCGAGTATTTTAAGGGATAAAAGAAACCAGCTTGGATTCATTGTTTTAGACTGCATTACCCTATGGTTGAGTAATATGACCATGAAAAATATGGCACGGGAAACCATACTGGAACGAGTCCATGAATTTATCCGCGAATGCAAAAGCAGCGTAAGCGATATTATTGTCATCACGAATGAGTTGGGTTCTGGAATTGTTCCGTTGGAATCTTCTGCAAGATCCTTTCGAGATATCGCAGGCGAAGCCAACCAGATTCTAGCATCTGAATTTGATGAAGTCGTCAATATGGTATCAGGGATCCCTGTCACTATAAAGCCCTCCATAAAAAAGCATAACAAAGAGGAAGGCAAGGATATTATCTCTGGTCACGAATTTTCCTCTGTGAAAAAGCAGGGACTTTATGAAGCGATCTACAAGCGTCGAGATGTGCGCCACTTCATCTCCAAACCTGTTGATCCTGAAAAATTAGGCCGGATTTTAAACGCCGCCCATCATGCTGGCTCCGTAGGATACATGCAGCCCTGGAATTTTTTGGTGATCGCTGATCCAGAAGTAAAAAGAAAAATTGCCATGAACTTTAAGGCCTCCAATGAGGAGGCAGCTCAAAAATTCAGTGGCGACCAGCAAAAACTTTACAACTCTCTCAAACTGGAAGGCATTCAGGATGCCGCGATCAATATTTGCGTGACCTGCGACCGCACACGTTTTGGACCCAACGTTTTAGGGAGAAACACAGTCTTTGAAACAGATTTATTCAGCACCTGTTGCGCAGTGCAAAATCTCTGGCTTGCGGCCCGTGCGGAAGGGCTCGCGGTCGGCTGGGTGAGCATTTTATCCAATGCTCAATTGAAAGAGGATTTAGATATCCCCGACCATATCCAGCCAGTGGCTTATTTATGTGTCGGGCATACGAAATCCTTTTACCCCAAACCCATGCTTGAAACAGCAGGATGGGGACAACGACTGCCCGTTGAAAAATTGATTTATTATAATAAATGGCGGGGAACATCTACTGGCTTTAAAGTCCATTTTACAGATCCGACTAACAATGACGGATAACAAGAAACCAGAGAATTTGCAATTAGCTGACGTCTCTTATCCCAAGCATGGCGGAAATCCGCGTGCTACGGCTGACAGGCATGGAATCAATCCAGACACACTCATTGATTTTAGCGCCAGTATCAACCCCACGTCCCTTCCCGCTCACATATCACAGTTATTACTGGAAACACCGCGACTTTTAGAGGAATATCCGGACCCTCACTGTACCTTAGTGAAGGAAAAGATTTCTGCCACAACAGGAATTCCTGAAAATTGGATCCGTGTGACTAACGGTTCCACGGAAATGATTTATCTCCTGCCTCACTTACTTTGCAAAGGACAAGAGGTTGCCATCCTTGACCCATGTTTCTCTGAATATGAAAAGGCGTTTTCGGCATTCGGCATTCAACCTTGCTCGCTCCCATTAAGAGCCGACACAGGCTTTCAAGCCAATCCTTCAGAGCTATTTCCTCAGTTGGATGCTATCCCTCAACTGGGAGCCATTATTTTGGGGAACCCTGCCAGTCCCACCGGAAAACTCTACAGCGAACTCCTTCCCCGCTTACAGAAATACTGCGAGGAACGCGATGTTATTTTGATTATTGATGAGGCCTTTATCGATTTTTCTTCTCCCAATAATTCTGCCTGGAGTCTGTTAAAGAGAAACCAAAATTTGGTTTTGGTTCGATCTTTGACCAAATTTTATTCGATTCCCGGGCTTAGAGTAGGCTATGGAGTCCTGCATCCAGAAAGAATCCGGAAAATTGCTTCCCACCAATACCCATGGTCGGTAAATGCTTTGGCCCAAGCTGTTGGCTGCGAAATTATTTCAGACCAACATTTTATAAAAAAAACCCAGGACTGGATGCAACACGAGAAGATCTTCATGTTTCAAGCTCTCAATACCCTCAACGAAATCGAGGTTTTCTCTTCTGAAGCTAATTTTTTCTTGTTCCGTGTTCAAGGTAACCCAGCATCCACTAGCAGAGGTTTATATCAGCATTTATTATCGCAGTCTCTCCTCATAAGAAATTGTGGCAACTTTAAAGGGCTCGATAAAAGTTTTTTTCGGATTTCGTTGAGAGCGCGCGGAGATAATCAGAAGCTAGTAGATTCTATTTCTGAATATTTTTCATCTTCTAGACAGGGTTGAGAAAATGAGTTTAACATTTCAAATCGCCATCGCTTTTATAGCCGATCTTTTACTGGGTGATCCCAAAGGCTATCCTCATCCAGTAAAAACCATCGCGCATCTGGCTCACAGAATGGAAAACTTTTCCCGTAATTTTATTTCCAACCTCAAATTAGCCGGAACCATTACAACCATTACCGTTGTAGCCGCATCTTTTTTAGTAGTATGGGCGATCACTCAGGGATTGAACCATGTTCACCCATGGCTGAGCTTGACCGCATCGGTTTTTTTCATCTATACTACCTTATCCGTTCGAAGCCTCTTTGATGAAAGCCAGCCAGTGTTGCAATATCTAAAAGAAGCCAACCTCATCAAGGCTCGGGAAAGCCTGTCAAATATTGTTGGTCGTGACACCACCAACTTGCAGGAAAAAGAAATTGTCAAAGCTACAGTGGAAACGGTTGCGGAAAGCACCGTCGATGGAATCATTGCCCCTTTATTTTTTGCTGTACTGGGAGGAGCTCCACTGGCAATTGCTTATAAAGCGATCAATACTATGGATTCATTATTTGGGTATAAAAATGAAACCTATAAGGACTTCGGTTGGGCTTCTGCCCGTCTGGATGACTTGGCAAACTGGATTCCCGCAAGGTTGGCACTGCCTATCATTGCTGTGGGCGCGAGCTTTTGTGGATTGAGCGCTAAAAATTCTCTGGCAGTGGCGGTCCGGGATGGGGCCAAGCACCCCAGCCCAAACTCAGGGTTTCCCGAGGCAGCAATGGCAGGGGCTCTGGGAGTCCGGCTCGGTGGATCCAGTTTTTATTCGGGCGAATTAAATGAAAAACCATTCATTGGAGATGATTTACGGGAACCGAAGTTATCCGACATCACCTATAGCCACAAAATCATGTTCATAGCGTCCCTTTTGGTATTGGCTGGGATGATTTTGACCGAAATAATTTGCAAACTTGAACTATTTCCTGACCTTATCTGATGTCATTCAAACATAAAAGCAGGAGCTTATTATCCATCCCAATGGGAATCTCTGCAGGCATTCACGCTCTTTTAATGGTCGGCCTGACACTTTCGTCATGGGAAAAACCTATTCCAAAAGCAGAAACTCCACCCATAAAAATCACAAATATTCTCCTGGAGCAGGAAAAGATGTTTTCAACCACCCGGCAGAAAACGACGAAACGCTACAAGGAGAACCCAAAACCACTAAAAGCATCTCCCTTCTTCCAGCCCGTTTCGCGCCACACCAGCCCTGTTTCAAGAAAGGTGCCAGCACCCGTCAAACCCAGCATTCCTACTTCTGATAACATGGACACCCGTTTACAAATACAGCCAGTTGTGATGATCTCCAATACAGTTCAGCGACCCTTATCAAGTTCAACATATACCGCGTCCCGCCCTTCCCTCAAAAAAAAGATTACAGTCAGGAAAGTTACCGGGGAGCTAATTCCCTCACTCCTTGAAACATCTCCAACACCCAGCGTGCAAACGGTGGAGCGTTCGATACCAGTGTCCAGAACGCATCCTGCTAAAATTACTGCCATTCCTTCAAATTTCGTTGACGAAGAATCGAAGAAGGTTTTTCAAGCTTCCACACCAGAAACCTCTGGACACCTCGCAAAAAAAACCGATCCCTACGGCCAAGACCTCGAATCTATTCGTAAAGGTTTTTCTTCCAACATTCGGGGAAGAATAGCACAAGCCAAATACTATCCTTCTATAGCTAAAGAACGCGGATGGGAAGGAGAACCCGTCATAGAATTTACGCTGGCACGCAATGGCGACCTGTTAAATGCTTCTATTGTACTTGCTTCCCCCCATAAATCCTTGGACGAGGCGGCACTGGACGCTATAAAAAATGCTGCTCCCTACCCAAAAATTCCGGAATCTCTAGGCTTAGATTCCACTAAATTTAAACTTCCCATTTCATTTATACTGAATGAGCCATGATGGCGACTAGATCGACAATAAAGTATTTTCTAACCGGGTTCCTCCTTCTTGCTCTGCCTCCGCTTTCAGAAGCTGAGGTAATTCAGGTCGACAGCGATTTCAACGGCACACTGGACCAATGGCACCATAAATCAGAAGACGGCCATCTGCTGAAAGTTGAATATGACAAGAACGGGGATACAAAGGTTGACCAAATTGATATTTTTGCGGGTAATACAAAACCTGTCCGCGTTGAACTGGACCGTAATTTGGATGGAACCATGGATCAGATTCAACATTACTCCAACAGCTTCATCCTTGAGTACATTGAAAAAGATTCCAAGTATTCTGGACTGATGGACTGGCGTGAAGTATATAGCCCGAACAACAAAGTGATACGTCTGGAAACAGACGAAGATCAGGACGGAAAAATGGATGTCTTTCAATATTTTTCCAATAACGGTCATATTGACCAAGTGAAATACGACACTTCTCATGACGGGCAAATTGATAAGTGGGAAATTTTTGGGGCCAATGAAACTCTGGAATTGGTCAACTTTGACACCAACCATGACGGCGATCCGGACCAGTGGCAATATTTTCGTAATGCCACACAATTGGAAAAAGTGGAGCACGATACAAATTTTGATGGTACGGTAGACCGTTGGGAATATTTTGACGATCTTGGAAAAATAGAGCGCATTGAATTAGACAGAAACCACGACGGCAAACCAGACGTTGTCAAAAGAAAATAACAATCTACTCATGAAACAACTCAAACTTCCTGTCTTCATACTTTTCTCTGCTCTCTTTACTTTTTCATGTACTCCAAGCCCAAAACTGGAAGTGCCAGAACCTTATAAGAAAGGTCAACAGTATTTCCATAGAGCCTGCTCCAATTGCCACGGGCCAGACGCAGTTGGCAAATATACTCAAGCCCCAAGTCTTATTAATGAAGAGTATCTCGCTGGCAACTTCTCTGATGCCGATATCAACGAGACCGTGCTGAATGGCATCAATAAAATGCCTCCACAAAAAAATAATGTAACACCTGAAGAAATCACCGAAATCATTAAATACCTTCGTTATTCGCAAAAGGCCGCAGGACTCGAACCGGAAGAAGAGGAATCTGCTACTGATGAAAATTGATGGTTATCAACAACCGAGTGACTCATGCTTGATATTATTCGTACCACACTGGAATCGATAAAACCCATCCCATCGCTCCGACTAAGAAACGCCCAGACTCATCTCGATTCCCTCACAAAACCACCGGGGAGCCTCGGCCTTCTGGAAGAACTGGCAAAAAAATATGCCGCTATCCGTGACACGGATCGTCCTTCCATCAACAGAAAATCAGTCATCATATTTGCGGCGGACCATGGGGTCACCAAAGAAGGCATCAGCGCTTACCCCGTTGAAGTCACTCCACAAATGGTACAGAACTTCCTTGATGGAGGAGCCGCTATCAATGTTTTGGCAAGACAACAGAACGCAGAAGTATTGGTAGTCGATATTGGCGTCAACCATCGATTTGCCCCGCATCCTGATTTACTGGATAGAAAAATAGCCTTCGGTACCAGAAATCTAGCTAAAGAACCCGCTATGACTCGAGCCGAAGCCAAAGAATCCATCACCATTGGTATTCAGATAGCAATAGAGCTAGCTGAAAAAGGTGTCGACCTCCTGGCAGCCGGGGAAATGGGAATCGGCAACACCACAGCCAGTTCCGCAATATTCTCTACATTGAGCGGGCTTCCCGCAAGCCAGGTTACAGGGCGGGGAACAGGCATCGACGACAAAACTCTGGACAAAAAAATATCCGTGATTCAGCTGGCACTTGACCAGCATAGTCCCGATCCGGAAGATCCCATAGATATTCTTTCTAAAGTAGGTGGCTTCGAGATTGGCGGTATTGTCGGTCTTCTGCTAGGTGCCGCCGCAAAAAATATTCCTGTCGTTATTGACGGCCTGATTGCCAGCGCCGGCGCATCCCTGGCCATCAAGATGAACCCATCCGTAAGGGATTATATTTTCCCTTCACACCGTTCGGTAGAACCCGGACAGGAAGTATTTTTTGATCTCATTGAGGCTTCCCCTCTTTTCGATTTGAAAATGCGGTTGGGAGAAGGAACCGGTGCGGTACTGGCTTTTAACCTGATAGAAGCAGCTGTAAAAATTTATTCCGAAATGGCAACTTTCCAAAGCGCCGGCATTTCAGACCTTGCCAAAGCCTAGCAACTTATTAGCCTCCCTTTCCTGGTTTTCAAGCTGCGAAGAAATCGTTTTGCACGGCTTGACAGGGATAAGGTTTTTGGCTAGATTAAGCCCTTCTTTTAGACCTTAATTTAATCTTCTTCATTATAGTTTGGAGTTTCAGATGCCAGATGAAAGCTATATTCAGTCTCTCTTTGCAGACCGCTTAGGCGGCGGGCAATTTGGTAAAGACACCAAGATTTATAAATTTGAAAAAATAAAAAGAGCAAAACGCGCGGCGCAAGATGCGAACCCAGGAAAAATATTATTCGATATGGGAGTGGGAGAACCGGATGAAATGGCCGATCCCGGTGTTGTGAAAACCCTTCAACTGGAAGCGGAAAAACCAGAAAACCGAGGTTATACCGATAACGGCATCGAAGAGTTCAAAGTCGCTGCCTGCAAATATATGAAAGATGTTTTTAGCGTTGAAGGATTGGAACCGGAAAAACATGTCAATCACACCATCGGCTCCAAACCTGGTCTGGCAATGACCCCGGCTATCTTTATCAATCCCGGGGATATTACCCTGATGACCGTTCCCGGATATCCCGTTATGGGGACCCACACCCAATATCTGGGAGGAGAGGTTATAAACCTTCCTCTTACAGAGGCCAATCATTTTCTTCCCGACTTAAAAAGTATCGATTCAGCCACCCGTGAGAAGGCTAAAATTTTATATTTGAACTATCCCAATAATCCGACAGGTGCAAATGCTACCCGTGAATTTTATGAAGAGGCCATTGAGTTTTCCAAACAGAGCAATATTATTATTATCCAGGACGCGGCCTATGCGGCTCTGACCTATTCTAGAAAACCCGAAAGCTTTCTCTCGATACCCGGCGCCATGGATGTCGGTGTTGAGTTCCATTCCCTTTCCAAAGCATATAACATGACAGGGTGGCGCATTGCTTTTATTGTCGGCAACGAACTCATCGTCAAAGGCTTTTCTCATGTTAAAGATAATGTTGACTCCGGCCAGTTCTCAGGCATCCAGAAAGCAGGGGTTTATGCTCTGAAACACCCGGGTATCACCGACCGAACCGTAGCCAAGTACAATCGCCGACTTACCATGCTGGTTGAGACCCTCAACTCGTTAGGATTCAAGGCAAAAATGCCAGACGGCACATTCTTTCTCTATGTAGGTGCTCCCAAGGGAATCAAAGGTGGGCGTCGATTTGCCAATGGCGAGGAGTTTTCACAGTTCCTGATTACCAAAATGTTGATTTCAACCGTCCCCTGGGACGATGCTGGTCATTACGTCCGGTTTTCAGCAACGTTTGCGGCAAAAGGCGAAGAAGAAGAAATCAAGATCATGAAAGAAATCAAAACCCGCCTTTCTGCCGTAGAGTTTGAATTCTAGTGCCCACTCCCGTGAGAGGAACTTTGCAAGGACTCATCATGCCGAGAAACCCCTTTACTCACCAGCGAAAGCTATCGCGCTCTGGCCCCAAGCCTAGTGGCCTTTCACATGAAATATAAAGCCTTTATCGGAATCGGCTCAAATTTAGGAGACCCTGCTGAAAATTGCGAGAAGGCGGCTCGCTTTCTCAATGCCACGCCGGAAATTGAAGTCGTGGCGCAATCCAGCTTCTACGAGTCAGAACCCGTTGGCAAAATCAACCAGAACTGGTTCGTCAATACTACCGTTGCCATACAGACTTCTCTGAATCCGGAAGCATTGCTCGATATAGTTTTAAAAATTGAAAAAGACTTTGGAAGAGAACGGCGGGAAAAATGGGGGCCAAGAATTATCGATTTGGATTTACTGGCTTATGAGGACCGCGTGATCAATTCCATTGCTCTCACACTCCCTCATCAGGAAATGACTAAAAGGCGTTTTGTCCTTTTACCGCTCAGCGAATTTGCCGGGGACTATTTGCATCCGATAGCAAATAAAACCATCCGCGACCTGTTAAAAGAGCTTCCGGAAAGTCCTCAGGTCAAAAAATTACCCTCGGCTTCATAAATCATCTACCTTGATGATTTCCATTCGAGCAAGAGCATTACTGCTTAACTTCTGCCATGGAATTTTTTCCTCATCTCTTTCCAGAAAAGGAATCTTGCTCCGGATAACAGGGTTCTTAGGCATGAAAATTGAACAACAATCAGGCTGTGGCTCAATACTGACTTCATAGGTACCAATTTCCTTTGCCTTCTTGATAATACTTTCTTTATTCATGCCGATTAAAGGTCGAAACACACTTAATGAAGTGACGCAGGAAACAGCGGCAAGATTTTCCAAAGTCTGTGAAGCCACCTGCCCCAGCGATTCACCAGTAACCAACCCCATACAGTTCTGACGATTTGCTATTTCCCCTGCAATGCGATACATCATCCGCCGATAAAGAATAATCCTGTTTTCCTCATTGCAATGGTCTCGGATGATCCCCTGCATCTCCTCGAAGGGAACCACATGCAAAGTTGCTTTCGCCTGAAAGCGATTGATCTTTTTTGCGAGACTTAAAACCTTGTCATACCCCCCCCTGCCAAGAAAAGGCTGGTTATCAAAAAATACAAAATGAACCCGGCACCCTCGACACGCCATCATGAAGGCGGAAACAGGGCTGTCAATTCCTCCCGATAGCAGGCAAAGCACATTCCCGGAACTACCTACAGGGAGCCCACACAGCCCCTGCTCACGATTATCAAAGACCACCGTCTCTGAACGTCCAATTTCTATTTCAAGAATATATTCCGCCTCAGTAATATTGACCGTCAATCCTTTTGAGCCTAATTGTTTCATGATGCGCGAGCCTACCTCGAAATTCACTTCGGGTGAGGTTTTGGGAAATGACTTTTCCGCCCGCCGGGTTTTAACACAAAACTTTAGAGAATCTACCGACTCTAGTTCAGGCTCAATCCACTGGATCCCTAAAGCGGAAATCGCATCGAAATCAGGGCTCATCGAAACCCCGATACTGAACGAAGCGATACCGGGAATGGTCTTCAACCTGACCGTGCATTCCGACATGAGACTTGAGGGAATATCCAAAAAAATCCTGCCACGGGATGAACTATAATTAATATCATCTGCGCCTGAAAGCACACGCCTGATATTTCTCAGGAGACATTTTTCAAAAAATTTTCTGTTTCGTCCCTTGAGCCCGATCTCGTCATAGCGGATCAAGATTATTCTTCTTTCCATCATCAATGTTCAGCTTTTTGCAAAAAGGCAGGATAAAGAGTCTGATAAGCATTCCCGAAGGCTTCCAGAAACTGGTCAATTTCTTCTGAGGTATTATCGCGAGAAAAAGAAATGCGCAAACTGCAACGCGCACTCTCTTCGCTTAACCCGATTCCCATAAGAATCCAGGAAGGTTCCTTCGACTGTGCACTGCAAGCACTGCCCAGCCCGACAAAAATATCCTTAGCCTCCAAATGGTGGAGAATGACCTCGCCCTCGACAGGAGGAAAGGAAAAATTAACTATTCCTGATGATTGGAGTGTGCTATCCGCATCAACTAGTGAGTTAAAACGAATCTTCAATTCAGGTAGCCGTTCCTGTAGATTTTTCAATCCCTCAATTAAATGTTGGGATAAAGCCTGAAGATGAGCTTGAGTTTGCCCGGTATGGGCCACGGCGCGTTTGATGGCTGTTTCCAGTCCCAGTATCAACGGCAATGGAAGTGTGCCGGAACGGACCCCGAACTGCTGCTTTCCTCCATGCATCTGCGGGCTGAGAACCAGCTTCGAATCATAGATCAGTAGGCCAATGCCTTTCGGCCCATGAACCTTGTGACCCGAAACCGAATAACCCGCAAGGCCATTCCACATCTTCGGGTCCAACCTGAGCTTGCCGATGGCTTGTACACCGTCTAAAAACAACCTGGTCTGTGGAGACCCCTTTGCCAAAGCAGAAACAATTTGAGAAGGATCGTTCACCGTGCCCAACTCATTATTCACATGAGAAAGACAAAGAAGTTTCACACGATTTTTCTTTAAAACCGCTATTGAACCCAGGTTGAGCCGGCCTTCCCTTTGTAAAGAGAGTAACGATAATGGTTCATTCCCAAACTGGCCAAGAAATGCCAGGGTCTCAGTAACGCTTGGGTGCTCCAGCCCCAGGAAAGCGGTTTTCTTATCGGGAAAACATAGCCCTTTAATAAAAAGATTATTGGACTCCGTGCCGCCACTGGTAAACAGGATACGATGTGTTGAGGGTATTCGGAGAGCTTCAGCAATAGATTCTGCCGACTTTTCAATGAGGCGTTTCGCATCCAATCCTATTTTATACGGCGTACCACTATTCGCGAACAAATCACGCGTGGCCTCATGCATCCGTTCTACAACTTGCGCGTCCATAGGGGTGGTGGCGGCATTATCCAAGTAGATCATCACACTTTAAGGTTCATAGGGTTTAAGAAGGGTCTGCTCCATTCCCAACTGATCCAGAATTCGAGCCACAACAAAGTCCACCAGGCTTTCAAATGTATCCTGCTTCTGATAAAACCCGGGAGATGCTGGCAGGACCATAGCCCCCGCCTGATCGAGGGCCAAAAGATTTTTCAGGTGGATAGTGCTGAAAGGAGTTTCACGCGGAACAAGAATCAGTTTGCGTTTTTCCTTTAACATAACATCCGCAACGCGTTCAATCAGGGTTCCCGACACCCCGGCAGAGATTCTTCCCACCGTCCCCATGCTTGCGGGCACCACCACCATCGCATCAACACAAAAGGAGCCGCTGGCAATGGAACTATTCATGCGAGAAGTTTTGTGCAGAGTCACGTGCTCACCTGAAAAATAGGAAGGCGCCAAGTCCAACTCCAGCTTCAATAGTTCAGCGCCTCGTTCCGAAATAATCACATGAACTTCTGCGTGGGATTTAAGACAATCGAAAAGTCGCTTTCCATAACAAACCCCACTTGCTCCCGTGATTGCCAATACAATTTGTTTCATCATTTTCCGGTAAAATTAAACAGGTCTTCGGTCTCAGCCAATACGATCTTATGAACTTCGGCCACAGAATTGACGCTATCTATGAACCTTATATTTGGCCCTGTAAAACTTTTAAATATTTTCTGAACATTTTTCAGATAATCCAGTTTTTCAAAAGCACTTTTCTGGTCGCGGGACGATTCGATTCTCTCCAGACATATATCGGGAGAAGCTAGAAAGACCAGGGCTCGGTCTGGAATTGGAGCAAAGCTTTCATTTTTCAGCCGAATCTGTTCAGGGTCCAACCCTAAAGCGCCTTGGTAAGCCCCTGTAGAGAAATAATACCGATCCATAAGCACTACCTTATTTTCCTGTAGTGCTGGCATTATATTCATCTCAATGTCCTCCTTTCGGTCATTGATAAACCAGCTCAATTCTTCCTCTGGACTTACATCTTGCCTGCCATCGCTGAGAAGCCCACGGATTTTCATTCCCCATGTTCCTCGAGTAGGTTCAGCTAAAGTAATATTGGGGACCTGCCTTTCAGTCAAAAACTTTGCTAGCAGTTCGCATTGTGTGCTTTTACCTGTTCCATCTATTCCTTCAAAAACAATTAACATTCCCTGCTTCAAGGCGACCCTTCCTCAAAAATTTAAAACATCTTCAGTCTATAAAAATTGAATTATTAAAGATACCCTGACTGGACAAAGGGCGCAATGTAATAAAACTCACGCGGAGATTCAAATTTAAAAACTTCTTAGATAACTGAGACTCTATTGCTTTTGACCGATGATTTCTGGATAATAATTTTTTTAATGGTTTATCTCCGCTTTTACCATAAAAATTGAATAAAACGAGGTCTGCTACAGTGAGAAAATTCTGGAAAATTTTTGGATGGGTATTTTTAGGCATCTTTTTACAATTCAAATTCAACGCCTTGTATGGAATCGTATTTCTTGAAAATCTTAACTTTCATGATCGAACCTATTTGGTGGAAATGGATATGATTCCGACCGAGGAGAGCTTGCGGATTTTAAAAGTCAAGACCACCGTTCACCATTCCCTCGGCCCGGACTATTTCGCCAATGTTTATATTCCTGAACAGTACAAAGTTCTAAACGAATCCCCTTATGCCGGGGCAGAGAATATTCAGGGTTATCAGGCCTATAAGATGGATATGAAACGTAAGTATCGCGATGTCCTGGGGGGGAAATATTTTATAATTGCCCCCCAGAAACGAGATGAAGATATTCCAGCGAAACCGATAAAGGTTCATTTTGAAAACTTAAAACAACGCCTGCATTCAGACGAGACTTATCAAATCGCTACCCTGAAGCTTAAGACCCAATTAGAAGGGCCAAAAGTGGCAGAAGCCACCTACCCCCAAAAACTCGGAATGTAGAGAATCAGCCCATGGCCCGCCGAACTAAAGAGCTTAAAGACTATTACTCCATCCTGAAAGTCTCCCGGGATTTCAGTCAGGAAGATTTGAAAAAATCATTTCGCCGACTGGCTCTTGAACTTCACCCTGACCACAATCCCAATGACCCTGAAAGTGAAGAGCGGTTCAAGGATGTCACAGAAGCCTATGGAGTATTGAGCGACCCATTAAAGAAAAAAGAATATGATCGGTTTTGGGCCGATCATCTTGCGGGGCGCACCACCGGCTCTTCTGATTTTCGCTATTCGCAAGAGGACATTTTTGCCAGCATGTTCCGTGGCGGAAATGCCCGTGAAATTTTTGAAGAACTCAATCGCGAGTTCAGCCGCTCGGGCTTTCGCTCCGGCAACCCGTTTTTCCAGTCCCTGTTCTTCGGCGGTGCCGTAGGCGGACTTGGGAGAATCCTCCGAATGGTCCCGGGGCCAATCGGGAAAATCGGCATGGGGTTAAAACTAGCTCAAGTTGTCGGCACATCTTTGTATGCATTACACAAGATGAACCAGCGGAATCAACCTGGGCAAACGGTTCCTCCAAAACATGGAAACCCTTTGATGAATAGGGTAAAAGGCATATTCGGGAAAAAAGAAGCCCAGAAAAACCCGCTGAACATGGATTTTCACCTCTCCATCCTCGCTGCCGAGGCCCTAAACGGTACCCGTAAAAAAATTTCCTACCAGGTCAACGGAAAATCCGAACAACTGGTGGTACACATTCCGCCCAACTTTCCTCCAAGCGGTAAGCTACGCATAAAAGATAAAGGAAAAGTCCACGACGGAAAACGTGGAGACCTGATCCTTTCCATTCATATCGACCCAAATGAATAAACAACAAGTCCTCGATTTCTGGATCAATTTTTTTAAGGACCTTCTAGTTGGCACCTTCAAAAATCTTTTTTTATTTGGCATTTCAGGTTTTTCAATCGGCGCATTCGCAACCTATAGTTTTGACCTTAAGGTGCTCGACACCGCCGAATGGAACTTTTGGCTGGAAAGAATAATTCTAATTTTAGCGGGAGCGGGTTATTTCAGCCTCGGCTTGATGCACAGTTGGATATCCTGCGGTCTCCACCTGCTCAGCAGAAAAATGCGTGAAGCACTATCGGGTCTTCAGGAACTGCTGGACTGGCTAACACGTGAGGTGATTGGACGTTTTCCAAAATTTCAGAAGAACATACCTAAACATGAACTGGCGCAAAAGTATGACCAGATCGGTTCCGAACTACGCCAAAGGCTGAAACAACGAGGAGGAATAACGGGATTTTCTTCCAGCATCCTTTTCGGTGTCATACTCAAAGCATTGCGCTTTTTCTTCCTCGATGAGGTCATGGAAGAACTTCAAAAAAAAGATAAGGAAGAGATCACCTCTACCGATATCGAACACGCTGTCCGCAGAGTCGGAACGGAAGTCATGATCGCTCCGATCACCGACAGCCTTTTCCTGCTACAAGTCGTCAACATCATTATCGGTCTATTTTTATTTGCCCTGCCTTTCAGCTTGCTCTGGCTGATTTAATATTCTGAACTAAATTTAATCCATTGACATCTGAACCCATTATTACGTATTTTATATCAATGGAAAAAGTGCTTACAACCTGTCTTCTTGTGTTGATCCTGGGCATTTTGCCCAAGTTTAGCCCAGCCCTGCTACACAGTTAACCGGGATGAAACATAACAGGCCACTCCTCTTGCGCCTCTGGCCCAAGTATTTCCAAGCCCGTTTCAATTTACGGAACCCTTTACCCACTAAAACCTCATTAACAATTAATAAACAATTTAAATGAACCATTTCCTTTTCCTTAAAACAGGAATCTTTTTGATTGGCCTGATCCATTTATTATCCTTTCCTAATAAATGCCGGGCCGACCCTATTCCTGTTTTCGTAAGTATCTTGCCGCAGAAATACTTTGTCGAACGAATTGGCCGTGACCATGTGAATGTAGAAGTCATGGTAAAGCCGGGTGAGAGCCCTGCGACTTTTAATCCCAACCCAAAAAAAATGAGTCTGCTCTCCCAGGCAAAACTGTATTTCAGCATCGGTGTGCCTTTTGAAACAATCTGGATTGATCGGATTCGATCCATCCACCCAGACCTGCAATTCGTTCCCTTGCACAACATTTCTCATAAAAAATCAGAAGCCCTCCACAAGCATAGCTCCCACCATCCTCATGACTCCCATGACCCACATATCTGGACCAGCCCGGCCAGAGTCAAAATCATGGCAAAAAAGATCAAGGACACGCTAACCCACATCCAACCTGAACAGGAAAAATATTTCGAGATAAATTTTCAGGCATTCTCCAAAGACCTGGATGCTCTCGACAGAGATATCCGCGCCATTATCGCCAGAAGCGATAATCACCACTTCATGGTCTTTCATCCGGCCTGGTCCTACTTTGCCAAAGATTACGACCTGGAACAGGTTGCTATTGAAGAAGGAGGAAAGGAGCCCGGAGCCCGAGCACTACAAAAAATAATTGATAAAGGCAAAAAGCTTGGGATTAAGGTAATATTTGTACAAAAACAATTCAATCTTTCCATCGCCGAGAGTATTGCCAAAACGATTGGCGCCACTGTCCGAAAAATAGACCCTCTGGCAGAGGACTATCTGGAAAACATGAGGCGAACGGCTAAAGCTATTTCTGGAGCATTGCAGTGAGTACCGACTCCGTCATCAAAATAAAAAATCTCGATTTTAGCTATGGTGGGCCAAAAATACTTGAAAACATCGAGATCGATATCCAGCGCAACGAATTCATCGGGATGGTTGGCCCAAATGGAAGCGGCAAAACCACCCTGCTGAAAATCATCATGGGTGTTTTGACTCCCGACAGAGGCTCCGTCAAGGTTCTTGGCAATCCTCCTTCCCAATCGGTTAAAGAAATCGGTTATATGCCGCAGTTCACCCCGTTTTCCAGGGATTTCCCAATCAGTGTGGAGGAAACAGTATTGATGGGACGTTTGGGGAAAACTTCCAGCATTGGTTTTTTCAATAAAGCCGACAAACGCGTTGCCGAAAAAGCCATGGACGATGTCGGGATCCTCGATCTCCGCAAAAGAGTTATCGGTTCTCTCTCCGGCGGACAGTTGCAAAGGGTTTTAATTGCCCGTGCTCTCACCTGCGAACCACAAATCATGATCCTCGACGAACCCACCGCCACTGTTGACATGAAGGTTGAAAAAGATATCTTCGATCTGCTCAAACAATTGAACGAGAAAATCACCATCATCGTGGTGACGCACGACATCGGGTTCATTTCGCAATACATTCACCGGGTCGCCTGCATTAATCGCACTCTCATCTGCCACCCCACTTCAGAGTTGACGGGAGAAACCATTGAGAATATGTATGGCTCCCATATGCATAGGGTGCATCACCATCACGAGGATGAAAAATAGTCATGAGTAGTTTTATCGATGCGGTTTCTTCCCAGGCGTTTATGCAGAACGCCATTGTCGGCGGCATTCTCGCCAGCGTGGCTTGTGGAGTGGTCGGCTCATATGTCGTGGTGAAGCGCATCAGTTACCTGGCGGGCGGCATCGCCCATTCAGTACTGGGCGGGATGGGTATTGCCTATTACCTGGGCCGACCTCCTATTGAGGGCGCCCTGGTCGCGGCCCTGGTTTTCGCCGTCGTTCTCGGCTGGGTAAGCCTCAAAATGCAGCAACAGGAAGACACCGTCATTGGCGCACTGTGGGCAGGAGGCATGGCAATCGGGATATTGTTCATCTCGCAAACCCCCGGCTACAATGTAGACCTCATGAGTTTTCTATTCGGTAATATTTTGATGATCTCCTCCGATGACCTGCTTTGGATCGCCGGATTAGACACCCTGATTCTGCTCATCGTTTTTCTATTCTATAAACAGTTTCTAGCCCTGTCTTTCGACGAGGAGTTTGCCCGTCTGCGTGGCATTCCCGTTGAAAGATTTTACCTGCTCTTTCTTTCGCTTGTTGCCTTGACCGTCGTGATTTTGATTCAAATTGTCGGACTGATTCTGGTGATTGCGTTGTTAACGCTTCCCGCGGCGGTCTCCGGTCATTACATGCGCTCACTGAACCTGATGATGCCATTAGCCGCCGTTCTTGGAGTGTTCTTCACTACCGGAGGACTGGCATTGTCTTATCAACCCGACCTGCCACCGGGCCCCACCATCATTCTGGTATCCGGGGCTATCTATCTAGTGTCTTTGGTCGTCACCCGATTCCGGAAAAGAACATGAAATGAGCGATGCCTGTTCTGAATTAGAAAAAGACCTCGTTACCTCACATGGCCCTAAACGCAGGGTTCTCTGGATTATTCTGGTTATCAATCTCATCATGTTTTTTGTTGAGGGGATTTCCGGGTGGCTGGCGCAATCCAACGCCTTAATGGCTGACGCGCTTGATATGCTGGGCGATGCCGCGATTTACGGATTTTCCCTGTTAGTCATCCAACTTGCCCCTATCTGGAGGACCCGAGCCGGTATTATAAAGGCCGTCATCATGAGCCTTTTCGCGCTCGGTATTTTATGTTCTGCGGTCTACCGGATTTATTACCAGGCCGTTCCTCTGGCCACTACAATGGGCATCGTTGGCACGCTGGCCCTGATCACAAACCTGTTCTGCGCTTATTTGCTTCTGCGGTTCAGGGATGGCGATGTCAATATGCGTTCGGCCTGGTTATGTTCCCGTAACGATGTGCTGGCCAATATAGGGGTCTTGCTGGCCGCTGGAGGAGTGGCATGGACAGATTCCAACTGGCCCGACCTGACGGTTGGCGTCATCATCGCCGGGCTGATCCTGCAATCCTCATTCAGTATTTTTAAAGATGCCCGGCTGGAGCTAAAGGAACAATCAAGGCACTAGTGCTTGGAAAAAGTAGTGCTCGGCGTGGGGAAGGTGCTCATTTAGTAAATATTTTTAGAGAAAAATCACTCATCTTTTTCTTGTGAACCGCAATGCGACTACTACTAACAACATAATTACCACCCCCACATATGAACCATAATTAGCTAGGAAATTAGTCACCTTATCATTTGTAAAAATAGCGACACCCATCCCTACAAGAAAAACAATCACACTAGCTAAAGCCAATACTAGTTCAGGTTTTTTTCGATTAATTTTATCTTCAACCATTTTAGGAAGTTCATCTATTTCTCCAGACAATTTACGCAACGAATCATCAATTTTCGAATATTCATCCGTCACTGTTTTTAATTCTCCATCTATAGCCTTGAGTTGTTTTCCTAATATATTCCATGGAAAACCCGAATTAATTAAGTTTTTTAAATGTTCCTCTGGTGAGCCATCTACATAACTAGTTTCCCATTCACTTCCTTTTATTCCGCGAGGCGCGCCCTTCCTGGTAGAGCGGACGTAATCCTGCTTACCTTGATAATCACCCTCATAAGGCTTTTCAGGCCTTTCCTCATCTTGGTCCAGCTTAAAAATAGTTAAGCGGTATAACTTTTCCTTAAATAAAAACTGATTCTCTTCATTAGACGTATTATTAATAGTCCAAGATAAAATACCATTAAAACCGACATCTACCTGTGTGGTGTGGGTAGTAATGCCTTCACGGGATAAATCAGTAACCGGACTCAAATATGCAAATAAATCGCAGTTAGGATAAATTTTATGTACAGCTTCACGACGAAAATCAAGTTGCTCATAAGAAGATAAACCTGCCGCATGGCCTGAAGCCAATTTAATACCTTTCTTACTTTGATCTCCTATAGTAAATGCTTTATCAGTATTTTTAAATTCTCCCTTAGACCCTAATCGCAAAATATAAGCATTTGGACGGATACAACTTTCATCACCACGAATTATTACTGAGCCTAATAATTTTTTAAGTTCTGTGTCACTTAAAATCGTCGCCATAATGAAATTCATTCCCTAAAACTAAGTCTATTTCTATTTTACAAAATATGTTCGCTCAAATGCGAAATGATTTCTCTTAAATTCTTTGTGAGTCGTTCGATTTTCATGCGTAGCAATCTAAGGAGTCCAGCGTTACGCGAGAGCGCCCAACCGTTCCGTAAGGGAATTGCGCTGGTGGTGAGCGAGATAAAGCAGGCCGTCGGCCAAAGAATAGTTGTGCGGAAAAGTCATCACCTCTCGCCCCAGCTTTTCGATCAACTGCTGATACAGTTCATTGATTTCCTCAGAAGTCATGCCTATTGTCGACTCGTAAGAATAACCCAGGCTTAAATCATGTTCCGGCGGAGTGTAGAGTTTGGTGATGCCCCATTCTGCCGGATTTTTTTCAATCGGCGCACCCCGCTCCAAGTCAAACTGGGAAAGGATGGCTGAAAATCCGGGAGAGTCCAGCAAGCGCTGGTTATTGAGTACAAAGTTGATCGAGTCCATCACCTCTTCACGGGTTTCGGTCGGGAACCCGCAAATCAGGTAGAAGTGCATGGCGATTCCTAATTTCATACATCGTTCAGCGGTTTCATCCACCCAACTCAGTTCAACACCTTTTTTCATAGAATCCAGAACCCGCTGGTTGTAAGACTCCAATCCAAAAATAAGTTTGCGACAACCGGATTTATATAACAGATCCATACGGTCGTCTTTGAGCAAACTCTTCTCGAATTTGAGTTCGCCCGTCCACTGGACATCGACTTTCTCATTAATAATTTTAGCGGCGAAGGTTCTAAGAAAATTGATCGGCAAAGCTTCATCAGTGAAGAAGAAATTATTGCAATTATATTTTTTCTGCAAAGTTTTAAAATCATTCACCACATTTTCGGCGTACCGAACATGAAAAGTCATGTGATCGAAAGGAATAGAACAGAAAGCGCATTGCTCCCAGTAACACCCACGAGAACCCATCACCGGCAAAACCCGCTCTGGCGAAAGATAAAGATCCAGCGGCAGGCCATCAAAGTCCGGGGTCGGCAAGGCATTCAGTTCTTCCTTGGCGAAAGGCCGGTTCACTTTAACCTGACCGTCCTGCCTGTATATCAGATTGGGGACTTTACTGAGGTCACCATCACCACGAAGACACTCAACCAACCGGAGAAGCGGTGTCTCGCCCTCGTGCACAATGAAGCTGTCAACAAAATTGAAAAGATGCGAGCCCTCCTTCTCCAAACGATCCACCAGTTTGGTGAACACGCTCCCGCCGATAGTGATATGTATTTCAGGCCGGTTCTGTTTGACCAGATAAGCCAGGGTCAGGCCGGAGATGATTTGTTCCACCGAGGTGATGGAGATGCCGAGAATATCGATATCTTCTTCCAGAATTCCCGGCAGATACCATTGTTGATAAAGATCGTAAAAGAAATTTTCTTCCGGATGATTGAAGGAGTCGATCACCTCTTGCGAGGAGTACGGGGAAAATCGCATTTGACTGCCAATGACGGTCAACTGCGACGGATAATAGGGTGCCAGAATATTATCCAACCAGACATCCATGATCTTGAGATTTTCCATGTACTGGTCGATCTCATAGAACCCCTGGCCACGTTGCGAAGCCACGGCAGAGTCGATCTGGTCTTTCAAGGCCATGACGATCTCTTCCGCTTCCCGGAGCTTGTTGAACTTTTCTGCTTCCTCCTGCGTCAGCCGGGGCCTGGCACTCAGTTCATTCAACTCGCGGATGATACGCTCGTAGAGCGGTTTGGTTTTTTCCCAAGTGCACAGGTCACTGAGTAACTCAATCGCCAGATCACGCTGGACAACATCATGCACCCCATGCATATTGAGAAACGCTTTCAGACTGGGCAAACTCAGATAGGGTTGCGATGGATGCCAGGATGTCGGAAAAACCAGATATATCATTTCAATAGATGTCTAATAATCTAAATAAGAAACACATACAAACCGCCACCGGCGACTACGTCGGCTTAGGAGACATAAAAACCAGCAGGACCAGTTTATCATCGGTGTGGTTCACCACCCCGTGATCCTCACCCGATGGAGCAAGAGTGATTTCATGCTGCGAAAGCACTTTTTCCTCCGCCCCCACGGTCACCTTGCCCTGCCCTTCAAGTACATAATAAACCTTGTCCGACCCTTCATGGGAATGGACTTTCTGGAACTGGCCCGGCTCAAGGCAGTATATATCACAAAAGAAATTATCCGTATCAAACAGGCTGACTTTTTTCATCTTTTCGGGGTTGAACTCAAACGCATCCCGAACATTAATCACTTTCATTCCCATATCACGAATTTCCGTTAAATGAAGCCTGTAACAGACCTCTTTGTTTCTGCCCACCATCCATAATCCATCCACCGCTGGCGGACAAAAACTCTAAAATTTTCATAAGGTTAGAGATAATAACACAGAAGCAGAGTCAGGCCAAAAAAAACAGATTCGCCCGGTTTTATACAGCCCTATTTTATTGACTTCCCGCTTACGATCCACTATTTTGGAAAAACATTCTATAGACAGAGACACGGACAAGAAACAATCAACGCATTCCGCCGTACATTCCAAGACTATTAGAATTCGGGACGTAGCGCAGCCTGGTCAGCGCACTTGACTGGGGGTCAAGGGGTCGGAGGTTCAAATCCTCTCGTCCCGATTATTTTTGATAAGGGCTTATGGGTCTTAACCCATAGGCCTTTATTTTTGCGGGTCAAGCCTTGGAGCCGGCTTTTTCCTGGATAGCGTTGAACACCGATAAAGCCTGCGCCACCATGGAACCAGCGTCACCGGTTTGGGCTGGTAACAAAACCGTATTGGTTTCTTTGGCAAGATTGGAAAAGGCCTGAATATACTGTTCCGCTAATTTCAGAGCCACCGCTTTTTCGCCACCCGCTTTATCTATTGAAGCGGCAACCATTTCGATTCCCTCCGCCGTAGCTTTAGCCACAGCCAGTATCGCCTCGGCCTCACCTCTAGCCCGGTTGATCTGGTCGGTCATGGACGCTTCTGATTGCAACACCACTTCCTGCTTCATCCCTTCGGCAACATTGATCTGCGATTGCCGTTGGCCTTCGGATTTCAAAACTTCCGCCCGTTTTTGACGTTCTGCCGCTACTTGTAGCTCCATGGCGGTACGCACATTTGTAGGCGGCGTTATATCTTTAATCTCATAACGCAGGCACTGAATGCCCCATACACTGGATGCTTCATTGATGGACTGAACAATATTTGTGTTCAATATTTCCCGTTCCTCAAAAGTTTTATCCAGGGTTATTTTCCCCAGTTCAGATCTCATGGTGGTTTGCGCCATCTGGCTGATAGCATAAAGAGGATCGCGCACTCCATAAGAGGCTTGTTTGGGATCGGTGATCTTCAAGTACAGAATTCCATCGATCACCAACGTCACATTATCTCTGGTAATGGCTGATTGGCTGGGAATATCGATGGCATTTTCTTTTAGAGAATGCCGATAAGCAACCTTATCCACAAAGGGGATGGTAAAGCGCAAGCCAGCATCCAATGATCTATGGAACTTCCCCAGTCTTTCTACGACCCAGACCTTTTGCTGAGGGACTAATCGAACCCCCTTAAAAATAACGATAAATACGATAAAAGCGATGGCTAGAAATAAATTTAGTGCTTCCATAAATCCTTCTCCAATTTGGAAGATTCACCTGCGAGTATTTTTTATGAGGCCTCTATAATTATTCTGTCGATGATGGACGAACAATCAGTATCCCCTGAGAAACATTGATAATAACGACTTCCGTATCCAGGGGAAGCGCTTCCTCCGAGCTATAATTTGTGTCCAGTTTGCAGTTCATGATTGCTCCCGACCACTTCACTTTTCCCGTTTTGCCCCTGGCCAGATCTTCTCCATAAACCACTGCTGTCGAGCCTACCATATCGCCAAAACCAGCGTCTTTCCCCTTTAAGAAGTTTTTCAGAGGTTTCCACAACAAACCCGTCCAAACTCCGGTAAGAGCAAAAAACAGGATGAATTGATAGGTCGGCTTAATGTCTACACCCACAACAAGAGCCCCTCCAACGCTGATCGCGCCCAGACCGGCAAACAGAAAGCCGATCCCTCCCAAAGCCGCGATCTCCAGGAAAATAAAAAACACTCCCGTAATCAACCAGATGGTACCGTAACTAAAACCCAGTATTTCCATAAGGTTTTTCCTTTTGGCGTTTATTTTCTGAACAGTTTTTGTCGGAGTCTTTTTGAACAAACCCCCCGCAACCACCGCGCACGCTATCCTATCTCTCGATCGCCTAACTACATATTTTTCAGCAATTATGCTATTCTGAGTGCCTCGGATTATAACAGAAAATCCACAATCCGTCTTTAACGTTCCACAAGCGGGGTTAAATTCATGAAAAACTGGTTCATGCTGTCTCTAATTGGACTCGACCAGCCCAGCATGGTCGCGAGCTTGAGCGCCGGACTCTGCAAAAATGGCTGTAACCTGGGCGACTCTTCCATGACCCGCCTGGGAAAATATTTCACGATCATGCTGATGGTTGAACATGAAGGCGGGGAAAAGTCCCTGGAATCCATCATTGCTTCCATCTGCGAACCCCTGAATCTCAACGCCCATTTAGTCGAGTTGGAAGACGGCGCCCAGTATCATCGCGAGCCAGATGTAAGAATCAGCCTCTTCGCTGAAAACCGTATAGGCATTGTGGAAGATGCCACCACGCCCCTTGCTCAGGCCGGATTAAATATCCTGCATCTCGAATCCAATGTTGGGGAAGCAGAAGAGTCGGGCACCTACTACATCCACCTCGAAGGCACGGTTTCCAAAGGATTGGGCGCTCTCTATGAAATTCTGGAAAAGCTGGAAAAGGAAAAGGGCATCAAGTCCCACTTGATCCCCATCAATGCTCAAGCCACATAGTTTTCCAGACATGGCGGTAAACAGCGAGTAGCTTGCGAGGCCAACTTTTAAACAAATATACTTATGATACTCGGACTCGAAGACATACCCGGAGGCACACCCATCGTCTCCTTCCTCATCTGGCTAGGGCTGTCCGGGCTGTTCTACCTGGTCTGCTACCTCGCCGTCCTCAATGTTCTGGATGACCTGACTAAAAACAGCCTGCTTAAAATCCCGGCGATGCTCGGTGCCGCCATCCCATCAGCGGGACTGATGGCCGTCTTCCACTACAAACCCTTTGCCCTGGGGGCACTGATTTGTGTGATGAATTTTTACCGCATCCGCTCAATACAGACTTCGGAAAAATGGAAAGACCTCAAACCAAATCCCGTCCTCTTCTATCTCGCCAGCTACGCTTATATTTTTCTACTGATAGCCCTGGCGCTCTATTTCCCCACTCTCGACCACTAAATTGTAAGAGCGTCTATTTAATTTCTTCTTAAACTCTTATTTACTGATTTCGTACACTGGATATTCACGTCAAATGCATCAATTAAAAGTTTGATGGCTTCTTCAGTAGGTTTTCCCCATTGAGTGCTAAAAGCATAAGTTTTTTCACCATAGTGAATCAACTCCTCATCTTTCTTAAAAAAACGACCGGCGGCAAAGTGTTTGCCTTCGCTGATTCTACGCGCACTAACTACCTCAATGAATGCATCTGACTTTAGTGTGCCCTCCGCACTCTCAAACGACCTCCCAAACAATCTCGCTGGAAGGACCTCCTCTATTTGTTCTGGACTCACTGCTGATTTACAGAGATGTGATACCACTTTGAAAATAGCTCTTCCTTTGGTCACCCAGCTCTCAGTATCCCCATCAATGGTGATATCGAATTTAGTAAGATCTCTGGATTGTTTCCTTGTCTCTCGCTCCGTTCTAGCCTTTTCTCGAACTTGAACCTGATATTGCTCAACCTCTGGTAATGGAATTATCTGTTGAACATCTACAAGCAACCTGTCACCATCCTCACCATCCGCATAGGGTTTTAGACGAACGCACCGAATGTCAATATCCCTGTCATTCAGCCACATCACAGCCGTAGTCAATTCCTTGGAAAATTCTGCCGAGGCCAAAATAATACGAACATCTTGAGAAAATTTATCCTCATCAATTTCATCTTCATTCCAATCTAAAAATTCCAAAATTTCCTGTCTTGCATCTTTTTCGCTCTCTCTTTTTTTAAGGTGCTTTCCATAGATTTCTACTGCCTTTTCAAAAGTTAAAGTAGAAACCATTGCGGCATATCGAATTGCCTGCAATTCCATATGACCCCCATCTGCTGTGCGCTTAAGTTCGATAACCACCAGATTGGCGGCCTTATCCAAACCGAGCAGGTCTATCCTTCGTCTGGAGTCTTCCCATTCACCGAATTCTTCACTGATGACAAGAGTGTCAGGAGAAATAATACTAATATCATCTCTTAGAAGACGTTGCAGATCATTTCTTTCCTCTATCCCCTTCTCCGCAAAGGAAGTTTCATTCAATTTCTTAAATCGGTCAGATTTCATTTCGTATATTGGCATCAGGTTACCGTTCCTATAAGAGGTCATGCCCCCGCAGGGCATGAAACTAATCAAAGAGATCGCACAGGGCTTATGAAACCAAGGTACAAGGTGAGGGATTAAAAGTCAAACCGCCACTAGTCGTGGTGGAAATGGGTGAACAAGCCCTTTCATGGAAAGCAAGCATGGAGGAGTTTTTAATCGGTATTTAATGATATATTGTCGGCATGGAAATATTGAAAGACATATGGGCATGGCTGTACAAAAAATATTTTTCAAAATCTGACTCTTCTGACTCTTCCTCTGGCTTGAACCTGAAAGAGGTCAACGAATTTCTGAAAAGAAGGGAAAGTGAAATTCGTGCCAAGCACGACAGTAAAGAGGAGAAACCCAAGGAAGAGCGCAAACTGTTGCTGGAAGAATTAAAAGCCCTGAAGCAAAAGCAGGCCAATCTGAAAAAAACGCTCGAAGATAAGAAGGCCCTTATCACCGATACCGAGCAAAAACTGACAAAGTATCAGAGGCTCCTCCCACAAGAACAGCTTAGCTCAGCTCAAGAAGCCCTTGAGAAAGGGGATACCCGCCAGGCTGAAATCCTGCTCAAAGAGGTAAAAGAAACCCGGGACGGGCATGCGGCGGAGGCGGCATATCAATTGGCCAAACTGGCAGAGGACCGCATCGACTACGCCACCGCCAGAGAAAATTATATTCAGGCCGCTCAGTTTGAGCCGGACAACACGGTATATTTAAATGACGTCGGGCTTATTATGCACACCCTGGGCCAATACAACAACGCCATTGAGTATTACAAGGATGCACTGGAGTCGGATTTAAAAACCTTGGGCCCCGACCACCCTGATGTAGCGACTAATTGGGACAACCTGGGATTGGCGTGGAAGGCTAAAGGCGAGTACGACAACGCCATTGAGTATTTCAACAAAACACTGGAGTCGGATTTAAAAACCTTGGGCCCCGACCACCCTAAGGTAGCAACTTGTTGGAACAACCTGGGAACAGCGTGGAATGCTAAAGGCGAGTACGACAAGGCCATTGAGTATTTCAACAAAGCACTGGAGTCGGATTTAAAAACCTTCGGCTCCGACCACTCTAATGTAGCGATTCGTTGGAACAACCTGGGGTCGGCGTGGAATGCTAAAGGCGAGTACGGCAACGCCAGCGAGTATTACGAGAAGGCACTGGAGTCGAATTTAAAAACCTTCGGCCTCAACCATCCTGAGGTAGCGACTAATTGGAACAACCTGGGAACGGCACGGTATTTCAAAGGCGAGTACGACAAGGCCATTGAGTATTTCGACAAAGCGCTGGTGTCGAATTTAAAAACCTTCGGCCCCGAGCACTTTAATGTAGCGATTCGTTGGAACAACCTGGGGTCGGCGTGGAAGGCTAAAGGCGAGTACGACAAGACTATCAGGTATTACGAGAAGGCACTGGAGTCGAATTTAAAAACCTTCGGTCCCGACCACCCTGAGGTAGCGACTAATTGGGACAACCTGGGGTTAGCGTGGAAGGCTAAAGGCAAGTACGACAACGCCATCGAGTATTTCAACAAAGCACTGGAGTCGGATTTAAAAACCTTCAGCCTCGATCACCCTAAGGTAGCGACTAATTGGGACAACCTGGGGTCGGCGTGGAAGGCTAAAGGCGAGCACGACAAGGCCATCGAGTATTACGACAAAGCACTGGGGTCGGATTTAAAAACCTTCGGCCCCGACCACCCTAAGGTAGCGATTCGTTGGAGCAACCTGGGGTCGGCGTGGCGGAATAAAGGCGAGTACGACAAGGCCATCGAATATTACGAGAAGGCGCTGGAGTCGGATTTAAAAACCTTCGGCCCCGACCACCCTGAGGTAGCGATTCGTTGGAACAACCTGGGATTGGTATGGTTTTCCAAAAGCGAGTACGACAAGGCCATCGAGTATTACGACAAAGCACTGAGGTCGGATTTAAAAACCTTCGGCCCCGACCACCCTAAGATAGCGATTCGTTGGAACAACCTGGGGTCGGCGTGGAATGCTAAAGGCAAGTACGACAACGCCATCAAATATTACGACAAAGCACTGAAGTCGAATTTAAAAACCTTCGGCCCCAACCACCCTGAGGTAGCAACTAATTGGAACAACCTGGGAACGGTGCGGTATTTCAAAGGCGAATACGACAACACCATCGAGTATTTCGAGAAGGCACTGGGGTCGAATTTAAAAACCTTCGGCCTCGACCACCCTGATGTAGCGACTCGTTGGAACAACCTGGGGTCGGCGTGGAAGGCTAAAGGCGAGCACGACAACGCCATCGAGTATTTCGAGAAGGCACTGGATTTGAATTTAAAAACCTTCGGCCCCGACCACTCTAATGTAGTGATTCGCTGGAATAACCTGGGGTCGGCGTGGAAGGCTAAAGGCGAGCACGACAACGCCATCGAGTATTTCGAGAAGGCACTGACCAGTGTTCTCAAGGCTTTTGGTCCAGAACATCCCCATGTCGCTACGAGTTGGAACAACCTGGGATCGGCATGGAAGGCTAAAGGCGAGCACGACAAGGCCCTCGAGTATTTCGAGAAGGCATCGACTAATTGGAACAACATGGGATTAGCGTGGGACTCTAAAGGCGAGTACGACAAGGCCATCGAGTATTTCGAGAAGGCACTCGCTAGTGTTCTCAAGGCTTTTGGTCCAGAGCATCCCCATGTGGCTACGAGTTGGAACAACCTGGGATCGGCGTGGAACGCTAAAGGCAAGCACGACAGGGCTATCAGGTATTACGAGAAGGCACTGACCAGTGTTCTCAAGGCTTTTGGCCCAGAGCATCCCCATATGGCTACGAATTGGAAGAGCCTGGGGTTAGCGTGGTTTTCCAAAGGCGAGCACGACAAGGCCATCGAGTATTACGAGAAGGCACTGGAAGTTTTTCAAAAAGCCGGGCTGGAGCACCGTGTGAAAGATACAGAAGAAAACCTGCGAATAGCCAAAAAGGCAAAGGAAGAAGGTCAGTCCTAGAAATATCGAAAGGTCGAGCCGCTAATCTCAATACAAGTGTTTTTGGAAACCCACAAACAAATCACGAATCTCTGGCGGACTACCGAGTTCCGTTTTCGCAGAATGTATCGTATCGTACTTCAACTCTAGCGGTGAACAAGACCCTTTATGGAAAGCAAACAGGGAGGAATTTTTAATCGGTATTTAATGGTATATTGCCGGCATGGAAATATTTAAAGACATATGGGATTGGTTATCAACAAGCACCAACGCCATTAAGTCTGCTGATGTGATCTTTGCAGTGATAACCACCCTTATCGGTGGATTATGGGGACTGTATAAATATTTTTCAAAATCTGATTCTTCCTCTGGCTTGAGCATGAAAGAGGTCAACGAACTTCTGAAAATAAGGGAACGTGAAATTCATGCCGAGTACGACAGTAAAGAGGAGAAATCTGAGGAAGAACGCAAACTGTTGCTGGAGGAATTAACGAGCCTGAAGCAAAAGCAGGCCAATCTGGAAAAAACGCTCGAAGAAAAGAAGGCCCTTATCACCGATACCGGGCAAAAACTGAAAAAGTATCAGGACCTCCTCCCGAAAGAACAGCTCACCTCAGCTCAAGAAGCCCTTGAGAAAGGGGATACCCACCAGGCTGAAACCCTGTTCAAAAAGGTAAAAGAAACTCAGGCCGGGCATGCGGCGGAGGCGGCATATCAATTGGCCAAACTGGCAGAGGACCGCATCGACTACGCCACCGCCAGAGAAAATTATATTCAGGCCGCTCAGTTTGAACCGGACAACACAGTATATTTAAATGCCGCCGGTCTTATTATGCACACCCTCGGTCAATACGACAAGGCCATCGAGTATTTCGACAAAGCACTGGAGTTGAATTTAAAAACCTTTGGCGACGACCACTCTGAGGTAGCGACTTGTTGGAACAACCTGGGGTTGGCGTGGAATGCTAAAGGCGAGTACGACAAAGCCATCGAGTATTACGAGAAGGCGCTGGAGTTGAATTTAAAAACCTTCGGCCCCGACCATCCTGAGGTAGCGACTAATTGGAACAACCTGGGATCGGCGTGGAATGCTAAAGGCGAATACGACAAGGCCATCGAGTATTACGAGAAGGCACTGGAGTCGGATTTAAAAACCTTCGGCCCCGGCCACCCTAATGTAGCAATTCGTTGGAACAACCTGGGGTCGGCGTGGAGAGCTAAAGGCAAGTACGACAAGGCCATCGAGTATTTCGAGAAGGCACTGGAGTCGAATTTAAAAACTCTCGGATCCGACCACTCCGAGGTAGCGACTTGTTGGAACAACCTGGGGTTGGCGTGGAATGCTAAAGGCGAGCACGACAAGGCCATCGGGTATTTCGACAAAGCACTGAAGTCAGATTTAAAAACCTTCGGCGATGACCATCCCCATGTGGCTGCAAGTTGGAACAACCTGGGGTCGGCGTGGTTTTCCAAAGGCAACTACGACAAAGCCATTGAGTATTACGACAAAGCACTGGCCAGTGTTCTCAAGGCTTTTGGTCCAGAGCATCCCCATGTGGCTACAAGTTGGAACAACCTGGGATTGGCGTGGAATGCTAAAGGCGAGTACGACAAGGCCATTGAGTATTACGAGAAGGCGCGAGCCAGTATTCTCAAGGCTTTTGGTCCAGAGCATCCCCATGTGGCCGCGAGTTGGAACAACCTGGGATTGACGTGGTATTCCAAAGGCGAGTACGACAAGGCCATCGGGTATTTGGACAAAGCACTGAGGTCGGATTTAAAAACCTTCGGCCCCGACCACCCTAATGTAGCAACTTGTTGGAACAACCTGGGATTGGCGTGGAATGCTAAAGGCGAGCACGACAAGGCCATCGAGTATTACGAGAAGGCCTTGGAGGTTTTTCAAAAAGCCGGGCTGGAGCACCGTGTGAAAGATACAGAAGAAAGCCTGCGAATAGCCAAAAAGGCAAAAGAAGAAGGTCATTCCTAGAAATACCGAAAGGTCGAGCCGCTAATTTCAATACAAGTGTTTTTGGAAACCTACAAACAAATCACGAATCTCTGGCGGACTACCGAGTTCTGTTTTCGCAGAATGTATCGTATCGTACTTCAACATTAGCGGTGAACAAGACCCTTCATGGAAAGCAAGCATGGAGAAATTTTTAATCGGTATTTAATGGTATATTGCCAGCATGGAAAAATTTATGGAAATATTAAAAGACATATTGGCGCTATACAAAAAATATTTTTCAAAATCTGATTCTTCTCCTCCATCGGTTACCGCTGACCGGGATAACGTGATTGCTGGTAAGAATATCTATAATTTAACCTTTAACTTTGGCCGGAAAGAGGTTGACGAGTCTCTGAAAGGAAGAGAAAGTGAAATTCGTAGTGAAATTCGTGCCGAGTACAACAGTAAAGAGGAGAAATCTGAGGAAGAACGCAAACTGTTGCTGGAGGAATTAACGGGCCTGAAGCAAAAGCAGGCCAATCTGAAAAAAACGCTCGAAGACAAGAAGGCTCTTATCACCGATACCGGGCAGAAACTGAAAAAGTATCAGGACCTCCTCCCGAAAGAACAGCTTAGCTCAGCTCAAGAAGCCCTTGAGAAAGGGGATACCCGCCAGGCTGAAACCCTGTTCAAAAAGGTAAAAGAAACTCAGGCCGGGCATGCGGCGGAGGCGGCACATCAATTGGCCAAACTGGCAGAGGACCGCATCGACTACGCCACCGCCAGAGAAAATTATATTCAGGCCGCTCAGTTTGAACCGGACAACACGGTATATTTAAATGCCGTTGGTGTTATTATGCACACCCTGGGTCAATACGACAAGGCCATCGAGTATTCCAAGAAGGCGCTGGAGTCGAATTTAAAAACCTTCGGCTCCGACCACCCTAAGGTAGCGACTAATTGGAACAACTTGGGATCGGCGTGGAATGCTAAAGGCGAATACGACAAGGCCATCAAGTATTACGACAAAGCACTGAAGTCAGATTTAAAAACCTTCGGCCTCGACCATCCTAATGTAGCGACTAATTGGAACAACCTGGGGTTGGCGTGGAATACTAAAGGTGAGCACGACAAGGAAACCATCGACTCGGCAACGTATTACGAGTGAGCACGACAAGGCCATCGAGTATTACGAGAAGGCGCTGGCCAGCGTTCTCAAGGCTTTTGGTCCAGAGCATCCCCATGTGGCGACTAATTGGAACAACCTGGGATCGGCGTGGCATGCTAAAGGCAAGTACGACAACGCCATTGAGTATTACGACAAAGCGACAAAGCACTGGAGTCGGGTTTAAAAACCTTCGGCCCCGACCACCCTAATGTGGCGACTCGTTGGAACAACCTAGGATTGGCGTGGAATGCTAAAGGCGAACACGACAAGGCCATCGGGTATTACGACAAAGCGCTGGAGAAAATTATATCGGATTTAAAAACCTTCGGCCCCGACCACCCTAATGTGGCGACTCGTTGGAACAACCTAGGATTGGCGTGGAATGCTAAAGGCAACTACGACAAGGCCATCGAGTATTTCGACAAAGCACTTAATTTGAATTTAAAAACCTTCGGCCCCAACCACCCTGAGGTAGCAACTAATTGGAACAACCTGGGATCGGCGTGGCATGCTAAAGGCAAGTACGACAGGCGCTGGAGTTGACGACCCCGCCATTGAGTATTACGACAAAGCGCTGGAGTCGGATTTAAAAACCTTCGGCCCCGACCACCCTAATGTGGCGACTCGTTGGAACAACCTAGGATTGGCGTGGAATGCTAAAGGCGAACACGACAAGGCCATCGGGTATTACGACAAAGCGCTGGAGTCGGATTTAAAAACCTTCGGCCCCGACCACCCTGATGTAGCAACTTGTTGGAATAACTTGGGATTGGTGTGGAATGCTAAAGGCAACTACGACAAGGCCATCGAGTATTTCGACAAAGCACTTAATTTGAATTTAAAAACCTTCGGCCCCAACCACCCTGAGATAGCAACTAATTGGAACAACCTGGGAACGGCGTGGAATGCTAAAGGCAACTACGACAAGGCCATCGGGTATTTCGAGAAGGCGCTGAAAGTTTTTCGAAAAGCCGGACTGGAGCACCGTGTGAAAAATACAGAAGAAAATCTGCGAAAAACACTAATAGCCAAAAAGGCAAAGGAGGGGGGTCAGTCCTAGAAATATCGAAGGGTCGAGTCGCTAATCTCAATACAAGTGTTTTTGGAAACCCACAAACAAATCACGAATCTCTGGCGGACTACCGAGTTCCGTTTTTGCGGAATGCATCGTATCGTACTTCAACATTAGCAAAGGTTCAAGTTTTCTCAGTGCCAGTTCCGTCACGCCTTCCTCAATGTATTGCGCCAGTACAAAATCAATAAAGGCCTGTTGTTTGTCATCGTAGCCAGGGGGGAATTTGCTTCTACTCTCAGATACCCGGTCTTCGCGTGTGACCGGCGGCTTCGCAAAGGCCACATACATAAGCACATCGAATATATCGCTGTTCTCGGCAGATATTATTTCCGCCATTTCCCTCAACTGGTCATCGCCATAACCCTTTTCAGACAATTGCCCCAAAAGCTTCTCACGCGTATCGGGTTGGCCCCATATTGCCCTCAGTTCATCCTCGTTCTTGAAAAGCTCTGGTAACTGACCAAACAACTGCTCCATAAACTCCGCCGCCGAGATCGGTCTGCCATCATCAGGGTTCCAGAAAGACGTTGCCATCATATGCTGGATAACACACTCTTTCCCATCCGCGAGCTTGATCTTCAACGTATTTTTTTTCTCGCAGATACAAGGGATCTCCCCACATTTTGGGCAAGGCGGTTTTTCACATTCACAGGGCAACATGCCACATACAGAACATTCTTTTGGTGGTTCCTTTTCACACCGACAGGGGGACTGACCGCATTTCAAGCAGGGTTGCGGATCAAGCGGTTCGCCATCCCACTCCTCATCATTGAAATGCTCATAAGCCTTGACGAAATCGTAGATAGTGAAATAGTCCTTTCCCTCGAACAAGCGGGTTCCTCGTCCGATGATCTGTTTGAACTCAATCATTGATCTTATCGGTCGCATCAACACGATGTTGCGGATGTTCCTGGCATCCACTCCGGTTGAAAGTTTTCTCGATGTAGTGAGAATAGTCGGAATCGTCTTTTCGTTGTCCTGAAAAGCACGCAAATGCTGTTCGCCAATCAGGCCCTCATCAGAGGTCACCCGCACACAATACTCTGCTTCGCTGGACTTCTTCGTCTTGTTGATCAGGTCACGTACAAGCAGGGCATGACCTTGCGTTGCGCAGAATACGAGTGTCTTCTGGCTTTGGTCAATGTCTTGCATGAATAGTTTTACACGGTGTGCTTCTCGCTCTTTAATTTCGATATCGCGGTTGAAGTCCTCTTCCTTATAACGTCTGGTCTCTTCAACCTCACCTACAATGACATAGTCATCGGAGGTGTAGACATACTCATCAATCGTCGTGGCGATCTGTGTCAATTTAAAGGGAGTCAGGAAGCCATCATTGGTGCCTTCCTTAAGGGAGTAGATGTAGACCGGATCACCGAAATAGGCATAGGTGTCCACATTATCATCGCGCTTTGGCGTGGCAGTCAAACCGAGTTGCACAGCAGGTGAGAAATACTCAAGGATACTTCGCCAGTTGCTTTCATCATTCGCTCCGCCGCGGTGACATTCGTCGATAACGATGAAGTCAAAGAAATCCTTCGGGTATTCGCCAAAGTAAGGTGCGGGCTTGCCATCTTCATCTCGTCCAGTCATGAAAGTCTGGAAGATGGTGAAAAAAACACTGCCATTCATCGGCACACGGCCTCTCTCGCGAATGGATCTCGGATCAATCCGCACCAGCGCGTCTTCGGGGAAGACTGAGAACGCGTTGTAAGCCTGATCGGCGAGAATGTTGCGATCCACCAGAAACAGAACGCGTGGCTGACGAGTGGGTTCACGGCTCAGGTTCCAGCGACTTTTGAACAGTTTCCACGCGATCTGGAAAGCGATGGCGGTCTTGCCGGTTCCTGTAGCAAGTGTCAAAAGAATACGGTCCCGTCCCTCCGCTATCGCCTCCAATGTTTTATTGATGGCGTTGTGCTGATAATAGCGGGTCTGCCACTGACCGCCCCTATCCTCGAATGGCACTTCACCGAAACGGTCACGCCAGTCATTGGCCTCCGCGAAGGTCTGGCTCCACAATTCATCAGGAGTGGGATAGCGATCCACATAACCTTCCGTTCCGGTGTCCATATCGATCTGGTAAATGCCATCGCCGTTGGTGGAATAAGTGAAGCGGGTCTGTAGTTTTTTGGCATATTGCTTGGCTTGCCCAACCCCTTCCGTGTCCGGCAGGTCACGCCGTTTAGCTTCAATGACAGCGAGCTTTTGCCCCTTGTAGAATAGAACGTAATCGGCAATATCCTGCTTGGATCGTTGGCCTGCGCCCTGCAATCGACCAAGTGTAATAACCTCGCGTCCTACCCGGCTACCCTCTACCACGCCCCAGCCCGCTTCTTTCAAGGCGGGATCAATCAGCTCGGCGCGAGTTTCGGCTTCGTTCATGCGACAGCCTCTACCTTGACGGTTTTGTCCTCGGCTGTCAGCTCTCCGGTGAAAGCTCTCTGTAGCAAGGATTGTTTGAGTTCAGTGAGGGCGGTGAGTTTTTGTTGGTAGATGGCTTCGAGGCGTTGGGCTTCAACTCGTAATGCATCTAGTTTCGCAACAATGCGTTTTTGTTCGAGAAGAGTTGGAAGTGGGAATCCAGAGCGATTTCAACAAACGGCAACTGTAACCCCCTGAAAGTTCTTTGTAGCTCCCGTTCCTTCTTTTTCAAGATAAGTGAGCAAAGATACTTTTTATGCCACCAGAAAGTAAAAACCGAACTGTAAGTGAATCCGAATTAGGACGAGGGAACAACGACCACGGCAAATCTTGGTTTATCGCTGTAGGCTCTGTATTGATCACCAGGCATGTCCGATTACCTGCACGCGTTGAACCCGAGTGGCAGAATTTGCAGGTATCAGTTATTCGCTTTGATGATGTTCGCTGGAGCTACTTGTTAACAGTTATCTTTCCGGTAATCTTGAAGTCGGTACTGGATAATTGTCATCTTAGCTTTCCCATATCCCTGACAGTAGCCCATAGGACATTTCACCTTTGTAAAAGTCTCTAACATTGCTTCTTAGATGGTGTCCCACCTCCAATAATATTACAAACATCTCCAAGTCTTTTTTCATTCCACCCATCGCCCTTCTGGGTAAAGATGTTGTTCAGGTAGCTCTCAAACAGCTCACGGGCATTGGCGAGGTTCTTTTTTGTATTGGCAACGACTTTATCAATTCCCTCAAACGCTTCATCAAGAGTTGCGACAATGCGTTTTTGTTTGGGGAGGGGTGGGAGTGGGATTTCAATGTCAGCAATCATTGATCTTGAAATTACTGTCTGAGCTGCTCCTTGCGAGGCTTGTCGTAGTTCTTCAACTTTTCCATGCATGAAGTAGTGAAGATAATGTTGGAGGATTTTTTCTTTTCTTGGACGGATTGCAGCAACGGAACGCCCTATAGCACAATCCTCACCGAGATTGATTTTCCCGCAAGTAGCTCCTACGACACATAACAACACGTCAGTTTTTTTCGCCATTTTCTTGGGGTCAGTAGTCCATTCTCGAATAAGTGGACGTTCGGAGCTAAACTCTCCAACCTTCACGAAAGGAGTTCCAATACCTTCTTTGTTGCAATTCCTTCCTGCCGGTGCCTGCCCCATAATAACTTCAACGGCTATGGCCAACTTAACAGTATCAAGCCCCTCTCTCATAACATCACCCGAATGCTTTCAAGAATTCCTTCGCTCTCCGCACCCAACGTTTCCATTTCGGTAATGATCTCTTCCGGCTTTCTCAGTGGTGCTTCTTCTGGTGCGTTGGGATTCTTCACCGATAGGTCAAAACTTTCCGGATCAATATTTTTCGCATCGACCACCCATGATTTTTCGCTTTGAGTCCGTTTGGCTTGCAGTTTGACAAACTCTTTCAGGTCGCCATCATTAAGCGGATTGGTCTTGCCCATTTTGCGTCCGGGATCAAGCTGGTAGTACCAGATTTTGCGGGTGGGCGCGCCCTTCTTGAAGAATAGCACCACTGTTTTCACCCCGGCCCCTAGAAACGTGCCACCCGGACAGTCCAACACCGTATGCAGATTACAGCTTTGCAACAACTCTTTGCGCAGTGTCTTGGAGGCGTTATCGGAGTTGGATAGAAAGGTGTTCTTGATCACCACTCCCGCCCTGCCTCCGGCTTTCAGGCTTTTGATGAAGTGTTGCAGGAACAAAAAGGCCGTCTCGCCGGTCTTGATGGGAAAATTCTGTTGCACCTCTGGACGTTCCTTACCACCAAAAGGAGGGTTGGTGAGGATCACGTCATAGCGGTCCTTTTCCTGAATATCCGCCAAATTCTCGGACAGCGAATTGGTGTGGATGATGTTGGGTGCGTCGATGCCATGCAGAATCATGTTCATGATGGCGATCACATAAGCGAGGCTTTTCTTCTCCTTGCCGTAGAAAGTTCTGGTCTGAAGCTTTTTAAGCTGGCTGGTCGTCAGTTTGCCTGCGCGTAAATAGTCGTAGGTCTCACAGAGGAACCCGGCGGAACCGACCGCGCCATCGTAGACGCGTTCGCCGATCATGGGTTTCACAACCTGAATCATAGCGCGGATCAGGGGACGGGGCGTGTAATATTCCCCACCATTCCGACCCGCGTTACCCATGTTTTTGATTTTGGCTTCATAAAGATGCGATAGCTCGTGTTTTTCCTCCTGCGATTGAAATCGCAACGCGTCCACACATTCCAACGCGTCTCTAAGGGAATAGCCACTCTGAAACTTGCTTTTTATTTCGCCGAAAATTTCGCTGATCTTATATTCGATGGTGTCGGGGCCTGTCGCGCGCTGTTTGAATCCCCGCAGGTAGGGAAACAATTTTTCGTTTACATATTCGATCAGGTCATCGCCGGTTAATGCCTTGTCATGGTCGAAGGAGCCATCTTTTTTCTTTGGCGCGGCCCAGGCTGACCATTGGTAGCCTTTATCAATGATGGCGTCATAAGGCTTGCCTTGCAGTGCTTTTTTATCGGCGCGCTCACCCTCAAGATCATCGAGGTATTTCAGAAACAGCATCCATGACGTTTGTTCGGTGTAGTCCAGTTCCGTGGTACAACCTGCCTCTTTCCAGAGAACGTTATCAATATTTTTAAAAGCCTGTTCGAACAAAAGCCTCCCTCACCTGTAAAAAGTATCAGCAATCCAGTCAACGGTACAAGGCAGGGGGTTGAAAGTCAATTAGCCCTGCCCTTCGCGAGTGCTTCAGAATGACAATACAGGCTCAGGGTGACAACATTGCCCCCGGCGGCTCGCCAGTCAGTGAAGGAACGGCAACCACATCGGGGTTTGGCTGCGGTAGTTTTCATAGTCCGTGCCGAACTGCTCTTTCAAAGCCAGTTCTTCAAAATGAATGCGGAACTGGAACCCAAACCATGCTGAAAGTGTGCCGAGCGTTCCCCAAATCCATGAGTGGGTGGTGATGGCATAGGCAAGAATCACCAGCATCATCGTTGTGTAAGTGGGATGACGCATGCAGCCATGGAGGCCATCGGTTTTAAGCGTCTGTTTTTCGCGAAAGGCAATATTGAACTTGAACCGCAAAACCCCCAGCTGAACAATAGCCCAGACGCGCAGTACGGACCCGACACTAAAAAGCGTCACTATCAGCATCTCTTCCCACAACCCTACCGGGACTTCGGTCGCGCGGGAGACAAATGACATTCCCACCAGAGCCATGCAAATGGGTAACACATGTCCAAAGAGCTGTTGGAAATATGCCTTATTGAATGTACAGTCTTCCGGCCTCTCGGTCAGGACGAAAATGATCATCTCAATTATGCCAAAAATCAAATGATGAAGGAAACGACTAGAAATCGTTCAATATTGGTGTCGGTCATCCCTAGAGGAATGAGGGGTGCCAGATAGGTGAGCCCGACCAGGATGATGTTGAAATTGAAGTTCTTGATCAAACAGGCGACAAAAACCACGCCATAAACGGCAAAATTAATATTTAACAGTAAAATGGCATCCATCCCCACCTCGCGAATCCCCTTTAAGATGAGCCCTGGCAGGGCGTTATTGCTGAATCATCCAGAATCTGGTATTCTACTGTTCTTCAAGGTATTTTTATTATAAAATACTGTGATATTCGACGCGTAACCCTTATTTGTGACCCTATCTGTATACTGCTTATCTGCATATATGTAGACTCCACAAATTCGGATTATAATTGACTCATTTTGGGGCGGAGTACCTCCGCTGGCATTCTGGCCCTATTTCTATAGAAATTGAGGGAGATGATGGATACAAAAGCACTAAATATTCCAGACGAGGTCCGGCAGGAAATTGATGCCTTCGCCGCTGAGGTGGAACGCCTGAACCGGGGCGAAGTTGGCGATGATGATTTCAAACGGTTCCGCCTGCAACAGGGAATTTATGGTCAAAGGCAGGATGGGGAGCAAATGGTGCGGACCAAGCTCCCTGCCGGGAAGATGACCAGCGACCAGTTGAACTGTCTGGCAGGTTTTGCCGAGAAATATTCGCATGGCGTCCTGCATATCACCACACGTCAGGACATCCAGCTTCATTATGTAAAGATCGACACTGTTTCTCAAGGGCTTGAAGACCTTGCGCAGGCGGGCATCACCACCCGCGAAGCCTGTGGCAACACGGTGCGTAACGTAACGGCCTGCCATAAAGCCGGCACTTGTTCCACCGAAGTGTTTGATGTGTCCCCTTACGCATTGGCGGTTTCCAGATATCTCCTGCGTAAGGACCTGACCCAGAACCTGCCGCGAAAGTTCAAGATCAGTTTCGGTGGTTGTAACGGGTGCGGACTGGCCCCCATCCACGATATCGGCTTGAAAGCGGTTATTCAGGATGGCGCGCGCGGATTCCGCGTTCTGATTGGCGGCGGGTTGGGTTCATTCCCCCATGCCGCGAAGCATTTGGCGGATTTCATTCCTGCCGACAATATGTTGCGGATGAGTGAGGCGGTTGTTTCGGTCTTCGATAAATATGGTGACAAGAAAAACCGCAACAAGGCCCGGTTGAAGTTTGTGGTGGACAAACTCGGCATGGAAAAGGTTAAGGAACTCTATGAAGAGGAGTACGCGGCACTCAATGGCAAGACCTACCCTGCTATTGACGTTGCGGAAACAGGCGACCCGCGAATTCCTGAGTATCAGCCCAATAACCAGTATGACTCCGACCCGGAGTTCATACTCTGGAAAAACCGTAACATTGAAGCGCAAAAGCAAAGTGGATTCCATAACGTCCAGATCAAACTGATTCTGGGCGATTTTGATGTTTCACAGGCCAGGGCATTGGCGACCATCGCTGAGAAATACGCTGGCGCGAGCATCCTCTGCACGGTCAACCAGAACATAATGATCCCCTGGGTGAAAGAAGATGCCTTAGGCGCTATCTATCACGAACTCAAAAACATCGGACTCCATAAAGCCGGGACGGAAGAGATTCGCGATATTACCTGCTGTCCGGGATCAGAAACCTGTAACCTCGGCATCACGGCTTCGCGCGGACTGGTGCAGGAACTCAATAAGGAAATGGAAAACGGATTCGAGCCCACCAAGGATCTTGACCATGTTTCCATCAAGGCAAGCGGTTGCCCGAACTCCTGTGGGCAGCACCATATTGCATCTATCGGGTTTCATGGCGGAGCAAAAAAATTGAATGGCATTCTAACCCCCCATTACGAAATATTACTCGGCGGGCGGGTCTCGGAAGACGATGTGGTGTTTGGCACGTCGGTCATTAAAATTCCCGCCAAAAACGCTCCAGCGGCGACGAAGCTGACACTCGAAGATTATAAGGCCGGGAAACAGGACAGCGAAACGTTTGGCGAATATTTTGACCGGAAGGGTAAAATTCATTTCCGCGATTTGCTGAACCCGCTCAAGGCCTTGCCGGAGATTGAGAAATCCCCGGAATCTTATGTTGATTACGGGTCCACAGAAAAATTCAGCCTCGAAGATCGCGGTCAGGGCGAGTGTGCCGGCGCTGTTACCGACATGATTACCGACCGCATCACCGAAGCCGAGCGGTCTCACTTCCAGGGCAAGCTCAGTCTAGAGAAAAAATCGTTGAAGGAAACCGGCGAGCACGCGAAACGTTCAATCATCGCTTCTGCCAGAGCTTTGCTGGTCACTGAAGGTATGGATTTTAACGACGACTGGGAATGTCTGAAAAAATTCCAGTCGCTGGTCATCGACATGGAAATCGTCTCGGCGAAGTTCGCCAAACTCATCGACAGTCTTGAGGCGGTTCCTGAAGCGACAGATGAAAAAACGGCGCAATGGTGGCTGACCGATGCCGGAGAGCTGGTAGAGGAAAGCAAAAATATTCAGAACAAAATGCAGTCGGACAAGTCTTTACGGATTCGTGTCGGGGGAGAAGATCAGAAAGAAAAAGCTAAAACCTCAAACGGTGGCGACAAACAGAGCATTGACCTTCTTGGAGTCAAGTGTCCGTTTAACTACGTTAAAACAAAAATCAAGCTGGAAACCATGGCACCCGGAAGCGTGTTGGAAGTATTGCTGGATGCTGGCGAGCCCTCTGAGAATGTACCTCGAAGTATTAAAAATGATGGGCACAAGGTTGTTTCTCTGAAAGAAGAAAATGGTCATTACAAATTGACCGTGGAAAAGAATTAATGCTGACCAGTATGACCGGGTTTGGCCAGGCGGAATGCGAGGACGGAGGTTATTCCTACAAGGCTGAAATCCGGTCAGTCAACAACCGTTTTATAGAAATCAATACCCGCCTGCCAAAAGCTTTTCTGGATATGGAACTTCCCCTGAAAAAGCTGATCAAGTCACGTTGTGCTCGGGGTTCCATCAATGTCACCATTACTCTGGCCAGTTCCAATGGTAATTCCGGTGAATGGGAAATCAAACCCAACCTTCCTCTTGCCTCCCAGTATGTAGAAGCGGTGAAAGAAATTCAAACTTCGTTGGGGCTCAAGGGCGGGGTGAATATTGATTCTGTGGTCGGGCTTCGCAATGTCTTAAAAGTGGAACCTGTCGCGATCGACCCGGCGAAAGAAAGTCTGGTCCTGAACATAGCGGAATCTGCCCTCGCCTCGCTACAGAAAATGCGGGAGGAAGAAGGGGTGCACTTACAAAAGGATCTTTTGGAGCGTCTTGAAAGCATCGAAAAACACGCGGAACAAATAAAAAAACGGCAACCGCAAATCATTCAGGAATACAAGGCCCGGCTTAAGGAAAAAATCAAACTGCTTAACGATGGTGTCGAAATTGACGAGAGCCGCCTGGGCTCAGGAAACCGCTATTCTGGCTGACCGGTGCGACATCACCGAAGAAATCACACGGTTCAGCAGTCACCTCCACCAATTCAGGAAATTGTTTGAATCGTCCGAGCCTATCGGCAGGAAGCTGGAATTCATCACTCAGGAGATCAACCGAGAGGTCAACACAATGGGGTCAAAGTCCAACGACACCGAGGCGGCCAACCTGGTAATAGAAATAAAAAGCACTCTTGAAAAGATACGGGAGCAGTTGCAGAACATTGAGTGACTGGTTTTCCTCAATTCGCGCTGGGATTTTTATAAATTTTTGGAATCGCTACAATGCCCAAAGGACTTGCCCTGATACTTTCCGCCCCTTCCGGCACAGGAAAAACCACCCTCTGCAAACTTTTGTGTGAAAAACTGCCTGGTTTAAAATTCGTGGTTTCTCACACCACTCGGGAAATCCGGGACGAGGAAAAGGATGGCGAGGACTATATCTTTATACCCAAAAAAGAGTTCGAGGATAAAATCAAAGACAATAATTTCCTCGAATGGGCTCAGGTCCACGATTCTTATTATGGCACCTCCCTGCGGTCCGCTGGTTCGGCTCTGGAAAACGGAGGCGACATGCTTTTTGAATTGGATGTTCAAGGTGTTGAGTCTTTGCGGAAAATAGAATACCAGGGAATTTATATCCTGACTCTTCCGCCATCCATCGCCGAAATGCGAGCCAGACTCAATAAAAGAGGCACCGACTCTGAAGAACGCATCCTACAGCGAATTGAAACCGGAAAAAAAGAAATTAAAAAACATCAAATGTACGATTACATCATCACCAACCATGTAGCCAAAGATACGGTGGATACTATCATCTCAATCCTGCGAGCGGAAAAAGCCAGAACCACCCATTACCGCCCTACCTCACCTGACATTGAAGCTTTATTGAAAAACGAGGTTGACTGACCATGTCTCGTATAGATATTACGCAACTGGTCCGGGACAAGATCAAAGGACTGAAAGCTTATCAGGTGGAGAACCTGGATGAGGGCACCAAATTGCACGCTAATGAGAATCCATATCCTCCTTCTCCCGAATTGTTGAAAAAAATATCTCAACGGCTGGATGAACTGGAGCTTAACCGTTACCCCGACCCCGATTGCAGAAGCCTGAAAGAAGCCATCGCCAACACCACAGGCGCTCTTCCTGAACAAATCATCATCGGAAACGGTTCGGATGAGTTGATCCAATACCTGATGCAGGTCTTGTGTGACGAAGGGGACACGATCTCCTTCCCGGACCCGACATTCGCCATGTATAGCATCACAGCACAATGCCTGGGGTTGAACCCTGTCAGTTTCCCTCTCAATGATAACTGGGATTTCGAAGCCCGGTCAGCATTGGAAGTTCTGGCTGAGCATAAGTCTCGTATTGTTTTCATCAGTTACCCCAACAACCCAACAGGAAATTGCTTCTCCGCGCAGGAAATTCAACAGGTCATTGAACAGTTCAGGGGAATCGTGGTGCTTGACGAAGCCTATCATGATTTTTCGGGAAAAAGTTTTCTCAACCAAATGGAAAAACATAATAATCTGGTTATTCTGAGGAGTTTGTCAAAAATAGGTCTGGCCGGACTCCGGATAGGTTATGGGATTTTCCCGGCTATTCTCGCAGAACAGGTAAACAAAGTCCGCCTGCCTTATAACTCGAACTCGGTATCACAATGGGTCGCGACCGAACTTCTCAATAACTTCGCCTATGCGCAAAACCAGATTGATTCTATTTTGGAAGAGCGAAACCGACTGATGGGTGAATTATCAAAACTGCCTTCTATAACCGTATATCCCTCAAACTCCAATTTTATTTTGTTTCAGGCTCCCAACGGTGGAGAAAGGTTGTTTAATGACTTGAAAGACAATGGAACCCTGTTGCGGAACCTGAGCTCCCATCCCAGATTAAAGAACTACCTGCGCGTTACGATAGGAACAAAGCAGGAAAACGACCAGTTCATGGATCGGTTACAGAAGGTTTCCTAATAAACCACTTATGCGACACTGGATAAAAAGAATTTCCTTTACTAGCTACCGAGGGGCTTTGGTACTCATATGGATCGCGATACGCTGGATAAAAAGAATTTCCTTTACTAGCTACCGAGGGGCTTTGGTACTCATATGGATCGCGATACGCTGGATAAAAAGAATTTCCTTTACTGGCTACCGAGGGGCTTTGGCGCTCATATTGGTCGCGATAGGTACGCTCTACCATCATGGCTCCCGCCCTGCCAGCGAGGACATCCGGACCAAAGTCTTTGAGGTTCAACCGGGAATGGCATTGAAACAGGTGACCTACGAACTTCCCGCCAGGGACTGATCCGCAGCCCCGGTATTTTTCAGGCCATGGCTTACGTTCAAGGTAAACAGAAACAAATCATGGTCGGGGAGTTCAGCCTGTCACCTTCCATGCCCCCTTTCGAGATCATCCGCCTAATCACCTCTGGAAAAACGGTCCTCTATCCTCTCACCATCCCAGAGGGTTACCGGATAACAGAAATCGCCGCGCTTCTTCACTCGAAAGGTCTGGCGGATCCAGAAAGTTTTATCCGCCAAACCCGAGACAGCCGTTTAATCCATTCCCTGGGCATACCCACTGATAGCCTTGAAGGTTATTTGTTCCCGGAAACCTACCATTTCAGCAAATTCACATCTGCGGCAAAAATCGTCCAGAAGATGGTGGACACGTTTCAGGAACAAGTTTTAAAGTCTCAACTCCTGAAGAACGCCAAAGAGAGCCCCCTCTCCTTGCACGAAATCATTACCCTCGCTTCCCTGATAGAAAAGGAAACCGGGTTGGACTCGGAACGTGAAATGATCTCGTCCGTCTTTCATAATCGGTTAAGGAAAAATATGCGCCTGCAAACCGACCCTGCGGTGATTTACGCGATAGAGAAGTTTGATGGTAATATCCGCAAACGTGATTTGAAAATCGATTCTCCCTACAACACCTATCGGTATAAAGGATTGCCCCCTGGCCCTATCGCCAGCCCGGGAATTAAATCTATCGTAGCGGCAATCTCCCCCGTTGAGTCCAATTACCTATACTTTGTTTCCCGACAAAATAGCAGTCATCATTTTTCTTCCACTCTGATAGAACATAACCAGGCTGTACAAAAATATCAGTTGAGGAAAGTCAGTTCCCGCAGGTGACTTTTCGCTCAATCATTCCGGTTCAAACCTTTTTTGACCCACACCTCCGTTTTTTGTATTGTTGCCAAAGTTTCTACCGCTCAGCACTTTCACATTTTCCCTGCTTTATGTAATTCCTGAAACAATGGTATCAATCTCCGGGTGAACTCGATAGCGTCTGGCTTACTCAAGTGCGACCATTCCGGGCAATCGAATCCGCTCAACTCTTCATAGTCTTCAAAATGGATTCCCGGAGCGGCTGTGACCTTGAGAATCTGATCCCAATAATCAGCCCGCGGGGTATATTCGTTTTCGATGTCGCGCACTTCTGAAGTAGAGGGCAATCGTAAAAAAACCACCTTCCCGCCTCGACTTCTGATTTTATCAACACGGGACTTGGTTTGTTTCAATATATCGCTGACGGACTTATCTTGATCCGCATCAATTTCTTCCTGACTTTTGTTTTCAGAGGGTGGTGGAGGTTTGAATAAAGGTATCCATATCTGCTGAATTCGTTTTTGTAAATCAGCGTCCCTCTCAGCTTTATCGGTCATACCCCCTCGGCGCTCTTTGTCAACCTCATAAAAGTATGGCGGATGTTCAGGGTGAGGTTTGAATTTTTCCCGCTCCGGCAGTTTGAGTTTGAGTAACAATTTATTAAGGGTGAGGTCCTCCTGATTTAAAAAAGCCAGTCGGCGTTCCAGCGCCATGCCGAAAAAGTGACCAACGCGCTGGGCTGGACTCCACTCCCGATATCGTTTGAGGTGATCCTGTGGCCCTTTCACGGGTGGACCACCGGGAGCAAAGAAGAGACTAGGCACGACCCCGACAATAACAGTTCCAGAATATTCGGGATGGTCCGCCAGGTCTTGAAGATAGGAGCCAGGGTTGGTGCCAACCGTGGCAAGTTGCAAAGCGCGCTTCCCCATCGCGTCTTCATAGACATCTATATTAAAATCGAACAGTATGCGTGACGATCCAATCAGAACGGTGCGCTTTGGATCTTCATCAATCAGAACACGTTGACTGGCCCACAGATCTTTGGTGTCGTTCAAAGTAGGCGCGTAGCCCAATTGCCGGCAATAGAGTTCCCAACCCAGGGTCAAAATCGCGGTGAGTCCTACAGTCATCAGGACCAACAGCACCCAATGGTGTCTGGGTATGATGCGCTTAAGCGCGTAGGTTTTAAAACTGGAAGTAGGTGAAGGCATTGCCTCCTCTCCGTTTTTTTGTATTGTTGCCAAAGTTTCTACCGCTCAGCACCTTCACATTTTCCCTGCTTTACGTAATTCCTGAAACAATGGTATCAATCTCCGGGTGAACTTGATAGCGTCTGGCTTACTCAAGTGCGACCATTCCGGGCAATCGAATCCGCTCAACTCTTCATAGTCTTCAAAATGGATTCCCGGAGCGGCTGTGACCTTGAGAATCTGATCCCAATAATCAGCCCGCGGGGTATATTCGTTTTCGATGTCGCGCACTTTTGAAGTAGAGGGCAATCGTAAAAAAACCACCTTCCCGCCTCGACTTCTGATTTTATCAACACGGGACTTGGTTTGTTTCAATATATCGCTGACGGACTTATCTTGATCCGCATTGATTTCTTCCTGACTTTTGTTTTCAGGGGGTGGTGGAGGTTTGAATAAATGCACCAATATCTGCTGAATTCGTTTTTGGAAATCAACGTTCCTCTCGACTTGATCGGTCAACCCCCCCTGGCGCACTTTGTCAACCTGATAAGAGTATGGCGGAAATTCAAGGGGGATTTTGAATCTTTCCCGCTCCGGTAGCTTCAGTTTGAGCAACAATTTATTAAGGGTGAGGTCCTTCTGATTTAAAAAAGCCAGTCGGTGTTCCAGCACCATGCTGAAAAAGAGACCAACACGCTGGGCTGGACTCCACTCCCGATATCGTTTGAGGTAATTCTTTGGTTTTTCCACGGTTGGACCACCGGGAGTAAAGAAGAGACTGGGCACGACCCCGACAATAACAGTTCCAGAATATTCAGGATGGTCCGCCAAGTCTTGAAGATAGGAGCCAGGGTTGGTGCCAACCGTGGCAAGTTGCAAAGCGCGTTCCCCCATCGCGTCTTCATAGACATCTATATTAAAGCCGAACAATATGCGTGACGTTCCAATCAGAACGGTGCGCTTTGGGTCTTCATCGACCAGGGCACGTTGACTGGCCCACAGATCTTCGGTGTCGTTCAAAGTAGGCGCGTAGCCCAATTGCCGGCAATAGAGTTCCCAACTCAGGGTCAGAATCGCGGTGAGCCCTACAGTCATCAGGGCCAACAGCACCCAATGGTGTCTGGGTATGACGCGCTTAAGCTCGTAGGTTTTAAAACTGGAAGTAGATGAAGGCATTGCCTCCTCCGTGAGCTAAAATTAAACCGCATAACATCGTTACCCAAATGATAACCACCCACCAGGCAGGCAGATCCTGCACGGCATGTTCCAGCCGTTTCTCATGCAAATACCAATGAGCTGTAAGCAAGCCTGCCAGCACAAAGGTCACCTGCAATATCTCCAACATGGGAAGTAATTGCGCTCCCTCACCTGTAAAGTCAAACAACGAACTCAACAGATTCCACGCGGTAGAGAAATCTGCGGCACGAAAAAATACCCAGGCAAGACTGACAAGAATGAAGGTGAACAGCCCCAGCGCAAACCGGCCTATCGTGGTTTTCACCCAGCCAATATCGAGGAAACTTTGCCGCAAGAAATGCTCCACCGCAAGGTAACTGCCATGCAACAATCCCCATGCAACGAAAGTCCAGGACGCCCCGTGCCAGAGCCCGCCCAGAAACATGGTGAACATGAGATTGAACAACGTGCGCAGGACCCCATGGCGATTGCCTCCAAGGGGAATATACAGGTAATCGCGCAACCAGCTGGAGAGCGAAATATGCCAACGCCTCCAGAAATCTGAAAATCCAACCGCCGCGTAGGGTGAACGAAAATTATCCGGCAAAATGAATCCAAGACAAAGGGCAACTCCGATGGCGCAGGTGGAGTAACCGGCGAAGTCAAAGAAAATCTGAGCCGAGAAAGCAAACAGCCCCAACCATGCATCAAAAAAATAAATAGAGCCGTCATTGTGACTGAAAATCGTGTCAGCGGGAGACGAAAGCAGGCCGTCGGCCAAAACCACTTTTTGGAACAACCCTAATGTCATAAAATAGAGCCCCCAGCCAAACTGGTCAAGCGTGGCACGTCGTGGTTTCAGACACTGTGGTAAAAAATCAGTCGCACGCACGATGGGACCCGCGACCAGTTGCGGGAAAAAAGTCACATAAAGCGCGAAGTCCAAAAAAGAATGACAACGTCGCGTCTTTTTGAAATAAACATCAAGCGTGTAGGAAAGAGTCTGAAACGTGTAAAACGAGATTCCGATCGGCAAAATAATATTCGGCGCCGCCGCCTCAAACGGTATCCCCAATAGATGCGTCAGCTCAATAAAATTTTCCAGTAGAAACTCACCATATTTGAAGAAGGCCAAAAGCCCAAGGTTAACAAGCAGACTGACCGACAACAGGACTTTTCGTTTCGTTTGGGATTCTTCAGAATCCATAGCTTTAGCCACGTACCAGTCAACGAGTGTTGAAATCCACAGCAAAATGACAAAAGGAGGGTTCCAGGCGGCGTAAAAGATATAACTGGCGATAAGAAGAATGGATTTTTGAGCACGCCACGAACTAACCGTGTAGTGAAACCCAAGGGTAATGGTAAAAAAGAGGACGAATGTGAGCGAGTTAAATAACATGAACTGGATAAACTATCAGGAATTATTTCACAGAAAAAAAATCTGGTTGAGAACGGTTATAAAGCACTTTTACCCACAGGTCTTTTACCAATACCACCCGTGACAGAACTGGAGGCACTCTCACAGACTCAAAGTATCTGCCCCAGGAATTAATACTTTCACTATCCCCTATCGTTTCCAAGCGCCAATAAAATAATAATGTAACACAGTCTGAAAAAGCTACCAACTGGCAGCTATCACCATTGATAAATTGACTAAAGAGAGATACAATAGAGCCGCTATTAATGACTTTCCAGAAAATTATTACCTCTCCGGAACCCCCGAAAGGAGAAAATATTATGAATATGGAAAATCAGGGAACACAATTCAACCATGAGGAATGGCTTGCGCGCCTTTACCGTTTTATGGAAACGGCTCGCCAGTTTTGCAATGAACTTTTCAGAGGATTAAGAGCCTTGTCAAAAAAAGGCTTGTTAGAAGTCTGGAAAGATACTCGCTCCGCAGTATCCCGACTCACACCTCAGGATTTTATAATCACCGCGTTACTAAGCGTTACCGGGGCCTTTGGTCTGATAATATTTGTGACCGGACTCAGCCTTTTCGGTTATCAGACCATACTCTGGTTGCAGGACGGTACCTGGACCGAGTTCCCGCTTTTTATGGTTTTCAACTTCCTGTTTGAGAACACCGCTCTCCACCAATGGATGACTCACCCGGAGTCCTGGCTGGGCCTGCAAAAACTATTCTCATGGTTTTTAGAATCGGTTCCTCTTTCAATGGCGTTAATGGTTCCCGGGTTTTCCATTACCCTGTTCATGGCAGGGATACTGACGGTTGCCATCGCCTATCGTTTTTACCAGTTAAAAAAACAGGAATGACTGAAAACACCTCATCGCTCAAGGAAAAACTGGAGGGTTCCAAAAAATACCTCCAAAACGCCGACCTTAAAAGAGCCAATCTGGAAGGTGCCGACCTTAAAGGAGCGGAGTTGGGCGGTGCCGATATGCGCGGAGCCAACTTAAAAAAAATATTCCTCAGTGAAGCAAAAATTGCTAAAGCCAATCTGTCCGAGGCGGACCTTTCCGATGCGAACCTCAGTGGAAGCGATTTAAATAAATCAAACCTGGGGAAAGCTAACCTTCAGCGCGCTTATATCCGGCGTGCCGACCTGCGTGGAGCCAACCTTAGCGAAGCCAACCTGGCCAAGGCTAACCTCAGGGAATGCGCGCTATTTAAAACCTGGATCAAAAAGGCCGATTGCAGTGAGTCCAATATGCAAAACATTAAAGGCGCACAGGCGCAAATGCAGGAATCCGTGCTCAGAGGAACCAAACTGGAAGGAGCAGACCTTTCTGGAGCCCGGCTTGATGGTGTCGACTTTGAAGGTGCCGGTCTACAAACAGCCAACCTCAGCCGAGCGAACTTAAAAGGAGCTAACCTTAACCAGGCCGACCTGCGTGGAACCAATTTGCGCTATGTGGTGGGGTTGACGCGGGAACAGGTAGCGCTTGCCCTGATTGATAAAAAAACCCTTTTGCCCGACTACCTGAAAATCAAATGGGACTCTGAAACCCAGTTTGAAATTGTTGATAACAAAAATTAATCTCGCTGGTTTCTCTGGTCGATCTCACCCAGCAGTTCTCCCACCGTTTTAATATTGACCAGATCCCGATGCCCTGAGACCATGCCAATAATTCCTACACTGAGGGGGAACGGTTCATCCCGGTCACGCAGGATAATCGTCCCTGTTATATCCTGCTCGTTAAACTGGGGAATATCCCCCACCTTTAAAGGAAGTTTCGCTGCCTCCACCTCAACCGTAAAGGAATATTGTTTCTCCAGATACAATTTCAGTTCATCCACTTCCTCTGGCGATAAAAGATAATTGGCCCGACGCTGTATCCACAACTTCTCTTTGCCGGTTTGCGGCAAATCATGAAAACTCTCAATCAACTCGTCGTAGGGAATCAACGGTTCATCACGCAAATAGCAGACCCAGTCCACCTTCACGAAATTTTCAGGATTATCACCCGACAATAGCCGGGATGAATCTATTAATGAAAAAGCATAATACAATGTCACTGTTAATATCTCCTGCCAATCCGGCATTCAGAATAATACCCATCACGGAAATATTTTTATGTCCCCCTCTGCCCGCGAAGCGTATGATGAAGCTTGTTTAATTTTAACCGACACCTGCGCTTTTTCCATGGAGAAATATGGGCAACGATAGAAAACTAATCAGATTTAACGCCGGAACAGGGTTTTCCGTGGTGTTAGAGTTTGGAAATATTGAAGAAATGCAAGACTACCAGGAAAAAATAAAAAATGCCGGGTTGCAATGCGAAGCCATCGCGGACTTTAATCTAAACTTTGATCAGGCAGACTTATTCATGGATATGAGAAGCCCGGAATGTCGGGAACAATTTGACCTCGATGACTGGATCTAATCGGCGAGCTGTCGAGTGGCACGCAATGTCCGCAGTCTATCGGTCAGGGTCTGAGGCTTTTCTCCGCGACCCTGCACAAGGCGGGTGAACCAGTCTAACCCTTCTCCAAGGCTTGGGTCCATCTTTATGGCCCTGTCATAATCAGCAATGGCTTGAGGGGAAAGTCCCATTCGATCCTGCAAGATACCCCGGTTGGCAAAAGACACCGCAGAGCCAGGGTCCTGTTCGAGCACTTCGTTAAACGCTTCCAAAGCTTCCTGATCCCGACCCAACCACATCAGCGCCCGGGCTCTTCCCCTTTTGGCGTGGATAAAATCAGGGTGTTCGCGGACACTGGTTTCATAGTGTCGCAGAGCCTCTTCATATTTTCCATCGGTATAAAGTCCTACTGCACGACTGAATGTCGGCCCACCGGGGTGAGTTTCTGTCCTCGTTCCTTTATACAAGGCCCAGGCCAACGAGGCGAAGATAAGTCCTACGCCGATATAACGGATTCCCCGGTAAACCGTGTCTGTTTTCATGGCAAAAACCGCCACTGAATGTCTCGATGAGCGAGGGCGTAGCTATTGGGAGAGAAAAAAAACATTAATCCTGAAGTTTCCAGTGGGCGAGACGAATGCCTACCTTCTGGGACTTGCGGGCGAACCGCTCGACACTTCCCGCGCTGATATGTTCACCGCTATAAACCGCGTTGACAAATCTAGCGATAAGCTCAGGATGGCCCTGGCCAAAGCTGGGAATTTTTTTTCCAACCCAGTCGAACGTGGATTCATCCGCTGTGTAAAACTTTAAAAAAGTTGAAAGATGCAAAATCAAACTGTTGCGCCCCACATTTTTGGGTTTACGTTTAGAATCGCCTTTTACGGCGGAAACAGGAAGTTGGAGCCCCCCTACCCTTCTACGGGAATCCATCTGGCCTTTTTCAGGAAGATATTTCGTGGCCAGAAAGCAGGTAGACAACACACTGCTTTCCAGGTTGCCATAGGGGAACTCATTGTCACCCTGTCTCAGTTTCTTCATTCCCCCTATCGCCGATTTGCCCTTTGGAGAACAACAAAAATGGGCACGCCATACTTTAAACTCTCGAACCGTATTCATCATCGAAAAATGGCCTTGCGTTAATTTTTACTGACGGGATCCGGTGCCAGGTTCTGTTCTGCCACATAGGTTTGGTGACCTCTCTGATGAACCATAACATGGTACCAGGGCTTATCTTTAGGGGGTTTGCTCTGGGCCATATGGTTATACCATTCGTCTGTCTGCTTGAATTCCAGGTCGACACTCAAAATGATTCCCCGGTAGTCAAACAGTTTGTGATGAATAAGTTGCCCGATACAGAATTTTGCTTTTGTAGTGCTCATCTCATATTCCATAACTTGGATGTTTTCGTTTTTTACCGCCTGCTTCTTTTAACAGGTGGCACTTTTAAGCTTTTTGTCTACACTCATAGGTATCTTCCGAGGTCCATTTCACTTCAATATAATCGGGGATCTGGGTTTTAGCGTCTATGATTGCTAATTCCAATTCTTCAGAGGAAATATTTTTTACTGTCCTGAGGTCCACTCCCTGAAACTTTGCCTCAATAAGCTCTGCCCCGGAAAAATCGGAATCCGTCAGGTCCGCGCCCCGAAAATCCACATCTCCCAGCTTCGAGTTTACAAAACAGGTGGAAACCAGACAAGCCTGTTTTAAACTGGCTTCACTCAAATTGGCGCCTGAGAAGTCTACTCCACGGCAGTCGGTTTCATTCAATTCCGTGGCGACCAAATCAGTCCGAACCATTTTCGCCCCGGCCAATTTTGCCTTGCTCAAGTTGGCGCCACGGCTAAAATAGCCTTCCCGCTGGTACCGTCCCGAAAGTTTAGCCTCGGTCAAATCCGCGCCTGACAATTCCGCATCAAGAAGATTAGCCTCCACCAGGCTGGCGCGTATCAGGTTGCTTCCAGTCAATAGGGCTTGTGTAAGGTCAGCCCCCATCATGTCTGCGGAGTTCAGGTTTGCCCCTTCAAAATTTGCCCGGGTCAGGTTGGCTTTTTGCAAAACAGCCCCCGAAAGGTTGGTGTTTTTAAAATTCACCCGCATGGCTTTCGCGGAGAAAAAGTTCCCTCCCGAAAAATTCGAGCCACTCAGATCAGCCGATACCAGATTGGCAGACATAAGATTGGCATTTTGTATGTCAACGCAGGACAAATCCAGACCCTTCAGGTCCGCACCTTCAAGGTTTTTTTTAGACCGCTTAACTTTTTCTTTATCCCAGGTCTCGATAGGAAAATCCTCGAATGTTTAAATGTTTAATGGAAATCCAACCTCTCTGAGATTGGGGCAAGGAATACTAATCTATTCATCTCTCAACCTAAAGTCAAATGGTTCCTTTCTTTAAGGATACAAACTTGGAAACCATCGTTCTACAATGTCGATAGGAAAACCTAAGCGCACCGCTCCTTCATCAGTGTTGAGTTAGGAAAGCAACCGTTTGGTCAGAACATCTTCTTCTGTAAAAAATTCAATTTTTGCCATATTCATTTTATGCTCTTTAGTTCCTGTGCTAATTCCACCAAGCTTATCGCATCTGTTTCATTCGTAACAGGGTAACGACCTGATCCTGCATAAACAACGAAACTACGGTCTGGGGCTACGTCTTCAAGGGCATTGTAAAACCCTCTTTCCAGCTTGGGACTTAAACCGCTTTTAATTTCTACCGCCCATTTTTTGCCACCAGGCAATTCCAGCACTAGATCAATTTCTGCGCCTGCCGAAGTACGATAGAAACTGGCGGCTGTTCTGATTGGTGCAACAGAAAGCAGGTTTTCGATCACAAAACCTTCCCAACTTGTTCCAAAGACAGGGTGACCGGAAAGCTGATTATAATCAGCTATGCCAAGCAGGGCATGGGTAATACCACTATCGCGCACATAAACACGAGGGGCTTTAACCAAACGCTTTTTGGTGTTGGCGTGAAAAGGCCGCAACCTCCGCACCAGCAAGAGGTCGGTTAACAAGTCGATATAACTGCTCACCGTCGGCGCAGTCACTGACAGGCTTGTTGCTAAACGAGAGGCATTAAGAAATTGCCCTTGACTATGGGCCAGCATAATCCATAAACGTTCAAGCGTTTCTGCTGGGATACGCGGGCCAAATTGCGGCACGTCTCTTTCAAGATAAGTGCGGATGAAGTTGCGGCGATAAGCATAGCTGTCCTCATCACTTACAGCTAGATAGCTATCCGGAAATCCGCCACGCACCCAAAGCTTTGCGGGGTCAAAATTATTATCAGAAACACTTGTTTCCAGGATATTGAGCGGCTCCATGTCGATATATTCAATCCGTCCGGCCAGTGTTTCTCCTGATTGACGCAGTAGCTCAATCGACGCTGACCCCAGAATTAAAAACCGGCCCTTCCGTAAGCCCTTGCGTCGCCCTTGGTCAATCAGGCCACGTAAAGCTTGGAATAGCTCTGGTATTCGGTGGATTTCATCGAGGATTACGAGCTTATTTTCGTTCTTACCTAGAAATAAAGCCGGATTTCTGAGTTTCTCCCTGTCCTCCAGAATCTCAAGATCCAGATAGACTGCCTCCCGGCTGGCCGCGATATCAAGGGCCAGTGTGGTTTTTCCTACCTGACGCGGACCAATTAGTGCCACAGCGGCTTGGCGATCAAGTGCTTGCAAAATATTTTGGTGTAGGGCTCTTTTTATCATCCTTGCATATTAAAATTAATCTTTTTAATTTACAAGGATAATAATGTGAAAATTAAATTAATTGCCGCTCCTGAAATTAAAATAATACTATATAAAACAAATAGTTAAATGACAATCCCTTGGAATTTTTGCCGGTATTATTGCCGATCTAAGATAAGCGTACTAGGCGGGAGTCAGCTCTGGTTTAGGTGGCTTGGTGGAGGTAGAGGTTCATAACTAGAGCTTCCATTGTCTCCTCTCTGTTAGGAGTGGTTTTTAGCTTCCGATCCGCCTTAACCAGTTCTGAATGACAGTTCCGGAGTTGCTGAGTGCTGAATTGTCTAGCAAACTCCAGAGAAAGTTTTACCACAAATGGAGCTAACCCTGTTTCTTTAGCAATCTGACCTTCGGGAACCCCTCGTTCCAGACAACTCTTGATCAACCAAATGGCACGAAACTGACCGGAAATCCCTCCCAGAATCTTTTCCGGAGCATCCCCTTCATCCAAGTGTTTACGAAGAAGAGCCATTGCTTTTTCAAGGTTTTTATCGCGCAAAGCGTTGGCCAGGCCAAAATTTTCTACTGGAGCAGTTTCCCCCACAGTTTCTGACACATCCTGCATTGAAATATCTTTTTTATTGCCAGCGTACACCATCACTTTTTCCAGTTCCTGAAGCAATATTCCGGGGCGCGGTCCCACTCTCCTTAATAACTCCTTGGCAACATTACTCGACATCGAATAGCCCTGCTCCTTGGCTAAACTTATAGCTAAAGGCATCAACTCTTTTTCTTTTGTCGGTGGTTCGCATGAAACAGCCCCTTTCAGCCCTGTCAAAACTTTAAACAATTTAATCCTTTTATCGATTTTATCAGCAGTGATCACTAAGCATGTCCCCTCAAAAGGGGCCTTTACGTAATCAATGAGACTTTTCTCGCCTTCTTCCGAGAAGACTCTGTTCATTTCAAATGCCTCATGCAAGTTACGCACAATCACCAGCTTGGTGCCTCCAAGAAATGAAAGAGTACTTAAAGAACCCAGCCATTGGCCCACAGAACTTCTCATGCAGTCAAATATTTCAAGATTGAATTCTCGGTTTTCATCAGTGATCCATTTTCGAGTGAGAGCCCGGATCACTTCCATCTGATAATATCTTTCGGAACCATAGAGAAAGTAGAAGCGCCCAACCTCCCCTTTAGAAATTTTCTGTATAAACTCGTCAGCAATCATATTTTTTTATACGCCTGGCAATTTTTCAATCAATGAAAGCTCTGCCACTTTTTGCCTTCATCCTTTAAACAGCGAATTATAGCAGTAGTTCGGAATATCAATGATTGTATTGTTTTAACGTTTTATCTAAAGGCTCAATTTCATTAGCGATCTCTAAAGTTTCGTATGACCTTCTGCGCATAAATTTCTAATAGAAATATTTTTTAAGAAACCACTTTTGCAATCCGTTCTATTGAGGATTTTGAAACACTCGCTTGTTTTGCATATTTACGCCAATCACTAACAGCTTGCTGAACCTGATTGATAACATCCTTCGGCTTCTGAATAGAAACTGTTTTGGCAAGCTCTAGAAGGTGTTTATGACCCGGTGATCTTCCTTCTCCCATTACCATAGTGCTATATTCCCCTCCAGGACCGCTGGAGAAGGTGAGATCATAAGCAGGAGAAACACGCCAAACTCCTGAGCTGTCCATCAAAAAAGAAAAGTTTTTGCTATGGTCATCATGATTGTGTGCCAACACGTTAAAAACAGCTAACCGATACATTTTCTCAACTTCCCGCTGGTCTTTTGTCAACACCTTTGCCGCTTCCAACAGGCTTTTATAGTCCAAGGACGGAGCGCGAAAGTCTGCATGGAGAAGCCCGCACGCCGTATGCATGTGAATGCGCCTGTTCCCATCGCGATCAAAACGCCGCACGCCAAAGTAACCAGTCCCTTTATTGGAAGAGAAAAGATGTGTTGGCATCATTTCTACCCCGGCGGCCTTGGCCATCAGTGAGTAAGCATACTCAATAGCACCAATATCTTTGGCATCTGTAGAAGAAGGAAATTTTACCATCCAGTGTGTGTAGTCCTGCTTAAGATCATCCACCCCGTGAATCACGGAAGTGAAATCTTTATTAATACCGACCATCACCTTCGGGCGTGCTCCGGCTGACGACCCGTTCAAGGTTAAGAGCTCCGCAAAAATGGCTTCCGGTCCGCCTTCCAAAACTTGCAAACTCTCTTTAGCCAGTCTGTCCAAATTCAAGTCACCGCCAGAACCATCCTCAGAGTGATCTGGTTCATAAAGCAGGGCACCCATACCACGATGCCCAACATGCGCCAGCCTGTCAAGCGGAGTGAGTGCCTCCGGTTCAATACTTTTACTACGAAGTAGCCTGTCTATTAAAAGCCGTCCCCAGCCATCCGGCAGGCTGTCATTAAACACACCATGCAGTCCGTCAAAATAAGCAAGGTCCCCCTCGATCAAGCCTGTTTTTACTGGTAGTTTGAAAGGAGAAATTCCCAATCCAGTTGCCCGAAAACCAGGATCATATTCGAAGTAAATGCGGCGATCCCGCACAGCCAGGCGTCCGACCTTATGCTTCCCAGAAGAAAGGTACAGGTAGACAGTGAGAACGGGAGCGGATTTGATCTTCACTTAATTTTCCCCCTCTTTGGTTTTTTTTCTTCTTTTAACAGTTCGTCTAGTGACTCAAAGCTTGTAGTATTTTTGACAAACAACGTTTTAAAGTCGTCCAGAACATCCAGGACAAGGGCAATTTTCAGAAGTGATTTCAAAGAGATTTGGCCAGTATGTTCAAATTTCTTCAACGTGCCATAGCTCACACCAGAGCGATTAGCCAAACCTTCCTGCGTAAAGCCCACTTGCAACCGGCGGGTACGCGCCTGCTCAGCTATATTTCTCATTACAGTTTCCGGCGTATCCATATTTGATATTATTTTATCCCTTAAAAGGCTATAATGCTAAAAACAGATATTATAATATCAATAGAATAACGTATTTTGAGCTATAAATCTAACGTTTATAGCTCAAATTTCTCTCTGATTCCCAAGTACGTAACAGAAATTAATGCTTTCAAGCATAAGTAGAAGAACGGGAACAGTTGGGAACTCTGTCCAGGAGAGGGATTTGGTAGATTATAAGAATTTGCGGATGGTGAAGCAGATTATGGAGAATACATTCCCCATAACCACAAATGGGAAAATGCGCTGGTGGCACTTGGAAATATACCTTTGCCCTTTACATAATTTTTAACAAACATTTTATATCTTCGAATCTAACAACCTAGCATAGGCGGCAATCGGCCAAAAGCGGACGTTAGCTCCAAGTCTCACCAGCCTCCTACTTATTTTTTCCAAGAATAGGAAACCTCTCCTTTTTTACAACGTATCTTTTTCTCAACATTGTCATAGTATTTTAACGATATGCAACCACTGCAAGTACCGCAGAAAAATAAGATTTTAAAATCACATATATCTTGCCAAAAGGCTTTAAGGTCAGACAAGTCAGGATTATATGAACTATCATGTGAATCTTTGTTCCCGATGAAGGTTGAGCTCAGCAATCGGTCAATAACCTCATCGCCAACTAATTCACTACAATTTCTCTTTTTCAAAGTAGCTTTGATTGCCGTAAGCAACTCATATGGCATTCTATCTTCATTCTCAGAATTAAATTTAAATGGAATCCCCACCTCTATATTACATGCGATATCTTTTAAAATAGCCTCAAGATATTTGCGTGCATCATTTCCTAAATTATCTTTGTTACTATCCTTAATTTTAGATTCTATTCTTGCTTTCAAATCCTTAGAAGGTTCATCCATATATGTTCCATCTGAATCGCTATATTTAATTTCTTTAACCAGCCATTTTGTACCTTTGGTTAAGTTTCTAACTATCTCAAACCATGCCGCTTCATGCGTCAGCAAAATGAGTTGATAATCTTCATATTGCTCAATAAGTAAATCTGCAAAACGCTTTCTATGTCCCGCATCAAAACTAGAAATCACGTCATCAAACACAATAAATTTGTTTTGATTGTTAAAAGCTTCTACAGAAGCAAGAAAAAAGGATATGCCAACACAATTCTGATAGGATTCGCTGAGGTACTTATGAGGGGGAGACACCCCTTTCATTTCCCAAAAGTCCATTTCAATCGTAACGCCAGTCAGCTCATCATTTTCTTCAACAGGCACAAGCCTAATATTTTCTGTTTTTATTTCAGGGCTTAAAAATTGAAAAATATCGTTAATACGTTCAGAGAACGCTCCCCAGAAAGCTCCTATTGAACTTTTCTGGAGTTTACGAAACTCCTTATGTACAGTCTCCATTGTTTCAAGTTGATGATTGTATGTTGCACGTTCTTGTTCCAGCTTCCTAACTTGCGCATATGCATTGTCTGCGATTTTAATTTTGTTATAAGCGTCTAGTTTCGGGTTAAAAGCCTTTTCCTTTCTAATATTCTGCAATTCGTTTTTAGATTTCTCCTGAATCTCCAAAACCTTTGCTCTATTTATTTTGAGATCAGAACTTTCAATTAAGCTTGTAACCAATAGCGGATTTGGGTCTAACGCTTTCTTGGATTCCTCAAGTTTATTTTTTATTTCAGTGAAAGACTGCTTGTATTCAGCATTCTCTTCCTCAGTGACTTGTTTTTCTTCTAAAACGGAATCAACCACTTGCCTTGTCAGAGAAATTTGATCGAGAAGAGCTTTTTTTAATTCTTCTAACTTTACCCGCTCTTTTTTAACGCTTTCAAGTTCATCCAACCTACCAGCTATCGATGTCTTAAGCTTAGGAACATCTTGCTGAGTTAAACATAACGGGCATTCATCACGACTATAGCTTTCGTCTTCTAATACTTCTCTTCCTGAAGATAATAACTTTTCCAAAATTAGGTTTTTAAGTTTTTCGGCATTCGAAGCCATACCCTCAAAGAGTTTTTTATACTCCTCGTATTGACTTTCTAATTCATCAAGGTGGGTTAGAAGCAATATAATTTTTTCTTGAATTTTCGCAAGAAGCGCATCTTGGCTAACTTCCTTATCATTATCCGCTTGTTTAACCCTCTCAAGCGCAGCGTTAACATCTGCAAAACTCGAAACTTTTAAATCAAACGGTTCAACAAGTTCATTCACCGCTTCAAAAAACTGTTTATCGGAAGCTGTGTTTCGAGCAAACTGTTCCAAGATTTGACTTTGCTGATCACCAATCTGGTTTTCAAAGCTTTTAAGCTTGATTTCTTTCTTTAACGCACTGCATGTCGATTGAAGTTCGCCTCGTATTTTTGTGATCTGAGAATATCCAATAATATCTGATAATTTCGTTAGCCTGTCTTTTTTTGTAGCTCTGGCGAAGTCGTCTAAATCCTTATATCTCAAGATGAAGTTTTCGTTAGCAGATAAAGTCATATACTCAGCAATAGACTCATCATCGTTGGAGATTTGAGAGACTAGCTTATCGCTTTTAACCTCAATGGTTTTGGTAGGCTCAAATTCTAAATCCGACATATTGAGTTTTAGAGCGGCAACACTATCGTCTGGCAAAGCAATGTTACGCATTGCATTATGTCCTTTTTTGCCAATTTCACCGTCAGACAAATGACTTACTTTGTCGAAGAAGAACCACTCTAAGACATCCGATATCGTACTTTTTCCAGTTCCATTATCCCCATAAAAAAGAGCTGAATTGGAATCCAAGGGGATTGCAATTTCATTCCGCACCCCCCTGAGACCTATAATATGTATGCTATTTATCTTCATTCTTATTTTTTTCTCTAATATTTAACAAACCATTTAACAAGTTTTTTTTTGAAATCTTATCGCTATCATGTAAATCTGAAATTAGGTCTACTATGTCAGCATTAAGATTTTCCTTGGCCTTAATGTTTGTAATAAATTCTTCCAGTACTTCTTTGCCACTTTTTATTTTTTCTTTCATTATCTGAAATTCTCCCAGTCAATCTTTATTCCGATATCCAAATTGGTGTTTAGAATATTGTAACCTGATTTATTGTTACAAATAGGGTAAACGCCATACATCTTCACAAAATTAAGAATAAAAAAACTTTCTAATGACTCAACATTGAGAGGCCAGTGTTTTTTTAGCATCTCAAAATTTATATAAGTAAAAAAAAGGTCATTGACCTTCTTATAGCTTAATATGCCTTCATTTCCTGAAGAACCTTCCAAATGACCCAACAAACGCCTCCCAATGCTGTTTGTTTTCTTTTCGCTCATTCCGATATAAATGAGCCTTGAAACATCAAAAGGGTACTGGATTTGAATTTCAGAATTATAGATAAAATAAAGACCAGCCAAACCCATAAGAGGCTTTATATTTTTGCTCCTGAACGGTTGGCCTTTATCAAAAAATATTTGAATGTTATTGGTAGGCATTACCTTTTAATTAGAGTTATTTAAGATGTGATAACATCCCCTTTGGGTCGTTAACGGCCTACGATCAGCGCGATTGAACGTCCGCTCTACCACTCATCATTCCAACACTAAATTCTACTCGTTTATTAAAACTTTGACAAAGGATGATTTGGGAAACCCATTTACCGCTCCCGGTCTTTATCCCGCTGGGTGGATGTTTAAGGGGTTTTGTAGGTAGCGTTTTTATTTTTCGACCAAGGCTTTGCTTTCTTTGATTTGGAAAATGAAACACTATTTGATTTATGACCGCTATCAACTCTGGGTAAAGGTTGACTATGGAGAGTACTTGCAGATACGATGAGGGTTAGAATAACTATTGAATACATAATTTAGAAGCTATACTCACTACTCACTGACATAATTATTTATAAGAGCTACAAGTGAGACAGAACCAACTTAATAAATTATAACACTAATAAAAACAAAAGGTTATTAAAGGTAGACGGGTCAATTCCAATCCCAATCTTGATAATTTTGGTTACAGGTTTGTTGTGAATCATTTAAGACAAAATTCAAACATTAATACGTATTGTCAATAAAACTACTCTTGGAGAAGGAGAATGAGAAGGAATGAAAAAACTAATACAAGTTCTTATTGTTTGTGGACTCTTTGCGGTTATGAGTGGAGGGACTGCGAGTGGTGAGGTGAGCGCGGAATTTAAAAAAAATCTAATGAAGTTAAAAGCAACTAAAAGATGTGAAGGATGTAATCTAAGTGGGGCAGACCTGTATGAGGCAAACCTGTTTGCTGCAAAGCTGACTAAGGCAGACCTGACTGGAGCAAAGCTGACTAAGGCAAACCTGTTTGCTGCAAACCTGACTAAGGCAGACCTGACTGATGCAAACCTGAGGGGTGCAAAGATGACTGGGGCAGACCTGACTGGAGCAAACCTGAGGGGTGCAGACCTGACTAAGGCAAACCTGAGGGGTGCAAAGCTGACTGAAGCAGACCTGAGTTTTGCAAACCTGACTAAGGCAGACCTGACTGGAGCAAAGCTGACTAAGGCAGACCTGAGTTTTGCAAACCTGACTAAGGCAGACCTGACTGATGCAAACCTGACTGGAGCAAAGATGGCTGGGGCAGACCTGACTGGAGCAAACCTGAGGGGTGCAGACCTGACTAAGGCAAACCTGAGGGGTGCAAAGCTGACTGAAGCAGACCTGAGTTTTGCAAACCTGACTAAGGCAGACCTGACTGATGCAAACCTGACTGGAGCAAAGATGGACCATATACGTATGGAAGAATCAATACAATGCAAAACCATTATGCCTTGGGGAGAAGAAAACTCGGGTTGTAAACGGTAAATAAGGGCTTACGGGGGGGAACCCGCAAGCCCTTGTTTCACTGGTGCCCCCGAGGCGATTCGAACGCCTGACCTACGGATTTGGGGGCTAGATGGCATAGCTTGCCAGCTCTATACCCCGCCATTTGGTTTGATCTCTAAGTTTGTAGACTTATAACGTTTTGCATCAGCGGCGTGGCTCTGCCGTGTCCGACTTGCATGCGTTTGTTATACGTTTTTTAAGAATAGATTTTGCTTTGTCCATTGAAACTCTTTCATCTGAAACTTCTTCATCACGAATGCCTTCTATGAGGTTTTTGCCGTATTGCCATAGAAATTTATCAAGGGTGTAGTTTGAAAGATCATCGAGATTAAACTCTTCCTTGAAAGCGAGGAATATTTTGTAAAACTCTTCATAGGATTTTGGGGGTGAAAAGCTTAGTTTATTATTTTTTTCTTGATGCCAATAGCCAACTATAATTAACCAAATATAACTGTCATATATTGGCAATTCTCGGTCACTTAGAAAATGGATATATTTGGAAGAGAACGACAAATTACATCGTCTGTACTGTTTCGAGGTTTTATGCCAATACACAGTTGCGATATTGTCAACGAGTTCAGAGTATTGATCTAGGGTTAAGTTATTGCGAATAGAACCAATACATTCAACAGTTTTATCTACGACGGGATCAATATAGTAAATTGCGGTTGAGTAAATTTGATTTAATGCGGCGACCTTAATTGATACTTCGAATCTATTTCCTTCATCATTTAGAGATTTGAATAATTTTGAAAAACTTTCATTAATTTTGTTCCCACCCTCTGCGTTATACTGCTTTAGTATTGTTTTGATATTTTTTGAGCTTAATTATTAGATACATTATATTGCCCCTTATTGTTCGGTTTGAAGAACACTGCAGTGTATCTCGTCCGCAGTGAATTCAATAAAACTATTATTGAGTGATGGAGGCCTCAAAAGACAGGTGGGCGCAATTAAAAAAACATTTGAATACATTAAAATAAACTTGACCCCTATTTCTAATTATTTCCATCTGCCAAAAGTGGTGTGGCTGTAACGTAGCGAAAGTCGAGCCGCTTTTGGCAGCCTGTGTGTATGCTTTTGTTAGGCATTTTCATCGGTGAGAAAATCTCTAAAAACACCATCCTCATGCATTAAACGTATTTTAAATACCTCGCTATTATTTCTGTTATCTGGCAATAATTCATCTATTGCATTTGTGACTTGTTTGAGCACATCATCATCAACCTTACCTACCAACTCCTTATGAAGCGTTGACAAGTAATCATCGCCGTTGAAAAAACATGCTGCGTTTAAAACAAGTGAAAGAACACGAATAGGAACCTCTTTATTAAAACAACATAATGTGGCGTTTACCCATGCTGCAATATCCCTTGTTTGTATTAGGCCACATACAATAAAACTAAATGCGGCTTCTTTATGTTTGCCTGAACTACTGCGTTCTATTCCTAAATTAAACCATGCAAGTCCACAAAGATTATCAAGTTTAATTGCCATCTCAAGGTCACGAATAAAGGATGACTCGCCAGCCTTTGAGATATCTATTTTACTAATTGCTTCTTTTTTGAGACGAACTTGCTCTTTTACACCCGTCTTATCAATTAGGTTTTCAAGACACATTTTTTTCAAATGCCATTCGGCATGACTATCTTCGGTCGAACTAAGGTATTCAGAGAAAACATCATGAGCTAATTTATAGTTCCCTCCAAGCATTAAGGCGTCAGCGTAGAGAGGCTTAGCTGACTCAGGCGCACCTTTATCTAGGCCCATTTTGTAAAGCTTCGCGGAGAATCGATATTTCCCAAAGAGGAATAGAACACCGCCAAGTTCTTGATAGTAGTATGGCTGGTTTAAGTATTTACTTTCAAATTTCCGTGCCAAGAGATAATGAGCAATAGACTTTCTGTATAGCCTTCTACTCCGATAGTGATTGCCAAGATTATAGTGCGAGATTCCAATTAGAGAGTTTTCGCCCAAAGCAATATTCTTTTCTAAGCATTTATCTAGTAATTTTTGAAATTTTGCACACTTATCTTGATCATCAGGGTTCGCCACGGTGATTGCGGACACAGTCGTAATAATTTCTATTAGATCGTCATCATTTGAGCCGATTACTTCACATACAGCGTCTATTACTTCCCCGTATCGTGATGTCCTAATAAGCCTCGGTATAAACTGAGTAAGTAATTCCTGCTTCTGGAAAAATCTCTCTTTCAATCCATTGTCTAGGAATATTCTTGCCGCCATCTCAATTTGACCAATATTTGCCAAAGAGACGGCTAATCCCAACAGCACATCAGCAACTATTCCTTCAGCAAACCCTTTAGTTTCCCTATCTCTTATGCTGTGAAATGTACATCCAGTAATGGATGCCAAACTGATAAAAAGTTCATCATCCTTAAGGCTTACACTTACACACAGGTCTGCCTTTTCTGGGTCGCTTTGGTATGTCGCAATTTGTGGAAAGGTTTTAAGAGCTATCCTATAGGCTGACATAAAGACTCCACGAGGTATCCCATTAATTGCGTCATCCTTAACTACCATAAGAATGGGAACTGGTAGAGTGATAGCTCCTGATTTCACTGCTCTTATTTTTTTAATATACTTTGTTGTATTTACAGCGGAATCTTCACCCCAAACATCTTCATCGCAAAATGTAATTCTTCTTGTTTTTGCACCTTTACTCGCATAGAAAAGGTCTATTTCATGTGCCCATTTACAATAAAATAGGTCTTCTTTTTCAGAATAGCGGACTATAAGAACTGGAAACTCCAAGCTTTGATAATATTTTATCGTATCAATACTAAGATCAACTTTTCGCGCAGCCGAGCCATCACTAGTTTCCGTAGCTTTAAACTGAACCAAGTAGACTAAGCCAGTAGCTCGATTTTCCTCGTCAAAGATTTCAACTTCCGCATCAATTCCGTAATCTTTGTCTTTGTCACGCATCACCCAATTTCTAGGTATTACTAAGCTGTATTTAGATCTAGACAAGTCTTCCAGCTGATGTTGTTTAACTCTTCTAGTCACAATGTGAAATATTCTTTATGCCTAACTTTTAGTATAAAGCATTATTGCCTTAATACAGGGTATGCTAAATTCAAACATTAAGGTGAAACTTAATCAATAAAACAGAATCAGTAAATACGTATTGTCAATAAAACTACTCCTGGAGAAGGAATGAAAAAACTAATACAAGTTCTTATTGTTTGTGGACTTTTTGTGATGATGGGTGGGTGCACTGCGAGTGATGAGGTGAGCGCGGAAGTTAAAAAAAATCTAATAAAGTTAAAAGCAACTAAAAGATGTGAAGGATGTAATCTAAGTGGGGCAGACCTGAGTTTTGCAAAACTGAGGGGTGCAGACCTGGGTTATACAGACCTGAGTGAGGCAGACCTGGGTTATACAGACCTGAGTGAGGCAGACCTGAGTGAGGCAGACCTGGGTCATACAGACCTGAGTGAGGCAAACCTGACTGAGGCAAACCTGACTGGGGCAGACCTGACTGGGGCAGACCTGAGTCTTGCAAACCTGACTGGGGCCAAGCGGTAAACAAGGGCTTACGGGGGGAACCCGCAAGCCCTTGTTTCACTGGTGCCCCCGAGGCGATTCGAACGCCTGACCTACGGATTAGGAATCCGTTGCTCTATCCTGCTGAGCTACGGGGGCTTGATCTTTTATTTCGATGAGCTATCTGATAACAGGGTGAGCGTTTATCGTTAGGAAACTCTATTTTTATAATCTATTCACAACCTGTTGAGATATTCGCACAACAAAGGAAAACAAAATGAGTTTAGCAAATTTCGTGGTTCAGATGGATTAAAAAAGGGAGAGCGGAACAAAATAGAATCCGTAAATCTGGTTAAAAAAACAGCGAATTTAGAGTGTCTCGGGCGGGTAAAAATAAGCCAACAAAAACCAATCTGTAGGGGAATTTCAGAGGGCTTATAGCTTCGGTCATAAGCCCTTAATTAATTTAGCTTGGAAAGTGTCTAAGGAATTTTATTGTAACATTTACTGGCCCGCCGGGTATTTCTATAGTAAGAGAGGTATTGGTTGTTTGCCTTGGGAAACTAATTTTAAAATCAAAATTTCGATCTGGTAGTACACCTGTAACAAGATTTACCCCAATTGGTACCTTCGCCGCGATCTTAGCTTCAATCATTTTGGACCCCTCATCATATTCATAAGTTCCATCATATTCTATCCCTGTAATATCAACACCTACGATTACCCCTGTATCCATAGTGATTAATCCAAACCCACTTCCAGTAATTCCAGTATAGTTTATTGAATAAAATCCTTCTTTCATATATTTCTCCTTCCCAAGATGATTTTTATCCGCCTGTCAACATCGCAAGGTAGCAAAATTAATTCAATTTAGTAGGCATTTTTTTGCGTTTGAGTATTATGAGTCCTTTCATTTAAAGCACAACTTTCTTTTGACTCCTCTCCCTTCAATTAGCGACAATTTAAATTCCCTTATGTTTGGTCAGCCCTTAAAGCGTAGCCTACTCAATTATAATTAAGCATTCGGTGAATAGTATTTTTAAAGTCATCTAGGATATTATTTCTCTTTTTAAGACCATTTAAATTTCCAAGAAATACCTTTAAAAGCGCCGCTTCATCTACCTGTTTTTCGAACCAATCAGGTCCACTCGATTTAAGGTTAGATTCAAGATAACGCACAAGCGAAGTTTTTATCCTACGAATCCACTCCCCAATTTTTTCTTTATCTAGCACGTCATTTGCGCTTGTGATCTGCATCAAAAATTAATAAAGTTAATCGTATTTTATCCTTTTATAAAACCTTTTTATTTCACCGCATTAATATTTTTGCAGTCATAACTACAGGGCTATTCTGATAACCTTTTTTTGCGAGGGCTAATACACGGTCTTTTATTTCCTCTGGCCCAAAAAAAAACCATCCTTTTTTCTCAAATAACCGGCGAATATCTTCTGTCTTATTTTGGTAAACATTTCCAGCGATCAGACCAAGAGTGAACTCTGTTTTTTTATCCGCTAATCCGCAATTTATAAAATCTTCCTTTAGCCGAGTTAACACTATGTCCCGGTAATTTTTATTAGTGAATAATTTATATCTTCCTTTTGTAGTAGCGTGCTCCGTGTCTAGCTCAGAAATCTTTACTCCTTGCGAATCGAAGTATGATTTTACTTCCAAAACTAATATGTGATTTTCTGATTGTTCAAGTGCTACCAAGTCAATTTCCGGCCTAGGGATGGATGGCTTTCCGGTTTTCTTTTTCTCTTCTTTCGAAAGATTGACCTTTTCAGATTGACGAACCCAATAGTTATCCTCTTCTAAGAGAACCTTGACGATTTCCTCAAAACTTTCCATATTCTGGCTACCTCCTCAACCTACCCAATTCCATTTTATAAAACACTCCAGCCTCCTTAATCGTCCTCTCCTATCACATCATCCAAACCATCAGGCAGTATATCCTTGGAGATCAGGCACGCATTATTATACATTCCAAGGTTCAACTCCACCGAATAGAATCAAGAGCAACGTATGTTGTCAAACAAGTGAAGAATCTACCCCCATATTGGACAAGGACTCGCTATTTATCTTTGTGTGTATCGGCCAGCTTCTATACACGCTAAAACCTTTAAATAAAACTGTTTTCAGGGATTGGAATTTTAACGGTTTTCGCGCAAATATTTATTTTGCTTCTTTAAACTGGGTTTTAGCATCAAAGATGTACTATCATAACTCTCTACAAACTAAGCATCAGGAGATAAGCCTATGATCCGGGTTCGAGCCAGCCAGATTTTCACCCATTCTATGGAAGATGTTGTCGCGGCGAAAAAACAGTTAGACAGCGGAACCTCTTTTGAAGAGGTCGTCGCAAACTACAGCACCTGCCCATCCAAGGAAAACGCCGGCGATCTGGGATGGATGCCGGAAGGAAACCTGCAATCTATTATGGGGCAGGATGTTTCTGAAGCGGATTTAGGAAATGTTATCGGTCCGGTTCATTCGCAATACGGTTACCACATCCTGAAAATTTCTGAAATTGAAGTCGAAAAAATCGAAGGCCCCTTCAATGCCGAACTTTCCATGGAATCGGCCAACCAGATTTTTCCAGAAGTCCATACCGTACTCTTTAAAGAGTTTCATATTGGTCTGCCCGTGACTCCTTATAGCAAGGAAGAAACTCTGGCCTCGCTATGCCAGACTCATGGAAAAAATGTACAGGAGATCATCAACTGCCTGAACAAGGAACATGCAGATAAAAATATTGCCGTTATAACCTGTGAAGAGTTGAAGCAAAAAATTGATTCCAGCAATAAGCCCGTCCTGCTGGACATTCGCGAAAGTTGGGAAAGAGATATTTCCAAGATTGAAGGCTCGCACATCATCAATGCCGAAAACAATGAGCATATTATGGGAACCTTTGAAAAGAGTCGCGAAATCGTTTTGATAGACTGGAAGCAGGATCGCAGCCCCAGTTTTCAGAAATGGTTGAACCAGAAAGGATTCACCAACATACAATGCCTGGAAGGCGGAATCGATTTGTGGTCGGAAAAAATTGATACCCGGCTGAATCGTTACGACATTGATGAGGATGATGGATACCGCTATGAAGATATCCTTGATGAAGACGACGGGCATGACGACCACAACGGTCATGACCACCCCTGAAACATCTGACACCTTTTTCCTGCAAAGACAACATGCTCGAAATCGAAGACCTGAGCACGTTTTTTCACACCGAAGACAATATCGTTAAATCCGTACGCAATGTGGACCTGACCCTCCACAAAGGCGAAACTCTGGCGCTGGTGGGTGAATCCGGTTGCGGGAAATCCGTCACTGCTTTAAGTGCCATGCGCCTCATCCCTACTCCACCGGGAAAATTTGAATCGGGCCGTATTCTTTTTAAAGGACAAGATCTTCTGCAAGCTTCTGAAGAGGAAATGCAGAGCATACGCGGCAACGAAATCAGTATGATTTTTCAGGAACCCATGACTTCTCTCAATCCGATATTTACCGTCGGAGACCAGATCATGGAAGCCATCCGCCTGCACCAGAACAAAACGGAACCTCAGGCTCGAGAGTTGACGTTGAACGTTCTGCATCAGGTGGCCATTCCTTCCCCCGAGAGCAGGATCGACCAGTACCCGCATGAACTGTCTGGCGGCATGAAGCAACGCGTGATGATCGCCATGGCCATCGTTTGCCAGCCAGCTCTTCTCATTGCCGATGAACCCACCACTGCGCTGGACGTTACTATTCAGGCGCAGATTCTCGACCTGCTCGATCAATTGAGGAAAGAGACTCAAATGTCCATTCTGCTCATCACCCATAACCTGGGTATCGTCGCCCAGTACGCCGACCGGGTAGCTGTGATGTATTCCGGAAAGGTGGTGGAGCTGGCCTCGGTTGAAGAGTTATTTTCCTCACCGGCGCACCCTTATACCCGCGGCCTGCTAAATTCATTACCCAAAGACGGCTCCAAACTGGAAACGATACCGGGCACCGTTCCTCACCCCGCATACCTACCTGAAGGTTGCGCGTTTTATCCCCGATGCACGGAAAAACTTGATCGGTGTATGAAGATGATCCCTCCATTGAAATCTATTGACGACAAAAACCCTCATCAGACCGCCTGCTGGCTATATGAAACCACGCCTGCCACATGAAAAAATTATTGACGGTTCAATCTCTGAAAAAATATTTTCCCGTATACGGAGGACTGCTCTCGCGTGTGGTCGGCCAGGTTAAAGCTGTCCATGACGTATCATTTGATATCCATGAAGGAGAAATTTTAGGGCTTGTCGGGGAATCAGGTTGCGGCAAAACAACGGTGGGACGGATGAGCCTGCGACTCACACAGCCCACATCTGGAAACGTTTATTTTGAAGAAGCCGATATTTTCAAACTAAACCGAAAGGATATGGCAAGGTTCCGTCCAAAGATGCAGATCATTTTCCAGGACCCTTATAGTTCGCTAAACCCCCGGTTTACGGTAGAGCGGATTATCGGAGAAGCGATCTCCATACATTTTCGTATCAGCGGAAAAGAATTACGGGCAAAGGTGGAGTCACTCATGGAGAAGGTGGGACTTTCTCCCATGTATTTGAACCGTTATCCGCACGAGTTTTCCGGAGGGCAGAGACAACGCATCGGTATTGCCAGGGCTCTCGCGCTTGGCCCTCGCTATATCGTTTGCGATGAGCCAGTTTCCGCATTGGATGTATCCATCCAGGCTCAAATCATCAATTTACTGCAAACGCTTCAGCAGGAAGAAAATCTATCTATGCTTTTTATTTCGCACGATCTAAATGTTGTCAAGCATCTTTCCCAGAGAACGGCTGTTATGTATCTGGGAAAAATCGTGGAGTTAGCCCGTACTGAACAAATCTCTGATAATCCCGCCCACCCTTATACTCAGGCGCTGTTGGCTTCCAACCCGTCTCTGGACCCTAAGTTCCGCGACCGACCGCTTCCGCTTCCGGGAGACGTTCCCTCGCCTCTTGATCCTCCATCCGGCTGTCATTTTCACCCACGTTGTCCAAAAGTGATGGAGCGCTGCAAAAATGAAGTCCCCCGCCAGATTCAACTGGAAGAAGGCCATCAGGTGCACTGCCATCTTTATGATGAATAACCGCTTTATTATCCTGCCTGACTGAACTCTAAATTATTGAAAACTCTCTTACCACAAGGTTCTGCTTTAAATGGGGGAAAATGACAAAACAAGCTGAAAAAGGGTCAGACCAATAAAAAAATTAAAGGAAAGCATGCAAAATTTGATAGGCTTGAAATCAAACGATATATTAAAAAACATTTGTGCTGAGATATTTTTATGACAAAAGAGCATCAAACAAGGTTGACGACAATCTTGTTTAATATCTTTCCGAAAACATGAGCATTATAAACCCGGAAAAGCCCTCGCCTTCTCACCTCGAAGACTGGTGCCCCAAAGATCTGGAAATGATCAGCCATGTCGAAGTGTTCCAGACTAAACCCGCCATACTCAAGAAAGTCGAGAATCGCCTGACCAAACTTAAAGAAGCGATGGTTGTCGAATTGCTGTCCTGCGTTCCTCAATTGCCACCGGGAACAGATATTGAAAAAGGACAAATCGCGAGAGGCGAAAACCATAACGGGTTCCCCTTTTTGTCTCTGGATATTCCGCAGAACTTTTCCAAAACCGAGATGTACACCTATCGAACCCTTTTCTGGTGGGGGCATTATCTTGGGTTTTCCCTGATCTTAAAAGGTGCCAAATTAAAAACCTATTTCCAACGCCTGTCCTCCGCTTGCAACGAACCTCCCTTTCAAGATATCTATCTCTCTCTGGCCCCTACTCCGTGGGAATGGCGGCAGGACGAAAAATATTTCGCTCCAGTGAGCAACAAACAGGCCTGGACCGATAAATCAAACCTTTTAGATCACATGAAGATCATGCGGTTTTATTCTATCGCTGACGAATCATTTAAAGAGTGTGACTGGACAGAAGCTGGAATAAAGTTCTGGAAAGACATGGCTCCTGTTTGCCTGGGTTGATTCCATCCTCTGTAACAAATATTCCGATCTTGTCATTTCTGCACGTATACCAGTGGGTGCTTCCAGAGGATTTTACTGGCGGGAATCACTCTCAGCTTTCCGGAACTGGCAAAATCCTTAAAAAGCAAGACATGATGCAGGGACGCGGCGATGGGTGAGGTACAACTATCAGGAACATGCAAAGGAGTTGGAACCATAAATACTTTTCGCCTGCCGCTTGCCCCACCTTCGGGAGTTTCTTTTTGCATCCATTTCCCTAAAAATGGGAATTCCCCCTGGACCCCAACCGCGTAAATATTTTCCAACACAGTCCCATCGGTTTTTGAAAAAACAGCCAGACAACCTGGCGGTAAAAAAGGAAGGTGACAAGCATCTTTAATTTTAACCCCGTAGCATGAATCCGGCAGTTCCATTGGTGGGGATATTCTGGTATAACTCTTAGAAAGAAAGAGATTTTCTCCCCTCTCAGCGCAGGGCCCTCTCCTTTCCTGGCTAGAGGAAAATGAGATCAGGGGAATGGAAACCTTGGAATCGTTCTTCATTATTGTTTTTTTCCGTATGAGCCTGTGCCTTTAATATCCTCTAAATTATTTCCCGGACAAAACAGATTACAGAGTTAAACAGTTTTATGTTGCTTAGGCATTTAATATTTCCTGGACTACGTATTTTGATACTTCTGCCAGATACTTTTTTTTACTTAAGGAAAAGAGCGTCAATAGCTCTGAATAATTTTTCTTACACCACAATTTTTCATGAGTGAATCTACTTATCAAGAGGCTCTAAGCTACCTCTACAGTCTTGCACAAAGCGGTATTAAACTTGGCTTAAAAAATACCGCTCAGCTTCTTCATCATTTTGGCAATCCTCAATTAAAAACGCCCACCATTCATATTGGCGGCACCAATGGTAAAGGGTCTACCGCGGCAATGACAGAATCCATTTTAAACGCATCGGGCTATAGTGTAGGGCTTTATACCTCTCCACATTTGCTGGATTTTCGCGAGCGCATACAAATTAACCGCAGAATGATCGAAAAACAGCAAACCGTAGACCTGATCTGTAGAATTAAATCCGTTGTGGAGAACCTGAAAATCCCCATCACATTTTTTGAGTTCGGAACTGTTTTAGCCTTTCTTTATTTTCACGAACAAAATACTGATATAAACGTTATTGAAGTCGGTCTAGGCGGCCGACTGGATGCCACCAATCTTTGTAAAGCCGAAATATCCATTATTACTTCCATATCTCTGGATCATACTCAATACCTTGGAGAAAACCTAGAGCAGATCGCCTTTGAAAAGGCTTCAATTATAAAGGATAATGGTACGGTTTTCGTCCATATCCCTGAAGAGGAGCTGTTTCAAGTCGTCAAGCATTCGGCTAGAAAGTGTTCGGCAACCCTTTACCGGTCAGGAACGAATTTTCAAGTAACCTCTGGAGCCGGAAATGAAAAGAAAAACATCTTCAACTATAAGTGGGGCTCCCGGGTTCTAAATGATCTGATACTGCCTCTTACTGGCCATTTTCAGCAGAGTAACGCGGGGCTGGCCCTGTCAGCTTGTTTGGAGCTCAATGAACACGGGCTCAATATTGAGGAAAAATACATAAGACAGGGGCTGGAAACGGTTTCCTGGGAAGGTCGGTTGGAAACGGTTTCCTCACACCCGACGGTGGTGCTGGATTGCGCCCACAATGAAGCCAGCGTCAGAAACATGGCGCTGGAATTGCGGAAAAACTATAAGTTTTCCCGCTGTTTTATTATTTTAGGGCTAATGCGAGATAAAGAAATTGATAAAGTTATCAAAATTTTAAGTTCGTTAGGGGATCAGTTTTTCCTAGTATCAGTCAATCCGCCCCGGGGAGAAGCTCCGGAAGAATTGGCCGAGAAACTGAAATTTTACAATAAACCATCTCAGATTTTCGGGACTGTTTCCGGTGCGTTGCAAGCTGTAAAACAAATCGCCCATCAGGACGACCTGGTTTGTATTACAGGTTCCATTTCCTTGGTCGGGGCATCCAAAAAATGTTTTAACAATGAAAATACTTTTTTTAATTCTGGGCATACTCTTCACTCTGGCGGGTGAATCTTTTTCCAATGAAAAAGATAAGCTGAAAACACCCTTCTCTCAATCCGGTCAGAATAAAACTCTGAGCCTGCCTGAGGAAGATAAGGATGCTTCCCGCTCAGGAGCTTCGGCCTCTGATTGGCTGTGGGGGAGCGAGAAACCGCTGACACCAAACGAAGGTTTAGCCATGCCTCAGACACTTACCTCCCCAAACCGGGTCCCGAATGGCAACGACCCTATCAATCGTCCACCAGAAGGAAAAAAAGCTCCGCCCAGCGGGAATAAAGTTCTCCTAACCGCTAACCACTTGACCCATAATAGTAGCAAAGACATCCTCTGGGCATGGGGAAAAGTGATTATCCGGCTCAATGACAGGGCTATTCAGGCAGACCGGGTCAAAGTGAACAATAAGACAGGAAACGGCAAGGCTACCGGCCATGTCATCATCACTCAGAATGACGGAACCCGTCTCAGATCCAAAAAAGCCTTGTTTAATATCAGGAGCCAGCAGGGCAGGCTTTTTGAAACTCGAGGCAGGTTGGGAAAAAATTATTATATAAAGGGGAAAAAAATTACCCGATTCTCAAAAAATCATTACAAGGCTCAAAAAGGACAGATCACAACTTGCGAAGGTAAACTGCCGGATTGGCTTTTTGAAGTGGAAACAATGGATATTGTAATGGGCGACCGGGTGTTTTTTACTAATGGAGTTTTTAAAGTAAGAGATATCCCTATCCTTTACGTCCCAGCAGGCTATCTTCCTATTGATCGGGAGCGTAAAAGCGGACTCCTAACGCCTTCTTTTGGAAACAGTAATATTGGAGGTTCAACCTTCGCTAACTCCTATTATTGGGCTATTAACAAGCACTCCGACGCAACATTCAGCCTGGATTATGTGGAAAAACGTGGCTTTCAACCTTCTTTTGAGTATAGATATACCCCCAACGGTCACACAACCGGCTCCTTCAATGCTTCATTTATCGATGACAAGATTACCGACTCTTCACTCTGGAAAATAGATGCCACCCACAACCAAACTCTCCCCTTTGGCTTCCAGTTTAATGGGGTCCTTGACCTTGAAAGTGAAGATTTCAATAGAAACTTCACCGATAACACCAGCGAAAGAGCCCGCCGCCATTCAGACTCTCACGCTACCATAACGAAAAGCTGGGGAAACAGTTCCCTGGATATTCTGACCCGATATCGTGACAGTTCTCAGCTACCCGATGACCAAACCTTTGCGCAACTTCCTCAAATAACCTATAAAACTCAAAAGCAAGCTATTGGAGATACAAGGTTTTTCTTCAATCAGGAGTCCAGCTTCGTCTCGTTTCTTACAGATCTGGATTCAAATCCGGATGTCGATGATAATTTTTCCGTACAGCGTTTTGATTTTCATCCACAGCTCTCCTATACGATGAGCATCGCCCCCTGGCTTGCTTTCACCCCTACTATCGGGATCAGAGAAACCATTTACAGTAAAGGATTGGACGCAACGGATAATAATAAACGCCTGGACTCCTTCACCCGGGAATCCTTCGATGTCAGTGCCAGTTTCAAGGGGCCAACGTTTGAAAAGGTTTTCGAACTCAAAAACAAATATATCCCCAAGGTCAAACATTTAATGGAGCCCCGCATCACTTATAATTACATTCCTGACATTGATAAAAAGGATCGCGCAAAAATTAAAGTATTGGATGACAACGATGATATAAACCGGCAGAACTCACTCACTTATTCCTTAACCCAAAGGGTATTACAGAAAGAACTGAGGGGAAATGGCAGCTTTGACACCCGCGAAGTCCTTCGCTTTGATATCAGCCAGACCATTGACCTGGTTGAGGCAACCGGATCAAAGCCCCCTAATAACAAGCGCCCATTTTCTGAACTTCGTTTTGATCTGGACAGCCGGTTGCACGATAATTTTGAATTCAATTTCGACTTGACTCATGACGTCCATGATAATGTTATCAAGACCTTCAACGTTGAACTCGGGGTCAAGCCTATAGACTCCTTATATCTTTTATTTGAAAGACGTCACGCTAAATATCAGGAAGATCCAGATCAGGAGGGTACCTTTATCTTGGGTACCGTGGGCTGGGACTTCGGTAAAGGCTGGAAAATGCAAGGCACAACCCGCTTTGATGAGGAAGAGGGGAAATCTCGAGAAAACAACTTTAGCTTGCTATACGATAATCCCTGCAAATGCTGGGGTTTTAGATTTGATGTAATAGACAGAGACAACTTTGTAGAAAAATTGAGCAGAGATAGAGAAACTAAATATCTTTTTGGCATCACCCTAAGGGGCATCGGCACTCTGAATTCAGGAGCCAGAGGAAAGTTAATCCACCGCAAGTTTGAATCAATAAGATGACCATTGCAGAAAATATTGCGCAAGTGGCGTTGGAAATCGGGGCGATCCAAATCAATGCCCGCGACCCTTTCACATGGACTTCCGGTTATAAAATGCCCGTTTATAATGATAACCGCCTGCTTCTGGGAAACTCTGGACACCGTGCCTTGGTCGCGCAAGGTTTTCAAAGCCTGCTAAAAAAATGTGAGGTAGAGGTAGAAGTCATAGCCGGCACTGCAACTGCTGGCATTCCTCATGCCACCACTTTGGCTGATCTGCTTCAAGTTCCATTAATTTACGTCAGATCTACGGTCAAATCCCATGGCATGGGCAACAAAATTGAAGGAACTCTTAAGCAAAATCAGCGGGTATTAGTCATTGAGGATCTGATTTCGACAGGAGGGAGCGCAGTCAGTGCCGTGGTCGCCATTCGAGAAGCTGGGGGTATTGTTGACCACTGTTTCAGTATTTTCAGCTATGAGTTCCCCGAATCAATAGAAAAGTTTACAAACATATCGTGCCAAATCCATGCCATTCTGGCCTTTTCCGAATTGCTACGGGTAGCCCAATCCACCCAAAATCTCCCTCAAAATGATATTGAGACCCTTCGCTCCTGGCAGAAAGCCCCCTTCAAATGGGGAGAAAATAAGAGGTTTTAAGCTACCACAGCAGGTTTTGATGAAAAGTGATGCCTGCCTGCTTCTTCCGACCATGAATATTATTGACAAAGCCAGCCGTTAATAATAGTATGCCCGTTTCTTGATGGGGCTTGCCCCAAGCCAAAAAAGATGGTTAGCCCGTTGTAAAACAGGCTTGCGACTTTTATCGAATAAATTATTCCGTTTTCCTTGATTTAGGGGAATCTGGTTTCAATTTGCAAAATATTCACTGGAGGTTTGTTTAGATGCCCAAGCTAGAGTTAGGTCCTATTGGTTTACTCCCCCCTTCTGCCGCAGCGCTGGGTATTTTCCAACCTGAGAAAGGTTCAGGAATGGATTTAGTTGAAGGAGAACACGTTTCAACTGATGAAGCTATTAAAAAAGCCGCGCATGAGCTGTTAACCCGCCGTAACCCAACCCTTTTCCCCGGACCAATGATTGTTTGGGGGTGGAATGACGAGACCATGCATAAAGCAGAATTGGCAATGGAACTGGTCAAGGAAGTTCCCGGCATGAACGTAATTCCCATGCCCGACTACCGGCCTATTTATCCTAAAATTGATCCGGAAGCGGTGATGAACCCCTGCCACCCAAACCTGACCATTCAACATAATAAAATTCATACCTGCGTCTTCATCGGAGTGCACTGCCATTTCGCAAATGTGACTCTGAAAATGATCCGAGCAAACACAAATTGCTACACCATGGCATTTTGTGCTTACGATGGCCATGAAGACGCCCTTCTCTCTTTAAGAGACTTGGATGGGCCCAAACTGCAAAAGGTGACGGAAGCAATTCGCCAAGCAAAAAAGGACGGTGTAGAACCTTGGGGACTGAGTAAGAAAGGAAAAGAAGAAATAGAAGAAACCGCCGCTAGAAAAGCCGCCGCAAAGGCTCCCTCAAAAGCAGACACCACTCTGTTTATGGGAGAACTGGAACAAGGTTTGGACGAAAACGCAGAATAACCACAATTTTAAATTAGATAGTTACGATCCCCAAAAGTCCGCTTGAAATCAAGCGGACTTTTTTGCTCAGTTTGCAATCGTTCCAGAAGCAATATCCATGATAGAACAGTCTTTCACCGATCATTCATTATTTCCGGAAAATGGAAGGAGTTGTAACGCTTGATTACCCTTAGGAACTGGTAAATAAACAGGATAACCTGCTTATTTAAAAGGGTTATGGATAACGTTGGCCTTGGCACAAATTAAGCAAAAAATTCCTCATCCCAGCTTGACATGGTCGCTATGAGGTCTTATTAAATGACAGTTGAGAAGAAATATTTCCCATTTACTCGACCGGGGTAAATGGCATTTATAAAAATAAGGAAAGGATAAGCTCATGGGAAAAATTGTAGGCATAGATTTAGGCACCACCAATTCCGTGGTCGCCGTCATGGAAGGAAGCGAGCCTAAAGTTATCCTCAATGAAGAGGGAAGCCGAACCACCCCTTCCGTAGTCGCATTCACAAAAGAAGGTGAAATCCTGGTGGGACAAGTTGCAAAAAGACAGGCTATCGCTAACCCGGAAAACACAATTTTTTCTATCAAACGTTTCATGGGCCGGTCTCTAAATGAAGTGTCGGAAGAAATGAAAATGGTTCCTTACGAAGTCATTCAAGGTTCCAAAAATGAAGTACGGATAAAAGCCGGTGACAAATCTTACACTCCACCCGAAATATCAGCCATGATTCTGCAAAAATTGAAGAAGTCCGCAGAGGCCTATCTCGGTCAACCTGTTATCGAAGCCGTTATCACTGTACCAGCGTACTTCAATGATGCACAACGCCAGGCAACCAAAGATGCCGGTAAAATTGCGGGACTGGAAGTTAAACGGATTATCAATGAACCCACTGCCTCCGCACTGGCTTATGGACTGGATAAGAAAAAAGACCACACTATTGCAGTTTATGACTTTGGTGGCGGTACGTTTGATATTTCAATCCTTGAAGTGGGTGACAATGTCATCGAAGTTAAAGCCACAAACGGAGACACACATCTGGGTGGTGACAACCTCGACCAACGTGTTATCGACTGGCTGGTGGATGAGTTTAAAAAGGAACAGGGCATTGATCTTTCCAAAGACAGTATGGCTCTGCAAAGGCTGAAGGAAGCCGCTGAAAAAGCCAAAATGGAACTTTCAACCACCAACGAGACAGATATCAATCTTCCCTTCATCACTGCGGATGCGGGAGGCCCCAAGCATCTCAACACTAAACTTTCCAGAGCAAAGCTTGAGGGAATGATTGATGACCTGCTGGAAAAATCCAAAACTCCCTGTATCAAAGCTTTAAAGGATGCCGGATTGAAAGCAAATCAGGTTCATGAAGCAATCCTGGTCGGGGGCTCCACCCGGGTTCCAAAAGTGCAAGAGTTAGTTAAAACCCTTTTCGGCAAAGACCCTCATCGCGGTGTTAATCCTGACGAAGTGGTTGCGCTGGGTGCGGCGGTTCAGGCTGGTGTTCTTTCCGGTGATGTGAAAGACATCCTTCTTCTTGATGTCACTCCTCTTTCCCTTGGAATTGAAACACTGGGTGGGGTCACCACAAAACTTATTGAACGAAATACCACCATCCCCACCCGCAAGGCGGAAACATTTTCGACAGCCGCAGACAACCAGCCCTCGGTAGAAATCAATGTTATCCAGGGTGAACGCGAAATGGCCAAGGACAACCGGTCTCTCGGAAAATTCCATCTGGATGGGATTCCACCTGCGCCTCGGGGTATACCGCAAGTTGAAGTGACCTTTGATATCGATGCCAATGGTATTTTACATGTAGGTGCTAAAGACAAGGGTACCGGCAAGGAACAAAAAATCACTATCACCGATTCAACTGGTTTGAAAGAAGACGAAATCGAACAAATGGTGAAGGACGCTGAAATAAATGCCGCAGCTGACAAGGAACGAAGGGAAAAGATTGATGTTAAAAACCAGTTCGACTCCGTTATTTACAGCACGGAAAAAACCCTGAATGAAAACAGAGACAAGCTCAAAGAAGAAGATATCAAAGAAGCTGAAGAAGTCGTCGAAGAAGCCAAGAAGCACCTCGAAGGCGAGATATCTGATATGAAAGAGCAAATCGAAAAAATTAATCAGGTTGCCCAAAAGCTGGCTCAGAGCATGTATTCCCAATCCGTTGATGCGGACTCAGATTCCGACAGTGAAGGCAAGCCGAGTGAAGGCAAACCGGATGACGATGTGGTCGATGCCGAATTTGAGGATGTTGGAAAAAAATAATAGCACCCAATCGCGTGCCCCTGAGTTCTTCGGGGGTACGAATCTATTTCCCGACAGATACGATCGACCCCTATGGCCAAAGACAAATCAAGATCACCATCCAAAAATGAGCCTGTCATAAATATCATTGACCGAAGGTCTTCCCTGCTTGATGATGAGTCCTCCGAAAAAACAAATTTGGAAGCCGAAGAACGCCTGCCCACCTATGTAGAACGGCTTAAACAGGAGGCAGAAGAAAAGGACAAACGTCTTCGCGAATACATTGCCGCCTACAAAGAAAAATCCGGGGAAAACGATGACTTTCGCAAACGCCTCGAAAAAGATAATGACGTTCGCCTTGACCAGTTTAAGGCCAACCTGTTCGCACGGTTGGTTCCAATTCTTGACAATTTGAACCGGGCCATTCAAACCACCTGTTCAGACAAGGATGCGCTTCAGCAAGGTGTGGAAATAGTTGCTAAACAATATGCCCGGGAACTGAAAAATAACGGAGTAGAAAAAATCGACACTCAGAATCGAAAATTCAATCCGAAAACTGACGAGGTGGTCATGACGGAAGACACAACCGACCCAGGACATGACAATATGATTGTTGAAGAGCTGGAGCCAGGCTATTGTTTTAAGGAAAAGCTGATTAAGGCCGCCAGAGTAAAAGTCGCTCACTTAAAAACCCCTTAGCAATGACAGGCTGGCTTTATTAAAAAAGCAGTTCTTTTACTCCATCTGAAAAATAACAACTCATGAGCCAACGTGATTATTATGAAGTACTTGGCGTTTCTAAAAATGCCAATGAAAGTGAACTGAAAAAAGCCTACCGACAACAAGCTCTCAAATATCATCCCGATAAAAACCCCGGCGATAAAAAGTCAGAAGATAAATTCAAAGAAGCTTCGGAAGCCTATGATGTCCTAAAAGATCCGGAGAAAAAACAAGTCTATGACCAGTTTGGCCATGAAGGCCTTAAAGGACGCGGCTTTGGAGGGTTCAGTGGATCCGACGACATCTTCTCCCAGTTCGGCGATATCTTTGGTGATTTTTTTGGCGGCGAAGGTAGACGGGAAAGAACCGGATCAGACCTGCGTCTGGATATCTCCGTCACCTTTCAGGAAGCGATTTTTGGCGCAGAAAAAGAAGTCGAAGTCAGCAAACACAATCCTTGCGGAATCTGCAGAGGTTCCGGTGCCAAACCTGGTCATAGTCCTCAGCCCTGCCGAACCTGCCGCGGGACCGGCCAGGTCATTCGCGCGCAAGGATTTTTCAGCGTCCAGTCTACCTGCCCTGATTGTCAGGGGGCAGGACAAACCATTACTCATCCCTGCACCGAATGCCACGGAGATGGGCGAGTTCTTAAAAGTAAAAAACTTTCAATCAATATTCCAGCAGGTGTCGACGATGGCTCCCGCCTTCGATTAAGAGGCGAAGGAGAGCCAGGACCACAAGGCCTTCCGCCTGGAGATCTTTATGTCATCATGCATGTCGCCGCACATGAGTTTTTTCACCGCGAAGGCCACGATATCTATTGCCGGTTGAAATTAACATTCTCCCAGGCCGCCTTGGGAACCAATATTCAGGTCCCCCTGATCGACAACGGGAAGACACAAGTCATATCCGTCCCTGCCGGCGTGCAAACGAATGAAAGCTATCGTATTCCCGATGCCGGCGTTCCACAATTGCACGGACACGGCAGAGGTGACCAAATCATCCATTTCATTGTAGAAACACCCAAAAACCTCAACAAAAAACAAAAAGAGCTGTTTAAAGAACTTTCAGAAATAGACGGCAGCCCCGTCAAAGAAACATTAAAAGGTTTTTTCCAAAAACTAAGGATGTAATCTTTTCACCTCTATTTATTTCCAAGCCTTATCGGTGCTTAAAATATTCTCACCCCAATAAGCTTAGCCCCCTCCCTCTTAAGTTAAGCGAACCTTCATTAATGATTTTTAATTTCGCATTAATGGGTATTTAACTTTCAGGTTCTATTCTTAATTACAACACTATTAATTATCAAAACCCGTATTCTCACAGTTTCAAAAAATCAATAAAGTTGGAGGATTTTTATCATGATTCAAAAATTAAAATTCCCAATCGCGATTGCCCTGTTCATACTGATGGTTCTTCCACTTTCATATGGGCTGTGGACCTCAGGTTCTTTCATTGCTGATTCCGCATTTGGCCTCAGCACCAAAGCCAATCTTGCAGGCACTAACCTGATTGTGGATATCGCCAAAAAGAAGAACCCCGCTGTCGTGTTCGTCGCATCCAAAACTAAAATTCAACCGGCAAAAGGAAATGTTCCAAGGCCCTCCGGACAATTCTTTCCACCATTTCCGGGAAGGCCATTTATGCCGCCTGGTCCGCCTAGTCCGCCTGCACCTGTGAACGGAGCCGGAACAGGATTCATCATTGACCATGAAGGACATATTCTGACCAATAACCATGTTGTAGAAGATGCCAACATTATAAAAGTGACCCTGCAAAATGAGAAGGAGTATGAAGCTCAGGTTATCGGGTCAGACACCAAGACCGATATCGCACTAATAAAAATCATCCAGAAAAATGGAGAACATACCTCCTTTCCATCTTTAACCATGGGTGATTCGGAACAACTGGAAGTCGGTGAATGGGTGGTCGCTATCGGCAATCCCTTTGGTTTGTCCCATACCGTGACCACAGGCGTAGTCAGCGCAAAAGGTCGTAACATTGGTGCCGGACCCTATGACGAATTCATCCAAACTGATGCATCTATCAACCCTGGTAATAGTGGCGGACCACTATTAAACATGAACGGGGATGTCATCGGCATCAACACTGCTATCTTTTCCGGTAGTGGTGGAAACGTAGGTATTGGTTTTGCGCTGCCTATCAATATGGCCAAAGACATTCTTGACGATTTGAAACAGGACGGTAAAGTTACGCGCGGGTGGCTAGGTGTCATGGTTCAGAGAATCACGCCTGAGTTGCAGGAATCTTTCAAGCTCGAAAACCCAACGGGTGCTCTGGTCAATGATATCGTTCCTAACGGTCCGGCCGACCGCGGAGGCATGAAGCGTGGTGATGTCATCACCCGGTTTAATGGCGTTGAAATCGTATCTATGGAAACGCTACCCAAGCAGGTCGCATCGATCACACCGGGAAAACCCGTAAAGATCGAAGTAATTCGCGGAGGTCGTAGTAAGACGCTCGATATCAAGATCGAACCCATGAAGGAAGAAAAGCCAGCCTGATTCCCCGAGTCCGCAAGGGCTAACCTCCTGAAAGGGGACTGTTTTGTCAAGGGCAGTCCCCTTTCAGCCCTTTTATTTAGAAGTATTATTTTAAGAACTGGCTGTGAGGAAGTTGAGTCTCGCCCATGAGGTGGAGATCGACCGATCTTGCAGCTTCGCGGCCTTCAGCAATAGCCCAGACTACCAGCGACTGCCCTCTGGTCATGTCCCCAGCGACAAAAATTCCATCCACGCTGGTCATTTTCTTATCGTCGCAGGCTACGTTTCCACGCGCATCCAGATCCATCCCCAGTTCCACTAGCATGCCTTCATGGATGGGATGAACGAAACCCATGGCCAGAAGAACCAACTCGACTTTCAACTCAAACTCGGATCCGGGCACTTGCTGCATTTGCGGACGACCTGTTTCAGGGTCAGGATCACCAAACTCAATTTTCACGCCATGAATTCTGGAAACTTTGCCGTCCTTGCCGGAAAACTTTTTAGTGGACACACAATATTCCGTAATCTTGTCCTTGCCTTCGCGCACATTGGCCTCTTCATGCGAGGAGGACACTCGAAATATTTTTGGCCACTGCGGCCAGGGGTTATTACCATTTCTCTCCTGTGGAGGCTCCGGCAATAATTCAAACTGGTAAACATTCTTTGCACCTTGCCGAAGTGAGGTCCCCAGGCAATCTGACCCGGTATCACCACCACCAATGATCAAAACATTTTTATCTTTGGCGGTGATCGATATATCTTCAGGGATTGTATCTCCCTCATTACGTTTATTCTGTTGTGGGAGAAAGTCCATGGCAAAATGAATGCCATCAAGGTCGCGTCCTTCCACAGGAATATCACGCGGTTTCTGCGAGCCTCCGCAAAGCACCACAGAATCAAATTCATTTTTCAACTCGTTGGCGGATTTATTGACGCCGACATTGACACCTGTCTTAAAAATCACACCTGATTCTTCCAAGAGCTTTATTCGGCGTTTCACAACTTCCTTATCCAGTTTAAAATGAGGGATGCCATACATCAGTAACCCGCCAATTCGATCCTCTTTTTCAAAAACCGTGACCTCATGGCCTACCGAATTAAGTTGGTCGGCGCAAGCCAATCCCGCAGGGCCCGACCCTACTATTGCTATTTTTTTTCCTGTACAAGACTCCGGCTTATTAGGCTTAATGAATCCCTTCTCAAACCCGACTTCCGCGATCATCTCCTCAATTTTACAGATCGTGACAGCAGGTTCCGTGATACCGAGTACACACGCGCCCTCGCAGGGAGCAGGGCAAACACGCCCGGTAAACTCAGGAAAGTTATTAGTCTTCTGCAACAGTTCCACCGCCTCCCGATATCGGCCTCGATACACCATATCGTTCCATTCGGGAATTAGGTTTCCCAGAGGACAACCGGATTCACTCTGACAGAATGGAACCCCGCAATCCATACAACGAGCCCCTTGCTCCTTATATTTTTCTTCCGGCAAGGGAGCGTAGCACTCCTTCTGATCTCTGAGCCGTTCCTCAACCGGCCGGCCGGCCGGTGTCTCCCGCCCATACTCCATGAATCCTTTTATCGCACCCATTTACTCTATCTATATCCTTTCGCTGCCTTCAGGCAACCAGAGTTTCATTTTGTTGTTTGTGTGCTTCCAAAACCCTACGGTAATCGGTCGGGTAAACTTTGACAAATTTTGGCAGGGTCTCTTCCCACTCATCAAGCACCTTTTTGGCAACACTGCTTTGTGTGCTCCGAAAGTGTTCTTCTATCAATGCTTTTAATTGTTGAACGTCTTCGGGTTCTTCAACTGCAACCAGGTCGACACTACTTTGGTTGCAATGAATGGAAAACGTGTTATCCCGATCAAGAACATAAGCCAGCCCACCACTCATCCCTGCGGCGAAGTTTCGTCCTGTTGCACCAAGAATCACAACGACTCCTCCTGTCATATATTCACAACCATGGTCCCCTACCCCTTCCACCACTGCATGGGCTCCACTGTTTCTCACCGCGAACCGTTCACCACCAATTCCTCGAAAAAAAGCCTTCCCAGAAACAGCCCCATAAAGAACGGTATTGCCGATCAAAATATTATCCTCAGGAGCGAGAGTAGAGTTCTTTGGCGGATAAATAAATATTTTACCGCCCGATAAACCTTTTCCCACATAGTCATTGGCATCGCCAGCAAGACCAAAGGTTACTCCCGGTGCAAGAAAAGCTCCAAAACTCTGGCCTGCAGAGCCCTTAAAACCAAACTGAATGGTATCTGAGGGAAGCCCATCTTCACCATACTTTTTCGAAATTCGATAACTGAGCATCGCCCCTGTTGCCCGATCCGTATTAAGAATGGAGAGATCACCATAAACCTGGGTTTTATTTTGAAGGGCCAACTGGCTTATTCTTATCAGCCTATGATCCAAAACATTGTCCAAATCATTGCTCAAGTCCTGGGTGCAGACATTATGTATCGCGACCTGATCATCGACATCCGGTTTATGCAGAATCTGGCTGACATCGACTCCATGAGCTTTCCAATGCTCCACAGCATATTCCGCTTCAAGAAGGTCAACCCGGCCAATCAAATCATCAAATTTGCGTATGCCCAACTCAGCCATAATTTCACGAACCTCTTGCGCCACAAACCTAAAGAAGTTGATCACATGGTCAGCCTTGCCTGTGAACTTCTTTCTAAGAGCCGGGTCCTGGGTTGCCACCCCGACTGAACAGGTATTGAGATGACACTTTCGCATCAGGATGCACCCCATCGTCACCAGTGCCGTGGTCGAGAAACCAAATTCATCGGCTCCCAGAATTCCACCTATCACCACATCGCGACCTGTTTTCAGTTGACCATCCACCTGAACACGAATTCGTCCACGCAAATCGTTCAGCACAAGAACCTGTTGAGCCTCAGAAAGCCCCAACTCCCAGGGAAGTCCAGCGTGTTTGATAGAAGTTTGTGGTGAAGCACCGGTTCCGCCATCGTGACCGGCAATCAACACCCCTTCCGCATGCGCTTTTGAAACCCCAGCGGCAATGGCTCCCACCCCGGCCTCGGCAACCAGCTTGACACTGACCTTCGCGTCCGGATTGGCGTTGTGTAAATCGAAAATCAATTGTTGCAGGTCTTCAATGGAGTAGATGTCATGATGCGGAGGAGGCGAGATCAAACCCACACCCGGCATGGAGTGCCGGATCTTGGCAATGTACTCACTGACCTTATATCCTGGTAGTTGTCCCCCTTCACCAGGCTTGGCCCCCTGGGCGATTTTAATCTGCATTTCGTCGGCATTGGCCAGATAATAACTGTTCACTCCAAAACGTCCCGAAGCCACCTGTTTGATCTTGCTACGGCGAGAGTCCCCGTTTTCATCAGGTATGTAGCGGACACTGTCTTCTCCCCCTTCACCGGTATTGCTTTTCCCACCCAGTCGGTTCATGGCAATCGCCAGCGTCTCATGCGCTTCACGGGAAATCGAACCAATGGACATGGCACCGGTGCAGAAACGTCTGGTAATTTCTTCTACAGGCTCAACATCATCAATGGGAATTGATCGGGACTCTTTGAATTTAAACAACCCGCGCAAGGCACACTGGCGAGTACTTTCTTTATCCGCATGCTCAGAAAACTTTTTAAACATGGGGTAATCATTCGCACGGGTAGAGTGTTGCAACAGCCCGATAGCATTCGGGTTGAGCATGTGCTTCTCCTCACCACGACGCCAATGGTAGTGCCCCCCCAGGTCGAGAGCTGAAACGACTTCTTTTCCAAATCCTTTTTTATGCCGGGCCAGAGCCTCTTTAGCCAGCACATCCAGTTCAGCTCCACTCACACGGGAAGGCGTTCCGGTAAAATAACGGCTAACCACTTTTTCACCCAGCCCCACCACTTCAAATATCTGTGCTCCACGATAACTTTGGATTGTGGAGATTCCCATCTTCGCAATGATTTTGAAAAGCCCTTTTCGGGTCGCTTTAATAAAATTAGAGATCGCGGTTTCGGTATCAAGCTTTTCCAGAAACACACCCTCATCAGCAATTTGCGCGACGGTTTCATAAGCCAGATAAGGGTAGATCGCCCCGGCACCATAACCGATCAACAACGCAAAATGCATCATTTCACGAGCTTCACCGGTCTCGACCACCAGTCCTACCTTCGTGCGCGTCCGTTCCCTCAGGAGATGATAGTGTACTCCCGCAGTGGCGAGTAGACTGGGGATTGGGACATGATTCCTGTCCATTCCTTTATCAGAAAGAACCAATATTGTAACCCCTTCTTCAATCGCTTCGGAAGCCTGTTTACATAATTGATCAAGTGCCCTTTCCATCCCGACCACTCCCTCCGAAGCCGGAAACAGAATCGGCAGTACCGCTGTTTTCAGATCAGTTTGGCTTAGACCACGAACCTTTTCCATTTCATGACCGGTGAGAATGGGGTGTTCAACTTTCAGTTTGCGGCAATGTTCCGGCGACTCTCTCAAAAGGTTCCTTTCCTTACCGAGGGTCACCTCCATGGACATGACTAGTTCCTCGCGTATCGAATCGATAGCCGGATTAGTCACCTGCGCAAATAACTGTTTAAAATAATTAAAGAGGAGTTGAGGCCTTTGCGACAATATTGCCAAGGGGGTATCGTTACCCATGGAGCCAGTGGCCTCCATGGCGTTGCCAGCCATGGGCGCGATCACAAACTTCAAATCTTCAATGGAATAACCAAAAGCGATCTGCCTGTTCAAAACCGTTTCAAAATTAGGCTCAAACTGAAAGTTTGTTGAGGGCAAGTCTTTGAGGTTGACCTGATTCTCCTTGACCCATTTCGTATAAGGTTTTTGAGTCGAGATTTTTGCCTTGATTTCCTCATCTGAAATGATGCGGCCTTCATTGATATCCACGAGAAACATTTTCCCCGGTTGCAAGCGACCCTTGTATTCAATATTGGCTTCATCAACAGGAACAACTCCCACCTCGGAGGCCATAATAACCAGACCATCTTTGGTCACATAATAACGCGACGGACGCAAACCATTGCGGTCCAGCACAGCCCCACAGGTTTCCCCATCAGTAAAAGCGATAGAGGCCGGGCCATCCCAAGGTTCCATCATGGAAGCATGAAACTCATAGAATCCACGTTTGTCGTCATCCATGGTTTCGTGTCCGCTCCAAGGCTCTGGTATCATCATCATCACGGCGTGCGGGAGAGATCGGCCTGCCAGGAACAACATCTCCAAGGCCTGATCAAAATCCGCCGAATCACTGCCACCTGGAGCGATAACCGGGAGAATCATATTAATATCTTCAAATAAAGGCGATTCAAACATCGGCTCACGAGCATCCATCCAGTTTTTGTTCCCCCGAACCGTATTGATTTCGCCATTATGCGCAATGTAACGGAAAGGTTGAGCTCGTCCCCAAGATGGAAAGGTATTGGTGCTGTAGCGAGAGTGGGCTAATGCCAAAGCGGAAACCATGTTAGGGTCTTTGATATCCAGATAATAAGTCTCCAATTGTGGAGCCATCAATTGCCCTTTGTAAATGAGGGTCTTGCTGGAAAGGCTACAGGCGTAAAAGTTTTCGTTATTGCTATTGAGCCCGGCCTGCCGCACGCCCCATGCAGTACGCTTGCGAACACAATAAAGTCTTCTCTCAAAAGCCAACTGGTCTGGCACATCTGGTCCTGCTCCGACAAAAATCTGTTTGATCACCGGCTCAACAGAGCGCGCTGTTTCCCCAATCGTTGTATTGTCGACCGGAACATCCCGCCAACCGAGAAGCTCAAGGCCTTCAGTCACAACCGCGCGTTCCATGATCTCCTGGCCTTGTTTCGTATCCTTACCAGTTGGCAGAAAAATATTACCCACAGCATAGCGCCTCGCCTCGGGCAATTTGATCCTCGCTTTTTCGCAATGCTCCTGAAAAAACTTGTGAGGAATCTGGATTAGAATTCCGGCACCATCTCCTGTGGCCGAGTCAGCACCACAGGCTCCTCGATGTTCCAGTTTTTTGAGGATTTCCAGTCCCTGGGTAATGATTTCATGGGACTTCTTTCCTTTCATATTCATGACAAACCCCACCCCGCAACTGTCTTTCTCGAAGGCAGGATCATAGAGGCCCTGTTTTTTTGGAAAAGCGTGCATAATTTATTAACTCATTGAATTTTAAAAGCGTTTAATTCTCCCCAAAACACCAAAAACTTAAAGATTTTCAATGCCGAATGGGTTCTAATAGAGCAAGAATCATGCCTGAGAAAACCCCTTGGTTTAATAAGGTTTAAAAGATATACCCTAAAATAGAGTAATTAATATACACACATAAGAATTTATTTTATACAAAAATTATAAAACTTTCCGTTTTTAGCACAAGAGTTTTACACTTTCGCTACCTAGCACTCGAATCTCAGAATTTTCACCTCCATTATAATGAAGCCTTCGATAAAGTGCGGCATTCCTTTATACCAGCCGCAAAAGACCTCCCTACCCTAGCTCAAGCCTCTAGTGGGCATCATCTCCATCCTCAACATGCTGAGGTTGCTCATAGATTTAATGGGCATTATTCATTCGAGTTCCAGAGTGGAGATATAAACAAGAACCTCAAGAACTCTGAACCTGTACCCAAAATTATCTACAATCAGGACTTTAATATCATCAGTGTCAGCATGGCCTTCTCTATGCCAAAAGAAAAAAACAGATCTATTTCTTTCGCCTTGATCTATGTGAGACCGCCCCTCTGGTCAAAAAGACTGAAGAGGCCGGATTCAAGGTGCTAAACGCCACCAACTGATAGCATTCACACCCGGCGGTTTTTGAATTCCTTTCTTCTTGGTTCCATAAAATTTCAATGCCAAGCCTTTTTGGCGAGAGTGACTGGAAAAACCGACAGGCGAATTGATGATTTTTGTTTTCCAAAGCGAAGCCCACTTTAGAATTGTTTTAATAAACTGTATAATACAGAGAAGCACTCTTTAGTTCTGAAAGGAGATTTTTTATTCATGCAACCCGAAAAACTCATCATCTTCGACACCACATTAAGAGACGGAGAGCAATGTCCCGGCGCCAGTTTGAACATCAAGGAAAAACTTGAGATCGCGCGGCAACTGGCTCTACTCAATGTTGATGTGATCGAAGCGGGTTTCCCGGTTGCTTCTCCGGGAGACTTCGAATCAGTCAAACAGATTGCTGAGGAGATCCGAGGATCAAAAATCGCCGGACTTTCACGCGCCTTGGAAAAGGACATTGAGGCAACAGCTCGTGCCTTGGAAAAAGCCGAGTCACCGCGCATTCATATATTTTTGTCCACATCCAAGTTACATCGAGAACATATGGTCGAAAAAGCCAAAGAAGAAATCATCGAAATGGGAGTGAACGCTATCCGATTTGCCCGGAAATATTGCGACGATGTGGAGTTCTCCCCCATGGACGCGACTCGGACGGAAAAAGATTTCCTCTCCGATGTAACTCGGGAGGTGATCAGTGCCGGAGCCACAACAGTAAATATTCCCGACACAGTGGGGTACACGGTTCCAGAAGAATTCGCCGAACTCATTCTATATTTGAAGACAAACGTTTCCAATATTGGCCAGGCTATCATCAGCGTGCATTGCCATAACGACCTTGGGCTTGCGGTTTCCAATTCCCTCTCCGCAGTGCAGGCCGGGGCACGGCAAGTTGAGTGTACCATCAACGGTATTGGTGAACGAGCCGGAAACGCCGCCATGGAAGAAGTGGTCATGGCTGTCAAAACTCGAAAAGATTTTTTTAACAACGTGTACACGGGAATCGAGACCAAACATATTCAGGCATGCAGCAAGCTGGTCAGCAGCTTAACCGGATTCTTTGTGCAACGCAATAAAGCCATTGTAGGAAAAAACGCTTTCGCGCATGAGTCTGGCATCCATCAGCATGGGTTTCTCAAACGCAAAGATACTTTTGAGATTATGGACCCCAAGGATATCGGCGGTGACGAGTCGGAGCTAGTGATGGGTAAGCATTCAGGGCGAAACGCGCTACTTCACAAGGTTCAGGAGTTGGGATACCACTTAGAACCGGATGAACTGGACAAGGTGTTTCAGGAGTTCAAAGTTCTTGCGGATGAAAAAAAGGAAATCTTTGAAAACGATATCCATACGCTCTGCCAGAAACAGAAGTTTTCTGAGGAACAGCAGAACACCTACAAACTGGGTTCTCTGCAATGCCATTTTGAAACAGGAAAAACTCCCCATGCGACTGTGGTTCTGGTCAGCCGTGATGAGAATGAGCATTCTTCCAATGCCAGCGGTGATGGCTTGGTGGATGCGATTTATAACGCCATTGACAAGATCACCGGTCTCAGTTGCAAGCTCCTCGACTACCAGGTGATGGCTAAAACCAAAGGGCAGGATGCCCAAGGTGAAGTCATCGTCCGTGTTCAGCATGAAAAGAGGGAAGTCTTGGGGAAAGGCACTGGAGTCAACACCATAGAAGCCAGCGGATTTGCTTATGTCAACGCAATCAACAAACTTTTATTAAAGTCAAAGTCAGGTCCGGTCGAAGGCAGTGAACTACCGGGACCATAACTAACGATAGCCTCCTTCCGGGTTTTCTGGGAGGGAGACTTTCTTTAAAATTTCTTGATTGCAGGTGCGCCATCTCTAGACGAGATACATTATTCAATCGGGACACTGCCAGTGGGCCCTTCGAGTTCGATGAAGCGGTAGCAAATGTATTCGAGGATATGCTGGGGCGCAGTGTTCCCATGTATCAGGAGTGCCAGTCATTGGCAGTGCACTGGTGCTCCCAATTCGCCAAGACAAACACCTCCATCTACGATCTGGGTTGTTCCACCGGCACCCTGCTTCTTAAACTGGCCCGATTGATAGACAAAAATAAAAGGATCTCTTTGTATGGTGTCGACAACTCTCCCTCGATGTTGGAAAAATCTCGCAGTACGCTGAAAGAAGCGCCGGTCCCCTGCAAGCTCTTTAAGACAGATTTAAATAAAAACATTTCCATCAAAAATGCGTCTGTGGTGGTGATGAACTATACCCTGCAGTTTGTCTTACCGGAACGCAGAGTTCCCCTGTTAAAAAATATCTTTGAAGGCTTGGTTCCAGGAGGGTCTCTCGTTCTCATTGAAAAAATTAAAAGCGGCATTCCTGAACTGGACCGGACATTTATAGATTTTCACCATCAATTCAAGCGAGATCAAGGCTATTCCAATCTCGAGATTTCCAGAAAACGTGAGTCTCTGGAAAATGTGCTCATCCCCTGGACGGTGGAGGAAAATCGAGATATCATCAAAAAAGCTGGCTTCCCAACGGTAGACCTGTTTTTTAAATGGAACAACTTTGCCGGATTTATTGCTTTGAATTAGAAACTATTGTATCCTTAGTAACTTCATGAGAAGCATCGGTAGTTTTATTAGGTTTTAGATAAATCAGGAAGACTTGGTCATGCCTCAATACGATCATACCTGCGAAAAATGTAAAAAAGATTTCGTGGTCGAAATGAAAATGTCCGAAGTGGATAAAAAAAAGGCAACTTGCCCTGAATGCGGATCTAAAAAAGTTTCGCGCAACGTGACCAACAACACGTTTTGGAGCGAAAGCGTAAACCGCTATAATTATTCCAAAACCAATAACGATTAATCCCTGCGATAACCAAATCATGCTGACTCAGATTCAACCCGGTACCCAAAGGTTTCCTGGTCGCTTTGGCGAACTGGTTCAATTCCCACTACAGCGTATTCATATTGAACTGACCAACGTCTGCAATTTTGACTGCACCTTTTGTCCCAAACAGGAAATGACCCGCCATTATGAATATATGGATTTTGAAAGAGTCTGTGCAATCATTGACGAAATCGCCGAATACAATATGGCTGAAAAAATCACCTTCCATGTGATGGGCGAACCGTTCATGCACCCCCGCTTTTTCGAAATTCTCGATCATGCCGCACAGTTAGGCGTGAAAACTGGCATCACCACCAATGGGACTTATCTTGATGACGAAATGGCCATCAAGTTGGAAAAAGTTACCGCATCTCAGGTGAACATCTCGCTGCAAACTCCTGACGAAGAGTCCTTCAAAACACGGAAGTCCAGGCGGATGAAATTCGATGAATATCACAATCGTATTTTGCAATTCATTGAAGGCTGCCTGAAGCAGGAAAAGCCACCTAAAATAAAGGTCCATTTTCTGAATACTTCCATCAAAACCGAGGTGCCAGGTGACGACTGGACAGTGGGAACAATGAGTGTCATTAACAATACCCAGGAATTGCGCAAGACTTTTCGGTATTGGGCACGGGAGGTTCACAAAATCTGCCCACCGCTCAACGAAGAACAACGTTTGACTGTTGAAAAGAAGATCGACAAGCTTTCTGCCTTCAAATGGAATGTGGTAGAAGTCGCGCCGAATATTTTTTTCGAAACTTATATTCTCAATACATGGGGTAATGCCTTTACCGAAGGCAGCCAGGTCGTCCCTTCTAAAACCGGTTATTGCAGTGCATTGACCGACCATTTCGCAATCCTATGCAGCGGGGATTTAACTTATTGCTGTGTGGACTACGATGGCAAGACCAAAGCCGGAAACGTATTTGAAAATTCGATCACAGAAATTCTGAATACTCAGCCAGTTATTGATGTAGTAGAAGGATTTCAAAAGTTGCGAGTGGTGCACCCTCATTGCCAGAAATGCTTGGGAGGAAGTACCTGGTTAAAATCGTTAATAAACCGGGTAGGCTCGATCGTCATTTGGAAATACCTCAAGAATTTCTTCTACAAACAAAACTAAACACAGTCGGGATGTAGCGCAGCCTGGTAGCGCACTTGCTTCGGGAGTAAGGGGTCGGAGGTTCAAATCCTCTCATCCCGACCAGTTTTCTAATATTTTCCTTCCTGATCCGCTCACTTTAATATAAGAAATTTTTTAATCCAACTCATTTATAAATTTAATCAGTAATGATCATAGCAAGCAGTCTGGAAAAATCTTTTGGCCCTCAAACCCTATTTGAAGATGTGTCTTTTCTCATCAATAAAGGCGAACGCGTCGGGTTGGTTGGAAAGAATGGCACTGGAAAATCCACCTTGTTCAGGATGATTCTGGGACAGGAAAGACAGGACTCGGGGACCCTTTCAACTCCCAAAGGTTACAGGGTCGGCGCACTGGATCAGTATATCCGCTTTACCCAACCCACCGCTCTCAAGGAATGCATTGAAGCCCTGCCCATTGAGAAACAGTGGGACCATTACAAAGCTGAGATTATCCTCGCCGGTTTGGGTTTTTCCGATCAGGATTTCCAAAAAGATCCCACTACCTTCAGTGGCGGTTTCCAAGTACGGATCAACCTTTGCAAAGCGTTGTTGGCCGACCCCAATATGCTTTTGCTTGATGAACCCACCAACTATCTTGACATCATCTCGCTCCGGTGGCTCAAGGACTATCTAAACAAATGGCCCGGGGAAATGATACTCATAACCCATGACCGAGATTTCATGGATAAAGTCACCACTCACACACTAGGCCTGCACCGCAAGCAGGCTCGGAAAGTCCGAGGCGGTACCATTAAATTCTACGAGCAAATGATCCAGGAAGAAGAAACCTACGAGTTAACCCGTAAAAATATGGAGAACAAACGAAAAGAGATGCAGTCTTTAATAGATCGGTTTCGCGCTAAGGCTTCCAAGGCCACCATGGCCCAGTCCCGGCTAAAGATGATGGAAAAAATGGGCACGATGGAAAAGCTCGGCAGTGAGAAAAATCTCGGATTCAGGTTCAACCACCTACCTTGCCCGGGAAAAGTAATCATGAATATAAAGGACCTTTCTTTCTCCTACGATGGCACTCCTGAAAATAATATTTTTTCAGATCTATCGTTTTCTATTGGTCGGAAGGACCGCATAGGAATTATCGGAGCCAACGGAAAAGGAAAATCGACTTTATTAAATTGTCTGGCAGGGGAATTGACACCTACTTCCGGTTCCATCATCCAACATCCTTCCGCCTGCCTGGGACATTTTGGCCAGACCAATATCGACCGACTCGAACCCAAAAACAAGGTGCTGGATGAGATACTACGTTCCAACCCCAACCTTTCCCTTCAAGCCGCTCACAGCATATGCGGAGCCATGATGTTTGATGGAGACTTGAGCAAGAAAAAGGTGAGCGTGTTATCTGGAGGAGAAAGAAGCCGTGTTCTGTTGGGAAAAATAATTTCCTACCCCACCAACCTCCTGCTATTGGACGAACCTTCACATCATCTGGATGTAGAATCCATTGAAGCCTTGATAGAAGAATTGAACGATTATACCGGCGCTCTGGTAATTGTTACTCACTCTGAGCTTATCCTAAAAACTCTGGCTAAAAACCTGATTATTTTTCATCTGGGCCGAGCAGAATATTTTCATGGAGGGTACGAGGACTTCCTAGAAAAAGTGGGCTGGGAAGGAGAACCGACTACGGAGAAAAAGGTAAAAACCAAAATGAATAAAAAAGAAGCCCGAAAATTACGTGCCCTAGAGCGCCAGAAGGCTCAAGCCACTCAGGAGTAAGCTTTAAAAATTAGAGAAATTCAAAAAAGTGGCTAACAGGGGTTTAAATAATGTGGTACAAACGCATTATCACAGTTTGGCGTAAGATTCGGGCATTATCCTGATTCATAAACCTGACCTCCTTCCTTTTTTCAATACATTCCAACTCATGATTGATAAAATTAAACACGAATCTGGACAAATTAGCCGCGAATCGCTCAAGCTTTGGTTCAAGCATCACCTGAAATATACTCTAGTGGACGACCAATATTCTGCTACAAAAATGGACATTTCATCAGTCTAGCTTTATCGGTCCGCGATCACCTGGTTAACAAATGGCTACAAACCCAACAATCTTATTACGAGCACAACGTAAAAAGGGTTTATTACCTTTCCATGGAATTTCTAATTGGCAGATTACTGACCAATAACCTGATCAACCTTGGAATTTATGATGAATACAAACAGGCTCTGGCGGAACTTGATCATGATATTCATGAATTGGAGGAACGCGAGGTCGAGGCAGGGTTGGGCAATGGGGGACTTGGGCGTCTTGCGGCTTGTTTTCTCGACTCCATCGCCAGTCTTGGGATCTCTGGATATGGATATGGAATCCGTTACGAATTTGGAATCTTTTACCAAAACATAATCCAAGGCTATCAGAAGGTGCACTTCATAAATGGAAACAGGACTGTTATGAAAATTATGTCTCTTACGCCCCTGGCCCATCCAAGCTTGATCTTTCCAAGAATAATCCAGGTCCCAGACAATACTTCCGGTACTAGGAGGTCTTTCGCAAAACAACGCAAAAGGGTCGGCCTTCTCAACCCTATATTCATTATGGTGAGATTGAATATAATATTTATAAATGTCACCCTTCCTGACTCCAAAAAAGAACCCCTCCCAGATTCCAGACTCTTGTTTAGGATGTAACGGGTGCTTTCCCTTTTCCCATCCGTTGAAGTCGCCGACCACATGAACCTGTTCCGCATTGGGAGCCCAGACCGAAAAGTAGGCCCCAGCCACCCCATTTACTTCAACTTGATGGACTCCCATCTTTTCATAAAGACGAAAATGATTGCCCTCGTTAAAAAGATGAAGGTCCTCGTTCGTCAGAAGAGAAAAAGGCTCAACCTTTCCATCTGTTCTTGATATTTTTGATACGCTTCGAGTCATAATAGATGATATCTTCCCGCCTTAACTTATTTGAAAATATTTGACACACTTCGAGCCATATTTTCGGTTAACACGACTATCAAAGGTTATAACACCTATCTTTAAAGACGAGGACCAAGCTTATAATCCATACATCATAGCACCTGGATGGATTATGTGAAAAACCTTTAAGCGGCACCTCCGATAATCAAACTTTGGGCAAGTTAACTAGTTTGATTCCGACGATAGCACCATAACCGATAAAGACGACCCACAAAAATTTCTAGATTTTACCCGTCGTAAGCTGGGTACCGACACCGGCACCACCTTCTTCAGAACATCGCAAAAAAACTTCTAGAAACTGCATACTCAAGTTTCAAATACCTTTGCACAGAGTCTTGAATCCGTAGGCCATATTAAAAATGAGGCTTTTTATCATTACAACCTCCTCATATAATATAGTACTTCAACTCAAGTCGATTGAACTAATGTGTTCAAATTGATAAGATAAACACACGCAAAACACAGAAAAATATAAAAACATAAATCTCACTCCCCAATGGCTCAGCCCACCACCCGAAACTATTACAGGATTCTTGGAGTCACCCAGAAAACTTCCAAAGCAGATATCAAAAAGCAATACCGGGAACTGGCGAAAAAATACCACCCCGATACCAACTCAGGAAGCAAGCAAGCCGAAGATAAGTTTAAGATCATCTCCGAGGCATATGAAACCCTCAGCAATGCGAAAAAAAGAAAAGACTATGATCGGCAGCGGTCCTATCAGAAAAAAGCTCCGCATCGGCCCAAGGGCCAACCTGGTTGGAACGCCCCTCCCGGCGGATTCGGAAGGCAGTCAAGCAGCAACCAGCAGGGATTCGAAGAACCTTTCGCCCAGAAACCAGAGCCGATTGACCCGGATATGCCAGCCAGTGGGTTTGACCTACAGTTCATGGCCGATATCCCTCTCTCTGTCGCAGCACTGGGAGGAATCATCCCCTACTCTTATGAGAAGTACGTGCAATGCGAAGAATGTAAAGGAACCGGAGCCCATGGAAGTGATGAGTGCCCAGAATGCCAGGGAAAACAGTTGATCGTCCGATCTGTCACCTTGGATATAAAAATTCCTCCGGGCGTTGCCGACCAATACACTCTGCATGAGATCAAAAAAGGCGGGGAAGGCAGAAATGGGGGGCCTCCCGGAGACCTGTTTTTAAAAATCTGCATACAGCCTCATCCAAAATTCAAACGGATCAAAAACGATATCATCCATGAGGTGACCATCTCTTCTAAACTAGCGGAAGAAGGCGGGCCGCTTGAGGTTGAAACGCTGAATGGCACCATAACCATTGAAGTGGCAGAAGAAACCGTGATTGGAGAAGAGCTACGCGTACCCGGAGAAGGTGCAGCCATCAACTGGGGGAAAAACCGGGGCGATCTTATCATCAAATTTAATATTGAGGAAGATTGAGCATGGCGTTTATTTTATTCATGATCGTCATCGCTCTGGCATTAATTCTCTGGCTGATTTTTCGACCCGGCAAATCCTATCTTCCCAAAAACTCAAACGGAAGACGAAAAAATACCACCCAAGGGGAAAACATATACCATAACGAACAACCCTTTAAACTCCGAATCGGATGTTCCAAGCGATGAACTGATGAAAAAAACTGCTACGTAATTACTAAAAAGAATCCAAAAGTGGTCAGCCAAATGTACGACAATGGATACGCGATAAATGAGGGGTTAACCCTTGCGGGCCTTCACCTCTACCGCATGGGCTCTAGCCCTTTTAAGCATTGCGGCTCTTTCCTCTGAAGAAAAGTTTTTTCTGGGTGCAGGTTTTGGGGTTCCGCTAGAAGCCTTGGGTGCGGCCGTGGTGGCGGGTGCCGCTTGTTCGGATTCGATCAAAGCTTCGGTCGGTTGTTCACTAACTACTTCTATTTTAGGAGCAGGTACCGCTCCTGCTTTGGCAGGCGAAGCCTCTCCTTCTTTGCGAATCAACCGCATTGAGGACCAGACCTCTGCAGTAGGATAAGGCGTATCGACCCCGATCTTCAAATCCATGCGGATAATTTTTTCATCAGAACACTCAGTGATCCAAGTATTGGATGCGCCACCCGGCGCAAATATTCCATCAATAGGGTAACTTGTCCCATTTTTGTCAATCAGAGACTTCATGCCAGTCTTATCGAAAAGCGTCAACGCCTCGGCCTTGCTCGGGATCCGCCAGTTACCGTAGCCACCAAACCTATCTTTACTCGTATTGACCCAGTCTACATACTCCTGATGATCGAACCAGGTATAAAACTTTTTCACATCCAGCCAGGCATCGGTCTTCTTCCACATATAACCAGTATTGGGATCGGTGATGGTTCCATCCCCATTATCGACAAGGGGTTCTCCTACCGGACCAGCCTTTTTTACTACCGCGGCTTTTTTGGCAGCTGCAAGCTTGGACTTTTCAGCAGGCGATAATGCTGTGGCCTCTGAAGAAAGGGGAGCATCTGACATGCTTAACCTCTGTGAACTGAAGAAGATTCAAAATCTTTCCAAATATCATTCAAATCTTTTCCCGTTTCGGTGATATCTTTCAATATCTCACCCAGTCTGGATACAGAAAACGTATCTAACTGAGAGTGAAAATCCACCCTATAGTCCGCAGCATTTTTACGGATCCAATCCATAGCGACCTGCTCCCGAGCCTCATGACTCATATTGGCGCATTTTTTACCAAGCAGGTTCATCTGGGATAACCGTATGATTTCACCAATCAAATCTTCTTTGATCCGGCTCATACTAAAATTTTAACATAAAAAGTGACAGGGAATTAGTCCTTTGACCATAAAAAGAGGTCACTCTATAACGGTTCTTTAGGCTTGTCAATGTGATATTTCCGGAGCCCTATATATCATTGATATCCATAAGGTTATTGCTATTTTTTCACCACAAATTGACAATATTCTCCAGCACGATTTTGCCACCCCATTGCACAAAAAAAGATCTTTTACCAAGATGATGTGCCCTCATAAATTGCCCTCCTCATTTCGAGGATCGAGGGTCGAAAACCTCGCGCAAACTATCCCCTAAAAAATTGAACGAAAGGATAGTTAAAAAGATCGCCAAAGAGGGAAACAGAATAAGATGCGGGTAAAACTTGATCGCCGTCCAGCCATCGTTGGCTAGGGTTCCCCAACTGCTGAATGGAAGAGCTATTCCCAACCCGATAAAACTCAATGTCGACTCGGCTAAAATCGCCATGGGTATGCGAAAACTCAAAGTCACTACCAAAATGCCGAGGATATTAGGGAGAATTTCCCGTACCAGTATCCTCACAGGGCCTGCGCCCAGAGCACGAGCTGCCTGCACATAAGGAAATTCCTTGATCCTTAGTACCTCTCCCCGTACCAGTCGGGCAACCGTAACCCAACTCACCAGCGTCAACGCAACAAAAACCCCCATCGCTCCCCGTCCCATCAAAACGGTGATGAGAATAATCATCAACAGGTCAGGCAGAGCGAAGACCACATCCACCAGCCGCATCATCAGATTGTCAGTCCTTCCGCCAACATAAGCAGAAATAGCTCCATAGACCGTTCCAATGAATAAGGCAAATAAAGTGGTGAATACACCGATAAACAGTGACACCTGCGCCCCATAAATCATGCGCGAAAGAAGGTCGCGACCCAGACGGTCTGTGCCCATCCAATGCTCCAGACTGGGGAAGGCCAGAGTCTGCAGCGTATCCTGAGTTTCGTAGGAGTATGGAGCCACCCATGGTGCCAACACCGCAACCGCTGAAACGACCAGAAGGAAACCGGCGCTCAGTATAAAAGTCAGGGAATATTTGTTTATCATTTTAAAGTCACTCGCGGGTCCAGCCAGCCGTAAATCATATCCACCACTAAATTCGCGATCACAATCAGCACCGCATAAACCAGTGTCACTCCCATAATCAACGGATAGTCCCGGTTGGTCACGGCAGTGATGAAGAACCGCCCCATCCCCGGAATAGAAAAAATAAATTCAATCACGAATGAACCGGTGACCAGTCCAGCCGTCAAAGGCCCCATCACCGAAACAATGGGATAGATGGAATTTATCAAAACATGCTTGAACATGATCACTGGTTCCGTCAAGCCCTTGGCCCGTGCGGTTCGGATATAGTCAGAAGATAAAACATCCAACATCGTGGTTCGTGTCAGCCGGGCAACATACCCGGCAAAACCTGCCCCCAAAGCGAATGCCGGCAAAATCATGTAGCGAGGTCCTTCCCACAAAGCGGGAGGTAGCCAGTGCCAGTGATGCGAGAAAATCCATACCGATACTGCCCCTAACACAAAGCTGGGCACAGAAATCCCCATCGCCGCCAAAAGCAGGACAGACCGGTCCAGCGAAGAGTTCTGCCAGCACGCCGAGATCATCCCAGCAGGCACTCCCAACCCCAAAACAACCAGAACCGCGCAGAGCCCCAAAGTAAAAGAAACCGGAAACGTGTCCCAGATGATATTCGAAACATCACGCCCAAGATATTTATAAGACGGCCCCAAGTCGCCCTGCAACAATTGTTTCATGTACAGAAGATATTGCAGAGGAGCGGGCTTATCGAGATGATACTTAGCTTCTATATTGGCAATGATTTCCGGAGGAAGAATTTTTTCCGTATCGAACGGTCCGCCTGGAACCCAGTGCATGATGAGAAAGGTAAGCGTCGCAACCGTAACCAGAACCAGTACCCCTAGCAAAATCCGCCTGATAATAAAACGTAACATAAGGTTATTTTAGCACACCCTGTAGCCCCGGCGGCTTGCCACCCAGACAGCACCATTTCTAGCTAGCCCATGCCTAGTGGAAAATAATTCCCTCTCAAAACCGGTCAGTGGGATACAATAAAGGATCGTTTATTTTTTAACCGGAAGTTTCATGAACTACCCTTCTTTAAGAGAATTCGTCGACAGGTTGGAGTTTGAGGGAGAACTCCTGCGGATCAAAGAACCCGTTTCGCCTATTCTAGAAATCACGGAAATCACCGACAGGATCTCCAAACAACTCAATGGAGGCAAAGCCTTACTGTTTGAAAATGTGGAAGGCAGTTCCATGCCGGTACTGATCAACGCTTTTGGCAGTGCCAGACGCATGAATCTGGCACTGGGTGTCCATGATATTGAAAACATCCTTAAAAGAATCGAACGCTATATAAAAATTCCATCTCCCACAACTCTGTTAGATAAAGCCAAGCTTTTGCCCATGCTTTTACAGGCGGCGCAGTTTCCACCAAAACTCTCGCACACAGTCCATCCTCCATGCCAGGAGGTCGTCCATGTAAACGACGATATCGATCTGGGAATGATCCCGATTTTGCAATGCTGGCCTGAGGATGCCGGGCGGTTCATCACCTTTCCCATCGTGATCAACCGCAGTGCCGACAAAAAAATCAGGAATGTCGGACTCTACCGTATGCAGGTGTATGACAAAAAAACCACCGCCATGCACTGGCATATTCATAAAGATGGTGCCCATTTTTTCCATGAATATAAAAAACAGAATACGGTGATGGAAGTCGCAGTCGCGCTCGGCGCTGACCCAGCATCCTGTTATTCCGCTTCTGCTCCCCTGCCCTATGGCATTGACGAGTTTCTCTTGGCAGGTTTTATCCGCAAACAAAGTGTGCCGCTGGTGAAATGCAAAACAGTTGATCTGGAAGTTCCGGCCAATGCAGAAATTGTTCTGGAAGGGTTCATCGACCCCTCAGAAATGCGACTGGAAGGTCCATTTGGGGATCACACCGGCTATTACTCACAGGACGGAGATTATCCGGTGCTGCATCTCACCGCCATCACCCATCGTAAAAATCCCATTTACCTGACCACCATCGTAGGTAAACCACCTCAGGAAGATTTTTATCTGGGCCGAGCCACCGAGCGCATCTTTCTGCCTCTGCTCAAAACCCAGCTCCCTGAAATCGTGGACATGGATATGCCGGTGGAAGGCGTCTTTCATAATTGTGTCATTGTTTCTATCGACAAGCGTTACCCCATGCAGCCCCGAAGACTGATGAATGCTTTGTGGGGGCTCGGCCAAATGAGCTTTGTCAAAACCATCGTCACCGTTGATGCCGAAGTCAATGTTCATGACTATGAAGAAGTAGCAAACCTTTTACTTGGCAGGGTGAATTTTGAAACAGACCTGTTTTTCTCTGAAGGCATTCTCGATGTTCTCAATCATGCCTCCGACCAAGCGCTATACGGTTCAAAACTGGGCATAGATATTACGACCAAAATTGAAGGCGAGCCGGGTTATGGCAAAGAGACCCCTGCCTTCACACAAAACCAAACACTCCCAACACCGGAAGAAGTAATGGAAACGTTTCAAGAGATTCAGGCTTGCAGAATTTTACAACTTCAAAGCCTCGTCCTGCTCGTAGCTATTGATAAAACCATCCCCAGTCAGGGTGAGGAGTTCATCGATTCTTTTCTGGATTATCCTGAATTTTCTGCTATAAAAATTGTCATCGTGCTGGAAGGCCATGTCGATGTCAAAAACACCTCTACCGTAATGTGGAAGTTTTTCAACAATCTCGACCCCAAACGGGACTTTTATTTCCAGAATGAACGGCTGGGCATTGATGTAACGCAAAAGTTCTCCGAAGAAGGCTACCAGCAACACTGGCCAAAGGAAATTGAAATGAATTCGGAGATCAAAACTAAGGTCGACAACAAGTGGAATGACCTGTTTAAGGAATGGTCAGATCACAAAAAGTGTCTGCAGCCATGAGCAAACCTTTTAGGGTGTGCGAATTGCCAGATAGTGAAATAACGGCCTCAACTTAACATATTTGCACAATGGCACTGGAACACATCACCATAAAAGGCGCAAGAGAACACAACCTCAAAAATCTCAACCTCACTCTGCCACGGGAAAAACTGGTGGTGATAACCGGTTTGAGCGGCTCGGGAAAATCGTCCCTCGCTTTCGATACCATTTATGCCGAAGGCCAGAGGCGCTACGTCGAATCCCTTTCCGCCTACGCGCGGCAATTCTTGGAGTTGATGGAGAAACCCGATGTAGACTCCATTGACGGACTCTCCCCCGCCATCTCTATTGAGCAAAAAACGTCAAGCAAAAATCCCCGCTCCACCGTTGGCACGGTAACAGAAATTTATGATTATCTGCGCCTGCTCTATGCCAGAGTCGGTAAGGTCTCCTGTTACGGTTGCGGGCGGCAAATCACTTCACAAACCGTGCAACATATTGTAGACCAGGTCCAGGCTATCCCTGTCGGCAAGAAAGTGATGATTCTTTCCCCTGTAGCACGGGACAAAAAAGGAGAGTTTAAAAGAGAAATTCTCGATATGAAGCAAAACGGATTCGTACGTGCACGGATCGATGGCAAAGTCCGCTCTCTGGAAGAAGAGATTATTCTCAATAAAAAATTCAAACACACCCTGGAAACTGTGGTAGACAGGCTGGTCATCAAGGAAAAAATGGGCGAACGGCTCGCCGACTCGGTCGAAACTGCCCTCAATCACGGAGAAGGCTCCTTGGTGATTTCTATTCTTAACGATGATGAAAAATCACAGGAGTTGCTATTCAGCGAAAAATTCGCATGCAGTTATTGCAATATCAGTTATCCAGAGCTGGAACCACGCCTGTTCTCATTCAACAACCCACAGGGAGCCTGTGCCGAATGCGATGGCTTGGGGATCAAAATGGTGATCGACCCTGAACTGGTCGTTCCCGAACCAAAACTGTCAATTCACGATGGAGCTTTGAAACCCTGGGAGAAACGCAATTCCGTCTATTTTCATCAGATGTTGGACACGATTTCTAACCATTTTAAATTTAAACTCAGCGTACCGTTCGAAAAACTTCCGAAAAAGATTCGTGACATTCTGTTATTCGGTTCCGGTGACGAACCCATAAAATATTATTTTGAAAAAGACGACAAAAAACAGTTTTATACCGACACTTTCGATGGCGTGATCCCCGACCTGCAGAGGCGTTACCGGGAGACCGATTCGACTTCCAGCCGTGAAGAACTTGCACGCTACATACGTCCCCTTTCTTGCCAAACCTGTGATGGCGACCGACTACGAAAAGAAGCGGTCTCGGTAAAAATCGCCGACCGGAATATTGTCGAACTCACGGCATTATCCATTGGAAAAGCTTATCAATTTTTTCAGGAGTTGAAGTTAAGCCGACAGGAACATAATATCGCCCGTAGGATCGTCAAGGAAATTAAAGAGCGGCTTGGCTTTCTCACCAATGTCGGGTTGGATTATCTTTCACTCGATCGTTCGTCAGCCACCCTGTCAGGAGGAGAGAGCCAGCGCATCCGGCTCGCCACTCAGATCGGCTCCAGTTTAATGGGAGTTCTGTACGTTCTCGATGAGCCCAGCATTGGACTACACCAGAAAGACAACGACCGTCTGCTCAGCACCCTCCTCCGTCTGAGAGATCTTGGAAATACCGTCATCGTCGTCGAACATGACGCGGCCACCATTCAGGCCGCCGACTATGTAGTGGATCTCGGCCCTGGCGCGGGAGTTCATGGCGGAGAAACTATTTTTTCCGGAACCCCAAAAGCTCTGCTCAAATCAAAAGATTCTCTGACCGGACAATATCTATCGGGTAAGAAAAAAATCCCTCTTCCCGCAAATCGGCGCAAGGGCAATGGCAAAACACTTGAGATTCATGGAGCTCATGAAAACAACCTGAAAGAAATCTCAGTTAAAATTCCTCTAGGATGCTTCGTCTGCATAACCGGAGTGTCCGGTTCAGGAAAAAGCACGCTCACCATTGATATTTTATATAAGGCACTGGCCCGGCATTTCTGGAACTCGCTGGACAAACCCGGAGAATTCAAGAAAATCCAAGGCATTCAATGGCTCGATAAAGTCATTGATATTGATCAGTCACCAATAGGCAGGACGCCACGGTCCAATCCCGCCACCTATACCGGCGTGTTCACCCTCATCCGGGAGCTATTCAGCCAGGTTCCCGAGTCCCGCGCCCGTGGCTACAAACCGGGGAGGTTTAGTTTTAATGTGAAAGGAGGACGGTGCGAAGCCTGCCAGGGCGACGGGGTCATTAAAGTGGAGATGCATTTTCTCCCCGATGTGTTCGTCACCTGCGAGGTTTGCCAGGGCAAACGTTTCAACCGCGAAACGCTGGAAATTCTTTATAAAGGAAAAAATATCGCCGATGTGTTAAATATGACGGCCGAGGAAGCCAAGGGGTTTTTCACCAACATCCCTCCCATTAAAACCAAACTGCAAACCATCACCGATGTAGGGCTCGACTACATCCGTCTCGGCCAGCAGGCTACCACCTTATCCGGCGGCGAGGCTCAGCGGGTAAAGTTATCGAAGGAGTTGAGCAAGCGCAACACAGGCAGAACCCTGTATATCCTGGATGAGCCGACGACTGGACTACATTTTGCTGATATTGAGCATTTACTGAAGGTTCTCGACAAACTGGTCGATGCTGGCAATACAGTCATCATTATTGAGCACAATATGGACGTGATCAAGACCGCTGATTATATCATTGACCTAGGACCGGAAGGTGGTGACGGTGGTGGACAAGTGCTTGCGGAGGGGACACCAGAACAGGTCGCAAAAATTAAAGCCTCTTACACGGGGAAATATCTGAAGGAATATCTTTGTTAAACCAAAAGTCCGATCCGGAATTATCTTTTCTGTAAAATCATTGACGACCAATCAAAAGCACGATACGCTACTGGAATAGCGTGCTTAAATAATTGGGAATGGAGGAGTTTCATGAATTGCGAAAAACAGGGTGGGTGTTCCTATATTTTTATGGCTTTATTTTGCTTATTGGTTATGTTTTCTGTTGCTGAAGCGGGCAATAATCGTGATGAAAATGGCAGGCTCAAAGTTTTGTATCATATTGACGGCTCGGACGTAGGAGTTGCCAAATATGCCATGGCCTTGATCAATAAACATATGGAAGCAGAGGGCGGCCCGGATAAGATAAATATCAAAGTGGTGGTGCACGGTCCCGCCCTGAAGCTTTTTGTTAAAGAAACCATAGATACTGGTTTGAAAAAGAAGCTCGCTATGATCATCGGCAAGGGAATACAACCGGAGATGTGCCAGGTTTCGATGAAGTTGTTCGGTAAACCTCTGGATACTTTGGAACCGGGTTTTATCCCGACAAAACACCCTGTAGCAGTTAAGCGCATTGCCGATTTGCAGGAACAAGGGTACCTGTATATAAAACCTTAGAATAATATCCTAAAAGTTTTATCAAATACAAATAGGTTCAGTATATAGGATATTTTATGCTTGATGAAAACGATGTCATTTCTGCAGTATGCTCTCATTTAAAAAATCAGAGCTGGGAAATAAGACAAGGGCTCCATACAACAGAAAAAGGAATAGATATCATCGCGAAAAATAAAATAACAGGCCAACAGCTTCTAATTGAAGCAAAAGGAGGGACTAGCTCTAAAAAAGGAAGCAAACTGTATGGCAAGCCGTTTACTCAACCTCAAGTTATAAACAGAGTATCAAAGGGATTTTTTACCGCCGCAAAACTGAGAGATCAAATAAAGAACTCGGGAAAAATATATCTAGCTCTTCCAGACACTACAAATTTCAGGAAATATATTGAGCAAATCAAAAGTTTCCTGTTGAAACTAGAGGTTAAGATTTTTTGGGTAGATGAATCTAAAAAAGTACAGGAATGGCCATGAAATCTCCCTCATCCTAACCTTCTCCTTCCAGGGGAGAAGGGACTATTGGCTCCCTCACCCTTGAAGAGAGAGGGCGGGGTGAGTGATTCGATAATACTTTTCATTAAGCAGGCAACAAACAGTTACTTGAATCAACCGAATAACCCTGTGACCCGAAGTGATCAGTTGTCTTGAATATTTTCGAGGCGGGCGACGGCACGGAAGAGTTTTTTCTGTGCTTCAATGAATTCTTCTTCAGAAAGGCCGGTTTGGGTCAACAGTTTTTCCGCATCGGCGCGGGCACGCTGGGCTCGTTCGCAGTCGATCTCGTGTAGGAACTCGCCAGTTTCAGCCAATATCGTAACACGGTTATCCGTCACCTCAAGATATCCGCCATTGACAATAAGCGAAATAGTCTCGCCATCCTTCTCATAGGATAACTGACCAGAGCGAAGGTTAGTCAGAATTGGAGCGTGGTCGTAAAGAATCCCCAAGTCGCCCTCGGCGCCAGGTGCGTTGACCTGATCAACCTCTTCGGCAACAAGTTGCTTTTCGGGAGTTACAATGTTGAGTATCAGTTTCTGGCTCATGCCGATTTTTTATCCAGTTCTTTCTGTTTCGCGTGAACTTCGTCTAGGGTTCCCACCATGTAGAACGCCTGCTCAGAAATATCATCCCCACGCCCTTCGAGGATGGTTTTGAACCCTTCAATGGTGTCCTGCACTTTGACATACTTCCCCGGCGATCCAGTAAAAACCTCTGCCACGAAAAACGGCTGCGAGAGATATTTTTGAATTTTTCGGGCACGAGAAACCGCCTGCTTATCCTCTTCCGAAAGCTCATCCATACCCAAAATGGCAATGATGTCCTGCAAATCTTTATAGCGCTGCAAGACTTGTTGTACTCCGCGAGCCGTGTTGTAGTGATCTTCCCCCAGAACTTCCTGGTCAAGAATCCGTGAAGTGGAATCAAGAGGATCAACCGCTGGGTAAATGCCTAACTCAGAAATACGCCGGTTCAACACGGTGGTCGCGTCGAGGTGTGAAAAAGTAGTCGCCGGAGCCGGGTCTGTCAAATCATCGGCAGGAACATAAATCGCCTGAACCGATGTGATCGAACCTTTTTTGGTTGAGGTAATGCGTTCCTGCATGTTACCCATTTCGGTGGCCAGTGTTGGCTGATAACCTACCGCGGAAGGAATACGGCCCAGCAGTGCAGACACTTCAGAACCGGCCTGCGAAAATCGGAAAACATTATCGATGAACAACAAAACGTCTTTACCGCCCTCATCGCGGAAATATTCCGCACAGGTGAGGCCAGTCAACCCAACACGCATACGCGCGCCCGGAGGTTCAGTCATCTGCCCATAAATCAGGGCCGTCTTGTCAATAACATTAGACTCCACCATTTCATGATAGAGGTCATTTCCTTCACGGGTTCGTTCACCCACTCCTGCAAACACCGAGAAACCACCATGCTCAGCACCAATATTACGAATCAATTCCATGATTAAAACTGTCTTACCCACACCCGCGCCACCGAACAATCCGGTCTTTCCACCTTTGAGGTAGGGTTCGAGCAAGTCAATAACCTTGATACCCGTTTCGAGCATTTCCATTTTAGTATCCTGGTCCTCAAATGCAGGAGCATCACGGTGGATACTCCACCTAGCTTTAGACTCAACCGGAGGCTTCTTATCAACCGGATCACCGACAACATTCAGAATTCTCCCAAGCACTTCTTCTCCGACAGGGACAGAAATGGGAGCACCTGTATCAATCGCTTCCATCCCTCGAACCAATCTATCGGTGGAATGCATAGCCACAGAACGGACAGAGTTGTCACCAAGGTGTTGCGCCACTTCGCAGACCAGAGTTTCGTTTTCTCCGCCTTCTCCGGGACGCTCAATGTTGACCGCGTTATACAGAGCTGGCAGAACACCGCCTTCAAACCTCACATCTACAACAGGACCCATGACTTGGATGATTTTCCCCTTGTTCATTCCTTCATCTCCCTTAAATTCAGTATCTTCAATGCCATCAACCTTTGAGGGCTTCAGCACCATTTACGATTTCTATTAATTCCTTAGTGATGTATGCTTGCCGGGCTTTATTATAAGTCAGCGTCAAACTGTCGATCATCTCCCCAGCATTGCGAGTAGCACTGTCCATCGCCGTCATCCGGGCTCCATGCTCGCTAGCGCTGGACTCCAGAAACGCGCGATACACTTCAACTGTCATATAACGTTTCAGCAGTTCATCGAGAATTGCTTCTTCATCCGGCTCATAAATATAATCCACCACAAAGGTGCCGTCTTTATGCGCCAGTTTTTCGGGGACAATAGGGAGCAATTGCTCAACCACAATCTCCTGTTGCATCACCGACTTGAACTCGTTGTAAATTATGAAAACCTTGTCGACTTTTTTTTCGGTAAATAACGCGGCAAGATTTTCGCCAATTCCCCGGGCTTTCAAGTAGCCAAAATCTTTCGTCCAGCCAATGATATCCTGTCGGATGTTGACCGGACGATTCCGAAAAACATCATTCCCCTTTTTCCCGGCAATGATCAGAGAGTTCTCGTTCTGCGCATTGTCTTTTAGGTATTGGGTGGTTTTACGGATGATGGTGCCGTTGAAACCACCACACAAGCCTTTGTCCGAAGTGATGATGAGGAGCAGGTGCCTGTGCCCTTCCCGCATGTCCAGCAAAGGGTGCAAGTCACTATTACACCGCGCCGCAAGATGGTTGAGCACATCCATCATCTTGATCGCGTAGGGCCGTGCTTGCAGAATCGCCAACTGGGCCTTGCGCAATTTTGATGCCGAGACCAGCTTCATGGCCTTGGTGATCTGCTGTGTATTTTTTACACTCCGGATACGTCTTTTAATTTCTTTTAAATTAGGCATCAATCAACTTTTAAAAAGACCCTTAAATTCTTCGATAGCCGCTTTTAACTGGCCCTCGGAGTCGTCATCAAGCTTCTTAGCTTGCGCAATTTTGTCCATCAGGGCCTGATGTTTCTCTTCCATAAAGTTGAGCAGACCGTTTTCAAACTTTTTGATATCGACGACCAGGATATCATCAACCATTCCGCGTACACCCGAAAAGATGGAAACAATCTGTTGAACAACGCTCAGAGGCTTGTACTGATCCTGCTTGAGCAGTTCCACCAATCGTTCACCACGGTGAAGCTGAGTCTGTGTCGCTGCATCCAAGTCACTGCCAAACTGCGCAAAGGCCGCCATTTCACGATACTGTGCAAGATCCAGACGCAACTGCCCGGCAACCTGTTTCATTCCTTTAATCTGGGCCGCGCCACCCACACGAGAAACTGAAAGCCCAACGTTGATCGCAGGGCGTACGCCGGAATAAAACAAATCGGTTTCCAGAAAGATCTGTCCGTCAGTAATAGAAATCACGTTGGTAGGAATATATGCGGACACATCACCCGCTTGGGTCTCAATAATCGGCAGAGCCGTCATGGACCCTGCTCCCAGTTCGTCACTAACCTTTGCGGACCGCTCCAGCAACCGGGAATGTAGAAAGAAAACGTCACCCGGATAGGCTTCACGCCCCGGAGGTCGTCTCAATAAAAGCGACAGCTGTCTGTATGCCGCTGCCTGTTTGCTAAGATCATCATAAACAATCAGGCAATGTTGCCCGTTATCACGAAAATATTCACCCATAGCGCATCCGGCATAAGGCGCGATAAATTGCATCGGGGCAGGGTCGCTGGCCGAAGCCAAAACCACGATGGTGTATTCCATCGCCCCATGCTGTTCCAGCGATTTCACCACCCGGGCAACCGTAGAACGCTTTTGCCCTACCGCGACATAGATGCAAAACATGTTCTGCCCTTTTTGATTGATGATGGTATCAATGGCAACCGCTGTTTTGCCTGTCTGTCGGTCACCAATGATCAATTCCCTCTGCCCTCGACCAATAGGAATCATGCCATCAATCGCTTTGATCCCTGTTTGCATGGGTTCGTGAACCGATTTCCGGTCAATAACACCAGGCGCAACTCTCTCAATCGGGCCAAACTTTTCTGTTTTGATGGGGCCCTTGCCATCAATGGGCTCCCCCAGGCTATCCACAACCCGGCCAACCAATTCTGGCCCAATAGGAACTTCCATGATACGTCCGGTCCTTTTGACCTCATCGCCTTCTTTAATATCATCGTCACGTCCGAGCAGAACCGCTCCGACATTATCTTCTTCAAGGTTCAAGACCATGCCTGCGAGACCACCGGGAAATTTCAGAAGTTCACCCGACATAGCTCCTCCGAGGCCATAAATCCGCGCAATTCCGTCACCCACAGAAATCACCCGTCCAGTTTCCTTGAGTTCGATCCCTTCTTCAAAGTCTTCAATCTGCTTTTGAATCAAGGAACTGATTTCATCGGCTCGTAAATTCACTTAGGCTACCTCCTCTTTTTCTATTGTTCGTTTCAATATCTCTAAACGATTGCGAATGGTGCCATCCGCTACCTGGTCGCCGATACGCAACATGATGCCGCCAATCAGCGACTCATCCACCTCGGTATTGATCAAAATAGTTTTCCCTAAAATCCTATTCAGCGTGGCTTTTAATCGGTCAATATTGATCGAGATCAACGGGTAAGCAGAAGCGACATGGACCTGTACCTGGTTCAGCCGACAGTCCACCGCCCGCTCAAAGTATTCGACAATTTTTTCCAGAAACAGAATCTTGCGCCGCTCATTGAGTAGCGTCATCATATTCGATACCTTTTCTTCTACTGACAATCGACCGCATATCTCCTGAACCACGTTATTTTTTTTATCCATGGAAATGGAAGGATGCTCAAAAAACCGTGCCAACTTAGGCTCTATTTTCATGGCTTCATTGAAGGCCTTCAAATTTTCCAGCGCCTTTTCCAACGAACCTGTATCAGAAATACTCCTCGACAGGGCCTCGGCATATCTTTTTCCAACCTGATTTTCAAGCATCGTTCAACCTTAATTCAGCGTGTCAATTTCGCTGACGTTTTTCCAGTTCTTGAATCACCTGCTCAATAGACTCTTCCACAAGCTTTTTCTTGTCTTCCTCACCCAGAACCTTTTTAAGAAATTTCTCGGTGGAAGCAATTGTCAAAGCCGCGGTGTAGCTACGGATTTCCTGAAGAATCTTGTTGCGCGAACTTTGGATTTCCTGCTCCGCATCCTTTTGAATCTGCCAAACTTTTGCTTCAGTTTCTTGAAGGCTTTTTTCCTGCTCCTTCTTGGCTCTATCATAGGCCAACTGCAAAATTATCTCGGCCTTGCCATGCGCAGATTTCAATGCTTCTTCCAACTTTCTTTTAATTTCTTGCGCTTCATTTTTCAGCTTCTCAGCGTCTTCAATATCGCTCCGGATTTTTTTCTCGCGCATTTCCAAGGCCTCCAGAATAGGAGGAAAAGCAAATTTCTTAAGAAGAAAAAACAAAAGCCCAAAAGAAATCAGCGACCAGAAAATCAGCGAACCAAAAACAGAAACCTGTTCAAATTGAGGCATATCCAATCCTTATGAAAAGTTCGTCCAGCAACATAGGGGTGGCACCTAGCCACTGTCCCTTTTACGGCATGATGATAAAAGCAATAACCAGTGCGTAAAGAGCAATCGCTTCTACCAACGCAAAACCGATCCAACAGTATTTTGCTACCCGAGCTTCTGCGTTAGGCTGACGTCCAACCGTTTCGATGGTTTTCGCGAAAATATAAGCGATCCCCAAAGCGGCCCCAAAAAAACCGGCGGCACACAATCCCATCCCAATTAATGCTGCAGCTTCTGAACCCATTCTTCCCTCCTATAGTTTTTGTCAAAAAATAATTAATGCAACTTGATCACATCGCCAATATAAACACAAGTCAGCGTTGTAAAGATATAAGCCTGAATAAACGCGATCGCGATTTCCAATCCGTTAATAACAATCGTAAACCCAAAAGGCAACCAACCCAACCATAGCGGCCCCGTCATAGCAAGTCCGAACAGCACCGCAAGAACAGTATGCCCTGCCGTCATATTGGCGAACAACCGAACCGCAAGAGAAATTGGACGCGCCAGCATACTGATAATTTCAATAGGCACCATTAAAGGAATCATGATTTTTGGAACCCCCGGTGGCACCAGAATCCCAAAAAAATGTACGCCGTGCTTGCTGAACCCGATCACCAGAGTCAAGATAAAGATGCTGATAGCAAAAGCTCCTGTTACCGCCAACTGGCTGGTGATAGTGTAGGAGCCGGGAACCAATCCGATCAGGTTACAGGCCAGAATAAACAGAAACAGGCTGGCAATAAAGGGAACATATTTCTTACCCTCTTCTTCTCCAATAAATTCAAAGACCATATTGCGTATGAATTCCAGAGAAATTTCCAAAAGACTCTGTAGTTTTCCCGGTATGGGAGAGACCCCCCGGTTCACCACCAGCATGAAACTTCCTGCAATGACAGCCAACCCCACCCACATCGCCACCACAGCATTATTAATGGAAAGATCCAGCCCAGCTATATGAATAGGAATAATATTGTGAACTTCAAAATGATGTAACGGGCTTTCCATAGCTTAAATCTAACCCCAATCAGGAATTGTTATCGTCTTCTGCGGTCAGCGACATGGCCGCCCGATAAACATTTAAACTGCCTGCCGCTCCACCAAGAATAACCCCGATGGCTAAGCCCCAGGGCCGGATACCAAAAAATTGGTCCACGCCATAACCCAGCATTGCACCAATAAACGTGGCTACCGTCAGTTCAGTTCCCAATCTGAACGCGATCTGCATACCTTGACGGAAGCCGTTGTTTTTGCTCATTAAATTTAATGCTTGGGAGGAACTAGCAGGAAACCGAGCTTATCATACCTTAACGTTCTAGTGTTGTCCAAAAAATATTTTCGCGGCCAAATTCACCTAAATACTTGAAAATTTACCCTAAGCACTAGTAAACCAGACATCAAAACAGGGCCTGGCTGGGGTTTTTTATAGTAAGCACATCTCAAAAAAGCCCAGCCTACTGTTAACAATTAAATTTTAAAATGGTTTTTTAGGTATTAATAAGGGAGGGTTCCATATTTAGCTTCATAAGCCTCAAGAGGCAACATATCAATCGCATCCCAAGGGCAACCTTCTAAGAAAGTATCCATTGGGCCTTTACTGATACACTTTTTACAACCAATGCATAGCAAAGGATCTACATGAACACGGTTGAAGACCGGAGCATCTGGGTTATCCACCTCATACATACAAAGGTCAACCGGGCACTCAGTGATACAAATGGGCGACCCGGCACAACCAGTACAAGCATCGTTGATGACGGCCAATATTTTTGGCTTTCGTTTTCTCTGTACGTTACGTTTGGCTTTTTCTTTGGTGGCCATGAATCTACCCTGTCAGTTCAATGAGGCATACGAGTAATTGTAACAAAATAGTCAAAGATTATAACCCCAATTGGTCCATCATTTCAATATTTACGAGGGGTAAAGAATGAGAAAAATTTAAAGGCACTTTCAGGCCGCTCTACCCTGTGATGCTGGCAGGCCGAAAATGTCTGAACTAAAGCCCCCAGACTCTTTTTAATTTACACCCAAGAGCCGCTGTATTAAGATGAAGAAAGGATTCGAGATAAGTTCAACTCCTTTAAGGGGTTAGCTACTTCGCTTTCCATACCGGGTCGTAAGACGAATATTTCAAATAAGAGTGCCTTCCCTGTATCTTCTTTTCCTATCCTGGAAGAACAGGGGAGTCCAGTATTTTTGCTATGTCATTTAAATCGATTCTAGGCCAGTCACAGCCTAAAAAAATACTAGCCAACGCGCTCCAAAACAGCAGTGTCGCACACGCCTACTTGTTTTATGGGCCGGAGAGCATCGGCAAAAAAAAGTTAGCCATTACCCTAGCCAAAGCTCTCAACTGCAAAGGAACAGACCCCTTAGACGCCTGCAATGAGTGCGAATCCTGCGGGAAAATTGAGCGTGGCACCCATCCTGATTTTTTCTATCTCGAGCCGATGAAAACAACATCAACCTCTCGTGAGGCGGTCATTAAAATCGAAATGATTCGCGAACTGCAAAGAAAACTGGCCTACCTGCCCTATGAGGGGAAAACAAAAGTCGTGGTGATCGACTCTGCCGAACTTATGAACCTGAAAACCATGAACTCCTTTTTAAAAACATTGGAAGAACCACCCTCCTCCACTGTGCTGCTGCTGATCTCTTCCAATCCCAGCAGAATGTTGCCGACTCTACTATCAAGATGCCAGGGGATCCAGTGTCATAGCCTCGCTTCTTCAGACATCAGGACGATCATCCGATCCCAACCCGAAGAACCGTTGACAGAATCAGAGCTGGATTTTCGTGTCCAGCGGTCGCAGGGAAGCGTGGACCGAGCACTGGCTGAAAACCTCGAGCAAATAGAAAAGCTGAGAGAGCAACTGCTGGCAGTTCTGGAAAAAGTGTCTTTCGACCGCATAGATATCATGTTCAACTTTGCCAAAGCCTGGGCAAAACATACAGAACAGCTTCAACCGGTATTGGATGAATTATCAGGTTTGATTCGCGATCTGGCCCTTTATCGTTCCGGTTGTACCCAATCTGATATTCAAAACGGAGACTTATCCGCTAAAATGATACCGATAGCCCAAACCTGTAGTCTCAAAGACTGGCTTGATCGATTCACTGCTGTCCGCAACACCCAGGTCGCTTTGTCCAGCAACGCCAATGCCCAGTTGTGCCTTGAAAACATGCTTATCGAATTTTGCGAGGCCGCATAAAACTTATGAATATCGCTGTTGAAGAAAAACCAAAAAATCCTTCTGCCAAGCAACCGCCCAAATTTGTAATCGGGGTGCGAATCCTCGACCAGATAAAGTCGGGACTTTATAATCCGGCTGACTTAAAACTAAAAGTCGGAATGACGGTAATGGTCAACACTCAGCAGGGTTTGAAAATGGGGGTGGTGGCCTCAAACAAAGTCCTTAATTTCCAAAAGAACAGTCAAGAGAATCAGGTATTGCGCGTCGCCAATGATAACGATTTCCAGGCAGAAAACCGCCGCCACCATGTCGAAGGAAAAGCCAAAACCCTGTGCAGTGATAAAATTGTAGAACTGAAATTACCGATGAGTCTGAGTCGGGTGGTGCACCAACCACATATGAACAAAACAATTTTTTTCTTCACTGCCGAAGGCCGCGTGGACTTTCGCCAGTTGATCCGCGACCTAGCTTCCAACCTGCGGCACCGCATTGAGATGAAACAAGTGGGGGTACGTGACGAGGCCAAGGTCATAGGTGGCTATGGTGTGTGTGGAGAAACACTTTGCTGTTCCACCTGGCTTCCCGACTTCACACCTGTGACTATAAAAATGGCTAAAAATCAGGGAATGGCTCTCAACCCCAGTAAAATTTCCGGCGTATGCGGACGGCTCATGTGTTGTCTACAATATGAGCACGATAACTACAAAGCCCTCATCAAAAACCTCCCAAAGGTAAACAGCCATGTCCAGACCCCTGACGGCCCCGGTCGGGTCCTTAAAAACGAAATTCTGGAGCAGCGTGTCGTGGTTCTGCTGGAAGATGAAAGTATAATGACCTATCGTCTGGACGATCTGCAAAAATCTCAAAATCCTCAAAAACCCTGAAGTTGAAAAAACATTTCATGCGACAAAGCAAGTTTTATATCACCACCCCGATTTATTATGTGAACGATGTCCCTCATATAGGTCATGCCTACACCACCATCGCGGCGGATGTGGTTGCCCGATATAAACGTCTCGAAGACTTTGAAGTCTTTTTTCTAACCGGCACCGACGAGCATGGGCAAAAAGTCCAGCAGGCCGCCACGGATTTGGGTGTGAGTCCACAGGAACATGTCGACAAGCTGCACCAACGGTTCAAGGAACTCTGGGTGCGGCTCAACATTTCCAACAGCGATTTCATCCGCACTACCGAAGAGCGACACAAGAAATTAGTCCGCGATATTCTTCAGGCACTCCACTCTAAAAATGAAATTTACCGGGACAGCTATGAAGGCTGGTATTGTACACCCTGCGAGAGATTCTGGACCGAGAAAGATCTTACAGAAGGCAACTGCCCAGAATGTCGACGCAAGGTGGAAAAGATCCAGGAACATAATTATTTTTTTCGCATGGGAAAATACCAGCAATGGCTGGTTGATCGGATTAAAAACGATTCGCATTTTATTCTGCCCACTCCCCGGAAAAATGAGGTGCTTGGCTTCCTTGATAAACCGCTTGAAGATTTATGTATATCGCGGCCCAAGTCACGACTTTCTTGGGGCATCCCTCTTCCCTTCGATGAGGAATACGTCACCTATGTCTGGTTCGATGCATTGATCAACTATATCTCCGTCCATGGTTCGCTGGACGACATCAAAGCTTCCGGGTTCTGGCCTGTCGATCATAATATGGTCGGCAAAGATATTCTCACCACCCACGCGGTATACTGGTCCACCATGCTGAAAGCCATCGGACTGGAACCGCCAAAAAATATTTTCGCGCATGGCTGGTGGACGGTGGACGGACAAAAAATGTCAAAGTCTTTACAAAACGTTGTGGAGCCTAATCATTTGATCGACCAGTTCGGGGTCGATGCCATCCGCTATTTCCTTCTGCGCGAAGTTCCTTTCGGACTGGATGGCGACTTTTCGCACAAAGCCCTCATAGGCAGGCTTAACAGCGACCTGGCCAACAACCTCGGCAACCTGCTGAACCGCACTGTCAATATGATGAAAAAATATTACGATGAAGTCATACCCGCTCCTTCCACAACAGGCCCGGAGGACGAGCCCTTAACCGCAAAAGCAGGAGAAGTTATTGCCGAAGTGCGCAAACTTTATGACGAACTGGCTTACAACAAAATTCTCCAGAAAATCTGGGAACTGGTGGACACGACCAATCAATACATCGACAAAACCGGTCCATGGAATTTGGCAAAAATCGACGAAGGCAAAGAACGGTTAAAGACTGTGATGTACAACTCAGCAGAATCACTTCGCGTTCTGGGAATTTTGTTAAATCCATTCATGCCAAGAAGCACAGAGTCTCTGATGAAACAATTAGGTGTTGAGGCTTCGGTTGAGGAACAGGGCATGAAATCTATCAACGAATGGGGTAGACTGAAACCAGGAAGTCAAACGCAAAAAGCCAAACAATTGTTTCCAAGAATCGAAGACAAACAGGCAGAAAAAATTCTCGCTGAACTTGCCGCGTCAAAAGAAGAGAAACAAGACAACCTGATCACTATTGATGAGTTTATGAAGGTAGAACTGAGGACAGGGAAGATTCTCGAAGCAGAGAAAGTTAAAAAATCCAAAAAACTCATTCAGCTTAAAATCGATATCGGAACCGAGACCCGACAGGTGCTCGCCGGCATTGCCGAAAGTTATGAACCGGAAGACCTCATTGGTCGAACGGTAATCATCGTTGCCAACTTGAAGCCCGCCAAGCTCATGGGCATCGAGTCGCAGGGCATGGTGCTGGCGGCGAGCAATGACGGAGAAATTCTACTGGCTGGATTCGATCAGGAATTAGGACAGGGGATCCAGGTAAGATGATTATTGATACCCACGCGCATATTGATGCTGCCGATTACGACGAAGATCGCGAAGCTGTGATCGAGCGCGCCCGCGAAAACGGCGTGCAATACATGCTCAATATCGGTTGCGATATCAAAAGCAGTTATCGCTCCATGGAACTGTCGGAGCAATATGATTTCATATACGCCACCGCTGGCATCCATCCGCACGATGTTAAATACATCGATGCCGATACCTATGCCCACTTGCGGCAACTGTTGCTCCACCCTAAAGTCATCGCTCTGGGTGAGATCGGACTCGACTTCTTCAAAAACTATTCCCCACAAGATGAACAGCGTACCCATTTTCGCAAACAGATTCAGCTTGCGCGAGAAATGAACAAACCCATCATCGTGCATAGCCGGGATGCCAAAGAAGATATCATCGCTACCCTCTCCGAGTTTTATCCGAAGGACCCAACCACGCATTCGGGAATTTTCCACTGCTTTTCCGGAGATCAGGAACTAGCTGACAAAGCATTGGAGATGGGGTTTTATATTTCCTTTTCCGGGTCAATAACCTTTAAAAAAGCCGAGGCGCTCAGAGACGTGGCAAAAACCATTCCAGCAGACCGACTGTTCGCCGAAACCGATTGCCCTTACCTGACCCCTGTTCCTCACCGAGGTAAGCGCAACGAACCGGCCTATGTGAATTTCACTGCCGAAAAACTTGCGGAAATTCGTGGGTTAAAAATTGAGGATGTAAAACGCGCCATGGCCCTCAACTTCTTCGAACTGTTCGGGATCGGAGAAAACGCTAAAACTGGGACCGTGTCTTATAAAATCCGCAACTCGCTTTACTTGAACCTGACGCAACGATGTACAGCGGATTGCGTGTTCTGCACCCGGCTGACCAGGCCGGTCGTCCAAGGCTATAACCTGGCACTGGACCGGGAACCCACCGCGAAAGAAGTCTGGGGCTCCATTGATAATGTTAAAAATTATGACGAGATCGTGTTCTGCGGATTTGGCGAACCAACATTGAGATTGGATGTCATTAAGGAAGTGGCGCAAAAAATAAAAGACGCTGGGGGACGTGTGCGGCTCAATACTAATGGTCATGGCAACATCATCAACAAGCGTAATATTCTCCCTGAACTCTCAGGGCTGATCGATGAAGTTTCAGTGAGCCTCAACACAGACACCTCTGAGGCCTATGACAAAATTTGCCAACCCTTGCCCATGTTCCGAAACGGTATCTACGACAAGATTAAAGAATTTATCGCCGAGGCCAAAAAACATATCCCGGAAGTGCAGGCTACCATCGTCACACACCAGAAAGATGTCGATGAAACCCAGTGTGAGGATATCGTCAACAAAGAGTTTGGCGTAAAATACCGGGCAAGACGATACAATATAGTCGGCTAAGCCCAGCCATGCGGCTGGAGGCGAATTGCCATTGCCTTCTCCAGTAAGAAAAAAGTTATCCCAGCTTATAATAAGGACATAAAGTATGGAAAGTAACAACACCACCTTAGTCACTGACAAAATGCCATGCAGTGGCTTGGGTTGGGTTTCGCTGGGTGCCGGTTTAGCCGGGTTGAGCGTAATGCTTGGCGCGTTTGGCGCGCATTCTCTAAAAGCACAACTGACGGAAAAAAAACTCGCCACCTTTCATACCGCAACCGACTACCTCGGTTATCACGCTCTGGCATTAATCTCCATAGGTATCCTGATGCTGGTTCTTGATGAGGATATCCGCGCAAAACTGAAACTTTCGGCCCGGTGGATCAGCGCAGGTATTGTTTTATTCAGCGGAAGCCTTTATGGACTTGCCTTCGATGGACCTGGTTTTTTTGGACCCCTCACTCCCTTAGGCGGACTCGGTTTCATGGTCGGCTGGTTCACGTTGGCTTACAGTCTTTTTAAATATTCTCGCAAAACCCGTGTGTAGGCTCCTGATTTCCCCCTACAGAGGATTACGCGGACTACCAGCGGATCCACCACAATATCTTTCCCCTAGGCGACACCGGCAGTAACAACCCACTAAACCCCCTGTTTTTGCTTGGCTTTTTATAAGTCTGCTTAAAAATAAGTTCTTTTTATTTTTCACTTATTAAACCTTCATTCAAATAAATTTATACCATTCCGCCCCTGCTTGATTTTAGGGCTACAGTTTATAATTTTCGCTCTTTCCTTGGTAATAGTTTCCGCCGCCCCGCACAAGAGGGCACGTACCTGACTGGAGCCTTCTTGCCCGATTGCGAGCCGTTGTGATAACAGCATTTCAATCAGCGAGCCATGTAATTATTATATTACCCGCGCCACGATAAGGAATGCTGACCAATCTGGTATCTTTTTTGATGGATCGAACACCATTCGCTTAACCATGAACAATAGTATCCTTGATAAAAACTTAAGACCTTTTGATATTAAGCGCGTGAATCCTGTAAGTGGACAGAACATTACGGTCCCGGGATTCCCTGCCACTGCAAACACGTATTATGAGGCTTTGACGAATATAATAATAAACACACTAAATGGAGGAGAGCCGCTTCTGATAAACAACTAACCATAAGGAAGATAAGGGTAGACGGTTCCCGCTAATGGCAATTATCCATACCCCGCTTTTCCAGGTATTTTTGATGATAATCTTCCGCCCTATAATATTCTGGAGCCGGGGTAATTTCTGTAACAATGACTGACCCAAAGCGCCCGAATTGATCCGCCTTTTCCTTGGATGCTTTGGCCAAGGCTTCCTGTTCCGATGAATGATAAAAAATTGCCGAACGGTATTGAGTACCCCTATCCGGTCCCTGCTGATTTAAAGTCGTTGGGTCATGACAGCCCCAGAACACATCAAGCAGTTCATCAAAAGAAACACTGGACGGATCATACTCCACCCGAACCACTTCGGCGTGCATGGTCTGCCCGGTGCAAACATCTTCATAAGTAGGATTGAGAGTTATCCCACCTGTATAGCCAACTGAAGTGGATGTCACGCCCCTGGTTTTTTGAAAAGCCAGTTCCACTCCCCAAAAGCATCCCGCAGCAAAAGTAGCAATTGCCATATCGTCCTCCTAACTACGGCTGGTGATCTCGATCAGGTGATACCCGAACGAGGTCTGCACAGGACCATGCACAGTTCCTACTTCTTCATTGAACACAACCGCGTCAAATTCCGGAACCATTTGTCCGGGACCAAACGAACCAAGGTTGCCACCCTCTTTTCCAGAAGGGCATTCGGAATGTTCCTGAGCCATTTCTCCAAAGTCTGCCCCTTCTTCAATTTTCTTTTTCAAATCCTTGCTGGCTTCCTCTGACTTGACCAATATATGTCGAGCTGTTGCCTGAGTCATAAAAACATCCTTTCTATTTTTGATTATAAATTCTGTAATAGTAGTCCAGCAGAATTAGGGCCATAAACACTAAAGCGGTAAAATATGGCAGGTATTTCGCAGAATACCAAGTAGGAGAGAAACGCACCGTGCCACTTACCTCCCCAGAATAATGCTTCAACATCTCGCCATATTCTATCATCAAGTGGACAGGAAAACGATCCTGCCCTTGATTTTCCTACCGAAAAACCCTCAGTCTCAATACCGGGAGGTAGTAACAGCATCATTCTTATATTTTTAATAGATTCTGAACAGTTTTGAAGAAACACCTTCCAAACGATTTTAGCGTTACAAGAGCCCAATATAAACTCGGACTTAGCCTGCAAAAATTGTTATCATTAAGATAACTGCCAAATAATATCAGGAGAACCGCTATGGATTTTCTAATGGTCTTGTTAGTATTGCTCGCCCTGCTGGTTTTCATCATGTTCAAGGTTTTGCGTGAATACGAAAGAGGAGTGATTTTCCTGTTCGGAAGATTCTGGAAAGTCAAAGGGCCGGGAATCATCATCGTTGTGCCCGGAGTCCAGACAATGGTCAAGGTTAGCCTGCGCACCGTGGTCATGGATGTTCCACCGCAGGACATCATCACCAAGGACAATGTGACGGTGAAAGTCAACGCGGTTATTTATTTCCGTGTCATCGATTCCCAAAAAGCTATTATCGAGGTAGAGGACTATCTGTACGCGACCTCCCAACTCTCGCAAACAACCTTGCGAAGTATTTTAGGTCAGAGCACCCTGGACGACCTTCTATCCAACCGTGAAGAGATCAACGCCCATCTGCAAAATGTCATTGACCAACAAACCGAACCATGGGGAGTCAAAGTCGCCAATGTAGAAGTCAAAAATGTAGACCTTCCGCAAGAGATGCAACGCGCCTTGGCGAAACAGGCAGAAGCCGAGCGCGAGAGGCGGGCTAAAGTCATCAACGCCCAGGGTGAGTTTGAGGCGGCGCAGAAAACCTGTGATGCCGCAGACCTTATCGGCGCCCATCCGCCAGCATTACAGCTACGCTTTTTTCAGACCTTGCTGGACCTTTCCTCTGGGGACGGCACACATACTTATATCCCTATTCCCTTTGATCTTTTCGATTCGCTGCGTGGCAAAGGCAAGAATGACAATTGAGCTTAAAAATCACTTTCATCTCTTCTGAAAAGGATATTTCCGGAAAAGCTCAAAGTCGGTTTATTCATTGGGATTCGTAACGGAGCTGTAATAAAATAGGAGGGTGTTGAATTATTCCCAGTAATCTATGGAATCCTATTCGAAAATCCGCCATTTCCTCAGCCGGGTTCAGGCAAAATGGAACCGGGTTCTTGCCATTCAGGTCACCTATTCAGTCTTAACCGTTTTAGCCGGAGGCTCTCTGGCAATCGGCCTGTATTCTTATTTCCAGTCTCTATTATTGAGCTACGGGTCGTCCGGCTTGGCCATAATATTACTGAGTTGGGGTCTCTATGCCACCAGCAGGGTTTCCAGAATAGACAGGAACCAGGCCGCACTTCTGGCCGAAATAAGATACCCAGAACTAAACAATTCCCTGATCAATGCATCACAATTGGAACGTCATTTAACGGACCATAAAAGAAGTCTTTTTTCTCTATCTTTTATTCGCGAACAGCTCCAACGCACTCAATCTAAAATTCAACACCTCGACCCGGATTCGGTGATCAGCGGTCAAAAATCAATTCCGGCACGTAACGTATTTCTCGTGACGCTTCTTGCGTTAATCACATCTACCATGCTACTGCCAGATTTCTGGCAACAGGGGCTTTCAGACTCGCAGGAACTGACTCAGGCCCAGGACATGCAAAACAAAAATGAAACGAACTCCAAACCTGCGCAGGCCGACTACCATATTGCCAACCTGTCTTTGACATTGGAGTTTCCCGCATACACACAATTAAAAAAACAAACCCTTACGCAAGGCTCCGTCAAGGCATTGCCCGGAACAGAAGTGAAAATCAACGGCAGTAGCAACCTGCCTGTTGACGGAGCCCAACTGGTGGTAAATAACCACGACCACTTTTTAATGGATGTGAACAACTTAAAAAACATGGGAGGCTCTTTCATGCTTCACGAAAAAGGTCATTACCAGTTTAAATTAACCCCTCCTGACGGAGAAAAGTTTCTTCTGAAAAAAAAATATCCCATAGAACTTAAGCAAGATAAACCTCCTCAGGTGATTTTATTTCCGGCCAATCCTAAGCCGGTTTATTATGGAACCGACAATGTACAAATGTTTTATGAAGGCCACGATGATTTTGGCATTCACCAGGTCGACTTGATCGCCCGGATCAACGATACCACCCTGACAAAAAGCATCAAACGCTTTAAGCAGCCAGAAAAAGATTCAACGGGAAATTTCACCTGGAATCTCTCCCTGGAAGCACTGCAACCGGGAGACGAAGTTCAGTATTTTTTGGAAATTCAGGACAACGATAACGTCACGGGCCCCAACACCGGGCAATCAGAAATTTATCGTTTCATTATTTTTGACAGTAGAAAAGAACAGGAGAACCTGATGCGCCTGCAGGAAGAGCTGTCGGAAAAAATGATCACCCTTCTGGCAAATGGTCTTGTTGAAGGAGAAATTTTAAAAACTGGCGCCACCGACTCACTGTATGGGGGGAAACTTTTAGCCTCTCACTCCGATGCGCTGGTAGACATTATTGGCCTTGCTCAGCGCATTAAAGACCAAGCCAGAGACTTTAATTATTTCCCCCAGCCTTACCTTACCCTTTTAGACAATATTATTACCGGATTGACCATTATCCGCGAAGAACAAATTGACACCATCAATAAAATACAGGGAACGATTTTAAAACCCACTCCAGTGAGTATCAATATAGGTTCTGTTAAAAACCTCAATAACCGGATGGTCAACCATCTGGAACAGGACATCCTCTACCTGATAAAAATGACCAACCGTCAGAAAATGGATCAGGCCATCGATCTTGAAAGCCAATTATTAGAACTGACAGAAGCTTTGCAGGAAGAGTTCGAGAACATCCGCGATAAAAAATCCCCTCTGACTCCCAATCAACTAAGGTCCCGGCTCAATGAAATTCAACAGACCCTGCAGAAAATGATGGACAAATTATCTAGACAAAACCAGTCCGCGCCAGATGAGTTTCTCAACTCCAAAGCTTATAAAAGTATGAACTTGGAAGAGACTCTGACTTCACTGGAGAAAATCAAGGACCTTGCCAGCCAGGGCAAGATGGATGAAGCTCTGGAACAACTCAAAAAAGTCGCTGAAGACCTGAGGGTGCTGGCGAACCAGCTAGATCAAGCAAAATCATCCATGGATTCTCTGGTCGACAACCAGATTATGGAGCGGATCAATGAATCTGTGGTGAAACTCGAATCTCTGGAGAAAAAACAAAAAAAGGTCATCGAAGACACCTCGGAAATCAATCAGAAACTGCGCGCAAATCAGGCTCGACAATTTGATCTTTTGATCAAGAGTTTCTTCGAGGGGTTGAAAAAAGATGTGACCACCATCCAGAGCCTTCTGGAAAAAGATTCAAAATATCTAGATGAACACAAAGCTATGATAAAAACCCGTGAGTTAATGCAGGAGAAAACAAAAATCCGGCAGGAAATTAACCAGAAAACCATTGATTCCAGCCTGAGCGAGGATTTAGGAAATAACTTCAAAGCGTTGAATGAAACTCGCAAACAATTATCCAAAGCAGCTATGGAGTTGAACAACCTCAGAACCCGAGGCTTTCAGGAATTCAAGGAAAACCTTCCCCAGATTAAGAAAAAATATAAAACTTTGAAGGAGTTGACCGAACTGAACGACCTGAACGAGTTCAATGTACTATTTAAAAATACTTACCCTGAAATATTCCGCTGGCAAGGGAACATGCGGGCCAATCGCAACCAAAGGAAAGATATTGCCGACCGGCTGAATCAGGATCTGAGGGAAGCCGCCCGACTGAACGCTGAGATTTCAAAAAAACTAGGTTCCTTCAAATATTCCATTGAAAAAAATAGCCAGTCACTTCTTACTAATAAGGAAAAAAAGAAACTGGGTCAACTGGCTAGGAAGGAACAAGGAATGAGCAAACAAGCAAAAGAGATAGAGGGCATATTCAACAAGATGAATCAGGAGAACCCTACGCTTCCGCTTACCCTTTCCAGGAACATGGACAATGCACAAAGGAATCTTAACAACGCTCAAGACCGCTTGAATACCCAGCAGGTTCAGAGGGGTCTTGAATCAGAGAACAGAGCTTTGAAAGCATTTCAGGAAACCCGGAAACTTTTAAACGAAATTAAAAATTCCGGCACCCAAATGTCCAATCAAGGCAAACAAGAAACTCCGCTCAGGCTGGGAACGGGAAACAAGAAAAACTCCAGACGTGGAGGCTCTGTCCGCATGCAAAAAGAAAAAGTGCTGCTTCCATCTGAAGACCAATACAAAGTCCCCAGTGCTTTCCGTAAAGATATTTTAGATGCTATGAAGAAACAAACACCAAAAAATTACGAGCGTCCAGTTAACGAGTATTATAAGAAACTGGTGCAGTGAAAAGCTACTTTATAAATCTACTGGTTCTCACCCTGTTCCTCTTAGGGACAGAAAAGAGCTTTGCCTCGCTATCGGTTTCCGATGAGGTTTATCGAGGCTATCAACTCGTGCGGGACTGGGATATCGCATCAGCCGAAAAGCTCTCGCAACAACTTTTAAGAGAACATCCAGAGTCCGGGGATGCCCATTTTCTCCAGGCCCGCATTGAGTTCATGAAAGGTAATTATCAGCTCTCTTGGAAAATTCTTCAACAGATTGGAGACAACTTCAAAGAGATCAAGGAATTCAAAAACCATGTCGATGCCACCCGCAGAGCCTCCAAAAATCTTATTTCCAGAGAAACCAAACATTTCGTCCTTCGCTTTGAAGAAGGGCCTGACGAAATACTGATCCATTATGCAGAGGAAGTCCTTGAGAAGTCTTATCAGGTTCTGGGCAAGGTTTTAAATTATTACCCGGAAGAAAAAGTGCTGGTGGAGATTTACCCCGATCAACAACCGTTCTCCGAAATTTCACCGTTGACCCTCAAAGACATCCTCACTTCTGGGACAGTGGCGCTTTGCAAATACCACCGTATCATGATGATATCTCCAGGCTCGCTGGCTCGGGGATTCAACTGGATGGACACCTTGAGCCATGAATACGTCCATTATCTCTTGACCAAAAAGAGCCGTAACCGCCTGCCTCTCTGGATGCATGAAGGCATTGCGAAATACCTGGAGACTCAATGGCGTGGCGAGAAGCAATATCTTTCCCCCATCATGGAGACAGTGTTTTCTAACGCTTTAAAAAATGATTACCGCATACCACTGGAAGCAATGATGCCCTCTTTCGCAAAACTAAAAACCGCAGAAGATGTCCAACTGGCTTATGCTGAAGTATCTTCCATGATGGAGCATCTTGCAACGACCAAAGGTCCCGACACTTTTGCACAGATATTGGAAGATCTTGCCTCCGAAACCAGATTTGAAGATGTCTTTATAAAACATACAGGTCAGGATTTAACAGAGTTTCAAAAAAACTGGGAAAACTGGGCGAAAACTCTGGAGCTTAAAAGCATTCCAGGAATTAAAACCTTGACCACCAAATTTAAAAACAGGAAGGGACCGGAAAATAAAGAGCATGAAGAACTGGAATCCCGCAAAGCACGAGACCTTACCTATTTGGGAGATATCCTTAAATCCAGAAACCATTTTAAAGCCGCCATCGTGGAGTACCAAAAAGCCTTGGGTGAATCGTCTTCCCATTCTCCGGTATTATCCAATAAACTGGCGGGAACCTATCTGCAAACCCGGAAATATCAGAAAGCGGAAGATATCTTGAAGAAAAGCCTGTCATTTTTCCCGAATTTTCATACCAGCCTTGCTAATATGGGGGAATTATATTTTTCGAACAGAGAATATGAAACCGCCCGGATTTATTTTGAAAAAGCAGTGCGCATCAATCCCTTCAATTCTTTTGTCCACGTGCGGCTAATCCATGTCTACGATAAGCTGGGATTAGCTAGAGAAAAAGAATCGCAAGTGCTGCAGCTCCGCTATATTGATTGATCAGGGAGATTATTGATGAAAGATTTGGAACTGGCGCAAGAACTTTTAAAGTCAAAGAACGATGTCGTTCAGGAAATCCACAAAGCCATTGTGGGTCAGGACAAGGTGATTGAGGATCTTTTGATCGCTTTATTCTGCAAAGGCCACTGCTTGTTTGTCGGCGTACCAGGCCTGGCGAAAACCCTTTTGGTGAGCACCCTGTCGCGGGTTCTCAGCCTGAATTTCAGCCGCATCCAGTTTACTCCTGATTTGATGCCTTCCGATATCACTGGCACGGATATTTTGCACGACGACCCGGTGACCGGAAAAAGGATGTTTCGGTTTATCAAGGGGCCGGTCTTTTCCAATATTATTCTGGCAGATGAAATCAATCGTACCCCGCCCAAAACCCAAGCCGCTCTGCTTCAGGCTATGCAGGAAAAAAAGGTGACGGTTGGTGGAAACACCTACGAACTCGACCGACCTTTTCTGGTTTTCGCCACTCAAAACCCCATTGAGCATGAAGGAACCTATCCCCTGCCTGAAGCCCAACTCGACCGATTCATGTTTATCATCAACGTCTCCTACCCCAGCAAGGAAGAGGAAATCAGTATTGCGCTCTCCACCACATCCGGGCAACTGATCGACTTGAAGCCGGTGCTCAACGCTGAACAGGTCATTGAGTTTCAAAATCTAGTGCCACAAGTTCCGGTTTCGGAGCATGTTGCAAAATATGCTGTCGAACTAGTGCAGAGCACCCGGCCAAACCAGAATGGAAACGCACCGGATTTTGTTAAGGAATGGATAGACTGGGGCGCCGGGCCACGGGCATCACAATATCTGATTCTAGGCGCCAAGGCCAAAGCCCTACTGGATAACCGAGTCACCGCCACGATTGAAGATATCAGGGCGGTTTGCCGCCAAGTTCTGGAACACCGCATCATTCTCAACTTCAAAGCCGAGGCGGAGAATATCAAAGCCACAGATATAATCGAGAAATTACTCAAAACAATTCCGGCGTAACCACCGGGGCGGCGAGCAACGAATTATCCTGGCTTGAGGAGCTATTTATTGCCCAGTTGCCGCCCTCGCTAAGATATCTGCGGTTTTCCATTCCACTGGAAGCTGGAGAAGGGTCCTTTTCTGGTATTTCACAAAGCCGTGTTGCTCACCAAACAAATATAGATCCCGGGTAATTTCTACATCTTGCCGGCAATACTGTTTAATTTTGTCGATCTTTCCTTCCTTGTACCATTGTAGAGAAACCAACCCATCTGCTGATTTTTCAGCGTTGAGTGTGTACTGCGCCAGATGGTTGAGACTCAAGAAGAATCCCAAGTTCTTTTTAACATCTACCAGCATATCGAAGGTGTTGATTTCCTGCAGGTCGAAATCGGAGTACGGCTGAAGCACTGTGTAGTCGAATCCAATAACGTTGAACCCGACTACCAGGTCGGCGCTACGAAGCTTTTCCACTAATTTACGGGCATCCTTTTCTTCGTAGGTGAAGAATTCCCGGTCCAGACTGTCCCAGACCACCCCAACAGCCAGGCCCATTTTATGGATATTACCCCATCCCCCCACATCGTCGGAGCTTTTCTGAGTTTCCAAGTCGAAATACTGCACCCGGGGGGGAGACTTTATAACCCCCCGATCTTCTGTTCCTCCAAAAAGCCCAAGTTGTTCCGACATATTTTCGCAATTCTTTAAGGGATAGTTGCCATTAATTTAACATTCTCGCCACCCAAATCAACGCTTTTTTACAAACCTGCATATTTAAACGGTTTAAGGCCTATTTAATCAGCCTCTTTGGCAAAAATATCCCCCGGTTAAGCTCTGCGATAGAGTTTATTTAGGGGAATTATATACTTATTGCCCAAAATTATTATAAATAAGGGGTTTCTTCTTTACAGTTATCAAAGGAATTAGGAATAGCTCAAAAGTCAGCATGGTTTATGCTCCATCGAATCAGGGAGGCTTGCAATTCTGATTCAGTTAAGTTAAATGGAGTGGTCGAGGTTGACAAAACCTATCTAGGCGGAAAAGAAAAAAACAAACACGGGAATAAAAGGTTGAAGTCTGGAAGAGGCACAGTTGGCAAACAGGCCGTTATTGGTTTGAGGGAACGCGACGGAAGGGTTAAGGCTATGCCGATTGCTAAACTCAATTTTATAAAGTTCTAGCAAGTGGAGCGCATACTTATTTTAGTTGGACGTTGTGCTTCATGTGAAAAATCGGAAAAGATAGTGTTTGCCAATAAAAGGAACAGAAGCCCAACACGAAAAAGCGTTAATGCACGCATTGCTTTTTTGCCAACGCTAATAAAATTGACTACAGACTTTTAAAAAAAGATATGGCGAAGAAACTCACCAATAAACAGAATAAAAAACCGATTGAACAATACGAACATTCTGATAAAAAGCGGGCTAATAATCCGCAGGTGGGGCTAGTTACGCCTGCCAGTGACCCCGACACGAGGATAAAGAAAACCTACCAATACGACCCGCATCTTGACCCGCAATTACAATGGGCAGGTAAAGCCGAGCATACCAGCTTTGAAGTGCCTACTGTGAGTTTGCACGTACACGAACGGATTGACCCTAAAACCATCATTGAAACGGTGAAAAAAGAAAAAGATGATGGCGGGCAAATGAGTATGTTCTCTGAAAAGAAACCCCTGCGAGAAGCCATAGACTTTTACAAACACAAAGAAGGCTGGACGAACCGCCTGATTGCAGGTGATAGCCTTTTGGTAATGAACTCGCTGCTGGAAAAAGAAGGCATGGCTGGCAAAGTGCAGATGGTTTATTTCGACCCGCCCTATGGTATTAAGTACGGCAGTAATTTTCAGCCATTTGTAAATAAACGTGATGTAAAAGACGGTAAAGATGAGGATTTGTCTGCCGAGCCTGAAATGATTAAGGCCTTCCGCGATACGTGGGAATTAGGCATTCATTCTTATTTGACTTATTTACGAGATAGGCTTTTATTAGCAAGGGGAATGTTGCATGAAAGCGGGAGTGTGTTTGTACAGATTGGGGATGAAAATGTCCACCGGGTTTGTCTCATCCTTGATGAAGTTTTTGGAGCAAGCAAATCGTATCGCCACTATTTCTTTTGCTACTACGAGTGGAAGCTCGGCTAATACGCTCCCTCAAGTAGCAGATTATATTTTGTGGTACGCTAAAGATAAGGCAATAAATAAATATCACCAGCTATATGAACCATTGTCACGAAAAGAAACAATTGAGTTTTTTAATTGGCATGTAATGATTGAGCTTGCTGACGGGACGACGCGCCCGCCCACTGATGAAGAGCGTTTTGACCCAGACAAAAACCTACCCAATGGCAGTAAAATCTATCGAAGAACGGGTTTAGATTCTCAAGGGCACTCTACAACCGGAAGGTCTGAGCCATATAATTGGAATGGACGGGTGTTTCCATGTGCAAAGGGGCGACATTGGTCTGTTTCTTCTGAGGCAATGGATAGAATGGCAGAATTAGGCAGATTAGGTGCAGCGGAAGGTCAAAACTCGTTAATGTGGAAAAAGTATGAAAATGAAGTGCCCGGAAGGCGGATTAATAATCTTTGGCCTTCACAGATGTATGAAGGCAATAAGACGTATGTCGTGCAAACAGCCAGTACACCGATACAACGTTGTATGCTGATGACAACCAATCCTGGAGAATTAGTCCTGGATATTACCTGCGGAAGTGGCACGACGGCAAATGTAGCAGAACAGATGGGAAGACGTTGGATCACTTGTGATACATCAAGGGTTGCATTGACATTGGCAAAACAAAGATTGATGACAGCCAAATTTGATTATTACAAATTAGGAAGACCAGATGAAGGGATTGGAAGCGGGTTTTTATACAAGACAGTTCCAAAAGTTACCCCTAAGATATTGGGTGAAGGGACATCTCCCGAAATTGTCGCCCTTTACGATCAACCTCTAAAAGACAATGCAAAAACCCGCATCACCGGCCCTTTCACGGTAGAAGCCGTTCCTGCCCCTTATGCCAAAAGTCTGGATGAATTAGAGCAAGACGATACCGGATCAGATCTTGCGATTGCCCGCACCGGTGAAACATTGCGACAAAGTGAATGGCGAGATGAATTGTTGCGCTCTGGAGTACGCGCCAAAGGTGGTAACATTATCCAGTTCACCAGAGTAGAGCCTTTGGCGGGAACCAAATACATACAGGCAGAAGCCGAAACCAAAGAAGACGCTGCTAAAAAAGTATTGGTCGTTTTCGGCCCTGAACATGCACCATTGGAACAACGCATGGTAGAAAACGCCTGGCAGGAAGCCAAAGCCTTAAAACCCGACATACTCTTGTTTTGTGCGTTTCAATTTGACGAAGAAGCGGCTAAAGATATTGATGAACTCACTCCGGCGATTGCGGAAATGCAATTACTCAAGGCTCAAATGAATGCCGATATGTTCACCGATGACCTGCGTAAAAAACGTAGCAGTAACGAAAGTTTCTGGTTGGTTGGTCAGCCTGATGTGTGCATTCATAAAGTAGGAGATGGGAAAATTAAAATAGAAGTCATGGGCTTTGATTATTACAATCCAAAAACTGGCAATGTAGAAAGTGGCGGCAAAAAGAACATTGCGATGTGGATGTTGGATACCGATTACGACAATCGTTCATTATTTCCTTCTCAGGTATTTTTTCCGATGGCAGGCCGTGGGGACGGTTGGGATAAACTGGCAAAGGATCTAAAAGCAGACATTGATGAAGAGAAAATAGAATCCTTCAAAGGAACGGTTTCCTTGCCCTTTAAGCCAGGTTCTGCGGTTGCAGTCAAGATTATTGATGACCGAGGTATTGAATCCTTGAGAGTAATGGAAGGCAAATAATTATGGCACGGGCGGATTTATTAATTCAACTGGCAAAAGCGGCAGTCAACAACGATAACGGCAACGTTTTCTAAGCCTTAGAAGGCATCATCGCCGAAGAATATGCAAAAAATCACCGCGTGTTAGCCGACCGGTTGACGCGAGTGATTCGGGAAACAGGGAGCAAAAACGAACTGGGCGCATTCTAAGCAATGGCATTTCTCAACTCGTCTATGAATTGATACCAGAGCGCAGCTTTAGCGCTGGCCCTGTGTCATTAAATGAAAATATTAATCAACTTGTTTAAACCCTGAGATTCCAGATTCATGTCGAAAAACATCGACAAACTCATCATCAACAGCCCGCATCAAGAACCACGAAAACATTGGTGCTACGATAGAGAGAACAGAAATTTCCACATCAAAGAAGGGAGGCGGCCAGCGGGTTATGTCATGGCTACACCCGACTCTAAGGCCTTTGATGATCCAGGTATTTTTGTAGAAATAGATGCCGTCAATAAAATTCGTCCCAAGGTAAAAGCATGGAGGGAAGCAGGTTATCCTGGGGTAACAGGCATTACTAAAAGATTACTGGCGCATTGGCAAGACCCGGAAGAACGCAAAGAGCGACGGTTCTTTTTCTGCCAGTTAGAAGCCATTGAAACGTTGATTTGGCTTACGGAACCTACCACTGATAAAGATGGCATTGATATTCAAGGCGATGATGGAGCTTTTGAACGTTGGTGTAGCAAAATGGCAACCGGCTCAGGTAAGACCATCATCATGGCCATGATCATCGCTTGGAATTTCCTGAATAAGGCAACCAATCCGACCGATGCACGATTCAGTAAGTATGCCTTATGCATTGCCCCTGGACTTACAGTAAAAAGTCGTCTACAGGTTCTTCAACCGACTCACGAAAAAAACTATTACGAAGAATTCAATATCGTTCCTGCGGCATTGATGGATAAATTGCGTCAAGGGAAAGTCCTTATTCATAACTGGCATTCTCTCGCTTGGGATTCTCAAGATAAGATTGACGCTAAAGTTGTGAAGGGACAGTTACGTTCGGTGGACAAACGTCAACGTATAGAGATTAGCGGGGCGGCCTATATCCGAAATGTTTTGGGCGAAATGGGTAATGCACGCAACATTATTGTACTTAATGATGAGGCTCATCATGCTTGGAGAATTAATACCGAAGCCACCGGAAAATACCAAAGAACAGGATCCGATAAGGACAGTGCAGAAGAAGCAACCATTTGGGTTGGTGGATTGGATAGAATCCATGAGCAAAGAGGCATATTGAAATGTTTTGATTTATCAGCTACCCCGTTTACGCCATCAGGGAAAAAATCTGCGGAAGAAACCTTGTTTAAATGGATTGTTTCAGATTTTGGATTGAATGACGCGATTGAATCGGGCTTAGTAAAAACCCCTCGTGTGGTAGTTCGTGACGATAGCGAACGCACTAAAGAATTAAAATCAAGGTTGTATCATATCTATGCTGATGATGAAGTAAAAGACGACATCAACAGAAAAGCAGAGGAAACAGAGCCACTGCCCGATTTATTGATAAATGCCTATTACTTACTTGGTAAAGACTGGCAAGCGACCAAAGACAAGTGGAGGTCTGTCGGGCATAAAGTTCCACCCGTTATGATTACAGTAGCAAATAGAACCGAAACATCTTCCCGAATAAAATATGCTTTTGACCACAATCAGATTTTAATCCCTGATTTATGTGATCCTGATAAAACATTACAAATCGACAGTAGAGTTTTAGAAAGTGCAGAAGCCGAAACAGAAGCAGTTGAAATTGTTGTTGATTCAGAGAATGAGGATGGAGAAGAAAACACTCCTAACTTGACTAAGAAACAACAAGCTGAATTATTGCGTAAAACCGTAGATACGGTGGGTGAAGAAGGAGAGCTTGGTGAACAAATTCAAAATGTTATTTCTGTTGGTATGCTATCAGAAGGATGGGATGCAAAAACAGTAACGCACATTATGGGTTTACGCGCCTTTTCAAGCCAGTTGCTTTGCGAACAAGTTGTGGGTAGAGGCCTTAGAAGAGTGAGTTATGATGTGGGAGAAGATGGGTTATTTGAGGCAGAATATGTAAACATATTTGGAGTACCGTTTACGTTCTTACCGCATGAAGGTGGCGATGTACCGCCACCCCCACCACTACCAAAAACCAAGATTGAACCTAGAAAAGAGAAAGCTGAACATGAAATCACTTTCCCAAACATTATTCGCATTGACCATGTGTATCGCCCACAATTAAAATTGGATTGGGAAACGGTTAATGTTTTAGAAATTGATCCATATGAATCAATCACCGAAGCGGAAATGGCTGCTATCATTTCCGGCAAAGCAAATCCAAAAGTAAAATCGGCTATTGGTCTTGACCAAATTGCAGAGGACACAAGGGTTCAAAGTATAGTATTCAAGATCGCATCTACCATTTACAATTCAGAAAAGAAACCTGATTGGAAAGGAAGTAAAGAAATTTTCCTGGCGCAGGTCGTTCGAATAGCTGAACAATTCATTGGAGCCGACAAGATTCAAATTAAGCATGATTTGTTCCGTCAAGATGATTCAAAGAAAAAAATTCTTATCATTCTAAACATGAACAAAATTGTTCAGCACATCTGGTCGGAAATCCGTTCTGACAACACAGAAAAACTCACACCGGTTTTTGATCAAGAAAAACCAATTCGTTCGACTGGAAATGTTAGAGCCTGGTACACCAGCAAACCATGTGAATGGATTGATAAATCACACATCAGCCATTGCGTTTACGATAGTGGCTGGGAAGCAAGTGAAGCCTATTTTTTTGAAAAATCAAACTTGGTTGAATCGTTTGTAAAGAATGACCATTTAGGATTTTGCATTCTCTACAATTTCAACGGAGTGATTCGTAAATATTACCCAGACTTTATCATTCGTATGGCAAGTGGCGATTATATGGTTTTAGAAACCAAAGGTATTGACAGTCAACAAAACAAAACCAAAAGAGAATACCTGAGTGAATGGATAAATGCAGTGAACAATCATGGCGGATTTGGTAAATGGCATTGTGATGTTTCATTTAATCCGAGTGACGTTGAAGGCCTATTAAAGAAATGTATGGTCAAGGAATTAGCGTAACGCATTTAATGCGGCTCAACCTCCTTATACCCCGCCTGAACCGCCTAAAAAACCAGTTAAGGCACCAAGCAAATCTAAACTTTTAACAAGATACAAACTAAAGCTATAAGTTAAAATTGGGAATAAGTATGTAATTCCCAAAACTTCCAGGTCAACAGCTTTTAGAGCGGACGGACCATATATTATTCCCAATGAAGGAGAGGGAATTCAAAGCCCGATATTCTAAGGTGAATATCACATGCCCCTTCGGGGGATTTATTTTGACAACCCGCCTTTGCCTATGCTAAAAGTGCGCACTCCTTTTAAACACTTGCAAAGAAATTCATGAAGATTCACGAGTATCAAGCCAAAGAGATTTTAAGAAAATATAATGTCGCCGTGCCCAACGGTGTCCTGATTTCCAACAAATCAGAAGCCGCCCAGGCCGCCCAAAAAGTTGGCACCGATGTGGTGATGGTGAAAGCCCAGATTCACGCTGGAGGGCGCGGCAAAGGTGGTGGTGTCAAACTGGCAAAAAGTCCGCAGGAAGCCGAAAAATATGCCGGCGATATCATCGGCATGACTCTCGTCACCCCTCAGACAGGCCCTGAAGGTCGGCTGGTTAAAAAAATACTGATCGAAGAAGGCATGTCCATCGCTAAAGAGTTGTATATGAGCATTCTGGTTGACCGAGAAACCAGCCGGGTTCTCATCATGGCCTCAGAAGCAGGTGGAATGGAAATTGAGGAAGTCGCCTCGGCCACTCCAGAAAAAATCATTAAAGAAATAGTGGACCCTGTGATCGGTGTTCAACCTTTTCTTGCGCGAAAAATTGCTTTTGCCTTAAACATTCAAGGCGCGGCTTTAAAAGCCGTCATTCCTTTCATCATCAATCTCTACGACGCATTCATAAAAGAAGACTGCTCCATGCTAGAGATCAATCCCCTCGTCATCACTTCTGACGACCGGGTTCTGGCTCTGGACGCGAAGGTAGACATTGATGACAACGCCATGTACCGCCATAAAAATACGCAGAAATTCCGTGATCTAGATGAAGAAGATCCAATAGAAGTGGAAGCCAGTAAGTTTCATCTAAACTACATCAAGCTGGATGGAAATATTGGCTGTATGGTCAATGGAGCTGGCCTGGCAATGGGAACGATGGACATCATTAAGTTATCCGGTGGTGAACCCGCGAATTTCCTTGATGTTGGCGGTGGAGCTGATGAAGAAATGATTGAAAACGGTTTCCGCATCGTCCTTTCTGATCCAGCCGTAAAAGGAATCTTCATCAATATTTTCGGTGGCATTCTTCGCTGTGACATTCTTGCCCGTGGGGTCGTTGCAGCAACCAAAAAACTCAAAATCAAAATTCCTATTGTGATGCGGATGGAAGGCACCAATATGGAAGAAGGACATCAAATCCTTAAAAACTCCGGGCTGAACTTCACTATTGGAAATAGCATGAAGGACGGAGCCCAGAAAGTGGTCAAAGCGATAAAATGAGCATACTCGTTGATGAAAACACAAAACTGATAACCCAGGGTATCACTGGCCGGGAGGGCATGTTCCATACCGAACAGTCGATGAAGTATGGCACCCGTGTTGTAGGTGGCGTAACCCCCGGCAAAGGCGGACAGACCGTTCTGGAAAAGGTGCCGGTATTCAATACGGTGCGAGACGCAATGGTCAAAACCAAAGCCAACGCAACCATGATCTTTGTTCCCCCTCCCTTTGCTGCCGACGCGATTTTAGAAGCGGCCGATGCTGGTATTGAGTTGATCATTTGTATCACTGAGGGAATTCCCGTCAGCGACATGGTGAATGTCTATAAGTATCTTCAAGGTACCAACAGCCAGTTAGTCGGACCAAATTGCCCCGGCATCATATCTCCCGGCAAAGCAAAGATCGGCATCATGCCAGCCCACATCCATAAAAAAGGCAATGTCGGTATCATCTCCCGAAGTGGAACCCTGACTTACGAAGCGGTCGGCCAGTTGACCGCGCTGGGGATTGGTCAATCCACCTGCGTGGGAATTGGGGGCGACCCCATCATCGGCACACGTTTCATTGACGTGCTGAAACTGTTCCAGAAAGACCGAGGTACCAAAGCCATTTGCATGATCGGCGAAATCGGTGGTACCGCTGAAGATGAAGCAGCTTACTACATTAAGAAAAATGTCACTAAGCCTGTCGTCGGATTCATTGCCGGTCAGACCGCACCTCCAGGTCGGCGTATGGGGCACGCCGGTGCTATCATTTCCGGAGGACAGGGTACCGCTGAAGAAAAAATGAAGCTCATGAAGCGGTGTGGAATCAAAGTCGTGAAGAGCCCCGCCGACCTCGGAAAAACCATCCAGAAAACCCTGTAATCCACTCCCGTGGGAGGGAACGGGGCAAGAACTCATCAAGCCCCCTGCACTCGCTGCTCACTAGAAAAACTTAATGCTGTTTGAATCCAGTGTCACGCTTGGTCTTCATAGGAAAGATAGCCCAGTCGACTTTGGTAATCCAATTGATCGAATGGCCTGCCCTGGCGGAAACTGGAAAAATTCAGATCAGCGTAAACAGCAATGATGGCGTGTAAAGTTTCATGCTCTTCCATCCCCTGTTTACGAAGCTTGTTGAAAGCCTCCACCACAAATTCAGGTTGCTCGGTTTTAATTTGGCTGTCGACAATGGTATGCAGAACAGTGTGCACAAAAGGATTGACGATCTGGCCATTGATCTCTTGCGGGAATGCTGCCATCTCACCCATCGACCAGATTTCTTCGAACTCCGGGTGTATATCCATGACATGGGAGATTCTGTCATCAAGTTCTTCGACATCCCTGCCCTGCTGCCGGTCTGACGCAACTCTTAATATGCGCATTTGCGTTTCTTTATCAAAATTCATGGCGTAATTATAAAGAAGTTTATAAACCGAACGATGCCACCTAGAAAAAAAATTTGCTTTAACTTAATGAGATGAAAAATTCCAAAAATCGATTCAGAGATCAGGGTGTTTCAGAAAAATGTGTACGCCGGTCTTTTCCCGGTTCGCCATAAATCATGAAAACCCGCTTTCCCTGGCGCATATGGTATTTGGCCCAGGCTGGCGACTTGCCTTCGTAACTGGCATTAGGGTCCTCACCCTCGGCCTTCAAGTAATCGGTGTAGTCCAGACCTGCATCATAAACATCCATGAGCAGGCATTCGGTCGTGAAACCTTTGCCGGTCAGTTCTATTTTGCTTAAAAACGCTTCTATCTCCGCAGGGTCACTCATTTCAATAGCTTGCATAGTTAGTCCAGTAAAAATTCGATAATAAAAGATTTATATAATAGCTCAAAAAATGGATTCAGACAGCCAAAATTTGGACTCGCCCACTTGATTAGGGTATATTGATTATGGCATAGCGTTCATCGGTTCTTGCTTCAACATAAAACCTAATATATTAGAGATATCATATGCTTATTCAAGATAATTTATTTTTAACCCGTTCCAATCCCAGCGGTCAGGGCGGCACCCAGTTTTTGTACCGGGTGAAAGACTATGGGCTCTCAGCTGTGTCCCTCCCTCAGGAGGAAATTTCCATGATCCATTGGGAAGTGGAAGTCATCAAGTTTTCCAACCCCAAAACTGCAGATGTTGAGGTTTGCCATTCCACCGAATTGGCAGACAAAACCCTTAAGTTCTATACAGATAATTCCTTAAATGAGTTCTTACAGAAGGCCTTTCAATACTTTGAAGAGCTGGATTCCTTGGAAAAAATGCTGCCGCAGGGGTCCTGAGAAATCACGAGTCTTGAAAAGTGGAGAAAACACTCCATAATCAGGCTTAGGCCTTGACAGGAGAGCGGTTTATTTCTAATATGTGTCTCTTTTTAAAAGAAATCAGTCGCCTTTTTTAATGAAAATGCTTTCCAAAAAGTCCGACTATTTAGGTTATTCGCTATAGTTTTTACCGGAATTTATAATAAATTCTGCGCACTGATATTTCGAAATAATAAGGAGTGAGTCATGGCAAATGTGAAAGGGGCAGCAGTCAACAGAAACGCTGCCGATGAAGGAAAACCGGCTGATTGGGTACCTGGGGGTGAGAGACAAAAAGTAGTGGACCCTATGGAAATGTTTCATAAGCTTCCGCGCGAGATGCAGTTTATTACAGGAAGTGAAGCGGCAAGAGAGTCCATGAGACGCGCAAACATAGATATTGCAATTGCCTACCCCATCACCCCACAAAGTGAATCCATGCAACAGGCTGGATATCTTTATGATGAAGGATATATCAAGGAGTATTACCGAGCAGAAGAAGAAATCGGAACATTCTCTGCTATTTCCGGTGCTTCCCGTGCAGGAGTACGCTCCTTGACAGCAACCTCAGGCCCTGGCCTGATGCGCGGCATGGAAGCGATCAGTTCTTGGCCTGGCGCAAGAACCCCGATCATCATGTTGAACATGTGTCGGGTTATCAATACGCCCTTGGCTATTCAGCCGGATAACATTGAAATGTCATTCATGCTGAACACCGGTATTATTCTCCTGCATGCTGAAAACCAGCAAGACTTTTACGATTTCCCGCTTGCAGCAATTATGGCCTCTGAACAGGTTGATGTCACATTACCTGCAGTAGTTTCTGTGGATGGATTTTTCTGTACGCATGCGCGTGGCCCCGTTATGGTCACCCCAGAAGAATATAAATTGCCACCTCGAGATGGTTGGCGTTCTGCAGTTCCTGCTATGGACAACGAAAATCCACCGGCGCGTATCTCGCGGGATGCCCCAATTCAAAAAAGCAATTTCATCAGTTATCATATGCACTCCAGTTGGCAACAGGAGGTTTTTGCCGCGGTAGAACGCTCGGCTAAATATTTTCGCAAATACCTTGGTTCCCTAATTGAAGTAGTTAATCCTGACGCTGAAGATTTCATTGTTGCCTCTGGTTGCGCTGTTTCTCAGGCCCGCGAAGCCATTCGGCAGGAAGGTGAAAAAGGACGGAAAGTAGGTCTGGTTAAAGTAAAAACTATTCGGCCTTTCCCGACAGAGGATATCTTCAATGCGGTTAAAGGTGCGAAGCGAATCCTGGTTCCTGAATTCAATCAGGCAGGTTGGCTCCACAAGGAACTATGTTCCGTTCTCTACGGCCGATGCAGCGCCGTTATTAAAAACGGCCCGCGAGTATTCGGCGGAATGACCATGCCAACTGAGATGGTTCTGGAGTGGCTGGCAGAATTCCGCAAAGAGGTTAAGTAACTATTTGTTTTAGATTTGTTGTTTAGGCTTTTGAATACAGGTATACTTTAACAGGGCAAAAGCCCTGTTAAAACTATTATTATAATATTTAAACATTTATAAGGATAAAATCCTATGTCTCTTGAAACCCTACGACCCTCTCCGGCATTTAAAGACGTTTTACCTATTGAATACAGAGATCTGGTAGAACATGGCCCTTACACTAATCGCAAAGACCAAAGCAAACAATCAGTAAAAGTTACTGATATGGGAAAATTCAAGGAAGTGATCGAAGAACATCCTATGTGTGCAGGCTGTGCGATGACCTTATTCATCCGTCTCGCTTATATCGGGATGCCCAACCCTGAACATACGATCGTTGTCGGCACTGCTGGCTGTGGTCGTTTGGCGATTTCCCAAGCCTCTGTACCGTTTATTTATGGGAACTATGGGGATACCAATGCTGTAGCTTCCGGTCTGAAACGCGGCTTGGAAGTACGTTTCCCGAACCAGAAAAAAGATGTTGTGGTAATGGCGGGTGACGGTGGACTGATCGACATTGGTTTCCAAGGATTGATGCATAGCTGGTTCCGCAAAGAAAAATTCACCACCATCATGCTTGATAATGAAGTTTATGGAAACACCGGCGGTCAGGAAAGCGGCATGACCAATCAAGGCAAGGTACTCAAAATGGCACCTCGAGGGAAATTCGGTGAAAAGGTCGATGCTCTGGGTCTAGCGAAAGTATCCGGCGTGGATTATATTGCACGTCTTGCTCCAACCAACCCGGCTAGGGTGGCTCGTACTGTACGTCGTGCAATCATGGTGGCACGGGAAGTTGGCCATAGCTACATTCAGGCTTATACATCCTGTAACATTGAGTACTCAATCCCGACCCCGGATGTCATGAAGGATGCCTTCGAAATTGAAAAAGAACGCTATGGTTTTGAAGAAATTATTTCACCCGTAGCCAAAGAGTACTTGGATGAAATCGAGAAAAAACCTAAAAAGAAAAAAACCGACTGATTAAGCGAGGAGAAAACAAAAATGTCAGAAGAAGTTCAGCGCTATAACATTCGTATGGCGGGTATTGGCGGCCAGGGTGTCGTAACCGCATCCCATATTGTTAGTAATGGAGTGGTTATTTCAGGTGGCTTCAGCTCCCTGGTTCCTTTCTTCGGGTCAGAAAAACGAAATGCTCCCGTTGAAAGCTACGTCCGCATTTCGAACTCAACAATTTATGAGATCGGCGAGATCATTTTCCCGAACGTTCTCATGATTTTTCATCCATCTGTAATCACACTTGGCAAATCCTACACCATGCCGTTTTATACTGGCCTGAAACAAAATGGAATCATTCTCATCAACAGCAGAACACCGATTCCATTTACCCGGGATGAGCAAAGAGAGTTGGAAGAAAAAGAAGCGCGTATCTACTATTTACCCGCCACGGAAATGGCAAATGATCTGGCAAAAACAGACTTGGCCACCAACATGGCCATGTGTGGAGCGATTTCAGGAATCTTCGGTCTCCCCGATGCGGAGTCCCTAGCGGCATCTGTTAAAGACCGGTTCATCGGAAAAGGAATTGTGGTATCCGGTGGTACGGCCGCTTTGGACAGTGCTATCGAGAAAAAGTTTGCTAAAAAGCAAAAACTGCTTGAAGCAAACCAGAGAGTTCTGGACGGGGCTATCCAATACACCATTGATCAAGGCTGGTCGGAAGCGGAAAAACCTGCTAAAACCACCGCGTAACGTTTAAAGACTGGAGAAAACATGTATTACATTGCTGAGGTTAACAAAGAGATATGCTCGTCCAAAAACTGCCATCTCTGCACACAATACTGTCCCGAATCAAACTGTATCAACTACAGTGAAGAGGACAAGTCGGCTTATGTCTCCGTAGATCGATGCAAAGCCTGTGAGATTTGCGTCTATATCTGTTCTGATATTGCCAAGAACGATGCCATTGAAATGAAATGGATTGAAGAACTGGATGAAGGATTTGTTATTAAAAAATCTGGAGTGGTTCTACGATAATTTATATTTTTACTAAAAGGTATTTGGGCTTCACCGCTCAGATACCTTTTTTTTATTCAATTCCTAAACCTCAAAAGAAAGCCCTGAAATGGAAAGAACCTTTGCTATCATCAAACCTGATGGCGTAGAACGCAACCTCATCGGGAAAATCCTCGAACGTATTGAGTCTAAAGGATTTAAAATTACTGCCATGAAACGGACTCTGCTCAGCAAAGCTCAGGCTGAAGGGTTTTATTATGTCCACAAGGAGCGGCCTTTTTTTGACGACATGACTACTACCATGAGTTCAGGTCCAGTAGTTTTGCTTGTTCTGGAAAAAGATAATGCCATCGCCGACTGGCGAAAATTGATGGGAGCCACCAATCCGGTGGATGCCGAGCTAGGGACCATCCGCAAAGATTTTGCCGAAAACATTGAAAGAAACACTTCACACGGTTCCGATGCACCGAAAACTGCAGCATTCGAAATATCCTATTTCTTCAGCCAGACTGAAATCCTTTAGGCGTGTGACTATATGATACCTCTCGCATTATCAGACCTCGCAAGGGGCATAATGAGCCCATTGCTTTATTGAGCAAACAAAAAGAAGCTATCTCGGCTTAAAAGTAGTTACTATATCCTCTCTCACGGAAGTGGTCGGAAAGCTTTCGAGCCCCGAGCCGGTGAGTATCATCATAATATTATGAGAGTTCTCATTCACTGATAGCTTTGGCACTGTTCCCCATGCAAGTTTGGGCTACGTCTGATTATGACTATCAACTCTATAAGAACCATGAAAATTTTAGCATCGTTGTTTTCCCGAAAAAATTCATTTTTAAAGGGTTGAGCGACCAGATTACTTCATTATCATTCACAGAGGCCAAGTCGAACAATGCAGTGATACGCAGGAGCTCCAACAATGAAAATGAAACCCTGATGATGCCGCTGGAAGTGCAAAAAAAGCATCCCATTGAAAAGTTTATTGTTATACAGATTTTGGGCAAGAGGAGATGTTGGCGGGCATTTATGACCCGGAATGAGGCCTGCCACTACCCGATTTAAGCTGGAAACCCTTGTGAGTAATATTTTAAAGACCTTGAACGTGTTTCGTGGAAATAACCCTCAGCGCCAGACCAAAATACTCGGTCAGGCAAAACCCGGCCTTATGGGCCTATTTTTGTTAGTTTTTTCTGCAAGCCGGACTATAATATTCAGAATGTAACCGATGCAATGACTGGGAGGCGCTAATGCCTGTATATGAATACCAGTGTGAAAAGTGTAAGGACGTTGTAGAAGTTCTGCAAAAAGTCAACGATGACCCGCTTGAAAAATGTGAGAAGTGTGATGGCAAACTGAGCAAACAGTTCAACCAGATGAACTTTCATTTATACGAATCGGGCTTTTATTCAACGGACAACAAACGCAAATACCTAAAATAATCCTCTATGATTCTTATCACCCGCCGCCTGGAATTTTGCGCCAGCCACCGATTGTACAACCCTTCTTTTTCGGATGAAAAAAACGCTACCATTTTTGGTTTATGCAATAACCTCAACGGGCACGGGCACAACTACGTCTTGGAAGTTACCGTTAGAGGGGAAGTGGATCCGGAAACTGGAATGGTGCTGGATCTCAAGTCACTTAAAAAACTGATCAACGAAGAAATCGTTGATAAGGTCGACCACAAAAATCTAAATGTGGATGTCGAGTTTTTGAAAAATGTAATTCCCACTGCAGAAAATATCGCCATCCATTTCTGGAATATCATTGAACCCAAAATCAAGAACGGCACTCTGCATGAGATCAAGCTTTTTGAGTCCGAACGCAATTTTGTCATTTACCGGGGAGCTGAGCTTGAAAGACCTCATTAAACAAATATTATTGGAAGTGGGAGAAGACCCTACCCGAGAAGGACTCCAGAACACCCCTGAGCGGGTCGAGAAATCACTGAGGTTTCTAACCAGTGGCTACTGGGTAAATATTGAAGAACTCCTCAATGGCGCATTATTTCAGGAAGACTATGACGAAATGGTTATTGTCAAAGACATTGACCTGTTCAGCATGTGCGAGCACCATATGCTTCCCTTCGTTGGGAAATGCCATGTCGCCTACCTGCCAAAGGGAAAAATAATCGGTCTTAGCAAAGTACCCCGGATTGTCGACGTGTTCAGCCGCCGCCTGCAGGTGCAGGAACGCCTGACCAAACAAATTGCTGATTGCCTGAACCATATCCTTCAACCCATTGGAGTGGGGGTAGTGATTGAAGCCCTCCATCTTTGTATGTGTATGCGGGGAGTAGCAAAACAGAATTCCTACACCACCACCAGTTCCATGCTGGGTTCCTTCAAATCAGACGCCAGGACCCGAAGTGAATTTTTGAGCCTGATCCCGCCCCAGGGGACCCGGCGATAAACCGTAAGTAACGATACATTTTTAAAATAGAGAGACCTCTGCTTGAAACCGGATACCAAGGAAATAGTTCTTGAAAATAACGCTCTCATTCCAGAACTGTTTGGTAGTCAGGACCTCAACCTCAAACTGATCGAGAAAAAATTCAACGTCCGCATCACCACCCGAGAAAACCATATCCGACTTAAGGGCAATCCCGAAGATATTGAAACGGTCGGAAACCTTTTCATGCAACTGGAGAAGCTGCACGCAGCTAACCTCCCAGTCGAAAACGGAGACGTAAAGTTTGCCATTCGACTTATAGCGGAAGACCCTCAAGCCGATCTCAATGCCATATTTTCAGAGCGCATTGCTGTTTCTCCGAAGAAAGGCTATATCACCCCCAAGGGACCCGCACAACACCAGTTCATCCAATCTATCAGGCAGGACGATATCGTGCTTTCCATCGGCCCAGCAGGAACAGGAAAAACCTATCTAGCTGTGGCAATGGCAGTAGAAGGCTTACTCAAAAAAAAGTTTAAACGAATTGTTCTGGTACGCCCGGCTGTCGAGGCCGGTGAAAAACTGGGTTATCTGCCGGGAGATATCGCCGAAAAAATCAACCCCTACCTCATGCCCCTCTATGATGCGTTAAGTGATATGATGGAAAGTAATCATGTGAGACACCTCATTGATGATGGTGCCATAGAAATTGCCCCATTGGCCTATATGCGTGGAAGAACATTGAGTGATTCATTTATTATTCTTGATGAAGCCCAGAACGCCACTCGGGAACAGATGAAAATGTTCCTGACCCGTTTGGGATTCCGGTCTAAAATGGTAGTCACTGGGGATATCACTCAAATCGACCTTCCAAAAAACAGTGATTCTGGGCTCATTCATGTCCAAAGCCTTTTGAACAAGGTGCAAGGCATCCACTTTGCTTATTTTTCCATCAAGGATGTCGTCCGTCATGAGTTGGTAAAAAAAATTATTAAGGCCTACGACCAGACCGATTCGAATCAGGAATAACGCTTCATTGTCTTCCTAGTACTCACTTTTTTGATCTTTCTTTGATGCCTTTATGAAAATTTTCATAAAAAATGATTACCCAGGAATCAAAGTCGATTCCCGGAAAATAAAACGGCAAATCGGTAAAGTCCTCGGCTCCCTTCATTGCAATAAGCATGAAATCAGCATATTATTTGTCGGGGACCAAGGCATTCACAAACTGAATCGCCAGTTCAGAGGTATGGATCGTCCGACGGATGTGTTATCGTTTCCTCAGATTTTAGAAGGCGATCCGGCAGTTCCCGGTGCACTTGTTCTGGGTGATGTCGCGATCTCTCTTGAGACAGCCCTCCGCCAATCCGAGGAACACGGCCTGTCTCTGGAAGAAGAATTAACTTTATTACTCATTCACGGCATCCTTCACCTTCTGGGCTACGACCATGAAATATCCGACCAAGAGGAAAAACGAATGCTCAAAAGAACCCGGGAATTGTTCAAACTGATTTATCCCGGCAAAAAGCTTGCGGACACATGCAACCTCTGACTTGATAAAACCCTCTGCTTAGGAAAAACCATGAAGCAACTCTGGGCACCCTGGAGGATGGAATATGTCAAGAGTGAAAAATCGGACGAATGTATTTTCTGTTCGCTTCCCAGGGAAAATCATGACACAAAAAACTATATCCTTTATCGAGGCCAGTCGGCTTTTATCATTATGAATATTTTCCCCTATAATTCCGCCCACTTGATGGTGTCTCCCTTCAGGCATATAGGATGTTTAACCAAGCAGAATAACAACGAAAATAAGGAACTGAGTCAGCTAACTCATAAATGTATCGAGATATTACGAACAGTGATAAACCCTGACGGTTTTAATATTGGGTACAACATCGGTAAAGCCGCTGGGGCCGGGTATGATGAGCATATTCATTGCCACATCGTTCCCCGATGGACTGGAGACACCAATTTCATGCCTGTTTTTGGGGAAACTAAAGTCCATCCGGAACACCTGAAAACCACCTATAACAAACTTCTTCATCATTTTAAAAATCTGTAGCTCATAAACACTATGGACCTTTCGGCCAAAAGTATTAAAGTCACTCAAGGTGACACCCCTATGATGCAACAGTATCGGGGAATCAAAAGGGAATACTCCGATTCCATTTTGTTTTTCAGGATGGGGGACTTTTACGAAATGTTCAATGACGACGCAAAAACCGCGGCCGGAATTTTACAGATCGCACTCATATCTAGAAATAAAAAATCTAATCCTGTACCTATGTGCGGGATTCCCCATCATTCAGCAAACCTTTACATCACCAAACTCCTTAAAGCCGGCAAGAAGGTCGCCATCTGCGAACAAACGGAAGACCCAAAACAGACCAAAGGACTGGTCAAAAGGGAAGTAGTCCGAGTTATCACCCCAGGAACCATTCTCGACGACAACATACTTGACCCCAAAAAGGACCAGTTTATCGCCTCAGCGTATTTCGGAAAAAATCGAATCGGACTGGCCGCGCTTGATTTATCGACGGGGACTTTTAAAGTCACCCAGATCGATGGGGAAAACTCCCTCCTCCTTCTTGCAGATGAACTACAGAAGCTTGACCCAAAAGAAATCATCATACCCGACTCGATGAAGGAGGAATCTCGGCCCTGGCTCCCGACAAATGAAGTATTTGTCCACACAGGGGAGGACTGGACCTTTTCTTTTAGTGAGGCCTATAAAAACCTGATTGAACATTTTAAAACCCAGTCTTTGGAAGGGTTCGGTTGTGAAAATATGGAAGCCGCCATCGCTTCGGCTGGAGCATTGATTCATTACCTGCGGGAGACCCAGAAATCAGCCCTGGAACACATCACCACCCTCACGCCCTTTCCCATCCACGATTACATGGCGTTGGATCAATGCACTATGGCAAGTCTCGAGCTAGTCCAATCCAGCGAGGGAACCAGGAAGAACTCTCTACTAGATCTGCTCGACCTTTCCCAGACCCCAATGGGCGCACGGCGAATCCGCGAATGGATTTTAAAACCGCTAATAGACGCTGAAAAAATTCGCGAACGCTTAAACATCGTTGAAGACTTCAAGGACAACCCGACTGAGCGAAAAGACCTGCTCCATCTTCTGAAGCATATCTTCGACCTAGAAAGGTTGCTCGGACGAATCACCCTTTGTGTCTGCAACGCGAGAGACCTCATTGCTCTGAAAACATCCCTGAGCGTTTTCCCGGATTTAGCAAAAGCTCTTAAAAGTTATGACTCCAGTTCTCTACACACTTATCTGGAAGACTGGGACAACCTCGATGATATTTATAGTTTGATTGAGAAAAATATCACCGACGACCCACCTCTGGGTCTTAAGGAAGGAAACCTGATCAAAGCCGGTTGCAACGAGAAACTGGATCGCCTTAAAAATATAACCAAACAGGGGAAAAACTGGATCGCCTCGTTGGAACTGGAAGAAAAAGAGAAGACTGGAATACCAGTCTTAAAAGTCGGCTTCAATAAAATTTATGGCTATTATATAGAAATTACCAAAAAACATAGCGACCGCGTACCAGTTGAATATATTCGCAAGCAGTCACTTGTCAATGCAGAGCGTTATATTTCTCCCAAACTGAAAGAATATGAAGAAGAAATCACTAGTGCAGAAGAGAAAATATTCTCCATAGAGCAAAAACTTTTCGAAGATATTCGATCGACCGTTTCCCTTGCTGGCTCTCGCATACAGGGCATGGCACGAATCATCAGTGAAATTGACGCCTTAGCCTCATTCGCCAAAATCGCACATAAATATAATTATTGCCGACCGGAATTCACCAATGCTCGCAACCTCGTTATTGAAAACGGTCGCCACCCTCTCATTGAACAAATAGATCCTTCAGTTCGTTTCATCTCCAACGACACCTTTCTGGATTCGATAGAGCAACAAATCATGATCATTACCGGGCCCAATATGGCGGGAAAATCTACCTATCTGCGACAGGTTGCACTGATCAATCTTATGGCGCAGATAGGGAGTTTTGTTCCTGCAGACAAGACCAGCTTGGGAATCACGGACCGGATTTTTTCCCGGGTGGGGGCACAGGATCATTTATTAAAGGGACAATCCACTTTCATGGTAGAAATGAACGAAACCTCCAACATCCTAAATAACGCCACGCCAGACAGCTTGATTATCCTGGACGAAATTGGTCGGGGAACCAGCACTTTTGATGGGATCAGTATCGCCTGGGCCATTGTCGAATTCCTTCACAAAGCCAATCAGGGAGGCGGGGCAAAAACACTTTTTGCCACCCATTACCATGAATTGACGGATCTATCCAGTGTTCTTCCGGGAGTCAAAAATTTTAATGTCCAGATCAAGGAGTGGAATGATGAAATTATCTTTCTTAGAAAAATTGTTCCAGGAGGAACTGACAAGAGCTACGGAATTCAAGTCGCGCGGCTGGCAGGATTGCCTAAAAAAGTTTTGGAACGTGCCCATGAAGTTTTATTCAATCTGGAGCAAAGTAAATTTGATGAGGTCGGTGTTCCAAAAATCTCCTGTTCCAAAAACCATGAAAACAAACAGCCCTCCGGCCAACTAGGCCTTTTCCCGGACCCGGAAAACCCCTTAATCAAAAAGATAAAGGCAATCGATCCTAACCAACTGTCTCCCAGAGAAGCATTGGAGGTACTATTCGAATTAAGCCAGCTATTAAAGGGCAATCTTAAGTAAATATTTTAGTTACAGGAGATATTAACACGATCAACCATCATGCCGCCCAAATTTCCGCTTCTGAATCGTTCACCGATCCCCTATTCGACACTAATATCAATATTATTAGGACTTTACAACTCTTCCAAAATGCAGTATCTTTGGAAATTGAGAAATCTATTTCCGCTTCGACTGGGGGTGCTACCATGGAGAGCAGATTTCTTTCCCGGTAAGCAAATTTAATAGCACTGGATCGCACCCATAATGGAACGTTTAATGTGGGAACGGGGAACAGCGTAGAAGTGTTGTCGGCTACAAAAAGTTTCGCGAAGGTTTTGGATAGAAACCTAAAGTTTCTTTGGAGCAAGGATTAATTGAGACGTACGATTTTACCCGGAATCAAATGGCCTGACTTGATTTCTTTATGGGCTTCAGCCTCTTTTCTACTAACGGTAGGGCTGGTTTCACCCGTGTCGGCAGTATCACCTGATATTGTCAATATTGGCGTTAGCACAAAAGGCAAGTATGTCGTGATGAGCGCCAGACTGGTGAATGGTTTCACCGAAAAAATACAGGAAGCGATCGCAAACGGAGTGCCGATGGAGTTTACCTTCGAAATTGAACTCCGCAAAGACAATACGTTATGGATGGATAGCCTAGTTAGTTCCAATAAGGTACGACATCGAGTTCAGTTTGATTCTCTCAAGAAAATATACCGGTTCTCAGAAATCGGAAAAAATCTCAGAAGGAATATAATCACCCGAAAAGAATCCCGCTACCAGAAATTGATGCTCACCTTGAAAGACATTCCCATTGCCTCAATATATAAACTGGATCCGAACGAAAAATACCATGTCCGAGTCAAGGCGGATTTAGAAATAGACAGATTCTGGTTCCCCTTCAACTACATTTTCTTTTTTGTTCCATTCAGCAATTTTGAAACTTCATGGGTACAAGCCTCCCCGCTTTCCATTGATCCTGATCTAGAATTGTCAAAACAGGCGAGCGGTTCACGCAAAAAGAAGGGTAACGTTTCCCCAGACGTTATTATTCGATCTTTCAACAAATAGATGGTCTTCTCTCCCAAAGTACTTACATCATTCAACACACGCAAAAGAATCGTTATTTCATCGTCTTCTTTTTGGATCAAGATATTAAGAGAACTATCCTGTCTGGCAACCCTTGAAAGCTCTGGAACTCGCGACAAGCTTTCAGTCGCAACACGCTCGTCTTTATCACCAACTACAACAGATTCTGGTCATAAACAGTACTTTTAGTTTTTTAGTGAGGGAAAGGAGACTCCCTCTCATTAAAGTTAGAATTCCCCACCTGACTGGCAAAATTTTCTAATGCCTTAATATTTTTGCACTTAGAACCTTCCAAAATAGAACCTAGCTTAAGGGTTTATATCAGGCACCTCAACTCTTGAGATTTCGGCACAATGCAACTATCAAAATTTAGTGGTAGCCTATTGATTTTAATAATTTTTATTTGATGACGACAAGGCCTTAAAATTTTTGTAACTGCCAGTCTATCCAAGCGAAAACATTTAGATAAATATTTTTCAGGTAATCACAGCTTTTGTCTCAGTCCCGAAAAAATACTCAGAAGGTTGGATCTTCGACTCCAAGGACACAGAATCCCAAGACCATTTAATAGTTGTGTGTTAAACTGTTGTTTTTAAACCATCAGTATTTCAGAAACTCTTATGCCGTCCGACCATCTCGTCAACAAGCCTTCAGTTTATATTCCGCCTACCGAGGAACAATTGCGTGACAAGCGAAAACGTACGACCCTGACCGCTCTCGGGGTTTTTATCGCTCTCATCGGAATGACTTTTCTGGAAAATTATTTTCTTCAAGCCCAACCTACTTCCGCGATCAGCAACAATATTATCGTTCTCGCAGTTTTCAACATCATTTTAATCCTGATTTTTTTATTAATTATTCTGATTACGCGAAATCTTGTCAAAGTTTATAACGAACGCAAAAGCAAAATCATTGGCTCCAAATTTCAGACCAAGTTAATCATCGCCTTTTTGATCCTGGCACTGGTTCCGTCCATTCTTCTTTTCACGGTTGCCAGCAAGCTATTCACCTTCAGTATTGGTAACTGGTTTAATTTGCAGACAGAGCAGACTCTGGAATATTCCATGGATATTGCTAGAAATTATTATTTGGACCTTGAAAAGAGAGCCCTCTCAAAAACTAAAAATATTGAGCGCTTTATCAATGATGAAAAACTTTACTTAAAGCTAAAGCGGGACAAGTTACATACCTTGGCCCGAAAAAAAGTGGTCGAATATAATCTGGCTGGCATTCTCATATACGACAATGATTTAAAACCCATTGTCCATGAACTGGATGCATCCAAGCTTTCCTTGCAGACTCCATTGAATTTTTCCGAATTGATCAAGAAAAGCCTTGATGGAGAAGGTCTGACAGAAATTCAAATGACCCATGGAAGGAGCCTGATGATCGTGATGCTTCCTCTTACAGAGACTCTTGAAGGAAAGGTTTCCATATGGGGATATATACTCACACTCAACCCTGTTTCAAAAAGCTCGCTAAGAAAAATTGAAACTATCCGAAAAACCTTTGAGGACTACCAGCAACAGAGTTTCCTGAAATTTCCGGTCAGCGCGAACTACTATACAACCTTTATTCTCATTACTTTGCTGATTCTTTTTTCCGCCATCTGGCTGGGTTTTTATATGGCAAGAGGCATCACTGTGCCCATCCAGCAATTGTCAGAGGGCACAAGACGTATCATAGAAGGAGATCTTGACTTCAAGGTTGGGGCTCGAGCAACTGATGAAATAGCAATTCTTGTTGACTCCTTCAATACCATGACTCGGGAGCTAAACGAAAGCCGACTCAATATTCAGCGCGCCCATGAAAATCTTACAAGAACAAATATTGAGCTGGACCGAAGAAGAAACTATATAGAGACTATTTTGGACAACATCGGCGCAGGTGTGGTTTCGATCGATAAAATGGGCCATATCACTACTTTTAATAAAGCAGGTGAAAAAATTCTTGGCCTTAAAAGCAAAAATGTTTTTGGTTCCTCCTACCGTGATGCTTTAGATTTTTCCTGTTATCAGGCTGTAAAAAAACTCACTCTTCATATGTTCAGCCAAAACAGGGAGTCCATGGAAGAACAAATTGATCTGCGTATTGGAGAAAAAAATCTCACTCTTCTAATCAATATTCAGGTTCTTCGAGGAACAACCCGGGAATATCGAGGGATGGTTATCGTTTTTGAAGATCTAACCCACTTGATCAAAACCCAGAAAATTGCCGCATGGAAAGAAGTTGCCCAAGGAATTGCACATGAAATTAAAAACCCCCTTACCCCAATCCAGCTCAACACCCAAAGATTGAAGAAAAAATATTATGAAAACCAAGAAGACTTTGCCCTGATTTTCGATGAAAGCATTAATATCATCGCTCAGGAAGTCGAGGGGATGAAAGAACTGCTCAATGAGTTTCTACGGTTTTCAAGAATGCCCACTCCCAACCCTAGGCCCATGTCCCTGCACAAAATCATTGATGATATCCTAATATCCTATTCAGAGCACGAAAAGCATTTAAAGATCAAAAAGCATTTTGATCCCAATCTTGGAGCCATCCATATTGACCCGGAACAGATTCGCCGCGTATTCATCAACCTTTTTGAAAACGCCATCGATGCTATCGATAATGGAGGAACTATACAGATCAGCACACGGGTCCTGCAAAAGGAAAAACTCGTGCGCATTGAGTTTTCAGACGATGGAACAGGCATCATTCCTGCTGACAAGGAAAAACTGTTTCTTCCTCATTTTACTACAAAAAAGCGCGGGACGGGTTTGGGGTTGGCCATTGTCAATCGGATCATTATTGACCACAACGGTTCAATTCAAGCCAAGGACAACCATCCTAAGGGAACAGTTTTTGTCATGGACCTTCCTTATTCCCCCCTTGTCTTGACGACGGAAAATTCCTCACCTCGAAGGTTGCACAAAATTACTTCCTCGTAACCTTGAACAGTTACTTTCATTCCAAGAACTTTTGTTTTAAGATGTTCTTACTCTAAAATATTTCAGGAAATTTTCATGTCAAAAAGAGTAACCTTAAATATTGACCCAGACCTTTATCAGCGTCTTGAACAACGGTTCAAGAATGATGAACAAAGGTTGCAACAGTTTATTATTGAAGCTATCAGGAAACAATTAACAGACCGACCCTCCTTGCCAGAAAAAAAAGACGAGTTGGAAAGCTATTTGCAAAAAGGCTCTTCAGGAAGTCGGACCTATGGGGTAAAAGGACAGGGTTGGTAATCGGATCAGAGTAGTATACAGGAGACTTTCTGATTTAATACCCGGTAATAACCACGGGTCTTCTATTATCTATTTTTCAAGCTGGAGAATCTGGCCCAAAACGCCGGATTAAAGAGAATAAAACTTATGGCAAATGATCGATTTGTGGATAACGAAAATGGCACCATTACCGACAACCAAATGAAAGTGATGTGGAAAAAGACCGACTCCTTTCAAGACACTAAAAAATGGCTCAACTGGTTTAAAGGCCAAGATTATGTAGAGATCACTAATATGGAAAGGTTCGCCGGCTTTGAGGATTGGCGTTATCCAAACGAGGAAGAAGCCTGGTCGCTGTTTGCGCTGAGCTACAAGAATACCGACAAGTACGGGGATGAAATCTATCTCCCCCCCGTCTTTGAATCCGGTAGTGCTGGAACTACTTGGACCTTGGAAGAGCGCGACTCATCAGCTATGGTTATTCAATATGAAGATGGGATGAAAGTATGGCCTTCAAAATACACTCATCTCAATATGGCCTACCGTATGGTCCGCCCCATCAAATAGTCTCAGTTTAACTTTTCAAACCCAGGCCGATCGGGATAAACAATCTTTATTGGCGGGTTGTGGCCAGCTTCATAGTTAAAGCCTGGCTGGATGACAAATCTGATTTTTGCAGAGTTGCTGTTCAACCTTTTAAATTCTCTAGGGTGCACCCGCTGGGCTCCCAACTCCAAAATAAGAGATTTCCCGGTTGGCAGGTTTAAAGTTCCTACGACACTTTTTTCAAGATCAATTTTTATTGACCCGGGTCTCACTCCTTTTACATAGTAAGCCCCTTCCGCCATATGGGCGTTACTCCCTTCATAAAAAATCCTCCATAAATAACGGGTCTCAAAACCTCGTGCCGCAGCCAGAGGCAAAACCGGGTCAAGGAACTGGAGTTGAGCCCGACCTTTTTTCTTAAAAAAATAGATACTACGCATGGACCACAGAGCAAAGTCTCTCTCAAAAGAACGCCGGGACATGAGACCACAGCGCCGGACCTCCAAAAGTTTTTGTAACGGTACCCTTTTTTTCCGGATTAAGTTTCTACGGACTTCCAATGCCTTAGGGCTGTAGAAATAACAAGTCGCCATCCCAAATTTAGCATCCCGCACCAAATCGGAAGAAGCTTCCAAATTTTCCTCCAATCTGCCAACCAGTTCAGATTCGATTTCAGGGGCATAATCCCGGCCCACTTCCTTGGAAATACTTATCACGCCATCCCAATCTCTGCCAGCAAGTGCTGCTTCAAAGTCGGAAATGACTTTATCATGATAGTTCATCCCGGTTTCAGAGAAATATTCCTTGCCTCCAAATACCTTGTTTTTCAAAAATTGGTAACGCTTAGGGTGGCTATAGCGAAAATAAGGATAATTGATATAGGCAGAAACCGAATTGGCGAAATCTTCCTGAGGGTTCTGCCTGGAGTACGTAGAAAGCTGGCGAGTAGAGACCGGAGCGTAGTGGTCTGTATCAGGGTCATTAAGAGCCGTGAACAAGTAATCATCTCCCGGTCGGCCGTCCAGAGCAGGAAGGTGGATGAAATTAAATTTAGAAATTTCGAGCCACTCCGCAGAAAAAGAAAGGTAATTCTGAAATATATCAAAAACATGCGCCATCTCATGCTGCACAATATTCTGGAAATTGTTCCTGTCTTCATAAAACAGGGTATTGAAAAACTCAATGCGAGGCTCCTGACTATCTACCTCGACATGGTAAGATAGGTCGGAATTTCGGTACACGGTTTGGAAGCCGGGAAAAGTTGCGGCAGGCACATCGTCCACGGGCATCCCTTCCAAAACCGCCCGAAGCTTACTTAAATGATAAAATCCCTTAACCCCAGATATACGTAAAAACATTTTCGGCAATTTGGAAAATGCCAAAGTAAGTTCTTTGATTTCATCCGGTTTCCAGCCCAATTCCAAATCCAGTAGTTCATAGCCAAATTGAACTTTAAAACTATCTTTAAGTTGATTGATCTGCTGCCGATAATCTCCGGGATGCTCGTAGAAAGACCGCTTAGCCTCCTGCCCCCATGAGACATCCACACACAGAAGTCGAACCAGCAAAACCCAGCCTGCCACTAGCCGTGGGGACAACTGGGCAAGAGTTCGTTGAGCCAAGAGCATGGTTGCCAGCAGTGAAAAGTTATTGTAATTTACTAGCGGAGGCTCTCCGCTCGCAATCCATTTATTCATCAGCTTTAAAAGCTCCAAGTTAATCCATATAACTAGGTTAACAGAATAAGCACTATTTCGCTATAACCAGAAGAAACTATAAAATCAATATGTTAACCTAAATATAAGGATGAAATTTTATTTGTTCAATTTTTGCATCTTTCTGAACGTTCCAACATCTTAAGATAGTCTTTTAACAACTTAAAAAGGAGGTTTTTTTATGGCAACACTGCCAGGCAGCGATGCAAAATTAATTAGGTTAAACCCGGAATGGTCGGTAGAAAAAGCCGCATCCACACCACTAGAACAGGAACTGTCAGTCAACGATTTTAAGGGTAAGAGACTCATTATCACCCTTCCGGGCGCTGGCGGTTTCTGTAACAAAGAATTTGATCTCATTAAAGATAATGCTGACAAATTCAAAACCGCAGGCGCCGACGAAGTCATTGTTGTAGTAGGAACCGATATTCTGAGTAATGCGGGGAGAGGCCTTCCAAATCTGCTCCAGGATGTGAGTCAGGAATTCGGCAATGCCAACAAGCTGACACTCCAAGGGGTAAAAAGCCGTTACCTGCAACGTTCCGTCATTGCTGTCGACGCAAATGGTGAACAGGTTGCACGAGAAGATGCTGAGCTATTAGGATGCAGAATGATTGATGCCCTGATAGGGGTAGCCAAAAAAGCATTTGCTTGAAAATAGACCATCTTAAATAAAAAGCCTTCCGGGAGAATTCCGGGAGGTTTTTTATTGCCCAAAAGGGGACAGGGGTTTCAGTCCTTAGGATCTTCAAGAGTTTTTAAAATAGACTCTAAATCGTTTTTCATTTCCTGCTTCCATTCCAGAAAAGCCTCGCGATCATAAGCAAAATCCAGTTCGGCCTCTTTCTTATTAAACCTTTTGAGTTTGTTCTTGGCGCCGGCGATGGTAAATTTTTCTGCATAAAGCAGGCGCTTGATTTCAAAAACCAACTCGACATCCCTCTTCTGGTACGACCTCTGTCCAGATTTGTTTTTAGTGGGTTTCAGTGCATCGATTTCGTCTTCCCAATAGCGTAAGACATGTTGCTCCACACCAGCCAGGTTCGCAACTTCACCAATCTTAAAAAATAACTTATCAGGAATCAGAGTTGTCATCACAGGAATATTGGTTAGTGGAGTCCAATAATTGTTTACTGGGTTTAAAGGTCAATACGGTCCGGGGACGAATACGAATCGTTTCACCCGTTTTTGGATTGCGGGCATTACGGGCCTTTTTCCCCCGCAAAATAAAACTAGCAAATCTTGATATACGAACATTATTACCATGAGATAGTTCGGATTTAATTTCGTCAAACAAAATTTCCACGGCTTGGGCGGCTTCCTGGCGCGTGAACCCGACTTTCTCATAAACCTGATTAACAATATCCGCCTTCACCAGAGTCCCATTTAAATCGGCTTTATTCAAAACTGTTTCCTCAAAAAATAACTGCCTTTTTTGATAATTTTATCATTCTTTCTGCTTTTCTTCATACACTTGGTTGGCTTCATCAATGATTTTTTTCATCAAATCTTCAGGGACATCAAGCAAAAAAATCCACATCTATATTGTGCAGAGCCGAACCACCGAGCACAAGTACCAACTGACCGTTTTTGATACCCTCTTTTAATCCTAAGGTGGCACACTAACCTTGCATCAAGTGATCATAAGACATTAAAATATAAATAAAATACTGAATAATTTTGTGAATCCTACTCCCTCAAACCATGAAACAAGAGCCATTATCAATGAACTTCTAATCCTGATGGTTAGGAACTATAAACATTCCAAATTTCTCGGCAAAAGTCAAAATTTTATATGCGTAATTTAATAAATATAAGAGGTATTTCAAGCTATCTTTAGAAATCAAGGCAAACTGGGAAAGAAAATGAGAGGGGAACCTTTCCTACTCAATTCATTTCAAAGCGTTTAAGCCTGCAATAGAAAAACATCAACCGGTGCCCGGAAAAGTTAAACAGGCGAGGCTCTTTCCGAAGCCATGCGAAACACACATAATGAAACTGGATTTTTTCAGGGATTTATTGCTTTTCCTTTTCCAGATAAAATGAGCCGGACAGGAGTACCGGTAAACCCAAATGTTTGTCTCAAGCTATTGATCAAATAACGACGGTAAGAAAAATGAATTCCCTGTGGGAAATTTAAAAAACATTTAAAAGTAGGGGGACGTTTCTTCACTTGAGTGGCATAAAACAGTTTCATAAATTTACCCCGATAATTCGACATAGGATTTTTCTGAATGGCACGCTCAAAACACTCATTAAGAGATGCAGTAGGTATACTACGGGAATATTCTTCATAAACTTTCTCCACCTGAGGAAGAATCTTGCCAACTCGCAATCCCGATTTTGCCGACACCGTAACCACGGGAGCAAATTCCAGAAATTTAAGTTTGCGATGCACTCGATCTTCAAATTCCCCAAATAAGATCCCCCCCCCCCTGGACAAATCCCATTTATTCCCCAAAATCAGGCATGCCTTACCACGATCAAACGCATAGCCTGCCACCGTAGCATCTTGGTCAGTGACCGGTTGCATGCCATCTAGCACCAGTACCGCGACATCACAACGATCTAGAGCTTTAAGGGCCATGATCACACTGAACTTATCCAGAACCTGACGGGTTTTCCCCTTGCGCCGGATTCCGGCCGTGTCGATTAGAACAAAACGGCGACTGTTCCACTCAAGGGACGTATCAATCGCATCCCGGGTCGTTCCCGGTATATCAGAAACAATACAACGCTCAGAATTCAACAGTTTATTGATCAGAGAAGATTTTCCAACATTGGGTTTTCCGATCACCGCTATGCGGATGCTGTCTTCATCGAAACCGGGCTCCAACCCCATATCAGGAAGGGATTCGGATACCGCTTCAATCAACTCATAAAGACCTGGCCCATGCTCCGCTGAAATTGGGAAGGTGTTGTCCAGTCCTAATTGAGAAAATTCAGGGAGAATAAAATGATGGGAAGGAGAGTCCACCTTGTTCACGGCAAGAAAAAATGGCTTCCCCGATTTGCGAACTTGAGAAATCACTTCCCTGTCCGGCCCGGTCAACCCGGTCTGGTTATCCACAACGACAATCACACAGTCGGCTTCATTTCGAGCCCACTGGGCCTGCTCCACCACCTGAAGCTCTATCTGATTGGTAGTGTCGATATCCACTCCACCTGTGTCGACAAGCAAAATAGGACGGTTGCCAAGCTCCGTAGCACCATACATCCTATCGCGGGTTACCCCTGGTCTGTCATTGACAATCGCCGAACGGCTCTGTGTGAGCTTATTGAATAAAGTTGACTTACCAACGTTGGCCCTGCCAACGATAGCGATGACAGGGGCTGTCATGCTTCCTCCTTAAACAGATGGTCCCTCACCTTGCAGGTATTCGTGGATACCTTCCGCTATGGAGGAAGCTAGTCTATAAAGGTAGTCGGGCTTGGAAAGCATGCTGGATTCCTTCCGGTTAGTCAAAAAACCGACCTCAACCAGAATGCTAGGCATGTTAACGCTATCAACCACATAAAAAGGGCTTGGCTTGGCTCTAAGGTTCTTCGACTCGCGAAATTTTTTCCTGGAAGATCGAAAAAGGTTTTTCTGTACTATTTCCGCCAGACTGGAAGAACCCTTATGATAGTTGGCAGCAATGAGCTTTGCCAGAATTTCCTGAATATCACCCTTGTCAGACTTAAGATGCGGTTCCCTATTTTCCCTAGCGGCGGTTTCTTTAGCCCTGACATTATCATCTTCCAAAAAATACGTTTCTATACCATACGCTGATTCCCTTTTGGAGGCATTGGCATGAATGGACACAAACAGGTGTTTGTTCCTGTGGTTGGCAATCTTACTTCTTTCTTTCAGCTTTTTGGCGATCTCACTTCTTTCTTTCAGTGAAATGAACGTATCGTCCTCTCGGGTCATCACCACCCGGTATTTGAACCGATTTTCCAGGATGCTTTTGACATGCCGGGCAATCCTCAGGTTGACATCCTTTTCGTAGAGCCTTCTATGAGGACTTTTCGCCCCCGGATCTTTACCACCATGACCCGCATCGACAACAATCAGATGGGCCTTCTTACCTTTCTTTTCATCTTTTAAAAATACTTTTTTAAGCGGCGCTGATAGTTTGGGTTTCGTTTGCTTTTTCACTACAGGAACAATAGAAACTAGCTTCTGATATTGCAGACGAGCCTCCTTGGCCTGATCGCCCTTGGGGTACTTTATAAATATCGTTTTAAAAACACCCGCCGCCGAAGAAAAATCTTTTTTAACGCGCAATATCTCGGCCAACTCGAATAACGCATCATCGGTCAGCGTACCTGGTGAGAAATCACGGGAAACCTTTTTATAATAATGGAGAGCCTGATCCAGATCACTGGAGTTTTTGGAAATTCTGTTCAATCTCTGATACAACCTTGCGATGGTAAAGGTAGCTTTGTAAGCCTCTGGACTTTTGGGATAGCGTTGCACCACTTTAGAAAATTTTCGGATGACATTTTCCCAATGGTGGCGGAATTGTTGTTTATCGGAAGATATTCTGATGAGTTGGTAATACGATTTCTGCGCCTGAGAATAAAGATCATCCGAGGAATAGGATTTCCCCGCCCAGGCAGAAGAAGCCCACAGAATCACGAAACCAGCAACAAGTGCCGCGTTTTTAAATTCCATACGAAGTTTATGCACTGACATGGCAGTATCTCAAAAAAAACCTGTTTACCTTAACCAATTAATTTTATTGAAGTTACTTGCTGAGGATAGCATTTCCCCTTATCCAGGTCAATAGTGCTCATCGATAAATAAAGAGAAAATCACCGCCCTTCAGCCAATCGGTCAGCTAGATAGGACGGCAAGCCGTTATCGCGGATTTTGCCCTGAGCCAAGTTCAAGTCATATTCAAAGCGGCAGACTTCCACCATTTTTCTGTCAGAGTCATAAACCATGAAAGCAGGGTCCGGATTCCCGTCCCGAGGTTGCCCCAAACTTCCGTCATTAAAAATATAACGGTTGTCTGATTCAATATCCCAGGTATCCGAGACATAGTCATTCACCTCACCATCCATTGTTTGTTCAAGAATAATCGGCTTGTGAGAATGGCCCACAAAACAGAGAGGAGCCTCAAAGTTTTTGAAATGGCGCTTGGCCCCAGCCTTTGAAGTCACATAATGCCAAGCCTCCGGCTCATAGGGAGAAGCATGCACCCAATAAACTCCTCCTTCTTCATGACCCAGAGGAAGCGAGCCGAGAAAGTTTTTATTTTTTTCTGTCAGTTTTTCCCGAGTCCACAGACACGATTTATAGGCGTAGGAGTTAAAAGCAGCAGTATTGGTCTTATTGACAGCGGCCCAATCGTGATTACCCGCGATGGTCAAATCCACATTTTCCCTCACCCACTCAACGCAAGGGTTGGGGTCAGCTCCATACCCGACAATGTCTCCCAGGCAAACCAATTTATCGTGAGCAATCGTTTCTATCTCTTTTGTGAATTGATTCAGGGCTTCAAGGTTGCTATGCAAATCGGAGAAGATAATATAACGCATAGGCAGGTTATTTCACTGTTGAGATATCCGTTTCTTTAAAAACCTTATCGAGGATACCGTTGATAAAATCAGGAGAATCTTCGGTACTAAATTTTTTAGCGATCTCAACAGCCTCGTTAATAGCTACTTTGGGAGGCGTGGAAGCCTCAAACATCAACTCGCAAATACCCAGACGCAAAATATTGCGGTCAACCATAGACATGCGTTCCAGCGCCCAGTGATCACTAAATTTTTTAAGTATAATATCAATTTCTTCAGCCTGAACAAAAACCTTTTCAACCAGCGTCTTCATGAATTTAATGATTTCAGCCTGAGCATTGGCTCTTTCACAAAACTGTTCCAACTGTTCCATATGAACTTCAAGGCTGTCTGAAATGAATTCGCTCTGATACAAGAACTTTAAAGCCAATTCCCTTGCGGCACGGCGCTTTCCCATAAGTCACCTCAAATTTTCCTGTATAAATTTACCATTTCAACAGCCGCCAGCGCCGCTTCTCTTCCCTTATTGGAAGAGTCGGAACCCGATCTTGCTACCGCCTGCTCAAGATCATTCGTGGTCAACACACCAAACAAAACAGGAATGTTAAACTCAAGTCCCACCTGATTAATCCCTCGGCTGGTTTCGGCCGAGATATATTCGAAGTGAGGAGTTCCCCCTTTAATCACCGCACCTAAGCAGACAATTGCGTCAAAATTTCGGATGGAACAAAGTTTTTTCGCCGCCTGAGGGATTTCGAACGCTCCGGGAACCCGTACCACTTCCAAGTTTTTCTCATCGGCTCCCTGCTCTTTAAATGCTGAGAGTGCCCCGCTGAGAAGTTTGCTGGTGACCAAATCATTAAAACGGCTCACTACGATTCCAAAACGAAGCCCCTCAGCGTTGTGGTCTCCTTCAATATATTTAACCATGCAAGTGGTTCATTTAATATTTTGAAATATGTGCCCCATTTTTTTCTGTTTGGTTTGAAGGTATTTGATATTGTCCTTTTTAGCTTGAACTTCGATGGGGACCCTTTCCACCATATGCAGACCATAGCCTTCAAGACCAACGATCTTCCTGGGGTTGTTCGTCATGATACGAATCTTTCCCAACCCCAACTTGCGAAGGATTTGAGCCCCAATGCCATAGTCCCGCAAATCAGGCTTGAACCCAAGCTCCTCATTAGCCTGCACAGTATCTTTCCCCTCGTCCTGCAAAGCGTAGGCCTTCATCTTGTTGACGATTCCTATTCCCCGCCCCTCCTGATACAAATAAAGCAGGACACCTTTGCCTTCCCGCTCAATCATTTCCATGGAATTTTTTAATTGCTCTCCGCAATCACACCGGTAGGAACCAAAAACATCTCCGGTCAAACATTGTGAATGTACCCGAACTAATGTTGGCTCATCAGCCTTAATCTCTCCCTTGACCAAAGCAATATGTGTCTGGTCATTCAAAATGTTTTTAAACACTACAGAGCGAAACTCACCTGAATGAGTCGGCAAAAGGGTGGAGGTAACCTCTTCTACCAGTGCTTCCTGCTTGAGCCTATATCCAGCAAGGTCCTTGGTGGTGATCATTTTCAATCCATGCTCTTTTATAAATTCCTTTAGGTGAGAAACCCTGGCCATGGTGCCGTCATCATTCATGATTTCACAAATCACTCCATAAGGCTTCAAACCGGCAATACGCGCAATATCCACTGATGCTTCGGTCTGCCCCATACGAACCAGCACACCTCCATTTTTGGCCCGCAAAGGAAAAATATGCCCCGGTTTAACTAGATCGTTTCTAGAAGAATCCGGATCAATCGCAACCTTGATCGTATGAGACCTGTCCGCCGCTGAAATCCCGGTCGTCACACCCCGCCTGGCGTCAATAGAAACCGTAAACGGTGTTTCGAAAGCCGACTGATTATCATCAACCATCATGTTCAACCCCAATTCACGGGTTCGGCTTTCTGTCAGTGTGAGGCAAATCAGGCCACGACCGAATTTAGCCATGAAGTTTATGAGTTCCGGAGTAGCTTTCTCGGCGGCGACCATCAGGTCTCCTTCATTCTCCCGATCCTCGTCATCCACGATGACAATCATCTTCCCCTGCCGGACATCTTCAACGGCTTCTTCTATGGTGCTAAATTCTTTTTTCACGACTTCCTTTATTATGAGAAACCATGTTGCCTGAGAAAATCAAGAGAGGACTTTTTCTCATTCGGTTTCAACATAGTTTCACAGGCTTTGAACACATATTTACCTATCATATCACATTCAATATTTATTAAATCGCCAATTTTTCGGGCACTTAAGTTCGTATGATCCAAAGTAAAAGGAATGATGGAAACCGTAAACCGATTGTCCTTGCAATCAAAAACAGTCAGGCTGATACCATCCAGAGCGATGGACCCTTTTTCCATAATAAAAGAACCCAGTTCTTCGGGATGGGAAAACCGAAACAAGACCTCGCCAAGTTTCTCTTCAATGTCCACGATTTCACCAACACGGTCAATATGTCCGCTGACAAAATGTCCACTAATTTTTGTCGAAGGGGTGAGAGATCGCTCCAGGTTAACCCTGTCTCCTTTTTTCACATTTTTAAAGTTGGTTCGACTGAGAGTTTCGGTGCTCAGGTCCAGTTTGAAAGTCGTCTGCGTGGAATCCACAACAGTGAGGCAAGCTCCGTTCACGGCAATACTCTCACCATCTTCAAATCCAGAAAAATCTTTTTCCGTATTCACAACCAGTACGGCACCTTCATTTTGCTGGACAAACTCACCAACCCTTCCTACCGATTGTACTATTCCGCTGAACATGGGATTCCTTCTACCATTAAATCTTCACCAATTTTCGTCACGACAACATCTTTTAATTTCACAGCACCTTTCACCTTCACCACCCCCTGCCCGCCAAGAAAACCAGGAGCCTGGGTTCCACCTATTAATACAGGGCTAATGAATGCAACCACCCGGTCTACCACACCGACTTTAACCACACTGGCATTCAGTTCGGCACCGCCTTCAATCAGTATAGAGTTCATATCCCTGTTTGCCAATTCTTTCAGAAGGGACTTGATATCGAACCCATTCTTTGAGGATTTGCCGCTTAGAATTTCCACCTTCTTGTCGACTAGAGCTTTCAGACGGCGAGAAGAAATATCGGGGCCGGTCACATAAATAATTTTTTGGGAGCGGCTATTTTTAAAAATTTTTGCCGTAAGCGGGATTCTATTTCTTCGATCTAGGACAATGCGCACAGGATGCTTGGCACTTGTTTCAAGCCTGCAAGTCAGGCGTGGGTTGTCTTTTAAAACGGTTTCTGTTCCCACCAAAATCGCATCAACCTCGTTTCTGATCTTGTGAACATGGTTTCGCGCCAACTTCCCGGTAATCCAGCGTGAGTCTCCGGAATGGGTAGCAATTTTCCCATCCAAAGACATGGCTGTTTTCAAAATCACAAATGGCATCCCCGTTTTCATGACTTTTATAAATGATTCATTCAACTCCTCGCATTCTTCTTTTAACACATTCGAGACAATGACAATGCCCTGTGCTCTGAGTAAACGCAGACCCCTTCCGCTGACCTGGCTATTAGGATCCCTCATACCAACAAAGACTCTTTTAATTCCTGCTTGAATGATCGCCTCGGTACAGGGAGGTGTTCGACCAAAATGACAACATGGTTCCAAATTGACATAAAGGTCGGCAGACTGGGCTTTATCACCTGCCCGCCTTAAGGCTTCTACCTCAGCATGAGGATGGCCAACACGGGAATGATAGCCTTCCCCCACAACCTTTCCACGCCTGACCACAACCGCCCCTACCATGGGATTAGGACTGACTCTGCCACGGGCCCTTTGGGCAAGCACAAGCGCCCTTCGCATATATTGGGTGTGTTTATCCTCAATCAAAGGATGATTTTGATTCCCAGAAATGGATTAAAGAAACGTTAACTCTATCGCCGTAAAATATCCACCATATGCTTGCGGATTTCAGCCCGTATTACGAAAAGCTCCGATAGGCAATTACGTTAGGTCGAAACCTGCCTTAACTAGCTTTCTGACCACTTCTGCAACGCGGGAAGCAGACAACTCCCCAGTTGGAAGAGAAACATTCCATCATCACTTCGTTGATGGGAAAAGCAACAAGAGTAGCAGCGAGAGTTCCACCAAAAACGATCATCGCAGAAGGAATTTTTTTAATTAGGAAGAACCTTCCTCCATAATAGAATCATACCGATATTCTTGTGACTCTTTCCGAATTCTTTTCTCCTAAAACTTCACAAATCGCACAGAATACACGTTATTTTGACTCATTTTTTAGATTTTCAGCAGACCCGAAACCTGCCCTCTCCCTGAATCAGAGCTAAACTTGTTGTTCAACTATAACCTGATAATAGAATTTAGCTGGTTATTGTCAAGGAAAACTTGATCAAATTCAACTCGTTATGGCCTTTGTGCTCTGTTTCTACCTTATCGTCCAAATAAAGAATTCTTTACAGTTATTACCGTATTTTTTAAAGAAATAAGAGTTTTACAAGTCATCCAAGTCGTCACTCTCAACTTCGGTAAACCGAGGGGCTTCGACACACCGCAATCCCACCGCCAAATGCCGCTCAGAAGGATCAAAGGAGTTCCTGAAGGCGCATTTGGCATGCACCAGATAATTCATCCACGATCCACCTCGAACAACCCTTTGAGTGGTGTGCTTGGAAGCATTTTTCTGCATACACCATTCCCAAACGTTGCCTGCCATATCTAAACATCCATAAGGAGACATCCCCTGTTCCAGTTCCATGACCGGGTTGGTCTTACAAGCCATGAAGTCGCAAGTATTGGCAAAACCTTTTTCATATCCCATCGCCTCGCCCCAAGGATAAACTCGGCCATCCGTTCCCCGAGCCGCCTTTTCCCATTCCTGTTCAGTGGGCAACCTTAGTCCCATCCAGAGAGCAAAAATAATCGCCTCATAATAATTAATGCCAATAACAGGCTGATCGGCATCAAAGGAATATTTTGGAAACCGGTTTTGGTGTTGCGGGTCAAACTGTTGGTACAAAGCATTAGTTACTGGAAATTTCATAATCGAAAATTCTTTCAGGAGAACCTTGTCTTCCTCATCAGTCTCTTCCTGATAAATGAATTTTCCTTCAGGGATGGTAACTCTCTCAGAAAATTTTTTAAGAGTTGCTTTATTCACCTGTTCCCGGTCTGTCATTTCATTAAAAAACTCCTTAAACTCTTCAAGGTTTTTCAGAAGCTCTAAATCAAACGTATCCAGAATCTGATGAAAGTTCAGGCCATGCCTTGCCAGCACCAGTTCGAACACACTGAACAAAATCCTACTGTCACGATGCTCACGCTTTAACAAACGGCTCAGCAAGAGATCAAGATATCCGGCTTCATTGCACTGAATCACCTCTTCAACACGTACCTGACGACACTGGGAAAATTGCGGAAAGGTTTCTTTGCACTGGTATTTCAATAACTGCCTTATCAGCAGTTCTTGTTCCTTTGGCAGATCACCAACCTCAGCCAGCGAGTTTCCTGCCAGCATCACCGCCCCCTCTGCAATTAAAATCTCGAAAAGCTCTTTTCCGGAAACACCTCCAGCCAGAATCTTAAAAACCTCATACCACTTCTCATTGCTACAGTTCTCCCGAACCATTTCCTTCCAGTTATTGCTATTCTGTATATACCTGCTTGCAAAATATTCCTGAAACGACGGGTGACGATATTCCCAGCGTCGAATTGTCTGTTGCAATATGTCTTTCCACCAGGGAGCAACACTTCCCTCTTGCAAAAGAATTTCCTTTCCTTCCAGGATTGATTTTTCGTAACCCTGCTCTACATCAAGAAAACGTTGTTGCTGGCCTTCAGTCATCAATTTATAAGAAATTTCGGCAAGTTGGTCGAAGCAATTTTCCACCCAACTCTCATCCGCAGAAAGATTGGTTGATTTCAGTTTAAAACGGAACCAGGCGGAATAAATTTCCATCCTGTTCTTCAAACCGTCTAGAAGTTCGTTTTCAGAAAGCTCACGGATCATTCGCAGTAAAAGCGGGACTTCTAAAAGTTCCGGCGTGAAAAGAGCGAGATCTTTGACCTTTTTATTTTTAGAAGCATCTCCTAAGTAGATAGAACTATCTTTCAAATCAATTTTCTGGAAAGCCATTTGAAACGCAGTGCCTTCCTCACGTTTAACCACTGCATCAGTAGATAAGGAACCAAAGTTGAATCCACGACTGGCAAGCAAAACAAAATTACTGCGAAAGGCGTTATCTTCCAGAAACGATTCCGTAAAGAACCGAAACCGGTCCTGGGGATGGAGTTGATCAAATCCATCCAGCAGGAACTGGCACTTGCTGTAGTTGAAGAGGGAGTTAACTGTATTTTCAAGGAGCCCTTCATCCAAAATCAAATCCGGGTTGTCTTTCCGTTCAAGTAGAACCACATCAATAATTTCACGGTTAACCACTTCACGAAACAGGTCGAATCTTCCTCCTTCCGGCAAGTTTCCAAAATGAAAATAGACAGGAAGAGAGTAGACTTCATGTGCCGATCCCTGAAGAAGCGTTTCCAGATAATGTTTCAGGAAAGTGGTTTTGCCCATCCCCGACCCAGCATCCAGCATGATCTTCAGCCGATTGACCTCCAGCAAATCTTCATTAATGATTCTTGGGGCGGGGAACACCTGTTCAAGCAAGCTTTGCCGATGCATGATCGGGTTGACATCGAGCAAGACCAGTGGAATAAAGAGGGGCTTTCTTTTCCCCTTAGCTAGTGCCTCATCCAGCCAGTTGGAAACCCTTTTCAACTGATGTTTTCTGTATATCTCTACGACCCATTCGATGGATTCTTCTAGTCGTTCCGGCGCAACGGGAGCTTCTTCCCCGTCAAAACCGGGAACCAACCCTTCAGCCTCACTCATGAATAACCACCCGGCAATTGATGATTTATATAGACAACCATAATATTGAAACCTTGTAATTTTTTAATTGAGTCCAGCGTTACGTTGGCTCGATGATGACAAACCTGTTATTGTAGAATTATATTCCAATACTATCATATTGCCCTCCAAAGTCCCCATTGATGATCCCGTTAAAAGACGAAAACTCCCACTAGAAACTTCCCAGTTTTAACACTCTTTTTTATTGAGGATGTCCTGGAAAAATTTTGCTTCATCCTGTTTTATTTTATTTGCGGGACAACCGCGGCAACAGGTGCGGGAGGAACAGTATGGTTCGCACACATCGGGGCGTTCGTTGTAGGCATTCTCCTTATTCTGCCGTTCAAAAATATCCGCTAGCTTTCTAGCGGGAAAACATGGAAATCAGTAACGCCAACACTAATACCAAGAAAAAAATCCATATACCAAAAAACCATTTCAGACTCAGGCTAGGATAGTTCGGTTGCAACGGCTTTTGACAATACGGACAAACTCGGGCAGGCGGGGAAATCTCTTTTGAGCAGTTCAGGCAAGTTTGCATTTTCTTCCTAAGCTCCCAATTCTCCTTGAATCTTCAAACGCACCAGATCCAAAGCGGCTTGCGCCGATCGCTCCTGGTTTTTAATCCGGTCATGCGTGAATACAAATCTTCTACAACATGTGCCAGACCGGTCATGCACTGCAATGTAGGTCAATCCTATAGGCTTGAGATCACTGCCCCCGGAGGGGCCGGCAATTCCGGTTACAGAAACCCCTATGTCAGCCCCGGTCACCCGGCAAACCCCTTCAGCCATGGCCCTGGCTACCGGCTCACTCACCGCGCCAAACTCTTCAATCAACTTTGGCTCTACTCCCAAACGATCCACTTTGGCTTCGTTGCTGTAGACGACAAAGCCTTCCTTATAATAATCGGAACTGCCGGAAACCTGTGTCAGGCGATGTCCGATCAAGCCACCGGTGCAAGACTCGGCTGTAGCCAGAGTCAGCGATCTTTCTTTCAATAAAGCACCGACTTTTTCCTCAAGCCTTTCTTCATTCCTCCCATAAATATAACGAGACAAACATTGGGTTAAAAAACCTTCCACTTCATCCAGGCGAGACACTCCTTCCTCTTTAGATTCCGCCAGCACAGAAATCCGAATCCGAACACCCAAATGCGAGGGCAAAGAAGCTATCGTCGCTTTTTCCTGCAAGCTTTCAAGCGGTCCCACCTTATCCCACAGGTCGGCTTCGGAAAGCCCGGTGGTTTTGATCAATCGATGCAAGAAAGTTTTATTTTTTTGCGCGGTCATTTCAAGAGCAACATATTTCTCAAATAAGTATTGCATCTCTAAAGGAACACCCGGCAAAGAAAACAAAACAGTTTTCCCCTGCCGCATTTTAAATCCGGGTGCGGTTCCTTTTTCGTTGTAGAGAATTTCTGCTTTCTCAGGCACTTCACACTGGCTTCTCACAATTTCAGGAACCTCCCGACCACGAACTCTGAACATTTCCTCCAACATGCTAGCCACTTGGGAGTCTTTTTTCAAACCACACTCGAATACTTTAAGTAAAACGGATTTAGTGATGTCGTCATGCGTGGCTCCCAACCCTCCGGTCAGCACAACCCAGTCCGAACGTTTGAGAGCAAGTTTTATGCAATCCTCAATCACAGAAGCCGAATCACCCACAGTGGTTATACGGGAAACTTCTATTCCCAGTTCGTGAATCTTCTCTCCTAGGTATTGCGAGTTGCTATCCAGGACCAAGCCACTAACCACTTCATCCCCAATCACCACCAACTCGGCACAGGGCGCTTTAGAATCACCAAAAATCATGAAACACCTGAATTAAAGACAAAATTTATATACAGACATTCTACCTTTCATAATGCTCAAGTACGAGAAAAATGGTCGGATAAAGTTTGGAGAAAAAACATTTAAGAGTGCTATTATAACCACCCTTCTACATGTAGCAGCGCCGCCTTTTTTACTAAAATATTTATACTTCTATGGGATTTAAACGTAAACAAGACCGTTCCTCGCTGACGTCTGATGAAATCGCACAGAAAACCTATAGCTGTGATTTATGGCGAGGCATGTTTGAAGGAGTGCTTTCTTCTGGTGCGCAAACCTTCTGCCTGTTCATAGCCATCCGGCACTTTAATGCCGACGAAACCATCAAAGCGTTGATCGCCGCCGCCCCATTCATGGGCATGTTCCTTTCTATGCTGCTCTTGCATTACGCCTCTGCCACCCATTGGGAAAAGTCGGCATGGGGAGCGCTTCCCTCTATGATTACAGGGGCTTGCCTTCTGGTCGCCGCCTGGTCCACATCTTTATACTCGTTCGCAGTTTTTATAATTGTCGCGTACATTTGCCGTAGCGCCCTACTTCCCTTTATCACCGATATTTATGGGGACAATTACCCTCCTGACCGACGCGGGGCATTCTTCTCGAAATCTTTGCTCTTATCGGTAGGTGTGGCCGCCCTATCCGGATATATCGGGTCTACCATCCTCGAAAAAGATATCGAGTATTACCATCTGGTCTTTACCTTCCTTGGGTTCTGCGCCTTTTTCAAGGCTCTGGCCATCTACAACATGCCGTCAAAGACGATGGACGAGAGTCCCCATGAAAACCCTTTTGGAAACATGAAATACATCTGGCAGGACCGTTCATTCGGTTATGTTTTGCTAACCTGGTTCATTATGGGGTTTGCCAATTTATGGACCCTGCCTTTGCGATTGGATTATGTCACCTCACCAAAATGGGGCATTGAAGGATCTGCTGTTTTTGTAGCCATAATCATTACAGTCATTCCTGAAACACTGAGAATGCTGCTTATTCCATTCTGGGCGAAGTTATTCGACAAAATAAACTTCGTGATTCTTCGGATGATCCTGAACTTGTCCTTCGCCACCGGCATCCTGCTGTTTTTCATCACCTCCAACCCTTGGGTCATCGGGGCGGGCTCAGCCTTACTGGGGATTGCCTTTGCCGGGGGCAGCATCGCCTGGAACCTGTGGGTCACCAAATACGCCCCTCCTGGAAAAACCGGCGCATATATGTCGGTACATGTCAGTCTGACAGGCATCCGCGGCACACTGGGTCCGCTAATCGGCTACTGGGTAGTGGGTTTGATCGGTCCAAGAAATATTGGCATGGTTTCCTGCGCAATGATGCTTCTGGCAACGTTGATGCTCATCCCGGAAATCAAACACGGAAGAAGATATAAGAAATAAGGAAGACTAAAAGGGTAACTGCTATAGCAAAAACTAAGCCCAATTTATACTTAATACTCATTTAATCGATACCTTACCCATTTCAGGCATATTGCCACCTGGCACAAAATTTCCTTTTTAGGGGCTATTGCACCTCGTTCCTGGGTTTTCGAATTGCCTGTGATAACACCTAGCCTCTTCCTCTAAGGCTTGATCCCGCCCTGAAAAATTGCTATAAAAGTTCTCCACTATTTCAAACCTATTCCTGAGTTAGGAGGCATTGTTTTGAGCAAACCTTTAGTTGGTATTATCATGGGAAGTGATTCGGACTTTTCAATCATGGAAGAAACTAGCAAGGTGCTGGAGCAATTCAATATAACTCATGAAGTCCTAGTCACCTCAGCCCATCGTTCCCCGGAAAGAACCCGGAAGTACGTGCAAGGAGCGCAACGCCGTGGCATCCAGGTAATGATCGCCGGTGCAGGAGGGGCAGCTCACCTCGCAGGCGTGGTGGCGGCGGAAACTCAGATTCCTGTTATTGGCGTTCCCATTGACTCTACACCGCTCAACGGCCTTGATTCTCTCTTATCAACTGCGCAAATGCCGGGAGGTGTTCCCGTAGCCACAGTCAGCATTGGAAAACCAGGTGCCAAGAACGCTGGCCTTTTGGCTGTGCAGATCCTTGCCTTGTCCGATAATAAGCTGGCGAGACAACTCACGAAATACAAAAAAGACCAAGCCAAGGCCGTTGCGCAAAAAAGCAAAAAACTTAAAACCAACCATGTCGCAAATTTTAAAAATTGACTCAAACGCTGCTTCTGCACAAGCGCGGAAAGTTTTGCTCCAAGGTGGAGTGATCGCCTTTCCCACAGACACTTTTTATGGCCTGGGGGTGGACCTTTTCAACTGGGAAGCCGTTGAACGAATTTTTACGGTTAAGGGTCGCGATAAAAACAAGCCTCTGCTTCTTTTGATAAGCACAAGAGAGCAACTGAAGACACTGGTAAAAGAAATCACTCCGGCTCATTCCGCTTTAATACAAAAATTCTGGCCGGGCCCATTAACCTTGCTTTTTGAGCCTCATTCCGTTATCCCCGAAAACGTGTCGGCAGGCCGAATCGGAATCCGGCAACCTGGAAATCCCATGACAAGGAATTTAATTTCAGCTCTGAGCCAACCCATTACCGCGCCTAGCGCCAATCTTTCCGGCGAAGAGCCACCTGTCACTGCAGAGCAGGTACAGCAATCTTTAGGAGACCAACTCGACTTAATTCTTGATGGCGGCACATGCCAGGGAGGGAAGCCCTCAACTCTTGTTGATACACTAGAAACACCTGCCCGGCTTGTCCGACCTGGTGCTATCCCATTCAGCGAAATCGAAACAGCACTGCGCTACAATGTTAAGTCAGTTCACCCTGAGGTACTGGGATGATATTTGGGACAGGTTTGGATATCATAGAAATAAACCGGATTAAAAAATCGCTGGAAAAATATTCTACCCGCTTGGAACATAAAGTATTCACCGATAGCGAAATTGATTACTGCCGATCCCAAGCAGATCCTGGAAAACATTTCGCCGCCCGGTTCGCCGTTAAGGAAGCAGTGTCCAAGAGCTTGGGAACCGGCATCACTCGCGATGTCGGGTTCAAGGATATTGAAGTTGTGAACCATGATTCAGGAAAACCCATCGTCAAAATGGGTGGGCGAGGAAAAACACTGTTCGAAAAATTAAACCTGAAGTTCATCCACATCTCCATTTCGCATGACCAGCATTACGCGATCGCTCACGCCATTGCAGAACAATAACCGTGAACTCAAACTTTTGAAATCGACCCAACATTTTCTAGAATACGTTTTTTTCAACTTACTGCTATTGCTGGTACGCCCTCTGCCCCAGCAGGCGGTGGTAAAAATGGGAAGAGGGTTAGGCAGTCTGGCTTTTCTCTTTTCTGAAAAACATAAACGATCAGCTAAAATCAATCTTGATATTATTTTCGGAGACTCAAAATCATCCGACGAGAAAAAAAAAATCGTCAAAAAATCATTTCAAAACCTGATAGTTTCGGCTTTGCAATGCCTGTGGGCCACCTCTGACACGGAAAACCGGGTGCGAAACCTTATCGAGGGAGAACCTACTGGTCTGGCCCTGTTACACCAATGTCTGGAAAAGAATAAAGGAATATTTTTTCTAACCGCCCATTATGGAAACTGGGAAATAATGGGATTGTTTCATGGTTATCTGGGCATCTGTCCACTTTCTTCCATTGTGCGAAAACTGGACAACCCCTACCTGGATCGAGTAACAAAAAAATTTCGCACCCTTTCCGGAAACAGGATTATTTATCGTGGCGAATCCCCTTTAAAAATAGTGAGAGCACTTAAGAACAATGGCAGTGTCGCGGTAATGATGGACCAGAATACAGCTAAGGGTGGAATCTTTGTTGACTTTTTTAATAAAAAAGCGGCAACGCCCCGGTCGCTGGCGCTATTGAGTTATCGCACCGGAACCCCTATCCTCCCAATGTTCTGCCGCCCCACTGATAAAGGAACCTACCGCATTGAATATGGACCGGAAATCAAATTTGGGAAATCTAACAGCAAGGAAAACGATATTCTGAACTGTACCCACCGTTGCGAACAATTTATAGAAAATATTATCCGGGAAAACCCCGCACCTTGGATGTGCGGTCACCGTCGCTGGAAAACCCGCCCACCGGAAGAAAAAGGAGCAAAAATCTACTGAGCCTACCTCGGATTATGAAATGTCCTGCCTGCCAAAATAAATTACATAAAATTGTAGTTGCGGAAATTAAAACTCATGCTTGCTGTGGTTTGACCGTTTTCAACTCAAAAAAATCCAGGCTCTGAAACCCGGTATCGGACAATCGCTATTGACGATTGAGCGGACAGAAGGAGTAAAAATTTATCGAGGTGCCGAGCACACCTGCCTCTCCTGCGAAACCACTTTGTTCTACCGGCATTTTTTCAGCGTCGATAGGGATACCGAAATTAACCAATGCTCTAAATGCAGGTGGTTTTGGATAGACCTTGCAGGATTGGCCAAACTACAATCACTTCCAGAAAATTAAAGGAAGCGGGCGGTGGAAAAATATTTCACTACCATTCTCAATAAAAAAATATCAGCAATGTGTCTGCTTCATGACGATACGGCACAACAGGCACAGGCCTTGATACAGGTTCTACAATTTCTCAGCCCGAAAGACCAATGGACCGGATAATCTTTTTTAATCGATGGAGTTACCGAGGATTGCATTTCTTCGGCGATGATGGGCTTTAATTTATTGCGTAGTCTGAATACAGCTTTGGAATGGATTTGTGAAGCTTGGGATGCGGGCGACCGAGTTGATTCGGCAATTTCCGCACCACCGAGTCCATGGGAGAAGCTTTCTACCTCACCGACATAGGCACCCTGTTCATCAACCGCAATTCGCCAAGAATCGCGCCGCGAACCCTGAACTCCGCGTAAGTTTTAAACTTGGCACCACGAGACGAATCATATTTGTCAATCGCGTCGATCAGTCCCAAAACCCAAGTATTATACTTGGAACACACTCCGCCAAAAATAATGTTGCCTCTCCTCGCATGATAGAGGACAGGGTTTCTCTTTGGAAATTTTTTCTGCCAATTCGTTGAGACACTCGCTGAATTTAGAAAAAGGATATAACTCTAAAAATGCTTTTTGTTGCCGCACCGCCTTAGACACATTCAGGTCATTCAGGATATAACCTAGGTATTCGACGGAAATATCTTTAAGAAATCGATCCGTAACCGCCGTTAAATTACTATAAACCCCCTGCGCTTCTCGCTCCGAACTGACTAAGTTGATCACCACTCTGAAATGTTTTTGAGCATGCTTGTTATGAAGGGTTTTCATCAACGCATAAACACCGGTCAATGAAGTAGGCTCTGTAGTGACGATGAGAATCGTCTCGTGGGCCGCACTGCAAAAATAAGTGACATTGGTGGAAATACCGGCACCGGTATCAAAAATCAGGAAATCATATCCCTGGCTGGCACGTTCCAACTCATCCATGAGAACTATTTTCTTTTCGGACGGCAACTGCGTTAATTCCTGTAAGCCATCTCCAGTGGGCAAGACATGAATATCGGCGGGACCACGAAGAATGATATCCTCCATATTAGACTCTCCAGACAGAACATGCCCGATGTGCTTTTGCGGTGCCAGCCCTAAAAGGATATCAATATTGTTCAGTTCCAAATCAGCATCCACAACGAGCACCTTTTTCCCCCTTTTGGACAAGGCATAAGCCAGATTGGCGACAAAGTTGGTTTTTCCAACACCACCTTTTCCGCTACTGACCGCCAAAACCCTCAGGTTCGATCCGCTCATTTTCTCGTATACCATTCTTTTTAAAGTAGTCGCCTGACTGTCCATAACATACCTTGATCCCTTAACTTATCTGGAGTTTAATTAAAAATCAAACTTACTACCCGTTCCGGTCTGGCCGCTTCCAAGTCTTTGGGAACCCGCTGGCCAGAGGAAATGGGTCTGGATACCACCCAGCATGGGGAAACTGGATACAACCTAGTCTAAACCATTTTAATAAGGCCTTTATTTTAAAACTATTAAATGGGCCTACGTTATAGCCCTTTATAGGATTGACTTTTGATGACTTATAAACTATCGTTTTTAAACCCATTATAGTTTAAATCACGCGCAATAAACTTGTCTGAAAAGTTTAGAATGTTTTTTACTCTGTCTAGTATTTAGAAAGGACTTTTGATATGGATGGCTTGAACTCTTTCATTTCTAAAACTACTTTGGCAATACTTCTCGCAGTGAGCTTGGTCGTTGTGAATAGCAATAGAATCGCCCAAGCTACAGAAGAGCCTGAACTTATAAATCTTCCTGGCAGCTTTTCAGGTTCTCTCGGATTCTTCACGGACTACCGGTTTCGTGGCATCAGCCAAACTGCCGAAGAAGTCGCTATTCAGGGAAATTTTGACTGGAACCATGAAAAGGGATTTTACCTTGGTGTCTGGGGTTCCAATGTAGAGTTTGGAGCTGCTGGCGCAGGCAACACTGAGTTCGACATATATTTTGGTGCCGCACGGGAATATTATGGGATCACTTTTGATATCGGCGGGGTTTGGTACACCTACCCCGGTGCCACCGAAGCTAATAGGCTGGACTACTTTGAATATAAATTTGGTATGTCTCAAGATTTTTCTGTGATCTTGATGGGAGTTACCGCTTACTACACTCCCGAGAACACAACAAGCAGTGGCAATGGCACCTATGTGAGCTATGATGCGGAAATCCCCCTCGTCAGCCGCCTTGCCATGACTGGGCATGTCGGTTACCAGTGGATCACTGACGAGACTGCGTTTGGGAAGCCAGATTATTTGGATTGGAGCATCGGTGCGACCTATTCCACCCACGGCTTCGACTTTAGTCTGGCTTACGTCGATACGGACCTTACCGTTACTGAATGCGCCGAAGGTTGTGACGGTGAAGTTATCTTTGGTATTTCACGAAGTTTCTAATTTTGCTTTATAACTCAGTAAAGCCGGGTCCTCGGACGAAAACCCACACACCGGGCTTTTTCTTTATTCGAGGTTCTGCCCCACTCAAAAACCGGAAAATTAATAGTTCCTATCTCCCAACTTACCTTATAAAATATTGAATATCGTTGATAACTATTTTGAATTTAAAAGCTCGTGCTAACGCAAGCCCAGAACCAGATCATTTACCTCATGTTTTTAAACGGGATCCTTTTTCTAAGCTTGAACTTCGTTGCCTATTCCATCGTTTTTCCAGGACCAAAGGGCTCCAAGCGAATCGGTTATTTGTTCATTTCCTGCGGCATGCTGGCCTACCTGGCACAACTAATGTACCAGGGACTGCTGGCCCTGGACTACCCGGCAAATAAAATAACCGGCCTGTTGCTGAGCGGATTCGTCATTCCGGTTTTTTTCATTTCGCTGGCCTATTACCGGGTTAAACGCAACCGAATAGAAAAAAGTCCAGCCAAGCATTTAAAAGAGAACCATGATTGACCTGAGAAGCGACACACTGACCCAGCCCACCCCTGCCATGCGCGAGGCTATGGCTAATGCCGAAGTCGGGGATGATGTCTTCGAAGAAGACCCGACCCTTAAAAAACTGGAAACACTGGCCGCGAAAAAAACCGGCAAAGAGTCAGCTCTCTTTGTTCCCAGTGGCACCATGGGAAATCTCATCAGTGTGCTCAGCCACTGCCAGCGTGGGGACGAAGTGTTGCTGGGCGACCGAAGCCATATTTTCTTGTACGAAGTGGGAGGAATAGCCGCTCTAGGCGGAGTTCACCCAAGAACCCTCCCCAATAATGTAGATGGCACCCTGCCTCTGCCATTAATAGAAAAGTCGATAAGGCACACAGATATCCATTACCCTCCTACCCGTCTGATCTGCCTTGAAAACACCCATAATTTCTGTCAAGGCATCCCACTGAGCATCAGATATATGGACAGTGTGGCGGCTCTGGCGACAAAATACGGGCTTAAAATCCATCTGGATGGAGCAAGACTGTTCAACGCCGCTGTAGCCTTGGATGTTGAGGTGGAGGCTCTAACCCGACAAGCTGATTCGGTCATGTTTTGCCTGTCCAAAGGGCTCTCAGCTCCGGTCGGTTCTCTGGTCTCAGGCAACCAAAATTTTATTCAACGGGCCAGAAAAATCAGGAAAATGGTAGGGGGAGGGATGAGGCAGGCCGGGCATCTGGCCGCCGCCGGACTAGTCGCCCTGGAAAACCTAGTGGAACGCTTAAAGGACGATCATCAGAACGCAGGGTTCCTAGCCGAGCAGCTGGCCTCCATAAAAGGCATAGAACTGGACCAAACCATGGTAAAAACGAATATTGTTTTTTTCAAACTGAACCACCTTCAAATCAATGGAGATAGATTTTTAAGGGAGCTGGAGGCAAAATCCATCAAAATTCTCATGACCGGTCCGGGAGTTTTCCGCGCCGTCCTACATCGCGAGGTTTCCAAAGAGCAGGTCGAAACCGTAGTTCAAACTATCCAGTCCATTTTGACCACTGGGCGTGGGGCTGTGATGTCCTCTTGCTAAAAGTCCATAGGCCTGTGATATTTTCCACCTGCTTCATGCTCGGAACGGGTAGAATGAGGTATACTAGCAATAATTCTGGCTGGTAAGCAGGCTATCCCGGCTGAAGAAGTTCTTTCATTGCCTCTCCGCAAAGGGAAACATGTTTGACAGAAAATACAATTACCTCTAGAATAAGACAAACTTTAACGCAAATAGGAATACTATGATCGCTTTAGAAATGAAAGACACCTTGGAGCTGGTTCGTCAGGCACAAGATGTAGTAAAAAGCCGCTACCTGTTATGTATTCTGGTAACCCAGAGAATCCATCAACTGGAAAATGGTGCCCAGCCAACTATCGATGTAGATCCCGAAGAATATTCTTCGCCAAAATCTTATTTTGAACTGGCACTCAGGGAAATTATTGAGGGAAACATGGATCTAGAACAAGTTACTGAAGAAGAATAGCTCTTCCCTCTCTTTTACCCCCTAAAATTAAATTCAACAAAATCGGCTTTCATGTCACAACATGAAGGCTGTCCCTCTAACCCTGTCACAAAAATGTAGGCAGGCGATCCTTTCTCCGCCAAAACTCAAGGCATAAAGAAAGCCCGCCGATTTTTTTTATCGGCGGGCTTTCTTGTAAAGTTAAATGATGACTATTTAGGAAGTTCGTCTCGCTTGACCTTCCCTTCATCATACATTTTACGCGTACGTTTTGTCATCCATACCACCCAACCTTGGAAGCAAACAAAAATAGCTGCCATGATCGGAGGCATATAGTACAAAGACGCAGGCAACGCTGGTTTCAGAATGGTGTAGTACCAAGTAGAGATGGCCATATGCTCATCCTTTTCTTTATCTCTACCCGCCCATTGCATGAAACTAACCGGAATAAACTTCTCCGTAGGAATCTGGACATCAAATTCTCCATCAGTCGCCAAATCTCTTTTGAACATGACCTTGACACGGCCCTGATGAAAAATAGAGTCCACAATCTGCACCTTGCTTTCAGACTCTTTGTCAGATACAGCGTCAAAGCCGTGCCCTACAAGCTCCTCAACTTTTACGTCCAATTTATAGCCTTCAGGCTTCGGAGCGTTAGTTGCGCTGTAGTCTTGAACTAAGAAATTAGCCTTCCAGATATCTACCGGCTTTTTGGAGTCACCCATAATGAAATAGGGTTTTTCCGCACCGTACAGGTCCTGAAGTTTTGCCGGCCATTGAATGGCTACCGCATCCGGATATTCAGGATCTTGCGACATAAACCGCAGGTGGTATTCAACCAGATAATAAACCGCGTTTTCTTCAGCACTCCAACGAGAGGTCACCCAAAGATTGTCGGCTTTAGGATCGAAGTTTCGTTTACCCCGGGTGATCTGGCCAGCCATGGCAATATAATGCCTGTTGGGGTTATCCTTGATCTCTTCAGGAAAAGCAACAATCCGCGAATCAGTATCCGGAGACTGCCAACTTGGGTCATCAATCTTCGGAGAAACTACACCTTCCGTATAAACAGACTGAACCAGAAAGTCTGGAATCGGCTTGCTGGTCAACGGATCAATGTTCTTTCTCGGACAAAGCGAGCTAACGAATGCTGCAAGCTTCCAGCGATCTTCAATAGTGATCTGGTCCTTGAAGTTTGGCATTGGAGTACCGTTCAATCCGGTAGAAACCGTACGAACAATATTAAAGGGACTGAAAGAACTCCGGCGAGATCCACGGAAGTTCCAGCATTGCTGCCAGTCTGCAGCAACGATCGGGAAACCCCAGTCATCTTTCATCGTCGGGTTACCATCACCGCGACCTTCACCGCCGTGACACTCAAAACATTTGTTCTTCAGAAAAATTTCCTTACCCGCATCAATATCAGCTTGAGGAATACCCAAGTGAAAGGGATCTGTTGTTCCCCACGGGTTCGTGCCAAAATCCTGAACATTTACTTCTTCGTCCTCATCGCTAAAATCCCGATCCTGCACCAGAGTTTTAACAAAGTTTACAACGGAGACAATCTCGTTGTTCGACAAAAATTCGCCCCAAGCAGGCATTGCCGAACCCGGGAGTCCATTTTTAACGGTCTTGATCAAGTCCTCTTCCATAGGAAGTTCACCGGAATCCGTGACACGGATTTTGAAAGTCCCTTGGATAAAGTTTCTAGGCCGGGTGAACAGGCGATCTGCAGAAGGACCATCTCCGCCCCCCTCAACCCCGTGGCACCAGACGCATCTTTTAAAATAGACCTTTTTACCCGTTTCAAGCATATCTTTCTTGACCGCCTCCGGAACTGCGGCAAATGCCGAAGCGGGAATCACGATCAACACCACAGCCAGAAAGAAAAAGATCAGGTGTTTGATATAGTTATTGTTCTTAGTCATTGTCATTCCCATATGTTTAGGTTTTAGTAACCGAAAATACTATTCAAGTTATTCTCCACCCTCAGAACCTTCAGTACCGAAAGTCCTTGGATGCCACCCTGTATACCAGTACTCAAACAGGATAACCTTCCAGATTTCTTCCGTATTCAAATGCTCCTCCCAAGGAGGCATTGATGAAGACCATGGGGTCGACTCATTAGGCAGGCCAGGGCCGCCTTTGGCAACCCGCCAGAACAGAAATGATTCCTGCAACATGGCAATAGTACCCGGGTCGATAAAGTTCGCCGGGGTCGGGTTGAACACATGGGAGAACATGCCCAGTCCATTCAACTGGTCACCATGACAGTAATGGCAGTTCTGGAAGAAGATCGTGCCGCCCTCCGTCACATGCTTCATGTACTCCTGCTTATCCGCATCCAGAAACGGGAAACTGTCCTTATAGTTATCCTGTTCATCAATACGGAATGGATTATTGGTAGACTCCAGCGGGTAAGTCTTGCCATGCACTTTCGTGGTGGCAGGAGGCGCAGGGTGAACCGTCCTCAATTCCACTGGCTCTTGGTACGATGGATAAATCGTATTATAGGTCGCAAAACCTACCAGAATCGGCAGAGCTGTCAACGTAATGATTTGCGCAAACTTATATTCACCAACAATCGTTTTAACGATTGGCTTCCTGAACTCTCTAAAGGTTTCGGGATCCTGACTGATATAAAGAAAGGTCCCGATCGACCACATCACCATATAGGTGATGAAGAGGGTCCATGGAATCGGCGGATACAATACGAACTTATAGAAATAAAAACCTATCCCCCAAACAAACAAGCCCATCATGGCAATCGGCGGCTTGAGCCTGAGAATAAGGTTTATAATGATTAGATAAGCCACGAAAAACAAGAAGTAGACATACCTGTTCAATACCCAGCCCGGCTCCTTCGGTGTGAAGATAGGGAATATGGCGTTATGAAACACCGCCAAGCCGACAACAAAAACTAAAAAACTGATTAATCCTTTGTTCATTGCTGTCTCCTAATTAACTGCCAGCCGGAGCTTCGGTCTGACTAATAAAATCTACAAGCTTCTCGAGAGCCTGAACTGAAAGCATCTCTGAAAAGGTCGTAGGCATTAAACCATCTGGGAATAACTCTCCCGTTTCTTCGTTAAAGGTCACGTATGCACTGGGGTTTAAAATAGATTCCCTGACATACTCCTTGGTATTAGTCGCTTTACCTTTGTAATTGGGATCCTTGATACGCTTCGGAGCATTGATCTTCTCGTGAAGCTTCGGCCCCAACTCACCCACCGCACCTTCAACTCCGGGAATGGTGTGGCAAAGCGGACAACCCAAAATATTGACCATGTCCTGAATATCTTCCTTACCAGTGACAAATATAGGAGCATCATCGTCAGCAGCAGGAGCCTCAGCCACTGCACCGCCCGTATTACCCTCATCGTCCTGCGGCAACGGAACGGTCACTGATGCAAACTCGCCCGGCGTATCCTTGGATTGCAGGTAGGCCACAACCGCGTTCACTTCAGTACGACTCAGGCTGATCGGCGGTTTAGTAATAACCGGCATCGGGCTTTTTGTATCGCCATCATTACCAAACCCTTCCACCACGTAACAGGTCGGGCATATCAAAGATTCGCGAAGATAATCTTCGCCGGTTAACCCGTCCGACCCGTGCTGTCTTTTATACTCCTCCGGAATGTCGGCAGGCTTGCCCTTCACAATACCCGAGGAAGGATCTGTTTCTCCAATTGCTATCGGACTGGTCGCATAGCGATCTTCTTTAACGCGTTCACGGCTTCTTTTCTCAACCCCGAACAGGTTCGGGCATCGGCCCATGTTATCACCTGGATCAAAGGTATGACACAGAGGGCACTGGCCTTTACCGATTGATTTCTGACCAGCAACCTGCTTGGCACCAAAAATAATAACCCGCCCCATTTCTGTGAATTCTTCCATGGTAAGGTCACCCACTACCGCCGCTTGCTTGGGCGGTGGGTCGCTGCGCTGCTGCGGCAACCAGTTGGTGTAGCCCGCAAGCAAAAGAGAAATGGTAGTCCAGAAGAAAAACCCTCTGATAATTGGGGGAGATTGACCTTCCATTTTATTGCTCTTTAAGAATACACCCCAAATAATCAACATCACGACCACAAACCAAAGATAAGTTGAGTAGAAAAACTTCAACTGGTCGGCCTGAACAAGGTCGAACATATGGACGGTCATCAAAAAACATCCGATGGCAAAGGCGCCAAATATCCCACCCCATAAACTGGCATTTATTTCTTCTCTCTCCCTGCAGCTTTGAACTACATTGCCGAAAACATAAATCCCGAACAAGGCAAATGCAATCGCAACAAACGAAAATAAGATATCATGTTGCTCTGGTAACATCGCTCTCCTCTCTCTCCTGAACCCTCAGATTAATTGGTATGGGGCCCAAAAAAAGGACCCCTAAGTTAGCAGTTATTGTTGTTGGGCCGGTACCGGAACACCCTCCGGAGCTTTTGTTACAACCTTTTTACCGGTCAAACTACCTACCCAGAACACAACCACAAACTGTGTCCACACGAAAAGAGTGTTAAAGGTAAGCATCTTACCCGCTTCACCAATCGTAAGCGTATAAGCGTCTACAGAGTTATCACGAACAACCTCCGTCACGTGCCAGAACAAGCGAACCGCAGAACGGATGTAGCCCATGAGACCCATCAACCATGTGAAGGAAATCGCCAGAAGGAAAATAGCGTAAGTTCCCACCTTGGACTGGGTGCCCCACTGGATATCTCCATAGGATTCAGAATTCTTAAACATGGAGATATTGATCGCCGTACCTGCAAACAGGGTCGTCAGTGTGGTGGTCACCTGAGGCACGGAGAGCCCAACCCGCTGGTTAGCAGGGAGGAAATAACCATACACGCCTAGAAAGATAATGTTAGCAGCCGCGCCGACAAAAATGGCCGCGATCCAACAGTTACCGACCGTGGCCCAAGGCACGTTAATCTTCTTATTCGCCCTCTGGTACAACAAGAAACAGAGGACCGTGGTGGTTATCATCAGATTGACCGCTGTGTTTTTGGCCGACATAACACCAAAGTGACCGACAATGGGATGCTGCGCGCCACCCATCGCTTTCAACTCCGCCGGAGTCATAACAATGGTGTGCGGGGTCATCCACATGGTGAAACAGCAGATCAATAGAAGAACCATATACTTACAATACTTCATATAACGGTGTGACCCTTTAACCCGCGACATACCATTATGCAGATAAGAGTTCGCGCCAAAGAACAGCAGACCAATCATTACCGCCTGAATGATGAACAACCAGGCCATAATTCCGCCCATCAGGGTGATACCCATCTGCTGGCGAAACGCATACACCTCTTTCATCAACCAGTAACCCGCGAAAGGCAAAGGAATCAGACCGAAGATGGCGATAAACATTGCCACATAACAAACCCAGTCATAATGAGCTCTTTCCTCTTCCGTCTTAGCGGTGAGGTAATGATACGCGGCGTAAGCACCAACAATTCCACCACCGAATACGATATTTCCGAGAATCCGGTGAACACCGACCGGGTTCCAAAGAGTGGAATGAATAACGTGCCAGATATTTCCGAGGAAACGGCCTTCCGAGTCAATTCCGCCGGGAGCCTGCATGAAAGTCGCCCATGAATTGGCCAGATACATCAGAACCGTGCCGATGAGGTTGAGTAGAACCGAAAGGCTACAGTGAATCCACTTCAGGAACTTGTCGTCGCTCATTTTGTCCCAGCCGTAGTAATAGACGTAGAGAACGCCGGACTCAGCCAAGAACATCAGTGCGTACACATGCATAACCGGGCGGAAAATACCTGCCATATACTTGAAGAAGCCTGGGAATAATGTGATGAATGTAAAGAGGAGGATACCACCGAGGATCGCTGTCCAAGAATAAGCAGTCAAGCTGACCTTCATCAGGTCATGCGCCAACCGATCATACTTGGCGGACATAATCGGATCCTCTTCTTTGGTTCGAATTCCAATAAACTCAATGATCATACAGAAAATCGGAACCGCCAGAACAAAGCTACCAAAATAAAGATGCTGCTGATTGGCAACCCATAAAAGCATGCGACTGGGAGCAAACTCATAATTATTATAGTCCGACTCATCCAGTTCCGGAGCGGGAAAACCGCTCACGGGACCTTTCAGCGGGTTACCTTCCCAATCCTTGTAAAATACGTCCTGCCCCCACTCAATTTCCGCCTCGCCTTCGCCTTCAACGGCTTCTTCCGCCTGAACTTCCTTGGCGAACGCCTCTCCAGCAAAAACCTGCTCCGCAAACACCTCCTTGGCAATCGCACCGCTGGTCGTGCCAGAAACTAGATACATGGTCATCGCCAGCAGCAACCCCAACGAGAATGCTGTTATGCTAAGTCTGTTTTTCCCCAACATGGCTTACCTCCTTTTGGATCTGATCAGGATCCGTAGCTAGTAATACAAAACTTTAAAAGGTACCTAAATTTTATATAATATCAATCTCACTTTTTAAATTGAACTGAATCCAAAGTAAACTCTCTTATAAAAACCTCAAATTCTCCAGCACCGACAACAACAGAGGTATGACTTCAGCCCCCATCAAGGGCGAGACTCGAAACCTCTAAAAACCCGTAACTTGCTATTTTAAATGGGGTTTCAACCCTATCCTACAACCATTTTTTTGGCGCATAAAGGCCAAAAATGATGGTGATTAGAGCACAGCATTTATTAAGTGTCAAGTCAAAAATCGAGGCTTGGAACCCTGAAAATCTGGTGTTTTCAAGATTCTTTTTTACCCCGATCAATGCGCATTTTGACCGAGTTTGCATGAGCCTCTAAACCCTCCATTTCGGCCAATAGTGTTACAGTTTTACCACATTTTTCCAAAGCCGCGCGGGAGTATGAAATCAGGCTAGTCCGTTTCACGAAATCATACACCCCCAATGGCGACGAAAACCGGGCCGTACCACTGGTGGGCAATACATGATTGGGGCCTGCCAGATAGTCCCCGACTGCCTCTGGCGTGTAATGTCCCAAAAATACCGCCCCGGCGTTCTGAATCCTTTCCGCCCAATGTTCCGGGTCTTCCAGAGCCAATTCCAGATGCTCCGGGGCCAGGCGGTTGGCTAGATCAACCGCCGCTTCAAGAGATTCCGTCACCAGCAGTCGACACTGTCCATTCAAAGAAGCTTCCATAATAGACTGACGGCTGAGCATGTTCTTCTGCTTCTCCAGTTCGGCCATCACCTCCCTGGCCAGCCCTTCCTCTGGAGTCACCAGAATCAGCACCGCTTTTTCATCATGCTCAGCCTGCGACAGCAAGTCTGCCGCCACATACGCCGGGTTGGCGCTGCAATCGGCCACAATCAGGATTTCGCTGGGACCAGCTATCATGTCAATATCGACAATTCCAAATACCTGCCGTTTGGCCAGCGCCACAAATATATTGCCGGGCCCGACTATCTTGTCCACTCGCGGTACCATTACAGTGCCGAAAGCCATGGCGGCGACCGCCTGAGCACCGCCGACCTTATAAATTTCCATGACCCCTGCAATATCCGCCGCGACCAGAACATGCGGGCGGGTTTGCCCATCGGGAAACGGAGAGCACATGACCAAACGATCCACTCCTGCCACTTTTGCCGGAATCGCATTCATCAGCACCGAAGAAGGGTAAGATGCCTTACCACCTGGAACATATATCCCGGCTGTAGCAAGCGGCCTCACCATCTGGCCCAAAGTAATACCGTCTTCCTCGTAGCGCCAGGATTCTTGCTTCTGGTGTTCGTGAAAACTGCGGATACGTTCTGCCGCTTCCTTCAGTGCAACGAGTTCTTCTTTATTCACGCGGTCATAGGCCTGCTGAATCTCATCCTCCGTGACCCGCAATCGCTCAAGGTTATGCCGGTCAAAACGGTGCGTGTATTCCAACAAAGCGGCGTCACCTTTTTCCTTCACGTCCTGCAAGATCTTACGAACGGTTGCATCGTGTGTAAACAAATCCATACCGGAACGATTTTCCAACGCTTCGACCACTGCTTGATAATCCAAGTCTGTAAATTTGCAAAGCTTCATATTATATTCCGTTTATATTCTGTTTAATTATTCAAATAACGCGCCCAAAACAATTATTTGCGGGACGCTAAAATCTTATCGAGCAGTTTTCCCGTCTCACCGAACTTTCCGGGTCCAGCCCATTCAATGAGGTCTAGATGGGATTTAAAAAACTTCAAATCTTCCGGACTGTCAATATCGTACCAGATCGGCAATAGTTCTAACTCTGTCTTACTTTGCATAAGGCGCTCACACGTTTCCCGCAAGACAGTCTCGGTTCCCCAAGCCACTCCATCGAAAACCTCAACCACTTTTCCCCGCATGCCAATCAGGTAGTAGCCACCATCAGTGCTCGGCCCCAGAACTAGATTTTTATCGGAATCCAAGGCTCTATCTATGTAGGAAACCGGCAACGAGGGGCTGTCCGAACCAATGATAACCACTTTCTTATACCCTTCTGCAAACCGGTCTTGAATGGCCCGACGCATTTTGTCGCCCAATTCTTTTCCCTCCTGAACAAAAAGACGGATATCGGAATCAGACGCTCCGTTAAAAAAACCGGACTCGTTCGAAGGCGCAACTCCGACAAAGCGATCAGCATTTTCCACTTGCCGGATATTGTCGAGGCTGTCCTGAAGAAAGCAGGTATAAAGTTTGAGAATCACATCTTCTTGCAGAAAAGGAGACAATCTCGTCTTCACCTTACCCAAAACCGGATCGCGGGCAAAGAGGATCAACGCATTGTCATGAGTTCTCATCATCAATAACTCTGGCGAGTTAACACATCGCACCCAGATAGAAACGAAAGATCCCCTATCCTCCTAACCCACCCCAAAAGCAAATCATAAATCGATTGACTCAAACCCACAAACTCCATAAAATTAATACAGTAACCGCAATCCCTGCTAAAAAGGAACCACCATTTTACACGATCTCGATGTTTCGCTATTCTACTGGATCAATCAGCATTTTCAATCCCGAATAATGGGACAGTTCATGCTATTTATCACTATTAAGCAAAACTTTATCCATGTGGGCATCGCCTGCATAATAGCCATTCTAGCTGTTTACAAGTACTACGGCTTTGCTTTCATACTGGCTGTTGCCGCAACCGTCGGGTTAACCGATGCCATCAGCCACCACATCCTTAAGGAAGCAGTCGCTCGCCTCAGGCCTTGTCATGTTTTGCCGGACCTGATCAGTGCAGTGGGCTGTTCAAGTAGTTTTGCTTTTCCCTCAAACCATGCTGGCAACACTTTTGCCGCCGCGACTCTCGTGAGCCTTTGTTTTCGTAATACCACCCTGTTGGCTTTTACCATCGCTCTGTTAGTCTGTTATTCAAGAGTATATCTGAAAGTGCACTACCCATCCGATGTTATTGCCGGATCACTCTTTGGCAGTTTGATGGGTTATCTGGGTTATCGCTATCTCTATCTACGGATTTTAAAATTCATCCAACCCTGACGGAAAAGCATGAGCAAAATACTGATCCTTAAATTTAGCGCATTAGGAGATGTGGTCCATACTCTTCCCGTCGCTGCCACACTGAGAAAATCCCTGCCCGATTCCCACATCGCATGGATGGTGGAAGAACGTTATCAGGATATCCTGCGCGGCAACCCTGATATTGATGAGGTCATTCCCTTGCGCACAAAAGTGTGGCGCAAAAACTGGAATGGTAAATCGTTCTTAGAAATTCTGGGCACGATCAAAACTCTGCGCCGGCATAATTTTGATCTCGTCTTCGACCTGCACGGACTTCTTAAAAGTGGGATCATCGCAAAATTAAGCGGTACCCCAACCCGTATCGGATTTCATCGGAATAACTGCAAGGAAAAAATCAACGCCCTGTTCACCAACCAAAAGGGTCCCTACATGGAAAGCGGGCTCCACGTTGTCGATATGTACCTCACACTTCTGCAAACAGCGTTAGGAAAAGTTGCGGAAAGCAAACTCTTTCCACTCCAGATTCCTAGCGAAATGGATGAAAAAATAGCGTTTTTTTTTGACCAGCACCCGGACCTCATCGCCCGCCCAGTCATAGGTATCAACCCAGGTGCGGGATTCGAAAGCAAACAATGGGAGTTAGTCCGCTTCGCCAAGCTGGCCGACCGCATTGTGGAAGAACTGGAATGCTCCATTATGCTGACATGGGGACCAGGAGAAGAGTTTAAAGTTCAACAAATCTCTGACTATATGAAACAAAAAAACTGGATTGCTCCAGCTACTTCAATTTTAGAATCTATTGCCCTGTACAAACAGATGGCACTGCTGGTAAGCTGTGATTCAGGCCCGCTTCACCTTAGTGCAGCGTTGGGCATTCCCACAGTTTCTATTTTTGGCCCCACCGACCCAGTGCGTAACGGGGCCTATGGCCTGAATCACAAAACGGTTTACAAAGTGCTCCCCTGCAGTTTTTGCTGGAAAAAAATCTGCCCACTGGGAACTAAAGAGTGCATGGATCAGGTGACCGTAGATGAAGTGTTCCAAACTGTGCAGAACCATCAACAAATAAAAAACCTATTACCTTAAAAATTTCATTACTCGAGGGAGAAGGATCATGGGAATCGCTAAAGAACTGCTGGAGATTCTAGTCTGCCCAAAGTGCAAGAACGATATTGAACTGAATGAAAAGGAAGATGGACTGACCTGCAAACTCTGCGCTTTGAAATACCCGATCAAAGATGACATCCCCATCATGCTCATTAATGAAGCGCTACCACTCTAAAATAATCGACCTATCCTCTGCCTGATGGGTCAATGCGTCACTCCACAATCTGCAATCCATGGCCAACCCAATCCTGCACACGATAGAAAAAAAAGCCAAGCAACTGTTATGGAATCTGATTGGGGCATGCACCGGAAAATCTTCCAGCCCGCCAGACCTGCCGCTCAACTTTGCCATTATCAACAAAGTTTTGGTCATACGCCCCGACAGACTCGGTGATGTCGTGCTTTCCACCCCGGTTTACGAAACGCTTAAAAAAGAATTTCCACATTTGGATATAAGTGTTCTGGTGGACAGTGCCCAGGCAGAGATTCTGGCAGACAACCCGAATATAAGCCGGGTGTTTTCCTTCGACCCTAAACAGCCTTTAGGTGTATTCCGCCAATTGAGAGACGAACATTTCGATCTGACACTGACCCTCAACAAAGCATTCAGTGCCAGTTCCACGTTCTTCACACTTTGTTCCGGCGCGAAAATACGCATCGGCTACAACCATAAAGAAAACGCTTGGGCGCATAACATCCGTGTGCCGGTGGAAGGCCCACCACGGCACGAAACCGAAAACAACCTAGAAATTCTGCGAGCCCTGGGTATTGAGGAACTCCACTACCAGCCCCGGCTTTATTTTAATTCAGATGAGATAATAAAAGTTTCAGACCTTATCTCGGAGTATCGCTCTTCACCGAATCAAAAGGTGGTGCTGGTCAAATCCGGCACCCGCATCGCAAAATGGGGTTGGCGATGGGAGAAGTTCAAGGCGGTGATCGAAAAACTGCTGGAGTCTGATAAAATACAAGTCTGGATGGTCAACGGACCGGGAGAAGAAACCGGACTTAAAGCTGCCATTGCCAACATGGAGAGAAAACCTCAACTTCTTCCCCTGCTCAGCGCAAAAGAACTTGCGCTTTTGATTCAGGAATGCGATGTTTTACTTTGCAATCATACTGGCATCATGCACCTTGCCTCGGCAGTCGATAAACCAGTTTGCGTGATCTTTAAACATGGAGAAATCAGACGTTGGGGTCCCCTCAACTCTTCCAGCGTAGTGCTGGAAGAGAGGGACAACGACTCCCTGTCCCTCGACACAGTACTCGACATTCTGCTGAAAATGTTAAACACTCATTAACCCTTGCTTATACAAAGGGAAAATCATGAGCCAAACACAAATATCGAAAGAGCCGAACACCCCGGGAACACCCGGATTGATCTTCGAGGAACCCATCGTTTTTGAAATGGGATCGCCAGGCCGAAAAGCCTATTCCCTCCCTTCCCTTGATGTGCCGGAAGTGGAAATTGAAACCCTGCTTCCACCCGGAGAAATCCGTGAGGCTATTGACGAACTCCCTGAACTAACAGAACTCGATGTGGTGCGCCATTACACTCGGCTCTCGCAGTGGAACTTCAGCATCGACACCAATTTCTACCCGCTGGGGTCGTGCACCATGAAATACAATCCAAAAATCAATGAAACTCTGGCGCGGTTACCGGGCTTCGCCCAACACCACCCAATGACCCCGGACTCCGACTCACAGGGGAGCCTTCAATTGATGTATGAATTGCAGGAATGCCTGAAAACCATCAGCGGTATGGAACATACCAGCCTGCACCCTGCCGCCGGTGCACAGGGCGAGTTTGCCGGCATGCTGATGATTCACGCCTATCACTCGGCTAAAGGCAGTCCCAGAAAAAAAGTATTACTACCCGACTCAGCCCACGGCACCAATCCTGCCAGCGCCACACTTTGTGGATACAAATCCGTCCAACTACCATCCAACGCCGAAGGAACGATTGATGTCACAAAACTTGAAGCGGCGATGGACGAAGAAACAGCGGCGATCATGTTGACCAATCCCAACACGCTCGGGATGTTCGAGAAAGACATTTTAAAAATCACCGAGATCGTGCATAAAAAAGGCGGACTGGTTTACTGCGACGGTGCTAACCTCAACGCCATCATGGGCATTGCTAAAATGGGAGATATGGGAATTGATGTGTTGCATATCAACCTGCACAAAACTTTCTCAACTCCACATGGCGGAGGCGGACCGGGCGCAGGCCCGGTATGCATCAAAGATATTCTCGAACCCTACCTGCCCGCACCGGTAGTAGAGAAAGTCGGCTCAAAATACCGATTGAATGCAAATCGGCCTGAAAGCGTCGGCAGGCTGAAATCCTTCAACGGTAATTTTGGCATGTTGTTACGCGCCTATGCCTACATCCGCACACTCGGACCCGAAGGCATCCGGCAAGTCGCACAATATGCCGTGCTGAACGCGAACTACATCCGCGCCAAACTGAAGAGCACGTTCCACCTGCCCTTCACTGGAGCAAGCCTGCACGAATGTGTGTTTAATGATAAAGGACAAGGTATCACCACAATGGATTTTTCCAAGGCCCTCATCGACCACGGCTTTCATCCGCCAACAGTTTATTTCCCACTGATTGTTAAAGGGGCATTGATGATCGAACCGACCGAAACCGAATCGAAAGAGACTCTCGACAACTTCATCGAAGCCATGAAGTCTATCGCGAAGAAAGGGAAAGAAAATCCCAACAGTTTCCACGCTTCCCCAATACTGTCAAAAGTATCACGTCCCGATGAGGCTCAGGCCGCCCGCCAACCCAAACTCCGCTGGGTAAGCGCAACATAACGCTGGCCCCAATGTGCGGCAAACGCTCCGCGAGCCGCAAAATCAAATGCCTCGAATGGATGCACGGGTCGTAGCCAGAATTACGCAAATCCCAATATTTTGCTTATACCTTATGTTTCCGTTATAGTAGAGACCGAGCTTTTATCTAAGCCCACAAATATAGATAATGAACAAGCTTTTGAGTCGATTGACCAACTTTCTTTTTTGACGGGTTTACCTAGGAAGAAAAACATTTTCTCAGTGCGCTGGAAAGCCAAACATATAAATATCTGCCTTCAAGTTTAATCATCAAAGAAAGAAGGAAAGATGGATTATTGTTTTTTCAGCAGGTTCCTGGAGACCAGATAAAATTGCGCACACTCCAAAAATAGGCCTAGAAAATCCAAGTATGATAGAGGGTTGCTGTTGAAGGTTTTTATACTCTGATATAGGCATAGCCCGAAAAATTAGCTTTAATTGGCCTGTAATAACTATGTGTCAACTAAACGCGGGGAGGTTCTTTTAAAATTCATGGATAAACCACATGTCCAATTCATAGATATCGAAAAAAGTTACGATGGTAAAACACTGGTTGTCGAAAAACTCAACTTGGATATTTTTGCCGGCGAATTCTTAACCATACTTGGCCCATCGGGGTCTGGAAAAAGTACTTGCCTATCTATGCTAGCAGGATTTGAAACCGCAACTTCTGGAGAGGTCAAGCTTAAAGGAAAGTCTATTAACTATATAGCTCCTCATAACCGAAACTTTGGAATGGTTTTTCAAAATTATGCATTGTTTCCACACATGACAGTTTTTGAAAACCTCATGTTTCCCCTCAAAATTCGAAAATTACCTATGGTAGACGCACGCAAAAAAGTCCAACGTGCATTAGAAATGGTATGGATGAGTGAATACATCAATCGCTGGCCCAGCCAACTTTCTGGTGGCCAACAACAACGAATTGCAGTCGCGCGGGCACTGGTTTTTAACCCCAGTTTGATTTTAATGGACGAACCACTTGGCGCCTTGGACAAGCAACTCCGCGAACAAATGCAATACGAAATTAAGCAAATTCATAAGGAACTTGGAGTGACCATTGTCTATGTTACTCATGATCAGAGCGAAGCTATGACAATGTCTAACCGTGTGGCCATACTCAATAACGGAGTGATCCAACAATTAGCCACGCCCGACCAGCTTTATGAATCCCCCATGAATGCGTTTGTAGCAGAGTTCTTCGGTGCCAACAACAGGTTAATAGGAAAAGTGATCGAAGACAATGGAGATACTTGCAAGGCAGAGTTAAAAGACGGAAGCCAGATTCAGGCAGTTGCTGTCAATATTAACAAGGCCGGGACTCGAACCACTTTGGCTATTCGACCCGAAAGAGTATTTATCCGACCTGAGCATAAAAATGGTTGTCCAAATATTTTTAAAGCGAAAATACAAAAGTTGACTTACCTAGGAGACCATATTCGAATCCATACTGCCTTTTGTGAAAATGAAGATTTTATCATAAAAGTCTCCAATACCCAGCAGGGCTTTAATCTGAGGCCAGGGGAAACCTTGGAAATTGGATGGAAGGTGGAAGACTGCCGTGCGTTGGACCCGTACTGCTCAGACAACGTTTGCCCCATTTAAAAAATCGCCAACCTAATCTAGCCTTTATAAAAATTCATTCAACAATTCAACCTTTAAATTTATGAGAAAATTATGAACACAGCATTTAAAGTCGCACTATTGCCATTGGTTCTGGGTTTAGTAATACAAAAACCTGTTTTCGCAGAATCCATTACAGTAGTGTCCTGGGGCGGGGCTTATACTAAAAGTCAGGTCGAGGCCTATCACAAACCTTTTACAGAAAAAACAGGAATAGAGGTAATCTCTGAAAACTACAGTGGTGGGTTAGCCCAGATCAAAGCACAGGTTGAGGCAGGAAATGTAACCTGGGACTTGGTTGATCTCAGCGTTGCAGATAGCCTTAGAGGCTGCGATGAAGGACTATTAGAAGAATTAGACCATTCCGTGTTACCGTCCGCACCGGATGGAACGCCCGCAAGTTCTGATTTTTTGGAAGGATCCTTGCTGGAGTGTGGTGTCGGCAATATTGTGTGGTCAACTATTTATGCCTTCGATAAAAACAAAATTGCAGGTAAGACACCTAAAACAATCGTGGATTTTTTTGATATTAAGAGTTTTCCGGGAAAACGTGGACTGAATAAAGACCCCTCTACAACTTTAGAAATGGCGTTGATGGGAGATGGTGTTCCTGTCTCCCAAGTATACCAAACACTTTCCACTGAAGCGGGAATAAGACGTGCTTTTGAAATGCTTGACTCTATTAAAGAACATACGATCTGGTGGGAAACCGGTTCACAACCCGTGCAGTTACTGGCTAGCGGTGAAGTAACCATGACCATGGCTTGGAACGGTCGGATTTTCGATGCACAGGCTATGGACAAAAAACCCTTTGAAATCATCTGGGACGGTCAAATTTGGGGAATCAACTCATGGGCTATTCCGAAAGGTTCCTCCAATAAAGCCAATGCAATGAAATTCATCGCATTCTCAACCGATACCCAGCGTTTAGCGGATCAGGCCAGTTATATTTCATATGGACCCACCCGAAGATCGGCAGTTCAATTGATTGGCACTCATAAAGAAACGGGAATCCCCATGGCACCGCATATGCCGACAACCTCAGAGCATATGAAAAATGCCCTGCAAATAAATGTTGAATGGTGGGCGGACCATATGGATGAGTTAACAGAACGTTTTAACAACTGGTTGGTTAAATAAGAAATTTACCGCGAAAACAATTGATGCTGCTAGGATCAAATGGAAACCTCTAGTAATATCCTATTAAAAACCAAGTTACGTAAAAAGGCGTTTTCAAGCCACTTGAAAGCCTACGCTCTTATCCTCCCATTTGGAGTTTTTCTGCTTGTCTTTTTTTTAATTCCGATTGCGGGTATGCTCCACAAAAGTGTCGACAATCCTCTGTTGCTGGAGAATTTTCCTGAGACCAGTCAACTCCTAAAGCAATGGGACCCTTCTCGGGAAAGTATTCCCAATGAAAATACCTACGCCGTCTTTGTTGTCGAACTAAAAAAAACCGCGAAAAATAAAAACATCGGGAAAATCGCTACTCGCCTGAACTACGACAGCAGTGGGATTCGGAGCCTGATAATGAAAACCGCTCGAAAAGTAAAGGCGATGCCCGTCAATACCGTTCCTCCAGAGGGAACATGGAAAAAAACATTAGTAAAAATTGACCAACGCTGGAATGAACCGGAGTATTGGGCAACGATTAAAAACGCCAGCACGCCGATAACCGCGGGATATTATTGGGCTGCAATCGATAAAAAACTGGACCTGAATGGATCTGTTGTGAACGCGCCAGAACACAAGCGGATTTATTTAACCGTTTTTTGGCGTACCATCTGGATTAGTGCTTCGGTCACTTTCCTGTGTTTTGTTTTAGGCTATCCGGTTGCCTACCTGCTTACGAGAGTTCAGCCCAGGTACGCGAATCTGTTAATGATCATGGTCCTCCTTCCATTCTGGACCTCCCTGTTAGTCAGGACAACCTCTTGGATGGTTATATTGCAAAGAGAGGGAATCGTTAATGATTTCTTAATTTTTTCAGGGATCATCGACGAACCAGTCCAACTCATTTATAACAGTTTTGGGGTTCTCGTGGCAATGACACATGTACTGCTACCGCTCATGATCCTTCCGCTTTACAGTGTTATGAAAAATATTCCGCCTGACTATTCCCGTGCGGCCCTGTCACTTGGGGCAACCCCCTGGACAACCTTTTGGAGAATTTACTTCCCCCAATCCCTTCCGGGCGTTGGAGCGGGAGTATTGTTAGTCTTTATTCTGGCCCTTGGTTATTATATTACCCCTGCATTGGTGGGTGGACCCCAAGATCAAATGATCAGCCAGTTTATAGTTTATCATGCTAATCAATCCCTCAACTGGGGATTGGCTTCCGCTCTTGGAGCCCTCTTGCTCACGGGAGTCCTTGTTGCATATTGGGCGTATACGAAAATAATCGGCATTGAAAAAATAAAATTGAATTGACCATGCCAATACTTCCTCCCTATACAACCCTGCTCGGCAAATTCTGTCATTATGTTTTTCTCACACTTTGCGGATGTATTTTTATATTTTTAATCTTTCCAGTATTAGCCGTTCTCCCTTTATCATTCAACCCGGAACCTTATTTTAATTATCCAATGTCTGGTTTCAGTTGGCGTTGGTACCAGAATATTTTAAACGATGAAATGTGGATGATATCGGTTAGGAACAGCCTTATCGTTGGCTTTGGCTCCACGGCCCTCTCAATTTTACTGGGTACCCTGGCAGCACTGGGATTAAACAAACCCGATCTCCCTTGTAAAAACTTGATTGTCGGAATCCTGATTTCGCCCATTATAGTTCCACTGGTAATTACCGGAGTCGGTATGTATATCTTTTATGCAAAGCATAATTTAACCGGAAATTTAGCGGGGATTATTATTGCTCATACTGTAATCGGCACTCCATTTGTGATTATTTCCGTAAATGCAGCCTTGGCAGGTTTTGATTCAAATATTGTCCGGGCAGGACAAAGCCTGGGTGCGACACCAGTTTATGTGTTTTTCAAAGTCACCATGCCACTGATCATGCCAGGTATAATTTATGGAGGACTGCTTGCTTTTATTTCATCCTTGGATGAGTTGGTTATTATTATGTTTCTTGCCGGTGTTCAAGAACGAACCATTCCCATGCAAATGTGGACCGGTTTAAGGGAACAATTAAGCCCCTCGGTTCTTGCTATCGCAACTATCCTTGTAATCCTTTCAAGCGGATTATTGGTTGCGCTAGAACTGTTACGCCGCAGGAAAGAGAGGCTATACTCAGGATCTGAATAGGCATTCAATGTGCCTTCCCAGTAACTGGCAAACTTTAATTAACATCGCTAAAAATAAAAAATACAGAGCCGACAGAGACGGAATTTAAAGATGTCATACGATAATAAAGATGATGCCTATTATGCAGCAATGGTAAATGCGTGGGTCAATCCTCTATGCAGAGGGACAAGAGTTTGATAGCCTTGTCGGCAGGAGGAGTTGGCCTGTTAGTTACCCTATTGACTACAGTTGGAATAGGCTCACCCTTCGAAATAATTTTCTATGGAATGGGCATACTTGGTTTTCTTGGCTGCATCATAAGCACTTTATGTATATTTGAAAGAAACAAAGTTCAACTTGAAAGAAGTATTAATAGGAAACCGGGAGCCGATCAGTATTTACTGCGACTAGAAAAACGGGCGGACATTTTATTTTATATTGGCCTTTCTTTTTCAATAGGACTGGGAATATATAATGGCTTTACAAGCTATCAACAACTAAAAGGAGAGCAAAAAATGAGCAAGGACAGGATCACTACAGCACCATTAAAAAAAGGACTAAGCGGAACTGAGCGAGTTAGACCTCCCAAACAAGGAACTCAGCAATCAGGAAAACACCAGTGGAGGCGACACCCAATCAAACTCAACAAATAATTCCTCTAACGAAAAGAGTAAATAAATCTATTTTTGAAGAATAATAATGCATGGAGGGTCACTCACACCCACCCTTCGACAGGTTCAGGGTGACAGAGTTGAGTCCAGCGCCATGCTGGGGCTTTAATGTCCCTTCCATTTGGCGTTGATAGCCAGGGAGCCCATTCGGATGCCCCCCATTCTGAGGCTGGTCAACAAATCGAGGGAAGGAATGAAAAATACCCCACGCGAAACGGGGGCATGGGAGACGGAGTCTCCATGCTCTTCCAACTTCTTTGGATCGTTGCTGAAGGTCATGGTGTAACAGTCGGTCTTGCAGGCAAAACTGTTTTGATAATGTTTTGAAGAAATATCTTTTTCACTGTGGAACCGCTGGGTGAAAACAAAGCTGCTTTTCTCTGTATCAAGATTAGTGTACCTGTCTATGAGAATATTTTCTGCGACTGGCTCGGTATTCGCCGGGATAAAACTTTCCGCCTCAATTTCTTCAAGAAGCTCCCCATCATCGCCAAACAATTCACACACCTGATTGGCAATTCCCCGATTTAAATCTGCATGGTCGGAGGAAAAATATAGCAGGATATCGCCTTCGGTTTCGGGGACGTCTTCTCCCTCTATTTCTGTTTCATCAAAAACACGGAACCCGCCGGGTACTGGTCTATCAGGCGTGAGCAATATCCAGGCTATAGGACCAAACCCGACCATAGCGAAATGCTTCTCCTTACCAGCAATTTCGAAGGCCATACCGGGAGTCTGGGCACCAATCCGCGCCACGTTCATAGTGATCAACGGCAAGTCGTTAAAATTATAAACCTGAATCAGTGAATGTTTTTTTGGGGAATTCAACACCCCCAGTTGCGCTTGCATGGAGTTCCTCTATTCTATGCCGACAGATTAAGAACTTTGCAATCCACCCACTGGTCTTTAACCTGGGTTTTGACTACCATATTCACAGGCAAACAGGGAAAACCTCGCTGATCATTTCCCATATCACACTCTCCTCTTAATCCTCACAAATTAATCAGGATCACATCTTAGCGATATTTACCACAGCTTTTCAAAAAAACAAAAAGCCTTTACCCATCAGGGTAAAGGCTTTTCTTATATTTCAAAGATAAAAAAACACGTTACCCCACGTAACTGCATTTGCTGGCTGGGGTACGGGTGTCCATATTTTTACCGCGTGAAGTATGGTCATCAATTTCCGCCGCGCAACCGATCATCCTGCCAAACAGAAAGGTGGCAAAACTGGCAGACTCAATATCCTCTTCTTTCATCTTGCCTTCATTGAAATCGGTCCAGACAACTTTAAGCAAAATAACAGCAATGACCGCATCAATGTTCACACAGTAAACATTTTTACTGACCTTCGCTTTGAACAGAGCCTGAACAAGGCTGTGGTAGAAGTCGAGAAAAATGTTATTGATGCCTTTTTCTTTAAAGAGGTCTCGCACAAAAACTTCGCGAGGGTCGTAGTTGACATCTTTCCCCTTGAAGACCGGGTGGTTGACACAGGGCAGTTTGGCATAACCCAGATTGCCAATGGCTTTCTGTTTCTTTTTATAGTCTGAGTACTTGTTTGTCACTTCCATGGCCATGGCATCGAGGTCGAGTCCATGCCCAGTGTCGGCAGCATTTTTAAGACCTTTACCTTTAAAATTTTCAAGCAGGAAGGCCGCGGCCTCGTAACCGTTTCCGCCGTGAGCAAATCCGGTATGGGTGAGGAAACCGATGAAGGCCTTGTTCACTTGGACACGTTGTGGTTGTTCCGGTCCGTCCGCGCTGACCGCGCCTTTGGAACCTTGCGCCGAGATGGTACCCGGCCCGTTGGTGATGATGAGTCCGAGTAAAACCTGAAACTCATAGAGTTCCGATTCAGAAGGTTGACGACCCAGAAGCGTGACGAACGCCGTTTTGGTAAAACTATAGCTTGGAACCAGTTCTTCCAATTTCACTCCAGCGATGCTGTCTTCGCCATGCCGTGACGCTGGTGCAGAAACGCCCACGATGGTGCTGTATATGCGCGAGTACCAGGGCATACGCACGAGGGTGTCTTTGGAAATCTTTTTAGTTCTGAGAGCAGCCCACCCCAGAGTTGTCCATACTGCAGCGAACAGAGCATCTGTAGAAAGTTTGCCGCCATTGGCTTCTGCAAAATCCTGCACAAACTGGACGAACACAGAGTAGCCGGCTTTATTGAGATACTCGGCCAGCTTTTTGGCGCAAGGATCTTCTTTATCTGCAATGAGCGCGTCTTTATACTTATCAGCTTCTTTCAATTGGGCGGTATAATCGAACTTCTCACGCGCATCGTCCATCTTTGTATACTGAAACAATTCCAGAAGCGCCTGGGAAGCATCCATGGCTTTTTGAACCATCTTTTTACCGCAGATCGCAACCGCTGAAGACACTACCGTGTTCGGGGAATTACCGTTTTCTCTTGACGCTTCAGCGGCAGCCAAAGTCGGCTGGCCATGCTGGTTGACGTACATGTTCAGCACGATATTGGCGATCTTCTCACCATATCCACAGGTGTAAACCCGAGTCAACGCAAACACCAGGTTGGCTTCAAAAGTATTTACTGAGGCATCAAGAATGGATGCGCCATGAATTTTTGAAACCTGGGTTTTCGGGTCCATCATGGAAGCGCCACTGGCATCCTTGAGGGTTTCCCGACGATATTGGGCACCGACCATTTTATTGAGAGCTTCAATCTGCTCATTATAGGGTGCCGTTGCCTCAACAACCGGGATATCCAGTTCAGGAGGTAACGACAGCCCCTGGTTATTACCAAACCAGCATTTCAGGGCAAGGCTTCCTTTTGATTCAAAGTCAGGTTTTTGTCCGTTAAGCTCCATGACTTTGGTCACCGCTTCAGGGATGTGAGCAATGTTGGTCACCAACGCACCTTTTTTCGAAAAAATCGGCTTTTGCGGAGTGTAAATACCATCCACGCCAAAATAGTCCATGAACCACTGTTCTTTGGCTATGGCATCGTCACCAGAACCGGCCAGCGACCCGGCATGACCACAGGCCTTGCTCAGTCTGGCTTTCCAGCGACCGACTACACAGGCAATGATCGGTTTATTTGATTTCAGACCGTATTCATAATACCCACCCGGCTCGCTGTACATCACTGCTACTTTTGAACGGTCATCATTATCAAAAGCATGCAGGAACTCTTTCGCCCCATATTGAATGTAAACATCCTTACCACTGGAAACAGAAGTGGTAGTGCCCCACCCTGACGTGGTCAGATAAACCGCAATCGTTGTAGTGAAGTTACCGGAATTAGAAAATAGGGCTACCGTTCCCTTAACCAGAGATTCTTCCGGAGCGTTGCCCCCCAGCGCGCCACCGAGGCGGACGTGGTTCCAGGCATCAGCAAGCCCGAGACAATTTCCGCCAAACAAATCAACGCCATTAGCCTGACAAATGGCACGCATGACGCGGGAATCTTTGACCGACACTTTTTCAGTCAGGATGATGGCTTTTTTCAGATCCGGATTTTCACGTACCGCTTCCGCGATACCATCCTTCACACCAGAAGGCGGCAGATAGATCACCACAGTATTGAATTTATGGCCCGCATCAAGCCCTTCTTTAATGGAATTGTAAACGGGAATTTTCCCAGTTTTAGTTGCCAGGAGTTTTCCGGATTTACCCGGTCCGGTTCCAAACACAATATTGCCACCGGAATAATCGTTGCTGATGGGCGTTACCTCTGAGCTTTCCTTACCCAGAATGTTTAAGACCACCACCCTGTCATCTTTGGTTGCCAGTTCAGACAAGGAATTGATGCCACAGTAAAAGGGGAAATCTCCCACACCTTGCTTATGCATTCAAACCTCCAAACAGAAAACGGTTTTAGCGGCGAACCGCCGCGGGTAAATAAATAAGTAATGTATTTATCTTGTGGACAAATGTCTTCTCATCTCCACGAACCAGAGCTATTTGCCACTACAGCTAGCGGCTATATTTTAAGCTTAGCTTTAATTTCGTCCTTGCCATCGTTCTTCATCCACTCGTTGACCGCCAGAGCGTAATTGATGACCTCGGACATGGCACTGTCGTGCCCAAAGAAACGGTAGGGAATCCCTAAAGAGTCGAGAATTTCCTGCAAATAATTCATTCCGCGAATAACATTGGGTCCACCCCGGCCTACTACGACAAACAGAGGAATCGGCCCGTGCGTCTGGAAGAAATCACGTAATCCGTCACCCATAGCCCGGAAGGTTTCATAAATATCCGTGTTATTCGCTTTGCCGCCGATGATGAACAACACATTGGATTGCGGCAACCAGTATTTGAAACTGATTCTGGAAATATCATGCATTTTTTCATAAGGAGGATTACCACCAAAATCGGAAGAGATGGTTGCGTCTTCACCTAGAAGTTCGGTGACCATGGCATTGGCACCGCCACCAAAAGTCGGCGCAGTGATAGACCCCTTATCATTCATGACGAACACGTCACTCTGCCCTTGGTAGGTTCGGAGTTGGTTGATCTCCTGCTCGAATTCAGAAAAGTCGGATGCGAAAATGTGCGATGGAAGATGCAGGCGCTTCCAAGCCGGGTCATCCAGATCAAAGGCACATTTAAAGTCGCACGCAATCGGAGTCAGACGTCCTCCCTTGCCTGATTGCATACGGATGGGGTTGAGTTCCAGCATCAACATGCCATAGTTGTTATAAAGATCCCAAAGTTTAGGCAGGTTTTGCACCAGAGGACTGATCATCTCGGGAGGCGCATCCAATTCCATCAACGCATTGGAGACATGAAATGCTTTCAGTCCAGTCAAGGCGTCAAACGGCACTACTTTAAGTTTATCTTCGTCCAGCTCTTCGATATCGACCCCGCCATGGTGAGTGATGGTCATCACCGGAGAACGGTGCTCGGTGCTTTCGGAAATGGAAAAATAGACTTCGTAATCGGCAGGCACCGCACCCTCATAGGTCACACCGTCAGACTTGGCTTTGTTGAAACCGTCAACGTGTTCGCAAAAGTAAAGACGTTCCTTTTCTTTAAGAGCGTCGGTGATGTTGTCGACCCGACCAAGCAACCCGGCCTTGCCTTTTTTACCAACACCACCTTTGAATAACGGCTTGATAAAAACCTGACCGTGCCGCTTGATCATGTCTTTGATGTCGTCAACACTGAGTTCAGGACCCCGGACTTCTGAATGGGGAAATTCTACGAGGTCCAATAATTTACGCCCCCAAAGCATGCCAGTTATCTGCATCGTTTTTCCCTACCTTCCAAAATAAAAATTAAAATAGGTCTTAGGTGTGAGAGTCTAAAAAAAATCAATAATTTAAAGAATTTCTCGGACTGGAGTCCGGCTAAATCCATATGCTTACTTAAGCTCAGGGTGATCCAAGGCAGTATTTTAAGATATTTCAGTATTTTGTCAATAATATCCTGCAGGGAGGGTTAGCTGCTATTTATGAAACGGATTATGAAAAGGCACTGAGGAAATTAAAGCCTCTGGCCGAACACGGTCACGCCGCCGCCCAATACAACCTTGGCGTCATGTATGAATGGGGCAATGGCGTACCGCAGGACAATTACGAAGCTCCCAAATGGTACCAACGCTCTGCCGAGTACTCTCACAAAGATGCGCAAAATAATCTAGGTACCCTGTACAGCAAAGGAGAAGGAACAGAGGAGAACCTCATTGAAGCTTTAAAGTGGTTCATTATCTCTGCGGAAAATGGCAGCGAAAGCGGCCAAAAAAATATCCGCATTGTCGAAAAGCGCATGAACCACGAACAAATCTCCCAGGCACAGAAGCTGGCCAACGACCGGATAAGAAACGCTAGAAAAAAATAACCATCTCCCACTATTAAGTAGCACCCTCACACTTTATTGCAGGCTTGACCGAATCCGCCTACTCGTGTAGGTTGACCCTTTCGCCATACTATACAGGTGTGATTGGAGGATATATGTAGCACTCGTTCACAGTGGTGCGGTTCTGGGCATAGACGGCTATGCGGTCGAAGTAGAAGTCAATCTCTCACAAGGCCTGCCGGGGATGTCCATCGTCGGCCTGCCTGACATGGCAGTCAAGGAAAGCAGTGACAGGGTCAGCGCCGCCATTCGCAACACCCAGTTGGCCTTGCCTGTACGAAAAATCACCGTCAATCTCGCTCCCGCCGATATCCGCAAAGAGGGTTCAGCATTCGACCTCCCTATTGCTCTCGGAATTCTTTCGGCTAGCGGAATGATCGAAAACGACCGGCTGAAAAAGCTGCTTATTCTTGGCGAACTCTCTCTCGACGGGCGGGTCAAACCGATTCGTGGCGGACTCTCCATCACTGCCATGGCCCGTGAAAATGGTATGGAAGGTATTCTTCTGCCGACACAAAATGCCGCCGAAGTTTCGGTGATCGAAGGCATCTCCATTTATCCGATAGAAACCCTGCCTCAGGCTCTAGAGTTTTTGTGCGGGAATCTAGAGCTTCAGCCAGTGGCCCCCGAGACCCAAGTTAAAAGCTCCATCCCAAACGAATATGAATTGGATTTCACTGATGTGAAAGGCCAGCACCATGCCAAACGTGCATTGGAGATCGCCGCCTCGGGCGGACATAATATTTTGCTTATCGGCCCACCCGGTTCCGGGAAGTCCATGCTGGCCAAACGCATCCCGACCATCCTACCTTCCATGACTCAGGAAGAGGCCATCACCAGCACAAAAATTCATAGCGTACTCGGTCAATTGAAAAACGGGCGCGGACTTCTAAAGCTGCGTCCCTTTCGCTCACCGCATCACACTATCTCCGATGCCGGGCTGATCGGTGGTGGACGAGTGCCCATGCTGGGTGAGGTGTCGATGGCGCATAACGGCGTGTTATTTCTCGATGAGCTTCCCGAATTTAAAAGAAATGTACTGGAAGTCCTCCGCCAACCACTAGAGGAAGGGGAAGTCTCGATCTCACGCGCCGCTGGGTCCATCACCTACCCTGCTAACCTGATGCTGGTAGCGGCGATGAATCCTTGCCCCTGCGGTTACCGGTTCGACCCGAAACGCGAATGCGGATGCACACCAATGATGATCAAAAAATATGTCGGGAAAATATCGGGGCCCCTGCTCGACCGTATTGATCTGCATATTGAAGTGCCTGCGTTGGACTACAAAGACCTGTCCTCGGAATCCGGTGGAGAAAAATCTTCGGCCATCTCAGGCAGAATCGAGCAAACACGAAGCGTTCAACTAAAACGGTTCCATCAAGGTGATGAAAATAATTTCAACGCAAATATGAATGCGCATCAACTAAAATCCCATTGCCAACTTGATGAAACGTCGAAAAAGATCATGGCTCTGGCCATCGACAAACTGGGACTCAGCGCTCGGGCGCATGACCGCATTTTAAAAGTCGCCCGCACCATCGCCGATCTTGCCGAATGCGAATCGCTACAGCCCGAGCACGTCGCCGAAGCCATCCAGTACCGTTCCCTGGACCGCGAAAGCTGGTTCTAACCGCGGCGTACCTAAGCGCAGGCTAGACCAAGGCCCAGTCCACAGGTAACCAGACCTCCTGCGCGACACTTGAAAACGGGTTGGGAGGGACCCAAAGAAAAATAAAAACTTTGGACAATACCGATCACACCTTGAAGGACATGAAAGATGCCCCCTTTCGGCGGCGTGGTTTGCGCTTCCTCCTCTTGGAATATTGAATGCCATATTAACGGTGTTGGATTCCCATGTGGCAGACTTAGTGGAAACCGAAGCTCTGGAAGACTGGTACAATGGCGTGGTTACAATTTCAAACCAGAAAGAGTGTAGCCACAAATACGTACAGCATAACACTGGTCAGCAGACAAGCAGGCCATGATCGAGTCGGAAAATTCCTGATCATGCTTGATAGCTATGAACTGAGGTATTCTTTCGAAACTGGGTACAAATTTAGCAATGAAAGTTCTTTAGAAATTCTGGATATGTCCAAGGAGGCGAGAGTATGAGCGGAGGCTATCCCCAACGTGAAGGCCTAACCCGGGCCAAAATATTCCGATTCCTTAGCCTGCCCTTCAGCCCTTCCCGGTTGGATGCCTTCATGCAGGTAAAAAGGTTTGAGGACATTCCCATCGAACGGCTCCAAAGCTTTGAAGGGATTCTTCTCGATGCCGATGGCACTCTTGCCTCTCATCACGCTAGAGAGTTTAGTTCATCGGTCTTGGACCATGTGCGCACTATGCTAAATAACGGATTTAAAATAGCCATTTATACCAATGCACAGGAAGACCGGTTTCAACAATTTCAGAAAATGGGGGTTAAAGTCGTCACTAACGTGCCCGCCAAACCCGACCCGCGTGGATTCCACATCGCCATGACCGATTTTCTGCAATTGAAATATCCTGCCAGAGTGTGCATGATTGGGGATAATTATGTGACGGATGGTGGGGCCATTGATGCAGGCATGCAGTTTATCCACGTTCAGCCGATAAAAGGAAATGAGCCTCTCCTGCACTCCGTAGCGCGGTTCTTGGCTTATCTATGTGCCAAAATATATGGACGACAAACTGCTAAATAAACTCCCGGGCAAAAACCGGAAATTCCCGCAATGAACAACTCCGCCGCAAGCGGACGAGGTATCCTGATAAAGAGTTTTTTAAAAAAATATGGAAAGCCACAGGGAATAAAACCCACTTATGGGATTAAAGGGTTTACTTCCCTCGCCATTACAAGAATAATGGTCAAATCAATGCCTCGTTATATCAACAACAACAATCACTACATAAAATAACGGTATGGAGTCCGAACAGGTTCAGGAATATTGCAGGGAAGCATCACAAATTGCCCAGCGTGCGGGAACGCATGCAGGTCTTTCTTTTCTTATTGGAAAAAAGTTTGGGTTAAATTTCAGCTTGCTCAGAAAAGCAAGGCGGAAACTTCAATTTCTGTATCCCAGCAATGATATATCTGAAGACCATCCTCTCAACCAAGGGGGGGGCGCCTTGAAGATGAGCTATGCTTTGACGGTTCAGGAGCATTACAGCGGACCTTTGGAGCAGGTCAAACACTTGGAGTCTCTTCTGGCCGATTTTGCCAAAGCCATCTTCAACACATTCAGTCAGGAAGAAATCAAAAGCTATCTGGAGTCTTCACCCAGCTTAGGTATTAGTACTACTCCCGAGGAACCTGCAGAGTTGAAATGCGAGTTTTCGGCCGATGACCTGCTATTGGAGGCAGAAGAAATTCTAGCTCTTGAAGATATTAAGAAACTGCTTCTGCAAGATCAAAACGATTAAAAATCTATGGAACCGGAACCGATCCTAAAACAACGCACCCGACTGATCCTGGCATTTGTCATTCTCTGCATCTGCTCTGTGCTGATTCTTTTTACCGGGCCCGGATTCAACTTCGTCTGGCAGGTAATTCTCTCCAGCATTCTTTTCTTTTTCCTGTTCTGGCTGGTTACCTGACCATCAACCAGGTCACTCCCAATAAAACCACACCCGCCAAGGCCAGCGCAGAGATTGCCAGAGCTTTAGATGCCGATAGATCCTTTTCCAGTTTTTTGTTGATGGGTTCTATTTTCGACTGAACGGACTTGTTGAGTTCTTCTTTAACCTCGTTCAAAATTTCCATTTTCACAAAGCGTGTGTTTTCTGCCACTAGCTTATCCAGGTCCTGCAATATTTTTTCAGTGAGATCAGGGGTGGCTTTCACCAGTTCCTGCCGCACCGCTTCGAGCCCATCTTCATTCAGGCGCGCCATCTTGCGGTCGATTTCTTCCATTTTCGTCCGGATGGCTTTTTCCACTTTCGGCGCGATGTTTTCCTCGATACGCTCCATCGAGTCTCGTGCATTGGCCAGCGACTCGTGCAGGTGTTCCTGAATTTCTTCTTCCAATGCCTCTTTTCTGGACTCTACATGTTCTGCAAGAATGTCCAGCCTCTGGCGGATTTCGGACACCGTTTGGAATCCTTCACGCGCCTGTTCCTTTTCAAACTCCGGATTCTTAGAATCAGACATAATAACCATCTATTTTTAGCGACCCGTTTCAGGGTCAACGGTTGACAAAATATACCTACTAAGGATTATGAACTTAATTCCGGGCCGTTTCAAATGTAAACCTCGCAGAGCGCAACTTGACTTCCTCTCTGCAGTCAGGTATTTTGATACTATTGATAAATAAAGGGTTATTAAATGGAAAAAGGCGTAACAGAATTTAAAAATTACCTACTAGTGGAGAAAAATGCCTCTCCCAATACGATGGACAGTTATCTCAATGATATCGCCCAGTTTCAGAAATTTTTAATCCGCTCTGGCTACGCCGTTGAGTCGGGCTCTATTCAAATCGAAAAAATAGACCGCTTAGCGATACGCTCATTCATGAGCCATCTCTATGAGAAAAATTATTCAGGCACCACCATGCGGCGCAAACTTTCCACATTGAACTCATTTTTCCGGTTCCTGTGTCGAGAGGGTTACCTTAAGAACAATGTCGCCAAAACCGTGCCCGCTCCCCGGGTGCAAAGTAAACTGCCGTCCTATTTTTCCGTTGATGAAATGTTTCGTCTTCTACAATTGCCAGAAGGTACAGGGTTCCTGCCGGTCCGCGACCAAGCTCTGCTGGAACTGTTTTATAGCTGTGGCCTGCGTGTCAGCGAACTGGTTGGGCTGACCCTTGAGGACATCAACCTAGGCTCCCGCATGGTCAAGGTGCTAGGAAAAGGTGGAAAGGAACGTCTCCTCCCCATGGGACACCATTGTGTCGATGCGCTAAAAAGCTATCTCAACGCCCGGATGGATAAAGTTCGCAAACCTGGCCCCAGCACAGAGCAACTATTTCTGAATCATCGCGGAACCGGAATCTCTGTCAGGGGAGTGCGTAAAGTGGTGGAAAAATATATCAAGAAAGGGCATTTCGCGGGCGGGGTTTCGCCTCATTCGATCCGGCATTCTTTTGCCACCCACCTTTTGGAGGGAGGAGCCGATTTGCGGGCAATTCAGGAATTATTGGGTCATTCCAGCTTATCCACTACCCAGAAATACACGCATTTAACGCTCGATCGATTATCTGAAACTTATGACAAGGCACATCCTCGCGCCAAAGAAAAACCCGCGCTAGAATAATATTTACCTCCATTTTTCTTCTGATACCAGTACAATACTCGATATGATGCACGCAACCACAATACTCGCAGTACGCCACAAAGGCCAAGTCGTCATCGGCGGCGACGGACAAGTCAGTCTGGGCAACACAGTCATGAAACATACCGCCAGCAAGGTTCGGCGCATGTACCACGGCAATGTGGTCGGTGGTTTTGCAGGGTCCACCGCAGACGCATTTTCTCTGTTTGCCCGGTTTGAGGAAAAGCTCGAAAAGTTCCAAGGCAACCTACCTCGCTCAGCGGTGGAACTGGCTAAAGACTGGCGTACCGATAAAATGCTGAGACGGCTTGAGGCCATGTTGATCGTGGTCGATAAGGATCATTCCTTCCTACTTTCGGGAACGGGAGACGTGATCGAACCCGATGACGGCGTCTTGGCAGTCGGTTCCGGAGGCATGTTCGCATCCGCTGCCGCCAAAGCACTGGTACTACACAGCGATCTTTCGGCACGACAAATCGTGGAAGAAGCGATGAAAATCACCGAGTCGATCTGTATTTATACCAACTCAAATGTAACCATAGAGGAATTGTAGTTCATGAATGACACAGCAGTAACCGAACCCACAACCAAGAATACCAACGATACGTTCATGGTGTCACTGACTCCAAAACAAATTGTTGAGGAGTTGGATAAGTTTATCGTCGGGCAAACCAACGCCAAGCGGGCGGTAGGCATCGCCCTTCGCAATCGCTGGCGTCGGCTACAGCTTTCCGGCTCTCTTCGCGATGAGGTAGGGCCTAAAAATATTCTCATGATCGGCCCGACGGGAGTGGGCAAGACAGAAATAGCACGGCGACTGGCAAAGCTTTCCAAGTCTCCTTTCATCAAAGTCGAGGCTTCAAAATATACTGAGGTGGGTTATGTCGGGCGCGATGTCGAGTCCATGGTCCGGGATCTGGTAGAATTGTCGAAAAATATGGTTAAAGAAGAAATGGAAGCCACCTTTCGCACAGAGGCTCGCGAACAGGCCATAGAAAGGCTATTGGATTTGCTTCTTCCTCCGCCTGCAGGAACGCAAGGGAAACCTGGCTTTAATCTGGACTCAAACGGTAAGTTGCATTACGAGCAAACTCGTGAAAAGTTTACCCAAATGCTTAAGGAAGACAAGCTTGATGACCGTGAAGTGGAATTCCAGGTGCGAGATAAAACCTCCCCAGTCATTGACCTGAACTCTGGAGCCGGAATGGAGGAAATGGGCAACAATATTAAAGATATGCTCGGTTCCCTCATGCCGCAAAAAACCAAAAGCAAAAAATTAAAAGTTCCAGAGGCTTTCAAGGTTCTTTGTCAGGAAGAGGCGGAAAAGCTACTCGATCAGGACATCCTGATGCAGGAAACCTTGAAACGTGTCGAACAAAACGGAATCATCTTCATCGATGAGGTGGACAAAATCACCGGTCGTCAGGCAGGTGGAACCAGTGGCCCCGATGTCTCCCGAGAAGGGGTGCAACGTGACCTTCTGCCAATCGTTGAAGGTTCATCGGTGAACACAAAGTACGGTATCGTAAAAACCGACCACATCCTTTTCATTGCGGCGGGAGCATTTCACTCTACCAAGCCATCAGATCTGATCCCGGAATTTCAGGGCCGTTTTCCTATCCGCGTTGAACTGGATTCCCTGACTAAAAGTGATTTCGTCCGCATTCTTACAGAACCCGATAACGCTTTAGTCAAACAATACACCGCTTTACTGAAAACGGAACAGATCAACCTGAGTTTTCTGGAGGATGCCATTGACCAGATTGCTGAAATGTCCGCCCTGGTTAACCAACGCACAGAGAACATCGGAGCCCGGCGACTACAGACCATCATGGAAAAGTCTCTCGAAGAAATTTCTTTTGATGCTCCAGACATGGAAGAAAAAAATATCACGATTGACGCCAATTATATTCAAGAAAAACTGAAAGACATTATTCATGACGAAGACTTGAGCCGTTATATCCTTTAGCATAGAACCTCCGCAGACAAATTACCCATGAAAAAACTCATTCATAAAGCGGAAATCCTTTTAGAAGCTCTACCTTACATCAAGAACTTCTATGGTAAAACCATCGTCATCAAATACGGCGGCAATGCCATGGCTTCGGAAGATATCAAGGAAAACTTTGCCCTCGATATCGTCATGATGAAATACGTCGGCATCAACCCGGTCGTAGTACACGGGGGGGGGCCGCAGATCGACAAAACCCTCAAGGCACTGGGAATTCAATCTCAGTTTGTTGAAGGACAACGTGTCACCAGCAAGGAAGCCATTGATGTGGTGGAAATGGTTCTTGGAGGAAAAGTAAATAAAGAAATCGTTTCTCTGATTAACCATCAGGGGGGCAGTGCAGTGGGCATTACCGGCAAAGATGGAGACCTGATTCTGGCCAAGCGGCATAAAAAGGTAAAGCATTCACCGGAGACGGACCGCCCGGAAATTATCGACCTAGGGCTGGTCGGTGAAATCACTAAAGTGAACCCTCGGATTCTGGAAACTCTGGATCAGAACGAATTCATCCCAATTATCGCACCAATCGGCAAAGGAGAAAACGGGGAAACACTCAACATCAACGCCGACTTTGTCGCCGCCCAAATCGCGTCAGCCCTGAAAGCCGAAAAACTGGTTTTGATGACCGATACCGAAGGAATCAAAAATAAAGCCGGGAAACTGCAATCCAGCCTTACCCCAAAACTGGTTTCCAATATGATCCGAAGCAAAGTCATCCGTGATGGGATGCTACCAAAAGTTAATTGTTGCATGGAGGCTCTCAAGTCCGGGGTGCACAAAACCCATATCATTGACGGACGGATTCGGCATGCCCTGTTACTGGAAATTTTTACCGAAGAAGGCATCGGAACCCAGATTGTAGAAAAAGCCAACAACCTGAAGCCGACATAACCGCCTGTGACAGGGGGCAACCTGCTATCAATAGATTTCATCGGCTGGCAGAAAGTATAGGCGACTTAAATTAGTCTTTGCCCTTTTATATCCCTTCTACCCGTTTCGGGCATGAAGTACGTGGAAAAATATCACAGAAGCATGAAATTTGCGGAAGAGGATATCCCGACCCCAGCGTCACGCGGGCGGGAGTGGGTTCATATTGACAAAAATTTTATTGGTTGATAGTTTAACTACGGTAGGCTGGATTCCTAAAATCCTTTAACATCGCCTGATTCAATGAGTTCGTCTTTAGATGAAAGAAGCAAGGTCGTTCTTTTAGCGGTCATCGATAAATATATCGAATCCGCCGAGCCGGTGGGTTCCCGTACCGTGGCCAAGACTCATCCTGAACACCTCAGTCCCGCCACACTCAGAAACGTGATGGCAGATTTGGAGGAAAGAGGGTTTCTGAGCCAACCACATACGTCAGCAGGCCGCATTCCCACCGACAAAGGCTACCGGTTTTATGTGAATCATCTCCTACGCCCGCAAAGTTTTTTGATGAAAGCCGAAGTCCTGTCAGACACCCATGAGCTTGAATACCTGCTCGGCAAGCAAAATCTTCAGGGACTGCTTGAGCAAGCCTGCGAAAACCTTTCCACGGTTTCCCAACAAACAGGGCTGGTCATGCTCCCCAGTTTCTCGAGCACCTGTTTCAAGCATATTGAATTTACCAAAGTGAGCCATCAAGCCACGTTAGCTGTCTTCTTTTCCGAACAAGGCATCCTGCAAAACAAAGTGCTGCCCATTGACCCTGATATGACCCAAGATCAACTGACCTCTATTTCCAATTACCTGAATAGTGAGTTCAGCGGAAAACCTATCCGATGGATTCGGCAGGAGTTACTAAAACGGTTGAAACTTGAAAAGAAGCATTATAATAATCTAGCCAGAAAAGCCTACTCTCTTTCCTCCGCCCTGTTTACAGAACAAAAGGAAAGTAACGATCTGATTGTGGAAGGGGCTTTGAATTTTCTCGATCAGCCTGAGTTCACCGAAAATATCGGCAAGATTAAGGCTCTTCTGGTGACTCTCGAAGAGAAAACCAAACTGATCAACCTGCTCGACCTTTGCTTGGACCATGATGGAATGACCATTTTAATCGGCGAAGAAAACCTGCAGGAAGAAATGGGAAACTGCAGTTTGATCGCACAAAACTATCAGTTAGGACAAGATAATGTTGGAACACTAGCTGTTTTCGGTTCTAAAAGGATGGATTATAAACGTATAATTTCTATTGTGAATCATACCGCAAAAATGGTTTCTAAGTTAATTTCTGAAAATCAAGGAGTTTGAAAAGGTGACGTCTAAAGAAAAATCTACACAAAAGGAAAACCCGAAAAATCTAGAGCCAGAAGTTCTTGATGCCGAGGAAGACGCTCCGGTCGAAGAGGAAAAAATGATGAGCCCGACGGAAGAACTGCAGGAACAGTTAAAGAAAAAAGACTTGGAGCTTGCCGAGAAAAAAAGTGATTTCCTGAGAGAAAAAGCCGATCTTGAAAATTTCCGCAAACGATTGACCAAGGACAAGGCAGATGCCGTCCAGTTTGCCAACGAACGGCTCCTGAAAGAGTTGGTACAAATTGATGACAATCTGGAGAGAGCCTTGAACACCTCCAATGTCTCCTTACAAACTTTAAAGGAAGGCGTGGAAATGATTCAGAAACAGTTCGCCACGTTCCTCAAGAATCAGAAGGTAGAACCGATTGAAGCCGTGGGCAAACCTTTCGATCCAAACCTGCATGAGGTCATAACCCAAATGGAATCTGAAAAGCATGATGAAAACACCGTAATGCAGGAATATTCCAAAGGCTATACTTTAAATGGACGGATTCTGCGCTCCGCAAAAGTGGCGACCGCAAAAAAACCCATTAAAAAGACGCCCACCGCCAAAGAAGAAAAAAATATTGAGGGTGAAGAATAATATGTTTGCCGCACCATGTTTTGGCAAGACCTTCATTCTCGTTTGCATCATCCATGCCCGAACTTCCTGAAGTCGAAACCCTGAGGCGGGCGCTTCTTCCCCTGATCATCAATAAAACCTGCACAGCCCTCAAGTTCTACCGAAAAAATATCCGTTTCCCTATTCCCCAGACCACTTTGCGCAAGCAGTTTAAGAACCAGATGGTTTCCAAAATCCAACGCAACGGGAAATACCTGCTCCTAAAAGTTCCCAAAGGGGCAATGCTTTGGCACCTGGGTATGAGTGGACGTATTTCCCTACAAGCTTCGATGAGTCCACAGGAAAAACACACGCACGCCATTTTCCAGTTCGGACCCGAAACCTTTCTGCACTTTATCGACCCGAGGCGTTTTGGCTGCATACTCTGGGTTCCAGAAAGCGGAGAGCATCCTTTACTGGACAAAATAGGACCGGACCCCTTCGCACCGGAAACCAACACCGCGGCCTTAAGAGTCCTCGCCAAAAACTGCCGATCACCCATCAAAACCTTCATCATGGATGCCCGGCGAATCGCGGGAATCGGAAACATCTATGCCTGCGAATCCCTGTACCTAGCAGGCATTAACCCTAAACGGAAAGCCGGGAGAATCACCCTTGCAGAATGGGACTATCTCATCTCCTGTATACGCTCCACTCTGGAAAACAGCATTTCCGCAGGAGGAACAACCTTGCGCGATTTCTTCAACCCCAGCGGTTCGGCAGGATATTATGCGGTGAAACTATCTGTTTACGGCAAAGAGGGTGAACCTTGCGCAAAATGCAAAACCCCTATATCCCGCCTGGTCCACTCTGGCCGATCTACTTTTTTCTGCAAAATCTGCCAACCAACCACTAGGCGTAGTGGCAGATAGCAATGGCTCGTTAAGCCGGGAAAACTCTTTACCAGCCTGATAAAATCATTGCTATTTGCCTCCTTCGCCAGAAGGCCGAGTGGTATGATGTTACATTATTCCAAAACCACAAGGCAAGGGCAGATATGCAACGTTCTATTGGACTCATAACGCTTAACGCAAAATTCATTCACTCTTCGCTGAGTTTAAGGTATCTGAGAAACGCCAGCCGAAATGCTGGCTACCAGAACGTATGGATCCGGGAATTTATCATCACCCAACCGATCTGGAAAATTGCCGCAGAGATTCAAAAACTTAAACCTGAGGTTTTGGGCGTTGGAATTTATATCTGGAACCGAAGCCAGAGTCTGGAGTTGATCGAGCGCCTGCAAAAGCAAATGCCTCACCTGAAAATCGCCATAGGCGGCCCAGAGGTATCGTTTGAAAAAGATAATTCTCTTCCCTCCCCTGTAATTTCAGGTGAAGGAGAAAAAAAATGGCTAGAGTTTCTTGAGTTGACCTGCAAAGAAGAAACTCCCTCCGAGGAAGTGCTCACACGTTGGCGGACCTATGGCACCGACCTGCCGGAACTCATCCCTGCTTACATACACGAAGACTTCCCGCAACTGAAAAACCGAATCGTATATTTTGAAACGTCCAGAGGATGCCCATACCTTTGCTCATTCTGCTTATCGGCATTGGACAAAACAGTTCGCTACTTCGATGAAGAAACCATCCAGAGCCAGATTAAAGAACTTGTCACCGCTGGCATTCGAAAAATTAAATTCGTCGACCGCACTTTCAATCTCAAACCCAAGCGCATGAAAATGTTAATGCAATGGTTGACTCAATTCAAAGGTAACGAATTTCATTTCGAGGTGGTGGGAGATATTTTAACTACCGAAATTCTGGATTTTCTAAAAACAGTTCCACCGGGAATGTTTCAATTTGAAATCGGTATTCAAACAACCACTGAGCCGGTTCAGGAAACCATCCAAAGAAAACAGAATAACAAAAAACTTTTTGACACCATCAGACAGATAGTGGAGCAAGATCGCATTCATTTTCATTGTGACCTGATATTCGGATTGCCCGGAGAAACTCTGGAAGATATCCGGCAATCCTTCTCACAGGTGATAGCGCTGAGACCGCACGAGTTGCAATTAGGTTTTCTGAAGTTTCTTCCTGGTGCTCCCATCAACAACCTTGTAAAGAAGGAACACTACCGTTACCAGTCCACGCCTCCTTATGAACTGGTTTCGCACCAAAACCTGTCGGCCGAAGAGGTTCTATATTTGAAGCAATTCGAAGATATTTTTGACCGCTATTACAATTCTAAACGGTTCCGTTTTTCCATCCACTACCTACTCGGGGAAATGAATCCTGTGGCCCTGTTCAATCGGTTACTGGAACAGCATGATGCTCGCGGACTGTTGATGAACCCTGTTTCCCTAGATGAACATTACCGCATTTTCCGGGATACTTTTTATCCGGTCCCCACTCCCATGGAGCAGGATCTCTTGAAACTGGACTATCTCTATGCTCAGAGGTCGTTTCGACTGCCTGAAATCCTATCTTCCAAATCTCCGGGAAAAACCTGGAAAAAAGATCGCAAAACACCGGTCATTCCCTTCGATCATGAAATTGAAATATCCGGCTCGCAAGCCATTTTAAAAGTGGCTACAAATCCTGTATACTACGCTATCGTGCATTCTCAGAATGGAGATGGCTATTTTCGCCGCCCCACCGTCAATGCCATCTTAGAGTCAGAGATATAATCCTGCTCTACAAATCTCAGGTCGAATAAAATAAGGCTACAATGCCTCTTATAAAAAATACCATTCGGAAATAAAGATGACATTCCAGCCTCTGAATTCAAAAAGTCGATTCATCACCCAAGGGAACCGACGAGCCCCCAACCGTGCCATGCTAAGAGCGGTCGGGTTTACCGATGAAGATTTCAGCAAACCCATCGTAGGAATCGCCAATGGACAAAGCGAGATCACCCCTTGTAATGCAGGACTCGGCAAACTGGCCGACATCGCTTCGGCGGAAATCCGAAAAAGTGGCGGCATGCCGCAGATGTTCGGAACCATCACCGTCAGTGATGGTATCTCCATGGGAACAGAAGGTATGAAATGTTCGCTGGTCAGTCGCGAAGTAATAGCCGACTCCATAGAAACCGTTTGCCGAGGCGCCAGCATGGATGCCGTCATTTGCGTAGGCGGTTGCGATAAAAATATGCCGGGAGCCATGATCGCCATGGCCCGATTGAATATTCCCGGACTCTTTGTTTATGGTGGTACCATCAAGCCCGGTCACCTCGATGGTAAAGACCTGACCGTGGTCAGCGTGTTTGAAGCGGTGGGGCAGTTTTGGGCTGGCACCATTGACCAAAACAAGCTCACTGATATCGAAAAAAATGCCTGTCCGGGTTTCGGTTCCTGCGGGGGAATGTTTACCGCGAACACGATGTCTTCTGCCTTTGAAGCAATGGGCATGAGCCTGCCTTACAGCTCTACCATGGCCAATGAGGACAAGGATAAGGAAATCAGCACAGGAAAAAGCGCGAAGGCTCTTCTAAATATGGTCGAGAAGAATATTCTTCCTCGAGATATCATGACGCGGGAGGCCTTCGAAAATGCCATCGCGGTTGTCATGGCCGTTGGCGGCTCCACCAACGCCGTCTTACATCTCTTGGCCATCGCCCACTCCGCAGGTGTACCATTGACCATAGATGATTTTGAGATCATCCGGAAAAAAATTCCTCTGTTTTGCGATTTAAAACCGTCAGGCAAATATGTTGCCATCGACCTGCACCATGCAGGCGGCATTCCACAAGTGATGAAAATGATGTTGAATTCCGGACTCCTGCACGACGACTGCATGACGGTGACTGGGAAAACCATTGCAGAGAACCTGAAGGATATCCCCAACCAGCCCCAGGAAGGTCAGGGTGTTATTCTTCCGCTGGATCGGCCAAAATCTACAGAAGGGCATCTGGTAATTCTCAAGGGTAACCTCTGTCAGGAAGGTGCAGTCGCGAAAATTTCCGGTGTTAACACCCGAATCTTCACCGGTCCGGCGCGTGTCTTTAATTCAGAAGAGGAATGTCTCGACGCCATTCTTGATAACCGCATCAAAGCGGGGAATGTCGTCGTCATTCGTTTTGAAGGACCAAAAGGTGGGCCAGGTATGCGTGAAATGCTAGCACCCACCGCCGCCATTGTCGGTGAAGGGCTTGGAAACAAAGTTGCCCTCATCACGGATGGCCGATTTTCTGGAGGAACTTATGGGATCGTTATCGGACACATTGCGCCAGAAGCACAAATAGGCGGAACGCTGGCTCTCATCAAGGACAACGATACCATTTCTATCAATATGGATCAGAATCAAATGAACGTTGAATTGACCGATGAAGAACTTGAACGAAGAAGAAAAGAATTTGTCGCTCCAGAAATAAAATATCAATCGGGTGTATTGGCTAAATACGCAAAACTTGTCGGCTCTGCCTCAAGAGGGGCAGTGACCGACTAGCTACTCGGCGTGAGGCCAGTGAGCAATAGCCTTTTATTGCTAACAACCATATTCTCGGCTTAATGAGCCCTCACTCATTGCTTCCACGGCTAGTGGGCCATTCGACTTGGAGTTGTGATGCAATACAAAATTCTTCCGGGGCATCTTTATCCTAGAGACAACCGAATCAACCTTTATTATTTTCATAACCTTTTAAATGTCATTGGAGAGTCCGTTTCCCAGCAAATGAAGCGACAGCATAAGGTCAGTGTTCCCATCACTGCTGGCATGTGGGGAGGCTCATATATGGTCGCTGATGACGATGGGCAAGCCAAAACAAATGTTGTGCGCCTGTATTCCATCGTCAACCTGCCGCAGAACAGCCCTCTTAACAAAATAGAAAACTTTGAGTGTTTGATGGAAATCTATCAGCAAACATTTTTCACTAAATTTAAACGCTATGGATTGAATCTGGTGGACCCGCGTTGGGGGGAGGCCATCCCCTATTCCAACAGAGAACGCCCCACAACTGCTTTACAAATGTGGGACAACACAGGAAAAGCCAACTTTGTACGAGCCTTTTTCGTGTGGAATGAGGCAACTTGGGAGGAATCCATCATCTACGACATGATCCGTAATATTAAGGTACTCAAGGAACTTTTGAATATCAATATTCGACCAGCCAAAAAAGAAAGCTCGGAGTTAAAATTTTTACTGCAGGATGTCCTCATCACCTACTTCACCCTGCACTCCGCATTGACCTCAGATTTTATTGAACACGCCGAACCTATAATTAATGATCTGTTCAAGCAGTTTATAAACGGAATGCATTCGGAAGAAACAATTGAAGAGCAATACCATAAAGTCTATTCAAACATGCTGGTTTATGGGTTTGAAGAAGCCCTGCGAATCCCTTACAGAAAAGAAAATCTGGATGTGAGAAGTGTGGAAGACTGGCCCGTGGATAAAATCAACTATGTCCCGGATGAATTGAAAAACAAACTCATTCCTGCCTTGCAGGCTCCCTGGAAAAAATTTCATGCCACACTGAAAAAGCAATCTAGCGCGTCAGTGGCTAGCCACTGACGCGCTAGCCTAGCTTTAAAAGAAGCCAACCAGCGATTCCCTTTTGCCCGTTCAATTCTTTATTAGAACCATTCCAAACCGCAATAGCCATTAAGACCGACTGCTTAAACTGAACGTCATTGGTATTGGCATTGGTTAAAGTCCGGTTGAAAACCAGACGCCATTTATTATTCTTCCACACCGCGGTGCCTTTTACATCCTGCCGACTCTGATTGGTCAAGGTGCTATACCCTTCTGCGTTTAAGTCCTCAATCGTTTGGTAGGCAAGCTTGAATTTGAGATCATCTTTCACTCCCCGTTGTCTCCTTTCACCATCTATCGCTTTCCATTGCCAGATATTTACAGGTTTTTCCGGCTCACCCATAGTGATCAGCGGCGCTTCCTTGTCGGCAGTAACAGGAAACATCACCGCCGCCCGGTCAACGTATAACGCCGAATGGTTAAAATTACTATCACGGGTTTGGTCATCCCATTCCAGCATGATGGCTATGCCACTGGAATTTTTAACAGCACGCACAGCGACTTCTTTCGTCGAAGGATTTGGCCATTTCGGATTGGTAATCATTTGCGCCCCGAGTTCCACCTCGACAGGAACAACCACCGCATCCCAAATAGGATCATGGGGGTTTATCGGCAAGTCCCCGTCATGGCTGGCCACCTGTATGGCGGGACCACAGCTTCCATCCTGCAAACAATCTTCAATATTCGCACCACAGGCGGAGAGGAACAGCAAACAGAGTGTAACCGCTAGCATTTTTTTTGAGTCATAGAATCAATAATTATGAATCAGTTTTTCAAGGTCCCTTTTCAATTCGTGAGTATAAGGGCCAACCAGAATCAGGTTCAGCGCTTCAAGAACAAAGGTCTTTCTGGCAACGTCGATGATTTTTTCTTTCGAGATCATCTGAATCTGGCTTCGTTCTTCTTCCACGGAGAGTTCTTCGGAATAAAGGTGTGGGAAGGCATAACGCACCACCTGCTTGTAAGGATCATCCAATTCTGAATCCAGATCAAACATATAACGTTTTTTCACATGCACAACTTCATAATCAGTCGGCCCCTCTTTGACAAAGGTTTTAATTTCCTCAAGCAGGACTTTTGTAACCTCAACAAGTTTCTCCGGCCGAACCGTCACATCAAAGTCCATCGTGCCAATGTCCGACATACTCGTCGCCCGGCATTCCACTGAATAAACCAGGCCTCGCTCTTCTCTGAGCACTCTCTGTAATCGAGAGGTAAAGCCATCGTCGAAGATCCTGCTGATCAGCCCCATGGTCAGAAAATCCTCATGATTATAGGAACAGGAGCGAAAACAGATTTGCAGTTCAATCTGACTGTCAGAATCCTGCTGAAAAAGAAACTGGGGCCGGACCTGCTGGTCAGGGGTACTTCCGATAAAATGATTCTTTGTGATCGGAGCCACTCCGCCAGATAACCTGGAGAAATATTTTTCTGCTAATGAAAGATGCAAATCATGCTCTACCCGTCCTGACATTGCCAGAATCATGTTGCCGGGAACATAGTGGGCGTTGTAATAACCCCTCAACATTTCCACCGTGATCGCCCTAATGGTCTCTTCTGTCCCAATGGTAGGCCAAGATATAGGAGTGCCAGGATAAAGCAGTCTGCACGCCTGATTATTAATATCTACATTCACTCCCTCTTCGTTGAGTTCTTCATAGTATTCTTCAAGAATGATCTCACGCTCCAGTTCAATCTCTGGAAACATAGGGGAATAGAAAAACTCTGCGAAGATTTCCAGTCCCTTATCCAACTGCGAGGTATGCGGGCTAAACCCGTACTGCGTGTATTCTCCAAGGGTGGAGGCGCGCAGGTCCCGACCAATATTTTCGAACTCCATATTCAGAGAGATCGAATCAGGGTACTTTTGGTTACCCCGGAACATCATATGTTCCAGAAAATGGGAGACACCATTATTCTTTTCATTTTCAAATCGCAAACCCGCCCGGACAAACATCGACACTTCCATGGTGTGAATATGAGGCATCTCCACCGTCACTACCGTCAAGCCATTGACCAGCACATCTTTAAAATGTCGCAACGCAAATTCTTTGACTTCCATATCTCTCAGCTAGTTTTGCAAAAATTTCAAGGTTTAAAATGAGAAAGCATTATCGCACAAACCCAAGGCCAACCTCAAAAAAGTTATGCTTGAGGGATTTTTCGTAGCTCATTCCCGCTATTCAAACAAAATGGCATCTTCTCCTAGTAGGTTCTGGATCTTATCGATCACATCATCAGAAGGTTGAATACGAAATTCATCGTCCACTGTAACTACACGTTCCTTGTTATCCGGAAAGATAAAATGCAGGCGGGTATCGTTGTTGCCCTTATGGGAGGCGAGAATCTCCTTCACTGCCACCAGAGTCTCCCGCTCCAAACCCAATGTCCTGAAATGAATCATGACCCGGCCTTGAAAATGCTGATTCGCCTGAGCAAGCAGAAAGACATCATTAGCGATGACTTTTGGCAGATTGCCCTCGGAGTCCATCTTAACCTTACCTTTTACAAGAAGCGGCACTTCTTCACGTAACAGCGACTGAGCCTGACTGTATTTTTCTGGCCAGAGGATAACCTCTGTTGATCCCTGCAAATCCTCAAGCGTGATGATCCCCATCTTGTCTCCCTTGCGGGTGGTTTTAGTGAGATGCTTGATCGGAATTCCCGCCAAGCTGACAACCTTTTCATTTTCTGCTTCTGCGATAGAAGCCGAAGTCGCATCTGTGAACCAGGACAACTCCCGGGTAAACCCATCCAGAGGGTGGCCAGTGATATAAAATCCGATGCTCTCTTTTTCCAGCCTGAGCCGGTAGGCATCGCTCCACTCCTCTGCTTTGCTGATGGGTTGTTTATCTTCCTTCGCATCGTCCGCGAACAAATCGAACATGCTGGACTGTCCCAGTTCCCGGTCTCTTTGCTTGGCTTGCCCCTGCTCCATATGGGCTTGCAACTCACTCATCATTTGAGCCCGGCTCGGTCCCAGGGAATCGCAGGCACCACTTTTGATCAGACTTTCAAACACTCGCTTATTGACCAACTGCATGTCCACGTTCTCGCACAACTGCCTCAGCAATGTAAACCGGCCCAATTCCTGCCGCGCTTCGATAATGTTGTCGATGGCTTTGCTCCCGACATTTTTAATGGCTCCAAGACCAAAAACCAGCACATTTTCGCAGACCGAAAAGTCACGCTGGCTCAGGTTCACATCTGGGGGTTGCACGGTGATATTCATTTCACGGCAGTCATGGATATAGCGCAAAACCTTATCGGTGTTATCCATATCGCTGGTGATCAAGGCACCAAAAAATTCTAGCGGATAATGAGCTTTCAAGTAAGCCGTCTGGTAGGAGATTTGTGCGTATGCCGCGCTGTGAGACTTATTGAACCCATAACCAGCAAATTTTTCCATCAGGTTAAAAATCTTTTCTGATTTGTTTTCCTTAATATTTTTATCCTGTGATCCTTTTAAAAACTTTTCCCGCTGCGCTGCCATCTCTTCCGGTTTCTTTTTACCCATGGCCCTGCGTAACAGATCAGCATCACCCAAGCTGAACCCAGCCAGCACACTGGCAATCTTCATCACCTGCTCCTGATAGAGAATGACTCCGTGAGTTTCCTTGAGAATGGATTCTAACTGCGGTAGATCATATTTTTCTTCCATCGTCCCGTGCTTGCGCTTGACATAATCATCGACCATTCCACTTTCCAGAGGACCCGGCCGGTACATTGCCAAAAGTGCAATGATGTCTTCAAAACAATCCGGCTTTAATTTTTTAAGCAGGTCGCGCATTCCTGAACTTTCCAATTGGAAAACCCCAAGCGTTTTCGCATCACAAAGGAGGCGGTAGGTTGCAGAATCATCCAAAGGAATGGAGCCGATATCCAGGTCAATATCTTTCGACTGCTTGATCATCTTCAAGGCATTGCTGATCACGGTTAGCGTTCTCAACCCGAGAAAATCCATTTTCAGCAGTCCGAGTTTTTCCACACTGCCCATGGCATACTGAGTCACCACCTCGCCGTTACTACCTTTATAAAGTGGGCAAAACTCCGTCAGAGCATTGGATGAGATGACCACCCCGGCGGCGTGGGTAGAGCAATGGCGGGCCAGTCCTTCCAGATTTTTGGCGACATCTAGTAACTCGGCGACTTTCGGATTTTCCTTGCGCAGTTTTTCAAACTGCGGTTCTTCCTTGAACGCATCCTTAAGAGTGATGTTCAGCTTGTTGGGAACCAGTTTTGCCAGTTTGTCGACCTCGCCATAGGTCATGTCTAGAACCCGCCCTACATCGCGGATGACCCCCTTGGCGTTCATACTCCCAAATGTAATGATCTGGGTCACGTTCTGGTTGCCGCCATATTTTTCGGTAACATATTTAATCACGTCATCGCGCCCGTCCATGCAGAAGTCGATATCAATATCCGGCATACTCACCCGTTCCGGATTCAAGAACCGCTCAAACAGTAAGTCATATTGGAGAGGATCGATATCGGTGATCTGCAAGGCATAGGCCACCACGCTGCCCGCAGCAGAGCCTCGACCGGGGCCAACCGGAATCCCATTTTCCCTAGCGTAGCAGATGAAGTCCCACACGATGAGAAAATAACCGGGGTAACCCATCTTCTTGATGATACCCAGTTCATGGTCCAGCCTTTTTCCATAAGCTTCCCGGTCAAACTCAATCTTTCGTTTCTCCAACTCTGCAAACCTTTTTGTTAACCCTTCGCGGGAACGCTCCTCAAGGTAAGTCTCGAGGGTATAAGATTCCGGGACCGGGTAGTCCGGCAAATTGAGTTTGTCAAACTCCAACTCCAGTTCACAACGCTCGGCAATTTTCAAAGTGTTTTCAATCGCCTCAGGAGTTTCTTTGAACAGAGCGATCATTTCCTGAGGAGATTTGAAATAGAATTCGTCCTTAGGATACTGCATGCGGTAAGGGTCGGTAATGGTTTTCCCTGTCTGCAGACACAACAGAATTTCATGCGCCCGGAAGTCTTTCCGGTCAATATAGTGACAGTTGTTGGTGGCTACCACCGGAAGGTCTAGCTTTTTGCCAATATCGATGAGTTCCTTATTAATCCGCTCCTGATTTTCCAGTAGGTGGTTCTGCAATTCGAGAAAAAAGTTACCCTCACCCATGATCTCCGCGTACTGGCTAGCCACCTTGGTAGCACGGGGGACATTCTCCCGGTTCACGTTATGGGCGACTTCGCCGCGAACACAGGAACTCAGTGCGATCAACCCTTCCGAGTATTCTGCAAGCAGCGCCTTGTCAATACGCGGCTTATAATAGAACCCTTCTAGATATCCTATAGTCACTAGTTTTAAGAGGTTTTTATAACCCGTCTCATTTTCGGAAAGGAGGATGAGATGATACGACGCATCGCGAAGACTGTCTTTGGAGGTTTTCTCCAGTCGGCTCTCAGGCGCGACATAGACCTCACACCCGATGATCGGCTTGATCCCATGTTTTCGGGCCGTGTTGTAAAACTCTACCGCTCCAAACATATTGCCATGATCGGTCATCGCCACAGCAGGCATGCCAAACTCTGCTGCCTTTTCAAACAGGGCAGAATGGCGGATCGAAGAATCCAGCAAACTATAGGAAGTGTGGAGATGAAGATGTACGAAATTGGCAGAATTCATGATACACTAAATACCAGTTTGCCTGCCTTAAAGCAACCTCCCGATAGAGGGTATTAAATCCGTTCAGACCTTCATCTTGAGACAGGGTGTTTCTTGCCCAAAAATCAGACCTTTACAAACTGGCACCAATATCCTAGAAACTAAGAAACATAGGGATTTTACGTAAATAGTAGTAATTGACGGGAATTTCAGGCATATAAAAAAAACCATGTTTCCCTGTATTTATTGTCAGTGTAAAGTTTGATGACTACAGAAACAAGGAGTTAACCACAAGTAGAACAGCGATGGTCACGACACCCGCCCCCACAAAGTTGAGAGCAAAACCAGCCCGTGACATTTGAGGGATTGTCACCCAGTTACTGCCGAACACAATGGCATTGGGCGGAGTCGCAACAGGTAACATGAAAGCAAAGGACGCCGCCAACGTTGCCGGCACCATAAAAAAGAGAGGATGAATATTTACAGCCACCGCAGACACACCGAGTATGGGAAGAATCATCGTCATGGTGGCAGTGTTGGAGGTAAGCTCCGTCAGGAAAGTAATAGCAAGACAAATGCTGAGAACCACACACCATAAAGGCCAACCTGCAAAACCGGTGAGTTTGCTTCCTATCCACTTATCGAGTCCACTCGCGCCAAATCCGCCGGCCAACGCAAACCCACCGCCGAACAGAAGCAAAATGCCCCAGGGAATTTTCTCTTGCACAGTTTTCCAGTCGAGCACAAAGTACTCCCGCTTGCCGTTTAAGTTCTGTCCCGTTTTTCCATCAACCGGCAGAATCATCAGCAGCACTCCCATCGCCATAGCCACCGTGGAGTCGTGCAGGTATTTGGGACTGGCAAACAGCCCAGACCAACCGGGGATGACAAATTCCCCCAACACAATAGGTTGACGAAATATCCATAAAAAAGCAGTGAGACAAAACACCGCCGCCACTTTTTTTTCAGCGGGATTCATAGAACCCAGATCATCCAGTTCTCTCTGAATAATTCTATCACTCCTGGCAGAAATGCTTTTTAACGGAAAGGGAGACACAAAACGGCACAGGTACATCCATACTATCGGAACAAAAACCATCACCACAGGAATCGCCATCACCATCCACTGGAAAAAAGTTATTTCCGGGTTATCCGGAAACAGTTTTTTATAAAATCCGGCAAAGATAATATTGGGCGCGGTACCAATGAGAGTGCCCACCCCGCCAATACTGGCAGAATAGGCCAGACCCAGCATGAGGACGAGTCCCAATCCATTTTCAATCTGCTTTTTTGATTCGGAATTTTGCTCCCCGTTCAAAGACGCGTCGAGGGCAATTTGTCGCACCACCGCCATAGCAACCGGACACATCATCATGGTCGAAGCAGTGTTTGAGATCCACATCGATAAAAAAGCGGTCGCAGTCATGAACCCCAGAACTAATCGCTGAGGCCGAGTGCCAATGGCAAAAATGACCCACAACGCCAGACGTTTGTGGAAAGTCCATTTCTCCATAGCGAGCGCAACCATGAATCCACCGAGAAACAGAAAGATGAGATGGTTGGCATAATTTGGAGCTACCAACTTGCTGGGTAGGATGCCCAGTGCGGGGAATAAAACCAGCGGCAACAGAGCCGTCACCGCAAGTGAAGTCCCTTCGCCTACCCACCAGATCGCCATGAGCGCGGTCACCGCCAGCATGCGTTGCCCAACCAGAGCCAGCCCCTCCGGTGTCGGAATAAGAAGAATGATACCGAATACAGCAAGGCCTGCCAGTAGAACAACAATCTGTTTTTTGAAAGAAGTCACCAAATATAGCCTCCACATTAGATTCTCAACAATCTTAACCTGTACGAGGACAAGGGAGGAAATGTTTTTCATTCCCTTTCAGGGCAGCCCCTTGCATCAAGGAGAGTTGTTCTTCCGAATTGAGCGTAGGCAATTTAATAAGCCATTAAAGACAGAAATTCATTCTCCCCGCCAGTTGGACAGCAACTGTAAGTCGTACCACTTCTTAAGCTAATGTATGTATAAATATCATTATAAGGTCAGCGGTATGAACTTGTCGACTTCGTTAAATACTTGTTCGACAGTGATTGGATTTGGATCAATAAAAGGTCCTTTTTGTTTTCCAGCTGGAAGAAATGGATGACTTGATACGATAACTGCTTTTAGAGACACCACTCCGACAATTTTAACAGAGTGTCTAAGCTGGAAATTTGTAATAACCTTTTACCGTCAGTAGCGGTACTCTCAGCGCAATGTGCTTACAGAGACAGAATTAGAGGCCGCAAGATCTAGCAAGCGGAAATAATTTCGTTGATTTTGAGGGTGGAGACGATATGTTTATCCATACCCAGTTCGCTGGGGGAATAGCCCAATGCCAGGGCAACGAGTTGAGGAAGATGTAAAACAGGGATGGAATTATTTTTCTTCTGCAAAATTTCAATTTCCGGCTGATAGGAATCTAGACTCAAATGACATAGCGGACACCCGGTCGCCACCACATCGGCGCCGTGATCAATCGCATCCAGCAGAGCATTGCCCGACATATCCAGAGAAGCCGGTTTATTCATCATGACAATGGGAAACCCGCAACACTTGACGCGGCTGGGATAATAAACCGGTATCGCACCCAATGCCGCAAAAATATCTTCCATACCAGTAGGATTATCGGGATTCTCGAAGTCCGAGTTTTCTGATGGACGTAGGACATAGCAACCGTAAAATGCAGCGACTTTGAGTCCTGTTAGCGGTCGTTTGATGCGTTCCTTCAATCTTGTCATACCCTCTTCGGTCGCCAGGATGTTGGCAAAATGTTTGATCCGTGTCTTGCCGTTATACTGGTGCCCGCCTTCATCGAGAATATCGTTGACCTTCTTTTTATATTCGGCATCTTCGTTGAGATGAGCTTCGGTTTTTTTCAAGGTGCCCTGACAGGTGGAGCAGATGGTAACGATGTCGAGGCCCTGTTTTTCGGCAATGGAAAACGAACGCGCGTTAAGCGCATCGGCGAGCAGGGGGCTTTTCTCGGAAACCACCCCGGCACCACAGCAGGAAGCGCTTTTCATCTCTATAAATTCAAACCCGAGGCCTTCGGCAGCCTTGGTGGTGGAAAGCATCAGTTCCCGGGTTGCCCCTTTGGCAACGCATCCAGTAAACAGGGCAAACTTCATTGATCTAACTCCTTGAAAATTCGTTTAACGTCGTCCATTTCATCAATGGAATGATGAATGATCGGGGGAACCTTTCCCTTTAGGAGCATGCGCAACCCAACAGGAATCAAGCTCAACAGTCCTGAGATATTGAAAAATCCCATCGACTCAACCGGAATCCTGTTCTCATTCAGAGAACCGCTTCTTTTTACGGAATTGAAAAAGGAAAGCGCGTGCCGGGCTCCGTTGTTGTTGTGCACACCCTGCTCGAGGGCCACGGTCATGACTTCTTTGATGCGGTCAAATGGGCGTGCTGGTTTCGGGCAACGCTCGACGCATTCTCCGCAATGGGTGCAGTCCCAGATGCCGCCCGGTTCGCTGAGTTCCTTGACCCGCTCGAGAGTTTGGGAATCACGGGAGTCACCGACAAACCGTTGCGCCTTGGCAAGAGCCGCTGGACCAAGGAAGTTGTCATCCACTTCCAGCACGTTACAATCTGAATAGCAGGCTCCGCACATGATGCAGGTGCTCGAATCATCGATCTTCAGGAAATCTTCCTGACTTTGGTGCCGCTCTTTTTGCGGTGGAGCTTCTTTCGGTTCGAGATAAGGTTTGACATGGTTAATCTTGTCCCAGAACGGAGTGAAGTCGACCACCAGGTCTTTCACCGGTTTCATGTTGCCCAAAGGTTCGAGCGTTATGATCTCGTCGTTACCAATAATGTGTGCGACCTGACGTTGGCAAGCTAGAAGAGCGTGACCATTGGCCTTGACGGCACAGGACCCGCAAATGGCACTGCGGCAGGACATGCGATAGGAGAAACTACCATCCAGAGTCCATTTGATCTGGTTCATGCAATCGAGAAGGGTGGCGCCCTCTGGAATATCCAATTGGAATTCCTCGAAATACGGCTCCGGCTGTTTTTCCGGGTTGAAGCGCTTGATTCTGAAAGTCACCATTAATAAGTTCTCTCTGCGGGTTGATATTTGGTTATCACGACGGGTTTCTTTTTTATAACCAGCTCATCCGGTGAATCGAAGACCATTGAGTGATGGAGAAAGTTTTCGTCATCGCGTTTCGGGAAATCGGTGCGGAAATGTCCGCCACGGCTTTCTTTTCTTCGCAAGGCGGCGCTGGCAATGATCCAGGCCATGCCCAACATATTCCCCAGTTCAAGGATTTCATAAATTTCCGTATTGAACAGCTTGCCTTTGTCCGTCACTTTACCTTTTTTGAACCTTTCCTGCAGTCCTTTCAAGGTTTCAATACAGATTTTAAGTTTTTCTTCATCGCGGAAAACTCCGCAATGTGTCATCATTATCTCTTTCATTTCTTCACGGATGACATTATAGCTTTCCGAGCCATCTCTTTGATAAACATCTTCAAACTTTTCCAGCACCCGGGCTTTTTCCTTGCCTTCATTGACACTTCCGTAGTCGATGCCCACTGCATATTCAAGTACGGATTTACCCGCACGTTCTCCAAACACCACGGCTTCCAGAAGGGAATTTGTCCCTAGCCGATTTCCACCATGAACGGAGACACAGGCACATTCCCCGGCGGCAAAAAATCCGTTCATGCGAGTGCCGTTTTCATCACTGATGACATGGCTAAATTTATCGGTCGGAATACCGCCCATCGAATAATGCGCAGTAGGCTGAATAGGAAGACAATCTGTAATGCAGTCGATGCCGAGAAAATCGATACCTAGTTGCCGGATTTGCGGCAGGCGTTCCATGATCCGGTTCTTACCCAGATGACGTAAGTCGAGATTGATACAGTTTTCACCGTTCACACCACGCCCAGCATCGATTTCGCTCTGCTCGGCCCGGGCTACGATATCGCGGGGCGCCAGCTCCATACGCGACGGAGCATACGTTTCCATGAAGCGTTCGCCTTTTCCATTCAAGAGATATGCCCCTTCTCCCCGCGCCGCTTCTGAAAATAAAATTCCTTGGCGGTACAATCCTGATGGATGGAACTGTACAAACTCGGGGTCTTCGAGAGGAAGGCCTACTTCGAACGCGGCCATGACCCCATCAGCCGTACTGGCAAAAGCATTGGAAGTGATTTTGAAAACTCTGCCATATCCCCCGGTGCAAAATACCACGGCCTTGGCCTGGATCACTTCAACCTCCCCGGTCTGGATATTGCTGACCACCACACCGTTACAACGATCGCCATCAACAATCAGAGAGTGCATGTACCACTCATTATAAATTTTTACGGATTTTGCATTCTTCATGAGTTGCTCATGAAGGGCATGCAGAATGGCATGACCAGTGCGGTCGGCAGAAAAACAAGCGCGCGGTTTGGAATGCCCACCGAAACTGCGCTGGGCGATTTTTCCATCCGGCATACGGCTGAAAATACAACCCATATGTTCTAATTCATAGATAATCCTGGGAGCGGCTTTAACATATTCTTCCACCGCATCCTGATCGTTGAGAAAATCGCCACCTTTAACGGTATCGTACATATGCTCTTCCCAACTATCTGGCTCCGAATTTCCCAGAGAAGCGGCAATTCCGCCTTGTGCCGCACCCGAATGGGATCGAGAAGGATACACCTTGGTCAACACGGCCACATCCAGTCCCTTACACACTTCCAGAGCACAGCGCATCCCGGCAAGACCAGCACCCACAATCACCACATCATGTTGAATCACAAAAGCACCTCAAAACGGGAAAAACCCCGTGGTTCATTCAAAACGCGTCTATCCGGTAAAGGCCAGATTAAAAACGAGAACAATTACCCCATTTTCTTACCTTGTTTCAATTTTCCAGCCTGCTCTCTTGAATAAAACAAAAACCATTGAAAATCAAAGGGAAAATTCTTTGAACTCAAGTACAGGCGAGCCTACAATCGAAGCAGTTACCGGAATCAAAATTGAAGAGGAATTTAAACATCCCCCCCCCTCTAAAGTCAAGAAAAATGAAATTTGAGTTGCAAATCAAGAGTAAGCCTTGCATAATAACTCTTGTCTTCAGTAAAGATTTCTAGCTACTTGAAAATCAAGGCTCTAACTCCCAAGAGTCCCTGTGAGAAGCGCCCACCCGGAGTATCTTTTGGAACTATTAACCTTTGAATCTCTACCCTTGCCAGAACTGGTCTTAAAGGGTATTCGCGACGCAAAATTTGAAATCTGCACACCAATCCAGAGCAAGTCTTTGCCCATCACTCTTGGGCGCAAGGATTTGGCCGGACAAGCCCAAACTGGAACAGGAAAAACCGCTGCGTTTTTGATCACCCTACTGACTCGACTGCTGGAAAACACTTCACCACTCGTACCTAAAGGAAAAACAGGCCCGCGAGCATTGATCATCGCTCCGACCCGCGAACTGGCACGTCAAATCGAAAAGGATGCCCTGCTTCTAGGCAAACATTGCTCGTTCCGCACAGTTTGTGTAATCGGCGGGATTGATTATGATAAACAGAGAAACCAGATCAAGGATGGAGTGGACATTCTCATCGCTACACCGGGCCGATTGATCGATTTCTACAAGCAAAAATTCTTCAGTTTGAAGCAGGTGGAAGTTCTGGTCGTGGACGAAGCCGACCGCATGTTTGATATGGGTTTCATTGCCGATCTGCGTTATTTATTCCGCAACTGTTCACCCTATGACAAACGCCAGTCCATGCTGTTTTCAGCAACGCTCAATCACCGAGTCATGGAGTTGTGCTACGAGCACATGAACAATCCGGTCAAGGTAGCCATTGAGCCAGAAAAAGCTGTGGTGGACCAGGTCACCCAGATCCTTTATCATGTCGGGCAACATGAAAAATTCAACCTCCTTTTAGGTTTGATGAAAAAAGAGGCAGGAGAAAAGGTTCTGATTTTTTCCAACACTAAAATTGAATGTGAGATTCTTGAGTGGAAGTTGAACCACAACGGCTTTAACGCCGGACAGATCAGTGGAGACCTTCACCAGAAGGCACGAATTCGGGTGCTGGAAAAATTTCAGGAAGGAGCGCTCGATATTCTCATCGCCACCGATGTCGCATCGCGAGGACTGCACATTGACAATATTACGCATGTCATTAATTATGATTTGCCACAAGACGCAGAAGACTATGTCCATCGCATAGGCAGGACAGCACGTGCCGGAAATAAAGGTACCGCCATCACACTTTGCTGTGAAGACTTCGCCCAGCATTTGGAGCGAGTCGAGGATTACCTGAAAAATAAAATCCCCGTCTCCTGGCCCGAGGAAGAATTATTTCTGGAAGAAAAAGAAGGCAAACCCCCCATGAGAAAGCGCCGAGGCCTCCCGCCAAAAGCCAGAAAACCCGATGGTCGAAGACCCCAAAATACAAAGCGACCAGCCCGCCGACGAGTCCACTCATCAGTTGCCCGCTGAAGAACCTAACCAACCCCCATTAATTTTTGTAACGCTTCCTCATCCAATACCTTGATACCGAGTTTCCGGGCTTTTTCCAGTTTCAATCCGGCTGAAGTTCCTGCCACCAGATAATCAGTTTTTTTGGAAATTGTAGAGGTTACCCGACCTCCCAGAGATTGTATTTTCTCCTTGACTTCCTCACGGGTGAACCGGGTCAAGACTCCTGTGAGAACAAACTGTCGGCCTTCGAGCAATCCTCCGCTTTCGGGAGCGTCACCCTGCTCTTCCATAAGGATGCCCTGTTCCAACAACCGCTCAATTTCCTGCTTGTTAGTGTCTCGATCCAAAAACACTTTCAGGCTTTCTGCGATGACCGGCCCTATCTCATCAATTTTTTCCAGTTCATCATAACCCATCTCCTGCAATACTTTTAGAGAGCGGAACTTCCTAGCCAGCAGGATTGCCGTGCGTTGCCCCACATGTCGCACTCCCAAGGCATAAAGAAAACGGGAAAGCCCCACCAACTTACTCCTTGCAATTGCTGAAATAAGATTCTGCGCCGACTTATCCGCCATGTGCTCCAAAGAAGCAACCTCATCCATTTTAAGGGTGTAAAGGTCAGAAAAGTTTTTGACACGTCCCGAATCGACAAGCTGTTCTATCACCGCTGGACCAAGGTGGTCAATGTCCGTCGCTTTTCGGGAAGAAAAATGCTTAAGCCTTTCTTTCAACTGGGCCGGACAAGCACTGTTCACACATCGCCAGACCGCTTCGCCTTCGGGGCGGTGAACTAAAGACTGACATTCAGGGCAGGTCTTGGGCATCTTAAAAGACTGAGACCGTTCTCCTGAAAGTTTAATAACACGGATAATTTTGGGAATGATTTCACCGGCTTTTTCGATCACCACTTGATCGCCGACACGAATGTCCTTCCGCTTGATCTCATCTTCGTTATGCAAGGTCGCCCTGCTGACAGTAGAACCTGATATCAACACTGGTTTTAACTCGGCAACAGGTGTGATGGATCCGGTCCTGCCCACCTGACAAACAATATCTATAATTTCGGTCACCACCTGTTCCGCTTCATACTTGTAGGCCACTGCCCAGCGCGGAAACTTGGAAGTTTCACCCAGCGTTTTGCGGTGAGCTAGTGAATTCAACTGAATCACTAGGCCGTCCACTTCATAATCAAGCTCTTTTCTTTTGTCGCGAAACTCCTCAATCAAGGCAAGTGCCGATTCAAAGTTTGTACAGAGTCGGTTGTACTTATTAACCGGAAACCTCAATGCATCGAGTTTGCGCTGCAACTCATAATGAGTCTTGAAAGGATTGACATCGAGAAACCCTACTGCGTAGATAAATATGTCGAGTTTACGCTGCGCTGTGATAGCGGGATCAAGAAGGCGTAAAGCCCCGGCGGCAGCATTTCTGGGATTGGCAAATAGGGCCTTTCCTTCTGCTTCGCGCTCGGCATTGATGCGTTTAAACTCCTTTTTCGGCATATAAACCTCACCGCGGACTTCTATCCTCTTGAAAAGCTTCGTATCAATTTTTAAGGGGATAGAATGCAGAGTTCTTAAATTCGCAGTGATGTCTTCGCCCTGCAGGCCGTCGCCCCGGGTAGCTCCTCTCACCAGCAAACCGTCTTCATAAGTGAGCGCTACGGCGAGGCCATCAAACTTCAGCTCCACCACATATTCGATCGAATCTTCGGAGACATCCGACAGACCCTTGAGCACTCTTTGATGAAACGCTCGCACCGCATCGACATTGTAGGTATTGTCGAGGCTGAGCATGGGAACCGGGTGCACAACCGCTTTAAATCGTTCATCCACTTTGCCGCCCACTCTCTGTGTGGGGGAGTCGAGGGTAACATATTCAGGATGGGCCGTTTCCAGTTCGCGCAAACGATGAAGCAATGCATCATACTCCTGATCAGAAATCGATGAGGAGTTTTTAACGTAGTAGAGGTGATCATACTGCTGAATCGTCTGCTTGAGATCCTCAATATCCTGTTTAACCGTCATAAAAATGCGGGAAAAGTTTTAACAGCATTTTAGAGTCACATAATACTCCAGACTTGAGCAGAATATAACTCAGGGTTCCAGCGTCACATAGTACCCTTGTAGGCCACGCTGAACGAACAGTAAAATGCGATCCGGGTTATTTATTTCTGCGACAGCCTTGTTATAATCTTCCTCATTATCCACGCGCTTTTGATTCATTTGCCGAATAATATCACCGGGAGTGATACCGATCCTTCCACTAGCGCTATTGGGAACCACCTCCATAACAACCATTCCTTTGGAAGTCATCAGCCTTTTGGCTCGGGCATACTGCTCGCTGTTCTCCTGAACACGCAACCCCAGCCAGTTTCGGGTGAACTCCTTAACATAGGTTTTTGGGATGGCGGTAACACGGACTTTGTGCTCCATCACTTTTCCGTCTCGCAGAATAGAAAACCGAACCAAACTGTTCACGGTATAAGAAGCCATACGTCCGCGAAAATCCAACTTATCCTTCACCTCATGGTCATCAATGGCAATGATGATATCCCCGCGCTTCAAACCGGCTTTCCCTGCCGGGCTCTTTTCAGCAACGCCAACAACCAGAACCCCTATTTGTCGGTCCGGTTTGAAATGGTGCGAGAGTCGAGCATCCAATTCCTGAACGGAAACCCCCAGCCAGCCGCGTCGGACTTTTCCATAACGGATCAACTCATCGACAATCCGCCGGGCATGGTCGATGGGAATGGCAAAACCAATGCCCTCGGCCTTTTGGTAGATAGCCGTATTGATACCTATAAGAGAGCCATTAATATTCAGTAAAGGCCCGCCACTGTTTCCCGGATTGATCGAAGCATCAAGCTGAATAAAATCACTGTAAACCATATTTTCCCCAGCTCTGATATTGCGGTTTAAAGCACTGATTATTCCGGTCGTGACTGTGTGTTGCAAACCAAAAGGATTACCAATAGCTAACACCTGTTCACCAATCATTAAATCATCAGACCGCCCCATTTCAACATAAGGCAGAGATTTGCTCGAGTCGATGTTAATGATCGCTAAATCAGATTTAATATCCGCACCAATGACACGGGCATCGAATTCCCGCTTGTCGCTCAAGGTGACACGAATCTTTGCGGCTTTGGCAATGACATGTTCGTTAGTTAGAATAGATCCTTCATCATTGATAAGAACGCCTGAACCCAGACTGCGCCTTTGGTTTTCAGTAGGAGAAATGAAATCTTTAAAGAACTGGTCAAACAAGTTATTGCCAAAACTTCGGAAGGGATTACGCGTCGACCGGGAAATTTCTGTCGTATAAATATTCACAACAGCCGGGCTGACTTTCTCTACAGCACGGACTAAAGGTGTTCTGCGGTTGTAGCGCTCTTCTGCAAAGGCCAGAGATTGCGTCAGCCCTATCGCGACAAGCACAGCAAAAATCCAGAACCATCTTGAGGGAACGCGCACGTTTAGATAGGATGAAAAAGTGAAAAATCAATCCAAGATAAAACGATGATCTACTCGACTTTAACAGCAATATATATGGTACTTCCTCCCCGCTTGACCAGAAACAGGACAGATGAGCCCTTTTTTACAGTCGCCAACAGGTTTTGATAATCCCGCGTATTTTTGACCGCAACCCGGTTTATTTCTGAAATCACATCTCCTCGTCGGATGCCCGCTTCTGAGGCAGCACGTCCGGCAGTTACATTGGAAACCAGAACCCCCTCCAAACTTTGCAGTTGCAGGCTTTTCACTAACTCCTCGGTAATATCCTGAACCTGGAGGCCTAGAGAATCCTCAGCCTTGGCCACCACCATTTTCTGTGAATCTTTTAATACTTCTATAGTGGCATGGAGTATTTTCTTGGAACTGTCACGAACCACTTCAACATCGACCATCAGGCCCGGGGTTGTCGCGGCAACAATTTTTGGGAGGTCTTCCATATCTCTTACTGACTGATTATTGAATCGGGTAATAACATCCCCGCGCTGAATCCCCGCTTTAGCAGCAGGGCCATCAGGAATGACATCGCCAACAAGAGCCCCCTCACTTTGGTTGAGGCCAAAAGATTTTGCCAATTCAGGGGTAATTTTCTGGATCATGACTCCCAACCAGCCACGGGTTACTGATCCTGTTTCTTTCAGGTCTGTTAAAATTCCCTTAGCGATATTAATGGGAATAGCAAATCCGATTCCCACATTTCCACCGGTATCTCCTGAAATGATGGCAGTGTTGATCCCAATCACTTCCCCTTCAATATTAATCAGCGGCCCGCCACTGTTACCCGGGTTGATCGAAGCATCAGTTTGAATGAATTCATCATAGGGACCAGCACCAATACTTCTTCCCAAAGCACTCACCACGCCAACCGTAACAGTGTGACTGAGACCAAAAGGGTTCCCAATGGCTACGACCCATTCCCCTACCTCAAGGTTTTCGGAGCTACCCAGCTTCAGAAAAGAAAACTCTGTATTGTCTCCCGGTTCGCGTTTGATTTTAATCAGGGCAATATCGGTTTTTGAGTCGGACCCCACAAGCGTAGCAGCGTATTCTTTTTCACTTCCATTGTCCTCAAGCACCACCACAATTTCATCAGCCCCTTTTACCACATGATAGTTGGTCAGAATGTGACCCTCCTTGTCGATCACAAATCCAGAGCCCATACCTCGTTTAGGCCTCTGATTCGGACGCTCGCCAAAGAAACGGTCATAAAAATCACGGAAGGAATCAGGAGACCGGCCCTGCCCTGGTCCAGGATGTGGCGCCGGGAAATTCCTCTGCGGTGCAGCCTTTGCCTTGGTGCTCACATTAACCACAGCGGAATTTTGCTTTTTTGCGATTTCCACAAAAATATTACTCGCAAGCGGCTGGGTATTACTGCTTAACGCGAAAAGGGTATCGGGAGAAACAACCAGCCCAAAAGCAAGTAAAAATACAAAAACCGACGAAGTTAAACGGGCACGGTGGACAAAAGATCTAAACATGTTTTTTAATCCTCATTTTGACAAATAACAAAAATAAAATTCTGTAAAAGAGCTCTCCCGGCGACACGGACCAGACCCTCATAAAAAAAGCGGTTAAATTAAATATAGCTTAATACTCTCGCGACAAATATTTCAGTTAAAAAAAATTAATCTAAAAATCCCGGCCTGCGTAAAAATAAAGGATACAACTATTTTTCACTGGAATGATTGTCTCCACAACAAAAGACAGGGTGACCAAGTCTGAAAATAGGGATTTATTTATAAGGAAAAATTAATCCCCACAATTATATAATGCTTTCTCCGTTCTTTACAACCTCAAAACCCCTCAATAGAACCTCCCACCCAGCCCTCTATCAAGGGAGGCAGGTGGCAGGGGCTTTATTGGCGAGCACTAGGCAATTTAGCTTAATGAGCCCTTGCACTATTTCCACCGGATGTGGCCCAGCCAATTATGTATTGACTCATTTTGTGAGATAAAAGATAATCGCAATAGGCGATAGGCCTGTTCCTCAAACCGACCAACTGAAGTAATCAGTCATTGCTGGTTCTTCTACTCATCAATATGCACGGAGGGCCTCCACTGGTAGCTTGCAATATGTTCTTACCATCGGCAGTGTGGTTAATCGGCCCCACGAATCATCAATCATTGCTTCCACGGCGAGTGGAAGGTACGTTTTTCACAGAAAGGACTTTCTCATCCTCTGGCCTGCCTGAGATTTGAGGACATTAAAATTATGCGACTATTTTCCCTTGTTTATAAACGAACCAAGACATGAGTCTGTTCCTGTCCGCCTTCGGCTTGATGATGGTCTTTGAAGGTATTCCTTATTTTTGTTTTCCAGAACAGGTTAAAGCTTTTGCCCGTAAAGTTCCGGAAATGCCCAATGGCACCCTGAGAGTGATCGGTTTTTGCCTCATGATGGCAGGTTTACTAGTGGTCTATTTTGGAGGAGGTACAAATGGTTAAACAACTATTCCTATTTTTACTATTTGGAGTTTGGTTGGCTGGATGCGCGACATCGGAAGAAACGACCCCCCAGGCACCTCCACCACCTGCGATGGCCTATCCTTTTTCGGATATCCCCGTGCCCGATGGATTTGAACGGGATCATTCAAAATCCTTTATCTACGAGTCGGGAAGCGGAACTCTCAAGGTAGGCCGGTTTTTCTATTCCGGTTGGGGTGACCTGAATGAAGTCGTCAGCTTTTACCAGAACGAAATGGTCAACAAAGGCTGGAACATGGTCAATGTCATCAAACATGAAACCACAATCTTAAACTACGAAAAAGAAGGCTGGCTTTGCACTCTGATGATAAGCACCACGCTGGGCAGAGCATATATTGAAATTCAGGCTGGCCCGAAGTAGTCAGGGAAGCCATGACCGACAAACCCGACCAACAGTTGCTGTTAAATTTTCCCTCCCATCCGGAATATGATTTTTCCAACTTTGTGGTTTCGGACGGTTCGCGCATCGCTTTTGAGACGGCGAAGGAGTTCTGCTCCGGAAATCCAGCCCCCTTTCAAGTTCTCTATCTTTTCGGCCAGAAAAACCTAGGGAAAACCCATTTGCTCCTGTCCATAGGCAATCATGCAGCAGACAATGGGTTGCGTGCCGTCTGCGTTCAGGGAAATGATTTCACTAATAAGATAGGAGACGGCCTCTCGCCTGAAGCCCAACAGGTTCTCGATCAACTATTGGATGTTGATTTTTTTCTCATGGATAATGTCGAAAACATTGCCCGCTCCCCCACAGCACAGGAAAAGCTTTATCATATTTACAACCAGATTACGGAAAAGGGCGGGAAACTTGCATTCACCGCAATTCTTCCGCCTGACAGGAATTCTACAATGGAAAGCTACCTGACCTCGCGGTTTCAGTGGGGAATGGTTGCGGAAATCAAACCGATTGATGATGCCGCCACCGCAAAAATTATTATGAAGCTGGCAAAAGATATCAACCTGACCTTGCCGGAACCCACCATTCATTTTCTGCTGTCCCGTATTCCCAGAGACTTTATTTCCATTCAAAATGCGGTCACGACCATTAACCAGGAGTCTTATCTTAAAAAGAAAAAAGTGACCCTGCCCCTGGTCAAGACTGCTCTCGACTTACCCTAGTCCACCATGAAAGCCTGCAATATCTCCGCCAGTCTGGCGCATTGGGCGAAAGAGATGCCAGACCAATCCGCAATCATTGAAATGCGGAGCAAGAGCCAAATCACTTTCGAGCAGATTGAAAAAGAGAGCAATCTCATCGCCTCCGGTCTTATTCATCACGGAATGAAAAAAGGAGACCGAGTTCTAGTAATGGTTCCTTATGGAATGGAGTTTGTAACACTAACCTTCGCGCTGTTTAAAGCCGGAGCAGTTCCCGTCCTGATTGACCCGGGACTGGGCAAAAAAAATGTTCTGCATTGTATCAAACAGTCCGAACCCCGTGGAATCATTGCTGTTCCTTTAGCACATGCTATAAAAACCTTGATGCCGACATCGTTCAAGTCGATTCAACTCTCAGTAACCGTTGGAAAAAAATGGTTCTGGCGGAGCCTCACATTGGATCAGGTAAAACGAAGCGGGCAAGCCGATTACCAGATGGACGAAACCCCTGAAGGTCAGGCAGCCGCTGTTTTATTCACCAGTGGTAGTACCGGCCCGGCAAAGGGAGTACTTTACACTCATGGTATGTTCGACCAGCAAACCCGAATTCTGCGCGAGCACTTCGGTATTCTTCCCGGAGAAAAAGATTTACCCACCTTTCCTTTGTTTGGTTTGTTCAATACAGGAATGGGAGTGACCAGCGTGATTCCAGACATGGACCCCGCCCGGCCGGCAAAGGTGAATCCTGAAAATATTATCCGCCCCATCCAGAACTATGGCGTCACTAGCAGTTTTGGTTCCCCCGCTCTTTGGGACACGGTCAGCCGCTATTGCCAGAAAAACGGGGTACGGCTTTCTTCGCTCCGGCGCATCCTGGTCGCCGGCGCTCCTGTTCCTGGAACCTTGCTCAAGCGTTTCGATTCCATTTTGCAACCGGAGTGCAAAGTCCTGACCCCCTATGGAGCCACCGAGGCTCTCCCCATTACTTCCATAGAAAGACAGGAGATCGTCAATGAGACTTGGTCTCGGTCAGAAAAAGGCGAAGGAACCTGCGTCGGCAAACCGGTACCTGGAGTTGAAATAAGAATCATACGAATTTCAGAAGAGCCAATTCTCAAATGGAAAGAGGACTTGGAAGTCCCCAAGGGTCAGACCGGAGAAATAATCGTGAAGGCGCCCTGGGTTACTAAAACCTATTTCAATCGAGAGAATATAACTCGTCTGGCAAAAATCCCGGACGGCGAAACCTTCTGGCACAGGATGGGCGATGTTGGTAAATGGGACAAACAAAATCGGCTCTGGTTCTGCGGCAGAAAAAACCATCGCGTCACCACCAACTTGGAAACGTTATTCACCATTCCCTGCGAAGCCCTATTCAACCAGCACCCGGATGTCAGGCGTTCCGCGCTAGTGGGTAAAGGGCGAGAAGGCAATCAGGAACCCATTATAATTATAGAACCGGAGAATAAAGATCGGGTCGCTAAAGACAGGGAAACCTTCATCAAGGAATTGCTCGAAATTGCAGCCGCTTCCCCGCACACTCATTCAATCAAGAAAATACTTTTTTATGCAGATTTTCCGGTGGATGTCAGGCATAACGCAAAAATCTTCCGCGAGAAACTGGCCACTTGGGCTGAAAATCAGTAACTCTTTTCACAAATTAAAATTTCAATGTTCAAGGGCAGACAACAAGTCAAGCTAACTTGCCTTTTTTAAAACGATGTCGACAAGGCCAAACCGCCTCCTCTACGATCAACTTGAGGATAGATAGTAAAGTGTCTGCCTTTCCTATTGCTATGGAGCTTGAGAATGACTTTTGAAGTGAAATAACCCAACACCGCACCAAAAAAAACATCCGACGCCCAATGCTTTTGATCATTGAGCCGTGAAAGTCCTGTCATGGTAGCGATACCATAGGAAATAGGAGCAACAAGAGGAACATTTTCATATTCATTGGCAACCACTGTCGCAATGGCAAAGGCGACTGAAGTGTGACCGGAAGGAAATGCTCCATACCTCGAAAAAGGACCATCAAAGGAGTCAGCGGAAGTAGCCCCAAAAGGACGTGCCCGTCCCGCCCCTACCTTCAAAACTCCCGTGAGCAGACTGGTAACCAGAATACTTTCAGCGGTCAGCAAAGCAGTTCGTTCAACTTTCTCATTCTCGCCAAACCGACCATAAAGATAAAATCCGACCAAAGCAGGAAAGGCATAAGCCCCGTTACCAAACGGTTCAAACACATCCGATATATCGTCGGTAGTAGAACTTCTGCCATCTCCAAAGTCCTCTCTGATTTCATCATCCAGAACAAAAAGCGCTCCCGTGACACCCGCCACAACGGAAGCGGTGACCCAGTCAGAATTGTCCCAGCGTAAAGGAGATGTCAGGACATAACGGGTATCCGAGAGAATACCTTCAAAGTAGTCGCTATCCAGTTTAATTTTGCCACGCAAACTGCTCCGCTCTGTTTTTTCTCTTAGCGCCGAGGGATAACTACGATTTTCAGCCAAGAGCAGTTCATCCCCCGTGCCCTCAAAAACAAGCTCATCCTCGTTCGACAATGAGTTTATAGAGAAATACGGCAAGTCGGTGGGGTCTGCCAAGGCGGGAGAAACCATAAGGAACAGCCCTAAAACAAAATAAATCACCCACCAAAGTTTTAGGAAAATATTAGAGTCTATCATAGCTTTTTGATTTTTATAGCACGCACCAAGACATAAAGACGAAGGAAAACCGGCTAAACCTGCTTCCTATTACATTTGACCGATCACCCTTCTGGCAGTAATGGTGTTGCTCATCAACGCTCTGCACAGGGTGGCGCTCCCAGGTCCTTTAGAGGACAAAATGCTAGAAACCAAAGGGCTAACCTGATACTTAATCAATCGGGGGTGAAAGGTGTGGTGCCGGGTAGCCGAAGTAAACCATAAGCCGGGTTTTGTACTTCATGAGACATGAAGTGGTGACCATTAATCTAGGCCTGCTGTTGCCAACAGGCTCAAGCAATCAACCCGAAAGTATCGGACGGGCCGCCCTCAAGCACTTTCCTATTTGATCTTGCTCCGAATAGGGTTTACCAAGCTACCGCTGTCACCAACGGCACTGGTGAGCTCTTACCTCGCCTTTTCACCTTTGCCGCCGACACAAAGCCGGGTAGGCTGTGTATTTTCTGTGGCACTTTCCTTAAGGTCACCCTCACTCCGCGTTACGGAGTATCCTGCCCTGTGGAGCCCGGACTTTCCTCTCTCTCGGCCATAAAGCCGAAACAGCGGTCACCCGGTTTACTTCGGCGTCGCAGCTTCAGAAACTTCTTCATTTATCGAAATCACAGCCACTAAATAAAGCCACCGAGAAAGAACTAAACACCATAATGGATCAAATCAACCATCTTCCTTTCTCCAACCAAGGTTGGATCTATTCCAACTTTTCTAAAAGCATCTCTATTATCTCGATTGACTCATCAATAGCAGCTTGATGCTCATTCGGAAGATCCCGGATATGGAATTCTTGATTGTTTCCCGCGCCAACCAGAAAAGTAGTCTCTGAAAATTTATAGCTTCCCCAGTTTTGATCTGGGATTTTAGCCGAGACTCCTATTATAATATACTCACAACCTGACGGATCTTGAGGGATCAACTTGGCCCAAACTTTTCCTGGAAGCTTTATACTACTACTTCCTGGATAACTGACGACATCACATTGATCCTCAAATTTAGCCTCAAGAGCACCTTCAATAGCCGTTAACAACTTTTGTGTTTGGTAAGAAAAATTTAACCTATTTGTAGTTATAATTTTTTGAGAATCGCTACTATTTGGAGTATTTTTGGTTTCGGTTTTAAAGAATCGTTACTATCAGTTTTTTCTTCCCAATACAAAAAACGCATACAATTTGAGCATTGCTGGATTTTTTCACCCACTTTAACGTCTACCACCATCTGCGGCAGAATCTGTTGAAAACATCCCTGGCAAATATTTCCCCGTAATAATGCTACCGCCTTCCTCTCTCGGGATTTCGCTATTTTTTCATAGCGCTGTATTACCATTTTCTCGAGTTGGCTCATCACATCCTCGCGCTCGGCAACCCGGGGACCTAACTCCTGCTTCATCCTGCTCAACTCACCATCTTTTTTTGCTTTGTACTCCTGGAAGTCGGCATCTTCTTCCTTGCATTTTTTTTCGATCACCGGAATCTCTTTCTGCTTTTCTTCAAGAGCTTCCATGATTTCCAGCTCTTTATCTTCCAGTCCCGTAACCTTTTCCTTAATAGCACCCACCTCTGCAAGAATAGCTGTGTATTCCTTATTGGTTTTTACCGCTGGCAATTTGGTCTTGGCTTTCGCCATATGGTCATTTTCCCCCTGAACTTCTGATTCAATTGCCTTACGATTTTTTTGCAACTCGTCTATTTCTTCTTTAGCGATTGAAAGGGTTTTCTTTTTTGCTTCCAGTTCTAAACGCCTGGCATCTATCTGAACAGGAATTTCAGCAAGAAGTTTTTTATGCTCAGCAATTTCATCATCCAAACCCTGCAGAACGACCAATTGCTGAAGTTGAGGCTTTTGGGAAACACTGGTCATTGAATACTCTAGTTATATGGCCTCTTAACAAGGGGCACGGGGCAATAACTTTTGAAGCCAGCAAAGCTATTACACACGCTGGCCTCACACTTGGTGAACAGTAGCACGGGCTCAAGGAAGATTGCAAACGATTCCAGCAGGCGGCGGCTCAGGCAACATAAAGGCTGGCGGGAAACTTCTCAAAGCCTGTAGGCTGAGTTATTTTATGCTCGACGTCGGGAGTCCCAGTAAACCAGAGACACACTGGCAATAAAAATGGATGAATAGGTCCCGACCAGAACACCTACCAGCAGAGCAAAAGAAAAATCATGAATAATCTCTCCCCCAAAGAAAAACAGAGATATCACCACCAGCAAAGTTGTGCCAGAGGTAAGCAGTGTCCGGCTCAACGTCTGATTAATACTGGTATTGATAGTTTGAGCAAGCGTGTTTTTTCCTTTGCGGCGGAGATTCTCCCGGATGCGGTCAAAAACGACAATGGTGTCGTTCAGAGAATAACCGATGATGGTTAAAAATGCCGCAACGATCACAAGGGTAAATTCTTTATCCAAAATCGAAAACGCACCCATAGTGACCAAAACATCATGAATCAGGGCAATGATTGCGGCAACAGCATACCGCAACTCAAAGCGCCATGAAATATAAATCACAATGCCAATGATGGCATACAAGATGGAAAGAAGGGCTTTTTCTCTCAAGTCACGGCCCACCTTCGGGCCCACCATTTCCACCCTTTCAATAGTGATATCCTCCTTATTAAATTTTTTGCCCAGACTGTTACGAACCTGAGAGCCGACCGCCTCCAGTTTCTCCTCTGAACGCTGTACGCGAATGAGGATGTCGCGTTTCGTTCCGAACTCCTGAATCGTGCTCTCGCCAAAGCCAATGGTCTTCAGTCCGTCTCGAATCACTTCTATATCCGGCGGGGTTTTAAACTGTAGTTGAACCAAGGTTCCACCGGAAAAATCAATGCCATACTTCAACCCGCCAGACAGGGCAATGGAGCATAAACCAATCAGGATGATCAGCCCTGAAATGGCCAGGGCCGTTTTGGTTTTACCCATGAAGTCAAAATGGGTTTCACTACTAATAATTTTCATACTATTTAGATACTTAATTTATCTAGTTTTACCTGGCTCATGGTTCCGTCAAAAATAGCCCGGCTCACAAAGACTGAGGTGAACATGCTGGCTGCGACCCCTATACATAAAGTAATGGCAAACCCTTTAATCGGGCCTGTGCCAAACTGAAACAGAACCACCGCAGCAATGAAGGTCGTGATATTAGCGTCAACAATGGTGCGAAAGGCCTTGGAAAAACCCGCATCAATTGCGGCCCTCACCGTTTTGCCAATTTTTATTTCCTCGCGGATTCTCTCAAACACCAACACATTGGCATCAATGGCTATGCCCACGGTTAGAATGATTCCCGCAATACCCGGCAATGTCAAAGCCGCGCCAAAATAAGCCAGTGCCCCTGCTATAAGAACAATATTGAGAAACAACGCTGACACTGCGATAACACCGGACAACTTGTAATAAATAGCGATGAACACCACAACAAGAAGACCTCCATAAATAATGGAAGTAACTCCCTTATTGATGGAATCCTGCCCCAACGAAGGCCCTACCGTCCTGTTTTCGAGAATGACCACCGGCGCAGGAAGCGCGCCAGCCCTGAGAACGATAGCGAGGTCTCTCGCTTCTTCTGAAGTGAACTGACCCGTGACCTGCGCCTGCCCACCTACAATTTCATCCTGAATAACCGGAGCCGAGTACACGTTGTCATCCAAAACAATAGCCAGTCGTTTTTTGATGTTCTCGCGTGTCACCTGCTGGAAAATCATGGCACCAAGGCTGTTGAAGCTCAAAGAGACATAAGGCTCATTAAAATCCGGATCAAATCGAATCTCCGCACCGGTTAAAGTTTCGCCTGTCAAAACCGTGCGTTTCTTTATGAGGAAAGGGTCTTTGGTGATTGCTCCTGTCTCTTTATTTTCTACCCTTTGATATAAAACTTCAGATTCTTCAGGGATATTTCCTTGAAGCGCCTGTTGCAGACTATTTTCTTCATCCAGCAGTTTGAATTCAAGGCGGGCGGTTTTCCCGATCAGGTTGATGGCCCGCTCCGGATCTCTCACGCCGGGTAACTGCACTAAAATCCGTTTTTCCCCTTGAGCCTGAATGGTCGGTTCCGAAACCCCAAACTGGTCCACCCGGTTGCGGATCGTTTCCAGTCCCTGGCTCACTGCGTTTTGCTCAATCTGCTTTATATGATCCACGCTCATCTGATAGAGCATTCCAAGCCCATCAGAATCCTCACTGACCAGACTGAAAAAATGGTATCCTTTCATAATCTCTTTGATTGGCGGTAGATCCAGTTTATCCACCATCCGCACATTAACCTGTCGATCTGTAAAGATGACTTTGACGCGGTCCACCTCCAGGTCTTCTTCAGTAATATCCCGTCTAATATCGTCCGCCAACCTTTCCAGACTGGCTTCCACCGCTTTCTCGACCTTGACCTCGAGCATCAGATGCATCCCCCCCTGAAGATCAAGCCCCAGGGGAATTTTTTCCTTCAAGGGATACGCCAGCCATACCGCGCACAGAACCACAGCGAGTATCAAAGGAATTTTCCATTTAAGTTCTCTATACATCCAAGAATTCACGCCTCAATTTAATCTTTCTTGGTCCCAATAGAAGAGCGGTTGATCTTGACCCTGACATTGTCGGCAATTTGCAACATAACCGTATCATCTTTTAGTTTCTTAATCGTTCCATGAATACCACTCAAAGTCACAACGGTGTCGCCTTCTTTCAACTCATCAATCATTTTACGTGCTTCCTGTTGTTTTTTCCGTTGCGGACGGATGAGCACAAAGTAGAAAATCATGAACATTATGATCATCGGCGGCAAGAGCGTCAGCAAACTTCCTCCCCCCGGTTCCGTTCCATCTGTCGGCGGAGCCATAGCAAATGCTAAATCAAGCATAGGTACATTCCTAAAAAGTGAATTTTTTATAATTAAAAGGTTTAGCTTCTATCAAATCCTACCCGGTTTGTCAAACTCCCCGGCACCAGCGTGAACCTAGACCTGATAGCCGTGATATTCTTCCGTAGCTGTGATGGGGGGCTTCTTCCTTAAACTTCATGCTCGACACGGGTATCTCGTACACCGAAGAGGCAAATAAGCTTATCTGGCTGCAACAGGTTATCTCGGTTCAAAGAGCTATTGCTAATCATCACTAGGCGCACCCAGTTAATAAAATCTATTCTGAATGTTTCCTTCGTTGGTGAGTTCATAGTAAAGAGAATGAAATTCTTCAGTGGTCAGTTTAGGGTCCCGCAACTTTTCAAGGTCCTCCGGGCTTATGGGGATTTGTGACAGTTCGTCCCATGCGGAGGTGGCAATCGCCACATAATTTGGCGGGTTGAGTGGACGTAAGACTAAAAGGTCCACGCGATCATTATACTTCAAGGCAAAATCAATCACCATGCGCGCGTCTTGGGCGCTCACAGAACTGCCGATAGCGATATTTGTCGGGGGGTGCCCGCCCTTGGGCCTCCAGAACTGGATGGTATGGTTCAACACTTTAAGAGACCGGCTTTTCAGAAAATCCTTAATCTCTTTCTTCTGCTTTTTATGTTTGTGAGCCAGCCAGATTTCTATAGTGCAAACCGTTGTTTTGGAAGTATCGCAAGAAGGCTTATAACTCGATGGCGGGAATAAAAATTTATTTGACACCGCCATAGAAGATCCGCTCAACATGACCCAAAACCCTAATAAACCTATAGCCAAAATCACTAACCGTTTCATCTTTGCTCCTGTTGCTGATTCGAATTCTACAAATGAGCACCATTGTAATGTATTTATTCCATTTTCCGAATAAATACCTGCCAAAATTTATCATTTTGGATATTTTGACTGGCCACTAGTCTTACAAAGCTTTAGGGAGAGTACCCATGGTGGTGAGTTTTTGTACTATTTCATCCCGCTTGTCATCAGGCAGGAGAGATATTTTGTTTTTCTCAATAAAAGGGACCAATTCTTTGAGTCGGACAATATGAGCCCCAAACTCTCCCTTTAAGACGGCCCGGGTAAAAACCACGATTGGAATGAAGTATACCGAACCGATTATCTTTTCCAAAGCGTTGACATGCTTGCGGTTTTCCCATAATGGATTATACAAAACATCCCTGGGCGATTTAATATCCCATTCTCGGTCCCTTTCCATGACCATAACTTTCCCTGCTTCGGTTTTGACGGTCAGGACAAACACCCCATAAGGTGAAACCACTATATAACCCACATCATTCATTCCCAACTCAGCTGGTAGCACCACATCAGACAGAACGGTATAGTCGGTTCCCAATCGGCCAAGCTGATCCTTCACCACCTTCGGGTCAGCGGCTAGCCGATGTTGTCGGCTTCCCCGAGCATAAACCACGGCGAGCACCACTGCCAGAAGGCCGAGAATTTTAAGTCCATCTGAGGTGAATAAGAAGTCCATCATTAAGAAAAGTTAAAAGTTGAAACGATTGGGCGGCTCAAAATTACTGGAGTTCGTTTCCTGTTCCGGCTTTTCTTCCACTGAAGAGGTAGCGGTCAGTTTCATCCCAGAAGCCTCAGGAAAAAATTTAGGCGATATTGTCTCGCTCTCTATCTTCGCCCGTTCTGCGCAAAACCGCTGCAAGTTGGTGAGCGTCACGGCTCCTCGTTCGGGAATATTGTCGAGAACCGATTGCGCCGACCTTCGGCCGAACACAGTGATATCCAGTAGCGAGTTTCCCATAAGCCTGTTTTTACCGTGCAACCCACCGGTCACTTCTCCTGCGGCCCAGAGCCCGCCAATATCGGTTCTGCATTCCGAATCCACACGAATACCGCCGTTCTGATAATGCAGGGTGGGATAAATCAGAATCGGTGTTTTCGCCGGGTCAATATCATAACGCTCAAACCGATGGATCAATCCCGGAAACTGGCGAGCCAGTGTCCCTGGCCCTTTTTTCAAATCAATCATCGGGGTGTCGAGCCACACTCCTGTCTTGCCATGCGGAGTTTTCACGCCCCTCCCTTCAGCAGTTTCCTTGATGATGGCCCCAGCCAGGACATCGCGGTAGGCCATCTCATCGATAAAACGCACGCCTTCAGCATTGACCACTTGGGCTCCGGCCGATCGGATCGCCTCGGTTACCAACTGCCCGGCAAGGGCTTCAGGATAACAGGCTCCTGAAGGATGATACTGATAACTGTCGAGGTCAATGAGCCGGCACCCCTGCCGGTAGGCAAGCACCAGACCATCACCAGTCGCGCCAACATGGTTGCTGGTGGGAAATCCTTGCAGGCGAAGCTGTCCGCTACCACCGGTAGCCAGAATCACTGCACGAGCCGAAACGCAGACCGACCGACCCACACTACGGTCAAATAAAATGGCACCGCTCACCCGCCCCTTGCCGTCATCAACCAGTTCCATCGCCACATGTTCTTCCAGCAACCGAGTATCAGTCAGGCGCACAGCGTCTTTCAACACACGCATGATCTCGAGACCCGTATAATCCCGGCAAGCCAAAACGCGCGGCACCGAAGTTCCACCGCCACCGCGCAAGCGAAACTTTCCGTCTTCATCCTGATCAAACAAGCAACCAAGCTGACTGAGCCAGCGAATACTTTCAGGCCCCTGTTCACAAAGAATCCGCAACAGGTCTGGGTCATTGTCGCCGTGTCCACCGACCAGAGCATCGGCAAAGTGCCGTCTTGGCGAGTCGTCAGGACCAAGCGCAGACTGAATACCTCCTTCAGCCATCACCGTGTTGGAATCGCCCAACCTGAGTTTGGTCGCCAAATGAACGGTGAGTCCCGACCCTTGCAAAGTCAGGGCCGCGGTCGCTCCGGCACCTCCTCCTCCTAGTATCAAAACATCGGTCTCTATTTCAGGGTTGGGAACGTAGTCCGGCTTGACCGGGCTATGACCCTCCAACAATTGGGCAAGCTCTAAAGGAAATTTCTGGCCCCCGGCATTGGGGCCGACGACCACCTGCCTCTCATGGCCCAGGTAATCCGGATGGTATTGTTTGAGCAGTTCCTCTGCCACCATGGAGTCAGGCAAAAGGGCAGGTTGATTGAGCCGGGCCAAGCGCGAACTTTCAAGTTTTGTCAAGGACTCTTTCGCCCATTCCATCATGGCTCAATCCTCCCGGACTGGCGGAACTGCTGGGCTCTTTGAAACCTCCGCTCACGGTTGTTATCCAGCAGATATTTCCACTCCTCCTCGGCATTATCCTTGTTTGTTTCTATCGTAATGTCCCGGCTCATGCCGAGAGAACGGCGTAACCAGAGCCCCATATTATGCGGTTTTACTTTATCTTCACACACGAACCGGCACAACCCGCAATCAATGCAGGTAGTAAAATCTTCCGCCACCGCTTGAAACTCACCTTGTTGCATGCGTAAAACCGAATCCATTACCGGGATAGACATGGGGCAGGCAGTGGAACAGCTTCCACATTTGGTGCACCGGTTGAGGGTGGGAAACGCCGATTGCAGATGCAAAAGCTCAGGTCGCTCCACCGGTGCCACAGGAGCATCGGCTTCAACAGGGCAAGGGAAGACTTCCATCCCGGCTTCCACCGGTTTCATGCAGGCCAGTTCCGTTCCCCCAGGTCGGCCGTCAGAATAGCGCAAAGTGACGGTGCAGGCCCCGCAGACCCCTCCGGCGCAACCGGTCTTGACACTGTCGGCCATTCCTGCCGCCCAAAGGGCATGCACGAGGGTTTCTCCAGCTTTAGCCTGGATGGTTTTTCCGGAAATTCTTATTTCTACTATTTTCTCAGTCATAAACTCATACGAAGTTGAGAGACGATCATAGATTATGTTAAATTACCCCTGAACTAATAACGCCCTTTTAGTAAAGGAAGGTTATGTCCGGTCATTCCAAGTGGGCCAGTATAAAACATAAAAAGGGCGCCGCCGACGCCAAACGTGGAAAAATTTTCACCAAGACTATCAAGGAAATCACCGTAGCCGCACGCATTGGTGGCGGAGACCCCGATGGAAATCCGCGTCTGCGAACCGCCATTATGACCGCCAAAGGCCAGAATATGCCAGCAGACAATATCACCCGCGCCATTAAAAAAGGCACCGGCGAGTTGGAAGGCGTACACTATGAAGAAGTTACCTATGAAGGATACGGCCCCGGCGGGGCGGCCATCTTTCTGGAAGCAATGACCGACAACAAAAACCGCACTGTCAGCGAAATCCGCGCAGTCCTCGGTAAAGCCGGTGGAAACTTGGGGGAAAATGGCTGTGTCGGATGGATGTTTGAACAAAAAGGTTTCATCACCGTCAAGACCGAAGCTAAAAGTGAAGACGACCTGATGGAACTGGCTACCGATGCCGGTGCTGATGACATGCAAACTGTTGACAACCACTACGAGATCACCACCGCTGTTGAAAATTTTGAAGTGGTACGTAAGACTCTTGAAGGTGCGGGTGTACCGATGGATACGGCGGAAATCACACGCATTCCACAAAACACCGTTTCCATTGATGAGAAAAAAGGCAAAGCGCTTCTCAAACTGATGGACATTCTGGATGACCACGACGATATCCAAAAAGCCTATTCCAATTTCGACATCCCGGATGATGTCATCGCCTCCATATTAGAAGGTAGCTGAAACACTAGCAGGTAGCGGTGGCCCATCCAAAAAGTTAATTCTTTCACTAAGGCTGAAAAAATGCGTGTCATGGGAATCGATCCCGGCAGTAACTGTACCGGATTCGGCATCGTCGAAGAAATCAAAGGCGATCTGCATGCCGTACACTGGAGCAGTGTCCGCACTTCGCCGAAACAATCCTTTCCTGAGAAGCTCAAGCACATTTATGACGAATTAATATCCGCTATGGAAAAATTCCAGCCCGGTGCAGTGGCGGTGGAAGACCTGTTCTACGCCACCAATGTAAAAACAGTCATAAAGCTCGGGCAAACCCGTGGTGCTACGCTGCTGGCTGCTGTCAACTTCGGCGTTGAAGTCGCCGAATACACTCCGCTGGAAGTCAAGCAATCGGTCGTCGGCTATGGACGCGCCGATAAAAATCAGGTCTGCGACATGGTGTCAGTCCTGTTGCACCTCAAAGAAAAACCCGAACCGTTTGATGCCTCCGACGCACTGGCTGTCGCCATCTGCCACATTCATAGCGCCGGGCTGAAACAGAAGGTCAAACAGGCGGTAAACAAAATATGATCGCCCACCTTAAAGGACAATTGACTTACAAATCTCCCGAATACAGCATTGTCGATGTTAACGGGGTGGGCTATCAGGTTTTCACCCCTCTATCAACCTATTACACCCTGCCCAATCCGGGCCAGACAGTGTCTCTCCGAGTCCATACCCGTGTGCGGGAGGATGAACTCAAACTCTTCGGCTTCCTGACAGAAGAAGAACAAACCATTTTTCAAAAACTCATCACCATCAACAAGGTCGGTCCTCGGCTGGCTTTGGGTATCCTGTCCGGCATGTCTCCTGCAGATTTATTGTCCGCCGTGATGAGTAATGACTCCGCCAGACTGAGCACCATCCCCGGTGTCGGCAAAAAAACCGCCGAACGACTGACTCTGGAAATGAAAGACAAACTGGCCGACATAGAGCTGAAAATGGACCATCGTCCCGAATCTCAGCCAAAAGAAGGTTTTTATGATGACGCGCTCTCGGCACTTATCAACTTAGGCTATAAAAAACCGGTAGCGGAAAAAGCTCTAAAAACAATTTATAACCAGAGCAACAAGGATGCCGGCCTCGAATACCTTATTAAAGAAAGTTTGAATATTTTATAGCAGGGCAAGGAAAAAATAATGAAAGAAGACAGGCTTATAGATTCGGAACAGGACAACGAAGAAATCCAATTCGATAACAGTCTCAGGCCCAGCCAACTGACTGATTATGTCGGGCAGGCAAAGATTAAGGAAAACCTCAACATCTTTATCTCTGCCGCGCAAATACGGGAGGAGTCTCTCGATCATGTACTGTTTTACGGTCCACCCGGATTGGGGAAAACCACACTGGCAAATATCATCGCGGCTGAAATGGGCGCAAACATCAAGAGCACTTCAGGTCCGGTCATCGAAAAGTCTGGCGACCTTGCCGCGCTTCTCACCAATCTGAAAAAAGGTGATGTCCTGTTCATCGATGAGATCCACCGACTCTCCAATGTCATCGAGGAAATTCTCTACTCAGCAATGGAAGACTATAAACTGGACATCATGATCGGGCAGGGACCAAGCGCCCGATCCATCAAACTGGAACTCCCTCCCTTCACACTTGTAGGAGCCACCACCAGAGCCGGACTCCTCACCTCCCCCTTGCGTGACCGGTTTGGAGTGGTGCACCGGCTCGACTATTACAGCGAGGAGGAACTGGAAATCATTCTCACCCGATCAGCGGGAATTCTTGAAATCGCCATTGTTCCTGAAGGTGCCAATGAAATTGCGCACCGATCGCGCGGCACACCCAGGATTGCCAACCGCCTGTTAAGACGAGTGCGTGATTATGCCCAAGTGAAGGCCGATGGCGTGATCACCCGCGAAGTCGCCACCAGCGCTCTCGAAATGATGGAAGTGGATGGTAAAGGACTGGACAAAATGGACCACAAACTTCTACTGGCAATAATAGAAAAATATTCCGGCGGACCAGTGGGCATCGAAAATCTAGCCGCATCCATCAGTGAAGAGAAAGACACCATCGAAGATGTGCTGGAACCTTATCTCATCCAGACCGGATTCATCCAGCGCACCCCGCGTGGTCGCGTCGCCACACCCATGGCCTACAAACATTTCAATAAACTCCCGCCGAGCCAAAGTAACCAGGAAAATCTATTTTAGGAAGAAAGCATCCAGGAAAATAAAGTCATGGAACCAATGAGTAATGGCTCGTTGAGTTGAGAGAACGTTCACCTGCATGATAAGACATTGCAATTACGCACAGAGGCACTCCAGACTTGAATTAGTAGCCTTGTTCAGTTAATCTCAGTTCTCCTTATAAAACAGAGAATTGCAATATGATCAAGACAACCTTGGTCGGGCATGCCTGCCTGCTCATACAATCAAAAGAAACGACCATCCTGACCGACCCGGTCTGGTTCGATTATCTTTGGGAAGAGATCAACACATTGTGCCCCAGCATCACGCTGGAAAAAAACAAGGTGCCGCCGCTCGATGTCCTCAATATTTCTCACAGGCATCAAGATCATTTCGACGTGCGCACTCTGGCTTATCTGGTGCAAAATGACCGAATTCTCACGCCGGACACCATTGTCCTTGCACCCCAGGACAATCTTCTACTCGACATACTCCACGAACTGGAATTTAAAAATATTAAAGTAGTCGCAGATTTCGAGCCTGTTCAAGTCAAGGATGTGACCATCACCCCGACCCCATCGCGCAATCAGTTGAGCACTGCTGAAGACCCTTTTCCTGAACATGGACTCTTGGTGAATGATGGAGAAGTGACAATCTGGAATCAGGTGGATTCTCTGGTGAATCCCGACATCATCCAGCGAATTGGTGAATTATACGGTCAGATAGATTTTTTCCATTCCCGCTTTGTTCCATTGCTTGAAGGGAACCTCTCTTACAACAAACCACTCACCCTGCCCACTGATGAGTACTGCACTTTTCTGAATGTGACAAAAGCACTGGAGCCCCGATTTGTCGTGCCCGGTTCTGCGGCATTCCGCTATCGAGACGAGTTATTGTTCATGAATCAGGTTTCCTTTCCGATAACACAGGATCAATTCCTGCATGATCTCAAAGCGTTCTGTCCAGAAGTTCCCAGCGCGCTGTTTTTCCCCGGCGACATGGCACATATTTCAAAAGAAGAAATTAAAATCGAAAAGCAGTCATCCGATTTCGTGCGAGTTCGGGAGGACGACAGCCATCTGATCACATTCAAACCACACGCATACGTTCCGGTGATCACCACTCAAACCACCGACCCTGAAGAGCATAAAAGGGAAATAAAGGTGGTGGAAGACTTCATGGAAAGTTGTTTTATAGAACGTATTTTAAATAGTGAACTTCTGGAAGGCTGGCGGCATTGGCAAATTGTTTACCAACTGGAAGTGTTCGGGCAGGAAGACCCCCAACCATGGTCCATAGACTTTTCCCAACCGGAAAAACTCCAAATTCAAAAAGGCGACATCGGTAAGATTAACCTCTACGAAGGCATTTCCTCTTCAGAATTCTGTGCACTGATTGAAGGCAATACTTCATGGGACTATGTCACCCTGTGCGGAAATTATCGGACATTCAACAATATCTACCGCATCACTGAAGGCAGATTCGAGCTTCCCCCTGAAGATAAATCAAACTACGCCTTGGAACCCCTGATGGATATTTTCCCCTGGGACAGTGACATGGACCGGCGAAAATTCATGCGCGATGTCAAACGCTGGAAAGGCAAACCGGTATAGCCACGGATGGCGGCGTTAGATGTATACAAATAGCATACGTATTACTCTCTGTATTACTAAGAAAAATTTATCTTAAGGGTTATAAATGGAAAATCTTCGGTAGTATCAAAAGTCTTTCGCTTTTTCTCCGCAGTGGTTTTACGCTGTTAATGTTTTTTCCGCATCCATTTGTTTGAGTAAGTCCATATTCAAGCACCTTTCAGTGCTCGGTTGCGCCATTCCTCAATACGCGTAAACGCTTTTTGGTTGAGATTGCTTATCGTGCCTGAGCTTGGGCATATTCAGTTCAACTTTACCCACTTTAGTCTCGAATCCTCGCTTGTAATGGCCTGCTCGACTATCTGTGCGTTGCGGGCTTCGTTCGCACTTTTGAGCATTGCACAACTGATCAGCCTCTTCGTCGAGTAGTGTGTTCAAGGTGTCCTCAACACTACCAACGAGCTGGCCTAGCTCTTGTCTAACTAAACCTTCATTAATATCTACTATTTTCTTATCATCGCTCATGTCAGTGTTTCCTTTTTAGTTCCTGATTTAGGTTTGGGGATTTAAATCTACCAAACTGGGAATACTACTTCAAAAAAAGCGAAATAAATTTTACGTTATCTATGAATTCCTTAGTTCTTAGATTTTTGATCTGTTATCAGCCTAACAATCTCGGGCAAACCTTCCGTATTCAGCCAATCCCGCGCCAGCTCTTCATCCAGCAGATCATCGCTCAGATATTCGTGGTATTTCTGTTTATCCCTCATTTTGATCCGGCTGGCGAGGGCCATAGGATCTGGGGGCGGGTTATTTACCATTGTTGACAGGGCTTGCATTAGCTCATTTTGCGGGGCGTGGGCGCAGATGGCTATCCCTTCACATGTTGCGTCTATGCCGTCATAGGTCAGCCAGTGGCATAGTGTTCTCTGGCGGCGTTTTCCTAACCATGGGAACAGGTACGACTCATTAGCTTTGACCAGAATGCCAATTTCACCAAGGTTTGCAGCAGCAAAGGCTTTGCGCCCTTCATCAAGAAATTGCTTGGCAGCGACATCGCAAAACAGTGCTGGGTTGTTGTCTTGATAGACCAAGCGCATTTCCTCGACCAATTTATCACTGGTATCCTCGCTACCACCCATAGTGTCAAAGGATGGAGGTGTCCCCCCGGCAGCGGGTTTGACGTACACCACTTTGCTCTCTGCATCGACATCTTCAACTTGCCAGCGACGACCCGCAAAAATCACGTATTGTTCGGGAACCAGCATGGATTTTGCCGAAAGCTGCCCAAGGGTTCGCCCGGCGCATTCCATCCTATATTCTTCGGGTGTCTGGAATACTGCGTAGAAGTCATATCTGTCTGCGATCCTCTCGCCAACCTCACCCAGCAACAAAGTGCCATCGTCTACCTGTTCCAGTAATTTCGCTTCATCACTGCCCATCTGGCGCAATAGCCTAGTAAACAGGGCCCTATCAACGTTGCGGAAGGCTCCTTTAGTGCAAAGCTGGCTATACAGGTTTTGCGCGCCCATGCCGCCGTATTGTTTTATCAAGGCTAAAACCTGATGGGTTAATGTTGACAGGTGTAGTGCGCCACCGTGGGGGGCTTCACACCACTTCTTGGCCAGCAAGCGAACGGCAGCGACTGACATAATCGTATCTTGTCGTAATTGGTCAGGGAAGGGTGACTGGGCAGTTAAGAGGCGCTCTTCAGCATAGATACGCAGAACGCTGGGAGCATCACCACGCCGCCCAGAGCGGCCCAGACGTTGCCGCAACCCGGCGATAGAGCGGGGCGCTCCGATTTGGGCTACACTAACCACATCGCCAATATCCACGCCAAGCTCAAGGGTGGTTGTTGCCACCGCACTTGTTGGCAGTTTGCCATCCTTTAACCTCTTTTCTAGATCTTCACGCAGTTCCTTTGACAGGTTGCCGTGATGAGGAAAGAACTCATTTGGCGCGCCAATATCCTCGCACATGCGGCGAAGGCGGTCTGCTGTGCTTTCAACTCTTCTGCGCGATCCGGCGAAAATCAAATTGCTCTCACCGCGAAGTATGTTGAATAAATGACTTTCTACGGCCCATGATGAGTTTTCATTTTTAGGATCATCACCTACATAGCCACGCACCTGCACCAACAGTTCCGAGCTATCCGCGTCATCAAAGATGATTTCCGGTGGTGCCTCTGCTCCAGCCCTGAGAGCTTGAGCGGCGATGTTCATATCGCCCAAGGTGGCAGACAAGCCAATTCGGACGACCTGACGCTTGAGGACGCGCTCCAGTCGCGAGAGTAAGGAAAGGAGTTGAATGCCCCGCTCCGTTCCGATGAAGGCGTGTAGCTCATCAATAATCACATAATCCAACGCGCCGAACAGTGACGCAACTTGCGCTCCACGACGAACAAACATGGCTTCCAGAGATTCCGGTGTTATCAGAACCAGCCCACGCGGTTTTCGAAGTGCCCTGTTTTTGACCGAAGCCGAGATGTCCCCATGCCAAGGTGTCATATCCAGTTCGGCAAGATCGCACAGGCTCTCCATTCGCCGGGCTTGATCGTTGATCAATGCTTTTAGGGGGCTGATATAGAGGGCGCTGAAACCTTCTGCGCTTTGGTTAATACAGTTTGAAATTACAGGCAAGAACGCCGCTTCTGTTTTTCCGCCAGCCGTTGCCGCCGCAATGATAACATCACGCTGCTTTGCTAGAATTGACGCGGTTGCTTTTTCCTGAATAGCGCGGAGGCTTCTCCAGCCCTGCTTCCAAACCCAACGCTGGACAACAGGGTTAAGTTGCTCGAAAGCATTTGATGTGGGTTTAGAGGCGGAAGCTTGTGAGTTCATCGTCACCCTCGGCAGGAACTGTGCCAGGCAATTCGTCTGCTTCTTCATTCAGTGGGAGTTCAACCTCAATCTCGGCATTGCTCAATAAGTCAGCCCAAGCCGTTCCTGGGTTTTGTTCCAGTACAGAAAGCAAATTTACAAATGCCTTGGCTGTGTTGCGAGGGGTTCGGAAATAGGCTTCGCCGATTTTATCATTGCAATGGGTCATAAAGGCATCCAGTGCCTGATTCGGTATTAGGTTCTTGTCGTCATCGCCAAGGGCGAACACTCTGCGGATATTGTTGAGCAGCACATAAAGCTCTTCCTGTGTCAGGGATTGCAAACGAATGACTGGCCCGGTGAGATCAACCCGCCCATTTCTGGCAAATTGATTTTCGGCAAGACGGGATTGCAAAGCTTCATAGCTGTAGACCCCGCGCCGGGTATCCATCAGAAAATCAGGGGTGCCACCAAACACAAAGCCGATGCCGGATGAAGTGCCTTGCAGCACATCATTGATGATGCGCAGCAATTGTTCATAATTGGCATTCCGCGCTTGCGCGCTGTTGAGCTTGTAGAGATTTACCATTTCGTCAATGGACACCATAAAGCCACTGTACCCGGTGATTTCGACAAACTTCGCCATCAACTTGAGATGGTCGTAAAAGGACGCATCATCAATGATAGTGCGAACACCCAAATCCTTGCGGGCTTCGGTCTTCGTTGAATATTCTCCCCGGAGCCAACGAAGGGCTGCGCCTTTGAGATTGTCGTCGCCATCATCAAATCCGCGCCAGTAAGCAGAAAGAACGGTGGCAAAATCAAAGCCACCAACAAGGTCTTCAAGGGCTGACAGTTCGCGGCTGATAAACTCTTTAACCTCTATGTTTTCAGCTCGCGCCTTTCGGGCCACGTCAGAGATAAAACGCTCAACGATGCTTTGTAGTGCGCCCCCGTCCGGTTTGGTTCGAGTAGACAGGTTGCGCATGAGTTCCGAGTACAGGTTTCGGGCTTGCCCGCCTGTGGCATGAAGGCGGCGATCCGGGGCAAGGTCGGCAGAAATCACAACCAGCTTCTTTTCAAGGGAAATTTGCTTGATCAAATTCAGGAAAAACGTTTTCCCGGCTCCATACTCACCAATGATGAAACGAATAGCCGAACCATCATCAGCGATCTTTTCAATATCCTTGAGCAGGGCATCGGTTTCCTTTGAGCGCCCAACCGCTATATGCTGGATACCAACACGCGGTACCACTCCGGCATTAAGGGCCTGAATTACAGCATCACGTTCACGAGGCTTGATTTTGCCTTTTGTCATGCCGAGTCTCCTTGCAATAGTTTTTTGTTAATCACCAGCGTGTCGCCGTCTCCAATGACTGCATCGTCGTGGGTATCAAACGCCCAGTCATTGATAGTTTCAAGTGCGCCCTCAGCCATAAGGCCGAACTCTTTGCACAGGCGTTCGTAATCCTCACGCGGCCAGTGCTCACGGGCCAGAAGCTCATCAAGAAGCAAGCTATGGTCAGTATCAAGGCCAGAGAAAGCCTCGCTTTCCTCTTCAACTGAAACATCCATTTCAGGTATTTGCTCGGCTTCCGCTTCAGGGTCAGCAAATACCTCTGAAAGCATTTGAGAAATCTCGTGTGTTTCTTGCCGGACCTGCTCAACACGCGACATATCTAATATAATAGCCCCGCCAGTCGCTGGCGCGGGTTTTGCCTTCGCCGGGATTGTAAAATCGGTTTTTGGCTCCGCCGCTCTGACGGAAACAGGTTGATCCATCGGCCTCCCTCCAAAAGCGTGAAGGTCAGCGTAAAGCCGGTTTTTATCGACTTCCATCAAGGTGTATAGTTTTTCAAGTAACTTAACTTCGCCCGGATCAATGCGGCCATCCGTTGCTGCCGTTGCCAATGCAAACCGCGCCATCAAACGGCGTCCCTCAAGCGATAATTTCTTGAGCTTGCTTTGAAGTGCTGCCCACGTTGGCGGGTAAGCCATCAGCCACTCAAGATGAGAAGCAAGTCGATTTTGCTCTGGCGGAGAAAGCCATCTGCCTTCCAGTGTGGTCATTTCGCGGAGGTGCTTTTTCTCATCAGCCAAAATTTCACCGTCTGCATTGGCAACAGCTACTGAGAGTGCCAGCATATGGGCAACGCCCAGATAGGCTTCTGAAGCCGGAGCCTCGCTTATCCCTTGATTTTTGAAAATCACAACGTCCTGCCCGGCATCACATTTGCCGCCAAAATCAGGATGCGGCTCGATGCTATATCCGGCAAAGTTCAAAACCGATGCTACCTTGCGAACTTTCGCGGCTGTCGGCTTGCCGCCAAAATCAACGCCCGTTTTCTCGAAAACGTCAGCAATGGCAATCGAAGCAAAATTACCTTCAACTGTTTGGCTCAACCATGCCCGAAGGCTGTCCGCTGCCTTTGATGAAACCGCAGCACACATATCGGCGGGGAGTTGTGCCAATGCCTCAAGAGGGATATCTCCGTCTTCTGTTTTAGCTTTGGCACGACTGTAGCTTTTCAGTTCTTCAACACAGCTTTGGGCTATAGCATCAATCTTTTTAAGTGGCGTATTAGTGTTTCGAATATCTGGTAAGTCGAGAGAAATGCTTGTGTTGAAATCACCGCTGGCAGAATTGTAACCATCCTTGATTTTGGCTTTAGGCGGAGCAAACTTCAAACCATCTGGGAATTTTGCGTCAAATCGTAAATTAAAAACAGAACGCAACTCGGAAAAAATCCGGAGAACTATTGGTGACAGTTGTCGCTCTCGACTGGCGACCCACCAATCAAGGGCCAAGTTTGCATTAATAAAGCCATTTTCTTTGATTTCCGAACCGATGACCGCTCTTAACCGTAATGGGAGTTTCCAACTTCTGTGCGGCTCTATCATTGGCTCATAATTGATTTCACCCTGTTCAATGTCTTTTAACAGTACCGCCATATCCAGAAAGTTTTGGCTGTACCCATTGAATGACCTGTTACCGCCATAGACCTTGCGAAGCTCAATTACCTCCTGAATTAGTGCCGGGGCATCCGCATAAGCCTCATCTTTGAACAATCTTTGCTCAAGACCATAGAAGAACAGGAAAACATAACCGACCCCGTATTCAGGATCGCGCCGCCCGGTTGCTAACCAACGAAGATATGCCAAGCGGCTTTTTGGCGAAATTTCACTGTAGCTCGGCCAGTAATTCATACTATCACCGAAGATATCTTCGCCGGACGTTGCGACCTTGGCATCAAGGTTGATATAAGATTTTGGCGTGTCCCAATGGGGGTCGCTTCCGAACTTTCCAACGTAAACCATACCGCCGCTTAGCTGATGACCGCTTACAGTTGTTTGACCGCCGGGTGCAATAAAGTCAGCATCGACAAGAGGGGGAGGACTAGTAGCTGTCATAGAATATTCCTGATAATCATCATCACTATCGGATGTCGCTCTGCATTTTCTGTATCCACGGTACAGCAAATACCCGATAATCACTGTAATTAATATTTCCACCAATAAATTGCCCCGAGTAATTCCCTTAATGAGGAGAGCTCATTGTGCTTCGTAAAATATTCAGTTGCGATGGCTACTACTTGAAAACCATACTTCCTGGAACTGTTCGAGAAAGACGGGCTCCATTTTAGTGGTTCCGAAGATGTTGACCTGCTGATGCGAGTTGAATCCGTGGAAGTCGCGGCTACCGGTGACGATCAAATTGAAGCTATTTGCCAAGTCTACAAAATAATCTACCGTCCCCATTCTTTCATGATAAGGGTAATGACATTCGAGGCCGAGAAGCCCCATCTCCTTCAACTCTTCCAGTAAAACCGGAGCATTTTCAGGTTGTCGTCCTTTTTCGGGGCAAATGAGGGAGTAGGAACGCTCTCCCGGATGAGCCAGCACTGGCACCCCTCTGCTTTCCCGCACCATACTGATTGCGGTTGACACGTCGAGGTTGTCCCGCTCGACATTGTATTTAACCAGATACCGTTCAAAAGCCTGACCGGTGCTCGACACAATGCCGAGCTTGACCATTTCGCGTGCAAGATGCGGCCTGGCAAGAACTCCTTCAGCGGCTCTTTTCACATTCTCAAACTCTATCGTCCCACGGAACCTTTTAGGAATGACCTCGTTAACCTGCTCAATCAACTGACGCATTCGGGTTTCCCTGGTTTCAGTCATTTGTTCCACCCGATTCTTAAGTTCAAGACTGATCGATTCATAGTCCTTGAAGTAGGCCAGCATATGAATATTAAAATCATGAAACTTGACGGTAATTTCAATGCCGGGAAAAGCCGTGATCCCTGTTTCCTCCGCAGATTTAAGAAATTCCGGAATACCACCGAAAGTATCGTGATCGGTGAGGGATAGAATGGATACCTTATTTCTTTCCGCAATATTCATCAGTTCCGAAGGCGCAAATTCGCCGTCGGAAAAAATGGAATGCATATGAATTTCGGATTTAAGCATTGGCATGGATTACTATCCTGTTTTCCATGCATATTAGCGGGTTTCCCGATAAATTCATAACGAAATGAAATTTTTCTTGATAACCCTCTTGACAACCCTAATGTGCTCTTACACTCTAAAACACTGGTTTTTCTACCTCTCAGGCGCAAGTGTTCTGGCTCTCATGATTGATTTAAAAAGGAATTTCCGATACTTTAATAGCCATGAAACAAACGATATTGATTTTTCTGATATTTGTAGCGGGATGTCTTTCATTAAATCAAGACCCCACTCTATCGTCGGACTCTCGGAAGGTTCTAATTATCTATACTGGCAACCTGCTGGCGGAGTTGAAACCCTGCGGCTGTAGCAAGGAAGAAGATCAGGGCGGCATTGAGCGGCGCATGCAATACCTCAAAGATACACGCAACCAATACCCTAACCTCGTGCTTGTCGATACCGGCGACCATTTCAAAGAACCCACACGACAGGGAAAACTGAAAGCCGAAACGCTTCTGATCGCAACAGAAAAAATGCAATACGACGCGGTCGCCCTGGGGGACCGAGATCTGGTTTATGGCTCCAAGTTTTTAAAAGACCGGGCTCAAATCCCCTGGATAGCAGGAAACCTGATGATCGATCAATTTGAACCGGCTCGATCAAAGGTGAAATCACTGCCTAACGGATTGAAAGTGGGCATCCTGGCAGTGGCCGATCCCAACTTGTTTCATGACCATTTTGGCCTGAACATTGACGACCCCAGGCAGACAGCTTTAAATCTAATCACCCGTATGCGTGAGACAGAAAATCCCGATATCATTGTTCTTCTCACTCATGCTGGGAGACAAACAGCACTGGGTTATCTGGATATCGATGGAATAGATATTGTGATCAATGGGCATATTGCCACCGAATCAGATATCATTGATATGAAACCAGTGAGAAGAAATGGCAAGTTTTTCGTTCAATCCTCGCCCTTGGGACAAAAAATGGGGGAATTGAGGGTGCAGGTTGATCTTGAAGGCCATAAATCTTTGAGTCATAACCTGGTAAAACTGGATTCAAGTGTAAAATTTAATCCCGAAATGGTAAAGTTATACGAACAATATAATGAAAAAGTCGAAGCCATGTTCTTCGAGGCTCTGTCTGGCAAACGGAGCAAGAGAAACAAATCTGTTTATGCTGGTGACACCTTGTGCAAAACCTGTCATCCGAAGGAACACAAGGTGTGGTCGGGTTCGCGTCATGGTCGTGCTTATAACACTTTAAGAAAAATCAACAAGGCATTTGACCCAGAATGCCTGGTTTGTCATGTGGTCGGCTTCAACCTGCCTGGAGGCTTTATCAGCGAACTGGATACACCCGACCTGAAAAACGTCCAATGCGAGGTATGCCACGGTGCGGGTCGGAACCACGCATCGGCTCCGCAGGCGGGCTTTGGAAGTCAGGCTACAGAAGCCTGTAAACAGTGCCACGTAAAAAACCACAGCCCGCATTTTAATTACGCGAAATATTGGCCAAAAATCAAACATTAATAAATACCGGTTATAAAATTAAAAGGAGTTGTTCATGAAAAAGGTTTCCGCCGTTTTACTGACCGTTTTTTTCTTCTTGTCCGGGTGGGCTCAAGCTGGTGAAAAAATTAGCGGTAAGTATGAAGTGATCGGTGACATCAGTAAGCTCAAAAATATTAAAACAATTGTGATGGCGGAGTTCTTCAATTATTCCTGCGGACATTGCTACCGCTTCCTGGAAACCTCCAAACGCCTGCACGCCAAGTTTAAGGATAAGCTTCATCATAAAAAGTTTCCCATTTACTGGGGTGATCAGACGGCTTACCCATCAATGGCATTTTATATCTCCGATGAGTTGGGTCTCGAAGAAGAATTCACTCAGGAATTGTTTGATACCAGTTTCAAATTGGGCATCGATATTTTCCAACCTAAAGTTATTAAATTTCTGGCCCGTGATTTTAAGATAAGCAAGGAGATGACCGAGGGCATGCAGTCTGCTTCCATCAAAGCTAAAACTGACCGTTCGCTGGAACTGGCAAAGCAGGCCAAGGCTAATGAAACACCAACTATTATCATTAATGATATTCTGAAAGTGGTACCGAGCATGACCCATGGAAGTATCGATGAGATGACCGATAATCTGGAAATAATTTTTACAGACATTTTAAAAAATAATGGTTAATTTACAAGCCGTCTGCATCCGCAATTTTGACCCTAATCTGAAAATCTGAAAATGAACCCGAATAAAAACCTGAAAAAATATTCATTCGGTCTGGTTGCAGGGATTTTTGCCCTTCTATGTCTGCCTTATTTTAATATTCTGGGCTTTGCCAGCTTTAAGGGAACAGTTAATGCGGGCTTTTTCAACAGTGACCTGGAAATATTTGAAGAAGTCATAGATTTGGTTTCAGAAAAATATGTCTACCCCCCCGACCATAAAAAGCTGTTTTCCGCCGCAATCGAAGGAATGATAAAAAATGCGGACTCAGAGTTGGTAACATTCAGCAAAAACCCCGACATCAATACGGTAAGATATAAGAACCGAGACATCCAATACACGCTGACTTACGATAAAAACCACGATTGGGATGAACTCCAGAAGGTTTATTATTTTCTCCACGACCAGTCTAACAAGGCCATTATCAAAAAAAATCTGGAAAACTCGGCAATTGCAGGGATCATGGATTCGCTCGATACCTATTCCCAGTTTATGGACAAAGACTCCTTTGAAAAGTCCATGCACCAGACAGAAGGAAAGTACGGCGGTTTGGGAATGGTGATCACTATGAAAGATAAAAAGTTGTTTGTGGTCAAAACCATGAAAAATTCTCCGGCTGAAAAGGCTGGAATTCTCGCCAATGATGCATTCGTGAGCGTGAACAGTAAAGAAATCACCGGAATGCATATTGAGGAACTCGCCGACCTGCTTCGTGGATACCCCGAAACCAAAGTCACCCTCACTCTTCTACGCCCCAACGAGAAAAGAAATCGAACCTATACCCTCACCCGTAAAATTATTTTAATCAACACGGTTGAATATAAGACACTCGACAGCCAGATCGGTTATTTAAAGATCAGTAGTTTTTCCAAGCAAACCGAGAAACAGTTGAAAGACAGCCTGAGACAGGCAAAAGAAAATGGCGTAAAAGGATTCGTTCTCGACTTGCGCGAAAATCCAGGCGGGCTGCTCACCCAATCGGTCAGAGTGGCCAGCCATTTCCTTTTCAAGGGACGAATGGTCGTTTATACCCAAGGCAGAACGGCAGGCGATTACCACGAATACCGTGGCTTATATAAAGACAGCCTGCATCAGGTCCCGGTCGCCATCCTCATTAACCAGTACAGCGCCAGCGCATCGGAAATTGTCGCTGGGGCATTGCGGGATTCAGGGAAGGCTCTGATCATTGGTGAAAATTCTTACGGCAAAGGTTCTGTGCAAACCATCTTCAGGCTAAGCGATGGTTCGGGGCTTCGCCTCACCACTTCAAAGTATTACACACCTTCAGGTATAGACATCACTGAACAGGGCATTATTCCTGGGATTCATATCGTCAATGATATCATTGGAGAAGATATTCAGAAAGAGGCTTGGGAGCTGTACAAGACGGGTCCCATAAAATCTTCGTTGACCTTAAAAACATCCGATCTCAATAAGCTTTTTGAAAAAGAAGGCATTACTTTGAGCACAGAACACGATTCAACCGTGGAATTGGCTCTACGTGTTCTAAAAAATACTACAGTTGCCAGCAAAAAATGGTCTATGGAAAAGGCCCGTGAAATTGCCGCCAATATTAATTATTAGTCAAATATTAAGATTTAAGGGGTTGTAGAAATGAACATCATTAATATCGACTACGAAAAAGGAACCGTCCAAAGTGATTTCTTCCATTGGAAAATTGTTTCAAATAACAACAACAAATTCCTCCTTTTGCAACGGGAAGAAAAGGGGCGGTTTCATGCCGCAGAAGCGGATGTCAAAATGAAACAGATTTGGGAAGTGAAGGAAATAAACTATCGCGGGCCAAACGGCGACACCTTCTTTTATGACGAGGATAGCGGAATCATTAAAGTCTAGCTCTCTGGGGAGGGTTATTCCGATTGGAATATACGTAAGGATTTCAGATGAGCCAGGGAGGCTCTGAGGGTTTCTTTTGTTTTTCCAGCCAGGAAGCTTCCCCTTAGATCAAGTTTTTCCATTTTAGGAAAGTTCTTCGAGTGCACCAGAGCCAAAGCACCCATATCTCGGATTTCATTCCACCCCAATTGCAACGCCTCCAAGTTAGGAAAACTGGAAGAATTGGCAAGAGCCACAGTGCCTTCATCCGCAAAAAAATTATGTCTCAAGATCAATGTTTTGAGTTTTGGTAAAGGCGGGGTCTGGGCCAGGGTTTTGGCTCCTTTGGGACTGATACCGTTGTACCTTAGATCAAGCTTTTTAAGTTTTTTCATGAAGCCCTGTTTGAGAAGAATTCTCAAGCCTTCATCCCCTATATTTTTTCTTGAGAGGTTTAAAACTTTGCCGTCCATTGACAAGTTTTCAGCAAAGAGCTTCTCGTAATCCACCAGCTCGGACGAACCAATTTGACCCTCACTCCAATTTGCCGGCAGGAGAAAGAGCATTAACAGAAAAATATGCTTTCGCTTCAGCATTGGAAAGATTAATCCTCTGAATCCCCATCTTTAGCAGCCTGGGCCTTGAGTTCTTCCCAGCTATTGATCAAGTCTTCGTCACCCTCGTCCGTGGCCTCTTCGTAATAAAAATCCTTCAGGTCATCCACATGAAGATGGCAAAGCCGGGTGCGACATTTTGCTTTTTGTAGAGACTCAATCCCTTCACGTCGGATTCGGTTTGAAGTGATGAACAAATGTTTTAGCTTTGAAAGCGTCTGAGATTCAGCAATAGCGATGGCCCCTTCATCTTCGACCAGGTTGCCATAAAGACTGAGTTTTTTCAGATTACTCATATGGGGAGATTCGGCTATCGCCTTGACCCCATCATCGCTGATGACATTGCCATAAATATCCAAGTCGGTCAGGTGTCTGAAGTTTTCCGAGTTAGCAATTGCGGCCACCCCTTCATCGCTGATATTGTTGTTAGGCAGAATCAGTTTTTTCAGTTGGCGGAGATTCTTGGAAGTGGACAACGCGATAGCCCCCTTATCCCCGATATTCTGGTTGCTCAAATCAAGACTTTTTTTATCTGGAGTCAGAAACTGCTTAATAAGGTATTCAACACTTGCCACGGGCCATCACCTCTTCACATATTCAAAGGGAAATTTTATATAGCCATTATAGCACATTCGGTTTCTGCTTAAATCGCCAAGCATAACACGTCGCATCAGGAACAGAACAGCGACCAGAATCATTACAGGATAGACTCCCCCGGCCTTACCTGAAAAGATTTTTGTGAGTGGAAATATTCTTCCTATTTTGGGTTGGTAGAAAAAACCGGTAGACTCGATATTTAAGAAACTGCAATAAAATCTCCTCGCACTCAGGTGGTTTTCGGTTTCAGGAACTCCTCCTCTACCAGAGCGACTTCATCTTCTCTGGAGTTCACCCTGCCCATGATCCGCGCTTCTCGAATCGCATTGAGCACAGACTGGAAAACCGGGCCGGGTTCCATGCCCATTTTCACCAGCTCATCCCCCGTCAATGCAGGCTCAACCTTGCCATGATACTGGGTAAAATAAATGTTCGCATACTGATTGAGCCGATCCGTAGAGGGCAACGCAATCAAAAAAACAACTGCTTCAACAGAAAGGTTGGAAAAGGTATGGTAAATCTCTTTTGGCCCCCACTCATTTTTGGACGCTAGCCGTTCCAAACTTTTACGGCAGTGGGTTCTATCCTCTTGCAGTGAGTTCTTCATGCGCGTTGGCAGATGCAGACGATCTGCCGCTTGTAGAAACGCCTTATTATCCAGAGAATAAAACAATCCCAGAAAATAGACGTACCAAGTTTCCGGTTTTCCAGAAACAATGACCCTGTCCGCCCAAGAGAATACCGATTCCAGCCTGGCAAGAACCTCAAGGTCTTTAGGGCCTTCCAGCATTTTCAAGGAAATAAACTGAAACAAGTCAAACTCCTGCATCCTGCGAATACAATCCATCGGGCGTTTCTCTTGGAGCAATAGCCTAATCTCGTTAAACAAACGCGTTCCACTTAAAGAATCAATCAGGCGCTTTTTGATGGTGCTTCGCATAAACGCCTCGGCCTGTTTGCCAATTGCAAAGCCAAACCTCTGCTCAAACCGTATGGCTCTGAACAACCTGCAGGGGTCTTCAATAAAACTCAAACTATGCAGGACATGAATTTCTCTACTTCTTAAATCCCTTTCCCCGTTAAAAAGATCGATCAGGCAAAAAGCATTGGCGCCGGTCAGCTTAACCGCCATGCTGTTTATGGTGAAGTCGCGCCGAAAAAGGTCAGACTTGACTGAACTTTTTTCCACCGTCGGCAAAGCACCGGGATGCTGGTAATATTCCATGCGGGCTGTGGCCACATCAATTCGATAACCACTTGGAAGAATCACAACAGATGTCCCAAACTTTTCGTGCGACGTCACTCTGCCGCCAAACTCTTTTGCGAGACAGGCCGCAAAAGGAATCCCCTCCCCTTCAATAACAATATCAATATCCTGATTAGGAATATTCAAAAGCAGGTCCCTGACGAACCCCCCAACCGCATAAACGGATACACCCAGGCGATCCCCAATTTGAGCAATACTCTCAAGGTGCCTGAAAATATTTTTATCCAGTCTTTCCTTGACCAGGCTCTTCAGGACCTTATGGGTTGCCTTCCCCTGGAATTGGATTCTTGAAGGCTCTACCTGTTGTGCCATGTCATTGTGCAGGGCGCGGAGCAGACCCCCCCGACTAACCACACCGACCAGCCTGTTCTCAGAGTCGACAACTGGAATGAGCTTCTGTTTTTCCTCAATCACTAGAGGAACTACTGATTTAAAATAGGCATCGGGAGACGTGACCGCAAAGCGGGTTATCATCAAGTTCTCGGCTTGGTCCTTTTCCATAACATGGTGAATAGCTTTTTCCACAATCTGTCGGGTAATCAGTCCCACCGGTTTTTCACCTGATAAAACAGGGAGCGTGTTCAAATTATAATGGGTCAACTTTTTTTCAACAGCTTGAATAGAATCGTTCACATCCACAGAAATTGCGGGAGCATCCATGATATCCCTGATAAGGCTCAAAGGTTGGACAAAACGTTCCAGATCACCAAGCAACTTTTCCGTAACCTGTACAAGCGTGAGTTCTTTGATGGTCGCAGACGCCGCACTTTCATGACCATCTCCCCCGAAGCTCTGAGCCACCTCCGCAACATTGACTTCCGGGCTACTACTACGCGCAATCAAACAGATTTTTTTGTCCAGCCGCACCAGGGCAAACACTACAGTAAGGTTTTCCATATCCATTACGTTTTGCACCACACAGGCCAGATCTCGGACAAAATGATCGGAAAACGCCGTAACAAGCGCAACCTCGACCCCGTTAATCAGGTGAGTTTCCAGACTGGATACCAATTCATTAAAAATATCAAGTTGTTCCGAGTTTAATCGTTGCCGCATATAACCAGAAACCCGGCTCAAGTCTGCCCCTCTTTTAATCAGGTCTCCAGCGGCAACCAGATCTTCTGGAGTGGTCGAGATGGTAACCAGTGACTGCGTATCCTGATAAATCCCCAGAGCCATCAGGGTGCATTCCTCCGGTGTTAAAGATATATTCTTTGCCAACAAAATTTCATGGAGGATCGTGGTGGAGGCTCCTCTTTTTTTTATCACTCCTTGACCAGCTTTAATTTCCGACTGTGGGTGCGAGTGGTGGTCATAAATATGGACTTCCACATGCGGGTCTTCCATCAGAGGAGCAAAGACCCCTATCCTATCCGGCGTATGGGTGTCGACAACCACCAATAACCTGACCTGGTCTAAAGCAATATCCTTAATTCGGGTGAACTCAAGAAGTGGGCTCTTCTCTCTCAAAAAATCTTCCACCAAACGCTCTGTGGACCCAGGAAGGACCAGATGAGCCTCGGGATACAGCTTTTTCGCCGCCATCATAGAGGCCAGGCAATCAAAGTCTGCGTTCAAATGTGTTGTGATGACTTGCATAGATTCCGCAATACGAATCTGTTTTCAATTCAGGTGCCAATACGAGTTTATCCTATTGTATCTGAATAAGGGAAGACGATTCTTCTGACGTAGCTTGATCCTGCTATCTGATGCCACCTACATGAATCTGACTGGAAAAAGGAAGGCTTTGAGGAAGGGTGCAAAGGTTGTTGTCACAAGCTCTGTATAGCAGTTCTCCTTTTATGGAGTAGCTTCCCGATTTGAATGTTCGAGGAATACGAAAACTGTTATGAAACTCCACAGTGCCAACATGGCCTTTGACCAGTTTTGCCTGTGCATCGTCCTGAATCAGGGAGGTCGGAGATTCCTGCCAACGCTCCTGGCTTTCAAGAATATTATCCACAAGAATAATTTGAGTTGCCAGCAACTCATTACCATCCAAAGGTTGCAAAGAATAAATATGCCAGCCTTCCTCAATCTGGACAGACAGGTATAGCTTGAAACGGTCACCCGAATAGACAGAGTCTCTATCAGTCACGGTGCTTAATTTTATTCTGGGACCAGATGGAGCATCTGAAGCTAAAAACGGAATGGGTTCCGCAAATATAGAAACTGGAATAATCATCCCAGCCAGAATAAAAACCATTGTCCTGATCATGGTAAAGGGAGGAAAAACTATCGGTTCAACTTGGCTTCGGTTCTGGTAGAGGCAAGATATTTTTCTATGACATAAACAAACTTTTCCTCGGAGACGGCTCCGGAAAACATTTCGCCGGAGACGGTTCTGGTTTCTGGATCGTAAGCCCCCAAAATAAAAGTTGGTGTCCCCTGAACCCCCAACTCAATTCCATCACGGATATCGTTTTGCACTCGCTCTGCATATTTCTCATTTCGCCAGCAAAACTCAAAACTCCGCATATCTTCGATTCCCACGAGCTTGGCCATTTCCAAAACTTCCTTATCACTCACGGCGTTGGAAATATTTTTATAGAAAAGATCCTGGAGCTCCCAGAACTTATTTTGATCTCTGGCGCATTCAACAGCCTGGGCCAGCCCCTGTGCTTCTTTGTGAAAAGGAAGTGGAAAATGGCGGTAACCAAACTGCACTTCGTTAGAATATTTTTTTCTAAGCTTTTGCAAAGTGTTTTGCACTCGTTTGCAGAACGGGCACTGAAAATCTGAGTACTCCAACACATAAACCCGCCGGGTTGAAGGCTTTTCCCCCTTCGCCCACATCACGGCTGTGCCAAGCCCTGCGACCAAACGAAAATCATTGGGAGGCGTTAAATAAATCTTGACCCAGTTCTGCCTCACTGCATGCTGATATTGATGTTCAATATGAGCCTGCCGGAAACTTTTTTGCAGATAGTCGCGAATTTCAGCACTCACCTGAGAAAGGTCGCCTATCCCTTTGATACCCGGATTGCTTTCATAAAACTGTTTAATTTCCGCTTCCGTCACCTTGGGAGGCTGTTCTGCGGCCATATCCGGGTGCTTTTTTGCAAGCTTATTAATAATTTTTTCCTTCAAGGCGCGGGTCTGCATTTCATGCAACTGTTTGAGTGCTTCCTGGATACGGATGTGTTTGAGTTCATCCAGATAAATGGGTTCTCCATCCACTTCTGCAGCTATCGGGTTATTCGAGTAAACAGGATTCTTGATTGTGTCCGCAAACACTTCAGCAGTTCCAATGACATAAAACAAAAAGGAAACTGCCAGTATTTGCTTAATTATTAATTTGCCAGAAAAGCGAAGATACATATGAGCTTTATGAAGAAAGAAGGAAAAAGCTTTTATCGAAGAATCATAAACCATTTTCATAATCCAGAAACTAACCACATATAGTATTATTATCCCTCAACCCTACCAAGAAACGCAATCCATTGTTTGCATTAGATTTACCTTGAGAAAGCGCTTTCCCTTTGGCTAGCTCAAACTTCGCCAGAGGGAAAACACAGAGAAGGTTATTTCCGGGAAAGTCTGCCTGCCAAAGAAGTTCGACCTGTTAATTTTTACCGAGCTATTCGGGATTGAGAAACTTATGGCAGTTCTCAGCTAGTTGCATAAAGGCTTTAGCAGCTTCGGAATCTGGACGAGACAAGACAACGGGTTGCCCACTATCGGAATTAGCGACAATTTCTCCATCCAGAGGAATACTACCGAGATAAGGCAATACCAATTCTTCGGCTAAATTTTTTCCACCGCCTTTTTTGAACACATCGATCTTCTCATTGCAATGCGGACAAGACATCGTGCTCATATTTTCAATCACCCCCACGATAGGGACATTACTGTCGCGGGCGAAAGATATCATTTTCCGGGCATCCAGAATCGCCAGATCCTGAGGGGTTGTGACCACCACAGCCCCATCGACTTCACCAATAAAGTCGATGATGGTGATTTGTTCATTTCCAGTACCTGGGGGAAGATCAAAAAGGAGATAATCCAAAGGCCCCCAGTTTATATTTCCCAGCAATTCAATAATAAAATCATATTTAACAGCGTCCCTCCAAGCAATATGCATATTGGGATCTTCAATGAGAAACCCTAACGAAGCCACCTTCAGGCCATTCTTGGTCTCATAAGGATCAATGCCTACGTCCGTGGCTTTCAAGCGCACATTCTCAGCCTGCAATAATTTCGGGATATTGGGACCATGAAGGTCAGCATCTGCCAACCCTACAGCAAAACCTTTTTCTGCCAAGGCAACAGCAAGATTGGTGGCTACAGTACTTTTGCCGACCCCGCCCTTGTTGCTCCCAACAATAAGCTTGTGTTTGATTTCATTCATCCGCTTGTTAACAAGCCAGCGGTTGTGCTCATTTTTGTCGGCTTTACAATCGGTCTCATTATTAAACTCACACATTTCGCAAGTATGGAGGAGCCGACATTCTCCTGTAACTACCATCTAGACCTCCTAAAAGAAACATAATGAAGCGCACGGGCTTTTATTCCAACGCACTCCCTAAGAATTGTGAAACTGAATAATAAGAGGTTATGGAACTCGGATTACGATGTCAAGAGAAATAGGGCAAAACAACCAATACCTGTCGGAGATTCCTGTTTTTCCCCCTAAACTTTTTTGCGGTTTTTAAATCTAACTCGCAAGCACTCTTTAGATTCATCAGCGCAGTAACTAGTATTTTTGCAGGTAACACCGTAGCCATCATCGATCTTCCGAGAAGACAAAATAGACAGGGTTTATCTCCAGAAGAGATTAACTATTCGTGAGGCCGGAGAGAAAAAAATGATTCTTAATCATTTTCTCAAGAGGATAAAGAAGTTAAACTTTCAGCAGGCAAGCACATCATCCACGCTCTGTTTTCCAAAGGTAACCCACGCCCCCGACAACCCGGTCTTCCTGACTACTCTTCCTGATAATTTCTTTTAAATTCAGTTGTAATCGCTACAACCAATTTATAGAATGGATTTACCACTAATTTAATATTTTTTCTTAACTAAGAGCGATTTTCGTCAATAAGGCGTAAATTAGAAATTATGCGAAACCATTTACTCCTACCCGCTGTATATTGCTTCATTATCGGCTTAATGATCGCTTCAGGGTCAGTGAGCGCTTATGAAGTCAATAAAAACGCGGTGGCTTTGCTCGTTGCAAAAGATAAAGCCGGAAAAACCATTGGGACCGGATCGGGTTTTATCGCCCGCCCAGAAGGAACCCTGGTCAGCAATTACCACGTTCTGGTCGATGCCCATAGCATTGGCGTGCATTTCCCCGATGGTTCACGTTCCGAAGTGACAGGAGTGATCAAGGTTGACCGGGTTAGAGATTTTGCAATCGTAAAATTAAAAAAAGGGTTTTACTCCTCTCTAGAAATCGGTGACTCCTCCTCCTTGAAGCCTTTTGACTACACCAGTGCTTTGGGGTACCTCTCTGCCCAAGTAAGCGAAGATAAGGGCCAAATCGTGCAAACTTATGGTTTTATTCTCGGGGTTCACCCTCAGGCAAATCCCAAAATACCTTTTATTTATACAACCTCCGCTTTCGGCCCAGGCTTCAGTGGCGGACCCGTTGTCAACAAGTCCAACCAGGTTATAGGATTAGCCACAGTAGAGGGCCGATCCATCAACCTTGCCCTTCCTATAAATTCTGTTAAGAAATTTTTAGACTCTAAAACTGCTTTTTCACTGCAGAAGCTTCTAGATGAAGACCAAACTTCCCTAGAAGCCATGTATTATCGGGGAAATTACTTTCTGTATGGATTGGGAGATCCCGATAAAGCGATCACAGAGTTTGAAAAAATACTAGTAAAAGATCCGAACTTTATTCTGGCTCATTACGATCTGGCTGTTGCCTATCGAGATATGGGAATGGTCGAAAAAGCCATCGCCCAATATGAAAAAACTCTGGAATTGAACCCGAGTTTTCCGGAAGCTCTGTCGAACCTTGGAGGATATTATTTTCGCTCAGGAAAACTGGATAAAGCGGTGGAATTGTTTAAAAAAGCGGTTCAAGTATACCCGAATTTCATCCAAGCTCTTTCCAATTTAGGTGCGACACTGAACAAGCAAGGACAACCCGGCGAAGCCGTTGCTCTTTTGAAAAAAGCTCTAGCCCTGGACCCGGAATTTGCCATTGCAAATTTTAATCTAGGCAATTCCCTGTTTGAACTCAATCATCTAGATGAAGCCCGCGACGTGTTTGAGCTTTCGCAAAAACAGGGCATTGATTTTCTCTCCATGCATTGGAAACTTTATAAAATCCACAAAAAAAACCAGAGATACAAAGATGCGGAAAAGGAATTGAAAATAATTCTGGAAATCGACCCCTTCAACGAAGAGGCGAAAAAAAGACTTTCCGAACTTCCTGTAGCGCATTAATTCCCCGCTACAAACCCTCGATCGCCTTCACCACAATAGAGAAAACAGAAAACATGCTTTCAATGGAGCATTTGTCTAGCGTGTCTTGAAGGGTGTGCCAGTAGGGATAATCAAAATCAATCAACAGCGTCGATGGAATACCCATGCGATGGAATGGATAATGGTCATCGTAAACCGTATATTTCATTTTCTTCTTCAATGACTGTATGCCCTGCTCCTCGGCAATGCTGTAAATTTTATCCAAAAAACTCGCACTGCCTTTGAGGGAATAATATTCCTTAAAAATCTGCAAATCCTTATCCCCTACCATATCGATAACCAGCACCCAGTAAGGCCATTCGGCTCTTTCCTCCTTGACCAACTGCTCGGCATAATGGGTCGACCCCAACAACTTCAATCCGGAATCCTTGGCACCAAAATCTTCTCCATCAAAAAATACCAGGCGGACAGGCCGAGCAACAGGATGTTGACTGAGATATTGGGCAAGCCCAAGCAAGACCGCAGTGCCCGAGCCGCCATCGTTAGCACCTAATATGGGTTTTGACCAATTTGCAGGGTCCGGGTCTTCATCGGCAAAAGGCCGAGTATCAAAATGCGACCCAATTAAAATCGGGGCACCCCCTTGAGTTCCTTGAAACCTGAGTTCTAAATTGACCATGGCTTGGGTGGTTGACATGGAGGTACGAACTAAAAATGGATGTTCCACTACCTGATCTGCATATTTTTCACCCACCTTTCGGATCAAACCCAAGGTTTCACGATAACCCTCACTGCCAGGGTTTCTCGGGCCAAAGGCACAAAGAGTCTCCAGGTAATTCCAGATGGCTTTGGAATACTTTTCGGAATCGAGAGGACTCCCAAAACCAGACGGAATCCAGAAAAGTGCAAAAATCACGATCCCAACCACCACAAAATTTTGAACTCGCCTTAATTTTTCCATTTCGAGTTAATAAGAATCAAACGGTTCAAGGCCGGGTCAAAGTCGAGGACAAAATGAGCTATTTGTGTTGAGCGGAGGTGATACGGGTAGTAGGAAGGGTTTGCAAAAACTGTTCGAGTTGACCAATCAGGGTGTTGACCTCCATGCCATGCATCAAGGCCCCACTCTCCAAGGTATCAAACTTTACGGCGAAACAACCGCCGCAAGCCATTTGTTTTTCATTGAAAAACCTCATGGCCTCAGGGTAGGCATTGAGAATCTCGTTGATCGTGGTATTTTTATTAACAATCATAATGATTATTCAAATCCTCTTGCCCCTTTAACAGGGTTATGCTAGCATCTAACCATCTTCAAGACAATCTATTTCGGAGAGTTTGATGTCCCTAAAATGTGAGATTTGTGATAAAAAAACCCAATTTGGCAACAATGTCAGCCACGCGAATAATAAAACCCGTCGGCAGTGGAAACCAAATATAAAAAAGTTGCGTGTAGTGATGAAAGGCTCTATAAAGACCATGAAAATCTGCACTCGTTGCATCAAGTCAGGGAAAATAACTAAAGCCATCAGGTAACGCTTAGTTCCCGCTCTCCCTGCGTCCCCAGTTTTTCTCCTAAGGCCTCCAACCTGCTTTTTATTGGCGAGTTTTTGTTAAAATCCTTGATCCGCTCCAGGTAAATCACACCATCGACTTGGCGGATTTTTTCAAGAATTTGATTTAGGTGTTCCACGTCCTGAATCTCTATGGACAAATCGAAGTAAGCTCTTTTGTTTGACCCTTGTTGAACATTGGCCCGGGTAATATTGATTCCACATTCCGCGAAAGCTTGGCTAATAGTTGCCATAATTCCAGGTTTATCGGCTGCAACGATCGCGATATGAGCCTGGTAAATGGTTTTCATACCGGTGTCCCATTCAACACCCACCAACCTTTCCGGATCGTTGATAACATTCCCGACACTCGGACAGTCAATATGATGCACCGTGACCCCCCTGCCTCTCGTGATATAACCGATAACCGGCTCCCCAGGAAGAGGATGGCAACATTTACCAATGCGAATAAAAATATTTTCATTGAAACACTGAACCTTGATGGTGTTACGCAAGGATTCCGACGGTTGGCTTCCCTTAAGCTTGATTAATGTCTTCTCACGAGACTCCTTACCTTCCAGCTTTTCTCTCGGAATCAGTTTTTCTATAACATGATAGGCAGACAACTTTCCAATTCCAATCCCCGTCAACAGAGTGTCAGTAGAATTAAAACCACAGGCCTGGGCGGCTTCTTCGAAGGCCTCGCCAGCCATTTCTATGGCAGGGTCCAGACCGTATCCATGAATTTCTTTTTGCAGAAGTTCTTTCCCCAGACTTAAGCTTCTTGCGCGCTCTTCGTTGTTTATGAAATTAGAGATCCGGCTATGCGCCTTAGAGGTTTTAACAAAGGCTAGCCAGTCACGGCTGGGAGATGCCTCCTTGTCGGTGATGATTTCTACCTGATCTCCATCGCGTAATTTATAACGCAGAGGCACCCCTTTTCCGTTCACCTTCGCAGACTGGCAATAACACCCTACATCGGTATGAACCTGGAACGCAAAGTCAACCGGAGTAGCGTTATACGGCAAGGCAATCACATCCCCTCCGGGGGTGAACACATAAACCTCGTCCGGGAACAAATTTACCTTGAAGGCGTTGAGAAATTCTTTTGGGTTTTTTAAGTCCTTCTGGTTTTCAAGAAGATGTCGGACCCACAACAACTGCTGGTTCATCAGCTTTTCACCACCATCAGCTTTTTCTTTATAGCGCCAGTGGGACGCAACCCCTCCTTGACAGACTTTATGCATTTCCTCGGAACGAATCTGTATCTCCACCCTTTCTCCCTTAGGACCGATCACCGTGGTGTGGAGAGACTGGTACATATTCGGCTTGGGCATGGCAACATAGTCCTTAAATTTCCCAGGTATGGGTTTCCAAAGAGAATGCACCAGCCCTAAAACCGAATAACAGTCTTGCAAAGATTCGACCAAAACTCGCACGCCAATCAAATCATAAACTTCTTCAAAGCTAATATTCTGATCTATCATCTTTTTATAGATGCTGTAAAACTGTTTGGGCCGCCCCGCAACTTTTCCTGGAATCTCCGCTTCTTCCAACTCCTTCACCAACCGGGAGGTAACTTTTCCCACATACTGGTCACGATAGTCCTTGCCTTTCGACACTTTTTCCTTAATCGTGCGATACTCCTCCGGATAAAGATAACGGAACGAACCGTTCTCCAACTCGGCTTTTAACCACCCGATACCCAGACGGTTGGCAATGGGAACGTATATTTCCAAGGTCTCCCGCGCAATCCTCCTTTGCCTTTCTTCTGAAAGGGAACTCAGAGTCTGCATATTGTGGGCTCGGTCGGCGAGCTTGATCAAAACCACCCGAATATCATGAGCCATGGCGAAGATCATCTTGCGGTAGTTTTCTGCCTGGCTCTCTTCATGACTGGAAAAATGGATCTGACTGATCTTTGTCACACCATCCACAAGCTGGAAAATTTCGTCGCCAAATAATTCTTGGATTTCTTCTGGAGTGGAAAGGGTATCCTCTATGGTATCGTGCAACAGGCCGGCGGCTACTGTGGTCGAATCCAGCTTTAGCTTCACCAGATTATGAGCCACTTCAAGGGGATGCGAAATATAGGCTTCCCCTGATCTACGGCTCTGTCCCCGGTGGGCTTTGGCAGAATAAATATAGGCGTTCAGAATGATGTCAACATCGGCATCAGGCATATACTCCAATAGCGCATCTGTCAGATCCTGAACTTTCATAGCAGGAATGAAACCTCCATTATTTTTCCACCCGACCAGAAGCCAGAAAAAGCCGCCGGAAAAAGGATAAACCTTTGAGTTAATGATACTTCCACAAAATTTTTCTGTCAACGCTCAATCGCAGTAGAACTCCTTGCTCCCACACGACTTGCACGTTAATATTGAAACCATGAAACACACACCTTCCTTGGACGACCCCGTACAGTTTATAAAAGGGGTCGGCCCCAGAAAAGCAGTTCTTCTTAAAAAATTGCGTCTAATGAGCATTGAAGACTGCTTTTATTTCCTGCCTTTCCGGTTTGAAGACCGGACTCAATTTAAAAAAATCTCTCAAGCTGCTCATGGTGAATACGTCACACTCACCGGAGAAGTCCTGAATGCCGGAACAATATTCATGGGACGTCGAAAAAGGGTATTTGAAATCATAATTCAGGATGAGACGGGAGTCATCCGAGCCAAATGGTTCCGGTTTAACGAAACTTATATGAAAGAAAAATTTAAAACAGGAAAAAGAATCATCCTTTCAGGAAAACCCACTATCAACAAGCGTTCCGGGTTGGAAATCATCCATCCGGATTCAGAACAAGTATCAGAAGAAAATGCCAGCTCTCTCGAAATCGGTAAGATTGTCCCTGTTTACCATGTCACCGATGGGTTGCACTTCAAGTCTATGCAAACCATTATTAAAAATGTGTTCGATAAATACCTGCATCTCATCGAAGAGTTTCTTCCCGATGACCTGATCCGGCGTTACAATTTCCCTCCCCGATCAGAGGCCTTTGCCCACTCCCATTTTCCACCCCAAGGCTCCTCCTTGAAAGAGCTAGACGCCTTTCAAACCCCAGCTCAAAAACGCCTGGTCTTTGAGGAGTTGTTCCTGATCCAGTTGGCCCTAGCCTGCAGAAAAAATCATGCAGGAGAAAAGCACACAGGAACCCCCTTTAAAACCCGAGGAGAACTCATTAAGAAGTTTATTAAACTCTTGCCTTTCACCTTGACCGGAGCACAAAAAAGGGTTCTCGGTGAAATTATGGAAGACTTGGAAAAAAAGAAACCCATGAACCGGCTAATTCAGGGGGATGTCGGGAGCGGCAAAACCATCGTCGCTCTCACCGCCCTGTTGACTGCTGTGGATAACGGAACACAATCTGCGTTAATGGTTCCGACAGAAATTCTTGCTGAGCAACATTATTTAAGTATCCTCCATTTTTGTGAAAAATTAGGCATTAAACTAAGCCTGGTAACCAGCACACTCAAAGGCAAAGAACGGCAAAGTCATTTTGAAGATGTACGGACTGGAAAAACAGACATCGTTGTTGGAACCCACTCTCTGATTCAAAAAGATATCCAATTCAAAAAACTCGGGTTGGCAGTGATTGACGAACAGCATCGATTCGGAGTCATGCAAAGAGAAGCCATCGGCAAAAAAGGCGACTGCCCGCATCTTCTCATCATGACAGCTACACCCATCCCCAGGTCCCTCGCGCTCACCCTTTACGGGGATATGGATGTGTCACTTTTAGATGAGTTCCCACCAGGGAGGCAGAAAATTACCACCAACATTTTCTACGAGAATCGTCGAGAAAAGGCCTACAACATAATGAAGGAACAGCTACAACAAGGCAGACAAGCTTTTGTGGTCTGTCCCTTGATTGAAGAATCAGAGGTCATGGAACTCAAAGCCGCTGTTACGGTTTTTGATTTTATCCAGAAACGCTTTCCCGATTTCACAGCCTCCTTGATACATGGGAAACTTAAAAAAGAGGAGCGCCAGAACATCATGTCCCGGTTCCTCAAAAAAGAAATTCAGGTTTTGGTTTCCACAACCGTCATTGAGGTGGGTATCGACGTTCCTAACGCCACTGTCATGATAATTGAACACGCCGAACGATTCGGCCTGGCTCAACTGCACCAGCTGCGTGGACGTGTAGGCCGGGGAAGCCATGCATCCCATTGTCTGCTGATCGCTTACCATCCGGTATCCGAGGAAGGACAGGCCCGGATGAAGGCCATGCAAAGCTCCGGTGATGGGTTCTTCATCGCTGAAGAAGATTTGAAAATACGAGGTCCCGGAGATTTTCTGGGCACCCGTCAATCGGGGATGCCTCTGTTAAAGGCCGCCAACTTACTCCGAGATATCCGGGTGCTGGAGGTAGCTCGCAAAGAGGCCTTTCAACTTATTAACAAGGACCCTAGTATCACAGACCCAAAACACCAACCATTACATAAAACCCTGCAAAGGTCCATGGGTAATTACATGGAGTTGATGAAAATAATTTAAGGCCTCTAGAAACCAACCCGCTTATCCCAGAATAAGGGTCTGCAGTTTTGGAAAGGCCTTAGATTCTTTGAGGTATTTTTTGCCTTCATCGGTCAAGCTACTGCCAAATATCTCGAGCGACTCCAATCCTGCCAGGGTACTGCTATTGGCCAGAGCCTTGGCACCTTCATCACCAATATTATTCTGAGCCAGATCAAGTCTTTTTAAATTTACCAGAATAGTCGAATTGGCAATGGCTTGCGCTCCTTCAACCCCCACCTTGTTCTTCCAAAAGTTGATGAAGTTCAGGTAGGAAAAGCTTGCACAACCGGCAATGACTTTGGCTCCATCATCTCCGATGTCGTTTCTTTCCAAATGCAATTCCTTCAGATTCGTGATGACGGAAGATCCGGCCAACGCCTGGATTCCTTTATCAGTGATTTCATTTCTCTCCAGATTCAACACTTCCAGATCAACCAACTCTGGACATTGAGCCAGATACTCCAGCCCTTCATCGCCAATATATTTTAATCGCAAGTCCAGAACTGTTCCATTCTGAGTCAAAAGCTTTTTCACCAGTACTTCTACAGGGTCATCATTAAAAGGCTTATTCATTCCATTATCCTTTTTTCTTTTTGGATTTTTGTTTTGCGGCGGTTTATTTTCCCATAATATCCACACGATCATGCAAAGATTTATCGTCTTTCAGCAAATCATCGATATCGGATCGTACCAACTTCATTTCACCGGGTTTTTTGGACGACTCAAACAGGCGCACAACTGCTACCTTCCAAACACCGTACCAGATCCACCGTTTCAACCAGCCCATATTCGTGACGTTTAAGAAACCGGGCCAGAGCCTTGCAGAACAGAGGTCCCTCAATAAGAGATTTCAAATAATGCAGTTGCACCGCCTAGGCAAAGGCCTTGCGACCCAAGATACCCCAGTGCTCAAACTCGTCGTTTTGACGGTCATTCTATAAGGCTTCACCCTAATTACCAAGTGGCAAAAGTTAAATTTTAGAGGTGCCTTTAATTTTATGCAACAATATATAAAGATAGTTATTGCCAATTACAATCAGGCTTATGGAAAACTCAGCACAGCAGTTCGACGCTCAAGTCCTTTCCCGCATTTCCGCTCTGAAAATAACCGCCATGAATCTGGTGGAGGGACTGCTAACAGGACAACACCGCAGTCGCCACAAAGGCCCTTCGGTAGAATTTGCTGAGTACAAGAATTATTCCCCAAGTGATGAAACCCGCCATATCGACTGGAAAGTCGTTGGCAAAACTGACAAGTATCATGTTAAGCAATTTAAGCAATCCACTAATCTGAAATGCACAATTTTGCTGGACGCGAGCGGGTCGATGGACTATCAGTCTCCGCTAAATGGACACCTTCCTAAAATGGAGTACGCCCGCAACCTCGTCGCCGCACTCTCTTATCTGTTTTTAAAACAATTTGACGCTGTGGGACTAACCCTGTTTAACGACCAGATTGTAGAACATATTCCACCTCGTTCCAAAGCTTCCCATTTTCAGCATATTTTACATGGCTTGACTAATATTTCACCGCAGGGAACAACCCAGATCGCTAATGTCCTAGGGGGTCTGGCTGAAAGACTACCAAGGAGGAGCATGCTCGTTCTGGTTTCAGATTTTTTTGTCCAGAATCAGGACTTACAGAAAAGTTTAAGGCTCCTTTCCTCAAGAGGACTTGAGGTTGTTTTATTCCACATTCTACATCCTGATGAAATTAGTCTCCCTTTTGAAGGAGACATGGTTTTCGAATCGTTGGAAGAGGACCCTACAATAAGGCTCGATCCGCAAGACATCCGCGAGGAATACCAGAATGCAATTCAGGAACATATAAGCTCCTTCAAAAAAGACTGTAATGGACTTGGAGTGGATTATGTTTTCCTCGACACCTCTGAGCCTCTGGACCAAGCCTTGAGCTACTATCTGCTCAAGCGTAAAAGTCTTATCAAATTATGAGCCTCAATTTTTCCTCTCCCATATTTTTGTTTGGCCTACTTGGAGTCTCCATTCCAGTCCTAATCCATCTTTTAACCCAGAGGCAACAAAAACAGATCCGGTTTTCAGCAGTCTATCTGCTTTCACAGTCGAAAAAACGTTCAACCAGGAAAGCTCGACCCAACAGACTGTTATTACTTCTGGCCCGTTGTCTGGCCATCGCCCTGTTCAGCATAGCTCTGGCCAACCCGTTATTTTCATTCAGAGAATCGGAAGCGTTTCTTACAACCTCTCCCGCTTCAATCGTATTTATTCTGGATGATTCCTACAGCATGGGAACCCGGTCTAAAGAGAAAACACTTTTTAACCATGCATTAGAATACGTTTCTAAAAGGCTTCAGCAAACTCCGGATAAGAGCGAATTCAGCCTGGTTCTCGCGTCTTCACCAGCACGCATCGAACAAGATTGGACTCCTGACAAATCCACTTTCACAAATAAACTGAAAGCGCAAAGGGTCTCCTACCGCACCACCAATATCGGGGACGCTATAGACAAGTCGATCAAGCTACTTGAATCTGCCAAACAAAAGAAAAGGAAAATCCTTTTGCTGACCGACTTGGATAAAAACGGCTGGAGGAAAGAATCTTTCCCAAAGATCGAACATTTATCACCCTACCAGGTTCAAGTGTTGAATTTTTCACACCTGCAGTCTGATGACAATAAGGGAATGGTGCAAAGCGTGCAGATATCTCAGGAGTTCCTCACCCGAAGCCGCTTGCTAAGAGTTAAGGCGCAAATCAAAAATTTTTCCAGCACGATAAGCCGGATACCTCTTTCTCTTTCCCTGGAAGGAAAACTTGTGAAGGAAAAACTTCTCGATATTCCACCTAGGCAAACCCTAGCGCATGAATTTTCTTATCCTTTAAGGAGAAACCAGTCTCTGAATGGGAAAATACATATCTCTGACGATGCATTAACAGCCGACAACTCCCGGCACTTTCTTTTTCACCCCAGCCAGAATATACAAGTTCTTGTGGTCGATGGAGATCCTAAAACCATTTCACACCAAAGCGAATCTTTTTATCTTGAACACGCCCTCAATCCTTTTTCGGTGTCTTTGTCACATATTGATCCTACCGTTTCCACACTTAGTGAACTCCCCTTGCGAAACCTGTCCGATTTCGCAGTCGTTATTCTGGCAAACGTGCGTGAGCTTCCCCTAGACTATGAACTGGAACTGGAAAAATTTGTTTCAAATGGCGGTGCCCTGTTGTTTGGAATGGGAGACCAAGTAAATGCCAAATATTTCAATGAACGTCTAGGAAACCTCCTTCCAGTCAAACTGGATTCCAAATACCAGACCCGTGAAGGAGCCATGCACCTTCTATTAAAAAATAACACTCATCCAGTCATGCAGGCTTTCTCACCCAAAGCGCTTGAGGAAATGCGGGGAATAAATTTTTATTCCATGTATACCGTGCAGGCAAGAGAGAATAAAAAGTTTAAAGTGGGAAGCTGGTTTTTAAACCAGCATCCTGCAGTGATTGAATCGGAGACGGGAAAAGGTATTGTCGTTATGTTTTTGAGTTCACTTGATAGAGACTGGAACGATTTTCCTATTCAACCCACTTATTTACCCTGGATCCAGCGGTGGACTCAGTATGCTGCCCGAGGACTGGAAAACATTTCCCAACCGGACTTGTTAGTAGGAGAAACTTTTCGCCAAAGCACTCCGGATAAAAGATGGGTCGTTCGAAAACCAGACGGAACCATGCATCTTTTGGAAAACAATACCTTTACCGATACCTTCCAACCGGGGGTTTACCATCTTTTTTCATCACCCGGTATGACAGAGCAAAAAACATTGGCAAAACTTCCTAAAGGATCCGAACCGACTAGAACCTTCACCGTAAACATTGATACACGAGAATCAAAACCAGGAAAGATATCACAAAAAGAAATCGAAAGCTTTCTTGCGGGATTAGAACTGGAATTTCTGGAACCTCAAACTCAAATTGCCAATTTGCAAACCTCCGACAGGATACCTCTCTCCACACCTCTTCTCTTAATGGTCGCAGGAATGCTCTTTATCGAAGGATGGATGGTGAGGAAAGAATAACAAGCCTGCTCCTGATTCTTTAGCACTGCAAATTCACCTTCTGATATAATGGCTAATAAACTCTTAAGATTCTAGGTGTCTGGTTTTTATGCTTGCAAAAAGATTTATAGACATACCCATTCTTATTTCCCTGTTCATATACATCCTACAGCCGATAATTGCCTGCGGCAATCCCAAATTTGAAGGATCAATAGAAGCACGGCTGCTGCAAATTCAAAAAGACTCTAATGCAAATCCAAATCTTTTGGAAACTCTTCTAATGGTTTCAAAACATTGGCAACCTTCTCTGAATTTAGCTCCATTAAAAGAGAAAGCTGAAAAGCTGGCTCTCGTAGCTCGGCAAAAACTAAAAGGACAGGACGAGCCCAAAGACATAATTCGAACACTACGGACCCTCATTCATAATACCGAGGGTTATGGCTATACCGATCAAGTCGATGAAAAAGGCGTTCCTATTAATCCCGAGGAACTTTTTCTTCATGGCCTGTTAAACACCGGCAAAGGTTATTGTATGAACCTTTCGCTTTTATATTTAATTCTTGGACAGAAGCTCGGACTCCCCCTTCACGGAGTCGCGTTGCCAAACCATTTTTTTGTTCGGTACGAGCACCAAGGAGTGCGGATCAATATCGAAACCACTGAACGGGGAGTTTCCTATCCAGACAGCTTCTATTGGCAACGCTTTGGGGAATCAATGAGCAATAAGAACCACTATTTCATGAAAAATCTGGATAGCCGAAAAACCTTAGGGGCGTATTTCTCAAATGTCGGAATGGTTTATTATCAGGATCATAAATCAGAAAGAGCCTTATTTTATCTGGGGTTATCCACTTCCATCAATCCCCAATCGATTGATGCACAAAATAACCTGGCAAATATTTATTCGGAATTAAAAAAGCCTCAGGAAGCCATCAAACATTACAATCTGGCCATAAAAACCGACCCCAATAGTACTCCCACATTGTTCAACCTTGGCCTGGTCTTCATGGAATCCGGCAACCCAGCCAAGGCGGTCAACGCCTTTCTGCAAGTCGTGCAAATAGAACCGGGATTCAGTCCAGCTCACAAAATGCTAGCCAACCTTTATCTACAAGACAAGCGGCTCACATCCGCCCTGTTACACCTTAAGCTTCTTGCTCGAATTCAACCCGGGAATTTACAAAATCATCTTAATATCGCTTCAACCTATATGAAAATGCGACAACAGGCATTAGCTCTTGAAACCCTCAAAAAAGTTCAACGCCAATTTCCAAACGCCCCGGAAATTCATGCAGGGCTTGCTGAAGCCTATTACAGGATGAAAGATTTCCAACGAACCATCGAGCAATATCATCTTCTCATCAATCAGGACCAGACCTACCTCCGAAATTACATCCAACTGGGCTGGACGTATTACCGCCTCAACGATCTACCCATGGCTTCGGCATGGACGCTTCGTGGGATGAAGAAAAGTAAGGCGGATGACCGGCTCAAGGCACTGGCGCAAATGAATCTGGGGTTTTATTCTCTCCTGCAAAAACAATATAAATCGGCAAAACAATGGTATGGAAAGGTTCTATCGGAAAACCCTCCCAAAATTGCCCAAGGCATGATCCAAGATATCAACGAGGCCTCTGTCAGTCACTCCCATAGAACAGATCTACAGTTTTTTAAAGGATGGATTTATTTTAAATCCGGCCAGCTCGAAAAATCCCAGACCAGCCTGCAAACTTACCTGCAGATGGAGCAAAATGGTCTCTTCAGCGAAGAATCCAGAAATCTTTTAAAACAACTGACTCCACAAAGCGGCAGGACAAAAAGGATATTAGACAAGAAAAATCCAGTTGGACAGGAAGACAATATGGTTCTCATTCCCTCAGGCTTTTTCATAATGGGCTCCAACAAGACCCTTGATGATGAAACCCCCGAGCACCGTGTTTATCTTGACGGATTCTGGATCGACAAATACGAAGTATCAGCAGGCCAATTCACTGAGTTTTTGAACACAGTGAATAATGTAAAAGGTTATTATCTCGATAATAAATTTGGCACGCTGTTCTATGATGGTCGCTTCCATCCCCGGCAGGGTCTTGAAAACTATCCGGTCAACAATGTCACATGGATCGCAGCAGATGCGTATTGTAGATGGCAAGAAAAACGCCTGCCTACTGAAGCCGAATGGGAAAAAGCCGCGAGAGGCACCTCTGCCCAAACTTACCCGTGGGGCAATTCCACTCCTTCCGATACCCGCGCCCGCTATTTTAAAACATGGACGGATGAACAAAAACACAAAGTCATGGTGCCAGTGCAAGCCCTGCCAGAAGGCCAAAGCCCATATGGATTGCATAACATGGCGGGAAACGTCAAAGAATGGGTGGACGACTGGTACGATCGCGAGTATTATAAGGAACAATCAGAATATGCAAACCCCAGAGGACCCATTGGAGGGGAGTTTAAAGTTGTTCGTGGCGGGTCATGGCGGGATTTGAAAGGCTTTATCTATTCATCTTTCCGCAATAATGGAAACCCTAAAAGCCGCATGGATGACTATGGATTTCGTTGCGCTAAAAATGCCACTCCGGGCTCCGAAGAGAAAAGATTAACGAGCCTGACGGCACCCAAAAGCAAAGGGTACCCCTCCCCATTATCTTAAAGACATGATAGGTGCCATTGAAATACTTATTATCGCCGTGATCTTCGGGATCATATACGGTCGCGATGCCATCGACAAAACGTTTCGCAAATCCGCCAACGAAGGAGTTGTAGAAAGTATGGCTGGCGACCTGAAAGAGTATTACGAAGCCGATCCAAAACGAATGATCAAGTTAGCCGCCATAATCCTCGGTGCCATCGCGTTTCTGGTCACCAGTGCTTACTGGGCAATCACCCGAACTGATTTCCTAAGAATGATCGGTCTCGATCAATAGCCAAACCCGTTATCCCGCACATGAATATAGGGGTCTCCCCCTTTGAGAGTTTTTCCTCCCACAATCTCACCAACATAAAGAACATGGTCCCCGGCCTGCATTACCTGACCCACTTCGCATTCCAAATAAGCTACCGCTTCGCTTAAAATACGAATCCCATCCAAACCTTTCCTGGTTTTCACGCCCTTGAAAATATCTTCAGGAGGGCGGCTGAAATGCTTCAGCAAAGTCATATCATCCTTAGGCAAAATATTAACGATAAAGGCTCCCGACGCTTCAATCAAGAGCCGGACCGAACGCAAAGTCGCCAACGCAATGGTTAAAGCGGGAGGATCGAACGAACATTGATTGACCCAGCTTGCAAGAACTGCGTCTTCTTTATCTTCACACTTGGCGGTAACCACAAACAAACCGCTGGGAATCCGGCCCAATGCCTTCCCCACTTCTCTCTTATTTTTCACAATACTCTCCTTTTCCCCAATATTAAACAGAGCCTGGTCGGCAAGATATTAATATAACATTCTTTAAAATAATGCCAACTGGCAATTCTCCACCCACTCAACCGTAAAAGTTTCTTCAAACCTGCTAAACCAGGAGTTAGAAATCGCCGCTCTTGCAGGAATTTGGATAATTAGATTTCTGCATAACAATAAAAAATTTAGTAAAATAGCGGACATCATCCCAGCGCCAGAACGATAATCGGCAGCTGATTAACTCTGTAACGGAAGCCGCTAATGGATACCAGATTTTTTACAAATAAAAAAGAAAATACCTTGTTTAATAAATTTGAAGGTATTTTTAAATACAATGAAACCATAAAATTCATACTGAATTTGGAAAAAATGTAAGGGTAATTTTTATTCTTGACCAGTACGGTTATACAGATGCGCCATTTTACATTATTCGTGACATTTTTGACCGTTTGCCGAATGCCGAATGCCGAATGCCGAATGCCGAAATTATTTTAACCATGGCAGTTGATAGTTTAATTGATTATATTCGCGACCCAGCAAAAGCTGTGGCGGGATATTCCGACTTATTTGGCGGGCAAAAACAAGAAAAAATAAATTCAGGGCTCCGATTTCAGCAAACATTAAAATCTAAATTAGGTTTAGACTTGGTAGAATTAAACAATATTAAGAAAAAAAGCGGAAAGTGGCGTGGAATTATTGAAAATATGTTAATAGGTAATTTACAATTATTTTCTGGTGCTAAATTTTATACCCCATTTTTTCTGTCTGAAGAAAACAAATATAGAGATATGTGGCTGGTGCATTTATCAAATCATTCTCAAGCCCGTCATGTGATGGGAGAAGTGCATTGGGACGTTGCAAACCATGAAAAAACGAAAATGAATCATTATGGCGTGTTAGGGTTTCAAGGAATAAACGAGCACACCAACCAACTTTTTGACGATATCAAAGATTTTTCATTTGACGCTGAAGCAAAGGATAGAATGAAAATGAAAAATATGGAAGAAATTCCTAAGGCTTTGCACAACAATCCTTCATCTTTTAAAGAGTTTTATGCGAGTATTGCTAATAACACACCTGCGCACAAAGAACATTTTAGAGATTATATGCAAGAATTATTACAACATAAAGAATTAAGCATTACTGGTAAAAATGGCGAACAAAGAAGAGTTAGTGTAAAGGATGATGATATTATTAAAATACCGCGTCAGAAAAATTTATTCTCTAAGTAAAAAATATGTCAACTAAGACCCAAATAGAATGGACAGAGCAAACTTGGAATCCCACCGCAGGATGCACTAAAGTATCGACAGGGTGTAAGTATTGTTATGCCGAAATGATGGCTAAGCGACTAAAGGCAATGGGGGCAAATGGCTATCAGAATGGTTTTGCATTGAGTTTGTTGCCAGAGCGGTTAATCCAGCCAATTAAGCGTAAAAAACCAACTACTTATTTTGTTAATTCAATGAGTGATTTGTTCCACGAAAAGGTTCCTTTTGCGTTTATTGATAAAGTATTTGATGTGATTAAGCAAACGCCACAGCATCGTTATCAAATACTTACCAAACGAGAAAATCGACTTTTGAAGTATTTTAAAAATAGAAACGTGCCTGATAATGTATGGCTTGGCGTTAGTGTAGAGAATATTAAGTCAGGATTGCCTCGTATAAATATTTTAAAAAAAATACCCGCAAAAATCCGATTTTTATCTATTGAGCCGCTATTGGAAGATTTGGGGAAAGTCGATTTTTCTGATATTCACTGGGTGATTGTTGGTGGAGAAAGTGGCCCTAAAGCCCGGCCCATGAAAAAAGAATGGGTCCTAAATATCCAAAGACAATGCGACAAACAAAATATTTGCTTCTTTTTCAAGCAATGGGGCACCTGGGGCGCAGATGGCATTAAGCGGAATAAGCATAAAAATGGAAAGTTGTTGGATAATAAAATTTACCACAATTATCCTTAACCTCTGTACCTTAATGTTACCTATTAACATTCAGAACAACAAGCCAAAATTCTATCGTCAAAGATTTTTACTGTCCTTGTTGCGTTTTATCAATACAGAAATAACCAGAACGGAGTTACATAAGCACAGCTTTTTATTTTCGCAACAAACGCCTATGGGTTACGATTTCGTTCCTTATCAATATGGCTGTTATTCTTTTCAACTGGACAAGGATTTATTGGATTTATCAGAGCAAGGTTTTATAGACTTTGGTAAGAGGATAAAACTAAAAATAGACAATCCGACAACTTGGCTAAAAACTAAAGATAGCAATAGTTTATCTGCATATCCCAAAGAACATAAAACGTTAAGAAGAGATGATTTGATTAACTTTACTTATAAAAATTATCCTTACTATGCGATTAATAGCGAAATTATCGATAGAATTTGTTCAGCCCAAGAGAAAATAAAAATTGAAAATGAAAAACGACAGCTAAAGAAAAAAAATTCCGCTGCTATTTATACGCTTGGTTACGAGGGGATTAGTTTGGAAACCTATATTAATAAACTCATTCGAAATAACATAAAGTTATTATGTGATGTCAGAAAAAATCCTTTCAGTCGTAAATTTGGTTTTAGTTATAAAGCTTTAAGTAATATTTTGCCAAAAGTCGGTATTAACTATGTGCATATTCCACAGTTGGGTGTTGAATCTAATAAAAGAAAAAACTTAAATCATAAAGAGGATTATAAAAAGTTATTTGATGAATATAAAACCACATTGCCTGCTAGAGAAGAAGCACTGAATAAAGTATTAGATTTGCAAAAAAAACATCGAAGAATTGCCCTGACTTGTTTTGAAAAACACCATCATGAGTGTCACCGCCATTGCGTCAGTGATTATCTTTCTGATAATTATAAAACTCAAACCATTCATTTATAATTGTGTTAACTAAAGTTCTTATTAGAGCCTTCCTGCCAGGGCATATCGTAAATTTCACCCATCGTGGTCGAGATAGCACAAACCGTTGAAGCTCTATCTTTCAGGCTTTGCAGGGGAATCGAGATTATGCGGGATTGTTGGAAATACGGATGGTTATTCGGTACTGATGCCGTCAAATTTCCTGTCCAGTGCTCCGACCAGAGTATGCCAGGCCAAGCTGGCGCATTTCGTGCGTGACGGATATTCGCGGATTCCCATAAACAGAGTCAGCTTGCCCAGATGGTGTTCGTCTTTTTCCGGGTCCATCTCTCCCAAAATCATTTTATGGAACTCGTCTTTGATCTGCCTGGCCTCTTCCACCGATTTACCTTTCAGAAAAGCGGTCATCAGGGAAGTGCTGGCTTTGCAAATCGCACAACCGGAACCCTGAAAGCTGACCTCATCAATCTTCCCCCCCTGTTCATCCACGTTCAGGTACACAGTGATATCATCGCCACAAAGAGGATTCACACCGTGACAATTGTGGCTGGCGTTCTCGATGACATGGAAGTTTCGCGGCTTGCGGTTATGGTCAAGAATGACCTGCTGGTAAAGCTCGTTATCGTAAGACATGGGGTCGCTGTAGATTTAAGGACTGTCTGATTATATCACGAAAAAAAACGGATGCATTTTTGTACGCTTTCAGCCAGTGCGTCCAGTTCTTCCGGTTTGTTATAAAAAGCCATTGAGGCCCGGGTTGTGGCGGGCACCGCATAGCGGATCATGGTTGGCTGGGCGCAGTGATGCCCGCCTCGACAGGAAATACCATCTTGATCCAACAAAGTGACCACATCATGAGGATGCGCAGCATCAATATAAAATGAAATGATGCTGGCTTTATGACACGCGTTTCCAATAATTCGTACCCCTTCAATCTCATTAAATAACCGGGTGCCATATTCGAGGAGAGAGTTTTCGTATTCGGCAATTTTATCCAGCCCGATTTCATTCAGATAGTCAATGGCTTCACCCAGACCAACCACCTGCGTGATAGGTGGTGTTCCCGCTTCAAAGCGGGCGGGCGGCTTGGCATAGGTTGTTTTTTCCAACGTCACCTGCATAATCATGTCGCCGCCAGTCACATAAGGTGGCAATTCTTCCCACAATTCCATCTTGCCATAAACTCCGCCTATGCCACTTGGAGCATACATCTTGTGGCCGGAAAACGTATAAAAGTCGCAATCAATGTCCTGCATATCCACTTTCATATGCGGTGTGCTTTGGGCTCCATCCACTAACACCTTTGCTCCCACTCCATGGGCCTTTGCGGTGATCTCTTTAATCGGGTTGATCGTTCCTAAAGCGTTGGATACATGATTGATAGCAACCATACGGGTTTTAGGCGACAATAATTTTTCGTATTCTTCCATTATCAGTTCGCCGTCATCATTAACAGGAATGACCTTGAGCTTAGCCCCGCGCTCTTCACAAAGCACCTGCCAGGGAACCGTGTTGGCATGATGTTCAATATTGGAAATGATAATTTCATCGCCTTCATGGACAAAGCGCTTGCCAAAACTATGCGCCACCAGATTGATGGACTGGGTCGTCCCACTGGTGAAAACAATTTCTCCTGCTTTTTCGGCTCCCATAAAATCAGCCACCGTTTGGCGCGCCTCTTCATAGAGCTGGGTGGCGTGTTCACTTAATTTGTAGGCTCCGCGACGGACAGTACCATATTCTTCCGCATCAAATTTGCGGACTCGTTCTATCACTGAAATTGGTTTATGGGTCGTTGCGGCGTTATCCAGATAGATCAGGGGTTTTCCTCGAACGGTCTGGGAAAGAATGGGGAAATCCTTGCGGATTTTTTCTACATCCAAAACATTGTCCGCCACACTCGTGTTGGGCTCAGACATTGTTAGTCTCCAGTTTCTTAAGAAGTGTGCCATTCAGTTCTTTCACCACTTCTGGAAACTCAATGGTTTGGATAATACTTTTGGCAAAGCTTCGAGTGAGAAGCTCTTTCGCCACCTTGGCGGACAAACCGCGTGTTTGCAGGTAAAACCATTGCTCTTCATCAATCTGCCCGATGGTGGCACCATGCGTGCATTTAACATCATCGGCAAAAATCATCAGATTGGGTTTATTATCCGCGTGGCAATCGTTGGAAAGCATGAGATTGTTAATCAACTGGTCGGAACTGGTCAACTGCGCACCTTGATTGACGATCACGGTGCCATCGAAGCTAGAACGAGCCTGCCCGTTGACAACATTTTTGAAATGCTGGTGGCTGACACATTGTGGCGCTTCATGATGGACCCTGACAAAATTATGCACCTGTTCCTTACCATCAATCACACTGACTCCGTTCAATCTCAACTCCGAGCCTTCTTCCTTGAGCCGGACCTCATAGTGATGCCGAGCCAACTGAGTTCCGAGAGAAGCGTTTGTAGAGTAGAACCTTGAGTTTCTATGGAGGTGAACGCGCATCTTGGAAAAATGCCAGGAATCAAAAACATCTGCCTGTACCTGCGTGAATGAAACCCCTGCGCCTTCCGCCAACAACCAATCCTGAACCGAGTTGATGAAGTAAACGCCTTCTACGCCGACGAATTTTTCGATCACCTTAATTTCCGCCAGTTTGCCCAACTGCCAAACCAATCGAGGGGCATGCATGACCGGACTTCCGCCAGTAGAAACAAACAAGACTTGAACCAGCCCTGAAATTTGCGTGTTGTCGCCAAGCTTAAAAACCAGTCCCTCACCACAAAACGCGGTACTGAGAGCGGCAAACACATCGTTTTCATTCTCTGCTGTTTCCGATAAGTACTTTTTTAGTTCCTGATCCGAAACGGTCTCAGACAATAACGCCAGATTAGCACTCACCCCTTCAAGCCGTGACAAACCACGGTCGAAAGTCCCATCAACAAAAACCAGACATTGATCCTCACAGCCTTTATAGATGTGGCTGGCAACAAAATCTTCGGAAACTTTTTTTGAACTGTCAAAAAAACCGAAAGCCGTTTCCACCAGCCCTTTAGTGTTCAAATAGGTGAACATCTCATGTTTCGAATGAGGAAAGCCGAGCGTCTCAAACCGGCTTAACGCAGTTTGCTGAAGCTCTGTCAGGCTGGAATTTTTCTGTTCAAGAAATTTTTTATGTAAATCCAGAAACGCTGACTCAGCACTGGACTTAACGAGTGTATCTGACATACCCTCTCCTTAATTCGCAGTCGTTATCCAGTCATACCCTTGGGATTCGAGTTCAAACGCCAGCCTCTTATCTCCTGACTTGACGATTTTTCCATCACTGAGAACATGAACAAAGTCGGGTTTAATATAATCCAACAAACGCTGATAATGCGTGATGAGAATGAGCGCGTTATTCTCGTTGCGCAGTTTATTCACGCCTTCCGCCACAACGCGTAGAGCATCAATATCAAGGCCGGAATCGGTTTCGTCAAGGATAGAAAGTCTGGGTTCGAGAATCGCCATTTGCAAAATTTCATTTTTCTTTTTCTCTCCACCGGAAAAACCCTCATTGAGATTTCTTTCCTTGTACTTGTTTTCCATCCCCAGAGTTTTCATTTTTTCAGAGAGCAGTTCATCAAAATCCAGAGGATCAATTTCTTCTTCACCTGCACGAACTCTTCGGGCATTATGGGCCATGCGCAAAAACTCGGCGTTGTTAACTCCTGGCACTTCCACAGGATACTGAAACCCCATAAAAATTCCGCTCAGGGACCGTTCTTCCGCTCCCATCGCCAAAAGATCTTTTCCATCGAAAAAGATCTCTCCGCCCATGGCTTCATAGGAAGGGTGGCCCGACAAAATTTTAGCTAGAGTGCTTTTTCCTGATCCATTAGGACCCATGACTGCGTGAACTTCGCCTTTTTTAATCGACAGGGAAATACCTTTTATGATTTCATTCCCATCAAAACCCGCGTGCAAATCTTTAATTTCAAGCATCAACCTCTCCTCAATCAATAAAAAAAGCCCTGCAAGTTCCCTGAAACCCGTAAACCATTGACGAGAACCAACACAGGAGCTATTTGAATTTTACTCAATGCCAACCCTTCGGTCCAGTACCGCAATCGTTTAACCGACACTGTCCTCAAGTTTCAAGGTTAGCAGTTTCTGAGCCTCAACGGCAAACTCCATCGGCAGTTGCTTGAAAACTTCTTTACAGAATCCACTAATGACCGCCTCGATTGCGTTTTCACGGGAAACCCCGCGCGACTCAAAATAGAAGAGTTGGTCTTCGCTGATCTTTGAAGTGGCGGCCTCATGCTCAACCTGAACCGAACTGTTAGCGGCTTCTATATAAGGAAATGTGTGCGCACTACATTTATCGCCGACCAGCATACTGTCGCACTGGCTATAATTCCTGGCGTTGGTGGCGTTCTTGCCTATCTTCACCTGACCACGATAACTGTTACTGGAGTAGTCAGCGGAAATTCCCTTGGAGATTATACTTGAGCGGGTGTTTTTACCAATATGGATCATCTTGGTCCCGGTATCGGCCTGCATATGTCCATTAGTCAAGGCTACTGAATAGAATTCCCCGGTAGTATTGTCACCCTGAAGCAGACAACTCGGATATTTCCAAGTGATGGCTGAACCGGTTTCTACCTGTGTCCATGAAATTTTGGAATTGTCACCCTGGCATTTACCTCTCTTGGTGACAAAATTGTAGATACCACCTTTCCCAGTTTCTTTGTCTCCAGCATACCAGTTTTGCACGGTGCTATATTTAATCTCTGCATTTTCCATGGTCACAAGTTCAACAACGGCGGCGTGCAGTTGGTTCGTGTCGAATTGCGGTGCGGTACACCCTTCCAGATAAGAGACATAACTGTTTTCCGCGCAGATGATTAGGGTTCTCTCAAACTGCCCTGTCTCTTCGGTGTTAATGCGGAAATAGGTCGAGATTTCCATAGGGCTGATGGTGTCCGGCGGAATATAGACGAACGAACCATCGGTGAATACAGCGCTGTTCAGCGCGGCGTAATAATTATCACCCACCGGAACCACGGTACCGAGATATTCTTCCACCAATTCTGGATATTCCTGCAAGGCTTCAGAAATGGGACAGAAAATGATGCCCACTTCCATGAGTTTTTTCTTATGAGTGGTGGCCACGCTGACGCTGTCGAACACAGCGTCGACCGCAACATTAGCCAACTTCTTCTGTTCATCCAGCGGAATACCAAGTTTTTCGAAAGTACGCATGACTTCCGGGTCGACCTCATCCAGACTCGCTAATTTTTTTTTCTGCTTCGGTGCCGAGTAGTAGGAAATGTTCTGGAAGTCAATGGAGGGATAATGCACATTCGGCCATTCTGGCTCTTTCATCGTTTTCCATTTTGCAAATGCCTTGAGCCTGAAGTCGAGCATAAACTGAGGCTCTTTCTTCTTCTTGGAAATGGCGCGGACAACATCCTCATCCAACCCTTTGGCAAAGGTCTCCGACTCAACATCAGTGGTGAATCCATATTTATAGGTATTATCTTCCAGAATATCTGAAACAGAGCTTTGTTCGTCACTCATTATTGATCTCCGGGTAATTAATTACATCTGTGGAACAACATTCAATTCATTGTAAATATGTTTGCGCAGGGTTGACTCCATAAACGACAAAGTGGCTCCCAAAGAAGACCCACAACTGCCGCACGCTCCCTGGTATTGAACTAAAATTTTTTCACCGTCTGTCACATCCAGAACCTGGACGTTGCCTCCGTCATTCATGAGGGCCGGGCGAATATACTCATCCAAAACAATCTCTATCTGTTCCTTTTGCTCTTCCTTCGCCAACCCCAACCAGGCCTGAGCCATCAGGTTCAGTTCGGTAGTAGATTGAAAGTCTTCTTTATTGATGGAGGCACTGGCAACAGCCACTGCTTTCGCTGAGGGATATTGCTCCATGGTAATTTTCAATAACTCTTCGACATTATCAAAAGCTTTCATTTTGGATTCGGGAACCGAGGGCACATCCGGGTCGTCACGAAGCCAGACTTCTACATCGGTTTTCAAAAGCGAGCCGGCTTCATCCACAGTCAACCCTTCCACCATGGTGCAAAGAGTTTCGCCAATCACTAGAGACACCTTCCCTCCATAGGCAAAGAACCGGGCACTAAAAATACGATCTTCCTTAAGATCCACCAGCCAATACAACTTTGTGTCTTTAAATTTGGCTTCGAGAAGCGCCATACCCTTCTCATTGGCATCCTCCTGATAATAAGCACCTCGGTGCTTGATTTCAGAGGCAGTTCCCTCAAATTTTGCGGAAAACTTTTCTTCGGCGACAGACACAATTAAATCCTTAAATTTAAAAGCTTTGCTTGATTAAAAACGCTGAGTGATCCCCCAACTGCTCAAATTGAATCCATAATCATAATTATATACCAATATATAGTCCTCGCAACAATTTTAAGATGCCTTTGAGCCATTAAAGTTCTTTAAATCCGACATTTTGCGGAGTACTGGGCCCACAGGCTCTTATTTTTGCCCTACTGCCATTAAACCGCAGGAATTAGCGCTACGATTTCAAACTAACTCTATAATCTTCAGGCTAAAAAAGCTATAATTTAAGCATACTTAAACTTGAACTCAGACTCATTATTTGGTTCCATGTATTGAAAAGCGGGCTCGACAGGCATCCTTAAACCACAAGGACTTCTGAATGACCACCAAAAACGATTCTCAAAAACTGGTCGATGGGATGGGACGAACCATCGTCAATCTCAGGATTTCAGTTACTGATCGCTGTAATTTCCGATGCACCTATTGCATGCCGGCGGATAACGTAGAATTTATGGACCGAAGCAACCTGCTGACGTTTGAAGAAATCTATCGTGTGGTGACAGTGGCATCCGGATTGGGAATCAACCGTATCCGTCTGACCGGTGGAGAACCTCTGATGAGAAAAGACCTGCCAACTCTGATCAAAATGATCAATGAAGTGGAGGGCATCAACGATATCGCCCTGACCACTAATGCTTTTTTTCTTAAAGACCAAGCCCAAAGCCTGTTGGATGCCGGACTGAAAAGGCTGAACGTCAGCCTGGATTCGCTCGACCCGGATAAGTTCCGCGATGTCAATCGCAGGGACTGTCTCCAATCGGTTCTCGACGGTTTGGATGCGGCTCGCAATATAGGATTTAAGTCGATCAAGATCAACGCTGTGGCAGTGCGCAATTTTTCTGAAACTGAGATCATGGGCCTGATTGAAATGGGCCGCTCCGAGGGTTTTGAGATCCGCTTCATCGAGTTCATGCCTCTGGACTCCGATAAAATGTGGGAACGTGACAAAGTCTTGTTCGGACATGAGATTGTCGGTCTCATCAAAGAAAAATACGAACTGGTACCGATCGATAACTCTCTGGAGATTGGTCCGGCCAGTGAATATAATTTCGCTGACGGTAAGGGGAAAATCGGCATCATCACGGCCGTCAGTAATCCGTTCTGCGATCACTGCAACCGCATCCGCATGACCGCTGATGGCAAGCTCAGAACCTGTCTGTTCTCAACCGATGAAACCAACTTAAAAGAGATGATCCGGTCTGGTAAGAGCGATGCGGACATCGCCGAGACCATACGTCAGGCAGTTCTGGTTAAAGAGCCTGGCCATAAAATCAATCTGGAAAATTTTGAGCGTCCCGCCCGTGCCATGCACGCCATAGGTGGCTGAGTAGCATAACCGGTACAGGCAATAGGTAAAACTCCGTAAAAGGAAACTCCCGCCCCAAAAAATCAGCGTTTCGGACTGAAAAAATACATAGTCGGATTATTTTTTCCGCGCTACGATGCCGGGTTTGTTACGCAACAAAACCCATTCGTTCAGCTTCCTGACTTCATCGGGACTTAAAGTTGTGAGGAGGGATTTGGGATCGGAATGGTCTTCGTCGTTGACCACGAAACAATAGTTTCTTTCAATGTAGGCTGCAACATGAGCCTTGAATTGCGGGAACTGGGAAAACATTTCACAAAAAATTTCGGCATGGTACTCTGCCTTGGGATTTTTAGGGTCAAACCGATAGAGTTTGATATCCAGCTTTTTTTTAAAATCAGCTTTAATCAAAAGGCCCATGATAAAATGCCTCAAAAAAAGAAATTTTATTTTACAGAAAATCCTGCAAACATCAAGATCAAACAAACCTCTATTGAAGACACAAAACTGCTGCACGATTGAGAAGTCAAATAGCAATTTAGTTTATAAATAGTTAGCTCATTATTCTAGTTCGCCTCACGCAGAAATTGTCATAAACTAAAACAGCTTAGTGTTAAACTGGCAGTGAACTTACCGTTCTCTTGCTCTCAGTGATTGTTTAGTACGTTTAGAGACCTCATCTATAAACCCGAAAACCAACCACATCCAAAACCCGCTGGAATTTATTGATCGGCCCGCCACGCCCTTCCATGCCGTGCGGGAGATGGACCGGCACTCTCGGAAACCCCTGCTCATTCCCCCTCACGGGAGTGGGCCTGAACTTTTCGGATTGTTTCCATCACTTTCGGCTTTACGGTAGCCCAGCGGATATCTGCATCTTTGGTGACCATGATTTCATCAGCCATAATCCAAGTGCTGTTCACCCCGGATATCGCCATCAAGGCCTGTCCCATAGGATGTAGGTCAGATGCTCCCGGCTCAGAAAAAGGCAGGCTTTTGCCATAAGGCAACAAAGGCTTGTCCACCTTAAAGGTAATGGTGTGTTCGCTGCGCGTGGGTATGACAGTAATACTCTGACTCATAAACCTCTATAGCAAATCGGTTAAACTTACTGAATCAACGAATACCCGAATTTATTCCGGGCCTCCTTAAGAATTTTTTGTGTCGCATATGCGGCCTGAAGCTGGTTTTGCTCTTTGAACAATTCCACGGCACGGACCAAATTTAGAACCACCATTTTCTTAAAAGGGGGGCCCTCTTTATAGTTGTAATAAGCCCAACCTAGGTTCCCATGAGCCTGAGCATCACCTTTTTTACGGTGAACAGCAATATTAAGTTGCCCGATCGCGTCGACCCACCGTTCCTGTAGATTATACACATTGCCAAGGGTAATCCGGGTGTTCATATTGATCGGCTCCAATTCCACAGCCTTTTCGAGGAACTTTGCCGCCTTGCGCAACTGCCCCATTTTCTTGTAGGTAATTCCCAGATTGTAATGCGCCACCGGTGATAAAGAGTTCCCGGCAATGGATTTCTCATAGGCCCCCACCGCCTCTTCAAACTTCCCCTCGGAACACAATCGGTTGCCCTCCTGAAACCACTGTTCAGGATCAAGCCCCCAGGCTGTAGATGCTTGAAGCCCAAGCAAAAACAGAGCGACAGAAACTTTCATTCCTCGTCTTCCTCGAACTGGTAAAAGATGCAGAATTTTACTCTGTTCAAAATAAAATAGCAAACGGTGCAGCAACCGGCCACATCACGCTTCGGTTCCCAGTAGCCAGTAGCGGTCAAAACGTTTTTCCACCGACAGGGGACACTCCAGGATGCAGGACAGGACACTGGATTTCATCATCTCATCCTTCTTCCCTTGCGCTAAGATTTTACCGTCTTTCAGGAAAAGCACATGGGTGACACAGGGCATGATTTCTTCAATTCTATGCGTCACATAGATCATTGAGGTGCGCTTTCTCGATAGCTTTTCCAGTGTTACTAGGAAACGTTCGCGTGTGGGGATGTCCAGCCCGGCGCAGGGTTCATCCAGGATCAACAGTTTTGTGCGATGGACCATAGCCCGGGCCAACAACACCCTTCTGGCCTCTCCATAAGACATTTGCCGAAACGGAGTATCGCTCAGGGTTTCGATTCCGAGATGAGCCATGGCTTTGAGGGCAGATTCTTTTTGACCAAGAGTGACCAACTCGTGCAGCCCAATCGATGAGAAAAACCCCGAGGCCACCACTTCCCAGCCTGATGCCTGGCTGTCATAATTATTCTGGTATTCAGCCGAGACGTACCCCAGTTTTTCGCGAATCTCCAGAAGCGGAGTGTGTTCACGTTTTCCAAACCAGCGCATCTGACCACCATAGACCGGGATGAGTTCGCCGAAAACCAACTTCATGAGAGTGGTCTTGCCGGAGCCATTATTGCCCACCACGGCCCAGTTCTCTTCTTCGTTCATGGTCCAGTTTAAAGACTTGAGAACTAGGTTGCCGCCAACATACACATCTGCGTTTTTGATCTGAACCAGAAAACTCGCCATCAAAGGGCCCTTTCTACTGGATGGTTATTTTTTTGGCCCAGGCATCGGCGGACTTATGGATCGCCCCACCCAGCAATTCCACCACAGGCTCATCGCCATAATACTGGATAATATTGAGTGCCGCATAATCCTGCTTGATCCGGAAAATTTTTTTTATAGGAACCTCAAGCAAATGGGAGAGGATCACCCTGTTCACGCCCCCGTGGCAAACCATGGCAATCTGTTCATTGGGATGTCTAGCAATAATTTTCTCAAACCGTGGAACAACTCTTTGCTTGAGTTGCTCAAACGTCTCTCCCCCTTCTACTTGAAACACTTCGATATTTTTCATGCGCTCTGCCAGTTGATGAGGGAAGCTCTTCTCCACCTCAGCAACACTCAATCCTTCCCAGACACCAAAACACAGCTCCCTCAACTCAGGAAAGGCTACAGGTTCCAACTGGTGCGGTTCTCCCAATAACCGGGCACTTAATCGGGTTCTCTTGAGGTCACTGGAGTAAATAGCTTTGAAGGGCTCATCCTTCAAAGCCTGAGCCCATTCTTTGAACTGGTCTTCTCCATTCACGGAAAGCCCTATATCAAAATGACCGTTGAAGCACACTTCTTTTGAGTTTGCGGTTTCGCCATGACGGAAAAGGTGGACCCGGCAGGAGGGTTTTTCATTCATGATTGAAATTCGTTTGAGATTATAAAGAGAGGAACGCCTGCGATCAGGCAAAAAAAAATGACAAGCCCATGGGCTTGTCATTTTTCGATATCCGTTATCCAGGATTAATGACCACCGCCTCCGCCACTACCCGAACTCCAAAGGTAAAAGAAATCAAGTCCCTGAACCTTCATCAACCCAACATTGATAAGAAAGTAATATCCAGACATGCAGGCAAGGGCAATGAGGAACCAAATAATGGATTTTGGAGTGATAAACTTCTTTTGTTCGCTAGCCAAAAAATCGTTCATATTTCCTTAAACTCCCCCAGAAAAATTAATGATTGGGTTTCTCTCCCCAGTCGATTTACCGCCAAACGGATGCAAACCAATAGAAAAACCATAAAGAGAAAACAACTGTTCCGATATAAATCAGGGGTCCTGCTTTTTCCTTAATCTTTTCTATATCCATCGTCTGCTCCAGAAAAATTAAATTAGTTCTTTATTCAAAAAAGTTTATTCTTGACAGTTTTAAAATCTGAATGATAGGGTATACTTCTTTTATTTCAAAGAAAAAAAATTACCTGAGGGTTTTCATGGCCAGCAAAGACGGAAAAATTTTTGACACCATCGTTTTTATCGGCCTCGGCGTTAATGGGCTGACCGCCTTATACCTGCTTCTTATGTACTTCGAAGTCATTTAATTTTGCAGAATTTATCAGTTAAATCAAGGAGTGTCAAGAGCAAAACCTCTATTTTAAAGATTTTCCCCTAGGTTTATCCTGCCTACCTGATTTTCCGGTCTCTGATTAGTGTTTGAGCGGGTAAATGAAGTAAAGCATGAGGTAGGTTGCCGTACTGGTAACCAGGATCAGAGCGTAGATGACCATCGTGGTGCGGCCCAGAATCCGGTGCCGCCTTGCCCCATCAGGAAGCAGTTTTTCTATCAATTTCTCCAAGCTCACCACCAAGGCAACGGTCGCGAAAATCAACCCATACGCCACGCTGGCTCCAAGCGGGTCCTGCCGAGTTGCCAATAAGAGGACCTGAACCAGAGCCCAGCACCCGAAAATGGTGAATATGAGTATCTTGAAGGTCCCGGGTTTCATTTTCAATTCCCTGGATTTCAAGCTGTATTCTCCGCCGATGTTGTCGCTGGCACGGAATCCTTGCGGAATCATGTAGAAGGCAAGCACCATCCCCAAAGTGACCAGAATGAGATGGGTAGTTAATACCGGAACAAAAACGCTCTCGTAAACATCATCAGGACCACCAAAGCCTTCCCGGCCTTCAAAAGACAGAACTCCCAGACTCCGGGCGTAATAGTAGGCAACGAAATAAACAATCATCGCCACCATGGAAACCAGAATCAGTTTATGATGCCGGGTTCCCTGAGCTTTTTTAGCCATTGCCCAAGCCACAAGGAACAGTACGGTAAAGACAAGTGCCAGTAGGTAGCTGACATCAGCCCCGATCGTTCCCGATGGGGCCAAAAAACCAGGTTGTTCAAGAAGGGTTTCCACGGACAATCTTATTAAGAGAAGAATATTGTGCTGTCGGGCAGAAAAAGCAGATCACTCTTCCTGTCTGCCCAGCAACCAGGTTCCGCCATAAAACTCGAGAACACCAGCCAGCGACCAGATCAGTAGGGGCTCCATACTCATCTGGTTAATAAAAAAAATGAAAACCACCGCCGTAATGGTGGCAAGACCTATCAGTTGCAAGGCTCTGCCCAAATAATACCTTAAAGAGAAAATAACGGTTTCCTATAAAGCACGGGTCCTGCTTTTTCCTTAATCTTTTCTATATCCATCGTCTGCCCCAGAAAAATTAAATTAGTTCTTTATTCAAAAAAGTTTATTTTAGACTTAGCCTTTCAGGGAGCCTTTAACCTTTTTATTAACATCCATTAATTCGGCTAGATTTTCCTTGCCGAGCCGTTGCATAGTTTCTCGGACAACACCCAGAACAACCTTGCCCGCCTTGGTAAAAGCGCTAGGAGAGTCCGGCATGGATGGGTCGGCCTGGCCGCCCATAACTTTCTCATGCCTTTTTGCCACTACTTTATTATCAAACAAGTCATCCAGAGGATACTGATATTGAAGCTTTACATAGTTCCGTTTTTTTTCTGTCTCTTTTTTTGAGTCCCAAACTATATTTTCCATTTCAATCGACGCAGGCTCGTTCTTCCCTTTTTTTAGAACTTTTTTGATTTGCTCGAAATAGGACTGCATCTCCTTGGGATTTTTGAGTTCATCTTCCGGGATTTTTGAGCTAATCTCAAATTCAATAGTGTCGCCTTGCAGGGTAGGACGGCTGATCTCGTAGGTAATATTATTATGGTTAAACCTGCGCCCTTTTTTTGCAGTATAACTGGACTGCATTTCTTCAACCAGCGCAGTAAGTCCTTCAGTAGCATATTGGTTGAACAATAAACCTTTTAAAGTCGGCATTCTTTTTTCTCCAAATCCAAATTTTGATCAAAATTAATGATAGTCATCCGTTTCTCTTGTCCCAGAATAGCGAACCAAACTATATTCTTAGCAGAAAAGACCGACCTTGGGGAGAGCGGTCTTAGTATTTCAGCAACTTTCTTTTAGATATCAAGATCGGTTCGTGGTTTCCAGCAAAGAGGAAGCTGTCGAGGTTGTCGTAAAATCACCGCCTGTTTTTAAAAAACTACTAGACCCGCTATCCTGATACACGTAGCGCATTTTTATACACCCTGCCTCCTTGTTATCGCAATAGAAATTCAAAAACTGAAACTTGGCAAATTTACCATTTGCAGTTCGTACCGCATAACTATTCTTCTTGGCAGTCAGCTTATGGGTAAAATAATTATAATTGTACCATTTTACCATGATCGGGTTTTCCGTTTCAGTCTTTGCAGCTACATCCTGAGAATAATTATCCATGGGCACCTCTGTCACCATGTCAAAGTCGACCACACCCAGATCAATGAGTCCCGCTTGTCCCAACTTGCTGGAAGCGCCACCATTAGATATCACCTTACCCCTTCTAAATGCCAGGTCCCATTCCAGAGATGAAGGGTCCAGAACGCGAACCGGCTTCCCTCTGGAAAAATCAAAATACACATATTCTTTTTCTGAAGACGCGTTCACCGTTGTCACTTGGGTTGGCAACAGGTTGCTGGGTACCTCCGGAATGGGCTCCACCTTTTCTGCGGGCTTCTTCGCCATTTTGCCTTCTTCGGGCAGGTTAACGCTGGGAGAATTGAGAAAATTAGCCACCTGCTCCAACTTTGAAGGCAACCAGAAAATACCGATCAAAAGCAAGGAAACGCAAAGGTTGAGCAAAAAAAGGTTACGCCAAAGCTTCCTTTTTTTGTCTATCTCCTGATCAGGCATCCCACCGAAAGATTCACTCATTGTCCTAGATTTTCTGAAGGGTTATGAGGCTCATCCACCCGGTTTCTAAATTCTTTCAACACAAATTTCATGGCAGAGCGGGTGAAATCCTCTTTATTCAACCAGCGTCCCTTATGTTGGCCAAAGTTCTGAACTCCCGGCCTTTGGTGTCCTGCAAAACGGGCACCCCATATAACTTCCCCGGTCCGAGGGTCCACTAAAAATACCGTGAACTCTAAACCAATAGCTATACTTTTCTGAATTTTTCCATACCGGTCTACATACCTGTCGGTATATTTTGAGACCGCTCCGATCATCACCGCGTCGACCCTGCCCCCGGAAACCAGCGGCGTTGTTTTCTCATTATCCGGCAGCCTTTGATCTGCTACAGAGTCGGGGGACTTGACAATTTTGAGTCGCGCATCCTCCATCAACTGCGGAGGAATGATATTGGAGTAGCTCTTGTTGCTTTTCAATTCCTGATACGCCTGCCTGGAGACAACCTCTCCAGCAAATCGGTCTTCAAAAAGCGCAAATGTTTTGTTTTCAAAGCTCATAACTCCGATGCTTTGGAGGCGGCCAAACAGGGTTGAATTGAAGACCTTGCTTTGTACTTGATCTACCGGCTCGACTCTCAACAACTGAGTATAAATATCGCGGCTAACATGAGACGGTAAAGGATGTGGCTCGTTGATTTGATCTGTCAGGTTAGGGTAAAAGTCCTTATTTACCGGAGATGTCCCTTCCCACTTTTGGAAAACCCCAGGATAGTTCCCGGCCTGGTTCCTTTCAAATTCATCCTGAATAGGAACAGCAAACACAGTAATCGGGAACAAAACCCCTAAAAACACCAAAATTAGCAGAGCCCGTATTTGAGTCCTCATAAATTTCAACAAGACGAAAAGCCTCCAAAATTAGATTGGAATGAGGAATTATTTTTCACTTCATAATTATATATTACCCAAGCTACGAATAAAATAGCAATCCACGAATAAAAACAATAATCTAACATTCTGATCGGGCCACTAGCCGTGAGAACAGATAGCAGTGGCCCCATAAAAACCAAGAAAAAGCGTTGTTCGCGAGCAAATTAACACCAATTGCCTCCCCTAATTAAGGGATTATACCACTTATTATGGATCAACATATTAACCGTGCTTTCGAATGGACCTCCCCTGACCTGCAACCTTGGGTTCTGGTTTTTCTCATCCTGCTCTCGTTTGTCGCCTTCGGCTTGAGTGCGTGGCCAAAACTGAACCTCATGCGAAAAGCCGGCAAAGCAAACCGCACAGACCAGCCGCTAAAACGAATCCTCACCACTTTGCGTATCGCCTTCGGGCAAACCAAACTTCTTCAGGAAGCTAAATCAGGCTGGATGCATGCCGTAATTTTCTGGGGGTTTCTAATCCTTCTGGTACGTGCCGGAGAATTCTTTTTCATCGGCCTTTTCCCTAATATTGGGTCGCATTTCCCCGCGACCGCTCCTTTTGTCCTGCCATATTTATGGGTCAAGGATGGTGCGATTCTCATGGTCACACTGGGAGTCCTCTACGCCCTATACCGCAGGCTGGTGATCAAACCCGACCGCCTCACTCTCTCCACCGAGGGTCTGGTTATTCTCAACCTGATACTGATCATCATGGCCAGCGACGTTTTGTTCGATGCCGCCTTTCTAGCTCTCAACCCAGGTATAGAAAATTCGGGCCCACTGGCCGCCCTCTTCGCCCCTCTTGTCAGTCTGTTGGAACAAAATCTGATCGGACGCCTACACAGTCTAGCCTACTGGACACATGTTTCCACCATTCTCTTTTTCCTGCCGCTTCTGCCACGCAGCAAACACTTTCATATACTGACTTCTATCCCGAATGTTTTCCTGTCCAACCTGAACCCCGGAAACAGCCTGCACCGAATCGATTTTAAAGATAAAGGAAAAGAAACCTTTGGCATTACAGAAGCTGAAAATTTCACATGGAAACAAATGCTGGATCTGCATACCTGCACACAATGCGGTCGGTGCGACCAGGTCTGCCCTGCATTGGCAACGGGCAAACCTCTGTCACCCCAGCAACTCACCGTGGATTTGAGAGACCGCCTTAATGGACCTTCCGCTTCCGATATATCCTTGCTGGGCGGTGTGATCGAGGACGAAATACTCTGGTCGTGCACCACTTGCGGAGCCTGCGAATCCGCCTGCCCGGTAATGATAGAATACGTAGACAAAGTGATTGACCTGAGGCGCGGACTGGTGCTGACCGAAGACCGCTACCCGAAAGAGCTCCAATCCGCTTTCAAATCGCTGGAAACCCAGTCCAACCCATGGGGATTCCCTAAAAACTCACGCGCTGACTGGGCCAAAGCTTTAGACATTCCCATCTGGGATAAGGCCCACCCCACCGAATATTTGTATTTTATCGGGTGCAACGGGTCTTTCGATACGCGCGGCAAAAAAATTTCCGAGGCTGTAGTCAAGGCTCTGAAGCAGGCCCAAATTAGTTTTTCTATTCTTGGTAACGGTGAGGGTTGTACCGGTGACCCAGCCCGCAGAGCGGGCAACGAATACCTGTTCGAGATGCTAGCCAACCAAAATGCTAAAACCTTCCAGCAAAATGCTGTGCTAAAAGTCATCACCCACTGCCCGCATTGTCTTAACTCACTGAAAAATGAGTATCCTGAATTCGGAGTTTATCTGGAAGTGATCCACCATTCTGAACTACTGGAGACCTTGATCGCTGACGGGAAAATATCGCTCGGAGAAAAAACCGATACCAACGTGGTGGTGCATGACTCCTGCTATCTGGGTCGGCACAATGGGGTATACGACGCACCTCGCAAAGTGCTCGCAGCAAAAGTTAAGAACGTTCAGGAAGTGGAACAAAGCCGTGAAACCGGAACCTGCTGCGGAGCCGGCGGTGCCCGGTTCCTGCTCGAGGAAAATACCGGCACCCGAATGAGCCATCATAGGCTGGATGAGTTGATGGTCACCAATCCTGACACCATCGCCGTGTCCTGTCCCTACTGCGCACTGATGCTGGAAGATGCGGTGAAAGCCAGAGGCCTTGAAAAAAAAGTAAAGGTCCGCGATATCGGGGAATTGATAAACAAACAAAACTCCGATTAGACAGACTAACCGAAAATTGGCCTTCTATGGCAGGGCCTGGTTCAATCGGCTGAGGGTCTCTTCTTTTCCCAAAAGCAGGATGACATCGTAAATTCCGGGACTCACGGTAGTGCCAGTGAGGGCCACACGAACCGGTTGCGCTAGCTTGCCGAGCTTCGTACCTTCTTCTTCCACAACTTTCTTGAACAACGCCTCAATCTCTTCTACAGAAAAGTTATCCAGTTGGGAAAGCCCAGCGATGGCTTTTTCCAGCAACGGTTTTGCCTCAACAGTCAGAAACTTGGTCTTAGCCTTTTCATCGAACTCAACTTGCTTTTTAAAATAGAATGCCGACTTTTCTGCCATCTCCACAAGAGTTTTGGCACGCTGGTTTAGAGATGGGATGACTCTAGCGATTTCCTCAAAGCCCAGACTGTGACCTTCTTGCAGAATTCCCGAGCGAATGAGAAACGGCTCCAGGTGCCGTGCCAGTTCTTCAGGAGAAGTAGTTTTTATATAATGTTCATTCAGCCAAGACAGCTTGTCAGGATCAAATACCGCCGGCGAGGTATGCACCGAGTCGAAGGAAAAGTGCTGGATCATTTCTTCCCGCGAAAAGATTTCCTGATCGCCATGCGACCAGCCTAGTCTTGCCAGATAGTTGATCACAGCATCAGGCAGGTAACCCATGTCCCGGTAAACCAGTACTGAGGTCGCCCCATGGCGTTTGCTGAGCCGAGCCTTGTCCTGCCCCAGGATCATGGAAATATGAGCGAACCGAGGTCGGGGAAAGCTCAAAGCGTCATATAACAAACATTGTCGCGGCGTATTGGGGAGATGGTCATCCCCACGCACCACATGGGTGATGCCCATGTCGGCATCATCGACCACAACGACAAAGTTATAAGTGGGAGAACCGTCGGTCCTTTGCAAAATAAGGTCGTCCAATTCGGAGATATCAAACACTACCCTGCCACGCAACAGGTCTTCCACCGCCACTGTGCCCTCAAGTGGTGCCTTAAACCGGATTACAGATGGAACCCCTTCGAGTTGATCGGTTCGCTTCCGACATGTTCCATCATATTTGGGTTTGAGTCCTTTTTTCTGAGCTTCGCTACGTTTCCGGTCTAATTCTTCCGGCGTACAGTAACAACGATAAGCTTTGCCTTCCTTGAGGAGATGATCAACCTTTGCGGAATAAAGTTCTCGCCGCTCTGTTTGTCGGTGCGGACCTTCGTCCCAGTCCAACCCCAGCCACCGCATAGATTCGAGAATTTCTGCAATCGATTCTTCCGTTGAGCGCTCATGGTCTGTGTCTTCAATGCGTAGCACAAACCGACCACCATGATGGCGGGCAAATAGCCAGTTGAACAGGGCTGTCCTCACCCCACCAATATGCAAAAACCCGGTTGGACTAGGTGCAAAACGAACTTTGATTGACTCACTCATTTTTTCTCTATAAAAAAACCTTCTATTGTCTAATAATATTAGAAACGGCTAAGAGTAACAAATTAGTCGTGGAAAATTAAGCGCAATCATCTGAAGGATAAAAAGAATTGTCCATTAAGGGCTAGACACGAAAAAAGATCAAGCTTCTTCGGTCTCTATATCCTTCTCTTTTAAGTTTTGCGAAGCGGTGTCAAGACTCTTTGAAGTTTCAGAGCATTCCCTGGACATGGGGGCTTTATTTTCCCAATTCGCCAAATGGGCGACAGACCAGGACTACCAGGACCTTCAGGAGTAGAAATATTCATCCCACAACCGCGTCCAGGCCTCGTTGAGATTCTCCCTCAATCCTCACCACCACTTTATTCGGCAGGCAGGCTGAGAGACGGTCGGAATACTGAATGTAACCTGATTTAATGCAGACCTTGAGCTTGCAGGGGGATCGGACGATTCTCGCCCTACCCTTTTTTATTTCCACTTCTGTGGTTCCTAAGGGACCTTGCACATGAGCAATATGGTCTGTTGTAAGGGGGAAACGAGCCACCCTTTTGGCATCCACCTCAATAACCACCCAATCACCACGGTTGAATCCGTTACCAAAATAATAAAAAAGACTGGCGTTCAAAAAAACCAGCAGGACAATCAGAAGTTTATCATAGCGATTAAATTTCATGTTTCGTCTTAGTCATTCCACTTTGCGTCCCGCAAATGAATTTGGGAAGTTTTATGCGACTCAAAATAAACTCTCAGAGCTTCCAGTCCACCAAAATAATCTCTGGAAGCAAAAAAGGTTTCTCCCGGACCGTGATAACGGCGTGCAAACAGGCCAAACCTCTGCGCCGTTCGAATAGTATAGTCCTGTCTAAAAACTTCCAGCTCGCTGACCGGCATTCCTTTTACCTCCGGAACCTGATCCAGCCTATAGCGCAGGAGGTTTAAAAAACTTTCATCGGTTTCCCATTGTAACGGAGGCAGAAGAGAAACAGAAGAAAACTCCAGCAAGGGTGAATCATCGGTAATCTCACCAGCCCCTTCGAGAAAAGGGGAAAGGCGTTTCCCATCGGCAATATAAAAATCTGCAAAATCCAGAAAAGAATGCACTTTCATCTCCTTAGCCATCCGTTTTATTTCCGCATTACCCATCAGCCTTTCGAAGTGACTTTTATCCAGCGTCACAGGTTGTCGGCTTCCCACAAGCATTACAATCCGCGTGAGAAAACTGTTCCACACCGAAAACTCGGGAAAGACCTGACGAAAGGTATGAGTGATGGCCCTCGCGTCTTCCGACCCTACCAAATGCAAGGGCAACCATTGCACCAGCAAGCCGTCTTCCTTTAAATGGCTTAAAGCCAACTCATAAAATTCTTTGGAATAAAGATTCACCACTCCGGCCTGAAGCGGAGACATAGGTTCCATAATAATGACATCGTAAGTAGACTTCGACCATTTCAAAAAAGCCCTGCCATCCTGAATAAACATTTTCGTATTGGGTCGATTTAAGACATCGTGGTTCCATTGGGAAAACCATTTGGAAAATTCCAGAACATTTTTATCAATTTCGACGCCATCCACCTCCGTGCCCGGAAACAGAGCCGCCGTACCCAAAGTACTGCCGGTGCCAAACCCGATCACCAAAACACGTTTCGGCGAAGGGTGTAACGTCATCGGCACAAACCCCATGGCCTGCATATAAGTGCTGCCAGAAAACGAACTGGCTACTGTGGCGGTACTGAACCCATCGAGATAAATCGTGCGCGCTCGACTTTCTTTATCTTCCACAACACTGATGGTGGAAAATTCACCTTCTTTGTAATCCAGCAGGCTTATCCGGTCTGCAGGAACATTGACTTCCAGACGGGCAAAGTTACGCTGTCCGGCTTTTTGGGTCTCTATGTTTGGCACCCAGTATCCTTTGCCTAGCACTAGAAGAAATAACACCGAACCCAACAACATTATCATCAATACTGGCTTGAACTGCCGGATCCTTGCAAGGACGTAAACTCCGAACAGAATCAGTACCGCGTAAATTCCATACAGAGATAAACGGATTCCCCAGAGCGGTATGAACACAAAAGGTGTCAGGATGGTACCCAGTACTGCACCCACCGTATTGATCGAGTAGGTATTACCAAGAATTTCCCCTACTCCATCGAATCGATAAGAGTAAATGTGGTTAGCCAGGGGGAAAAGCAGCCCAAACCCCAACGTGGGCAGGAACATCAGCGCGAAGGCAAATAAGGATCGGATTAAAAGGGTTTTCTCTGGAAAGTTATCAAGGCTGTAAAAATAGCGGTCCGCCAACGAGGTCCATTCCGTCAGGTTTGCCAGCACGGGAAGAATGACGATGCAAAAAACACCAATAGCAATCTCTATACCGACAAACTTCAACACTCGATTCGATTGGCCCAAAAGTTTGTTGGCGGTCAGGCTCCCCAACGCAATCCCCAATAAAAACGTAGCCAAGATGAGCGCAAACGAATACAAAGTACTGCCCATCGGGAAAACAAGAATCCGTGTCCATAAAATCTCGCTGGACAAAGATGCCATGCCGGAATAGGCAAACATGATAAAAACCAGGAGGCTGATAGTGGGCGAAACTTCCGTATCCGCGTCCTGCTTTTTTTTATATTTCCCGGTTTCAGTCTGGCTGGATTCCACCGCATAAAAAATTTGTGGCCTACCATAGCACAGCATAAAAACCACTACATTGAGACCGATGGCGAACATTGTCGCCCCCTGAACCCCCCATAATCGGATGGCGAAAAACTGGGTGAACAAACAGCCAAAAACCGCACCGAATGTATTAATCCCATATAACAAGGAAACCTGAGTGAAAACTTTTCGAGTCTGGTTGCCGGTAGCCCAGCACCCTACCAGCGGCAGGGTGGCCCCCATCAATAAAGTCGCAGGAAACATCAGGAGCGTGCTCAGAAAAAACTCCAGCAGGTGCACGGTCAAACCGACCTGCCCGCTTGCAGGTAGAATCAAGAGGTACAGTTTCTCCAGAAGTTCTAATCCTAAAGGAAAGCACAAGGCATAAAGTCCGATCAAGCCTTCGAACAGCCCATAAACACGAATCAGTTTTTCCGGCTCCATATCAGCACGAGCCAGAACCCGGCCCATAGCCCAGGCTCCGCCAGCAAGCCCCATCATGAACGCGCACAACACTGCACTCAGCGCATACAAACTGGCTCCGAAAACCAGAGTCAAATGTCGAAACCATATCAACTCATAAACCAGACTGGCCGCCCCTGAAACAAAAAGGCAGGCATAGGTGATCCACGAAACTCTGAACGAAGGGTGCGTCGTCATAAGAAGGAAGATTTTCCCACAGCCTCACCAATCCGTCAATTTAACGAACAGGTATTGCAACATAATTTCATGAGTGTTATTCTCCCGTAAATTCCTGGTCCACTAGCTTGGGAGGCTGTGATACCTCCATCATTCGCTTTACCTTTTCAAGATAAGTGCCCGTGCCGAGCATGAAGTTTAAGAAAGAGAGCATCACAGATACGGAGGGGTACCAAACAATCGCTTACTCTGGCAAGCCAATAGTTTTGGCAGTTCAACATTTTTGCTCTATTCCAGATAAACCTTTCACCCTTTAACGAAACTATGAAAAACCGATTTTACCTTTTAGCCGTCTTGTCCTTTTTCACCTTTACCTTCCCGTTGATGGAAAAAGCGTTCGCGCAATCTTCTTCACAAAACCTGAACATTCCCGAAATCGTAGCAAAGGTTAACGGGATAGAAATCCAGTCGAAATATATTAAGTTCAGGCTGAATCAGATTTTAAAAAACGTCCAGCGGCCATTAGCCCTCCACGAAAAAAACAGTGTCGTGAAAGACCTGATAGAAAAAGAAGTGACGCGGGAACTGATCCGCCAACAGGGGGGGGAAAGCAATTTAGAGGTAGACTCTGATTTGATCGAAAAGGAGATAGCAGCCCTTCGCCAACCTTATGCCAGCGATGAAGAATTTGAAAAAGCCCTGAGTGCAAGAAATATCACTCTGGACGATCTCAAACATTCCATAGTCATTGATGTCAATGCCCGGAAATTACTAAACGAACAAATCAAAGACAAAATTAATATTGCAGACGAGGATGTCAAAAAATACTATGAGGACAACAAGCAAAAGTTCCACCGCCCCGAAGCTTATCGCACCCAACACATTCTCGCGGCGGTCTTTCCACCGGACATATTGAGATCTACCCCCATCGACCAACTGCGAAACCAAAAGGAAGAGCTGACCCGAAAGGCGGAAGCGAAGATAGGCAAAATTCTCAAAGAGCTTCAAGAAGGCGCAAACTTTGAGGAACTGGCAAAGAAAAAATCAGATGATGAAGCCAGTCGGGAGAACGGCGGAGATATAGGCGTTATTTATAAAGGGGTTTTTGAGCCGTCTTTTGACGAAGCCGTCTCAAAGTTAAATCCCGGTGAAATCAGCGGAAAAGTAGAAACCCGGTTTGGGTTCCACGTTATCAAACTCATTGAAAAACACCCCCCTGAACAGGCACCTTTTGATGAACTGAAAAAAGCCATCCAAAAACATCTATTCATGGAAGAAGCTACAAAACTGGCGGAAATCTATATCGAAGGCCTGAAAAAACAGGTAAAAATCGAAACTTTCTTCCGCTAGCCCACCATGCGTTGAGGTATATGGAAAGACTGGTCACAGTCTAATCCTCTATTCCAGCTCCCACCAGGTTAATTAGACCGGAATTCTTTCAGGTGGACGAGTACCCGATCTAGGAGTGTGGAGGGAAAATATTTTCCTGCTAGATTTTTTCGTGCCTTGACTCCTGCTTCCTGAAACCGACCCATTTCTTTCTCATCGGGAAGCACCACCCATTGCACATTGTTTTGCTCCAGGACCTTTTGAGCTTTCAGGTTGTCCTTCTGGATCAATTCGATCAGTTCCTGCAAGCACTCGGCAGCGATTTTTTTCACCACATCCTGATAGGGTTCAGGAAGCTTGTCGAATTTCTTTTTAGAGACCAAAACCCCACCGGTCGCGTAGCCCATCCGCAATCGGGTCATATGCTTCACTTTGGTGAACCACTGCAAAACCAAAGCCCCTTGTGTAGACGAATAAACTGTATCCACTATGCCTGTTTGCAAAGAGAGCAGAACATCGGTTATAGAAAGGGGAATCGGCTGAACGCCCAGCCCCTTATAAGCCTGTTCCACCAGAGGGTCGCCCTCCCATATCCAGGGTTTGGACTGGCGCAGATCATCCACCGAACGAATGGGTTGCTGGGAGAAAAAATGCACCCACCCTACCGGAACCCAACCCAATAATACATAGCCTTTCTCTTCGTACTTCTCTTTGAAGTAGGCACTCATTTTTCCATATACATACTGAATTTCCTCATCGCTATCAAACAGGAAAGGAAGATCTAGGACCCTCACCTCAGGCAGAATTGCTCCAAGACCTACTCCGGTAAAGCCAGCACCGTGTAGCTGGCCTATCCTCATTTTGCGAATCACGTCCTTTTCGTCGCCGGAAACACCACCGGGATAAAACCGAAACGCCACATTGCCATCGGTACCTGTTTTGATTTTGTCAGAAAGCCTGCGCATGGATTTCATCCACGAAGAACCTTCAGGAGCCAGCGTGGCAAACTTGATGATATGTTTTTTGTCAGCCTCAGCCGGGCCCGCCCCGACAACAATCAGCAACAACGCCAGCGCGATCAGGGCACGGGTCGTAGAATTAAGAGCGCCTCTAAAAAAAGGCATTGCCTTGAAGAAAGTCATCGGATAAATAGAGACCTTCTTAAAATAGCTCATCAACTTGCTCTAAAAGTTTAGCGGCCTTTTGGCGGGCCACTTGATTGGCAAGACGCTGCTCGGGAAGAAGATCGGCAGGGGCCTGCAAAACTGCCTGCAATTGCGACTCAAATAATTCCCGATTCTGAGTCTGCACCGCATAGGTTTTGGCAAAAAACAAACGCACTAGCAAATATTTGTTGTGGGTTAACTCCAGTGCCTTTTCAAAATGGTGGCGGGATTTTTCCAGATTGCCGCCGAGCATTTTACTGCGTCCCCCATAAAAAGTACCGAGAAACAAATGCGGCCCAGCGTAATGAAAAGTAGGGTCCAAATCAAGGACTTTTACCATCAGGCTTTCTAGGCGAGGAATATCGGCAAAAGCCTTGACCGAATCCAAATTCTGCATCAACCAGCTTCCCCAGCATTGCCCCATCCAGAACAAAGCTGGCTGGTGTGAAATGTTTACCTCATTAAGCGCGTGGGACCAATCATCTAAGGAGAGGTCCTGCCATTTTTCCCTTCCCGTCCTTAAAATAGTCGCGCGCAAGGCATAATCTTTACCCCTTGTATATAAAGAAGAAGCACGTTCAGGTTCTTCATCTTCCAGAAAGCTAAAGGCATAACCACAAAAACCTTCGGCAAGATTTTCCAGTATCCAGGTGTTGTCGGGGTCCTGTTTGAGGAGTCCTTCCAGCATTTTCAAGTTAGCCGGAACGGCCTGCTCGGCAAGCTTCGGGTCCCTTTCCTCCTGCACAGCCATGATCTGACTTTCCGCAAGGGGCAAGGAAACCTGAACCGCTATACGGCTGGGGAAACACCCAGCCAATAGCAAACCTGTCAATAACAAAACACAAGATTTCATAAACCAATCTTAACAGAACAGCCCAACAACAGGTGACTAATATTTTGACATGAAATGGGCCTTTTGCTACCATCCAAACAAGTTCCCGTTATTCAACAAGAGTAGCCTCACACTCTAACGAGAACACCCGTGAACAAAATGCCAGTTGAAGGTTTCTCGCCCTCATACTGGAATTGATCATGATCGTATTGGGTTTCTCGGTTCCCCTGCTGATGGGCGAAGAGGACTCTTAAGCTAATCTTAAAATTTGAAGGTGTGCCATGAGCGATGAAGAAAAGAGCGAAGGAGAAGGATTTGTATTCAAAGACAACCGTTCCTCACAACTTTCTGAAGACGAAGCCCAAGACCATGATTCCCAGGCAGAAACCCAGCAAGGCCAACCTTCACAGGAACAGGCGCAACAACCTTTCAAGATTGATTTTTCCACCTTTATCATGTCGCTGACTTCATCGGCCTTTTATCATCTAGGCGACATCGCTAATCCTGAAACCGGAAAAACCGAAACCAATCTTCCTGCCGTACAACAGACCATTGATATGCTGATCATGCTGAGAGAGAAAACCCAAAACAATCTTAATGCAGAAGAAACAAAATTACTGGAACAACTCGTCTATGAACTGCAAATGAAGTTTGTAGCTAAAACAAAAAAATAACCCCCTCTTTTCTGTGTCCCTCAAAACCGACCGAAATGGAATGTTCATCTACGGTATGACCAATACCGATGAACTGAGCGGTTTCTTAAAACACAAGTTCTCCGAACAACAAATCCAGCAAGCCTACGAGTATCTGGTTAAAGCTTCAGAAGGTAAAGCCCGCGACGAAAAGATATCGCCGCTTCGTGTATTTTGGCAACACCTGAAAAAAGTTTATAACGAGGGCGTGCCACCCTTACAATGTCATCGCGGATGCGCTCACTGTTGCCACACAGGTGTATCCTGCACTCAACTCGAATGGGACGGTATACTGAAAAACGCCGAAGAAAACGGCATCGACCTCAATGCCGTGCTGGAACGTTCACAAAGAACCATCAAAAAAGTGGACGAAGTTCTTAAATCCGGAAAAAATCTAGATCAGATCGACTGGCATAGACTGGTTATCAACCAACCCTGCCCGTTTCTTAGCGAAGAAGGTGCCTGCGAAGTGTATGAAGACCGACCTCTGGACTGCCGCATGGTGGTGGCGTTCCGCGGTGTCTGCGAATCCAAAAAACTGGAACACGCCCAGCGCGGTGTGGTAGTGGAAGAAGCGGTAGGTGCTACGGTTATTGCAAAATTACAGCACGACCAGACCCCGAAAATCAAACGCCGAAAATTTCGCGGCACGCAACCGATCAAACTCCTGCAACACTGGCTCATCCTCTGGAAAGACAGCTCGGATCGAGGCCGGAAGAGGTAAATAGCTTTATCTGACTTACAGAAGTCTTCTCGACTCAATAGCCGCTAATCCCTCAATAACTAAACAATGCCTCGCATCGCACAACTAACGGCACCAAGGGATATCAAAATACAGGATCACGATCCCCTTCAAGCCAGTTCTGATGAGGCGGAAGTGCTGATTAAATCCAACACACTATATACCACAAATTTATGTTGACCCCGTAGTAATTCACCCCCTACAATGACACACGAGGGAGCGTGTAAGATATGGCATTTAAACCCTTTAAAAATTTTCAACTGATTTCCTCCGATTACAAATCAGCCAGCCCTGCTCATGCATAACCTCTTGTTTAGTCTTAAGACGCAGATCGGTAGATATCATCCTCTATTGATCGAGGCAACAAACCGAGTTTAACCATTATTTTTAAATCAGGGAGATGAACTCGCAATGAAGCGGCTTCCCATTTTGGACAAGTTGGACAAGAACTTAGAAGAATCACAAAGAGAACTTCAGGTGGATATTCCCAAGGCCATTTTAACAGCTCGGGAACATGGAGACCTGAGTGAAAACGCAGAGTTTAAAGCTGCTAAAGAGCGACAAATGTTTTTGGAGTCGCGGGTTTCCCTTTTGCAAAAACGCATCAGTGATATCATGGCTATCAACATCAATCTGATCCCAAAAGACCGCTCCGGTCTCGGAAGCACTTTGAAGCTGAAAGATATGGATAGTGGTAAAGAGGTCCGGTACCAGTTAGTTTTCCCGGAAGAAGTCAACCCCGATGAAGGAAAAATTTCCACAGCCTCGCCAGTTGGGAGAGCCATGGTGGGTAAACAGAAAGGCGATGAAATCAGCGTTTCGCTACCCGACAGTAAAATGGAATTTGAAGTCTTGGCAGTGATTACCATTCATGACAACACCGACGACTCTGCGCCCGCTTAATGGCTCTTATATCGTTTGCTAAAATTGAAGAAGAGGATCCTTATTTTCTTGATATCGACGAATGTCCTGATTGGCAGGCCCAATTCGGGAACCACCACCCGCTAAAACTTGAGATTGGGTTTGGAATGGGAAATTTCCTGATTGAGATGGCCGCCCAGGAACCCAGAACCAATTTCATCGGCATGGATTTCTACCATAAGGGAATCCGTAAATTAATGGCGCGGATAAAAAAGCTGCAGTTGGAAAATCTCCGGGTGGTCTATGGGGATGCACGTTTTAAAATTCCTCACTTGTTCAAGGATGGAGAGTTGGAAACCGCATACATCAACTTTCCCGATCCTTGGCCAAAGAAAAGACATATTAAAAGAAGGTTGATCAAGCCCGATTTTGTTAAACTAGTTGGGCAAAAAATGGCTCCTGAGGGGGAAGTTTACCTAGCGACCGATAGTGAACCTTACGCCATTGAAATGCTGGAATACTTTAATTCTGAACCCCAGTTTCAAAATCAGGACCTAGGATCAGGTTTTCTCGAAAGCCGAGGAGACTTACCCAAAACCAAATATGAAAAAAACTTTATCAATGCGGGCCATAAAATCTATTATCTCAAATATTCACGCCTGGGCATTGCCACGCCCGCAACCTAAAGCCTGCATCACAAATGGTGACCCTTTTGCCTAAAGCACGTATTCTTATCGTTGATGACGAAAAAAACATTGTCAGTTCCCTGACCGGAATTCTCGTGGATGAAGGTTATGAAGTCGCCGAGACAGGGGATGGTATTGAAGCATTAGAAATGATCCAGGCAGACCCCCCCGATCTGGTTTTACTGGATATCTGGCTACCGGGAATGGACGGAATTGAAGTTTTAAAAACAGTAAAATCTTATCGCCCTGAAATTGAAATCCTGATTATGTCCGGTCATGGAACCATTGACACAGCGGTCAAAGCAACAAAATTAGGATGCCAGGGCTTTATTGAAAAACCTTTTTCCCTGGACCAGATCACTCAATCGATCGCAGAAGTGTTGAACAACAAACACTCGACATCAAGGGCTGAGAAAAAACTGGCGCCTTCCTCCAAAGAGTTTCCTCTTTGTTTTGAGTCTATGGTGGATGTGAAAAAGGCGGTCAATGAATTTTCCCAGAATATGAAGCCGATTTTAGTATATGGCGAGACCGGGACCGGCAAAGAGTTCATCGCACAGGCTATCCATGGGCAGAGCAGCAAGAGCGATCGTCCCTTCGTTAAAATAAATTGTTCGCTCCGCCAGGCACGGGCCATTCACTCCCAACTTTTTAAGCGACCCCGAAAAAATGCCAGTGCTTCCAATCAGGCCAGCGAGGAAGAGAAAAAAGTAGTCTATCTCAGCAATATTGAATCGTTAAGTAAAGGCCTACAGGAAAAACTTGCGGAAGCCCTGCACTCCAATGGTTCGAAATCGTCTGACTCTCATTCAGGATTGATACCCATCCGGATTTTTGCGTCCTCCACCGAAGATTTGGCAGCCCTGTCCGCAAAGGGTCAGTTTCATCCTGCATTACTGGACGCGTTCAAAGATTCGACTTTATTTATTCCGCCTTTACGCGATCATGCCATGAGTATCCCCTCTATAGCCAAAGGTTATGTTGACGAGATCCGGCAAACACAGAATACTTCCGTCCCCGAAATAGGCGAAGACGCTCTGGCCGCTCTCTGCCGGTATACCTGGCCCGGAAATGTTAAAGAACTGAGGTCTGTACTGAATAAATTGGTGCCTACAGGCTCTAACCAGAAAAAAATAACCGTCCATGACCTGCCTTCAGAAATCTGGCAACCAAAAATGGAAATCACTGATATTGGCCAGGCCGGATCCCTTCAGGAAGCAGAACTGATTTGGGAAAAGCATTTCATCACCCATCACCTTAAGCGCAATAATTGGGACATCAAAAAAACTTGCACATCTCTTAATACAGGGAAAAAACAACTTAAAGAAAAAATAGCGCTCCACTCCATTGAAATACCGGATCCCAAAAAAACCAACAATGGATACCGCCATCCCCAGCGCACCCTCAAACGCAGCGTAGTACTGTGCGGCAGCGGTTTGCACTCAGGCATTAAAACGGGATTGATTCTGCAACCCATGCCTCCAGGAAGCGGAATTGTATTTGGGGATATTTCCACCGGTAAAACCATTCCTGCCCGGCTGGAAAATATTCAGTCCACAGATTATGCCACCCGCTTACACAAAGGCGGGGTCTCTGTCGGAACCATAGAACATATTATGGCGGCTCTTCATATGTACCGGATCACCAACCTGCTCATTAAAATCGGCGATGAAGCGCCGGTGATGGACGGCTCCGCAAAAGACTTTTGTGACCTGATAGAAGATGGAGAGTTCGAAGACCAAGATGGTTTTTATGAAGAAATCGTGATCGATAGAAATTATATTTTTGGCAACAAGGAACAAGGTGAGCCATATATTTCCATCAAGCCCAGCGATAGTTTCAGCGTCAGTTACCACATGGAATACCCGGAACCGATTGGCATTCAGGACTACACTTATGAGTTCAAAGGAGATGAAAGCTTTAAAAAAGAAATCGCCCCGGCAAGAACCTTCGGCTTTATGGAAGAGGTGGCGCAATTGACCAAAATGGGTTATGTATCTGGAGGCAAACTTGACAACTTCATCCTGCTTGGCGACAAAAAAGTCTTGAACACCAAGCTCCGCTTTAAAGATGAGTTCCCTCGCCACAAAATTCTGGATATACTCGGGGATTTTTATTTACTAGGGAAACCCATACGAGGACACGTCAAAGCCTGTAGATCAGGGCATACTCAGAATATAGGGCTTCTTAAAAACATCCAGGACAACCTGCTTCAAAAAGCCTGACCAATCCTGTTCTCTGGCTCCCACTAAGGAGATAGAACAGCTGGACGGGTCGCAAAAACGGAATGAGAACCCTGCCCACATAACGGGTGCGATGGAACTTAAACCCCTCCATTCCATCCATCAATTATCGAAATCATTGATCTAAAACACCATTTAATGATAAGCTTCAGGCGAAGGCTAACCCATCCCCAACAAACCTTTACAGCATCTTTAAATGGCGCCCGATAAATTTAAGCTCGCCGTTTTGGTTTCAGGCCGAGGCTCCAACCTGCAAGCCATCATTGACAGTATTGAAAAAAATGGCCTGCAGGCTGAAATTGCCTTGGTGATCAGTAATGTGAAAGATGCCTATGCTCTCGAACAGGCTCGCAAACATGGTCTTGAAGGGCTTTTTCTAGATCCAAAATCTTTTCCGAACCGAAACAGTTACGAACAGAGCCTGATAGAGAAAATCCAGTCCAAGTCTGTTAGTCTGATTTGTCTCGCCGGCTATATGCGGGTTCTGGGAAAACAGTTCATCGAAGCTTTTTCAGGTCGAATCGTCAACATTCACCCCTCGTTACTTCCAGCATTTCCCGGATTAAACGCGCAAAAACAGGCCCTGGAGCACGGAGCCCGATTTTCAGGTTGCACAGTGCATTATGTCAATGAGGAAGTGGATGGCGGCCCCATCATTTCGCAAGCGGTGGTCCCCATTTTTGATGATGACGATGAAGCTTCCCTTTCCGAAAGGGTTCTTGAACAGGAACACATCCTTTACCCCGAAGCTATTCGACTGATCCGTGAAAACAGGCTGACCCTTTCGGGGCGAAGAGTCCTGCATAACCAATAGAGAGGAAACTTCCTTGAGCCTTCTGCTAAAACGTTTAGTTTTATTCACAGCCCTGGCACTGCCGGGGACCACCGTTGCGGAAACTTCCGCACAGAAATCGCTAGATGCCATTCAAAAACAGTATGAAAAGGTTTCAACCTTTGAAGCCGATTTCACCCAGCAGTCTTACGTCAAAGCGATGGACCAGGTCCAGAGCCTCAAAGGCAAGGTGCAAATCAAGAAACCTGGAAAAATGAGATGGGTCTACGGGGCTCCAGACACACAAATTCTAATCAGCAATGAGAAAACCCTTTGGCTTTATTCCCCTGATGAGGAACAAGCTACCAAACTACCGGCTGACAGCATCTACTCTTCCAACACACCGGCACTTTTTCTGGCAGGAAAAGGAAAGCTGACCCAGGCCTTCAATGTCGAAAGTGTGGTTGAGGAAAACCCGAATACTATTGTCACCCTCGTCCCAAAAAACGAGGGGCAGGGTCTGGCAAAACTGGTCCTTCTGGCTGACAAGAAAAGCTACCAAATTATCGGATCAACCGTGTATGATAAATTGGGGAACAAAACAGAAATCCGCTTCAAGCGGATTCGGGTTAACCAAGAAATTTCGGAAGAACAATTCCAACTCAAGACTCCACCCGGCGTGGAGATTTTGGATTACACAAAAGCTCATTAAATCCCATGTTTGAACTTTCATTATTTTCTTTAGATACGATCCTCAGCTTCGGGATCAAAATGCTGGCTTTTCTGGCTGGCTTGGCCGCTCTCATCTTTGTCCATGAACTGGGGCATTTTCTCGTTGCCCGGAAGGTGGGCGTCGTGGTGGAAAAGTTTTCCCTCGGTTTTGGACCTAAAATTGTAAGCTTCACACGCGGAGGCACCGAATACCTCCTCTCTTGGATTCCCCTTGGCGGCTACGTCAAAATGAAAGGGGAAGAACCCTCGGGCGAAGGGAAAGAGCCTCCAGACGAAGAGGGATCCTTTGCCGCCGCCCCGGTTCAGGACCGGCTAGCTATTGCTTTCGCAGGCCCACTTTTCAATATTCTTTTTGCCATCGGCATTTATTATTTCATCTATCTTATAGGAGTTCCGGCACTGGCTCCCGTTGTCGGCACGGTTAGGGACGAATCCCCGGCACTGATTGCAGGGCTTCAATCCGGTGACCGCATTTTAGCCATTGGCGATGAAAAAATACTTTATTGGGAGCAACTCCAGAAAATCGCGCATAGTTCTCCGGGACGCACCCTGGATTTTCAAGTGCAAAGAAAATCCGGAAACACTACCCATGTCTCCATCACCCCCATCTCCGAGGAAATCAGTGATCTTTTTGGGGACAAAGAAAATGTTGGGCTAATCGGAATCACACCTCTAGTGCGGAATATTTTTCATGTTAAAAAAGGCTCCCCGGCTGACCGAGCGGGAATTCAAGAAGGCGACATTCTGATTTCGGTGGACAATACTATTATTCTTGGCTGGGAAGACCTGAAGACAGCGGCCATCGACAAGCCCGGCCAAGAGCTTACCTTTAGAGTCCTCAGGAATGGGAAAGAAATCGAAACCACACTGATACCAGAAGCAAAGGTCGTCAAAGACCTTACAGGCAAAAGCGCGGAAGTGGGCTTACTCGGTATCGGCATGGCCGGTGAAATGGCCACGGAAAAATATGGTGTCTTCGGGGCCCTCAAAAGATCCATTGACGAAACAAGGCGGCTGATTTATCTGATCGCTGTCAGCATTAAAAAAATGATTACGGGTTCCATACCCGCGGACTCCATCGGCGGCCCAATCCTGATTTTTCAAATTTATGGAGAACAAGCCGAGCAAGGCCTTAATGAACTCGCCCGATTGACCGCGCTTTTGAGCATCAACCTGGGGCTACTCAATCTACTGCCGATTCCAGTTCTGGATGGCGGCCATATTTTCTTTTTCCTGATAGAAATCCTCAAAGGAAAGCCTGTCAGCGAAAAGAATCGGGAACGGGCACAGCAAGTCGGGATATTCATGTTGCTCACCCTCATGGTGTTCGCATTTTATAATGATATTATGCGAATCATCACTTGAAAATATTTTTACTATGCAAAACATTGAGAGCCGGATTCAGGATCTCAAGGAAGCCGCAGAGAAATTATCCATAAAAATTGAACCCTCCAACCTCAACGACCAGGAGTTTGCCATACAAAGCGGCTACTGCAAACTCAATGGCGAGCACCTCATTATTCTGGACAAAAATCTTCCAGACGAAGAACACCTGATCGTCATTTTAAACACGCTGAAAAAATTTGACCTCGAAAACATCTATGTGGCTGATTGGATACGGGAAAAAATTAAGGCTGACAAAATCACTGGAGCCCAGTCATGACCCTTCTTAACACTATTCTTCCCGAATACCGCCGTGGAAAACTGAAGGCCCTCCTGGAAGAAGGAAAAACTGTGCGGGCGCTTGAGGCTCATAATGGATTGAGCGGCATTATTGCCAATTCGGTTCAAGTAACCGGGGATTCAGATGGACAAACCATTGTGCGGGAATTCGATGCCATCTGGGAAAGCAGTCTCACCGATTCGGCCTCAAAAGGCCACCCCGACATCGAAGTCGTCACCTTTGACTCCCGGCTCCACACCATCAACGAAATTCTCGCCGTGACCGACAAACCCATGATCGTTGACGGCGATACAGGGGGGGATGCAAACGCTTTCGAATACACCGTCTCCAAACTTGAACGGGCAGGTGTGTCGGCGGTGATTATAGAAGACAAGGTTTTCCCTAAACGTAACAGCCTAGAGGCAGGCGTCCAGCAAAACCTGCAAGAACCGGAAGTCTTCGCCCAGAAAATTCGGCGAGGGAAAAGTGTTCAGAAAAGCAGTGATTTTATGATTATTGCTCGCCTTGAAAGCCTGATAGCCGGGAAACCTATGGAAGACGCGCTCAACAGGGCCTCGCAATACCTGCAGGCTGGGGTCGATGGAATCATGATCCACTCCAAGGCCAAAAGCCCGGATGAAATCCTGGAGTTCGCCAAAAAATATCAGGTCATTTTAAAAGACCTTAAACTGAACAAGCCACTGGTGTGCGTGCCTACCACTTACAACCTGACCACCGAGGACGAACTGAGTGCCGCCGGATTCAGCATCGTCATTTACGCCAATCATCTTTTACGTAGCGCCTACCAAGCGATGATGGAAACCGCAAAGACCCTGCTCCGCAACCAGAGATCTCTGGAAGCCGATCCTTTATGCACGCCCGTCCGGGAAATTTTTAAAACCGTCGGATTTCTGGACGTTAAGGAAAAGGACCAGCAGGATGAACAGACCACTAATATTCCAGTGATCATCCCTGCTGCCGGGGAAGACCCTGTTTTTAAGAAAATTTTGAACGGCAAACCCAAGGCTATGCTTGAGATTTGCGGGAAGACCCTTCTCGATCACCAGATTCAAGCCCTTAGCAACGCAAACCTCGCAGATATCACGCTCATCGCAGGATATGGCAAGGACAACCTGCATGCAAAAGATATTAATATTCTGGAGAATCCCGATTACCGGAAAGGGTCCATGCTCAACTCACTAGTGATTGCGAAAGAAAAAATGATGCATGGATTCATCATGCTGTATTCCGACATCCTCATGGAGGATCAGATTCTCAGCAAGCTGACAGAGCGCAAGGAAGATATTGTTCTCGTCGCCGACAATGCCACACAGTATCACCAGCCGGAAGAAGGGAACTTTATCGACTACATTATCACCAAAAACCACTACAAACCGACGCGCAGGGAAATCCGCTTCACCAGTGAAAATACGGTGGCCAAGATTGGCAGCAAGATAAACCCGGAAACCGCGACCCACGAGTTCATAGGCCTTGCCCGGTTTAGCAAAACCGGGGCCGGGCAGTTTCTCGAAACCTATAACGATGTGCTCAAAAATTTTACCGGGCGCTTTCAGGAATCAGAAGATATCTCCAAAATGACTTTCACCGACCTCATTCAGGAAATGATCAACCGAGGTTTTCCTGTCCACTATATGGAGATTCACAAAGGCTGGTTGGAAATCCATAACGCGGATCATATTGCCCTTGCCCAAAAATCCTTTAACGCATAAAATTATTCTTCCTCTTTATCCGCATTAACCATCAGGATATTATCGTCATATGCGTTTTTCGAAGCTTTTCATTCCAACACTGAAAGAATCCCCCGCTGATGCAGAAGTCATTAGCCACAAGCTTATGGTGCGCGGGGGGATGATCCGACAGCTTGCTTCGGGAATTTACTCCATCCTTCCATTAGGGCTCCGGGTCTTAAGGAAAGTGGAACAAATCATTCGCGAAGAAATGAACCAGATCGATGGGCAGGAAGTTTTTCTACCAAGCATACAACCCGCGGAATTATGGAAAGAAAGCAAACGATGGAATTTTTATGGCAAGGAACTATTACGGATTAAAGACCGGCACAACCGTGAATTCTGCTACGGCCCTACCCATGAGGAAGTCATTACCGATATCGTGAGAAAGGAAGTCAGATCCTATCGCCAACTGCCTATTCTGCTGTATCAGATTCAGACCAAGTTCCGCGACGAAGTTCGGCCCCGGTTCGGCATCATGCGTGGACGGGAATTCATGATGAAGGATGCCTACAGTTTTCACGCCGATGAAAAAGACACCCAACGCACTTACAACCAGATGGCACAAGCCTACGAGAACATTTTCAAAAGATGCGGTTTGGACTTCAAAAAGGTCCAGGCCGATTCGGGAACAATCGGCGGGAACTTTTCGCATGAGTTCGCAGTGCTCGCCGATTCCGGAGAAGATGATATCGGTTTCTGTGAGTCGTGCGGTTACGCCTCGAATCTGGAGTTGGCAGAATCAAAACAACCTGCTCCCATCACACCTCCTGCCGCCCCGCAGGATCTGAAAGAAGTGGAAACACCCGGCAAAAAATCCGTGGAAGAAGTCGCAGAGTTTCTCAACCTGCCTGCCCGGAAAATCGTAAAAACCATTCTTCTTGAAAATGAGAACGGGCTGGTAGCAGGGCTGATTCGTGGTGACCATAAAATTAATCTCGTCAAAATGAAAAACCTGATCGGTTGCGAATGGCTGCAACCGGCAGGAGAAGAAACCATTGCCAAACACCCTGAACTGCATTGCGGATATGTCGGACCCGTGGGGCTCGAACTTCCCATTTACGCAGACCACGCAATTTCCTCCCTGCATGATTTTGTCACCGGCGCCAACAAACCCTCTACCCATTTCACCGGAGTTCAGGTCGAACGGGATATGAAGATCAAACAATCCGGTGATCTCAGAACCGTCAAAACCAACGACCCCTGCCCGCATTGTGAGAACGGAAAGTATCAGGTCAAACGCGGTATTGAGGTCGGTCACATCTTCATCCTTGGAACCAAATATTCCTCTGCGATGAATGCCGTTTATCTGGATCAGCAAGGTAAGGAGAACCCGATGGTCATGGGTTGTTATGGAATAGGAGTCGGGCGCACCGCCGCCGCCGCCATCGAACAAAACCATGATGACAGAGGGATTGTCTGGCCTCGGAACCTGGCTCCTTTTCAAGTCATCATCGTCTCGGTCAATTATTCCAAGGATGCTGACTTGAAAAAGGACTGCGACAAGATTTACAACCAGCTTCAGGAGGCCGGCATCGAAACCTTGCTTGATGACCGGTCAGACCGACTTGGACCGAAGTTGAAGGACGCTGACCTGATGGGAATTCCCCTGCAAATCATTATGAGCCCCAGAAACCTTTCCAATAAAGACAACGATGAAGATAAACAGATCGAGATCAAAATCCGCAAGACCAATAAGTCTTATCTGCATCCCTACCTCAAAACCATTGAGCATATCCTTGGTATTTTAAAAGACTTATAAAAAAACCGGTTAGACCCCGTATCTCATCAGTTTTCCCTTGAAATCAGGCATTAAATTCTTGTACAATCCTCATGACATCTACGGGTCCTGCATCGCGGGCTTTGAGCCTGCTTTTTTTTGTACTTTTTCAGGTCATTCAGCGGCTCCGGTTTACCTGTTCCGATGGTCTGTAATAGACGCATAATCCACTCGGCGGTGGAGGTTAAAATGGCAAAAGTCCCCGTTTCGCAATCGGTTACGGATTTAATCGAACCAGTCCTTATAGCAGAGGGACTGGAACTCGTCGATGTTGAATATAAAAAAGAAGGCAGGAGTTGGGTTCTAAGGATATTTATCGACAAAGAAGCCGGAGTCACAGTTGAGGACTGCCAGAAAATCAGCCATCTGACCGGCGACCTCATTGAAGTCGAGGAGACTATCACCACCCCCTATAGCTTGGAAGTCTCATCCCCTGGACTGGATCGGGTGCTGAAACGGGAAAAAGATTTTTTAAAGTTCAAGGGAAAGCGAATCCGCCTACACAGCCTTTCCCCGATTGACAACAGAAGAAAATTTACCGGCATCCTTACAGACTTTAAGGATCAAGCCGTATTTATGGAATCAGACGGAAAGTTTTTTGAAATTCCGTTGTGCCAGATTGGCAAAGCAAATTTAGTCATTGAAATTTAGGTCAAACACATGAACATGGAAACACTCAGTCTTCTGGATCAACTCAGCCGCGATAAGGGTATCGATAAAAATATCCTGATCGATGCCTTGAAGGCTGCGGTCGAGGTCGCCGCACGCAAAAAGTGTCCAGCGGCCAAGGAGTTGCAAAGTGAATTCAACGAATCCACCGGGGAGGTTGAAATCTACCTCGAAAAAACAGTGGTTGAGAAAGTTGAACTACCGGACGAACAAATCAGCCTGAAAGACGCTTCGGCACTTGCCGAGGATGTCCATGCTGGTGAACAAGTACTGGTCCAACAGGTTCTGGAAAATTATGGTCGCATAGCCGCCCAACTTGCCAAGCAGGTGATCGTACAAAAAGTACGCGAAGCAGAGATTGACCTGATCTACAATGATTACATCGAGAAAAAAGGTGAGTTGATCAACGGCATAGTCCAAAGAATGGAACATGGAGACATTATTGTTGATCTGGGAAGAGCCGAAGGCGTTCTACCCCGACGGGAACAGGTTTTCCGGGAAAGTTTTAATCGTGGGGAACGAATACGAGCGTATATTCTGGATGTCAGGAAAACAGCCAAGAACGCTCTGGTCATTCTTTCCCGCACAAATATCGGATTGGTCAAGGGTTTATTCGAAATGGAGGTTCCCGAAATCAGCGAGGGAATGGTGGAAATTATGGGAGTGGTTCGCGAGCCTAATGGTCGCACCAAAATTTCAGTGCGAACCAACGACCGGGAAATCGACGCCGTAGGTGCCTGTGTCGGCATGCGCGGAATGAGAGTTCAATCTATCGTGCAGGAACTGCGAGGCGAAAAAATAGATATCGTTGAATACTCTGAAGACACGGAGACCTATATTAAAAACGCGTTGAGTCCGGCCAAGGTTTCAAGAATCATCATGAACCCGGAAGAAAAACAAATGACGGTCATCGTAGCCGAAGACCAGATGTCACTGGCCATAGGGAAAAAAGGCCAGAACGTGCGGCTAGCCGCCAAGCTGGTGCGCTGGAAAGTCGATATAAAAGGACCCTCCGAAGCCGCAGGCATGGGTGCGGAGCACGCCTTTCTAACCCCCGCCAAAGCTTCTACGGTGGACTTTCTTGATGACGTGAAAAATACCAAAGGTCTGGGTGGAAATGTAATGACTATCCTTTTCAATGATAACCTTGTCACCTATGAAGAAGCACTGAGCCGGGGAGTAAAAGGTTTGACCCAGTTGCCAGGCATTGGCCCAAAAAAAGCCGAAGCCCTGTTTCAGTTAACTGAAGAGCATGTGAAGAAGTTAAAACTGGAACAGAAAGCAGCAAAAAAGAAAGCCCCCGAGCCTGAGGTTGAAAAACCGGCGGAGGCAGAAACCCCAAAAGCACCGAACCAGGAAGAAGAAAGCCCCGCAACCGAAGGAGAGCAGCAGGAAGAGGAAGAGGTTCTCATACAGGAATTGACGGGACTGACCCCCAAAATTCTGCGAACTCTGACCAATAACGGATTTGAAACAATAGCTGAGCTTTCTATCACTCCACTGGAAGAGTTAATTGCCATGGAAGGCATTGATGAGGAGATGGGCAAATCCATTCTGGCACAGGTTAGGCAACGCCAGGAGAATATTGAAAATGTTTAAAGTTCAAACCCGTGAACCGTTTATCGACTCCAGATCTTAAGAAAATTGTAATGTTGTCGCACAACAGGAGGAAATTTGGCTAAGATTCGCATCAACAAGCTGGCTCTGGAACTCAATATTCAGAATGATCAGATCATTGAGGCCCTGCAAAAGCATGACGTCGCTGTAAAAAATCACATGAGTTCCATTGATGAGGAAGCCATGCGATACATTCGTGACCTCTTTACACCCAAAACCATCGCCGTCGCCACCACCAAAAAGGCGGTGAAAAAAGCCAAAGCAAAAATTAAAATCAAGGCCCTCTCCAAGGTAAAAGTTATAACCGCGAAAACTCAAGCCAAATCTATCACCGCGAAAAAGTCCGAAGATAAAGCCGAAAAAACTCCAAAAGTTAAAACTAAAACCGCGTCAAAAACCGGGGAAACTCCGGCAAGCAAGGCAGGGAAAAAACCCGGCCTCAAAATTGTTAAAAAACAGGAAAAACCGAAACCTGTCGAGAAAAAACCGGAGCCGGTCGCAAAAGTAAAGACTCCGGTCGCAAAAGTAAAACCCCCTGAAGTCATAGCGCGCCCCGTTGATCCCAAACCAGTTCAAGAGCCCGTCCCGCCAGAAGAAGGTTTCGAGCTTGTTCAAATTGGCGAAAACATTCCGGTGCGCGACCTCGCGGAAAAATTAAACCGCACCTCGAATGAAATCATTAAAGAATTAATGATTTTCGGAATCCTGGCCAATATCAACCAGACCCTGAACTTTGATCTTGCCAGCAAGATTGCTGACAAGCTCGGATTCGAGGTTGAACTCCATATTGAAAAATCCGAACTGGATTTCTCGGAAGAGGAAGAAGACAACAGCAAAGACCATATTGCACGGGCTCCGATTGTAACCATCATGGGCCATGTCGACCATGGCAAGACCTCCCTTCTCGATGCCATCCATAAAACAGATGTGACCAAACTGGAAGCCGGAGGAATCACCCAGCACATTGGCGCCTATCAGGCCCACATCAAAGGGTCGGCGATCACTTTCCTCGACACACCCGGACACGAAGCTTTCACAGCCATGAGAGCCAGAGGCGCTCAGGTGACAGACATTGTCGTTCTGGTCGTAGCCGCTGATGACGGAATCAAACCACAAACCAAAGAAGCAATTCACCATGCCGAGGCCGCGGGGGTTCCGATTCTTGTTGCCATCAACAAAATTGATAAACCGGATGCGAAACCTGAGGAAGTTAAAAAGCAATTGGCCGATATGGGCCTTCTGCCTGAGGATTGGGGCGGACAAACCATCTATGTCGAAGTCTCCGCCTTAAATGGAACCGGGATTGACCACCTGCTTGAAAATCTACTCCTGCAAGCGGAAGTTATGGAACTGAAAGCCAACCCGACACTCCGTGGTCGAGGAGTAGTGATCGAATCCAAACTGGATAAAGGACGCGGGCCTATCGCTACCCTAGTTATTGAAAACGGTACCTTGAAAGTCGGCGAACCTTTCATCGTCGGCTGCTATTTTGGCAAAGTCCGGGCGTTGATCAATGACAAAGGAAAAAAAATCAAGCAAGCTATTCCTTCCACTCCTGTAGAGGTTGTAGGTTTGCCAGATGTTCCGCAACCCGGCGACCACTTCATGGTAGTTCGGGATGAAAAAAAAGCCCGGCAACTCAGCAACCTGAGGCTACAGGAACAGCGGGAAATCCAACTGGCCAAATCCACACGCATCACCATGGACGACCTGCACCAGCAGATTGTCAAAGGCCAGATTAAAGAACTTAATCTGATTATCAAGGCAGACGTTCAAGGCTCGATTCACGCGGTTCAGGAAGCCTTCGGCAATCTCGGTGACAACGAGGTCCGCATCAAATGCATTCATGACGCCGTCGGAGGCATCACCGAGTCAGATGTTCTTCTGGCCAGCGCGTCCAACGCTATCATTATCGGATTCAACGTACGCCCCACGGATCAGGCCACAAAACTGGCCACCCGTGATAAAGTAGATGTTCTCCTCTACAGTATTATTTATGATGCTATCAATGAAATGAAACTGGCTTTGGAAGGAATGCTGGCTCCAAAATACAAGGAGCGAATTATCGGCAAGGCCGAAATACGCGAAGTCTTCACCCTTCCCAAAATCGGCATCATTGCCGGATGCCATGTACTGTCAGGGAAAATGGAACGCAACCTGGAAGCCCGCCTGATCCGGGACAATGTGGTGGTCTACCAGGGCAAGATCGCATCCATCAGAAGGTTTAAGGACGATGTAAAAGAAGTCGCGGCGGGTTACGATTGCGGCCTCTCCATCGAAAAATTTCAGGACATGAAACAGGGGGATGTGGTCGAACCGTTTGTGCTGGAAGAAATCACAAGCTGATGCGGTTCAAGCGTTCCCAGAGAATTCAGGAACTGATTCTTGAAGAAGTATCCAGGCTGGTCCAGAGCGGATTGAAAGATCCCCGCATCGGTTTTGCCACCATCACTAGGGTGGACGTTTCTGACAATCTTAAACACGCTAAAATATTTGTCAGCGTGATGGGTACTGAAAAAGAAAAAAACGACACTCTGGATGGGCTGACAAATGCTAAAGGTTTCATCCGTAACGCGTTGGGCAAAAACCTTTACTTGAAGTTTCTTCCCGACCTGGAATTCAGGCGGGACGACAATGCCGACCATGTTGAAAAGATATCAAGAATACTCAATGAACTGCACTCTGAATCAGACAGTCAATCTCTATAAGCCGTCTGGCTCTACTTCGTTTGCCATGGTCCGCGCAGTGAAGAAGATTCTGGGCGTCAAAAAAGCCGGACATATAGGCACCCTGGACCCCATGGCAGAGGGTATTTTACCCATCTGCTTGAACAGATCGACCCGGATTATTCAGTTCCTGAGCCCTTTATCCAAGCATTATCAATGTACTATGACCTTGGGAACAGCCACGGACACTCAGGACTCTACCGGCAAGACTATTTTTGAGGGAAACCTCTCCGGGATCACCGAGGCCCAGGTCCGGGACCTGCTCATGAGCTTTAAAGGGGAGCAAAAACAGCTTCCTCCCATGTATTCGGCAAAGAAAAGTAAAGGAATTCCTCTTTACAAATTAGCTAGAAATGGTATTACTATCAGGAGGAGCCTCCTCCCCGTCCATTTTTATTCCATTGATTTTATTAATATGGACAAAAATCGGGTAGAATTTGAAGTACATTGTTCCGCAGGAACTTACATTCGCACCCTGTGCCATGATATCGGGCAAAGTTTGGGTTGCGGCGCGCATATGTCCGGCTTGATACGAAAACGGGTGGGAGTGTTTACTCAGGACTCTGCAATCACTCCCAAAGAGCTGGAAACCGCGAACGATAATGGAAATCTGGCCGGAGTGCTTTTCCCTGTGGAAAAAGCTTTGGAGTTTCTTCCTGAAATCCGCGTCAATGATGATTTCATAAAACCTATTGCCAATGGTAGTGCCCTGCCTAAATTTTCCCTGAAAGCTTATCCGGGAGAATTCAAACCAGGGATGGTGTTGCGGGTTTGCAATGGTAGTGACAAGATACTCGCCGTCGTTGAGCCCCTTGTCGATCAGAATCAGTTTAGCCAGTTGGCACCAGAAGATATCGCGTTTAAATTAAAGCGCGTTTTAATTTAGTTATAAACATTTATTTAACGGAAAAAGGTTGGAATGTTTTCGCGGGAACATCGCGTGAAGTTATGGTGTGTTTCTACGAAAACATTTTCCAATCGTTTTTCCGCGTTTAACAAGTTGGAGAAAAAATTATGGTCATAAGCACAGAACAAAAAACGACAGTTATTACTGATTACAAGCTTCACGAAAAAGACACAGGGTCTTCAGAAGTGCAGATCGCGCTACTGACAAAACGCGTTACCTATTTGACAGAACATTTTAAGACACATTCCAAAGACCACCATTCCCGGCGCGGACTACTCAAACTGGTGAGCCAGAGACGAAAACTTCTGGACCACTTGAAAAAAGAAGATATTAGCCGTTACCAAAGCATCATTTCAAAGCTCGGTATACGCAGATAATCGCGCCCAACCTACCCTGAATTCTCAGGATAAAAAGATATTGGAGATATATTAATGGAAAAAGTAGAAGCATATATAGATGGAAAAATAATTTCACTGGAAGCCGGCGACCTGGCCCGGCAAGCTGGCGGTGCGGTCATTGTCCGGCAAGGCGACACCATGGTATTGGTGACCGCCACCATGGCTAAAGAAGCTAGGGAAGGAATTGATTTCTTTCCCCTGACTGTAGATTATCGGGAAAAAACCTATGCTGCCGGGAAAATCCCCGGCAGTTTTTTCAAGCGGGAAGCCCGCCCCGGTGATATTGAAACCCTTATTTGCCGGTTGATCGACAGACCTATCAGGCCGCTATTCCCAAAAGGGTTTAAAAACGAAACCCAGGTTGTCGGGCTCGTCGTTTCGCACGACCAGACCAATCCCCCGGATGTCAATGCCATTACCGGCGCTTCCGCCGCGTTGATGATCTCTGACATTCCGTTCGAGACCCCCGTTGCTGGAGCCCGTATTTCCAAGGTAGATGGCAAGCTTATTTTCAACCCCACTTACAGCGACACGGCGAATAGTGATCTCAACTTGATCATGGCGGGAACGTCTGAAGGAATCGTAATGGTTGAAGCCGGTGCCAACGAAGTCAGCGAGCAGAATATGATGGAAGCCCTTGAGTTCGGCCACGAAAGAATTAAAAAAGTGATCGAAATTCAGGTTAAGCTCCGCGAACTTCTCGGCAAGGAAAAACTTGCAGTAGAAGAACCAAAAGTGGATGAAGCGCTGAAAAGCAAAATCCACGCACAAGCCGCGTCCAGCCTGAATGATGCAATGCAAATCGTCGGCAAACACGAACGTAGCGATGCCATCAAGAAAATTAAAAACAACCTCACCGAAGCGTTGAGTCCGGAAGAGCAGGAAGAGAAAAAAGGTGAGGTTAAGGATATTTTCCATGACCTGGAAAAAGACGTTGTGCGCAACATGATACTCGATAAACAGTATCGGGTAGATGGCAGAGGCTTGGCCGATATCCGCCCCATCAGCATCATGATCGGCTATTTGCCGCGCGTACACGGTTCCGCTGTTTTTACCCGTGGAGAAACACAGGCTCTTGTCACGGCCACTATGGGAACCTCGGCGGACGAACAGCGGTTGGACAGTCTGGAGTTTAAGGGCACAAAATCTTTTCTCCTGCACTACAATTTTCCGGCATTCTGTACCGGCGAAGTCAAATTTATTGGCGGCCCCGGACGGCGCGAGATCGGCCACGGTATGCTCGCCGAAAGGTCCCTCATGCCCGTCCTGCCGAGCAAGGAAAAATTTCCTTACACCATCCGGATAGTTTCCGAGATTCTTGAATCTAACGGTTCCTCCTCCATGGCTTCAGTATGCGGAGGTTCGCTTTCAATGATGGATGCGGGCATCCCCATCAAAGCCCCTGTCGCAGGTATCGCGATGGGACTGATTAAGGACGGCGACCGCGTAGCGATTCTTTCCGACATTCTCGGCTCCGAAGACCATCTTGGGGATATGGATTTCAAAGTGGCAGGAACCGCTAACGGCATCACCGCTTTGCAAATGGATATTAAAATTGACGGCCTCGACCGTGAACTCATGGGCAAAGCCCTTGAACAGGCGAAAGCCGGGAGAACGCATATCCTCAGTGAAATGGATAAAGCCCTGCAAAGTCCAAGAAAAGAAATGTCTAAATACGCCCCAAGAATCGTCCAAATTACAGTTCCGAAAGATAAAATTCGCGACGTTATTGGACCAGGCGGCAAAGTCATCCGCGATATCATTGATAAAACCGGCGTCACCATCGACATCAACGATGACGGGATCGTTTCAATCGCATCCTCCGATGAGAAAGCCGCCAAAAAAGCCATTGAGTATGTGGAAAACCTGGTTCAGGAAGTCGAAGTTGGGAAAATCTATCTAGGCAAAGTCAAAAAGATCGTCGACTTCGGGGCCTTCGTCGAAATCTTTCCCGGCACAGATGGCCTGGTACATATCTCGCAAATATGTGATCGTCGCATCAAAAATGTCAGTGACGAAATTCAGGAAGGTGATGAAATCACAGTCAAGGTCATTGATGTGGATCAACAGGGCAAAGTCAAACTCAGCCGCAAGGAAGCCCTGCGCGAAACAGTTCCTGCGACCTGATCGAGCCACTTAAAATAAAACGGGATGGGCTTTTTACAGCCCATCCCGTTTTTTTATTTCTCTCAAAGGTTCCAGGCTTTGATCCCGTCAATGGATGAATGATGAGTGAGGTCAAAATGGATCGGGGTCACCGAAATAAAGTTTTTGCCCACCATCACGCAGTCGGCCCCTTCTTCGACTTCACAGAACCGCATTTCACCCGACATCCAATAATAGGTATTATTTCTCGGGTCTACCCGTTGATCAAACGATTCGACCACGCGTGACTTCCCCTGACGAGTGATGGCCACCCCGGCAATCTCACTTTCAGGGACGGGTGGAACATTGACGTTCAGGACAATACCTTCTGGCAACCCTTTTTCCATGACTTTTTTGATCAGTTTACGGGTGAACTTCGCCGCGGGCTTAAAATCGGGCTTATCATAAGTGTCTAACGAAACCGCAACACTGGGAATCCCCATAATCATCGCTTCCGTCGCGCCGGAAACAGTTCCAGAATAAAGTGCGCAGATGCCGAGATTACCACCAAGATTGATCCCCGAAACCACCATCCGCGGAGGTTCATCCAACAATACGGTGACGGCCAGCTTGACGCAGTCCGCCGGGGTACCATTGACAGCGTAGCCGATGAACTGGCCTTCCTCCTCCACCTTCCGCACCTTGAGAGGCTGGGTCAGGGTGATGGCGTGGCCCATGGCACTTTGTTCCGTTTCCGGAGCGACAATGATCACATCATCTTCCTGACTGAGTTCCCGGTGTAAGGTTCTCAGACCCTCGGCGTTAAATCCGTCATCATTACAAAGTAAAATCATCAGAGAGTTTCAGAAATATAAGAAAAAGGGGCGTCTCCTGTCGGAAACGCCCAAAAATTGCAGAACACTATCAGCCAGCGCCTCCGCTGGAAACAAGCGGTCTCTTTTTACCTCTGGCAACAATCCTCGGCTTGAGGAGCCCTGCCCGCCAGCCCCACGCCGAACGATCAGTTATGTTTGCCGAAATAACCCTGAGATCCTTTAGGGTCCGGCTTCATACCATCCTGACCTTCCTTCCAGTTCGCCGGGCACACTTCGCCGTTGTTCTCGTGGAACTGTAAAGCATCAACCATTCTCAGAGCCTCATCAATATTTCTTCCCAAAGGCAGATTATTGATGAGCTGGTGCTGAACCACACCCTCCTTGTCGATCAGGAACAATCCTCGGAAGGCTATCCCCGCCTCATGCATGACTCCGTAATCGTAGGTGATTTTCTTGTTCACGTCAGCAACAAGTGGATAGGCGATGTTACCGAGGCCGCCTTTTTTACGATCCATATTTCTCCAGGCCAGATGCGAGAAATGGCTATCAATGGACACACCCAGCACCTCTGTATTACGTTTCTTGAACTCATCCATACTCGTGCTGAAAGCAATGATCTCGGTCGGGCAGACAAATGTGAAGTCCAACGGATAGAAAAACAGAATGACATATTTCCCTTTATAGTCGGAAAGTTTAATTTCCTTGAAACTGCCATCAGGCATCACAGCCTGGGCCGTGAAGTCCGGGGCAGGTTTAGCAACTAATGCTGACATAGATAACTCCCTCTAAATAGAATCAGTGTTTAATGGAAAGGTTACTCTACACAATTTTTGTGAGACATTCAATTACCATCAACAACTTTCGTCGGCTCTCACAGGTGATTGGTATCCCATTCACCCCTTCCTCACCTTGACACACCGCAGAACCCTACTTACAATAGCTTGCTTTACACTGACATCTGAAGACTGGCCTTAAAAGCTGGCTGAAATATTTTTATGGAAATACTGTTTTTAGGAACCGGGACCTCGACAGGGGTTCCTTCCATGTGTTGCGACTGCGAGATCTGCCTGTCAAAAGACCCAAGGAACAAACGCTTGCGCTCGTCGATTCTAGTACAACAAAATGGCCATACCATCCTGGTCGATACCTCCACCGATCTCCGGCAACAGTGCCTGCTCTACGGAATCCGGGAAATCAACACCGTCCTTTATACCCATCACCACGCCGACCATGTTCACGGCATCGATGAACTGCGCAGTTTCAACTTCTTTAATAAAACCCCGTTACCCGTGTATGGCAATGCGCAAACGTTGCGCCAGTTGAAGAAAAATTTCAGCTATATTTTTGGAGAGACCGAGCAGGTCGGGGGTGGCATTCCGCGATTGATCCCAAAACAGTTTGAAGATAAAACCTATAATTTTGGCGATATCCCCGTCACCCCTCTCGACATCCAGCATGGCAAGCTGGTCATCAATGGGTTCCGCTTCAAAGACTGTGCCTACATCACAGACTGTAGCGGCATCCCGGACAGCACACGGGAAAAGTTAAAAGGGTTGAAGATTCTAATTCTTAACGCACTCGGATTCAAACCGCATCCAACCCACTTCAACCTCAACCAGGCTCTGGAAGCGGCCAAAGATATTAAACCGGAAAGAACCATCCTGACCCACATAAACCATCAATACGATCATGAAAAAGTATCACGGGACCTGCCGGAAGGAGTGGAACTGGCTCTGGATGGAATGCGAGTTGAAATTTAACTGCCCAGTCACTGTAGCGACAGGGAATTATATACTTATGCCTCACAACATTTTTTGTTTTTTTACCACTCCCGCCCCGTCAGGTCGGTTTTTATTCCGGTTCCCTGCCCGATTCCAGAAACGTCATCGCCTGGTCTAATTGCAGATGGCTGCCAAAAAGAACAAGTATATCCCCCGACAGCACAGCAAAATCCGGCCCAAGGCTGGAATGAGGTTTATTTCCTCGCACCACTGCGATAACAACCGCTCCCGTTCGCTCGGTAATATTTAGATCTTCCAGCGTTTTTTCCCGCGCCCAGCTCCCCCGCAAAACCATATAGGACCCGGTAAGAGTCGCCGTGAGACAGGCAGAAAACTTTTTCAGGCTTTCAGCATTTAAAGACAGTCCTCGGAACATGCTATAACCTTCCAGCCGAATCAACTCCACCTGCTGTTCAATAATATTATTGGGGATGTGGTGGTCGCGCAATACCCGCGAAAAAATTTCTATGGAAGTTTCAAACTCTTCCGGGATCACTTCATCCGCTCCAGCGGCTTTAAGTTCTTCCACCTGAGACGTCAACCGGGTGCGAACCATGATCCTGACTTCGGGATTGATCTTTCTCGCGAGACGCACGGCTCTTTCTGTCATTGCGTAATCCGAAATAGAAAACACAATCATCCTTGCCTCCTTCAACCCCGCCCTGTTTAAGGTTTCTTCTCGAGCGCAATCGCCATAATGAGTCGTCATGCCTGCCGTCAAAGCACGCTTGACCCGCTCACCATCCAGGTCCAGAACCATAAAAGGAATCTGCGTCTCAAGCAGTACCTGTGCCAGTGTACGGCCCCCAAGCCCATAGCCCACAATGATGGTATGATCTTTAAGTTCAGAAGTCCGCCCAGAGTTTAAATCGGTTTCTGCCGACTTCCACCGCGAAAATATTCTCATAGAAAGCGCCGAGGAAGCCTGAATCAACAAAGGCGCGAAACACATCGAAAGTATCGAAACAATGAGCAACAGTTGATATTGATGCGAGTCGAACAAGCCCAGGTCCAACGCCATCGCCGAAAGGATCAGGGAAAACTCCCCCACCTGCGCCAACCGCATCCCCACCACAAAAGAAATCCGCATCGGCACCCGTACCAGTAAACAAGCCAGGCCCGCCAACCCTCCTTTAACCAGAACCACCAGGACAAAAAGTCCCAGGCAGTCCCAGACAGAGCCAACCAACACCTGCGTTTGCAAAAGCATGCCAACCGAAATGAAGAAGATGCTGCTGAAATAATCCCGCAGTGGAAAAATGTCGAGAATAACATGGTGATTGTACTCAGACTCCGAAATAATCATTCCGGCGATCAAAGCACCCATCGCTAGAGTCAAACCCATTTTCTGCGACACCCACCCTGTAACGAGAATGATAAACAATACCGATAACGTGAGATGTTCCTTGTTGCCAACCCGTGCAATCCAGGTCAGAGTCTTGGGAACGATCAGTCGCGATAGAAAAAAAATCGCCACCACTGCCGCCAGCGACTTGACCATCGCAAACGCGAAATCCGCACCGGAGTTGACTCCCGACTCCGCCAGAAGCGGAAGCAGGAGCATGATGGGGACCACACACAAATCCTGAAATAGGAGAATACCGATACAAAGCCTTCCGTGCAAAGTATCAATCTCGGCATAGTCGGTGACCATTTTCAGGACGATAGCCGTACTGCTCAAAGCCACAATCAACCCCAAAGCAATACTCTGGTTTTGCTGAAACCCCATCTCCCTGAAAACGAACCAGACAAAAGCCGTTGTCAACCCCAGTTGCAGTCCACCGACCCCAAAAACCGAAGCCAAGTTTTTGAGCAGACGTCCAAGTGAAAACTCCAGACCAATGACAAACAGAAGCAGGATAACCCCAACCTCCGCCAGTTCCTTGACCGAAGCGACATCAGAGACCAGCCTTAACGCATACGGCCCGATCAGAACCCCGGCAAGGAGATGACCCATGACCGAGGGCAGTTTAATTTTATGAAAAAAAAGGTTGATAGGGAGGGAAACCAGCAGGAGTATCGCTAAATCCTCAATCAAATGGGCCATGTATTCGCCAGAGTTTGAAAAACAAATTCCACCAGCCGGACCTGCGCCACGCACGGAATCCCCACTCAGAGATGGGAAAAACCATTTCAGGGCTCAAAGTAACTGGCGCCACAACCTTCCATCTCACAGATTTCCACCCGCTTCACACGAGTGGTCTGCGAACCAACCTGCTCTTTGAGCTTGCAGAACAACCAGCGGGCAATATTTTCCGCAGAGGGGTTTTGTTCATCAAAAGGAGGTATCTCGTTGATGTTCTGGTAATCCAGTTTGCTCAAAATCTCCCCCACCATCTGTTTTAATTTCACAAAATCAATACCGACTCCCATAGCATCCAGTTCATCGGCCTCAACCATAACCTGAGCCGACCAGTTATGGCCGTGGAGATTTTCGTATTTACCATCATATAACCGGAGTTGATGGGCGGCGGAAAAACCGCTTTTAACAGTTACCTCATACATCGTTGACTCCAAATTTAAAATTGACCGCTCCCACCCTGAACCCATCACAAAGAAATACCACAAACCCGCAAATATCTTCAATATTTTCTCGACTATTTAAGGTTTGCTTCACAGTCGACACTGGCGATTACGCTATAGCGATCCCCGAGGTAACCATAACAAATAGTAGAATATATAACAATGTACGGAATGTTTCCATATTGACATTATTTACAATCACCTGTAGAATGTACTCGGCTATTTGGGGCTTACTTTAAAATTATTTCGTTTATTGCCATAGATATAGATAAAACAACACTCTTTTTATTCTAAGGATTTAGATATGTTATTCCGTCTTTGTTTAGTTTTGGGTCTCCAGCTGGTTGTTTTTGTTTTTTCTATCGGGCTGGTTTCTGCCGCACCGCATAAAGGTGCCACATACTCAACCAAAACCTTCCCTCCGGCCGATTGCAATGATTATATTGACCCGAAAGATTCGACAGAGTTTTCCCATTGCGAGAAGCTTGTTAAGCCCTCGAGCAACAAATGGCAGGGATACATTGAGTTCATGGGCAAACCCGGAACAGCGAGGAGCATAGGCCAGTCTGACTTGTTCGTGCCTTTAATACAGGACGAGAACGACATGACATTTTTCAACCTGCGCGGTCAACTGGATGATGGCAATAACGATGAGTTCAACCTTGGTCTTGGCCATCGTCATATGTTCAAGGAGTGGATCATTGGCGGTTATGGCTATTACGACAGACGTTTCCTTGAGAGTGGCAACGAGTTTTATCAGACGACATTTGGGTTGGAGGCATTGAGCGAGACCTGGGACTTCCGCGCTAACGGTTATATTCCGGAAAGTGAGTGGAGTTCCTCCGGGAACGAGGGCAAGCCTATAGGATCATCCCAGATAGGATCATCATCCCAGAGTGGCGCAAGCGTAGTGCGCGGCGGCCTAGGCCAGATTAATATCAGTATAGGAAACAATTCCATTGCCGCTTTCGAGAGGTCGCTTCCGGGTTTCGATCTGGAAGCTGGGGTCAGGCTTCCGATCGAAAGATTCACAGGGTTGGATTTACTTGAAGACACCCGCTTATACGTGAGCGGTTACCATTTCATGGGCTCAGGTGATTTTGAATCGGTGACAGGCCCTCGGCTTCGTCTCGAGACGCGGCTTCATGATATCCCCGGTTTGGGAAATGGTTCGCGGTTGTTGCTGGGAGTCGAGACGCAGTATGACGAACCTCGTGGTAATCAGACCTTTGGGCTGGTGTCAGTGCGTATTCCGTTCGGCGGTGGCTGGACCCCCAACCACCCGCCCTTGAAGGGTTTGGAACGGCGTATGATGGAGCCTGTAGTGCGTGATATAGATGTGGTGACTTCAACGACCACTGTTGTTAGCAACACGCAAGAACTCCTTCCGGCTCTCGGCCCGAATGGAGACGAATACGCCGTCGCCTTGGATGTCACACAGGGAGAGAGCGAGAGTGACTTAGAATTTCAAACTCGGATAACTACTCTGGTGGGCGGGCTTGCATTTGGTGACAGAGAGTCGTTAGTATTTGTGCAGGGCAATAGTACTGACTCGACCCTGGGTTGGTCTGGCTTTGTGGCTCCAGCAAGGGTGACTCTGGTCAGTGCCGGCAGCACAGTTATGCTGGGTTATACCAGTTCAATCAACGGTGTCGGAAAGGTTGGCTATGGCCTTGACGGGGATCCGCTCACTATCGAGCTGGATAGTTCAAGCTCTTGCGACAACGCTCTTATGACCATGGCAGATGACAGTCGGCTCCACGGCTGGGCGATAAACGCAAGCGGTTGTACTTCAGGCATTGGGCTCACTACGGCGGGTGATTATTTTATTACCAGTTCAACTATTTTTAACGCGGGCTCGGGCTCGGATGGCGAGAACATCAATCTTACCAATGGCACCCTGCATGTTGATGATCTGGGGCTATATGGAACTAATACAGGGATAAGGATTACCGGCGGAACAGCTATGGACGGTGAGCCAAAGCTTCGAGGGTTTGTCGGTACAGAAGGAACAATCCATCGCGGCGGCGGGACCATTTTTACTGAGCCTGAGGGGGCCAGGCTCATTGACGTATATGCTCATACCTTTGGCACCGCTAACAGTATACAGCCGAGTGCCAAAATTACTCTTAGTAATATTCGTACCGAGTTGGATGAAGATGATGATGCGCTGATTGCTGGAATCACTGCCGATGCCGATGCATATGACTATGGTATCGCAATAAACCGCGAGGATCTAACGTCTACCCAAGCGCGAAACTTCTTCATCACCCGCACCACGGTAGTGGGTGGCGGTAGCGCAGGCATCTTAATTGACGGACGAGATGATGCGGGAATTCGTTCTAGCGATGCGCAGAGCTATCTCTATCTTACAGACGTTGCCGTCCTGGGCGTCGGTGCGGACGATGACGAGAGGACTGACGGTGTTACCCTGCAAAAGCATGCGGCAGTCATCGCCGATAATCTTACCATTCTGGGGCATTATATTGGTCTCCGCCTCGAAGATGAAGACGTTTCTATGCGAAATGATCGCGAGGCACAAATCGGAGACAGTCAAATAGTGAACAATGGGGTTGGTGTATTTCTTGCTGGCGGAACGTTAACGATTGCGAACACCGAAATCCGTGACTCGACAATGGTCAATCAGTTTAGCGGGAGCGGTATCTCTCTGTTCGACGATAGAGAGCCGGCGGGGCTCGATAGCAATGGAAACACAAACCCCTCAGTAACAGTTCTAAACATTAGCGACAGTATCGTGCGTGACAATGCTAGCAGTGGTATTAATGCGCTAGGTAGTTCAGTGATAACCATCTCGGACACCGACATTCATGGAAATGGAGGGATGGTTAATACTGCTGGTGTGTATGCCAGAGCTCTAGTTCAGCAGGGCTCTTGCGTGACCGGCGGCCCGAGCAACGCTAACATTTGTGCTGTAGCAGTACCTAAGATAGGGATAACAGGTGGTAGAATATATAACAACCGTGATGGTGTTTTCGCTGACTTTGGTTCAGAGGTAACGATTTCTGGTGGAACGATCATTGAGGAGAATACGTTTGATGGTGTGTATGCGATAACAGGTAGCTCTTATTCGAGCGGAGATCCACTCACTCAGGTAATAATTGACGACAGTTTTGTGCGTAACAACGGGCTCGATGGTATATCCGTGGAAGGGGGAAGTACCAGCTTCGGCGTTTCCCCGCTTGTAACAGTTACAAACACTGATATTACAGAAAATGCAAGGTATGGAGTGCATCTGTCAGGTGGCATGATCCCCACGCCCGATGCCTCAGGCATACGCACGGGCCCAGTCAGGATTACAGATGGCTCTATTCTTAGAAATGGTGTGAGCGATGCATTTGTTGCAACCTTAGGTGGTGCGGGCCAGATTTCGCACTCATTTCTCCAGCTTATTAATGGCCCAAATGGTATTGATGTCGATAGATCAAGGCTTACGAGGGCAGATGGGAGCAATAGTGTGATAGAGATAGATAACGTAGATATAAACGCACCTTAATGCGTTTTATAAGAAGAGTGCACGGAGTGTTTCCGTATTGACATTATTTACAATTACCTGTACATTTATCGCCTAATTAAAAAAACAGTCTTTTCATTCTAAGGGTTTAGATATGTTATTCCGTTACCCCCCCCCCCCCCCCCCCCCCCAGAAAAAAGGTTTGCTTCACAGTCGAAGCTGGCGATTACGCTATAGCGGTTCCTGCGGTAACCATAACAAATAGTGGAATGTATAACAATATACGGAGTGTTTCTGTATTGACATTATTTACAATTACCTGTAGACTACGCTCGGCTATTTGGGGCTTACTTTAAAATTATTTCGTTTATTGCCATAGATATAGATAAAACAACACTCTTTTTATTCTAAGGATTTAGGTATGTTATTCCGTCTTTGCCTGGTTTTGGGTCTACAGCTGGTTATTTTTGTTTTTTCTATCGGACTGGTTTCTGCCGCACCGCATAAGGGTGCCACATACCCAACCAAAACCTTCCCTCCTGCCGATTGCAGTGATTATATTGACCCGAAGGATTCGACAAAGTTTTCCCATTGCGAGAAGCTTACTAAGCCGCCGAGCAACAAATGGCAGGGATACATTGAGTTCATGGGTAAACCCGGAACAGCGAGGAGCATAGGCCAGTCTGACTTGTTCGTGCCTTTAGTGCAGGACGAGAACGACATGACATTTTTCAACCTGCGCGGTCAACTGGATGATGACGATAACGATGAGTTCAACCTTGGTCTTGGCCATCGGCATATGTTTGAGGAGTGGATCATTGGCGGTTATGGCTATTACGACAGACGTTTCCTTGAGAGTGGCAACGAGTTTTATCAGGCGACATTTGGGTTGGAGGCATTGAGCGAGACCTGGGACTTCCGCGCTAACGGTTATATTCCGGAAAGTGAGTGGAGTTCCTCCGGGAACGAGGGCAAGCTTGTAGAATCCCTGAGTGGTATCAGTGGTGGTGGCAGAAGCGTAGTGCGCGCCGGAGGCCAGATCAATGTGGCGATAGACGAAAACATGAGTGAAGTTTTCGAGAGATCGCTTCCGGGTCTTGATCTGGAAGTAGGGGTCAGGCTTCCGGTCGAAAAATTCACAGGGTTGGATTTACTTGAAGACACCCGCTTATACGTGAGCGGTTACCATTTCATGGGCTCAGGTGATTTTGAATCGGTGACAGGCCCTCGGCTTCGTCTCGAGACGCGGCTTCATGATATCCCCGGTTTGGGAAGTGGTTCACGGTTGTTGCTGGGAGTCGAGACGCAGTATGACGAACTTCGTGGTAATCAGACCTTTGGGCTGGTGTCAGTGCGTATTCCGTTCGGTGGCTGGACCCCCAACCGCCCGCCCTTGAAAGGTTTGGAACGGCGTATGATGGAGCCTGTAGTGCGTGATATAGATGTGGTGACTTCAACAACCACCGCTGTTACCAGCAGGCAAGAACTCCTTCCTGCTCTCGACCCGAATGGAGACGAATACCCCGCCGCCGTGGATATCATACAGGGAGAGAGCGAGACTGACAGAGAATTTCAAACTCGGATAACTACTGCGGCGAACGGGCTTGCAGAAGGGGCGTTAGCATTTGTGCAAGCCGGTAATGGTAATAATGCGTTCTTGAATTGGCTTGACTTTGTGGCTCCAGCAGGGGTGACTCTGGTCAGTGCCGGCAGCACAATTACGCTGGGTTATGTCAGCCCAACGACCGGTGCCGGAAAGATTGGCTATAGCCTTGCCGGAACACCTCTCACTATCCGAAATCGTATACCTGGCCCTTGCGACACTCTTATAACCATGGCAGATGGCAGTCGGCTCCACGGCTGGACGCTAGACGCAAACCGTTGTGATTCAGGCGTTTCGTTCACTACGGCGGGTGATTATTCTATTACTGGTTCAACTATTTTTGGCGGGGCTAACCAGAACATCAATCTTGCCAATGGCACCCTGCATGTTGATGATCTGGGGCTATATGGATCTGCTAGAGGAATACATATTAATGGCGGAACAGCTATGGACGGTGTCCCGAGGCTTCGAGGGTTTGCCGGCACAGCGGGAACAATCCATTCTGCCGGGCGGACGGGGGAGTCCAGGCTCATTGAGATAATTGGTAGTACCTTTGCCACCGGTAACGGTATACTGGCGCCTGCCCTTAGTGTTTCTCAACTTGGTACGTTGACGGAAGATCAGGCAGTGATTGCTGGAGTCACTGTCGATGCCGATGGATATGACCATGGTATCCAAATAAACCGCGTTCAGCAGAGGCTGGCTAATGGTGATGAAGATCCCGCCCGGAAAGATTTCTTCATCACCCGCACCACGGTAAGGAATGGTCTTCTCTCAGGCATCAGAATTGCCGGACAAACGAAAATAGGAATTCGGGATACGGGTGTTCCTATCCCGCCCGTGAGCTATCTCTATCTTACAGATAGTCTCCTCATCGGCAGTACTACTGTGGGCGGTGCTACTATTGGTAGTCACGGTATTAGGGTAGACAATGGTGCAGGACTCTTCACCAGTAATATTGACATTCGAGGGTATGATACTGGTCTCAGCATGCAAGATTCTGTTCCTAGAGCTAATCATCGCGTTGTAACAATCAAAGACAGTCGCATAGCGAACAATGGGACGGGTGTATCTCTTACTAGAGGCGGATTTTTAACGATTGCGGATAGCGTAATCAGTGACTCGCTCGGGCACGGTATCTCTCTGTTCGACGAGAGAGAGCCGGCGGGTCTCAACCTAAGTACTGGTGGCCTATTTAGCTCATCAACAACACTAAGTATTTTCGACAGCACCATACGTGGCAATGTTGGCAGTGGTGTTCATTTGGTAGGTAGTTCAGTGACAGCCATCTCGGGCACCAACATTCATGCAAATGACACTGGTATATATGCCATAGCTTTGCGTGAGACTGGCACTTGCGAATCCAATATGACTTGCTCTACAGGGGTCCCTGATGTAACGCTATCAGGTATTAATAGAATATATAGCAACATTACTGGTATTTTCGCTGACTACGGCTCAGATATAACGATTTCATCTGGAGGAACGGTCATTGAGAATAATGCGCTTGATGGTATATTTGCGCAGGCAGGTAGCTCTTATTCGAGCGGAGAGCCACTCACTCAGGTAAACATTAGCGGCGCTACTGCGGGTAACGCTGCTGGCACTGCTGGCACTTTTGTGCGTAACAACGGGCGCGATGGTATATCCGTGCTAGCGGGAAGTAGCAACGCAAACGTTTCCCCGATTGTAAAGGCTTCAAATATCCTAATTACAGGAAATGCAAGGTATGGACTGCATCTGAGAGGTGGCGAGGTCTTCGGGTTCTTCCCGCCGCGAGGAGGCGGCGACCCCATACGCACGAGCCCGGTCGCGATTACAGGTGGCTCTATTACTGGAAATGGTGCTGTGAACGATATACTCGCTGACACCTTAACTGTTGGTAACAGGACTGCGCCCTCATTTCTCCAGCTCTTTAGTGGTTTTAATGGCATTGATATCGATAGAGCAAGGATTATGGTAGTGGGCAATGGTCTGATAACGCTAGATAGAGTAGATATAAACGCACCTGCACCTTAAGGAGACTGATCTCATCCAGCATTCTGCCCTGATTTAAAGTTTTCCCCAGGGTTTGTTTGCTGGCAGTTTCCCATTGGTACTGTACGGAGTATTTCCGTATTGACATTATTTACAGTTACCTATACATTTATTGCCTTAGATTTCGATAATTAAAAAAACGCTTTTTTTATTCTGAGGATTTAGATGTGTTATTCCGTTACCCCCCCCCCCCCCCCCCCCCAGAAAAACGGAAGGATTTAGATATGTCATTCCGTCTTTGTCTGGTTTTGGGTCTCCAGCTGGTTGTTTTTGTTTTTTCTATCGGGCTGGTTTCTGCCGCACCGCATAAAGGTGCCACATACTCAACCAAAACATTCCCTCCGGCCGATTGCAATGATTATATTGACCCGAAGGATTCGACAGAGTTTTCCCATTGCGAGAAGCTTGTTAAGCCCTCGAGCAACAAATGGCAGGGATACATTGAGTTCATGGGCAAACCCGGAACAGCGAGGAGCATAGGCCAGTCTGACTTGTTCGTGCCTTTAATACAGGACGAGAACGACATGACATTTTTCAACCTGCGCGGTCAACTGGATGATGGCAATAACGATGAGTTCAACCTTGGTCTTGGCCATCGTCATATGTTCAAGGAGTGGATCATTGGCGGTTATGGCTATTACGACAGACGTTTCCTTGAGAGTGGCAACGAGTTTTATCAGACGACATTTGGGTTGGAGGCATTGAGCGAGACCTGGGACTTCCGCGCTAACGGTTATATTCCGGAAAGTGAGTGGAGTTCCTCCGGGAACGAGGGCAAGCCTATAGGATCATCCCAGATAGGATCATCATCCCAGAGTGGCGCAAGCGTAGTGCGCGGCGGCCTAGGCCAGATTAATATCAGTATAGGAAACAATTCCATTGCCGCTTTCGAGAGGTCGCTTCCGGGTTTCGATCTGGAAGCTGGGGTCAGGCTTCCGATCGAAAGATTCACAGGGTTGGATTTACTTGAAGACACCCGCTTATACGTGAGCGGTTACCATTTCATGGGCTCAGGTGATTTTGAATCGGTGACAGGCCCTCGGCTTCGTCTCGAGACGCGGCTTCATGATATCCCCGGTTTGGGAAATGGTTCGCGGTTGTTGCTGGGAGTCGAGACGCAGTATGACGAACCTCGTGGTAATCAGACCTTTGGGCTGGTGTCAGTGCGTATTCCGTTCGGCGGTGGCTGGACCCCCAACCACCCGCCCTTGAAGGGTTTGGAACGGCGTATGATGGAGCCTGTAGTGCGTGATATAGATGTGGTGACTTCAACGACCACTGTTGTTAGCAACACGCAAGAACTCCTTCCGGCTCTCGGCCCGAATGGAGACGAATACGCCGTCGCCTTGGATGTCACACAGGGAGAGAGCGAGAGTGACTTAGAATTTCAAACTCGGATAACTACTCTGGTGGGCGGGCTTGCATTTGGTGACAGAGAGTCGTTAGTATTTGTGCAGGGCAATAGTACTGACTCGACCCTGGGTTGGTCTGGCTTTGTGGCTCCAGCAAGGGTGACTCTGGTCAGTGCCGGCAGCACAGTTATGCTGGGTTATACCAGTTCAATCAACGGTGTCGGAAAGGTTGGCTATGGCCTTGACGGGGATCCGCTCACTATCGAGCTGGATAGTTCAAGCTCTTGCGACAACGCTCTTATGACCATGGCAGATGACAGTCGGCTCCACGGCTGGGCGATAAACGCAAGCGGTTGTACTTCAGGCATTGGGCTCACTACGGCGGGTGATTATTTTATTACCAGTTCAACTATTTTTAACGCGGGCTCGGGCTCGGATGGCGAGAACATCAATCTTACCAATGGCACCCTGCATGTTGATGATCTGGGGCTATATGGAACTAATACAGGGATAAGGATTACCGGCGGAACAGCTATGGACGGTGAGCCAAAGCTTCGAGGGTTTGTCGGTACAGAAGGAACAATCCATCGCGGCGGCGGGACCATTTTTACTGAGCCTGAGGGGGCCAGGCTCATTGACGTATATGCTCATACCTTTGGCACCGCTAACAGTATACAGCCGAGTGCCAAAATTACTCTTAGTAATATTCGTACCGAGTTGGATGAAGGTGATGATGCGCTGATTGCTGGAATCACTGCCGATGCCGATGCATATGACTATGGTATCGCAATAAACCGCGAGGATCTAACATCTACCCAAGCGCGAAACTTCTTCATCACCCGCACCACGGTAGTGGGTGGCGGTAGCGCAGGCATCTTAATTGACGGACGAGATGATGCGGGAATTCGTTCTAGCGATGCGCAGAGCTATCTCTATCTTACAGACGTTGCCGTCCTGGGCGTCGGTGCGGACGATGACGAGAGGACTGACGGTGTTACCCTGCAAAAGCATGCGGCAGTCATCGCCGATAATCTTACCATTCTGGGGCATTATATTGGTCTCCGCCTCGAAGATGAAGACGTTTCTATGCGAAATGATCGCGAGGCACAAATCGGAAACAGTCAAATAGTGAACAATGGGGTTGGTGTATTTCTTGCTGGCGGAACGTTAACGATTGCGAACACCGTAATCAGTGATTCGACAATGGTCAATCAGTTTAGCGGGAGCGGTATCTCTCTGTTCGACGATAGAGAGCCGGCGGGGCTCGATAGCAATGGAAACACAAACCCCTCAGTAACAGTTCTAAACATTAGCGACAGTATCGTGCGTGACAATGCTGTCTATGGTATTAATGCGCTAGGTAGTTCAGTGATAACCATCTCGGGCACCGACATTCATGGAAATGGGGAAATGTTTAGTGGGTCGTCTGGTGCGTATGCCGTAGCTCTAGTTCAGCAGGGCACTTGCGTGACCGGCGGCCCGAGCGGCGCTAACATTTGTGCTGTAGCAGTACCTAAGATAGGGATAACAGGTGGTAGAATATATAACAACTATCATGGTGTTCATGCTGACTTTGGTTCAGAGGTAACGATTTCTGGTGGAACGATCATTGAGGAGAATACGTTTGATGGTGTGCGTACGACAGCAAGTCTATCTTATTCGAGCGGAGATCCACTCACTCAGGTAATAATTGACGACAGTTTTGTGCGTAACAACGGGCTCGATGGTATATCCGTGCTATCGGGAAGTAGCAACGGAAGCGTTTCCCCTGCTGTAACAGTTACAAACACTGATATTACAGAAAATGCAAGGTATGGAGTGTTTCTGAGAGGTGGCGCGATCCCCACGCCCAATGCCTCAGGCATACGCACGGGCTCAGTCAGGATTACAGGTGGCTCTATTCTTAGAAATGTTCAGAACGATGTATTCGCTGATGTCTTCACTTTTAATGGACCACTCCTGGACGACGATGGCAATCCAATCTTAATAGGGGGCAATCCGATAACTGGAACACGTCGTACGCCCTCATTTCTCCAGCTCATTAATGGCCCTAATGGCATTCAGATCGATAGAACAAGGCTTGTGAGGGCAGATATGGGCAGTAGTGTGATAGAGATAGATGACGTAGATATAAACGCACCTTAATGCGCTTTAAGCGAGTTGTCGCTCAATATCTTCAGGCTATTGTGTGATAGCCTCTTGCTGAAATTTTATCCCCCCCTTATAATTTTTCCTTAAAATCTGTGCCCCGGAAAGGTAAGATAGTGCCGGGCTCGATGCAGACAAGTGCATCTGTTAGCTCACCATGACTATGACGCTACGCTGTTTAGAAAGGTTATTTTAAAACCAGGTTAATGCAGTCACGGGCCGTATTCAGCATAACCTCTATTTCCTCTTCGGTGATGACCAGAGGTGGAATGAAGTACACCACATCTCCCAGAGGGCGCATAAAGAGTCCCTGCTTTAAACCTTCCAGAAATACCTGATAGCCAACACGTTTTTTAAATGGGAACGGCTCTTTGTTCTTTTGGGTCAGTTCCAATGCCGCGATCATCCCCGTCTGCCTGAACTCGCCTTCAATACCCGTAAATATTTTTCCACCTTCTTTCAGGGCCATAATTTTGGGTTTCAGCGTTTGCAGAAAATTGTTTTCCGTCAACATGCCAAGTGTTTCATTGGCCACCGCACAGGCGAGTGGATTGGCTGAATAACTATGGCTATGGATGAACAGTTTCCGTTGTTCGCCGTAAAAAGCTGAATAGATTTCATCGCTGGTCAGTGTGGCGGACAAAGGCAGATAACCCGAAGTGATACCTTTGGACAAGCACAGAAATGTCGGCTTCAGACCGTGTTCCCCGCAAACGAAAAGCGAACCGGCGCGTCCAAAAGCCACTGCGATTTCATCAAAAATCAGGTGGATTCCAAGCGACTCACAAAGGGACTGCAACTTTTTCAAATAAATCGGTGGATACATCATCATCCCCGCCGCGCCCTGGACCAAAGGCTCGATAATTACCCCGGCCAAGGTAGCAGAATTTTTACTCAATGCTTTTTCCATCGGCTCAAAGCACTCGGCATTACAACTTTCCCGCTGTAATCCATAGGGACAACGAAAACAATCCGGCCCCTCAACTGGCAAATGCCTAGCGAGAACCTTTTCAAACTTTGTCCTGAAAATTTCCAGCCCGCATACGGAAAGAGCCCCCAGCGTTTCACCATGATACCCGCCCTTGAGGTAAGCAAACTGTACCTTGTCGGTTTCCCCCTTCTCCTGCCAGTATTGCAGGCTCATTTTCAAAGCCACTTCCACAGACGTGGAACCATTGTCGGAAAAAAATACTTTCTCAAGTCCAGGGGGTGATAGTGACACCAGTGAATCCGCCAGATCAATGGCCGGTTGATGGGTGATGCCCGCGAACATCACATGCGCCATTTTTTCCAGCTGGCGGGTCAAAACGGTATTAAGCCGAGGGTGATTATGCCCGAACAGGTTAACCCACCAAGAAGAGATCACATCCATATACCTTCCGCCCTGCCGGTCATAAAGGTAGATACCTTCCGCCCTCTCGACCAGTATGGGCGGAGCTGTTTCGTAATCCTTGTGTTGGGTGCAGGGGTGCCAGATGCGATGAAAATCGCGGGCAAGGCTGGATTCATTTTCAGGAATCATGTCCATCACAATTTGTACCGGGTGGGAGAGAACTCGGATATCTCATCATTCAGGGTACCCCGAATCACCGCGGACATATAGTCTGCCTGATTGGGAGTCAGCAAAATTCCATTACGGTAATGGCCAGAAGAGTAAAACAGGTTGTCATACCCCCCACTTTTCCCCATGATGGGCATGAGGTCTTCAGCCGCAGGACGCAGGCCTGTCCACGATTCAATCAGTGGAGCTGTTTTAAGATCAGGCAGGATTTCTGCCGCAGAGTCAATCAGCCGCTCAATCACCTCGTCTTCTATGGACGGGTCAAAACCCCGGTCTTCCATGGTCGAGCCGATCACGAATCCGTTACCTTCCCGCCAGGGTGCGATATAAGTCATCCGTCCATGCAGGGTATAGTCCATAAAGTGATCGTCCAACCGCACCCGGCACATTTGCCCTTTAATCGGTTTCAAGGGAATCGAAACCTCCAACCCACGAGCCAACAACGAAGACCAACTCCCCGATGCCAGAACAAACTTCTGCCCAGTAATGCTTCCCGAGTCCGTCACCGCCGACGCGATAGTCGAACCCTTGTGTATAAAGCCTGAAACATTTGCCTCCAGAACATGAATCCCCAGTTTTCTGGAAGCCTGCATGAGCGAGTCGTGCATTTGCCGGTTATTGACCTGCCCTTCCCCAACCCACATCACCTCGCCACAGCCTTGCGATAAATAAGGCGCTTTCTGGCGAACCTTTTCCTCGCTCCATATTTCATGCGGAATATTTTCACGGGCGAAAAATGCCTTTCGCTCTTCCCAGGTTTCACGGTAACTGGACGAGAGCATCAAAGAACCCGCAGCCGAAAAGTGGACGGGAACACCGCTGACTGAAACCAGTTCCGCGAGGAACGCGGGGAACTTATCCAGCGAATCCCGACAAAACCCGAAAAACCTATCGGCCCTGTCGCATTCGCAAAAAGGGGCCAGCATCCCCGCCGCGGCACGGGACGCCTGAAGGGAGTTCATCGGATCGCCCAAAACCGCGATTTTCAGGTGCGACGCGTCCTGTTTAAGGCGAAAAGCAATGCTATGACCAATGACACCTGAGCCAATAACCACAACGTCAAAATTCTCTTTATCCATATATCCCCTTTTCAAACATGAATCCGCCTGCCTTATAGCATCAAGACCCTTGCCACTTCAAACCTGATTATGATAGTTTATAAAGTAAATTGGCAGTAAATTATTCATCTTAAATCCAAACCCAGTGGGGTTTTTTCTGAAAGCCATTATGAACGAAAAAACAGAAACAAGTCAGGCCAGTCCTAGTACCGAGAGTGCCAAGCAACGCGTTGACCCCATTCTCAAACACTTGGAAATAGAAGGCGGGGAAGTCGACAAGTCTCTCATTCGACAACGTTTCATAGATATATGGGGATATGAAAACGGCGATACACTGGATGCGGAGGAACAATACCTCACCACCGTCGCGGCTTTCATCTACAATGCCCATAATGTGCTGGATGATGCCAACATAAGGATGGATAAAGCCAGAGTAGCGATCATCGCCGCGCTTGCGGCGTGGAAACAACACGAGCGCGACAAGATGATTGAGAAGGAAAAGGCTTCCGCAAATCCATTTAAAGCTTTTATCGAAAATCATCAGCCACAGGTAGATGAAACCCATGTCTGGCAACATTTTTTGCTGGAACACAAAAAAACCGATGAAAAAAACTGGGTCTATAAAATAAAAAAGTGCTGGTTTGCCGAGTTTTTCATTCGCTTTGGCCGCACCGACTATATTGAAACCGCCTGCGGTTTTGATAAAATCCCATGGGAGGCGCGGCAGGATTATGTCGATTTAAAGCTGAGCAACCTGTTTGCCCAGTTAGGTTCTATTTGCCAATTCGATTACAAACCTAAAAAAGATAAATAGCTTCTCCAACCCGGACGGGGGAGGAAACAGAGCAGGAAGAAGGGTAGGATTTCAAGGCTTGCCGGAAAGGTACAGCACCTTATAGGCCGCAGTCACTCTTGCAACACCCTTCACGATCGCCCGGACTGAAAGGGTCGCGCCGGTGATGGAATTGATAGCGCGATAATCCGTGTCCGCGGTTTTCCCGGTAAACTGGTCCATAAAAGAGGGATAACGCACCTCCCATCCACGCGGTTCGCGGTAGACCATGATCTCAACATCCCGAACCGTGCCATCGACATTGAGCACCACCATAAACGTGATGGGAAACGATTTGCCGATCTCATGGTCGATAAGGGCATAACCGATGGGAATTCCATCGTGTTTGCCAACATGAAAAGTCATTCGGTTGGTTGCTATATTTTGCAGGCAAAGTTCACCAATAGCTTTTTTCTGTTCATCAGTCAGCCATTTTTTTTCGCGGTCGACTTTGTCCGCGCCCGGAAACGCAATTTTAAAAGCCTGATTTTTGGTGAGGTAAACCTGAATATCCAGAACCTTTTCTTCCTCTTCAGAAAAAGAGGCTGAAATAAACATTCCAAGGCTGGAAACAAAAATAAGAACGCCGAGTAAAAATCTTGCGGAATTTAAAGTCATAGCTCAAGTACTATAATATAAAAACCCTGACACCCTGAGAGAAAGCTTGGAGGATCCATCTTCTCAAGATGCCAGGATCAAACGTCCCGACGGACGAGTATCAAAGTTTAGTACATATAAGCGATGCCTAAATTAAATCTATCAGTCGATGTATTATTCCCCAGTCTGGTGTGGGTGTGGTCCATCTTTATAGCCACCGAGGACGTTGGCAGGTAGGCCACGCCAAAAGTATAAACAGCGTTTCTGTTCTTACTTTCATCCGCTACCGCTCCAGTGGGCACCTCGTCCTGGGTCCTCACCCTTTCAAACATGAAATGGGGAACAATATCATGCGATGTCTTCCAACCCATCAACTGGGGAATATGGACTCCCGCCTGAATATTATAACCAAAATTGTTGGAGGCAATCTGATCGGTATCGCATCTTTTACCTCCATTACCACCATCACAAAAGGCGTTCATGGCAGCAGCGTCATTGACATCAGTATTGACGATGGAAGCGTTCATGTCGAACCAGTTCCAGCGGTATTGGATATCCGCTTCTAAAAGGGTCATGTTGCCGTCTTCTTCAATAATGTCATGCGTGGTGTCGCCGTTGACCACGGAGAAACCAACCTGTAGACCAGGGAAAAGCCTGGTGAACTCCACCCGCGCAAACACGCTATAATCATTGGCAATGCGCTCGTTGACCTGCGCGCGTCCACCCCGTATACCATCACTGGAGAAAGATCTTCCAGACCCGCCACTACCGCCACTTCCCCCTCCATCTGCCTCGGTATTGTTGGTGACAGATTGAACAGAATTCAGGGCATAGAGACGATAATTAACACCATCCATGATAGATCCAAAAATTCCCACACCTCCACCAATCCAGGTTGTGGGGATCAGTCTATTTTGCAACAGGGGACGCTCAACGGTCCAAAACAGGTTGGGCTCATGCGTCTCATTAAGGTACCCGACAGGAGCCAGCAGGACACCCGTGCGGATATTTAACGCAGGATTCAGCAGAAAATCCAGATAAGCTAATTCAAGCTCAAGTTCCTGCGCCGCGTGCTCAAAATCAACTTCAGCATTGAGGTGAATCCAGTCAGCCAGCAACGCGTGCACTCCTATGGCAAAGCGATGGTTGTCAATTTCAGCCCCCCCGTTCGCAGTATCCTGGCTAAAATGCATCTCTCCATAGCCGTGAACCGTGACTCGGTTGTGGTCCCTTGTGCCTGCACCAATACCCTGGTTTTTTAAATCGTCCACTTCATCAGAAAGTAGATCGATCTTTCTTTCCAGGTCATCCGTACTGGCGGAAAAAGCCGGACCCGCCACGACCCAAAACACCAGAACCGTCAATACCAATAAACCCTGTTTCTGTTTCATACCCGCTCCTCTCCTCAATATTCCAGGCCAGCCACGACTCCAAAGTTTAATATGCCAAGCCAAGACCTAGATATTAATAATGGTTATCATTTTCATAATCATAAGCAATCATTGGGATTCTGTCAAACTCAAATCTATAGCAATCTGACTATCCCGTTAAAAACCAATGTTTTAAAATCCGTCATTTTTCTCAATACATTCTTTTTGATTATGCAAGCAAAATGGCCAGGCGATCCGGGTTAGCATGGTTAAACTGAGAAACAATGCAACCTTGCTCCTGAGCATAAAACCCCTCCTAAATGAAAGGTAAAAATAGCGTTGAAATTTGGTTAGGGGTTGACAGGGAAGCTGACGCTCACGCTCCAGTAGAGCGCAACACAGCTTTTACTTCAGCCTGCCAAAAATGTTCAGGAAAGTTGGGGAGGGTGATCGATAAATCGAGGTAGATATTCGTTTTTGAAACTAGAAGGAGATTCTATTTTCCAAAAAAACCGCAACGACATAAAATTTTCATAGGTTGTATTTTCGAATAAATTATTGACAAACGATAGGCTCGAAGAATTTGCGGAACCCGATGTGGGACCACAACCGGTGAGAAGTGTCTGCCCGGTATTTTCCACATCCTGACCCATATGAGGGCAGACTATATCCTGAGAATGCTGATGAAAATTCAAAACACAGTGCGACGGTTTATCCTTATGGATTTTATCAAAGGGCGAAGCCACATCTATCTTTCCATGGTGACGATGTGACGATACAGCCTGCGCCACCGAAGACATAAAAAAGACTGCACTGATCAAGAGCAGAGTCTGGAAAAACCTGATTTTAAACCGAAAACTCATAAATTTCACAGCAATTCAAAATTCTAATGTGATCCACTAATGCACCCTCCCCCCTTGGCACGACTGATTTAACCTCATTTGGATAAAAAATGCAACTACAGTCTAAAGGGTATGAAGGTATAGCGAGTTTTAGCCGCTAATTACAGCTAGCCCACCCACACCTCATAACTATATATGCTATTAACTTATTATAATCTAGCTATATATTCTTAAAACAATATTTATTTATCAAATTTTGAGTCTATTCGTAAAAAAATTTTGGAGAAACACTCATACAACCTCATCGCTTTCTAAAAAACCTTCCAGGCAACGTTTTAAAGCCGAAATACTGCTGGAGTGACTGCGCTCAAGAGGAATGCCCTGCACCCTCGCTACACGGGTTGCCTCTTCCACCATGGGGTGAGCAACCGTGCCAGTAAAAATGATAATTCTATCAACACCTGTCATTCTCTTAGCCAGATTAGGAATGCGTTGGCTGAATACTTTGCCATTATATCCCATATCCCTGCACTTCTTCTCGTAGGACCTTCTCAATCGATCCAACCCGCCTACAATTGCCACACTCATAAATTCTGCTCCTTTTTCGCTAGGAATCCAATAAAAATGATAAAATTGATATTATGATAACTATTCTCAAAATATAAAAAGGTAAATTTTTTTAGCTCATGCTAAAGAGGCCGCAACCTCCACTCCATGAATACCAAAATACGTCCAGAACCTCTTTCGCTTCTCTCAATCTGTTCCCGCATTGCTTTTCCCTTTTAATTTGATAATAATTCTCAATATAATATATAAATCTGCCGCTGTCAAGACTTATGGGTTTATTTTTTAATACATTTAAATAGTTTATTTATAATAATTTATGAATATTCTTCAAAATAAGGTTGAGCTTTTCGCTTTTATCATAGTTTCTCTACAACACAATAATTTTGATAACTATTATCATTAAATCAATCAAATTCTGGACGAATTTGACATCTTCAAAAACTTCCTGCGGTAGCTAAAACTGCTCTGGGCTCCGCAAAGAAAATTATTAATTGATACAAGATATCAACAGTTGGCAGGAACGGTTTGAAACTTTTTTCAGGGAAAGAATAATGACTTGTTTTTCAAAACCGGGTTTTGCCATCGAGGCGGGTCATGACTTCCGAGCCGGTATCAGTGACACAAATCGTATGTTCAAACTGCGCCGAGATGTTGCCGTCCTGAGTCACAGCGGTCCACTTATCGGCAAGGATTTTTAAATCCGGTTTGCCGAGGTTGATCATGGGTTCGATGGTAAACACCATGCCTTTTTTGATTTCCAGGCCTTCACCAAAATCTCCGTAATGCAGGACCTGGGGGTCCTCATGGAAATTGTTTCCGATGCCATGCCCGCAGAACTCGCGCACTACTGAATAACCGTGACCCTCCGCGAATTGCTGGATCGTAGCACCAATATCACCCATCCGGGCTCCGGGCCTGACGCATTCAATACCTTTCTGCAAGGCCTCTTTGCAGACCTCTACCAGTTTTTTCGCCTGCTTGCGAGGTGAGCCGACAAAAAACGTGCGGCTGGTATCCCCATGAAAGCCTTTAAAGTAAGTGGTGATATCCAGATTAACAATGTCCCCGTTACGCAGTTTCCGACTGGAAGGAATACCGTGACAAATCTCTTCATTGACCGAAGAACAAATGCTTTTAGGAAACCCGCGATAGTTCAGCGGTGAGGGCACCGCCCCGTGAGACACAATGTAATCGTGGCAAATCTGGTTCAGCCTGTCGGTCGTGACTCCGGGCTTTACATAGGGTTCAATCATGATAAGGACTTCTGCCGCAAGCTGACAGCTTTCCTTCATGGTGTTTATTTCTTCATCGGTTTTAAAATGAATCATGGGTATAACCGAACTCCTTGATGGTCCGCTTCTGGTCTCTCCAATTGGCTTTGACTTTAACAAACAATTTTAAAAATACTCTGGCGCTCAGGCGCTTTTCTAATTCCTGACGTGCCTGCCGTCCGATATTTTTTAACATGCTTCCCCTCTCACCGATCAATATTTTTTTCTGGGAGTCTTTCTCAGCATAAATCGTGGCATCGATCTGCACAACACCATTATCCTGTTCATACATATCTTCCACCAACACAGCTACCGAATGTGGCACTTCGAGCCGGGTGAGCTTTAAAATTTTTTCGCGAATGATCTCACCAAAAAGGAAGGATTCCGGACAATCCGTCACCATCTCTCTAGGGAAGTATTCCGGCCCTTCTGGCAGGTAATTCAAAATCAGGCTCTTTAACTGGTCCAGCCCATCTTTCTTCAACGCCGATATGGGAATGATCTCCTCAAACAACGACTTCTGGTTCATCTCATCCATCAGCGCAAGAAGGGTGGGTTTTCCAACCAGGTCAATCTTATTGATCACCAGAACTTTTTTTGTTTTAACCCCTCGCATGGAATTCAAAACAAACTCATCTTCACTGCAAAATCCCGCTTCCGCTGATAGCATAACCAGAATCAGTTCCACATCCGAAAAAGTACTGACACTGGCCTGCACCATCATTGCGTTCAGGGTGCGCCCCGACTGATGAATTCCAGGTGTATCCACTAGGATGATTTGCCCGTCAGGAAGATGCAAAACCCCCGTGATTTTGTTCCGCGTAGTTTGCGGACGGTTGGAAGTCACCGCCACCTTTTGAGCCAGTAAACAGTTCAAAAGCGTAGACTTCCCCACATTGGGCCGGCCAACAATACTGGCATAACCCGACTTGAAAGGACTTACCATGACTACCGCCGGGTTGGTCTGGAATTAAATATCAATAAAGTTCGCAAAAAATCCACGCTGTAAGCTAAAATCGGTTAAAGATGGCTTTGAACCCTTTTTACCGTTTAATAATATCATGCCTGCTCCAGGAATCTACCTCCACATTCCTTACTGCCTGCACAAATGCGGCTACTGCGATTTCAACTCCCATCCTGAAAATCGGGAGGAATCGGAAGCCTATGTTTCAGCCCTATTGTCAGAGATCGACCACTACACGCCACGACTAGCTGGCAAAATGGTCTCGACTGTATTTTTCGGCGGCGGCACTCCCACAATTTTGCCGCCTGCCAGTCTGAACAAAATCCTCGCCAGCGTAAAAAATCATTTCAATCTCAGTTCCGATTGCGAAATCACTATCGAGGCCAACCCGGCAACCGTAGAACAGGAGACTCTGGACCAAATCCGTTCTTCCGGATTCAACCGCATCAGCATAGGCGTGCAATCTTTTGACGCGGAAGAACTGAGACTTCTAGAACGTGTTCACAATGAGGAAGAAATCCACACCACCATCGACCAGGCACGCCTGGCAGGATTCGACAACCTCTCTCTCGATTTAATGTTCGGCCTCCCCGGTCAGTCCCCGGAAAAATGGAAATCGCATTTACGGCAGGCACTGGAAAAGAGACCTGATCATATTTCCGCCTACAGTTTGACTATTGAGCCTGCGACCGCCTTCTTCAAATTGCGGGAACGCGGCCTTCTCAACCTGCCTGCCGAAGAAATCCAACTGGAAATGTTTCAGGATACTATTGAAATTCTGCGGTCAGCGGGTTACAGGCAATATGAAATTTCCAATTATGCCCAGCCCGGATTCGAGAGCCGACACAACCTCAATTACTGGGACAACGGCGAGTACCTCGGCCTCGGCGCTGGGGCATCCTCCTATTTAAACGGAGAGCGGTTCAAGAACAGCCTTCTACCTTCCCGCTATATCCGCGAAGCGCAAGCCGAAGGGTCAGCGGTGGAATTTACCGAAAAGCTCGTTCCCCTTGACGCTATGGGCGAAACCATTATGCTCGGCCTTCGCCGCCTCAAGGGCATCGCCATTGCAGATTTTGAAAACCGCTTCCAGATTTCCTTTAAAAAAGTTTACGGCAAAGTGATCGACCCTTTACTCAACGAAGGATTGATCACCTTCAACCAAAACCGCATGGCCCTGTCCCGTAAAGGACTCTACCTCGCCGATTCGGTCATCTTAAAATTCATGGCCTGATAAAAATGAACGAGTTCAAAAAACTGACCGAAATTGTTGATACTCTGATGGGTGAAAACGGCTGTCCCTGGGACAAAGTCCAGACTCGCGAAAGCCTGAAACCCTATCTCATCGAGGAAGTCTACGAAACATTGGAAGCTATGGACAGCAATAATCCCGCGGAAATCAAGGACGAACTGGGAGACCTGCTCTACCAGATCCTCTTTCACGCGAAAATCTCGGAAAACAGAGGTGAGTTCAATATAAAGGACGTGGTGCGATCCATCAGCGAAAAAATGGAGCACCGCCACCCGCATGTTTTTCAGGAGGGCCACCTTGAAACCCCGGAACAAGTGGTCACGCAATGGGAAGAAATCAAAAAGCGGGAAAAAAATAACTCGCGCAGAAAATCGGTGCTGGATGGAGTTCCCAAACACCTGCCGGGACTCCTGCGCGCGCAAAAGCTACAGAAAAAAGCCGCCAGTCACGGATTTGACTGGGACAAAATCTTCGCTGTCTTCGACAAACTCGATGAAGAAATCGCCGAGTTCAAAGAAGCTGTGCTATCAGGAAAAGAGACCGACATCGCCGGAGAACTGGGAGACATTTTATTCGTTCTGGTCAATATCGCCAAATTCAAAAAGATCGATGCCGAGGAAGCCCTGCGCACCACCAACAATAAATTCATCCAACGCTTCCAGTATATCGAACGGGAAGTGGCCAAACGCGGCAAGGAAGTGAAAGACACCCCGCTCGAAGAACTGGAAAAGTATTGGCAAGCCGCCAAACAGGACGAGCCTCGCCACTAATGAGTCAATATCCAGCAGGCTGAGTGGAATTATTTCACCGGATAAACTCTGCCTCGCCACTCGGTACGAGAAAAAACCAGAGTCTGAATCATGGAGTTTATCATGATGGCCGCCATCACCACCGCGCCTACCGGGAACAGGCAGGCGTTTATACGGCTTAATCCCAACTCATCACAGGTTTTAATCGTCGCGGCGGAAACCAGGGTGACCCCGAACAGGGAGAGCCCTACCAAGAGTGGGTCGGCCTTGGTCGCTACGTTCCACCCCAGGATGAGGTAAGGCGTCAGTACAAACGCCTGGACCATAAAAACATAATAAAGCGCACGGGCAACCGAGCGTTTCATGGCCATGAACATATTCTTTCTCCAACCTGCCCAGATTTCACGGAACCCGTGATACATACGGATGGAGAACAGCCTTTTGGCATCGGCGAGGAGAAGATTGAATCCGGCTTTTTTCAACCGTTTGGCGATCAACACATCTTCCAACACATCGGCTTTGCCGCCTTCGTGTCCGCCGATGGTTTCATAAGCGGAACGCTTGAACATCAGAAACGCACCGAATCCCATCGCACTTTTATGATCCGGACTGTTCACTTTTCGGAACCGTACCAGGGAGACGATGAAACCAAAGATAGTCGGTTGCACCGCCCTCTCCCAAAACGAACCAAACTCGGCACGAGGCATCAGTGTCAGGGCATCCAGATTGCGTTCCCGCATGGTGGAAACAGCTGTGCGCAAAGCATCGGGCTCAAAAACAGGGTCCGCGTCGGTGAACAACAAAATCTCTCCAGTGGATTTTTGAAAAGCCTGATGCAAGGCAAAGGGTTTTCCCAGCCAGCCCCTAGGCAGGTCTTCTCCGTCCAACGCGACTAAACGAGAATTGTCTCGCGCCAGTTCCCGAATCAACTCTCCGGTGCGGTCGGTAGAATGGTCGTTCACCACAATCACTTCAAACCTGGGATAATCCTGATTTAAAAGAGATTCTAGACAAGCCCGGATTCCCCGCTCTTCATCTCTGGCGGGAACACAAACAGACACCCTCGGTGGGTCATCCAGCTTTTGGAAAATCGGTTCAAGGCGAACCAGATAAAACATGTTCGCCGTCAGGTAAACAATCACTACGATGATTAAGACCAGTTGCGAGACTGTCAAAATTTGTAGCAAGCGAGTTCTCTTTATGAAAAAAAATTCGTATAATGGCTAAATAATTTGTTATTCTTGAGAAAGATAGTCAGAGTGATAACCTTCACTCTGCGGCACTGAAGAAGTTTAGCATATTGCCCGTTGCTCTACTTGCTAGTAACTCTCATATAGAACACCGTGACTAAAACCCTCATATCCATTCTGGTATTTACTTTAACTCTTTCTCTCGTCAAGGCAAGTCCGGCCATGGCTCTTTGCATTAAAAACGAGAAAGCTAATTTGAGAAAAGGGCCCAGCACCAAATACAAAAAGCTCTGGCAGGTGTTCCAATATATGCCTTTCAAACTTTTATCGACAAAAGGTAACTGGAAACGGGTAGAGGATTTGGACGGAGACATTTATTGGGTCCATGCGCCGCTCACTACCCAGCAATATAAATGCGCTGTCATCAAAAAGAATCAGACCAATCTCAGAAAGGGACCCGGCACCAAACATCCTCAGGTAAAGTGGTCTCCGATGGACAAGTATTTTTCCATGAAGGTCCTGAAAATCAAGAACAACTGGGTCCACATCGAAGACACCATGGGCGACAGGGCCTGGGTTTATCGCCCTCTTTTATGGATTCAGTAAGCCATTAATCTGCCTTGCCTGGAGGGAGAGTCTTTGCCCCGTCGCCTCCACGGCTAGCGGAGTTCATTCGCCGCGCGCGCAGTGATGGGGATGCGGATTTTGAAGCGGGTGCCGATACTTGGTTTGCTTTCGACTTCAATACTGCCTTTATGAGCTTCGGCAATATGCTTACAAATACTGAGCCCCAGCCCGCTACCGCCTTCATCGCGTGACCGGGCTTTATCCACCCGGTAAAACCTGTTAAAGATGAATGGCAAGTCCTTTGCCGATATTCCGATGCCGGTATCCTGAATTGACAACAAGGCGAACCCCGCTTCTTCCTGCAAAGATACTTTCAACTCGCCACCCGGTTGTGTGTATTTAATCCCATTGCCCAGAATATTCCAGGTCATTTGCCGGAGCCGCACCTTATCCCCGTTGATTTCCACCGACTCCAAGAACGCGGTGACGAGGGAGATGTCTTTATCACCGGCCAATACTTCGGCATGCTTGAGCGCTTCCTCCACCAGTTCTCTCAGGTCCATTGGCTTGCAGTTGAGAAGAATCTGGTTTTCGTCAGACTTGGAGAGGACAAACAAGTCTTCCAGCACTTTGGACATATAGTTGATCTCTTCAAGGTTACTGGCAATCACTTCCTGATACTCTTTCGGATCACGGGGTTTACTCAATACCAGTTCATTTTGCCCTTGCAAAATCGTTAATGGAGTCCTCAACTCATGCGAAGCGTCGCTACTGAATTGCCGCGTCTGAGCGAAAGAGTTTTCCAGCCGGTCCATCATTTCATTAAAGGTTAGGGCCAACTGGCCCAACTCATCCTTAACTTTAGACACGGGAATGCGCTGGCTCAACTCCTGCCCCTGCCCGATATCCCGTGCGGTCTGAATAATTTTCGAGATAGGTTTCAAGGCACGCTGGGCCAGAAATCGTGCGAACAACGTAGCCAGAACGAGTACCGATGGAACGGCAGTGAGCAGGAATACCCTCAGGTTCCGCAGAGTCTCCCTCACCGCTTCTAATGAAGTGCCTACCTGAATCAGGTTGATTAGTTTTTTTTCTCGCAGAATGGGCATAGTGATAACCCGAATAGGGTGGCTGCCATCCACAAGAAATGTTTCGTAAGAGTTTATTCCCTCAAGGGCATTGGTATAAGCGGTTTGGGATAATGGGAACTTGGAGGCATTAATATTGTTGGACCGTGACCCAACATTGCCGGAGCCATCATAGATCCTGTAAAACTTGTTGAAGTTACCGGCTCCCAGGAACTGCTCGAAAAACTGGTCGGCTCCGGATAATGGTGAGCGGTTGAGCTTCATCATTGCCGAGGTTGCAACAACGGCGGCCGAAACGGTCAAGGAGTTATCGATACTTTCATAAAGACGTTTGGAAAGAAAATAATTGAGAAAAACACTGAACAGGATGAGGATGATACCCAGTAACAGAATATACCAGGCTGTCAACCTGGACCGAATGGATTCGAAAACCATAGCTATTCTTTCATAACGTATCCAACACCCCGGAGGGTATGCAAAAGCTTTTGAGAGTAGTTTTTATCGATTTTCTTTCTTAAATGGTTGACGTAAACATCGATCACATTGGTTAAGGTATCAAAATTATAATCCCAGACATGCTCGGCAATCATCGTTCTCGTCAGCACCTTGCCCTGATTCCGCAAGAAATATTCAAGCAGGCTGTATTCCTTGCCGGTGAGTTCAATTTCATGGTTTTCGCGTGTCACTTTGTGGCTGATCAGGTTCAGAGTCAAGTCAGCGATCTCAAGTGTCGTTCGGGCTTCAGCTTTCCCTCTTCGAAGCAGGACGCGTATTCTGGCCAAAAGTTCTGAAAACGCGAAAGGCTTGGTCAAATAATCATCGGCCCCTTTGTTAAGGCCGGTCACTTTGTCTTCTACGGAATCCTTAGCGGTAAGGAGCAAAATCGGGGTTGCGATCTTCCGAGCTCTCAGGGTGGATAAAACTTCCAGTCCGTCAATTTTGGGGAGCATGAGGTCCAGGATAATCAGGTCATATTGATTCTGCCCTCCAAGAAACAGGCCCTCTTCCCCATCGGGTGCGACATCTACAGCGTATGTTTCCTCTTCGAGGCCTTTCTTAATAAAACCGGAAACCTTTTTCTCGTCTTCTACAATCAATATACGCATTTAGCCGTCCCATTTTTTTTGCACTTTATGAAGTTTTATCTCTCCTTTCAACATTTCAACATGCTTTTCACAATCTTTCTGGATCGCGGAATACATGGCCCGGCAGCTTTCATCGTTGGCATCAATCATGGCCTGCTTGCATATCTTCACCGCCTCATGGGAGGCTTCCAGCGCTTTCAAAATATTGTCGTTGAACTTTTTACTCATTTTTAATCCTTAATTAGTCCGACCTCTCATTCTATCATTAATTCTCTGTTGTTAAAAAGGGCTAATCCTGGCCACGCTTCCCCACGGAGACGCCAGGTGGCTAGCGGTCGATTCTTTCAGTAAGTTCCCGCTCAAAAAGGAGTTTAATTAAAATAATTCCCAGCGCCGCTCCGATAACAGGCAGAGCGTTGATCAGTTCAAGCAGGTATTTCCCCAGAAATCCGAAGTTCTCGATCAGGTAACGGGCAAACTTCACTCCAGACTGGTCGAGCCAGTAAAAAATAAGGTTAATGCCCATCCCGCAAATAAACCCGATAAAAGCCCCAAAACCATAATATGCGTATTTCATAATTGATCCTCACCGATAGAACGCGTCGATTCAACTGGAAAAGTCCACGAGACTTGGATTATGATGAAAAAAATATTAGCCTTAATTATACATATCCTGGTTCCATATTTATAATCATTAGAGAATGAAATGCGGCTCTCAAATAAAACAGCAGTTATCACGGGCGGTGGGTCGGGAATAGGTCAAGCCTGCGCCAGAGTTTTCCATCAGGAAGGCGCCAATGTGGTTTTATTTGGCCGAAGAAAACATAAACTGGAAGAAACAGCGCAGGAACTGGGTTCCCGCGTCCTGGTGGTCGAGGGGGATATAACCCGGAGTGACGACCTCGACCGGCTGGTTCAGGAAACCAGAAGCACGTTCCAACGCATAGACATACTGGTTAATAATGCCGGTCTGTTTAAAAGTGCCCCTCTGCACGAGATTACCGATGAACATTACGATGAAATGATGAATGTTAATATAAAAGCCGTGTTCCAGTTAACCCGCAGGGTGCTCCCGGTGATGATGGAACAAAAAAGTGGCAATATCATCCACATCAGTTCCATCCTCGGCATTATTGCCGTGCCTCAGGTGGCGGCTTATAATGTTTCCAAAGGAGCCCTGAATCAACTTAATCGGTCCATCGCTGTGGAATACGGCGGCCATGGTATCCGCTCCAACTCCATTTGTCCCGGCCTGATAGAAACCGATATGACCGCCGACCTCATGAAAGATGAAGCGCTGATGCGGGAGTGGAGCAAAGATTACCCGATAGGTCGGTTCGGAAAACCCGTGGATGTAGCCAGTGCCTGCCTCTTTTTAGCCAGTGACGAGTCTTCATTTGTCACCGGAATTGTGCTTCCTGTGGATGGTGGTTTCACCGCTCACTAAAGGTTTTCCGTCCATGGAGGACAGTGCTTGACGGAACCCCCGCGGATGATTAAAATCAGAGCCACCTGAAAAATCTTAACAACCAGCCTTGTCCCCTAAAAGGCTCACGGATTCATCTATGAAGTATGAGACTGTCATTGGACTGGAAGTTCACGTCCAAATTAAAACCAAAACCAAAATATTCTGTTCCTGCTCCACTAAATTCGGCGAACCCCCTAATGCGAACACCTGCCCGATTTGTCTTGGAATGCCTGGAGTTCTCCCTGTTTTAAACAAATGCTTTCTTGATACCTCCATGAAAGCCTGCCTGGCAACCCATTGCACGATTGAACCTGTGAACCGTTTCTCTAGGAAGAACTATTTTTATCCCGACCTGCCCAAGGGTTATCAAATCTCACAATTCGAGCTTCCTTTGGGAACAAATGGATACATCAATATTAATGTGGACGGCACAAAAAAGAGGATCAGATTGACCCGCATCCACATGGAAGAAGACGCGGGAAAACTGATCCATGGGGAAAACCTGGGAAGTCCAGGAAAAAGCTATATCGACTTTAACCGAACAGGCGTGCCCTTGTGCGAAGTGGTCAGCGAACCCGATATGCGCTCGCCGGAAGAAGCCCGTGCCTATCTGACCGAGTTGAAAGCCATTCTGGAATACACCGAAGTCAGCGATTGCAATATGGAAGAAGGAAGCCTTCGTTGTGACGCCAACGTATCCATTCGTCCCGTTGGGCAAAAAGAGTTTGGAACTCGCGCGGAATTAAAAAATCTCAATTCTTTCAAATTTGTGCAGAAGGCCATTGAGTACGAAGTGGAACGGCAAACAAAAATTCTGGATCGAGGAGAGAGTGTAAAGCAGGAAACCCGGCTTTATGATTCGGACCGGGGCGAAACCTTCCCCATGCGAAGTAAAGAAGAAGCACACGATTACCGCTATTTCCCAGACCCGGACCTGGTTCCCATAGTGATTGATGACGCCTGGGTGGAAGAAATACGCAGAACAATCCCCGAACTCCCCGAACAGAAACGCGAGCGTTTTGCCAGTGGTTATGGAATCCCCGAATATGACGCGGGCGTATTGACTTCCTCAAAGTCTCTGGCAAATTATTTTGAGCAGTGCGCAGCCCAGTTTCAGCAACCTAAAGTTATCAGTAACTGGGTGATGGGAGACTTGCTACGAGAATTGAAAAAGGATGGCAAAAATATTGAAGAGTGCCCAGTTTCACCCGCCGCGCTAGTGAGACTTCTCAAACTCATTGATTCGGGAACGATCAGCGGCAGTATCGCCAAAGGAGTCTTTGAAGAAATGTATCTGACGCAAAAACCTGCTGACCTTATCGTTGAGGAAAAAGAACTGAAACAAATCACCGATAGTTCTGCCATAGAAAAAATCGTTGATGAAGTGATTCAAGCTAATCCCGACCAAGTGGAAGAATTCAAGGGCGGTAAAGAAAAAGTGCTCGGTTTTCTCGTCGGTCAGATCATGAAGGCAAGCAAAGGTAAAGCCAACCCAGGTATGGTCAATAAATTACTGAAAGAAAAAATAGGGTGATGGCACAACCGATCTTTTACTCATCCAGAATTATAAGTTTAAAGCTCGTTTCCTTTGTTTTACTGTTTCTTTTATTGGGAATTCTGAGTTCAAGAGTTTTTGCGGCCCCTGTAGAATCCGGTGACAAGCGCTACCTGGATCATGGCGATGACACAATCACCGATACTAAAACCGGGCTGATGTGGATGAAGAAAGATTCCTATCTTCATTCTGGGCACTGGCTCAACTGGTTTGAGGTTCACGAGTACGTCAGGAAACTCAACCATGAGAGGTTTGCGCAGTATATTGATTGGCAATTACCTTCCACTGATGAGTTGAAAACCCTTTACGAGCCAGACAAGGTCAACAGTTCTCAGGCAGGAAAAGAAATGAAAATCCACACGGACGCTATATTTGGGAAAAATGGCAGTGGCTCGCTATGGTCGGCAGAAGAAAATGGACGCTACAATGCGTTTGGGGTCATCTTTAATACCGGCACGGTGTTCAGCAGCGACAAAAAATCCCGGTCCCGAAAAGCCACTCGTGCCATGCGAATCAATACGAACGCTACTTTCTTGAGGCAGGAAACTAAAAAATGATATTCCTTAAAAAGACAACCTTATTAACCATTTTGGCCCTCGTAACCGTTACTCCTGCAAGCGCGACCTATCCTTTGCCAGATGTCGCACACTGGGATATTTCTGTCTCTGACGACAGAAATAACCCGGACTACCAGAAAGTCCGAGATCTGGTTTCGGGAAAACAATTTGACGATGCCATCGCGATTCTTGACGGGAAAATCTCCCAGCAACCGGCAGAAGCGACCCCCGAAATTCTGAAAGCAGTGATTTTAAATGAGAAAGATGAGCCTCGGAAGGCTCTAGAAGTTCTCCTGACCGGATTTAAAAAGGAGCGCCAGCACCCTGCCCTGCATTTTGCCTTCTGCCAGATCCATCGCAAACTGGGCAACGGCCTGATCTCGGAAAAAGCTTGTACCATCGCCACTCAGCAGCATCACCAAGATCCTTTGGCGCATTATGAGCTTGCTTTGACTTTGATGGCTCTAGGTAAGGCAAAAGAAGCTAACAGGGAGTTAGCCGAAAGTGCCAAGCTGGATCCAAAAAACTCAACCTACCCTCACGAAAGAGGAATGGTTTTTAATTATATGAATCAGAATAATGAGGCTGAAAAATCTTTCAAGCACGCATTTTCACTCGACAAGAACAATAATGTTAAAGCGGCTTACCAACTTGCTTATCTTTATGCCGCGCGGAACGACAAAGAGCAAGCAGAATCCTATATCAATCACATTCTGGACAACCACCGGGATCAGCCTGAGGCAGCTTCGGCTAAACTACTCAAAGAATACATTTATAAAAATGCCACAGACAAGTTGCCTTTGAAAGTTGTTCCGGGACAGTATCATTTGAGTCGGTCTAAATCCCTTTACCAGTCTAAACAATTCGGTTTGTGCCTCATCGAGGCGGAAACTGCTGCACGCCTGAGCCCCGGCGACCTGACAGTCCAAGAGATTCTTGTTGGGCTCCACAGTATATTTCTGAGATTGGACATGGCGGAAAAATCTGTCCAGCAGTTTATTGAATACGCCAAAGACGACGAAAAACTCAAGGGCAGAGGATACCAGGAATTGGCAGACATAGAGGTTCTTCGAGGTCATTTAACTGAAGCCAAAGAACTCTATAAAAAGGCTAAGGACCTGGGAGACCCGCATGGGATCGCCAAGGCCTCTCTGGATGAGTTTCCAGAGAAAATTGATTCGACAGAGCGGCAACCTCTAGACCCAAATGTTTTATTTATCAACCCCACCGAAGCATTGAACAGGAAAGGAGAGATTTTTGCTCATTTTGGAATGTACCAACGAGCCTTGGGAATCTATTCCATGGTTTTAAGAATGGACCCCGCCAACCTCACTGCTCTGCTCAATACCGCCACTGCCAATTATAAAAAAGGAGAATATAACCTGGCTATCTCTATTCTGGAAAGATTGTTTATAATTCATCCCAATCACGAACATATCATCGCCCATCGGTTACTACTAGCCCGGTCCTACGTCATGAACGGGGATCTCGGAGATGGAATCAAAAATCTTGAAATTGTCATGAACTCGAACCCAGGCATGAAAAAAGTCATCGCCTCAGACCCAACTTTCGAGAGGTTAAGGGCTCTTGAGTCCTTCAACACTTTAGTTCAGTAAGGCCCCATGTCTTGGCAAAAGTTAAGTTTGACTTTAAATTTTCGTTCCTGTCTAATGATTTGAAATTCCAACTCTTTATTTCTTTGATAAAGACCCCACGAACCCAAGCTACGGGGAGTCTTCACATGGCCTCAACCCAATACGTGTCTAAAGATTGGAGATTGTTTTCAGTTTTTGTAGCTTTTTTTATATCAAGCTTTTTCCTGATTCAAGCTCCAAAAGCTTTTGCCGGGGATATTTGCGTGGATGGACTGGAGGAGTTACAAAGAAGCCAGGAAGTTATTCAAAATAAAGGAGGAATTTGGGGATACCTTGAACAATCTTCCATTCTGAAAGACAAATCCATATTAGGGCTGCAAATTGACGGCAAACTGCAACGCCTGACCGTTTCTTTTGAAAGCCTTTGCGGAAAAGGCAAAACCCCTACTCCCAAGCTTTATAATTTAATTTTAAACCTCATCGGGGATGCCAGGATAATTTTCAATAGAGCCGCTGACCAACAGGACAAAAATAAAGTACTGGAAAGACTGAACGACTTGAACAAAAACATTGATGAACTGCTGGTCCAACTGCACAGCTAAGCGATCATGACTGAATTAAAAGAAGGAAAGAAGGCACCAGACTTTACGGCGATTGATCAGGACAGGAAAAAAGTTAAACTCAGTTCTTTTAAGGGTAAAAAGAATGTCGTGCTTTACTTTTATCCTAAAGATATGACCCCAGGGTGTACCACACAGGCCTGCGAATTCCGCGACCAACATAAAAAATTCAAAGATACCGTCATCCTCGGTGTGAGCATCGACTCTACCGAAAGACATCAGAAGTTTATTGAAAAATACGACCTCCCCTTCACCCTCCTTGCCGATACCGAGAAAAAGGTAGTGCAAAAATACGGAGTTTGGCAGGAAAAAAAGCTCTATGGAAGAACCTTTATGGGAATTGTTCGAACGACCTTCATCATCGACAAGACAGGCACAGTCCAGAAAATATTCCCCAAGGTCAAAGTAAAAAACCATATAGAGGAAGTCCTTTCCGCCTTGAAGGAAACCTAATTCTCCTTCCCGCCAGCCATTAACTTCTCGATCTGTTTTACAGTTCTGGGAATCTTACTGGAAAGGTTCAGGCAACCTGTTGCTGTCATCACAAGATTGTCTTCGATGCGAATGCCTATTTTTTCATCATAGTTTTTGCCGTTCAGGCGCAGGCGAAACTCCCCATACAATCCAGGTTCATTGCTGATCATCCAGCCCGGTTTCATAGGTTGCTCGACATAATTGCGGAAAGGGTCTCCATCATGCTCCTGTTCGCCCATCAAGTGGCTCACCCCGTGCGGCCTCCCTTTATATTGCAGTTTAAGCTTTCCCCCGACTGCCTTGAAGTCGCGCTCAAGCCCTTGATTGACCGCGTCCCAGCATACCGTGTTCAACTCTTCAATCGTCAGTCCAGCGCGCGCTTTTTTCTCCACAGCAATCTGGGCTTTCAGAACTATTTCATAAAGTATTTTCTGCATAGGATTAAACCGACCCGATACAGGAAAAGTCCGGGTGATATCAGCGTGCATGGTCATCCAGCGCACTCCAAAATCAATCAGCATCATTTCATCTTTTGAAAAATCGTCATCGTTCTTTGTGTAATGGAGAATGGTTGCGTTAGCTCCTGATGCCACGATAGAAGGGTAGCTAAGACCAAAAGACGTATTCATCAGCATCTGTCCTTCGAGAAACCCCTGCACCTGACACTCATTTTTGAAGTTTCCGAAATTTTTCAGCATAACCTTATACCCGTTTCCGGTTATGTCTTGGGCTTTTCTGGCGTTGGAAATATCATACTTATCCAACGGCAGACGCAATTCAAAATGATTCTTCATGATATTCTTCAAAGCTGTTTTGGAAAATTTCCAGGACCGCAACCATCCTTCAAGTTTTTTTTTGAAATCAAAATTATGATCCGTGGTGATGCTGGCAGCTTTGCCCTTTCGAATGCCTTCCAGCCAGAGCGTTCCCAAGGTTTTTTTCTTCTGCTTCATGAACCGCTCTTTCAGGACATCCTTAAATTCACGAATATCGCGAACATCCTGTATTCCTGTGACCGCCCGTGCTTCCTTCAGACTTTGGTCGTCCCCGGCTCCAAAACGAACTCCTTCCCAAAACTCAAAAATTCGGTCCTTCCTGCCCACAAATAAAATTTCGTCAGATACTTTTGAGTTCGGGTCCAGCAACAGGATGACATTATTCTGGTTAATGCCGGTTAAATACATCATTGCCGGCTCCTGATAAGTAGGACTATGAGCATAGGACCATGTCGTTTTCCCTCCCGGACCATAAGGGACTCCGGCAATGGCCATGAGTTGGCCTTCCCTAGCCATCAATTTTTTTCTTCTTTCACGAAATCTCCGTTGGGCAAAGGCCCCCGCCCCACCATCCCGGAATATACCTGTATAAATTTTTTTTAAGGTCTTCATATAAAGTTTATTTTTAAATAGATCTATAATAGATTGTAGTTTTATTGATCTGCAACTCGTCAGCGTAGAAGTTTTAATAACACACTAAACGTGATCGTGACCCAACCTTGGCTTATTAAAGCGCAAACTCTCTCTTACTATGCGGACGATATACTCTTGCCAAACCCTTGAAAGCTATAGAGTCACATTTTGGCCCTCTCCATATAAGCCTAGAATATCGCCCAAACTAAAACATCACTCCCAGCCAGATGTCGCCGGTAGTCATCAACCGTTTCGGGCAAAGGGAATTGATACAAATGAAATGGGGCCTGGTGCCATCCTAGGCCAAGCCTGAAATCTTACAAAGCCTCTAATCTTTTTTCTTCAAAACCCCCAACCATTCCTTGTCTTTTCTCTGCTCAATAGACAAAGATGTTTTATCGAACTCCTGAATTTCAAAATTCTTCGAAAAGTTTATTTCAATATCTTCACGGGTGGTGTTGTAGGGAGGGCCACCTTCCTTACCCGTGTGATAAAACAATCCCACCAGCATTCCCTTTGGCCTCAATACTCTTGCAATGTTCAGGGCATAATCCTGTCTCCGTCGGGGAGAAATGGCACAAAAAAATGTCTGCTCAAGCACTAGGTCATAAACACCGTCATGAGAGTCATCAAGACTGAAGAAGTCCTGATGCAAAACCCGGCCTTCAAGATTTCGTTCGCTCAGAGCGTTTTCCAAATAAGTAACGGCGCCTTCAGAAAAGTCAACAGCCGTCACCTCAAATCCATTTTCTGCCAAGAAGACCACTTCATGCCCTCTTCCGCATCCGGGAATCAGTACTTTGCCTACAGGCAGTTTTTCCTCTTGCCACAACTTAGCAAAAGGAGGAGCCACCTGACCCAGGTCCCAACCCAGGTCATTGGATTCATAGTGCTCTTGCCAGTCTTCTTTAGTGTATTCTTCTGATTCCCGATTCATAACAAACCAAAATACTCAACAAGGTTCTGGATGGCAGCTTTACCCATCGCTTCAACCGCTTCCTGTGTATTACCTCCAATATGCGGAGTCACCATCAGATTGGGAAGTTGAAGGAATTTGGAACCTATTGGAGGTTCCTCCCAAAACACATCCAATCCCGCACCGGCAATTTCTCCCGACACCAACGCTTGATGAAGGCTCTCCTGATGAACCACTCGGCCTCTGCTGGTATTGACTAGAAAGGCTGACGTTTTCATTTTCGCAAACACTGCTTTGTCTATAAAGCTCTTGGTATCTTTGGTCAATGGCACATGAAGGGTCACAATATCGGCATCTCCAATGAGTTCTTCGAATCCCGTCTCCACCGCGCCAAACTGGTGGCAAAACTCGCTACGGTCCGCAATATCCCGTACCAGAATCCGGCATTGAAACGGCTGCAGTAGGCGCGCTAGTTCCTGCCCCACATTGCCGCAACCAATGATGCCTACAGTTTTTCCGGTGAGTTCCTGCCCCCCATCGCGTTGCCAGACCCCTCGTTTTAATTCTTCGGACAACATATTATGGCAGAGCCCTATCATGAATCCCAATGTCAGTTCGGCCACAGACCTTCTGTTAATGCCGGGAGTCACTCGCAACTCAATGTTGGCACGGCTTAGCACCTCATGGTCCAGATTGTCCAGCCCCACACCATATTTTGAAATCATTCTCAATTTAGGCAAAGAGCGGATCAACTCAGCGTTGACAAGTTCTCTTCCTATCAAAGCGGCATCGGCATCCGCTAAAAAATCGACCAATTCGGGCATTGAAAGGTATCCATCTTTTTCGTTGAAGACAGCGTTAGGAAAGTGACTCAACAATTTGGTTCTTAATGAGTTTAATTTACAAAAGGCTGGAGGGGTAACCATCACTTTTGGGGCATCCATGGCTCAGCCCAAAATCTGGGTCACAATAGAAGCACCGGCAGTGTAGGTACCAATCACAGAACCTAAACTGGAAAAAAAGAAAATCAGAAACAGCCGGGCAACACGGTTTTTCCACCACATGGAATAGACGACAATATCTTCGCGTAGGGTTTCAAAGTCACTCACTTTTGGTTTACGCATATAAGATTCTACCAAACCCACCACCATTCCCGCTCCAATAGTGGGATTCAAAGATGTCAAAGGCGCCGCGAAAAAACTGGTAATGATAGAGACAGGGTGCCCAAAAGCAATCAAGGTTCCCAATGCACAAAAGCCCCCATTAAACAAAATCCAAGTCACCACCAACTGCTCTCCCAATTCGGGAGACTGGCGGAAGCCAACCACAAACATTGCCAGAATAAATACGCATATCCCCCAACCTATAAAATAACCAACCCGACTTGGAGGCGGCTTTTGATCCAGCATTTCCAGATGATCCGAATCAGGAGGAGACTGCATGGCTGGAAGCATGCCAATTAAATGTCCGGCACCAACCAGTGCCAAAATTCTTTTTGGGGGATTCGGTTCATAAGTAATCTGCGCCAAACGCCCCACCATATACTGATCCCTCTCATCGATCAGGATTCTTTTGATCTCTGGTAACTCCTCACCAAACTCACTCACCACCGAATGCAATAAGTCTCCCTGCTTAAGGTCTTCAATCTGATCTTCACTGATCTCTTCCCCAACAAACACTCCCGCAATCATTCCCCCGATAATTTTAAATTTTTGCCAGAACGGCACTCCGGTGACCAGCCGATGCAGGGTGATCGATATATTCCGGTCAATGACTTCCAACCTGATATTTTTATCATGCGCCAGTTGAACGGCTCGAATCATTTCCTGCCCTGCCTCAACGCCAATCCGTTCAGCCAGACGTTTCTGATAGGCAGTCAAAGCCAGGTTGATCAGCAAGAGCCCGGCTTTCTTTTGGCGGAAAACCTGATAGATATCAAGATTCTTCCACCAAGTCTGGTTGGTGAGATTTTCTAGACGCGGAGGACACAATTCCACCGCGACACAATCGTAATCGCCGTTCTGAATATGTTCCTCGACCATTTCCACGCTCAACTGGGAGACATGGGCCGTGCCCATCAAGGTCACTTCCGACTCACCTAGGTGGACGACTTTAACAACATCTTCTTGTTTTTCCAAAGTATCCTTTCCTCAATAGCAGAGAACCTAAAAAACTAAACCACCAAACAAGCAACAAAAAATTAATCGAGTTAAAATGAGGGGGATTGTATCCGTTGACGGGATTATCCTTTAAATAATGAGACATATAATTTAACATAAACCCCTTTAGTATTGAATCGGTCTTTTCCATGCAATCGTTTAAACTTCAAGCTGACTACAAACCCGCCGGAGGCCAACCTCAAGCCATAGAAAAGCTGGTAAGAGGCCTGGATTCTAACCCAAGCTCACAGACTCTTCTCGGGGTAACGGGGTCCGGGAAAACCTACACTATTGCCAATGTCATCGAACAGGTGCAAAAACCAACCCTAGTGCTCGCCCACAATAAAACTCTTGCGGCTCAACTTTACAATGAGTTCAAAACATTTTTTCCGGATAACGCGGTGGGATACTTTGTTAGCTACTATGATTATTATCAGCCAGAAGCCTACCTGGCCCAAACCGATACCTATATTGAAAAAGATGCCTCCATCAATGACGAGATTGATAAAATGCGGCATTCGGCTACTCATGCCCTGTTTGAACGCCAAGATGTCATCGTCGTCGCCAGCGTTTCCTGCATTTATGGCCTGGGTTCACCGGAAGCCTACCACGGCATGCTACTGTTTCTGGAAAGAGGCAAAACCCTTGAGAGAAATCAAGCTCTGCAGAAACTCGTGGAAATCCAATATAAGAGAAACGATGTGGACTTACAGCGCGGCACCTTTCGGGTGCGGGGAGACATCCTGGAAATTCTGCCTGTTTACGAAAGAAACGAAGCCTTGCGGATCGAATTTTTTGGCGACCAGATAGACCAAATTTCCGCTTTTGATCCACTCACCCGCCAATCAATCCGGAAGTTGGACCGTATCGCTATTTATCCAGCCAGCCATTATGCCACGCCGAAAGAACTTCTGGCAAAAGCAATGGAAAACATCCGAAAAGAACTGATTGAACGGGTGGCCTATTTTGAAAGTCAGAACCTTCTTGTCGAAGCCCAGAGAATTGACCAGAAGACCTTGTTTGATCTGGAGATGATCAAGGAAGTCGGCTACTGCCAAGGCATCGAAAACTATTCCCGCCACCTCATGGCCAGACCTGCAGGCGAACCACCACCGACTTTGCTGAATTATTTTCCCGAAGATTCGCTTTTTATTATTGATGAGAGTCACGCGACCCTGCCGCAGTTGCAAGGCATGTACAAGGGCGACCGCTCCCGCAAAGAGACTCTGATCCGGTATGGTTTCCGCCTGCCTTCGGCCTTTGACAACCGGCCTCTGAAGTTTGAGGAATTTGACCAGCATGTCCGCAATATTATTTATGTTTCCGCCACCCCGGGTTCCTATGAACTGGAAAAATCGGGAAATCAATCGGTGGAACTGATCGCGAGACCAACGGGACTGGTGGATCCAGAAATTAAGATTAAACCCGTGGCCAGTCAGGTAGATGATTTATATAACCAGATCCGCGCACGGGCAGAAAAAAATCAGCGCTGTTTAATCACGACACTGACCAAAAGATTTTCCGAAGATTTGGCGGAACATTATTCCGAGCTTGGGTTGAAGGTCAAATACCTGCATTCCGACATCGTGACCCTAGAACGGACTCAGATCATCCGAGAACTCCGGCTGGGAGAATTCGACGCACTGATAGGAATCAATTTACTACGGGAGGGGCTTGATATTCCTGAGGTTTCTTTAGTCGCTATTTTAGATGCAGACAAAGAAGGTTTTCTGCGGTCCACCACATCCCTGATCCAAACCTCTGGAAGGGCGGCAAGAAATATTTCAGGCAAAGTTATCTTTTATGCAGACAGGGTGACCAAATCCATGCAAGCCGCCATCAATGAAATGAGTCGTAGAAGGGAAATCCAGCTTGCTTATAATCAAGAACACAACATAACCCCGCGCTCCATTCAAAGAGCCATTGAAGTCTCCATGGAGTATTCAAAAAACCTGGAACCTGCATTCGAGGTAATGGAAGAAAAGGAAACCTATGAATCAGGGAAGCCGGTTCTGCAGTTGATTGCGGAACTGGAAAAAAAGATGCTCTCTGTGGCAAAAGATCTGGAGTTTGAAAAAGCTACCGAACTCCGGGACCAGATCAAACGGCTACGGGAAAAGGACCTGAAGATTGTTTTATAAAATAATCTTGGGCTTTCCCTTATCCTTTGAACTTTGCGGGCGTGCCCCATTACAAAAGGGACTTCATCGGTTTTTATAGCGTTGTCAGATAATTAAATTAAACAACCTTATATGGATATATAAGAAAAGACATTTGCCCTGATTACGGGCTTGATGGGGCGGTTTTTCAATGGCTATGAGGATTAGGCAGAAGGCTCGGGTGGGTAGAGCTTGAAATACTTCTTGAATATTTTCCTGGCAATCGGTGCGGCAGTGGTCCCACCATGACCTCCATGTTCAATGATAATGGCCATAACAATCTCAGGTTTTTCATAGGGCGCAAAAGCCACAAACCATGCATGGTCCCGATACCTGACAGGTATGACCTCATCATTCTTTAACTCTTTATTGGATTTCATCCGCACAACCTGAGCCGTTCCGGTTTTTCCAGAAACAATTATATTTTTCAAGCGGGATTTTTTTCCTGTTCCTCGTGCACCGTTCACCACATCGCGTAGGGCCTCCCTGACCTGCTCCAAATGGTCGGGGGCCATCCCTAATTGGCCGACTATATTCGGGAAAAATTCTTTCCGAATCTTTCCCTCCGGTTCTTCAATACGCTTTACCAGATAAGGCTTGAGCAGAATACCTCCATTAGCCACAGCAGCCATCATACTTGCCTGCTGCATAGGGGTCACTAAATTATAGCCCTGCCCAATGGATGCAGAAATAGTTTCACCTAACTGCCAAGGCTCCTTCTTGTTTAACAATTTCCACTGGGTTGTAGGAACCAGTCCTTTTTTTTCCTGGCCCAAACCCAGCTGTGTGGGTCTGCCCAGCCCAAAACGTTTTGCGTATTTCGCAATCGTATCGATGCCCAGACGATGACCGATAGTATAAAAATAAACATCACAAGATTGTACCAGCGCGTCATGCAAATCCACCGAACCATGCCCGGATTTCTTCCAGCACCGATACCGGCCTCTGCCTAATTTAAAATACCCCGGACAAAAGATAGATGTATCTGGTTTAATAACTCCCTCTTCAAGGCCTGCAAGTGCTGTCACAATTTTGTAAGTAGAAGCTGGAGGATATTGACCCTGAATAGACCTATTCTGTAACGGGTGCCACTCATCAGTCACCAACGCACTCCAGTCCTGAGGAGTGATCCCCGCCGCAAACTTGTTGGGGTCGAAGGACGGATTGCTGTTCATTGCAATGATCTCCCCCGTCTGTGCCTTCATCACTACCACGGAACCATACATATTCTGGTCCACAGTTCCAACCATTAACTTTTCCAGTTCTCGCTGAATCCTTACATCCAAGGTAAGAATCAGGTTGTTCCCGCTTACTGGAGATAACTTGCGTAATGCTTTAAGCTCCCTGCCAGAAACATCCACCTCAACTGCTTTGTAGCCCTTTTCGCCTCGCAAAATAGGTTCATATATGTTCTCCAGGCCATTTTTCCCGACAAAATCCCCTTGCTTATACTTGGGATCCCGGCGACTTTCCAAGCTTGCCTTGGAAATCTCTCCCAGGTAACCCAGAGTGTGGGATGCCAGACTATTGAACACATAATTTCTCAAAGGCTCAGCCTTTATATGTATTCCGGGAAGACCCATATTATTCTCTTCTACAAAAGCCACTTCTTCCCGGGAAATATCTTTTTTTATTAGAACCTCTTTAAAAGATTTGCTCCGGGCCATTTCCTTTTTCAATTTTTCCCGGTCAAAGGAAATTTTTGGGAACAATCTGTTAAGAGAGGAATCTATATCCTTGGCATCTTCAGGAGTTAAATACAGATTAAAAGCAGGTCGAATGCTAACTAAAGTTTCGCCGTTCCGATCCTTGATCATCCCTCGGTTTGCAGGCAGAGGCACCATTCGAACCCGATTATTCTCTGAGAGCCTTGTCAGGTATTGCCATTTAAGAATCTGCAAATACCAGATACGCATCCACAGGCATAGGAATGCGACCACAGCAAGGATGGCAAAGACACGTATCTTCTTTTTGATCACCTCATTGGTTTCGGTACTATAACGAAACAGGGTCATCTTTCCACCCTCGTATAAGGATTGGACATTTTCGGTTGCAACCAGCCATTAATTTTATCTAGCGCCACAAACATCAAGGGACCTATCAATGCATTGTAAATGCTGTAAACGGGTAACGACTGATACAAAAAACTGGAAGTAACCTCCCCCTTCAGTATAGTTCCCATAGAGAAATAAAACACCAAGCCATCAAAAATCGAAGAAACAATGAGAAAAATCCCTATCGGTATCATGCCTTCAACAAAAAACTTATCCTTAAGCGTAGAAAAAAAATAAGCAATCAGGCTTTTCGAGAGAGTGTTCACTCCCAACAGGCTCCCTGAAAGACTATCCTGAGTAAGCCCCAGAGCAACCCCGGTTCCAAGCCCGCTTGTTCGAGAATACCGAACTCCGCAATAAACCACCCATATTAAGATCAGGTCTGGGGTAACACCGCCAAAAGAAAAAAGCTCCAACCAGGTGGTCTGAGCAGAAAACAAAAAAACGGCAATCAGTATCTGCGAAAAATAATACATAGAAGACCTAAGGCAAAAGAACAAGCACCTCTTCCAGATGCGACAAGTCTGAACTGGGAGTCAAGGTAATTTCCTGAAACAAACCCTGTTTCTTTTTAGAAACCTGCGAGACCTTCCCAATGATCAAGCCTTTGGGGAAAATTCCACCCAACCCTGAGGAAAGCACCGAATCTCCTATCTTGACATCCGCAGTGTTGGGCACAAATTTCAATTGGCACTCATCTTCCCCCATACCAACAACAACTCCCGACACTCGGTTTTCTTGAAACAAGGCATCCACAGCACTACGACCATCAACAATCAAAAGCACCTTTGACATATTAAGACCAGCGTGAATGATCTGCCCGATCACCCCAGAATCGGTAATCACGGCCAAGCGATCCCTTATCCCGTTTTGTGTCCCCTTATTAATAACCACCACCTTTGACCATTGGGTGGCATCCCTGCCAATAACCGAGGCTACCACAGTTTTTTTCTTCCAATCGTCTTCATAAGCCATGAGTTTGGCAAGACGCTTTTGGCTAGCAAGACGCTCAATGAGTTCGTTTTTTTCGCTTATGAGACGCTGGATTTCAAGCTTTAGCAGGTCATTTTCCCTCGCCACATCGACAAGAAAAAAATAATGATTGGTGCTATCGGAGACAGACTGAATGGTTTGGGTAAAAAAACTCTGGAACGGGGCAATGACGACCCCAGCTACAGAGTCAAGAAAACCGATGCCTTTCCCCCGTTTGACGTTCAAAGTCATCAACGCTAGGGAAAACAGCAGAATAGTAGAAACAAATACAATATTTTTTTTGCTTTTATTTCCCTTTTTGGGCACTGCTAGGAGGTAACCTTTCTCAGCAGTTTCGGATCGCCCAACACCTTTCCCGCACCTAAAGCAACCACAGAAAGAGGATCGGCCGCAAGAGTTATCGGCAAGCCCGTTGCTTCCTTAAAAAGAATATCTAATTCTTTAATCAGCGAACCGCCGCCTATCACCACCACCCCCTTATCAAAAATATCCGCCGCAAGTTCGGGAGGCGTGCGTTCCAGAGCAACCTTTACCGCTTCAACAATAGTGCCAAAGGTTTCGGTTAGTACCTCCCGGACTTCCTCATCCGAGATAAGCAGGGTTTTGGGTATACCCGCAACAAGATCCCTGCCCTTGACTTCCATAGTCATTCTTTTTTTCAAGGGATAGGCAGAACCAATTTGAATTTTCACTTTCTCCGCAGTCCGTTCACCAATCAGAAGATTATATTTCTTTTTGGTGTAGTTAACGATGGCCTCATCCATTTCATCCCCAGCAATACGAATCGATTTACTGTAAACAATATCGGACATAGAAATGATCGCCACCTCTGTAGTCCCGCCACCAATATCAACGATCATATTGCCGGTGGGTTCCTGCACGGGGAGGCCCACTCCAATAGCCGCCGCCATTGGCTCTTCTATCAGGAACACTTCACGCGCGCCCGCTGATTCCGCAGAATCCCTCACAGCTCTTTTTTCAACCTGTGTAATTCCGGAGGGAACGGCTATGACAACCCGAGGGCACACAAATGTCTTGCGATTATTATGAGCCTTGCGAATAAAACTGCCGATCATCTTTTCTGTAACTTCAAAATGAGCGATTACTCCATCCTTCATTGGACGAATGGCAATGATGCCGTCAGGAGTGCGGCCCAACATTTGCTTAGCCTCGTCTCCAACTGCCATTACCTCTTTAGAGTTTCTGCTTATTGCCACCACCGAAGGTTCACGCACAACAATCCCCTGACCCTTCACATATACCAGAGTATTTGCCGTTCCCAAGTCAATCGCCAAATCATTGGAGAATAAATCCCAGAAAAAGTTAAACACTCAGATCCTCTCTTGCAGATTTCATAAGTTTACGTAACTTCTTGTTTTTCCTTAGATTAATTTATAGCAAAGGGGCATATAAAATGCAAGACAAATCCCGGTGTGCGCTAGTCGCACCCTTATCATTTGAATCAGGCACCATCACAGATAACCAGAATTCATTAAATAAAGCATCATCACTCACTCATTAATAATAGCTTGCGATTTTCTTGCGTGTTTTATAGTATGGGCTTCTTCGTCAACCGAGAACCGAGAGAAACATCTATGCTGAGCACAATTCGAGAACATGCTGACTCCTGGCTGATTAAAGCCATTCTGTGGCTTATCATTCTGGCTTTTGTAGGAACTATTTTCTATTCATGGGGAATGGGAAGCGCTTCCAACTCCGGAGGTAGGGTCATAGCAACTGTTGAAGGAGAAAATATCTACCAGGGCGAATATGAACACACCTTTAATAATCTTGTGAATTTTTACCGGCAACAATTCAAGAACCAGTTTTCTGATAAAATGATCAAAAAGCTCGACCTGAAAACACAGGCTCTGGAAGCTTTAATCCAGAAAAAATTATTATTGCAGGAGGCCGAGAAACAGAACTTGAGAGTCAGCAATGCAGAACTGATTTCTCATATCCAAGGTTTGGAAATATTCAAAAGTGACAAAAAATTCAGCGAAAAGTCTTATCGCAATTATCTTCAGTTTCAACGGGTCACGCCTTCTGAATTTGAAGACAGCCAGCGCGAGAACCTAGTCTTAAACAAGTTGGAGAAATTGTTCAGAACCGGTTCCAAGGTTTCACAAAGCGAAATCCATGAAGCCTTCATTAACGAGAAAGAAAAAGCTAAGCTGGACTATGTTCAGTTTAACAACGATCACTTTCAGGTTGAAAAAACTTTTTCGGACCAGGAACTCAAAGATTTTTTCGAAACCAACAAAAAGCAGTTTGAGATATCACCCCAAATCAAGATTGAATATGTAAAAATCGAACCCAAGACCTATCTTGCAGAAATCGAACCTCGGGATGAAGACATCCAAAACTATTACCAAACCAAGATTGCTGATTTTCGCGTCAAGAAAATGTACCGCGCCAGCCACATACTTTTCCATATAAAACTATCAGAAATTGAAGGAGATGCTTCTCCAGAGGAAAAGCAGAAACAGGCGGAAGAGAAAGCAAAAGCCCGTGCTATTGAACTTCTGGAAAAGATTAAAGCCGGTGCCGACTTTAGGGAAATCGCGAAAAAGCATTCCGATGATCCTGGCTCCGGGTCTCAGGGAGGGAGCCTTGGAGAGTTTCCTAAAGGAACTATGGTAACCGCTTTTGAGTCCTCCTTGGATAAGTTGAAAGTTGGTGAAATCAGTGAACCCGTTTTAACCCCTTTTGGCTACCATATTATCAAGCTGGAAGGGCTGGAAGAGGAGCGGTTCAAACCGTTGGAAGAAGCCCGTGAAAGAGTCATTAAATCCCTGAAGGATATCAAGGCCCGGCAAAGAATTAGAAGAACAGCAAGACGTATTCACCAAGAAGCGGGAAAAGACGGTAATCTAAAATCTGCTGCTGAAAAAAATCAGGCCCAAACAACCATCACCGATTTTTTCTCCAGAGAGAACCACAATCTCCCAGAGATAAGCAGCAATCCTCAATTCTTTAACACCGCCTTTGTCCTAGAAGAAAACAAGGTCAGCCAACCTATACACACTCAAGAAGCGTCTTTCATTTTAAAACTTGCTGGCAGTAAGGAAGCCTATACTCCAAAATTTGAAGAAGTCAGAAAACTTGTCGAACAGGCTCTAGCCGAACGCGTCAATGAGGAGAAAACCTCCTCCAAGTTCAAGGAACTTAAACAAAAGCTCACACAAGAAAAGGACCTAGAAAAAGTCATCAAAGGGCTGGGCTTGAGCGTCCAGCATACGCCGTTCTTCAGCATGGAAGATTCTATTCCAGGGATCGGCAACATCAGGGAAATCAAGGGAAAAGCTCTGACGATGAAAGTGGGAGACACTTCCTCCGCTAAAGTAAGAAACCGTTTTTACCTGTTTAAACGGGTAGAAAAAGAAGCCAGCGGCGAACCCGACAAAGAACAAACCAAAAAAATAATCCAGCGCATCAAACAGGAAAAAAATCGCCAAACATTTCAGGAGTGGGTGGAAAACCTGAAAGCTCGGGCAAAAATCATGATCGACAAGACTCTGATGTGATTTCGAGCTTAGAACATTTTCTTATACATCCGGTGAATTTTAAGAACTTTTCTTATCAATGACTCAATATCCTCGGCAATAACCCGAATCATTTCTTCCTTTCTTATCCCTCCCAGATCATAAATGATGTCCGGCACTGAGCCATAATCCGTAAGCGCTTTTTGAGTGCCCCATTCCAAAGAAGACCCTTCCCGAACTCTTATATTTTCAGGTTCATCGACCCTGTCAAAAGAAGCAATCTTGAATCGCAAGCGTTGACATATTTTTAATAGCACGTCTGTATATTTGATATTCATGACAGCGCGTTTTTCCGGGTCATGACGCATAACCGTCAAAACAATATTGGCAACATGCAGGGAACCTCCAAACTCAGGTTCGGCACCAGTAAAAATATCCTCCCCATTTTTTATAATGCGCCCTGGTATGGCGAGAACATCCTCATGGTTTTTGGCATTTTTTAACGCCAACCCAATATTGGTTTGGACCTCTGGAACCAATGACCCAATTCTTTCTTCCTGGAATATCCTGATCGCTCGGTTCATTTCTTCTACCGCTTGGGCTTTTTCATTTTCTCTGTACAACAAGGATAACGGTTCAACACTGGCCTTACCCTTTCCAGAAATCACTTCTCCACGAATGGCCTGCCCAATAAAACTCTTGGCCTCTATTACCGCCGGCAAAACCTGTCTGCCCAAAGCCAACCCAGCGGTAATCGCTGATGAAAAAACACAACCTGTTCCATGGGGGTCTGATTCCGACAACCGCTCTGAACTTAAAACCTCCATGCCATTATTATCCAGAAATAGATCTTCTGGTTTTCCCTTCAGATGCCCACCCGTGAGCACCACCGCCCGCACTCCCAATTTAAGAATTTCGCGTGCTGCGCGTTTCCTATCCACAGGCCGACGGATTTTTATTCCTGACAATATTTCGGCTTCTCTGATATTCGGGGTCACAAGATGTGCTAGAGGGAACAAATGCTCCTTCATCATCTCCATCCCAGATGAGGTGAGCAGTTTTTCCCCTGAAGAAGAAAAAATGACGGGATCAACAACTAGGTTTTTTGCCCGGTACCGTTTGAGCAAGGTGGCAACCCGATTGACGGTCTGTTTATTGCCCAGCATACCTGTTTTTATGGCCTGGCACTTGCTATCCTCAAAAATGGATCTAAGCTGGCTTTCCACAACGTCAACTGGCAAATCATCGACGGCCTGAACCCCTATGGAATTCTGGGAAGTGATGGAAGTGATCACGGTTTTGCCGCACACCCCAAAGGCGGAAAATGTTTTAAGGTCGGCCTGAATACCTGCACCCCCTCCGGAATCCGACCCGGCTATCGTCAAAGCTACTGCGGTTTTTTCAGACATAAATCAATCTCTTTAATGTAGGAAAGTAAGGAGGGTTTAATGTAACAGACCGTCTTGAAACCTGGTAATTAAATATTGAAAATCATTCAGGCAACGGTAACAGATTTGGCAAGAAACCGAGGTTTGTCTATATCGCGCTTCAAGGAGGTGGCAGTAAAATATGCAAATAACTGGCCAATCACTAATTGAGCAAGGGGTGCCGTCAAAGAAGGCATTTTTGGAAGGATCAATTCTTCACTATATAAGTCCTGGTTTTTTGCCCGCTCACTGAAATGAATTCCCAGAACAAAACCTGACCGTGCACGAATTTCCTCTATACTGTGCATGGTAGATTCATAGAGCGCCTTATCTTCAGGCGGCGGGACAAACACGATTGAAGACACCTCGTCATCAATCATAGCCAGAGTTCCGTGCTTCAAAAACCCTCCGGGCATTCCTTCTGCATGGACGTAGGCAACCTCTTTCATTTTTAAAGCTGCTTCCAGAGCAATGGGATAATAAACTCCCCGACCTAAATAGAGCCAGTTGCGGACCCCTGAATATTTATGGGCAAGGCGATGGATAAAACCGGACCGCTCGTTCAAAATTCCCTGAATAATTTCAGGGAGCTCCCGCAAGGCCTGCAGGTGCTGATTATAAGTTTTTCGGTTGATCACTTTCTTTTTTAAGGCAAGCTTCATAGCCAACACAGTGAGTATCACCATTTGTGACAATGCGGCTTTGGTGCTAATCACACAGACTTCAGGTCCTGATCCTTGGAGAACCACTTTATCAACCAGCCTGGCGATGGAAGAGCCCGTGACATTGACAATCGCTGTTGTACGGGCTCCCTTGGATTTGGCATACTTCAACGCCGACAAAGTGTCAAAGGTCTCACCGGATTGCGAAGCAGAAAAAACCAGAGACTGCTTATTAACATTAGCCAATGCCAGAAATTCATCGGAACTGATGGAAGGGAAAAACTCCTTCGCCAACTGTGAAAAAATATATTTGGCATATTTGGCAACGTAAAAAGTAGTTCCCACACCCAGTAAATAAGAGTTCTTCGATTTCGCGAACAAATTAACCACCTCATCCAGTCCTGAGACTTCCAGATTCAATGCATTGGAAATGGTTTTGGGCTGCTCATAAATTTCCTTGAGCATATAATGGGGATAGCCTTCCTTTTTGGAAGTCTCGCTGTCCCATTCAATTCTAGTGATGGGTTTTGTGATTTCGTCTTCGCTCAAAAGACTTTTCACAACATAAGTATCTCGAGAAACAATGGCATACTCCCCATCATCTAAAATCACGGCATTTTTGGTATGGTCAATGAAAGCGTTAAAATCAGAACCAATAAATTTAACCTCATCACCGATGCCCAGCATCAGAGGTGACTCATTTTTCGCGCAAAAAATCTGACTGGGGAGATAGGAAGAAATAAACACTATTGCGTAGGCTCCTTCAATGAGGCGCAATACCTTCAAAAAGGCTTTTTCCACATTACGGCTGCGCTTATAAAACTTCTCCAAAAGATGGGCGAGAATTTCAGTATCGGTTTCAGATGAGAACTTAAAACCTTCTTTTTGCAACTGGTCTCTCAAAGAGCGATAATTGGAAATGATCCCATTATGAACTACCGCAAAATTACCGTCGGTGGAAGTAAAAGGATGAGCATTGTTCTGCGTCACTTTTCCGTGCGTGGCCCAGCGCGTATGGGCGATCCCTATCTTGCTTTTCTGTTGCAGCACATTGTGTTTGCAATAAAACTCTTCCACTCCTCCAATATCTTTCTTAATGATGAGCCGTGCTTTGTTCATCATAGCAACGCCGCAAGAGTCATAGCCTCTGTATTCCAGGTTCCTGATCCCTTCAAAGAGAAGCTCTGATATATTTTTTAATCCGACAACCCCACTGATTCCACACATACTTATTTTCGACCTGTTAGTTTTGTTTTACGGAGTAACAAGCGGGAAGAATTTTCCCAGGGGCAACAATCGTTCCAGGTTGCAGGGTGTTTCCGGCCCCCACAATAACCCCATCACCCAAAAAAGAGCCAAGTTTTTCCATTCCAGTTGCCATTTGCCGCTTCCCGTTTTTCACAGAAATCGGTTTCCAGTCTATGTTCCGGTTCACGGTCATGCATCCTGCCCCCATATCTATATTTTCACCCAGTACACTGTCGCCGACAAAAGAGAGCCGACCTATCTGGGTGTTATCCATCACTACACAGTTTTTTAATTCCACACCGCTACCCACCGAACAGTTTTTCCCAACAGAGACATAGCTCCTGAGAAGGGAGTTGTTGCCGATGTAACTTCCCTCTCCTATCCAACAGGGCCCTTCCAATACAGCGCCGGATTTAATGATCGCCCCTGCCTCGACATGAACAATCCCCTGCTGGGTTACATTGGCTTCCAACGTCGCGGTTTTGGCGACGGAAGTTTCCTGCCATGAGTCCATGATCATCTTATTTCCTGTCAGAATTTCCCATGGGTAAACCACATCCAGCCATTCATCTTCCCACATGGAAGCATTCAGCCCCTCTCCCACCACCACTTTCTTCAACGCCTTCTCCATGGAATTTCCTGAAGACTCCAGTAGCTTGAAAAAAGAAGCCGGCAATATAAATACTCCGGACAGAACATAATTCCCAAAATTATTGCCTTTGGGTTTCTCGATAATTTTAGTGATTTTCATGCGCGCATTCAGAAAAACGTTGCCAAACATCTGGTTGGAAGGCGGCAAACATATAGAAGCCACTGGACATTTAAATAAATGAAAAGATTGTTGGATTTTGCTAAAAATATTACCCGCCGTCAGGGTATCCCCATACGCAAGCAGGAAATACTCACCTGGGAGTATTTTATTTTTAACCTGCATCACCGCATGCCCGATTCCAAGCTTGCGTTTTTGCTCCACGTGATGCAGATTCATACCATTGTGATCCTGCTGCTGTAACTGTTCAATTAACTTCTCTTTCTTATGTCCAGTCACCACAAAGATGTCGTTAATTCCTGAGCTTTTAAGCAAACCTACGGTATTGTCCAACAAAGTACGCCCCGCAACTCTAATCATGGAGATAGGACGGGTTTCTGAAAATGGGCTGAGATGGGTGCCTTCACCTGCGGCAAGAATTATGGCTTTCATTTGAGAAAATCCTGATTGGGAAAGATAAAGTTAGCTACGAAGGCTAGCGATAATTCACCAGCAGTCGTTCCGCCCGGTTTAAATCATCTGGAGAATTGATTCCCAGTATCTCGCTCGCATCCTGGGTCTGAGTCGTCTGAACGAGATACCCCTCTTGCACTAGGTACTCTATTGTATCGGTCAAATAGTATTCTTTCTGAGCATTATTCAGGCCAATACACCCTAAGGCCTTAAAAAACAATCTATTATCAAAACAATATGCTCCGGAATTGAATTCGTCAACTTTTTTCTCGATTTCCGAAGCATCCTTGAGTTCCACAATCTTTAATATAGAGCCTTTTCCATCACGAATGATCAGCCCAAAATCATGGCACCCGCCACTTTTAAGGGTCAATACCGTACATTTTGCCCCACTTCTTCTATGCTTTTGAATCATTTGCGACAGGGTATTAGGGCGAAGCAAAGGCATGTCCCCACATAACACCAAAACCAGCCCGTCAAAGCTTTCCAATTTTGCCTTAGCTTGCTGCGCGGCATGGCCTGTACCTAACTGCTCCTCTTGAACCACGAACTCGACCTCCCGGTCAGCAAAGGCTTCTCGTACCTGATCCGCCTGATGCCCCACCACTACTATTGTCCGAAGGGGGTTCAATTGAGAGGAAAGATCAAGCACATAGTGAAGAAGTAGACGACCAGCAACAGGAAGAAGAACTTTGGCAAGAGAAGATCGCATGCGGGTTCCTTTACCCGCTGCTAAAATGATGACCGCTAGATCCTGTTGTTGCATTTAATTTTATATTCGGCAATTTTTTTTCTTAACGTGTTGCGGTTGATTCCCAGAATATTCGCGGCCTTGGTCTGGTTGCCACTGGTTTCCTTCAGAACGATTTCAACCAGCGGTTTTTCAATGCCTCCCATGATTAATTCATGCAGGTGTCCATTGTTTTTTTCATCCATTACGCCAACATACTGCCGGATAGATTTATCCAGCCATTTTTCTAGAAAGGTTGTGACTTGTTTTTGAGTTTTTTTCATCGCAGGAGGACTCACTAAAGCCCTGGACCTTAAAATATTGCCACCCTGCCCAGAGCCTCAAATGGATTGAATGCGGCGATGGTAGCAGACTCCTCCTATGTGGTCAAGCATAGACTTGTAGCCTTTTTAAAACCATACAATTACAAGTTGATTCCTCTCCAACGCATGGTCTAAGATAAAGTGAGAATTGTTTGAAAACTTTTCAACACACTTTTAATCTATGAAAGTCGCCTGCGTTACATTGGGGTGCAGAACCAATCAGCACGACACTGCAGAAATGCAGACTCTGCTCAAGCAGGAAGGTTTCTCTATTGTGAACGGTAAAGAAAAGGCTGACGCCTATGTCATCAATACTTGCACCGTGACGCAACGGAGTGATTACAGCTCCCGCCTTGCAGTTAAAAAATCCCTAGCGATCAATCCTGATGCCCTGGTCGTATTCACCGGATGCTACGCGCAGTTGAATTCAGAAGAAGCCTCCAAAATACACGGGCTCGACATCGTTCTTGGCAATGCTGACAAGCTTGAAATCGCTAACCTTATAAAAAAGAAATTGCTAAACCCCAACCTGCCTTGGAGGAAAAGCACAGACACTGAGATCATCATGTCCGATATTCATAAAAAACGGATATTCAGAACCATCCCAGTGCAAAATTTTCAGGGTATGACCAAGGCCTTCATCAAAGTCCAAACCGGCTGTGATGAGAGTTGCTCATTCTGTACCGTTGTTAAAGCACGAGGCAAGTCGGTCAGCGATACACGGGAGAATATTATCTATAATGTGCAACAGACCATCGCTTCGGGGTTTAAGGAAATCACTCTCACCGGTATCAATCTCGGCACCTGGGGTATGGACCGAAACGAAACTTTTTCCTCGCTGGTTCGCGATATCGTTGAACTTTCAGGAGATTTTCGGGTTCGGTTGAGTTCGATCAATCCCATGGAAATCGACAGCAAACTCATACGACTCATTGCAGAAACCGAAAAGCTCTGCTCGCATCTGCATATTCCTTTACAAAGCGGTGATGAGACAACCTTGAAACTCATGCGTAGAAATTATAACCGTCATCAATATATCGAAGTTGTTGAACGTGCAGTCAATACCATCCCCGGGCTGGGGCTGGGGGCAGATGTTATCGTCGGTTTTCCGGGGGAAACAGAAGAGAGATTTGAAAACACCCGCAGACTGATAGAACAATCGCCCTTTTCCTATCTGCATGTGTTTTCCTACTCACCGCGCCGAGGCACCGAGGCCCACCAGTTTAAAGACGATGTTCCCGGCAATGTAAAAAAACAAAGAAACCAGAGCCTGACTCAATTGGCCAACCAAAAAGCCTTGAAATATCGTGAGAAGTTTTTAGGACAACAGGAAACCGTACTGCTTGAAAATCAACGCGACACAAAATCAGGATGGCTCAAAGGGCATACTGGCAACTACATTCCGGTTATTCTGGAAGGTCCCGACTCATTGAAAAACAATCTGATCCCCATCACCTTGCAAGAGGTTTCCGAGCATCAGGTCACAGGGTGCGCTCAGTAATCACCCTCACCACTGACTTCGGCCTTGATGATCCTTTTGTCGGTATCATGAAAGGAGTCATTCTAAATATTGCGCCCGATGCCCAAATCGTTGACATCACCCACAATATCGAACCACAAAATATCAACCAAGCGGCACTGATCCTCAACGCCACCTACACCTGGTTTCCCAGAAAAACTATCCATGTGGTAGTGGTTGACCCCGGTGTCGGGGATGGAGAGAAAAAAATGGGAGGCCTCGGCCCGGTAATCCGAAGGGCCATGGTCGTGCAGTCCAAATTCCAGACCTTTGTCGGACCCGACAATGGGGTGCTCACACCTGTCCTCCACAGCGATAGCCGAGTTTACGAGATCACTAATAAAAAGTATTTTCTTAAAAACATCTCCAACACCTTTCACGGACGCGATGTATTTGCTCCCTGCGCAGGATGGATTGCCAGCGGTATCCAACATTCTAAAATGGGACCAAGAGTGTTGAAACCTGTTCGTCAGGACTTTCCCCAGCCTCAGTTGAAAGGAGCAACTCTTCACGGGGAAATCATTCATACCGACCACTTCGGCAACCTCACCACCAATATTTCCGCAGAATTAATCCACGAAACCTTTGTCTCTTCCGATACAATAAAGGTGCAGATTGGAAAGTATCACATTGATGGACTCGTCACCGGTTATTATCAAATGAAACATGGTCAGCTTGGAGCCGTCATTAATAGTTGGAATCATCTGGAAATTTTCTACCGTGAAGACAACGCCCAAGAAAAACTAAAAGCCAAGATAGGACAACCCGTAGCCCTAAAAGCCGACTAGACTCTCTATGGATCGGCTATTAAAAAACAGTCCCTATTTACCCGGCCATTAATTGTGAGTGACATCAAAATTATATGCCAGAATAAAAAGGCACGGCACGAATATTCCATCGAAGACACCATGGAGGCAGGACTAGTGCTAAAAGGCACGGAAGTCAAGTCCTTGAGGAATGGAAAAGCTAATCTGGTCGACAGCTACGCCACCATCGATGGCGAGGAGGCATGGCTCAATCATTTCCATATCGATGCCTACACCCCGGCAACGCAGTTCAACCATCACCCCATGCGAAAGCGCAAACTTCTTTTACATAAAAAAGAAATCAGTAAACTCATCGGCAAAACTCAGGAAAAAGGTTGCACCCTAGTTCCCTTAAAAGTTTATTTCAAGAACGGCAAGGCAAAAGTTGACCTCGGCATTGCCAAAGCGAAAAAACTCTACGACAAACGTGCCACGCTTAAGAAACGCGAGTCCGAACGGGAAATCGACCGAGCCATGAAATCCAAAAACCGCTAATAAAAGGTTTAAACAATGGAACTCGACAAGGTGATCAGGAAAATACCGGGAGGTTATCAACCGGCCTGCGTAGTCATGACAGTAAATGAGTTAAAACTGTCCGACCAACTCAAACAATCCGCAACAGCAGCACAAGTCGCAAAACTTTAAGTCCGTACCCGGAAGCCACCGATTACTTCATGCCCTCATTATATTCTACCTAAGCTTTTTACCATTTTAGGGTATGAAGACAAATGAGGGCCACACGTGCCTCGGAGGGATAGAACAGGTAGAAAAGGTACAATGAGTAATAATAGCTTGGTCGGCTTAAGAAGCCCTTGCCTTATCTCCTCTAGGCGTTGCCCGGCGGTAGACCACCAGTACCACTCCGGTGACGGCGACCACACCGCCGAAATATCCCAGTGGCCCGACCGGGTCGGCTTGCAATCCAGCAAAACCGATTCCAGGGAGAATTTTCATCCCCAAAAGGGTTATCAGCGGGTTCAAAGAAATAATGACACTGATTAGGGTCAGGGGAATATATTTTACAGCTTCGGCGAGGGTGCTATAAGCCAATAACGTGTTGAACCCGCAAAAGATCAGAGACAACCAAGCAGTGAGTCCTGCGAGGGGAAAGTCGGCCCACTCAACACCACCTATCAACGTGAATGTAGCAACGGCGTAGACCAGCAGGTTCAAAGACTGTGCTCCATATTGCCGACTGAGGAATTTTTGTGAGACCATATATCCCACCCATACCAGACCAGCAAGAACAATTAAGAAGTCTGCGTAATAATAATCTCCCGGTTCCTGAATTCGGCTTTGCTGGTCATGAAAAAATAGGAACAGTCCACTCCCCGCGATGACCATTCCCAGAATCTGCCTGAAGGCCAAGCGTTCATGAAAAACAAAAACTCCAGCCAACACCAGAAACACTGAAGCAGTCTGTATCAGGACCGCCATATTGGAGGGCCCACTCAAATCCACCCCCACCGTCACCCAATAATAATTTACTGAAAGACAAGCCCCTCCCAGGACCCCCATCCACGGTGGCTTGCGAAGAATATCCAAAGGCTCATGCATTTTCAATTGCAGGATGACGATCAGGATCAGAAATGCAAACAGGAATCGGAACCAAGAAATCGTTCCGGCATGAAAACCTTGCAAGGCAATTTTCAGAAAAATAGGCAAGATACCCCAAAGCAAAGCAGTGACAAGGGATAACAAAATACCACGCAGGTAATGAGCAGAGCCCACTAGTGAAGCTTGGAAAAGTTTTTCAGCATGATGAGACCCAGACGCTGGCTTTTTTCCGGATGAAACTGGAACGCATGGATATTTTCTTGATGAATTCCTGAAATAAAATCGGTTCCATAACAGGTGGTGGTGGCAACAATCGCCGGGTCCTGAGGCACAATATAATAGGAATGCACAAAATAAAAGTAGGACTCATCCGCCACTGAGTCAAACAGCGGATTGCCCGGAACCACTCGCACCGTGTTCCACCCCATATGCGGAATTTTAAACGACTCGTCAGAGTCAGACTTGACATCTTTGAACCTCACCACTTTTCCGGGCAGGATACCCAGCCCATTCACCTGACCGAATTCTTCACTTTGGTTAAAGAGAAGTTGTAGCCCAAGACAAATCCCCAGAAATGGTTTGCCGCTTTTGACAGACTGGTGCACGGTATCAATAAGATCCAGCTTCTCCAAATTCACCATACAATCCTTGAATGACCCAACACCGGGAAGCACCACAGATTTGGCTGAAAGGATTTTCCTGGAGTCGCTGGTAACAGTCGCTTCCGCACCCACCGCTTCAAAGCCTTTTTGTACGGAGCGGAGGTTGCCCATTCCGTAGTCAATAATAGCGATCAACTATAGGTTCCCTTTAGTCGATGGAATGGCTGCGGAGCGGGAGTCCAATGTACAGGCAGAGTCTAAGGCGCGGGCAAAAGATTTGAACAGCGCTTCAGTTATGTGGTGAAGATTACTCCAGTAAGGAGAATTGAAATGCAGGGTCAGGCCGCTATTGGCAGCAAACGCCTGAAAAAACTCTGGCACAAGTTCGACATCAAACTCGCCAAGCTTGGCTTTTGGAAGTTCCAGATTGAATACAAAGAAAGCACGGCCACTGATATCAATAACACATTGGGCCAAAGCTTCATTCAACAGTATGCTGGCCTCCGCGAACCGGCGAATGCCTTTTTTATCCCCCAACGCTTCTTTGAAAGCCTGTCCAACCGCTATCCCAACATCCTCCACCGTGTGGTGAAAATCTATATGGGTGTCGCCTTGAGCTTTAACCGTCAGGTCGAAATAACCATGCCGAGACAGCTGTGACAGCATATGATCCAAAAATGGAACAGGGGTCTGTATATCCTGAACTCCGGTTCCATCCAGATTCAGGCTGACCTCAATTTGTGTCTCGCTTGTGGACCGCTTAATGTGGGAAGCTCTAGACATTCAGAGGCTGTTTTGCTTTGATATCTTCTTTTTTACCATTTTTTCCATTTCCAGAATAGGAAGCCTTTTTACCGTTCTCAGAATAAGGTTTCTTGCCATTACCAGCCTCCCATTCTTTTCCGTTTCCAGAAGCTGCCATTTCAGCAACCGATTCATAAAAAGCCATGATGGTTTCAAACATACCATCCGGGTCCAGCTTAAGAATCTTACGCTGTATACCGGGTGCGCCATGTTCCAAAACAATGTCACCAAGCCCGATACATTTAACCGGAATATGAAATATCTGCTCTTCCTGCAGGGCTTCCAGAACAGCGGAACCAAAACCACCTTTAAGAGAGTGCTCTTCTGTAGTGATCAAACACCGTGATTTAAGGGCGTACCTAACAATCAGTTCTTTATCCACCGGTTTGGCAAACCGAGCATTGATAACGGCAACACTGACACCTTCTTTCTCAAATATTCTCGCCACCTCTTGAGCCCATTCCACCGTATGGCCATACGCAAATATGGCAATATCTGCTCCGTCCTGAATCACTTCTCCCTTACCAATCTCAAGTTCCTTCATTTCGGGATCAAGCGGTACTCCCAAACCGGAACCTCTGGGGTAGCGAAGAGCCGCCGGGCCGGGATGATAAACAGCCGTTTTCAACATATGCCGCAATTCATTTTCATCTTTTGGAGCCATGACCACCATATTCGGCAAGGTACGAAGAAACGCGATATCGTACAACCCTTGATGCGTCGCGCCATCTTCCCCGACTATTCCTGCCCGGTCCATGGCAAACGTCACCGACAGGTTCATCAGACAAATATCGTGAACAACCTGATCATACGCCCTTTGTAGAAAGGTGGAGTAAATGGCCGCAACCGGACGGAAACCTTCTATTGATAGAGCACCGGCAAATGCGACTCCGTGTTGTTCAGCCATACCCACATCAAAGGTCCGGTCTGGGAACTCCTTGCCAAACTTACTGATTCCTGTTCCATCCGGCATCGCTGCGGTAATACCAATAACTTTCTCATCTTCTTTAGCCAGTTGAATCAGAGCATCTGCAAACACATTGGTATAAGCCGGATTAGCCTTCTTCTTATGAAATTCACCAGTAGAAATATTGAAAGGCTTAGCTCCGTGCCAGACATCAGCTTTTTCTTCCGCCTGCTCATAACCTTTTCCCTTGCGAGTAATAACATGCATCAAAGTCGGCCCTGTAGAGTCTTTGACCACGTTAAACGATTCGATCAACGCCTCGATATCATGACCATCTATTGGCCCCACATAACGAAAACCCAAGTCTTCGAATAAACGCCCAGGGATGAACACTCCCTTTATAGCTTCGTCTAGCTTGTGCGCATATCGTGCGATTTCCTTACCAATACCTGGGACCGACAACAAAAGCTGACCTATCTCCTGTTTGATTTTCAACATCACCTGCCCAGTCATGATCTTACTGAGATGCGCAGACATACCACCTACATTGGCAGAGATGGACATTTCATTATCGTTGAGCACAACAATCATGTCATTCTGGATATGCCCAGCATGGTTGAGTCCTTCAAAAGCCATTCCAGCAGTCAGCGAACCATCCCCAATGATTGCAACGACATCATTGTCTTCCTTTTTTAGATCCCGTGCTTTGGCAAAACCCAAGGCAGCGGAAATGGAAGTACCACCATGCCCGCAGTTCCAGTGATCGTGCTCGCTTTCTTCGCGTTTGGTAAACCCGCATAACCCTTTATGCTGGCGGAGAGTGCCAAACCGTTCTTTCCTGCCTGTCAGCAATTTATGGACATAAGACTGATGACCCACATCCCAGACAAATTTATCCTTCGGGCTATTGAAGACATAATGCATCGCCAGAGTCAATTCCACCACACCCAAGTTGGAGGACAGATGCCCACCTGTTTCGGAAATGGTTTCAAGGAGCATGTCGCGGATTTCTCGAGCGAGAAACGGCAACTCTTCTACCGAAAGTTTTTTTAAATCCGTAGGACTATTGATTCGACTTAAAAACTTACTCATAGGGGTCCCAGTCAGTTAAAATGTTCGTTGCACAAAGAACCGGGCAATCTCTCGAAGAGGACCTGCCCGATCATCAAATTCTTCAAGACAAGCTAAACTTTCTTCGACCAAATCTTCAGCTTTTTGGCGAGACTCTTCCAACCCATAAAGGGCTGGATAGGTCGCCTTATCTTTAGCCAAGTCACTGCCGATACCCTTACCTAGTTGTTTTTCATCACCCGTGATATCGAGAATGTCATCAATAATCTGAAAAGCAAGCCCAATATGAGCCCCAAACCGGGACAATGAACTCAACTGACGAGGAGTGGCTTGGCTAAGTATGCCGCCACACCGGATACAAGCTCGAACCAGAAACCCTGTTTTGTAAATGTGAATATATTCCAAGGTTTCCGCGTCAATCGGTTTACCCTCTGATTCAAGATCAACCACTTGACCACCAATCATACCAGTGGAACCCAGTGCCGTTGCCATCTCATGGGTGGCATTGAGAATACACTCAGGCGGAACCGTTTCCATTCCCGCCGACCGGGTCATCAAGATAAACGCCTGAGTCAGCAAAGCGTCGCCAGCTAAAATGGCGACGGCTTCTCCAAAAACTTTATGGTTTGTAGGTTTCCCCCGCCGCAGGTCATCGTTATCCAAAGCAGGGAGATCATCGTGAATCAGGGTATACGTATGTATCAACTCGGCGGCCACTGCAAATGGTAGAACCGCTTTCCGGTCTCCCCCTACCGCTTCCGAGGCGGCAATAACCAAAACGGGACGTAACCTCTTCCCTCCGGCAAGAAGACTGTAATGCATCGCTTTATGAATGCTTTCAGGATAGGCCTTCTCCTCCGGTAAAAGACTCAGTATCCCTTCATCAATTAACTTTTTACCTTCAGAAAGGTACTGAGATGCAGACAAGCCGTTCAATAAACTAATCAATAATTGTTATCGAGGTTAAAACCTAACTGCCTATCGTTCAAAATATTAACACATAATCCTGAACAGTCAACTTTATTGTTAGCCACCCCATTCTTTGGAAATCCTTAATTTATAAGTTGTTGACGCTAATATCCCAGCCTGACAACCCGGCAAAAAAAGGTTCGCGAAACAACTCGACCTTACCCCAACCCATCGACGCTGATCCGGAAAACCATGCTCATTTTTCATTAATGTCCCAGATATGTGTTAAGATTGACAAATTCTTGTGCTTCTCAAAATATTAATTTATCATGACAAATCAATATCGTTAAATAAATCAGGTTGTTGAGTTTATATTTAGGCCAAAGCGATTTTAAATATTCCTCTCACCGACTTTATCTTTCTCAATTAGGACCGAAGAATGCATAGTCTTACTGTCACTTGGGCGGGTTATCTGTCTCTGATCTGTTTTTGTCTCGCCTACATCTTGGTCATATTCGAAGAACATACCCATATGCGAAAATCCAAACCGGTCATTCTGGTCGGTTGTCTCATGTGGGCCTTCATCGGTATCTATGAAGCCCAACACGGGGGTGGGCATGCTCACAACCATGTCAAAGAACTGATTGCTGAAATTGGCGAACTGTTTTTCTTTCTTCTGGTAGCAATGACCTATATCAACACCCTTGATGAGAGAAATGTCTTTAAAGCATTAAGGGTATGGTTACTCAAAAAAGGCTTGGGGTTTAAAAAATTATTTTGGGCAACAGGTGGAATCACCTTCCTACTTTCACCTCTTGCCGACAACCTGACCAGTGCCCTGCTAATGTCAACCGTAACGCTGGCGGTCAGTAATGGCAATGGACGGTTCATTGTTCCCGCATTCGTCAATATTGTAGTGGCAGCAAATGCAGGCGGGGCTTGGAGTCCTTTCGGAGATATCACCACTCTGATGATCTGGACTGCGGGAAAAGTTCCCACTATAGATTTCTCCTATCTGATACTCCCCTCCATCGTCAATTGGCTCATTCCAGCAACTATCATGTATTTCTACGTTCCAGATGGGGCTCCTGAAACAGGAAATGAGGCGATAGAACTCAAACCGGGAGCCAAGTTCATCATCGGACTTGGTATATTCACCATTGCCACCGCCATATCTTTCCACCAATTCCTGCATTTGCCCCCATTCATGGGAATGATGCTCGGACTCGGACTATTGATGGTTAAGGGGTTCTATTTAAAACGTTGGGGAGAAAAAAAGCACCTTGAGAAAGTTGGAATTCCCGATGAACGAAGAAACCAGCCACGGTTTGATATTTTCACCAAGGTGGAGAAGGTGGAGTTTGACACCCTGTTTTTCTTTTTCGGTGTCCTCACCGCCGTAGGCGCATTGCAATACATTGGCTACCTGGCACTGGTCAGTGAAACTATGTATGGGGGCCTTGGCCCGACAACCTCAAATATAATTATTGGTGTCCTATCTTCTATTGTCGATAACATCCCTGTCACGTACGCGGTTCTAAAAATGAGCCCTGATATGGGTCTCAATCAATGGTTACTACTCACCCTGACCGCCGGTGTGGGAGGTAGTCTTCTCTCTGTGGGTTCCGCAGCAGGCGTAGCGGTCATGGGGGTTGACCGAAAACATTATACATTCATGTCGCATTTAAAATGGGCTCCAGTCATAGCACTGGGCTATATAGGCAGCATCGTCACCTGGTACTTTGTAACAGGAGGATTGAGATAAAACCTGCTGGCAGAGCAAAACTATTTACTCCGCTTCTTCTCACTTGCAAAAAAACTTTTATCTTCAAAGACCAGGCCCTTTCCCGACCACCACTCTTCCCAGTGTGAATACGTAAACCTTCCCTACTCTATTTTCCTTTAAAATCTTTGTGGCCTCATTAGCCGTTGCCCCAGTTGTAAACACATCGTCCACCAATAAAATATTTTTCCCCATGACCAGTTCGGGACGATTGATCTCAAAAGCACCTTTGATATTGCGAGCTCTCTCTATGCGGGTCATGGCAGCTTGCGGATTTGTCGCCTTGACTCGCCGTAACAATCCACCTTCAAGAGGTAATTTTAAAACTCTTGCGACTTGCCGGGCAATAAGGAACGCCTGGTCAAATCCCCTCTCCTTCATTTTGTTGAAATGTAACGGCACCGGAGAAACGGTAAAACCCTGACAAAAGCCTGAGTTCTCCTCAAAATATTTTTCCAGCAGGTGATCCATTTCTGGGAGCACCCCCATCTGCCTGCGATATTTGAAATGGTGAATGGTTGTTCTTAAAACCGTGTCATAAAATCCAAGACTTCTGGCCTGGTCAAATTGATAAGGACTTTGTCGGCAAACCCCACACACAAACTCTTCATATGGATAAACATATGACAAGTCCGCCGGCACCCCGCACTGAAAACAATACGGTTGTCGAATAAATTCGATATCATCCCTACAACTAGCGCATAAGAAATGCTCTGGCTCTCGGATTGTACCGTTACAGGAAATACAGTTCTGTGGAAACACAAAATCCAGAAACTTTCTGAACCAGCGCAAAACCCTAGCGAAAATATTTCCCCATCTGGCCTTCATAATTCCTCACTGTGGACCCGCTCAATCCTTAAAAGCTCGGCGGTCTTCTTAAAGAAACGCAAACAGCCAACTCCTTAAATATGTTTTTCAAACCCTCAAGAACGCTCTCACTTTTTAAGACGTATCAATCTGAAAAACAAGGCTAAATGCCAAGGTTTTTATATTCTTCTGGAAACTTTTATGCTAAAGTTCCTTCCTTAAATCACTATCATAAAAAAACCTAATGAACAAGGACATCATCCAGCTTACAGAAAAACACGTCGCCGGGACTTACGGACGTTATCCGATTGCCCTAGTCAAGGGAAAAGGTTCCAAGGTCTGGGACAAGTCGGGAAAACAGTACATCGACTTTGTCAGCGGCCTTGCCGTGGACAACCTTGGGCATTGTCATCCCGCAGTAGTCTCAGCCATAAAAAAACAGGCCGAAATGCTGATCCACGTTTCCAACTTATACCATATAGAACCGCAATCCAAATTAGCAGAAAAACTAACGTCCTTGAGTTTTGCCGACAAGGTATTTTTCTGTAATAGCGGAACAGAAGCAAATGAAGGTGCGATCAAACTCGCGCGGAAATATTTTTTTGATCAAGGACAACCAAAGCGAATCGAAATCATCACCATGCACAACTCGTTTCATGGCCGCACTCTGGGTTCTCTTGCGGCAACGGCGCAGACAAAGTTTCACGCCGGATTCGAGCCACTACTTCCCGGCTTCAAATATATTCCCTTTAATGATTTACCCTCAGCCCGAAAAGCAATAACACAAAAAACCTGCGCTATTTTGGTAGAACCCCTGCAAGGAGAAGGTGGAGTAAACATCCCCAACCCTTCCTACCTGAAAGGACTGAAGAAACTCTGTCAGGAATATGGCATTCTTCTGATCTTTGATGAGGTGCAAACCGGCTTCGGACGCACAGGAAAACTGTTCGCCCATGAACTCTATAAAACAAAACCTGATATTATGACTCTGGCAAAGGCTCTGGGAGGCGGTATGGCAATAGGCGCTCTGGCGGCCACCAACCGGGTTATGAAATCTTTTACCCCAGGCACCCATGCCGCAACCTTTGGTGGCAACCCCCTAGCCTGCTCTGCTGCCTTGGCTTCCTTGAAAGTACTGACCACAAAAAACTTTTTAGATAAAGCCAACAAAACCGGAACCTATTTTTTAAAACGCTTAAAAGAAATCGCCCGGGATAACCCCATCGTCAAAGAAGCCCGCGGCAAAGGAATGTTTCTCGCACTGGAATTAAACAAGCCCGGAGGCTATGTTGTCATCGACTGCATAAATCACGGGTTTTTGATAAACTGTATCCAGTCAAGCGTATTGCGGTTTACCCCACCGCTCAATATTTCCCGGAAAGATATAGACCGCTTGGTCCCTGTGCTATCTGATAGCCTCACCAAATTGATCGATAAATAACAAGCTTTTAAGTTTCAATAAAACCTGAAAATGAAAAAAGATCTGTTAACCATCAGCGATTTTAACCGGGAAGAAATTCTTAGCCTGTTTGAAAAGTCCACCAACCTCAAGGAAAAACACCAAAAAGGAATCGAGCATTCACCTTTAAAAGGCAAGACCTTGGGGATGATATTCAACAAGCATTCCACACGAACCCGCATTTCGTTTGAAGTGGGAATGTTTGAACTTGGCGGTCACGCGCTGTTTTTAACCGGCGACCAGCTTCAGTTGAAACGCGGCGAAACCCTCCGAGATTCAGCTCAGGTCCTCTCCCGCTACCTTAATGGTATTTTGATAAGGACCTACGATCACGATGAAGTACTCGCCCTTGCCGAGCATGCCACGATACCCGTGATCAATGGACTTACCGACCTCAACCACCCTGTGCAGGTACTTTCAGATATTTTTACCATCAAGGAGAAACTCGGTGGTATAGAAGGGGTGAAAATAGCCTATGTCGGCGATGGGAACAATATCGCTTATTCATGGATGATGGGAGCTTCATTGATGGGAATGCATCTGGCGATCGCCTGCCCTAAAAGCTGCCAACCCAATCCGTCTCCCCAACTGAGCGGAAGTGGCAAGGTAAAAATCATTGAAGATCCTTTTGAAGCGGTCAAAAATGCGGATATTATTTATACGGATGTCTGGATAAGCATGGGACAGGAAGAAGATATGGAAAACAAAAAAAAGCTCCTTCTCCCGTATCAGATAAACCAGAAGCTGGTCGATACCGCAAAAAATGGTGCTATGGTGATGCACTGCCTCCCTGCGCACCGAGAAATGGAAATCACTTCAGAAGTTCTGGATGGTAAACATTCAATTGTTTTTGACCAGGCTGAGAACCGGCTACATGTTCAAAAGGCTATTCTTGAAACATTGTTATAAAATCCGAATCAATGATAGAGTTATAATTTTTCGAACAATTTCAAAAAATAAAATTTTAATTAACTCGAAAACCACCATGAGGAAAACCAACAGGAAATTCAAACAGCATTGGTGTAAATCTACAACGAAAACAACTTAACCACCCCCTTCAGTCAATTGACCATCAATATGGCGGATCAAGATTCCAATCGACCCAGCAGTGATTAAGTTCGAAGTCTTAAAAAAGCACAGCCACTCTTCCGCCCGACTTGGGGTTCTAACAACACCGCGGGGAAAAATTAACACGCCTTGCTTTATGCCCGTCGGTACTCAGGCCACGGTCAAGGCATTGACCCCAGAAGACATGGAGTCTTTTGGTGCACAGATCATCCTTGGCAACACCTACCATCTCTATCTCAGGCCAGGACACGAGTTGATCCGTTCTCTGGGCGGATTGCACAAGTTCATGAACTGGCCCCACCCTATACTCACCGATAGCGGCGGGTATCAGGTTTTTAGCCTCAACGAACTTACCAAAGTCACCGAAGAGGGAGTGACCTTTCAATCTCATCTTGATGGATCCTCTCACTTCATCTCACCGGAGCGATCGATAGAAATCCAGCAGGCATTGGATGCAGACATCATCATGACTTTCGATGAACCAACCCCCTATCCCTCCGACATCAGCCAAACAGAAAAATCCCTAAAGCTGACCACGCTTTGGGCACGGCGATGCAAGAAGGCATTTCAATCAGATGCGCAGGCTTTGTTCGGAATTGTCCAAGGTGGAACGCACTTTGACCTTCGCAAAAAAAGCGCGGAACAAATTATAGAAATTAATTTTCCAGGTTATGCGATTGGCGGATTGAGCGTTGGAGAAGAAAAAAACCTGATGCATGACACCACCGCCTACACCGCCCCGCTTCTACCGGAAGACAAGCCTCGCTACCTGATGGGGGTAGGAACTCCCGAAGACCTTCTGCAATGCAGTTCTGCGGGCGTAGACATGTTCGACTGTGTTATGCCGACCCGCAACGCCAGAAACGGGTCACTATTTGTGAAAGGAGGAAAAATAAATATTAAAAATGCACAATACAAAACTGACCCTAGCCCTGTCGAACCAGACTGCTCCTGTTACACCTGTAAGAATTTTTCCAGAGCCTATCTCAGGCACTTAATCATGGCGGGGGAAATATTAGCTATGCGCCTTCTCACCTTGCACAATTCAACTTTCTACCAACAGTGGATGGCAAACATACGAAAAGCCATTGAAGACGACATTCCCTTCAATATGGACTAGTCAGATCGGTGACTGGTGGCAAGTAGTCGTAATACTTTTCCTTAACTGTGATATCCTCTTCCTTAAACTTCGTGCCATGCAGTGCTAAATAACGGTCTCTGGCTAGCCAAGAGTTGTCCCGGTTGAAAGAGTTTTTGCTAATAGCCTATTAAGCAATGTAGCAAAGTCATATGGATGCGCATCCACGGTCAGGGTTCCATCGGCCACGACCTTAAAACATTTATTATCTCGTTATAGTTTCTCACTTCCCTAGCTAAAATAATCACCTTTTGTATTACCTGTAACCGTGCTTCCGGTGACTGTCGTTTGTCTCCCTAAGCTTCGAATGCTATAACCCGTACTGCTCCGTTACCGTCACATCACGCACGAGCACTATTGAAATGTGGATCTTCATAATCAGAAAATGCCTCAGCGTATATACCACTGCCTCCATTGTTAAGAATTCTGCTGTTTTTGATGGTCATGATGGCATTCCAGATGACCGCATCATGTGTATTGTCTTCTATCGCCACATTGTTTGCATCCAGCCGATTTGTCTTCTCCGAGTCATTCGCTATTAAACCAGTAGAGTTTCCTGACACAGTGCTGTTGCTGATTTCTATATAGGCACCCGAACCATTTGAACCGGCCTCTGTTTGAGTATTCCCTTCAATTCAGAGCCGGGCGACTACTGTCACTTGTCCCCACGCCGAATAAAATCCATAGGGAAACCATCCCAAAGGTCTGACTGCCACAAGGGGGGCTGCCATACCGCATTTCCAATCCCAGCATCAATCGCAAACCCTTTTTATCCTTAGACAAACTGCTTCCCAAACCAGTTGGCAAAGAAGGTCTCATCCCCTTTCGAGGGCGTTCCATGGAGTTCTGTGGCGGAAACTATTTCTGGAAAAAGAGGAGGAGGAGTTTCTATCTGTGCCAACCAATGTTTACCGAAACTTATAAAGGTTTTTCAGCGCCCTGTCAGACATAAAGCAGCACGTCTGCATCTTGAGCAAATAAACAATGACTTTTTCAGCCTTCAAATCGTTTTGAGTTTATTAACAGCCATTGCTATTTACTTCCATCACTAAAGGTTATGACTCCAAGAATTTTGAATTCGTGAACATCATACCCAGAACGCCGAGGCAGGGAAGATTGCACCACCCCCTTGAGCAGTTCCAACTTTTGAGAATCTAATTGATTAATGAAGTGGTCGAAAATGTGTTCCGGAAAATAAAGCGTCAGGTTGAGTTTCGCCCGCTGATAGATAAACTGACTACCTGACCGCATCGGGTTCGCCCTCAGCGGTTTGTATTCCACATGGCCTTCAAGCATGAAGTCTGCCATCTCCTTCCACTCTTCTCCGACTTTATTCAGGTTCTCGCGGATGAGGGACAAGAGTCGCCCCTGACCGGGAAGTTCATAGCTATAGCTTGGCATAGATTTTTTCTATTTAGAAGGTTTGGTGATCAATCGGGCTCTTAAAGCCAGAAATAACGGAATCTCTTTTCGAGCCCGGTTTTCGGCCTTGGCACGCTTTCCAGGTTGGCTGTTCTTATTCGAAACCCATTCCTCCATCGTATCGACACAGAACCCAGCCGCGGCCAACGCTGAAATATAACTTTGCATTGGACGGTGATAGGTGAGCGTAAACGATTTAGAATCGGCAAAGGGCGGGGTCAGTATAGGAACATTGGTCTCCGTCATATAATGGTCCACCCTCCGGTATTCCAGTTTCTTTTCTTCATCCCACCCCCAGTGAGATTGGCGGGGAATACGAAAACAAGGGTGCGTCATCACCATCACAAAACACTTACCTAGCTTCAACCAGCAAGCTGCGCTTTTAAAAAGCAGACCCATCTTTTCGATATTCTGTATTGCCATCAGGCAGGCAATGCCATCGAAACGGTCTTCTTCAAAGCTTTTGGCATCGCTGGCGTCTCCCACATGATAGCGGACAAATGGACCTGAACGCGCTCGAGCAAACTTCAACAACTCCGATGAAGAATCCAGCCCTTCGACCTGAATACCCTTACGCGATAAGTAGCGAGAAAAAACTCCCTGACCGCAAGCCAGATCAAGAACACAGTCTTTTTTAGTGACTGCCAGTAAGCGCAATACGCCGGGCATGATAATATCTCTCTGAAAATCGGTGCCTTGGCCGCCGACCAGCGAGTCGTACCAACGGGACACCTGATCCCAAAGCGTCAGCTCTTTCTTTACTGATTTTTTTATCGATTTCTTTCCCAAAGATTTTGCCTTTACTTTTCTGTTTCTGTCTCCGGAATCTGTTTTATGTTTCACCAGTATTAATCCGTCTCGTTTTCATCTATAATCAATGGAAGAGTGATTTTTCACCCTTTGACCCATTTCATCAACACATCCAACCTTTCCCAGGCATTCACAACAATTCTTTTGCATCTCATTTTTGTTTCCGTCTCCTGCAAAACACTGGACCAACCCAGGAAGACATAGACTTGAGCATCAAGGCTCATAATGCTGAGTTTGAGGCCAAGGTGATTGACATGAGCACCCAATTCACTCACCCGAAATACCGCTTGGAATATATGGCTAAACCTCCGGAGATGGTCAAACGCATCACCATTTTTGAAGTAGCTGTTTTATATAGACATTAAACTTTTCAATGACGGGGGACCCATCTCCGATGGGCCTGAAAAAGATTTGAATCAGACCATTCTCACCATGCACCACAAATATCGGTATTGCCCAAAACCAGATTACAAGCCCTGCTCATCGAGCAGAAATGGGCTCTCCATCAGAAGCGGTGGGTTATCATCCCCGACCTGAGCACATTTCTGGAACAATCCTGAAGGTAACCTCAACTTTCACGCATAGTGGGTCACGCTGGTAAGATCACCTCGACGGCTTTGTTTAATGAAATCGTGGTCAGGGTGACCTTACAATTCATACCATAAAGTTCCACCCCTTGATCACGCGCCTTTCGCAACCATTCCCCAAATACCGGATCAATGTCATTATTGCAGGTTATGGATTGCGTGTCAGACCTTTGCGAAACAAACACCACGGCTCCCCGGTAGCCTTTTGCGCAAAATTCCATTAGCTCCTTAATATGCTTGACTCCTCGCTCTGTCGGCGCATCGGGAAATCTGCCCAGTCCTTTTTCGACTAGGCTCACCGATTTCACCTCAACATAAGCGGGGCTTAACGGGAACGTCAACCGGAAATCGAAGCGGCTGTTTTTCACTTTTACTTCGCTGGAAAAAGCGGAATAACCTTTGAGAAAAGGAAGCTTCCGCACCATCAACGCATCCTGAATCAGGGCATTGGCAAACACAGGGAATACCGACACCCATATAGAACCGTGGCGCACCAAAACCAACGTGTATTCTGTTTTACGCTGTGGCCTAGACTGGTGGACCAGCCGGACTTTTCTGCCTGCCAGCATTAACCCGGGCAGACGACCTGGATCGGGAACATGAGCCAGAACTTCCTCACCCTCCACTTCAACACGCGCCAGATAGCGGTTCGGCCGTTCCAAAAAAATACCATCAATAATTTTCTTGCCGAATCTCAAAACCTGAACCCCTCAAAGTTCACAGAAAACCCCTCAGAGAAACCGAGAGTATCGTCGACAGTAATAAAAAACTATTGCCACCGGCGGCTCGCCGGTTAGTGGTGGCTATCTTCCCCGGTATGGATATTGCCCGTTTTTTCCAGATGCAGTAATGAATCGACCGATGGGATAATTCGGTTAATAAAAGGTTTGGGGTAAAGACCTATCAATATAATGAGTAGGCAGGCGGGTAGAATAAGTTTGAATTCACGCTGATCAATATCAGTCAATCCGTCAGGCAGGCCATCAGATGTTTCCTGCATCGAGCCCTGAAACATATACAACATATATATAGAAGCAAAGACAATCGACAATCCACCCATCAAAACCAAAATACCCGATAACCCGGAAAACATGCTGGATGTCCAGACTCCAGCAAGGATCATGAACTCTCCGACAAAGCCGTTCAATCCGGGGAGCCCCAGGGCAGCCAGCATAATCAGCATGAAACTTCCATACAGAACCGGCATGGCCTTGCTCAAGCCTTGGAGCTCGTTCAAGTTTCGGGTTCCCATTCGCATCTCAATAAATGCAACGATCAAAAACAACGCCGATGCGATGATGCCATGATTCACCATCTGGAGTACGCTGCCCCCGATACCTGTTTCATTATGAGCAAAGATTCCAATAACAATAAATCCCAAGTGACTAATACTGGAATAAGCCACTAGGGCCTTTAAATCTTTTTGCGCAATGGCGATCCAGGCTCCGTAGACCATGCCGGAAGCCGCCAGAAACCCGATGACCGCAGCAAAATCCTCTACCGCTTCGGGAAATAACGGCAGGCAAAAACGCAGAAAACCATAAGCACCCGTTTTGGACATAGCTCCCGTCAACAAAATCAAAGCCGGAATAGGACACGCTGCATAGGCGTGAGGCAGCCAACTATGCAGGGGAAAAACCGGAACCTTGATAGCGAAAGCTAGAAAAAAGAAGAAAAACATCCACATCTGCGTGGCAGGATCAATATGCGTATGAGTCAGCACACGCAAATCAAATGTTACGTCATGGGTGGCACCGTAATGTATCATCGTCAGGGAAAGGATAGCGATCAGCATCAACAGACTTCCCGCTAGGGTATAGATCACGAACTTCATCGTGGCATAAACCCGTCGGCCCTCTCCCCAAATGCCGATGAGAAAATAAGTCGGCACCAGCATCAACTCCCAGAACACATAAAATAAAATGGTATCAAGTGCCAGAAACACTCCCAGCGTCCCCGCCTCCAGAGCCAGCATTAGGGCAACAAAGTTTCTGAGACCTTCCTTCTGAGTGAAGGAAAATAAAATGGCAATAAATCCCAAAAATGCGGTCAACATCACCATCCAAAGGCTGATGCCATCCACTCCAACTAGATAATTGATATGCAAGGCAGGCACCCAGTGGAACATCTGAACAAACTGCATTTCAGCATTGGCACTATCAAACGAAAACAGTAACCACAAAGAAAGGGCAAAACTTACCCCTGCTGCACCCACCCCAACCATCCTAACCGCAGCCGTATTTTCCCTGGGGATTATGAGGAGTCCCAGTGCCGCGATAAAGGGTATGAATATAATGAGAGATAACATACGTTTTTCAGGTTACATGAATACGACAAACAATAGAATGATCACCATGCCGACAACCATATTCAAAGCATAGGCACGCACTTTCCCCGATTGCCATAGGCTAATAACATAGCTCACCTCTTTCACCTGAAGCCCAACTTGATCAACAGTAAGGTCTATACCTTCGCGTTCTGCTTTTTGTTCCATAAAGGCGCCTATGGCTTTTGTCGGACGCACGATCAAAAAATCATAAATCTCATCCACATAATACTTGTGAACAAGAGATCATAAAGTGGAGCCATCGCTTCCTTGATAAGGTTCATACGGTCCTTGCTCACCATATACAGTAAACCTGCAGTCGCGATCCCGCCAATACCTGCTGCCAAAGCTATGGTCTCCAATACGTTATCATGGTGATGCTCGACAACACGTCCAAACACCGGTGCTAGAAAACTGTCTACCCAGGGCCCAAATAATCCGCTCAGCAAGGCCAAACCAGCCAGAACTACCAAAGGCACAACCATAATCATAGGTGATTCATGCGGATGCGCGCCCGGACTACGGAGTCCGCTTGGAAAGGTATAAAAATAAACCCGGAAAATATAAAACGCCGTCATGCCCGCGGTCAACACTGCGATCGCCCAAAAAATAATGTTTCCCATCTCAGCATAGTAAGAACTCAAAATGATAGCCTCTTTACTGAAATAACCACTGGTCAACGGAAACCCGGCCAACGCCAAGGCGCCAATTAGAAAAGTCGCGTGAGTGAACGGCATGACACTTTGCAACCCGCCCATTTTTCGAATGTCCTGTTCACCGTCCAGCGAATGAATCACGCTACCCGCCGCGAGAAAAAGTAATGCCTTGAAAAAAGCGTGGGTCATCAAATGAAACATGCCCAAGCTGTAAACCCCGATGCCAACAGCCAGGAACATATAACCTAATTGGCTCATGGTAGAATAGGCGATCACGCGTTTGATATCGTATTGAACCATTCCTATCGACCCAGCAAAGATCGCTGTGAGAACCCCCACCCCGGCAATAAAATACATGGTATAGGGAGCCAACTCATACAGCACATGGCAGCGTGCTATCAAATAAACTCCTGCCGTAACCATCGTCGCAGCGTGTATCAACGCACTGACGGGAGTTGGGCCTTCCATCGCGTCCGGCAACCAGGTGTGGAGAGGCAGCTGTGCGGATTTTGCAAACGCACCTACCAGCAACAACAAGGTGATCAAAAGCATGGTGTCGTCATTGGGACGGAACATACCCGGTGCGGCTGCAAACACATCTACAAAGCTCAACGTTCCAAACGACTCAAAAATAACAAAAGCGCCGATAACCATCCCAACATCACCAATCACGTTCATGATAAAGGCTTTGCGGGCAGCAAGCACGGCACTGGTTTTTTCACGCCAGAACCCGATCAACAAATAAGACGCAAGCCCGACCAGCGCCCAACCGACAATCAGGAAAAAGAAGTCGGCTGCCGCAACCAACACTAGCATGGAAAAAATAAACAGGTTTAAATAGGAGAAAAATCGTGCGTATTCTGGATCATCACGCATATAACCAACAGAGTAAACATGAATCACAAATCCGACACCGGTAACGATCAGGAACATGAACACCGATAGCGGATCTACAAGGATCGCCATATCTAACTTGAACGACCCCGCTGACACCCACTGATAAAGAGTCTGAACATGCCCGATCCTTTCTTCCGGCGGCAAAAATAAAAGATTGCTCAACGTCACCAGCGTCATAAAAAAGGACGCTCCCACGGTTCCGCAACCGACGACTCCAGCCAGTTGCGTGGGGATTCGGTTTCCGTACCAACTCAGGCCAATAAACCCGAGAAGAGGAAACAAAAGTATGAACCAGCTACTTACGAACAAAAGATTATCCTTTCAACATATCAATATGGTCCACATCTATCTCATGACGGGTGCGAAAAATAGTCAGAATGATCGCCAATCCCACCACCACTTCCGCTGCCGCAACGGTCATGACCATCAGGGCAAAAACCTGACCATCCAGCGAGTTCAGGAAACTGGAATAAGTGACCAGCAAAAAGTTCACTGAGTTGAGCATCAACTCAACAGACATGAACATGATGAGAGGATTCTTGCGAATGACAAACCCCGCTACTCCGACACAGAAAATAGAGGCGCTGATTAACAAAACAAATTGCTCACCCATAATTACCTCGCGCGCCTCCTCAAAGGGGCAAAAGAAAATTTTGCCAGACAAATCACACCCACCGCCGCAACTAAAAGGAGACCCGAAGCCAACTCAAATGCCACAATATGTTTTGAAAATAATTCAAGACCAATGGCTTTGGCAGTACCAAACATTTCAGCAGGAATTTCACCTTGAACCTGCTTAGTCAACCCTACAGTAGCTGACAGATACAATTCCCCTAGCAAAGTGAATACAAAAGCGAGGGTCATAGATCGGTGGAAAGAATTTTCTTGAATTTCTTTTTTACCACCGAGAAGCGCAATGATGAACAAAAACAGAATCATCACCGCTCCGGCATAAACAATGATCTGGACCGCTGCCAGAAATTCTGCGTTATAAAGGAGGAACAAAAGGGCCAGACAAATCATGTGGCCGATCAAGTACAAGGCACTGTAGATCGGTGAGGAGCACAAAATGACCCCCAAGCTGGCAAGGACAGCCGTCATCCCCACCACCAAAATCACCGCATCGCGCGTGAAGTCAAATACCGTAGTGATTTCCAACACTAACCTGCTCCTCTTGCCCCGCAAACGGGGATTTATAAGAGCCCTCTACCACTGGCGTGGGGCCAACGAGCAATGGCCCACAATCAAAAACAAACTCTTTAAGGAGCTAAAAAAAACATCTAAGTCGCAAGCGATCACAGGCATCTTCGAAACAATTTTTTCCCGCCAACAAAAGTTATTGCTCACTGCCATCGGCGGCTATACCAGAACTATTTGCCGATCCGTTCCGTATTACCTAGAATATCGACACGGAACTGGTTTGGCTCCGGGTAAACCAGCAGATCCTGTTTCTCTGCGATATAATTATCACGGTCATAATCCGCCAGTTCATAATGCTCGCGCAGAACCACAGCATCTACCGGACAGGCCTCCTCACAATACCCGCAGTAGATACATCGCAGAAGGTTGATCTCATAAACCTCTGCGTAGCGCTCGCCCTTGGAGACCGGATTATCCGGGTCATTCTCTGCCGAAACAACATGAATACACCCCACCGGGCAATTGATAGAACACAAGGAGCATCCCACACACCGTTCCAACCCGTCCTTATCACGGTTCAGGAAATGTCTTCCCCGATAACGCTTGGGCATGGTTCGCTTGATTTCGGGGTACTGCAGTGTGACCGGCGTGGTCAACATATTCCGGAACGTGACCCCCATTCCAATCAAAAGATTTTTTATCCCATCAAAAGTTGATTGCAACATAGCTCATCCTCTCAGAGAAACCAGACCACCTTCACTGTGCCGGTGAACATAAGATTCAACAAACATAATGGCAGTAAAACTTTCCATCCAAATGTCATCAGTCGGTCATAACGAATACGGGGAAACGTTGATCGCAACCAGATGAACACACACAGCAGAAAAATTACTTTGGCGGCAAATGCCACAATCGGCCAAACTGACAGACCGTAAGCGTTCCATCCACCGAGGAACAAAAGCGTCACCAACGCGCTCATGGTCACCATATTGATGTACTCGCCCATGAAAAACATGGCAAATTTCATACCCGTATATTCCGTATGAAAACCAGCCACCAACTCCTGCTCCGCTTCTGGTAGATCAAAAGGAGCCCGGTTGGTCTCCGCAATACCGGCAATAAAAAACAATAAAAATGCTAACGGCTGAACAAGAATAAACGGATAAGCTTCCTGGGCTCGAACTATATCTACCAGACTCAGGGAACCAGTGAGCAGGATGACGCTCAACGCCGAAAGCCCTAGCGTCAACTCATAACTGATCATCTGGGCAGAAGAACGTAGGCCGCCCATCAACGAATATTTATTGTTAGATGATAATCCGGCAATAACCATACCATAAATACCCATGCCTGAAATCGCAAACACGAACAAAATTCCGCTGTTCACATTAGCTCCCCATAACTCAATGTTCTGACCGAACACCTCGAAAGGCTCACCAAAAGGAATCACCGAAAACCCGACAATCGCTGTAATCACCACCACCGCTGGTGCGAGGTGAAATAAAAACTTGTCTGCCGAAGTCTGAATGATGGATTCCTTGAACAACAACTTAACCGTATCCGCTATCGGCTGGCCAAAACCAAAAGGTCCGACCCGGTTCGGACCTAGGCGCACTTGAAACCGGCCCATCAAACGTCGTTCCAGCCAGACCAGCGCAGGGACCACCAACATAATACCTACCGCAATGGCCACAGCCTTGACGCTACCCACGATCAGAGGGCTATTCTCATTCAGAAATAGAACAACAGAATCCCAAGTCATATTTAATATTTCAGTGACCCAGTCCAAACGTTAACCGCTCCAAAAATATTTACCATTTTCCAATTAACCCAATTCTAAACTTTTCTAACTTCTACCCATGCCGAGCCACCATCAGCACCGATCAAGCCGTTCACTCCCTGCCAATCCGAAACTCTGGGCACCACCACACCGCCAGATTGGCAACGGTTGTTGACACTCGCAGTAGCTTTCAGTGTGACATCTTGAGCAGAAAGCAGAACCGTGTCGCCATTCTGAATGCCGAGTTTCTTCGCGTCTTTCTCATTCAAATGCGCGGTGGAAGGTAAAAAGTGATGCGCCAGTTTCGAGGAGGCATCAAGAATTTTGTTATCCGAAAACAGGAACGTGGCCACACGAAGCCGGAGGTTTCCGTCTTTCCCTGAACTGGCTAATTGTTCAGCAATCTTTTCTTCAGCCGAAGTAACAGGTTCTCGGTCGCACCCGACTTTACCCAATGACCTTCTGCTAATCTCCTGATAACCTGGAACTTTTCGGGCAATCTCATCGGTCACATCCAAAACCTTTTGGTAATCAGTTTCATCTCCCAGCGCATTGAGCATCAGGTTGATGATTTTCCAGTCCGGAGCATGGGAAGTTTCCAAGGCTTTTTTTCTCGCCTGCACCCGGCCTCCAATATTCGTAGTAGTGCCTTCATCATAACCCGGGCCATTTGAAGGGAGAACGAGGTGCGCCAACTCAGTCGTTTCGGTTTCCAACATGTCATGCACCACCAGTAGATCCAGCTTCTTCAAAGAGTTCGCAACTTGTAATCCTCCGGGAAAATCTACCATCGGATTAGAACGGTGAATTAGCAGAGCTTTTAATTCACCTGATTCAGCACGGGCAATCATTTCCAATGCGGAAAGACCCTTGGTAGTCGGGGTATTTTCTCCCCACTGTTTTTTGATTTCGTCTTGGTCTGTCACTGGCACTCCACCAGGATAAAAACCGGGAAGCAAACCCATGTCCATGGCACCCACCGCATTGGTCATCGGGGCCGCAGGAATGGCACCGCATTCCATGGTTGGGACTTTGGCGATCAATTTCAGCAGACGCTTTACCCGCAAAACTGCGTCACCGGAAAGAGCCGATGGATTGTACACCACGCAGATTTTCATGCTGGAGCGCACCGTCTCGACCAAGGCCTTCATGTCTTCCGCAGAGACTCCGGTTTGGTCAGCATCTTTAGCTGGAGCAGGCTCCCCCAACTCTAGAGCCAGGCCATTAGCCAAAGCATCGATGGCCGAGGCTTCAGAACCCACCTTGTATTGTACAGATTGGGAAGAGTATTTATCCAGCGCGATTTTTTGATCGTTCAGGATCACCAATCGGCTTCCACAACCAGTTACTGCTTTTTTGATGCGAAGATCAAGAATGGGTAATTCCTCTGTCGGATCGCTGGCGATCAACAGCACCACATTGGCAGTTTCAATCTGCTCAACCCCATAATGGTCAATCGGAAGACCCGGTGTATCCTGGTAAAACTTATGGTCAATATTGTTTGAGCTCAGACCTTGGCGGAATAATTTCTGGTAAAGATAACTTTCCTCGTTGGTAGCATAAGGAGACCCGATGAACCCAACGCTTTCGGGCCCGTGTTCTTCAACGATTTTTTTAAACGCCTCGGCCACTTTCCTCGCAGCATCCTGAATGGTGTAATCATGAGGAACAGTCGGAAAAGAAGTTGGCTTGCCGCCACCCATACTGTTTTCCAGGACAGTGATAATTTTATTTTTGCTGTGCATAAACTGGTGACCCCAGCGCGCCTTATCGCAAATCCAGCCATCGTCCACTGCGTCATTGGGACGCGCCTCAATACGCATAAGCTCATTAAGCCGGGTACCCATCGTAATATTACAGTTGCAACCGCAATGAGCACAAAGCGTTTCTGTATTGGTCAAATCCCAAGTCCTGGCCTTAAAACGAAAGTCTGTGTTAGTCAATGCACCAACCGGGCAAATATCTATGACATTCCCGGAGAAACGGTTGTCATAAGGTTCATTATTAAATGTACCGACCTCGTTATAAAAACCACGGTTAAGCATGACCAGTCCGCGACCCTGTTCAATGCGTTCGCTATAAGCGGTACATCGCTGGCAGGCAATACAACGCTCCCGGTCAATAGTGATAACTGGACTGAGCGGAGTCGCCTTGGAGTTGTTAGCACGGTGAAACTCCATACGAGTATCCGGCGGACCGTACTTGAAGGTGTTATCCTGCAACGGGCATTCGCCACCCTTGTCACAAACCGGGCAATCAAGAGGATGGTTGAGCAGCGTAAATTCTAGAACACCTTTCTGCGCTTTTTCCACCTTGTCGGTGGTAGTTTTGACCACCATATCCGGCATGACATCCATCGTGCAGGCTGTCATCAGTTTCGGCATCTTCTCGACTTCCACCAAGCACATCCTGCAACAACCAAGCGGGCCGATCTTCTCGTGATAGCAAAAAACAGGGATGTCTACATCGACATGCCTGGCGGCATCCACCACTTTAGTGCCTTTGGGAACCGTCACCGATTTCCCATCAATCGTCAAAGTTATTTTATTGTCGGACATAATTGCCTTAAACCAAACTTACCGGTACGTTTTTAAAATATTCTTCATAGTCAGAGCGGAAATGCTTGATGCTGCTCACAACAGGAGACACACAGGCATCAGCAAGTGGGCAGAAGGTATTCATCGCCATGTTGTCGCAAATATCTTCCATCTTTTCGATATATTCCAACTGTCCCTTGTTCTGCATGATCCGTTCAACAATCTGGTAGAGCCAGCGGGTACCTTCCCGGCATGGCGTACATTTACCGCACGATTCATGCATATAAAAGCTGATCAGTCGCAGCGTGACTTCAACAATATTGACTTGGTTGTCAATAACGATCAACGCTCCCGACCCCAGCATGGTGCCTGCCGCCGCCAACGATTCATAATCATAACCAACATCCACCTGACCAGCAGGAAGCATGGGGACCGACGAGCCACCGGGTATAAATGCTTTCAGTTCGTTGTCATCGCGGATTCCTCCAGCCATGTCATAGATGATTTCCCGAGTCGAGATGCCCAACACCACTTCATAGTTTCCTGGTTTTTTCACATGCCCGGAAACGCTGACCAGCTTGGTGCCTTTGCTTTTTTCAGTTCCCATCGAAGCATATTTTTCCGCACCCTCATTGACGATATAAGGAATCACGCACAAGGTTTCGACATTATTGATAACTGTCGGCTTGGCGTACAAACCTTCAACAGCAGGGAAAGGAGGTTTCATTCTCGGCTCACCCCGCCCACCTTCGAGAGAATTGAGTAGCGCCGATTCCTCACCACAGATATAAGCTCCGGCACCAAGATGGGTATGAATTCTCAAATTAAACCCGCTCCCTAAAATATTTTTTCCCAGATAACCTTTGGCACGCGCCTCTTCAAGGGCTTTGTCCATAATGAGACTCAAGTCATGGAACTCCCCGCGCAAATAAATGTATCCGGTTTCGATTCGACAAGCGTAAGAGCAGAGAATCATCCCCTCAATCAGCATATGTGGATTTTTGAGTAAAAGTTCCCGATCCTTACAGGTTCCCGGTTCCGACTCATCGGCGTTGCAACAGAGATAACGAGGGAACACATCCTTGGCGAGAAAACTCCATTTCAGCCCTGTCGGGAAACCGGCACCGCCGCGCCCGCGTAAGCCAGAAGCCTTGACCGCATCAACAATCTCTTCCGGTTTCTGGACGAAGGCTTTCTTTAAGGACTGATAGCCGCCCTGCTCTTCGTAGACCTTCATAGTATGAAGGTCCTTCATATCTATATTTTTAAAAAGAATCTGTGTCATGCCTCAGTCCAAAGAATCGAGAATCTGGTCGATGCGTTGCTCGGTCAAATCCCCATAGTAAATATCGTTGATGCGCATCATCGGCGCATTCGTACAATCTGCCAGACACTCTTCCCGGTGCAGAGTGAACTTTTCGTCCAAGGTCGTTTCGCCCACCTTGATATTAAGTTTTTTAGCAATGTACTCAAGCAGTTTGTCGCAACCATTCAACTGGCAACTGATATTGATGCAAAAAAGGATCATGTATTTCCCGACTTTCTCGGTGTGGTACATCGTGTAAAACGACATGACCGACTGCACATAGGCCGGCGAGCAATCCAGCTTTTCACTAATCGCCACCATAGCCTCTGGTGACACCACCCTCTCGGCACGCTGGACCAGGGTTAGCAAAGGCAACATTGCTGACTTCTTAAAAGGATATTTCGATAAAATACCCGCAATTTCCTTTTCCTGATTTTCAGAAAACGTGAATCCAGACATTAATAAATTTCCTATTTAAAAATTCTTCCGCTTTTACGGCTAGCGGTCGACCTCACCCATAACAATATCGATACTGCCAATAATGCCCACCACATCGGCGATATAACAGCCCTCCATCATTTTGCACATGCCGGGAATTGCCATGAACGAAGGTGCCCGCAGCTTGACCCGATAAGGAACATTGGTACCATCGCTGACAATATAAAACCCCACCTCACCTCTTGCCCCTTCGATAGGCACATAGGTCTCGCCTTTCGGGACACTGATTCCCTCAGATACCAGTTTAAAATGATGGATCAACGCTTCCATACTGGTGTGTAAGGTTTCTCGGGCCGGCAAAGAAACTTTATTGTCCGGCGTTTTATAACCACCACCCGGAAGCCTTTCCATAGCTTGCTTGATAATAACCCGGCTCTGGCGCATCTCTTCAACTCGCACTCGGTAGCGGTCATAGATATCCCCGTTATTTTGAATGGGAACATCGAAACTATAATTGTCATAACCACTGTAGGGTTGGGATTTACGAATATCCCAGTTCACTCCGGAGGCCCTCAATGCCGGCCCACTCAAACTCCAGTTGATCGCTTCTTCCCGGGTGAACACACCGACACCCTCAGTTCGGTCCAGCCAGATCGGGTTTTTCGTCAATAATCTTTCATACTCATCGACCTTAGACGGAAAATAGTCGATGAAATCCCGGATGCCATCGAGCCAAGGCCGAGTCGCGTCTTTTGCCACACCACCAACACGAATATAACTGGTCATCATACGTACGCCGGAAATTTCCTCATTAAGGTCGAGGATCATCTCGCGCTCGCGCCAACAATACAGGAAGACCGTCATGGCGCCAATGTCCAAAGCATGTGTGCCCAGCCAAACCAGATGGCTGGCAATCCGGGACAACTCACACATGATAACTCTAAGTGCGTTGGCCCGTTCGGGGATCTCAATGCCCAGCAGTTTTTCCGTCGACAGGCAGAAGGCTAGATTATTGCCCGGTGGATTGAGGTAGTCCAAGCGATCAGTCATGGGGATGACGTGAACGTATCTTTTATTTTCCGAAGTTTTTTCGATGCCAGTGTGCAGGTAGCCGATTTCCGGCTCAGCGGTCTGCACCACTTCGCCATCCATTTCAAGAATCAGGCGGAAGACCCCGTGGGTGCTCGGGTGCTGGGGCCCCATGTTCAGGGTCATCGTATCTTTATTGCGCTCCAGCAGTCCTTGTTCAGTTACGCTCACGGATCGCCCTAACGAGTCGGTGGTTTAGATTTGACCAAATCACTTTTAAAGTCCCGGTTATGCGAGAAAGTGACGGTCTCTGTGGTCAACGGGTAATCTTTTCTAAGCGGGTAGCCCGCCCACTCTTTCGGCATGATCAATCGTTCATTTTTAGGATGCCCTTCGACGTGGATTCCAAACATATCAAACAGTTCCTGCTCCGGGTATAACGCTCCCTTCCACAATTCGGAGACAGTGGGCACAGAAGGGTTCTCTTCATCTATACCGACACGGACACGAATGGAATGCTGATGGTCGATGGAATAAAGCTGGTAAACTGCTTCGAAGCGAGGGTCACGTTCTTCATTGAGATAGTCCACCCCGCGCACATCAGACAGGTAATCGAATTTCAGGAACGGATCGTCCTTGAGGAAAGCCGCCACCTTTTGCAGGCAGTAGGGAGCCACAAAGATCACTGCATCGCCCTGAGGCAAAGCCGTACCCTGAATGGCGTCGGCAAGGCCCGCCTTCACTTTCTCGACAATTTCCTCACTCGTCATGCCACCCTCTTTTTGGCCTTGTCAGTGCCCGCTTCCGCCATGATCTTTTCCTGAAGTTTGATCACGCCATAAAGCAGGGCTTCGGGGCCAGGAGGACATCCGGGAACATAAACATCCACCGGCACCACGCGGTCCACCCCTTGAACTATGGAGTAATTATTGAAAATCCCTCCGCAGGAAGCACAGGCCCCCATAGAGATCACCCACTTTGGCTCGGGCATCTGGTCATAAATCTGTTTCAGAATCGGTGCCATTTTCTGTGATACCCGCCCCGACACAATCATCAAATCTGCCTGACGCGGAGAAGCGCGGAAAACCTCAGCCCCGAAACGCGCCGCATCCCAACGCGAGTTGGCCATGGCCATCATTTCAATAGCACAACAGGCCAGCCCGAAAGTTGCGGGCCACAAGGCGTTTTTCTGGGCCCAACCAACAACCTTGCCAAGCTTGGTGGTCAATACAGTGTCGTAAAGGGACCCGGCATACTCATGCCCCAATGCCTCAACAGCATCCTGAACATTTAATTTAAGATTATTGACTTCAGCCTCAAATGCTTCAGCTGCATCTTCGATCAATCCCATTCCAAACCTCCTCGGCCCCAAATATAGATGTATGCGATTCCAAGAATGATTATGAAAATAGCCATTTCCATCAATCCAAATACTTTGAGTTCTCCCAATGCTACCGCCCACGGGTACATGAATACCACTTCCACATCAAAGATAATGAAAAGCATGGCGATAGTGGCAAAGCGCACCGGATAACGGCCTTTGGCCTCTTCGGTTGGGATTATACCGCACTCATAGGGAAGCATTTTTTGTGGGCTGGGGTTGCGCGGACCCAGCACTGTAGATAATACCAGTAAGGCCCCTGCCACTACAATGGCGACCACCGCGAACAACGAAATGTAAAAATACTCGACCATTTAATACCTCAATATTGGTCCTGCCCAAAAAACCAGACCCTTTCCTCACATTATAGTAGCGATCTAGAACACTTATCGGAAAAACAGAAACCCCGTTTAACAATAATATGTTAGCACCACCTAGAAAAATTTGGGAAACAAGCCACTGGAGTCGAGATTATATCAGCCTGCCCTACCCTGTCAATAATTGATTTACCAGGGAATACAGGCATTGTCCGGACCGCTCTAAAGACCGAAAAACCTTTATTTCAAAAGGGTTAATGAAACCGAAAACGAGGCTTGTGATCGTGGAGAGAGAACTAACAAGGGCAGAACACATTGCCTGCAAGGTTATCCAACCGGCGGGGTTTTTAAGCCGATTCAGGAATATTCGATGTGAAGACGGTAGATGAGACCGCTAGGGTTGTCGCTGGGATCTTTGGCGTCAGGCTGGGCGTAATGGATCAGTTCGAAGTTGATGGTGTTTTCCCCGGCCTGAACAAACTGGTCGATGTCAATCAAAAACGGATCAGGGTATTCCGCCCCACCATATTCCTGTTTGAGGCTGACGTTGTTCACCAAGATATGGCAGGCGTCATCTGAACGCAGTAGAATGTCCGCCCGACGGATGGCATTAGTATTGTTGATGGGAAGATCAAATTTAATGCGGAATTTATGCTGGCTACCAGTTTTGGCTTCCTCTAACGAAACCGCTTCGCGGACCCACACCCACTGGCTTCCTTTAATACCATGCCAGCCACTTCCCATCTCACAAATGGAAGCCTTGTTCCAGGTTTCCGAATCCGCTTCGTAAAATTCGGTTTCACTGCCACTGGCCAGAACCAGTGTTCTAGTCTTAACAGCAAGGGGGTCAGGCGAATTCATATCCACAAGCTTACTAGACTCCCACATGATTTCATTCATCTCTTTCCAATAATCGAACATGCCTCCCTTTTTGCTAACCACCAGCATGCTCGGTCGGGGAGTACTGCGACCTAGGTAAGGCCCGATGTCGGCCACGATCACCCCCGAAGAGCGCTCCGGATCAATCGATATAAAAGAATGCGAAGGGATGGTGTCATAACTATGTACAATCAGCTTCCCTTTATTCTCGGGCAGACTATCCTGCTGAATTTCATCGTGAAGCTTCTGCAATAAAAGCAAGGAAGTTTTTATTTCGTTCAAAAATGTATGCTTGCCCCCCCCCTGCTTGGTGATCAACTCTACCACTGGAGAATTGGGGTCTATAAGCAGTAAGCGGATTTTGATTCCGTTTAAGACCTTATCCTTGATCAATTCCCGGCTTGCGGTCGAAATCGACAACAAAGAAGACCCCCCTATGAAGATTTCTTCCTTCACATTTTTGAACAAAATCTCAAAAGAAGTCGCCTGCGCAAGCTCGGAGCGATTTTTATAGATCCCATGAATGCCCAGACGAACCGCATCGGGATTGACAATCTCTTCCAACGCCTCCTTATATTCATTGAAAGTCAATTCCCGTAAAAAAACTTCGTAACCCAACGAAATCACCCCAATGAGGGAAATCAGCAATGCGAACTCGCGAACCGGGTGTAGCCAGACGCTATGCGTGTCGAACAACTTTTCGGAGCCGATATAAGACCCGGCCCCAACCACAAAGATGGCCAGTGCTAGAAACATGATACGGTCACGCACCCACTGGCGAATATTCACTCCGTCTTTTTTTACGGTTTTGGCCATGCGTTAAATGTTGGAAAATGTCTTATAAAAAAGGCCTCTCTTAGCAAAGAGAAGCAGATCGAATAGCCCGTATGCCGAAATAACCCTAGCTAGCCTGAGAAAGCCATTACCTCTCCGGGGCATGAGCTAACGATGGGGGTGTCACAGCTCCAGCATCACACTGGTCGTTGATACTACAGGATAAACCGGTGTTTCACAAATTAGTTATTATTCTATTCATACAACATGGGTATTCGGTGATTTAGCTCAACCCTAACTTTCGCCGTATAAACCAGTCCATCACCAGAAAGCCCACCACGAGGCCATAGGCCCACCAGTTGTCCAAAAGCGAAAAAGACCGGCTGTGGCTTTTCAGCAGCACGTCAAGGTTGGCAAATCGGTAAGCACTGAGATCATCACTGCCCTTGAGAAGGCGGTGCTGGCCGCCACTGATCTCAGCAATCTTTTTCAGCAGGATTTCGTTGACCATCGGCTTTTCAAATTCTGCGTTATCTTTTAATACTGAGAAGATGATCTCCTCTTCCAGGGATTCTCCCTCCAGATCAACCTTTATGCGAGCGGTATAAAACCCTTCCTCGCCGGGAAGAAACGGGGAAACCCCTTCTCCCTGCTCATCGGTTTTCAATTCTATTTCGTCGCCAGATTTTTCCTTGAGCGGTTTCAAAACCAGCTTTACTGTCACACCAATCGCAGGCTGGTAATTTTTTTTCAGCAATTTGAATTTTACCAAGGCCTGCTCGCCTTCCCAGTACCGTTCTTTGTCAGACTCCAACTGTAGCCGCCGCATTTCTGGTTCGGCAATCAGCCAATCAATGACATTATTCCAGAACCTTTGGAAATACCGACCGCTACCTCCACTACCGACATTCCTGAAATTCCAGTTCCAGATAGAATCCGTGCCCAGTAGTGCGGTTCGACCTTTACCGAATTCACCGGCAACCAGAATGGGAATGACGGTCTTCTCCTCCTTGGCATACTGGGCCAGAACGTGCGCGCTCTTGTCCGGAAGCAATCCTATGTTCACCCCTTGAAGTGGTGGAAGCGACTGCCACACCTCCTGATTAAGATTCAGATCTTTCTCCAGACGTAGTATGGGATGATGAAAAAATTCTTGATTCAAGGCCAGGTGAAAAACTTCATCAACGAAAGCCCAGCTGGTCTCGCGAAAATTCACCGGCAGGATTTCTTCAATAGGTGTCCGCGAATAGCCTCCACCCTGAAATGAAAGCTCGCCGCCAATCATTAAAAAGGCGCCGCCATTCTGGACGTATTTCCGAATATTACCCAGATATTCCTTGTCTATAAAGGGGTCGTATTTAAAGTTCTGAAAAATAAGCAGGTCAAAAGAACTCAGGTAATCGTCGAATAACAGGTTGGAAGGGAAAGGGATCAAGCTGAGTTCTGTCATCGGAGCTTTCACATCATCGCCTATATTCCTGAGAATAAAAAATGACAATAGGTCCACTTTCGGGTTGTGGGCAAGAACTTCGCGGAGATAACGGGAATCCCACGAAGGGCGGCCGTTGAGATGCAAAACCCGAATCCTGTCTCGCACCACATTTACCTCGAACTCTTTTTCATTATTGGTGAGGATGAACTCATCGGCAAACCTAGGCAGACTGAGGGAATAAATTCTTTTGCCCGTACTTTTAGGTGTGAATTCTAACTCCACTTCATAACGTTTCGTGTCTTCGCTCACCTCAACAATCCTTGAGACCAGAATATGGTCACCCTCTTTCAAAACCAGAGGGATGTTGCGGTTACCCAGCGATGAAGAAAACACGGTGAGAGAAATTCTGAGAGGTTGTTGCACAAACCCGAATTCCGATGCCGAGACAGCTTCGATGGCAATATCTTTAAAACCTTCATTTCCACCAGCCTGAAGGGTGTGAATCGGGCTTCCCAAAGCTTTGATCCTCTCCACTAGATTCCTTGATATTTCGCCGGACTCCTGAGTCAAATCCGCACCGTCCGAAAACAGCAATACCCCTTGAAGTGATGAATCCGGATAACGCCCGGCCAATTCATCGAACACCCGGGTCAGATCGGTAAAAGGGCGATGTGGGAGGTAAAGATTTTCAACTGCTCCAGCCCTCACCTTTTCGATACCATCAGAGAAAAAATAATAGTCCACGTTGAAATCTTTCCCTAGATCCTCAAAATAGGTGGCGTTGGTCTTCAAAGCTTTTTTCACTAAGTCAAGTCTCAGAGACTCATCAGTTTTTATGGAAAGACTTTTACTATTATCAAGCAAAACCGCGATGGAGTTTTTGAGGGACTGGCTTTTGCGGAATTCCAGCTCAGGTTTTAATAATATCAACAGTAAAAGTGTAAACGCTACCAGCCTGAGTATAAAGAGCAAGAGCTTTCTCGAGCGGGAACCAATCCGATTCAAACTTGTCCAGAAAAACCAGAGTGCAACGGGAACCACAATGCCGAGGACGGTGAATACCAATACCGGATCTTCGGGTGACCAATGCAACTGCCATTGGTTATAAATTTCGGAATTGATACCCAGCAACTTCTCCAACTCGTTCATTTGGGATTGTACCTGCGTAGACGTTCAAGAATAATAGGCAAATGCACCATATCCTTTTTATAGTCCAGAGTCAGCGCATACATAATGATGTTAACGCCCAGGCGGATGGCAAGTTGCCTTTGCCTATCCCCTCCCGTGATCACGTCATAGTTCCAATGCCCCAGCTTATTGCGTGACCATGCACCGCCATGATCGTTCGAGCTATATATCAAGACGGTTCGCCCTTTAATGGATACTCCTTCCAGATAGGGCTTGACGATGGACCGACCGGAAACGGTATTGAGCAAATAAAAAGAACGAAAAATAGAATGGTCACGCTGAATTTTTCTGAGCGGATTCTGCGGGAACAATGCTGATATCATTTTGCGAACCGAGGTACCAAATGTAGAATCGGCCCGAGCGGAATTATCATCAATAAAAATGAACCCTCCATAGCTCAAATAATTCCGTAAAACTTTCATATTCTTTTCCGGGAAAGGATCGAAACCTTCATCACCCCCCATATAGATTAGAGGGTGGCGGAATAGCTTGGGATCGGAAACGTTCAACTCTACCGGCTCACGGTTGACCTCAATGGACGTTCTGCGCGTGACCTGAGCCAAGAGACTGCGCAGGGCTTCCGGTCGGGGATTGTCGTTACCGCCTTGATACCTGATCCTGGGGAGGGTCAGGTTGGAGGAGTAGCCTGCCACAGCCGAGGGAATATTCTCTCCCCATGCGGCGAAAAACAACACCAGCCCTAATATCGTTAAAAGTTTTCTCATCCTTAGAAGTTTAAATCAGGACGGGTGCCTATAGCAATGGACCAAAATGCCTTGTCTTTCATGGATAATTCTTTTTGTAGGTCAGAGCCCGCTAGGGTAAACTTGGATCGCATTTGATCACCAACCTTTTGCAAACAAAACTTATGCCACGAACTGTTTTGCTCAGCCCGGGCCCGGTCAATGTAACTGACCGGGTCCGGCAGGCTTTAATGCGCCCCGACCTCTGCCACCGAGAAAAAGAATTCTCGGATATTATGGCAGCGATCCGCGTAAAATTGCTCAAGGCTTTTGATATCGAAGAGAAGTACACCTCCGTCCTGGTTTCCGGGTCGGGAACAGCGGCGCTGGAGATGGCCATCTCTTCCTCCTTGAGTCCGGGTCGATCGATGCTGGTCATCCAAAATGGTGTCTATGGTGAGCGTATTGGAAAAATCTGTGACATTTACCAGTTCAACCGCCGCACCCTCGGACTGAGTTGGGGAGAACCACCTCGACTAGAGGACATTGAGATCGAGTTAAAGCAAAACCCCGATATAGAAGTGGTGGCCTTAGTACATCATGAAACGACAACCGGACTTCTCAATCCCTTAAAAGAAGTAGGCGAGCTTGCCTGGCGCTATGGAAAAGTTTTTTTAGTGGACTGCATCAGCAGTCTGGCGGGAGATGAAGTCGATTTCAAGTCCATTGATATTGTGGCCGGCACCGCCAACAAATGCATTCAGGGTTTTCCCGGCGTGTCTTTTGTCCTGTTTCAGAAAAAAGAGTTGGACCGCTTGCGCAAAATTCCCGAACGAACGCTCTACTTCAACCTGACCAGCTACCACAAGGCCCAAGAAGCAGGTGGGATGCTGTTTACTCCAGCAATCCCTGCTCATTACGCACTGGATGTGGCGCTTGATGAACTGATTGAAGAAACCGTTGCCAGCCGAATTGAGCGCTATGCTAGGGTGGCCCGTTTTCTACGAAACGGATTTAAAGACATGGGCTTAGAATTTTTAATTTCTGAAGGGCGAAGAAGTAATTGCCTGACCGGACTCCACCTGCCGAAAGGAATCAGTTATGAAAAGCTTCATGGAGAGTTGAGAGCCAGCGGTTTCGTCATCTATGCCGGGCAAGGAAACCTCAGTGATAATATTTTCCGCGTGGCAAATATGGGGGATATCACCCATGAAGAATTTAAGCAGTTCCTGCAAGTCTTGAAAGCAACGCTAACAGCTTCTTGAAATCAGGATTCGAGCCTCATCATACGGATGAAAGAACTCAAAAGTTTGGCACCTCATTTGGGATTTCATATATAGTAAGCGCCTCAAGCGTTTTCAAAGCTTTTTTATAACTGCTACGGGTGCAGGACATCGTAGACATCCGTTAACTTACAGATTCTTACGGGCAGGGGAATATCTTACCGACAAGGTCTTGGTGATAGCCTTCACCATTGTATTTTTCATGGTGCTGACCCACTATTTGGATTACCCTTGTTCTGTAACACCCGAGCATTCTTACTTCCTCGCCGCTGTCAATAACGAGTGAGCCCGGTATTTAATAATGGAGATTCAAGCTTCCAACACGTCTATCCATTTAAAATTCTGGACGGGCAATATGGGGTAGACCGTAAAAAGTGGAGTGTTGTAGGGGACAATAGCCGTTTCAGTTCCGGGGCTGAGAGTCAGGTGAATGTTGACGAAGTTGAAGCTCATCCCTTCCTGCCAGGGTAAGGATGTGTTTTCAACATAGGCGGGCACCTTGTCTGCAGCATGACTCCGAACCATCAGGCCGGAACCACCTTCAAGCCCATACTCGTAAAGGTCCGGCGCTCCCTGAATGAGGATCGACACCTGGCTGGAATCAAACCAGATTTTAAAATTTGAAACCACTTGGACATAAGGCCCCAAAGTCCCGGTGCGCTCCAGAACCGCACGAGGGTAGGCATATTCCACCGGAACTTCCGGCGTAGCCGGGTAAGCCGGAGCACGAAATTCTTTCTCCTTAATTCTGGAGACTGACAGAAAAATCAGGTTTGGATCATCCAAAGGAATATCCAAAATCTCCCCATCGTGAAAACTGCAGATCTTTCCCATTTCAAACCCTAAAGGAAAAGAGTAACCCATCTTGCAATAATAGGCCCGCATCCCCGCATCCAACGGGTCATCGGGTTTTTTGCTGATCTTGATGTCGAAAGGCATCATCAGGTGGAAAGCATTAGTGCGCGCATTCATGAACGGACCGCATGCCCCTGGGTATTCGCGGTGCACTTTGGGGTTATCCGGCTCGAACTTTCTCGCTCCGCCGCCAAAGTGTTGTGCGATTTTCTCCTCCTTACTCAAGCTAAACTTACCCTGATAATAAGTAGAAGCTCGCTTCTGGGCAATATCTAAAAAATAGTCCGGTGCTTCGGTCTGCACCACCAAGCGCTGTTTTCCTGGAACATCCGTTTTAGTCGGCCGCATCGCTTCATTATAAATATTGATCTCGGCAGTGGTTTTTTTGATGTCCTGTTCTATCTGTCGGATCAGTTGCGGATTTTTGTAGGTGGTTTTATCGACCAGTTCCCGCAACCGGTTGAGCATTTCCAGCTTCAGGGTATAGCGTTTTGGCTCTTGAGCCAGAGCTTGAATAGTGGCCATCACAAGGCTGAACTGTTCCTCCGGTAAAAAACCGACTGCGTCGAAATCCGTTTCTCGGATAAAATCGAGTGCCATGGGACCAAACGCCTCTTCCTGTCGAAGCCCCAAAGTGAGCAGGTAATTGAGATAAGCCCGCGCCTCATTAAAATCCACAAAATTCTCCATAAGTATCATTTAAAAAGATTTATCTTGACGGGAAAAACTCCAATGCGCAAGTTCTTTTGAAGGAATTATTGAAAAATTTACACCTAGTTTTTCACATAACTCGGGATGGAAATCTCCAACAAGTAATCCAGAAATAACAACTTTGAATTGTTTATCGGAAGTTTACGGTAAAATCGTGGATTATGCGGCGTTCGTTTTGTCAAGGGATAGAGTCTACTTCGTTACGGATAAACTCCGGGAAGGAAGTCTTTTCATCAACTACCTTGAAAAATTTAATATTAGAGGTTGGATGAAAATAGAATGAGTGTTTAACCTAGAAAGAGAACACTTTGGAGTCGTTTGCCTTCCTTTTTAGAAACCTGCTTTGTTAACTAAATTTTTAGCAAATCAGACATTGTCATTTCGGTAAATGAATGGAGGTTGCAAATAGTGTCGAAATGCTATAAAACACCCCCATAATTATTGATTTAGTATGTGGTTTTTATCACTCAAACGGTGACAGGGTTCTTGGCCAAATCCATGGAAGTCGTAATCAATTTTGACGATATGAATTGGGCCGCAATCGGGCCAGAGATCATCATCCTGATGACTGCCTTCTTCATTCTTCTAGCCGGGCTTAAAAAGGAGATGAACACCCTTCCCTTTTTATCTACAGTTTCGTTGCTGGGAGTCGGTGCGGCATTTCTGTTCACTCTGAGCCTTTGGAGTGGAGCGCCGACTGCCGAAAACGGAAGCAGTTCGGGCATGTTCAGCGGTGCCTTGATCCACGATCGGTTTGCTCTGACCTTCAATTTGATATTCCTGCTGATGTCCTTGTTTGCAATTTTCGGCTCGGCCCGTTACCCGCAGGAAGACCATGAGAACAAGGCCGAATACTTCACGCTTTTACTGATGGCGGTTGCGGGTATGATGTTTATGGCCAAGGCCGGCAACCTGATCACCATATTCATCTCCCTCGAACTGTTTTCCATTGCACTTTATATTCTTTGCGGCTTTTCCGCTAAACACGGAACCGGCAAGGAAGGACCCAGTAGCAATACTGAATTAAGCTGGACAACTCTAGCATCGCAGGAGTCGGCAATTAAATACCTGCTGACCGGCGCATTTGCTTCCGCCATTCTGGTTTATGGCATGGCTTTGATTTACGCCGGTAGCGGCACGACCGAAATCAAAATGATCGGACAGCTCGTTCACGAGAACCCCTATACCAAGAACACACTGGTTTATATCGGAATGGGACTGATGTTTTGTGGATTGGCGTTTAAAGTTTCCTTGGTACCTTTTCATTCCTGGACCCCGGATGTCTATCAGGGCGCACCGACACCCATCACTGGGTTCATGTCAGTGACAACCAAGGCAGCGACATTCGCAGTGATCGCCCGCATTTTTTTCATCGCACTGCCGGAACTGGAAAAAGTCTGGATCCCTATTCTTTTTGGCATATCGGTCCTGACTATGCTGGTAGGAAATACTGCCGCCATTTTTCAGGATGATCTCAAAAGGATGCTCGCTTATTCTGGGGTTGCACACGCCGGATATCTGTTGATCGGTATCGTCACCAATACTCAGGAAGGAATAGCCAGCATTTTATTCTACCTTGCGGTTTATCTGTTTATGAATATTGGAGCGTTTGCCGTGGTCTTCATCATGGAAGGGGAAGGGAAGGAAGGCAACTCCATCAACAGGTTCAAAGGGCTGGCTAAAAAGAACCCTCTTCTTGCAGTGGCCATGAGCGTATTCATGTTGTCACTGGCTGGGTTCCCGCCTACCGCTGGCTTCTTCGGAAAACTGTTCGTGTTCTATGCCGCAGTCAAGAAAGGCTATATTCTAATAACTGTTATGGCAGTCATTGCCAGCATTATTTCCATTTATTTTTACCTGCGCGTGATCGTCATAATGTACTTTCATGAAGATGAAAACGCTCTACAACCTGTAATTCCTAAAGGCATGGGCGCCTTGATCACTGTCAGCTGTGTGACCGTCATGGCTATAGGGCTGTTTCCCTCTTTTCTTATAGAACTAGCCCGAGGCGCTATTCCTTTTTAGCCTGCCACTCCGTCTTTCTATTCTGATTAAGCATTTGACTGTTTAAATTTCCTAATTTCCCTGTCATCTAATCTTATCCAGAGCACGAACTTTGTACTCAACGAATGTTTTATGCGGAATGCGAAGAGCTTTGGTAATCCTCCTGACCTCCTCAGTTTCCTCATGGGCCATCTCCCCATCGGCAATAGAAACTTCAAAAAGGCATTCCATTAAATGGACACGATCATTGTAGGACGCAACACGATTCAGCTCTGTAGCCACTTCATGAAAGTCAAAACTCTGCCGGGCCTGTTCCTCCACCACCTCAAACAACAGGGTCAATTCTTTTCCTTTTAAAGAAAACTGGTCGGTCAGGCAACGCTTTAAAGCCTTTTTCTCTGCTGGATCAAAATGGTCATCAACGTGAGCAATCGCCGCCATCAACGTACCCACAAGGCAAATAAAATAGAGCCGTTCCTCGGGCAGGTTGGTGAGAGTCTTAGAATGTTCACTTTTCAGTTCAATTTTTTTTAACACATGGCGTTTAAAATATTTTTCCATGTCTGGATTAAAATCTCGAGCCTGTTTAAAAATAGTCCTTTGCAAAAAATTTCTGATTCGCCCAAAAGACCTCTTTGTGTGAGAAGGTTTTTCCAACCATTCAGAGAACTGGCTGACCAACTCCCTTTCATTGTTCTTTATTCTTTTATGTGCATCGACCATGGCCTCTAACGCTTCCATGATTTCTATCTTCTCATTCGAGGAGGACAGTTCGGCAACCATCTGGTGATACAGTTCATCCTTTTCTTTTTTTGAGACTGGAGACAAGAGATAAGGCTTTAACTCATCTAACTCATGCTTTTCCAAATTAAATTTTCTGTAAAATGTTTTGAGAATATTAAGTTCAGATTGCGAGACTTCACCATCCGCCCATGCAACAGTAGTGAGTACTTTAAGAAAAGTCATTTTTTTAAACTTTGACATAGCGTTTCCCTTAATCAAACAGGTTCAACCAAACCCGGCTTCTGCCTTGGGTCGGCGACAGCGCGAAAAGATCCAAGAACCCATCCTGGTTGACATCAGCAAAGGCCATCTCCCAGAAAAATCGGAAGCGAGGAAGACGCCTTTCGGTTTCATCGGAAAATTCCCACCGACCTCTACTCTGTAAATAATAAACACCCTTTGAGGTCAAAATTAAGGCATCAGGTCTTGTGTTACCATTCGCATCTAAAAGATAAGCCTTATAAGAAGGAAAGCGGGGAAGCATTTTATGTGATCGTTTTTTAAAATTCCCTCCGGACGTATTTTCAAGAAAGTATGCGGCCTCTCCAGGGTAAGCCCGGTAATGTTTGTTAATAGACCGGTTGACTATTAGAAGATCATTATCTCCATCCCCATCAAAATCTGCCCAATCAGCATGCTCACTGTCATCGATAATACGAGGCAAGTGAGACGCAGTACGGTCCGAAAATTTTCCCACTCCGTTGTTTAGCAAAAGTCGGTTCTGGCTTTTTCCATAAATCAGAAAAATATCTACCACCTCATCGCCATCATAATCGGCAAAAGAGACATCGCGAATTCCCGCAGGCAGACGAGGCATGAGTAAAGCTGTCAAGTCCTCGAACTTTCCCGCACCCTTATTAATAAACAGGTAGGCTTGATGGCCGGCGGGTTTCCCATCCGCACTCAAAGCGTTTTGACCAAAATAAAAAAGATCTCTGTCCCCATCCTGATCCAAATCAACCGTAGCCACCTTATCTATTCCAGCCTTAAGAGGGTAAGTCCCTTCCTCATCCTTGGCGTAAAAATAACCTTTTTTATTATTAAAGAGGATTTGCGTGGACATCTTTCCCGCGATTTGCATGACCAGAACAAGGTCATCCCCACCATCGCGATTCAAATCTGCTGCCGTGAAAAAAAGGATAGGGTCCTTCAAATCCTCTATCCACCGCCCCAGCCCTTTCTGAAGAAAGCTATTTTCTCCTTGATTGATAAATAGTTGCAACTGAGGTTTTCCCGCCTCGTTAAGAACTATCAAATCCTGCAATGGATCCTGATCTGCACGGAGAAAAGTGGCGTGGCGTGGAGAGGAATTTTCTGGGAAAAGCCATTTCCCAGTCACATCCCGAAAACGCTGGCTGGCAGGATTATCCGCAACATGAGGTTTGGAGGCCCCACATCCATTAAGAAGTACCAGCGCGAGCAAGGCTTGCATCAAAAGCTTAGTTAAAAAGGGACTTAGGCAATGCGTATTGTGATAAATCAATTTACAAGCCTTCACAGGCAGCTATGCTTTGTGAAAAAAGTTGGCGAGATTCCGCTTCAATTTGCCTGATAAAATTATCATCGTGAGAAGGGTCGTGATGAAACAAAACCCGTGTTTTGACATTCGCCGCTTCTGCAACCTTGGCTTCTCCCGCATAGTACTATACCTCCAGCCTTTACGCGAAAACTCGCCATTGAGGCTATAATATTCATCTCCTGTATACTAAGTATCATAAACTAGGGCATCGGCACTCTGACAAAGCTTAATCAGGCTTTTATTTGGCTTATCCTCAAAGGCATTCACTTTTTGGAATACCCCAGCGCCATCCAGCACAAGCCTCAGAAAAAAACAAACACTCTTCTGAATAAAAAGAGTGGGCATTATAAACAATCCATCAGCAGGTAACAATAAATTCCAAAAGGAGCTCCCCTTTTACTTCTCAGCTACCATTTAAAAATCAGAAAGCTGAGTAAAATCCTGATGAAATCGGTTCGCCCTCCTCTAAAAACTCCTTCACCAACTCCATTTCCAGGGCACTCAAAGGTTCCAGTTTCCACAGTCCAGGAAACGTTTTCTGGAATCCGCCTACAAAACAAGGAACCAGTTCTTCCCATTCCAGCTTTATCGGCAGCACCTCTCCCAAGGTTAACGTACTCGAAATCAAGTTTTTGAGCCCTCGTTTTTTTTTATCCTCCGAGGGATAGCGAAGCAGGCTATTAGCCAGTTCAGGATCTTTGTCCAACAAGATAGAGCCATGTTGTAAAAAAGCCTTATTTAACCGACGCTGGGCACTACCGGCCAGCTTCTTTCCTTTCACTGTGATTTCCCAATGATTGTACATCGAAAAACAGGCCGGAGAACGCTTATCCTGAGTTTTTTTGTCTTTTCCAACCATTTCAGGTTTCGAAACACCGGCTCTTTCCAAAGAAGAAATCACCGCTTTCGATACAGCCGAAAAAGCTCCCGCCAGGTTTCCGGGAAATCCGGGATGAGGAATGGGAGCAACGAGGCTATAGGTAAATTCATGTTGATGTAAAAGGGCTCGCCCTCCTGTAAACCTCCGGACGATAGGGATACTTCTTCGCTCACACTGAGCCCTGTTCACATCCTTCAATTCGTCCTGCGAATAACCAATAGAAAGAGTCGGCCTGTCCCAACCATACAGCCTTAAAGTGGCTGGAGCCTGTCCTCGGTCGCAAGCGGTGAGAATAGCTCTGTCTATCGCCATGTTCAACCTACCATCGCCGGGGCCGTCTTCGATCAATCTCCAGGTAGAGTTTTTCATGGCATCAACTTCACGCCCTTCGACAATATTTTTTTGACTCATAATGAATCATCCTATAAACATGGAGTATGAGAGTCAATTCCAGTCACATCCCAAAAATAATTTATTTTCTCACTTTCATTCTGGCTTGGAGCTTTAGCAATCCACAAACCTCTAATGCCTTGGAAAGGCTGGGTCCATTGCGAAAAGAATGCCGCACCACCTGCCATCAAGCGGAACACATCCTAAGGGCAAAGAAAAACAAATTCACTCAACCCAAATGCAAAACCTGCCACACAGGGCTGGCAGAAAAAAACACGTTATCCCCTTTTTCAACTCCCCTCCCGGCAGACCTTACCAGCAGAAACAATATTTTGTTGAAATCCCTCGTTCAAACCCTACCAAATTCTTCGCCCAAAAATGCCACTTCAGTTATGAAACAGAAAAAAACCTCCATGGCCTATGTGCCTGCTGGAGAATTCATCATGGGGTCGAATGAACGCTGGGATGATGAAGCACCGGAGCATATTTCTGCAACCGACGCATTTTATATTGACTTGAATGAAGTCACCAACGCAGACTATAAAAAATTTGTGGATGCCACTCAAAGAATCCCTCCCTTTCACTGGCCAGACGGAAGCCTTCCAAAGGGCAAGGAAGATCACCCCGTCGTTTATGTCAGTTGGTTTGACGCAAAAGATTACTGCTCCTGGACCGGCAAACGCCTGCCCACTGAACAGGAATGGGAAAAGGCGGCACGGGGTGAAGAAGGTCTCATTTACCCATGGGGAAATGAATGGTCACTGGACAGGTCCAATAATCCCTATAAACACTCCACCGGCACAGAACCTGTTGGCTCCTACCCAGCGGGGCGCAGTCCCTATGGACTCTATGACATTTCCGGAAATGTGTGGGAATGGGTAGACAGCTACTATTTACCACATCCGGGAAATCCCGTCACGCAGGCAGAGTATGGCGAGGATAAAAGGGTATTGAAAGGTGGATCTTGGTTCGACTGCCTTTCCTATGGTTGTGGGTTGAGTGCTCCGACCTTTAACCGAAGTTTTTTCACCCCAGAAGTGAAAAACAATAGCTTCGGGTTCCGTTGCGCAAAATCGAAAAGGCCATGACTTCGATCCAAAAACAACCTAAGGCTTGATGCAGGCTGGCTTTTTCTTAAAGTAGAGTCTTAAAGCTTGTCTTTTAAATAATCCCATATCATCTTAAGTCTCACCACTTGAAAGAATATCAAACTTTAAGCTGCCTTGGAACTGACCATTGATCCTGATCCCTCCTCACAAACCCCAATCAATGCTTTAATATGGGCACGAAAACTGTTATTTTTAAAGCTTAACCACAACAGACCTGATAAAAATAAGGATAGTGCCATGAGAAACGGTTTACGTTCTCTAGGGAGTTTTATGAAAAAAATCAAGTTAATTTCTATTGGAATAATGACTACTGTATTATTAACAGGATGTGCTGCTAGATACAATGGCCCTGGAACATTCCAAGATTTTGCAAAAGCACGGTATGAGTGTTATGAGTCATTAAACAGAGATAAAGACTATAGTGCTTATATAGGTAAGTATGGGGGTTCAGCATCAAGTTCCACGATGCCATCTTGCGGGTCATTTATTGCATGTTTAGCATCAAGGGGATATATAAAGTCCGAAAGTGGAAGACTTGATGCCAGTTCAATGCAAATTAATTGCCGGGATTATCTTTCTTTTTCTTCAAACGAATAAAACCTTATGATAGAAAAAGACATTTGGTTCTAATACCACTAATCCCTTCCCTCAAAAACCATAATCAGCAGTAATCCTTCTAAGTATTTTTGGGTTCTCATTAATATATAATAGCGGTTGTAGAAATTGATTGGGCCTCATTAAAGTTTGAAGGCTGGTAATACTGACTCCATTTTAGGTGATGAAACACCTGATTCTGAAAAAATACGAACGTATTAAAAACCGGAGCTTTCGGGCCAGCATTTTAGGATTTGACCGCTCCCTGAAAAACAAAACGACCATCAAATCCTGAACCTTTGCTTATAACCCCCTTAATAAGTTCAAACAACCGGCAGAACTCCAGAAAAATAATTTTATAATAGCCCGCGCCCCAGATAAAGGTATAATGCCGTCCACTGGGCTTAGAGCCAGCGAGTGGGTGTCCTGCTGACTGAACTCAGAACTGGTTGACTCCTGAAGGCGTAACGTATACCGTGGATTTACGTTAAAGAGCGGACCCCTCTCACGCAAACTGAAATAAATAAGGAGGTATGATGGGCTCGAACGACAGAGAAAAAGCGTTGGAACTGGCATTCACTCAAATTGAGAAACAATTCGGCAAGGGCTCTATAATGAAACTGGGCAAAGCCGAAAGCCTGAAAGGAATCCGTGTCATTCCCACCGGTTCCATTTCTCTGGATCACGCCTTGGGTGTGGGCGGAGTTCCCAGAGGCCGTGTTATCGAAATTTATGGCCCGGAAGGTTCAGGAAAAACCAGTTTGACGCTCCATATTATTGCGGAAGCACAAAAAGGTGGAGGAGTCGCCGCATTCATTGACGCAGAACACGCTTTGGACCCAGAATATGCGGGCAATCTTGGTGTCAACCTGGATGACCTGCTTCTCTCTCAGCCTGATACCGGTGAACAAGCTCTGGAAATCGTTGAAGTTCTCGTTCGCAGTGGCGCAATAGATGTTATCGTCGTCGACTCCGTGGCCGCCCTCGTTCCTAAATCAGAACTCGATGGAGATATGGGTGATTCCCATATGGGACTACAAGCCCGGCTGATGTCTCAGGCCATGCGCAAGCTGGCAGGGGTTGTCAACAAATCCAAAACCAGCCTGATATTCATCAACCAGATACGCATGAAAATCGGAGTGATGTTTGGCAATCCCGAAACAACGACAGGAGGAAACGCGCTTAAGTTTTATTCTTCTGTTCGCATGGATATTCGCCGCATCGGGGCCTTGAAGGACGGAGAAAACGTCATCGGCAACCGCACACGGGTCAAGGTAGTGAAAAATAAGGTTGCCCCGCCCTTTCGTCAGGTTGAATTCGATATTATCTATGGAAAAGGCATCTCCAAGGTCGGTGACCTGCTCGATCTCGGTGTGACCCACGATATTATCGCCAAAAGCGGTACTTGGTTTTCCTATAATGAGAACCGGATTGGTCAAGGCCGTGAAAATTCCAAAAAGTTTTTGACCGATAATCCAGAGATGGCAACAGAAATTGAAGGGCGGTTGCGCAAAGCCCTTGGGCTGACCACTATAGAAACAGCACCAGAGGAAGATGCGGAAGAACCCTCCACCAAGGAGAAAAAGGCCGCAAAAAATTCCTAAACTTTGGATAGACCTAATGCCGGATCAAGAAGCCCTCAAAACCGCTAAATCTCAGGCATTCAGACACCTCGCTTATCGGGATCGGAGCAAGCATGAACTTGCCCTGTATCTGAGGAAAAAGGGGCATACTCCTTCTGTTATTCAAAAGACACTTCAGGATCTTGCAGAACTGAACTACATCAACGACCAGTGCTTCGCACTGGAATGGGGTCGGTCGCGCGTTGAAGTAAAAAAGTTCGGCAGGCAACGCCTGCGCCATGAGCTTGTAGCAAAAGGTGTTTCTTCCCATATCATTGAAGCGACTTTGGACATCCTTTACGATTCCCATCCAGAACAAGACCTTGCGCTGGACTGTGCCAATAAAAAGCTGGCATCTCTTCACGAACTGGAACCCGAAAAAAAAACGCGGCGGTTGGCCCAATACCTCCAGAGAAGAGGATTTTCCGCCGACATCATTTATGAGACGCTGAAAGTCTCCACGCTAACCGTGGAGGTAAATAGCTAAGGAAGAAATAACTCCAGCGCCCTGACCTGCCAATCCAATCAAGTCAGTTCAAAAACCTTTTCTATTTTTTCACAATGTTCCGGAGATGGTTGCCAACCAACCGCTTTCAGGTTTTCTTTCACCTGATCGGAGTTTTTCACACCCACCAGAGCTGTTGTGAGTCCCTCCTGCCTCAACACCCAGTTGATTGCGGCCTGGCCACAGGTTTTACCCTCTTCATCAGCGATTTCTTTTAATCGATCTACCTTTTTAATATTTCTGATAAACCCTTCCCCTGAAAAAGTGCCAATGATCCCCTTACTCCGCCAGTCTTTAAACTTCGTATTCTTGTCATACTTGCCAGTCAGGACTCCTGACGACAGAGGACTGTATGCGATGATTCCAATATCGTTTTCCAGACAAAGAGGGACCGTGTCCTTCTGGATATCGCGCGCCAACAAACTGAATTCCGGTTGCAGTGAAACAATTTTCCCATATTGAAGACAGTCTTTGATCTGTTGGGACGAGTAATTACTAACCCCGATATGACGGATCTTGCCTTTTCCCTGAATCTCTAACAGGGTCTCCATGGTCTCTTTCTGATCCGTTTCCACATCGGGCCAGTGGACCTGATAAAGGTCGATTACGTCCGTATCAAGACGTTTCAAACTCTGGTCGATTTCTTCCAGAATAGAATTCCTGCTTGCATCCTTGCGGAGCGAGCTTAAGGATTTCTTATCCCACCGCAATCCGCATTTTGTGGCAAGAATCACTTTGTCCCTAAGCGGTTTCAGGGCTTTCCCAATCAGTTCCTCGGAATGACCAAAACCATAAACCGGTGCCGTATCAAAAAAATTAATGCCTAGGTCATACGCCTTTCTGATCGAATCCAGCGATTTTCCATCGCCCTCATTATCCCAGAAGGGAGCTCCACCTATTCCCCACGCACCATAACCAATCACCGACACTTCAAGATCACTGCTTCCCAGCTTTCTGTATTCCATATCCTCAACCACAGTTCAATTTAAATTTAAGGTTTCAAGTGTTGCCTCAAAAACCGTTTCGTATTTTGAAGATTGTCATTATAATCATAAGAACACCTCTAATAATTAGATACTTCATACTTTGACAATTTTTAGAGGCTTTTGTAACTATAGCATCCTAACCCCTGAAAACATGAAATCCCTTGCAAGAGTACTGAGTTATTTAAAACCGTATCGAAAAGGGGTAGTGATGACCCTGTTTTTAGCCATCGCCACCACCCTCCTTGATCTCGTCCCACCTTGGCTTATCAAACTAATTGTCGATAGCCTGATAGAGAGCAAGGAATCCTCATGGATATACGGACCCATAGCTGGTTTAGCCGGCATCTATCTGATGCGGAACCTGACCAATCACCGGCGTATCATGATCAACAATAAAGTCGAGCAGAATGTAGTGTTTGATTTAAGGTCAGACGTTTATCATGCCTTGCAGGGTTTATCCTTGAGCTATTTTGAAAACCGCTCCACTGGTGAGTTGATGTCCCGTGCCAACGATGATGTAAATTATGTCGAGCGAATTTTTATTGACGGTGTCGAACAGGTTGTGACCGCGACCCTGACGCTGATCGGTATTTCCATCATACTTTTTTACATGCATTGGAAGCTGGCCATAGTAGCCCTGCTCCCCATTCCTTTTCTGGTTTATGGCGCATGGGTCTACACCTCCAAGGCTCACGATCAGTATCATGTTGTCCGCAAACGAGCCGCAAAAATGAACGCTAAATTACAGGACTCCATTTCAGGAATTCGCGAAACACTTTCTTTTAATCGGCAGCTTCATGAAGTCAAACAATTTGAAAAACGCAGCCGGGATTATTGCGATGGGACTTTAGAAGTCATGCGGTTGTGGGCCTTCTACTCCCCAACCATGATGTTTCTTGGATCTCTCGGCACAGTTCTGATCCTCCTTTATGGAGTGGGGCTGGTACAAGCCGGAGATATCACCGTTGGTTCCCTGGTCGCTTTCGTGGGCTACCTGGCATTATTTTATACACCAATCAATCAACTGCACTCTGTCAACCACATGCTTCAGCACGCACTGGCCTCCGGCGAACGGTTGTTTGAAATCATTGACACTGTGCCCGAGGTGCAAGAGATGCCGCATGCAATTCTTCCCTCCTCCAATGTTCGAGGCAAGATTCAATTTAACCGGGTCGACTTTTCATACATCCCTGGAACACTCGCCCTTCAGGAGGTTGACTTCACCATTGCCGCTGGGGAAAAAATAGCTCTGGTCGGTCATACTGGTAGCGGGAAGTCAACCCTAGTTAAACTACTCATGCGATTTTATGATGTCCAGTCGGGCACCATTCTCATTGACAACTACAAGGTAAAAGACCTGAAGCTTTCTTATCTCCGCGAGCAGACCGGGCTGGTCGCGCAAGACCCGTTCCTGTTCAATGGCACCGTGGCGGAAAATATTCTCTACGGAAATACTGAGGCCAGCTTGGACCAGGTTATCTCCGCCGCCATCTCGGCGCACGCCGACCCATTTATAAAAAACCTGCCGGACAGGTACGACACTCTGGTCGGAGAACGAGGAGTCAAACTTTCTGGCGGGGAAAAACACCGCATCGCCATCGCCCGGACTTTCCTGAAAAATCCGCCGATCCTAGTTTTGGACGAAGCCACCTCATCGGTGGATACTGAAACCGAGAGCCACATCAAGCAAGCTCTAAAAACGTTGATGGCAGGGCGCACCACCCTAATCATTGCGCACCGCCTGTCAACTCTGGAAGGGGCAGACCGGGTTCTAGTCATGAAACAAGGAGAACTGGTTGAGACTGGAGCACACGATACTTTGATCGCTACTGACTCAGAGTACGCACAACTGTTTCAGCAACAAGTTCACCTCTAGCCCTCAACAACTTTCCCTATTTCACGGAATTTTTTCTCTCGTAACCGGGTCAACTCATCTAAAGGAACCTGGGTCAAACGCTCAAGGTTTTTTCTAAGGGATTTTTTCAAACGTATAGCAGCCTGCTTATGGTTACGGTGGGCACCGCCAAGAGGCTCGCGAATAATCTCATCAATCACCTTAAATCCCAAAAGATCATTCGCGGTGATACACAGGGCATTAGCCGCCTGCGAAGTTTTGCCTTTATCACCCCAAAGAATGGAAGCGCAGCCTTCAGGAGATATCACTGAATAGACAGAATGCTCAAACATCATAATATGATCGCCAACTCCAATTGCCAAAGCACCTCCAGACCCCCCCTCCCCTATCACCACGCAGATGATAGGAACTTTCAATTGAATGATACTGAACATATTGGTGGCGATCGCTTCTGACTGCCCCTTTTCTTCAGCGTCAACACCAGGATAAGCTCCCGGCGTGTCGATAAAGGTAATAATGGGCATATTAAATTTTTCCGCCATTCGCATTAATCGAAGGGCTTTTCTATATCCTGCCGGTTGGGACATACCAAAGTTTCGCTTTATTTTTTCCTTGGTCCCTCTTCCCTTCTGGTGCCCCACTACCATCACAGACCTGCCGCTAAACCTTGCCAGCCCTGCAACAATGGAAGGGCCATAACCTCCATGACGATCGCCATGAAGCTCAAAAAAATCCTCAAAGATCAGGTTCAAATAATCCAGAGTGTAAGGCCTGTCAGGATGTCTCGCTACTAGGGTTTTATCCCACCCCTTCAGATTGGAATACACCTCATGCTTCATTCGCCGCAGCTTTTTCTTGAGTTTTGCTATCTCATGAGTGATGTCGCCAACACTGTCATACATATGGGACATGGAAATCAAGTCGTGGATCTGGGTCTCTAGGGCAAAAATCTCGCGCTCAAATTCTAGAATTTGTACCATGTTTGAAATGAAGGTTTTAAATGAGGGCTGAACTTTCAGTATTTTAACATAAAGCACTGTTTGCTTCCATCTACCGTTTCTGAACTTTGGAAGAGCCTTCAAGGCGGTAGGCACATCACATCAGTAGAGACCGAAAATAGGATGAATCAGGTTTTTGAGGTTTTCAGACTCGTTCAACGCACGGGCTCCTTCGGTGCCAATTTTATTCTGCCCCAGTTTTAAGGATTCGAGTTTCGCTAAACGCGCAGATTCGGCTATCGCGCGGGCTCCCGCATCCCCGATACTATTAAAATTTAAATCTAATTTCTTTAGTCTCTCAAGGTTTTGGGATCCTGCCAGTGCTTGGGCTCCCGCATCAGTAATATTGTTTTTCGAAAGATTCAAAGAAACCAAATTTTTTAAATTTTTAGATCGAGAAATAGCGATCACCGCCTCATCGGTCAAATCATTATTTCTCAAATCCAGAGTCTCCAACTCCGAAACGAAGGGAAAGTCCAGCAATACCATAACCCCAAAGTTCCCAATTAGTGCCTTCCCCGCCTGATTCAAATGGTTATCGCGGCGAAGATCTTTAAACCATTCCATCAACTGGAAACGCTTCCAAGCCTTTTCCCCACTTTTTTCAATCGGGTTATAAGCTAACTGGATACTATGAAGCTGGCGTAACTTTTTTGAGTGTGTGAGTTCAATGGCTCCAGGCCCGCGGATCTGATTATAGTTCAGGTTCAACTCCACCAATTGAGTCAAGGTGTCCGAATCCGCAATAGCCCTCGCGCCCTCATCCGTGATATGGTTATAATAGAGGTTGAGAATTTTCAGGTTTGAAAAAACCCCAGAGTTCGCAAGGATATCTACTCCCTTATCGGTAATGGAATTATGCTCCAGGTGCAGGGCCTCTAGATTTTTCAAGTTGGGGGATTCAGCCAAGGCACGAATGCCTTCATCACTGATGTGGACCTTATACAAAACCAGAGTCGTGATGGAACGGACTAAAGGAGATTGAGCCAAAACAACCAAACCCGAATCACCCAGATTCTTTTCGTTGATCCTGAGGACCTTGTCGTTATACTTAATTTTTTTCTGGATGTACTTCTCGACGGCCGTTCTGGACATCGGTGGAAAAACAGCCCCCAAGGTAAAAGTAGACAAAAGGGCAAGAACCAAAGCACGTCTGCAGAATTTAAACATAACCCCTGACCTTAATAAAAACGTTATCGGTTTCTTAAAGAGCAATGTAGATATAAGTATTCTAACGGGGGGACGGTTTATTTTCAATTTCGTTTATTCGGGTTTCCAGATCGCGAATTTTACGGACCAATTCCGGAAGCTTTGGTAAAATAGCCACATACTTTTTCCACTCGCCCAGAGGAACCGCAGGATGCCCCCCATACACATTGTTGCTTTTGATACTACGGAACGCCCCAGACTGGGCTGTGAGCGTTACCTGATCACCGAGCGTAACATGATCGGCAACCCCCACCTGCCCCGCAAGCACCACATGGTGACCCAGGGTACAGCTTCCAGCCAGCCCAACCTGGGCAACCAGAATAGAGTGTTCTCCCACCGTGCAATTGTGTGCCACCTGAACCAAGTTGTCTATTTTAGTTCCCTGTTTGATGAGCGTGGTGCCCATCGCCGCCCGATCCACACAACTGTTTGCCCCAATCTCGACATAATCTTCAATCACCACCCGACCGATCTGGTTGATTTTATAATGCACTCCTTTTTCATCGAGAGTATAACCAAAACCATCCGCCCCGATCACCACCCCAGCATGAAGAATCACATGGCTCCCCAATTCCGTATCGCGGTAAAGGGTAACATTCGGGTGAAGAACGGTATGGCTACCAACCCGGCAACGATCACCAACAACCACTCCCGGATGTAAATGGGCATGGTCGGCAATCTCCACATCATCCTCGATGCACACTCCAGCAGACAGAGTAACATGTTTACCCAACTTAACGTTTTTGCCGACCACGACCTGGTCATGGATGCCCGGCTTGGGTTTCGGCTCTGGATGAAACTCCCTTAGCAAACGTGCAAAAGCAAGTTCTGGATTGGCAACAACAATCTGAGAAACAGCAGTGTCTACAGCTTCCTTCACCAGCACAGCGGAAGCTTGAGAACGATTCAATATATCGAGGAATATTTTTTTGCTGAGGAAGGTAATATGTCCTGCGTTGGCCTGTTCGACACCCCGGACTCCAGATATCTCAAGCGAGCTATCGCCTTTTAGTTTTCCTCCAACCAATTCAGCAATCTTTTCCAGCTTCATGGCCTCCCCTTCTTTTAAAATTTAATTCACTGCCCGGCTTCAAACAACCAGGTCCTGATCGGTGAGACCGACTTTTCCATCGACCAGTTCCATCACCCGGTCCAGTTTCCCGGCAACTCTCTGGCTGTGCGTAACAATGACAAAAGTTTGATTAAATTCATGGTTCAGCTTTCGGATCAATTCTATTAACTGGTCACTGGCATAATAGTCCAGGTTTCCCGTTGGTTCATCGGCTAAAAGCAGGTCAGGCTGATTGACAAGCCCTCTTGCCAGGGCTACACGCTGACTTTCTCCTCCCGATAGTTCGTCGGGTTTGTGGTGCATCCGATCCTTCATGCCCACTTCGCATAATAAGTATTCCGCACGCTCTTTGGCCAAACACCTGTCCTGATTGCGAATCAGGGCTGGGAACATGGTATTTTCCAACGCAGAAAAATCGGACAACAAGTTAAAAAACTGAAATACAAAGCCAATATGAGCATTGCGGAAGTTTTCCAAGTAACCGTTGGACTCTTTATAAATATCTTTTCCCTGAAACAGTACGCTTCCCGTTAACGGATTGTCGAGTCCACCCAGAACATGAAGAAGGGTGCTCTTACCCACTCCTGACGCACCGATAATCCCCAGCATCTCCCCCGACAAAACCTGAAGACTCGCTTGGTCAAGAACGTGGATCACCTCTCGTGGAGTCAAATAGCTTTTATCGACATTAACTGCTTCGATCAGGCATTTTCGTTCCGCTTTCAAATCACTCATAGCGCAGACCTTCCACAGGGTCCAACCGGGAAGCCCTCCAAGCCGGATACAGTGAGGCCACAAAACAGATGATGATCGAGAAGATAACGATGAGAAACGAATCGAGATATTGAATTTCTGAGGGGAGTTTGTCCAGATAATACACATCGCTGGGAAACGCGGTGAACCCAAAAATATTTTCGATGAAACCAACAATCTTATTCAGGTTCGGCACAACGGTAAAACCACCAACGCAACCGACCGCCGTTCCGGTGACGCCAATGATCAGACCTTGATAGCTGAAGATTTTCATGATGCTGAATCTGGAAGCCCCCATGGATTTCAGAATGGCGATCTCCTTGCTCTTTTCCATAACCACCATAAACAAGGTGCTGACAATATTAAAAGCAGCCACCAGAATGATCAGAATCAGGATGATGAACATTACAATTTTTTCCAGGCGTAGCGCAGAAAATAAATTTTTATTCATCCGCATCCAGTCTCTGGCGTAATAGGGAAATCCAAGGTTTTCCTGAATTTCCGCAGCTACCTGATCTGCCCGCTCGATATCTTTCACCTGAATCTCAATACCGCTGACCTTCCCCTTCATGGCGAAAAACTTCTGCGCCGAATTCATGGAAATAAAAGCTAGATTAGAATCGTATTCAAACATCCCCGACTCAAAAAATCCTACTACCTGAAACAATTTGATTTTAGGGATTAGACCCATAGGCGTCACTCTCGAAGCGGGAGAAACCATCGACACGGCGTCATTGCGTTGCACCCCGAGCCGCCGCGCCAATTCCTTACCTAGAATGATGCCATCCCGGCGCGGTTTTCCAGAAGAGTTTCCCGGATCTTCTAACATTTTCAGGCTTCCCCGCACCAGGTTTTTCCTCAGATCAGAAACTCCAGCCTCCCGGTCAGGATCTACCCCGCGAACCACCACTCCTGCGCTATTACTCCCATAGGTCAGCATCACCTGACTCAGGATGAATGGAGCGGCGGCATTCACACCTTCAGCCCGCGTTATTTTCTTAATAATGGCATCGTAACCCGCCATCCCCGTCCGGCTGATATTGGTAACCACAATATGGCTGTTGGTTCCAAGGATTTTATCCCGCAAGTCTTTGCCAAACCCAGACATAACGGCAATGACAATAATCAGTGCCATGACACCGAGTGCAACCCCGCCAACGGAAATCCAGGTATTGAGCGAAATAAATTTCTGGGTACGCTTAGCCTTGAGGTGGCGCAGACTGACAAAAAGTTCGTAGGACATATCAGAAACGAATCATTAAATGACCGGTTTGTTTTCCCGAATCAAGATTCCTTTTTCAATTGCGGGAAAAGAATAACATCTCGTATGGACGGGCTATTGGTCAACAACATAACCAAGCGGTCGATCCCTATGCCTTCCCCGGCTGTGGGCGGCATGCCATATTCAAGGGCGCGAATAAAATCATGATCCATCCAATGGGCTTCTTCATCGCCCGCCTGACGTTCAGCAACTTGCTCCTCAAATCTTTGTTTCTGGTCTATCGGGTCGTTCAACTCGGTATAGGCGTTAGCAATTTCTTTTCTGCCGATGAAGAGTTCAAAACGCTCCACTAGGCCCGGGTCGTCCTCCTTTTTCTTGGAGAGCGGTGAGAGTTGAATGGGGTAATCGGTGATGAATGCTGGTTGAACGAGCTTGGGCTCGACAAAGTGGTCAAACAGTTTAGCTAGTATTTTTACATGATGATCTTTCTTCTCAATAGAGACTTTGTTCTCCAAAGCAAATGCGACCGCTTTTTGCGGGTCATCGAGAATTTGCTCCTCGACTCCACCTATTTCTACCAGCGATTGCCGGAAGGTGCAACGCTTGAAAGGCTGGGAAAAATCTATTATCACTTCCCGGGTTTTCCCGCCTTCCTGCAAGGTATAAGGAAACTGATAATTATTTTCAGGGAACACCCGATCACAAATATAGCGAAATAAATCTTCCGTCAGGCTCATCAAGTCATTGTAGTCGGCGTAAGCCGTATAAAACTCCACCATGGTAAACTCAGGGTTATGCTCAGTGGAGATTCCCTCGTTTCTAAAATTTCTATTGATCTCATAAACCTTTTCAATACCGCCCACCACCAGCCTTTTCAAGTATAACTCGGGAGCAACACGAAGGAACAGTTCCATATCGAGCGCGTTGTGGTGTGTCTTAAAGGGTTTTGCGGTGGCACCTCCCGGTATCGACTGCATCATCGGGGTCTCCACCTCCAGATACTGGCGTTCGTTCAGGTAATCCCGTAACACCTGAATCATGCGACTTCTGGCAATAAAAACCTTTTTAACATCCTGATTGACGATCAGGTCCACATAACGTTGCCGGTAGCGAAGCTCGACGTCTTTAAGTCCGTGCCACTTTTCAGGAAGAGGAAGAAGCGATTTGGAAAGCAGGGTCACCTTGCTGGCAAACAGGGTTAACTCACCGGTTTTGGTTTTTGAAACTCTACCCTCAACACCAATGATATCGCCAACATCAAACTTGCCAAATATTTCGTAAGCAGATTCACCCAGCGAATTTTTATTGATAAAAACCTGGATGTCTCCGGACACATCTTTAATATTCACAAACGTGGTTTTGCCATGCTTGCGTCGACTCATCATGCGCCCAGCGGTTATATATTCCGAATTTTTCTCATCCAGCTCTTCCTTGGACTTCTCGGAATACTTTTCAACCAGAGCAAACAGAGTGGTGTTCACATGAAATCGATTGATGTATGGGGAGATCCCCATCCCGCGGAGCTCGTCGAGTTTTTCGCGTCTGAGTTTAACCAGTTGTCCTAAATCTTCCATGCGATGCCAATTCTGTTATGTTTCGGAGAAGCTCCAGAAAACCTAGGGCGGTGAGCCCGGAAATTTTTCTAGTCATGTTCAGGCTCGTTATCCAAACACCTTCATTTACCGGGCAAACTCTGTAAACCGGGTTTCTCGAACAACAGTGATTTTAATTTCTCCCGGATAAGTCACTTCTTTTTCAATTCTTTTGGCGACCTCCCTAGCCAGCATGCTAGCCTGTTGATCATCCGTACCTGTGGGCATGACAATGATTCTCACTTCACGGCCCGCCTGAATGGCAAAGGTCTTTTGAACCCCTTTGAACGAATCACCAATTTCTTCCAGTTTAGTCATACGCTTGATATAGGTTTCCAGCATCTCCCTCCGAGCTCCGGGCCGGGAAGCGGAAATAGTATCTCCTGCTGCTACAAGAACGGCATAAGGCGATTCCGCCTCTTCATCTTCATGGTGGGCGGCAATCGCGTTGATGACAAAAGGATGTTCGTTGTAGCGTTTTCCAATATCAACTCCCAACTGGGTATGCGTTCCATCGGTCTGGTGATCAATAGCCTTGCCAATATCGTGCAGTAATCCTGCCCGTTTCGCCAGAGCCACATTCAAACCCAACTCTCCGGCAATGACCCCACATACAAAGGCCACTTCCTGCACATGCTCAAGAACGTTCTGGGTATAGCTCGTCCGGTATTTAAGCCGCCCCAGTAGTTTGACCATTTCAGGATTAATATTGTCGATACCAACATTTAAAACAGCCTGCTCACCGGCCTCTTGAATCTGCTGGGTGACTTCCTTTTTGCATGTATTGACAACATCTTCAATGCGGCCTGGGTGAATCCGCCCATCGAGGGTTAGTTTTTCCAAAGCACGGCGAGCCACTTCCCGTCTGATGGGATCAAACCCCGATAACACAACCGCACCAGGGGTATCATCTATAATCAAGTCGATTCCGGTGGCCTGTTCCAAAGCCCGGATATTTCTTCCTTCCCGGCCAATGATTCGTCCTTTAATATCATCACTGGGCAGTTCCACCACCGAGACAGTGCTTTCCGCCACATGGTCTGAGGCAAGTCTTTGAACAGCCATAGTAATCAGTTTGCGGGCTTCATCATCGGAGCGCTTCTTAGTATCCTCCTCAATTTTTTTTACTTCGCGCGCCGCGTCCATCTTGGCTTCATCAATGATCTTATTTTTGACCTCTTCGCGCGCCTTGTCGGCGGTGTATGAACCGATCACCTCAAGTTTTTTCAGCTCTTCCTCAACTAGCTTCTGATACTCGAGTTTTTGCTCAGCAATCTCTTTTTCCTTACCGGTGATCTTGTTGTTCCGCTCCTGAAGCTCATTATCCCGAGTCTGGAATTTTTGGTTTTCGGACCTGGCTTCCCGTTCTTTCTTTTCCAGATCACTTTCTAGATTTCGCAACCTTTCCCGCTCGCTTTCCATTTCCTTTTCAAGGTCGGCTTTCACCACCAACGATTTTTCGCGCGCTTCAATTTCCGCAGACTTCAACCTGCTCGCCACTTCCTCCTCTGCTTCCTGAATAATTTTCTTTTTGCGTTCTTCCGCATCCTTGACTTGGTATTCGGTAAACATTTTGCGTAAAAAATATCCAACGGCATAGCCAATTACCAAAGCAAAAGCCATCCCTAAAATCAGGGTACTAAAATTAACTTTAACAGTAAAAATATCCATAGTAGAACCTCAACATTTAAATAAACCAACTCAGCAGTTTATCGTGTCATTATCAGCAAAAATCTTTTGCACTCTTTCATCCCAGAAATCCTGGGGAATTGAGTCCATAACCTGAAACTCATAGGCCACTCCCAAACGAAGCGCATCATCTGGCAATTGTTTAAAAAACCAGTCAAAATAACCTCCACCAAAGCCAATTCTTCCTCCGGAACGATCAAATGCCAAGCCTGGCACAATGACGGCATCGATGATTGATGGAGACACCACCCGGGAGCTTAGCCGGGAAGGCTCACGAATACCGTAAGAACCCAACTCAAACTCTTGATCCATATCTGTAATTTCACACACTTCCATTCGCCTTTTCCTTCTTACCAGACGCGGGACATAGACCCTCTTGCGATCTTTGAGGGAACGCGAAATCATTTCATCTGTACGCACTTCGTTGCCGAACGAAAGAAAAAATATTACATTTTGGCAAGCTAAAAATTCCTTACAAGTAAACAGCCTGTTTTCTATAGCCCGACTCAAGTTTAAAACCTGATCCAAGCTAATGGCGTCACGCCTACGCCTCATATCCTGACGAACCACAAACTTATCCATTTTCACGGAGGTAAAAGACATTTTTCGCACCCAAGACTACGGATATCGCCGAGGCACAGCGCCACAAAAAACACCCTATTAATTTAAGCTTTAGGAGAAAAACCGACCGAAACCGGCAAAGAGGAGACAAGGTAGAGACCACTGCCAAAAAAGGGCAGAACAGACCTTGTTGTGGATATTCAAAAAACGAAACAGACTTTCACGTTTCGCTCATATTTTGCTCCCAATTAGGCCCGGCTCCGATTACTCCGGCACCGGATATATATTCAGACTCGGTCGAGTTGAGAATCCAACCCTCTAAAGCTCTTAAACACTCAAGAAGTCTCCCCGTTCATGCCGCGCAAAAACTATTTTTTGAACCTGTCAAGGACAGGTGGGGCATCCGTGAGCTGTTTTAGGCTTCCCCCTGAGAGGGCCTGCACACCACAGTCGATCCATCAACCCCTTTCACAAACTGTTGGCTCAAGAAATTAAATTCTTACCCGAACACAACAGGGAGACATAACCTCAAATTTGACCACATCGTAACACAAAGGGCCAAGTCTCTCAAGAGCTATATAAAGCACAAAATCTCTTATTTTTTAATAACTTGAAGCTCTTTATCAAGGGCCACAACCAATTGTCGGATTTTCTTCTCTCCCTCCTCATCCTTCGTCTCGGTCTGATTTCTCAAATCCAACAATTCCTGTGCAATATTGAGTGCCGCGAGGACCCCCAAGTCTAAAGTGGAGGTTTTACTGCTAGCATTTGCCAGTTCTTTCATTCGGGAATCCACATAGTCTGCCACCTCTTCAGTATTCACTTCCGAAGAGCTTTTCAAACTATAAGTTTTTCCATAAATCTGGATTTTTTTACTGCTTGCCATATTTAATTCAAGCTAATTAGATTATTGGGTAGACGCTTTTGATCAAGCTAAATCAAATTTCTCCAGATTATCCAAAAGAGTCTGGACCTTCACTCGCATAACCTTGTGGCCTTTTTCATCTTCTCGGGCTAAAGACTCCAACTGAGACAAACGATCCCGCACTCCCTGATTTGAGCTTTGTTCTTTTATCAAGTCCTCTTTTTCACGGTTCAGTTGCTCAACCTGACGGGACAACCCCTGATTTTCCTTTTTAAGACGGCGGAATTCCTCCATCAAGGTCAACACGCGTTCTTCCAATTGATGAATGCCCAGTTTAAGCATGGCAGAATCGTAGCACCAGGGTATTAGGGTGTCAATAACCCCCTTTATTGCCTTAGTAAAGCACCAAGTTCACTCTTCAAAGTCTGAACAATTTTTTCAAACAATGGGTTGACCTCTTCATCGGAAAGTGTCCTCTCGGCAGATTGGAACGTCAAAGCAAAAGTCAGGCTTTTTTTATCAGCCTGAATTTTTTTTCCCTCAAAATGGTCATACAGTTCAACCTTTTGAATCAGTGGGCTACCGGTTTTAAGGATCAAGTCTGCGGCTTCTTGAGAAGTGACTGGTCGGTCCACAAGAATAGAAATATCACGGTAAGTCTCAGGAAATCTGGCAATCGGCCGAAAACGCAGACCAGATGAAAGTGAATTTTCTAGCGCTCCCAAATCAAGTTCCAGAACATAAATATTTTGCCCTAACTCGCCAACCAAGTTCTGCTGGGCTGCCATCTGGCCCAAGTAACCCAATGTCTCACCATTACTCAGAACTTGCACTGATTTTCCCGATACCAAAAAAGGCGCACCAAAAACAGAAGTTTGTAATTTTAAATGGAGGTGCTGCATTAGCATTTCCAACGCCCCCTTGAGGTCATAGAAGTCATACCCCTGGCCTCTCGGTTTCCAAGGGGTGAATTCATAAGGTCCCAGCACAATAGCTGAAAACACCGCTTTTTCAGTACGTTCTCCAGAAGGGTTCGCAAAATAGACGCTCCCCACCTCAAACAATTTGATCGGTTTCTGGCCCTTGCTCAAATTGAGTCCGGCGGTCTTCAGCAGGCTGGGGACCAAGCTAGTGCGCATGGTATCGTTTTCGGAGTTCAATGGATTTTTTAACGCGATCGTCCGGTCTTGCTCCGATGCAAAAGCGGTTTTAAATTCTTCGGCATATGCGCGTTCGATAAAACTGAAATGAACCGTTTCAGAAAACCCGGCGTAGCAGAAAACCTCTCGGATTTTTTTAATGGTGTTTTGCCGGACTGCGATCTTGACCGGTCTTATCCCCGCCATTGGGAAAACCGTTCTAACCTTGTCAAACCCATCAATACGGGCAATCTCTTCAATCAGGTCAACCTCACGCGAAAGATCAGGACGAAAGCTGGGAATTTTCACCTGCATCGTTTCTGACGGTTTTGCAATCTCCATACCCAATCGGGAAAGCAGATCCTGAACCTTCCTGGCGTTAAAATTTGCACCCAAAAGCTGATTTACCCGACTCACTCTTAACGGAACACTTATCAGCTTTCCCGCCTCAGGATAAATATCCACCTGACCCGAGCAGATTCCCCCCTCCGCTAATTCCTTCATCAGCAAGGCGGCTCTTGCCTGCGCGGAAACCACTCCATTTAAATCCACACCACGCTCAAAACGGTAAGAAGAGTCCGAACGCAATCCATATTTTTTTGAGCCTTTGCGAACCGTCGCCGGATCAAAGCAGGCGCTCTCCAGCACAACATGGCAAGTTGTCTCGGAAACCTGGCTATTAGCCCCGCCCATAATTCCCGCTAATGCCACAGGTTTTTCGCCATCAGCTATGACCAGGGCATCCACTCCGAGTTTCAACTCGGTTCCATCCAGACTGGCGAACGGCTCTCCTTGTTTTGCCCGGCGTATGATGATTTTATTGCCAGCCAAAAGGTCCCGGTCAAAGGCGTGCAAAGGCTGACCGCATTCCAACATCACAAAGTTAGTGATATCAACAATATTGTTGATAGGGCGAAGGCCGATAGCAGTCAGCCGATCTTTCAGCCATTTCGGTGAAGGGCCAACTTTCACATTTTCTACCACTAGGGCACAATAACGCAGGCAAAGTCTCGGCTCCAAACTTTCAACCGATACACGATCTTCAATCACTACCTCTCCCGATTCTGCCTTCAGGGATTTAAGCGGATCGGTCAACTTCAAGGGCTTGTTCAATAGCGCCGAAACCTCACGCGCCACGCCAATATGCGACAAACAATAGCCTCGATTGGGCGTCACATTCAGTTCCAGCACTTCGCTCTTTTCCCCATCGGATAACTCCACTGTTTCATGGCTTTCGATTTCCAACCCGGCCATTGTCAAGGCATGACCCAACTCAGCTACCGGGACATCAATTTCAGTGTATTCTTTTAACCAGTCAACTTGTACTTTCATTAAATTCCCTTAGGGGCACCCCTGACAATTGGATATTTTTGGTAATTCTCGGACAGTTTTCAGAGAGGCATCTATATTTCAAAGCCACATTCAAGAGGATTATATGTGAACTCTACTCAAAAATCCACCGGACACAAAATCCGTTTACCCTCGTTTAACGAAAGTAGTAGCCCGCTTCCACTTGGGTGTAGGCATTTAAGGGCCTGAGGAAAAATACTATCCCGATGAGGAACATCCTGCACTGTGCTAAAGTATTTCAAAAGTGGGAGCGTGAATAAACACCAAATTAAAGCAACTCCAGAAAAGCAACCGCCCATGAAATCCAGCCTCACGCTGGGGGTCCTTATGAAACTCACAGAAGAAAAAATTCTCTCGATGATGAAAAAGAAAGTCACGCGTCCCATGAAGGTCGCGGAACTTTCCCGCCAGTTGGGTGTACCCGAAACTCAGAAACGGGAGTTTCGCAATCTCATTAAAGAAATAACTAGCGAAGGTTCCCTGGTAAAAATCCGTGGTGGGAGGTACGGGCTTCCCGACAAAATGAATCTGGTCACCGGAAAACTACACGGACATCCAAACGGTTTCGGATTCGTCATCCCAGACCATCAACAGAGCAAAGATGATGTTTACGTCAACCGTCGCCACATGAACGACGCCATGCATAAAGATCATGTGGTGGTCCGGGTCGAGTCGGAGCGGGAGCCAGGAAGGCCACAAGGGCGTGTCATACGCATTCTCCAGCGCAACACCACGCATATCGTTGGCACTTATGAAGCCTTTGGCAGAGACGGCTGGGTCATCCCCACCGAATCTAAATATTTTCATGATGTTTTTATTCCCGAAAAAAACCGCAAGAGGGCAAAAAATGGGCAAGTCGTCCACGTGGAAATTGAGACCTTCCCGACCCAGCACAAACCACCTATCGGCAAAGTGGTCGAAGTGTTGGGGACTTCCAACGACCCGAATACCGAGGTACAGTCCATCTTCAGAAAACACGGAGTGCGCCAGAGCTTTTCTCAGGAGGTTCTCGATGAGGCCCGATACGTTGGAGCAAAAAACCCTGTCGTTTCCTTGAAAGAGCGAAAAGACTTCACAAAACTTCTGACCTTCACCATTGACGGAGAACAAGCCAAGGACTTTGATGATGCCGTTTCGCTGGAACGCATCGGAGAAGGGTACAGGCTCGGTGTTCATATCGCCGATGTCAGTCATTTTGTGCAGGAAAAATCCCTGCTCGATCAAGAGGCCTACGAACAAGGCACCAGCATCTATTATACCGACGGCGTCATCCCCATGCTTCCTGCTTCCCTTTCCAACGAAGCCTGCAGTTTAAAACCTAATGAACCACGGCTGACAGTCAGCGCCATTATGGACTTCGACCACGAAGCAAACTTTATCGCTGGAACACTTCATCCATCGGCCATCAAAAGCCAGTGCCGGTTCACCTATAACGAAGTTCACCATTTACTAGAAGAAGAAAAGGACAATCCGTTTTTACCGACCCTGACCAATATGCATCAACTCAGCCAGCTTATGAGGAAAAAGAGATTCAAACACGGCAGTGTTGATTTCCATGTGCCCGAGCCGGAAATCCATATGGACTCCGCCGGCCACGTCGACCACATCGGTATAAGCAAACATAACTCGGCACACGAACTGATTGAAGAGTTTATGCTGGCCGCTAACCAATTTGTTGCTCTTAGTCTGCACGAACGTAGCATACCATCCATCCACCGGATTCATGAAGCTCCCGACCCAGCCCGCCTCATCGCATTTAATGAGTTTATCCACTCTTTCAAGCTTCGCCTTCCCTCACCGGCCCGTTCAACAGACTTGCAAACTCTGCTGAAAAAAATTCGCGGATGCCGGGAAGAAAGAGTCGTCAACACACTGCTTCTTCGCACCATGAAGAAGGCCCGCTATTCCGAAACTGACCCTGGTCATTTCTGCCTAGGTTTTCCTCATTACGCTCATTTCACTTCGCCGATCCGCCGCTATCCCGATCTCGTGCTGCACCGGATCATCAAGAAATACCTGAAACGTAAATGCCCACAAAAAGAAAAAAAAGCATTATTGTCTCAACTATCCGAAGTCTCAGAACACTCAACTCAAATGGAAGTCCAAGCCATGTCAATAGAACGGGAAGTGACTGACCTGCGCCGGGCCCAGTTCATGGCTGATAAGATCGGTAAAATTTTTCATGGAATCATCACAGGTGTCACCGGATTCGGATTTTTTGTGGAGTTGGAAGAAGTATTTGTGGAAGGGCTAGTCAAGATTTCCAGCATCACGGATGACCATTACCTGTTCATCGAAACCGAGCACCGGCTCATCGGGCAAAGAGGCCATCGCAGTTTCCAAATCGGCGAGCCGGTGAAAGTGCGGGTCGCGGCTGTGGATCTAGGACAAAAACGCATCGACCTGACTGTTCTAATATGAAAGCCCTAACTTGGAAAAATTTTATACCCGAAGTACATGAAGGCAGACCAGCTCGCCGTCTCCCTCCTCTTCTGCCCTTTTTCCTCGCTTATATGAGCGGGCTTTGCGGCTTTTTCCCCGCCACCCGCCAATTCATTGTGCCCGGCTTGTTACCGCTCGGCTTGCTCCTATTCGCTCTGTTTCTCACTCATCATAAAACCTGCAAACTGTCACGCAAATCTTTTATTGTTTTTTTCCTGGCGGGCTTTGGGTTTCTGGCCCCGAGCTTTGCGGATTTAACCCGGCCCTCAAACCATATTCTTAACCACATTGAGAAAGGACGAACCACGGCAGTGGAAGGCCGGTTGTTTTCTCCCCCACGCATTCTTGAAAATCGCACATATTACCTGCTGGAGCTGGAGTCTTTAGGTGCCTCCATCCCCGTAACAGGAACCCTGCGGGTGAGTGTTTATAAACCACATGCTGTTTTTAAAGCCGGGGACCGGGTCCGATTCAATAAAATACGTCTTAAAATTCCCCGCAACTTTAAGAATCCGGGCCGCTTCGATTACCACCTTTATCTGAAGTCAAGAGGTATTGATGTCATCGGCAGCGTCTCCCGACCAGAGACCATGGAGAGAACAGGCCGGTTTGATCTACCCTTCTGGCATGCTGGCCCCCAACTACTCCGACAGTAACTTCTTGGAAGCTTGGAAAAACTTTTCCCCGGTGAAGAAGGAGCCTTGCTTAAAGCCATGGTTTTGGGGATGAAAGATTCCCTGCCCTCTGAAGTGCGGGAAGCCTATATCGCAACCGGACTGGCCCACCTAATGGCAGTGTCCGGACTGCATATTGGTTTTGTTGCAGCGGCCTCTTATTTTATTCTCTGGCCTGTAGTGTTTTATGGGCTTTTCCGACTGAGGCCAGACAGCGCCCGCGCCGGACACACCCAAAAAGTCACAGCGATTTTCTGCATGATTCTGGTTCTTTTCTATATGGTGGTGGTCGGAGCCAAAGTCTCTTCGCTCAGAGCAGGTATCATGGTGAGCGCTCTGTTACTCACCATTTTGTTTGACCGGCAAAGCAGTCTCTTCAATGCCTTCCTGATCGCAGGTTTTATCATCCTGCTGTGGCAACCCGCATCTATATTGGATGTCGGCTTTCAACTTTCTTTTTTGGCGGTTGGAGGAATCCTGCTGGTCTTCACCTTGTTATCCGAGATCAACGATAACCCGGTAGCCCGGATGGGAGAACCTACATGGTCGCAAAAATTGACACGAGGCAATCCCATCAGCACCCAGGAACCTTTTTGGCAATCACTGAAATTCCGCTTTGAAAAAATTTTGATCGGTGGAGCCCTGGTATCGGTCACCGTCACCGCCATCACCCTCCCGGTTCTGATTTACCACTTCAATCGCATCAGCCTGATCGGCGTTTTTTTAAACATCCTCATGGTGCCTCTGGCTTCTATTTTGATCCCCACAGTACTGCTGACGACAATTGTGGGAACCGTTTCCTCCACTCTGGCCGCCTTACCCGCAATACCCGCGCTGGGTATCGCCCAATTCTTCTTGTGGGTGCCGGAGGTATTTACACGCCTTTCTTTCGCCTCCCTCTATATTCCAATACCTCCAGCCCTGTGGCTAGTTTTCTATTTTTCAGCCCTCTTGACCGGACTGCTCGTTTTTCGAACCCATGCGCTGAATCAGGAAGTGGGTAGTTGGCTAAAAAAAAGTTTTATCGTTTTTGTCCTAGGTGCACTGGTCTTATTTTCCTGGCCACGTGCCTTTCAGTTTCCAAGCAATACCCTGTCTATAAGTGTGCTGGATGTCGGGCAGGGAGAATCCATTCTCATTGAGTTTCCGAATGGGGAAATACTGGTTATGGATGGCGGCGGGTTTTATAAAAACCGGCCCGATATAGGCAGGCAAGTGGTCGCGCCTTACTTGTGGAATCGAGGCATTCGAAAAATCGATTATATGGTCGCCACCCATTCCGATAACGACCATATTCGTGGATTGTATACCCTGCTTGATCTTTTCCCAGTCAAACATTTTCTGACCAGGGGCGACAATCCTATCGGGGGACGACTCAGGGGCCTGCAAAACCGAGCCCGGAGTAAGGGGCAAAATTCTTACCCATAAAGATGAACGAATCCATCCAGATTGGTGAGGTCCAACTCATTCCTCTGCACCCGAAACCGGGCGGCCCTTCCGACCCGAATCGAAGGGTCGATAACGACCTCTCACTGGTCATGCGTCTTGAGTATAAAGATTTCAGCATGCTGTTCACCGGAGACATCAGTGATAAAGTAGAGGGAAAACTTGCGAACTCCCAGCATCAGCTTAAAGCGGATATTTTAAAAGCTCCGCATCATGGCAGTCGGTTTTCCAATTCTTCGGCTTTTATCAAGGCTGTCGGACCAGGAACTGTGATATTTTCCAGTGGTCACCTCAACCGTATGCGCCATCCCCACCCGGAAACCCTGGAACGCTACCAGAAAGCAGGCGTTGATATCCGCCGCACCGACAGACACGGAGCGGTTCAGATCACCACCGATGGAAACTCCTACAAAATCCGCACGCACGAATGCCTTTAGAAACAGCATTGACTTTTTCCAGCCTGCCTTTATATTGAGCCCTTATCTTTCTCGAAACCTTTTGAAATACCAGAAGCCTCGTCATAAGCCCAAATACTGGCCCAAAATTCTCATCGGAGATGACTCGAAGACCATCGGCCTTCATCTTAAAAAAGAACTACAATACCGTTATCGCCAGCAACGGACTTGAGGCTATCGAAGGCAACAATCAGGCAAAGCCAGATCTCATCCTCATGGGTGTAAAAATGCCGATAATGGATGGTTTTGAGGCCCGTAAAAAATCAAGGAACAGAGCGAAAACACATTCACCTCCTATCACCTTCATCACCAGTAAAGGGGATTTGCAAAGCATGAAGATCGGGTTAAGAGCAGGAGTCAAAGACTACCTGACCAAACCCTTTGAGCCGGAAGAACTACTGGCCAGAATTCAGGCCGTACTGCATACCCAAAAACTCTATAACCAGTTGATGGAGGCTTACTCCATCATTGACCAAGAACGGGACACCATCGCCCGGATCCAAAAAAGCCTGATTTGTAAGGAGCTCCCAAATATCCCCGGCTTCAATTTCTTTGCCGACTACCAGCCCTCTTCCAAAGCCAGCGGTGACTATTATGATTTCATTCGGATTGATGAGGACCATCTCGGAGTGCTGGTGGCAGATGTTTCTGGGCACGGCACTTCGGCGGCAGTCATCATGGCCATGATGCGGGTTCTGATCCGTTCTTTTCTCGCTAAGGTGAGTTCCCCCGAAAGAAGTGCTGGAAACTATCAACACCATCCTTTGCGAAAATCAGGAATCCGGACACTTCATCACGGCTTTTTATGGAGTCATCCACCTCCCCAGCCGAAAAATGAAGTTTGCTTCGGCAGGGCACAATCCGCCTTTGCTCATCGAATACGAGGTCGGCACGATTCAAAGTCTTCATACCGAAAAAGGGTTCCCGCTCATGATCCATTGTCTTAACGATATTGAAGAACGGGAAATCCTTCTACCGCCTAACAGTAAACTGATCTGCTACACGGATGGGCTCACCGAAGCCCACGGCAAGGGTACCGATATGTATGGCCTGAACCGGTTAAGGGGAAAATCTCTAGAGCTGGGCCAATCCCAAAACGCCAATGAACTGAGACTTGCCCTCAAAAAAAATGTGCAGGATTTTCTCGGCGAGTGCGAATTCACCGACGACTTCACTCTGGTAATTGTGGAAGTCGCCGCCAGCGTGGCGCTGGTGGCAAACCGCCACGGGTAACTGGCAATGTCTTTATTTCGCGGGCAAGCGGCCTCTCGGCTCAACGAGTTATTGCCAGTCCCCTCCCACAGAAGTGGATGGAAGTAAAAAGTATAGACCGCTTGATGGGTTCTTGCTATTTGCCTCCCTCGCCAAATTGACTTTTAACCCCCCGCTATGTACCTTTAATGGGATTAGCAAATTATTTTGGCAGGTTTTGGAAAGGGAGAATTATGGAGCATCAACCCACAGAACCCGCTAAACAAAAAAGCCTCTACTTTTAACTTGTTCATAAAGCGAGGAAAGGTCATCACCATGGGAAGTTCATGATACTGGAGTTCAAGTCGTTATGGATTACCTCAAGAAAAATGGCAGAGAGGTTTATTCGCATCAGTCTGTATTAAGCACTGATCCCTCCATACGGTTTAAGCTAGAGGGTAAGGATTGTTATGTCATTGTAAGAACTGCGACATATCCTCAGTCGGAGGCAGAGCGGTCTCCAGATTTACATGAAATTGTCAGATCAATAAAATCACGGAATGTTAATGCGGAAGGTTACTTTGCATCATTAAGCTTGGCTAACAAAAACGACCCCTTCGATGGCAAAACCCCTCTTCCACTGTATAGGGGATGTGGTATGCATGTGCGTTATAAAGGACTTGAGAAGGAGCCTCATTAAGATGTTTAATTTGGTAGGGTTTGCATATGCTCTAATTATTTTTTTTGTTACTGTTCCCATTGCTGCATTTATGGGAGGGTTTGCATATGCTCTAATTATTTTTTTTGTTACTGTTCCCATTGCTGCATTTATGGGAGGGTTTGCATATTCTCTAATTATTTTTTTTGTTATTGTTCTTCCCATTGCTGCATTTATTGGGCCACTTTTATATAAGGCTTGGAAGTGGCTTCCTCATTTCGTGCAATATGTCTTATTTATTCCAGTCTCCTATGTGTTCGGGTTACTGATGTCATTTCCTATCGCAGCTATGTTGTTGCGAGAGTTTGTGTTTTTTGAAGGCGATAATTTCTGGAAGTCCTACGTTTTTCCCGCTTTGACTCCAGTAATATCGACGCTCATAACATCCGTGTTTATCCTCTGGCTTTGCCCTCGCAATGAAAAAAGAGCTTTAAAAATAGTTCTGATTCTTAATGCAATTCTAATTTTAGGAGTGTGGGGCTTTTTATTAGTTGCTTCTTTCACAAATGATATTCCGTTTTGGTATGAGACGACAGCTACCGAACTTATAGATTCAGCGGGAGCAATTTTTGGAATGGGGCTAGTCCTATTAAATATCACTTGGTTTCATGAAACTTTTCGTGGCGCTGTGGAACCTCAAGGGCATTCATCGAGTCTAAACATTTCTAAAAGTGTCGCTCAAAAAAGAGCGGTTCACCCCAATGACCTCTCAGATGATCTCTCAGATGATCACTCGGATGATCAGATTGATGATGAAGAACTCACGCCAGAGATGAAGTACTACGAAGCCGTTGAAAATCACATTGAGTCTATCAACCAAAAAGAAAGGGTATTAGTAATCCAGGCAATGGATCAAGATTTCTTTGAAGCAAGTTTCAATCTCTATAAGGTTGGGTATGAACAAGGAACGAATTTTAAGTTTGTCGCCTGTGCCGCAGTAGACGCAGCCCACGAATATGATAAAAACCCAGAATATGCCGTGCTGTTTTTGGAGAAGTTTCGGGAGAGATTGATCAGTGAATAATACTGAGGCAATCTAAATTGTGCCATCGTTATTGATTAAATTATGCTAACGTCTCCTTTTCTGATTTGTTGAAATCCTCAATCTCTTTATCGCCCATATCCTCAAACTCTTCACCTTCGCCACTTTCCCTTCTTGCCTTGCTAAGGAGATTGTCAAGTTCTTGATGGCTCATATGACCTTTCCCCAGTTTATGAACAAGTTAAAAGTAGAGATTTTTTTGTTGTAGCGGGTTCTGTGGAGGCTGTGGAAAACGGTTTTTGTTTTCCACAACTCCCCAGAACTGGGTTTGCTTCTGCAAATTCTTTCGGTGTTTTATAACCCAAGGCCGAATAAAAACCAACTTCACTCCGGTCCTCTGCGACCATATGAACATCGCCTTGCTCGTGCATTCCGGGCCGTTGTCCATGAGCAATTCCTCTGGATAGCCATAGCATTCTCCGAGAACATCCAGAAACCGGGCTGTTCGTTCTCCGGTAATGCTGAAATCCTCCAGAATCCCTCGATTCTCACGACTAAAATTATCCCCTATATTCAACGTTCTAAAACGACGGCCTGTGCAAAGGCTGTCCGACATAAAATCCAAAGACCATCTCTGGTTCAGGTAATCCGCAGGTTTCAGAGGAACCCGCTCTCCCCTTAAACGTTTTCTCCCTTTTCGTCTGTAGACCTGAAGCCCTTCTTCCCGGTACAACCGATAGGTGCGCTTCGGATTCAAAACCAAACCCTCTTTGCGTAAAAGAAAATGAATCCGCAAATACCCATAACGTCTATGAGACCTAGCCAGCTCTTTGAGCCGGTCTCGAACGGATTGATCGTCTGGCTTTACGGGCTTGTAATAAGCCGTTGAACGGGCGAGGCCGACCAGGTCACAAAAACGACTATGGCTTAGTCGGTGCGCTTCCATTATACGACCTGCCACATTACGCTTTGCAGAAGGCCTTACCACTTTTTTGACAGCACATCTTTGAGAGCGACATTATCCAACGTCAGATCTGCCACCAACCGTTTTAACTTCGAGTTTTCTGACTCAAGAGCCCGCAGCCGTCTGGCATCAGAAACATCCATCCCACCGAACTTCGACTTCCACTTGTAAAATGTTGCAGGGCTCATTCCGTGGCGGCGGCACAAATCGGATGTTTTAACGCCCGCATCGTGCTCCTTCAAAACCCCAATTATCTGCTCTTCGGAAAACCGACTTTTCTTCATAATAGAACCCTCCTCGAAATAAATATTGACAGGAAAATTCTACTTTTAAACCGTCCAACTTATAAGGACATAATGAATTTCTTGGTTGTTTTGATTGTTCGAAATATGAACTTGAGTCTATTTGCAATAAATATGGTACTTATGGAAGCAAATATTCCTCGGATAGTATTTGGAATAAATATGTATCAAGTAACGAAGTTCCAGTTATAGTTGATAGAAATAGCAACTTTTTTGGATATTTTACAATAAATAGTTATCGAAGTGATGCATTTGATTCCTCATCTCAGCTTAAAGAACTTTTTGAACAACTGGATGGTGAACTTGGTGAATTACAGGAAATATTTTGTCAATAATTTACTGTTAGTAATTATTCCGTTACAGCGGAATAAATAACAAGGCGAGGGAAAAGGCAGGCTTGTTGAGCCGAGATAACTCTTGCTAGCCAGCGAAAGCTATTGCTCATTGGCCCCACGCCTAGCAGGTTGCTGAAAAACTCACCGTGATGAGATTTTTCTTCGATGTCATGCTGAGGTTCTCGAAGTATGCGCCTATTTGAAGGGTTTATCACCCTTCGAGGGCCTCAGGGTAACATTTTTTTCCGTGCAACAGAGTTTTTCAGCGCCCTGCTAGTGGTTGTGATTTTGAGCATTATTTGGTATAAAGGTTGCTTTCCTAAACCTTTAAACACTGGCGCGAACAATTATGGCAAACGTAGAAAAACTGCAGGAACATCTTAAAAAAGCTAAATCTAAACTGGCGGAAGCCAAAGGAACCGAGGCCGAAACCCGCAAGCTGAAAAAGAAAGCCAAGCGACTGGCCAGAAAATCCAACAAAATCACCGCTACCGAAAAAATGGCCGAACTGAAAAAGAAAAAGAAGAAAGACCGTAAAGAGGGTTCCTCAGAATCCTAACCGGGCTACGCCCGTGGGATGTGATATTTTTCATAAGCTTTTGTGCCTAGTAGGTAGAGGGTATCGGGCAATAACTCTTCAAGCCGAGACAACTCTTTGCTCGCCATAAAGAGCCCTTGCAAACTGAGGGTTCAGCGTCACCGCCATAGATCCACGCCGAGTGGTCGGCTTGACTAACCCTGATAGGAGAACCTAGTGTCCTTTGACTTTGATATTAAACATATGGCCGTGCTGGCACGATTAAGGTTAACCTCTGATGAAAACGTTCGGCTCTCAGGCCAAATGGAGACGATTCTTGAATACATCGAAAAGCTCAACAGACTTAACACCGACGACGTAGAACCGACAGCACATGTGTTAGGGATCAATAACGTGTTCCGCGATGATGAACCTGCCAAAAAGCCCCTCGCAGACCATAACCCGATATCCGATTCACCGGCACACAACAAAGGGCACTACGAAGTCCCACAGATCATTTAAATCCTACATGCATCGCACTACCATCACCCAGGCACGGGAACTTCTCAGCAATAAAAAACTCAGTTCCGTACAATTAACCGAGGCCGTGTTCGCACGCATCGACCAAGTGGAAGGTAAGGTCCAAGCATTCGTGCACCTGACCCGCGAGAAAGCTTTGGAGCAGGCTAAGAAGGCGGACGCCCGAATCGCCGCTGGGGAAGAAGCCCCGCTGCTCGGTGTCCCCATCGCACTTAAAGATCTGATCTGCACCGAAGGCAGTCGCACCACCTGTTCATCAAAAATTTTAGACCAGTTTGTTTCTCCTTATAACGCTACCGTTACCGAGAGGTTGTACCAGGCCGGAGCCGTGATTGTGGGTAAGACCAATATGGACGAGTTTGCCATGGGGTCTTCCAACGAAAACTCGCATCACCACCCGACGATGAACCCCTGGGATTTAGACCGGGTTCCCGGTGGTTCCAGCGGAGGTTCTTCCGCCGCAGTTTCGGCGCACGAATGCATCGCCGCGCTCGGCAGTGACACCGGCGGTTCCATCCGCCAGCCGGCCAGCTTTTGCGGCGTGACCGGACTCAAACCGACTTATGGTCGAGTGTCGCGGTTTGGGCTGGTGGCCTTTGCCTCTTCTCTCGATCAGATCGGGCCGTTGACTAAAACCGTCGCCGATGCAGCAACTTTGATGAACGTGATTGGCGGTAAAGACCTACGCGATTCCACCTCCGCAGATGTTTACCTTCCTGATTTTACTCAGGCTCTGCAGAAAGATGTAAAGGGCATGAAGCTCGGCATCCCAAAAGAATATTTCACCGGTGGGATCAATCCAGAAGTTGAAAAAGTCGTGCAGGAAGGCATCCGCACACTGGAGTCATTGGGAATGCAGACAGTGGAAGTTTCCCTGCCTCATCTCGACTACGCCGTGGCCACCTATTACATCATCGCCTGCGCCGAAGCCAGCACCAACCTTTCACGCTACGACGGTGTCAGATATGGTTATCGCACCGAAAAATCCGACAACCTAGTCAATATGTATGAGAACACCCGCGAAGAAGGTTTCGGAGAAGAGGTTAAACGACGCATCATTCTCGGAACCTTCGTGCTTAGTTCTGGTTATTACGATGCCTATTATTTAAAAGGACAGAAGGTGCGGACGTTGATCAAACAGGATTTTGAAACCGCGCTGAGCCAATGCGATATTATCGCCTCGCCGGTCACCCCCTACCCGGCTTTTAAACTCGGGGAAAAACTGGACGATCCGCTACAGATGTATCTGGCCGATATTTACACCATCTCTGCCAACCTTACTGGCATACCGGCAATGTCAATTCCCTGTGGCTTTACCGAGGGTCTCCCTGTCGGCCTGCAATTGATGGGCAGACATTTTGATGAAGCCAACCTGATTACGGTCGGGCACCAATTCCAAAAAGCTACCGATTTCCACTCCCAGGAAACCCCACTATAAACACACCCCGCCCTATCTTCACCAAACAGGTTTTTTTTATTTAAAAGCCTGACGTAGTTTGTTATGCTTTAGGTTGTCGATTTGTTAATAATTTAAAAATACTCCCGTAGAGGAATATATAATGAAAGTCTCCCTTGCTAGCGCAATGGGTACCTGTTTTGGGGTTCGAGACGCCATCGACTTGGCCATGTCTTCCGAATTCCATTCCGACCTGACCATCGTAGGCCAATTAGTCCATAACCCACAAGTCAGTGAATCTTTAAAGCAGAATGGAGTCTCTCTTGTTCCGGGAATCGAGGATATAGATAAGATTAAGACTAGGAATGTTATGATCACCGCGCATGGAGCGGCTGAAAAAACAAAACAACAACTTCATGAGGCTGGTTTCATTGTCTACGACGCAAGTTGTCCGCTAGTAATGAGAGTGCACCAAACTATTAGATCATTGGTGAAAAAGGGCTATTTCCCTGTGGTGATCGGGCAGAAGGATCATGTGGAAGTTAAAGGAATCGTTGGGGACCTTGATAATCATCTGGTCATCAATAGCGAAAAGGACTTTGACAAGATCAAGAGTTCCGGCAACCGCAAACTTGGAATCGTCTCCCAGACCACCCAGCAAACTGATAAAGTTGAGGGTATTGTAGAAAAAATCCGGGCTCTTGATTTTGTGGATGAGGTAGCATTCATCAATACCATCTGCCAGCCTACCCAGGACCGACAGGTGGCGGTGCATGAATTGGCAAATCAAGTTGATTTGATGATCGTCATAGGTGGTTTTAATTCTTCCAATACGAAAAAGCTGGTGCAGGTTTGCGAAGAAAAAGGAGTGACGGCGCACCATATCGAATCGTTCCGGCAATTGAATCAAGAATGGTTTGTTGGCAAGAAACATGTGGGAATTACCGCAGGAACCAGTACCCCGGAAGATATCATCAATCAAGTACATTCCGAGATTTTAAAGATTGCCAAAAGGGTTGCAAACTTGGAAGAAAAAGCTCTCCATTCCTGATCAAATCCCAAGAATGGACGACTGGACCTATTGCGTACAAACGCTTCCAAAAGTTAGCAGAACCTTTGCTCTAAACATATCCGTTCTAAAGGGCGAGCTTCACAGAAGCGTTCTCACCGCTTATCTTTTTTGCCGAGCCGTGGACACGGTGGAAGATGCGGCAAAACTGGACCCGGAAATAAAAATCAGACTCCTACTCGAGTTTTCACAGTTGATCGAAGACCGGGCTCACCGCGAAAAGAACCTCGCGGTATGGGCTGAAGAATGTGCCGCGGTCGATGGCACCCCAAAAGACCTGGACCTTCTCCACCAGATTCCCCGTGTGTTCAACGTCTTTGACTCTCTTCCCAAAAACCATCAGGACCAGATCATTCCTTCCGTTTCAAAAATGGCGAAAGGCATGGCCTTTTTCCAAAACCGTTTTCAGTTCGGTAAAATCACCCCACTGGAAAACATACAGGACCTTGAAGAATATTGTTATTTTGTCGCAGGGGTCGTGGGTGAAATGCTGTGCAACCTGTTTTTCCAAAAACTGCCGCATTTACCAGAGACAGCACGCAACACCATGCGCCAAAATGCTGTATCATTCGGGCTCGGACTACAAATGACTAATATATCCAAAGATATTATTGCCGACCGCGACAGAGGCTGGTCGTATATCCCCCGGAGCATCATTTACGAAAAAGGGTTAACCGTGGAAGAATTTCATTCAGGAACATCCATGGATAAAAACCTGCAAATCATGGAAGGTTTGCTTTGCAAAACCAATTGCCATCTGCACGATGCCTTGAAGTTCACTCTGGCCATCCCCAGAATTGAGATCGCCCTGCGCCTGTTTTGTATCTGGCCATTATGGATGGCCGTTAAGACCGTGGCCGTGTTGCATAACAATCCTGAGCTGCTAAACTCAAACGCCCAAGTGAAAATTTCACGAAGCACTGTAAAGCGTATTTTATACGGGACTCCTTTTATCGTGTGGTCCAACAATCTTCTGAAATATTCCTTTACAAACATCATCAGCGACAACACGTTTCAAAATCCTCCCACCTTTGACCTGGAGGGACTGAAGTCGCGCCTGAAAAAGATTGCTCTGGATACTATTAATCCTAAAACTTAAATTCTTCAATATTATGCCTGACTCAAAAAGATTTATAGACAATCAGGATGGCACCTTAACCGACACCCAAACCACTCTCATATGGCTTCGGGAAGACGGATGGCAAAGAGAAGCTAAATGGTTCACTTGGGATGAAGCCAGCGAACTTGCAATCTATATGAATGGCATTAAATTCTGTAGCTTTCAGGACTGGAGAATGCCTGTCGAAGATGAAATATGTACCTTATATAATCCTGAAGCAATAAATCAGGACAAGTACGAGAAAGAGATCCATCTGGAAACCGCTTTCCCACCCGGGGGCCAAGCAACAGTATGGCTAAAAGGCGACGGCGGAAGTTATGGAACGTTATTTGATTTTAAAAATGGGGAAACGCGCCCATTATATAAAAGCAAAAGCGGTAGAATGTCTGTTCGCCTAGTGCGAGGCAATTGGCCCAGATCCTGACGTTACAGGATGCAGATGAAACTTTTACCTGCTATGATCATCTAACCCTAAATCAATAAGGAGGTTCTTTTGAATAAAAACAGCCTTACTTCTATCGCCGGGGGCTTGTGGTGCATCATTGGTCTACTTCTTATTTTCCGCGGGTTTGGCTTGTACCAACTCGCGGGTCAAGAACAACACTCAACACAAGTCACCATCATCATTTCCGTGATCACAGCCGTGGTGATCGGGTTAGTCAAAGGAAAGTTTGTGCTGAGCAAAACTGTGCAGAAAAATAAAGCACGGATTTATGGACTGGAGGACCCCGTCCGCATCCATCAAATTTTTGCCAAACCGTTTTATATTTTGATCTCGATGATGATAGGCCTTGGAATTCTCTTACGCTCCTACAATGAGTATCTGGGAGGATATATCGTCGTTGCCACGATTTATTGCGGAATAGGAATGGCTTTGATCATTTCCAGTCGCACTTATTGGGGGCAGGAACCCGTTGCTCCAGTCCCGGATAACTCCTGAAAAAAGGAATGCCTTAAATGAAAAATTTTTTTCTTACCCTGCACATGATATCCATGTGTTTAGTCATTGGAACCTTATTTTTGCAATCCCTTTCCGTTGTGTTCCGTTTACGTTTAAAATCCACGGAAGAGGCAGAAGGTCTCAGAAAAATCCAGAACCGGACCCACAAATTCATATACTATCCCATTTTGGGCGTGACCCTCATATCCGGAGCAGTGCTTGCCATAGAAACCAGAGTTTTCGCCGAGTCTCAATGGATCTACTGGAAATTGGGACTGCTGGTAATTCTGATCGCGCTCGGCATACAAAATGGCAAACAAATAAAAGAAAACTATTTGCCTAAAAAATACGCGATGATTGTACACATCGCTATTTTTATTGTCGGCGCTTGCATGATCTACCTCGCCACCATCAAACCCGTTTGATACTATCATGGACATCCTGCTCACCTTGGTTGCCAGCACCCTTCTTATCATAGGCTTCTTTGTCATTTGTCGGGTCAGCGATGAGGAAGACGACCAGGAACCCAGCGATGACAACTCCCGACCAGAACCTTGATAAAACTAAACCGTTTCGTCGATTAAAAAAAAGCGGCTTCCTGCCGTATATGCCCATTGGTCCTTTTTTAGTATTCTGATCACGGCCTTGACATATAAGAGACTGGATTTTATATCTATAGTGAGTAGAAAAACTTTATGCATAGAAAGGTTTGCCTTGATTTACAACAATCCTTTTTCAGACAGAATTTTTTTCCAGGACCATAAGGCACTGGTTTTGGGGACGTTTATTTTTGGCGGAACTCTGTTTCTCCTTGCCGTCCTTATTTTTGCCTACCCTGCGATGATCACTTACTTCTTTGCCGGGGTCATCCTTTTGGCAGGGACTTCCATGCTGGCCATGGCTTGGAAACTCCAGAGATTTCGTGAAAAGGTTTCCCGATAGATCCGTTAACAACTGCTATCGGACTCGCGTCACCTATTTCAGGTGGTGTGCGTGATCTATGACTGAATAAATGAAAAATAAAGGGGATTTTTGTAAAATTTCCTCTAAGATGGAGGAATATTGAATCTTTATTGCAGTTACCACCATCCTATTAAAGCTTCCTCAATTAATGAGCTGGGATTTTGCCTAATTCCTTAACTAAAGTGAAACCTAAAAAATTTTCGTAGAACTGCCCAAAATATCAACCAATGTATTGAGAGGAAAACCAAATGTGGGTATTTGAATTTTTTCATGTAATTATCGGAATTTTGTGGATCGGATTATTGTATTTCTTTAACTTGGTTCAGGTACAGTCTATGCCAAAAATGGTTGAAGCAGGCGCCGCCAAACCCTATACCCAGATCATTCTGCCTCGCGCCCTGTTCTTGTTCCGGCACGCCGCATTGTGGACGGTCATCACCGGCATCGCTTATTACTTTGCCGGTCGGGGAACAGTTCAAGGGATCCCCAGCGGAGAGATCATGATCGGCATGGTACTGGGTATCATCATGGCAGCCAATGTCTGGTTTATTATCTGGCCGAACCAGAAAAAGATCATCGCCGGCGAGTTGGAAGGTGATGCCTTGAATAAAGCTAAAAGATGGGCTTTTCTTGCCAGCAGAACCAACGCCTGGCTTTCAATACCTATGTTAATCGGAATGATCGCCGCCAACCACCCCGGCGGCATCATGTTCTAGCACCAGCGTGGCGCTAGGAAGTTGTAACGCCTTTACCTTACCCTTTCAGAGGTGAAGGTAGTTTGATTTGTTTTATCTAGTCTTAACTCACAGCAGAAGAGGGGTTCGTCCACTGTCAAGAGGGCGAATCCCTCTTTTTGTAGCCGATAAACGAGTAGCTACTCTATGGTGAGGGCTACCATGGGGTCGAGTTGAGAAGCTTTAATGGCGGGGAACACGCCAAATAAAACACCGATGCCCACGCAAGCCCAACTCGCTATCCAAATGGAGTTAGGATCAATAATCAGGGTCCAGTTTCCCCAATGGGTCAGACCCAGCGCCAACCCGATTCCTAGAACGATCCCCAGCCCGCCGCCAAGAAACCCGATGATCAAAGACTCATAAAGAAACTGGTAGATGATATCCTGACGGGTCGCGCCCACCGCTCGGCGAGTGCCTATTTCGCGCGTGCGCTCCTTCACAGAAATCAACATTACCGCCAGAATACCAATACCACCTACAAGCAAAGATATAGCTGCCACGCCCACAAGCAAGTTGGTGAATATTTCGGTGGTTTCTTTCTTCAGTTCTTCCATATCCAATTGGTTGACGAGGGTGAAGTCGTCGTCGCGATTACCGATGAGTTTGTGGTTTCTCCTGAGAAGTCCCCGTATTTTTTCCGAAGCTTTGACGATATTTTGCCTTGACGAAGCTTTGACAAAAATTCGGCTTATAAATTTCTGATTAACGATGCGGCGCATATAGGTCGAAAGCGGAATCAGCACCAGATCATCCTGATCCAGGCCATTGGTATCCATACCTTTAGGCTCAAACACCCCAATGATTTTAAATGGCATGAAGTGCACCTTGATGACCTGTCCCAGAGGATCCTCTTCGCCAAAAAGATTTTTAACCGCCGTCATTCCTATAATAGCAACACGGTTGGCAGTTTTTGCATCTCTCTCAGAAAAAAATTCACCACTCTGCAAACGATAGTCACGAACAACAGGAAAATCAGAAGTGGAACCAGCAATGGTAATTTCAGCCGAGTTATTGCCAAACCTGGCTATCATTTTTTTTTCTTCAAAAGGCGCCACTCTTTCCACCTCGCCAACTTCATCCATGATCTGGTTAGCATCACGAACGGTCAAGGTGGTCACATCGCCGATAAGACGTAGACTCCTCCCGCGCCGTTTCATTTCTCCAGCATTAACGGTGATGAGGTTTTCTCCCATTCCCGCGATAATATCCATCACTTCCTTTTCTGAACCTTTACCAATGGCCACCATGATGATCACCGAGGCAATACCAATCAGTATGCCTAGGGACGCAAGAAAAGTACGCATCTTGTGAGCCAAAAGAGCTTTAATCGCTATGCTGAGAGAAGAAAAAAGTTTCACTTTAGTTTATTGAGACCGAATGGATTCTTCTGGACTCAAAAAAGCCGCCTTACGAGCAGGATGAATCCCGAAGATCAAACCAACCAGGGAACAAAATACGAACGACAAAATAAAAGGCTCCACTGTTATATAAGTGGGAAGAAAATCAAACCGTTTCAATCCAAATGATATAATCAGTCCCAGCCCAACGCCCATGAGCCCCCCTAATAGAGAAACCAGGACCGACTCGAATAAAAACTGGAAAGTAATGTCGGACCGGCGCGCGCCGAAACATCGGCGAATGCCTATTTCTCGAACCCGTTCCCGGATGGAAACCAAAAGAATATTCATGATAACAATTCCACCGACCAGAAGAGAGACGGTGGAAATCAGGATCAGCATACGGTTTAAAGCCTGCGACGCTTCGGTCACCCATTGCATAATGCCTTCGGGAGTGATGAAACGAAAATCATCATCGGCGAAAATCGAGAGACTATGGTTGCGACGCAAAATGTGGCGTACCGCTTCCATGGTTTCCGGCACCTGAGATGCGTCGAGTGTAACAACCTTGATACTGTGAAGGTGGGTCTGATGCGTCAAACGCGACATGGAGGTGCTCAATGGAATGAGCACGCGGTCGTCAGGATCGTATCCGCTTTCGGTCAATCCTTTTTCCTCGAGCAGGCCGATCACTTGATAATAATTATCTTGCAGGCGCACCATTTTCCCTATAGGATCTTCGCCTTTAAAAAGTTTTTTAGCCGGGGTCGCACCCAACACCACCACCCGCTTCCTGCGATCGAAGTCGCTGTCGGATAAAAAATCACCATCCTTCATTTTCCAGCTACGACCCAACTGCCAATCCGGCGTCACTCCATAAACCCGTGTGTTGGTGAACTCCTTTTTATTGATGATCTGCATACTTTTTCTCTGACGAGGTACCACCAACCAGACGGTGGGAAGCGCAAGCAGGTCTTCGGCATCTTCAAGAGTCATGCTGGTGGGGTTCTGCGAACGAGCAAAAAACATCCTTCCCGCACCGGCGATCACCGAAAAAGATTCCGGACCAAACCCCAGATTAGCAATGCGGTTGAGAACCTTTACCTTGATGCCATCGCCAACAGCCACTATCACTGTTAAAGAGGCGATGCCGACCATCACTCCCACAGTCATGAGCACTGTGTTTCCCAGGTTCAATCGCAATCCTCTAAGAGCCTGTCCTAAATTTTTAAAAATTCGCATACACGTAATTAAAGGGATCGGATTTGCATTTCACGGTTCATATCGCTGTCTGAAGCGATCTGTCCGTCAAGAATAGAGATAATACGTCCGGCATGTTGCGCCACTTCCTGATCATGAGTGATGAGGATAATAGTCTTACCTTCTTTGACGAGGTTGTCGAAGGTCTTCATGGTTTCGATACTATTTTTCGAGTCCAGATTTCCTGTGGGCTCATCCGCAAGAATGATTTGGGGGTCATTGATGAGAGACCGTGCGATGGTAACTCTCTGCTGTTCACCTCCTGACAACTGTCCCGGCTTATGATGCAGGCGGTGCTCAAGTCCTACCTTGGCGAGCAGTTTCCGTGCTCGTTCCTTGACGTTACCCGGAGAGTTCTTTGCATAAACCAAAGGCAGGATAACATTTTCCAGCGCCGTGACTCCCGGAAGGAGGTGGAAGGCTTGAAACACAAAACCAATTTTTTCATTGCGGACGCAGGAAAGTTTGCGATCATTCAGTTTGCCAACCTGTTCACCGTCCAGAATGTATTCCCCGCTGGTGGGCTGAGCCAGACATCCCATGATTGCCATGAGTGTACTTTTCCCCGCACCGGAAGGCCCAATAATGCTGACGTAATCGCTCTCTTTAATATGAAGCGTCACATCCTTAAGCACCCGTGTCTCGAAACCGATATTCTGATAGCTCTTACAGATGGAGTTCATTTCAATGAGGGTCATCGCCGCCGCCTCCTACGTTCTTGTTTTCCCCCCAGGGGTTTGTTAGGAATGCCTATCTGGTCTCCCTCATTGAGACCCGAAACCACTTCGATATAACCATCATCACGCCAGCCCAACTTAACAGGCTTGTCTTCCAGTTCATCGCTTGCCTCCATGACAACAAAAGTTTTCTTGCCTTCACGTTTGATAGCCTCTTTCGGGAGAACCAAAATATTTTTCCGCGTTCCCGTGGTGACCACGACATTCGCCGTCATCTCCGGCCTGAGTTCCGCGACATTCCTTTTTTCAATATCAAGGATCACTTCATAGTTCACCACATTATCCTTGATCACCGCCTTCGGGTGAATTTCCCGAACCTTGCCATTGAAAAACTTCTCGGCGTAGGTGTCGACGGTAAACTTCGCCATTTGCCCAACCTGGATTCGTCCGATATCCGTTTCGTCAACAAAAACCGTAACCTCCAGTTTGCGAAGGTCAATCAGAGTAACAAATGTCGGGGCGTTAAGGCTGGCCACCACCGTTTCCCCTTCCTGGGTGGAAACAAACGCCACAATGCCATCAATGGGCGCCGTAATCGAGGCATAAGTGAGCCTAATCTCTTCTTCATTAAGGTTTGCACGGGCCTTGTTGACCATCGCTTTGGCCAGTCGGATATCATTTTGTAACTGGCTTTGTTTGAGTTTCAATTCTTCGTTCGCAAGGTTGATCTGAGCTTTCAACACTTGCAATCTTTCTTCCGCTTCATCCAAAACGGTGGCCGAGACAACCCCTTTCCGGTTCAGCTTCTGATTGCGCTCCAGCATTTTCAATGCCAGCTTGGTCTGCACCTGTAGTTCTTCGCGTTCCGCCACAGTCTTGCTGATTTCCAACGGGCCCTCTGCGCGGATTTTTTCCAGACGGGCATTTTCCGCGTCCAGATCAGCCTGGAAACGAGCCACCCTGGAGAGCAAGTCTTCATGTTCGATAATGGCGATGGTTTCTCCCGCGCGAATGAAATCACCGATTTTAACCAGAAGACTTTTGACCTGTCCGGATATGCGGGCACCGATTTTAACTTCCGCGCCCGTCTTGAGTGTCACGGTTCCCGTAGCCAAAACTTTTTGGTGAATGTCCTGCCGGGTCACAGGTTGGAATTTGAAATCCTTTGCCGTGGGCTGTTGAGGAGGCTTCCCGAAAATTATTTCCCGACCGGCTGTAATAACCGAGGCCATCATCCCCTCCTGCCAGACCCAAATCAAACCGGCCGCAAGAGCTACCAACAACAAGAGATTCCGGAATTTTCCCGAAATCTTCATGATAGAATCATTATCCTTGAGTTATTTTTCGTTAATCTTACCACACCGACTCTACGTGTTGTTGAAATTTACATCAAGGTGGGCGGCAAACTCAGCAAACCAAACCACATTCCTTCGCCATATAAATCACTACTGGAAAAACCAAGCCGTGTTCCGGAAAGAATCCTGAATAGTGAGGAATAAAAAGTAGCGCTCCGCAGAGGTGGTTTTTCTATTCCCTATCCGTGGGACAGACTAGACGGACTTGACAGTCAGCTTTGGGTGCAGCTGCTGGCGTAGTTGGGCCTGAATGTATTGCAAGGTTCCACTGGTTGAGGTTGGGCAACTGCCACAGGCTCCCTGATAATGGATGCTGACTTCGTCGCCTTCTATGCCTTTTAATTCCACTCCACCCCCATCTTGGGCAAGGTTGGTGCGAATCGAACGGTTGAGCACCATTTCAATCCCCTGAAGTTTCTTCTCGTCATCGAGGTTGGCAAAATTGACAACATCCACCTCGCTCAGCTGTACTTTCCCCTCAGCGTGATACACCGTCACCGTTTCATCAATGGTTTTCCAAATCCTGTCTTTTAATGGAACCCAACTTGTTTTATCGTCCTTCGTCACAGTGACAAAATTATCCATGACGAACACGTTCAAAACACCGGGTCTCTCGAATAGGGCTTCGGCTAGTTTATCCCCTTCCGCTTCTTTCTTGCTGGTAAAGGAGATGTTACCGTCATCGAGAATCACTGCGTTGATAACAAACTGTAGAGCATTGGGGTTCGGGGTTTCTTTCGTACGCACTACCTTCAGGGCTTTTTTGATATTAGGACGCGCTTTCGCCTTTGGTTTTGGCTTATTTGCGGTCGCATTTTTTTCTTTCAATTTGTCTTGGATAGCCAGAATCTCGCTGATCTTCACAGAAATAGAACTCTCAGAGTTTAATGGGTAGGTACTTATCTTAGTCTATTAAAACACGGGAGCCAAACATTATCTGGATCACTCAGACGCTGGAAGGAACCTCTGCAACCGGAATCACAACCACTCTTCGTCCTTTAAGAGCTTGTATGGCCTCATACCCAACAAAAACAGCCAGCCCAATGAGCACCACTGCCGCCGTCCCAAGAAATATATTAGATTGCGGCGCAGTAAAAAACTGGTAGGCCTGCCAGGCCAACGCGCCGATCGTTGTCACCATCATGAACAGAGCAGGGTAAAGCACATAGTAAGTGGGCCGCTTGACCGCCATCAGCCAGGTCGCCACCACAAAGAGGGCCATCGCCGCAATGAGCTGGTTGGTCGCGCCAAAGATTGGCCAGATTTTCTGCCAGCCATCGGTCGCGCCGATCAAGTAGGCGGCAAACACCACCGCCACAGTCACAATATATTTATTACGAAAAACAGGGACATAGTTGCCCAGAGATTCCTGAACCAGAAACCGTATGATTCGCACTGCCGTATCCAGAGTGGTCAGCACAAATGTGTTCAAAGCCAGCACAGCGATCATAGAAGCGATTGTAAAACTCAAAATTGGCAGCATCTGGTGCACCACGTTGCCGAATCCATTACCAAACGCCAGGATCCATCCGCCGGATTGCAAGGTCTCGCGAAACCCCAACCGACCCATATCGACTCCCCCACCTTCCGGAGCTATCCAATAAAGACCTCCGCCCACCAGCAGGACAGTGACGACCGCGACCACTCCTTCGGTGAGCATGCCACCATAGGCGATAGGCTTGCCCTGCATTTCATTAGCCAACTGCTTGGAAGTGGTGCCGCCTGCAACCAAAGAGTGGAAACCCGATACCGCACCACAGGCCACCAACACAAACAGCATAGGCCAAACTGGCCCCTGCACATCAGACATGGCACCTCTCCAGACTGGGGTGTTCAGTCCCGGCGCAACCCATAGCAAAGCGATAATAGCTAGCGACATGGAACCAAACAGGATATATGTAGAAAGATAATCGCGCGGTTGCAAAAGCATTTGCACCGGCAAGATCGAAGCCACCCCGGCATAGATCATCAAGATGACAAACCAGAATAAAAGCGGAGAAAGCCCCATCACGCCCTCTTCCGGCAGGGGCAAAGGCATTTTAAATCCGATATAAATATTCAAAATGACCGCCAGCACCGCAATGGCAGAGACGATCTGAAGGTTTAGGTTCTTTTGGCAAATACACCAGCCGAGGATCATAGAAACGGGGATGATCGCGAAAGTGGGGAACACCATTTCCGGTTGGGCAATAAGAGTTTTGGCCGCCACCACACCGAACACGGCAACCACTAGCAACATAGCCAGTACAAGGAAAATGGAGAACACGACTTTGGCCCGGTAACCTATGGTCGTTTCCGCGATATCCGCAATGGAACTCCCGCGATTGCGCACCGAGACCATCAAGGTCAGGTAATCGTGAACCGCGCCAATGAACACATTGCCCAGCAAAATCCAAACTAATGTTATTGCCCAGCCAAAGTGGTGCATGGCAATGATCGGGCCAATGACAGGGCCAGCGCCGGCAATGGATGCGAAATTATGCCCAAACAACACCAGTGGTTTGCTGGGCACATAATCCACACCATCATTCTGCTTTATAGCAGGAGTTTCCCGCAAGGCTTCGGGACGAATCAATTCCCGGTCCAGGCGCTGAGCATAAGCTCGGTAGCCCACAAAATAAAAAAACAGGCAGGCTGAAACTAATATGCCGATGGTCAACATAGCCGCATCCTGAAAAAGTTAATCATTGATTAAAACAAAGACTCGCGATGGATAGTTTGCTCCCGATCTGGGCCTGTCGAGATCATCATGAACGGTGTCTCAAGAAGTTCGCTCAGCCGGTCAATATAATGTCTGGCGTTTTCGGGCAATCGGCCATAGTCCTGTATTCCGGCTGTGCTTTCTGACCACCCGTCAAATTCGATATAAACAGGGCGGCAATTTTCCACAACTTCAGGGTCAGCCGGCATATCAAGAAATGTTTCCCCTTTATACTCATAACCCGTGCAAACCCTGATGGTTTTAAATCCATCCAGAACATCAACTTTCGTGAGAATCAGCGCGTCAACTCCATTAAGATGAACGCCATATTTTGCAACCACCGCATCAAACCATCCGCACCGTCGAGGCCTGCCGGTGGTCGCGCCAAACTCATGCCCGACTTTACCAAGACGCTCGCCGTCCGCATCCGACAACTCCGTTGGGAATGGACCTTCGCCAACACGAGTGGTGTAGGCCTTGATCACACCCAGCGTACGATCTATCTTCGTTGGTGGAATACCCAGTCCGGTGCAGGCACCTCCTGCAGTTGAATTGGAAGACGTCACAAACGGGTAAGTGCCATGATCCACATCCAGCATAGTTCCCTGCGCGCCTTCACACAAAATATTTTTCCCCTGAGCGATCTGATCACGCATGAGAATGTGGGTATCGGCAATATATTTCAAAATGGTTTCCCGGTAGCTTATCAACTCGTCAAGTAGACTATTGAATCCGGGTAATTCAGTGCCGTAAAGACTCTTTAAAATCTTTTTCTTTTCCTTGTAATTAGCCTGTAACCGTTCTTTTAGGTAGGTTTTATCCCGAAGATCACAGGTCCGAATTCCTGCCCGTGCAATTTTATCAGCGTAGGAGGGACCGATCCCCCTTCCCGTTGTGCCAATTTTCTGAAACTCGCTTCCACTCTCGCGGCCTTTATCGCTGGTGCCGTGATAAGGCATGATGATATTAGCCCGGTCACTGATGACCAACCGGCCTTTCAGGTTAATTCCAGCTTCCTCTAACTGGCGCATTTCTTTCACCAAAGCCAAAGGATCTACCACCACCCCGTTACCGATCACGCATAATTTATTTTCATGAAAAATTCCGGATGGGATGAGATGCAGGACAAATTGTTTCTCATTGAAACAAATGGTATGCCCGGCGTTATGACCGCCCTGATACCGTGCCACCACATCAACATTTTCGGCAAGCAGGTCGATGACCTTGCCCTTCCCTTCATCGCCCCACTGCATTCCTACGACCACCGCAACCGGCATGTCAGTCTCTCCAGATAAACAACAAAAACAGATAAAATCCGCGCCTAGCAAGCTATTATCCTCACCCCTCCATCCCTTGTCAACACGGCGAGCTACCAACGTACCAAAGGACTCGATGAGCAATAGCTTTTTTTGCAAGAATAACTCTTCGCCCAGTAAAAAATGATATTGCTACTCGTGCCCCACGTTAGCGGGTGAATTTTTTGAGGAAGGTCTTTATAGTTTCTAAAGGGATCATCGGGCCGATATCAATACCAGGACAGAACCCTCCAACCAGCTTCCACATAGGTCTGGAATCCATATTCTCTCGCCAGAATGGATAGGACTGGCATTGTTTCGGTTTGCCCTCGTGAATGCCGCATCCCTGATCAGTCAAAAAAGTGCAGGACCTGCCCTCTTCCCCAACTCTAAGAACCCACTCGCCTGCATCGCGGGTGAGATAGGTTTTTCTGAATTTAATGGGCGAGGTTTTCAAAAAATTGGCGGCCCTGCGGATATCTGCCCTGTCAAAATACACAATACCTGATTTAACGCAGCACTTGAAACAATCGGGCTGGCATTCAAAACAAATCGGCTCTTTTTCCCACCATTTAGCCATGTGGAGCTCCTCCGCCCACTAGCCATGGGGCCAGCAGCCGTGATATTTTTCCTTAGCTTTGGAAAACCACCATGTCGTCACGATGGATCACTTCTTCGTAAAAAGATTCGCCCAGCAGACTACGAACGGCGGAAGTTTTCATGCCTTTAATCTGCTCAAGGTCACGTGAATTATAGTTAACCAGTCCCCGGCCAATTTCTTTACCCGTTTCATCAAGAAGAGTAAGGGCATTACCAAACTCAAATTTACCTTTTACTTTTACCAGCCCGGTGGGGAGGAGGCTTTTCCCTCTTTCTACCAGAGCTTTGCGAGCGCCTTCATCGATGGTTAGTGCTCCAGCAGGTTTCAGGGTATGAGCAATCCAGTGTTTCCGGTCACGAATCTTTCCTTTTCCCGACCAGAACAATGTACCCACTTCTTTACCGGCAAAAATATTCTCGATGATCTTTTCGTCTAGTCCATTTACCACTAGAGCAGGAATGCCAAAGCTCATGGTTTTTTTTGCCGCCAGAACCTTGGTGAGCATTCCCCCCACCGTCAATCGATTACTGCTTTTTCCCGCAATGCGTTCAACCTCTTCATTGACTTTGGAAATCCGGGAAATCAGTTGAGCCTTTTCAGCGCCAGACTTGTTCTTCATAGAAGGATTCCGGTCATACAATCCCTCAACATCGGAAAGAATGATTAACAGTTGCGCATCGACCAGGCAAGCCACGGTCGCGGAAAGAGTATCGTTATCGCCAATTTTAATCTCTTCAACCGCGACCGAATCGTTTTCATTGATGATGGGAACAACGCCCTTTTCCAGAAGCGCCCCGATGGTGTGCTTGGCATTCAGGTAGCGCGTGCGGTTTTCCAGATCCTCGTGGCTCAAAAGAATCTGGGCAACCTTCAATCCTTTTTTATCAAAAGCTTTCTCATAGGTATACATCAGGAAGCTCTGGCCAATTGCGGCGCAAGCCTGCTTCTCAGGAACGGTTAAATCGGCGCGGCCAAATTCCAAGCGTTCCCGGCCCGCCATGATGGCGCCGGATGAGACCAGTACCACATCGTAGCCCTTATCGCGGATAGTCTTTATTTTACGGGCATAATGCCGCACCCAGTCCTTGCTCAACCCGCACTCTAAGGGCGACCGACCTTTATCCTGATTGGAAATAACACTACTACCAACCTTAATCACCACAGTTTTGATATCTTTTAAAATGTCTTCACGCACCGTCATAGTTTCGGAATGTTCAAAAGCGCCATTGAAGAAAAAACCGTAGAGAAAAATGTAACCTAAAATCTCACGAAGGTCATCCTCTTAGGAAGGTTGCAGAGGTTAATATAAAGAACGCCAGCAGACCAGCAAACTGAGTCCATGTCACCTTATTAACTCGGATCTTCAACTTGAGAAACTTTAATTCTTAGCCCTTCCACCGCATCGACCCGAACTCTTTCTCCCTCGGCAGCCCATGTTTCCGCTTCCGCCTCCCACAATTCCCCGTGGACCATGACATGGCCTTTCGGGTTCAGGGTTTCTTTCACCAGGCCCGTTTCGCCAACCATTCCTTCCATCCCTCCTAGTTTTTTGAGGTTGCGGGTACGGGTAGCGAGAACAAAGATGCCTAGCGACAGAACAGCGGTCAGTCCCAGCGTCGGGTAAAGAATGGTCCGAGAAACCTGCATAACAGGATCGTCACTGTCGATCAGCATGGTGGACCCGAGAAAAATCGAAATCATCCCAGACAAAGATAACAGGCCGTAGCTCATGACGTTGATCTCAACGATGAACAAAATCACACCAAAAATGATCAGTAAAAGTCCGGAATAATTGATCGGCAAGGCTTGCATGGCATAGAGCGCAAGAATGAGGCTGATGGCTCCAATGACACCCGGCAAAATCAGTCCGGGATTGGACAACTCAAAATAAAGTCCTACCATACCAAGCATCATAAGGATATAGGCCACGTTGGGGCTGAAAATGATATCCAGCATTTTCTGCCGAGGGTTCATCTCGTGATAAACAATTTCTAGATTTTTAGTCTTGAGCGTAACAGGGCCTGACGCGACTTGTACTTCCCTTTCATCTACAGCCAGTACCAGTGCTTTCACATCTCCGGCAATGAGGTCAATCACATTAAGTTTCCTAGCCTCCTCCGCCGATATCGAAACACTATTGACCACTGCCAGTTCCGCCCAGTGGACGTTACGATTTCTAAGTTCCGCCAGAGACCGAATGTAAGCCGCGGCATCGTTAGTCACTTTTTTCTTCATGGTTTTGGCCTGCTCGCCTTCGCCTCCCCCGCCCATCATATTCACTGGACTTGCAGCACCAATATTGGTGCCCGGAGCCATGGCGGCAATATGGGACGCTATGGTGATGAACGTTCCCGCTGAGGCGGCACGCGATCCACTCGGAGCAACAAAGGAAGCCACCGGAACTTGAGAACCCTGAATTTTTTTGATGATCTGCCGCATGGAGGTATCCAGCCCACCGGGAGTATCCATATGCAGTACGATCAACGTATCCTGCTCGGCGTTGGCCTGACTAATTTCATGGGAAACATATTCAGCAACTGCCGGGTTGATCGCCCCGGAAAGTTTAACGACGACCACACGGTCTTTGGAATAGGCGGGAGGAACAGCCAGAAACAAAATCAGCAACAGGAAACCAATTTGTCTATTCATTTGGATAATCTGGAAGTTTGCCATCCATGCATTGTATTATTCTTCCACAGGGCAATAAATAAAGCAAACCGCATATCCTGATCAGCCTGATTTTACGTTACCAACACCCTCTTTTAATGTTAAACTTGGGCTGTGATTTTAACTTCAGGAAAATTTTATGAATTACAAGACCATCTACATCGTTGACCCAATTAGGGGCGAGCGCATTCAGATGGCAAAATTTCTCAGTGAGGAGATTTTTACCGTTATGACGTTCGTGTCCCCCGGCGATTGTTTCAAAAAATCCGAACTTATTAATTGTGACCTGATGGTGTTTGTCCCGCGTAAGGAAAAAAACGAGATCAAACACCTGATGAATATAAAAAAGAAGTTCCGGATAACCCCTGTGATTTTTCTTCTCACAGATGATTTTCCGGATATCAATCTTGCGGAAATTACGGCAAACGGGTTTCCTAACGTGTATAAGACCAGCAACAACGAAAAAGTGCGCGAAATCATGCTGAGCCTTCTTGCCGAGGAGGGGCTCCCTCCTCGGACCGAAGTGCCCCACCCCGTCCCCATTTCCCATGAAGTGCAAAGTGCCCTTTCACCAAGGCCCGAATGAGTCACACGCCCAAAACTACCCACGCTGTTTCTACAGGTGCCTTTAACATAGGCGGAAAGAATCCTCTAGCTTTGATCGCCGGCCCTTGTGTGATTGAGTCTGAAAAAATTGCCCGAAACATTGCCGAAAAGCTGAAGCGCATTACTGAAGACATGGGTGTGCCTTTTATTTTTAAAGCTTCCTACGATAAAGCCAACCGATCTTCCCTTCAATCGTTTCGCGGCCCGGGATTGAAAGAAGGATTAAAAATCCTGCAAAAGATCAAGACCGATCTGAAACTTCCTGTTTTATCCGACGTTCATAAGGAAGAGGAAGTCAAACCTGCGGCGGAAGTGCTCGATGTTTTACAAATCCCGGCATTTCTTTGCCGACAAACAGACCTTCTGGTGAAAGCGGCTGGCACCGGCAAGCCGGTCAACGTTAAAAAAGGACAGTTCATGGCCCCCTGGGATATGAAGAATGTCGTGAACAAACTTGAAGAGAGCGGCAATAAAAATATCCTGCTGACAGAACGAGGGGCCACCTTTGGCTATAACAATCTGGTGGTGGATATGCGCTCCCTCGTTTTGATGCGGGACTACGGTTATCCAGTAGTGTTCGATTCCACCCACAGCCTGCAACAACCCGGAGGCCAAGGTACGAAGAGTGGCGGACAAAGAGAAATGATCCCCGACCTCGCTCGTGGAGCAGTAGGAGTGGGTTGCGATGCCCTGTTTATGGAAACCCACCCGGATCCTGATCAGGCGCTATCGGACGGACCTAATATGCTGAAGCTCGACCTGCTCCCCGAACTTCTGGAACAATTAGTCACTCTGGATCATATAGTTCGAGGAAAAAGACAAATGATAGCCCCTAGCAGTGGAACTCCGTGAGAAAGAGTGCCAAAAACTATTCCGAAGTACCGCTCGCTTGACAACTTTTATAATGAGAACCTCATCCCTATCTCGAAGTTGTGGGTATCCACTGTAAGGTCCACATTGGTAGCGACCTCTATATCAGTCATACCAGTATAACGATATCCAACAATGAAATCGGTAGACTCACTAACTGCATAATTGATACCCGTAAGAACCTGATAGGCAAACTCCGCGCCCTCGGCATCCTCTACCCAGCCAATACCTAGACCTGCCCCAAGATAAGGAGAGAAGCCACCACTCAATTTAAAATCATAAACAACATTAGCTAAGATAGTGTGAGTCTTAATATCTTCATTAACATCTTCTTCAACGAGGCCTAATACAGGGATATTGATTACATCGGCGGTAGCTTTCCTATAAGTATATTCAGTCTCTATTCTCAAGCCATTCGCAAATTTATTACCCACAGCTCCAGAAATACCAAATCCGGCATCATACTCTATTGTCCCAACCTTTGTATCCAGATGTTCAATATCTGAGTCTTCAGCATTGACGAACATTCCGGAAATACTAAAATACGGTTGCGCAAAAACCGAAGATACATTTAGCACGGAAACGAAAAAAAATGTTGAAACCAATATCAATCGCATTATTATCTCCAAAAAAAGTTTACGGAAATTCCGAAAGTTTATATTACCCGCAAAAACGCCCATATTATCATTGGGGGGGGGTCAACAAAAAAATCAAATAAATAGAAGTAAAAGCAACAGATAAGCAGAGACAAAGTCGTACCGGAAGATACAGGAACCAAACGTTAAGTTTAACGTAACAGGTCGGAGAGGAACCTTGTCATGGCTTGAGTCGCAATTTGAGTTTGAGCGCGAAGCGACAAAGCGTTTTTGATGGCGCACGGGTGCGTCAGTACATACCACCCGGCTTTGAGGGTCGAAATTTCTCCATCACTTCCCAGGAACGAGGAACTATCTAAAAGTTCCTGATCCAACCTGTCGGAAATCGCCCGCAAAGATAATAAGGGCAGGCCTCTTTCTTCAGCCACTCCGGCAATTGCCGAAGTTTCCATTTCAACCGCTTGAACACTATACCTTTCCCCCAGTTCCTGCTTGCTGGCAGGGTCATGAATCACGCCATCGACGGTTAGTAGCCCGCCCACAAAGGCTTTGACTCCATCATGACAAGAAATCCCCCTGGCGCGACCCAACCAATTGGGATCTGGAAAATATTCCCCTTCTCCTTTTGCCTCCAGAATGACATCGGCAATCACCAGATCGCCAATATTCAGTTCCGGCTGGACCGCACCGGCATAGCCAATGCTGATCAGGACTTCAGGTTGAAAGTGGTCGATGACTTGCAGGACGGTATCCCTGGCTCTTAGCTTTCCAACTCCGGATCGAACCAGGACAATATTCTTCTTCTCCCACTTGCCGGACCAGACAGAAGTTTTGCCGAGGCGCACATGGTCTGAAATATTCATGGCGCGTTTGATGCCAGCAATTTCCTCTTTCACCGCTCCAAATATGGCAATGTAATCACTCATAGAACGGAAGTATACCACCCTCTTTCAACCTGATATTTTAAATTACCTCCCGCCGGATTGATAAACAACACTATAATAAGCTTGATTTAATATGATTTCCACGAGTTCAGAACATTAGATATGACCTGAAAGCCGATGGATTTCACAATGAAGACAAGGTCATAAAAACTCTTGAAGCCTGGCAAAAAGCTGAATAGAATGGCAACCACATTTCTCGCGCTTCTCTGCAAGTTCAAGTGTTTCCAATTTCCCATTACTCAGGAACGCTCTTTAACTCATGGCAAAACTGAAACTTAATATTCCCGTAAAAAGAGGAGACCGGCTTGAGCTGGATGTCGAAACGCTGGCCTCCAGCGGTGACGGCCTTTGCCGACACGAAGGCTACACTCTCTTTACACCAGGCGGGCTGCCCGGCGACCACATCTTGGGAAAAATTATCAAAACCACTCCGCGCTTTGGAGTAGTGGATGTATTAAAAAGAATTGAACTGTCGAAAGACCGTGTCGACCCGCCCTGCCCGGTTTTCTTCAAATGTGGAGGTTGCAAGTTTCAGGACTTGAACTACGAAAAACAGTTACAGTTTAAAGTCCAGGTGGTCAAGGACAGCCTGCAACGCATTGCCCATATCGAAACCACAGAAAATATTAAAATTATCCCGGCCAACACCAGATACCAATACCGCAACAAAGGCAGTTTCGCGGTGCAGGGAAAAGGAGGAAAACCTCTGATCGGGTTTTACGCAGAAGGCTCCCATGAGATCGCTAACTCCACCACATGTGATATTCTCCTGCCCACTATCAACGACACAAAAGAGTGGCTGCGCCAGCTTTTGGAAAAACACGATATCTCTATCTACAACGAACACCATTATCGCGGGCTCCTGCGCGGATTAATCATTCGGCATTCTGCATTTACAAGGGAAACTCTGGTCGGACTGGTCACTTACAAGGGCAGATTCCCAAGAGGATTCCTTGCAGAACTGACCAGGGAGGACCAATTAAAAAAGCTGGGCATTGTAGGGCTAATTCAGAACATCAATATGCAAAACACCAATGTCATACTCGGTGCCGAAGACCGGGTGTTGTGGGGCAAAAACCATTACAGGGAAAATCTTGGCGGGTTGGACTTCCATCTGTCCCTGGGTTCGTTTTTCCAGGTGCATTCCGAGCAGGCAGAAAAACTTTATACCCTCATCAGCAAATGGACCGAGGAAGGCCAAACTGTAATCGATGCCTATAGTGGGGCGGGGGGCATCGCTCTGTGGCTGGCAAAACGGGGTAGAAATGTTATCGGAATTGAAAAATTTGCACCCGCGATGGAGGACGCAAGACTGAGCGCCGAAAGTAATGGACTGTCAAACTGCCAATTCCTTACCGGAACGGTAGAAGAACATGCCCTTGCTTTGGATGAGGCTCCTCACACCTTCATCGTCGACCCTCCTCGAAAAGGTTGCTCCGAAACAGTCATCCAAACTTTAATCGATACAAATTCCCAACAGATTATTTATGTTTCGTGTAATCCATCTACCTTGGCGCGTGACCTGGAACGCCTCGATGGTTATCGAATCCGAGATATCCAGTTGATCGACATGTTCCCCCAGACCCAGCATATAGAGGTCGCTGTTCGCCTCACCCTAAAAGTGCCCGGAAGAAACGGGATAAGTCCCGATCAATAGAAGAAACCGTGGCAGATCAGAATTTAGCGTGTTTTGGGGTTCGGGGAAAGGGGATTACGTCTCGGATATTTTCCATCCCAGTGACGAACTGGACCAGTCGTTCGAATCCCAACCCGAATCCTGAGTGAGGGGCCGAGCCAAATTTCCTCAGATCGAGGTACCACCAGTATTCTTCCGGGTTGAGGTCTTTATCCCGCATCCTTTGTAATAGCGCATCATAGTTTTCCTCGCGTTGGCTACCACCAATGATCTCCCCAAGGTTAGGCAAAAGCACATCCATAGCCCGCACAGTTTCACCGCCTTCATTGAGTTTCATGTAAAAGGATTTAATCTCCTCTGGGTAGTTGAACACGATGATCGGTTTTTTGAAAACCTTCTCGCTGAGATAGCGCTCATGCTCCGCCTGCAAGGCAAAGCCCCACTCCACAGGATAGGTAAAGGTCTCAGATGATTTTTGCAATTGGTGAATAGCGTCGGTATAAGTCAACCTCTCAAATCTGTTGTCAGTGATATTTCTCAAAGTCTCAAGAATGGTGGTGTCGATGCGCTTGTTAAAAAATTCCATATCTTCAGCACAGTGTTCCATTACATCCGCCAGCAGGTATTTGATAAATTCTTCCGCCAGATTCATATCGTCATCCAGATCATAAAAGGCCATTTCCGGCTCCACCATCCAAAACTCGGCGAGATGTCGGCTGGTGTTGGAGTTTTCGGCGCGAAAGGTCGGCCCAAACGTATAAACTTCTGAAAAGGCCATGGCATAGATCTCCCCTTCGAGTTGTCCGCTGACAGTGAGCGAGGTTTTCTCGCCGAAAAAATCCTGAGTATAATCAATTTTCCCATCCACACTCGGAGGTTTGGCCATATCCAGAGTTGTCACTTGAAACATTTCTCCCGCACCTTCGCAATCACTGGTAGTCACAATAGGCGTGTTCAGATAAAGAAAATCTTTGCCCTGAAAAAACTGGTGGATGGCAAAAGCCAGTCGGTTGCGAACCCGCATGACCGCACCAAAAGTATTGGTACGCGGGCGTAGGTGCGCGATCTCACGCAAAAACTCAAAGGAATGCCGCTTCTTCTGCAAAGGATAAGTCTCGACAGAGGCCGCCCCATAAACTTCGATTTTCGTAGCCAGAACTTCCCTAGACTGGCCCTTGCCCTGTGAGGTAACTAGGTTGCCGTGCACCGCCACGCAACTACCCGTCGTCATCTGTTTCTCGATGGAGGAATAATCCGGAAGAGTGTGCTCAGCCACAACCTGAATATTTGCAAAGCAGGAACCATCATTGATTTCCAGAAAGGAAAACCCTCCCTTGGAATCCCGACGGGTTCTCACCCAACCCTTAACCAGCACTTGCTCTTCCTTACCTTTAAGGATATCTTTAATTTTTGTCCGTTTCATAAGCTCGGCTCGTTGACAATAAAGAAGTTTTCAGATATTTTAGAGAGAGCAGTCAGCAATGGTTTTTTCCAGTGCTCTAACGAAGTTAATCGAAAAACCTACACCTCATGCTTTGTGTTTATTCTAGGAAACTTATTACAAGCGACCGCCCAGATCCTAAACATTATTTTACAGCTTTATATGTGGATCATCATCATCCGTGCCCTGTTATCCTGGGTGAACCCGGACCCGTATAATCCCATCGTCCAGTTTTTATACAGTATCACAGAACCTGTTTTGCTTCGAGTACGACAGTTAATTCCCATGTCCAGAATAGGAATCGATTTTTCACCCATCATTGTTCTTCTGGTAATTGTTTTTCTGCAAAGTTTTTTGGTCCAGTCGCTGGGAGCCCTAGCACTGAGACTACAGTAATCTATTATGCGTCTGACTTATCTTGACATTTTAGAGCAGTGCTTTCAGGACGCGTTCCGTGGCTATAACAAGCAGGAAGTCGATACCTTCCTCCACCTTGTGGCCGATGATTTTAAATCCATAGAGCAAGAACTCAAGGATAATGCCTGTCAGATCGATTCTAAAAAAACGAGAATTAAAGGACTCGAACAAAGCCTGAACGAACTTGTCCAACAGGAAACTGGGTCCGGAACCTCGCTCAGAATGGAAGAAGAGTTACGGACACTGCGAAAAGAGCTAGCGGAAAAAGACCAACTGATTCAGGAGATGGGAAAACCCCATGAAGATCGGTCAAACAGCAATAGTGCATTTTCGCAGTTAACACCAGAGATTCTGAAAGAAAAAGCAAAAAAAATCATCAACGCCGCAAAGCAGCATGCCGAACAGCATAAAGCAAACGCCGAAAAAGAGCTGGGCTCCTTACAGAAGGATATCCAAAAATTGCAGAGACAGAAGCAGCAACTGATGGATAATATCCGGGCCACTGCGGTAGAGCATTTAAATAAATTTAAAACGTGAACCCAAAACGGCAATGCTGGAAACTCTGCTCAGGATTAATCCTTGCAAAAATGGAATCTGGTTCTCAGCCGTCATCCAGCCCAGATCATCCCGGAACGAGGTTTCGGGGATTCATAATAATTCCTTAAAAATTCGATTGACCTCACCACCTGTAGACGGAACTGCTAATAAAGCCTGTGTTAAATTCCTGTCCAGATGGCTGGGGGTGAATCCTTCCAGGGTCTATATCGTCGCGGGACTCAGCAGTAAAAACAAAACCATCGAAATTAGCGGGATGGATGAATCCATTTTTCGAGACAAGCTAACTGCTAAAATTCCCAACCTTGTTAAAGAAAATAATTCATGATTAAAACCATAGAGTATGTAGGCGGAGTAGTGAGGATGATCGATCAGACTCGTCTTCCGGCAGAAAAAGTTTTTGTTGACTGTAAAACCATCGAAGAAGTCGAGCAGGCCATTAAAACCATGGTTATCCGGGGAGCACCGGCCATCGGTGTCGCCGCAGCCATGGGGGTCAGCCTTGGAACCGATGCGATCAATGCTTCCAACTTCGATGAATTTTACAGCCAGATGGAGAAGCAATGCGACCAACTCGGCAAATCCCGACCGACCGCGGTGAATCTTGCCTGGGCCATCAACCGGATGAAACAGCTTGCGAGGGACTCAAAAAACCTTTCTATCCCCAAACTGAAAGTCCGATTGAAGGAAGAAGCGCTCACCATCCTGGCCGAAGATATCAGCATCAACCAGTCGATAGGACAACACGGACAAACTCTGGTCAAAAGCGGCAATGTAGTTTTGACCCATTGCAACGCCGGGGCTTTAGCGACAGCAGGCTTTGGCACCGCACTGGGAGTGGTTCGCGCGTCCATCAACGCGGGTAAAAATATCCGCGTACTGGCTAATGAGACACGGCCTTTCCTGCAAGGGGCAAGACTGACAGCATGGGAACTCAAGGAAAATAATATTCCTGTCAAGCTTATTACCGATAATATGTGCGGTTTCTTTATGAAAAACAAGGAAGTCGATCTGGTCCTTGTCGGTGCCGACCGTATTGCGAAAAATGGGGATGTCGCAAACAAAATAGGCACCTATATGGTTGCGGTGCTTGCCAGGGAAAATAATATTCCATTTTACGTCGCCGCGCCAGTCTCAACTCTGGACCTTTCTCTGGCTTCAGGTGACGAAATCCCCATCGAAGAACGCTCAGCCGAAGAAGTGGTAAACATCAACAAAAAAAGAATTGCACCGGAAGGCATTGAGGTAGGTCATCCCGCATTCGACATCACCTCTAACAGACTGGTCACCGCCATCATCACTGAAGAAGGCATTGCCCGTCCTCCCTTTACGAAATCGCTCAAGGCGATGGCGCAAAAGAAATGATGGCCATGATCCTGGCGGCAGGTTTCGGCACTCGCCTCAAACCTTTAACACTGAACCTTCCAAAACCCATGTTCCCTGTTTTAAACCAGCCTCTTCTGGAACACACGTTGAACTTTTTGAGCTCCAATGGCATTCAGGACATCATCATCAACGTGCACCACCTGCCTGAAAAAATTATTGAGTATTTCGGTGACGGCGCAGATTTCGGAGTGCACCTGCAGTTTTCCAGAGAGAAAGAAATTCTCGGAACCGCCGGTGGAATCAAAAAAGCCCAACCATTTTTTGAAAAAGAAACATTTTTGGTGATGAACAGTGACGTGCTCGCAGATATCGACTTGGGCAAAGTTCTGAGTTTTCATAAAGAAAAAAAGTCCTCCCTGACACTGGTCGTGAGAAAGAACGCTGAGCCGGAAAAATATGAGCCTATCGAATTGGCCGATGACGGGCGCATCACCTGCTTTGTGAATGCGTCAATTAAAAATTCTCCCGCAACAACCCAGCGAGTTATGTTCACGGGTATTCAAATCATGGAACCGGAAATATTTTCCCGCATCCCTTCAGGAAAATTCTATGGCACCACAGAAGACGTGTTCCCGCAGATGATCGAAGAGGGGCTGCCGGTTTATGGAACCCTGCATGAAAAATACTGGATCGACATGGGCACGCGGGAAACCTATATTCAAGCACAAACCGATGCGCTTGATGGGAAGTTAGCGTTAAAAGCTCCGCCATCGAGGAACCCTGAAGGGCCTCTGGTAGTGCCACCTGTGCATATCGGAAAAGACTGCGAAATCTCTAATGACGCGCAAGTTGGTCCCTATGCGGTGCTTGGCAATGGATGTCGCCTGCGGCCAGGTGCTGTCGTGGAAAATTCCATCCTATGGGAAGGCGCTACCATCGGCTCCAGTGCCACCGTAAAAAACTCCATTGTCAGCAAAGGAGTCGCTGTGGAAAATAACGCGCAAGTAGTGGATACGTCGCTTTAACAGTAAAGGGAGGTCTAATTGGCATGGATGAAAAGGGTTTTCCATCCATGCCAACTGATACTTATTTACAAAAGCTTGTGGTTGCTGAGCGTCATGGTAGAAACGGAAATCGCACCTTCTTCGCAGTTGATGATGCGACGCCGTTCAGGAAGGTCGGCCTCACCCACTCGTGTATATTCATCCGTGTAGCTTTCCACATCTTTCAAACCTTTGGTTTCCGGATTGAAATAAAACACAGAGTATTTATGGGTCAGGAATTTGCCATCCTGATTTTTCCGGCTCTCTTCAATATTGATGGAAAAAGAAAAACGCGGTGTCTGCCTGTTGATCTGCTGAATTCTGCCGTCCTTGATACGATAGAAAGAACTCATGCCATCGCCTCCCATGACGAGCTTTCTTCCCAACGGGTGAGTGCCGTCATCGCCGAAGCTAAGCTTGTATTTGCCATCTGACTCATCAAAAGAACGCGGGCCTCTGTGCATGGCAATGGAAGCCAAATTTTCCGTAAGGAAGCCCTTGGCTTTTTCTTCGCTGATATCGGTCTCGATTTCTTTGGTACCTTTAACTGTCACAGCACCCTTTTGCTCAACGCCATTTATGTTTGCCGTCACATCTGCGGTAAAACCGCCGAACCCAATCGGCCATCTGGCGGTGTTGGAAAATACTTCCTGCATTGCGCTCCGCGCAGAAGCATCATCTTCCAGTGTGGTTTCGACATCTTTTTCCTTCGTGTAGGTTGCCATCAAAATCTCCTTAAAAACGAAAAGAGTCTGCCCAAACTTCGGGGCAAACTTATCATAAAAAAATTGTGTATGAGTTAAACGATTATACCTTATTTTACTGCAACGCTGATATCAGGAATGCCCTTTTTTTGTAAAAGACCCATGACCTGAATCACATCCCCATAAGGAAGGGATTTATCAGCCCGGATGGTAGCACTTGGTTTTTTGTCCTTGAGTTGCATTTTTGCGAGGGTTGTTTCCAGCCCCAGAAGCGTTACCGGCTTTCCCTCTAGAAAGATTTTTTTGTCTTTCAACATCTCAACCTCCAGGGTTTTGGGGCTTTCATCAATGACAGAGGACTTGGAAGTCGGCAGGTCAATATCCATCTTTCTGCTAAAATCCACAAACACCGTGGACACCATGAAGAAAATAATAAGTAGAAACACCACATCGATCATGGGGGTCATGTCCAACGCGAAACTATCTTCTTCTTCTTTTCTGAATTGCATGGTGAATCCCTTTAAACAGAAAGACCAATGTCTGAACGATCAGCCAAAGCTTGATACCTTTTTAGGTTTTTCCTTGGACGGTTCTGAGGTCGCAGGTTTGGCTTTTCGAATGCCATCGTAGGAAAGCTCTTCAATGAGTTGGAAGGAAATCTCTTCCATCTCGAAAACATAGCGATCAATTTTCCCCCGGAAGTAGTGATACAGAGCCAATGCCGGGATGCCAACCACCATTCCCGCAGCAGTCGTGATCAACGCTTCGGATATACCACTGGCCACAAGGCCAGGGTTTCCGGTGCCGCTGAGAGAAATCACATTGAAGGCCTTGATCATACCGAATACGGTTCCCAAAAGCCCCATCATCGGAGTGATGTTCGCCACAGCGCCCAATACTCGGAGATTCGAATTCATCAGAGATGCTTCATGCTGACCAGCACCTTCAATCGCCCTCTCAATTTCATCGAGCTTGCCCCCAACCCGCAATAACCCCACCTTCAAAATCCGTGAAAGCGAATTATCATAGGAGTTGCACAACTGCAGAGTTTTTTGTGTGTCTTTCCAGTCCCACTGATTTCGGATACTCCCGAGAAAGTCAGAGTTGATGACATTCTTCCTTCTCAGGTTATAAAGACGCTCAGCAGCAACCCCAAACATGAGTACAGAAGCAAAAAGAATGGGATACATCATGATCCCGCCTTTTTCGAAGACAGAAAGCAGTCCCCACGAATCGGTAGAAGCAGGGCCTGCGGCAAAAGCGAACTTAGGGAAGGCCAACAGGTTTAACAGTATAATTTTGAGAACTCGTTTCATATCATATCATAATGTTTTTTTTGAATAAGTCCTTCATCCAAAAAAATGGGAATATTGGTAAAGTTATAGCATGAAGGTTTATCGATAAGCAAGAAGCTTTAAAGCCCTGAAAAATGATTAAGCTCTTTAAATATAAGGTTTTTTAATATATATTTGGAGACAACCCACAACCATCTAAACACCGTAATGTTACCATTTAACCTGTCCTCAAAATTCTTAGCTTACTTCATTTTGGTTTCTGTGATAGCGTTTTTTTTCGGCTGTTCCACCACGAAAAAAGAGGAGAACGTTTCCGCAAGTCAATTGTTGCAACAAAGCAAGCAACTTGCCAAGGAGAAGAGCACCGAAGAAGCCAAAGCCAAAGCTCAGCAATTGATGGAAGATTATCCGGACAGTAAAGAACGGGTGGCAGCCACCATGTTGCTCGCAGACATTCATTACGATGCGAAAGAATATGAAGACGCTAAATTTTATTACCAGAAGTTTACCGAACTCTACCCCGCTCACCGGTTTGTCGACCGAGCGTATTATTATAAAACCATGGCCAGTTTCAAGCTGATTGATTTGGCTTCACGAGACTTAACGCCAGTCAACTCAGCACTGGAAGGCTTTCGCCGCTTTGCACTGGATTTTCCGCAAAGCCCTTACGCAGAAAAAGTGAAAAAAAAAATCAAGCAGTGTCTGGATGTTCTGGCGCAAAATATGTTTGAGATCGGAAAATTTTATTACCGCACCGGCTCCTACCAATCGGCTATTAAAAGGCTTGAGCGCTTAAGGATGGAGTACCCTAACCATTCCTATATTCTCGAAGCGGAATTCCTGTTAGGCGAATCCTATTATCATGAACAAAATTTTTCAGGAGCCAGTACTTATTATAAAAACGTTATTAAAAAATCTCCCAGAAGCGAGTTCGCGAAAGAAGCTCGGCTTCGTTTGAGAGCCTTGCGCTAAACTAAGGAAGCTATGCTAAAGGCCCCTAGACGCAAGACAGGAAAACATCCTTCTCCGGCGACAAACAAGGGAGCCCGCCATGACCCACTCACCCTGTATATGGGAGAGATCAGTAAGATCAGGCTCCTCACCCGGGAAGAAGAAATCAAGCTGGCAAAATCCATTAACGCCGGAGATCCTAAAGCTATTCAGGAAATGGTACGTAGAAATTTAAAATATGTCGTGACCGTCGCTAATAAATACAAGGGATTGGGCGTTTCTCTCCAAGATTTGATTGAGGAAGGAAATATCGGATTGATTCAGGCCGCCAAACGTTTTGACGTTGGCAGGAATGTCAAGTTCATCACCTATGCAGTATGGTGGATCAAGCAGGCTATCATACACTCCCTCGCTGAACAATCCGGTACAGTCAAGCTTCCTGTCAAGCAGGCCGGAAAAGTCTTCAAGATCAACAAAAGAAGCCAGCAGATGGCGCAGGACCTGGAGCGCGAACCGACCCAGTCTGAACTGGCAAGTAGCCTAGGATATGGAGATGAAGAAGTCAACTCTATCATGCGCGCCTACCGAACCCACCTTTCTCTCGACTCTCCTTTAAAAGATGGTGATGACACACCTTATCTGGATCTTCTGGAAAACCAGGACCTCATCCCCTACGATGACCAACTCATGCAGGCATCGCTCAGTGAAAAGGTAGACCAGTTACTGGAAGACCTCTCTGAGAGGGAAGCCTTGATTCTCAAATTGCGTTTTGGTTTTTTCGGCGAAGTAAAAACGTTGGAGGAAATCGGAAAAGAGATCGGCCTTTCCCGCGAGCGGGTGCGACAAATCGAAAAAAGAGCTAAATTAAAACTGAAGTCCAAGCTACAAAGTGAGTCATAGGTGAACAAGACAGAGTGACCTTGCATTATGCCAACTGAAATTTTAGCCCTGTGTCTGATCTCATATTTAATCGGGTCCATCCCATTCGGCGTCATGCTAGCACAAGCCCGGAACATGGACATCCGCGAACACGGTAGCGGCAATATCGGAGCCACCAACGTAGCTAGAGTGATGGGCAAAAAAGCCGGGCTGCTGACCTTGCTGGGAGATGTGCTGAAAGGGCTCCTCGTTGTTTTTTGCGCCGGATCGTTATACGAAAAACCAATGCCGATCGCCCTCGCCGGACTCATGGTCTTTCTCGGTCACCTTTACTCCATTTTCCTGAAGCTCAAGGGCGGAAAAGGAGTCGCAACCAGCCTCGGCCTGTTTTCTTATATCATGCCCTGGGCGACACTGTGCGCGGTTGGGGTATTTTCTGTCTGCCTGTGGATTTCGGGGTATGTTTCCATAGGATCGATCATGGCAGCGATTTTCCTGCCCCTGTTCGCCATTTTTTTTGAGTTGCCACTACCCTATATTTATCTTGCAGTCATTATCGGTCTGCTCACCGTGCAAAGGCATTACGGCAATATTCTTCGCCTTATCGAAGGAACTGAAGTGAAGTTTAGAAAATAGAATTTGACAATTGCAGTTGAGGAAATATAATTAGTTTCGGGTCTTCCATCCCAGACAGAAAATATGCGGGAGTAACTCAGTGGTAGAGTGCAACCTTGCCAAGGTTGAAGTCGAGGGTTCGAACCCCTTCTCCCGCTCCATTTTTTCTATCGTTATAACCAGCAGGGCGCCGTCGCCAAGTGGTAAGGCAGAGGTCTGCAAAATCTCTATCGGCGGTTCGAGTCCGCCCGGCGCCTCCATTTTCCCCTCTATAGCGTTCCATCCTGAAAAATATTTATTCAAAACCGGAAGTCTTAACCGGGGATTAACGCTTCCACAAAATTTTCCGCAATAAATTCCTGCAAATCTTCCGGCTTCTCACCCACGCCCACGAATCGAACTGGAAGTTTTAAATCATTCGTTATATTGAACAGAACCCCACCTTTTGCCGTTCCATCCAGCTTTGTCATCACCAATCCATCCACCTCCAGCGCTTCATTAAATAGTTTGGCCTGAGAAATACTGTTTTGCCCAATGGTCGCGTCCAGAACCAGTAAGGTTTCATGGGGGGCCCCCGGCAGGACTTTTCCAATCACACGCTTAACTTTTTTCAATTCTTCCATCAGGTTAGTATTGGTTTGCAGTCGCCCTGCCGTATCAATGATAACCAAGTCCATTTCACGGGCCACTCCGGCCTGAACCGCATCATAAGCAACGGCGGAAGGATCAGCACCACTCTTCTGACTGATACAGGGAATGCCTGACCGCTCCGCCCAAACCTGCAACTGGTCAATGGCCGCTGCCCTGAACGTGTCCCCAGCCGCCAGCAGAACTTTCTTGCCCTGCTGCTTCCAATACTGAGCCAGCTTTCCGATGGTAGTGGTTTTACCTGAGCCATTCACACCCACAACCAGTATTACAAAAGGCTGATGTCCTGAAAACGTTAACGGCTTCTGATTTTGCAGCAGGACGTGAACCATGCGTTGCTTTAATTGTTCCAGCACTTCCCTGTTTTCACGAATCCGGTTCTGGGAAACCTCATGTTTCAGATCTTCCAAAATGTATGAGGTGGCCTGCGTGCCCACATCGGCAGTGAGAAGAGTTTCCTCAAGCTCTTCCAGTAACTCCGGTCCAACTTTCGCTTTACCGTGAACAATATTGTCAAAGCCCTCCGCAAAGTTCGAGCGAGTCTTTGCCAGCCCGGATTTCAGCCGGGCAAAAAACCCTGATTCAGAGTCATTTTCTGCCGCTGATTCGTCAGCCATTCCATTCTCCATTGTCTTCATGCCCCGGTTATGCCCCCTTCATTAGCTTTCATGCCCCGAAGGAGTAGGAGGGGTATTAGTGTGGATCGGTATCTTCACAAGTCCGCCAACTCTTGTCAAGACGAATCCCAAAAGGCAAAAAACGTTACCCCGCTTCTTCCAGACCCATATAACCCTCAACAAAACAACCCGTCAGAATTTCACCAAGCTCTTTATTGTTAAAGTTTTAATTGATTTCAGCCGTTATGAGCATTAGACTCGTTTCGTCAGAAGCACCCGTTTCCGGTTCCGGAAAAAGACTGAGAGGGTTTGCCTGAGTCGTCTTTGCGAGGAGGCTTTGCCGACGCGACCGTGATGATCAACCAATAATTTCTTGCCCCGAAGGGGTAAATCCAGGTTCTGGCCCGCGCAAAGCAAACACCTGGATCGCCACGCTCCTTACAGTCGCTCGCGATGACGAATAGTGTGGTTTTTAGTGTTCGGGCGGTTGTGGTTGATATATAGAAGGGAAAAGCTAAGAACGCAGTTTTTTTGCACATGGAGCCAAGGAGCGACTTCGTGATATCCCCTTCCGAAAAATTCGTGCCCCGGAGAGGTAGACCTTTTTTTGACCCTTTTTCTTTTTTTTGAAGTAAAGCTTAGACAATCCTTAAACAAATATTAAGTTCATTTGTGAACACAAGCCCAGTCTATCTTGAATTGCAGATGGGCAATTTGCCATGCTCCTTTACATATTCCCATAGCAGAAGCCTTTCAATATAATTCACATAAGTTGTTAATTTATCTTGGGATTTCAGGTCAACAGGTAAAATAGAAACACGGAGAAACGACGGTGGAGTTTCACATTCACAGACTTTATTTCTAAACTTAGATCCTCCTGAATGTGCTGGTTTTCCCTGAAAAGCTGATCTTTCGAACTGATAAAGTCGTTTTGTAATAGACTGGCTTACTGTTTGCCCAATATAAAGAATTCGCTCATCGTTATAATAAAATTTACGTGGAGTTCCCACAAACTTTCCTAATAAATAAACTCCGGGAAGTTTCCTTCATGGACGTTCGTTTCTCGCTATATCCCATTTCACCCAAGGGCAAAACTTAAGTTTTGATGGCGTAACTTTGTAAAAACCCAGCTTGAACATATTATCTTTCCTAATTAGATGCAACAAGGTTTAATTTAAATAGTTTTTAGCGAGAGAATATTATTTGGGTGGGTCTTGCAGAAGAAATTTTAAATTTCCCCTTTCTGCCAATTCCAATATTTTTCTTTTTGCCATATCATATAATTCAGAGTCGCTGGTACTGTTTAACCTATCAGAGCCGTCTGGTCCAAGTATTGCCCCTAACTTTTCTCTAGGGAGGCTTCTTACGTCTTTTTTACTAAGAAGGCGAAGCCTCATATATTGAGGGGGTAACCATTCCTCGGTAATTTCTTCTAACTTAGGATTAATTAGATAACGGACGTTATATGTTTTGTAGCCATATTCCGATTGATAAGATTCTAAAATCTCAGCAACATCTGATCCTGTTGTTGTTATCAAATCACCTATATCGAAGTTACCCCGAATAACATCAAAGATAATATCACGAGCCTCACCTGATTTAACTTGCTCAAGAAACTATTTATATTTTTGAGGATATTCTGCTCCAATGAGTTCATGAACTCTCAAAAGAATATGGAGACATATAATATGTGTTTTATTTACGGCAACTTTTGCATCCTTGAATTTATAATGCCTAGAATCATCCTTGATTGATGCATGAGCTGACTTACTTGATCCCCCATAACCCACTTTATACGTGGGCCCTAAGACAGTTTTTTCTCCATTGCTCGAAATTTTTATTGCTTTAATAAATTTCTGTCTAAAAGACGACAATATTGGCCCTAGTTTTTGTCCATTATCAAATTTTGCATTCTTGTGCAAAAACCAACATTTATCTCTGTCCAACTCATTCGCTAAGTTTTCGCATAAGCTTAAAAGATCAGTGAGTTGAAATTTGAAGCTCTCCATGGGTTTCCCAAAAATTCTTTTATATCGTCATTTGCAAATTTAATATCCTCTAATGCTCGAGATGCTAGAAAAAGTTGAAAATATTTTTCTTCATTGGTTTTAGAAAAGCATATTAGATAGCACAAATATTCCTGTAACTTTCTAAAACGCACCTCAAATTCACTAATTATGCTGTCTTTAAATAAATGATGCATTCTATCGGCTGACATGGTTTCGTTTCCGGGCGATCTTTTAGGGTAACCAAAAAAATCAGCATCTTCGTCCTCCTCAAATTGACTGGCTATCCGCATGCAGGCCAAGCATGATGAAACCACTTCACTTAATACCGCATAAAGAAAGTATGCTTTGGCATCAGACTGAGCAAAGCTTTCTATATAACGAAAGGTTTTTTCATCCATGGGTATTTGACGAAATAAGTGGCCACTTACTTCCAGGTTTGTATTGCTAAAATATTCATTTTGCTCTTTAAATTCTAAATTTAGCCTTTTGGGGAACTTCTTTAGCCATTTGACTAGTTTTTCTCTGAGAATGAAAAGGAGCCTAGGAAAAATTATTTTCATTTAATATGTGCGGCAAGAAATGTCGGAGTTTTTTATTTCAATCGAGTTTACTTTATTACTTAATAGCCAAATATTGATGCCATCTTTGTTGTTTCGTATGTTCAATTAATACTTTTTTTATATTGCCGTCGGGAAAAACGGCGTTTATCAAGGGGTCAAGTCGCTCCTTGACTGCAGGTTTTCGCGCCCCGTACAAAGGGGCCCCGCAAAAAAATTTCCCTAAAGGAATATACCATAAGAGATACTATGTGAGGATGCTGGATTGCCTGAACGGCGAAGAAAATAAACATTAAAACGATCCCGAACATTGTTAACTATAAGTGCCCAAAATGTTTTGGGTGCGTGGCGGTGATTCAGCTTGAAAGAGGTTAAGTTTTATGTGGCATTGGTTTCGTGATTATCGGCGAAAAAAAATACTGTCCACTCCTTTCCCAAGCGAGTGGGAGAGACACATTCAAAATAACATGCAATATTATCAACACCTCAATAATGAAGAAAAAAAGCGTTTACAGGATCTCATCCAAATCTTCATTGCCGAGAAGGATTGGTTGGGGTGCAATAGCCTCGAATTGACGGATGAAATTCGTGTCATGATCGCCGCCTATGCCTGCTTGATGATACTCGCATTGCCAAACGATTATTACCGCAATGTGAAATCCATTTATGTTTATCCTTCAACAATCTTTTCTCCTGAGAGTTCAGCAGGATTTTTTGAAGTTCGCACTACCCCAGTGAGTGGCCCAATGCCAATTCTAGGCGAAGCCCATCATCGTGGCCCGGTGATACTCGTCTGGGATGCAGTGAAAAGTGAAACTCGGCATCCTGAACACGGTCATAATGTTGTCTATCACGAATTCGCTCATAAATTGGACATGCTCGATGGCAGTGCAGATGGCACTCCACCACTAACAACTCCTGAGGAATATCAGCGGTGGAGTGAAGTATGTTCCAAAGAGTATCTAGAGCTATGTGACGCGGTGAAACACGGCAAGCCTATTTTTTTTGACAGTTATGCGGCAACGAATGAAACTGAATTTTTCGCGGTGGTGACTGAATGTTTTTTTAGTAAACCCGAAAACATGAAACACTATCATCCAAAACTTTATCAGGTTTTACAGGATTTTTATCGGCAAGATCCGGCACAGAAAGTATTTAGCAATCAACTTCCCTTTTAAAAAGGCATAAATCCAGAAACCTGGATCGCCGCGCTCCTTACAGTCGCTCGCGAAGACGAGTCGTGTGGTTTTTAATATTCAGACGAGTGGGTATATTACATATGCGGACTGAAAACATTATTTAACCACCTTTCGAGTGCCTCAGGGTGACAAGCCAACCCTCCCTCAGTCATCAACCCCTCAGGTGATCGGGCTTGAGTCCCTATGAAGGGAGGGAATTTGAAAATCTTTTCAGAGGCCCGCGAGCTAAACGAGCGTCGGCCTCACGCTGGCCCCACGCCGAGTGGGGATTTCGGTTCTGGAAGGTTCGGTTTGGGATTGATCATGTTCTTCTTACTGAGAATGTCGATGAGATTTTTATCCCGGCAGGCAACAGCAATGTCAAGCAAACCATCTCCATTAAAATCCGCTACCGCCATACCCTGTGGATGCTCATCCACTGTATGGTAAATAGGAGGATAGGTGAAGGTCCCGTTACCGCGGCCGAGCGAGACGCTAATCATGTCGTCCGTCGCATTAGAGACAGCTATATCCTCAAAACCATCGCCGGTAAAGTCAGCGGCCACAACAAACTTCGGGAAATTGCCCGAAGCAAAGTCTTTTAATGATTCAAAGGTTTTATCGCCATTGTTTATAAGTGTGGTCAGAGCATGCAAAGAGTTGCTGGAGGTCACAAACTCTTTCAATCCATCATTGTTCACATCCATACTGACAATGGTGAGAGGTTGCTTTCCGCCTCTAAAAACCTCTGAGCCCTCAAATTTCCCATCGCCCTTACCCCAAAGAACTTGAACGCCGGTAAATGCATTACCTGCCAGAGCTACCGCGACATCTGTCTTTCCATCCTGATTATAATCGTCAACGACAACCCCGGTCGGCTGACCCTTGACAGGCATGGAATTGGGATCAGAAAAAAATCCATCGCCCCTTCCCAGCATCACCACCACATTCGAAAATCGCATGGTGACTACAAGGTCGATTTTCCCGTCAGAATTAAAATCTCCGGATGACATGTTGATTGGGATTTTTCCGGGCTTAAGAATCTGGCTTGTTTTCTGGAAACTTCCCAACCGTGTATTCAGGAATATCTCGATGGTCTGGTCCGCATAATTGAGCCCTGCAATATCTGTGTAGCCATCCTCATTGAAATCACCCGAAACCAGGCAAATGGGATCTCTGCCAGTCTGGTAAACAAGCTGGTCTCTGAAAGTCCCGTCGCCGAGCCCCTTATAAAATGAAAAGGAATGGTCGCCGCTATTGGCCACAACCAGATCCGGAATTTTGTCGCGGTTAAAATCATCGGTAATGAGAAAGGAAGGTTCTTTTCTCGTATCCATGGAATAGCTCAGGGCAAAAATGCGCGGCATTTTTTTCTTAGCCTTAGGTAGCGGGCACCCCAGCAGGACAAAAATCATCAGGAACGCGATTATCGAATAATGTCTTTTCATGAAACATCGTTGGAAAAATATGAGAATACCACAGGACCCCACGGGAAACAATGTCACCCAGCCAGAGTCGTGCCTGGGAACACTGCTGAACATGGCTTTCATGAAGTCAGATCTTTTCCATGAATAGTGGCGAAAAAAGGGTTGTGGCGTTTCTCTTCGCCAACGGTGGTAGCGGGACCATGCCCGGGAAAAAGGCGAGTGTGGTCTGGCAGAGTCAAAAGACTTTGGGTGATGGAATCGTACAACCCGGACCATGAAGAATTAGCGCGTCCCATGGAGCCGGCAAAGATGGCGTCACCGGAGAAAACTGAGTCATGGATTTTATAAGATACTCCACCGGGGGTGTGACCCGGCGTGAAAAGAACTTCTATATTTAAATGACCCAGTTTTATAGATTCCCCATCCTGCAAAAATCTAAAGTCACGGCACCCTGAGGGACGGGGTTCTTTTTTATCTATCCAAGCAGGACAATTATAGGCTTGATCCAGAAGTTCCAGCCCCCCGGCATGATCAAGGTGGGCATGGGTTAAAAGGATTTTTTCTGGTTGAAGTTTCAGTTCTTTAGCTTTCCTGATGATCGCCTCTGGATTCCCCCCCGTATCAATCACTGCGGAAGCTTGTGTGGCCTTGCAAATTACCAGATAACATTTAACGGGATAGGTTCCAACAAACAAATCCAGGCAGACCGTATCGAAAGGAGCAGGGTCCGGCTCAACAGGTTTTGGAGCCCAGGTTCCAGTCGCGACCGCGATCAACGATGGTGCATGAAGCTCCAGAACCTCGGCAAGATTTTTTAAAACACTCTCATCAGGAACAAATTCATAACGCTCCATCTGGGAAATATCGCCCACACTGATTCCTGAAACATGAGCCAGGTCAGACTGAGTCCAGCTTTTTCCGTCTCTGGCTTTTTCCAGCACATCTCCTAACTCATCTTCCAAAGGTCCTGACATAAACTCCCCTTCTGAGTTGACGGGTTATACTTAGATTTCAATGTAGAGACCGTCTCCTTCGATAGCGACTTTATAGGTGGGGGTGGTGTCGGAGCGATTGAATTTGCAGTACCCTTTTTTAATATTCCAGCCGCAGTCCTCTTTATTGCAGAAGGCAAACATTCCTTTCAAGACACCCAGCCCTATACTGCCTTCGCAACAACGGCACTGGTCGGTGACGCAATAAAATTTATCTTCGACCTGAAACAGCGCAAGAACATAATCGATCTCTGTATACATATGCTTAAAATGAATTTGTTTACCGGTCCCTTCGGACGGAGCATCACTGAGTTCTGAAATTTTGAGTTTAGACATGAATACAATTATTCCTGGGGCAGGTAGGGACCGTAGCGGTCACGATAATATTTTTCCAGATCCCAGCGGAACCTTCCCTTCAAGTGAGGGAGATCTTCGACAACCTGATGATCAAACGCCACATAATCCTGTGACTTTTTCTCAATGTCCTCTTCCCTTTGCACATTAGGGTCTAAATAGGAGTCGCCCAGTGCCGAAGTCCCAACTATGAGACCCTGGCCTCTTTTAATCCACCGGCCCAGCATAAGCCTTTCTTCATCTGTTCCTGATTCTATTGGCATAACAACTTTTCCTGAGGGAAAACAAAATTGCTGATTTATTCAAACCCCCTCAATCCCTCTTGTCAAGAGGAGGTTTAAACACTGGCCTCACCTCGCGGGTGGTGGGTTGCAATGTAATGGGGCAATAAGGTAGCATAAGTATCAATCCATTATCAATTTTGTCGTGAATACCGTTAATTTATCGGAAAGTTAGAGGGAATTTATGTCGCCAGAACAACAAGTAGAAAAAACTGCGGAAGAATATTTTCAAGATGGCCTGGCATTCAGCAAGCTGAATGATGACCGCAGAACTTTCGAATCTTATAAGAAGGCTATTGAACTCGACCCAGACCATTTTCTGGCCCATTTCAATATTGGAGTACGCTATGGAAAGCTTCGTATGAACCTGGAAGCAGCCCAATCTTTCCGGGAAGCGTTGCGCTTAAAATCGGAAGCACCGATGGTTCATTATAGTCTGGCTGTGGTCAGCAACTTTACCGGAGAGATGGACGAAGCCTTCAAGCATTATAAGGAAGCCATTCGCATCAACCCGGACTTCGGCAGAGCTCACAGCAACATTGCCATGCTCTATTATGGGATTAAGTCGGGCAAGGAAACCATTCATCATCTGGCCAGGGCGGCAGAACTTTTCAAGCAGACGGGCGATGAGTTTATGGAAAGAAATGCCCGCGACCTCATTCAGGAATGCGGTAGAGAATTTAATCTGACCCCTGAAGACTGCCAGACTCTCTAAGATTTTCATGGATTTTGATGTCGCGATTATTGGTGGGGGTTCGGCAGGCTATTCCTCAGCTTCCACCGCCCAGTCTCTGGGAGCCCGGGTGGCTATTATTGATCCCGGTCCTTTGGGAGGCCTATGCATTCTCAAGGGATGTATGCCGACCAAAACCATCCTGCGCTCCTCCGACATTATCGCGTTGATGCGCCGGGCCAGGGAATTCGGCATCCAGTCTGTTAACCCGCATGCCCGTCTTTCCGACATCAACGACCGCAAAAACAAGCTCATCAAAGAATTTGCCGATTATAGAATCGGGCAACTAAAAAGCCCCCGATTCACCCTCATCCAGGAGTCAGCTCAGTTCATCTCACCTCACAAAATCCGCGCTGGAGACCAGACCCTCAAAGCAAAATCTTTCATCATTGCCACCGGCTCGGTGGTGGCCGACTATCCGGTTCCGGGTCTTGAGGAAACCGGATTCGTCACCAGCGATGATATTTTAAAAATGCGAGAGGCGCCAGAGTCGATCATTGTTCTGGGTGCAGGAGCGGTGGCAGTGGAACTGGCCCAGTTTTTATTGCGCATCGGAGTTCAGGTAGTGCTCCTGCAAAGAAGCCCGCATATTTTGTCGAAAGGCGATGAAGATCTGGCGCGCCCGGTCGAAACCCGGTTCCGCGAAGAGGGAATGAATCTTTATACCGGAACAAAAATCCTCCGGGCAGAGAAAGGACAGGAAGGCTCCACCGTTTATTTCCAGCATGAAGGAAAAGAAAAACAGGTCCGCGGTCAGGTCATCCTGCAAGCTTTGGGGCGCAGACCAAATATAGACGGACTCCAACTAGAGTCAGCAGGTGTCGAAGTCCAGAAAGGCCGAATTCCTGTCGACGCAAAAATGAAAACCAATCAGCCGCATATTTTTGCTGTCGGCGACGTGAACGGAATTCATGAAGTGGTGCATATCGCCATCCAGCAAGGGGAAGTGGCCGGTTATAATGCCGTACATCCCGAAAGTAAGCGGGAGGTCGATGACCGTCTCAAAGCCTCAGTGGTTTTCACCGACCCGGCAGTCGCCAGTGTAGGGTTGAGCGAAAAGGAATGTCAGGCCGAAAATATCGCTTATCTGGCGGCATCTTATTCTTTTGGCGATCACGGTAAGTCGATGTGTCTGGGAGAAACACATGGACATGTAAAACTACTCTGCCACCCTGTTTCGGGAGAAGTCTTTGGAGGACATATTGTCGGCCCGGAAGCGGGGGAACTGATTCACGAGATCATCACCCTCATGCATTTCCGTGGCACGGTAAAAGACCTGACGACGATACCGCATTACCACCCCACTCTGGCAGAAATCCTGACCTACCCCGCTGAAGAACTACTGGAACAATTGCCTGGCAACTGACAGCTATATCGCTTCCAGTTTTTCAGCCAGACGGTCCATTTCCTCGCGACTGTTCAATTCCGTCACGCAAACCAGCAGGCAGTTTTTTAGATCTGGATAATAAGGCTCCAAAACATAGCCGCCGATGATGCCTTCCTGTTTCAAAGCGTTTAAAACTTCATCGACCGGGCGGGGACATTCGAGGACAAATTCATTAAACGTATCGGTGGAAAAACGGATATTAAAATTCGACACATGAGCCAGCCGGTTTTTTAAATAGTCGGCTTTTCTCAAGTTCAACACCGCCAACTCACGAAAGCCCTGTTTTCCTAGAGTGGACATGAAAATGGTAGTGGCCAGGGCACACAGTCCCTGGTTAGTACAGATATTGGAAGTCGCTCTTTCGCGGCGGATATGTTGTTCCCGTGTAGACAACGTCAGGACATAAGCTCGTTTTCCATTCTGATCCACCGTTTCCCCGGCCAGGCGTCCCGGCATTTGTCTTAAAAATTTTTCCCGTGTTGCGAAAAACCCGACATAAGGGCCACCATAAGAAACTGGTAATCCCAACGACTGCCCTTCGCCCACAACAATATCAGCTCCATGTGTTCCCGGTGCTTGTAGAATCCCTAAAGATAACGCTTCTGCCACAGCAACAATCAAGAGCGTTCCATTTTCCGCGAGTTTTTCTTTTAGTGAGGCATATTCTTCCACCGCCCCAAAAAAGTTTGGGGATTGCAGAATAACGGCCGAGGTGTTCTTGGTTAAATTTTTGGTGACGTCAGTAAGATCGGTTTTTCCTTTTTCGTCAAAAGGGATTTCTTTGAGATTGAAGTCGCTTCTGCTCGTGTAGGTTTGAGCCACCTTGCGGTATTCGGGATGGACTCCTCTGGAAACCAGAAATTCCGTACGACGGTTGACCCGGTTCGACATCACCACCGCTTCGGCGAGGGCCGAAGCCCCGTCATACATCGAGGCATTGGCGACCTCCATTCCGGTTAACAGGCAAATCATGGTCTGAAACTCGTAAATGGCCTGGAGGGTTCCCTGGCTTACTTCCGGTTGATACGGCGTGTAGCTGGTGGAGAATTCACCACGTGAAATCAGATGGTCAATCAATACAGGGGAAAAATGATGGTAGGCTCCGGCTCCGAGAAAAATAGAATGGTCTTCGGCGGTGGCGTTTTTTTTCTGCAGTCGTTTCAGGTATCCAGTTAGCTCACTTTCAGACAAACTTTCCGGCAATCCCAGCAGAGTGTCTCCCAATTTTAAAGAATCAGGAATACTGTCAAACAAGGCATCAATATTCCGCACACCGATTTCGGCAAGCATCAGCCTGATATCCTGTTCTGTGTGGGGGATGTACCTCATAGGCCGGGGAAAGGGATTTTACTCCATCTCCTTTTGGCATTGTTCGGTGTAAACATCCGCATCAAGAAGAGCTTCAAGATTTTTTTCTCCAGAAAGCTCGATCTCAACAATCCATCCCTCGCCGTAGGGTTCATTGTTGATCTTTTCCGGGTTGGTCTCCAGATCCTTATTTACGGCTGTGACTTTACCGCCTGCCGGTGCATAAAGGTCAGAAACAGTTTTCACCGACTCCACAACCCCGAAGGGACTTCCCTGTTCGATCTGGCTCCCTACTTCCGGCAGTTCAACAAAAACAATATCTCCTAATTGCTCCTGAGCAAAATGGGAAATACCGATCACAGCTTTCTTGCCGTCAATACGGATCCATTCATGTTCCTGCGTGTACTTTAAATCCTTGGGGACCTCCATGATGCCTCCGTAATTAGCGATTAATCTTTTTTGACACGGGTCGGTAAAAAAGGTGGCTTGACGACCTCAGCGGGCACGTTCAATTTCCTGATTTCCACTTCCAGTTTCGTTCCAGGTTCCGCATATTCAGGGGATACATAACATAATCCGATCCCTGTATTCAAGGAGGGGGAAAAAGTTCCACTGGTCAGTTCACCAACAGGAACTCCATTTTTCAACACCCGGTAATGCGGGCGCGGCACTCCACGACCCAGAAGGCGAACACCTGCCAACCTGCGCCTGTTCCCCGCATCTTTTTGTTTTTTAAGCTCTGACTGCCCTATGAACTCCTGCTTACCAAGTTTGATGACCCAACCCAACCCGGCTTCCAGCGGCCTAGATTCCTCATCAATTTCGTTACCATAAAGGGCATATCCCATTTCCATCCTCAAAGTATCCCGGGCTCCCAGGCCAATGGGCTGAAGGTTAAATTCTTTACCGGCGTCGAGTATGGCCCTGAAAACAGTTTCAGCATGACCCGCATCAACATAAATCTCAAAACCATCTTCGCCAGTGTACCCGGTTCGCGCAATGATACTTGCAAAATTGCGGATTTTTTCTTTTTTAAAATGGTAATATCTAATTTCGCTCAAAGAGGTTTCACATAATTTTTGTAACAGAGCCTCAGAGTGTTTCCCTTGTATCGCCAGTTGTGCGGTTTCATGGCTGGTATTTCGAACCGTGGCATCGCAAGACCCGGCATTTTTTAAAATCCATTGAAAATCTTTTTCCGTATTAGCGGCATTCACACAAAGGAAGTAATGATCTTCGGAAAAACGGTGTACCAACAAATCATCCACCACACCGCCACTCTCCAGGCACATCAGGGTATAAAGGGCCTGATTGTCCTGCATTGAGTCGATATCATTGGTCATCAGTTTTTGGATCAGGCTCTTGGCAGAAGGTCCCTGGATCTCGATCTCGCCCATATGGCTAACGTCAAATATTCCGACACCATCGCGAACACATTGGTGCTCCTGAATGACCCCTTGAAACTGAATGGGCATCTGCCATCCCGCAAAAGGGACCAGCTTGCCCCCAAGTTCTTTATGGATAGGAATTAAAGGGGTGGTTTTCAAGCTTGCAGGAGTTTCTTGAGACATGTTCAGAGAATCTGGTATTTTGGGTAAAAAGCGTAAACTCTGTATATAAGCAATTTCATTAGAAGGCACAAGGTATTATAATAGAGTCAAAAGAGAAAGGATTGTTTATTGTATGAGTTCAACAAATGGCCATAAAAAATATGACGTGATTCTGGTAGCAGGAGAAGGAAAATCCAGCTACAAGGTCCATCACCAGAACAAGGCTTTTTTGACCATTAATGGAAAGTACATCATCCATTATATTGTCGAAACTCTGCAACAGATTGAATCTATTCAGGATATTTATGTTGTAGGGGACAAGGAAAAACTGCAACAGGTTTTTCTTTTTGGACGGGTCAACCTGGAGTCTCCCAAACGTATCCACATCGTCCAACAAAAAACCAATCTTTACGAGAACGTCTGGCACACTTTTCTCCAATCTTTAAAGGATGAAAATGGAGAAGCGCCGAATACCGAATCCCACCGCGACCACGCGGTCCTGATTGTACCCTGTGACGCTCCGATGATGACACCACAGGAAGTGGAGTATTTTATCTCCCATGCGGACATGGAAAATCACGACCACGTTTTGGGATTGGTTTCCCGCGAAAAATTGAAATATTTTTATCCGCAGAAAGGAAAACCAGGTATAAAAATGGCCTATCTCCATATTAAGGAAGGTAGCTTCCGGATTAACAACCTGCATCTGGTTAAACCCTTGCGCATTGAGAACCGGGAATATATCCAGAAAATGTACCAGTACCGCTACCAGAGAAATTTTAAAAACCTGATGCTTTTTGCTTTGTCGCTCTTTGGAAAAGCCAAGGCACGGCATTATAAAAACTATATCGGCCTGCAATTATGCCTGTTTTTTACCCGCCTCAGGTTCGATTTTCTGGTCGATTATTTTCGCAAGTTGAACCCCAAAACCGAACTGGAAAAAATAATCTCCGCCATCATGAAAACCCGTTTTGTAACTTTGGAAGTTCCCTGCCCAGGAGCGGCTCTTGACATTGATAACGCGAAAGATTACGAAGCCATGAAAACCCGATTTGATGAATGGTGGAAATATTTACGGGAAGATAAGGAACCCCCAGCCTCTACCAGAAACTACAAAGAGGTTTCCCGCACCACTCCTACCGAGAAAGTGGCACGACCCTCTCCCACGCACTGACTGCTAACCACAGGGACAAGCAACAAGATGTTTGCCCGAAGGAGTAAGATAAAGATATTACTTATTTGGCCTCATATTTTATTCTTCCTTGCCTTCATGCCCGGAAGGGTACGCCGAGTAACCTGAATGGATTGAGAACACCTTTGGATATTAGATAATTTATGACACAGGACCGACTAAGAAATTTTTCCATCATTGCCCATATTGACCACGGCAAGTCCACTCTGGCCGACAAGCTGATCATTGCCACCTCAGCAATCCCTGTACGGGAAATGAAAGAGCAGATGCTGGACAATATGGATCTGGAACGGGAACGCGGGATCACCATCAAGGCCCAAACAGTGCGCCTGAAATACAACGCCGAGGACAAACAGGGTTATGTGTTCAACATGATTGATACTCCGGGTCATGTGGATTTTACCTATGAGGTTTCCCGTAGCCTTGCCGCCTGCGAAGGGGTGTTGCTGGTCATAGACGCGACACAAGGCATTCAAGCGCAGACCATCGCCAACCTCAATCTGGCTCTGCAACATGGCCTGACTGTCATACCGGTGATCAACAAAATCGATCTGCCCAGTGCCAACCCGGACTTTATAAAAGAACAACTGGAGGATGTCCTGCAAATAGAATCCACGGAAGCAGTTCTGGTCAGTGCCAAGCAAGGAATCGGGATCGATAAATTGATGGAAGCCGTGATTCAAAAAATTCCGCCACCGACTGGGGACACTTCCGGGAAATTACAGGCCCTGCTCTTCGACGCATGGTATGACGCGTACCGTGGAGTTATCATTCTGGTCAAAATACAGCAGGGGATCCTGAAGACAGGTGAGAAAATTATGATGATGGCAACGGGAAACAAGTTCATGGTCGAAGAACTGGGCACGTTCAACCCCAAGGAAGAGAAAAGCGCCGAACTCCAGGCGGGAGAGGTGGGCTATCTGGTCGCTAATATCAAAGAATTAGACCAGACCAAGGTGGGAGACACCATCACCCATGCCAAAAACCCTGCCGAAAAACCCTTGCCCGGTTACAAGGAAGTCAAACCCATGGTTTTCAGCGGATTATATCCAATCAGCGGTGATGACTACGAAGGTTTGCGCGATGCGCTAAAAAAACTCACGTTGAACGATGCCTCATTTTCTTATGAAGCGGAAACCTCCACGGCCTTGGGCTTCGGGTTCCGGTGCGGATTTCTGGGACTACTGCACATGGAAATTATAAGGGAGCGAATTGAGCGTGAACACAAAGTTGACCTTCTCACCACCGCGCCCACCGTCATTTATAAAGTCATCACTACCGATGGGAAAACGTTGATGATCGACAACCCTTCCAAACTGCAGGAACAAAAAAACATCGACCACCTTGAAGAGCCGTACGTCATAGGAACCATCATCGTTCCTGAAGAATATATCGGAGTGGTTATGGCGCTGGTCCGTGACCGCCGGGGAATCCAGAAAAAGATGGAATACATGAACCCGGCAACAGTCCTGCTGGAATATGAACTGCCGTTTAACGAAATCGTCCTGAATTTTTATGACCGTCTCAAATCAGGCACTAAAGGTTATGCTTCCTTCGACTATGAATTCATAGATTTCAGGACATCTAATCTGGTAAAGTTGGACGTTCTCTTGAATGGAGAACTGGTCGATGCGCTGTCCTTGATCGCCCACAAAGATAAAGTGTATTATCAGGGCCGTGATCTAGCTAAAAAACTCAAGCAACAGATACCACGTCAAATGTTCGAAGTCGCAATTCAGGCGGCGATAGGTAGCAAGGTCGTCGCTCGTGAAACAGTCAAGGCTCTCAGGAAAAATGTTCTGGCAAAATGTTACGGTGGCGATATCACCCGCAAACGCAAACTGCTGGAAAAACAAAAAGAAGGTAAGAAAAAAATGAAACAGGTAGGTAGCGTGGAAATCCCCCAAGAAGCCTTTCTCGCAGTATTGAGGACTGATGACAAATAAAACCCGACCTAACGCTCCAGTTGGAGAAACCAAAGTCCAAAAAAAGAGCCTGACCCGGGAGTACACCGAGGCCATTTTAACCGCTCTGCTCTTGGCCTTATTGATCCGCACATTTATCGTCCAGGCGTTTAAAATTCCTTCTAGCTCTATGGAAACCACACTCCTTGTCGGTGATCACATTCTGGTTTCCAAGTTTGCTTATGGCACGCATATCCCTAACGAAATCCCTTTCCTTAATATCAAACTGTTCGACGACATCATTTTCTTTCCCAAAGTTCCTGAAAGGGGAGACATCATCGTTTTTAAATTCCCCAGGGATGAAACCCGTGATTTCATAAAACGCGTGATCGGTCTACCAGGAGACTGGTTGGAAGTGCGGCGTCAAAAAGTTTATATCAATGATAAACCTTATGGAGATACCCATGCGCGCCATACCGAATCGCCCTCAGACGGTGCGCTGGTACCCAGAGATGACTTCGGCCCCATTCGTGTTCCAGACGGCCATGTCTTTGTTATGGGTGATAACCGGGAAAATAGTCAGGACAGCCGTTATTGGGGTTATTTGAATACTAAAAAAATCCGCGGTGAAGCATTTATGATTTACTGGTCTTGGGATCGAATTAAAAACTGGGTTCGGTTTGAGCGATTCGGAAAAATTCTGGAATAATGCGACATGACAGAGTTCCCCTCATTAAAAAGCAGGTTGCATTCCCTTCTCGCTCACTGCGAGGCTGCCATTCTCGACTTTGACGGATTGCTGGCCGATTCAGAACCTTACCACTACCGGGCTTATAACGAAGTTTTTGAACGATACGGACACACCCTGAATCAGAAGGAATACTGGGTGGAGTGGACCTCAAAAGGGAAAGGCATAGCCGGAGAGATCGAACGCCACAACCTCAAACTGAATGTGGATCCGGTCGACATGAGGAATCAAAAATTCGAGGTGTATTCCCGCTTTTGCCAGAGCGGAGAGATTAAATTGTTTCCGTTTGCACAGAGCATGGCAGAAAACCTGTCGGTCAATCACAAGCTGGCCATCGCCTCAGGGTCCTGGGGCAGGGACATCCGCAGTATTCTTAAAAATGCCGACGCATTGAATCTATTCCCGGTTATTCTGGGAAAGGAATCGGCGACGCGGGAAAAACCGCATCCAGATATTTTTTTAAACGCCGCAGAAAAACTGGGATGCATTGCCAGTGAATGCTTCGTTCTGGAAGATGCGCTGAAGGGGCTGAACGCGGCCAGAAAAGCGGGAATGCCCTGCATCATTCTCAGAAATCCCTTGAATCGTAATATAGATTTTAACGGGGCGGAGCTGATCTTTGAAAGTCTCGAAGATTTCGTTTTCGCATTGAAAGGCTGAGGCTTTCCCCCGCTTTCCAATTTTATACTTTCTCTTTTTCCAACTCCGCTTTGAATCCCAAAAACAGTTTCTGAATAGGGGGAATGAGCTTTTCCTTCAGCTCATCGGGCACCCAGTTAATTTTTTCCACTGGCCAGTTTTCCAGATTGTGGATATCGAGACCGGCTTCCGCAAAAGGCCTCTCCAAACTTTCCTCAAAACCGTAGATCAACGCGTTTTTAAATACCATCTCATAAAGGTCAACGATCTCTTCCGAATCATGCAAGCCTGTCATAAACCTTTCCATCATTTTTGCGATGATCGAGTTAGCATGTTCCTGGAAATCTTCACTGCAGGCATTTTGCAGAGTACGGTAAATTATAATGATGTCCTGAAGAAGATACTTGATCTCCTTTGGGTCTTTTATGACTGGCCCCTTATTCAGATCAAAAAATTCTTTATATTCCTTGATAATCCTCACGGTATCACTGATGATCGACTCCTCCCAGGGTACATGGTTCCAGATGAAGAACATTCTCAGCCACCTCACCGTATCGGTGGCATCTTCCATGTGTAGAGTCAGGCTGGGCTTGACAGAGTTGCTGAAAGGAAGGCGCCCTCCCCACATTTTCAGTTTTAACTGTAACTGCGGAGAAAACGCCTCTGTGAACACGTCACAATAAATCGAGACCAGCCTCTCCAGATTCTGGTGTTTATCCAAAGGGGTGTGTTGTGGAAGATTGACAATGCCATAGAGTCTCCAGACACGCCTTCTGGCCAAACCATTGGGGTGGGCAATAAGATAGGTGCCACCCCAGATCCCGGAAGTGATGGAAATATCCATCTGGTGAGTTTCCCGCATTCGCCGGGAAACTTCTGTAGCCACATTCTGATATAACTCGTTCAGGTGGTACAGGTTGATCAAGTTGCCGTCTGCAAAGACCGGGGTTTTAACCAATTCTGTCATTGTCTTCTTATACAGCTGAAGGTGGAACCCAATTGTGTTTAATACAACCTTAGAGGCAAAAAACCAAAAAAAATTCCACCCCCGAAACGGAGGTGGAACTTCCTGTTAAATCAAATTATTCCGTAATGGAATTAATTCGCATCTGTCACGGTGACCGTTATAGAATCCATAACCGGCGGATCATAAGGAACGTGATTGCCCTGCGCAAAAAGGGCCATGATGGTGTGCTGACCCTTCGCCAAGTCGATGGTTTTACAGCTAGAGCCGTCACCCATATGGATATGATTATCATCCTTGGCAATCGGCTTGCTCAAATCCATAGGAATTTCCACATCAACGAGCAGATGATGATGGCCCTTACTGGGATTCACACCGTTTTTAGCGGGTTCTACCGTATAGCCATTGGTCTCCATACAAACCTCTAACGGGCTATTGACATTAGACAACGTTGCAGGTTTAGTGATTGCTAATGGTTTTCCAGTGCTGGAAACAGAGGTGCTGTCGTCTCCAGTCTGATCTCCACAACCCGCAAATAAAACAATTACCAGCAATGCCGTAATTCTAGAAATGATCTTCATAAACTCCTCACATAAAAAATGAAATATTAATGGATATAATACTGCCTGACAAAACCCCAAAAAAAACCGACTGGACTATAAACCCGACCAGAAAAATTCCTAATCAAAACACATACCAGAAAAAAAACGTTTTGCCCCGGCCTCATGATGGGCGGAACCACAGTTAATCAATATATTCTATAAGTAAGCAGGCTGAACCATTATGGCGTAAAATATCGATAAAATCAATCAAACCATCAAATCTTTGCAAAAAAAACGTTATTTAAACTCGAAATTTAGCGGTTTTTCCCTACCAACGCGGAGGATTAAAGTGGTAAATTTCGGGGACAACCTGAGGAATGAGGGCTATAATTTGTTCCGCTTGGTTTCAGCCCGGCTTCTTTCCGGAAGAAGGGCCTCCAGTTGAATCTTTTTACGAATGTTTTGCGGTGGAGCCTAGAACCTTGAAACGTTTTCAACACCTGCTGATTCCAGTTATCTTTTTGCTGGGTACTATCGCACTGGCAATCAGTCCGGGAATCCGGTTGGCCAGTTCAGCAGAACCTTTTGCCTGGAGAAATCTGGAGAAGGGTTTGGATATAGGCATCTTCCAGGCTCCGAAAAAATCCGCTTTGGGCGACTCTTTGATTCGCATTTTAAGAGCCGATATCAACTATTTTGGTTTACGGCTGTTAAACACCTCGTCCAAGGATCAAGCCAAACGCCAATCTGTGAAAGACTGGGTCAACAAGAATGGTCTGGTTGCCGCCATCAATGCAAGCCTATACCAAAAAGACCTGATATCCAGTACCTCTCATATGAAAACCCGGCAACACACCAACAACGCCTGGGTTTCAAAGGATAAAACTATCCTCGCTTTCGATCCTACTGATAAAAGCCTGCCCCCGGTTCGAATCATTGATCGGGATTGTGAAGACTTTAACAAACTGCGGAAGTTATATGGCTCCTTGATCCAGAGTATTCGCATGGTCTCCTGTCAGGGAAAAAATATGTGGGGACCGCAAGCGAAAATGCAGAGCACTGCCGCAGTCGGGCTGGATCGTCAAAACCGGGTCTTGTTCATTCATGTCCGGTCGCCATACACCACCCACGATTTGATCAATATGCTTCTTGAGCTTCCGGTAGATCTGAAGCAGGCCATGTATGTTGAAGGCGGAGCCGATGCCCAGTTATACATCAATACAGGAAAAGAGAAACACGAATTCATCGGCAGTTATTCCAGCGGTTCCAGGGAACATGACGAAAACATCTTTTCCAACTCGGTTCCGAACGTGCTGGGGCTGGTACGCCTTAAAAAATAAGAAAGGGACCGTTTGCCAGAAAAAAAGAAAAATTCAATCCGGCCCCGGTTCCGGATAATGGTCGGAGATTTGATCGCCTTTGGACCGGGGAAGGTCGATTTACTTGAATCGATTAGTCGGGAAGGCTCCATTTCCAAAGCGGCACGGGAAAGGCACCTGAGCTACCGGCGTGCCTGGAATATGGTGGACACCATGAACCAGTGCTTCAAGGAGGTGCTGGTCACCAGCGTCACTGGTGGAAAAGGGGGAGGCGGAGCCCAACTGACCCCCACCGGAGAAAGAGTCATTCAGCTTTATCGCAAAATGGAAAAAAAAGCTGCCACCGCCACCCAGGCCGAATGGCAAGCCTTGCGAAAATTCCTGCGCTAGGCACGTACGGCGAACTGGCAGGAACCTGTCCAGCCAGGAACATCATTCCCAGCGGTAAAAACCACTACATTTTGAAATCCAAACCCTCAGCCGAGACAATTCTTGAGTTCGCTCAAAAAGGTTATTGCTCATTGGCCTCATGTTACAATCCCTCCTTAGCCTTCATACCTCGGAGGAGTACGTCCAGTGGGCCGAGAGGCGATGATTTCTAACCCCACAAATTTGATCGAAAGGTTTTCTCCTGGGAACTGGCTGTAGACATCGGTTTCATCTTCATATTCGTGAAAATCAAAATGTGAAACATCGAAACCGATTTTCCGGACGTCCTGAATTAAGGTCTCGCAAAACTTGTCTTCGATCTCCACCAGTGTTTCAAAGTAACCGTGAGTCAGTTTATTTCGATATTCCGGGTCATAAGCACGTTTTAAAATCTGGTATTCCAGGTCAGTGTCCAGAATCATCATCGAACCTCCCGGCTCCAGCGCTTCTATAGCCCAACGCAGAAACTGTTGACGCTCTGCCCTTTGCAAATGATGCAGGAACTTGTTGACGAGAATACAACCATACTGTTTGCCAAGCGGGCCGTCCGGAAAATCAACATTCAAAACTTCGACGTTCTTCTTGCCTGAAAGTTTTACAAAATGGGTCAGTCCTTTAATGACAAAAGGCATGTTATCCGCCAGAACCAGTCGGGGGAAGTCTTTCGGCCAGTCATGAATCAAATGGAATCCCGCAAGCCCCGTCGCCACATCCATCAGCGGAGATTTCAGGTCACGCGGCACCAGTTCCATCGGGTTATCCCAAGGAAAGTTCCTCGTCTGGTGCAGATAAAAACTATAACTTTCGCTCAGCAGGGTAACCCATTCCGGGTCGTTATAAAGAATCAGGTCATTTTTAATCAGACTGGCCAGCCCACAAAAAAGGATGGAAAATTTCTCATCCATCTTCTCCAGCGATTGCGATAAGGGAGTGCCGTCCTTGCAAAGGTTAATGTGAATATGGTCAAAATTTAGAAATACCGCCGGGCGCTCGTGCTGGACATATAACAAGTCCGCAAGATCGATCAATATTTCAGGATAAACCGTGCGGAGAAGCAGATTAAAAGCTTCCTGGTTTTCCCGACCCGCTTCCGTGTCCGGAAACCCCAGCTTGCCACGCAAAAATTTAAACACGGCTTTGACCCGATGAGCCAGTTCAGGGGACTTGGTATGCTCCAACCCAAGAAACTTTAGTCCGACATCGGTAACCAGAGGAAGTTGGTCGGTAGACTTTATAAATATTGAAGGGGAAGGCACGTCTAAATTTTCCCAGGTTGCGTTTAAAGGATTTCTTTATAGCAGGGGTGCCGAGAGGTTTCAATGTCATTCCCACACGGGTATCAGGGCCAGTCCCACCCCGCCCGCCCGAGCAGGTAAAATATAACCAGGAGACAAAACAGTAGATACGGCACCGCCTGAAAGGTACTTATATCCATCAGGGAATACGCCGAAAATATGGATCGGGCTCCATAAATAAAAGCCAGAACCTGAGCCAGCATTTTCTTTCCCTTCAGCAGGTAATAAGTCAGCACACCCAGAAGAAGCAGAAAAGCGACCAGAGAAAGAATCGCCGACAATCCCGGATTGAAGGGAGGAATAAAAATCATGGCAATAACAAGATAAGCGACATTCAAACCGAGAAATCCATAGCCGGCCTGGATGAACTTTCGTGCTCTCAGGTCAAGAGCCGCAGTCGATTGAGAAACTTCGTTTTCCATTTTTAATGTAAGATGAAGATGCGCTATCGCCCCTGCAGTTGCAGACTCATTTGTAGTATGTTAGCTTCCTGCTCTTAGTTTAGCATTCCACTGGTCGTGGAACCAGCAGGCAATAGCTATTTTTGACTGGTAAAAAGTTGTCCCGGCTTCAACAAAAACCATTGCTGTTTACCTCCCTTGTCAAGGGGCTGTTTGGAACCCTTAAATTATTCACTCAGGTTTTTTCTGTATGCGTCCTGTTGACGAACAACTTAAAACCATTCGAAGAGGCGCTTCGGAAATCATCGACGAAAAGGATCTCGCCAAACTGCTGGCTTCCGGGAAACCTCTCAAGGTAAAAGCCGGGTTTGATCCCACGGCTCCCGACCTGCATCTTGGGCATACGGTTCTTCTGCACAAAATGAGGCAGTTTCAGGAACTGGGCCACGAAGTCATTTTTTTGATCGGTGACTTTACCGGGATGATTGGCGACCCGACCGGCCGTTCCGAGACTCGAAAAAACCTGACTCCCCAGGAAGTCCAGGAAAACTCGAAAACCTATCTCACCCAGGTTTATAAAATCCTGGACCATGAAAAAACCACCATCGCTTATAACAGCGAATGGATGAACAAGTTCACCTCGGTGAACATGATCGAATTGGCGGCGCATTATACCGTTGCTCGAATACTGGAACGTGATGACTTTCAAAAACGTCTCGCTAAAAACCTGCCGATTTCCATTCACGAGTTGATGTATCCCTTGATCCAGGGCTACGACTCGGTGGCTTTGAAAGCTGATGTCGAGTTGGGCGGCACCGACCAGAAATTCAACCTCCTTGTTGGCCGGGACCTTCAGCGGGCCTACGGACAAAAACCTCAAGTTGTTCTCACCATGCCTCTTCTGGAGGGAACCGATGGGGTTCAAAAAATGAGCAAGAGTCTGGGCAACAGCATCGGCGTCTTCGATACTCCAAACGAAATGTTCGGGAAAATCATGTCCATCTCGGATAGCCTGATGTGGCGTTACTACGAGTTGTTAAGCCAGGTCAGCGCTCAGGAACTGGAAGGTATGAAGAAAGAGTCCGAGTCGGGAACCTTGAACCCCAAAAACGTCAAGATGAACCTGGCAAAAGAAATCGTTACCCGGTACCATTCCGCCGAACTTGCAGAAACAGCCTTGGCTGAATTTGAAAACGTGTTCAAGAAAAAGAACCTGCCCGAAGACATCCCGGTAGTAAAAGGTTGGGGAAAGGAATCGCGAGGAATCTGCAATATCCTGAAGCACCACAATATGACCGACAGCACTTCGGCGGCCCGCCGACTGATCCAGCAGGGGTCTGTAACGGTGAACGGAGAAAAAATTTCCAACATTAATCAGGAACTGCCTGGGGACCGGGAGTATCTCATCAAAGTCGGCAAGAAACGGTTCCTGAAAATTCAACCCGGATGATGTAAACGCCTGACCTGGCCGCCAATTTCCATATCACTCTTGTTTTTCACAACGATCGCTGTCGCGGTTTTCTTCTGCGTGGGGATTAGCCCTTGACATGAGCCCTCGCCAGTGAAATAATTCCCCAACCTTCCCGTAATGTCTCCGGTTATCTAACCCTCTGATTTGGTGAGAGTAAGGCGGGATTTTTTGCATTTTGCTGGATTATTTTTTAGGATAGATTTATGAAAAGGACTTTTCAACCCAGTAATATTAAACGAAAACGGGTGCACGGCTTCCGCAAACGAAGCTCCACCGTTGGAGGAAGACGCATACTGGCAAACCGCAGGCGCAAAGGCAGAAAGCGTTTGACAGTTTGATCGCGGAGAACCTCTGCCAGTATGATATTTTTCAGAAAATTTTATCCTGACGGGGCACACATTATGTTTTTTCTCAGCTTTCATGCCCAAAAAGTGAATGGGAAATTTCTCTTTCAAAAAAACCGAACGACTGGTCAAACGACCCGAGTTTGACAAGGTCATGACAGAAGGGCAGAAAAAGCAGGTGGGGAGATTGTGCATCGTCTTTTCCCTGCCTAATCAATTGGGCAAAAAAAGGTTGGGGATCATCACCTCAAAAAAAGTAGGGAACGCGGTGGTCCGAAACCGGGTGAAACGAAGAATCCGGGAAATTTTTCGCCAAATCAAACACCGCGTCGAACCCGCTCTGGACATCGTTGTCATATCAGGGAAGGACATGGCCACGCTTCCCTACGAGATGATTAAAAAAAAACTTTCAAACGCTCTTCTAACCGAAAGGTGATCTCCTGAACGGGATCAAACGCCAGTCATCCGACCTCCATGTTAAATCAGATATTCCTTAAACTCGTGCTCGGTTATCAACGGTGGATTTCTCCCCTGTTTTTTCCGGCTTGCCGGTTTTATCCCACTTGCTCAGAATATGCCGTCCAGGCTTTAAAACGCTATTCCCTGATTAAAGCGGCAGGACTGGTCGTTAGCAGACTTTTAAAATGCCACCCCTATCACGACGGTGGGGCTGACCCGTTAAAATAGGGCTGAACAGCCTGGAATCGGAGATTCGACTTGGAAAACAGATTATTGCTCGCCTTTGTTCTGTCCCTGGCAGTGTTTGTGGGATGGGGCTATCTCCTGGCGCAAATGGAAGGGCCACCAGTACAAGAACCCGGCATTGAGGGTTTCGATAAAAAGGCTCGTGCCTTTCCTCCTACAAGTTCACGCCCTTCAATGGCGCCTCAGGCAGGATCATCACAACCCGTAACTCCGGTCCCTGCCAACCCATTCCCCGGAAAAGAAATTCTCATTCAGGTTTCCACCGGGCAAACCTATTTCATCATCAACAATCGCGGCGGAGTGATACAGCAACTACAATTACCGCGATTTAAAAATGATAACGGTGACATTATCGACCTGATCGACAATCCCGATCGCATGACACCAGCTCTGGCTCTTCAGGCCGACGACCCTGAGGTCACAGCGATTTTGCAGAACGCGCTCTATGAACCTTCAACAACCTCTATAGTTCTGGACGAAAACAATCAGGAAGGACGGTTGACTCTGACCCTGAACCATTCATCTGGATTACAGGTCATCCGTAACTACACGTTCCACTTCGACGATTACCTCGTCGAAATGAGCACGCGGATCACCGCGAACCCGTCCATGGCAGGCAGGAACCTGCACTATCAGGTAGTGTTGGGCCCAGGAATGGGAGGAAAAATTTCCTCGCAAACCGATTACATCGTCTTTTCCGGCGCAACCGTATTCTCCAATAATGAGCGGACCGAAAATCCACCTGAGGACATCACCGGCACTTCTTATTTTAAAGGCGATCTGAAGTGGGTGGCTTTCCAGAATAAATATTTCGGCGCGGCCCTCATCCCGCAACAAGGCACCAAGGCCGGCATCGTGCTCAAAGAAAGAGATTCCGTCTTCGTCGGGCTGGAGTTTGAATCCGTTCAATCCTCCGCCGACGCCCAACATTTGTTTTATGCCGGCACTAAAGAGCTGGAAGTGCTCGAACAAAAAGGCCACCAACTGGTAAGGATGATTGATTACGGCTGGTTCGGCAACAAGTTCGCGTTTCTGGTCAAACCGCTTCTCAAAGTTCTAGCGTACTTCTACGGGCTCACCGGTAACTACGGCTGGTCGATCATCCTCCTGACTATCATCATCAAGTTACTGTTTTTCCCTCTGACCCATAAAAGCTTCAAGTCCATGAAGGGAATGCAGAATGTTCAGCCTTATGTAAAAATTATTCAGGAAAGAAATAAAGACGACCGCAAGAAAATGAATGAAGAGCTGATGGAACTGTACAAAAAACATAAAGTGAATCCGGTTGGCGGCTGTCTACCCATGCTGTTGCAGATTCCTGTATTCATCGCCCTCTACCACGCGCTGTTCTTTTCCATTGAGCTTCGCGGCGCACCGTTCATCGGCTGGATCACCGACCTTTCCGTCGCCGACCCTTATTACGTCTACCCCGTGCTCATGGGTGCCACCATGTTCCTGCAACAAAAGCTCACCCCATCGGTGGGCGACCCCATGCAACAGAAAATCATGATGTTCCTCCCCATCGTGTTCACCTTCCTGTTCATTTCGTTTCCGTCTGGACTCGTCATCTACTGGACCGTCAACAATATTCTGACCATCTCCCAGCAATACTACATCTATCACATAGCTAAAGAATAACCATCAGGCGTAGTGGCAAAACTGGCCCTGACATTAACGGGAAAGTTGTCTCGGCTTAGTTAAATCCGTGCTAATTGCTTCCCCTGCCGAGGGGTGTTAAGGTTATCGATATGAACGACACCATTGCCGCTATCGCCACGCCTCCCGGTGAAGGAGGCATCGGCATCATCCGCATTAGCGGGAAGGACGCACTGACCATCGGCCTGCAATTGTTCCATCCGGCCACGGGCGAAACTCTGAAAGCACCGGAACCTCAAAAGGTTCTGTTCGGCGAAATGCGCGATCCCGAATCCAGGCAATGCGTCGATCAGGTTCTTCTCACTTTCTTTAAAGGACCTAAAAGTTATACCGCAGAAGATATCATCGAGATCAGCGCCCACGGCGGCACATGGATCACCGCACGAATCCTCGAACTGGTTTTGCGGCAAGGGGCACGGTTGGCGGAACCGGGAGAATTCACCCGCCGCGCCTTCACCAACGGCAAACTCGACCTGACTCAAGCCGAAGCCGTCGCCGATGTCATTGACTCCGCTTCCGAGAAAGCTTTAAGTTCCGCACTGGCGCAACTCAAAGGCGGGCTCTCGAAGAGACTCAACGCCCTGCACGAAACCCTGATCGATGCGCAGGCTCAACTGGAAGCCTCAATAGATTTTTCAGAAGACGGCCTCACCTTCCAGTCACGCGAAGCCACACAAAACCAGATTCAACAAGTGGAAAACGATTTAAGAACACTGGTTCACTCTTTCCGGCAAGGCAAAATTTATCGGGAAGGAATGCGAGTCACCCTTGTCGGTAAACCCAATGTCGGGAAATCCAGCCTGCTCAACGCCCTCCTCAGGGAAGACCGCGCCATCGTCACCGCCTATGCAGGGACAACCCGCGACACCCTCGAAGAACGCGCCCGCATCAAAGATATCCATATCATCATTATCGACTCAGCCGGACTGCGCGACAATCCGCAAGTGATCGAAGAAGAAGGCATAGAAAGAACCCGCGCCGCTCTCGAAAAATCTGACCTCGCGCTGGTGGTGTTCGATCCCTCCCAACCTCTCGACGAGAACGATGAACTGCTAATGAATGAAGTGGGAGAAAAACCCCGGCTGGTCGTGCTCAATAAATCTGACCTCCCATCTTCCTGGTCAGCGGACCATCTTGAAAATTTCTGCGCCGGAGAACAACCGATCTCCCTGTCCGCTAAAACCCTTGACGGATTCAACTCTCTCGAAGAAGCGCTCTACCAGAAAGCGGTAGATGGAGAACGGACTGGGGAATCCATCGTCATCACCCGAGAACGGCACCGCGACCACCTGCAACAAGCCGTCGAAGCTCTGCGGAAATCCAGCGAAAGCCTCAGCAACGACCTCTCGGAAGAACTGATAGCCGTCGATGTCACTCTGGCAATGGAACATCTGGGGGCCGTGCTCGGCAAAACCTTCGAAGAAGACCTCCTCGACAAAATCTTCGGCCAATTCTGCATCGGCAAATAACCGCCAGACGCGAGGGCAAAGGTGCGAACATTCACGCTCCCTCGCATACTTGCCGGTTACCGGCCTCCTTCTTTACAGCTCTTGCGAAGGATCCAGCAAATCTAAAGACTGCCGATCAATATGATCCGGCAATTTAGTACTCTTATAAACCTTGGCCTTTTGAAGTTGCTCCACCGTTATCTGTGCCCCTGAAAGATTTGCCTCGAAAAGAATTGCCCCTGAAAGATTTGCCTCATCAAGATTTGCCCCTGTAAGATTTGCCTCTAAAAGAATTGCCTCTGAAAGATTTGCCTCTGAAAGATTTGCCCCTGAAAGATTTGTCCCATAAAGATATGCTTCTGAAAGATTTGCCCCGATAAGACTTGCCTCTGAAAGATTTGCCCCGATAAGACTTGCCCCTGAAAGATTTGCCTCTGAAAGATTTGCCTCTCTAAGGTCTGCCTTTGAAAGATTTGCCTTATAAAAATTTGCATTGCAAAGTTTTATACCAGCCAGATCAATTTTGACAGCGCTATTTTGGGGAAGTTTGCCAAAATCTAAATTTCTTCTCCCTAAAATAGTCAAAGCTGTTTGAACGGTCAATCCAACTTTCTCTTCGCTTGGCGCGGGTGATTTTCTGCCAACAAGTTTTGGTGGTTTTTTGTCAACAGGTCCTGCGGTCAGCCGTATAAACGCGCAAAGAACCTCTATAATTTGTCGATAATATGACTCGTTTGAATCGGCAATCTTTTCCAGCGCGTAAAGGCCACCCAGTTGGACAGCCTCTTCTCCATTCTTACCCAACTGGTCGATGGCTCTCGTGTAGGCATCGGCTAAATGGTTCTTCATCGCAATTTCCGCCTGTTGATCCGCAGTTCTCGCCTGTTTATCTGCGGTAGTGATCCGCCTATGGGCAAAATACAGTCCGAGGGGCACCGCAATGCTCAAAATCACATCTCGAAGCGCGTCGTGATATTTTAAGAACCACTGCATAATAATTTCCTCACCTGATCTTGAAATTTTGGCAGTCTTAATTCTGTAAAGTGAAGGATTCAACTCTCTCGCATACTTGCCGGTTACCGAGCCCCTTCTTCACAGCTTTTGCGGGTGTTACACCTCTTTCAAGTTAAAAGACTCCAGATCAATATGATCCGGCAATTTAGTACTCTTATAAACCCTGGCCACTCTAAGTTGCTCCACCGTTATCGTCATTGTCTCTCTAAGATTTGCCTCTTGAAGGTTTGCCTCTCTAAGATTTGTCCCGAAAAGAATTGTCCCTGAAAGACCTGCCCTTGAAAGATCTGCCCCTGTAAGATCTGCCCCTGAAAGCTTTGTCCATGAAAGATCCGCCTTATAAAGTCTTGCCCTTGAAAGCCATGTCCCTGAAAAGTCTGCCCCGGAAAGATTTGCCCTTGAAAGATCTGCCCTTGAAAGATTTGCCCCGATAAAACTTGCCTCTGAAAATTTTGCATTGCAAAGTTTTATACCAGCCAGATCAATTCTGATATTTTTTTGAGGCTTGTCAAAACTTAAATTTATTCTGCCTAAAATAGTCAAAGCCGTTTGAACAGTCGGTTTAACTTTTTCTTCGCTTGAACCAACGCCAGCAGGCCCTGCAGTCAGCCGTATAAACGCGCAAAGAACCTCTATAATTTGTCGATAATATGACTCGTTTGAATCGGCAATCTTTTCCAGCGCGTAAAGGCCACCCAGTTGGATGGCCTCTTTTTCCGCACCCAACTGGTTGATGGCTCTCGTGTAGGCATCGGCTAAATGGTTCTTCATCGCGATTTCCGCCTGTTGGTCCGCAGTTCTCGCCTGTTTACCCGCGATTTCCGCCTGTTTATCGGCGGTAGCGATCCGCCTATGGGCAAACCACAGTCCGAGGGGCACCGCAATGCTCAAAATCACATCTCGAAGTACCTCGTGATGTTTTAATAACCACTGCATAATAATTTCCTCAGCTGATCTTGAAATTTTGGCAGTCTTACTTCTGTAAAGTGAAGGATTCAACTCTCCCGTATACTTGCCGGTTACCGGGCCCCTTCTTCACAGCTTTTGCGAGTGTTACACCTCTTTCAAGTAAAAGGACCCTCCAAATCTAAAGACTCCAGATCAATATGCTTCGGCAATATAGTATTCGTATAAACCCTGGCCGCTTGAAGTTGCTCCAACGTTACCTTTGCCCCTGAAAGGTCTGCCTTTGAAAGGTCTGCCTTATCAAGATTTGCTCCTCTAAGGTCTGCCCCTGAAAGTTTTGCCCCTGAAAGATTTGCCTCGATAAGATATGCCCCTGAAAGGTATGCCCCTGACCTGTTGCTTCTCATTGTTTGCTTGTTGTTTGGATTCTGGGTTTGGAAATAACAGATAGTCAGGGATGTCCTTACGCCCCTTTTTAGATGTAGTCTGCTGGGTCAGGTAGGAGCCCCAACCCAAAGCCTTGATTACAGGCTCAATCAAATCGTTTTCCGTTGTCGATTCAAGGGGGTTCCCATCTATGGGAAAATCTGCAAATATTGCATTAAGTTTGGCGCGGAAATCATTGATTTCATCTTCCTGGAGGTTTGCCCACTCTTTATGTTCCAGGATTCCATCAACTAAAAATTCTCTGGTGAATAAAGAACCGCTGATGAGCACTAATTACCTCCTTGATTAACGTGAAAACTGAGACAGAGCAAAAAATATTAGATTTTCTGAATTGATAATAATCTGTAAAATTTTACAAATAAAGATATTTTATTTTTTGGAAGAATAACTGTGGTTAGACCATACCGATGGCGGGGTGTCGCATTTGCTGGCGTTGTTCTTCGGTGACTTCTAACTGAGGCAGGTGGTTGGACCCGTATTTGTCGATGTAGAGGAAGATGTATTCACGGACGCAGGTTCTTAAATCCCATTTTGAGTTATGCTTGCGTTCAAATTCATCGAAGGTATCAAGAGCTTCCTGAATGGTGAGTCCGTCTTTGGTGGTGAAGTAGTAGTCGAGCGCCAGATCCCATTCCGGATTTTTGTGATAGGTGAGGCCATATTTTTCCGGCTCAAACGCGATCGGGCTGTATTTCCCCAGCACGAAGGTCATGAATCCGAGTGAGTGGATGTGCGCCGAGTTTTTCTCGACGAAGGCTTTACTGTCGTCGGCTTCGGCTGAGGTTTCTCCGGGGAAGCCGAAGAACCCCATCAGATGGTTCCAGATACCGGCTTCGGATGACATGCGCAGGTTGGTTTCGATGGCATCGAGTTTAGTGGCTTTGTCCATGAGTTTGAGGACACGCTGGTTGCCGGACTCGTAACCAAAGTGCAGGTATTTGCATCCCGATTCTGCCACATCTTTCCAGACTTGTTCTTCCAGCAGGGATTCTTCAAACCGCATATGCGTGGTCCATGCGATATCGAGTTTATCGTCGATCAGGCGGCGCGACAATTTCTGGAACAGGGCCGGAGGATAGGACTCATCGGTGAAATGAAAAAACCGGGTGCCGTATTTTTCTTTGAGGAATTTGATTTCTTCTGTGATCTGGTCTACCTGCTTGGTGCGGAACCCTTCAACGTAACCCTGAAAATGGTCGCAGAAGGTGCAACGCCCCCAATAACACCCACGCGTCGCGAGATAAGGCAGGATGAGATGTGGCACAAAATATTTTTCCAGCGGTAAACCATCAAAGTCCGGTGGCGGCAACTCGGCTAAATTTTCGGCACAGACTTCTTTGTTGGTGTGAATGCCGTTCTCATCTTTATAGATGAGGTTGGGCAGTTCTGAAAAATCGCCACCGCTTTGCACCGCTTCGGTCAGTTTCAGGAAGGCCGACTCGCCTTCATACACTACTGCGGTGTCGAACCATTCCCACAGTCCTTTCATTTCCGGCAGGGTATCGCGGATGCGGGTGATAATGTTGCCACCCAGGGTGATATGCGTTCCGGGGAACTCTTGCTTGATCATTTTGCAGAAGGTGAAGGTAGCGATGAGTTGTTTCTGTTGCACCACCGAAATGCCGACCATTGCCGGGCGTTCGCGTTCCATCACCGGGCGAATCAGCATCCGATACACATCGCGGTAAATATTGATCTGGTCGTCATCAACCGCTTCCAGAATTTCTGTGGACATGAACGGTTTGTAAACGATATCGGTCTCGATAGGCGGGAAACAGATTTGCGCCGGATAATAACCGAGCGAGATCAGCGCCATGATCTGGTGCAGGCAATCCGTGGCCCATTCCAACTGGTCAATATCGTAAAACGCTTTGCCGCGTAGGACTCCCTTGGCTCTTTCGACATCTGCGGAAAACTGTTGCAATAGTTCCGGGGTGCAGGTGAGGAGCCCTCGCATCAACTCCTGCTCTTCTTCATCGAGTCCGCGCTCTTTTTCCATGTCCTGAAGATAATTGAGTTCGCTGGCAATGCGTCGCGCGGCATGTTCCAAAAACCGGGCACTGAAAAACAGGTCATACATCTCGACGTTGACATCCAGTTGCGAGACTTCATGTCCCGCCGGGCGTAAGACCGCCGCCAGTGACGGCAGGCTCAGGTAAGGCTCGGACGGTAACCAGTCAGGAGGAAATATGAGTAATGATTTCATTTCCAGGTTGTCTCTCAGTGATTCAAGGTTTTTCTTAATGGCAACTCACGGGCTCTTATTTCACAAGGGTCGCTCATGGCCAATAATTTTCTTTCCCAACATCTGAAAATTTTTTAAGCTCGGCAAAGGACCTTCTCCCCTTCTTCCGCTGGCGGTTGTTTGCCGTTCAGAGCTTCTTTTCCAAACTTGTCAAGATATAGCAGAAAATGTTCGCGTGGCAGAGTTCCCCATATTTGCAGGGACTGAAACAACTCTTCCGCCATGCTGACGCATTCGCTGTTCATCTCCCCGGCTTCTTCACGGGACATCCCCTCGGTAGCGACAAAGTCCAGATTCATGGCGATGTTTCTATCCGGATCTTCGATAATACGCCCAATGGAAAACTTTTCCGGATACTGGTAACAGCTCGAATCTCTATTTAGCAGGAATACGCCTGGCCCAAAGGAATGGATGGAATCGATATTGTCGCGCAGGAAGTCGATAGTCTCCTGAGCCTCGGGCCGGGTTTCGGTGGGGAACCCGAAGAACAAAAACGAATGGTTCCAGATACCCGCTTTGTGGCTCTTCATCAAAACGTCTCGCTCCACCTCCTTGGTGGTTCCCTTATCGATGAGTGCCAGCACCCGGTCGTTGGCGCTTTCCAGCCCAAACATCAGGAAAATGAATCCCGCTTGTTTCATTTTGGCGAATAATTTTTCGTCCATGACCTTTTCAAATTTCAGCAATGCCAAAGAACGGATTTCCACTCCGCGTTCGATCATCAATTCCGAAACATCGTTGAGCGAATGCGGCGAAACCGCTTCATCGGAAAAGGTGAAATATTTCGTGTTATATTTTTTCATCAACGCTTCCAGCTCATCCACCATGCCCTGGGTTTTCTGTTTGCCGTAGCGGTGCCCATAAACAAAGCTATGCGTGCAAAAAGTACACTTGCCCCAATAACAGCCCCGGCTCTGCAAAACAGGGATGATCGGGTACGGAGACAGGTAGCTATGCATCGGCAGGCCATCGAAGGTCGGGCCGGGAATTTCTTCAAACCTCAGTTCGACACGTTCCTTGTTCTCCGTCACTTCCCGTCCATCCAGATGGATCAGGTTGGGCACGGTGGATAACGCATCCCCTGCCTTGAGAGCGGTGAGCAATCTGTGCAAAGGTTCTTCTCCTTCAAAAGTCACAATGCTGTGGCAGAAATCATCAAAAAATTCAGGGTGACCGATCAACTGCCCGGCGTTGACGCTGAATATCGGACCCCCCAGGGTGATATGAAGGTGCGGAAATTTTTCTTTGAGTAATCGAGCCAGGGTCAGTCCGGGAATAATCTGCGAGATACCGACAATAGAGATGCCGACCACGTCATAGCCTGACCAGTTTTCACCGGGAATCAAAATGCTTTCATATAAATGGATGAAGGGATTAGTCTCTTTGTCACGGCTGGCCTCATGCGCTCTACGGGTGGATTCTTCAGCGCGGGTGCCACTTTCAAAAGTCGACAGGCTGAAAACCGCCGGGGCGTGTGCGTCGGAAACCAGCTTCAAAGCAGATTTGATCACCATATCCGCCTGCTGATACGAGGGAAAATCGAAAAACCGTTCTGGAGTTCTGAGAACTGATTTTGCCTCTTCGACTCCCGCGATGATGCGGTCGGAAAATTTCAACCCCATCGCCAGAACATCCAGATGCGACTTATCCTTGATCGACAAAGAGCTTTGGCTTTTAAGCGACTCCAGTCGCTGAGCCATCAGGGTCTCAGCGTTCCGCAAAAGCGGCGCCGACAAAAAATGCTCGTAAGACGCTATATTAAAATCTCTTTGATCCACCTCCCACCCTTTAGCCCGCAAGTAGGATGTCAGGTAGGGTGTGCTTAAATACGGCTGAGTGGGGTACCACTGCGCCGGAAAGATCAATAAGGTTTTCATGATGGGTTTAATGATAGCATTTTTACCAACTCAAGCCTAACGAGATAATATTTGACATCAATTTCCCGCAAAGTATAATTGCCTGTTTATACGGTACATAAAGCTTTTATCCTCGCCAGTCAGGCAGTTTGGCAGGGCGAAGTCATCCTGAAACCGGGTTTTCCCAATAGCAAAAAGGGCATAAATTCCAATTCCCCACCCATATTATTTTTGTTTGATTTTTTGGGGTAACGGTGAGGGTTTCCTGGTGTTTTCCGCTCATAAAGAGGTTTGAACATGAAAAATCTTACAGCTTTGATCGCGTTGAATATTTTATTGTGGGGGGTCTTGTCCGCCATCCCTGTGTCGGCAAAAACGATCAAAGCCACTAAAACCGAAATTTCACTGGTCGATGGAATCGCCGTCGATAAAAAAGGCAATATTTTTATTGCCATGCGCGATCACAACATCATCAGCCGCATAGACACTCAAGGGAACATGACCGCCTTCGCCGGTACTGGCGAGTCCGGGTACAGCGGTGACGGGGGGAAAGCAACCGAGGCAAAACTAAAAATACCCGCTGGCCTGACCTTCGACAAAAAAGGCAATCTCTATATCGCCGACCGAAATAATCATCGGGTCCGAAAAGTGGACACACGCGGCAGCATCACCACAGTCGCGGGCAATGGCACCGCGGGCTTCAGCGGTGACGGAGGAAAAGCGACCGAAGCCATGCTGAACCTGCCTTCTGGAATCGCCGTTGATGATAACGGAAATATTTATATTTCCGACCGCTCCAACGACCGGATTCGCAGGGTGGATAATAAAGGAATCATCACCACAATCGCAGGCAATGGCGTAGACGGATATAAAGGAGACAACGACCCTGCTACTCAGGCACAACTGTCAAAACCTTTCGGATTGGCTCTCGACAAAAAAGGCAATCTTTATATCGCCGACCGCGGAAATAATCGCATTCGCAAAGTCAATCCGCATGGAATCATCACTACGGTTGCCGGAGATGGCGGATTCTTTTTCATGGGGGATAACGGCCCAGCCTATCGCGCCAGTATCGCCGGGCCCACCGGCGTGGTGGTGGACGGTGATGGCACCCTGTACATCGCTGACCGAAATAATAACCGGGTCCGCTCAGTCGATACCCATGGAATGATTCGCACCGTGGCAGGAACCGGGCAACAGGATTATAACGGTGATTCTGAAGTGGCCCGCGATACCAATTTATATCTGCCTTTCGGGGTTGCTCTCAATCCCGATGGCAAACTGCTGGTTGTTGACCGCTCGCATTACCGCATTCGCCAGGTAGACACCCGTCGCGGCAATGTCACCACTATTGCCGGAAATGGAGTGAAGATGTTTGCCGGGGATGGCGGCCCGGCTACCGGAGCAAAATTGAGCTTCCCCCATGGAATCGTCGTAGACAAAAATGGCAATCTGCTGGTTTCCGATAAGGGCCACTACCGCATTCGCCAGATTTCACCGGATGGAATCATCCAGACTGTCGCTGGAAACGGGACTCGGGGAAATATTGGCGATGGGCTACCGGCCCTGCAAGCCTCCATCTATGGAGCAACATCCCTGAAACTGAATAACAAGGGAGAAATATTCATCATCAGTCCCAGCGGTTTTACCAGCTTAATTCGCAAAGTGGATGAAAAAGGCATCATGCGCAAAGTTCTGGGAACAGTCTCGAAGAATTATCTGGAATCCATTGCCAGAAGCAAATATAAAGGCAAGGTTCAAACCGGAGAACTGGCGACCATCACCACTTTTTCAGATATCGCCTTTGACCATAAAGGTAATATGTTCATTTCTGATCGGCTCAACCACCAGATCCGGAAAGTGTCTCCCCAAGGCGAGATTTCCACCATCGCCGGTACCGGGGAGTCCGCCTACTATGGCGATGGCGGCCCGGCAAGCGAAGCCGCGTTCCGCGACCCCAGCTCGCTGGCCACCGACAAGCAGGGCAACCTGTATATCGCCGATGGCGCTAACAATATGATCCGGAAAATAGATACCAAGGGCATTGTCAGCACCATCGCCGGCAACGGCAACCACGAAAACTCAGGAGATGGTGGCCCGGCATTGCAAGCGGGAATTCGCAATATGGACTACCTCGCTATGAGTCCGGCTGGCGAACTGCACATTGCCGGCATGAACTCTCATACCGTAAGGAAAATCACCAGGGATGGAAAAATAATGACGGTTGCGGGGAAAGGTTATCAAGGCTACTTCGGTGACGGCGGCCCAGCCACCAAAGCCATGCTCAAGAGTCCTTCGGCCATCGCTTTCGACTCAAAAGGCAATTTATATATCTCTGATATGGGAAGTAACCGCATTCGCAAGGTGGATACTAACGGAACTATCTCCACTTTTGCAGGAACAGGAACCTTCGGCTGGGCTCAGGATGGAGAAACAGTAGAAATTTATGTGCAAAATTTCCCCTAACCCGCGTAACGCTGGACTCAATGGTCATTATATTCTTCCTTGGCTTTGGTGATAAATGGCTTGATTTGGGAACTTAAAAAAACTATAGCAATTTATCGGCGGGAGTAGCCCGCAATTTAAATTTTGGAGATTTTCAAATGCAAAAATGTAGCGCGGGATTAATTTTAGTACTTTCTCTGGCATTCGGTAGTCAGGCTTTCGCGGCCACAACCGATGGGCTCGCCGACATTCTCAAAAAAGTAGACAAGCTGACCTGCACTCAACCCGAAAAGATTCCACAGTTTTACGCTAAAAATCTCGTGATTATGGTGGACGATAAACGTGCCTTGCTGGAAAACAGAGTTGAGGACTACCGCCAAATGATGTCTGATTTCAGAGACATGAAATGCCAGACCCAGCGTCAGGTGCTCAGTGGAACCGTCGGCAAAGACGTCGGCTATATTCTGGTCGATGAAATTTTCAGCATCACTTCCAAATCAACCGATACTGATGAACGACAACACAGTGTCTGCAGTTATATGTTTACCCGGGACGGCTCGCAATGGAAGATATCGCTTGAACATTGCTCCAGCCTGCCCGATTACAGCATAAAACCCGGAGACGACGCACTATACTACTTCCATAATCCGGTTTACTGACCGCCAGGCGTAGCCGAGCCTCGGAGACTGAAGTAGCTGTTCGCTCACGTTAGCTATTGCTCATTGGCTTGAAATAAAAACTCCATCCTTCTAATATGGCTATAGAGATCAGATTAAAAACTGCCGAGCTGAATTTTCAAATTTTCTTAAACGGGTGACTCTGGTTTATGATTGATCCGGTCAGATTGACCCTATACATATAACTTCACGCTCAATTCCTTCACTCGCCAAGCCGTGTTGAAATCTTTCAAAAGATTCGCATTTTTTTTTCTGGCATTTTTAGGGGTCTGTTCCGTCTTCGCCCAGGAGCAGGACGGGTCTTTTTGGCAGGAGCGTTTTCCGCAATCGCCCTTCTCGCAAAATTCCGCGGCAGAAATGCCACCGCGCATCAAAGAGGTTCAGGTCACCGCGACATTACCAGACTATCCCTGGATCAAGGTTTCCGGGTACAGGAACCGAACAGTGGAACGGTGCATCACCTGCCACGATGGCATTGCCAGCCCTTCCCATCCGCCTGAGTTCGGTTGTGCCGTCTGCCATGGAGGCGAACCAGAATCGGTGGACAAGGACCAGGCACACGCGACCCTGATTTATGATCCCAAAGCCGGGACCGGAAAACGCAATCCATCGAGCCTGAGTGTGGTGGAACAATCCTGCGGCCAATTATTTTGCCATGCGGGCCACACAGATGAAGATAGAAACCATGTCGAACGTGTTAAAAAATCCATGATGAACACGATGGCAGGCGTGATATCGGGCTTGAGGTACCAATGGGCAGGTCAGAGCCAAAAAACCGCACGCTATGGAACACTTTCCATCGCGGATGTAGATGGGTCTGTCCCCAAAAACCAGGGCGCTTTGGAAAAACTGGAACGGTTGCCATTTTTTTCCTCTGCAACGATTCCCAAATCTGTTTTGAAAAAGGAAGTATTGGTTCCTGTATCCCGGCACCCGGCCGACCACCTGCTTCGGGAAAAATGTTTCCAATGCCATCTCGATTCGCCACCAGCCAAAGGCCAGTACCGTTCACAAGGTTGTGCCGCCTGTCATTTTGAATATTCTGCCAGTGGGCTCTATGAAGGTAGCGATCCGACAATCTCGCGTACTGAACCGGGTCACGCCCGGTTCCACAAAATCCGCACCATTCCCTCACGCGCTACCTGCACCCAGTGCCATAGGGCATTTGACTTGCAAACCCTCGGCACCAAACCCCACGAGGAATCGGATATCCCTGAAAAAATCAAAGCGGAAGAAAATACGGCACCTGTTGACAATACAGAAGATGTAACGGTCGAAACATCTGACACCCCAGTTGAAGAATTTCCTTTATTTGTCGGGAAAGGTCAGGTCATAAAGGATGTCCACACGGCCAAAGGAATGGACTGCACGGATTGCCATACGCAACTTGATATCATGGGAGATGGAAATCTTTATTCCAAACAACATGAAGCTGTAGAAATTCGCTGCGAGACCTGTCATGGTGACAACCTGACCTATCCTTCCATTTCACAGATCACCAAACCCAACGATGCGGCAATTCGCGTCAGCAAATATTATAAAGGCGGTTCGAACAAAGTGGATGACTGGATGGCTGTTTCGGCACACAGCCATAAGATGACCAATGTAAAAGTTCAAAATGGGCGCATGGTCGCCATCGGCAAACAGAGCGGCAAGGTTCATAAAATTCCACTGGTGAAAGATTTTCCCAGTGCCCACTCCATTCCCCAACACCAGTCCCGGTTAGAATGTTCGTCTTGCCACGCACGCTGGGTGGTGCGTTGTCCGGGGTGCCACCAGGCCATTACAGGCAGGCAGACCCAGGCACCCGCGTCCCATTCTATAGATATCGGGGAGCCCGCGTTGATGATCGGGCCCAGGGGTAAGGTAGCCCCCATGCTGACCCAGCCAGAAAGGCACCTGACCATTCTTGACGAACGAGAAAATCCGATGCCAGTTCTGGGGCGGATGGGGGAGAAGCGAGGCCATTATCGACAGTGGGCTTTTACCAATCCGCATGGCACCTCGGGCTCAAATCTGGCTTATGCCTTGAACCCGCATTCCATACAAAAACAGGCCCGCTCTTGCACCAGTTGCCATTTGTCTCCCAAAACTTTAGGATTAGGGGAAGGCGATCTCAAGATAGGAAAAAAACCCACTGGCAAAGATGATTTTGTCGATCCCTTGAACCGCACAGATAAAATACTGAAGGCATCACAGTTTGACCCACAAGCTAAAGTGTCGATGCAGGGGAAACCTCTTGCAGGAACCCATCAGCCAAAAGCCCGGGCTTTTAACCAGAAAGAAATAACCCGGATTTTAAGAGTTGGTAATTGCATACCTTGCCACGACCAATATGATGATCCGGTTTATCAGGATATTGATCAAAGCTATGCCTTTGCACGTACCATAGACCACCGTCGATTACGGGAAAGAATATTAAGCTTGAGGCAATCCCCTGAATGAACCGTTTCTTTAAAATTTCAGCCCTGATGGTTTTGGCAGGAAGTTTTTGGTCATTCCCTTTTCTGTCTTCCGGGCAGGATTTGGAAATCAAAAACCCCGGCGAGTTTTTAGGCAGTGGTGTTCAACCTGAAACCGAAAACATTTCAGAGCCAGAAGCTGGTAGTCGTGCAGTGCCCGCTATTGAACCCAAAAGCATGGTCCAGATTCCGGAATCGGTCTCGAAAAAACATTTTGACGCGGGCGACTTCAACGATCCTTTCTACCGAGTTCGCGGGTTTCAGGAAAATTCAGAAAAGGTTTTGCAACCGGGAACCACTTTGGATGGCGTCCGGTTTCAGAGCTATGACGAGACCGGAAAATTCGCCGCACGGTTTTATCGCGAATCGGGATTTTCCATAGATGCCGTTTTCGGTAAAATTGAATATCTGGAAAAAAAGGGCGGGTGTTACACCTGTCACCAGGGTATCGAAGAGATCAGCATCAACCACAAGATGGCCTGCGTTCGGTGCCATGGCGGAAACCGCCGAGCCAATTCCCTGCCGCAAGCCCACAAAGGACTGGTACCGAATCCTTCCTCTATGGAGAACGCGCCCAGGTTTTGCGGTAAATGCCACGCCAGCCATGTTAAGAAAATCGGCCGCTCTGTGATGGCCACGGCCAAACGCATGATCAACATCACTCGTTTCGGCTGGGGCGCACAACCTGCCGATGATCTACCCTATTCGCTGTACCCCGATGAACAGGAGCAACCCTACCCTCCATCAGGAGACGAGCATGCGGTAGACGGATTTCTTAAAACCAAGTGTTTGAGATGTCATCTCGATGCACCCGGCCCGCACCGGCCAGGGGATTACCGTGCCACCGGATGTTCAGCCTGCCATATGATCTACACCAATGACGGCATGTCTTTATCGCACGACCGGGCCATTCAGGCTCTACAGAGAAAAGAGAAAGGACAAAACCGGTTTGAACGAAAATTCGCAAGTGAACCTCTGAGCAATCGTCGAGGCTATCCCCTGCTTCATAAATTCACCACCGCCATACCCAGCGTCCAATGCGAACATTGCCATAACAATAATGGTGTAGGACAAGAGTTTGAAGGTTTGTTCGCCAAACCTGACCGGCCTCGCTCTGTCCCAAAATCCACCAACGCTGAACAATCCGTTCTATATGGAAAGGAGCATAAGTTTTTGGTTCCTGATATCCACCGTGAAAAAGGCATGCATTGCATCGACTGTCACATTGGCGATGAAATGAAACCGGCAATTAAACCCGAAGGCCTGCGTTCGGCGGTTCAAATACGTTGTACCGATTGCCACGGCACCCGCTCGAAACCACCCGAAGGATTTCTGTTGATTAAATCGGGCACCAAAACCAAACAACTGTTAAAGAAAGCTGATTTAAATCCCAATTTAAAAAGAAAAATCCGTGCGGGAGATACGGTACTGGTGAATTCCACCTTCTCTCCCATGACACACATCAAACAGGAGAAGGACAAATGGGTTTTGATTTCCAAAGTAACAGGAAAGAAACACACCATTCCTCTTCTGAAAAATATTGATCCACCCATCGCCCACCAGATTCCAAAACATATGGATGAGGTGGAGTGTTCGGCTTGCCACGCCCGGTGGTCAGCAGGAGAATGGGGGATGCATCTCATTCGCGAAAACACGTTTGCTCCGGAAAAATGGAAAGACTGGAACTTGACTGATCCAGACCTGCAGGAGCAACTCTCAAAAAATGAACCTGGCCATCGGGGAATGATCAACTGGCTTTCCGCGAAATCCCGCCCTGATAATATAGAAGGAGATCGCTTGCCGGGGTTCTGGTGGTCCGTGTTTACCGAGACCGGATGGTCGGATCTGATATTAGGGAAAAATGATCGAGGGAAATATTCGATCCTGAAACCCCGTTACCAGTATTTCATCACCGATCAAACCAGCCCACCGCGGCTTCCGATAAAACACGCCGAACCGCCATTGACCCTGGGTGGAGAAGCAGGCCTGATCTGGACCGCCTATTCCCCGCATACGATTCGCAAGACCGTCCGCAGTTGCGAATCCTGTCATCAGAACGAATTGTCAGTTGGGCTGGGGGACCCGCTACGGCAGAGCATTAAAAACGCGCCTTTGTTTTTTGATGAATTACGATCCAATAATCAGGTTCTGCCAAGCTTCCAACTCAAGCAGGGGGTGACACAAAATGGAGAACCCCTGCAAACGGCTTTCCCTAAAGATGAAATCCGCTTTCTCAACGCAGAAGAAATCTCTGCCTTGCGGGAAACGACAGACCGTTATCGTTCGTTCCGCTTCTTGAACTTACGCGAGTTGAGTTTTTCCCGCCTGCTTTCGCGGCAGGAGTTTCCTTATGATACCCGGCACCTGGAGCAGGAAAATAATGTAGGCTCACCGCCTTTAAAGGATAATCTTTATTATAATGTGAGGAAAAACCAGTTTGTGACAGTCGAACCAAAAGTCACTGGCCCCGCAATCCCCTTGACCACGCAAGAGGCCATTCAGCAGGAGCATGAAGCCTTGGGAACCCGGAAACCTGCCCAGGAAAAGAAAATCATAGAGTTTTTATACGAGCTTTTCCAAGGTGACAAAACACTCGATAACACCAGCGATCAGCCACTCTTTGGACCTGAACCATGAAAACACTCGCAATTTTTATATTCAGTGGAGTCTTCACATTTATTTTAGGAGAAGCCAACGCAGGAATTCTGGAAGATAAAAAATGTGACTCCTGCCACCGATTGAACGCTGAAGAGACAGGAAAAAATTTTGCCGGACCAGACCTGTATTATGCCGGCAATAAGTTCCAGCCAGAATGGTTGAACACGTTCCTGAAACAACCTGAAGTCATCCGGCCTGCCAGGTTCATCACCAACCCCAGGTCTTTAAAGAGTGATCCTGAAAACCCGCTACCCCATCCCTCTTTTTCTGAGGATGAGGCCAATGCCCTGACAAAAGAACTGCTGGATTTGAAAATTGCCGAGCAAACGTCAGTCACTCCAGAGCCTCTGTCGAAGGGACAACGCGCCAAGATCAAATATCAGTTTGAGCGAACATTCAGTTGCGTCTCCTGTCACCAAAGTCTGAATCTGGCTGGGAAAGTCCGTGGCGGAGTTTCCGGCCCGTCTCTAGTCAATGCGGGAAATCGACTACAGGCCAAATGGGTCGCCGACTGGCTGAGCACACCGGAAGCTTATACGGTAAAGAGGCGTATGCCACGCTACAAAATGGATGCCGACACCTTGGATCAGTTCACCCGGTTTCTCATGATGCTGAAAAAAGAAAATATAAAATAAGAACATGAACATAAAACAAAAAATTTCACTCGCCGGAGCAACGATCCTGACACTATGGATCACCAACTGTGGACAAAGCGAGCAAGCCGCCCCTGCAATCAAACCTCTCACACAGCAGGAGGCGGGGAAAACCACCCCGCAAACTCCACAACCTGAACGGGCTCAGGTTACGGAAAATACCCGGCAAACTTATCAATGGTATTGCGCCCAATGCCATGGCATGGAAGGAAAGGGAGATGGTATCAATGCCCGGTTCCTCACGGTTCCGCCCCGCAACCATACCAAAGCTGAATATCTTGAAACCCGAACTGATGAACAACTTTTTGAAGCCATCAGGTTTGGAGGACTTTCTGTGGGGCGCGCTCCCTGCATGCCGGCCTGGGGTCACACTCTCGACGAAGGCGCCATCCACTCTCTGGTCCAATACATCCGCGAACTGTGTCAGTGTGAAGCCTTCTAGCAAGGGAGGCGGATAGCAAAAACTCATCAAGCTTGCTGCACTTCTTGCTCTCTAAATAAAGCTATTGCTCATTGGCCTCACGCCGAGTGGTTTGCTATAATCATTCCCTGAAATAAAAGGAAACCCCTCCTTCACCCGCATCTTATAAAAAAAGTGAGTCCCCATTATGATTGAAGTGAAACCATTCCATGGCCTGCTGTACAACACCAAGGTCACCGGCCCTCTCATAGAGGTCACCGCTCCGCCTTATGATGTGATTTCTCCCGCTCTTCAGGAATCTCTGTACCAGAAGAATCCACATAATGTCGTGCGCCTGATTTTAGGTAAGGAGTTTTCCACCGACTCGGAAACGGACAACCGCTATAGCCGTTCCGCAAGCACATTCCGGCAATGGTTGGAAGAAGAGGTTCTGATTCGCGATCCGCAACCGGGGTTTTATCTGTACAGTCAGGAGTATGAGTTCGAGGGAGAAAAATTTTGCCGCACCGGATTTTTCGCACGGGTTAAAACAGAAGCGTTCAACGAAGGCAATATCCTTCCGCATGAGTTCACACTTTCGAAAGCCAAGACTGACCGCACCCACTTGCTCAATGCCTGCCACGCAAATTTCAGCCCTATTTTTGGGTTATATTCCGACCCTGAAGGAAACATCGATGCCCTGCTCAAGGGCGAAGGGAATCTCGAACCCTTGTCGGTGATTGATGACGGCAGTGTTGTACACCGCCTCTGGCGCTTGAGTAACCCCGCTATTTGCCAGCAAATCTCAGAACGGATTGCTGACAAAAAAATATATATCGCCGATGGGCACCATCGCTATGAAACCGCGCTGGCTTTCGCGGAAGCTAATCAAGACAAGGTAGAAGATTGCACTCATACCATGATGTTTCTGACCAATATGGATTCGGATTCCATGTCGATCTTTCCCATTCATCGGGTAGTGAAAAGTTCTGCACCGTTTGACCGCAAGTCGTTCCTTAAAAAAGCCGGAGAATATTTTGACATCACTCCCTGGTCTGGCCTGTTAAATGGGGCGGCAGTGAAATCCCGATTGAAAGAATCGGGGAACACCCGGATCACTTTTTGTGCCTATATGGGGAAAGATCACACCTTCATCTTGAAAGTTAAGGACCCTAAAAACATTGTGCCACTTTTGGACCACAACGAACCCAGGGACATGCAGGTTCTTGATGTCGCACAACTCCACGTCCTTCTTCTCAGACACATCCTTAAGATCGACACACGGGAAAAGTCCGGTCAACAATATGTTTCCTACAAGGTGAGCTCTGAAGAAGCAATGGGAGTGGTAGATAGCGGCGAATACGATGTGGCATTTTTCATGAACCCTACTCTCATAGAACAGGTGCGCCGGTTGGCGGAAAAAGGCGTGCGCTTGCCACAGAAGGCTACTTTTTTCTATCCCAAACTTTTATCAGGACTGGTCATTAACAAATTCGGACCATGAAAATCATATCCACAGAGTTTATAACCGGGGCCGTTTCAGCCAAACAATACCCAAAAGAAACACTTCCCGAGTTTGCCTTTGCGGGCCGATCCAATGTGGGCAAGTCCTCCCTCATCAAGTCCTTACTCAACCGGAAAAAGCTGGTGCGTATCAGTTCTTCCCCCGGCAAAACCCGTGAAATTAATTTTTTTAACATTAACGGAACAATAACGTTTGCTGACCTCCCAGGTTACGGGTTCGCGAGAGTCCCTCCGGCTCTACAGAGGCAATGGAAAAAAATGATTGAAGAATACCTGACCCAGCGCGAACCTCTCACCGCTATCGTGTTCATCGTTGATATCCGGCGCAAACCGACTGAGTTGGATTTGACCCTGAAAGAATGGCTGGAAGAACTGAACAAAGACTATATTCTCGTGATCACAAAGGCGGACAAGCTTTCCGCTTCGGAACGTAATAAACAGGTCAAACAAATTAAAGCCGCGTTCATGGGCAAAAACGCTCTGGACTTTACCGTCTACTCCAGTAAAAACCATACAGGGAGAAAAGAACTCTGGAGCCAATTGCAAAAGCTGACTCACCAGGATAAAAAACCCCCTTCCCTGAAAAGGAAAGAGGGTAATGATTATGGACCTGTTCTGCCTTATTAGTCCGCCTAAAAATATTTTTCCGCTAGCCACTGCTGATTCTCTGCTCCCTACGGCTAGCAGTTATCCCCAAAGTTCTTCCGGGACTTCCAAACGGTCGACCTTTTTGCCTTGGGCAATATGCTGGTCAAGAATTTCATCCACATCTTCCGGCTGGACTTTCTGATACCAGACGCCATCTGGGTAAACAACGACGACAGGACCCACACCGCACGGGCCAAGGCATCCGGTATTCGCAACCATACATTTGCCAAACAACCCTTTTTGCTCCACTCCCATTGATATCTTTTCAAAAATGGTGTTAGAACCACTTTCTCCACAGGAACCCCTAGGATGCCCCGGTGGTCGGCTGTTAGTGCACACTAAAATATGATAACTTGGTTTCGGCATCAGCAAATCTCCGTTCAGGTTTATTAAAATTTTGAATGCTATATTAGATGTTTGACAAAGGAAATAGTTTTTTTTAAATGACAGTTTTCAGCACAAAATCAAATAAAGGGGATAGCTCCCCCGAGGGACGGTTTGACGGGGACTATTTAAGATCCCGGCTGGAACCTCTCGTCAAGGAACCCATCTCCCGCCTTGAGTTTGTCTCGCTAAAAGGAGACGCATCGGATAGAAGCTACTTCCGGGTTAACTATTTCTGTCATCCGGAAAAAAAATCTTCGATTATCGTCATGCAACTGAAAGAACCTGGTCCTGAAAAGGAACCCAACTTCAACCGCATGCAAAAATTTCTGACACATCTGGATATGCCGGTTCCAAAAATTTTATATTACGATGCCGAACGAGGACTGCTTTTTCTTGAGGATGGCGGCAACACTCACTTGGAAGACCTGGCCCACAATTCGAACGTTATTCACTGGTACCAGAAAGCCATAGAACTTATTGTAGCCATGCAGACCCGCGTCACTCAGAATATGCGGCCCGAGTGCCCGGCCTATGCGCTGAAGTTTGATGTTGAAAAGTTGATGTGTGAAATGGACTTCATGATCAAACATTATATTCAAGGATTCCTGAAGCGCGGGTTAAATCAGAGCGAAGAGTCGAAAGTCCGGACAGCCCTGTCTGGACTCTGCAAAACTCTGGCCGAAGAAGAAAGAGTTTTTGTTCACCGGGATTTTCATTCAAGAAATTTGATGGTCCTGAAAGACGACCTTCTGCTTCTTGATTTTCAGGATGCCCGGATGGGGGGCCGACAATATGACCTGGTATCCCTTCTAAAAGACTCGTACGTTGTTCTGAAAGAAGAAACCCGCAATGAATTGCTGGACTATTACCTTCAACGTATGGAGCAGGAAGGAGGCCGGCAAATCCCCCGCCCTTCTTTCCAAAAAATTTTTGACTGGATGTCGATCCAGAGAAACCTGAAAGCCATCGGCACCTTTGCATTTCAATATATGGAGCATAAGAATGAACGGTACCTGGAATACCTGGATCCTACTTTACAATACATCCGGGACACCATCCGTTCCCGGTCAGATCTGGCGCCGCTCGGCCAGGTTTTAAAGCAGGCGATTCCAAAGCTCAACATAGATACCGAGGTTAATAAGCCACGATGATTCTAAAAAAATATGTATTGTTCATGTTCATAAAAACCTGTCTGCTTACCGAGAGTGGTTTAATCGGAATTTACTTGATCATTGATTTTTTTGAACGAGTGGATGAGTTCATGGCAAAAGACGCCCCGCTTATCGACCTCATTTCTTATTATGTTTACAAAGTACCTTTCATTGCCAGCTATATGACACCCCAGAGCGTACTTTTAGCAACTGTCATCACGCTCGCCTCGCTGGCGAGGCAAAACGAACTCACTGCCATGAAGTCCTGTGGCATCAGTGTCACCAGCATCACGTTTCCGATCATCGGCGCGTCATTTGTTATTGCTCTCCTGACGCTGGCCTGTAGCGAATACCTTTCCCCCATCACTAACCAAAAAATGAATTATATTTTTTATTCCAAGATTCGAGAACATGCGACCTATGGGAAAATACCAAAACAGGATTTATGGTTCAAAGCTAAAGACCATGCTATTTGGAGCGTTGACTCCTTTGATCCGAAAAAATCAGCCTTGGAGGGGATCACCATTTTAATGCAGGATGAAGACTTCGGAATCAGGCAGAGAATCGATGCCCGGAGCGCCATCTGGTCAGTGGACAAATGGTATTTCATTGATGGCCACGTTCGTCAATTCAACAAGGAGGGCCTGGTATCCGCAGAATTCTTTGAGAACCGTTCATTCCCTGTTTCTGAAACCCCAAAAGATTTTTTCAAGGTAAGAAAAAGGCCGGAAGAAATGAGCCTGAGGGAAATGTATGCGACCATCCAGGTTTATACTCAGGAAGGCAAGGACACCTCTCAAAAGTGGATCGAACTGCATCGCAACCTGTCTTATCCTTTCATCAGCGTTGTTTTAGCCTTGCTGACCATTCCCTTGTCATTGAGATCCAGCAGACATGGAGGCCTGCTGTTTTGTGTAGGGGTGAATCTGGCAATGGGTTTTGTTTTCTTTTTCCTTTATGCTCTCAGTATATCTCTGGGCCGCGGGGGAACCTTTGATCCGATTCTAGCCGCATGGGGTCCCAACCTACTGTTCACAGCTCTTGGGTTTTATTTCTTGCTCACCATAGACAGCGAAAAGGCTTTCCCGATTTAAAATTGAATGAAGAAAATCGCTTCCATTGATATTGGTTCCAACACCGTTCGACTTCTGATTCTGGAATTTGATGAGAACCGGAATTTTCACATCCTCGCATCCCGCAGGGTGATCACCCGTCTGGGTGAGGGGATGGACACTCACGGGAAATTGATGGAGCCTCGAATGTCCGCAACTCTCTCGGCTTTGTCTGCTTTCCGTCAGGACTGCATCGCTCATGGCAACCCTCCCCTCTATGCTGTGGCTACCAGTGCCGTACGGGAGGCTTCCAACGGCAAGGAGTTTATCCGTCTTGCCCATGAAAAGACCGATATCGAAATTAAAATCATCCCATGGGAAGAAGAAGCCCGCCTCACTCTTGAAGGCGTTTTCTGGAAAATACCGCATGAAAACCGCAAGATGCTCACTCTCGATATCGGTGGCGGTAGCACCGAGTTCATCCTCTCTGAAGGGAAAAGTATTGCCGGCTTTTGCAGTAGCTCCTTAGGAGCAGTGCGGCTGACAGAAAAATTTATTCATCAACACCCGGTGGACAATACGGAATATGAAAATCTCACCTCGCATTTAAAAAACGAATTGCAAGCGATCAAGGAAAAACTCTCGGCCTTCATGCCACAGGTATTGATCGGTACAGCGGGAGCCGTCACCACATTAGTCGCTTTAAAAGAAAATATTTATCCTTATGATCCCGAAAAAATTCATGGCGCTTTATTGCCCCGGCAGGACATCGAAATCCTGATTCAGGATCTAAAAGGGAAATCTCTTAACGAGCGGTTGGCATTAAAACCTCTTGAACGAGGCAGGGAAGACCTGATCATTGCGGGCACAGCAATCGTTCTGGAAACCATGCGGGCGTTCCAATGCGATCCCCTGCTGGTCAGCGAATATAGCCTGCGGGAGGGAATCATCCTGAAAACCCTGGAAGCCGAGAATCCCTGACAACTGGCCTTCATACTCCCTAAAACCCTGACTAAAAAGAGCTTGCGGACTGATTGGATTTGACTTCAAGGCTCATTTTAGATATGGTTTTCCATCACCATGACTACTAAAAAGAATTCAGCAAAAAAACTGGTTTCCACCAAAATATCCCCGAAATCTTCAGAGCCCCCCATGAAGGGCCGGGATGTTCTGGTTAAAGCTCTCGAAAATGAAGGAGTCAAAGTCATTTTTGGCTACCCCGGCGGAGCTTCCATGGAAATCCACCAAGGACTGACCCTGACAAAAAAAATCCGGATGGTTCTGCCCCGTCACGAACAAGGCGGTTCCTTTGCGGCAGGAGGCTATGCCCGTGCTACCGGAGAAGTTGGAGTTTGCCTGGCAACATCGGGTCCGGGGGCCACCAACCTGGTCACCGGCATCATTGATGCCAAAATGGACTCCATTCCCATTGTCGCCATCACCGGTCAGGTACCCAGTACGGTTTTAGGCAGTGACGCGTTTCAGGAAACCGACATCATGGGCGCCACGTTCCCATTGGTCAAACACAGCTATATGATCCAGAATGTCGCGGAAATTCCACGGATCATTAATGAAGCATTTCATATTGCCCGGACCGGCAGACCTGGCCCGGTTCTGGTCGATATCCCTAAAGATATTCAACAGCAGGAAGGCATCGCTGATTTTGACGTTTCGTTTGACTGCCCCAGCTATCGGCCCAACGTAAAGCCCTCGATCCTGCAATGCAAAAAAGCGGCACACGCTATTCAAACCGCAAAGCGTCCGATAATTTACGCGGGAGGTGGCATCGTCAGCAGTGGGGCTTCAGAAGACCTGCGAGCCTTTGCTAAAAAAACCAGCATCCCCGTCACCACTACGGTAATGGGTTTGGGGGCATTCCCCTCCAACGATCCGCTTTCTTTGCGCATGCTGGGCATGCACGGAGCAGTTTATGCCAATATCGCCATCAACCACGCCGACCTGATTATCGCCCTGGGAGTGCGCTTTGATGATCGGGTCACCGGTAAACTCGCGGAATTCTGTAAAAATGCGCAATTCATCCATATTGATATCGACCCGTCAGAAATCAATAAAAATATTCTGGTGGATATCCCCATTCAAGGGGATGTCAAACAGGCGTTAAAAATTCTTCACGGCTATGTCCAGCCCAAGAAAGATATCAAACCCTGGATAAAGCAGGTGAATGAATGGAAAAAGGAATTTCCCCTGAAGTTTACTCCCAAGAAGGCCGAAATTGTTCCAGAGTCTGTCATCAGCGATATCAACAAGCTCGCGAATAAGGACGCTATTTTTTCAGTCGGTGTCGGCCAGCACCAGATGTGGGCCGCTCAGTTTCTCGATTTCGACAAACCCAATAACTGGTTGTGCTCATCCGGCCTGGGGGCAATGGGGTATGGACTGCCCGCCGCCATGGGTGCCCAGGTTGCGTTTCCCAATCGGCAGGTGATCAATATTGAAGGGGATGGAAGTTTTCTGATGAATATTCAGGAACTGCAAACCCTGAAAATAGAAAATATCCCGGTAAAAAATATTGTCCTCAACAACGCTCATCTGGGGATGGTGGCCCAATGGGAGGACAGGTTTTACAAATCCCTTCGAGGCCATACGTTCATCGGAGATGCCAACTTTGCCGAGATCGCGCACGCTTTTGGAATCAAATCCGAAAGCATTTCCCATCCGAAAGATGTTGTCCCGGCTTTGAAGCGCATGCTCAAACACAAGGGCCCTTATGTCCTTGATGTTAAGTATCCCTACAACGACAAAAGTCATGGTCATGTCATGCCTATGATTCCGGCGAATCATACTTATCTGGACACCTGTCTGGATGCATCCACCTCACTGCGGGATTACTGGAAAAAGAAAGGCCTGCTCAACCACTGACCGTGGGGGTGTTGTTATGCTCCTTCTTACTCTTCATGCTACGGAGAGGTACGCTGGGTGGTTAGGCCGTATTCCAGAAAAGCGCGTTCGATATTGCCATCAAGCCATTTGAGGCTTTTCAAAGATTTATACTTTTCCATCAAAACCGGCCTGACCGCATCCTGAGTTTCCTTGAGAGACTTGCCATTTTCCAACTGCTTGAGAACCTTTGATTTAAGATCAAACAGGTAATGCTTCATCGCCAGAAGTATCGGTTTGCCACCCGGATCGCCATGACCCGGAATATATATTTCCGCGTCTAAATCGCCAAGATGGTTCAAAGCAGAAATCCACTCCTCCACATACGCGTCCCCCATATACGGAACTTTTCCATTAAAAACCAGATCGCCGGTGATCAGGGTCTTCAGTTCCTCAATATAAATGAATAGGTCGCCATCCGTGTGCCCTCGCGCGTGGATCAGCCGCAAATTATATCCACCGACAAAGATTTCCATTTTTTCCTTAAAAATCATATTCGGCGGAGTGATGAGGGTCTCATCCATTCCCGAAATATTCATGGTCTTGAAAAAATCCAGATGATCCTTGCCAGAAGACCCGGTCAGGCTCTTGCGAACATTTTCATGGGCAATAATGGCCCGGCTATTTTTAAATACCTGATTACCAAACGTGTGATCCCCATGATAATGCGTGTTGATGGTATAGAGGATAGGGAGGTCCGTTCTCTTGCGAATTTCTGCCAGCACCTTGCCTGCTTCTTTCGGGGTCACACGGGTATCCACCACAACGACTCCCTCACGGGTGATGAGAAAAGTGGTGTTCGAGTCTACTCCGTCACCATTCACAACCGTAAAAAGATTCTTCCACACTTCAACGGTTTTAAATCCCTCCGCGCTACAAACCCCGCCCAGAATGCTGACGAGCAATCCTGCGCCCAGTAACCCTCTTAATCCCATCATATCAGTCCCTTGGCAAATGGTTTATACAATCCAAATTAGTTATGGAAACGAGGCGCATGGTAGCATTTCCTCCCTTGACCGGCAAGTAGATGCAGGTTTATTTCCTCCCCAGTCTCAATTTTTGTGCCTTTTCTGTCCCTTTAACCTCTTGGGTATTTATGTTAATTTAGTCAGATGGAGAACTTGAACAAAAAGAAATATGATTTTCTTTTGTACCTGTTAGAAGAAGGCGATGCCATGGTTTGCCTCGACGCGAGGCTTCCCGAAGTAGATGTCCCGGCAAGCCATAAAAATAACTCATCCCTGAACCTGGTACTCAACCTTAGTTTCAGGCGCCCGCTCGAAATAACAGAAGAAGGAATTTTTGCTTCGCTGGCCTTTAATGGAAGACTCCACAAATGCGCCCTTCCTTTTGGTGCAGTGTGGGCCATCTATGACCCAAAAATGAAGAACAGCCAAGTGTGGGAAGAAAGCCTCCCGGAAGATATGAGCCTGGCCGAGCAAATGCTGGTAAACCCGAAGGAAAAACCCCTGTCAAAACTGAAGTCCGTGAAACCAGGTAGCAAACCTTCCAAGGACCCCAAAGCCGAAGGCAAACGCGACCGTAGCCATCTGCGAGTCATCAAATAATTGTCTCAAGCTGTTACCATATCCTTTACAAAGATTTGTGGATAGATTACACTTTGCCTCTGCTTAATTCAGGTCAAGATTAGAAAGTCATGGTGGGCGTAGCTCAGTCGGTAGAGCTCTGGATTGTGGCTCCAGTGGTCGCGGGTTCAAGTCCCGTCGCTCACCCCATTTCTACTAGGCGTAAGGCTGTGATATCCCCTTCCTAAACTTTCATGCCCCGGAGGGGTACAATGTTGTCATTTTGAACGCCCGTGGAGTTTCGTCTTTGCGAGGAGGCTCTTCGCCGACGCGGCCGTGATATTTTTCATTTGCATTCGTGCCCTGCACAGGTACAGGTCTAATTCTTGACACTTTAGCAACAGGAGGCTTTGGGACAGTGGTAGGTTTAGGCCTTAGCGCATTGGATGCATTCTATTTGGATAAGTTGATTTCTGGTTGGAGCCCTAGTCAATTTATTGAAGATGAGGTCAAGGGGTTATTAAAAAAGAGCCCTTAAAATTCAACAACCGTAAAACCACTGGATCTACCCCTTCGGGGCATGAGGTTAGTGTTGGGGATATAACATACCCTTTCAGGGCATGCATTGATGGAAGAGGATATCACAGGCTCACAAAAGCTTTGGTGGTACCCGTTCCGGGCATGAAGTTTAAGGAAGAGGACACCACAAATATAACGCCAGCTCCAGTGGTCGCGGGTTGCAGGCCCCACCCTCTAGTTTTATTTTAATTTTTCCAAAAGGGCTAGCAAAAGGATTTTGGAATCATTTTTACCCTTTTCATCGTTTTCCCTGTCGGCGATAGATTCGGCTTTTCTTATATGTTCAATTGCCTTTGAGCCGTCTTTTACCGCGTCGTACCCTCGTGCCAGGTTGTAATGCACTTGAAAATCATCTGGGTTTAGGTCAAGGGCCTTACGGTGTTGTTCAATGGCTTTTCCCCATTCTCCCTGTTCTTCATAAATAAGACCAAGATTAAAATAGACTTTGGCATAATCCGGGTCGAGCTTTAAAATCTCCTGGCAAATGGCGATAGAATCGTCGTACCGCTTAAGCTTTCTGTAGGTAATGGCCAGCCCATGCATTGCCTTTTTATTTTTTGGATTGAGGTGTATCGATGTTTCATAAGCCTCAGCAGCCTCTTTCAGAAATTTCCCCTTGCGGCAGGCCAATCCCAATTGGAAGTAAACTTCCGCATCTTGAGGATGTTGCTCGACCGCTTTCCGGCAGGCTTGGATTTTTCTTTCATGCTGGTCTGTCATGGGTCCGTATATCTCCAGTGACTTGACTACATTTTGACTACAGTGTTAAAGCAGTTAGGGTATCCATTTAAGATGACTTTCCCAATAGATTTCCTCATTCCATGGCATTCCATTCAAACAGGCTCAATTTTCAGCATATCAATTCACTTTAATTTTAGCTAAAATTTCCAATATCCCATCCGTCAAATCTTAACCACTACAAATGAGTAATGAAACCCTACAGTCTATTTCTTCTTCAAAAAGAAGGTTTTTTCTATTCCATCCCTACAGTGGCACTTTAATTATTGCTATGGATTGGGTATTTTTTGGTATGGAAGCTGGTACTTTGGGTTTGAGTATACCGGTTATGTCTCTACTAGCATTTGCAACAACACTACTAGGGGTTTTCACTATTCAAATCAAACTAGCTAAAGATAATTGGGCAATAGCCCTTGTGAAAGGTGTCTTAGGGGGGGTTGTTGCAGGAATCCCTACACCCATTGCGGGAACATTTATAGGAGCATTAATACTGGCATTATCTGGCTTATCAACGAAAAAATAAGGGGGCGAACATTGAAGTCAGGCAGTTTTCATTTTTTAGCAGGGGTGTTTCTTATCTTGGGCCTTATGCTATTCAGCCGGCCGGTGGAAATTTATGCCATAGAGGGGACCTCAGGCTACGACTCGGTAGGCAACTACATCGACGAGGCCGCCATCGATGAAACACGCAACCAGAAACTGACCGCACAACGCCTCCAGCAAAAGCATGACGAATACGTCGCAAAGATCAAAAATGATCCCGACAATTACCTCTACCATTTCTACCTTGGGAAGCTATACCTAGAGCTCGACCGCCTCCACGAAGCCGTCGCCGCCTTCAAGGAAACCTTGCACCTCAAACCCGGTGATGGAAAGGTGCATTACCAGATAGGAAAAGCCTACAGCCAAGCCAAAAATAGCGAAAAGGCGGTCGAACATACCGAAACAGCTAGCCGCATCTTCAAGGAAAACCTCGACCTGCACTGGCACACCAAGGCCCGAAACTTCTTGAGACAGGTCCAGGAACAGAATTAAGTTTTCAGTAAAAGATAGGGATGAAGTGATACTGGGCAACAGGAGAATATTGTCAAACAATATGACATTAAAGCGCCGAACGTGGAGTTATGATTGGCCCGCCTCCTAACCCTTTCCACATTAAAACGAACAGAGTAATCACCAAAACTATAACAACAGCCAAAATAAGCTTGGCTGATTTACTCATGGCTGGTTCCTGTTTAACTTCATTTTGAGGCGACTCAACTTTTTTATCTTGTTGCATATCGTTGCAGTCCATTTCTGAGAAGGAGAGAGGGCTGGAGAAACAAAATTGCTTATGTGAACAAAGTTATAATTTACCTTTTTACTCGGCACCCAACTCCCACGATACAATGTAGCACTATTCATGGTAGTGTGTCTGCAGTGAATGGGAGCGGCACAAAAAGTTAATAAAATAAATAGGTCATGGTCATTTAAAATTTAGTATTAAATTTGCAGCACGAGAATACAGGTGGTAAAGACAACTGAGACGATTAGAAAACACATCTCGTCCAGGCGATTGTTTACCGTAAGGTAGGGTGGAAAGTAGAGGAGATTTGTTTAATGACTGAATTGGAAGAACTCAATGACCCAAAGAAGCTAAATGATTTAATGGAAAAAATAAATACAAAATTGGCAATAATAGGTGTCCCGCTTAGAGAAAGGGTACCCATGTCACTGACTTTCTTAAGTGATGAGTTGAACCACGAAATATCAACGGGTGATACAGTCTATCCACTAATTTTAGAGTGGTTTAAGAACAGATTCCCAGGCGAAAATATATAAGTAAAAGACGAGTAAATTTAAATGACCGCTTGGAAAATTTATATCGAAGCGCAAACGGCAACCTCAATAAATGGAATTGGATAGGTAGGCTAAAAGATGAACGATTGGAGACCGAAAATAACTAAACAGGCTAAGATCAAATGGTGGTTCTGGCTCCTGTTAGCTGTTTTTTGTTTTGGTATTTGGGTCAACCATCAAAGCATCCATCAAATGCGATAAAGATGCTACTCTTGCGTAAGTAGCTGGAAGGGATTGGATGGAGGAGCATCAAAGGAAATAGATCAACTTTTTAAACAAGTGAAGTAGGGTAGCTGCACGATCAAATCTTAGCCACTTCATATTGTTGGTAATGGATATATTCATTAAATTCATGATTACGCTCTCTGCTTTTTGGGTAGCAGTGAATTGTTTTATGAAGTTCTTGCCACAATATGCTACTCAACTCCCGCTTTCTGTTTATTCATTTTTATATGCTCTAACGGCTCAACCCTGAATGATCCTGGGTGTCAACTCCTGTTATCGATGATTTAGAAGATGTGATACTGGGCAAGATGATTAAAGAGGCAAGGAAGTTTTATAGGATGGAATTAGAGAAATTATCAAACACAGGCTGGAAAGATTATTTGCGGAATGTGTCTGAATCCCAAGGATATACCGCCTGAAGGGTGTAGTCATGGTCATTTTAAATTTAGCATTAAATTTTACGGCAAGAGAATTCAGGTGGTAAAGCCAACGATGGCCAACCCTGCCCGCCCGCACTTCAACTTCGATAACAGCTTCGCCCGCAGCCTTGAAGGCTTATTCAAGTTCTGCCAGGCAGAACCTGCGGTCGCCCCGAAAATGCTGCAGTTCAACCATGCACTGGCTGAGGAGCTTGGCCTTGATCCGGTTGCGCTCGATTCGGAAGCAGGTTTAGCGATTTTCTCCGGCAATGTAACACCCGATGGATCGAAACCGCTAGCCCAGGCTTATGCCGGGCACCAGTTTGGCGGGTTCAACCCGCAGCTGGGGGATGGACGCGCGCTTCTCCTCGGTGAGGTGATCGACACCCGACAGCGACGCCGCGATATCCAGCTAAAAGGATCGGGCCGCACCCCGTTCTCTCGCGGCGGAGATGGCAAGGCGGCTATTGGCCCGGTGTTGCGCGAATACCTGATCGGAGAGGGCATGCATGCGCTCGGCATCCCGACGACACGCGCTTTGGCGGCCGTTGCCACCGGGGAGGCCGTCTATCGGGAAATCCCTCTGCCCGGTGCTATTCTCACCCGGGTTGCGGCTAGCCACATCCGCGTCGGGACCTTCGAGTTTGGAGCCGCGCGCGGTGACGTCGACAAAGTCCGTGCACTTGCCGATTATGCCATTGCGCGGCACTACCCCAACACAGCCGATGCGGAAAACCCATATCTGTCATTCTTCGCGGCCGTCGCCGATACCCAGGCCGCCCTGGTGGCGCGCTGGATGAATATCGGTTTCATCCACGGGGTGATGAACACCGACAACATGACGATCTCCGGCGAGACCATCGATTACGGGCCCTGCGCTTTTATGGACAGCTATGCCCCGGGCACGGTGTTCAGCTCGATCGACCACCATGGCCGCTATGCCTATGCTAACCAGCCAGTGATCCTGGCCTGGAACCTGACCCGATTGGCGGAAACGCTGGTCCGGTTTGTCGATCCCGACAAGGACCGAGCCATCGAATTGCTGACCGAAACGATCGAGGGTATTCAGCCTCTCTATGAGACTTACTGGCTGGCCGGAATGCGGTCCAAGATCGGTTTGTCGACGGAAGATTCTCTCGACCTTGAACTGATCAATGATCTGCTATCGGTGATGGAAGATGGACATGCAGATTTCACCCTCGTCTTCCGCCGTCTCGCCCAAACCTTGCGCGGTGATAGCGACACGGTACGACACTTGTTCGAAGAGCCTGGTGCTTTCGACGTTTGGGCGCAGCGTTGGAGGAAGCGCCTGGAGCAGGATGGAATTGCAGCGGAGACTGGCGCTGAGGCGATGGACCGGGTCAACCCGATCTATATCCCGCGGAACCATAAGGTCGAAGAAGCCCTTGCCGCCGCCAATCAGGATGACATGATGCCCTTCTCGAAACTGCTGGCCGTTTTAAGCCATCCCTTCGACGAGGTCGCGGGGAACGAAACTTATGCCGCGCCGGCGCCGACTACGGACAGATCCTACCAGACGTTCTGCGGAACCTAATGGTGGTAGTAATCGTCCCAAACTAGTACAACTTATGCGGGAAGATCATTTATGAACCAAGAACAGGTTGCGATTTTTTCAATTCTTGCCAGTGTTCTTGCTCTGTTCGCGTGGGGAAGAATCCGTTATGACGTGGTCGCTTTCATGGCACTCATCCTGTGCGTTTTTCTAAATCTGGTTCCTGCTCAGGATGCCTTTTCCGGTTTTTCCCATCCCGCGACGATCACCGTCGCAGTGGTACTTATCCTCAGTCGGGGTCTGGCTAATTCCGGCGCGGTGGACTTGGTCGTGAAAACTGTGATGTTCACTGTCAAGCGAGTTTCTCTTCATGTGGCTGTGCTTTCCGGGATCTCGGCGTTATTTTCCATGGTGATAAACAATGTCGGCGCCTTGGCCCTTTTGATGCCGGTGGGGATTGAATCTTCCAAGAAAGCCAAACGATCCCCTGCAGTGATTCTGATGCCGATGTCCTTTGCATCCATCCTGGGTGGTCTTGTTACTCTCATTGGAACCCCACCTAACATCATCATCGCCAACTTTCGCGCGGATGTGAAAGGGGAGCCATTTACAATGTTCGATTTCTCGCCCGTGGGCGGGGTGGTGGCGATCGCGGGAGTGGCCTTCATCGCATTGGCAGGCTGGAGGATGATTCCCAAAAAACGGCGGGCACGAATCGCCGATGAGGAATTGATCGCCATCGATGATTATATTTCCGAAATTCGCGTACCAAAAGATTCAGAATTGATCGGCGTGCCGATGCGGGAACTCGACCAACAGGCGGAAAAGCTGGATGTCGAGATCGTGGGGCTGGTAAGGAATAAACGCCGTATCCTGGCCGCGCTTCGTCATGAAGAAATCAACAGCGGAGATATCCTGATTGTCGAAGCCGGACCCCAGGAGCTTGACAAGTTCGTGACCGAGACCAAACTCGAGTTGATGACAGGAGACAAAGGGAAAGCGTCTCTCTTGCGCTCAGAAGATACCACGACGATGGAAGTCGTTGTGCAGTCGAGTTCACGAATGGAGGGACGAACATTTACCTCGCTTCGACTCAAGAACCGTTACGGAATTCATCTGCTCGGAGTATCCCGCCAGGGGACGCCGATCCACAGACGTCTTCCACAAGTGCGATTTCGTGGCGGTGACGTCCTGCTACTTCAAGGTGATTCCGAAAGTCTTGCCGAGTTGGTCTCGTCATTAGGCTGTCTCCCGTTGGTCACACGCAGGCTCAATTTAGGAACCGGAAAAAAGGTTGGGCTTGCAGTAAGTATTTTTGCAGTGGCCATCGTTGCCGCGACGATGGGTTTGGCCTCACTTCCGATAGCCCTTTCAGCCGCCGCCATTGCAATGGTGCTCTTCAATATCGTACCCGTCCGTGATGTTTACCGTGAGATCGACTGGCCCGTGGTCGTTCTGCTGGGAGCAATGATCCCAATAGGCGGGGCTCTGGAATCTACCGGAGGAACGGAACGGATCGCCGAAGCAATTCTGGGCCTGGGTGCAAATCTGGCCCCCGCCCTCATCCTGGCACTGGTTTTGATCGTTACCATGACCTTGTCCGACGTGATGAACAACGCGGCAACCGCCGTGGTGATGTCTCCGGTAGCAGTCAGCATTGCCGGCCAACTCGGTGTCAATATCGATCCGTTCCTCATGGCCGTCGCCGTGGGTGCCTCGTGCGCCTTTCTCACCCCCATTGGACATCAGAACAACACATTGATCATGGGCCCAGCAGGATACAAGTTCGGCGATTACTGGCGCATGGGGTTGCCGCTGGAAATTTTGATTACAGTCCTTGCCGTTCCCATGATCCTAATTGTCTGGCCTCTCTGAATTTTTCGCACTTTAAAAAATTCCTTTTCAATTTATTTTTTTCTTCCTTTGGAAACAGATTCAAAAACCTCATATTTCCAAAGCAAGGTCAAGAGCTCGTTTCTTTATTTTGGCATTCGGACCAAACCAAGCCTGCCGCAGGCGATAGTCTTTAGTAGATCCGAGTTGGTGATCGATAATGTAGATAACCGCATTCAATAACCCCCAAGCGGTCATTTTAGCAGATTCAAGATCCTGTCCCAGTGCCTGGGAGAAAGCCTCAATCGCTAACTTTGTGTTTTTCTCCGCAAGTTCATCCAATTCTTTCTCACCGATTACAGAAACGCCTTCAAGGGTATCCGGCTGAAAAACTTCAAACAGATACCTCCAAGCTGTTGGTTCATCCAACTTTTTATCTGACAGGTCTCGAGCAACATTTGCAAAAGCAGTAATCGCCTCGCGCCCTGGAACGATGATGTCATTTACTTTTTGCTTCATCTTCTCATCAAATTTTTGTAGCTTCTCGTTCTTAAATGGAAAGGTAGGTTTAAACGTACTTCTGAAAATATTTTTCATGTGGGATTTGGCATTGGAAACAATCTTTAACATATTATGACAACTTTCCCGCACGGTGAGAAACTGAATTTCAATCCTTTCCCTACCATCATCCCGCGAGGCCAGCAAGACGTAACCTTTTATCTTATCTCCTCCCCGCAAAGTGAAATCTTCATTCAAACAAGCAAGGCTCCAAAGTATTCTTGCATTATCAAGGCCGCCTACAGTTTCGATTTCGGCCTTGGCTACCTCAAAAAAGGCTTTGAAGAACCTAATCGTTTCCTGATTACCGTAGGATATTGGCCGCTGAGAAGGAACTCTTTTAACCTCCCAATCGAGCTTTGCCTTGTACAACATTTCAGCAGCGGAATCATTTTTGTCAACATCTGCACCGATACCCTGCCAGGGTTTATGATTCGATACTTCCATATTTATAATCCACAGAAATAAGAAGGCCGCAGTAGGACAAGCAGGAATAGAAAGAGAAGTTTCTCCACTAGCCACCTCGTTGTATTGGAATATCAATGCTATTTCAACAGGAGAATATTGTCAAACAGGGAGGATTTTAGAACAAAATCGAGGGAATTATAACTGCAAAAAAATCAGTAGCTGGACTCTTTGGATCTACCACTCCGAGGCACCAAGTTTAATGTTGGTAATATCACGAAGTCTGTCGCTCAACCCATTTTTTGAAAGAAATCCACAGGCTCAAACAAACGCAGGATGCGTTAGCGGAATTTAAAAAGAACAAGGTCTGCCAAGTGAGTCCCCATTGCTTCCCGTTCCAAAATAAAAACCAGAACGTTTCAAACCTGAATCTTTTTATTAGTTACATTCCCTTTTACTATAAATTTATATGTTTATAGGGATTTTTATATTTATTTTTTTCGGAAGAGCGATTGTATAAGAATATAGGAAAGGCAATAAAGTTTGTCAAGCTTTCTGGCCTTTTTTCTGTGATATATGGAGGAGGATGTCAATTATGAAAAACTTGAAGAGGATCGGAAAAAAATGGGGGAGAATGGATGCAGACCATGAATTCGTTGGCAAAGGATTATTTTCTTTGGAATTATCTTGCTGCGTAGGGCATTTAACAGGGTAAGGAAAAATTAAAAAATCCTCGGTGATTCACTTATCCTTCTCATCTTTGGATGGCGGGAAATTTTTGGAGGAGCCGAGACGCCTGGCAACATTAAACAACAAGCCCAACAGAAAGCAGACAAATAATAATCCATACAGCATATAATTTTCATCAGTGGGTTGCATTTATCTTGCCTCAATCAGAACAATATTATTTCTCGATTTTGAAATGAACGTTTTTCTCGAAAGGTTCCCGACCGGGTTAGCGACTTTATCAATTCTACCCGCCTTCATGGCTTTTTCCAACAACAATGCCGGGATAGCGAAATGATGCGAAGCTTCTACCGGAAACGCGGCTTTAGCATGCGACTCTAACAACACCATCCCCACCACTTCCTGCTGGGCGTTGAACAATGGACTCCCACTATGCACCGGGTCAAGGTCCATCCTTAAGTTGATCAACATCAATAAAGTGTCAGCATATCCTTCGATCAAAACATGCTGGTCCTCCAGCGTGTTGGTCCACGGGTACCCCAATATAAATACCGACTCACCTTTTGGACTCAATCCTTTTACACTCATCACTAGAGGCAGGCGCTTCACTTTCGGTTTTTCCTGCAATTTCAGGATCGCCAGATTGCTGGCAGGATCGAGAAACGCCACCTTCGCTTCAATATCGTCTTCGTTGGGGAATTTAACATTCAAGGTTTCGGCTTCTTTCACCAGATCATGATAGGTGAAAACATGCAACCCATCACCAACCAGGAACCCCGAACCCAGTCGGGTCACAGGCGTAGTTAAAGTCAGAAAAACCAACAGAAATCCCAGAGAAATTAACACAACCATTGTTTTGATCATTTTCCCCCTCTGATACAATATTCTTGAGACACCTACTGAGAGACTGCCGGGAAGTCTGTAACTACCCTATTAAAATTTTCTTATTCCCTTCTTTTGCAATTATCTATAGAATGTCTCTATCTAGCAAAATACAAAGGAAACATCCGCAGTATTTTCGTTAAATAGAGCCTTAGGATACATTGTTTTATGGTTCCAGTGGTGGCGGGTTAAAATCCCGTCAATCAGCCAGATTATTTTAAATATGCGCCCGTAGCTCAGCTGGATAGAGTTCCGGACTTCGAATCCGTAGGTCGCAGGTTCGAATCCTGCCGGGCGTACCATCACCAAGTGTAGGGGCACGAAATGTCCTACCAAGAACTATTAATAAAAAAGGGAGTGATTTATGTTTAATTTAAAAACAAGATACCTGATAATTCTAGCTACAGCCGCTCTGTTCTTCAGTCAAAATGCCCTGGCGGCACCCGCGATGAGCTCTCACGGTGCCAGCAGTTACAGTCATGGAGAAAAAAAAGGTGAAGGCAGTAAAACCAAGACAATGTCTCATCGTAAATCGGGTAGTGGCCACTACAGCGGTCACAAAGGCCACACCCGTTGCCCGTTCACTCATCTGCTAAACATGAAAGATGAACTGAGCTTGACTGAAGCTCAAGTGGCGGAAATCAAGAAACTGCGATTTGAATATCAGAAGAAAAGCATTCGCAACAAGGCCGATCACAAAATCGCACATTTGGAGTTCGACATGCAGGTTCACGCTGAGAAGTTAGATGCAGATGCTATCCGATTGGCGGCAGGGAAAATTGCCAAAACCAAAACTGACAAGGTCATGGCAAAGGCAGATGCCAAAATCGCTTTATTAAGCCTGCTGACCGAGGGGCAACGAAAAAAAGCACACGCTATGTATTCCGCCTCCCACTAGAGTGATGCGCGGTATACATTCCGCTTGCGGAGCAAAGCAGTGCTTAAAATTAATTCGGGGCGTAGCGCAGCCTGGCTAGCGTACCTGCTTTGGGAGCAGGGGGTCGGAGGTTCGAATCCTCTCGCCCCGACCAGTAAAGAAAGGACTTATCGCTTTGGCGATAAGTCCTTTTTGCTTTTGGGGAGCGATATGGGTAGCAAATGAGTTGGATTCCTGAAGTCTTTCACGCAAACCCTGTTAACCTTGACCCCAACCCATTTTCGAATTCGCGTTACGTGCGATGCTTACGAAAACGAAACCCGGGTATTCAGTAAGAGTTGGGACGAATGGATCGCTAGAGATTTTATTTAATCTTCTTTTACCAGGGACACCTTACAAAGTGGTCCAACAGTGTCATCCTGACGCCGATGGGCTGATCGCCTGGGAACACAACGCATGCTTGCTGTGACTGTACTTTGGCCATCTGGTGGATCGGCGAAGGCACTTCGATTGCTGTCTGCGCTTTCACCTTTAGTGTTAATCCCTTTGCTCGGCATCATGCCCCGTCAACTGGTGGTGCCCCATTACCCCAACGGTATTGATAAATGATAGCCTCATCATTTCCAAAATTGCCACTGCTTTTTCATCAAACCTTCCACAGCCATATTGATTCGCTTATGGAACAATTTTGATTTTCCTGCAACGTATTCAGCGCGAAAAACATAGACATCGCAAGGTTCACAATACCAATAGCCTATATTGCTTTCAAGAGGTGAATCCACGGGCAACTCCACTCCATCCACCTGCGCATTCATCTGAAATTTGGAAACCATTGGCTTGCCGCACGATTTACAGATTTCACTTGGCATCAATTCATCCTCCGTAGACAAAATCTCCGTTCTACACCCTGCAAAAACCCTTTTACTCCGCACAATATTCCCTTTAAACCGGTTAGCCTTTAAGCCGCCGCCAGAAATAGAAACCAGTCCCTCCCAAGAGAAAAAGAACATAGAATCCGTATTCGATCATCAACTGGTAAATATACATCTTAATCCCTATTACAAGGATCGGCCATAAAAAATACAGTACCACAGCCAGACCGCATAACAGGAGAAGGATTTTAAGGTTCAAAATGTTATTCTCATTCAAGTTATATTTTTAAGGTAAAACATGATAGGATTTTATTGCCTGAAACAGATATTACCACCGAAAGATGCCTGAAACTACCTCCAAACTATGATAGAGCCGATTTACTTCAGCCTGTACGAACAGGTACCCAATTACAGTGTGCGTGTCTTCCAAAGCACTCAATGGGTTCTCGACAATGGAGTGTCTCTTGAAGTCAGTATCATTGGGAAAAGCCATCGAGTGATAAGCCGCCGAGGAAAAGACTGTCTCACCGAATTTATTACCTGTTTTGATCGGAATTTGCCCGAGCAAGCCTTGGAGAGAGTGTGCCTGCAACCGGGCATCGTTCATGACCGGGAATATCGATCTGGCAATCTGGCATACCGGGTCAACGTCGAACATGTCTCCCAGCTTTTTAACACTATGGAAGAGTTTACAGATTCGCTGGGTGGAATTTCTGAAACATTGACGCATGAGTTCATGAGTGCTCCAGGGCATTCTGGGGCACCACTGCCTTTTACCGGTTTGGCCTTGAACTCTGACACAAACACCTTTTATACTGTTCACACCTATCCCGAGAGGGGTATTTCCATTATCAGCCGAACCGCCATTGATTTACCGGTTTTATCGACGGCAACATGATTAAGCGTCTTTTCAATATTGCGCGAGCCGAATTGAGCGATTTTGCGCAGAAAAAAAAATGGGGCGAAAAAGATACTCCGTCAACGGAGCCTGAATTTTTCAATGACCGTGAGAAAGATACCAGTTCTTATTCGGCTCTTGATCCCTTAGCGAAATACTACGCCAACCTGGAAATACCTGTTGGCTCTGATCGGGCAACGATAAAAAATGCATGGAAAACGCAGATGAAAAAATACCACCCAGACCTTCATGGTTCTGATACGAAAAAAAAACAGATTGCCGAGGAGCTCACCCGCCAATTGAATGAGGCGTATCGCACTCTGGATTTAGCATTTTTAAAAAAGTAAGAGGAGAAAATAATGTCCGACTTTGAAAAAGTGAAAGATTTTATACTGGATATGGGATTCGCCATTAGCCATGAGGACCCCAAGGAAGAGTTGCTGGCTATCGATAATGATGACCGGGGCATCAAGAATCTCGTGATCGATTGCGAAACCCCTATCCTGATTCTTGAACAGGTCATCATACCTATGCCCCAGGATTCATCCGATTTCTGTAAACGTCTTTTGCAAATCAATCGCACTTTGGTTCACGGTGCTTTTGTTCTTGATGAAGATGGCACAACGCTATTATTCCGGGATACCCTGCAATTAGAAAACCTGGACCGCAATGAACTGGAAGGAAGTATCGATGCATTGAGCCTGGCGTTGGCAGAATATGCAGACGAACTGGTTTCATTTGCACGCGGTTAAACACAAATTTTGTAATGGAGAGATAAAAAATGGCCGGATTATTTACAAGAATACTGCGACTGGGCAAGGCCGAGGCGCATTCTGTGGTGGACAAGTTCGAAGACCCTATCAAAATGACCGAGCAGGGCATTCGCGACCTAAAAAAAGATTTAGAAGAATCCATGAAAAGCCTGGCGCAGGTTAAAAGCATTGTTATCCGTATGAGAAACGATGCGGAAAACAAAAAGAAACTCGCGGCAGATTACGAAAGTAAGGCTATGGCTCTGTTACAAAAAGCCGAGCAAGGCTCGCTGGAAATGTCTGAAGCTGAGAGGCTGGCAACCGAGGTTCTCTCTCGCAAAGAAGATGCCGCAAAAGAAGCCTTACGGCTCAGCAAGGAGGTGACCTCCCAGGAAGGCATGGTTCTGCAATTACAACGAAATGTGGACAAGTTACGCACGACAGTTCAGCGTTACGAAAATGACCTGGTCACCCTGCGTGCCCGTTCCAAAACAGCCGCCGCTACGAAAAAGCTGAATGCGCAAATCGCCAGAGTCGGGTCCGACAGCACCATCGCCATGCTTGAAAAAATGCGCGATAAAGTCGAGGAGGACGAATCTTTGTCCAAAGCCTACGGTGAGATGGCCGATTCGGGGCAGAGCGTTGATGATGAGATCAATAAAGCCCTGGGCGAAGGTTCTTCAATGCCTGGAGTCTCTGACAGCCTGGCCGCCCTTAAAGCAAAAATGAAACTCAAATAATCATGGTCTTTGACTTTTTTAAAAAGAAAAAAGCGGAGTTTCAAAAAGAAGAGTTCCGTATCGAAGATCTGGTGCTCAGCAAACTCAAAACAGGTTTTCTGGTCGATTACGACATGAAAACCTATAAGGTCACCGCCTGCAACAAATACCAGTGGGAAGAAGGCGGCACCACCGATGAATGGGAATTAAAGGCCGGCGATGAAACCTGGTTTTTGGAACGCTTCCAGGAAGATGGTGAAGTTGAATGGAGTTTTTGCCGCAAACTACCTATCTCTCAGTTGGAAGGCGACATTACAGGTGAAATTGAGCGCAACGAAGACCCGCCTGAAACCGTAGTATTTCAAGGCAAAAAGTTCGTTTTTGAGGAAGACGATATCGGCGAGTTTTTTTGTGAGGAATCAGATGAAGGCTTGAGTTTTGTCTCATGGGATTACGAAGACGAGGCGGAAGAACAATTCCTCACCATCGAACAATGGGGCGAGACCAAATTCGACATGCAAGTCGGATTCAAGGTCGATGAGTATCAATTCACCAATATCCTGCCAGGTGAATGATAGGATCTCTTTGACGGTTTAAAATTTAATCTACCTCTCTAATACAAATCCCAACTGCCCTGCCGGTAATACTTTAAGATATTGTGATTGAATTGAGTGCTGGGTTCGATTCGGGCCTCTTTTTCAAACAACCCCTTCCCGAAATGCGCCATCGAGATCATGGCGTCCCGGTTTAAAAAACGGGTCTTGATGTCCTCGAATTCCAATATCAAGAGCTCTTTTTTGAGGCGTTGTGCAGGCATCGCCCTCTGCGTAACTCCGAGAACCCATCCCCATTGGCCCATGCTGGGCACGGAATTCTGATAAGGTACGGTCGAAAAGCCGGCGGCCTCCATAGTTTTCTTAATGCAAAGAAACGCTTCGGGAGAATACAACGGGCTTGTACTTTGCGTGACCATGGCGCCGAAAGGTTTTAGATGTTTCTCAACCATCTTGTAAAACCCCAGTGAATAAAGCAGCGACAACGAAACCGATTTCGGATCGGGAAGATCGACGATAACGGCATCGTACAGATCGCCGGAGTTTTTTATGAATTGATAGGCATCTTGATTGACCACACGAACGCGAGTGTCATTCAGCGACCCTTGATTGATACTAAGAAAAATCTTATCCTGCTGAGCCAATCGAGTCATAGCCGGATCAAGATCGACTAGGGTAAGACTTTCCACATCAGAATATTTGAGAATTTCCCTGGCGGCCAACCCATCTCCCCCTCCTAGTAGTAAGATATCCTTGCGTTCCTTGATAAGCCCCAGCACAGGGTGCACCAGAGGTTCATGATATCGTTCTTCGTCATAGGTACTGAATTGGGTGCTGCCATTTATAAAAAGCCAATAATCATCTTTCCATTGCGTGACTACAATTTTCTGATACCGGGTTTGCTCCTGGTAAACAATTTTATCTTTATACTTGTGCTGTTCGCCGTATAGGATAATGGGTTTGGCAACCGTAAAAGCCAGGATCGCAGTCATAAACAAAGCTGCAAATTGGATATTGAGGATGCGTGGCCGCGCCAAGCGATCTGGGAAGTACCAGAGTATAAGTGAAGCCACCAGTAGGTTAAGGCTGCCAATGAGGACAGGCGTATAAGTCAGCCCAAGAAATGGCAGCAGAACAAAGGCAAACAAGGCACCGCCTAACAAACCGCCGTAGTAATCGTATTCCATGACCGAGGAAATATTTTCCCGTAACGATTCATAGCTCTGATTGATCCGCGTGATCAACGGAATCTCGAGTCCGGTCATAAACCCGATCATGCAGGCAATGGCATATACTACAAGCCCGAAATGCATCGTGTAAGCCGAAATCCAAAAACAGAACATGGCGGAAAACATACACAGGAAGGACAGGCCGAATTCGATCAGCACAAAGCGGTCCAGTAGTTGGGCCTCAAATTTACGGCTATACCGGCTTCCCAGTCCCATGGAAAACAACATGAGGGAGATCACTATTGTCCATTGCCGAATGGAATCGCCCAAAAGGTAGCTGGCAAGGGTGGCTAATGTGTATTCGGTCACCATCGCCGCGCATCCGGTTGTAAAGACGCAGATTTTCAAAATAAAACTCAAACGGCGGAGCTTGGATTTTTCGGGTCTATCTATGGCGGGTGTCGACATGGATTAATAGTGACTAAAAAGAACCCAGCTTCAAATGCACCAAGTGATGAGGAAAGAGGCGCCGATATAGGAGGAGGCTTCCAAAAAAGCCGCGCCTTGATTGGGTTTCACCTGGTTGACCAACTCGTCGGCCAAGCTGCGTCCAGGTAAAAGAATGCGGTCTGTGAGAAGGCGCGCAACGGGAAGCAGAATGAGCCCCACTACCATGTAGAGGCCAAAGGTCGTTAAGTTTGCCTCCCAGGAAATAAAATGTTCGGCGGAAGCTGCGCGCAACAAATTGCCGATGCCCACCAGGGCTCCGGCAAATCCGATGCCTACGGCAACATTATCTTTTTCAATCTGCTCGTGAATATTGTATTGCGTGATGAAGTTATAATATCTTCCGACGAGGACGAGAACAGTCTGGCCCAAAGCCCAAAAGGCGATGGCCGTGAAAATAGACCCACCCTGACCGTATAGCGCTCCGAAAATATTGAGTCCAGTCGCAACAAAAACGGCAAACTCGACCACGCCTGTGCCACAATTTTGGTCCTGCAAAATTTCCTTGCGAATATCGAACTCGGAAAGAATGAAGCGGTCGTTGATCAAAGCCGAGAGGTTGAGCAATAAAATCGCCAAAGGCCCGTAAATCAGAATATCGATCAAGTCACTTTCCATCCCGGCGGATGGTCCGGTGATCACTCCGCCGATGGAGAACGTTAATCCCAGATAATAACCACACAGCACCAGGGCGAACGCCGCATTGTCTTTTTCCAACAGTTCATTTTTGACGTCATAATTCCGCCGGAAAAGATTAAACACCAAGTGTCCAGCTATAAAGACAACAAAACAGGCGGCCAAGTAAACCAAGGAAGACAAGATGTGATCTAGATTCATAATCATTTACCGAAACTGAACCCGCGGCTTCTAAAGGTGTTTTTGCTCCGCCCCATGCGTTGATTAACTTTATTCTGGAAGCGGGATTGTGACCGGGCTTTTTTGGCCATTTTTCTTTTGAAAAAATTAGGTTTTTGCTTTTTCGTCACCGTCCCGGCGGTTCCATATTCCTGCCTCGGCCCATAATAGGGCCTACCTGTGCTGTGAAAAGAGGAATAATTGCTATAGTGGTTTCGGCTGAGCCCGAACCCGGCCCAGTTCATCATCTGCGACATCAACATGTATTTTCCGTAAAACTCCCACATACTTCCGCCGCTGCTGTTGTCTCGCCAGCGGCCATACTGGGAATTGCCAACGTATTGGTAGCCGTTTGGAAAGGGCGTGGTGGAGACGGCACCATCGATGGTTTTGGAGGCTAAAACCATGCCGAGATACGGTTGATTTTTTTGATAATAAGATTTGTCGACTTCCACGAAGGGACGCACGGATTTTCGCTCTCCGACATCGACACGGTATTGGTGGTAGTAAGATGGGAAGAAGTTGCCTTGCTCGCGCATGTCATTCAAAATAATGGCGTATTCCTTCCCGCCTTTCAGTTCGCTCTGGATTTTCTTTACCGGATTCTGTGCGGCCCCGCAACCCTGGAAAAGAAGAGCAGTCAGTAAGAAAGGAAGAAGAAAAATCCTCCCCTTCTCTCTGAGCAATGGATTGAGCTCGGTCAAAAGGTTGCCTCGATGCATTATTTTTAGAATATTAAACTAAAGGTACGTAACCTTCCACTGACCACCCTATAAAAGATAACCCGCCGTGTCAACACTACAAGGATAAAAAATACGTTTGCTTTATATGAGAGTTTTTCTTCTATAAAGTAAACCGCTATAATAAGTTCCTTAATGAGCCTTTTTGGACGGAAATAGAAAACATGTTTTTTTATCCCTTTAAACGCATCCTGAGAAAATTCAGGCAACCCGAAATCCGGTTGCTTTTCGTCCTGGGCTTGATCTTTTTTTCAATGATTCTGATTTTTGCGTTCGTGCTGTCGACCTACGAAAAGGATATGACCTTTTCAGACGGCCTGTGGACGGCATACATCACTTTAACAACGATCGGATACGGGGATATTTCAGCGGCGACCCCGGAAGGACGATGGATCACGGTTGTGACCTCGATGCTGGGAATCGGTTGTTTCGGGGTTTTGACCGGGATCATTCTGGAACGGGCCATGCAAAGGAGGATGAAAAAAATGAAAGGCGAGGGCAAATACACAGGCAAAGGGCATTTGATCATTGTGAACGTTCCTTCCTATGCGGAGACAACGGAATTATTGAAAGAGCTGGACTACAGCCCCGATTTCAAGGATATTCCCCGCGTGATCGTGACCGCAAATTTACCCAACAGGGATAAAGAAATACCCGATTTTTTGGTTCGTAAAATAGATGCATTTATCATGGGCCTGCCATCGGCTTTGGAAACTTTGCAACGGGCCAACGCGGCCGAATCCAAAGCTTGCGTCCTCACCTCTTCCGCCGCCGACCCGGCAATGGACGACACCAATACCCTGACAGCCGGCCTCATTGAAAAAAACTGGCCGCAAGTCGTCACGGTCATGACCTGTAGCCGCGTTGAAACCCTGAACAACCTCAGCACCTTTAGCATCGATGGCGGTATCAGCACCACCGACTTGCAAATGGGACTTTTGGTGCAGGAATTGGAAGACCCCGGCTTGTATCAAATTTATCAGGAACTGTCCTCCAATGCCGAGGGCAATCAGATTTATATCAGCCATTCGCCAGTGGGATCCTGGGAGGAGAATGATCGGGAGTTTAGCATTGGAAGTTTAAAGATCGCGGCCATTCAGCTAAAACTTCCGGTTGAGGTTTTAGGGCTCAAAAGTAAAGACGGAGAAAAGCTGAGTCTCAATCCGGAAAATGACCTGATGCTAACTGCCACCGACCATATCGTTTATATGTCGAGAAAACGTTTCGACTGGTTGAAAAACAGTAGTCAAATTATGCAACAAATCACCAAGATGCCTTGATGGGGATTGACCTCCAATTACTTCGCAAAGTCATAAAGTTGAGGCGAGACTCCCAATTAGAGCACACCCATCTTTGGGAGCAGGGGGTCGGAGGTTCGAATCCTTTCGCCCCGACCAATAAAGAAAGGACCTATCGCTTCGGCGATAAGTCCTTTTTGCTTTTGGGTAACACTATGGGTAGCAATAGAACGTATCTACTCTGAAACTTTAAGCATTAGAAAGACGATTTATGGATCTAAAGACTAAAACATTCACACCATTTTGTTTTCGGAATATAGGTACACAAACACTTTTAACCAATGAAGTAGGAGATTACGGTTTTTTTGATAACGAAATTATTGAAAAAATATTTTAAGGTAATTTATCAAAAGATGAAGAGTCTCGTTTAGGTGAGTTATTCGTTTTGATGAAAATTGCCTTCGATTGACATTAAGTGATTTCTAAACTACGATAAGGCACTCTAAAAAATTTAAGAGACGTTAGATGGGTTTTTTGAACATACATAAACCTCATGTCGCAATTTATGTTTGCGCATCCCTCCTCGGAATTTCAGTCTTGTCATGTTCAAAAACTGACCTCCCTAAGTTTATTTCTGATGAATTTCAGAACCAAACCAGTAGCAAAATCCCAAAAGAAGAAACCCGAATCGCTCAGCAAGAACTAGAGAAAAAAATTGAGGCAACTAATAAAAGCATAAACTTATTGAACGCAAAATTAGCCCAAGCTAATTCGAAACTAAACAACAAGAATAACGATGAAATAAAATTTCTTAAAAAAGAAATTTCTGAAAAGAAATTAAAAGTATCAGAGCTAAACAAGAAACTGAATGACTCACATCAACAAAATATTTCAAAGAAATCCAAAAGACAAAATATCCAACAACAATTTCAAAAAAGAACAGAATTACTGCAGCAAAAAGAAAACGAAATTCATGCAAAGTATGAAAGCTTTACGAATCAAACAAACCGTTTTAAATCCTATCAAGAAGAAGTTAATAAGGGGTTTTTAAAAAGGAAACAAAGTTTAGATCAAAGGGAAAAAAGACTTGAAGAAAGAGAAAAAGTTTTAGACGGAAATATTAATAATCGCGGCTCTATTAAAAAAGAAATTCGTCCAAAGAAACTGGCTAAAAAAACTAAGGCCAATACAACCTTTCAGTCGATTCCAACAAGGAAAACTCTTTTCGCAACGCTCCCGGTTAATAATTATGAACGGTACAACAATGAAATTGTTTTAGACCGAGAAAATGAACTGTTTTGGTCAAGATTAAATTTTCATCAAAAAGAAGGAAGCTATCCTGAAGTCAGAAGAGAGTGTTTGGAGTGGGCAGATCAAATGAAAAGGGAAAAATATGGAGGTATAAATAGGTGGCGTGTTCCAACTCACCGCGAGTTAAGTCAGCTCCATTATCTATATCAATATGTACTAGGCGGGGATTCAGAAAATTTTAAATATTGGGGGGTTGAAAGTAAAGGAACCTCTAATTTAACTATATTTGAATATAGAAATTTAAACTTTCAGAACAACGTACCTTCCCAAGTTATTGCTAATTGCAGGGTAGTTGCTAACATTAATAGACGATAATAGACATGTCCACCTTTTTAAATATTTCATCAGAATATGTAACTATCCCAAATGCAATAACTGCTTCTTTTATCTTATGGATATTTTTCGCAGGTTTGACAAATCTGGTCAAGCCGCTATCAAACTTTAAAGCAGTAAATATCCCTAATTATTTAATAAGCCTTGGAATTTTGGGTACGTTTGCGGGAATTTTTTGGGGATTAATGCATTTTGATGTGAACGATATTCAGTCCAGTGTTCCAAGCTTGATAGGCGGAATGAAATTTGCGTTTGGGTCTTCAGTAACCGGAATGATTTTCGCTTTGTTGATTAAAAGAAAATATATCAAACAACAGATCAAACAAGAATTTCGTGAGCAAGGAGCTGAGAAAGAGGCGTTAGATATCGAGGGCGTTCTTAGTGCAATATTGGAAATCAGGAGTTCTCTTATAGGAAAAGAAGACTCATTGTTGAATCAATTTCGAGATTTGAGAAATGAATTAAATGAAAATGTAAAAAAAATAAGTAAGGCTATTAGTGGTGATGATGACTCTAGTTTAGTTACGCAAGTGAAATTACTACGAGGTGAATCCAGAGATGAACTAACCAAATTAAATAAATCTGTTGATAAATTTTATGAGGAAATTGCAGGAAAAGGTACCGATGTATTACTAGAAGCATTAAAGGTAATAATTACAGACTTTAATAAAAATCTGAATGAACAATTTGGTGAAAATTTCAAACAATTAAATGAAGCTGTAGGCAAAATCTTAGAATGGCAAAATCAATATAAAGAACAATTGACCTCCATGATAGAAACTCAAAAGCAAACATCCGCCGACATGAAGGTAGCGACTGATGCTTTTAATGATCTTTTAGAAAAAGCCAAATCTTTAACTAATGTTGGAAATGAATTTAAAGTGATCATGAATGATCTTAGCGTACTTTTACAATCTCTTGAGCAACAAAGAAATAATATTTCTGATCATGTTCAATTATTTTCTGAAATATCAGAAAAAGCTGCTAATGGCTTGCCCAAGGTAGAGGAAAAGATAAGCCAACTTTCTGAAAAACTAATTGAATCCATTGAAAAGCACAGTAGTAAAATTAATCAACACTTAGAAACCACCATTTCTAAAAGTGATGAAATGGGGGAACAAATGCTCAAGGGAATGAAGAAAAATAATGACGAGTTAAATCAACATATACAGCAAGCAGTGGAACGAACAAACGAACAAGTAGTGAAATTAGACCAAGCCATGAGTGAGGAATTAACGAAAGCTTTGGAATCTTTTGGAAAGCAATTGACGGCTCTATCTCAGAAGTTTGTAGAGGATTACATTCCTCTAACTGAAAAATTAAAAGAGGTTGTTGAGATGGCGAAGAAAATATGAATATAGAAAGTTTAAATAAAATCTTACATAGTCGTGCAGAAACCGAAGAGCATTGGATTTCTTTAAGCGATGTGTTGGCCGGTTTGATGATGGTCTTTTTGCTAATCGCCATAGTTTATATGCTAAAAGTGCAAGCCATTGCTAAGAACCTGAAACTATTGGAAACTGAGCTTCACAAAGACCTTCAAACTGAATTTAAAGATGACTTTGTAAAATGGAGCGCGGACTTAAACGTTTTATCTATTAGATTCATGGAACCAAAGATTTTGTTTGAGGGTGGTAAGGATGAGCTAAAATTCAAGTTTAAGAGAATTTTAAATGATTTTATCCCACGCTATTTGAAAATTATTAATTCGCCTAAATACAGGGATAAAATATCTGAAGTTAGGATTGAAGGACATACTTCAAGCGACTACCACAAATTATCGACAGATGATGCATATATAGAAAATATGAAATTGTCGCAGAGCAGGGCAAAAAATACTCTTGTATATATTTTTAAGTATATTCCAGAAATTAATCAGCATAAAACTTGGTTCAGAAAACATATTGCTGCTATTGGTTTATCCTCATCTCGGCTAATCAAACCCAAAAAAATTGAAGACGCCAGACTATCAAGGCGTGTTGAGTTTAGAATCTTATTAAAATCCGACGAAGCTATTTCCGAAATTAGCTCAATATAAAAATGACACTACCTGACTTCTTAGCTTTCGAACCATTCAATAATCTTAAGAGGCAAATGCGCACCGATAAGCTGGGTGAATTTAATTTAAGTCTAGATTGGAAAGAAATTTCAATAGAAGAAGTCGCAAAATTACAAAACGAGGGAATTGATGTTGACCAAGGTGACATCAAATTCCTAAATGACAGAACTATTGCTTATAAAAACAGACGAGTTTTATTGTATATACGGGAATGGAGACAACAACATGGACAGCAAGAAACCTATCCTAAATTCCATATTACTAATTGCCGAACCTTAGATAATATGACTGCAAATGGTAGACTCAAACGATATGTCGTCTCGACTAGAACAGATGGAATTTTTAATTATAATTTGAAATGTTCAGAGCGTGAAGTTGTTAAGAAAGAAAAAAAGTTAGACGTATGCAAAAACTGCTTGGCTTCACTTAATTATAATAATTATAATAATTCTAGGGAGGATAAGGAGAGGGCTTTTGCGATGTTTGATCTAGATGAGTTTTTTATTCGTTTTACTTGTTCTCCAATTAAGATAACACCATCAGAGACTGATCGCACAGCTCCTTTAAGTGTTTACTCTAGTGACTGGAACAAAAAAAGCGTTGAATTTAAGAAAAATGCTAATTGGACATGTAGTAAATGCAACAAGTGTTTTAAGGGCAAGAAGTTAAAATTTTTACAAAGCCACCATAAAGATGGGTGTACCTATGACAACCGACCATCAAATATTGAAGTTTTATGTATTTTTTGCCACTCAAAAGAAGCTTATCATGGGTCAATGAAGGAATCCCCTCTTTATAAGGAATACAAGGAATACATGGATTTATAGCAAATTGAATAATCATCCTTTTGGTAACTGTTTGGATGAAGGGAGTCGGAGGCTCGAATCCTCTCGCCCCGACCAATAAAGAAAGGACTTAAGGAAAAGTTAAATGGCAACCGCAATTCCAATTAAACATCAGAAAAGTGGCATGATGAAAACTGGTTTATACGGTTTCAGTTGGACTTACTTATTTTTTGGTTGGTTTGTTCCTTTGTTCCGAGGTGAGTTGGGTGTTGGAGCGCTGCATCTTTTGTTTTCTCTCGTGACATTCGGTTTATGGCAATTCATCTTCAGCTTTTTGTATAACAATCAATATATGACACGCATGTTGACTAATGGCTGGGAACTTGCCGGAACAGAAGAAGAAAGTCTAAGGGCAAGGGCAGCGCTCGGTATGAGTGGATAAACTCGCTAAACTATTTTTAGTTTGTATTATTTCCTCACCCCAAGGGCGACTCACCGGACTAGCTGGCCCCATGCCCAGTGGTAGACTCGCAAAGCGGGATGCTTTGAGTAGGTTCGTTCAAAATCAAGGCTACGGTCGAGGTGCGAAATAACTCTTCTATCATATCAATCGAGTCGTTGACCCGTTGATGCAATCGGCACAGTTGGGTGCCATGGGTTTTCAGATTCAAAGGACAACTCTTTATATGCTTGATGGGGTCCACCGCGTTGATGACATTCAGCAAAGGCAGATCTTCCGGTTCATGCGCCAACGCATAACCCCCATGCAGACCCTTCTTGGAAATTACCACCTCGTGCTTGGCGAGTGCCAGCAAAACCTTGGACAGATAATGCTCGGGAACCTTGGTCCACTTGGCAATTTCTGCCGTGGTATGAGGCTTATCTGGATTCTGGGCCAGGCAAACCACAGCCCGTAAAGCATATTCTGAAGTCTGGGAAATCATAGCGCCCCCTTAATTAATAAATTCATCTTGACATCCACTTTAACGTATCATAAATTAGCTTTATATAAAAGATAAGCATATCTTTTTATCTTAAATAATGATTTTTTAACATATCGAGGTCATTTCTGTTCTCACTATCAGGAACACCTCGGCACAGAAATCTGGAAAACACATGGGTTTTCCCAACTAACATCAATTTTTAAGAGGATTAATCATGAAAAAACTGACAGGTGCTTTAATCGCAATTGCCGTGATTGCCGGGTTCGGCATCACTGCGGCTTTCGCCGGAGTCACGGCGAAACTGACCCATGCCCCCAACGTTCCTCCCGCCATAAAGCGCGGAGCCGATACCGTTGTGATTCACTTAGAGGCCAAGGAATATTTAGGTGATCTGGAAGATGGTGTGAAATATAATTTCTGGAGTTTTGGCGGGACCGTTCCAGGACCTATGGCGCGGCTTCGTGTGGGCGACAACATCGAATTCCATTTATCCAACGCCAAGGGTAATACTCAGCCTCACAACATCGACATTCATGCTGTCAATGGACCCGGCGGTGGCGCGGCTTTCAGTACGGTGGATCCCGGTAAAGAAAAAACTTTCACCTTCAAAGCCAAGGCGGCTGGCCTTTATATTTACCATTGCGCGGCGGGTGCCATCGTTGATCATATCTCCAACGGCATGTACGGTCTGGTTCTGGTCGAGCCTGCAGGCGGGCTTTCCAGGGTTGACCGGGAATATTATGTTATGCAAAGTGAGTTCTTCACTTCAGAACCTGAAAATGGCGTGGCCGCATTTGATATTCAAAAAGGGCTTGATGAGCACCCTACTCATGTCGTCTTTAACGGCAAAGCCGGAGGGTTGCTCGGTAAAAATGTTTTGAAAGCCAAAGTCGGCGAAACCGTGAGGATCTATTTCGGGAACATTGGCCCCAATAGTATTTCTTCCTTTCACATCATTGGCGAAATCTTCGACAAGGTTTATACCGAAGGAGGATTTGGCGGTGCCATTGGCAAGAACATTCAGACCACTCTGGTACCTTCCGCCGGGGCAACGGTTGTCGAGTTTAAAGTGGATGCGCCGGGAACTTATGCTCTGGTTGACCACAGCATCTACCGGGTCGCCAAAGGCGCCATCGGGCATCTGGTGGTTGAGGGAGCTGAAAACCCGGAAGTCATCCGCCAAGGGAAATAAATCCACAACAACATCAAACGGCGGAAGTGCTATGCTTCCGCCGTTTTCCTCTCTTGCCGTCGGCTCCATGCCGAGTGGCGCATATTTTTTGTAAAGAAAATGACCCTCTGGTAGACCTTGCACATAAACGCATAATGCAGTAAATTCTATTCTATAATTTTCTTTAATCAGGGCTCCGAAAGTAAAAATTCGTTTATGAAAGCGTCTGACCTTTTTATCCGCTCCCTCGAACAGGAGGGTGTGGAATTTATTTTTGGCATTCCCGGAGAAGAAAACCTGGATTTTCTCGAATCCTTAAGGACTTCCAAGATCAAACTGATCCTCACCCGTCATGAGCAGGGTGCCGGGTTCATGGCCGCAACTTATGGAAGACTGACCGGAAAAGTTGGAGTCTGCCTCTCTACATTAGGGCCTGGGGTGACCAATTTTGTAACGTCAGGGGCCTATGCGCAGTTGGGAGCCATGCCCATCCTCATGATATCAGGCCAGAAACCCATTAAAAAAAGCAAGCAGGGGCGCTTCCAGATCATTGACGTTGTGGAAATGATGCGACCTATCACCAAGTTCACCAAACAGATCGTGCATGGGAACAATATCCCCGTGCTGGTTCATGAAGCCATGCGTATTGCCCGGGAAGAAAGACCCGGTGCGGTGCATCTGGAATTACCAGAGGATATCGCTGCCGAAGAGTGCTCCGCCCTTCCTTTCGATGTCATTACCACGCGCAGGCCAGGGGCTGATGAACAAGCGCTTGATCAAGCAATAGAAATGATTGGCGCGGCGAAACATCCACTTTTGCTCATCGGTGCCGGGGCCAACCGCAACCGCACCTGCAGTGCCTTGGCTAAATTCATCAAAAAGACTGGGCTATTTTATTTCAACACCCAGATGGGTAAAGGTGTGATAAACGAAAGTCACCCCAACTTTCTTGGCACCGCCGCACTCTCCAGTAAGGACTACCTGCACTGCGCCATCGACCGCGCCGACCTGATCATTAATGTGGGACATGATGTCATCGAAAAACCACCCTTCTTCATGTCGCACGGGGGATCCAAGGTGATCCACATCAATTATTTTTCTTCCAATGCTGATGAAATTTATTTTCCGCAACTGGATGTCGTCGGCGACATCGCCGGAAGCATTGACAAGCTGACCGCAAAACTGGAAAAACGCGCGAACTGGGACTTCAGCTATTTCGAGCGGGTCAAAACCGAAGTAGAATTACATTTAGAGGAGCGAAAAGAAGATACCCGTTTCCCGGTCATTCCTCAGCATCTTGTCGCGCAGGTTCGGAAAACCATGCCAGAGGATGGCATTATTACTCTCGATAATGGCGTCTACAAAATCTGGTTCGCCCGCAATTATAAAGCCTATCAACCTAATACCGTTTTACTGGACAATGCCCTTGCCACCATGGGAGCCGGCCTGCCCTCGGCGATAGGAGCAAAAATTGTTCACCCTGACAAAAAAGTGATGGCAATCTGCGGGGATGGAGGCTTCATGATGAATTCACAGGAAATGGAAACTGCTGTCCGGCTGAGGTTAAATCTGGTCGTGATGATTCTCCGTGACAACGCTTATGGAATGATCAAATGGAAACAGGCCGGAATGGATTTCCCTGATTTTGGTTTGGACTATGGCAACCCTGATTTTGTTAAATATGCCGAAGCTTATGGCGCTAAAGGGCACCGCCTTAAATCCACCGACCAACTGCCCGGACTTCTCAATGAATGCCTCAATGCCAAAGGAGTGCAGTTGATCGAGGTGCCGGTGGATTATTCAGAAAATGAAAAAGTATTGATTGAGGAATTGAACGCAAGAACCTGTATCCTGTAACCAGTGTAACCACTAGGAGCAAATGGGGCACCATAGCTCCAGCATCACGCTGGTTAATTTGAATGAAGATAGTTCCATGACAAAACGCTTAAAGATAAACTCGCCTTATGATGGGCGTTTGATTGCTGAAATCAATCTGGATGACGCAACTCGAGTCGAGAACGCTCTGGAAACCGCTTACCAGCTAGCACAGAACCCGGACAAGATACTTCCAGTTCCAAGGCGCATTGAGATACTGGAAAAAACCGCCGAAATTGTTCAGTCCAAGGCCGAGGAGTTTGCCCGCCAGTCGGCGGAAGAAGGCGGCAAACCGTTGATCGATTCCCGTATCGAGCTTGACAGAGCGGTTCAAGGTATCCGTGAAGCAGCGCAGTCTATCAGTCAATTGACCGGACATGAAATCCCCATGAACCTGACCGCGTCATCCATGAACAGAATTGCCCTGACCACCCGGGAACCGATTGGCGTGGTCGCCGCCATCAGCGCGTTCAACCACCCCTTCAATTTAATTGTTCATCAAGTGATTCCGGCAGTGGCAGTGGGGTGCCCAGTCATCATAAAGCCTGCGCGCGCCACTCCTCTTTCCTGCCTCAACCTCGTCAAATGTTTGTATGAGGCGGGACTGCCTAAAGAGTGGTGTCAGGCTATCGTTTGCGAAAGTTCTCTGGCAGAAAAACTCGTCACCGATCCTCGCGTGGCATTTTTCTCGTTCATCGGTTCGGGAGAGGTCGGGTGGAAGCTCCACTCTAGACTGGCTCCTGGAACCCGTTGTGCTTTAGAGCATGGAGGTGCGGCCCCGGTGATCGTCGACCATGACGCAGACCTGAAGGATGCCCTGCCCTTGCTTGCCAAAGGTGGTTTTTACCATGCCGGGCAAGTTTGTGTTTCCGTACAAAAGGTATTTGTGCATGAGAGTCTGGTCGATAAATTTTCAAAAGAACTGGTTGAACTGGCTAAAAAACTTGTGGTCGGCGACCCCACCGATGAAAAAACAGAAGTCGGCCCGTTGATCTCGGAAAGAGAAGTGGATCGTGTCGATCAATGGGTGAAAGAAGCGCAAAAGAATGGCGCAAAAATCCTGACCGGCGGGGAAAAAATCGGAACCACCTGCTACACACCAACGGTCATCCTCGACCCTTCCGACAAGGACAAGGTCTCCGCTCAGGAAATATTTGGCCCCGTCGTCATTATTTATTCCTTTAAGGAACGGTTAAAAGCAATCGAAAGAGCCAACCAAACACCCTTTTCTTTTCAGGCTGCGGTGTTTACCCAAAACATTGATACCGCCCTGGATACTGCAAAAAGGATAAACGCCGCCGCTGTCATGATCAACGACCACACTGCGTTCCGGGTCGATTGGATGCCGTTTGGTGGTCGAAAAGCTTCCGGGCTGGGCATTGGTGGAATTCTTCCCACAATGATGGAAATGACCGAAGAAAAGCTGTTGGTCATCCGATCAAAGTTGATTTGAAAAATAGGGTCACTCATGCCTTTCCCATCAATTATCTTTATCTTCCTTGCATTACTCAATTCTCCTCAACAAAGTTGGAGCGAAGAAGCCATGATCCGCATTCCTGCGGGAAATTATCAAATAGGTTTCAAAACGGATAAGGCATTGTCGGAATGCTCCAAGCATAATAACCCCTGCAAAAGAAAATGGTTCGATGACGAAGAACCCATTCACACTGTTTACCTCGATTCCTATTTAATTGATAAATTTGAAATCACTCAGGAAGAGTTCGCCGAAAAAATGGGGAGCAATCCATCCGAGTTCAAAGGCAAAGGGTTGCCTGTAGAAAAGGTGACTTGGGAAGAAGCCCGACAATATTGCAATTCAGTGGGCAAACGCCTGCCGACAGAAGCAGAGTGGGAAGTCGCCGCCAAAGGAGGAGAGGAGAACGTTTATTTCTGGGGGAATGAAGCTCAGTCCGGTAAAGCTAATTTTTGTGACCTTCATTGTGATAAGAAATGGAAAATAAAAAAGTTCGAGGATGGATTTAAAACTACTGCTCCAGTAGGGAGCTTCCCCTCTAATGGATATGGTTTGCATGACATGGGCGGCAATGTTTATGAATGGGTGTCCGATTGGTATGAAAAAGAATACTACCAAAACTCGCCGGCTAAAAATCCTAAAGGCCCTTTGAAGGGCAAACACAAAATCATGCGTGGAGGCTCGTGGATCAATTATGCCGTCGGCACACGGCCTACAGACCGCACCAATGCCAAGCCCGACAAACGATTAAACATTGCCGGTTTTCGTTGCGCAAAATAATCACCTTCATTATTTCAAGTCCCCTGCGCATCTAAAACCAGTTCCATCTGCCTTGAGTTGAAAGTGTGTATCCTTGCGGTTGGCCGACCGCATTGCTGAAATACCCTGATTCCAGGCTCCACCCCGATAAACCTTACTGGTAATAGAAATTGACCCGACGCAAGTCGCCCCACTACAGGTGTCGAGTTCGGGCCGTGGCCCCTGCGGGTCTTTCTCAGGACTCATCAGATAATAGTTTGTATCGATGGCCATCCAGTCAAGCACCCATTCGCTGACATTACCCGACATATCGTAAAGTCCAAAACCATTTGGAGGGAAAGATCCCACAGGGGAGGAATTTTTAAACCCATCGGTCAAATCAAGGTCACGGTTATTGAGGTCACAAGTGCTATCACAAAAATTTGCCTCTTTGCCGGTGATATTTTCTCCCCAATAAAATTCCCCTCGCGTTCCCGCTCGGGCCGCATACTCCCATTCCGCTTCAGTCGGCAGTCTAAGATCTAATTTTTTGCAATAGTCCCTGGCTCCTTCCCAGGACACCGTATCCACTGGAAGATCCCCACCCACATATTGGGAAGGGTTATAGCCCATAACGGTTTGGAAAAATTTTTGCCTCACTTCATGTTTCGCCATCTTAAAAGCAGAGATGCAAACCTTATGGACGGGTTGTTCATCCGGGTCACCCGCCTGGCTCCCCATTTGAAAACATCCACCGGGGATATCAACCAGTTCCAATTCCGGTTTCGCATGGCTGGCTGCAATAGATGCTTTCATCACATTGGCCTTCAGAGCCTCAATTTTTTCACGGGTGGCAGCAGGAATTCCAGAATACTGAATCCGGGTCCGACTTTTTCTAAAGAGCTTCATTTTCCCGGTCTTTTTAAGGAACAACCGGTAATGCGGGACAAGTCCCTCATGATCTTGTTTCAGGAACTGACTGAACGCCTCATCACTTTTTACAGAGTCATCTACAGCCATCACCGTTTCATCCACCAGTTCGGCCTCAAGAGCACCGCCTTCGGTATAAACCAAAACGTCCCGACCTGTCGATACCGGCGTGGCGAGGATTTTATCCAGTAGCTTCTCTGCTTCGGTAAATTTTTTCAGCTTTATCTTGGTGTTGGCCTGAGCCCTCAATAGAATATAATTGTCCGGTTCCTTCGCAAGAATGGCGCTGAAAATTCTTTCAGCTTTCGCGTACTCCCTCAGTAAAAACGCCTTCTCACCGTCCACCATGGAACCGGGACTCTCTTCCGCCACGCCAAGGTTAACGACCCCCGCAACCAGCAGGATAACTAGAATTACTGCGCGTATCTGGTTAGCCATGAGCCTCTTCTTTATTCAAAAACAATTATTGGCGGTTATTATACAGGTCTCCCATTATGAAATATAGACTTAGACTATTTAAATGATTTAATATTTCCACTTCGTCGTTTAGAATATTGATTTAATTAATCTTGCTGACCAGCAACCATGAAGATTTTGATTCTAATACTAATAATCGCTTTTGGGGTTCCCGGTTGCTCCCAAAGCCTGAATGAGCCTCCCCTGACTTTATTGCCGGGCGCAGAGCCTTCGGCAAAATCACGCAACGATCTTGGCATTAAATATTATCAAGGTGGAAGATATTTAGAGGCTTTACTGCAATTTAATCAGGCAAACTTCGCTGATCCGACTTCGGGTGAAATCCACTTCAATCTTGGCCTGGCTCATCTTCAGGAAGGCAACAAAGAAAAAGCCACCAAAAATTTTCGTAAAGCCAGGAGACTGGCCAAAGGTAATCCGGGAATTCTTCAGTCTCCAACATTAAAAAAGCTATTGCAGAAGAATCAGAAATAACGAGGCTTTCTCAACTGGTATTTTTTCATTCTGGACAACAGGGTATTGGGAAGGGCTCCTGGTAATTGCCCGGCACCGTCCTTTATCTATATCGCATGAACAGATTGATGTATTATTAAATCAACTTGGAATTTGGAATAAGGAGAACCACCATGACCACTAAAATCCAACTGAAAGGCCTGAATCATTTTGCTTTGAATGTAAAAGATATGAAACGATCGGAAACCTTCTATCATCAGGTACTGGGGTTTCCTGTTATCCATAGAACACGTACTCAAGCGGGCTTGCAACATATTGAGGTGGACGCAGGAAATGTGGCAACATATTGAGGTGGACGCAGGAAATGTGGCCATCGCGCTTTTTGAATCTCCGGAATTGGATTTGAAAGCAGCACACAAAACCATGACAGATGACGGGTATTTGCATTTTGCGTTCGGCGCCACTTACGACCAGTTTGATGCCACCCTGCAGGCTCTCAAAGAGAGCGGCGTAGAGGTGGATGGTGAACCACGAGACTGGGGCAGTAGTGTTTCAGTGTATTTTCGTGATCCCGACGACCATCAATTGGAAATCAATTTTGCAAAATAAGGGAACTGGATCATGATTAAAAACCAGGCTGTTTTGGATTTTAAAATTTATCCTCCCGAGGCACAAGGGAAAGGCCAGTTTGACGGGGGTCGCATCACCGAAATCAAACCCATCGGGTTTCCTCATGAAGGGCCAGAGATGAAAAACCTCGGCCCCTTGTTCTACTGGGCGTGGGCCACCGCCAAGGGATATGGGAAAATTGCCCTGCATACACATCAGGGTTTTGAAATCATGAGCTATGCCCTAGAAGGAGAAATCGGGCATTACGATACTTTGGGCAACCGTAGTCGGGTCAAAGCAGGAGGCGCCCAGGTTATGCAAACGGGTTCAGGGGTTTCTCATGAAGAAGAAACAGTGGGCGACCATACCGATTTCTTTCAAATCTGGTTTGACCCCAATATCAAGAAAACAGTCCATCATGAACCCACTTATAATGAGTATCAGAGCGAGGATTTCCCAAGCGAACTGAAAGACGGCGTTACTCTTAAGACCATTATTGGAAAGAGTTCGCCGATCACGCTTGTTTCTGATGTCGCCATGAAAGATGTTTCCATCGAGCAAGACCGGCAATTTCAGTACTCGCTTGATCAAGGAAAAACCATAGGACTGGTGGTCATCTCCGGAAAGGGAATATTATTCGACATGCAGGCCAGAAAAAAGTACCATATCAACCAACGAGATTTCGCCTTGATTCATGCCAATGAGCAGGGAGAGTTTTTAATGCAGGTCGAGCCCAAGTCTCCTTTGCGCGTGGCTACAATAGAAGTTCCCGCACAGGTGAGCTACCCACTGTATCGAAATCGCTAGAAAGGAAAATCAAATGAAAACTTTTTTCCAAACCGATGAAAGTATCAACAACCTTATTATTCGCGTGATGCTGGGGATCGTCATATTCCCTCACGGTGCCCAGAAACTTCTCGGATGGTTCGGAGGATATGGACTGGAAGGTACTCTGGGATTTTTTACCAACATGGGAGTTCCAATGGTCGTTGCCATACTGGTGATTCTGGGTGAATCCTTGGGAGCACTGGGTCTGATCACCGGGTTCTTGACCCGTTTTTGCGCGGCAGGGATTCTGATCATCATGTCAAGCGCTATAGTCATAACACATGCGTCCAATGGCTTTTTCATGAACTGGTCTGGCAAACAAGCCGGGGAAGGTTTTGAATACCATCTCCTGGCCATCGCCCTATGCCTTCCACTTCTGATCAGTGGCGGAGGCCTGTTTTCTGCCGATGGTTTTATTACAAAACGTTGTTCCTTACTATCGGGTGAAAAAATTTAATTAAAATTATTTCCGAAAGACTCATTATGGAATTTTCAGAAGCTGTTCAACAACGCCGGTCTATTAAATCCTACCAATCAGGCAGGGAAATCAGCGATGCGGAATTAAAAGAATTAATGCAAGAAGTAATATTGAGTCCGAGTTCCTTCAACCTGCAACACTGGACTTTCATCGCCATCCGCGACACAGCTCTTAAGGAAAAAATTCGGGATGCCGCTTGGGGCCAGGAACAAGTGGGAACCTGCTCGATACTTCTGGTCATCTGCGGTAAATTGAATGCCTATGAAGACGCGCCCAAAATCTATCAGGGTGTCGCTCCGGGAGTACAGGACAAAGTTCTTCCCATGATAAAAAATTTCTATGACGGTAAAGACCAGTTGCAAAGAGATGAAGCCATTCGCAGCGCCTCGCTGTCCGCCATGACTTTAATGCTGGCGGCTCACAACCGAGGCTGGGGCACCTCGCCGATGATCGGCTTTGACCCAGATGCGGTTTCTCAACTGGTAAAACTTGAATCCAATTACATCCCGGTCATGCTGATAGCCATGGGGTTTAAAAAAGACGAGCCTCGACCTAGAGATTACCGGCGGCCCGTCGAGGAAGTGGTCAAAATAAATACGCTGGATGGACCGGGTTTGAGCGGGTAAAACGGGTCATGAGTTTTTTGATATACTGTTCTTTCCTGACACCTTAAAAGAAAGCATCCAATGATCATCGTCATGACTCCGGACGCAACTCCGGAGCAAGTAGAAAAGGTAGAAGACACTATCCGCGAGCTTGGCTATACCCCGCATGAAATTGCCGGTGTAGAACGCAAGGTGATAGGCGCCGTGGGTGACGAACGAGGCAAGGATCGCCTGCAATCCATAGAAACCATGAGCGGAGTCGAAAGCGTATTCCCCATTCTCAAACCCTACAAGCTTGCCAGCCGGGAAGTGAAACCCACCCCATCGGTGATTCAGGCAGATGGGGTTGACATCGGCGGACCCGCTATCACCATTATCGCGGGACCCTGCTCAGTAGAAAGTGAAGAACAGATATGCACCACCGCAAATCTGGTTAAAAGTGCCGGGGCTAACTTTCTTCGAGGTGGTGCTTACAAACCTCGAACGTCCCCTTATAGTTTTCAGGGAATGGAAGAGGACGGACTCAAACTGTTGGCCTCTGCCAAGGCGGCTTCCGGCCTACCCATTGTCACCGAAGTGATGAACCCACGCGAAATTGATCTGGTCGCAAAATATGCCGACATCGTTCAAGTCGGAGCCCGAAACATGCAGAATTTTTCATTATTGAAGGAACTGGGGAAAATAGACAAACCCATTCTTTTGAAACGGGGCATGATGAACACTATTAAGGAGTTTCTGATGTCTGCGGAGTATGTGCTTTCCGAAGGCAATAACAGGCTGATTCTTTGCGAACGAGGCATCCGCACTTTTGAAACCGCGACACGAAACACTCTTGATATCAGTTGTATACCTGTCCTGAAAAAGGAAACCCACCTTCCCGTTATTATCGACCCCAGCCATGCGACCGGACATTGGGATATGGTTGAATCCATGTCACGAGCATCCATTGCCGCCGGTGCCGATGGCCTGATTATTGAGGTTCACCCCGACCCCGTCAAAGCCTTTTCAGACGGACCCCAGTCCCTGAAGCCAAAAAAATTTGCTAGGCTCATGGAAAACCTGCGCCCCTTCGCCGATTTAATGGGCCGCACTCTCTAGTCGACGATTCGGCGGTGGCAATCTCCGGAACATGAAGGCAAATAAGGAAATACAACACGCGACCGCCAAAGCATAGAGCCGACTTAACCCGGATATTACAATTTGAGCCCAGCGTCACATCCCCTCCTGCCAAGGGGTGGCACTAGCCGTGGAAGCAACTGAGCAATGAGCTTTCAGCCGAGCTAACTGGTCTCATGCTCAATAATACGATTGCCAGTTAGCTCCACTTCGAGCGGTAAACTCTTGAATTTCTAGGATTTTAGGTTTATTCTGAAATAGCTTTTGTAGCTATGAATAACCTGCCTATGATCTCTTGATCAGGTTCAATAACTTTTTAGTTTAGCGCTCCCTAATGAGTGATTTATATCAAGCAAACCGCAAGCATGCGGAAACATACCGGCAACAACTTCAACAAAAAACAGTTTCACTTCGTCAAGCAGGGCAATCATCCAACAACGCTGGAATCGACCCGCAGAAATTTTATCTGGACTTTAAAGATCAAGCAATTGATCTGATCCATAAAGAAGCCGACCTACTGCAAAAAGAGTGCGCCCGTTCCGATAACTGCCACCTGTTACTGCTCAAGCAAACCGCGTTGGTGGACACACTCGTTCAAGCCAGCTTTGATTCGGCAATCTGGTATGTCAATCAACAGAACAATCAGGAGTGGACCACACAGTCCGTTCCCATAGCCATAGTCGCCCGAGGTGGCTACGGCAGGGAAGAAATGTATTTCCGCTCAGACGTGGATATCCAAATTGTTTCACAATCCTCTCTTGGCAAGGACAATAAAAAAACCACTGAGGAAATCATCCGGCATTTTGAGTATCTGTTTATCTTTCAGGATATTTTTCCTTCCACCAGTAATTCCTGCTACACCGAAAACGAAACGTTTGAGCCTGATCTTGATCCTGCCAAGGTTCCAGAATTTTTAGCTCTTTTGGAACATCGCTTTGTAGTCGGGAACTCTATGGTCTATAACGAATTTAAAAGTTCCATTAAAACAGTCAGCCTGCTTTATTACGACGAAATTCAAAAGCATTGCCTGAGTCATGAAAAATCCTATGCCGTCCAGAATACCGTTTTTCAACAGGAACCGAACATCAAGGAAGAAATGCGCCGCCTTTACTGGGCATTGGTCTCTATACGTTTCCTGCAAAACCTGAAAACCACCAACCAGTTTGAACTGCTCAATGAATTGTTTTCCAAGAACCTGCTGAGTCCGCTGGCTTATAAAAGCATGCAAAACGGGCTCCATCTTTTATCTCGGATCCGTTTATTCCTGCACACTTTCCAGAAAGGGACTCACCGGGATACCATGAGCTATGAGATTCGGGAAAAAATTGCCCAGTCTTTGGGGTTTGATGTTAAGACCTTTTTCCAAAAATATTTTTTCGAGGCTGTTTATCCCCTTAAGCGGTTCAGCCGGAACCTTTACTCGGAGAGCATGGCGGTAGACACCAAAAAGAAGAAAAGCCTGTCAGAGTTCTTCTCTCTCAATACGCAGAATCAAATTTACTTTGAGAAAAACCCCGAGTGCCTGTACACCCAAGAACCTTTATGGATCTTCAAGGTTTTCATCTGGGTCGCTGAAAGAAATTACTTTTTATCCTATGAAGTGATCCGCGCTATTGAGCAACATGTTGATCGGGCATATCCTATTTTCATGGATGAAAAATCCAAACTGGAAACCCAGAACTGCTTCAAACGCTATGTCCGAGGAAAATATTTTTCAAAAGCCATTCGCCTACTGCATGAGTTTGGAATATTGGGGGATTATTTCATTCCAAAATTTAACAATCTGAAAGGCCTGCTACAGGATATTTATGTACATAAATTTCCAGCAGACATCCATATTCTTTCCGCTCTGGATGTTTTAAACGGACTGGAGTTTCGTGACACGGCCGAGCCCTTCCTTTCAGAGCTTTACCACTCACAAAAGGATAAAACAACCATTAAGCTGGCTGTTTTACTACATGATATCGGCAAAGGCATAAAGGTTGGAAACCAGAACGAAGAACTGGTCGGCGCGAAAATGATCCCGCAAATTTTAAACAACCTGGGTTACAGCGACAAACCCAAAATGGTGGACGATGTTTCTTTTTTAGTGGAAAAACATTTGACCATGTATGACCTGATGCTTCTCGACCCCGAAGCCGACGACACCTACGACATGGCACTCGACCTCGTCAACCATGACAAGGAAAGGCTCAAGATGCTGATCCTGCTCACCCACTCGGATCGTGGTGGAACCAAAATGGAAATGACCGCTTCGCAGATCGAACAATTAAAACTTTTTTATCAATACACCCTTCACCATAAGAAGCGGAAAAGTGTTCCCAACCATATTAAACTGGAGTTCCTGAAGATGGTTCGCCTGCCCCGGGAACTGCAATCGCAGTTGGAAATCTATTATAAATTTATCCAATCGCGAAAACCTTTCATGGCGGAAATGCTTTTTAAACCGGGGCAACCTTCTGAATTGATCGTCTGCACCCAGGACACACGAGGGTTTCTTCACAAAATTTCCGCAGTATTGGCGTTTAACCAACTGGATATCGTTGAAGCCAATATTCAGACTTTACACGACAAGGTTTTTGATGTCTTTAAAATCATTGATTCTTCTGGCAAACCTATTGACCATGGTGACTTCTTTTTTATCCAGCAACGCATCCAGGAAGGCCTGCACCAAATTTTTATTGAAAAGAGACCGCTGGCATCTATATTCAAAGGAAAATCCATTGCAAATGTTTCAGAAAAATCGCATTTCCAGGAAGTTAAACTGAAAATGAAAATCATCGGGCGGTCCGTTAAATTAACGACCCACAACCTGCCTGGCACATTCATGATGGAAACTAAAATGTTCTCAGATGCCCATATGGAATGCCAGAAAGCCGTCCTCCACACCAATCAGGGCTCTGCTTCCAATATTTTTTACCTGCGCCCCGAAGATGTGGAAAAAATCATAAATCATGAAAAACACTTTATTCAAACCATTAAAAAATCACTACGGCCTCTGGTGACCGGAGAACCGTTATTTTTGCAGGAAGAGTTGACACCCAGCTCTTAGATATCCACCATGAAGTCTTATTATCTTCGGTTTATTAATATTGCCTTGTGCCTCTTTCTCTTGCCTTGCCTGGCTCTAGCTGGGGAACCCTACAAAATCTATCTGGAAAAAGCACAGAGCCTGGATAAAGAAGAATTTTTTGAAGATTCGGTCAGTTACTGGCAAAAAACCCTGGACGAAAATCCTCCGCCAAATATCGTCCTTTACACTAAACTTAAACTCACCAATGCCTATTCACGTATTGGGCAATTGGATAAAGCTGTCGAGGTCTCCGGATCCCTTACACAGTCCAATCCTGATCACTACGACTCCTGGTTTCATTTCGCCAATGCCCTTGCAGCCTTAAAACAATATTCCGAAGCCGTTGAGGCCTTCAAAAAAACAACCATGTTGAAGCCCGAAGAAGGACTGAGCCGGGTGGGATTGGCCTTTGCATATTTCGGGAGTCAGAAACCAGAATCCGCCATCGGAGAATTCAGAGAAGGCATGAAAATTTTTAAGGCCAAGAAAAATATTTCCTGGCACCGAAATTGTCGTCTCGCTATCAATCAGATTAAAGGATTCGCCCGCTTCCCTGCAAATTTTGCCGATCTATGGCTGGAAAAGAACCTCAAAATGGTCCAAGATACTTATACGGATGCGGTTCTCGACCTGAATAGCCTGCTAAATTAGTTCTGCTATTATTGAGCTATCCACTAACTTTCTCACCCCTCCCGCACCAAACTTGCCGTAAAACCCCTCTCATATAACATTAAAAAATTTTAATGTTGGATTAATAATTTTTTAATACTAATTTTATAGAATGCATACAGTACTTTTCTCCTCCTTTCAGGGGGAACAGATTTGGTTCCATGACCAGATCTTTCCCCTGTTTCCTCCAAGTGAGAGGGGAGCGGGCGGTTTCCAAGACCTGCCTGTTCCCCTCTTGTTTTTTCACCTCCCATAACTTTGAAACCCCGGCCTCATGTCCCCGACATCGCTAGAAAAGGTGTATTTGTCCTCAGCCATTTTTAACATTTGGAGCGGCGCTGGGAGGGAACCCACTTCAGAAAATGGTTTCTTACTGACAGGTTGTCGCCTTAAAGGTCTGGCTAGCTCTATCCCTTTTGCAGGAGAGAGGGCTACCCTTCATTATATTTAGATATTTACCTAATGAAGGGTTCATATTCCCATGAATTTAAGATACAATGCGCTCTAAATTCGCAAAATTACAATGGAATAGACCTTTTCAAAAGGTGGAAGCTGCGATTTCAGCTACACAACAAAATTGTTCTTTGGTCAAAACAAGCCTGATACCGATTTAAACCAAAAAACTTTCCCACTCTGGCGAAGAAAAAAAACTGAATTTTATGGCTCGAAATTCTAAACACAATCTGGTGTGGATGGATCTGGAAATGACTGGCCTGGATGCGAAAAAGGAAGTCATTATTGAGATTGCCACCCTGATTACTGACAGCGAATTAAATATTCTTGAGGAAGGGCCTTGCATCGCCATTCATCAACGAGACGAGATTTTGAACCAAATGGATGAATGGAATACCAAACACCACAATGCATCGGGACTGGTCAAGCGAGTTCGCGAATCCCTGATAAATCAGGAAGAGGCTGAAAAAAGGACTTTGGAATTTATCAGGAAATACTGCCCTAAAAACACGTCTCCTTTATGTGGAAACTCCATCAATCAGGACCGAAAATTCCTCACAAAATACATGAGTGGCTTGCATGATTATTTTCATTACAGAAGCATTGATGTGACATCCGTCAAGGAACTGGTAAACCGCTGGTACCCGGATGGCCCAAAATTTCCAAAAAAAAGTAACGAGCATATGGCGCTTACGGATATCCGGGAATCCCTTAAGGAGCTGGTCTTTTACCGACAACATTATTTCATTGGACGCGAGGCCAACATAGCCCAGCCCGTCACCTGAAAACCAACCCGCATCCTTGTTATGAATAAAAGCGCAGTCATCACCCTGGTATTTCTCGCTTTCGTTGCCAGTGTTTCGATTGATCTTCTGTGGACCGGCAACAAATATCAATGCGAAATCTGCATCAAATACAAGGATCAGATCGTGTGTCAGGAGGTAAAGGGTATGGCCAAAGACGACACCATCATGACGGGTATGAGTACGGCCTGCGCCAAAGTAGCAAACGGTATGACAGAGTCCCTGGAATGTCAGGCCCAGCCTCTTGAAAAGATGGAGTGCAAAGAAATTTAATCACCCCTCCCCTCTTTGCAAACATAAGACACTAAAATAATGATGCAAACCCACAACAACCTCGCGGCACACAGCTGTTGATGATGCCGTGATCCTCAGTGGTGCCGCGCACCAGAATCAGCAGGAGCAGTTACTGTATGATTCTGAAAAGGCCAAGAGGTTCTCGCGAGTGATTTTTGATCTGCTGAAGTTGGAAAATGAGAGTTCGACCCGCTCTACTCGGGCTAAGCCCCGAAGCCTTTGAGGCGTTTTTGACAGGGTTTGTCCGCTTTCCCTGATAATTCCAAAAATAATTAAGAACAAATCAGGTCATACACTTCCTGATATTTTTCTTCCACATTGCCCAGATTAAAACGGAACCTGTCCTTATCCATTTTCTCATTGGTTTCCCAATGCCACAGGCGGCATCCATCCGGACTGATTTCATCCCCCAGAAGAACCTCGCCATTATGTCGGCCAAACTCCAGCTTGAAATCTACCAACCGAATGTTTCGCTCCTCAAAAAACTTGATCATCAGGTTATTAATTTTAAGTCCTTCTGACTTTAATATCTCCACCTCTTCTTTAGTAGCCCAACCGAAAACATCAACATGGCATTCATTGATCATCGGGTCCCCTAACGGATCGCTCTTATAAAAAAATTCAAGAATCGGTTTTTCAAGCACCCGTCCTTCCTCAATACCCAACCTTTTGCATAAACTACCTGCGGCAACATTGCGCAACACCACTTCCACGGGAATAATATCCAGTTTTTTAACCAGCATTTCCCGGTCGTTGAGGTCTTTAACGAAATGGGTTTTGATGCCCTTCCCTTCAAGAAACTGAAAAATCCGGCTTGAGATGTGGTTATTCATCACACCTTTGTCAATGATGGTTCCCTTTTTCACTCCATTGAAAGCCGAAGCATCATCCTTGAAATACTGAATCATTAAATCCAGGTCAGAGGTGGCATAAAGAATCTTGGCCTTGCCTTCATAAAGTTGTTCCAGACGTTCCATAATCTATCTCTTATTTTTTAAAGACCCGCTTGAAAATCCGGTCTATGTTTTTAAATTGGGTTTTTAATTTAAAAGTCTGCTCAATCTCTCCGGCAGATAAAAGCTTCCGGATATCCTTATCTTTTTTCAATAGTGCCAAAAAGTCTTTCCCTTCGGTCCAGCTTTGCATGGCGTTTTTCTGCACAAGTTTATAAGCTTCTTCCCGGGAAATTCCCTTTCTCACCAAGGCGAGCAAAACGCTCTGCGAAAAAATCAGGCCGCCTGTTTTTTCCAGGTTACGCATCATGTTCTCAGGATAAACTATCAATCGATCCATCATCGATGTCATTTTCTTCAGCATGTAATGGATCAAGATTGTACTGTCCGGTCCAATCACCCGCTCCACGGACGAATGGCTGATATCCCGTTCATGCCAGAGCGGCATATTTTCCATGGCCGCAAAAGCGTTTGCCCGAACCACACGGGCCAGGCCACACATTTGCTCAGTAACTACTGGATTGCGTTTGTGGGGCATGGCCGATGAACCTTTTTGTCCACTGGAAAAATATTCCTCCGCCTCCAACACTTCCGTTCTATGCAAATGGCGAATTTCCGTAGCAATTTTATCTATGGTCCCGGCAATAATAGCAAGGGTTGAAAAAAACTCTGCATGGCGGTCGCGCTGAATAATTTGACTGGAAACCGGAGCGGGCTTCAATCCCAACCTGGAGCAAACGTATTCTTCAACATCCGGGTCGATGCAGGCAAAAGTTCCTACCGCGCCAGAGACCTGCCCATAGGCAATGGTTTGCCGGGCCCTTTTGAGTCGGCCCATATTGCGTTTGATTTCTTCATACCAGTTGGCAATTTTTAATCCAAAGGTCAAAGGCTCGGCGTGTATACCATGTGACCGGCCAATGGTGGGAATGAGCTTGTATTTTTTTGCCTGCCTTTCCAACACATCCTTAAAGGCGGAGAGCTCTTTCAAAATCAGAGTTGCGGATTGCTTCATCTGCACCGCCAAAGCGGTATCCAGAACATCTGAAGAAGTCATTCCCATGTGCATGTATCTGGCGGATTCTCCGACATGTTCCGCCACACAGGTTAAAAACGCAATCACGTCGTGTTTGACTTCTCGTTCAATTTCGTCAATACGCTCCACATTGAAACGAGATTTTGTTTGAATGTCTTTCAAGGCGGATTTTGGGATTTCTCCTTTTTTTGCCAGGGCCTCGCAGGCCAGAACCTCTATCTTCAACCAGATTTTAAATTTGTTTTCCGGCTCCCAAATGGTTGCCATTTCAGGCAATGAATACCTTGGTATCAACGTTCAGGTTCCTTGAAAAATAGGTCGGGGGAAAGTTATAGTTGAATAAATGCAGAAAAATTCTTTATTATGCTAAAAATACTTTGTGCGTATCTTAAACGCAATTGTCCGGTAAATCAATAAATGAACTCCGCGGTTGAAGTCTGCTTTGTATGTCTTGGAAATATTTGCCGTTCCCCGCTTGCTCAGGGTGTTTTTGAAGCTCTCGTCGCAAAAGAAGGCTTGCAGGATCGCATCATTATCAGTTCCGCTGGCGTCGGCAGTTGGCATTTGGGGAGTCCCCCAGACTCCAGAATGCAACAAACCGCGCGTGCACACGGCATTCATCTCAATAGCCGCGCACGCCAGTTTCAGAGTTCCGATTTCAAACAGATGGATCTGGTGCTGGCTATGGATCATAGCAACCTGAGCGATCTTAAACAAATGCGGCCAGCATCGGAACTGCATGACAAGCTTTTTCTGTTTCGTTCATTCGACCCTGAACATAATGATGACCTCGAAGTGCCCGACCCTTATTACGGTGGCGACAAAGGATTTGAAACGGTGTACCAGATCGTTGAGCGCACCTGTCCGAAAGTTCTAGCCCATCTAAAAACTAAACTTGCTGAAAAAGCATGAATAATGAGGAAATCTGTAAACTCCTGCGGCCCGTTTTTGGTCAGGATGTAAAAGTGCAATCGTCCTCCGAAACTGGAGGGGGATGCATCAACCAAACCCATACCCTGCAATTGAGCAATGGGGAAAAGGTTTTTCTGAAACATAATTCCCACCCTGCCCCGGATTTCTTCGCCGTAGAAAGCAAAGGCCTTAAACTTCTCGCCCAGGCTGAAAAAGGACCGAGAGTCCCAAAACCTTTGGCGTTACAGGATTCACAAAGACCCTCCTTTCTCATCTTGGAATATATTGAGACGTCTTCTACCCGGCCTGATTTTCCTATCCATTTTGCCCGGTCACTGGCCGAGCTTCACCGCATCACTCATGACAGCTTCGGTCTGGATCATGACAATTACATCGGTAGCACTCCACAAAAAAATGCTTATGAAACCAATGGCATCCGTTTCTTCCGCGACCATCGGTTGCGATACCAGCAGGAACTTGCCAGAAAATCTGGTAAGCTCCCCAGCACCACCGATAAAAACCTCAGCAAACTATGCGATCGGATTGAGAACTATCTCGATATTTCAGGAGAAATACCGGCCCTACTGCATGGAGACCTGTGGTCGGGAAATTACTTTCCCGATCGGGACAACCTCCCCTGTATTTTTGACCCAGCGGTTTATTTTGGTTTGCGCGAAGCTGATCTGGCCATGACCGAACTTTTTGGCAGACTGCCGCAAAGTTTTTACGAGGCTTATAACGAAGCTTTTCCGTTGAACCCAGGATATGAAGAGAGAAAGGACCTGTATAATCTGTACCACCTTTTGAACCACCTGAACCTTTTTGGCGGTTCATATCTTGGGTCTGTCGAACAAGTGCTTAAGCGCTACTCAGCGTAGGGGCAATGGCTTTTACCCGACCAGCAAAGACTTGTCTCGGCTTTAAAGAACTCTTGCCACTTGCCAGCGGAGATTCTCCGTCTGGTAGTTAGAAGCCACCACCGGTTTTGGCTATAAAGGTTTGTAGCTCTCTTTCGACGGGGCCATCCCAGTTTTTAATTTCTGTGGATAGCGTTGCAAGAACGGATTTACCTTCACTTATTTCAAACGCACTGGCAATGCTGACCAAGATTCTCGAGCCGTACCGATCAACTAGGCCATGCTCTTCAGCAGCACGAAAGGCCATATCAGACCCAAGAATCATTGCCCATGCCTGAATGACAGAGACCTGAGTTGATTCCCTGAACCGTAGAGAATCCAGCCCCTCCATATAGGTTTCCGCATCGATCTCACCTGACTCGAATTTATCGATCAACTGTTTCAGGCTGTCCTCTTTTGATTCCAGCTTACTGAATATATATTCGAAAAACTTTCCTTCTGATTTTTTCAGTTCATCAATGTTCCAAGGGCAACTAAAATCTGCATCTGTTGATTGACTGGTCCGCCGGACTTCCCTTTCGATCTTGTAGAGGCATTTAGGGCATCGCCGACCTGCGTCATGGCTGAACTCGCCTCCACATGAGCAAGGTGCCAGAACACTTTGAAAAGCCAGAGCTAAAGCCTCATTTTTCAAGCCTAGCACCTCCCGAAAGGCAATCCGCATAGGATTGGATCGGGTCACTGAAAGATACTCCACACATGAGGAGCAATATATCAGGTAGGAGCTTTTATCCTCCTTAGGTCCAATTTCGGGTTCAAAGGTCTCCGGGCAGAGAGTACACTGCACTTCTTTCTGAAAGGTATCCACCATCCGTTTGTTCCTCACCAAAGTTAATTAAAGCCTGGTCACCATGATAGATTAGATGAGGGAAATAGGGCCAGGTTCTAAAAAATCACCCTGTCTTCAGGGTAAAAAAAACCCATGACCTTTTGGGGCCATGGGTCCAATACAGTTCCGGGTGCTTAGCCTGAGTAGGCCTGACCTAAAGCGGCGGCTTCGGCTTCCTGACCACCCATAATAACCTTGCCCGTCATCGCGTCCACAGGAAACATGGTGATCGCATCATGCGTGCTACAAACCACTTTACAAAGGTCACAACCCTTGCATCGGGGTTCAATCACTATAGCCTTTTGCGTAGACTCATCCAGCATAATGGTATCCGCTTCAGGACAATACATGATGCACAGTCGGCAACCTTTTTCTGCAATACATTTGTCGTTATCTACCCAAGCAACGTTATACACTCGAAGATTCTCCTCATTTATAAAAGGTTAAAACACAACCGACTGACTTCACCTTAAAACAATTAGACTGTCACCAGTTTCATATCCTGCTTCTCCACCCATTTCGAGGCCAATTCATAGGAGGCAATAATCGTATCCATATTGGCCTTAAGAAGCTGCTCTTTCTTGGCATATTTTTTCTTAATCGCTTCATCAAGGGTCGCAGTACCGCCGGAAGCCACATACTTTTTACCAAAACGCTCCTGCAAGGCACCATCCAAAGCATCAAGGGATACAACTTTGGTCACCCCTGCGCAAGCCCCGATCATCGCCATGTTGGTGGAAAGCTCGGTTTTCCCGATTTCCAGAGCAAACTTAGTCGCGTCATGATTGAGAACCTTGACATTGAGGTCTTCCAGTGTTTTATGGTCTTCATCATTAAGAAGGTCTTGTGGAGTGTTAATAATGACCAAACCATGTTCCTTAATCCCTGAATAAAAGGGAGCCGTATAACTTTTCTGCATGGTGATAACCTGAGCGTGAAACACCATGATGACATCTGGAAATACCAACTCACCACGGTCATAGATACGCTCTGTCCCTACCCTGCAATAGCTTTCGGCGGGTGCCATTCGTTTTTCTGCGCCGAAAAAGGGATTTGAAATGGAAAATTTACCATCTCGATTGGCAGCCATGGCCAATAGATGCGCGGCTGTTACTGCCCCCTGCCCTCCTAAACCGGAAATTCGGATATTCATCCTGCTCATAGCTTTTAGACTCCTATTCCTTAAGCGTTAACCGGCTTTTTAGCCGCTTTTTTTCTAGCTTTGGTTTCTTCTTTGATGGAATCCAGAAGCTTCTGGGCTTCATCGGAAATATATTCCTTCTGAACGAATCGACCGCCAATGCTTTCCGCATCTTTCATTTCATCCAGGCCTTCCATGCTCTGCTTGCCGATTTCAAGAATACAGGGAGTATAAAGCTGAACGAACGTAGGGCCTACTTCCCGTGCTACATAAATAGCATTTTTAATGGCCTGCTCTACCCGGTTAGGCTTACTGACCGTCAAAACAGCTACATAGTCACAGCCTGCTTCCCGAGCAATTTCTGCCAGGCGCACTTTTTCAAAGTTCTTGCCTTTGGGAGCCATTTTGGCAACAAAGCCTTTCTGCATCAGACCGCTCTCCTGCCCACCCGTATTCGCATAGAGCTCATTATCAAAACAAATGGTGGTGAAGTTTTCCTTACGGAACCAGGACTGCATGGTCATGTCCAGCCCGATATCAACGGTTGCACCGTCTCCAGCCAGAACCACCACGTCTTTTTCAATATCCGGAAAACGCGCAGCCAAAGCCCGCTTCAAGCCAGAGGCAATAGCATTCTGGTTGCCAAACAAAGAATGGATGTTATGCACAGCAACATGCGGGAACACCAGACTGGTGCAGCCAGTGGAACCGACAAATACCGTGTCTTCTGGAGCCGGTAAGCTGGCTAGAATATAACGGAAAGCAATAGACTCAGGGCAACCCGCACACAATGAATGTTGCTCGATCAATTCTTTGGAAGAACCAATATCCTTCCAACCACGATCCTGCTTACCAAAAGTAGCCGTTTCAACCAGTTCCTGGTATTCCGGCGGCATAATATCAGCCAAATCTTCACATATAGCAATCTTTTCCTTGCTCATAAATTCTCCTTTAGCTTCCCGTTCGGGAAGGATGACTTGATTAAATTTTTCTCTTAACTACCCGTTGCTATCTTGGTGGTTTCCATACCCAAATGCACTTTAATCTCTTGTGCAATAACCTCTGAAGGCATGGTCATGCCACCTGCAACATGTGGCCCTACATAAACTCTCTCGTTGTTCTGGATTGTAGACTTGATCTCACGAGCCAGCCACCCACCCACATTAAATTCTGGAACAAAAATATGTTTCGCGTTTTTGGTGGCTCGCTTGATTTCCTCAAAGGGGAACGGGCGAATGGTTTTAATTTTAACCAGCCCCACCTTGACCCCATCTTCCTCAAGAAGCCGGATAGCTTCCCGGCTCTGCGATACTGCGGTGCCGGAGCCCACGATCAGGATCTCTCGGTCCGTGTTCTCCTCGTCAATCAAACCATCAAGAAGAGGAACAGTATGCTTGCGAGAACGCTCAATCGCTGCCTTGATTTCCTGTTGCCAAGAGGCATGGGTTGAATAACTAATGTAGTTGGACTTCATGACGAACGGGTCGCGCATCATACGAATCGGAGCAGTCTCCATATCCATACATGGGACAGGAGACTTATAAGGATCATAAGGAGTCAGGCATTTTTCCAGAGGAGTCATGTTTACCGTGTCCTTGGTATGGGTCACGAAAAAACCGTCACAGCATACCGCGATAGGAATATGAACATCCGGTTGCTCGGCAACGATAAAACCCTTCAAAATAAAATCATAAAGATCTTGCGCTGTCTCCGCATGCCAAACCATCATTCCTGTTTCCAGCAGATAATGCATTTCCAAGGTATCGGGCTGAATACTCAGCGGAGAGTTGACTCCCCGGCAAGTCACACAAACCTGAATCGGTAAACGGGACCCCGCCCACATGGGGAAATTTTCCATGGCTCGCAGAGTGCCCGGACCCGCAGTAGTGGTGAACACCCGGTGCCCACCAAAAGAAGCCCCCGCACATTGCCCCATAACCGCGAATTCGCTCTCACCGCGAAAATATTCATCCAGATAACCTTCGGCATAAATTTCGCCGATCAAGGCCGCCGCTTCACTCTGAGGAGTGATGGGGTAGGCTACAGACGTACCAACACTGGCTCGTTTGATAGCCTCACGAATAACTTCACTGCCTGTCAGGAAACTAGGGGTTAGTTCAGAATTATAAAAAATGTCATTAACATCCGTATAAGTCTGGTCCATCCTGTTTTTCTGGCCGAGTTTCACATGACTCGAAGCTATGACTTTCTTATTTTTAAGCTCCACTTGCTTATTCATAAATTTACTCCCGTTGAAAGAGTGCTTTAAAGTGATTGATTTTTCTTCTTATACTCTTAAACAAATATTTCAGCCTTTGTTAAGCATGTTCGGCGATAAGGCCGGACCGACCCATTTTAAATTGAGTAAAAGCGTTGGCCTGAGATTTCACGCCTTCCGATTTCAATTTTTTAACTGCCGCCAACAATTTTCGAATCTTGTCAGCGTTCGCATCGCGAAAAGAAAGGCAAGCGTCTTCATGCCCCGCCTGAGCACACATCGCTATTGTATAACAACTCGTGCCACCACGAATAATCTTCAGAGCTAAATTCGCCTGATGACAGTGCACTCCGACAAAAATACATACATCAATCTTGTTATGCCATATGGTTAGATTCGGATGGTTGGGGTTGATCTCAACTTCCGCATCAATCTTGGGATATTTAGGACGATAGTCGGCCATGGGAATCAACCGCATCGGAACTTCATTAGCCAGTTCGCGAATTGCCTTGGCTTTTTCCGCCACATGATCGTTCCATTTCCAGAGTACCAGAGGTCCCGGAAAAATGGTTGGAACTTTGGCTTCTAAAAGCTTTCTGGCACAATACTCATAGGCCTCTTCCTCGGGGACAATTCTACCTCCAATATGCGCTTCCCCAGGATCGGGCAAAACATTTCCCATTGACGCGGCTGCAGGAGGTAAAAACGCCTCCGGCCCAGCTTTGACCTCATAGTGACTCATCTGATAACCCTTCGCTGTTAAGATGTTTGAAAAAAGAACTCATAATAAACCAAGCCAAAAAAGTTGTCAAACCTTAATAACTAAAACAGCTTAGGCCTTTCTCATACTTCTTGTTTATTCAGTATATCCCGGTTTCATTCCACGCCAGAATATAATCCCAAAATCTAGGAAATCAGTCGCCCCGCACGTTCCTCCCTATCGTGCGATTAAAGCCCTTAAACCCCAATCAAATAGACTCTTTGGAGGCTAAAAGGGCTTAAAATCCTGAAAAATCTAGACAGTTCCTGCATATTCACCTACATCGGCAAGGGCTCAAAAACCTTCATTCATTATCGGCATATCGCAAACTTAACAGGTTGCTAATACATCAGCTTTTAATTGTCGGATTATTAAAGCTGGCGTCACTGCTTATTCACCGTCCAACGGGTCGCAGGTTCCGCAAAAAAAACCGCCTCTCTACTAGACTAGAGCTTCGTTTTTAAATCCTGCAACATGGAAAGATGCCTTTTCTCCTCGACCAGCAAATGCGAAAAGATGGCTTTCACATCCAGCTTCTTCTCTTTCTCCAGCAAACTCTGAAGCATTTCAATTGACCTTCTTTCCGATTCAATGCCCAAGTCGAGAGCCTGCTTATCGCTATCAATATTTTGTGCGGAAGAAACACTCAAAGCAGGAAAAATTTTACCCTTCAGTTCTTCACCAATAAAACGCGACAAATGCTCTCCAGGCCTGCTCCGGTCCGCTATGGCCGGTTGCAAATAGCGGGACTTTTCCTGCAGGACCTGGATATGTTCCCTTTCCTCATCCGCCAAACGGGAAAACATCTCTCGGACCTTAGAGCTTTGAACCTTCTTGCTCGCCGACTCATAAAAAAACAACCCTTCCTTTTCAATGAACAAACTGATCTCAATCGCGTCCATACATCGAAACGAAACTCTATCCGTCTCCGCGCTCTCTGTTTTTCTTTTTTTCATTCACATCCCTGAAATCTTAAGTGCATTTCTAAATGTTCATGTTTGCGCCTCCACCGTTGTAAAAACAATTTATCACAGCTTTTCATTGACTTCTTTTGAAGAATCGGTAAAAAATCGCCGGAATTAAATTTCTCCAATAAAAAGAATATGTTATAGTTAAAAATAGAAAATCAGGAGTGCATGGTCATGCCTATAAAACTCCAATCCTGGTCAATACCATCCATTCTTATCCAAAATCCGAATCATGAAAAAAGTCGAAATATTTACCGATGGGGGATGCAAAGGCAATCCGGGTCCCGGCGGTTACGGGTGCGTCATCCAGCAAAATGATGACGTTCAGGAAATCAAAGGGGGGCTCTCACAAACCACCAATAACATCATGGAAATGACCGCCGCCATCGTCGCCCTGAAGCAACTCCAAGAACCCTGCAAGATTCAATTAACAACTGATTCGCAATACGTCGTAAAGGGAATGACAAAATGGATGAAAGGCTGGATACGCAACGGCTGGAAAACAGCGTCGCGCCAACCGGTTAAAAACCGGGAACTCTGGGAAGAACTGGACAGGGTGAGTCAGCCTCATACCATCAAATGGATTTGGGTGAAAGGCCACAATGGCCATCCGCAAAACGAACGCTGTGACCAATTGGCTAATGAAGCCATTGCAGAGCTTTAAGGTCGCCTATTAAAGATACGAGTGAAAAAACCTATCATAAACTATAAATTTTTAATCGGACGATAGAATGAACTTGATCCCACAACACTTTCTTTTCAAAAAAAAATCGATTCTCCTCTATATTTCTATTCTGAGTCTTCCTCTTTTAATCGCGTCCTGCTCCACTAAAAAGCCGGTTCCCTCCATCGACTCTTATCCGGACCGCACCGGAAAATATAAAGGGGACAGAGACTATGATTTCGATCACCGCAAAGACAGGTCCTATGAACTGGACAAAAAAAAAGAAGACAGCCTTGAACAGAAACTGGAATCGCTCAACGGTCCAGAGGCCCTTGACGAGTTCGCAGGGTTCGCCGACGATTTGAGTCGCACCTCTCTGGAAAAAGCCATCACCAACCAACTCCAAGCTATGTTCAAACAAGAGGCTTCTACTCCGGTCAGGCTGGGGTCGTTCACCCTTACACGTGGACGTCTTATAGAAACTCTGGAAGGTTTTTTAGAAATCCTAAAGCAGGACCTGCCTCCTGAAGAATTCAATAAAAAGGTTTCAGAAAAATTCGTTCTCTACCGGGTCGGCGCAGGCAAGAACAAAAAAATACTGTTCACCGGTTATTACCGACCCGTCATGCAGGCCAGTCCGGTGCAAACTCCTCTCTACCGCTACCCTATCTACCAGATGCCCGAACAGGGACCGCAACAGGCGAAATACAAAAAAAGAATTAAGTTGGCAGGTACGAACGCAGGAATAAAACAAGCCCGCGAGTCTCATTCCGAGAAAAATGCGTGGCGGCGTTTCACCCGCGAGGAAATTGATCGCAAGGGCGCTTTAAAGGGACAGGGACTGGAAGTCGCCTGGCTCAAGGATGACCTTGACCGATTCTTCCTGCACATTCAAGGTTCCGGCATACTGGAGTTTACCGATGGCACCCGGCAAGGCGTGGGCTATCAGGGTTCCAACCAATATTCCTACACCAGTATCGGGAAACTGATGATTCAAGACAGGGTCATCGACATCTCGCAAGGTTCCATGCAGGGTATTAAAAAATATTTCGCCGACAATCCGCAGGATATCGCCAAATACCTCTATCAGAATAAACGCTACATCTTTTTTACCCTCAATAATAGTGATGATGGGCCACGTGGGTCAGGCGGGGGGGAACTCGTAGGCGGACGTTCCATCGCCACCGACAAATCCATTTACCCGGCCGGAGGACTGGCCTTCATAAAAGTCCGACAACCCGTGCTCGACGAGAACAACGAGATCGTGCGCTGGCAACCCATTTCAAGATTTGTGGTGGATCAGGATACCGGGAGTGCCATTCGTGGACCAGGACGGGGGGATCTGTTTTTTGGAACCGGACAAAAAGCCGGCGCTAAAGCGGGTCACTACCATGAACGGGGAGTGGTCTATTACTTGATCAAAAAAAGCTGATCCGTCTTCGCTGTACAACGCTACCACTAGTGAGACCAACCATATTTTCCTATCAGCGGCACAAATCTGCAATTGCCTAAATCACGGCGGCTGATACGGTTTCCCGTTTTAGTCAGCACCACCAGTTTCTGATTATCTGCCTCACCGATGGGCGCCACCAGCCGACCGCCATCCCCCAACTGCTCAATCAGTGATTCAGGAACTTCTTTGGCCGAAGCGGTGACCAGGATTGCGTCAAACGGTGCCTGGTCTGGCCAGCCATAAGTTCCATCAAACATCTTAAAAACAATGTTCATATAATTCAACCCTTCCAGGATCTTTTGAGCTTTTCTGGAAAGGTTGTTCAAACGCTCAATGGTAAAAACCTGGCGGGCCAGTTCCGCAAGAATAGCGGTTTGATAACCAGAACCTGTGCCAATTTCCAGCACTCTTTCTTCGCCTTTCAGGCCAAGTGCTGCCGTCATGGCTCCCACGATATAAGGCTGGGAAAGCGTCTGGTTTTCTCCGATCGGCAGGGGAGTATCACCATAGGCCCGATGTTGCAAGGACTCCTGAGCAAACAAGTGGCGGGGCACCCGGCTCATCACTTCCATTAAGCGTAGATCTTTAATCCCCCGATCGACCAATTGCTCTTCAACCATTTTTCGGCGTTGCCCGGCATAGGACTGGATCAACTCTGGAGACAAGCGATTCATAACCTCTTCACAGATACGAAAGTTTTATTTGTTAGCAAGTGGCTTCGTTTTATTCAGGAGATGTGCCGGTTATCCGGATCCGTTTCCTCCCATCTGACTTTACGAAACGGGTTCATTCCAGAGAGTGAACAGGGCAGAGCATTCATCTTTTTGGGGTTTTGGTAAAACACCCACTCCCAGCGGTTTGATCGCTTATCGTATTTGAGAAGGTAAATATTACCATCATCTGCCTTGACTTTAAAATAAGACGAGCCTTCTCCATACCAGCGATCAATGATCTCCTCCACCTTGTAACGGCTGTCTCTCAAGATGAAGGCTACTGGATTTTCCTGCAGCTTAGAGCTTGTATAACATTCCACCTTAAACATCCGGCAATGTTATGACTTTCAAGAAACATTGTAAAGAGTTAAAGTTCTCCCCACCACACTGAGCGTAAAGCCAGTCCGGAGAAAAACCACCGCCATAAGCGAATCAAGACTGGAAAGAATTTGCCAGCCCTTCGCCCTGCCATCATCGCTTTCATAGATTCTTCCATTGTTATAATAACGAAGAAACCACGTCCGCTAACTAAACCAAGGGGAGGACCGCGTTTATGGCGTGATCTGATCAAATCATTTCTGATTTGAAGAATGCAAAATAATAGTCTTCCTACAACCAATCAGCCCTCTTACGGGGAACAGGCAAACCATACCTCACCTGCATACCCTGCAATGGTAAAAAAAGCTATTTGCCCCGTTCTCAGGGCATCTATTTAGGAGAAGTTTTGCTGAGTTCCTGCATGATCGACTCAGCTTCTTCCTCCACTTCCTCGCGTTTCCTCCACTCCCAGACTTTTAAATGAGCACCCATATAATAGGAATGATCTGAAAGGGATTCCCCATCCATGAACCCCCACCTTCCGTCTTCAACCTCGGTCAGTGCTTCGTAAATGGGGTTTTCTACCGAAGTATAAAAAAGTTCCGTGTCCTCGGCGCTGATAGGCTTCCCCAGCAAAACTTTGGTGGTTGTATCATCCATTTCATAATTTTCTTTAACGGACTTCAACGCATCTTCCAGGGAATTGCCCGCTTGCGTACTTTTTTCAATCTCGGCCTCAATGGCTTTATTTCGCTTGGCGAATGGATAATGCGTGTAGCCGAGGTCATGCCCAATATGAAAATCCAGGTCAGGAAAATACAAATAAACCCAGTCATCAAAATCAATCTGAACACCCTCGGAAGCACTATATTCCTTAGCCTTATCAGGGGCATCCAAAACCATCTGATTATAAATTTTCACAAACCGTTTCATGCTGTCATGAACCAACGCATGATAATAGGCATTCATGCGGTACCAGTTATTGCTAGCGTTATGACCATTGCTCAGTTTTCTGAGCATGAGCATGATCTTTTCCACATCGCCAAACCGATGAGAAATAGGGAAAGCGCCCTTAAGATATTCATTCAGTTTATCCTGGTTTCCATCCGCCTTCTGAATATTGAGTTGCAGATGGTTTTTTGCATAATCCAGCGCATGATGAACCAATCGTTCATGGTTTAGTTTTCGCTGGTACTCCATATACTGCTTCAGTTCATCGTTCTCAGATTCTTTAGAGTTTTTAGGCCGATTCTGGGTGATATCTTTGGCGAAAGCTAGCATTTCTCTCCATATGAATGGGTTGGGAAAATCTTATTCTGCCGCTTTAGAGGATTGATTTCAAGATAATTTAAGCCCTTCTCTTTTGCAACTCCATAAGATCAGGTCATATCCTATTTATTCTTACATTTTATAGGTAATTTCTGACATAATCCACATATCCTTTAAGTTTAGGGAATCTATTTTTTTGAAGGCCCCCAGAAATTGCCAAACCTAACCCATAGCTGGACTTCCAAGGCAATGACAAGGTTTTACCTCGGTATAGACTTGGAATTTTGACGGCTTCTGCCGGGGATAAGGGATTAGCCCATGAACATTATTCTAAATAGCTATTGTAATTTAAAATGTAATTACTGCTTTGCTGATGAGTACATGGAGGAAAATGTCAAAACTCCTGATAAATCAATGGATTATGGATTTTTCCTGAACGAGCTTTTGCCTCGGGTAAAAAATGCTTCTCTCATCAATTTCATGGGCGGCGAACCTACCCTGCACCCTCACTTCAACGATATCCTGTCTCGAACCTTGGAAGGTATGCAGCCCTTTTCCTTCCTGGGAATTTTCACCAATGGCTTGATGCCGGATAAAGTGCTCGACCTTCTTTTGGATACCGTCGGTCGGGGAGGAAGTATCGAGCGCCAGATTCAGTTCTCTATTCTTCTTAACTGGCAGACTATGGAGAACATCTCTGAGAAAAATCATGCCCGTTGCCGGGAAGTCGCAAATGCCGTTCTCAGCAAAAACGGATTCGGACTCATGTTCAGCCTCAACCTCTATTCCGTCGACCAGGATTTATCAACTCAGTGCTGGGAAATTGATGAAATCTATCAAAGCCTAGGATTGCCGCCGGAACAAAAATATAAAATTCGTGTCAGTCCGGCTTTCCCCATAGTTGGGGAACAGAGCAACCATTCCTTGCCCATAAAAGACTATCCAAAAATGGGCAGAATGATGCTAGATATGGTTAAAGAATTCCCACAAATGTGTTTTCGTTTTGACTGTTCATTCCCGCCCTGTCTTTTAGATGAAATTGAAGAAGACGAATACCCGCTCGTAGAGCGGTTTTTCTATCATGGCAGCCAGTCCGTTCCCAATATCACGGAATGGAAGGACCGGGATTTTTATTTTGGCTGCGCGGATGACAGCCCTATGGATATCGATCCCAAAGGCGACTGCTTTAACTGCTTCCCGTTTCACAATAAGAAGCTTGGCAATATTCAGGACTTCCAACAGATCAACGAGCTTTCAATCACCAAGATGCATACCAAATTTCTCGGCCATGTATTTGAAGCTCAGCCCAATGAGCCCTGCAAAAGTTGCCCTCATTATATGGTGCGCTGCTCCAGTGGCTGCTTTGCCTATAACTTCACCTGACCGGCCTACCGCCGATGGTAACTGGCAATAGGTTCATCTTTCTAGCGGTAAAGCTATTACAAGTTGCGGGCAAAGATTCTCCGCCTTGTGATTGACAAGGCTTGAACAGTCTGATAGCGTAGCTTAGCAATATATGTCTAATTTTTTTGTGATCTAAAACAATGTCATGGGATGATTTACACGAGTCGAAAGGCTCCGAAGACCGATTTAAAGGTGGCAGCGGGCAAGGCGGAGGTTCGCAAAAACCGCCTTTCAATATTCCACAAATCAAGATGCCACAATTCAAACCATCCATGTTGCTGGGAATCATCCTGCTCCTGCTTGTAGTATGGATTGTGCCAGGAACCTTTTACTCTGTCGAACCGGATGAAGAAGGCGTGGTCACCCGATTTGGGAAATTCCACCGCACCACTTCACCAGGGTTGCACTTCAAGTACCCCTCTCCTATTGAGCATTCCGCCACACCCAAAATTCGTCAGGTACAAAGAGCGGAAATCGGGTTCAGGGCTTCGGAAGGAAGACCTCTGCAAAGGGTTCCCGCCGAATCACTGATGCTAACCGGCGATCAGAATATTATCGATATCAATCTCGTTGCTCAGTACCGGATCATGGACTCGGTTAAATACCTGTTCAATGTGCGACGACCCCATAAACTGATTCGTGACTCCGCAGAGACAGTCATCCGTGGAATCATTGGTAGCAAAAAAATCGATGAGGCATTGACCACCGGCAAGGCGGAAATTCAGATTCTCGCCAAGGATCGGATTCAAGCACTGCTTGATAAATACAATTCCGGCATGCAGATCGTGACCGTTCAGCTTCAGGATGTGCATCCTCCTGAGCAAGTCGAAGCCGCCTTCAAGGATGTCGTCAGCGCCCGGGAAGATAAAGAACGGATGATCAACGAAGCCCAAGGCTACCGTAACGCGGTCATCCCGGAAGCGCGTGGACAGGCTGCGAAAATTGTCCGGGAAGCAGAAGGGTACAGGGAGAAAGTCATCAAAACAGCCGAAGGTGACGCCAAACGTTTCCAACAACAACACACGGAGTACAAGAAAGCTCCCGATATCACTCGCGAAAGGCTTTATCTTGATACCATGGAAGAAATTCTACCCACCATCAAAAAGTTTATAATGGGAGACAAAAAAGGTAGCGGTGTTTTGCCGATCCTTCCTCTGGGTAACGGATTGATGGGAGGCAATAAATAATTATGAAACAAAATTCTCTGATCATAGGTGGCATTCTCGCCATCATTGTCTTATCGTCCTCCATGTTCACGGTTCACATGACCCAGAACGCGGTGGTGCTTGAACTGCAGAAACCGAAAGAGATCATCACAGAACCTGGACTTTATTTCAAGATTCCCTTCTTTCAGCAGGTCCGGTACTTTTCCCGGCAATTGCTGGATAACGATTCTAATCCAGCCGAGGTTATCACCCGCGATAAGAAAAACATGTTGATTGATAACTTCACCATGTTCCGTATCGTGGACCCTTTAAAATTTCTGGAAACTGTTCGCGGGGAACAGGGCGCACGGGCTCGCTTGGACGATATCATTTACTCCGAGTTACGGGTTGAAATTGGTACTCATACCTTGCACGATATCGTCACGGAAACCCGTGACACGATCATGGCCAAGGTTACCAACGAAGCCAACATCAAAGCTGCTGAATACGGTATTGAGATTGTCGAAGTGCGCATCAAGCGGACAGACCTGCCACCCGAAATTGCCAACTCCATTTTTAACCGCATGCGCACAGAGCGTGAGCGCATTGCCATGGAATACCGGTCTGAAGGAAAAGAAGAAGCTACCAAAATTCGCGCTGAAACAGATAAGGAAAAAACCATTCTGGTCGCCGAAGCCTATAAACAGGAACAGACGGTTCGAGGTGAAGGAGACGCAATCGCAACAAAAGTTTATGCGAATGCTTTCAACAAAGATCCCGAATTTTATTCTTTCATGCGCTCCATGGAAGCTTACAAAAACTCTTTAAAAACCGACACCACCCTCCTTATGTCTGAGGATTCCGATTTCCTGGGATTCCTGAACAAATCCAAATAAAACTTCTTCCGGCTGGAGTAGCAAAAATCATGGAATGCCCTTATTATATAGATTGAGAACCGTTCTCTTTACTTATCAGGTGGCATGAGAATACTCATTGTGGGTGCCGGTATAGTCGGATACAACCTTGCTCAGGAGCTTTCCCAAGAAGGCCATGATGTTGCTATCGTGGATCAGGATCCAGAAAGGATCCGGCGCATCACGGATACCCTAGACGTTATGGCTATAAAAGGCAACGCCTGTCTGCCCAGCGTACTGGTGAAGGCAGGGATCAAGTCCTCCGAAATGCTGATCGCTGTCACCGCAAAGGATGAGATCAATTTATTCATCTGCTTTCTGGCATCCCGGTTTAATGTTCCCAAGCGCTTTATCAGACTCCGCAACATGGAGTTCACCGGAGATGAAAGTGTTTTCTCTCCAGAAGAATTATTCATCGATCAGGCCATCAACCCTAGCCAGATCATTGTCGAAACCATTTTAAAATTTCTCGAAACTCCCGGTGTGGTCAACGTCGCGGAGTTTGCCGACGGCGAAGTTCTGTTACGGGAATTTGACATACCGGAAAACGCCCCCATTGCTGGCAAGACCATTCAAGAAATCCGCAGTATCACACAAATGGATTCGTTTCTGATCGTCGCCATTGTCCGCAATGGCGAACTGGTCACCCCAAAAGATCAGGATATCCTTCAGGCCGGTGATCGGTTTTACACTCTCGTTGACAAAGAATTTCTGCCTTTCCTTTTACCCATGCTGAACCGGACCCTCGATCAAGTGGAAAAAATTATTATCTATGGAGCCACGTCCACGTCGACTCAGTTGGCTTTGGCGTTGGAAGAAGACATGCGTGACGTGTGTATCATCGAACCTGTCAGGGAAAAAGCACACAAGGCCGCAGACAAACTCAAGCGCACCGTAGTTCAGCACGGCAGTGGCACCGATATGGATTTGTTCAACGAGATCAATATGAAGGATGCCGATTTTTTTCTGGCCCTTTCCCACGATGATGAAAACAATATTCTTTCTGCTCTGCTGGCGAAAAAGTATGGTGCCAAACGCGCCCTGGTCATTACCCACGACCCGGAATATCTGCCTATTCTCGATTCTATCGGAATGGACATCACCATCAACCCAAGACTCATCACAGTCAACGCCATCCTGAAGCATTTGCGGAAAGGCCGGGTCATGTCGGTCTTCAAACTGATTGAAGACGCCGAGGTGATGGAGATCGAAGTGGAAGAAGACTCTTCCATCGCCAACACACAGATTGGCAAAATCAATTTTCCAAAAGGGGCAATGATTGGGGCCCTCCTTAGACAGGGAGAAATGTTGCTCCCAAATGACGATGTCACCCTCGAAGCAGGTGATTCGGTCATCGTGGTGGCTCTGCCTGGAACCATCGAAAAAATCGAGAAACTGTTCGACCGTAAAAGATCTTTCCTTCCCTTCAGATGAATATTCAAGCCACCTTCAATGTCGTAGGAGTTCTACTCGTTCTTCTTTCCGGCCTGACTCTGGCACCCATAGGCGTTTCGCTATATTACGACCACGCTCCTATTGAAGGCTTCATGTCTGAGACCATCGCGTTTAGCTGGACATTTGGGCTCAGTCTGGCATCTGGCCTGATATTGTGGAAACTACTTCCTTCAGGATTAGCAAAGCTCCGGGACCGTGAAGGATTTGCTATCGTCACTGTTTCCTGGTTGTCCATGTCTGTGTTCGGCGCACTGCCATTTTATTTGAGCGGAACCTGTCCGGAGTTCATTAACGCGTTTTTTGAAAGCACCAGCGGTTTCACCACCACCGGAGCTTCCATCCTTCAGGATGTCGATGCGGTACCGCACGGCATCCTGTTCTGGAGAAATCTGATGCAGTGGATTGGAGGAATGGGAATCGTTCTGCTTTCGCTGGCCATTTTCCCCATGCTTGGGATCGGCAGCTTCCACCTGTTCAAAGCAGAAATCCCCGGCGGGTCGACTGTGGAGCAGACACAACCCCGGCTGGCCGAGACTGCAAAAATCCTTTGGAAAACATATCTGGTACTGACCCTTATCGAAATTCTTGCCCTGCGCTTTGCCGGCTTGGGTTGGTTCGACTCGGTTTGCCACACTTTTTCCACAGTTGCGACGGGTGGATTTTCGCCGCACAACGGCAACATCGGCGATCTGAATAGTGTTTATATTGAGAGCATCATCATTCTTTTCATGTTCTTGGGAGGAATCAACTTTGCCCTGCACTTCCAACTGGTAAGAAGAAACTTTGCCACCATCTTCAAGAACCCGGAGTTCCAAGCCTATTGCGCATTGATTCTCGTGGGTATTTTGTTTGCCACCTGGGGCCTCACCCGCGTTTCCCAAAATGGGGATGTGGGTCAGGCATTTCGCAGTGCGGCTTTCACCGTGGTTTCCATTAATACCACCACCGGTTTCGTCACCGATGATTTCAATATATGGCCGGAATATTTAAAGCTTTTTCTTGTTGCCATCATGATGGTGGGCGGGTGCTCCGGCTCCACCAGTGGGTCATTCAAAGTCATTCGCGTTATCATCCTGCTGAAAATCATCCTGCGGGAGCTTAAAAACCTGGTATATCCACGCGCCATTTTCCACGTTAAAGTGGGAGATAAAACCATCGCCTCGGATGATCTTTCCAATGTTGCCGCACTGACCTTCCTGTTCATGGGCTTTACCGCTCTGGGCGGGGTGCTTCTTTCATTCATGGGGGTGGACCTCACCACAGCTTTGTCGGCAATCGTAGCTTCTCTTTTCAACATTGGCCCCGGTCTGGGCGATGTCGGCGCAATGGGGAATTACGCGGGAATCCCGGCTATGGGAAAAGGCCTCCTTATACTTTTTATGTTATTGGGAAGGCTTGAAATATACAGTGTTATTCTGCTCTTTCTGCCCATGACCTGGCGCAAATAAGATTTGATTTTGACCCCACAATAAATTAGAATTTCGGTTTTCCAGCTTGAACTTTGTCCTTGGTAATACTAGAAACCCACTAGGAAAAGACTTGGTCCGCTTTCAGAAAAAATTAGAGAAACCGTGGATCAAAGTAAGTTTCGAGTATTAGTCAGGCGTTGATTTATTGAACTTAACTTTCGGGTGCCCTAGATAGCCCTGAGCATAGAGGAATTTAAAGCATGGAAATCAATCCACTTAAAATTACCGAAGTTGTCCTGCGAGACGCACATCAGTCTCTCCTTGCAACCCGAATGCGGACTGAGGATATGCTCCTCATCGCCGAAAAACTCGACCAGGTGGGGTTTTTCTCTCTGGAAATGTGGGGCGGAGCAACCTTTGATGCCTGCATCCGGTTTCTCAATGAAGACCCTTGGGAACGCGCCAGAGCCCTCAAAAAGAAAATGCCCAACACTCCCTTTCAAATGTTGCTGAGAGGGCAAAACGCTGTTGGCTACCGGCATTATGCCGATGATATTGTCGAGCGGTTCGTCAAGCAATCGGTAGAAGTTGGAATTAATATATTCAGAATATTCGATGCCCTTAATGACTTTCGCAATATTGAAACCGCGGTTAAAACCGTAAAAAAATGCGGTGAAACGGTCGAAGGGTGCATCAGCTACACGGTTAGCCCTGTTCATAATATCGAGCTCTATCTCGAAATGGGGAAAAAGTTGGAAGACATGGGTTCCGATATCCTCTGTATTAAAGACATGGCAGGCCTCCTGACTCCCGATGTGACCAAAACCCTGATTACCGAACTCAAGAAACAGATCAAACTGCCCATCCATTTACACACCCATGCGACAACCGGACTTGTGGGCATGAACATGCAATGCGCTATAGAGGCTGGAGTGGATATGGTGGACACGGCGACCTCCTCCTTATCTATGGGAACTTCCCATTACGCGACAGAATGTCTGGTAGCCGCACTGCAAGGCACTCCCAGAGATACCGGTCTCGACCTCAACCTGCTTGAAGAAATCAACGATTACTTCACCGAAGTGAAGAAAAATTATGCGGAATTTGAAAGTGATTTCAAGAGTGTGGATATCAGTATCCTAAAATCGCAAATTCCTGGTGGCATGATTTCCAATATGGAAAACCAGTTGCGGGAACAAAATGTACTAGACAAACTTGAAGAAGTGCTCAAAGAGGTCCCCCGTGTGCGCAAAGACATGGGCTATCCTCCCTTGGTCACACCTACGAGCCAGATCGTCGGCTCCCAGGCAACTTTGAACGTGTTGACAGGAGAGCGCTATAAAGTTATCACTAAAGAGACCCGGCAATGCGTTTTAGGCAACTACGGAAAACTGCCTGGCCCGATTGATGAAGAACTGATGAACAAAGTGTCTGAAGATGGAAAAACCACCGACTGCCGTCCTGCTGATTTGCTTGATCCTGAATGGGGCACAGTTTGCGAAGAATTGGGCGATCAATACACCAGCGAAGAAGACCGGTTGACCTATGCCCTGTTTCCGAAAGTAGCTCTGAAATTTTTTGAGACTCGAGGAAAGCCCTTGCCGGAAGCAGCTACCGCGCAAACCAATACTTCGGCCGCTGTAGCTTCTTCTCCCACAGGTTCGACTGTCTACAGCGTCCGAGTTAATGGAAAAGATTATACCGTTGAAGTTTTAACCGGAGGGGCGGTTGGCACAGCTCCTACCCCACTCATAACGGCGGTGGCTCCTGCTACACCGGTTGCCGCTCCCGCAGCAGCTAGCACCGCAAATGGTACTCCATTGCTAGCACCCCTTCCAGGGTCCATCTTCTCCATGAAATGTAAAGAAGGCGATCCGGTGAATGAGGGCGATACTGTCCTTGTTATGGAATCCATGAAAATGGAATCCGAAGTCACAACACATCGATCTGGAACCATACAGTCTGTTCTGGTGAAAGAAGGCGATAGTGTTCAAACCGGCGATGAACTGGTCATTATAGGATAATGGAATTCAGTTTCGGTGTATCCGCTTCTAAAATAATAAGCACCACCGGCTTCTTCAGTCTGGAAGGTGGCGATATAATCATGATCATGGTCGCCTGCCTTCTGCTCTATTTGGCAATCTGGAAAAAGTTTGAGCCGCTTCTCCTCCTTCCCATTGGTTTCGGATGCCTGCTTGCCAACATTCCCATGAGCATGATGGCGAGCACAGATGCCGGAGGACTCCTCAACTTTTTTTATCAGGGCATCAAGCATGAAGTACTTCCTCCTCTGATTTTTCTCGGAGTAGGCGCGTTGACAGATTTTGGTCCTCTTTTAGCCAATCCCGCAACGCTTCTTTTGGGTGCCGCCGCACAGGTAGGCGTCTATGTCACCCTCATTGGTGCCGTGCTACTCGGGTTCAATATGCATGAAGCCAGCGCCATTGGCATTATCGGCGGTGCAGATGGGCCCACGTCCATTTTTATTGCCAGCAAGCTGGCTCCGCATCTGCTCGCTCCCATTGCCGTAGCCGCTTATTCCTATATGTCTCTAGTCCCGCTCATTCAACCTCCGATCATGAAACTTTTAACAACGGAGAAAGAGCGGAAAATTAAAATGGCACAATTGAAACCGATATCCCAAACAGTGAAAATTCTTTTCCCCGTGGTGGTAACTATCGTCTGTTGTTTGATGTTACCCGGCGTCACACCACTTTTGGGAATGTTGATGCTGGGCAACCTGTTCCGCGAATCAGGAGTCACCGCCCGCTTGCACGAAACTTCGGAAACCCATTTGATCAATATCGTCACCATTCTTCTAGCATTAGCCGTAGGTTCTTCCATGACCGCCGACTCTTTTTTGCGGGTTGAAACCCTGAAGATTATCGTACTGGGATTGTTGGCTTTCAGTATTGCCACTGCAGGAGGCGTACTTTTTGGCAAACTCATGTGTAAAGTTACCGGAGGCCGGGTCAACCCACTCATCGGCTCGGCAGGAGTTTCTGCAGTCCCCATGGCGGCAAGGGTTTCCCAGAAAGTTGGAGCAGAAGCGGACTCTTCTAATTTTTTATTGATGCACGCAATGGGACCGAATGTCGCGGGCGTTATTGGTAGCGCAGTAGCCGCCGGTGTGTTCATCTCTCTGTTTGGAGATACCACAATCCCGGAACCGCATGCTGCCATCACCAATGTAATTGGTACTGTAGAACCCGGCATCAAAGCCGCTATTGCTCAGGTAGCCGGAGCTCTTAATCCTTAAGAGGTATATTTATGGAAGCTTCATTTCTAGCAACCATCAACGTTGCAGCCTTGGCCATTACGGTGATTTTCACCGTTCTGGTCATTTTGATCTTCACCATTCAGGTATTGGTGAAACTGATCCCCTATGAAACTCCCCCGCCTTCTCGCCATCAAACCGCGTCCACGGCTGGCGGTGACCAGGACGACCATGTTGCCGCAATTACTGCGACCCTAGCCATGCACATGGGGAAATCCCTCGACGAATTTAGAATCGTTAATATTTCTCAACCGTAAGCGGGCAAACGTCGCCTCAGCCCAACGAGTCATTTGCTAGTTGGCCTCTCTGCCTAGTGGCAGGCTAATGATCATCAGGGGTTGGCACTGGCGTCGCATCGGGCAGGTTGTCGATAATAGGAGCAAGGATTCCCTGCGGAGTCTGAAAAATACCCTGCAAAACTCCCATGACCTTTTTTTCTAAAGACGTGAAAGGAATCGCGCTAATCTCAGGATCATTAAAATCGCCTTTCACCGTGTAGTAGGTTTTTAACAGGCTTTTTTCATCGCCACCGGTTATGATTTTCCCCGCCAGTGGAATTTCCGTCAGGAACCGGTCGAGTCCAGCCAGAGGGGCGACCCCGACCACTGTATCCATCTGATTATTCACCATGTCAAAGTTTCCGACTATGGAGGTTTTCCGGTTCTCAGTTTCGACCACAAAGTTTTTCGTCTCAAAGATTCCGTCTTGGGAAATAAAATCCCCGGAAATCTGTTTAAAGGAAGACGGCTCATCTTTTTCCAAAGGATGATTTTGAGGAATCGAACTGAACAATCTGCGAGCCCCCCGTTTAAGCCTCTCTTGGCTCATTCTTCCGGATCGGATATCCAGAAATATTCTGCCTGACAGGGATCTGGAAAACTCCTTCCAGCTTTTTCCACTGCCTATGAGACGGACATCCATCCTTTTCACTTTTCCGCTTAAACCATTTTCAAAAACATTGCCGAAAAAACTAAACAGGTTTTTTGTTTCTATATTCCGGGCTTGAACACCCGCCTCAATATGCCCAACACCTTTAGGATCGACTGATATTCGCGCACTACTTTTGACAGATGTATTGGAAGCAACAATCAGGTCCTTCATTTCTATTTGCTTGTTTGCAAACACAAGTCTTCCTGCAACCTGATCCAGTTTTAAAAGTTTGTAGTCCAATTGACCCAGGCGGAATTTGATCTGGCCTTTGCCTTTGGCGAAAAATTCAGACTGGTTCAGTTGGTCAATGAGAGATGTTTCTTTGTCTTGCGGTTCGGGTAAAATTTCATCGATGCTCAATCTCTTTCCGGCAAGATTCAGATCCAGGCTGGGGGAGTCGCCTCTTTGGTAAACGCCGGAAAACCTGATTCCGCTTTGATCGGCCTTGATATTTCCAGAACTGATGTTCAAGCGATCCTCTTTAAACTTCAGGCTGGCGTCCACCGTCAAGGGTGATAAAAAGTTTTTCGACCGGATTTTTAGCTCTTTCAATTCCATCTCACCTTCAAATTTTGTATCTTTAAGATTATTCAAGTTTCCAGAACCAGTAATTTTAAAACCCATGCTCCCGTCTATCTCTGCATCAAAAAATCGAAAAAAATACTGGGAAGGATAAGTCTGAAAATTATTGGTCGTCATGCTGATGGTAAATTCAGGGTTGTCAAGATCAGGGATTCGAACAGTTCCTGAGACCTGATTTCCGCCCAATTCATAAGACCAGCTGTCAATGGTTAACCCTCCATTTTCTAAAACGCTACCTCTGGCCTTGAGTTTACTCAAGGCATTGGGCTGTTTTTCCATAAAGCCGGGAATTTCATACCCCACCCGTGTCAGATCAGCCTGATGCTCAAAGTTAAAGGAACCTAGATTGCCATTCAATTTCAGAGAAACGTGGGCAGGGCCTGAAAATTTTAAGTCCTTGAAAACGGGGATGTCTTTTAAATCGGACAGCATGAGTTCCGGGAAGTTCAGGCGCAAGGCATACTCGGGCTTCTTAATATTTCTGCGGTCTATTTCCCCTTCCAGCTGAACGGATGAATCGCCATACTGACCATTCAAGTTCTCCAGTCTTATTCGTCCGTCCCCATAGGAGATATTGCCGTTCAGGCCCATCATTGCCTGCAACCGACCCGGATACTTCATGGAGAAATTTTTCAACTTAATTTCCCCCCATTCCTTTTCAGTTCCCGGCTTGGTGGGGTTACCCTGCGACCGGTAATCCACAATCAACTCGCCAGAAATAAAGTCCAGACCTTCTTTCAAGCTCACCAGAGCATCTTCAAAGTTATCAGACAGAACATAGTGCAAATCGCTGGATGCAATTTTGTGGGTCGATGACATTTTTTCCAGAGGCTCTCCATTACTGAAACCTATCTCCCCGTTCACCTCTGAAAAAGAGCTTTTGGAAAAATTTCCGGAAATATTGTCATACCTGATAACCGGAATCCAGGAAGCATCTTTGCGCTTGTCTCCTTCCGGCATATGGGTGTAGATAATTCCCCCATTGAGGTTTGTCAGTCGCGGCTCAAATCCTTGCTCATTTAACGAAACATCCTGCATGTTTATCTTTCCCGAGATTGCCAATCTGTCAAAATCATCCACCGGACCCTTCACGTCCAAAGAGATTTTCGCGGTTCCATCAAAATTATCGTAGTCCGTAAGGATTGCCAGTAATGGGTGCCCTTTGCAAACCTTCTTTAGAGTTGTAAAAAACTGGCTCATCTCCACTTCGTCTTCGATTTTAATATCCACCAGAGGCCGCGTCATGAAGTCATTGATGGTTCCACGCACATTGGTGATAGGCTGATTTTCATACATGGCTTTAGTGATGCTCAGAGTGACTTTCCCCTTGCTTACACTGAAATCTCCCGTCACATTCTGCAAATCCGGCAAGGGGGACTGCCAGTCCACATGCTTCATTTCAAATTCTGAAGAAATCAAATCCCGATTTTCTACTCGTCCCAAACCCCGAAGCTGATCCAGGCTTCCTTCGAATTTCAGGGACTTGATTTTTATCGAACCGTTTTTAAAGCGGGACTGCACCAACGTATGGTACTCCTCAGGAAAAAACTTTAACGGCAGGTAATCGATACTTTTATTAACCTGAAATGAGTCAGAAACCAAATCAATGGATACAGAGGGATCCGGAGAAAGAAAATCTACCAACGAAGCCTTAGCCGTGAATTTGAAGAAACCCGAATCCGATTTCAACTCTTCAATATGAAGGGTGTCCTTCTCAAGAGAAATCTTGTATTCCAAGACACCAAGGTGAGGCACGCGGGCATCTCTCAATATTGCGCTCTTTTTATGCAAGTCGGAAGAATATTTTAGTGTACCTTCCGTTTTCAGTGCACCACCGAGATTCCCTGAAAAACTGGAGTCCAAAGACAACAAGCTGTCTTCAGGAACTTTAGCCAGCACCTTTTTCAAATAGGGTTGAAAGTTTGGAACATTCAACTCATCGACCCGGACCTTGCCGTTAATGGAGATACCAGTTAAGCCCTGATCCTGAGAAAAGTTGTCAAACGCTCCAAAAACCTGGAAAGTAGCGGGCGAGCTCCCGCTGGGAATTTTCCCCTGCAAATTAAATCGAAAAGGGGAACCGAGAAGGTTCTTCCGTATGGAAAAATGAATATCCTCCAAATCCAATGGCAATGGGCTTTCAGGAGGACGATTTAAATAGTCCTGAAAATGTATGGCCCCATCTTCCACCATGAGTTGGTTCATAAGACTGGCTTTTAAAACTTTGAACAAACCGCTTTCGGCAGGCCCTGTAATCCACTTCTTCATATCGCCTAAACTGAACCGACCCTCGGCATCCCGGACAACATTGAGGGACACCCCCTGAACAATGATTTTCTTGACCTTAACCTGTTTTACCAGTAACGGCAGCAACCGAACCACCACCCACACACTGCGTGCTGTTAGTTCCGGTTCCATGGCGAACCGGGGCTTGACCGAGATATCTTTTAGACGAACACTGAGGCCACGGAAAATATCTACCTCTGCATCACCAATTTTCACATCCCGCTGGGTCAACTTCTCCAACTTTTCTATAGCAGCCGTCTTGATCTCTCCCAGATTATGTAACTGGTAATAGGCCAAGAAACAGACAGAGATCACCCCGAGCACTAAGGCAAACAGGGAATAAAAAATAATCCTTTTGCAGTAAAGCAGCATATAAGGTTTACGGATAGCAGAAAAAGGTTAAAATGGCCTTCGCGGTTTTTTCGCGGGAAAGAAAAAAATTTCGAGGAAACTATGTAAAATCGGTTCGTAGCCGCTTAGCAATCACTGATGGATTTTAGATGGATAAATCCATTATCTTCATAATTTTATAGTCCATTTAAGGCTTTTCGTCCAGCAAAAAGCCCGGCACCCTTTTAAGTCTTACTTCACTTCACCGCTGATGAAACCTACAGAACAATCTTTAATTGTTGGAATCAATCCAGTAAGAGAGGCTCTTTTAGCTTCTAAACGACGTTGTTACAGGTTGATTGTGGAACAGGGCAAAACTCCTACAAGGATTCAGGCGGTGGTCGAGCTGGCCAGGGAAAAACGAATTCCCATCGAGCTCTTACCCAAAACTGCCTTCAACAATAAGTTCAAAAATCAGGTGCATCAGGGGATTGCGGGATACTTTTCCGCCATCGCTACTCTGGAACTGGAAAACCTGATCGAAACCGCGTTTCAAAAAATGCCCCTGCCAACACTCGTCATTCTGGATGGAATTCAGGATCCACAAAACCTGGGAGCAATCATCCGCTCGGCCGAAACTCTGGGAATTCAGGGAATGATCTTGTCTAAACACAACGCATCACCCCTGAACGAGACAGTGGCTAAATGTTCCTCAGGAGCTATCGAACATTTGCCCATCGCATGGGTCACCAATTTGCCCCGGTGTATCGAACAACTCAAAGAAGCCGGATTCTGGGTTGCAGGCGTCGTGCCCGATGGAGAGATGCCCTGCTACCAATACGGGTTCAATACCCCTGTAGCTCTGATTATTGGAGGAGAGGAAAAAGGCATTCGACCTTTGCTGAAAAAATCCTGCGACGTCACACTCACGATCCCCATGACAGGCCAATTGGAATCCATGAACGCGGCATCAGCCAGCGCAGTAGTCTTCTACGAAAATCTGCGTCAGAAAAAAATGCGGGATAGTCTCAAAGAGTGAAACAGGGCTTTCATGGTTTGAAGGAGGATGAAACTTAAAGCTGGTTGTAAGATCGTATGCGACGCATGGCGGCTTTTCTTTTCTTCTTGGCTTCCTTCTGCTTGCGCTTTTTCTTTACGGAAGGTTTCTCATAAAATCTGCGGCGCTTAAGCTCCTTCAGCATGCCTTCCTTGGTTATTTGGCGCTTCAAGACTTTTAAGGCTTTTTCAACCTGATTTTGGTAAACTGTTACTTCCAAAAACCTCTACCTCCTACCCTGAGTTTCTAAACGAGCTGAACACCATTTTTGGCGACACAAAATAATGATCCGAACCCAAATGCTTCCGCACCCTACAGAAAAGCCATTTTAACGCTGAGTTTGGAATTATCGACAATAATTCACATAAAGTCAAGACCCTGAGATAATGCGCACTGTCCTGGAAACCTTATTTTTATTATGGTTATTACTTTTACCCCGCGAAGGCCATTCCGAAGAATTCGCAGTGCCTCATGCCGGATCCCCTTACAAGAATCTGGCAGATCTGGACGAAGGCCAAATCCTCCATCTTCCAACCGGATTGGTGGTCAGCCGGGAGCAAATGATGGACTCCATTGCGGCTTCCAGGGTTATCTACATCGGCGAAACCCACGACAATATCGAAGCTCATAAAGTTCAGTTACAGATCATTCAACATCTGGCAGAAAAATATCCAGTGGCAATCGGACTGGAAATGTTCCGTCGCTCGGCTCAGGAAAAGCTCGACCTATTCAATCAAGGACAGCTTTCTGACCTGGAATTTAAAAACCTCTTCCATACTAACTGGGGTGGAAGAGGGTTTGGCCTCTATCAGCCCATATTCGAATTCTCCAAATCCAAAGGCCTTCCTTTAATCGGACTCAAATCCACCCGCGAGGTGGAAAACCATTTTCGCTCAGGCGATACAGCCCCCGGTGACACGCTGTATCCAGAAATAGATGATACCGACCCTTACCACCGGGCTTTCTCCATGTCCGTATTCGGTGGACACACGGCAAAAGCTCTGGAAAAACCTTATCGCATGCTATTGCTGTGGGAGGAAACCATGGCTCAGACTGTAGCAGAATTTTTGCGCCATCCGGCTAACAAGGATAAAAAACTGGTGGTACTGGCTGGCGGGTTTCATGTGCAATATGGATTCGGCATCCCAAAACGCGCTTACCGGAGAATACCGCATCATTATTCCATCATACTACCTAGCATCACCCAGGTTCCGGAATCATTGAAAGACCGGGAAATGACGGTGGAGAAAGTCTCTATCCCGCTTTACGCATCAGACTATGCCTGGAAAGTGGAATACCGTGTACCCGAAGAACAAAGTAAAACCGGGAGCACACCTAACTCAGAAAAAGGGCAGTGAAGTATATATTAAATTCGTGGGCGAAAACTCCAACGCTCAAACTGCAGGCATAGAAGCCGGAGACCAGTTGCTCAGCATGCTCTAACAGTGGTTTTGCCAGCACCATAAATAACTTCCCGCCAGCTAAAATAGCAATGGCTAGTTGTCACCGTGCGTAGCCTGGATTGTAAAAGTGGTCAAGCCTTGAGGCTCTACCCATTCAATATCCAGAGAAGAGACCTCGGCTGCGGGTGGACCCTTTCCGCACCAGTTGATAAACTGTTCAAGAATTTCTTTTTTTCCTTCGGCAAGAATTTCTACAGTACCGTCCGGGCAGTTTTTTGCCCAACCACATAGCCCCAGTTGCAAAGCCTGTTCGCGCGTACCAGCCCTGAACCAAACCCCCTGCACCCGGCCGCGCGCAATAAGATGAACACTCATCAACATGGCATCTTCTCTATCCGGTCACTTGTTTTTGCGAAATGCATCATCAAAAAGATGCTGGACTTCTCGGTAGACCTGAAACTTGCTCCCGTCTCCGATTTTTTCTCCAAACTTACCAAGGTCGCGCATGATGCGCTGGAACTCCTGGGTCTGCCCCTTGAAATTTTCAATGAGTGGACGAAAATAAAGCTGTTCGTCCTCATCCAGCCGATCACAGATAACCCGAAGCCGGGTTTTTAGCGGTTCAAAATCTCGTTCCATGGCTTAATACTAGCCTTCAATGTATAGGATTGCAATTGGGTAAAAAAACTGGAGGGAAAGCCCAGAGAGCGTTAGAGCGTTTGTTTGCCCAGATATTTTAAATGCAGGAGTTTTAATTGGCGTTGTGCCTTTCTCACTCGGGCATGGTTCCTTTTTTCAGAATACAGATTCAGGGCACGGAGTATATGCTTGATAGCATTTGGACCATCCTTCAATAAATCGTAAGCCATGCCCAGGTTATAATGCGCCGCAATGTATTTTGGATTGAGTTGGATCGCCTCCTGATAGGCTTGTACCTCTTCTTCGTGCCTACCCAAAGCGAGGTAGATCTTGCCCAGTTCAAAATAGGAGACCGCGTCCAGAGGGTCTTCGCGAATAATTTCCTTGTGCCGGGAAATTTCTGCCCTCGCTCCTTCAAGATAGGCTTTAAAGTCTACTGCTAATGCCACCTCTGGACCGCAAATGCTGGTTAAAACAAAAATTGTGAGAATCCCTTTTGCCACAGGAATAAAAATGCTACGGCTGACGGAACAAAACGAGTGTTTAAGCGAATGAGGGTTCATCTCCCCAATTTATCATTTTTTTAGCGATCCGGGCATGAAATACCGGATATTTGACAACACTAAAGTTTCAGAAATTGGACTGGGCACTTGGCAGTTTGGCACCTGGTGGGAGGGATATGGATGATCCCACTGCTTACCAAAAATTCTATAAAAATAGGTCTATTAATATTTAAAATAAAACCTGTATAATCCATTATTAAGATAGGAAAACCCTGAATAGCAGAAAAGTTTGAACTAAAACTGGGAAATGCCACCTGCGCGAGCAAACCGACCCCACAGCGAGTGAAAAACTTTTTGAACCCGATCTGCAGGGAATCCATCCTACCTTTGCAAAGAAAGACTAACCTCACAAGGAAACGCCATGCAGGAAACTCAAACTTTTTCCGTCAAGAAGATCGAGCTGACTCCCAACCCTCGCTCGGTAAAATTTATTCTGGACCAGACAGTGATTGAGTCCGGCTCCAAAACCATTCAAGAAGGGGGCTATCTGGATGCTGATGCCTTTGCCCATAATCTGTTTGCCCTTGATATCGTGGATATGGTCTATTTGCGCGAGAATTTTGTTTCTGTCACCCTGACCTCCGCTGACCTTTGGGTGGTTTTTAAGGACAAAGTCAAAAATATTATCGAAGCAGATTTGGGGAAATATGCGGAAGGGGATGATGAAGTTTCTGCATCCATTCTTGATGATTTTGACATGGAAAAATATTCCCAACTTTCCGATGACGAAAAAGTCATCATTGTTGAGGCCGTTCTTGACTCATCCGTCCGACCCGCTCTGGCCAACGATGGCGGAGGTCTGGAAGTGATCGAAGTGGATGGGCATATTGTCCGGATTCGTTATCAAGGTGCTTGCGGAGGATGCCCGAGTTCTACAGGCGGTACTCTGCGTGTCATCGAGAACCACCTCCGGTCCCAGCTAGATCCTGAAATCAAGGTCCATACCTACACTTAGCCTGCCTCAATCGCTGGTCACCAAAGCTATTTGAAAAACTTCCCGGTCGATGTGTTCAGTAACAGAGGATAAAAAGGTCTAAACTCATTCCTTAATATCCGGTAACATGAAAGGTATGAACCATGCGAGTTTAAAAACAAGGGAAGAAACCCGTTTTGTGCTGGTGCATTTTACCGAGGAAGATGCGTCCAGCTATGACAACATCAAGCAATCGCACCTTGCTAAAGGCGAGCCTGAAATCGGTTTCCATTTTATCGTTACTACAGAAGGCAAAACTTTAATGGGGCGACATGTTTCAAGAATAGGAGCACATCATCCCGAACTGGATGACAGCAGTATAGGCGTGTGCATTATAGGAAACCGCGATGACATGAGCGATGAGCAATCCATTGCCCTCACTTTGTTGCTCGAAAACTTAAAAACCGATTATCCGTCTCTAGAAACTGTCAAATACCTTTACAAAAAAAACCTCTAGGCGTGGCCGGCGAGCCGTCGGTGGCAAATTGCAATAGCGTTAAAGAGCGGCAAACATCTTCTCGGCTGAAAGAGCCATTGCTATCTACCTCTCCCGTTAGGGAGTTTTTTTATTCCCTCCGCAGGGTAGTTGTAAAAAAACCGTCATTATTTGCTACCAAGTAGCCCTTTTTTGTCCCTCAGATGTATCTTAGCAAGCTGTATTTTTGTGACCCGCCCACCCCCAGAAAGCCGAATCGTTTTTAGGCAGCAAGCCAAAATCCCGAGCGAATTGGGTGATTTAGTAACGTGTTTAGAGCACACTGTTACAAGGAAAGAGATTGATTTCAGCGTTTCATAATAATATGCTCATAATTGTATGGATGAAGCATCTAAGACAGAAAAAATACGGGGTCAAGAATTTTCAGAAAGGTATTTTTCTGGAAAGGTTCTTGATATTGGTTGCGGCAATAACCTGGTTGCCCCCAATGCTATTCCGTTTGATAAGGAGCAGGGTGATGCCCAGAACATTCTGAATCACCTCAATCCAGAGACGTTTGACTGTGTTCACAGCAGTCATTCTCTAGAACATATGGGAGACGTGCCGAAAGCATTGGAAGAGTGGTGGCGGCTAGTGAAACCGGGCGGGGTGATGATTATTGTCGTTCCTGACGAAGATTTATATGAACAGGGAGTCTGGCCGAGTATATTTAATCAGGAGCATGAGGCCACATTCCGATTTAATAAACACGAATCTTGGTCCCCGGTTTCTTTTGATTTGGGTAAGTTGTGTTCTGCATTGCCCAAAGCCGAGGTAATTTCTCTTGAGCGTCAGGACCGGGGTTATGATTATTCCCTTCAAGCGCACGGGTTGGGCAGGATGGGAAAGTTTTTTATGCGCTTCGGAAAGTCTATTATCAAAAGGATCAATCGAAATCAGAAGCTAATAAAATTTTTAGGATTTGACCTGGAAGCGCAAAAACACAGGGTCAATTTGGTTTCGATTAAGCTTGGGGCATTGGTCGACCAGACCCTCGGAGAGGCGGTGGCACAGATTCAAATTGTTTTACGAAAAGCTAACGACAATATCTCGGCTCCTTAGTTGTATTAGGAAATGATAAATTTATCACTCAACATGACATCTAAAAAAGACTTATCAGAAAGAGACATCTGCACAAAATACATTCAACCAGCTTTAGAAAAAGCTGGCTGGAATCCGCTTACCCAAATTCGTGAAGAAGTCTCTTTTACTGATGGTCGAATTTATGTAAAAGGCAACCTTACGAGCAGAGGTAAAAGAAAAAGAGCAGATTATATACTCTATTACAAACCCAATATCCCTATTGCCATAATAGAAGCCAAAGACAACAAACATTCTGTAAAAGCCGGCATACAGCAGGGTTTAGCTTATGCAGAAATTCTGGATATTCCCTCAGTCTACAGCAGCAATGGCGATGGCTTTTACGAGCATGATCGAACCTGCACCGACAGAAAGATAGAGCAGGAACTTACCCTGAGTGAATTCCCTTCACCGCATACCCTCTGGCAACGCTATAAAAAATACAAAGGGATTGAAACTGAAGAACAAGAACAAATAGCCGCACAAGATTATTTTTTTGATGGGTCAGACAGAACACCCCGCTATTACCAACAAATAGCCATCAACCGCACAGTTGAAGCCATTGCCAAAGGACAGAAAAGAATTCTTCTCACCATGGCGACAGGAACGGGTAAAACCTATACCGCATTTCAAATCATCCACCGGCTATGGAAAAGCAACACTAAAAAGCGCATTCTGTTTTTAGCCGATAGAAACGCGTTGATTGACCAAACTAGGCGCGGTGATTTTCGTCATTTCAAAGATAAAATGACGGTGATTAAGAATAAGCAAATCGACAAATCTTATGAAATCTATCTTGCGCTCTATCAAGGCTTAACCAATTACGATGAAGACAAAGATGCTTATCGCCAATTCAGCCCTGGATTTTTCGATTTAATCGTCATAGACGAGTGCCACCGCGGCAGTGCTGCTGAAGACAGCGCATGGCGTGAAATACTGAAATATTTTGGCAATGCGACGCATATAGGCTTAACTGCCACGCCTAAAGAAACAGAAACTATATCCAGCACCGAATACTTTGGCGATCCCATTTACACCTATTCACTCAAACAAGGCATACAAGATGGATTCTTAGCCCCTTATAAAGTCTTGCGAATCGGTTTGAATGTTGATCTGGAAGGCTGGCGACCAGAACAGGGTAAAACTGACAAGCAAGGTTTGCTGGTGGATGACCGCATCTATAACCGCAAAGACTATGACAAAAACCTGGTCATAGATGAACGCACAGAAACCGTTGCCAGAAAAGTAACCGAATTTCTAAAAAAGACCAATCGCTTTGATAAAACCATTATCTTCTGTGTAGACATTGACCACGCCCAGCGCATGAGAGCCGCCATCGCCAATGAAAATAGCGACTTGATGGCACAGAACAGCAAATTTGTCATGCAGATTACCGGTGACAATGAGGAAGGCAAGAAGGAGTTGGATAATTTTATCGCGCCAGAAGAGAAATACCCCGTTATCGCCACCACCTCAAAACTTATGACCACAGGCATTAATGCACAAACTTGCAAGCTGATTGTGCTGGATAGCAATATCAGCTCGATGACCGAATTCAAACAGATCATCGGGCGCGGCACGCGCATCAATGAAGAATTTGGCAAGACCTTCTTCACCATTATGGATTTTCGCAATGTCACTGATCTGTTTGCAGATCCTGATTTTGACGGTGATCCGGTCAGAGTTAAAGAGCTGACTGAAGATGAAGAATTTGAATCGTTTGATGATGAAATACAATCTGACCAGCCCATCACCGATGAAGACGGCGAAGAAATTGTTTTCGAACCCCCAAATAGTGAATATCCAGGAGTAATAACAGGCGGCGATATTATTAACGAACCCAGAGAAAAATACTATGTCAACGATGTCCATGTCACCATACTCAACGAGCGAATCCAGTACATGGACGGCAACGGCAAGCTGATCACCGGTAGCCTCAAAGGCTACACCAAACTAAAAGTCCGTGAGCAGTACCATTCACTTGATGATTTTCTCAATAAATGGAATCAAGCTGACAAGAAACAAGTTATTATTGAAGAACTAACCGAACAAGGCATTATCTTTGAAAACCTCAAAGAAGCCATCAACAAAGAGATGGATATATTTGACCTCATCTGCCACACCGCCTTTGACCAGCCACCACTCACCCGAGCCGAACGAGTCAACAACGTCAAAAAACGCGATTACTTCACCCAATATGGCGAACAGGCACGCAAGGTATTAGAAGCCCTGCTGGATAAATACGCCGATGAAGGTATAGTAAATATTGAGGATATGAAAATACTGCGAGTTAGCCCGCTCAATCAATTCGGTTCCCCAGTGGAAATCGTCAAACTGTTTGGAGGTAAAAAGCAGTATTTGAAAGCACTTACAGAATTAGAACAAGAGATTTATAGGAAGGTAGCGTAGTTATGCCACGACTAGAAGTCACAAGCAAAACAATCAAGGAGTTATATGCAAGGTCGGGAAATCAATGCGCATTTCGGGGATGCGATCAAGAATTTTTCTTAGATGGTAATACAGAAAATGCCTCAGAAATTTGTCATATAGAGGCAGCAGAGAAAGGCGGTCAACGTTTTAACCAAGAATCTGATGATGAGTACAGAAGGAGTTATGAAAATTTAATTTTACTCTGCCCTACCCACCACAAAGTTACAGATGATGTGACAAGTTACTCTGTTGACATGCTACGTAAAATAAAAACAGAGCACCAAATAAAAGTGGCACAAAAAATGGTGGTGAACAATCCGAAAATTCTTTTAGATGCGATTAACGCTATTGCAGAAACTGATTTTGACAATAAAAATAGTGAAGAAAATCAAGAGAATTTTTCAATACAAGCGAAAATGAATCATAATTCAGTGAAAAGGTGGGAACCAATTATCACGGAATACAAGGTATATCAATCAAAAATTGATTCACTCTATAATCAACTAGAGCAAAGCGGCGAGTCCTTCAAAAAACACAAATTACTAAGCATAATACAACATACATATTTAGAAATATTGGGAGAGTATAAACAAGAAACATCTCAGGATAGTGTGCAAAATAATGCCGACAATATATTAGATAGTGTGCGAGACAAGTTGATGACAATATCAAACAATCACGAAGACAATCGTTTTATTGCAATACCCATTATTATGGTAGATGCTTTTATGCGTTGCAAAATTTTAGAGAGACCACCTTCACAGTAGCGATTATGATATTAAATAAAGATATAAACCCAGAATATAACCTCTATCATGTTGGCGCACACATTTTAGAAGCACTTATTGATCTTGATAGAAAGAGTTCTTTCCCTATTCTTTACAATAGCGTTTGTAGTAGATATAAAACGACCGTATCTTTATTTTCCTTGGCATTAGATTGGCTTTATGTGATTGAAGCCATTCAATTGGATGAAAAAGGGGAAATAAAATGTTTATAGAATCATTAACCATTCGTAAAAATGGCAAAGTCGGAGAAATTATTAGGCAAATAAAATTCCGCCAAGGTGTAAATTTGATCTTAGATAAATCGAACCATAATCAAAGCACTGAAACAGGCAACAATGTTGGAAAATCGACCGTTCTACGATTAATTGGTTTTTGTTTAGGTGGCAAAAAAGAAAAAATATATCAAGATCCTGAATTCAGAGGGCGCAACGAAAATGCGAACAGAATTAAACAATTCTTAGAAAAAGATAAAGTTTATGTTGAATTAATTCTGACAAAAAATTTATCTAATCAAGAGGCCGAAAAAATCACCATTGGTCGCAATTTTTTGAATCGTCCAGACAAAATTCAAGAAATAAATAGCAATGCGGTCAGTAATGACGACTTTCCAAAAAAACTTGCTCAATTAATATTTAATTTTCACTTTCAAAAACCAAGTTTCCGTCAAATAATTTGCAGAAATATACGACACAATACGCAAGCACTTAATAATACAGTAAAACCATTAGATGGTTATCCATCTAATTCAGAGTATGAAGCTATATATTTGTACTGGATGGGTATGAGTAGATATTCTGATTCAAATAAAATCGAACTTACAACCAAACTAAAGACCGAAGAAACCTTTAAGAAACAAACTGAACAATCACAAGGAAATACTCTTAACTCTATAAAGCAAAAAATTCTTGCCTACCAAGGACAAATTGCACAATTAAACGAGCAAAAGAAAAATTTTAATCTCAATGAGAACTACATTCAGGACTTAGAACAACTTAATCAAATAAAACAGACTATTAACCAATTAAAGACACAGGTAGTCTCTTTAACGATGAAGAAAAATTTAATTCTTGAGAGTCAAGCAGAACTTGATAAAACATCTCCCAAAATTGAAATAGGAAAAGTTCAATTCCTTTATTCCGAAGCCAAAAAACTTTTACCAAATTTGCAAAAAAGCTTCGAGGATGTATTGCTTTTTCACAAAAAAATGATAGAGGAAAAGAAGCGGTTTATTGGGCAAGAATTGCCACAAGTTGATACAGATTTAGGAGAATACGAAAAACAACAAGAGAGACTCTTAGAAAGAGAGGCAGAATTAAGTCAGAAATTACAAAAAACAGGTGCCCTTGAAGAATTAGAACAACTGATTCAACAACTTACTAAAGGGCACGAAGAAAAAGGTCGCTTGGAAAAAGTTAAGGAAATTTTAGAAAAGACTGAAGCCAACATAAATCAATGGAAAAGGAATTTAAGTATATTAAATCAGCGGTTACAAGAAGAGAATCCGAAAATTGAAAAAAAAATCGCTTCATTTAATACTCACTTTGCTAAGATATCACGCTCTTTATATGATGAAGCATTCTTACTTAGTCATGAGTTTAGTGAATCTAAAGGGCAAACTAATCTTAAGCTAACTATTAAAGGGTTGGAAGAAAATCCAGGAACAGGTGGAAAAAGAGGAGAAATTATTGCTTTTGACTTGGCTTATATTCAATTTGCCGAAACATTGAAGATACCTCATGTGAATTTTATTCTACATGACCAAATAGAGAATATTCATGACAATCAGATTAGTACCATCCTGTTAGAGGCAGTGCAAGAAATTAATTGCCAATATGTCATTCCTGTACTTCAAGATAAATTACCTGAAAATATAGATACAAGCCAATACTCTGTACTGACTTTATCTCAAAATGATAAATTATTCAAGTTGCCTTAACCAAATGACCAATACCAACGGCATCATAAAATCTGTAAGAAAAACCATACCCCAACCGCAATGCCCCACACCCCACCCTACACAATAACCCCAAAAATCCTCTCACTGATTGCACAAATCAGTGAAGCGGTTGCGGGTGTTGACCTGATTGAAATTCAAAACTCGCCGCAGCTTCGCAAGCAAAACCGCATTAAGACGATTACAGGTACATTGGCGATTGAGGGTAATACTCTTAGTTTAGAGCAGGTGTCCGCCATTATTGAGGGCAAGTCAGTTCGTGGCTCGCAAAAAGAAATTGCTGAGGTTCGAGGGGCAATTAGGGCTTATGAAGCCTTGACACAGTATCGGGCGCATAGCATGGATGACTTGCTGGATGCCCACAAAAAAATGACCGAAGGAATTTTACCTGATGCGGGGCGTTTTCGTAGTGGTAATGTTGGTGTTCATAAGGGCGACAAAGTGATTCATACTGCTCCACAGGCAGATCGTGTGCCATTATTGATGAAAGATTTATTGCGCTGGCTTAAACGCACCGATGATCACCCGTTAATTCGTAGTTGTATTTTTCATTATGAGTTTGAATTTATTCATCCCTTTAGTGATGGTAACGGCAGAATGGGTCGCCTGTGGCAGACATTGATTTTAGGGCAATGGCATCCGCTGTTTTATTCTTTGCCGATTGAAAATACCATCAAAAATAATCAACAAGCCTATTACAATGCGCTCGCCAGTGCTGATGATAAAGCTGACAGCACAGTATTTATTGAATTTATGCTGGATATTATTTTAGCCAGCATCAATGCCAGCGACCCAGTTACCGACCCAGTTCAAAAACTCTTATCGGTGATGGGCGAAGGCTATCTAAGCAGTGCTCAAATTATGGTGAAAGTCGGTTTATCGCACAAACCCACCTTTAGAAAAAACTACCTGCTCCCTGCATTAAAACAAGGGGTTATTAAAATGAGCCACCCCGACACACCCAATAGCCCCAAACAAAAATATACTAGAGTAACAAAATGACCAACATTAGTGGCATCGTAAAATCAGCCAGAAATATCATGCGTCAAGACACAGGCACAGGCAGTGATGAGTTACGCATTCTGCAACTGGGCTGGATGCTGTTTTTAAAAATATTCAGTGATAAAGATAAGGAACTTGAACTGATTCACGATGATTACACCTCACCAATTCCTGAGAAATTGTATTGGGATGAGTGGGCAGGTGACGATGAAGGCATGACGGGCGATGAATTGCTGAAATTTGTCGATCAAACCCTATTCCCCACACTGGCAAATATTAACCTGGGGGCTTACAAACCCGCCTCAACAGCAGGCAGGCGCGCCTTGCTGGTGCATGAAGTGTTTGCCAATAACTACAACTATATGAAGTCAGGCATTCACCTGCGCCAAGTCATCAATAAGCTCAATGAAATCGACTTCAATAACAGCAAAGACAAGCAGGTTTTCGGGCAGATTTACGAAACCTTTTTAAGCGAACTGCAAAGCGCAGGCACGCTCGGCGAGTTTTACACCCCCCGCGCCATCACCGAACTACTGGCAGAGCTGACCGACCCCAAAGTGGGTGAAAAAGTGCTGGACCCTGCCTGTGGTACGGGCGGTTATCTCACCGCTGCACTGGAACACCTGAAAAGCAAAGCCAGCACCGTTGCTGAGCGTGAAGCCCTGCAACACAATGTTATAGGCTGGGAATACAAACCCCTGCCCTATTTGCTCGGCAATACTAATTTGATACTGCACGACATCAACCTGCCCAATATTCAATACAGCGACTCACTGGCAAAACCGCTCAACGAATACAGCCAAAGAGACAGGGTGGATGTGATCCTTGCCAATCCACCTTTTGGTGGCGTGGTCTCCAACAACAACGAAAGTAACTTTCCGCAAACCTACCGCACCAAAGAATCGGCGGACCTGTTTTTAATCCTGATGATTCAGCTACTCAAAAACGATGGCAGAGCCGCCATTGTCCTGCCCGATGGTTCGCTCACAGGCGATGGAGTTAAGCAACGCATCCGACAAAAATGGCTAGATGATTGCAACCTGCACACCATTATCCGCCTGCCTAATTCAGTATTTCAGCCCTATGCCTTGGTAGCCACCAACCTACTATTTTTCACCAAAGGCGAGCCGACCAAAAGCGTTTGGTATTATCAGCATCAACTACCCCAAGGCTACAAAGCCTACTCCAAAACCAAGCCCATACAACTAGCCGAGTTTGGCACTCTTAAAAAATGGTGAAACAAGCGCGAAGTCAGCGAACAGGCATGGCAAGTGGATATAAAAACCATCAAAGCCAATGGTTATAACCTCGACATTAAAAACCCGCACCAAGCCGAAGAAGAAAAGCAATATAACAGTGGAGAATTGTTGGATTTATTACATCAGTCCTTTGCTAAAGGAGATGAATTATTGGGGCAGTTGAGAAAGGAATTGGGATAGTGTCAATTAGCAACCTGACACTTTTTTTAGAAAAAAAGTCAATCAGAGCAGAGGCTCTGGATGACTATGAATTGCTGGAGGTACTTGGTGTTTCAAATAAGGTAGGCATTACCACCACAGATCATAAAAAATCAAAAGACTTATCAAAATATCAATTAGTTGAAGAAGGTGATTTTGCTTACAACCCATATCGTATAAATGTGGGTTCAATAGGTCTAGTGCCTGACGGAGTTAGAGGGCTTGTTAGTCCCGCCTATGTTGTATTTAAAACGAATGGAGATTTACTTTCTGAGTTGCTATTTGATTTTTTAAAATCTAACGAAGGTCTATTTCAGATAGGTAAATATGCACGAGGTACTGTTAGAAAGGCACTGAGATTTGAAGATCTCTGCAAAATAGAAATGTCAGTTCCTACGATTAATAGACAGAAATCTATTCTTAAGAAAAAAGAAAGTGTTGAAATAGAAGTTGGTGATCTAAAAACCGAACTCACCCACCAAGAAACCCTGCTAAAAAAACTCCGTCAACAAATATTGCAAGAAGCCATAGAAGGCAAACTCACCGCCAACTGGCGCAAACAGCACAAACTCTCCCCCTGCCAAGGGGGAGTACCGCGTAGCGGGGAGGGGGTTAAGCCTATCAATAACCTACCCCACCTAAAAACTTTCAGAAAAACATTAAGAAAAAATTTAACCCCAGCAGAGGCCAAACTCTGGACAATGTTAAAAGGCAAACAGCTACAGGGCAGAAAATTTAGAAGGCAACATAGTGTGGCAAACTATATTTTAGATTTTTATTGTCCCGCTGAGAACCTGGCAATTGAGTTAGATGGCGAAGTGCATAACAACCCGGCTGCTGCTGAATGTGATAGAGAAAGAGATATTTTTTTAGCTTATACCGGTATTAAAGTGTTGCGATTTGAAAATAAGTTTGTTTTTAATAATCCTGATGGGTTGCTTGCATACATTCAGCAGCACTTTAATTCTGATTCTTTTCCAGATCCTTCCGCCCCTTCAAACCCCTCCGCCCCTTCGGGGCACCTCCACTTGTCAGGGGAGGAGTATGAACACGCCAGTGAATTACTCAAACGTATACAAGCAGAAAAAGCCCAGTTGATTAAAGACAAAAAAATCAAAAAACAAAAACCACTGCCACCGATTAGTGAGAAAGAAAAACCGTTTGAATTGCCTGATGGGTGGGTTTGGTGTCGGTTGGGAGATATAACTATTAATTCTTTAGGGAAAATGCTTGATGCTCAAAAAAATAGAGGTGAACTAAAGTCATACCTAAGAAACTTGAATATTCAGTGGTTCAAAATAAATGTAGCCGATCTAAAACAAATGCCTTTTGAAGAACATGAAACAGAAAAATATTCTGTAATCCAAGGAGATATTGTGATTTGTGAAGGGGGTTATCCTGGTCAATCTGCGATTTGGAATAAAAAGGAACCAATAATGTTTCAAAAGGCACTTCATAGAGTTCGTTTTATTCTTGGGTGTTTTCCATCTGATTTATTTGTCCATCTTTTATGGCTTTGGGACAGTAATGGAGAAATAAAAAAATATTTTACTGGCGCAGGAATAAAACATCTAACTGGAAAGAAGTTAAACCTAATGCTCATTCCTATCCCCCCACTCCTCGAACAAAAAGCCATCGTCGCCAAAGTCGAAAAACTCCTAACTCTCTGCGACCAACTGGAAACCCAAATCACCGACAACCAAGCCCACGCCAAGCAACTGATGCAGGCGGTGTTAAAAGAAGCATTTAGCCGGAATGTTTAAATATTTAAAAAACCTTGATTTAAGTAGTTTAACAGTAGAACAAGAAAAAAATTATCCCTCATCAAAAATCAGGACACCCAGTTTACCCAAAACCTCGTCCATGACCTTTTTAGGAGCCTTGGACTTATACTCTGCTCGGCGAACCCGCCAATCCAAGCTCTTTATTTGATCGACCAGAACGCACCCACCATCTTCTTTTGGAGGAAGGTTGACCGCAAAGGAATAGTTTTTTACTTTTGACGTGATAGGGCAGACAAGTACAAGTCCGGCTTTTTCATTGTAGATTTTCTGAGAAATCACTAAAGCCGGTCGGTGACCTGCCTGCTCGTGTCCGGCTTGAGGATCGAAGTCGAGCCAAATTATATGCCCTCTTTCGGGAACATATTCCTTTTGACTACCATACTTCTTTCCCTTCTGGCTCACCAAAATCTACCTCTTCGTAAGTGTTTTCAGGGGAGATTTGACCTACCAGGGCTTTAAGGGAATATTCCTTTAGAGGTTTGACTACCAAATGACTTCCCTGGACGATAATTTCAACTTTTGTGCCATTTTTTAAGCCGACCTTCTTGGCATAAGCCTTCGGAACCCTTAAAGCAAGACTATTTCCCCACATACTGATTGTTGAATCCATAATTTTTCCTTTTCCTTCAAAAACACTAAGGATATACATAGTATATCCACTGAAATAGAAATTTCAAGGCATTTAAAACCCTTTTTGGATTGTTTGGGCACTATTTTTTGGGGAATTCAACGGCAAACATTTTCTCGGCTGAAAGAGCCATTGCTATCTGCCTCCCTTGCCAGAGAGTGGTGCCGAGGGCCGGAATCGAACCGGCACGGGGTTACCCCCGAGGGATTTTAAGTCCCTTGCGTCTACCAATTCCGCCACCCCGGCTTTAGGTGTTCATACGCCTGAAAAATGGTCCAGCAGAAAATGGGGGCTGCCGGAACCCGGACGAATGTTAACAGTTTCCATTAAAAATTCCAACCGCCAACGGCGTTTAAATCTTATAATCGTTCTTTTATAAAGCTTTGATATTCGGATCATGAGCAGATTGCTCACCACTGAGGCCGAGCGGAGAAACGAAGTTTTGCGGAACCCTAAACGAATATTACAAAAACTGTTGGGATCGGATGCAGAAGTCGAGCCCTTCGCAGGGACAGGTGAGCCCCTGGAACAAACGGTGGAAACGTTTCGCGATGTGGTTAAATGCCGAAAAATCCGCAACTACATACAGGAACAATTCGGTCTCAACCTGGCCCTCACGCCACAGGTTTTCCATAGCCTGTTGGAAATTCCGCAAATCAATTATATTGAAACCACAAAAAGGGACCTGGAAGTGGAAACGGTTTCTTTAAAAGAAGCCCGCTCCCCTAATGACCCGGTCAGCATCTCTAATTTAAACTCAGTCCTACGCGAACTTTATGCCAACCTTTTCCTGATCAAAGAACGTGTCAGCAAAGATTTTCCTAATGCCGTTTTGATAAGCGAAATGCAAGCGCAACATATTGACCGAGCCCAGCAACTGGTTCAATCCATCTCAGTATTGCATGGCAACCTGACCGGCTATTTGCTCACTGGTTGGAAAGCAGGCAGAATCGAAAAAGAGTTCCTGTCTCTTTTCCCCAACTCAACCAAAGCGCACCCTCTTAGAAGCACCTTCCCGCTCATTGAATACGAACTGGAACTGTACCGCGAAGCTCTTAAAATTCAAAATAAGTGGAAGCCTGTAGGGCTTGACCTGTTCGCCCTGTTCCGGGATTCGCAAAGACTCAACCCTCTGCTCGAAAATATTCAGGAAATGGGCAATCGGCTGTGGCAGATCATTTATCAGAGTTCAGACATACGACAATGCGTGGACCTTGCGGGGATTGACTTCGGAGACATCCAACCACTGTTCGACAACGACAAAGTTACCTTGAATCCTCTCGGCTAACCTGTTGCCCACCCATAAACGTTATTGCAACTTGCCTCCCTTGCTAGAGGGTCAACCCTTCACCTGAAAACCCTCTACTTTGTCCAGCAGCAGGTGTTTGACAGTAGACACTTTTTGCGCTTCTTTGAGGGCATTTTTCCCCTCATCCTTGAGCCGGTTGAGACGCAAATCGAGACGCACCAGATTGATGAAAAGAGGCAGGAATTTCGCTAAAATCAAGGCCCCCTCATCGGTGATTTCATTATCCGTGAGGACCAGATTCTGCAAGCTCAAAAGATTGTCCGAAACAGCCAGATATTTAACCCCTTCATTGCCCAGCCGATTGTAGAACATGTTCAACGAAGTCAGGTTAACCAGCACTTCAGACTGTGCTATATATTTCGCCCCTTTGGGGCCACACAGGTTGGTTCCAAAAGCTAGATTGGTCAAGGGCCGCAAAAACTCCATGCGAGAGATATCCTTGGCACCATATTCCTTTAAATAAGTGGCAGTAAGATCAAGGGTTTTGCCATCTTTGCTTAAATTCATCCGAACAATTGATTCGGTTTCACCCATGGCCCTTTCCTGGCCCATGGCGGTCTTATTACCGCTGTAATCCATAATTCTCTTTCTCCAACAAATAGCGACCCAACCCGGATTCTCCAGATATAAGTCTATGGCAGGCTTTAACGATAACCAAATTATACACTGGTTCAAGTCCCTCAAGCAACCCACTCCTGCGGAGGGGAAACAGATAACAATCACTTTTAAGCTACTAACACTTTTTGCATGCCGGATAAAGCTATTGCTAATTGCTCCTACGGTTAGTAGTGAAATTTCTTGGATATTTTACTGAAAATATTTTAAGATAGCGGTATTAACCTCAATTCAGGGAGTGGATGGTATGGCTGGACTATACAGAACCGAGACTGAGATGAGTCTGGGTAATAACGTGATCGTAACGCAAATGACCCAGGCCATAAACTGGGCGCGAAAATATTCCTTTTTCATCTATCCCTTCATCACTGCATGTTGCGGAATGGAGTTCATGTCTGTAGCGGGTCCGCGATACGACCTTGACCGGATGGGTGCAGCGTTTCCCCGATTTTCGCCGAGGCAGGCCGACCTGCTCATGGTCGTCGGAACCATCAGTCACAAGCAAGCCCCTATTCTCACCAAAGTCTATAACCAGATGACCGAGCCAAAATGGGTGGTCGCTTATGGTGTGTGCACAGTTTCAGGTGGATTCTACGACAACTACTCCACCGTGATGGGGATTGATACCCTCATCCCGGTCGATGTCTATATTCCGGGATGTCCACCAAGACCCGAAATGGTGATCGATGCTCTCATGAAACTACAAGACAAAGTCCAGGGAGAAACCTTGGGAGACCACGTCAAAGGCCCTGCTCCTGTCACCCCGGCCAGCAGACTCTAACTAGCGTGACGCTGGTACTGACAAAGAGCCTACACAGACCAGAAAAAAGTTATCTCAGCTGAGCATCTTCGCTACTTTCCTTTTTCATCTGGAATACTTTCGAGCATTCTTAAAGCTCCTGCTTTCTCAACCGGGGTGAGTTTTGGTGAGTCCGCCATCTTCGCGATTTCACGGCGTTTTTCTTCAACATACAACTTAAAATCTTCCTCATCCGGCACTATCAGCTTTACCTCTCCATCTGCGTCGATAAACCGTTGCTTTAAAAACCGAAAATAAATTGCCAACCGGGTTGCCGGATCTTTCAACCGTAAATGATAGGTCAAGGTCATCAAAGCTTCGTGTTTACGGTCAATGCGGTAGCCCAGCCGAGTGTTATCAAGTTTATTGAACTGCGCATTCAGAATAGCAAAGGCCTCTTTCAGTGTCGCAGGAGCCAACTCTAATGGCGGCAAGGGCAGGGTCTTCACTGCCGCAATATCGAGCAATAACGAAACCGCACGGGTTTGCTCGCCCAGATAGGCTGACTTCAACGGATACTTCCGGTGCAGACGCGACACTTCCTTTAACACCGGCTCCAGCTTTTCAATGGCTGTTGCTATTTTACTCAGCGTGTCGCCTTCAAAAGGCATTAAAAACCACCGCACCTCTCTGGGAACAGCCATATCCTCCCCGAGAGTCGCTTGCTCTTTCGCCTCACGGGCAAAAAACCGATCCAGGATATCAGGAAAATCAGGAATGAAGAATGCCGTGACCGTGTCGGAAAAATAAGGAAAATTCAGAATCAGAAATTTAGGATTAGAGCGGATATTCAATCCATACGCTTCCAACTCATTAGCAATCCCAAAAAATGGCTGGGTCAAATGCAGGGACTCATGCAGGTGCGTGGCGTTACCGTACACCCTGCTGTCCACCAGAATCGCGGCAGGGAAAATGCGAATCGTGTCAAAAGTGGTGTGGGCGAACTGCCCGGGATGCAACCATTCATCTGACCAGGACTGGATGATGAATTGTTTCAACGGTGGCGGGGGAAGATCGGGAAAAATAGAAGTCAAACGTTCCAACGACTGCCGCATTCGGTCGATCGACTTGTCCAGCAGTTCATCTGGTTTATGGCACTCCCCACAACCATGGGCTTCGAATCCAGGGATGGTAAAAACGGTTTCTTCGATTTGAGGCAGGAGCCTGGCTGTTTTGGAAGGGCCAATACCTTCTTGAAATTTTTTTGGCTGGTGAAACTGAATCAATCGGTTCAGTTCACCCAGACCAACCTGCGCCCTTAACGGCGACGCTAAAAAAACAATAATAATGACAATGCAAAATCCTTTTATCAAGGTTTCCGTTTCTTAACGTTGAAGCGTTGCCAGACGCTGATCACCTTACGTCCATTGCGGTCTTCCTTAACCCCATCCCAGACCGCGAAGGCTACAAGAGCAGGGTCAATGCGTTGAGCAAAATCCACATCCCATTTTCCGGTTTTTGGCATGTCGCGGAGAAAAACCACGGTCCAGACTCCGTCCTTCCATTCACCAGCACCTGTCACATTCTGATTTTCAGGCGGCTGTGGTGTGACCGTGCCAAATCCCTCGGCGTTCATTTCTTCAACAGGGTTACCCCCTGTCGCATTAACACGGGAGAAGGATTCAGCAATAATATCCCCATAAATCAACGCATCCATATCCACTCCGCCGCCAGCATATTCCAGATCGTCTTCGGCTTCGAGCGCTTCTTCCAGACCGGCTTTCCAATGCCAGATATTTACCGGTTTGTTGCGATTGCCCATACCAAAAAACGGTTCATTATGCCCATGAGTGTGGAGCGTCACCGCTCCTAACGCAAATTGCACCGCCACTCCATCGCGGAAGATATCTGAACGCAGTTCAGAGAACGCGTCATGAGTCGGGTCGTTCCACTGTAAGCGCACTGCCAACTGTTTGCCGTTATTCACTGAGGAAACATTGATAAACTCCACCGCATCACGCCTGGCAGATAACGGACGCAATACCAGGCTTGTCGTGGCAACCTCTTCCCACATCGGGCTATAAGGGTCGCTACTCAGTTCCACCTCCACAGGGAGTGAATAAAGATCTGTTTCAAACTCCGCCTCTTTAAATTCCTTCACCAAATTTGAACGAATATAATGCACCAGTGCCCAACGGTCTTTTTCGGGAACGTGGATGTAGGAGCCCATAGGCGTTCCATCCAGCCCGGAGGTGATGGACCTGAAAAGATCCTCCGGCTTGTGACCACTCTTGAAATAATGCGGGTTGGTGATGTCATGCACAAACACTGCGTGCTTCCAAGCATCTATGAGAGATTCAGCCAGTTCTCCATCTCCTTTTAAAGAATCACCATGACAGCGGAAACATTTTAATTCCCTAAAAAGTTCTTTGCCTCGGGCCACCAACTCCGGCGAAGACCCAAGAGGCTTGGAAACTTCTATTCTTTCACCCTGCGGTTCATTTTTGAATCGTGGGGAAAAGTTTTTAATATGGTTGATCAAAGCCCAGGTATCTTCAGGACTCAATGCGTCCTTCCAGGCTGGCATGGAGGTGCCGGGAACACCCTCTATGATGGTCCGGTATAGATCCTCATCGCGGGGAAGAGTACCCGTTGGGGTAGAGCGGAATTTGAAAATCCCTTCTCTGAAATCCCTGGGCCAAGGATATAAATATTCAACCGCCTGACCGCCGCCGTTTCCGTCTTCGCCATGACAGAACACGCACATGTGCAGATAAATGTTGCGGCCACGAGCCAGAAGACTTTTGGAGTCCATATCTTTTGGTTTGGATTGCTTCATCTGATCATGAGAACCCGGAGTGCGGAATAAACTGTCACCTTCTCCATGATGCATCTCACCGTGACCACCATGATCTGGCTCATCAACCCGGTACTCTTCTCCAGGTGCGGAGTGGCCCATCGCGTCATGATCCATTTTATGCTCCTGCGCCATCGCCAGCGAAGCGGCGTAGCACAAACCCGCCAATACCAACTGAACAAATCGTGCTTTTCGTTTCATAATCATCTATCTCCCTACCGGCGCACCGCCGATGATAACGTAGGAATAGCTTTCCCTCGCTGCGGGGTACTACCCCCTCTTAGCGGACCATTTTAACGCCTTGCTCCAAGTCTGCCAGATCTTTCAGGTTGAAATAGTGTTCTTTATGGCCCAGCCCAAAATACCAGGCATGGTCCAGTCCGCGCTCGTCTCCAGTCCAGATATAATAACTGCCCCCACCCTCAAACGCTGAGGGGAGCCCGAGGACTTCTCCATCCTTGCTTTTAATCTTTCCCGAAGATATCCATAAACCGTTCAACTCCTTCCGGGTAGGTAGACGCCAATTATCGTTTCCCGCAAACTTTTGTAAATTTTTTCTGGAGATGTACTCCAACGCCTCATACCAGTTGAGCCCCTTTTTCAACTCATGAAAAGAATCGTCTTTTTGCCAGACTAAGCCGGTAGTGGGATCCGTTACAGTGTCATTCTGGTTGTCAACAAAACCCACAGCCGGAACAACGTTGAGAAAAAAAATAAGGAGGGTTACTGAAACAATATTTAAAATAGCTGGCATGTGCTCATCCCTTTCTGCAATTGAGCGATTATTCATAGATTATACCGGAGAAAAAAACAGAATGAACCCCTAACCGGAAATTCGTGGGGGAGCAAAATGTTTTCAAAGAGTTCCACTTGGCATCGGTGAGACACCGGGGATAAATTGCAATGGCTTTTGTAGGTAGCAAAGAGTTGTCCTGGCTTAGGCGATCACGTCAGCATCACCGCCCCTCTGGGTCCAGCATTATGCTGGCACCGAGTGGTTGCAGAATGATTCACACTTCGGTACTCTGATCCTCTATTATAAATTCTAAAATTCATTCAAAACCTGCGGAGTATTCCTTGGGCACAACACAACTCATTGAAAGCGTTAAAGACTTTGTCACTGCCCTGCCCCCTCTTTTACAATTATTACTTGGCATCTTCGCAACCATCGGAGTTCTCCGGCTGTTCATGTTCGTGGTGGACTTCATCGAAGACCGAAGAGAAGAAAAAAGTTAAGAGCCGACGAATGCCCTGTCACAATTCAAACTGCATGAGGTCGTGTGCCAGAACCAACTCACCGTCATAGAGGGCTGATACAGTTTTGCGCATAACATCCAAATCGCAAGGTGGGTAAAAATGGGTGAGGCAAAGCGTTTTACAATCGGCTTCTTTTGCCAGCTTTCCCGCCAGGGAGGGAACCAGATGCCCCGCCACTTTGCCTCCATCGGGGAAAGCACATTCCAGAATCATGAGATCCACCTGCCTGCCCAGTTCGACCATACCTTGGCAATAATCGGTATCTCCGGATAGCACCACCGACTTTCCCGTCGGGCTCTCAAACCGGTAACCTCGGCTCATCTCGATATGCTGAACTTTTTTGAAGACGACCTGATGACAGCCAAATTTTTTTGATCCCTCGTCAATTTCTGTAATACGGAGTTGGTATTCAGTAGGGACAAGCCAGTTCTTGAACACCGCCATAAGCTTGTCAAGAAATCCATGAAACCCAGGCCCGGCTACGATTTCCAGATCTTTTTTTCTTGCTGAGGGACGGTAACGGGCTCCGAATAAGAAAGGAATCAAATCGCACATATGATCCGGGTGATTGTGAGTAAAAAAAATCCGGTCAATATCGTGATAAGTGATTCCCAGATGCAAAAGTTGTTTCAGAGTTCCATAACCAAAATCAACCAGGGTATTGATGCCCTGCTCCTGAATGAGCACACCAGACGAATTGCGTTCCAAAGATGGAACAGCAGTACCAGAACCCAGTATTGTGATTTTCATGGATGTGCAATAACTTTTACTGTTAGAAAAGATGCTTTAGCTCAACGAGTCTTCGCTCAGTTACCTCCACGCCTAGTGGCGGGATTTTCGGAAAATGCCGAACGAACTGGTATAACCATGTAAAAAAGTAGTCTTTCCCACCGGCCCAATCTCTCCGTTGCAGAAAAACCCTCCCAGAGGAATTTCCCCTAGTTTGCCACGGAACATATCGGTATCGTGATTGGCTTTACCGTACAGGTATTGACCGCGACCCAGACAGGAGAACAACAGGGCTCCTTTGGCGTTTTCAGCGTTCCCTTGGTTCAGATAACGGGTCAGCATCACATCCAGATCTTCTGCTGACATCTTTTTATCACGCAGATGAAACTGCACCAGTTGTCCATTTCTTAATAGGGTGCCTATGGCTACAGCTCCGCTTTCCCGATCAACCCCCATCAAATTGCGGATGAGGAAGTCTCCCTGTTGCGGATTGTCTTTCATTGGGTCCATCTCTATTCCCAGAAACAGAGAGGTCTGAATCAGTTTTTTGTCAGCCTCTGATAAAGTTTCGCGCAACTCCTGAAGTACTTCCAGCGGCGGCTTTCCCCCCAGTTCCTTCAGCAGGTTGTGCTCGCACTGGGTGATTTGCATAGGTTCGCCGATGGGGCGGCATCCCTGCGCGACAATGGTATCAACCTCAATATCACCGCTCAACGCGATGCCAATCAGTCCGCTATCATAAATTTTATCCCCGAGATACATAGCATTCCCCCCCTGAGCCTGGGCTCCACTGGCGAGACCACCGATCTTTTTACTGTTGGGGTAAGCAAAATCCACTCCTGCCAGAAACTCTTCGCCTCGAAATGAAAATGGGTCTGCCAGAAAAACAAAATGAGGGTTGTCCTCTACATTCACTTTCAACCATTCACGCCAGACAGAAGGTGCGGTGTCCTGATCCGGTAGATCGATAGTCTCAAATTGGATAGGCTGAATTTTCACGCCAGGCAGTTCGGCACAAGTGATACTGATCGCCGCCTGTTGCTCCGCCTCTTCGCCATTGCCGATAATTCCTCCTCCTGAACAACCAAAGAGCAGGCCGGGTTTGAAATAGCGACCGACTAACTCGGGGACCTTGTCATAGAATTCCTTGAACTGGGGAGAAACAAACAAAACGGTCAAATCGGCATGGTCTTTGCCAAGTTGATGGATAATAGATTCGGCCGCTTCTTGTACAGCGCTGTCAATATCAGTTTGCCGGGAAAGGGCGGAAACCCATTTCATGAGGAACTCCTTTTTAAAATAGTTATAGACGTTAGATGCTAAGTTTCCACTTTGGATTTTCCCACCAGAAACTGGATCGCTGACTCGGCCGACTGGCTTCCGCTCTGGATACAATCGGGTATGCCGATGCCACGGTAGGCGCTTCCTGCCAGAAAAAGCCCGCTTTGCAATTCCTGCATGATGGTATCAATACGCTTGGAATGGTTCACTTGGTACTGCACGTTGGATTTTCGGTTGTGGAAAACTTTGCAGAATATCGGTTCTTCCTGGATTCCCATTATTTCCCGGAGGTCCTGCTTGACCAGAGTGGCCATGGTTTGCTCGTCTTTTTCGGCAATGTCTTCCTGCAGGGCTCCTCCCAGATAACAGCGAAGCATGACATAGCCTTCCGGAGCCCGATGGGGGAACTTCGACGAGGTCCAAGTGCATGCAAGAATGTTGCGGCCTTCGCATTTGGGCACAACAAAACCAAATCCATCCAAGGCGTGGGAAAATTCTTCCTTTTTATACGCAAGGGTCACGGTGGCGGTGGAAACATATTTGATCTGCTTTAAGAGTTCAGCAGCTTTGGGCGTGACCGATTGCAGGAACCGGGCGGTGATATAACCGGGGGTGGCCAGTATGAGCACATCGGCTTTGTGTTTGCCATTACCTTCTAACCGTACGGACCAGTCGCCTTCTTTGCCGGCAATGGACTCCACTCTCGCTCTGGACTGAAATTGAATATCAGGAGATTTGTTAATCACCGCTTCGACCATTTCCCCCAAACCATCTTTCAAGGTCATGAACAAACTAAAGTTAATTTTAGGACGTTTGCCAGTGTTCAGAAGCATGGCTTTTTTCCTTGCCAGCATTCCAAGAATGAGAGATCGATATTTGCGTTCGGTCTCGACAAACATGGGGAAGGTACTGCCAATGCTCATGGTTTCGGGGTCACTGGCATAAATACCAGCCAGCATGGGCTCGGCCATTTTTCTCAACGCCTCCTCCCCCATCCGCCTGCGAACAAATGAGGCCAGACTTTCATCGCTTTCATCGGCTTTTTTCGGGATCAAAAGATCGAACGCCATGCGGATTTTCCCAGACAGGCTGAACAGAGGCGTCAAGGCAAACGGCAAAAACTTAGTAGGAATCATCAGGCTCAACCCATCCGGCATGGGCACCAACTTGCCTCCGGTATAAACATAGGTGTTTGGGGTTTCCGGGTTGGTTGAGACCAAATGGTCTCCAAGGCCCAGTTGTTGACAGAGCTGAATGGCGGCAGGTTTTTGCGAAATGAATGAGTCGGGACCCCGTTCGATGACGAACCCCTCAGACTTTTCTGTGGCTATTTTTCCGCCAAAATGGTCCCCACCCTCAAGCAGGATGCATTCCAGCGGGGCTCCCTCTGATATTTCCCTCTGGATGCGGTAAGCCGCCGCCAATCCGGCGATTCCGCCCCCTATAACGATGACTTTTTTCATGGGCGCATTATGTCAGGTTTCCACTATTCCCGCAATATGGCGAAAATTCACCATCGAGTGACAAGATTATTGCTATTTGAGGAAAGAATTTGGTATATTTTTGAAGTTCCATTAAAATATTATAAGGTAAGCCCATTAATCTTGTCAGGAGATCCGACGAATGTCTAATTCAGCCGTGGCGTTGAAAGAAGCTGTTGAGTTTGAGAAAAAAGCCTTGGAAAAATATAAGGAGGCCGCCGCTCTGGTAAAGCATCCTGAGACCAAAGAGTCCCTTGAAAAAATAACTGCCGAAAAAACACAGACCATAGAGTCCATGCATTGGATCATCATGGCGGAAGCGGGAGAGATTGAAACTGAAAAACCTGCCCCGGTTGCCGAAGGAGAAGAACCCAAGAGTGGGGCCAGCAAATGTCCTTTCTCTGGTACCTTAGCGGAAATGGGCATTGATATTACTAAAATGTCTAAAGAAGAAGCTATGGGGAAAATGGGGGATATGTCAAAAATGTTCCCGGATAGCTCAAGCTCATAACCCTGCCATGACCATGGAGACTCCTTTCGACCTTTTGATGGAGTGTGGAGGCTGTGGGCTTGAAAACCTGATTTCCGCATTTACCCTCGGGGCTCCTGCCGTATGCAACCAATGCCGGGAAAACTTGATGGCTTACGATTTACCTAACACTCATCAAGGCCATACCTGCGATTCGTGCCAAAGGACTTTGTTGCTCAAAAAAAAGACGGAATTTGTAAACGGCGAATCAGAGTGCCTATGCGGGGGCCAGAATTTCACAGAACTGGATGTAAAGGGCTTCTCAGACGGGGTAACCAATGCTAAAACAAAGGCTTTGGACAACGCCGATGACAGCCCCGATTTCGACTGGTGTCGCCCCGCACAGAACCATTTGCCTAGCGAAGATTATAATGAAATATTTGATGACGACCCTGGGTTCCGATAAGCCCTTTTCAAACCTGTATTATGAGATTTTTAAACCTCCTGCCTTCAACCCCCAAAAAAAATCCTCCGGACGCTTCACATCGACAGACCCCTGCCCCCATGGACATGGACAATGATATTAAAATCTCAGGGCTTCCAGATCATGAAATTTTGGAAAATCGGCTAGGAATATAAGGTCCGCTTCCTTAAGTTTATTGCGACGAAGATCCAGCTTTTTTAACTGGGGTAATTTGGAAGAGTTTGCCAAGGAATCCAGACTCTCCCTGGTGATGGTGTTACCCATGGCTTCCAGCTCTTCAAGTTGACTTAAAGTCTTGGACTGGACCAAAGCCTGAAATCCAGAATCGCCCATCGGGATCCCGGAGGCTCTGAGTTTAATCAGGTTTTTGAAGTTTCCGGAACCCGCTAAAATGCGCAGACCTTTTTCTCCCAGATTGTTGCCACTCAAATTAAACTCTTTCAACTGGCTAAGATGCGGAGATTGAGCAAGAGCAAGAATCCCCAAGGAAGTGATTCCAGTGCTTTCCAGGTTCAAACTTTCCAATTGAGAAAGGTTGGGAGATTCCGCCAGTAAAAGGAGACCCTTGTCTCCCACTGCATTGCTCATCAAGTTCAAGGACTTCAGGTTTTTGAGAAACTGGGAGTTGGCAAGGTCCTGAACTCCGTGATAGTCAAAATGGTTATTTCTCAATGAAAGAGAAACAACCCCATCCAGCTTTTCATATTGTGACAAAGAAGCAATATCTTTGTTATCCAACCTCTGCTCATTAAGGTTGAGATTATTTTTGATTCTTTTTTTCTCAACCAAAATCCGCGACCGCATAGCCCTGAGAGCGACCTCTCCGGCCCGACCATAATTATTGTCCTGCATATAAAGCTGGACAAGATTATTCAAGTGCTTGGACTTGGCAATGTCCAGGGCCCCAGGGTCACCAATATGATTAGAATCAAGAACAAGGATTTCCAGCCGGGTTAACGTGGGAGAATGCGCAAGAATGCGGGCACCCTGATTGGTGATCTGATTCCAGCCAAGATTCAGTTGAACCAGCTTTTCAAAAGCGCCAGCCTGCGCCCAATCAGCAAGACTTTCATCCCCAACAAGATTTCGACGAAGGTTGAGGACACGAAGCTTGGAAACCACCGCTCCGTCTGGAAATCGGGTCAATTTCTGCTGCCCCACCTTATTCATTTCAAAATCAATGAATCCAAGATTCAATAATGATTGGGACTTCACAAGGCTCAAAGCGCCAAAATCGGAAACCTGATTATTGACCAGTTCTATAGTTTCAAGGTTAGGAAGATTTTTTGAGAGCGCCAGGCTTCGGGCTCCCTCATTGCCAATCTGGTTTGCATTGAGGGTAAGATGCCTGAGTTCGGCCAGCGAACCCATGCTGGCAAGAACGGCTAATCCTTCATCGGTGATTTCATTCCAGCTCAAATCCAGTTTTTGAACGTGAGATAAATCTTTATTCCGGGACAAAAAAACGATTCCTGCATCTCCCATTCGATCATAGGAAAGATCCAGAACCAGATCCTTACGGGTCAATCTATCATTAAGAGTCTGGATAAAATTCAGGTCCTTTATTTCAGGCCGCATCAATCAACCACCAATATGGGGAAAGTCTGTTTTCACCGCATTCAACTCCTGCAAACGTTTGGAATCATTTAAAAACTCCAGTCCTTGGGGATTGATCAAGTTATAAGACAGGTTTAAAGTCTGTAGGTTTTGCAATCCAGAGAGTTTAGCCAAAGCCTGCATTCCCCTGAGACCAATTCGGTTGGCATCAAGATGCAATTCCTTTAAATTTTTAAGATGGTTAGAATTTGCCAAGGCTTCCGCTCCGATGTCTCCAATCCGATTGAACGAAAGATCGAGTTTTTCAAGCTTGGCAAGACTTTTAGAGTTTGCCAATGCTACAGCCCCCTCATCCCCAACTTTATTGGTGTATAAACTAAGGTACCGCAACCGGGTCAACGCTTCTGACTCAGCCAGAGCCCTGGTGCCACCATCGCCGATCAGGTTTTCATACATCCAGAGTTCTTTAAGTGGCTCAAAAAACTCAGACTTAGCCAATTCCTCTGCACCCAAATCCTTGATTTTGTTGGTATGAATATAAAGGATTTCAATATCAGGAAGCGCCACATTTTCAGCCAGATCCATAGCGGTCTGGTTATCAATGCCTCGATTGGAAAAATCCAAGGTCTTCTTGTCCTTGCTCAAGCCGCGCTTGATCCATTTTCTGATATAGGAGATATCTTCTGCCATGACCGTCCCGAAACTAGGTAAAAAAACTCCATTCTATAAAGGTGCCGGGAAAAGTAAAGAATTAAATGATAAACCCGGAGTATTCTCTATTTTACCGTACTATATCGGACTTACAACCGTCATCCATTCCGAACTCTACAGGACGGAGGAAGTGTTTTTTTGTAGCAAAACTGACATAATACCATCCGGTTTTTAGCAAAGCCTCATATTCAAAGTCTTCTTTCAATAATTAGAAACTAAAGATCGCAATGAAATCGCAAAACATTATTTTTTCTTTCTGGCGGCTAATTCTAATATTGATTCTCACCAGTTGCAGTCCGCCTTCCCCAACAGACGAATCTGTTTTTCGCATGTCCATAAAAAACGAGCCACCTACCCTCGACTGGACCCTGGCGACAGACAATGTTTCCTTCACCATTCTCATTAATATTATGGAAGGACTCACCCAGTATGATTCCAAATTAAACGCCAAACCAGCTATCGCCAAAAAATGGGAGTATTCGGAGGACGGGCGAACCATCACTTTTTTTCTGCGCGACGATGCTGTCTGGAGTGACGGCAAACCGGTCACCGCAGAGGACTTTGAGTATTCCTGGAAACGATTGTTGGCACCGGAGACAGCCGCCCAGTACGCTTACTTCCTCTTCGACATTGAAAATGCCTCGCAATACAATTCGGGGGAAATCACCGACCCGAATCTAGTCGGGGTTCGGGCACTGGCACCAGATGTTCTTGAAGTCCGCTTGAAAAAAACCGTGGTCTATTTTCCCAGCATCACCACGTTCATGGTCACGTTCCCAATGCGAAAAGATGTGGTACTTAAATATGGCGACTCATGGACGGAGCCTGAAAATATTGTCACTAACGGACCCTATACTCTTAAAGAGTGGCAGCACGAATACAAAATGGTGTTACAAGCCAACCCTCGCCACTACGAAGGCAAACCCGATGTCGATGCCATTCGGGTTTTCGTGGTGCAGGAACCCACTACCGCGCTGACCCTTTACGAAACCGGAGAGTTGGACTATCTCGAACTGCCACCGGTCGCGATTCCGCATTATAAATCCAGTCCCGAATACCGGAACAAACCTCAGTTGCGAGGTTATTATTACGGCTTCAATGTGCAAAAGCCGCCCTTTGATGATGTGCGGGTGCGGCGGGCACTTGCCCATGCGATTGACCGGTCCCGCATTCCAAAATTCCTCAAAGGCGGCGAACTGCCTGCTTCATCATGGATTCCAAAAGGCATGTTCGGTTACAACGAAAAAATCGGATCAAAGTTTAATCCTGAAAAAGCCAGAACCCTGTTGGCTGAAGCAGGCTATCCGAACGGCAAAAACTTTCCAAAAGTGACTGCGGCTTTCAATACCAGCGATCTCAACCGCTTCATCGCGGAATTCATTCAGGCGCAATGGAAAGAACATCTAAATGTACAGGTTGATTTTGAAAGCCAGGAGTGGAAAGTTTTTCTCAGTCGGTTGAATCTCGACCCACCACAGATTTTTCGACTGGGATGGGGAGCCGATTTCCCCGACCCCGACAACTTCATGAACCTGTTCATTAAGACCAGCGGTAATAATCGGCTTAGATGGTCTCACCCGCGCTACGATGAACTGATCGCCTTGGGGTCTGCACTGAAAAAACCGGAGGAACGGCAAGCGGTCTATGATGAAGCTCAGATCCTGCTCACTGAAAAAGAAGTTCCAATGATTCCGCTTTTTGTTTCAGCCCAGAACCTACTGGTCAAACCTTATGTGCGAGGACTGGAAAACAACGCCATGGAACTTTTATATTTGAAACGGATTCGGTTGCAAAAAACAATGGCTCGTTAAACCGAGAAAATATTTTTCAGCAAAGAAAAGATATTACAAGTTATACCTCCTACGGAGCACGAGAACTAAAAAATTACACTACGCCCGCGGAGGCTCTCCGCACAAAAAAAGCCTGCCGGCAAATGCAGGCAGGCTTTTATAAAAATAAGTTTTACTCAATGGCCAGAAATCCACAGGCCTGATAACAGGCGTTGCAGTTGATACACAAGTCCATATCGATGTGCGCCGCGACTTTGCGGGTTCCCCCGGTGATCGCCCCTGTCGGGCACGGTTTGATGCACGCACCACAGGCCACACAATCCTCTTCCTTAACATAATAGCGATAAAGACCCACACACCGCGCCGCATCACAGATCTGGTCGACAATATGACGCTCATATTCTTTACGGAAATACTTCAAACCGGTCAAAATCGCCTTCGGTGCCGTTTCACCCAGCCCGCACAATGAAGTCTGGCTGATTTCCTCGCACAATGCCTGGAGCTTGTCGAGGTCTTCAAGCTTGCCTCGGCCTTCGGCGATATCCGTCAATTTGTTTTTTATCAGTGTCAGGCCAATCCGGCAAGGAGTACATTTGCCGCAGGTCTCACCTTCGTTGAATCCGATAGAAAAAAGTGAGAGATCAATCACACAAGCCGATTCATCATAAGCCGCAAAACTGGCCTGACCCATCAACACGCCCGCTTCAATCAGGCTTTCGTAGTCCATCGGAGTATCTGCTTTTTCCGGGGGAAGGAATCCGCCTGTCACGCCACCGACATGGACGACCTTGAGTTCCTTTTTCTTCTGGATGCCACCGCAATAATCATCAATGGCTTCGCGAAAAGTGGTTTTCATATCCAGTTCCATCAAGCCGTTGTACTTGATGTTTCCGGAAATCGCCCAGACCTTGCAACCTTGGGCATTTTCATTGCCCATCGCCGCATACCAGTCCGCGCCATTCTTGATGATCTTGGGAACTGTGGCCCAGGTTTCAGCGTTGTTCAATACAGTCGGTTTACCCCACAATCCGGCATCGCAGGAATGCGGCGGTTGCGCTTTCGGGAAAGGGCGCTTGCCTTCAACCGATTGCATCAACGCCGTGGACTCGCCACCAATGAACGCCTCAAGCCCTTCATGCACCCGAACGTTGATGCTGAAATCCGTTCCCAAGATTTTGTCGCCGAGAAGACCTCTCTCCCTAGCCTGCTCAATCGCCAAATTCAACCGCCGTACCGCAATCGAGTAGTCGGAGCGGGTGTAGATAATCCCTTCTGTCGCGCCAATGGCATACGCCCCGATCAATAAACCTTCAAGAACCTGATGCGTCGCGCCTTCCATAACACTGCGATCCATGTAAGAAGCCGGGTTGCCCTCGTCTCCATTGACCATGATGTAACGGGTGCCTTTTTCGTCAGTCGGTGCGTTACGCGCTTTCTCCCATTTGTTGGCCGTAACAAACCCACCACCACCTTTGCCGCGCAAACCGGATTTTTTAACCTCCGCGATCACTTCTTCCGGCTTCATCGAAGTCAGAACCTTTTTCAAAGATTCATAACCACCGACTTTAATATACTCGTCAATACTTTCGGGATCGATAGCACCCCCATGCTCCAACGCCACACGGACCTGCTTTTCAAGAGTCACGTAATAATCGTCTTTGGACGCGGCTTTTTTAAACACTTTACCGCCAACAATGTGGTCGGTCAAAATGTTTTTGACCATCGCCGGTTTGACTCTTTCATAAGTCACACGCGGTTCACCGGGAACATAAACGTCTACCAGAACATCGCGGCTGCAATAACCCCGGCACCCGACCTGGCCCATCTCGCATTTGCGTTCACCGAGTGTGGCATCAGCTTCCATTTCGCCAATCTGCTTCTGAAACTCGTCATAAACTTTCTGACCTCCCTCAGCGATTCCACTCAGACTCAAACACACGGTTATTTTTATCTGACCCTGTTTTTGGGCAACGGCCTGGCTCTGCTCTTCAACGACTTCCATGAACAATCTCCATTATTCGAAAATTTTTCTTTTGTATAAATTCGCTATCTGGTCGGGAAAACGGCTCCCGCCTGATTTATCAATATCTCACAAAACCCCGGAAAATTCCAGCCATTCTAGTGACCCCCGACCCGGATTGTCAATCCCAGCTTTCCACCTGATTTTGCAAGGCTTTGGAGAGTTTTTTAAAGCCCTTGTTTTCAGCTTTCCACCATCCTGAGTCCTGCCTGCCTTTTTACCTCATACCTGAGGTGCAGGGCCTAGAAATAAGGGGGTTACCCACCCCATTTCACAGCACCCCAAAAACAGGACTCTAGGCGCAAAACTAACAGGGCGCTCCACTCCGGCAAGTTGGTAACAGACACCTCCGTTTTGCCACCACAAACCCTGCAATGAATGTGAAATTTAAGGTTGATTGCCAATGAGCATGAATATAGACTGCTCATCTGTGAAAACTATCAACTGGCCTTCCTTTTAAAAAAAGTCCTTAATTATGATAAAAATTAATCAGGAATCTTATAACCCGCTCGGCCATAAAACCGAGTGCCTCATTGTGCCCTGTCTAGAAGAAAAGAAACTGGGCGGAGCAATGAAAAATATGGACAGCGCCCTCAACGGGGCCATCACCGCGGCATTTGAAAGCAAACGCTTCTCGGGAAAACCCTACCAGACCCTTTTGCTCAACAGCATCGGCAACCTGAAAGCCGACAACCTGTTGCTGGTCGGAATCGGAAAAGCCAAAAACGTCACCGCCGAAAAAACCTGTAAAGCATCGGGAACTGCGGCGAAACTAGCAGAAAAGTCGAACTTCAAATCGGCATCAGTTTATTTAGACTGTTTCGACAAAATGGTCAAACGCTATGGAGAACTCGCCGGAGCCGTAGCCGAAGGGGCAGGACTCGCCCTCTACCATTTCGACGAATATAAAAGCGTCGACGACAATCCGCCAAGCCGATTGCAAAAGCTGACTCTGGTTACGGAATCAAAAACGCAGCAGGCAGCTTTGACAAAAGCCATCGACCGAGCAGAGAAAATCGTCACCGCCGTACACGCGGCAAGAGATTTAATATCGCATCCCGGTGGCACAGCAACCCCGACTTATCTCGCCAACCACGCAAAAAAAGTCGCGCGGAAATCTAAAATCATCTGCAAGGTGCTGGGCAAAAACGAAATGGAAAAACTCGGCATGGGTGCCCTGCTTGGCGTTGCGCGTGGCAGCGATGAACCCCCGGCACTGATCGTGTTGGAATATTTTGGCACCGCTAAAAAGAAGGCCCCGATTGTCATCGTCGGTAAAGGCATCACCTTCGACACTGGCGGCATCTCGCTCAAACCACCGGCAAACATGGACGAAATGAAGATGGATATGTCCGGTGCCGCCACAACGATTTCGACCCTGCAAGCTATCGCCGATCTGAAATTGCCGATCAACGTCATCGGCATCGTGGCCGCGGCAGAAAATATGCCCAGCGGGTCGGCCATCAAACCCGGCGACATTTTAAAAAGCATGTCCGGCAAAACGATCGAGGTGCTCAACACCGATGCCGAAGGCCGACTGGTCCTCGCAGACGCATTGACCTACGCACAACGCTATAAACCGAAAGAAGTGATCGACCTCGCCACTCTAACCGGGGCGGTCATCATGGCATTGGGTCATCAGGCCGCCGCTGTCATCGGCACAAATCCCGCCATGATCAAACGGCTAAAAGAGTCCGGCAACGCCACCGGCGAGAAAGTGTGGGAACTGCCTCTGTGGGAAGAGTTTGACAAAGCTACCAAAAGCGATATTGCCGATCTGAAAAACATCGCGTCACCGGGCGTCGGTGCAGGCAGCAGTATGGGTGCGGCGTTCCTCAAAGCGTTTGCAGGCGACCAGCCCTGGACCCATATCGATATCGCCGGCATCGCATGGGGAATTGAAAATGGCTACACCCCAAAAGGCGCGTCTGGCTATGGCGTGCGACTGCTCATCCACTATCTGGAACACCGCCGGGCAAAATAGAACCTTTCGACTCTTTCTATACATGACAAACGTCACAAACGTCATCATCATTTTTATTCATCTGCTGTCGGCAGGAGTGGCGCTGGGCAGTCTTATCTATTGCCTGAAAATCTACCTACCCGTGGTCGAGAAAAACCAAGGCAACCGCGATGAAAATTCACCGTCCTACAAAATCCTCGACCTGCTCGCACCGACCGTGTTCGCCAGCCTGCTCATGCTCACAGGAACAGGAGTCTATTACCTGCTCGAAAACTATTCGGCGCAAGTCGGACTCAAACCCGGCTACTACAACCTGTTCGGAATAAAAATGGTGTTTGTGGCAGGAGCATTTTTCACCAGTATGTATATCACCTTCTCACTCAGAACCCAGATCTCGGACCTCGACCTGAATCCGGCTAACAAAGACCTGGTGTCGCCGAACCTTAAAAAGATGATCGGCCTGAGCAAAATGACAATGTGGATGATCGCCATCGCCCTGTTCCTCGGTATATGGCTAACTCGCTATTAGCGAGGCAGGCCCAGCATCCAACGTGGCAGTGACGATGACGTGACCGCCTACTTCTGTAAGAGGGGTTTGATTAATTCAACAAATTTAAGTAGTATGCAAAACAGAATTTTTCAGGAGGCCTGAGCATGAACGAAACCACAGAACAGACCCCACTCGAACCAGAACCTTTGAACAACGAAATTGCAGAGAACGACGAGACGATTTTTGCTCCGCAAAGTACGTTGCCGTTCCCGGAAACAGTGGACCTGAACAAAGTGTTCCCTGAAGAAGAGACCGACCTCAACGACCTGTTCCTGGATGAAGAAACTAAAATGCTCCTGAAAAAAATCCAACGGAACAAAAAAGACCTGCACACCATGACCGACCGCTTTAATGAAGAAAGTTGGGCGGGCGATACCCTCACCGACGACGAGGAAGACAGCAAGCCCTCTGACGAGGGTGGTAAAGAACTGCAAGAGAAAGCAGAAAACCCATAAAAATTTCCCCTGTTAAATTTCCTCCACCTGATAACTCGAACAATAGGAACACGTTTTGTTCGATGGAATTGAGGGGGTTGCCTATCATTCTGAGGCTCTCGAAGGATATCGGTGTTTTCTCTCTCCTCCTACTTCGCATTTCAACAAATCACTTCACGCGGTTGAAGGCGATTTTTACTTCCATATCTTTTTTACCTTCCTTGAAACTAGCCCACATGTAGGTCATCCTGCCATCCCCTTCAAACTGGATAGCGGCAGAGTGGATGTGATTCTCTTTAGCAACATCGATTTCACTGCTAGAGGCAAGGTCCGTCTTCGATTGGTTGTTGTCCATTCCCTGCATAACCAGTTTAGGCTGGTTGTGCTCGGCGCAATAATGGGTCATGGTCAGTTTCTTATCTTTATTGTCATGCCAGGCCGAGATAATTCTCTGCTTGCTAGAAAAAGCGATTACTCGTTGGCCCCGCGCCTAGCGGGTCGCCAGAAGAAGGAAGAAATTGTCAATGCGAGGAAAGCCACCGCCATGTAGGGGACGAACGAAGCATCAAAATCTTCCAGATAGATAATCCGGTTGAGCCAGCTTGCGATGAAGGAACCTTCATAAACCAAGCTTTGTCTCAACGCTTCTTCCCAGATGGTCAACGGACAGGGAATTTTCAGAACCATTAACAGGGTGACCCCAGCCAGAGTGCTGACGTGAATAATGCGGAACAGACGGTGGTTAATCACCAACCCGATCGGCAACCCGAATAGGATAAACAAAATAATGAGAAAATGAATGCTTAGAACAAGCTCGGCCATAGTCAATTATACGACAACCGGGCTACATGTCACCCTGAGGCACTCGAAGGATATTCCTCACTGCCACCAGTTGCACTACCCTCGCCAAGCAGATACAATCCGAATGCGGAACTCATGCAATTGGCAGGTAAAAGCGGAAATTTAAAAATAGTAAAGTTATACTTGGTAATAAGTATTTGCATACGAAATTAAATGAAGAAGGAAAGAGGTACATGCTTCTGAAAAAAAATCAATCAAGGGTTTACTTGAAGCGCATTCAGCCATCATGGACGAGTTAAAATCGAGAGGTATTTTACGTTCCAGAAATAATCCTGTTGCGGATTTATCAGAGTATCTTATTTCAAGGTCGTTAGGGCTAACATTGGAAAACAACTCCAAGGTTGGTTACGATGCGATAGATCAACAGGGAATTCGATATCAAATTAAAGGAAGAGTTACTAAATCGCAGCTTGGTATTATTCGCAACCTTGGCGAAAAGCAATTTGATTTTCTAATGGGAGTTATTTTTGATCCAAAGTATGAAGTCTCACATGCCGCAAAAATCCCACATTCAGCTATCAAGGAATACGCGAGATTCAACGAGCACCAAAATGGACATATTTTAACTTTAGGGAAGACTATTCGTGAGGATAAAAGAATTGAAAGTATAACTAATAAATTGGATTACCAACTATTTTAATGTTTAGATCAAATTCATTCCCCTACACTATGCAAAACCTTTCCCATAAACTCATGATCTGGTCGGCGGTGGCCAACACAGCCATCACCACGCTCGCTTTCTTTTTCTTTGTGGTCAAGGCGGTGGTGCAATGAATTTTGCCGAGATCAGAGCCATAATCTGGAACCTGACCGGTGCGAGCATTTACTGGTGCGTTGGAATCGGTGCGGTGTTCCACACCGTCCTTGGATACTGATCCTTCTACCCTTATACAGAGCATAGCATGGAAGCACTATGAATTATTATGAATGGCTACCTCTGGCAGAAGAAGGAGTGGCCGAAGCGCAATACAACCTCGGCCTGATCTACAGCAGAGGCCGGGAAGTCCCCAAAGACGATAAAGAGTCCGTCAGGTGGTATCGGTTGGCGGCGGAACAGGGATTCGCCGAAGCGCAGACCAATCTGGGCCTGATGTATGGCAAGGGTCAGGGCGTTGAACAGAATTATGCAGAAGCGGTCAAATGGTATCGGCTCGCTGCCGAACAAGGATTGCCTCAGGCCCAGCACAACCTTGGCGTAATGTATGGTCGGGGTCAGGGTGTTGTGCGGGATTATATGGATGCAATCAAATGGTTCCGGCTGGCGGCCGACCAGGCATATGGTCAGGCGCAGTACAATCTTGGGTTGATGCATATGCGGGGTGAGGGAGTCCCGATGAATGACCAAGAAGCGGTCAAGTGGTTCCGGCTAGCGGCTGAGCAGAAGATTGCCGGTGCGCAGTCCAACCTCGGCCTAATGTATGAAAGGGGCCAGGGAGTGGAACAGGATTATGTAGAAGCCCACAAGTGGTTCAACATTGCCGGGGTGAACGGCAATGAAACGGGACGCAAAAACGCCGACATCATAGAAAAGAAAATGCAACCTGGTCAGATTATCGTTGCGATCGGGCTTGCCCGAGAGTGGCTGGAGAAACTATAAAGAGGCAAAGCCTCATTACGCCGGGGTAACATTTATGCCTCGCCAGTAACCAGCCCAAAGGAATTATTATGCGAGAAATTCGAACCGAAATAGAAATTGCAGCACCAATAACAAAAGTGTGAGGCATCCTCACTGATTTCGAAAATTGGAAGGAGTGGGATTCGATCGGCGAGGCAAGTGGAGTCGCGTCTCCCGGGTCCAAACTCAGTGTTATCATGCGTTGCGATGATGGTAAAGACGGACATACTTATATGCCTGTTGTCACCAACATCGAAGAGCCGAAGTATTTTCGTTGGCGCGGTAAAATTGATGGCGGGATTTTTATTCACCAATGACAAAGCCTTCGAGCTTGAAGAAACGGGTTCCGGCACCCGGCTTGTTCAGCGGAATTCTCGTGCCCCCACTTTTCCTGCGTTTCTTATCTTTACCCTTGTCCATATCTTTCCCTTTGACTTTTTTAGGCAGAAATTTCTATCTCGTAAAAAAATAAACCTTCTTATGACGAACGATTTGCTTTTACTTATACAAGAATAGGGTGACCTGAATTCAAAAATAAAAAAGGCCTAGCCTTCCGACCAAGCCCTTTCAATTTTTCGCGCACGCAATGCTATCTATGGTTAATCCCTGAAGGCAACTCCATGGGTTTCACCGTCGGTATCGATTTTCATCGTGAGGCTAAGGTCTGCGGCGGAGACAACGGCCAGTTTATTTTCATCGCGAATGGCGACGTAGACGGTTTTCCCATCTGAACTGATGGCTATCATATCTGGACGCTGGCCCAGCGACGTGGTTTTAGTGATCTTGCGGCTAGCTGTGTCGATCATGGCGATCTGGCCCAGTTTTCGTTGGCCAACGTAGACGGTTTTCCCATCTGGGCTGTGGACCAGCCCATGCGGTTCGCCTGGGACGTCGATGGAAGCTTCCAACACGCCGGTGCGAGTATTCAACAATAATAGTTTGTCATCCGCCGGAGCAGTGAGCCAGAACTGACCCCAGTTATTTGTCGGTTTGATGGCCATAGCACCCTTAGCGCCTTGCCTGGTCTGAGTGATTGTTTTGCTTTTCACATCTACCACCGAAATATTTGCGGCCCCGGCGTTGACCACATACAACGTGTTTCCATCGGGAGAGAACGCGGCGGTGATGGCTTTCTTATCAGTGGCCATGGTGTGAATGGCTTTCTTTGAGGCGACATCGATGAAGGTGATGTTGCCTGCTCCCACGTTACAGGCGACAGCAAGTGTGCCATCGGGAGAAACGGCGACATCGTGGGCTTTGGTATCTGTCACGATATTGGCCAAAATCTCTTTCGACATGGCGTCTATGATGGTGATGCTATTGGTGCCCAGGTTGGCGATGTAGGCCAGCTTGCCATCGGGACTGAAGGTGACATTATGCGCACCTGCACCAGTAGCTATGGTCTTGACGACTTTGTTGGAGCTGGTATCTATGATCTGGACGTTGGCGCCTTTCATATTAGCGACCCACACCTCACCCGCCATGCCCGGCACTGTCACCGAAAGAAATAGAAGCGTAAAAATTACAACCCACGACTGCCTTTTTTGCTGAAACGTGTTTTTTAATTTCCTGCTGTTCGAATGAATCTCTAGAACTCCGCGCATATTTTGTCTCCTATGGATGACTTTCGCTTAAATTTTTGGAGGAACTTGAATTGTGTTTCTTGCTTAGTTAATTAGAGTTGCGGGACAGGAATTAGGATTCAAATTCTTTAATAAATATAGGGAGTGCAACCATCATTTTATTGAATTAATTGCTCCTCTTCACTCAATCTCTCTTCCATATCTTCCCGGTATGATTTCTGCTTATATTCCTGGTTTTTCAGCTTCTGTTTCAAACGCTGATAATCCTCTTTTGCCTGCGTGAATTCTTCGTATTGAGTCCAGCGTCAGGCCGGGGTTAGTGCGTGTTTAGATTCTGGCCACCCCGGAGTTTGCTGAGGACGGCGGTCATATGGTCGTAGCCCATCTGGTTTCCAAGAGCAAAAAAGGTATCACGGGCACGGGTATACCAGATGATGGCTTCGGAAATGTTTTCTTCTTTTTTCCAGTAGATGCGCCCCATATTCTCGAAAAGGACCGCCTGAATCCGGTGCGGGGGAGCGTTCTCCACCAGCGCTACACCTTGTTTATACCAGTCCTCTGCCGGAGCATGCTCACCTCGTTCCATAAATAAGTCGCCAGCACGGTTCATGGCCCCAGCTTCGCCCAACGGATTATTGATTTTGTGGTGGTATTTCATGGCCAGAATGTATTGTGCCTCGGCTTCCTGAATTCTTGTGCGGAATTTATACAGGTCGCCTAAAGACTCAAAAACTTTCGCGGCTTTTTTCAGTTGGTTTTCTTTTTCATAGGTGGCGATGGCCTTGCCATAGTTCTCGATAGCGTTGTCAAACTCGTGGTAGAAAAAATCTTCCGATGCTTGTTGCATATATCGTCCGGCCTCGTCTTTCGCATCTATCGGGGTGGTGATGGAGACGGATTCATCTCTTGTCTTTTTTTCATGCGGCAGGAGCCAGACGGAAAAACCCATCGCCAACGTCACCGCAACAATGATAAAATATTTTAGTGCTGGTTTGAAGAAAGAGTCCATTAAAAATACCTGATAACAGGTAATCAAGTTAACATGAATGGAAACGAACAATCTACCAGCTATGGAACAATATTATGTTCTCTCGCCTGCTGACGAGCCATCGTCTTACCATAAATCTACTGGAAATATAAGGAAATATTGGTAACCCTGTATTTTAAAAGCACAACGGCGATTTGTCAGTATTTTTTAAACTGTTTTTAGGCTATTATTTTTCTTTATTTTATGGTGATCTATTTTGGCTATTGGGGATTCCGTTGGATAAGTATAGAACACATTTGTCTTTCATACGAGTGTTGTCCTGCACATTGCCCGGAAGAATCCAGCCTGCTTGAAGAGCACCGCAACCGAAAATAATCGACTCGCTTCTCTGAAAAATGTCCTGTCCCGAAACAAACCTCATTAAAATAGGATTCTCTTCTTGTTGAATTTATTAGCCAACAGCTATCGGAAGTGGGTGATCGAAAAACCCATTGTCAGCCTAATACTGGTTTTTCTGGTAGTAGGTGGTTTTTCTTATTACATCCCGAACTTCAAACTCGATGCATCCGCCGAATCCCTAGTTCTGGAAAACGATGACTCCCTGCAATATTATCGGGCGATCAACAAAGCCTACGGCTCCGATGATTTTCTGATCATCACTTACGCCCCATTCAAGGATTTGATGTCCGACGAAGTACTGGCAGATTTGAAATCGATGAGCGATGAGCTTGTCGGCCTAGATCTAGTACGCTCGATAGACAGCATCCTTAATGTTCCACTGCTTAACAGTCCACGTGTTGAAATTTCCAAACTCGATACTGATATCCGCACTCTGGAAACTACCGGCGTAGACCGGGAAATGGCCCGCAGGGAATTTCTCGAAAGCCCTATTTACAAAAACTTGTTGCTGAGTTCAGACGGGAAGGTCACAATCATCCAGATTAATCTCCAGCGGGATGAAAAATATTTTTCATTAATGTACCAGCGCAACGACCTGCGCGACAAGAAAAAGCAGTTTGGCCTTGATGAAAAAGAAGAAGTATTATTTGCCAAGGCCCGGCAGGAGTTCCGCTATTATCACGCTCGAACGCTGGACAACGAAGCCCGTCTCATAAGAACCGTTCGTAACATCATGGATCGGCACCGTGACCACGCCAAAATGTTTCTCGGCGGCATCCCCATGATCACATCTGACATGATTAGTTTTATCGAGCATGATCTGGAAACATTCGGATTGGGGGTGCTGGCTTTTCTTATTCTGATACTCAGCCTGTTCTTTAAAAAATTCCGCTGGGTGGCCCTGCCCATGGGTTGTTGCATTATCACTGTGCTGGTGGTAGTGGGCTTTTTAGGATTAATGGATTGGCGGGTGACGGTGATCTCGGCAAATTTCGTTTCGATTCTACTTATTATCACCATGTCCCTGATCATTCATTTGATTGTGCGTTACCGGGACATCAACGATAGCAACCCAGGACAAAGTCAGAAGGAGTTGGTCTGGCAGACCATCCGGCTAATGATCCGCCCCTGTTTTTATACCGCCATCACCACGATCGTCGCATTCACCTCTCTCCTTATCAGCGGCATTCGGCCAGTGATTGATTTCGGCTGGATCATGACCATAGGCATCGCCATGGCGTTCGGACTAAACTTCATCTTTTTTCCTGCGGCGCTGGCTTTATTGCAACCAGAGCCTCCCGGTTTCTCCAAAGATGGCACCCAAAATTTCACCTTGGCCATTGCCGCGTTCATTAATCGCTACCGCCCAGCTATCTTGTATGCCTCGCTTCTTCTGGCTGTGGTGAGTGCTATTGGAATTTCCAAACTAGAGGTGGAAAACCGTTTCATCGATCATTTTAAAAGCAACACCGAAATTTATCAGGGAATGGAAGTGATCGACCAGCAGTTGGGAGGCACCACACCGCTCAACATTATTATAAACCCGGATCAGAAGTATTTTAATTATCTAGAAGAAGCCGACGCAAAGAATGGAGAGGAGGCTTTTGACGATGATCCTTTCGCTGAAGCATCGGAAGAAGTGGAAAACAACTATTGGTTCAACTCTAACATGCTTGACCGGGTAGAGAATATTCATGACTACCTGGAAAGCCTGCCGGAAGTGGGTAAAGTCCAATCCATATCCACTCTAATCAAAGTCTTCACACAACTGGACAAGGGCCACAAGCCGGATGATTATGATCTGGCACTGATCCGCAAACTCATGCCTGATAATATTAAGGCTTCTCTGGTCAACCCTTACCTGTCACCAGATGCCAACCAGATTCGTATCAACATGAGGCTGATTGAATCCGACCCCACCCTGAGGCGTTCGCAACTAATAGGAAAAATCCGTACCTATCTAGTTGAAGAATTAAAGTTCGATCCCAAGACCATCCATTTCACAGGGATGGTGGTGCTGTATAACAATATGCTGCAAAGCCTGTACCGGTCACAGATTCTTACCATAGGCGTAGTTTTTTTATCCATCATGTTGATGTTCATGATTTTATTCAAAAGCGTGTCGTTGGCGTTAGTCGGTATCATTCCCAACCTGCTTGCGGCGGGGACGGTATTGAGCCTCATGGGCTGGATGGGAATCCCACTGGATATGATGACCATTACCATAGCCGCCATCACAGTAGGAATCGCAGTGGACGACACCATTCATTATATCCACCGATTTCAAACAGAGTTTAAGGTAGACCAAAATTATCTGGCCACCATAGACCGGTGCCATGGAAGCATTGGCAAGGCCATGTACTACACATCAGTAACTATTACCCTCGGCTTTTCTATTCTGGCATTTTCGGAGTTCACGCCCACCATCTATTTCGGCCTGTTGACCAGCGCAGCAATGTTGGTGGCCCTGATAGGCGCTCTCGCCCTGCTGCCACTTTTAATCGTTGTCTTCCGCCCACTCGGACCGGGCTACGCCCGGTGAAAATGAGCAATAACTCTTCAAGCCACAAAAGAGCCGCTTGCCCGCAGAATAAAGACATTGTATCTGGCTCACATATAGTGTTGCTTGTTACTACTAGCTAGTGACGTAGGCCACGGGAAACAAAATGGAATGGAAGTATCTGGCCTCCTTTTGAGATGAGCTCTTCTATTATGGATTTTTTTTTAGCTGGAGGCACGATAAAGGCGATGCACCCACCACCACCCGCACCGCAAACCTTGCCTGCCAACGCTCCCTTTTTCAGGGCAGAACGGATCAGCCGATCTATCTTGGGAGTACTGATATTAGGAGCCAGTTGTTTTCGGGCCTTCCATTCCTTTGCAAAAATCGGAGCCAGGCTTTTAAGTTGTCCTCGGCTCAATGCCCGTTCCATTTCCATAGCGCAATCCCGAATTAATTTCAGGCGACGGATCACTGCCCGGTTTCCATCCACAGCCATTTTCGTCACCTCCCAATTATTGATCCCGGAGTTTCGCGGTTTGCCGGTATAACACAGCACAAAATGTTGAGTCAGTTCAGCAGTACAGATGGCAAACTTTTCGGTTCCGACGCCTTGGACTCCTGGAGCAACTTTTCGCACTCCTCCATACATTGCCGGAAAATAATCCTGGCATCCTGAGGGAACCTTAATGACCTGGGTCTCAATATTTTTGGCGATTTCAATCATCTCGGTCTTACGGTAATTTCGACCGGTAAAACGGTTTAGCGCCCCATGCAGAGCAATGCTCAAAGCGGAAGAACCACCAATGCCTGAACCCTGCGGGGCTTGGCAATCTGTCGATATTTCCAGTCCCGATTTTGGCGCATAAAACTTCAACGTGCGCACAATAAGTTCCAAAGGATGGTTATCGGGAAGTGCCTCCAGCGAGGGGAAGTTGTCGCTCAAACCCAAGTCACGTGAGTTCAGGAAAACCCGTTTGTCCTTTCTGGGAATGATTTCCACCGTGGCATAAAGGTCGATGGCCGCATTGAGGGTGGGGGGATTATCAAAAAGCAGATACAACGGCCAGATATCCAGCGTTCCCCCGGCCAAATCTATGCGAGTGGGAGCAGAGCTTTTAATGCGAGACATCTCACCCGGGGCTCTTAGAGGTTCTCCGAATCTGTAACTTTTTCAGCTTCGAGATCATTGACCTTTTTGCTCAGCTTGCTGACCAAGGCTGCGTAAGATTCGGTGCTGATTATTTTTGAGAACTGGGATTTATAATTACGAATCAGGCTAACGCCTTCTATCACGAAATCATAGACCAGCCATTCGCCATTATCATTGAGCAGTTTGTAATCAACATTGATCACACCGTCCTTACGGACAATCTGGGTTTTGACCAAGGCATATTTCCCCTTAACCTGTTCACCTACATAGTTGATAGTCTTACCCTGATAATTCTCAATCTTGCTGGCATAGGAGTTTTCAAGTAATTTTTTAAAAAGCTCGATAAACTCTTCGCGCTCCTTACCGCTCCTGTCATTATAATTCTTGGCCAGAGAGCGCATCACCATCTGCTTGTAATTGAAACGTAGGCCAATCGCCTGACGCAGTTTCTCCCTTCTTAAGGCCGGATCTTTCTTGAGATTTTGATCAGAGACAATCGCTAGAACCTGATCAATGGTCCCTTTTACATCCGCAGTGATTTGCGACTCGGCAAATGTTTGCTCAGAGCCCAAAAGTAAAAAAACCACAATCAACGAGTAAATCCAAGTATATTTTCTGTTCATCAAAAACCCTCATAATTAGTTTAACACCGCCATTTTGAGCAACTCTAACAAATATAGTATTTCGAATCAAGCACCCAACCGCCTCCCAGTAAAATAACCTCTCACTTATTCTTTGATCAAGGAAAATACCGATAAGTTATAGGAGGCCCAAGCCACTTTCATACGCTAAAGTACTAACGAGGAAAGAAAAATACCTCGAACAATAACTTATTTAAATTCAGAATTTCCTGGCAATGGGCAGTTAGAGAGTATTGCTCATCGTCATAGCACAACCAATTATGGATTCTGTGATCTTATCTGTAGTTTGACTATTTATCAAACTTGCGCAGCACACCAATGACCACGCCTTGGATGGCGAAGTCGCCTTCACGAACGATAGTCGGTTTTATATCTGGGTGGACAGAGTGTAGACACACCCGGTCGTTTTCCCGGTAAAACCGTTTCAAAGTAGCCCGGTCGTTATCAATCAACGCCACCACCGTTTCCCCGTTTTCGGCGACTTCGCGCCGTTCCACGATCACATAATCTCCATCCTGAATATGGTCTTCGATCATCGAACTGCCTTTGACCTGAAGGACAAAGATGTCCTTGTCCCCGGCATCTGGCAACAGGGCCATCGCTTCACGGTGATCCATCACTTCAATCGGTTTGCCCGCCGCAATATGACCCAGCACCGGGTATTCCCGCGCAGGTTCTTCCACCACTTCAATGGAGCGGCTCAAATTATGTTGTTTCTTAATCAGCCCCTTTTCCCCCAGATGGGTCAGGTGCTTGTGCACCGTCGCCGGGGAACTGAGCTGGAAATATTTGCCAATTTCCACAATGCTCGGCGCATACCCCTTGGAATGAATATGCTCCTTGAGGTAGTCATAAATCTCCCGCTGACGTTTGGTCAGATACATACTTTCAGTCTCTCATTTCCCTATGTCTGCCAGAGTAAGCAAAAATTAGACGAAAATCAAGCGACGAGGCGCCACGACAAACAAGCCGTGGACTGCTGGTTGCTCCTTCATAGAAAGAGGATATACTATTATGTGGCAAAAAATTTGTAGTTTTAAAATCCACAATTAAACCGGAGTTAAAAATGCCACCCGTAACAATCACGCAGAGGAATTTTCTCGAAGACCCGCTGGGTAAATCATATAGAGATGTTGCGAGGTATCCTGGGCGACCTTTCGATGCAGTTTTTGATCTCTTTAATAAGGGAGACAGACAACTTCAGATGGAGCAGGCTGAGCGTGATGGCAAGCCTGCTTTAGCAGGCGTCGTCAAAGAACTTGAATCCGATCAAACCATCGCCAAGATTCTGAATCCTACGACGTCACCTAATAGGAGTCGACGATTACGGCAAGCCATTGGCATGGTCACGCGCATGTTTATGGAGGCCCGGGGTTGGAAAAAAAAGGTCGACAAATATGGCCGCGACGTCAAAGGACCACTCGAATCGGCCCGCTGGTTCGGTAGTGCCCAGCGCTATGTGAAGATAATCTGCATCCAAAAAAAATGAGATTATAAATTAGAATTTGCAGATGGAGAAAAACATGCCAATGAAGATGCCGCAAAAAAATTAGAGACCGTATTAGCTAAAATGTGAAATGCTTTCCAAGCTGTGGTGGCCTCTTCCTTTGCTTTTATGCCCTGCAATTGAGTCCAGCGGCCACGCTGGTTGCCCCCCTCGTTAGGGGGTGGTATTCTGGAGCGGTATGGTAGAGAAACTGAAATTCCTGTTTTTGTGTACCGGCAACTCGTGCCGAAGCCAGATGGCCGAGGGCTGGGCTCGGCATTTGAAGGGTGGCTCCATCCAGGCGTTTTCAGCCGGACTTGAGGCGCATGGACTCAACCCTAACGCAGTTCAAGTTATGCAGGAAGCCGGAGTGGACATCACCGGCCAGAAGTCGCAGAAAGTAGAAGAAGTGGAAACCCTTCCTTTCGATTTTGTGATCACCGTATGCGGGCACGCCGACGAAAACTGCCCGGTTTTTTCTTGCGCCACCACGGTCGTGCATTTCGGGTTTGACGACCCACCAAAACTTGCCAAAAACGCAAAGACCGAAGAGGAAGCTCTGGATCATTATCGCAGGGTGCGAGACGAGATTCGCGCCTTCGTTGAAACCCTGCCGGGAGCGCTGTGGTAGTCGGCGAACCGCCGGGGGTAGATAGCTGTGATCCTCAGCCCAAAGAGACATTGCCCATGACCAGGGCATTGCCATGCAATTTTAGGGAATCCCTATGAAATGGTTCGCGTTGAAAATTATTTTTCTCCTGACTCTCGCTCTGTTTGTGAACTATTCCCTCAGCGAAGGCGCCAAAATAACGGGCATCCAGAATGTCATGGCCCCGTTTCCCCAAAGCAGCACCACTCTGGAATGCGACGGCAAGCCTGAAGGCGTGGCTATCTACGAGGAGTTTGAAATTAAAGGCAAGACTCGAAAATCCTATTCACTGATCCCCGAGCCCTCACCGCAATAGCTTTTGGGAAAAGCTGAACCATGATTCACCCTTTCAGGATCGCATCTATTTCATCGCAGGTTTTCTTCACATCCTTGGCGGACACATCCAGAGCGGCTTGTTCTTCGTCCGTCATTTTAAGTTCAATGACTTTCTCGATTCCGTGGGCGCCCATCATGACAGGAACGCCGAAGAAAATTCCGCTCCAGCCGTACTCGCCTTCCAGATAAGCGGTACAGGGAAGGATGCGGCGTTTGTCCTGCAAAATCGCCTCAATCATTTTCACGACCGAAGCGCCGGGTGCGTAGAAGGCGCTACCGGTTTTAAGTAGCTGGACAATTTCTGCCCCGCCTTTTCGCGTGCGTTCAACCACCCTGTCGATCTGTTCCTGGGTCATCAGTTCGGTGATCGAGATCCCCGACACCGACGTATAACGGGGCAGCGGAACCATGGAGTCGCCGTGTCCTCCAAGAACCATCGCGTCCACATCCACCAGTGAGCACCCCAGTTCCAGCGAAACAAATGTCCGCAAACGGGCCGAGTCGAGCACGCCAGCCATGCCGATGATTTTGTTCTTAGGCAGGTTGCTAATTTTCTTGGCCATGTACACCATCGCATCAAGCGGGTTCGATACTACGATGACAATCGGACCGCGAGAATGCTCCATGATCTGCTCCGTCACCGATTGAACAATTTTAGCATTGGTGGCAAGAAGATCTTCGCGGGTCATACCTGGTTTGCGGGGGAGTCCTGCCGTAATCACCACAATATCCGAATTGGCAGTATCTTTATAATCGTTGGTACCCGTCACCAGGCTATCGAAAACCTGCAGACAACCCGACTCCTGTAAGTCCAGCGCTTTACCCTGCGGCACCCCCTCGATAACATCAATGATCACCACATCGCCTAGGTTTTCATAAGCTGCCAACTGGGCGACTGTAGATCCAACCTGACCCGCGCCCACTACCGTAATTTTTTTTCTTGTACTTGGCATAGCAGTTCCTCTACATGAAAGCGAACCTGAATCAAGCCTGTTATTAGCGGCGTTAACCGCCTTTTATAAGACCAAGCTTATTGGTTCAAGCTGTCCAATATTTTATTGAAAGTCGCGCTGGGGCGCATCGCCGCATCGACCTTTGCAGAATCCGGCAGATAATAACCACCAATATCTTTCGGCTGTCCTTTGGAAGCATTCAACTCTTCAATAATAGTGCCCAGTTTTGCTTCAAGCTCCTTGGCGACCGGAGTAAAACGCGCTTTAAGATCCGCATCATCGTTTTGATTGGCCAACTCCTGTGCCCAATAAAGCGTTTCGTAAACATGGGTGCCGGCATTATCCAACTGACCCACTTCGCGTCCGGGAGACTTTTTGTTTTCCATCAACTTGCCAGTAGCCCGATTCAGCGTATCTGCCATAACTTGAGCTTTGGCATTTCCCTTTGCCCGGGCCAGATGCGCCAGAGACTCAGAGAGGGCCAGAAATTCGCCGAGGGACTCCCAGCGCAAATGCCCTTCCTTGACAAACTGCTGAACATGTTTCGGCGCTGATCCTCCTGCACCGGTCTCAAAAAGTCCACCACCTTTAATGAGCGGTACGATCGACAACATTTTCGCACTCGTGCCAAGCTCCAGAATCGGGAACAAGTCGGTCAGGTAGTCTCGCAGAACGTTACCGGTTGCCGAAATAGTGTCCTTACCTTCTCTAGCGCGCTTCAGCGAATAGTTCATCGCTTCCACCGGTGCCATGGTTTGGATGTCCAGATTGTCGGTATCGTGATCCTTTAAGTAGAGATTTACTTTTTCTATAATCTGGGAATCGTGCGCCCTGTCCTTGTTCAACCAGAAAACAACAGGGGTTGAGGAAAGCCGAGCTCGATTGACGGCCAGTTTAACCCAATCTCTGATGGCAATATCCTTGACCTGACAACCACGGAAAATATCTCCCTCTTCGACATCTAATTCATGCAGAACCTTCCCGGCTCCATCCAGCATGCGGATGGTACCTTTTCCAGTCGCTTCAAATGTCTTGTCGTGCGACCCATATTCCTCAGCCTTTTTTGCCATCAAACCAACATTTGGAACCGTACCCATCGTAGTGGGATCAAACTCACCATTCTCTCTACAAAAATCGATGGCCGACTGATAGATGCCAGCATAACTGCTGTCCGGGATCATCGCCAGAGTGTCATGCTCCTCACCATCCGAGCCCCACATTCTTCCAGAGGTGCGAATTGCAGCGGCCATGGAAGCATCGACAATGATATCACTGGGAACATGTAAATTCGTGATGCCTTTGCCGGAGTCCACCATCGCCAGATCCGGTCCATTCTTGATAGAGGCCTGGATATCCGCTTTGATTTCTTTCTCCTGGTCGGCAGGCAGGCTTTTTATCTTAGCGTAAACATCGCCGATACCGTTATTGGCGTTGATGCCGAGCTTCCTAAACGTGTCCGCGTGCTTTTCAAACACGTCAGCAAAATAAACCGTGACCCCGTGACCAAAGATGATGGGGTCGGAAACTTTCATCATCGTGGCTTTCATGTGTAGAGAGAGCAAAACACCCTGATTTTTTGCCTCTTGTACGGCCTCTTTCATAAACTGCCGTAAAGCTTTACAACTCATTTTAGTCGCATCAACGACGTCACCAACTTCAAAGGAAACCTTATCTTTCAACACTGTGGTGCTTCCATCTGCCCCAACAAACTCAATCTTGCCATTTCCGGCCATGGCGTCTGTAATGGTTACGGATTTTTCATTAGAGCGAAAATCACCATTCTTCATGGTCGCGACATTGGTTTTAGAATCTTTCAACCATTTACCCATTTTATGCGGATTGCTTTTGGCATAATTTTTAACCGCGACAGCAGCTCTTCGATCTGAGTTTCCCTGTCTCAAAACAGGGTTGACCGCACTCCCTTTAACCTTGTCGAATTTAGCCTTGATTGCCTTTTCTTCATCATTTTTAGGATCTTCAGGATAGTCCGGAAGATCATAGCCTTGGGATTTCAGTTCATCCACAGCAGCCTTTATTTGGGGATTGGAAGCACTGATATTGGGTAACTTGATGATATTGGCATTTGGGTCCAGCACCATTTCACCCAGCAAAGCCAAGTCGTCTGGTTGTTGCTGTTCCGGCTTGAGCCTCTCAGGAAATTGAGAAATAATCCTACCTGCGAGCGAAATATCCATGGTACTCACATTGACACCCGCTACTCCACTGAAGGATTGTATGATGGGAAGAAATGATCCACTCGCAAGCTGAGGGGCTTCATCCACTTTTGTATAAATAATATCTGGCTGTTCTGGCATCGTTTTTACCCCAAAAAAAATATTTAATATGTTTAATTAATGATTCATAAAAATTATTAAATCTCGAATGGCAGATATAACAGGTAAGCGCAACATAAAATGTCTGTTAGAAGAACGGTTAAGCTAAATTATTAGCCCCTTCTTGTCAAGCAATTTTGGTCGGACAAATTTCCACAAAAACGCTAAAAAAAGAACAAAGTAGGGAACACAGCCAACACGTTAAGGGAACTTTCATAATTTAAGTAAGATCAGAAATCAACAAAGCTTGAAATTTGATATAATTGTTTTATTCTTCATTATTCAAATGACCTCCCTGCTAATTTTCCCTTATGGACAATTCTGAAAAACACTACCGACTAGCTATTGATTTCAACCCGGTACAGAATATCCCTGCCGACCCCAAGCAGAGATTGCCCTATTTTCGGGCCTTTACACAGTTACTGAAGGATGAGAAAGAAAATATCAAAGGCTGGCATCGTGCAGGGCCCGGCGGACGCGAAATCGTTCAGGCCCATACTAGCCTGATCGATGAGGTCATCCGACACGTCCTTCTTTCTATGACACAGCTTGAGGTTTATGCCGGAACCAATGTTCTGGAGGATTTTTCTCTCATCGCAGTGGGGGGTTATGGCCGGGGAGAACTCAATCCGTTTTCAGATATTGACCTGCTGTTTCTTCTTCCCGAAAAAACTCAGCGGCTCACAGAAGCTTTTATTCAGGACGCGTTGTCGGTTATTTGGGGATTCGACATGGAAATCGGCCACAGCTCCCGCACTATTAAAAACTGCGTAAAGCTTGCCCAGCAGGACCTGACCATCAAAACCTCCATGATCGAAACCCGGTTCCTCATTGGTAATCGAACCACTTATGACAAGTTTTACAACTCCATCCATAAAAATGTTTTGCGGAAATATGTAAAGCAGTTTTTAAATTCAAAATTAAAAGAAAAATACACCCGGTACAACCAGGGTGACTGCGTGGTATCTCATCCCGAACCGGATATTAAAAACGGGCCGGGAGGATTACGGGACTACCATAACGCCCTGTGGGCCACTGCCGTACGCTATGGATGCCATTCTCTTCGCGAGATCGACCAAGCTCATGTGCTTTCCCATGAAGAAATTGAGTCGCTCTATAATTCTGTCGATTTTTTACTGCGCACCCGCAACGAATTGCATTACCTGACCGGAAGAAAAACCGATATCCTGACTTTCGACGTACAGAAACAACTGGCCACTAATCTTGGATACCGGTCTTCCAGCCACGGGCAACCGGTTGAAGAGTTCATGCAAGACTACTATCTGCACGCCACCAATATCCATAATTTTTCACAAAACCTTTTCGAGCATTGCCGACAACCCAAAAGGTCTCTTAAAAAAGTAATCTCCTCATTGATTAAAAAATCCGTGGGTCATGGGTTCTATATTTCAGATTCTTCCCTGGTTTATGAAGGTGATGCAAAAGAAGATTTTAAAAAAAACAAATCACTTTTATTGATTGCGCTAGAGTTATACAGAAAACATCAGGTTGCGCCAGACTACAAGCTCCGGCGAGAAATGCGGCTGAGCAAAAATCTTATTAACGCGCAATTCATGAAAGGAGAAGAGGCCCGAGATTTCCTGTTCTCCATTCTGAAAGACAAAGCCGCTGAGAAAGTCCTGCGGCTGATGCATGAGACGCACATTCTGGAACGGATCCTTCCGGAATTCGGCCTGGCACATTGCAAGGTAAACCATGATTTCTATCACCACTACACCGCCGATGAGCATTCCCTGCGTGTCATCCGCTTTCTCGATGAACTGGCCATCAGCGGAATTACCAATCCCACCGACCTATCCACCCTGTATAAGGGTTACCTGCGTAAAGGGAGTCTCAAGTTATCAGCTCTTCTGCAATCGGTAGGGGAAATACCCGATAGAGAGCAGAACAAGTTTTTAACATCCGTAGCAGAAAGACTGAACCTGGAAAAAGCGGATGTGCAAATCCTACTTTTTCTTCTCACCAATCCTTACACTATGATCGAAACGGCCCTGTATCAGGATATCCACCAGCCTGCAGTGATCCGGAAATTTGCTGAAACCGTGGGGAACCTGGAAAGACTAAAGGGACTCTATCTACTAAGTTATGCCGAGTTACGAGCAGTCGCACCGGGAACCCTGACCGCCTGGAAAAAAATATTACTCTCGGAATTATATGAAAGAGCTCTGAAATACCTGCAAGACCCGGAGTCTCTGGAACAACAGCCCTTGGCCACCCGGGTTGGGGTTTTCAAAGCCCTCCATCGGGAACTGCCTGTGAACAATATCGAAGAGCACCTTCGCCAGATGCCGGAAGATTATCTGATGACAGCATCCTCCGAAGAGGTCGCACTTCATATTCGCCTCATTCGTTCCTTCAAGGATAAACTGTTTATTCTGCATCACCAGTTCCAAGAAGAAGGCAACTACCATAATCTGACCCTGTGTTGCCATACCGGCAGCGAGTCTTTTAAAAAGCTGGTGGGAACCATCACCACCAAAAACCTGAACATTCTCGGTGCGCATATTTATCTCAAACAGGACAGCACCATGATTATCACCATACAGATAGAAGCAGGCGCCAAGGCCAATGCCGAAGACCTCGAAATATGGAAAGATATTAAAAATACTCTGGGCCAGTTGTTTGCCGGAGAAATTAATTTACAGAAAATGTTAAAATCCCGAACCCGTTACGCTGGCAAGCAAAAAAAGGTCGCGATAGTCCCAAAAGTGCATGTTGAAAAAACGGCAGGCAATCCGTTCACAGTAATCAGGGTTGAAGCACGGGATCATATCGGGATGCTCTACAAAGTTGCCACCGTCTTGACTGATTTTGGCATTCATATTCACCGAGCTAAAATTTCCACACAGGGCGATCGGGCAATCGATGTTTTCTACGCATCCCTGAAAAATCCGCGATTCGACCTCAAAAAGGTAATCCGCAGGTTCAAGGAACACATGATCCACACATTGCTGATCGAAAAACTGGAAGACATCTCTTAGGCGGGAGGGCTAGCAGAGAGATGGTTCACATTCCAAACAAACAAGAAAAACCAAGCTTAGTCTTCTTAATTAGGGCTCTCCATTGGCGTGCTTTCCGCATCGCAAGTTATGACCCTTCCGGTTGATTCCGAAATCGGCCGCGATATTTTTTACAAACATTGCAAAGCCTGCCACGGCGATAAAGGCAATGGGGAAACTTTCGCCGCCAATGTGCTAAGTCCACCACCAAAAAATTTCACCGCAGAAAGGTCGAAAAAAGAACTAACAGAAGAACAGATGGTCGAATCCATCACGGTCGGTGCGGCACACCATTATTTCAAGTGAGCGACTGACCTGTTCGCTGACACTTCCCCTTTTCCAGAGGGCTCACTGAACTCAAGCAATATCATTGGAATGACCTCAAAATCGGCCAGAGGAAAATTATTGCTTGCATTCCAGGGCCTAATTATGGAATGATCAACCATCCCATTCAAGTAATTGCGGGAAATCCAAGTAAAGGTGGTATTTGTTTTTTGTCCCAGTTAGATGATCTGCGCCAGCAGATTGACAAAATTGATGGTCAGTTGGTAAAGCTGATCAGTCGCCGTGGTTGTTTGGCTAAGAAAATTGGCGATGAGAAGTCCCGGCAGGGGAAGATGAACCACTTCCACGTTCCCCAACGTGAGCGTGAGATTCTCGAACGGCTGAAGAAGCAGAACAAGGGCCCTTTTCCCAACTCTTCCATCGAATCCATTTTTCGCGAACTGTTCTCTGCCACACTAGCGTTAGAAAAACCTTTGAAGATCGCTTTTCTCGGGCCGGAGACCACATTCAGCCATCAGGCGGCGGTGCGGCATTTTGGCCATTCCTGCACCTTCAACCCTTGCGGAAATATTGAAACCGTTTTTTCGGAAATCGAGTTGGGCAACTCCGACTATGGAGTCGTGCCAGTCGAAAATTCCATTGAAGGGGTTATCAACCTAACTCTGGACTGCTTTGTCGATTCTCCTCTTTATATTTGTAGCGAGACCCGGATGCCCATCGGGCTTTATCTTTTATCCACAGTCACCGGACGGAAAAAGATCAAGAAAGTCTATTCGCATCCCCAACCTTTTGCGCAGTGCAGAAACTGGCTGAACAGCAATCTGCCGGGTGTTGAGCAGGTTCCTGCTTCCAGCACAGCTCAGGCGGCGCAATTGGCTAAACAAAACAAAAACACGGCTGCAATCGCCGGGGAACTGGCCGCTGAGGTCTATGGGCTAAAAACTGTCGAGAAAAATATTCAGGATCGAGCCGAAAACCACACCCGGTTTCTGATCATCTCGAAAGACAAGGCTAAAAGAGCTAAAAAAAATAAAACATCAATCATGTTTTCCATCGCTGACGAGTCAGGATCTTTGCTTAAAACCCTGCAGTTGTTCGCCAAAAATAATATCAGTTTATCGAAAATACAATCCCGGCCTTTGCGCAACCGGCCCTGGGAATATCTGTTCTATATTGACTTCATCGGTCACGTTGAAGATAAGACCGTAGAGCGCGTCTTAAAAACATTGGAAAAACAAACCCTGTTTTTGCAGGTACTGGGCTCTTATCCCGAACAGGGGCAGCTATGAAGCTTTTTGGGAAAATGACCATCATTGGGGTGGGCCTGCTTGGGGCCTCTTTGGCCAGGGCCTGCAAAGAGCGTGGCCTTGTAGAAGAGATTTCGGGGTTTGGCAGAAACCGTGAGAATCTGGAAAAAGCCAGGGATTTAAAAATCATCGACCACTGCCCGGCTGATTTAGCGGCAGCGGTTAGCGATGCCAACCTGATCGTATTATGCACACCGGTTTCGACTCTCGTTCCATTAATGCAAAAAATGGCTCCTCATGTTCGGCCCGGCGCTCTGATTACCGACGTCGGCTCGGTGAAAGACCCCGTCGTCAAGGGAATAGATAAGCTGGTTTCCGAAGGCATATTTTTTGTCGGGTCACACCCCATCGCTGGAGGAGAAAATTCCGGACTGGAAGCTTCCACCGCAAATTTATATCAGGACGCAAAATGCATTGTCACCCCGACGGATACCACTGACAAAACGGCTCTGGAAAAAATCAGCGCACTCTGGAAGGCCGTGGGCATGAAGGTCATCAGTTTATCGGCAGAAGAACACGATTTTATTTTTGGTGCGGTGAGTCATTTGCCTCATATCGTGGCTTACGCACTGATGAACACACTCGGAGCCTTGAGAACTCCAGATGGTCGTGAAGTCACTGCCTATTCGGGAGCCGGACTGAAAGATATCACCCGTATCGCTTCCAGTGACCCGGTTATGTGGAGAGATGTATGCCTTTCTAATCGCGAGCATTCGCTGGACCTGATCAACCGATTCCAGAACAAACTGGAAGAGATCCGCAACACCATCGAAAAAGGTGACGGGCAGGAATTGAAAAACAAATTTATAGCCGCAAACAAATATCGGCTGAGCGTAATTTAAGGTGATGATTATCGCGATAGATGGACCCGCAGGGAGCGGCAAAAGCACGGTTGCCAAATTGGTTGCCAAGCGCCTGAAATACCGGCACATCGACACCGGCACCATGTACCGTGCCGTGGCCTGGACCGCCCAGAAAAAAGGCTTGGACCTTGCCGATGAGTCGGCTATGGCAGATATTGCCGGAAGCCTGAATATTGAATTTGTTCCTGGCGCTGAAGGGCAATTAGTATTGGTGGAGGGTGAAAATGCCACTATCCTTTTAAAAGATGAAACAGTGGGACGGGGAGCCGCAGCAGTTGCCGCACAAGAGTTTGTTCGCAAGATTCTGGTAGCCCGGCAACGTCAGATCGGCGAAACTGGTAATATCGTCATGGATGGACGTGACATTGGAACGATCGTGTTCCCCCATGCCGAAAAAAAATTTTTTTTCGTTGCCGACGCTGAAGAGCGCGGACAACGTAGGTATGAAGAACTGAAATTTAAGAACCCAAGTTTGGATTTAAAATCAATCATCGAAGAAATTCGGCAACGTGACCATGAAGACCGCAACCGCAAAATTTCTCCACTGGTCAAAGCAGACGATGCCCTGGAAGTAGATACCACTCGATTAAGTATTAAAGAAGTCACCGATCATGTCTTTAAAAGTATAAATAACCTTTAAACACCGCGAGAGAACATGAAAATATCAAAAAAATTACTAGAACAAATGGAAAATGATGACAAGGCGGAAATAGAAGAGTTAACCGCAACCCAAGTCGCCGCCTATGAAGAGATGGAAAGCTATTTTAACGATAGTCTTGGCCGCTTTAAAGCTTCGCAGGTCATCATGGGAAAAGTGATCGCCATTTCCAACAGACTGGTCACCATTGATGTCGGCTTTAAATCGGAAGGCATAGTCTCTCTTTCGGAGTTTTCTGAGAATGGCAAGAACCTGCAAATTAACGAAGAAGTTGAAGTCTTTCTTGAAAAGGTCGAAGACAACGATGGCAATGTAGTCTTATCCAAAGAAAAAGCCAATAAAATTAAAATCTGGGATGGTCTGGTTCAAACTTATGAAGCGGATGAAGTCATTCAGGGTGTGGTGGTCGCAAAAGCCAAAGGCGGATTAACTGTCGATATCGGACTCAAAGCCTTCCTGCCTGGTTCCCAGATCGACCTTCGCCCGATTCGCAATCTGGAAAAACTGCTGGGCGAAAAGTTCGACATGAAAATCATCAAGATGAATAAAAAACGCGGCAATATTGTTCTGTCACGAAGAATTCTCCTGGAGGAACAACGCAAACAGGTTCGCGAAGGCACTCTGGAGAAAATAAGTGAAGGAAGTCTCATTGAAGGTATTGTCAAAAATATCACCGAATACGGAGTGTTCATCGACCTGGGTGGAATTGACGGTCTGCTACACATTACCGACATGTCATGGGGCCGGGTCAACCATCCCTCCGAAATGTTTTCCATTGGGGACAAAGCCACAGTCATGGTCCTCAAATACGATAAAGAAAAAGAGCGCGTCTCGCTCGGTCTCAAGCAAACCAGTGCCGACCCATGGGTAGATGTCGATTCCAAATACCCGGTCGACACGCAGATCAAGGGGCGAGTGGTCAGCATCACCGACTATGGCGTGTTTGTAGAACTTGAAAAGGGCATTGAAGGTCTGGTTCATATTTCCGAAATGAGTTGGAGCCGTCATGTCAAACACCCAAGTAAAATAGTTTCAATCGGGGATGAAGTGGAAGCCATCGTGCTGACACTCGACAAAGATAAAAAACGTATTTCGCTCGGTATGAAACAAATCGAGCCCAACCCATGGGAAAAAATTGAAGACAAATATCCTATTGGTTCTGAAGTTGAAGGCATGGTCCGCAACCTGACCGACTTTGGCGCCTTCGTGGAACTAGAAGACGGTGTGGATGGATTGATCCATATTTCCGATTTGAGTTGGAAAAAAATCAAGCATCCTTCTGAAACCCTGAAGAAAAAAGACAAAGTCACCTCCGCCGTACTCAGCATCGACAAGGAAAACTGCCGCATCTCCCTTGGAGTTAAACAGTTACAACCCGACCCTTGGGATGATATCGCGGCTAACCACCCTATCGGTACCGAAGTCAGCGGTAAGATCATCAAGGTAACAAGGTTTGGAGCATTCGTGGAGTTTGGAGATGGCTTAGAAGGCCTGGTCCATGTTTCGCAACTCAGTTCTGAAAAGGTTACAGATCCCGAATCTGTGGTAAAGGTGGACGATGATATCAAGGCAAAAGTGATTAAAGTGGATACTGCCAGCAAAAAAATCGCTTTAAGCATTAAAGCCTTTGTGGAAAACCTCGACATTTCGCAGATCGAAAAAGAACAGGTAGACTTGGAAGCTTTTAAGGAAGAAGAGTAACACCTTAAAGACTCTGAACCCGAAAGGAGAATCCTGAACATGAAGCCTACAACTCAACCTAAGCGATCTTTCTTTAGATCTTTTCTACGATTTTCAGCGGGGCTTTTTATCTTGATGATATTAGTGAGCATCGGCTCTGCCCTGTTGCCGCGTTGGCAATCCCCTTCAGGAGAAATCGCTCTGGTCGAAGTTCAGGGAATGCTGATGGACTCCCGGGGTATTGTTCGCCAACTCTCCGACTATCGTCACAACCCACAAGTGCGCGGCATCATCCTGCGCATTGATTCTCCAGGTGGAGCTGTTGCCCCGGCACAAGAGATTTATAGCGAAATCATGAAACTCCGAGCCGATCATAAAACGGTTTATGCCTCCATGGGAACGGTGGCTGCCTCAGGTGGATATTATATCGCCAGCGCAGCTGATTATGTTTTAGCTAATCCTGGTACTCTGACAGGGAGCATATCTGCCGTGATGGTTTTTAATAATATTGAAGAGCTGACTAAAAAAATTGGTGTTAAACCCAAGGTTATTAAAAGCGGTAAATTCAAAGATGTGGGTTCCCCACTCCGAGCCATGAGTTCGGAAGAACAAAAACTTTTGCAAAATGTGGTAAATAATGTGCACCAGCAATTTGTGCAGGCTATTGCCAAAGGCCGAAACATGCCCCTGGCTCAGGTTCATAAGATTGCCGATGGAAGGATCATGACCGGCCAACAAGCTCTTGAACTCAAACTGATTGATGAGGTGGGTGGGCTCGAAAAAACCATCGAACTGTTGGCAAAAAAGATCGGCGTGAAAGGAAGGCCTAAAGTCATTGAACAAAAAGAGAAAACTTTTTTTCTCGACTTGTTTCTAGAAAATTTGCTTTCCAGCGGACTGGCTAAAACCTTAATGCCATCTTCCTACCCTCGCCTGCAATATCTCTGGTTTCCCTGAAAAAAATTAATTACAAGATGTCTATCGCGCAGGAAAACGGAAGCACCCTTCCCCAAACCAGGTTATGCAACTCGTTAGCCCGGTTTCTTGAAAGGGCTTTTCAGGTGCAAAAACCGGGTAAACCCATTAAAATATTGGGCTTGACTTAATTCCACCTGATGATATACTTCCCCGAATTATTTTTTAGAGGCGATTAAAATGTTTACCGCTGGGGGGGAGACTTTTTAATGACTAAAGCAGAGCTTGTTGAAAGAGTAGCCAACGAGATTAATCTAACGAAAAAACAGACTGAGGTTATAGTGAATACTGTTTTTTCTAGTATTACTGAATCGTTGGCAGAAGGAAAGAAAGTCGAATTGAGAGGGTTTGGAAGTTTTCGAATCCGACAAAGAAATGCCAGAGTTGGACGAAATCCCAAGTCCGGACAAAAAGTGGAAGTTCCTTCTAAAAAAGTACCTTTCTTTAAAGCCGGAAAAGAGTTGAGGGAACTGGTGACGAACACGAAAAAGCTCGAGACATAGAGTCCTCAAAGGGGTTTTAAAGTCAAAACCCCTGCCTCACTCGTATAAAAGCTGAGTCCGCAGAGTCTTCCGGCACCCGCACCACGCCCCTTCCCCAACCAATAACAGTTAGTCTTTATTTTTCAATAGCTCTATCTCAGAAATGTGCGAGTGAACCTTCTGTTTACCCGGTCAGGTTTCAACAGAAAGAGTCGTATTCGACCCATAATTTATGTCTGGAAACACGTTCGGAAAACTTTTTAAGATCACCACCTGGGGCGAGTCTCATGGTGATGGTGTCGGGGTTGTAGTGGAAGGTTGCCCGGCTGGATTGCCCCTCAAAGAATCTGATATCCAAAAAGATCTGGACCGGCGACGAACCGGTCAAAGCAAAGTCACCACCACCCGCAAGGAAGGTGACAAAATCCAGATCATGTCCGGTGTCTTTAAGGGCAAAACGACGGGCACGCCCATCTCCATGCGTGTCGATAACAAGGATGCCGACTCTTCAAAATACGAATTGATCAAACACCTCTACCGTCCCGGTCACGCAGACTTTACCTACGATGCAAAATACGGGTTTCGTGATTACCGAGGTGGAGGGAGGGCTAGCGCCCGGGAAACGGTGGGCAGAGTGGCCGCCGGGGCCATCGCTAAAAAACTTTTGGCCCGCTATAAAATCACCATCACCGGGTTCACCCGACAGATCGGGCACCACACAGCAACAACCGTAAACTTTAAAGAAATAGAAAAAAATATTGTGCGTTGTCCAGATGCGAAAATCGCCGAAAAAATGATCTCCGCCATCATGCAGGCACGTAAAAACGGTGACTCACTGGGAGGCATCGTTGAAGTCGTGGCAAAGGGAGTGCCCGCCGGGCTGGGAGAACCTGTCTTCGACAGGCTGGATGCCGACCTGGCCAAAGCAGTCATGAGCATCCCCGCGGTAAAAGGAATAGAAATCGGAGCAGGATTTCAAACCGCCACCATGACCGGCTCGGAGTGCAACGATGCATTCATCACGAAAAATAAAAAAGTGATGACCGAGACCAATAACGCTGGAGGAATTCTGGGCGGAATATCCAATGGTATGGATATCGTTGTCAAGTTGGTGGTGAAACCTACCTCATCCATCAACAAAACCCAGAACACCATCACCCAGAAAGGCAAGAAGTCTGAAATCCGTGTTGAAGGCCGACACGATCCTTGCGTGGCTCCGAGAGCCGTTCCTATTGCCGAAGCCATGGTCGCCCTGACCTTGATTGACCATCTACTGAGAAACAAAACTTCCAGGGTGACCTGACCCTCTCAAGCAACCCGCCATGAGAGTCTGATGTGGTTTATTCATTTTTTAGGTTTCCAGTTTCTTGCCAGTCTTTGTGCTTCTTCTATTTGTTGTGGAGACATTTTCTTTTCTACGCTGTTTCTGTATTCCACAGCATTTTTGTGTCCATTAGAAGCAGAAAGATTGAGCCACATATGTGCTAATGCATAATCTTGTGGAACTCCTTGTCCAAATCTATACATCCCACCCAAGAAGAATTATGCTTCTGCATTTCCCTGTTCGGCTGAAAGACGATACCACCTGACCGCTTCTTTGTAGTCTTGTGGAACTCCTTGTCCGTTGCCATACATCGCACCCAAGAAGACTTGTGCTCTTGCAGTTCCCTGTTCGGCGGAAAGACGATACCACCTGACCGCTTCTTTGTAGTCTTGTGGAACTCCTTGTCCGTTGCCATACATCCAACCCAAGTTGAATTGTGCTGTTGCATCCCCCTGTTCGGCGGAAAGATGATACAACCTGACTACTTCTTTGTAGTCTTTCCTTTGGTATGCATCAACACCATCCAGGAAGTCATCCCCATAGACAGAACCACTAAACAAAAATAGAAAAGTGAGTGATAATAAGAATGTGAGTGGTTTATTCATTTGGTGAGAATACCATACTAACAGGTAGTGGTGAAGTGGCTAGTGAAACAACAGTATAGGAAAAGGGTATGAGGGTGAATATATAGGGTGTATGTGGGGAAGGGTATTTTCGTGTTTCTAATCCAGTTATTTTTAAAAAATCTCTGGTATATTCAGGGGTATGAAAAGACGTATAAATGCAGTTGAGTTTATGATGGAAAAAACAAGGAAAACGGACCCCTTAATAAACCTCATAAAAACAGTAATGTTACGGAAACGAAATAGTCACATATAAGTCACAGTTGAAAATAATGGTTATAAGTATATGAAAAATAAAAAGTTATTTAGAGGCGGTTTTGTTCAAAACAAACCTATTTTTGCAGGCGTTCAGGATAATCTTGACCGGATTGCAAAGCTTCTTGAAGGTCAAAGCGCCGATTTGTTTGTCCTGCCTGAACTTTTTGCCACTGGGTATCAGTTCAAAGACAAGCAAGAGTTGCGTAACCTGGCAGAGCTGGTTCCCGGAGGGCTCACCACCAATGCGCTGACCAGCATAGCCAAAAAAAACAATACTACTATCATCGCCGGCCTTGTCGAGATCGAAAATGATCAGGTCTACAATTCCGCAGTCGTCACCGGACCCAAGGGTTACATCGGAAAATATCGCAAGCTCCATCTCTTTGACACTGAAATGGACTGCTTCCAGCAGGGTGACCTGCCACTCAAAGTTTTTGATATTGCCGACGCAAAAGTAGGGATCATGATTTGTTTCGACTGGCACTTTCCCGAAACTGCCCGGACCCTATCCCTCATGGGAGCGGACCTGATCGCGCATCCCTCCAATCTCGTCCTGGCCCACTGCCCGCAGGCCATGATCACCCGTTGTCTGGAGAACCGCATCTTTGCCGTGACTGCTGACCGGGTCGGAATGGAAGACCGTTTAGATGAAGAACCTCTTAACTTCATAGGCCAGAGTCAGGTAGTAGACCCAAACGGCAATGTTTTAGTTCGGGCCTCGATGACCGATGAAGAGGTGCATGTAGTCGAGTTGGACCTCAGTTTGGCCCGCAACAAATCCCTCAACCCTCGCAACCACATTTTCAACGACCGCCGTACAGACCTCTATCACTAGCTGTTAGGGTAAACTTTCTTGAGTAAAAAAAATTTTCAGGCGGCCTTCTGAGCCATTGCTAATCGCCCTCACGACAAGTAGCCAGGCACAGGGTCAGCAATCGTAATAATTGCCAGACACCCGCCTTCCTGCTTCATCGAAATCTTTCCTTTTTGCAACCCTTCTCGTGTCATATGCTATTTCGGGTCGGCTCCTCTTAAAAGATGTCTTCAGATAAACCACGAACGATATTTGAAATTTCCAGCGCATCGGTTAGAATGAAGACTCAATTGAAAAATACGCGGTTTCAAAAAAGTTGGAGCTCTTTTATAACGGAGAAGAATAGAATGGGTAACGAAAAATCAAGGTTTTTGAAAAGGGATAATGGAACTATTTATGATTCCTTGACCAGCGTCATCTGGATGGCGAATGACTCACGGTTAGATCTGGATAAAGAAATTTCTTACTCAGAAACAAAAGGGTACATAAAATCAATGAACGAAAAAAAACTGGGTGGGTATACTGACTGGCGTCTTCCAACTGTTCATGAGGCATCATCTATTTTTGACAAAGAAAAGTTGAACAAGGATTTCAAGGGCAGTGATATTCACCTCGACTCTGTGTTTCCTCCTGGTGCGGGAAACTGTACGTGGACTTCATCCACCCGAGGCAAGGAAGCGCAGATTCTTTTCTATATGAACGGTTGCGCTTACTGGTATGACAAGGACGATAAAACCATTTCTCATGGAGCACGCCTCGTTCGCCGCGACAATTAGCCATTGAGACAATAGATTGACACCTTTAAAATCAGAAAAATATTAATCTGGTTGTGCAATTTTAACATTCGGCAACTTCAAACCAAAAAAGGGAACCAGTGCATTGGGCACTGACAATTTCCGGTACAGGACATGAAATTCCTCATCGGAAATATCCTCCTTCAAAAGCTGTTTCACTTGATCAGCAGAAACAATCTGCTGTGAAGGCTCATCAAACATGGTGACGCCGACACCCACCCAATGTGAATGGAGAAACTGCTGTTGCACTAGACTCTCCACACCGGTGCTGTATTCCATGGATTTTTTGATGATGTGTTGGGCAATATAGGCAGGCACACATCGCCCCACCGCAATGACTTTTGAGGTCTCACCCATGGGATACACCCTCAAAGCCACGCGTGTGAAACCAATCTCGCCAAATTCCTTGAAGACCTGTTTTTTTTGCTTGCGATAAGATTTGGCAATATAGCCCTCAATTTTAATACGTTTTTTATCGACAGGCTCGCATTCCCCCTTAGCAAACCCCGGAACGGCCATCGCCAAAACCATCAAAGCAGGTAATACCTGCATTCTGAGTCGCCCAACTAACTGACTGAATTGCTGTTTTTTTAATTGCATCATGAATTTTCCTGTTTCTCCGGTTTGAGGCAAATCCTCTGCTATAATAGTCTGACCCGATTGACCTTGCTTTGCCTAGAAGGGCGTTTGTTTTTTGATGAATTCTTCAGCGCTTTGTTCGCTTGAAAAATAATATTCCTTGCCGTTGATGTTTTTTTTGATAGCTTCAGATTTCGGAATATATACCCCGCTATTGGGGTCCATGACCATTTCTGTTGGTTCCTCTTCCGCAGGCGAATTTTTTGAGGGGAAAATCGCGCGGGCAATAAAAATCAGCAGGATTACAGCTATTCCAAATAGTGCTAAACGAGTCATAGAATCATTTTAAAGTTTTGCCGCATGAAATACAACCCGGCAGAAATTGGCAGGAACAAGAGTTTATTGAAATATACCTCTAATTATGGGCAATGAAATAACCACAGATAAACCGGATAAACCCCGGTTGCCGACAGTTCGGACCAAGGGCTCGCTGGTCCGGCTCGACCCTTTTTCGGCTTATCTTCAGGAAGTCCGTAAATATCCACTCCTGACCGAAGAAGAGGAGAAAGAGTTGGCCATCCGCTATAAAAAAACCGGCGACCTCGATGCGGCCTATAAACTGACCACCGCCAATCTGATGCTGGTGATTAAAGTCGCCATGACATTCAAGCGCGAATGGCAAAGCCTGATGGATTTGATTCAGGAAGGCAATGTCGGCCTGATGAAAGCGGTTAAAAATTTCGATCCTTTTCGTGGCGTCCGGCTTTCGTCCTACGCCACCTGGTGGATCAAGTCGTATATCCTGAAACATATTCTCGATAACTGGCGGCTGGTGCGGGTGGGTACTACTAACGCCCGACGAAAACTGTTGTTCAACCTGAAAAAGGAAAAGGAAAAACTTGAACAAGAGGGGTTTGACCCCACCACCAAACTGCTAGCCGAACGATTTGGCGTGAATGAGGGAGAAATCATTGACGTTTCTGCCAGCATCGGCGCAATGGATGTATCCATCGACGCCCCCACCCACCCTGACAGCACCATGACTCCAGCGCAAACTCTTACGGACGGGAAATCTGTTGAGTCCAACGCAGAATTCAACCAGTTCCAGGATATTCTCAATAAAAATATTGAAAATTTTAAAACCGAACTGAACGCCAACGAAATAACAATTCTCAACCAACGCATCCTCTCTGAAAATCCTTTATCGCTAAAGGAAATTGGCGACCTGAGAGGAGTCACCCGGGAGGCCGTGCGGCAGGCCGAGCAAAGGTTATTAAAAAAATTCAAAACCTTTATCGAAGAAAATATGCCAGAAGCGGCAGACTATTTTAAAACCTGAGGAGGAGCATTATGAGTACCCGGACCGAAACTGACAGCATGGGAGAAATTGATGTCCCTGCCGGCAGTTACTATGGCGCTCAAACCGCGCGATCATTGATCCATTTTGATATTGGCACCGAAACCATGCCATGCGAAATCATCCGGGGAATGGGCATCCTGAAAAAGGCTTCGGCTATGGTCAACGCAGAGTTGGGACTCATGCCTGAAAACACCAAAGACCTGATCTGCCAGGCCGCCGATGAAGTGATCGAAGGAACACTGGATGAACATTTTCCCTTAAGGGTTTGGCAAACCGGTAGCGGGACGCAGTCCAACATGAACACCAACGAAGTCATTGCCAACCGGGCTATTGAAATAGCCGGGGGGGTCATCGGCTCCAAAGACCCGGTACACCCCAACGACCATGTTAATATGGGGCAGTCTTCCAACGACACCTTTCCCACCGCCATGCATATCGCGGCGGTGGAGCGCATTCGTGGCACGCTCATCCCCTCTATATCGACTCTGACTGAATCGTTCCGAAAAAAAACCAGTGAGTTTCAAGACATCATAAAAATCGGTCGCACTCATCTAATGGACGCCACTCCGCTCACCCTGGGGCAGGAGTTCAGCGGATACACAACTCAGCTGGAATACGCGCTCGACCGCATTAATAATTGCATGCCCAGAATGTATCAAATCGCTTTAGGTGGAACTGCGGTGGGAACCGGCCTCAATTCGCACAAGGATTTTGCCTTAAAAGTCGCTAAACAAATTGCCGACCTCACCGGCTGTCCCTTTGTCACCGCACCCAATAAATTTGAATCCCTCGCGGCACATGATGCCATTGTCGAGGCCAGTGGCGTTTTAAAAACTATCGCTTGTTCGCTCATGAAAATCGCCAACGATATTCGCTGGCTCGGGTCTGGTCCGCGATGCGGAATCGGAGAAATCATTTTGCCTGCCAATGAACCGGGTAGCTCAATCATGCCGGGCAAAGTCAACCCGACCCAGTCTGAAGCGATGACCATGGTCGCGGCGCAGGTGATCGGCAACGACACTGCCATTAATGTCGGGGGGTCTTCCGGAAATTTTGAACTCAATGTTTTTAAACCAATGATGATCTACAATCTACTCCAGTCAATTCGACTGCTTGCCGATTCCTGCCGGTCTTTCAACGACCATTGCGTGGTGGGCATTGAGCCTGATAGAGTACAGATCGAAAAACATCTTAATGGCTCGCTCATGCTAGCCACGGCTCTCAATCCGCATATCGGCTATGATAATGTAGCGAAAGTAGCTAAGAAAGCCTATCAGGATAACAGCACCTTAAAGGAAGCAGCGGTAGCCTTGAACCTGCTCACGCCGGATGAGTTTGACGAAAAAGTGCGACCGGAAAAAATGACCGGCCCGAAGGAATGAGGAAAATATGTTTCAAAGCTGGGAAACTTTTATAGGGCTTGTGGTCGTGCTTGCTGTTTTGCTCCCCATCATTCTAAAGAAAATGTATTAAAATGGATTTTCCACAGGGAAGAAGCCCCATGTATTCTCGGTCTGTAGAGCCAAATATATCCTGCGACTTGTAATTCCCCAGTAATTGACTCACTGCGACAATGCCTGTCATCTCACCTTCATGATGGATAAAGACATGCTCACAATCATTGCTAACCATATATTCAGTGGGAAGACAGATAAAGCTACTGCCAATTACCACTGGTCAGGCCCTACTCCGAGTAGTAGTGGAACATCTGGTTAACGCACTGGAGAGCTCGCTTCTGAGTTTCCGGACTGAGAGTGATGGTGTTTTCGGGCCCAGGATTTTCAAGAACGTGGAGTATCTCTTCCAGAGAATTGGACTTCATATATTTACAGAGGGTACAGCTTCCAGCAAAAGTTTTTTCCGGGAACTCGGATTGCAAAATACCGGTCAGCCCACACTCCGTCACCAGAAAAAAAGAGTCTCTGTTAGATTCTCTGACATGGTTGAGCATCTGGCTGGTGCTGCCGACATAATCGGCCTTGCCCACCACTGACGAATTGCACTCCGGGTGCACAAGAATTTCCACACCTTCAAAGTTTCTCCGCACCTGATCTATACTTTCCGACTCGTACTCCTCATGGACGTAGCAGGTTCCATCCCAAAGCTGGATATCCTTATTCACGCCTCTGGATTTGAAATGGTTGATCACGTTTTCGCCCATAAGTCGATCGGGCAGAAAATAAATCTTGTTGTTAGGAATTTTTTCAATAATGGCGTAAACATTCGAAGAGGTGACACACACATCACACTGGGCTTTCACCTCGGCAGTTGTGTTGATGTAGCAAACGAATGTGTGACCGGGAAACTCTTTGCGAAGCCTTATAACATCATCCGCCGTTATGCTATCAGCTAGGGAGCAACCTCCATTGGGGTTCGGATCAAGCACGGTTTTTTGCGGATTGAGAATCTTGGCCGTCTCTGCCATAAAACGAACTGCAACAAAAACAATGACATCTGCGTTGGATTCTTTGGCTTTTTTCGACAGGCCATAAGAGTCACCAGTATAATCAGCGACACTATAATAAATTTGCGGCGCAACATAATTATGAACGAGAATGATAGCATTCTTTTCGCGCTTGATATCTTCAATCTTTCTGATGATAGGAAGCAACAGCTCACAATTCTCCGGAGTAAATCGGCAAACCGGATTGCCCACCTGAATATCTTTAAGCTTTTCGTATAATTGTTCTGCAGTGACCATTTTCCCTAACCTGGCGGCCAGCTCAGAGCGCGACCGCCTAAAAGATGAAAATGAATATGATACACCGACTGCCCCGCCCCAGCGCCGCAATTGACCACCAGCCGATATCCTGATGTGTCGAGTCCTCTCTCCTTAGCCAGTTGATTCGCCACGCTGATCACCGAGCCCATCACCATGTGATCCTTCTCCTCAACGTCGAACAAGGTAGCCTGATGAATTCGGGGAATGATCAGGATATGTGTAGGAGCTTGTGGGTTGATGTCATTAATCGCAAACAAGGTGTCCGATTCATAAATCTTATCCGAAGGAATATCCCCCTTGCTGATTTTGCAGAACAGGCAATCACTCATAAGGTTTTTTTTCCGCGTCGCTCCGGGCCTCCCATATTCTGTTTATTTTCCTGATGAGGGAGGGAATCAAACTGCTCAAGATGTTCTATAATTTCCTCTTTATAGGAGATGAATGGATCAAGCATCAAAAACGGTTCATCGGTTTTACTAAGGCGAAACCCGATCCAGTCTATGAGATACCCCATGTGGGGATGCTGGTTTATGAGCCTTTTAACAAGCTCTCCTCGGCCATGCGCTCGGGTTCCTCTTGGAGGATTGATTTTTGAAAAATTGACGGCCTCATCAGTGGTTTTACGATAGCCATCACCACTGGCTTCCAATCCCCAGAACAGACCGGTCTCTTTATTCAGGTTATGGTATTCCAGATCCAGGCTTTTGAGCCAGGGGTCTTGCCATTCCAGGTTCTCTTCGTTTCTAAACTCGTTGAGCATCCAGTACTTGCTGGCCCAATCCACTCTGCCGATCACTGCTTCCGGTCCTTTAGGTAAATCGGTCAAGACCGATTCCCATCCTTCCAGAATCCAGTCCGTCTCGCGGTCCTTCCCAGCCAGATGCTCTTTGCAGGTCTTTAAAGTATCCCATTGCAGTTCCAAAGCGCTGGAAGACTTTCCCGAAGCCAGTTTCACATGCCATTGAAAATCTGGATCTCGGGAAATGGAACGCATGGCAAAAACCGAGTCGGCGAGAATCCATTCCCGTTTAGCGACCCCCAGTTGCATGATTTCCAGCATGAGAGTTGTAGTTCCCATTTTCATAGCGGTGGCAAACTCACTCATGGTAGAGTCGCCAACCAGAAGATGGATGCGCCGGTATTTGTTCGGGTCCGACAACGGCTCGTCGCGGGTGTTGACAATCGCCCGGTTATCTTGCACCCACCGATGAAATTCGTTGGGAATGTGATCAGCCCTTTGTGAAAGCTGAAAGCTCACCTCCTCATCGCCTTGGTTTTCATAAGGCGTAATATCATCCCGGTCCCGAGACTGGTGGAGATCGCAGGAACCAATACGACCCGCACCACAATAAATCTGCCGAGTGGTTAAGAAGGAAGAAAGAAGTTTCAGGTTGTCGCCCTCACCGAAAGGGAACCCTCTGCCGACCAGATAATTTTCGTGACACCCGAACGTCGCACTGGTCTCTAGATCCACATTGTTCTTGATGAACGAAACATGCTCGGCCCAGCCTAACTCCTCTACCGCTTCCTGAATCAACGTGTCGCCAGCGCGGTCAAAAGTCACCAGGTCAACAAGGTTGGAACATTCCGGGGAGGCGTATTCCAAATGCCCCATGTCAAGATACAGGCGTCCGCCGTTAAGCAGAAACCCACCGTTACGAGGAGGTTCATCGTTGGCACGGTAATGAAGGTCCAGCACACCATGGCTTTTTGAGAAGATATGATCCTTGACCTTGTTGGCCACTTCCTCGGAATCAAAGGGGAACTCTGCATCATTTTTGACCAGAAGGCCATATTCCGTTTCGATACCGAAGATGCGTTTTTTCATTTCATACCACCTCTTGCGGAACCCCTCCGCTGACCAACATGACGCTGGACTCAATAAGTAATATCTTTTTATCCTGCAAGCAATCCGTCTCGCGGCTCAACGGGCCATTGCTAGTTACCACCGGACGTTGCCCGGCCTCGTTTTAGCGAAGCCTTACACAATTTCGCCAGATCTTTATCGTTCAAAAACCGGTACCCTGCCTCAGTGACCAATGCCACAGTGGGAAAAATTTCATCTTCTGGGCGGGCTTTGCCGGTCGCAGAATCAAACTGCGCCGCAGTCTGCAAAAGCCGGATGGCGAGAGTGACCGCATCGCTTTCCGATCTTTCCAATAGAGGCTTATCCCCCCACATGTCTTCATGTTCCAAAATTCCTCGAATGGTTGGCGAACCGGACCCGGTCGCGGTATGAGTACTGATTCTGAAATCCGCCCCCAGCATATCGTAAAAATGTATCGCCGCCTTTTTAGATCTCACATCGTAAGTGGCGAATATCGGACTCACCATGCCCAGCCCCTGCATTGCCATGCCGACATTCTCTTTCAGAAGTTTTGACAGCGCGCGGATTTTTCCTTCCACACTCATAGTCTGCATCTGTGAGCGCCGGTAGTACTCAAAGTTATGTGCGAGAACCCGCGCCATCTCGAAAGCTGTGGCTGGAACCCCGGCAATTGCCATGAGCGTATAATCATCAATAGGGATGACCTTATCGCAACGTTCATACATGATGCTGTTGCCCGCCGTGGCCCGCCGGTCACCGGCAACAATCACGCCATCCTTAAAGTGGAAGGCGAGAACCGTGGTGCCCTGGGTCACCGTAATGCCGCTTCGCGCTTGCGAAGAATCAATGCGAGCATGCCAGCGATAGCCAGATTTTTCCAACAGCTCGAAAAAATCGCCTGGCGAAGTATGAGGATCAGGTTGAAAACTCATTGACCGGTTCTCTGCTTGTATTTTTCAGACTGTTTCGGATCCACCTTTTTCATCCGCTTCAAAAGATTATCCTTTCCCGGTCGTGAAGGTTCCGGACTGGAAGGACCGGAATCATTACGATCTGGACTGGTTTCTTTTTTATCCTTTCTCAGAGGATCGTTCATTTCCATAGGCCAACTCCTTTTGTTGCTAGGCCGTTTCTGCCTTATCACTTGAGCATCAACCGACCGATGATTTTAATTTGCCAATCTCTTCTTCTGTGAGCGTTCTGTAAATAGCCCTTCGTTCTGCCTTTGCTGATAATACCGCCGCCTCAAGATACCATTGATCAAAAGCCTCTTTCAAAGTCTTTGGTGTATTTTCATCGTCTTCCTGCTTTCTGCTTTTATCCCAAAGGCGGCAGGTTTCCTCTAAAGCTTTATCTAGTGGGAACGTCGCAAAAGGCGTGTCTTGAATTTTCCTCTGCACATCATCCATGATTTTTTCATTACCGGCAATAACGGTGCCGCTTTTAAATGTCTCCCAATGCCCATCATAGTTCACGCGGAAAAAGTTAGGATGACCATCACCGTCCAGTTCGGCAAGAAGGAGCCGAATGATATAAGGAGCTCGTTGGATCTCTTCAAAGTTCTGTTTGAGAGCTGGAGTAATGCCAAACTGCAACAGCCTTGCCAACGTCACATCCTGAGCTGAACGGCTGAATCCTTCCAAATGCGCCATATCTAAAAGCGTCATGCGCAACCGCTCCACATCAGCCGGGTGACCCACGCCGCCCAATGCAATGCGATCATAGACTTCAAATATTTTTCCCGGCTGCGAGGCAAACCCCATGATTAGTACCCCTTCGTTAAAAGGAACCGACAACACCGGCTGACCCATTTTCAGCTTTTCCTGAACATAACTGTGGCGGCTGGAAACTGCTTCCATCCAGCGATACGGTTCTTCAAACATTTTTTACTCTTCCTTTGTTGTTCTAAACCAATTGTTGGCTGGAGTTAATAATCTCTTCAACTTCTTCAGAACTGATGACTCCGGTTAAATCGAGAATCTCTCCGTTTGCAAATTCCACCCCAGTCCAATGAATACTTTTTATATTCTCCGCACCTTGAGCCACCGCCTGCCCTCTTATCTGGGCACGTGTTCCTACCGGAGGAGACTCAACAGCACGGGCAATTTCTTCTTCATTGAGCAGAGAATAAACATCCCCCTCCTGCTGCAACCCCCGATACAATCCCCGGTCAGGATCCAGATTATGGTATTCCAAATCCAGGCTCTTGAGTAATGGGTCATCCCAGCCAACGCCTTCTGATTGCATGAACTCTGTAAATAATTTTTCTTTAATAGCCCAGTCAATGCGGTCCGATAGTTTTTCCGGGCTGTGCTTAAGTTCATCGAGCGTCTTTCCCCATTCCGCAAAAATCCAGTTGCACTCTCGATCCTCTCCAGTAAAAGAATTTTCAACTGCCTCCAGATACGCTTCCTGAACTTCAAGAGCCGTGATGGTGCCACCGGTCTTGCGCTGTAATACCGCAGTTCTGTCAAGAGACACTCTCAATACATCCGCCACAGGATCCGCTAATTCCAGATCAGGAAGTTTCCCTTCACTGGCAATCAGATTGAGAACGAGCGATGTACTTCCTACCTTCAGGGCCGTGGCATAAGCAGACATATTGGCATCGCCGAGAATCAAATGCAAACGCCGATACCGACTCCTCACCGCATGCGGCTCGTCTCGGGTATTGATGAGTGGACGGTTCGTCATAGTTTCGATGCTTAAAACCGTTTCGATAAAATCAGACCGCTGGGCCAACTGCAACCCCTGAAAGCCGATGGCATTTTCCGATCCCACTTTTCCCGCACCGGCATACAACTGACGCGTCACCAGAAAAGGGGCCAACTGCTTTACCACATTCTCGAAAGGAGTTTCTCGGGGGATGAGGTAGTTATCATGAGTTCCATAACTGTGGCCGCTGTAATCGGTATTATTTTTGAACACCTGCAGTGGTTTGCCTTCCAACTCCTGATTGCGTAGGGCCACGCATTCGGCGACAATCTGTTCGCCCGCCACATCATGCGCTACCAGTGACAACACCGACCGGCATTCCGGAGTACTGTATTCCGGATGAGTATGATCATTATAAAACCGGGCACCATTTGCCAAAACCCGGTCACACTTCATCTCCAGATAAGAATAAGACCTTTTACGATCTTCGGCGCAAAAGGCATCTTCTTCTTCATCCTGAGCCAAAGAACCCACCCGAAACCCACGCATATCCAGATGCGAGTTCTCCTGCGAGTAGGCCCATTTGCCAAAAACACTTTTACGCTGGCAAGCCTTTAAAAGTTTCATGGACTCTTCGACCGGATCGGAATTTTCCATATCTTCCCGGATTATCCCATACTCGGTCTCCATACCTAGGAGAGAAACAATCATATGATAGATCTGCGAATCGTGTTTTCGGTAGCCTTATCCGATTCGTTAGGCCGTCTGACCCGCACAACATTCTTCGATTCCATATCCAGAAGTTGTAGCCAGTCTTCCATATTGGATTCGGCCGGAAGCAGACTACCCTCAACAAATTCAGTCTCCAGAGAAATCACAAGATCATCAACGGTCAGGCACAACGCTTCACCCTCAATAGCCCGTTCAATGGCTCTCTCTTTTGCGCGCTTCATGATTCCCTCAATGACCGCACCGGAAATGAAATCGTTCCAGTACAGCTTTTTGTTACCGCCACTTCTCAAAGTCAACACCAGCACTTCCTGTGCCGAACTTCGGTCAAACAGGCGATCCAGAAACGGTTCAGCCATGGCGTCAAAATCTTCATGCTCACGGGGGAGTCCATCTTTCAGGTAAACACGCAGGATGGCTTTGGACTCTTCGCGGTTGGGACGCGATACTTTGATCTTTCTATCAATTCTTCCGGGCCGGATGACAGCAGGGTCGATTAGATCGGGCCGGTTGGTCGCCAGAATCACAACTGTTTCACGAAGCGACTGAATGCCATCCATCTCGGCACAAAACATGGGAACTACCGTGTTGCTGATATTCGACCCACGCCAGGCCTGTCGGGTTCCCAGAATCGATTCTGCTTCATCTATAAATATGAAAGGAATCTGACCCTTTTCTTTATAATCCCGGGCTTTCTTGAAAATTTCGCGGATTTTACGTTCCGACTCTCCCAGCCACATATTGAGGATCTCCGGCCCTTTGACATGGATAAACCGGCCCTGCAGTTTGGAATCTTCCTGCTCGGAGAGTTTGCGGATCACTTCGGTAAGAATCGCTTTTCCTATGAGAGTTTTACCGCAACCTGGAGGGCCATAAAACAGGAACCCTTTGGGCACCTGGTATTCCATCTGGCTCAGAATTTCTTTATGCAGGAGCGGGTATTCGAGGACTTTGCGCACCTCTTCTTTTACTTTTTCCTGCCCTCCCACTTGCGACCACTCCACGTGCTCATAATCGTCTTCGACGAGGGTGTGCAACTCTCGTTTGGGAAGTTTGCCCAAAATAACTCTTTGGTTACCGTCAAGAAAAATTTCCTCGCCCTCTTTCAGCTCAGTTTCGTCCAGACTATCACGGGCCAGAACAATCGTTTCGGTATTTCCGGTCGCCGCCTGCACCAACCATTGCCCACCAGCAAGCTTTCCGGAAATTTTTGCAAGCGGTCCCTGGACGGGCAAAGGCAACCGGGCAACCACTACAAACCCCTCATTCAGCGCGACCTGATCGCCGATTTTCAATCCCTCATTTTCCGTCAGTTCCGGGACGACCGCAGCCTGGTATTCCGTACCTCCAGAAACCAGGCGCACCAAGCCACTCTCTCCCTGCCCTAGAATCGTGCCAATGCGATGCGCGGGGGACTTCAGCTTTTCAATGGCTTCCTCCAAGGTCTTGATTTTCAACGCATACTGCTGGGCAGACTGCTGGGCATGGAACAGGGCATCTCTGAGATCAAGAATTTTTTCCTGCAATTGCGGTCGATCCTGGGTTTCATTTAAAACCTGGTCGATCAACTCCACAATATGGGTCTGGTCTCCCATGAATAAGTCCTTTATTTTCGTTGTAAGCCCTCAATTGTATGAACAAAAAAATTTATAAATCAAGTCAATTTTCTCAAAGGTTTAGTAGAGAAAACCTTGCCATTATATTAGGATGAGAGCTTCTAGTGATTATTGCTCTGAAAAAATTTCGCTTAAATTTTCCGTATTCCCACAGAACCCGGCAAAACCCCAAGTGATGCCACGGTCACCTTTAACGTGAAAGTAATCTCTGACAACAAATTTCTGACTCCATGACCTTCGCGAACAATAAAGCTTCTATCGAAAAATGTATCATCAGTTTCAGCCATAACAAATATTCCACCCGTAAAGAAGCCGATGCCTTAAGCCTTGCCAAGGCAGAGCGTGAAATTGACGCAAAGAAAAATGGTATCAGCCACCTTATCCTAAGAGCTGAAGATGATGATATTGACCGACTGAAATTTCTTTTTTTGATCCGAGGGATTCCCATCATGTGTTACGCGCTGGGCAACCTGCTGAATTCCAGCTTGCGCGAAATCGTGGTCGTCGGTTCTGAGGAAGTTAAAAAAGTTATGGACCGCTTCTTCAACATTGTCGGAACCCGCGGAAAAACTATTCAGTTTGTCCATGAAGATGCCCAACACCTCAACCTGGTCCACACCATGAATCTGGGTCGGGATTTGCTTTCTCCTTCACCCAACGAACTGGTTCTGTTCCAACCCGGTGACCTGCCTTTCTTATACGACCTGGAAAAAGTATTGCACTTGCCCAGCAACGAAAAATATAACCTGGTGCTCTGGCTGAACTCCCGGCAAACGATGTTCCCGGAATTCGCAAAGAATTCGGATAGCGAATTCGTCAAGCGTAATTACCATTACCGCGCTCTCAACGACCATGAAGATGCCCTTCTGGATATTAAAGAACCCAATTTGTATCCCATTAATTTCGCAATGATGGATTTGGATATAATTGATCATCTGCACTCTGCCCGCAAGGATGGACAAATAATCTACGCAGGCATTCAAACTGCCCTGCAAAAACCCTTGCACTTACTCAAGGCTCTTCCGTATGTCATAGATCATCTGTTAACGTTTCGAACGAGTGTGAACCGCATCCGGCCCGGCGACCAATATCATTTCGGCATGTCCCAAAAAAATTTCCATAAAGGCATCTCCCGTTTGCTCAACACTCCCTTGACCACCATGTTGCATGACGACCCGGCTTTCGTTTCCGATATCGATGCATTGGAGGATTGGGAAGACTTTGAGTCCCTCGCCCATCATGCGGAAACAAATCATGGCCGAGAGGGACTGGAGACCATCCATCCGTTTGGAAAACTCCTGATCCAGTTTCGTGAAGAGGGGATGCCTCAGTTGAAGGCAGAGATTCCCATGTATCGAGATTTTCCTTCTTACCTCAACCACATTTATGAAACGCTCAAGATGGGTTATATACCCTTTAACAGGGACAACCAATACACCTTCCCCAATGAAAAATTAAAAGAAGTTGAATTCGCATACCGCTGGTATAAACAGAAATGTGCGCAATTGGAACAAGCCTGACCAGGAAAACCACCCGCATTGTCCGCTAACCAAGCTTTATGCAGACCAAAAATAACGCTATAATACAGGCTGTGATTTTGCAGGCTAAAATTTAAGTATGCGGACAAACGAACCAAAAATGCCAAAACTGCAGCTGGGAAATGATTATATGAACCGAACCTCATTACCTGGGTTTATTCTTTTATCGCTGGGCATTCATATAACATCGACGATCGTACATATGGCGATTCCTGACGGAAAAGAAAAAACAAAAGAGACCCCCCCTATCCGGGTGAAATATATCGAACCGGAAAAACCCCTGGCCACCAAAGGTGGCCGAATCATCGACACACCGACACCACCAAAAAAAATCGAGAAACCCAAAAACAGAGATCTCTTGGCAAAATTTGACAGCCAGGCCCATTCTAATACCGCAAAGAAAACGGCAAAAACCTATCAACAGAATAAAACCGTCGTGCCAAAATCGAGAGGGTCAGCGGGCAAGACAAGCACCCCGCCTATTCGAGAAAAGAAAACCACACGCAAACCTCAAAAAAGCTCCGCAAGTGAGCCGAGAAACAGGCCTCTCCCCGAGTCAGATATTGGAAAATATAAATCCATCGCCAGGGAGAAACCCAAACCCACGACATCCTCTCCCATTCCCAAAACAGGTACAGGTAGTGCTCTAGCCCTTCTCGATGGGTTCGACCCTGAACCCTTCGCATCGCTCAATACAGAAGATATAGAAAACATCGATGATAACGAACCAGTTGCCCTCGATACTACAGAGGTCAAATACGCTTCTTATTTCACAAGGATCAAGCACCAGATTGAACGGGTGTGGGTTTATCCCAGTGAGGCGGTGCAAAGGGGCATCAGCGGTCATCTCACTTTGGCGTTCAGGATTTCCAAGGACGGCAACCTTCTTGGAATACGGCTGTTGAATCGGTCGGGCTATGAAATTCTGGATATGGCCGCGCGTAAAGCCGTGAAGGAAGCAGCTCCCTTTTACCCCTTTCCGGCAACCATCGACCAAGAGAAATTATCCATCCAGGCCAATTTCGTTTACACTCCCCCTTAATCCCATAGCCCCCACTAGGCAGAGCACCTCCGCTGGTAACTAGCAATATCTTTAGTCCTGTTTTCAATCGACTTCTCGGCTCCATAAAGTATTGCTCAGTCGCCTACCTCGCTAGAAGCGGAAGAAATCTCGGACTTCATATAAATGGGTCGTGACCGGACAAGGAGGCAATGAAGCGATAAACTGTTTGCCATAACCGCGTCGACTCATGCGGGAATCGAGAATGGAAACCACACCGGTATCGGTCTTCTTTCGGATCAACCGGCCAAACCCCTGCTTTAGTTGAATGATCGCCCTGGGAATCTGGTAATGCCTGAACGGGTCAACATTCTGCTGACGCAGTTCTTCAATGCGGGCTTCTGTCAACGGTTCTTTGGGAACGTCAAAGGGAAGCTTGGTAATAATGACACTTTGCAACGCGTCACCAGGTATATCCACTCCCTGCCAAAAGGAGTTCGTCCCGAAAATCACTGAGGGTTCCTGCTTGAACTTTTTTATCATTTGAACGGTGGGCATTTCTCCCTGACGGATAAGCGGAAACTGGAACTGAAGTTCGTCCAACCTTTCATAAACCTGATTAAGAAGTGCATAGCTGGTGAACAGGATAAATGTTTTACCGCCGGAAGCCTCCACCAACTCCCGACACCGGTTGGCAATACCCTCCACATAAACTCCTGCTTCATCCCCCGGTTCAGGGAGATCATCGGGAGTATAGAGAAGGGTCTGGTGGGCGTAATCAAAAGGTGCATCCAAAGCGAGCTCCTCATCCGGCTGGTAACCAATGCGCTCTTTAATAAAACCGAATCCTTTGGAAGTAGTCAGTGTGGCCGAGGTCATAACAATACGGTCAATTTTATCGAACACCTGCGCATGCAGCTCTTCCGCCACATGTATGGGAACCCCACGCAAAACCACACGGGCAAAACGTTTTCTTGGTGTGATTTCCAACCAGTAAACATATCCGCGCATATGCTGATTGAGAATAGCAGACAGAGCGTTATTGAACTCAAAGCACCGCTCGGCAGCGGCTGAAACATCGACCCGGTCTTCCTCCGAGTACAAGCCTCCTTCCAAGGATTTCAATGCTTCCCGCAGAGCTTCGAGCGGAACATACACACCATTATCCAATACTGGGGGTTTATAGAACCTAAGTACTCGATCGTTCTTTCCATACTCTTCTAAGAGTTGGTTGAAAAAAGCATCGGCCGCCTGACGTGCAAACATCACCAATTTACGAAGGTGCGGCACCGAGTCGTGGTCGATGCGAGTCAACAATCCCCGTTTAGCGCGTGGGTTATGCAAACGGTCGAGAAAATAGATCAAACTGGAATTGGAAATTTCCAGCCCTAGAAACTGGGTAGCCGCTTTTTCCAGATTCTGGGCTTCGTCAAAAACCACCGCATCGAAAGCAGGGAGCACCGCTCCGGCGTTGGCAACGTTGGCAAAAAACAAATGATGGTTAACGATTAAAAGATGGGCACCGAACCATTTCTTGCGGGCTTTAAAATAAAAACAGGAAGAATGGGTTTCGCAGTTTTTCCCCAAACACAGGTCTTTCTGCCGTCCCACCTCTTCCCACACCTGAGGAAGCACCTCAAAAGGCAGGTCACTTCGGAACCCGGTCTCTGTCTCTCCGGCCCAGTTGAAAATACCTTCCCATTGCTTTTCCTCGTCGGACTGAGTGAACAGCCCCGCTTGGGCTGACCGTTTCAACCGCCTGAGCGACAGGTAGTTTTCGTTGCCCATGCACAAGGCATAGCGAAAGACTATTCCCAACTTGTCGAGAAGTAGAGGAATGTCGTGATTGAGAATCTGATGTTGGAGTGTCTTGGTGTAAGTCGAGATAACCACCTTCTTATTATTTTCCACGGCCCATAAGATGGCTGGGATGAGGTAAGCCAAACTTTTCCCCGTTCCGGTACCTGCCTCAACGATCAGGTGTCGGGCATCGTCAAACGCCTCCTCCACTGCCTTCGCCATATCCATTTGCTGTTGACGGAATTCAAATCCCTCCACCTGCGAGGACAGAATGCCTTCTTTACCTAGATAGTTTTCCACCCGCTTTGCTGTCATGACAGTGCATGGTAGAGGCACAACTTAAAAAGCGCAAAATTAAATTTACACATCAGCAATAAAGGCGCCAGTTATCTCTGCTTCAACGAGGTTGGGTTTTGTGGTAAACTTCCTTTATAGTAGAATTAGTAGATTCAACTGGAGCCCGTATGAAAACCCTAAGTATCATCCTCACCCTGTTTTTCGCATCCTCGGTCTGGGCCGAGAAACCCGATGGGGCACAACAACGAAAACTACTACGAACCGGACAACTGGTTCTGGAAGAAATTCAGAGTTCTCCCGATCAGAATATTCCCGCCAAGCTAATTTCCAAAGCCAAGGCGATCATTGTCTTTCCCACTATGGTGAAAGCAGGGTTTTTTATCGGCGCACGATACGGCAAAGGGTTTGCCTCGGTACGCCTCAAAGAGTCTGGTAAATGGGGCGCTCCGGCCTTCTTTTATACTGCCGGTGGTAGCTTTGGATTTCAATTTGGTGCAGAAGCAGTAGACCTGATTCTGCTCGTCATGACGCAAAGGGGGCTGGAAGGACTGCTCAGCAAAAAGTTCACACTCGGTGGAGATATTGCTTTGGCGGTAGGACCCGTTGGCCGTCATGCAGAAGCGGCGGCGGATGTCTTCATGCAAGGAGAGATTTATTCCTATTCCAGAAGCAAGGGTATTTTTGGCGGGGTTTCCGTGAAAGGTACCGTCATCAAATCCGATGTCGATGCCAACCAGGCTTATTACGGCAAACCACTGACAGCGGAAAACATCCTGCTTTCCAATCAGGTCGGGGCAATCCCTGAATCGGGAAAACAATTCATCAAAATATTCAACCACTTGGCTCCCTACAATAAAGGGAGATAGATCAATCATTGTCCCTCTCCCGGCGAAAGCTTTGCGCATCCCTTAATAGTTCCACTTGCTAAATACACATAATTTGAATATATTTTGTGTAAGCCTGCAAGGAAACAAAGCTATGTTGAGAACCAATATCGAGATCAATGAAAAACTGGTAGCCGAGGGATTAAAGCTCACCCATCTGAAAACCAAAAAAGCCCTCGTCCATCACGCTCTTAAAGAACTAGTGAACAAAAAGAAAAGAAAAAAGCTCCTCGAAATGCAAGGCAAAGTGGAATGGACGAGAAACCTCGATCAAATGAGAAAGAGCCGGATATGATCGTTGTGGACACTAGTGTCTGGATTAATCGAAGAAGATGAAGACATCGCCCTCACCAAAATTCTACAGGGAATCAAAAAAGACAAAGACTGTAAAAAAATCAAATCCGACCTGCTGGAATTTCCGATCCTGCATGCTAGAGAGCTTGAAACTTATCTGACAGCGGCACAAATTTTCAGAACTTGCAGAAAAAAAGGTAAGACCATCAGGAAGACCATCAATTGCATCATCGCCGCAATATGCATCGAAAACAAACAGGTGCTTCTGCACAACGATAGCGATTTTAACCAGATCGAATCTTGCACTGCCCTCAAATGCTACAAATGGTCATATTAATTAGAGATTGCTCGCGGCACTCAGCCAGAGCAACCAGAGCCCAGCCAAAAGAACCGCCGCGTTCAACTTGACCGATAAAGAATGTAGGGTTTTGAAGCGTACTTCAAGGTCAGGCTTTTCCGTTTCTGAAACATCTTTCAATTGTTCTTTAAGAATTCTGGCTTTAGGATTCACCACCAAGCCGGCACAGGAGGTGCCAAGCATCATGATGCCCCAAGCGCACCATTTGAGGCCCGCCGATCCGGTCAGCAGAAGCGCCAACAACACCAGAACACCGCACACATAACCGATCATGTAGTACCGGGGAAAAATGATGCCGACCACTTCTCCGGCTTTTCCCCGTTCGAGAGTTCTAAAAACCACAGGAGCGACAAAGAAGGAGAAAAAGATAATACTGCCTATCCAGCAAACCAGGCTTAGCAGATAAACAAAATTTATTAACGTGGAATTGATTGTATTTCCTCAATAATTTTTTGTGCCGCTTCTCTTGGATCGGTCGCATCACGAATGGGCCTACCAACCACAATCATGTCCGCCCCATCCTGTATGGCGTGAGAAGGAGTTGAGATGCGGCTCTGGTCGTCAGCCGAAACCCGAGCCCACTGCGGACGGATCCCCGGAACGACAATTTTAAATCCCTCACCACATTTTAGCTTGACCAGTTTTGCTTCCTCTCCCGAACAGACGACCCCGGCACATCCAGAGCTTTGCGCTCGCATCGCGCGGTCCAGAACCAGAGCCGCTACGTCAATATCTTCACGAATCCCCAGACTCGCCAGAGAGGACACACTCGTACTGGTGAGCACCGTTACCGCCAGCACTTCCAACCCCGAACCTTTCACTTCTTGAGCCGTCTCAAGAAGTGTTTCCCCTTCAGTAGAGTGGATCGTGATGTACCGCACTCCCAGCTTTTCGGCAGATCGCAACGCTCCTTTTACCGTAGCAGGAATATCGTGAAGCTTTAGATCGAGAAAAATGTTTGCCGTAGATTGATCCTGAATCATTTTGATCACATCAGGCCCTTCACTGACAAACAGCTCCAACCCGATCTTGAAACAACCGACCACCCCTCCCAGCAATTGGACGTAACGCTCTGCTTCCTTTTTCCCTGGAACATCCAGAGCAAAGATCAATCGATCTTGTGGGTTCATTGTATTCATATGGAATTGTATACTTAGTTCAACTAATCCGTTCTTTTTAGTATACAACCAGGAAATATCTCCAAGAGGCAACCTTAACATCTAATAACTGCTTAAGCGCCCTATTTGCTTGAGAATCTTTGCCGATGCACCCCAGATTCTATAGTGCTGAAACCAGTACACCACCCCTTCTTCAGCAGGCTTGCTTCCAACATCCCATTGTTGCGTGGCAAGCAGGGGTGTAAAAGGAATTTCCAAAACTTCACCTACCTCATTCTCAGCAGGTTCATATTCGGGAGCAGAAGATAGAACGGAAACAAAAGGGGTGATTTCAAATCCTAATCGCGTACTCACTATGGGAAGCCGACCCAATACATCTTTAGGTTCAATTTCAACAGCAACCTCCTCCTCGGTCTCTCTTAAAGCTGTGGCCAGCAGGTCATCATCCTCCCCTTCTTCAAACACCCCGCCTGGAAAACCTATCTCTCCCGCATGATATTTTAGATGCATGGCTCGTTTGATCATCAGCACATGGGTTTTATTGTGCCTCGGATAAAGCATGACCATCACTGCGGCCCGCTGAGGATGCGGGAGGGACGCTTCCCGCACCAGGGGGAAATCATGCTGAAGTTTGTGTTTGATTAAAAACAGATCCATCGTTATCCCTGTTAATTTACCAAACCTTTTTATATTCTTCGATGTCAAACCCAACAGTGATTTTATTTTTATCTACCGCAATCGGACGTTTGATCAACCTTCCATTGGAAGCCAGCAGGTCTATCGTCTGACTTTCGGTCATGGTTGCCAATTTATCTTTGATCTTCAATTCGCGATACTGAACTCCGCTGGTATTGAACAGTTTTTTCATTCCCTTGGCTTTCATCGCCGCTTTAAGAATCTGCTTAGTCGGTGGCGTTTCAGTAATATCGAACAACTCAAATTTAACTTTCCTGTCTTCCAGGAACCGGATCGCCTTACGACAGGTCCCGCATTTATTATAAGAGTATAGCTTCATCTAAAAACCTCCTTACCAGCGTGACGCTGGACTTCGTTTGCAATGTCTTTACCTTCCATTGATCTCTCGGCTTAACCAGCTTTTACACAACTCCCACCGTGAGGGTGTCTAATAGGCCAGCCACAATATGTTGTGGGCAGAGATTTAAAGTATACTAAACATGGTATAATTTCACTTTACAATATCTCAGGATTGGGATAACCTTCCTCCCAGAATACAAAACTCGAAAGATCCGATAATCCTTGGGCCCCAACAAATATGTATCTGAAAAACTTAGAGTTAGAGGGTTTTAAATCGTTTGTCGATTCCACCAACTTGGAGTTTAGAAACGGTTTTACAGCCATTGTCGGTCCCAACGGTTGCGGAAAGAGCAATGTCTCCGATGCGATTCGCTGGGTCATCGGAGAACAGAGGTCCAAAACCCTGCGTAGCACCCGTATCACAGATCTCATATTCAATGGGAGTAGTAGCCGAAAACCGGTGAACCGGGCAGAAATTTCCCTGACCTTATCCAATGTACCAGCGGGAATCCGGATCGCCGGGATTCCCAATGTGGTTGAAGATGTCAAAGTCACCCGTTGCTACCATCGTTCCGGCGAAAGCGAATTTTATATCAATCAGATTCCATGCCGCTTGAAGGATATCACAGATTTCCTTTTGGATGCGGGGATCAGCCCAAAGGTCTTGACCATTATTGAGCAGGGCCATATTCAGGACATCATCACTTCCAAACCGGAAGAAAGGCGTATCCTGATTGAAGAAGCGGCAGGGATCCTGAAATTCAAGCACCGCAAAAACGAAGCCATCCGCAAGCTTGACAGCTCGCGCCAGAATTTGGAACGAGTAGCGGATATCGTTCAAGAACTGGCCCGGCAGGTCGAATCATTAAAGCGTCAGGCTGCCAAGGCAGAACGCTATAAAAAATACAAAGCCGAAGTCAAGGAACTGTCTCTCAAACTTTTCTCCATCAAAGTCCGCCGTTACCAGTCACAGCTTGATGAAATAGAAGCGAAGTTAAAGGAGCATAAAGAAAAGAAAACCGAGTGGAATGCCCGCCTCTCCACCTTCGAAAACCAGACCGCCCAACTCAATGTAGAAATCGAAGAGTCGCTGAGCCGGTTGAGTGGAACGCACGAAACCATTCATCAACTGGACTCTAAAATCGGAAACAGCGAACAAAGTATTACTTTCAAAAAAGAGCAGAAATCTAGAGCAAAAGCGGACATTGAATCCGCCACAGAGGAAATTTCCCAGATGGAAGTGGAAATTAGCAACCTGACAAACCAGATTGAAAACGAAAGACAAAACCTCTCTACCACCTCGCAGGAAATCAACGAGCAGGAAATTATGCTGGGGCAGCGCAAGGCTGAAAGTGAGCAGAAGCGGGATGCATTGCAGGAAATTCAGGAACAGGTTCACAATGGCACAAGAAACGTTCACAACTTATTTCAGCAGACAGCACAATCGAAAAACCAGATGACCGCTCTCGACACCCGCATCCAGGGATTGGAAACCGGTCAAGAAAAACTAGTGACGGAAAAAGAAGAAGTCCATATCCATACCCAGAGAAACCAGTCGAGCCTTGCGCAGAGAAAAACGGAATACCAACAGAAAACCGAGGAACTTGCACGTTTAAAAGAACAGCAAGAGACATCGCAACAGGAAACCACCTCCTACTCGCAACAACTCCAAGCTGAAATAGATGGTCATAGCTCCAAAAAAGAAGACTATTTTCATCAAGCTTCCCTTCTAGGTTCATTGAAAAAACTGAGGAATCAGTTCGAGGGATTTCACGATGGTGTTAAATCCCTGATGAGCCAACAGAACGGAGAACGCATCCCGGGAATCAGGGAAGTGCTGGTTGATGTATTACAAACACCGGCGCAATATGAAGTAGCCATCGAAACAGCACTGGGTGAAAAACTGCAGAGCGTCATTGTCAATTCCTACTCCGATTCGATGGAGGCCATCGGCTACCTTAAGAATCATCATTCCGGTCGAGGCTTGTTCGCTCCTCTCAACCCGAAATCAACGCCTTCTACGCCTCTTTATATGAATGGCACGCAGGGTATTGTGGGTAAAGCCCTCGATTTTATTGAATGTCAGGAAGAGTATCGGCCTGTTATCGAATTGTTACTAAAAAGTGTTGTCATCGTTCAGGATATGGATGTCGCCCTGCACCTGCACCAGGAACCAGAATTTCAAGGAACCGTCGTCACTCTGAATGGAGAAATGATTGACGCTAACGGATTCGTCACCGGAGGCTCACTGGAAAACGATTCCTCAAGTCTGCTTGCGAGGAATCGGGAAATAGAAACTCTCACTCGTAGTGCCGGTAGCATTAAAGAAGAATTGGATACCTCACAGAGAAGTATCGAAAACAAAAAACAGAGCCTTTCCAAAATCGAGTCCAACCTGCGGCAACTGAACCAGCAAACTCAGGCCGCCGAGATCGCAACAAATAACAAACTCCGCGATCTGGAGCAGCTCCGTCAGGAAGCAGAGCGCCTAGGCAACAAAAGCTCCTCTATTGACGAGGGAATTTCGACTATAGCCCTTGAAAAAGAAAAACTAGCTAAGGAAAAATCTTTACTGGACCAGCAATTGGAATCTGTCGAGCAAAAAAGGGTTGAGGAAGAAGCGCTTTTAACCGGTCATCAAGAAGGACTGGAACAGAGCCGGTCCGACCTTGAAGAAATTTTATCCAAGATCAGCCAACTCAAAGTTTTGATCGCCTCGCTGATCGGTCAGCGAGAAAACACGCTCACAGAAATCAAGCGACTGGAGCTTCAGCAAAAAAACCTGAAACAGCAAATTGAAAAGCGCGAATCGGACCGCGGTTCCAACCAAAACAGAATCACTGAAATTGAAGGCGAAATTTCAACCTTGGGAAACACAGTTCTCAAGCTTTCCCGAGAAAAAGATCAGTTGACCGAAACAGCCATCCAAGAAGATGAGTCCCTAAGGCAAAAGGAAGATCACCAAAAGGGAATGGAGCAGGATACCCGCGAACTTTCGCGAAAAATTCAGGAGATCACCGAAACCCTTTCTCAAATAGAAGTCAAGCGATCTGAAAACCGCATGGAAATCACCCACATGGAAGAACGCGCTTACGAAGACTTCAACGCAACACGTGAAGAATTACAGTCGTCCTATGACGAAAATATTAATGAAAGTGAAACAGACGAACAGATTAAAGAACTCAAAGAGAAAGTAGAAAAATTAGGCGAGGTCAATCTGGCCGCACTCTCTGATTTTGAAAAAACCAACGAGCGCTACACTTTCCTGAAAAAACAGCAGGACGATCTGGCCGAGTCCATCGAACTGCTCCATTCAACCATTGAAAAAATAAACCACACTACCAAGCAACGGTTTCTCGATACCTTTGAACTAGTGAACGAAAATTTTAAAGAAATTTTTGCACGTCTCTTTCAGGGAGGAAAAGCAAACCTGACGCTGGTTGACGAAGCCAATCCTCTCGATTCGGGAATTGAAATCACAGCCAATCCTTTTGGAAAAAGCCTGCAGAGTCTGGCCCTGATGTCCGGAGGAGAAAAAGCCATGACCGCCATCGCCCTGATGTTTGCGGTATTCAAAGTCCGGCCCAGCCCCTTCTGCCTGTTGGATGAAGTGGATGCCCCGCTGGATGAAGCCAACGTTGTTCGATTTCAGGAAATGCTCAAGGAAATGGCTGTCAACACGCAATTCATCATCATCACCCATAACCAAAAAACCATGTCTTTTGCCAACGCCCTCTACGGCATCACCATGGAAGAACAGGGTGTATCCAAAGCAGTCTCCGTCCACTTCAACTAATCGACGTCGCCAATGGCAATGAGACGGTCGCGCCAGTCACCTCCCTATTGCTACCGACCACTACGCCGGGTATAATTCGCTTCACATAAACTAACTGTATCTTGTTATGGCGGAAGCGAAAGACATTGACGACAGTCTGGAGTTCCTCCGGTATTTCGAAAAAAATACCGAGAACCCTGACCTCGGCACCCTCATCCGGGAGAAGTTGAGTCTTGACAGAAAATCTCTAGATCTTTTGGGTTGCCAGCTTAAAGAAGAAGATTTTAAAGTCATCGCCGGGGCCAGCCCGCTCAAATCTCTCTCTTCCCTGAATCTTGAACAAACAGGTTTGAATTCAGGTGGACTACAACCACTCAGCACTTCCGATTGCTTTTGCAATCTGGAAAAACTTTCACTGGCTAACAATAATCTCGACGATGAAGCTTTATTCTTCCTTTCCAAGTGCCAGGCACTGACGCTCCTGAAAGACTTGAGTTTATCCAGCAACGAAATCGGCACACTGGGCGCGAAGGTCCTTTCTTTGGCAGAAGGCATGAACAATCTGGAACGGTTGAACTTTTCCTATAACCGTTTGGAACCGCTCGGCATTAAATCACTTGCCGACTCAAAACTTGGCCGCCAATTGACCGATATCAATCTTTGTGACACGGGGATCGGTGATGAGGGCTTAAGATTTTTAATGCAGGCACCGCCCCTTGAAAAGATCGTCACGGTTGATCTTTCCGATAATAGTTTGACTCATGAAGGAATGGAAGCTCTGGCACAGTCTCAGGTGTTTCCTAATCTCAAGGTTTTGATTTTGAATAACAATCATCTTGGAGATGATGGCGTCTATGCTATGGCCGAGTCTGCCATGTTTACAAAGCTCGAAACATTGATCATGCGCAATAACGGATTAACAACCGATAGCGCCATTTCTCTCTCCGCCTCTAAATCTATCACCCAACTTAAAACGCTGGATCTGAATAATAACGATCTTCGTGCCGAAGGTGTGAAGGCGCTGGCAGGATCTGAAAATATGAAAGACATGGAAACTCTGGATCTCGGTGAGAATAAAATCGGCCACAAGGGCGCAGAAGCCTTGGCGCAATCGCCTCACTGCGCCAGACTGAAATCTTTGCGATTGAACAATAATAGTATTGCCGACCAGGGAGCCTCGGCGCTGGCCCGCTCTACCACCCTGACTCAACTTGAATCTTTATACCTTGAAAACGAAAATTGGATTCATGCGCAAGGCATCAAGGCAATTGCGGAATCCAAAAATTTGTCCAGCCTTCGCCGTCTGGTGCTCGCCTTGAATGCCATTGGCGATGAAGGTGCAATTTATCTGGCTAATTCCCAACCCCTCTCCGGCCTGCATTTTCTAAATGTAGCAGGCAATAAGCTTAGTCCCAAAGGAGAAGATGCCCTGCAAAAATCTACTACACTGACTAATCTTCAAATTCTCGAAATTGTTTGATAAATTGGTTTTTAAAGTTTCACCTTTGCCGCAGTGCTGTTTTTGTGGCTCGTGAGCAAAACGAGCGTCTGCGATCAATTCACCTCTCTCGCTAGAGGGTGAGTAGTTTATTAATGGTTTTTTCAATGCCTTCGGCCACTTCCGAGATACTCTGGCCCAGCATATAGGCCGGGGTTGAGACAATATTATTCTGTTCATCGAAGACAAAGTCCCGAACCGAACAGTCCTGATGCGTGCTACCCATCATTTCCATCTTACTACTGCATTCCTTGTCGTTGCCGATGGTCAGCGTGGGCTTATTGGGTATGCCCTCATAGATTTTTGCCAGCAGGGTGGGGGCAATACACAGCGCCGCCTGTGGTTTTTTTTTTGCGGCAAACTCTTTCACCAGTCGAAGGACTTCCGGGTGGACATCACAGTTTTCGCCTTTGACAGCGAACGTTGAGAGATTTTTTGCCGCGCCGAACCCACCAGGGAACACCAGAGCGTCAAGGTCATCCGCTTTGACCGTGCTGATATCTTTGATCTCGCCCCGGGCGATACGTGCCGCTTCGACAAGAACGTTGCGTTTTTCGCCAGTTGCTTCTTCACCAGTGAGATGGTTGACCACATGCATCTGATCGACATTAGGAGCCATGCACACCGCTTGGGCACCGGCCCGGTCAATCGCCAGAAGAGTGATGACCGACTCGTGGATCTCCGCACCGTCATACACCCCACATCCCGAAAGCACCACACCAATCTTTTTCATAATATTTCCCTCATCAAATTAAGAACAGAGATTAGTTTTGAATCTAAATTTAAACCTATTTTACCGTGTTAGAGAAATAAGTATATAATTCCCGTTCAAAAATATCCTCTCAAACTTCGAGAGGAAGCAATTATCCAAGGTTACGAAGTTTTCAGGCAAGTAAGAGATAATAAAGGAGGGATAACAGTCGACAACCATAAAACTCAAATAATCAAGTATTTACCATTATAGGAGTTCCCTATGAAGCCTGTAGATTTTGTCGAGGTTCTTTGCTCATTGGATTTTGATAACACTTTCAACCCTTATTCTAACAAGTGTCATACGCACGACCAGGATAACGCCCCACATTTAAGGTCGAAGGTCCTTTTAGCTATGTTAGAAATCGCATTAGATAGAGAAGTTGATGCAATATGGATTGGGCGTGACCTTGGATATCGAGGAGGTAGACGAACTGGATTAGCGCTAACTGATGATATCCATATGAGAGATCATGCGAAACGTTGGGGTGTTGCTATTGAGCGTCCTACCAAAGGGGAATTAGTCGCAGAGCGTACTGCTACCATAATATGGTCAGTCTTATCCCAAATTAAAACATCTATTTTTTTATGGAATGTATTTCCTTTACACCCACATCTACCTGGTGAACCATTTAGCAATAGATCTCACAATGCCAAAGAAAGAAAAAAAGGAGAAGAACTTCTTACTCAACTAATAAACCTAATCAAACCAAACCGATTAATTGCAATCGGAAATGACGCAGCAAACACCGTGAATCGACTTTCCCAAAACTTAAAGGTTCACAAAATAAGACACCCCAGTTATGGCGGGCAGGCACAATTCCTAAAACAAACGCGTGAATTATATGGTTTGCCATAACGTGAAGTTAATGAAAGTCCTACGAAAATTTTTAGTCCTCTACTATAAAAAATTAAATCTCTATTTTTCAATAAAACTCTGGGTGATGGGCAACCGCCTGTCTTTTACCCTTGCAGGGCACGAAAGCTGAGGAAGAGTATCACGGCCACAGGCGGCTACCGCCGGGTGATTTTGATGCCCAGGAGACCTTGCCGGCGTTTGTATTCGTTCAAATCTACGAGTCGGGCGATGCGCTGGATTTCCAGCGTTTTTTATGCCGAGGTTAATTGTCGCTTGGAAGTGCGTTTAGGTTTCTTTCCCGGCTTATTAGCTTCAACTCTTAAATGGAATCCGGCGGCATCTAAAAAAGTGCTTAAGTTATTTAATGTTGGGTTGCCTTTTTCTGAAAGAGTTTTATATATTGTTTGTCTACTGTATCCAACCTCTTTAGCAAATTTTGTAATCCCGCCGGTTCTTGATTCGGCAATATGTCTTAAGGCAACTAGTAATACCTTAAAATCTTTTTCTTTTAATGCCTCGTTTAAATATTCTTCTAAAAATTCCGGGTTTTGCAAAGACTCTTTAAGATGTTCTTCAAAATTAATTAAATGCCCACCCATTTAATTTTCTCCTTTTCTATGCCGTCTTTTTGATATTGAGGCGCGGTAGCTCCCCTAATAATATTTGTTTAGTTTTTAGTTTTCTTTTTATCTTGTAGTTTTATTTCTTTCCATAATTCTTTTGCATTGTCGATTGATTGCTGTTGATTTTTCTTTGTGCTTCCAGCGAGAATGATAATAATTTCTTTTCCCTTCCTTCCAAAATAAATTCTGTATCCAGGGCCGTAATCAATGACCAATTCAGAAACCCCGTTTCCTACAGATTTTGAATCCCCTAAGTTCCCCGCTATTATCCGAGTAATTCTAATAGCAATTTTTGCTTTAGCCTTATTGTCTTTAAGTCCCTCAAATCATTTATTATATTGAGGTGCAACTTTGACTTCCATAGCTTAATTGTCTTATATAAACGACAACTTATCAACTAAAAAAGACAGGTGATGAGTGTGCGAGGGAGGGGTTATTTTTCTCCACAGGAAATAGGGAGGCGCCTATCTTTGCCGAAGGCTTTGGGGGTGATTTTTACGCCGGGGGGACCTTGCCGGCGCTTGTATTCGTTCAAGTCTACGAGTCGGGCGATGCGTTGGATTTCGGATTTGGATAAACCCTTCACCTTGATTTCTTCGACCGATAAACCCTCTTCGATATAACGCAACAGAACCGAATCAAGCAGGTCATAGGGCGGTAGAGAATCGGTGTCTAACTGACCTGGTCGAAGTTCCGCCGAGGGTTCTTTGGTGAGAACATTTTTCGGGATGGTTTCTTTTTTCCGGTTCAACCAATGTGAAAGTTCATAAACAAGGCCTTTGGGCACATCTTTAATCACGGCGAATCCGCCTGCCATATCTCCATAAAGTGTGCAGTATCCCATACTAAACTCACTCTTGTTACCCGTGGTCAAAACCATCCAGCCGAATTTATTGGAGAGCGCCATCAACAGGTTGCCGCGAATGCGGGCTTGCAGGTTTTCTTCTGCCAGACCGGATTCTCTATCTTTGAATAATTTTTTTAGAGTGTACTCATAAGCCTTCATGGCCGACACGATGGGAAAGGTGAAAGTTTTTATTCCCAAGTTTGTTGCCAAAGCCTTGGAATCGACCATACTGCCTTGTGAAGAATGGGGAGACGGCATCATCACGCCAACCACATTGTCGGGTCCTAACGCATCGACCGCTATAGCGGCGGCGAGCGATGAGTCGATGCCACCGCTCAACCCCAAAACCACTTGAGAAAATCTGTTTTTGTAAATATAGTCGCGGGTGCCCAACACCAGAGCGGAGTAGACTTCTTCCTCTTCCGACTTTTCCATGTAGGCACATGGGGGCAGTGGGGCAATCTTTTTAACATTGGTCTTTGACAACGATGCAGGAGTCTTAACACTGCAAATCCCAACGGCTTTCGGTTTTCTATTTTTGGGTGGCAAGGCGACCTCGGCAAAAATAATTTCTTCTTCAAACGAGTTTCCCTGCGCGATTATTTTCCCATCGGCGCCCACCACCAGACTCTGGCCATCGAATACCAGTTCATCTTGTCCGCCAACCAAATTGACATAGGCGATTGGGCATTTATAGCTTTTAGCTCGTTTGATAATCATCTGCCTGCGTGCTTTGCCCTTGCCCTTATGGTAAGGCGAGGACGAGATATTCAGGAGAAGGTCGATATGCTTGCTTAAAGTTTTCCCCGGCCCCGATTCTTCCCAGATATCTTCGCAGATGGTCAACCCAATTTGCACCCCTTTCAAAGAAAAGCGCAGAGGTTCGTCGCCTTCGGTGAAGTAACGTTTCTCGTCAAACACGTCATAATTAGGTAGGAGTATTTTGCGTGCTGTTGCCGCATGTTTGCCATCGCACATCAGTGCGGCGGAGTTATAAAGATGCTTGCCTTCCTTTTCGGCAAACCCGATCACGGCTGTCAGACCACGTGTAGCGGACGCTACTTTTTTCAACGTTTCCCGGCAATTTTTGATGAAGCTTTTTTTAAGTAATAAATCTTCCGGCGGGTAGCCCGTGACCATCAGTTCGGGGAACAGCACCACATCGGCACCCATTTTGCGAGCCTGATCGCAAGCCAATTTCACCTTCTCGGCATTGGTTTGGAATCCACCAACCAGCCCGTTAACCTGTGCTAGTGCAAGCCGAAGGACCGAGCTCATGTTCGGTTTTGGAGGTTTTCTGGTAGCCCTGACCATAAAATATAAAAATTAGTGTTTGAGTGTTTCGAGTTCTTGTAGATTATACTATACTCTTGAATAAACTCCGTCCAATCTTGAGAAATTGGCATCATGAACGAAACGCAATCTAACCCTGCTGAAGAAAGTATCAAGCTCTCCATTCGCAAGAATGGGTTTCCCAAAAAAATTGTCCGCCTGCCTTTCAAGCCAGTTTACGACGCCTGCAAAAAGCACGGAACCTCGCTGTCAGACGTGCTGGACAAACTTCAGAATGAACAAATTTTTGGCAAGATCGTCGGTAACTATGTTGAGTTCCGCTCAAGGGAGAGAATCGACTTCAAAGCACCGGACGAAAAATCCGCTGACGAGTTTTCCTGGCTCAAGGGTGCCTCCAACCTGAAAGGGTTTCAGGAAGCCGCCAAGGATGCCATGGGGGAGATGACAGAAGAAAAAATGGCTGAAGCCCGAAAAATGATCGAAAACATGAGCGATGAGGAAAAAATGAACCTGGTGAAAATGTTCACCCAGCGCTTTGATCCCGGAAAAAAATAAATACAGGATTCTATAAAATACTATGTTGACCTTCGCTAAAGATATTAGCAAAAGAGACCACCAGCACGCACTGGAAGACAAACTCTCCGAACTGAAACAGTATATGGACTACCAGCGCAAGCTGTTTCCCTACACGGTGGTGCGGGCGGGACTGGACCTGGCCTACAAGGAGCTCGATGACATTCTGAATTTTGTCGACAACAATTACCAGCCCCCGGCAGACTCTTCGAGACAGGAATACCCCACCGATGTCAACCAATGGTACAAAAACCGGTTTCCTTGGTCATCGGCTTTTTTGAAAATGGAAGACATGCATTTCGCACTGGTCGTTCTCGTTAAGGCAATGGATTCTTTTCGCACTCACGAATCGCCCAATGCCTATCACTGCGCTGTACTATACGATTCCGTCCACAATATTACTCAGGTTTATAATGACCTGATTAGGAATGACCCTGGTAATTCCCGTGATATTCATTTGAGCAGCGGAGTAGAAGTAAACTTTGATGACTTCATCAACAATTACTGGCTTGATCTGGATTTCATGATTTTTTCCCAAGCCGATCACCCTCACGCCCGACATCAGGAAAGAAAAGATTCCATCGAAGAAGAAATCAAAGACATTATGTCAGAAGGTGTGGAACCCCTGGCCGCTCTGGAAAAACTAAAGCCCCCGTTCAAACTCGATTCCCCCACTTTGAAACTCCTCCGGCGCGACCCGGTCGAAACCCGGTTCCTGGAATTAAAAAGCGTTCCCGATACCAGCAACGAGTTCAACAAGCTCTATAAAGAATATGTGGAAGACCCTCAGCACGGCAGGTTGAGTTTTATCGACGCGGAGTACATGATAAGTTGCGGGCACGCTCCCACTCCCGTGGGAGAAAATTAGCGAAAGTTCTTGTTGTATAAAAGCGTTATAAGCCATAGCTCAGTCCTCTTAAAATTCTAATCGCTCCACCTGTCCACTTCTTAACAGGATGAGTTCATTCTTAACCCTCGGAAAGATTAAAATCCATCAAAAAACCTTTTTAATTTCAATGCACTACGGGCTAAGCCTCCATCCAGTGCTATTTGGGCGAGCTTGCCCTCCCTTCTTTCTTTAAGGCCCTCTATGTTACAATCGCCAAGCCACAAGAGACCTCCATATTTCAAAATATTCTTATCCTTTCTGGCCCGCAATTCTGTATGAAAGCAAAAACTATTTTAAAGCAAAATCCCATTCGATTGCAGGGCACTGATGGAGTACGTCGGGAAATGAAATCGGCCACAGGCTCCGAATGCAGAGGAAAAACTCCGCAACAGGTGTTTCTGGAAAAAGGTTGGATCACCGAAGAGTTCATGGAGCTTTATGCCTATTGCTATGTCAAAAACCAGCCCAGAAAAAAGCCAACTTCATCTAAAAAAATCGTCATTGGCTGGGACCCTAGAGACCCGTCAGGTCTCTTTACCGAAGCCGTGGTTCGAGGTGTCTGCAAAGCAGGAGGTAGAGCCCTGGTTCTGGGTGTCGTGCCAACTCCACTTGTACCCTTGTTCATGCTCCATGAAGGTGCTGATGGAGGAATTATGGTCACCGCTTCCCACAATCCCAAAGACCAGAATGGCATCAAACTTTTTCTACCCTTTCATGGCTTGAAACCTCTACCCGCTGACGATGCCGACCTGACCCGACACCTGCTGAAGCAAAACTTCGGCACTATTAATAAAGCTCCCATAAAGGGAACAAGGACTGACTGCCGACGGAAAGCCTTGAGCCTGTTCCAGCGTTTTTCCCTGCATCCTGAAAACTCCTGGATCAAGCCTTCTAATACTTTAAAAGCCCTCACTCTGGTGGTTGACCCTGCTTGCGGGGCGTTGACGGGAATCGCCGCACAAACTTTCCGTAAAGCCGGTATTGGCAAAGTCTATGAAGTCAACAAAAGTGGGGCGGTTAATCTGCGCTCTGGAGTTGCTGATCTCGAAGGCTACCCGCGCATCACCGCAGACATGATCTTAAAACCCGGCGGACATTTCCAACACCATAAAGCCATCGTTAAACTGTTTGAAATTGGTCGGGCTAATCGGAAATCAGCAAAGTCTGGGGAAAAAAGAATTGCCGGCGCTGTCTTCGATGCAGATGGGGATCGGTTCTTCCGCCTCGAGTACGATCCGTTTCAGGATACCCTGTGGGTCCTGAGCGGAGACGAAACCGCCATCCTGCAAGCACGGCATCTGGTATCCCAAGACAAGTACAACGGGTCGCTCTATATCAATACAGTGGAAAGCGACCTCAATGCTTCAGCCGCCGCCGAGTCGATGAGGCTGACCCCGCTGCTCACCGCCGTCGGCGATAAATGGGTTCTTATTAAAATCCGCCTCGCACTGTTAGAACAAAAACTGTCCGCAAGAAAATTTGCGAGTAAAAAACAAGCACAACTAAAAAATAAAATTAAGTCATTGCAAAAAAATGGAGTAGCGAGTGTAAGCACCCTCTTGAACCTCGACACATCAATCCCTGAAAACTCTGGCGCAACAAAAAATAATTCAGAAGTCCTGGCCGTAGGCAGTGAAGAAACAGGACACAACATCACTATCGGTTATTTAACATTGCCTGACAAAAAGAAAGTGTCGGTGTATTCTGGAAATGGATTAAAAAGCGCTCTCAACACCTTTGCCGCCACAGAACAACTGGCAACAGTCTTGTCTCCGCAAAGATATATCCAGTCTATCCGTCAACCTTTTTCTCCAGGTTTCAAGGCCACTCTTTACGCGTACTACATCCGGCAGGACCTCTTCTATAGAGACTCACATGTGTGGAAAAAAGTAAAATGGCTTTTACTGCATACCGCAAAACAAAGCAGATACTCCAGCAAAACCCGAAATTTCCCTGACGACCCGGATATGTTATATATTTCCCTTGCAGAGGGGAAAGCCGGTATCTTTATTAGAAATTCCGGCACCGAAAACAAAATCAGCGTTAACCTGCGTGGAAGAAAATCGGACGCTGGAAAGCTGAAAAAAATCGGGCTGGAAGTTTTAAAACTATTATTCTCCCTACTCAAAGACCGTGGCAGTGCTTTTTACAAAATGGAATTGTACATCCTCAGCCAAATCGCATCGCAATCGGTGACCGATGCAAAACTGGAAATAAAAAGCCCGTACAAATCGCAACTGATTGATGAAATGAAAAAACAGAACCTGATTCAACCCGGCCCCGAGGGAAACCGCCTGACCCCTCTCGGCAAGTGGTATATAATCCACTAACCCTACTGGGCGTGAGGCCAGCAAGTGATCACTATATTTGGCAAGGTAAAATCTTACCACTGTAACAACTGCGGAAGTTACCAGTGAAGGACTCCACATGAAAGATTTAAACCTGTTTTTTTCAGACCTGGGCGAACCAGAGATTTTTGCCGGATGCCAACAGGTGTGGGATCCTTTAAAAACATTGGAGGCCCGGCTGGAAAAGCTGATCCATAAAAAAGTGGGGAGCGTATCTTTTGTCACTCACATACAAGGAATCAAGATAAATCTCGGTTCACCCGGTGACCATCGCGGCGGCAAGGGATTTTATGTTGAGAACTGGATCCATCTCGCCGAACCGGTTTATTTGAAAGAGCTGGGTATCTTCATCGGCAAGGGAACACAGTTAGAGCCTTCGGCCATTATCAAAGGCCCCGCCATGATCGGTGAAAGTTGCGATATACGACAAGGGGCCTACATCCGTGGCAACGTCCTGATCGGAAATCACAGTGTGATTGGCCATACCACCGAAGTGAAAAACAGTATTCTCATGGATCATACCGAAGCGGGCCACTTTAATTATGTCGGTGACAGCATTATAGGAAGCCATGTCAATCTGGGGGCAGGATCGAAATTGGCCAACCTGCAATTTAGAAGCGCCAATGAAAAATTAAAAGACTATGTCGAGCCTATCCAGATCCCTCTCGACTCAGAAATCCTGAGTACCGGAATGGAAAAACTGGGCGCGGTGATCGGTGACAATGTTGAACTGGGTTGCAACGCCATCGTCTGCCCCGGCGTGCTGATCGGAAAAGATGTCTGGGTCTATCCTGGCCTGACCGTCCCAAAAGGCTACTACCCTGCCGGAACCCTGCTCATCCCGAAAGAACGCAAACCCAGGTTTATCCAGAGATAATGAAACAAGACGAATCCGAAGGTAAAACCCGGCTCAATATTTTTTTTGATATGTTCGACGCGGTCGAGGATGATATTTTCCAACTCGTTTCTGATGAAAATAATGAGAAGGCATCAGAAATCGGTGGGTATGAGTGTTTGTTCATCGCCTTCAGTAATCTGCGTCTTTATTGCGAAAATTTCGGGATCCGCTTAGAACAGATAGAAGAACAATATCAGGCACTCAAAGAATCGCCCACTAGCGAAGAATTCAGCACCTTCGTAGTTCATGAAAACATGGATGAAACTAACGAGGTTGTCAACTTCTGCAAACTGCTGGAGCAGATTGAAAACAGTTTTTCCGCTTTTGAACAACGTGCAGAAAATAGCGGAGAAGTTTTTGACGAATGGGGCGGTGTCTTCATCATGAATTCCTATCTCAGGAATTATTGCGTGAAAGAGAAAGTCGATTTTGAAGAGCTTCAGAAAGAAATTTCACAGCTCCATTCCGAAATGAAAAAGGACTAAAATTCTTAGGAAATCTAGATATTTTGCAGAATCCGCCTCTATTAAATGATATATTGGATTTGGAAATTTTCTGCGGACGTACACCCACAAAACAATTAAAAAATCCGTGGTAAGGACATACTAAACCATTGAGCTATAAATGCGGATGTGGCGGAACTGGCAGACGCGCTGGATTTAGGATCCAGTGGGCAACCGTGGGGGTTCGACTCCCTCCATCCGCACCACTACCCGTGGAGGAGACTGATTGGAGCTAGACATGAGTTTTTGATTTTGGTTCTATTTTTTCGCCCTCCCTAACGGGAGCGGCTATGGTAGCCCGAAGGAGCACTGAGCCAGCGGAGGTTCTCCGCCAATCTTTAAATATTTGGAAATTTATGAAAATTGAGATCGAAGATGTCAATTCCTGTAACAAAAAAATTAAGTTTGAAATTCCTCATCAGGAGTACGACAAAAAGCTAAAACAGTATTATCAGAAACTTGGGCAAAAGGTTAAGGTTCCCGGATTCCGCAAAGGAAAAGTTCCCATCTCCATGCTGGAAAAACAGTTTGGCCCGGATGTTAAAAAGGAAGTCCTGAGTAACCTGATCAGCGACCAACTCAATAACGCCATTGTTGAAAAAGACCTGAGAGCGGTGGGCCAGCCCCATCTTTTAGATGTCAGCGCTGAAGAAGGAACAGATATCTCTGTTTCCGCGTCTATCGAAGTCCTCCCCACTGTAGAACTCAAGGACTACTCCAATATTGAACTGGATATGAAAACACCACGCATCATGGATGACGATGTCAGCCAAGCTATCGACGTGATGCGCCAGCGTAAAGCGAAAAACATCGATGTGACCGACCGCCCCGCACAAAACAAGGATTTTCTCAAGATAGATTTTACCAGCAAGATCGGTGATGAGCCTTTTGAAGGAGGATCTGCCAGGGACCAGATCATCCAGGCAGGAGGAGGACAATTGATTGAAGGACTGGATAAAGGCATGATTGGCATGGAAATTGGCGAAACCCGCGACATTACAGTGCCGATTCCCGAGGATTACCACAATAAGAAAATTGCCGGGAAAGATGTCGATTTTCAAATTGTGCTGAAAAACATTCAGGAGCAGCAACTGCCGGATCTGGACAATGAGTTTGCCAAAAGTGTGGAGGATAAAAATTTTGAGAGCCTGGACGATATGAAACAGAAAGTCCGCTCCGAACTAGAAGATTTTGAGCGCAGGGAAGCCCGTAAATCAATGAAGAAGAAACTGACGGAAAAAATCACCGAACAGAACCAGTTAGATGTTCCAGACGGGCTATTGAAAGAACAGGTCAAATTCATGGCCGAACAAGCTAGGAAAAAACAGGAAAAAGAAAGTGGCCAACAACATGATCATAGCCACGATCACGATGTCGAGGTGACTCCTGAACTGCTCGATCAGTATCGCGAGCCAGCCATGAAAGCCCTGCGGGAAGAATTGATTCTCGACCAACTATCTCGTGACCTAGGTTTAGAAGTCAGCGAAGAAGAATTGGAACAGGAGGTTCAAAACATGTCCCAATTGCTGGGTGGGGGCAATCTGCAACAGATAAAACGGGAATGGGGGAAAAACGGAGTCCTGGCTCGCCTCCACAGTCGCATGAAACGGGATAAAACCCTTGATGCCGCGCTGGAAAAAATAATAATTAAAGAAGAAATAGTTGACAGAAAAGATTTAATTACTGATAATTAAAAATCAACCATTATAAAGATATCTAATTATTTTTTAATGACTTACACGCAAAAAATGCTTTCCGAATTGTAGCCGGATTCAGAAAGATGTTTTTCTTTGCCCAATTTCTAATCTCGAGAAAACAATGACAGAAACTTACAACCAGTTGGTACCCATCGTAGTCGAGCAAACCAGTCGAGGCGAAAGGTCTTATGACATTTATTCGCGCCTTCTCAAAGACCGAATCATTTTTATAGGAAGTGCCATTGAAGATCATATGGCCAACCTGATCATCGCCCAGTTGTTGTTTCTGGAATCAGATGAGCCAGATCAGGATATCTATCTCTACATCAATAGTCCGGGTGGTCAGGTCAGTTCTGGAATGGCCATCTATGACACCATGCAATATATCAAGCCAGATGTTCAAACCATCTGCATCGGCCAGGCGGCAAGCATGGGAGCCCTGCTCCTTGCGGCTGGCGCTCCGAAAAAACGGTTTGCACTGCCTCATTCACGCATCATGATCCACCAGCCAAGCGGCGGATTTCAGGGGCAACACACCGATATTGAAATTCAAGCCAAAGAAATCACCAGAATCCGGACCATCCTCGATGGCATCATGGCTAAACACTCAGGGAAAGCTATTGCTCAGGTCAATAAGGATACTGAAAGAGATCACTATATGACGGGTGAAGAAGCAAAGGCTTATGGCCTCATCGACAACGTCATCAGTAACCGGGAAGAAGTTAAATCGGACGGTAAGAGCAAAAAGAAAAGCTGATTCGAGTAGAATGAGCACTCCATTCCAACCCCTTGGGAGAGGGCTTTATGGCAAAGAAAAGCACGACCACCGGAAATTACCGCTGTTCTTTCTGCGGAAAAAGTCAGGAAGAAGTCAAAAAGCTGATTGCCGGACCCAGTGTCTACATTTGTGACGAGTGTATTGAACTTTGCAATGAAATCATGGTGGAAGAGTGGGCTCAGGAAAAGGGCGAAGACTTCCAGCATCTTCTCAAACCTCATGATTTATACAAGCACCTCGACCAATATATCATCGGGCAGGAACGCTGCAAAAAAATCCTCGCCGTTGCCGTTCACAACCATTTCAAAAGAGTTGACTCCAATCTGGACATGGGAGATGTGGAACTGCAAAAGAGTAATGTGCTTTTGATTGGCCCCACTGGATCAGGGAAAACCCTCATGGCGCAGACTCTGGCACGAATTCTTGATGTCCCCTTCACCATTGTGGATGCAACCACTCTGACCGAAGCCGGTTATGTCGGGGAAGATGTTGAAAACATCATTTTAAAACTCCTGCAAAACGCCGACTACGATGTTGAAAAAGCCGAGCGCGGAATCATCTATATCGATGAAGTCGATAAGATTTCCAGAAAATCCGAAAACCCCTCAATCACCCGTGATGTTTCCGGTGAAGGGGTGCAGCAAGCACTTTTGAAAATCATCGAAGGTACAACAGCCAGCGTTCCCCCGCAGGGAGGACGTAAGCACCCGCATCAGGAATTTCTTCAAGTCAACACCACCAATATTCTTTTCATCTGCGGCGGGGCATTCGTCGGACTGGGTTCGTTGATTCGAAACCGTATCGGTAAGAAAAGCCTCGGTTTTGGACATGATATTGTTTCCAAAAAAGAAGTTGATGAAGAGGATATTTTTGAAAAGACACAGCCGGAAGACCTGCTTAAATATGGTCTCATCCCGGAATTTGTTGGGCGCTTTTCAGCTGTCGCCACACTGAAAGAACTGACCATTGAAGCAATGGTAAAAGTCTTGACCGAGCCCAAGAATGCTCTGATCAAACAATATAAAAAACTGTTTGAGTTTGAAAACACCAAACTCAAATTCACCGATGCGGCTGTCCGCGCCATCGCCGAAAAAGCAACCGAACGGAAAACCGGGGCAAGAGGCCTCCGCGCCGTTCTGGAAGAGACCATGCTAGAAATCATGTTTGACCTCCCCTCCAAGCCAGATGTGGAAGAGGTGATCATCAATGACGAAGTAGTCCTCAAAGGCGAAAAACCTATGTTGGTTTACGAAAATAAAAAACAGGCAAGTTAAAATCATGGGTTCAGAAAAAATCGCGTTGCCGCTCCTCCCCTTACGGGATATCATTGTCTTCCCGTTCATGGTGCTTCCACTATTTGTAGGCCGAGAAAAATCTATTCTGGCCCTGGAAAAGTCCATGGCCGAACAAAAAAGCATCTTTCTTTCTGCCCAGCGAAATCCCAACAACAACGAACCGCAACCCGAAGATATCTACGAGACGGGAACGGTGGCAAATATTTTACAGATCCTCAAGCTGACCGATGGAACCATGAAAGTCTTGGTCGAAGGCCTGCAAAGAGGACGCATTGAATCGTTCGTTAAAAATCCCGACTATTTTGAGGTAAAAGTCAGCCGCATCCATGAAAACGACCAACTCACACCAGATGTCAAAGCGCTGATGCGCAGTGTGGGAACAGTGTTTGAGCAATACGTAAAACTGAATCAAAAAATTCCTCTGGAAGCCGTGGCCGCCAGTTCCAATATTCTGGAACCACACCGCTATGCCGACACCATTGCCGCCTATATGGTTTTTCAAACTCAGGAAAAACAGGAGTTGCTCGAAACCCTGAACCCCTCAGACCGATTGAATAAGCTTCTCGGCATTCTTAAATCAGAGATGGAAGTCCTCAAAATTGAAAAACGCGTTCATGGAAGAGTGCGAAAACAAATGGAACGCAGCCAAAAGGAGTTTTATCTCAACGAGCAGATCAAAGCTATCCAGAAAGAGTTAGGCAAGCGCGATGAGTTCAAAACCGATATGGATGAACTCAAGCAAAAAATCAAGAAAGCCAAAATGCCCAAAGATATTCATGAAAAAGCTATCAAAGAATTAAAACGGTTGGAACTCATGCAACCCATGTCTGCAGAAGCTACGGTTGCCAGAACCTATATCGAATGGCTCGCCGACCTGCCCTGGAAAAAAGATGCCAGAGCTGAAAAAATAAAAATTTCCGAAGCTCAGAAAATTCTCGACAGAGACCACTACGGACTGGAAAAAGTCAAAGAGCGTATCACCGAACATCTTGCGGTGATGAAACTGGTTAAAAAAATCAGAGGGCCTATACTTTGTCTGGTTGGTCCGCCAGGTGTGGGCAAAACTTCGTTAGGGCAATCCATCGGCAAAGCCATGGGCCGGAAATTTGTCCGCGTCTCTCTAGGTGGCGTGAGGGATGAAGCAGAAATCCGCGGGCACCGCAGAACTTATATTGGCGCTCTACCGGGGAAAATTATTCAAGGCATCAAAAAAGCCGGTGTTCATAACCCTATTTTCATGCTCGATGAGATCGACAAAATGAACGCAGATTTCCGAGGAGACCCCTCCTCCGCTTTACTAGAGGTTCTAGATCCAGAACAAAACTCCAATTTCAATGACCACTACCTGGAGGTCGATTATGACCTTTCCAATGTCCTTTTTATCTGTACCGCCAATGTTCTGCACTCCATTCCTCAACCGTTGCTCGACCGGATGGAAGTGCTCCACCTGCCCGGTTACACCGATCAGGAAAAAATAGGTATCGCAAAAAGTTTTCTCGTGCCTAAAAAAGTGCCCGAACACGGCCTGACCAAAAAGAATATAGAAATTTCTGACAAAGCGATCGACAGGATCATCCACGACTTCACCCGTGAAGCGGGAGTGCGAAACCTGGAACGGGAAATTGCCACACTCTGTAGAAAAGTGGTTAAGACTGTCGTAGAAAAAGGTAAGAAGACCAGTGTCAAAATCACCCCGGCAGTTTTGGAAAAGTATCTCGGCATCCCAAAATTCAAGAAAGCCGAATCCGGAGGCTTACTGGAAATCGGTAGCGCCATCGGCCTGGCATGGACAGAGTTTGGCGGTGAGACCCTCACTATAGAAGTCACTGTGCTTCCTGGTAACGGCAAACTCGTGCCCACCGGGCAGCTTGGAGATGTGATGAAAGAATCGGCGCAGGCTGCTATGACCTATGTGCGCTCGCGCGCCGGGGATTTAGGACTGCCAAAAAACTTCTACCAGAAAAACGATTTCCACATTCATATTCCCGAAGGTGCCGTTCCTAAAGATGGCCCCTCAGCCGGAATCACCATGGCTGTGGCTCTGGTCTCAGCCCTGACTAAAACTCCGCTTCGCCCAGATCTTGCTATGACCGGGGAGCTGACCTTGACCGGAAAAGTCCTGCCTATCGGCGGACTCAAAGAAAAAGTGCTGGCGGCGCACAGGTTTCGCATCACCCATCTCATTATCCCTGTGGAAAATGAAAAAGATATCCCCGATATTCCCGAAAATGTTAGGAAGGGGATACAGTTTTATCCCGCCGCCACCATGGACGATGTGATCAAACATTCGTTCGATAAAAAGTTCAAAATCAAGAAAAAACCCACCCAAAAAAAAACCAAAACCGTTTCAAAAACGTCCAGCAAACAACCCAGCCTCCGCCTCAACTAGCCCATTGAGGCATAAAGTTTATGTTGGGGCGCCCCACTACGGCCTATTCCAGGGTTGTAATTCTCAGTATCTTTAATTTCTGGATAACATTCTTCAATCTCACTGCTAATAGCTTTTAGTCCTGAGTCTATTTCCTTGCATGATTTCTTTTCGTCACCATTTTGAAAAATCTGAATAGGTTTTGGTTGTCTGCCTACACGCCTGTTGGATAGTAATAAAATTACTGCCAGGAATTGAAGGGGTGAAATATCACGGCTGCACCGCTTTACTACTCGTGGTGATAAGTAACCCCTCTAGCCCTCTTGTCAGAGGAGAGGAAAGGATCATTATTGCCATCGGTGAAGGGTGTGGCCCCTTCGGTGAGAAACGTTTGCAGGGTGGTGTCATCACTTACTTTCCGTTGCGAAAGTTCATCATAAAAAATCCAACCGTACTTTAAACAGTTCTTGCTGAGGATCGCGAGGTCGCTTGCATAAAATCACCAGGTTTTGAAGATTATTCTTTAAAACATAGCAATTTTACAATACTCAAAAACTCCTTCACCCTTTATCTACAATCTATAACTACTTTCTCAGGGACGAATAATTATCGTGGAGCTATTTGATCTTAATACTAAGGTAGAATACTTTGATGGCTCTGCAGGTGACGAACAACTGACAGATTAAATATTGTTGGGGATGATTTAACTTTTTTATGGCTCGTCTCAAAATAAAGGCTATTGGAATTTTTAATAAAGCCTCTACCACCTGTTAGAAGCGGTGCGTCAATCTGGCAAAATAGTAGCCACCATTGAATCCGAAGGGGGCGGAACGCCTGGAAAATTCAAATACCCCACTGGAACTGACAATCGTATTGCCGTTCCCATCAATGATGGTACCATTCCTGGATTGTCCGATTCGGTTTTTCTCGGGAACAACGTCAAACAGATTGTTTGCGCCCAAACTGAGGGTAATATTACGAGGAAAGTTGTACCGCAACAGCAGATCGGTCAGCACTTTCGCTCCATAGGTCTGGTTTTCACCATCAAGCACCGTGTATTCACCAAAACGGTTGAGCGCTAAAGTCGCGCTAAAATCGCCCAAGGCATAATCGGCCGATAGATTGATACGGGATTTAGGTTGCCAAGACTCAATAATAGAGCGGTCCTGGGCACTGAACACCGTGTCAAGCGCAACGCCTTGGAGACTATCAGGAGAAAATACCCCGGTGATTTCGGTATCGGTATAACTGGCACCCAGTGAAAGTTCAAGTTGCCCCTTCGGAGGGCGTATCTTCCATGTTGCGACAATATCAATCCCGTTGGTTTCCGTATCAGCGGCATTAAGGAAAAACTGTGCGCTCTGAACGCCATTGGCCGTAAGCGCGGCATCCAATGCCGCGTTCGCTCCGCTCGTAAGGCGTCCGCTGAGGACGGCACGGTCATCGATAGTGATGCGGTAATAGTCAGCCGTCAGGGTAAAGTTTTTAAAGGGGCGAAAAACCACGCCAACCCCAAGGTTATATGATGTTTCTTCCTTCAGTTCGGGAATCCCGATGGCCTTGGCCAGAGCCGAGCCATTGCGGAAGGTTCCGACCTCCATGGGAATCCCATTGCTGTCGAACTGGGTGCTGACATTATTGAAGAACTGTTGTTGCATGGAAGGGGCGCGAAACCCACTGCCACCAGAAGCTCGAAGTGTCAGCCAGTCGGTGAACGCGTAGCGGGTGGCCAGTTTAAAATTAAGGGTACCGCCAAAATCGCTGTAGTGATCGAAACGTAACGCGCTGTTTATCTGCCAGTCGGAGTTAACGTCATATCCGACATCGGCGTAAAGAGAGGCGATATTGCGTGATTCATCCACTTCGTTACTGGGTTGAAATCCAGGAAATACCTGGATGCCAGCAACAGCGGTATTGTCATTGATATCGAAGTTGGCGAAGGAGACCTCATCTCCAGCTTTTATGGTATAAGTATCGTGCCGGTATTCGGCACCGCCGGTGAGCGTAAGGTCGCCAAGGCGTTTGACCAAGTCGATGTTGACGGTGGTCAACCCAATGCCCAGTTCACCGGCATCGGCAGAGGTTGGCAGGCTGGCGCGTATCTCGTCCGAAGTGAGGATGCCGTCAGTTACCGCTTTCTGCACCTGCGAAGCGTTTATGGAGTTACTTATATTAAAGGCAAAATCATTAAAACCGTGGGTGATAGAAAAATCAGCATCAATCCCCCAGCTAAGCTTACGGCGGAATCCCGCGTTGATGGAAAAATCTTCGACATCCGTGTTGATCAAGGGCAAAAAACCGTTGGGGAAGAATGCTTCTCCATCATCAAGGACCGGATTGCGACCTGTCTGATTGGCTCTGCGAAAGAACCCGGCGGACGTGTTTTCACGGCCCGACCGGGTTAAAAAACCATAAAGCTCCCCGCCGCCTAGCTCAAGCTCAGCATTCAACACGCCAGAAAACTGCTCAGACTCTGCATCGCCGATGCGGAAGTTCTTCCGATTAAAATTGATTTCCCGCTGATCTGTGGTCTGCTGGATTGGTCCATTTGAGTTAGTGCCCGCAGGCGTGCAAGTGTACTGGCATTCGCCGGTCAAACCGGCACGATTAGTGCTTTTCCGGTTGCGGTATTCCAAGCTGGCATGAATAAAACCCTCCCCACCATTGAGCTGGAACCCTTGGCCTGCATTGAACAAGATATTTTCACCATCACCTTCCAAATATTGACCGTAGGAACCGTTGGCAAAACCTTCTTGCGCGCTGTCCTTCAGCACAATATTAATCACACCGGCTATCGCATCCGATCCATACTGGGCAGCAGCACCATCGCGCAAAATCTCAATACGCTTAATGGCGGACGCAGGAATGGCGTTCATGTCCACCCCCGCCGTACCACGCCCAACCGATGTATTGACGTGTATCAGGGCGCTGTTGTGACGGCGTTTACCGTTGATAAGGACCAATACCTGATCGGGGCTCAAGCCCCGCAACGTTGCGGGGCGCAGGGCATCGGTCCCGTCACTTATGCTGGAACTGGAAAAATTAAAGGAGGGTATCAGGCGTTGTAACATCCGGCCCACTTCGGTCTGACCCGTGTCGCGCATATCTTCGGCAGTAACAATGTCAACAGGAACCAACCGGTCAAGAGCACTGCGCACAGGAGCACGACTGCCTACGACATAAATACCTTCTAACTCGATAGGACGCGAGACTTCTGCTTCATCGTTGACACTACGCACGGGACTGTTGCCATTTACTCCAACAATATTCTCATCGGGATTGTCATTCGATTCCGCAACCGCCCCATCCACAAAACCGACTACGATCATCAGACCCAAAGAAACGACCATCCCGATAATCAGGGATCCTCTACTTTTTTTGAGACAAAAGCTTTGAAACACGGCTACCCCCATAACATTGCAAATAATAGTTTCAGCCTACGAAGGCACAACCCACCTAACAAGCAGGCTTACTCAGAAGCTACTTAAATCTCAATTTCCTATTTTATTGGAATAATGTCAAGCGCGAATTATTCTGATCAGGTTAGCGGCATCTTTAGCTGTTTCCCTTGTTTTGGCAACTCCCATTTCAATAGGCGAGGGCTTTTTTTGCGTCCACAACACTTGAACCATTTTATCCGACTCTACGAAGCACTTCATTATAATAACTGCCTTAACAACACGGTAAAAATAAAAACAGGGATATGGACGGATTGTTCATCGGTAAACGATTCGTCTGCAGGCGAACAACAGGTCATTGCTATTTTCCCCTGCGACGAGTCAGGCAAAGACTTGTCGAGCCGGACCTCTTACATTATCATACCTCCGTTTTACCTTATACGAGGCATGAAGGCAACAAATGAAAATCACTGGCTCATTAATGTTGTTGCTACTAGGCCGCCGGGCGCTGAGGTAAAATATCACGGTCGCAACGGCTTCGCCACTACATTTCGCCTTTGATATCTTCGAAGGGGTACACTTCTTCGTATTGCAGAGCGAGCACGAGTCTGGGATCGGTGGTGAAACTTTCGTTGATGACGCTCAGGAGGGTGGCCCCTTCGGTGAGAAACGTTTGCAGGGTGGTGTCATCACTTACTTTCCGTTGCGAAAGTTCATCATAAAAACCAACAAGGACTTTGGCATGGGCTATGGACACGCCGATTTCAGGATAGGGGACTTTGCGGTTCTTGTTTTCAATAGCAAACTTGGCGAACCGCACCCAGTTATCGATATCGCCCGGGACTTCGCCCAATTCTATAAAGTAGTTTCTGTAACCCTCTTCTCCCATCTTTTCGAACCTTTGTACTGTCTGCACGCCCCACCCACTTAAACGAATTTCCTGAGCGTTCTGGCAAATATGCTGGAGGGAAAACACTAGTCGGTTCGTCTGGCTGTCTAACTGCATGCCATAATCAGAATAGGGTTTGGCGACCCGCTCATAAGCGTGCCAGACCCCACCACGTTTCTGCACTTCGGTGCGTTGCTTATCGAGGGCGTTGGCCTGTTCTAGACATTCCTCTTGCGTATTGACAGGAAAGGTTGTTAGTTTCTTCAGTTTGGCCGCTAGGGCAGGATCAAAAGGAACCTCAGCGTTAGATTTATCGGTGTTGGCAAACAAGTCATCTTTGGTTTTGCGCACTGTTTCCTTGCGCACCCAGGTGTTCTCCTTCATTGGCATCCGGAAGTTGGACTTTTCGACCACCTCATCATCCATCCCATCGCCACAACCTGAAAGCAGGAACACAGCCAACAGAAAAACCACCCACCGTTTGTATTGCATACCCCCCCCCTGTACCTCGAACTTTATGGATTTTTAAATGAAGCTCCTGTTATACACTAAATCGCCTTTGCTTACAGTGAATTAAGAAAGTGCAAAACCTCTTGTAGTCAATCACCTCAACTCTCGTGGTATTTGATCTTTAATTTCATGCTTGGTACGGGGCAGAACAAGTACTTGACAGAGAGGGAGTAAACCACCTCAGGCTAAGATATCTATTTGCTCGCCAATGAAAGCCATTTACCCCTGCGGGGCACGAAGTCAGGGAAATACTTCTCCTCAAAAATCGTCAAGGTAATCACCAAAAAGTATTTTCCCCAGAAGTTCCTAAGTATTGGGCAGTTGAAAAATAAAAGAGAAGGCATAGGGGCGAACGGGTAATTGGTTTGCCCGCCACTAGCCCATTTATTTTGCAGGGCACAATCAATAAAGACTTGAACGATATATATTAATCTCCTGTCTTTTCGTTAAGCTGAAAAGCTCTAGAAGTTGTACCGGATTCCGGCCTCAAAGTTATGGGCGTCTAAAGTAGTCTCTGATTTTACCGCCACGTCCCCGATGGGGACAGAAACCTCGGCCCCATCATCGAAACTCCTTTACAGTCATTTCACGTCCGCCTAGTCCACAACGAGCCTTTTGTGCTTTTTGGCAAAGCTCCCATTGTTCATCAAGTAATTTTCTACTTAGTTCAAAGAGTTATTTCGGCCCAACGAGCTATTTCTATCTGCCACCGCCCGTACGCCGGTCCCTAGTGGCCTGTCGGTAGCGAGACAAAGCCATCAGTGGAAAGAAATGCTGATACATATGGTATTTGATGAAGAAATGGACGGGAAACCCGGTGCCAGTGAACTCGTCCTCCCACCAGCTTCCTGAATCATCCCCCGAATCTTTTTGCGTTTCGATTAAATAGCGCACGCCGCGCTCTACCACCAGATTTTTTTCCTCACCGGCGGCAATGAACCCCAGCAAGGCCCACGCAGTTTGCGAGGCAGTGCTTTGACCCTGACCACGCAAACTCGGCTCCCGATAGCTTTGGCAGGTTTCACCCCAGCCTCCATCTTCATTTTGGTGGGACTCCAACCAGCACACAGCTTTTCTGCTGAACGGAGCTCTCATGTCTTCGCCGATGGCGTACAAACCGTTCAAGGCCAAAAACGTTCCGTAAATATAATTCACTCCCCAACGGCCGAACCAGCAGCCATCCGCTTCTTGACGATCTTTGATAAACGCGATGGCCCGCTCAACCTGCGGGTGCTGTTTTTTGAATCCCCATTTCGCCAGCATCCAAAGAATCCTGCTAGTCACATCCACCGTGGGTGGATCCAGCAACGCCTTATGGTCGGCGAAAGGAACTTCGTTGAGAACTTCCTTATCGTTGTCCACGTCAAAAGCTCCCCATCCACCGCATTTACTTTGCATGCTCAACAACCAGTCCAACGCCCGCTGGCATTCGCTCAACTTCCAGCGGTTATCTGTAACCTCGACCCGATCAAGGAAAAGTAAAATCTCCGCCGTGTCATCGGTGTCCGGGTATAGTTCATTATAAAACTCAAAGGCCCAGCCTCCCGGCTCCGCGGTCGGATTCTTCACCTGCCAGTCGCCACGCTTAATCACCTGTTTGCCGAGAATCCACCCACCGGCTTTGACAAGAGCCGGGTGATCGGGGGACAGTCCCGAATCCAATAAAGCATTAGAGCAAATGGCCGTGTCCCACAAGGGTGAAACGCAGGCCTGCATCCAGATCCGCCCGTCTTTTTCCAGCATGAAACGGTCTACCGCTTCCATTCCTTTTACACGCGCGGGGTGGTCTTCCGCGTAACCTAAAAGGTGCAACGCTAAGAGAGCATTGAACATCGCCGGTTGAATGCCGCCAAAGTCCCCCTCGTCTTCCTGATGTTCCAGCGTCCATTCTTCGACTTTCTTAAGCGCCTTTTTGCGCAGAGGTTTGAAAGGGAACTTGCCGATAACCTTGATAAAACGATCGAGATATATAAACGTGTTTCTCCAACTGGTGAAAGGAAGGCCATCGGGTTTGAAATCCAGATCCCGATCATTTTTTGTGAACAATTCCTGAACGTCGCGTCCTTCCGGGAGTTCATGCACCGGCTCGAAGGAACGCACCACAGAAAGGGGAACCACCGTGCCCCGTGACCAACTCGAGATCTCATAAATATTGAAGAGAAACCAGTTAGGCAATAAAGTAATTTCCACCGGCACTGCCGGGCAGTCGTCCCAGGAAACCTGACCGAATATAGCGAGAAATATTTTTGTGAAGACTCTGGTTTTTTTTATGCCTCCGTTGGCAAAAATCGCCTGACGTGCCCGTATCATTTCTTCCCGGTCAGCGGGCAGGCCAGCCATTTTGAGAGCCATATAGGACTCAACTGTCGAGTTGATGTCGCACAAGCTACCATAAAAAAGAGGCCAACTGCCGTCCTCTCTTTGCTGGTGCAATAAATATTTTACAATTTGATCTTGTTTGACCAAGTCGAGCTGACCAGTGAAATGCATGAAAAAAATCAATTCAGCCGAAATGGTAACATTGGCCTCCAATTCGCCCACCCAATAACCCTCGCTATTCTGACAGGAGAGCAAAAAATCGCGGGAACGCTCAATTGACCTGTCCAGAGCGTCTCCTTTGACATCCTCCACGGTTCGGACAGATCCCAAGTCTTCAGATTGTGTTATATTTTCCATATAGTTAACACACAGACCTCGAAAAGCTTAGAGAAGACAAATTTAGCCTATTTTTTCACAAAAATAAAGTAAAGAAACTTTCAGGGAAATTCGTCATTTAATTATGCTTTCTAGTTGACAGAACCTGATATCTCTTTTATTATAATCGGTTTAAGCACCAAAATAAATATTGACTGAAGCTGGAATATAATGAAAACCTTTTTTGCTAAACAGAGCGACGTTGTTAAAAAATGGGTGGTGATTGATGCTACCGATAAGCCGTTAGGGCGTGTAGCCAGCACAGCTGCCTTAATCATTCGTGGCAAAACCAAACCCATTTATACCCCCCATGTTGATACAGGGGATAATGTCATCATCATCAATGCCGCAAAGGTTAAACTGACCGGTCAAAAATGGGACGACAAAATTTATTACCATCATACCGGTTGGCCGGGAGGAATCAAATCTGTCACTGCAAAACAGGTTCTTGAAAAACGGCCTTCTGACCTGCTGAAAAAGGCAATTCGAGGAATGTTGCCCAAGACAAGACTGGGCAGAACGCTGAACAACAATTATAGAATTTACGATAACGACCAACACCCGCATACGAGTCAGAATCCAGAAGTAGTTGGTATCTAGCTCAACTGGTTGGAAAACTTTTTAAATAAAAAGAGAGCAAACAAGATTATGGAAGGTACCATCGAAAAATTTTACGCAACGGGAAAACGCAAAGAGTCTATCGCCAAGGTATGGGTTCAAAAAGGCAACGGCAAAATCTCGGTCAATAACAAATCCATTAAGGAATATTTTTGCCGGGAAAGCCTTGAGTGCATTATCAAGCACCCGTTGATCACAACGGACACATTAAAGTCTATAGACATCCATGCCACCGTTCAGGGTGGAGGTCTTTCCGGCCAGTCCGGTGCGTTGCGTTTGGGTATTTCCCGGGCTCTCATTTTGACCGACTCAAGCTTACGAACACCCCTTAAAAAAGCTGGATTTCTCACTCGGGACTCAAGAACCGTAGAAAGAAAAAAATACGGACAACCTGGGGCACGCAAAAAATTCCAGTTCTCCAAACGTTAACCCTCCACTCCGCGTGGGGCGAGTTAACAATACCTTGTTGGGCTTGCTCATTAGGCTCGGCTTCATGCTGGTCGCGCCACTCATTATGGTATAGTAGCGCGTAGCCTGCCCTTCCTTAGGATCAAATCTTTCAATCAATATAAGAGGGGCAGAAAAATCCCCTATTAAACAGGCACGTTTTGCTATGGTTAAAATAGGTATAGCTGGAGCTAGTGGATACACTGGGCTGGAATTAATTCGTCTTCTTGCTGGACACCCGGATGTGGAGCTTTCGGCTTTGACTTCCGAAACTTTTCAAGGTCAAAACATCGGTGAGGTTTTTCCATCATTGAATGGAATCGTTGACCTCAAACTTCGGCCTCTGGATGACAACATCGCCAAAGATTGTTCCGTTTTATTCTTAGCCCTGCCTCATATAACGGCCATGGACAAGCTTCCCATTTATTTACAGTCCGGCTGCAAAATCATCGACCTGAGTGCAGACTATCGGCTGAAAGACCCCAAAGCTTACTCGGACTGGTATTCCGTCACCCATACCCACCCGAAACTTCTAGAGCAGGCAGTGTATGGTTTGCCGGAACTGCATCGGCAAGCCATTCAAACCGCACACTTCATTGCCAACCCTGGTTGCTATCCGACCAGCGTGATTCTGGCTCTGGCTCCACTTCTTACGACCGATTGGGTGGACCTCAATTCCATAATTTCCGACAGCAAGTCCGGCGTCTCCGGTGCCGGACGCAAACCTTCTTTGACCACAAATTACAGCGAGGTCAACGAAGGGATCAGCCCCTATGACATGGCCGGTCACCGGCACACCCCTGAGATGGAGCAGGAGCTTTCCGCCCTAGTAGGTAAACCCGTGCGCATCACATTTTCCCCGCACCTAGTTCCCATGACCCGAGGGATGCTGAGTACGGTTTATATCAACCTGAACGAAACCCTCAGCGATGAAAAACTGGTCGAGCATTATCGCGACTTTTATAAAGGCGAGAGTTTTATTCGCATATTGAATCCGGGAAAATTCGCCAGCAGCCATCATGTCCTGTGTTCTAATTTTTGCGACATTGGGCTCAAGGTAGACTCACGTAACCAGCGCTTGATCATTACCAGTGCGCTGGACAACCTGATCAAAGGTGCCTCGGGGCAAGCCGTCCAGAATATGAACATTATGCTGGGCCTAGGGGAAAAAACTGGTCTCATGGCTCCAGCAATTTTTCCTTAATAAAAACCATGAAACTTGCAAAAAACCGTAACCCCGCAGTTCCTGGTTTTAAAGCTGCGGGATGGAGCTGTGGAATCAAAGTAAAAAATATTAAAGACTTGGCATTAGTTGTGTCTGATGTTCCGGCTACTGCAGCAGGCATCTTCACTAAAAACAGGGTTGTATCCCCCGGTGTGACCTGGAGCCGCCATGCACTAAAATCAGGTAACTGCCGTGCTATTGTTGTTAACAGTGGGAACGCCAACACAGTGGTCGGGCCCAATGGCATGAAAGACTGCGACGCAATCACAAAAAAAATTGCCGAAGAATTGTCCATCCCACAAAAGGAAGTGCTCATCGCTTCCACCGGAGTGATAGGCGTTCCGCTCCCGTCCCATAAAATTTTAAAAGCAATTCCTCAACTAGTGCAAAAACTTGGACGGGCAGCAAAAAACTGGACTGATGCCGCCCAAGCCATCATGACCACCGATCTGGTTTCAAAGTCAGATCGCGTGCAATACACCTTTCAGGGAAAAAGTATCGTTATAGGTGGAATCACAAAAGGATCCGGTATGATCCATCCGAATATGGCAACCATGCTTGGATTTTTGTGCACCAATGCGGCAATCAATTCCAAAACCCTTAAAATGGCCCTGATCGAAGCCTCTGATCGCTCGTTCAATCGCATCACTGTAGACGGAGACAACAGCACCAATGATTGTGTCATCGTCCTTGCCAATGGAGTTGCAAAAAATCCGACGATAAAACCCAACACATCGGGCTACCGGGAATTTGTAAAAGCTTTGACGACAATAAGCAAAAACCTGGCATCCAAAATTGTCCTAGATGGAGAAGGCGCAACCAAGTTCATCACGGTTCGCGTTCAAGAAGGAAAAACACGCAAACAGGCATACATCATCGCAAATTCCGTCGCCACTTCTTCTCTTGTCAAAACCGCATTATTTGGCGAAGACCCCAACTGGGGACGAATTTTTTGCGCAGTCGGAAATGCCGGCACGCCCTTTGACCCCGACAAAGTTGATATATTGTTAAATAAAAACCTGTTGCTGAAAAATAGCAACCCCACAAATTTATCTCCCAAAAAACTGGTCAAAGCGATGCGACAACATGAAATCAATATCACCATCAACCTGCATGATGGAAAAGAATGGGAAGAAGTTTTTACCTGCGACCTGTCTTATGAATACGTCAAAATTAATGCGGAATACACCACCTAGCGGAGTGCCTCCTCAGGCATAATGTAATTCCTTAGCTCTTACCCTTTCAAGGCATGAAGAAATACACGTGCCCTGCAGGGATATAAATTGCAATGTCTTTAACTTGCCCTCAATCGGCTACTGGGCCTCACGAGCTATTGCTGGCTGGCCTTACGCCGAGTGGGGCAATATGAAGGCTAGATACCTATTCCATTCTGTATTAAAATTACCAACAATTGCTGATATTTTGGTCGATGGCCAATAAGGTTTATAAATATGGCTTTGTTAGAGATTAAGAACTGCCTCAATCCTGTTTTGAGGAAAATGTGCCTGCCCGTTGAGAATATCGATGGAGAACTGGTCACTCTTGCGGAAAATATGGTGGAAACCACACTAGCCGCTCCGGGAGTAGGACTTGCCGCCAACCAAATCGGGTTGCCGTGGCGCCTGTTTGTCGTCAACACCGGGATTGAAACCGATAAAGAAAACATGGTGACCGTGATCAACCCGGAAATCACTTCCATGGAAGGCCGTGAACTCAGGGAAGAAGGTTGTCTGAGTATTCCCGATGTACTGGCAGAAGTAAACCGGGCCAGCAAGGTTGAAATCAAGGGCTATGACCTCAATGGGAACGAAGTCCGCTATGAAGCCGAAGGGTATCTGGCGCGAGCCTTTCAACATGAAATGGATCATTTGAACGGCATTCTTTTTTGGGACAACCTGGGAAAAATGAAACGGGATATTCTAAAACGAAAATTCAAAAAGAAAATCAAAGGGCAGGATACATGAACATTGTATTTATGGGAACACCAGAATTTGCGCTTCCAACCCTGAAAGCCCTGCACCATTCTTCGCATTCTATACTGGCCATCATCACCCAGCCCGATAAGCAGAAAGGCCGGGGGCAGAAGCTTCTTGTTTCCCCAATCAAACAGTATGCGTTGGACTCCGACCTTCCTACACTGCAACCTGAGACGGTGAATGCTCCTGAGCTCATCGAATCATTAAAAAAAAACCAGCCAGACGTAATTATCGTGGTCGCTTTTGGACAAATCTTAAGTGAGCCCTTCCTTAAAATTTCCAAACAATTCTGCATCAACCTTCATTCTTCACTTTTGCCTAAATACCGGGGGGCGGCTCCTATCCATCGGGCCATTCTTAACGGCGATACCAAATCGGGAGTCACCACTATAATTATGGATAAAGGTATGGATACTGGAGACATCCTGCTCATGCAGGAAATCCCAATTCATGAGACCGATAACGCACAAACCCTGCACGACACCTTATCAAAAATAGGGGGCGCCCTAGTAATTGAAACACTCAGGAGACTTGAAGAAAATACGCTGCTACCCATCCCGCAGGATCATAGTCAGGCCACATATGCAGCCAAGCTGAAAAAAGAAGAGGGACTGATTAAATGGGATCAGCCTGCCACCACCCTTTTGAATCAGGTTCGAGGCCTCACACCATGGCCGGGAACCTTCACTTTGCTAAACAAGAAACGATTACGAATACTTAAAGTTCAGATCGCTGAAGGAACCCCCGATGATATGCCGGGAAAAGTTGCTCAAGTTACCGATATGGGCATTGAGATAGGCACTGGGCAAGGGAGGCTAGTCATCACCGAGTTGCAACTGGAAAACAAAAAAAGTATGTCGGCAAAAAGTTTTCTGGTCGGCCATAAAATTGAACGGGGAGCCATGTTTGATCCTGTTCCAAATCAATCATGAGAACAATATGCCAAGGACTTTAGTCACAGGTGGCGCGGGTTTTCTGGGTTCGCATTTATGCAAATACTTTCTCGATAAAGGGCATGAAGTGGTGTGCATGGATAATCTTATCACCGGCTCCAAGGATAATATATCTGGTCTAACAAGTGAGAAGTTTCAATTTGTGGACCACAATGTTTCCGAATATATCAATCTGGAGGGCGAACTGGATTATATTCTCCACTTCGCATCCCCTGCCAGTCCCATTGATTATTTAGAGTTCCCCATTCAAACTCTGAAAGTCGGCTCACTGGGCACGCATAATGCTCTCGGTCTGGCAAAAACTAAAAATGCCACTTTTCTTCTTGCTTCCACCTCTGAAGTTTATGGCGACCCTTTAATCCATCCGCAACCGGAAGAGTATTGGGGAAACGTGAACCCCATTAGCCTACGCGGTACCTATGACGAAGCCAAGCGATTTGCCGAAGCTCTCACCATGGCTTACCACCGGACACATGGAATCAACACCAAGATCGTCCGTATTTTTAATACCTATGGACCACACATGCAGATCAATGACGGTCGGGCTATTCCAAATTTTTTAAAACAGGCTCTCATGGGAAAAGCTTTAACGGTCTACGGGAAAGGCTCACAGACACGAAGCTTCTGTTTCGTGTCGGATATCGTTGAAGGCATCTACCGCCTACTGAATTCAGAACAGAATTATCCCGTTAATATTGGCAACCCAAATGAGGTAACGGTTAAGGAAATGACCGATAAAATTTTGCAAGTGACCCATAGCAAGAGTAAAATCGTCTATGTTCCCTTACCAGAAGATGATCCGAAAACCCGTCAACCTGATATCACCCGCGCCAGAAAATATCTAAATTGGGAACCTGTAGTCAGTCTAGATGAGGGTTTGCAATCGACCTTGAAATATTTCAAAGAACAACTAAAAACCTGAAATCCGGGATGCTATCATGCCAGGAAAAAATAGATCTGCGATAAAAGACTGGCCAGAGGATGAGCGCCCGCGCGAAAGATTAATCAAATATGGAAGTAATACCTTGTCAGACGCGCACCTGTTGGGAATCCTCATCGGGTCCGGAGATCGGAGCGCCAAAAAAAATGCGGTGGATCTGAGCCTGGATTTACTTAACGAGTTTGGTACCTTTGAAAATCTAGATCAGGCAACGGTCACCGAAATGTGTCAGGTAAAAGGCATCGGTCCTGCCAAAGCAGCGCAGATCAAAGCCGCACTGGAAGTGGGAAAGCGTATGGCTTCAAAACCAACCGGTATGAAGATCAAATTAAAGTCCAGCCAAGCTTTTGTGGAACAGTTTTCTCCTTTCTTGAAAAATCTGAAAAAGGAAATTGTAAAAAAGGAAATTGTAAAAATTGTGCTCCTGGATCCCAAACTGCAGACCTTACTATCTCAGAGGGAGGCTTGAGTGCCAGCATTGTCCATCCTAGAGAGGTTATGATTCCGGCCATCCGGGAATCCGCAGCATCCTTCGTCTTAATCCATAACCACCCAAGCGGGGACCCCACTCCCAGCCAACAAGACTTTGAAATCACCCACCGACTCAATAAAACCGGGGAAATTGTCGGAATTCATATGGTTGACCACATTATTATCGGTGGTAATAGGTTTTTTAGTTTTGCCGATGAAGGCTTACTGTAGAATTGTATCTGTATAATAATGTAGGATGTTTATTGACTTAATTTTTAGTACTACGGAGATTTATGCAACGAATTAAAGATTTTCTTTATTCCAGTGCTAATTTAAAAAAAACGGTTGCCGATACCCTTTCGGAGGATATTCTAGAAGCCACAAATCGCATCAAGTCTCGTCTCAACAAAGGGGGGAAACTGATATTAATGGGTAACGGAGGAAGTGCGGCCGACTGCCAGCATATCGCCGCAGAACTGATCGGCAGATTCAAAAAAGAACGCCGAGCCATGCCCGCTATTGCGCTCACAGTTGATACCTCTTCATTAACCGCTCTGGGAAATGATTATGGTTTTGAAACAATTTTTGAAAGACAACTTGAAGCTCTGGCGCAGGAAAACGACGCGGTAGTAGGGATCAGTACCAGCGGCAACTCGGAAAATGTTGTGAGAGCCTTAAAAAAGGCCAACGTCCTCGGCGCAGAGACTATTGGACTGGTCGGTAACAATGGGGGTAAAATAAAAGAAGTCGCGAATTTATCTATCGTCATTCCCTCCAATAATACGGCTAGAATCCAGGAAGTACATATAACCATCGGCCATATCATTTGCGAACTTATTGAAGAAGACTTATGAAAGAAAAGTTTAAATATTTTTTTAACAGAGACGAGCGACCAAAAATTCTCGTTGTCGGTGACTTGATACTGGATGAGTACATCTGGGGAGGGGTGCATCGCATCTCTCCCGAGGCTCCTGTTCCCATTCTGAAAACCCGCTCCGAAAATCTGGCTTTAGGAGGGGCCGCCAATGTAGCCAATAACCTTGTGGGTCTCGGATGCGAAGTCCATCTTTGCGGCGCCATTGGACAAGATGAAAAAGGCGATAAACTTTTGCAAACCGTCCATGACCGTTCTATCCAAACGGAAGGAATTTTTCGGTTTGTCCATCGCCCCACGACTTCCAAAATGAGGATCATCGCACATAACCAACAAATTTTGCGAGTCGACAAAGAAGACAACCGCCCCATCACAGAAAAAACCGAAAAAAAGTTGATTCAGTACATCAATCAGACTATTCCAAGAATGGACGGGGTTATCTGTTCCGATTACCGTAAAGGAATTCTGACCGAAAAAGTCGTTAAAGCGATTATACACCGGGCTCAGAAATCTCAAAAACCTGTCATCGTTGACCCCAAAAACTCGGATTTTTCTCTATATAAAGGCGCCACTGTCATCACCCCAAATTTAAGAGAGGTCGCTCAATCAGTTCCCATAAAAATCGAAGATAAAGAAGACTTGGGCCGGGCCGCCGAATACCTTTTGAACCTGACGAAGGCACAGGCCATCCTCATCACACAAGGGAAAGACGGCATGTCTCTCTATCAAAGCAAAGAAAAGCCTGTATCCATCCCAACCGTAGCCAAAGAAGTCTTTGATGTTACTGGTGCCGGAGATACAGTCATCAGCGTCTTTGGTATGGCGGTGTTTATCGGTTTCAATTATCCTGAAGCCGCGTGGTTTTCAAATATGGCCGCCAGCGTTGTTGTCGGCAAAATAGGAACCGCTGTCGTAACCCTAGAAGAAATCAACGAATTTCTGCACGAAGAGATGCTACGCACCTCTCATACCATTCTTGGAATCGAAGAGCTGAAAAAAATCATCAGCATGGCAAAGAGCACGGAAAAAAAAGTGGTGTTCACCAATGGCTGTTTCGACATTATCCACGGAGGGCATATCGAGTTTCTGCAAAAGGCAAAAGCTTTGGGTGATATTCTTGTAGTCGGACTCAATACTGATCAGTCCGTTAAAAAATTAAAAGGGGAAAACCGGCCCATTAAATCTGAAAAAGAACGCGCCAATATTCTTTCGGCTTTAAAATATATCGACTACATCACCCTGTTTGATGAAACCACTCCCGAAAAACTCATCCGGGAAATAAGGCCTGATATTCTGGTAAAGGGAGACGACTATAAAATCGATGAAGTTGTCGGCCGGGAAATCGTTGAAGGCTACGGGGCAAAAGTTGAACTCATTCCTATTGTCCAGGGCCATTCCACTACACAGACCCTGAAAAAAATCCTGGAAAATCACAAAGCCAGTTGACCTCTCACACCCTCCGTAAAATATTTACAAGATTTTACTCAAGGTGCCTGTCAGGAATCAGGTAGTTTTTGACGTAATCTGAAATCCCTTCCTCCAAAGAGGTAATCGTTTGCACATATCCCACTGAGCGAATTTTCCCCATTTCAGCACAGGTGTGATACTGATATTGGTTGCGGATGGATTCGGGCATTTCAATATATTTAATATTCACTTTTTTATTCATCCCCTGAAAGACTGCGGAAGCCAGGTCATTCCAGTTTCTTGCCCTGCCCGACCCGATATTAAAGATTCCCCCAATCTCCTCATGTTCCAGAAAAAACAAGGTCATCGCCACCGCATCGCGCACATATAAGAAATCCCTTTCCTGCTCCCCATCGCCATATTCGGACTTGTAGGATTTAAAAAGATTCAGAATACCCGCATCACGTGCCTGCAAAAATCCCTTGCGGATCATACTCTGCATATCTCCTTTATGGTATTCATTGGGACCGAACACGTTAAAATATTTCAGCCCCACGATGGTCTTCAACGCGCCCATCTCTTTGGCCCATAGGTCGAACCATTGCTTGCTGGCCCCATAAAGATTCAGAGAAACCAACGTTTCCAGCAGAGATTCGTCATCGGAATACCCACTCTCCCCCGCCCCATAAGTAGCAGCACTGGAGGCATAGATAAAACGCACATCCTTTTTCAGACAAAACTCGGCAAGTGATCGCGTGTACTCAAAATTATTTTCCCGCAGATAAGCTTCATTGGTCTCTGTCGTGGAGGAGCAGGCTCCCATATGCAGGATCGCTGAACACGCCGGGAGCTTTAACCCTGCGACTTCCCGCAAAAATTCATCCTTGCCCATACATCGCGAATAGGTAAGAGCATCGAGGTTCTTCTGTTTTTCAGGGTGGTCCACATCATCCACCACCCAAATATCCTCAACACCTTTCTGGTTGAGCCCATACACCAAGGCACTGCCTATGAACCCTGCTCCTCCAGTAACAATGATCATTTCTTTTCTACCCTCAGGTTTATCAATTCGATAACTCAAAAATTCCTGAATACCTCTGCCTAAGATGCCTGACAAACTTTACACCTATTACTGACAAACGCCCTGCACCCTGTGATATGTAGATAGCCAAATCCCAGTGGCGGTTAAAAATATTACTCCTATAAGGGTGGTCCAGAATCCATGCATCGGCCAGCCAACTGGGATCATAAGTGATTTCACCTTCTTCCATCCCCTTTCCCAACAAGTCCAAGGTCAAGCCTGATGTATTGTTTAGTGGTTCTCTGTTTTTCATGGCTACCGTAAAGGAATTTTCAAACCGAATCAAGGGGGTGATTCCTGACAGATCTTTCCCTCAACTGAGTGGCCCTGTTTCGAGAGAGGCCATTTCCGCTTTTCACCACCCGGGCAGTTGTAACCAACTCTGCTTTAACCGGAAAATAGGGTCTCTCTAATTTCCTGTCACCCATTATATTCACGACTCTGTATCGTATATCGCAGGCACCATAAAGGAAAAACTCCACATACATTATATGAGAGGCCAAGAGCAAATCATGAGGGCCTAATTTTTTAACAAATTCATGAACCCTGTGCAAAGGTGGCCGCTCTCAAAGTCACGATTGTATAAACTCTATCTGGTCGCGGAGTTTGCTCCACTGACCACCCTTGTTTCTCAATAAGTTGGGGAAATGGCAAAAATTAAGTTATAATCATAACTTCCTGATTATGTTTGACGTCTCAATCCTTGTATCCCTAGAGAAATGAAGTACTTGGTTGTTATTGTGGCAGGCCTGACAGACAAGCCTTTCGCGGAAAAAGATAATAAAACCCCGTTGCAGTTGGCCGACACCCCTAACCTGGATGCTCTGACTAAAAATGCAACCTGTGGGCCGGTTCAAACCATTCCGGGTGATTTCCAGCCGGGGAATGAGATTTCCTGTCTAGGGCTCCTGGGTCTTGATCCGAAAAAATATTCTTCAGGTTATGCTCCACTCTCTGCAATGGGATTGGGAATAAAGCCGGCACCGGATGAGGTCGCGCTCTGTTGCGACCTGATAACCCTGCAACCCACTCATGACAATATGGTTATGAAAGATTATACTGGCGGGCATCTTTCCCGTAGTGATTCCAGCCTTCTCATGGACGCCCTTAAGGAGCAAGTAGTTGATGCTCCGGTTACGTTCCATCCGGGTGGCGGTTATCACAACTTGATGTTTATCAAAAGTCCGCCAATTGCAGAAAGGTTGTCTCCGCCCAACGAGCTCATCGGCGAGGGCATCCGCCAATTCATGCCCGAGGAGAACCGCGATCTGATCTTCGTGATGAATCAGGCACAGATTATTTTTCATAACCATGCCTACAACAGAAAACGGGTTGCCGACAAAGAGGACCCGGTTAACAGCATCTGGCTTTGGGGCAACGGCAAACTGCCCAGTCTTCCTTCCTTCAAGGAACGGTATGATAAAAGTGCCTCTTTAATCACCGCGTCTTTGATGGTTAAGGGCATCGGCCAACTCACCGGCATAGATGTTGTGGATGTGGAAGGTGCAACCGGGTTTTCCGACACCGATTACTCTGCTAAGGTTTCTGCGACGCTCAAGGAACTGGAAACCAAAGATGTGGTTTTCCTCCATATTTCAGCGGGAGAAGAAGTTTCACTCAAAGGCAATCTTGACGACAAGGTTTTAATGATCGAAGATTTCGACACAGAGGTCATCAGACCTCTGGCCCAGGCGATAGAGACGAATGAAAATATTAAAATGATGGTGGTAGTCAACCATGTCAGTTCCGCCATGTCGATGAAATACGAACGCTCTCCGGTTCCCTACCTGATTTATCCCGCCGCAGCGGGGAATCTCAACCAATATGATGAACAAATTTTAGAAACAGGAAAATTATTCGAAACTGCTCCAGATCTATTGACGGCTTTTTTGACAGGCCAGTTATGAACAAATCTTTAATCGTACAAAAATATGGCGGTACCTCTGTAGGAACTTTGGAGCGCATCGGATATGTTGCCAACCGCATTGCCAAAATCCGCAAGACCGGCATCGATATCGTTATCGTTGTTTCGGCCATGGCGGGGGAAACCGACAAATTGTTGAAAATGGCACACAGCCTTTCTAAAAATCCGGCAAGACGGGAAATAGACATGCTCCTGTCGTCCGGCGAACGCATCTCGTCCGCCTTGTTGACCCTCGCACTGCAGTCCAGGGGGATTCCCGCACTTTCCATGACGGGAAGGCAAATTGGTCTGCAGACCGACAGCACCCATACCCGCGCTCGCATCCGGAGTATTGATGCTCAGCGGGCTCATAAAATGCTGAAGGAAAATCATGTGGTCGTGGTCGCCGGATTCCAGGGAATCAACCCGGAAGGCGATGTGACCACTTTAGGCAGAGGCGGGTCGGATACCTCAGCGGTAGCTCTAGCAGTAGCGCTCGGTGCCAAACAATGCGAAATCTATACCGATGTCGACGGGGTTTATACCGCTGATCCTCAGCTCGTGCCGCAAGCCAGAAGGCTGGATGTGGTATCGTATGATGAGATGCTGGAAATGGCTAGTCTGGGAGCCAAAGTCCTGCAAATCCGTTGTGTGGAGTTTGCCCATAAATACCAGATGCCCCTGCTTGTTAAATCGTCTTTCAAGAAAGGGGATAAGGGAACTTTGATCTGCGAGGAGGATCCAAAAATGGAACAACCGGTGGTTTCCGGAATCATGTGTGATAAAAACCAGGCAAAAATTACTTTGAAAGAAGTTCCCGATCAGCCAGGTATCGCCGCTAATATTTTTGAGCCTTTGGCATCAGCGTCTATTTCCGTGGACATGATCATTCAAAATGTCAGCGAACAAGGCCACACCGACCTATCGTTCACACTGGCACAGGAAGAGCTGAATGAAGCCATGACCATCATGAATAAAGTGGCAAAAAAAATCCATGCCACCCATATCAGCTCCGATGCAAAAATTGCTAAACTTTCTATTGTCGGAGCGGGCATGCGCAGTCATTCAGGAGTCGCGGCGCAAATTTTTAAAACCTTGTCCGCGCATAAAATTAATATCTTGATGATCAGCACCTCAGAGATCAAAGTGTCCTGTATTATTGAACAAAAAAATTCCACACTTGCAGCCAATGCCTTGCACGATGTCTTTAAACTAGAGAGCAAGCCGGTCAAAAAGAATGCTAAAAGCAAAACCGCTAAAAAAGTGAGCGCTGTTTAAAAATGAGTTCCGTAAAAATTTATGATACGACCCTGAGAGACGGGTCCCAGGCGGAAGGCATTTCCTTCACCGTCGAGGATAAAATCCGCATCGCCCACAAACTGGACGAGTTGGGAGCACATTATGTCGAAGGCGGCTGGCCGGGATCGAATCCGAGGGATATCGATTTTTTTGAAAAGGCTAACCGCACCCAATTTTCCCAGACCCGGATCACTGCCTTCGGCAGTACCCGTTACCCGGGAAAAAAGGTGGAAGACGATCTCGTCTTGCAGGCTCTACTAAAAACCGAAACCCAGGTAGTGACGCTGTTCGGAAAAACTTGGGATCTGCACGTGAAAGACGCCCTAGGCACCAACCTCAACGAAAATCTGCGCATGATCTTTGAGAGCATCGCTTATATGAAAAAACACCGCGAAGAGGTCCTTTTTGATTGCGAACATTTTTTTGATGGCTATAAAAATAATCCGGACTACGCCCTCAAGGTAGCCAAAGAAGCCGAGTCTGCCGGAGCCGACTGGATCATCCTATGCGACACCAACGGCGGCACTCTGCCACACGAGGTACGTTCGATTTTTGAAGAAGTTAAAAAATCTATCTCTGTTAAAATGGGGATCCATGCCCACAACGATTCAGAAGTGGCGGTCGCTAATTCTCTCACCGCTGTTCAGGCCGGTGCCAAGCAGGTTCAGGGTACCATCAACGGTTATGGCGAACGCTGCGGGAACGCCAACTTGGTTTCCATCATCGCCAATATAAAAATTAAGATGGGCATCAACTGCGTTACCGACGAACAACTGCGGTCCCTGAAAGACATTTCCGCTTTTGTAGATGAGTTGGCCAATCAGGCGCACTGGAACCAGCAACCGTTTGTAGGGAAAAGTGCATTTGCTCATAAAGGCGGCGTGCATGTCAGCGCAGTGCGCAAAAATGCGCTGACCTATGAACATATCGAACCTGAAAAAGTTGGAAACCACCAGCGCATTCTGGTTTCCGACCTTTCGGGAAAAAGCAATGTGCTTCACAAAGCCAAGGAATATGGTATCAACATTGACGATAAAGACCCTAAGGTGGCGAAGATCCTGAACTCCCTTAAAGAGTCCGAGAGACTCGGCTTCCAGTATGAAGGAGCCGAAGCTTCCTTCGAACTAATGATGCGTGACGCTCTGGGCGAAAAAGAAGTCTTTTTTGATTTTATCGGGTTCCGCGTCATCGTTGAAAAACGTATGGAAGATGAGAAATCTATCTCTGAGGCCACGGTCAAGTTGCGAGTCAACGGCGTGCAAGAAGTTTCGGCCGCTGAAGGCGGAGGTCCCGTGAATGCTCTGGATAAGGCCATCAAAAAAGCCCTGGTGAAATTTTATCCAGAACTCGAAGACGTCAATCTCTACGACTACAAGGTCCGCATTCTGGATGCACAACAAGGCACCCGCGCCAAGACCCGGGTGCTAGTGGAATCTGGCGACCATAAATCCAAATGGGGGACTGTCGGAGTTTCCGAGAATATCATTGAAGCTAGCTGGCAGGCTTTGATCGACAGCATCGACTATAAACTTAATCAGGGCAGCAACACTGCCCCAAGAGCATCGAGAATTCCGAAAAACTATTGAAATATTGCCTTTAACCGAAAAAACTTCACTGCCGCCCAACCCACGTACCACCCCGCTGGGGCATGAAATTTACGAAAACGAAAGAGGTATCACAGCCACACGCCTAGTGCGCACGGAGGAGATTGCCAATGATTTTGCGATAGTATTTACGAACCTTTTGCGTATGGCGACCATAATCAGCGAATAAACTGTCTGCCAGAGTTGCAGCGTCCGCCCCCTCGTATCCGAGTAGCCGGGATATGGGCACCAGTGCCTCACTATCCTTGGGAAGCGTGTTATTAGGAGATGGGGGAATGATTCTCAAAACACATTCCAGGTTTCTCAGAAAAAGATAACTGTCCTGAAGTTCTTCGGCTATATCCTGATCGACCAACCCCAGATCAACAAAACTTTGCAGAACTGAAAGGGTGTTGGTTTGTCGAAGGCGCACAAACTTTTTACCGTGCATCAACTGGAGAATCTGCACCACAAACTCGATATCTGCCAAGCCCCCAAACCCCAGTTTCACGTTTTTTCCTTTTGTGGCTTCCTTTGCCAGTTCCTGTTCCATCCTTTCTCTAAGGCGCGATATTTCTATAAGAGAACCATATTCAAGCTTATCCTGATAGACAAACTTGTGGGCAGACTCGATGAATTTTTTGCCCACTTCAGCGTTGCCAGCCACAAACCGCGCCCGTACTAAAGCCTGTTGCTCCCAGATTCTGGCGCGGGATTGAAAGTATCCTTCGTAGCCCTGCACAGAAAGAACCAACACTCCCGCATCACCCTCCGGCCGTAGCTCGGTATCAATTTTGTAGGCATAACCGGCCGGAGTCACTTCAGAAAGCAGTTTATAGATCATCTGTGATAGAGCGGAATAGTGACCGGAAAATCCTTCGGGCGGAGGCTCGTTTCCGCTCTCATCGTAGACCAGCAGCACATCAAGGTCTGATCCAAAATTTAATTCATGCCCTCCCAACTTACCCATTCCAATAATGCAAAAATCACGAAGGTTACGATGTCCGGGTCTTTTTTCGATTTCACCGCACGCAATTTGGTAAACGGTTTCTAGAAAAACATCCGCAAGATTGGAAAGATCCTCCAGCGTTCCGGCAAGATCCGCTTCTTTTATTAGGTAGCGCACCCCGATACGCAGTTCTTCAGCCTGCTTGATACGCCGAAGCACCAAAGACTTAGACTCAAAATCCGAAGAATTTTTTAAAGCCCGATTTAAATCTTCCTGTATTTTTTCTGCCAACTTGAAACGGTAAATACTATCCATGTCGGTCAGCACATCCACCAGATCAGGCCGCCTGATCAAGGTTTGCGACAGCATTCCACTGCTACCAAAAAGTATAAGCAACAACTCAAGCAATTTTTCACTTTCCTGAAACAGGTTTAAAAAAGATTCTCTGGCTCCGGTCGCTTCTACAAATCGGCACAGGTTCTCGATTGCCGCATCGGGCCTGGGAACGCTTTCGCACCGTTGAAATATTTTAGGAATAATGCTGTAAAACCCCTGAATACTTTGCGCAGAAGGATGTGAAAAGCTTGCTCCGTCACGAAAAGATTTGAGAAACCGATAGGTTTTTTTTGGATCGGCAAGAAAGGGAATCTGGCCCAATCTGCTTTCAGTGAACTGCTCCTCCCCTACTCGAAACCGATCCCATTCATCGGAGAAGATTTCTGCCGCTTCCCGTTTTTCTTTTTCGGCAAATTGTTCAGCAAACATTTTTCCTACGAACTGAGTGTGATTCCCATATTCTTTCATCAGGTTGTCGACCAAACTTTTCTGGCTGTCACCCGGAATCCTCATTTTTCGGGCCAGTACAGCCAAGTCGTTTTCGTTCTCCGGCAAAAGGTGGGTTTGCAAGCCAAAGGTAATCTGCACGCGATTTTCCAGGTCACGCAAAAAGATATAAGCCTTGCGGAGGCATTCGTGGTCATCTTCACTTAGAATATTTTTTTCGCAAAGGATTTTCATGGCTCCCAGTGAATCGCAAACACGCAGGCTTTTATCCCGTCCACCCAACAGTAACTGATACGCCTGAACAATGAATTCCACTTCCCGGATGCCGCCGAATCCCAGCTTGATATTCCCCTTCGAGTGTTTTCCCTTGAGACTTTTATTGATCTGGTGTTTCATGAACTTTATTTCTTCAATTGCCTCAAAGTCCAAGCTTCGCCGGTAAATAAACGGCTCAATCATTTCAAAGAATTCCTTGCCTAGGTTCTCACTGCCTGCCGAAACACGAGCCTTGATGAGAGCTTGCCTTTCCCAAGTTCTTCCCCAAGACTGATAGTAAATTTTGCAACTGGCCAGAGAGTTCACAATTTCACCACTCTTCCCTCCTGGTCGAAGTTCAAGGTCCACCCGGAACACATTGCCATCTGAGGTTATTTCGTTGATGGATTTAAAGATTTCCAACACCAGTTTGGTGAAGTACTCGTGATTAGTGATGATTGAGATGGATTGATCGTTCTCACTCATCAAGCGCGTTTCCCCCTGACTGGATGTATAGATATAAATCAGGTCAATATCGGAGCTGTAATTAAGTTCACGGCCTCCCAGTTTACCCATGCCCAGAATAGCAAATTCTGATTCCTTCCAATTACCATCTGCATCCTGATAAGAAGGACTACCATATTTCTTTCGCAATTCTCGGTCAGCATGCTCATATGCAGCCTGCAGGCAAACATCGGCAAGATTGGAAATATCTCTAGCTGTTTCCTTGAAGTCAGCTTTTCCCAAAAGATTCCGCAATCCGATTCGTATGTATTCTCGTTTTTTAAATTTTCTCAGCACAGAAAAAATGCTTTTGCTTTTAAATTCGGCCATTTCATAGAAATCCCGCATCAATATGTCTTTTGATTTGGAATTGATTAGAGTCTCTGGTCGGCTCAGCCAGTCGACGTGCGAAGGTTCTTTGAGTAGCACATCGGTGAGTACCTGGCTACCGGAAAACAAAAACACCAGCGCTACAAACAAGGACCGCGATTCGGTTAATTCTGTGTATAAATAATCCTTATCTAAAATTTTTTCTGAAAAACGCTCGAAGTTGTGCAAGGCCATGTCCGCATTATGCGAACTGGCAACCAGCTCTAGCAAAACCTTGAAAAAATCAGGATAAAGTTTTTCAAACTGGGTATGGCCAGCCAGAGCAACGAGATTTTTCCAAGCGGTTTCCGGATCACGAAGCGCAAAACCCTGTAACGGTTCGGATAGGGTTTCATCCCATAACTGGCGTTGGTGGATTTTTTGAATCAGCTCTGTAGAAAAGGCCATGGAATCTTTTTCATTGTGGCTCAGGTTTCAATTCCAACACTTATCTAATTTGGCACATAAAAAAACCCCCTGGGTTCTCCCAAGGGGTTTTTGAGTTTTTCTCTGAAATTAGCAATCGTAATACATTTGGAATTCCAGAGGATGTGGGCGTAAACGGAGAGGATCAACTTCATTTTCACGCTTGTACTCAATCCAAGTTTCGACCAAATCCTGAGTGAACACATCACCCTTGAGAAGAAATTCATGATCATCCTCCAAGGCCTGAAGTGCCTGATCCAAAGAGTGCGGCAGGGTAGGAATATTTGCCAACTCTTCCGGCCCTAGAGAGTAAATATTTTTATCCAGTGGATCACCGGGATCAATTTTATTTTCTATGCCGTCCAGGCCAGCCATGAGCATGACAGCAAACGTCAGATACCCATTACAGGAAGGATCGGGAAAACGAATCTCCAATCGCTTGGCTTTAGGACTGGGTGAGTACATGGGAATCCGGATAGCCGCGCTACGATTCCGACTAGAGTAGGCCAGGTTGACCGGAGCTTCAAAACCAGGCACCAACCGTTTGTAGGAATTGGTGGTCGGTGCAGCAAAAGCACAAATCGCTCGGGCATGTTTCAAAATACCACCAATGTAGTACATTCCAGTTTCGCTGAACCCCGCATAGCTGTTTCCGGCCATCAAGGGCTTGCCATCCTTCCAGATACTCTGATGGACATGCATCCCGGTACCATTATCGCCATACATAGGTTTAGGCATGAAGGTTGCGGTCTTGCCATGCTTCCGGGCAACATTTTTAACGATGTATTTATACCACATCAAGTTATCGGCACATTGTACCAACGGCGCAAAACGCATATCGATTTCACATTGACCACCCGTTGCCACTTCGTGATGGTGACACTCCATATTGATGCCCACTTGCTCCATGAGTAACATCATTTCAGAACGTATATCCTGAAGCGTATCGTTGGGTGCAACTGGGAAATAGCCTTCTTTGTGTCTCGGCTTGTGGCCTAGATTAGGCTCTTCATCCTTGCCTGTGTTCCAAGTTCCTTCGGAAGAATCGATCGAATAAAACGATTCATTGGCGGTGGAATCGTATTGGATATTATCAAAAATAAAAAATTCAGCTTCCGGCCCAAAATAAGCGGTGTCGCCAATTCCAGTAGACTTGAGATAGGCTTCTGCTTTCTGGGCAATATTACGAGGGTCGCGGCTGTATTTTTCCCTGGTGATCGGGTCGACAATATTACAAATCATACTGACCGTCGCATCTTTCATGAACGGGTCCATGATCGCAGTAGCTGGATCGGGAATGACCAGCATATCACTATTATTAATGGCCTGCCATCCGCGGATACTAGAACCATCAAACCCCAGACCTTCTTCAAACAAACGCTCTTCCAGCTCACTAACGGGAACAGAAAAATGCTGCCAATATCCTAGCAGATCTATAAACTTCATATCTACAATTCGAGAATTATTCTTTTTTGCGAAATCTACCGCCTCTTTGGGGGTCATTAAAATATCTCCTGCAAAAAATAGTTAAAGACTAAAACACAAAAAATGGGTATCACCCTTGCGGTGTCCGTTTTATATGCGAATTTCGACAACCCCAGATGGGGAAATTTATGATAACTCTATTTAGATAAGGAAAACGGTTGTCCAAAGAATTCATGGATCAAATAGCGTCTTCTCCACGTTCTCCCGTGCGAATCCGCACAACATCCTGGAGGTCTATTACAAATATTTTTCCGTCACCGATTCTTCCAGTTTGCGCAGCCTGCATAATTGCATTGATCACATCTTCGACTTGACTATCACTGATGATGACTTCCATTTTAATTTTTGGAAGAAAGTCCACCACATATTCCGCACCGCGATACAGTTCAGTGTGCCCCTTTTGCCGACCAAACCCTTTTACCTCGCTAACAGTTACTCCTTTAACCCCGATCTCGTTCAGCTTATCCTTCACTTCATCCAGCTTGAACGGTTTGATGATCGCCTCAACCTTTTTCATATTGTTTTCCTCGTTTGTTCAAAAAAATCCGGGCTGGTAAACGATTTTCCTTAATAGCCGGAATCTTTACCAAGCCATAACGATTTCTTTTCGTAAACCCCTTAACCGTTTACTTCAATATTTGTACCAATAAGGGTTACTATGCCCTGCAAACAAGCTCTGCTAAAAACCTATAAACTAAAGGGATTTATGATACGGGCGAACTATATCACAACCGATGGGTAAATTCAAACACGTATAGATGCCTAAACTTAAGGCACCTGCTAACTGGAAATGTCTAATTTTAAAGTGTTTTTGAGCTTTCGTCGCTAGCTTGGGTAATGAGATTAAGGACACTTTCCATTTCCAATCGCTTTTCCTCGATACTGTGCTCAGACGATTTGCGAGGCAAAGAAATGGGTGATGAGAAGTTAAGGGCACAACGGGTAAAAGGCAAAGGGATGACAAACCGGTCCCAACTTTTTAAGACTATTTTATTTTTTGCTCCGAAGGTCATGGGGAAAATGGGTGATCCAGTTATTCCCGCCAATTGCACCGACCCCGATTGGGCCACGCATCGTGGGCCGCGGGAACCATCGGCAATTATTATAATCCTTTGGTTCCTACGCAAAACTTTAATCAGGGATCGCGCCGCGGGAACGGCTTTCTTATAGGTCGACCCGCGTATCACGGAATAACCCATCAATTGCGCGAGCCGAGCTAGAAGATCACCGTCTTCACTCGGGCTGATCAACAGGAAATAATCCGGATGTTGGCGAAGATAGTAGAATAGGTAAAAGATTCTTCCATGCCACAAGGTAAGGATATAAGGTCCGGTAAGATTCTTAAAATGATTTTCTTCCGCCTCATTCAGGTTTTTTGGGCGAAGAGTCAGGCACCAGAGATAAATCAAACCAAATAGGAGGTGCGGGAGCACATAATTAAACAGGAGTTTTTTCATTGGCATTCAATTCATCCATAAAATCAACGATGCGCTTCGCGATAACCTTCATGCCTCCGGGCTCTCCCAGGGTTTTTCTAATTTCAAGGAGACGCTCACGAACTGCTTTTTCCTTTTCAGAAACCCGCAAAACCGAAAGCACTTCGGCAGAGATATTTTCTGCTGTCACTTTATCCTGTATTAATTCGGGCACCACCTCTTCCTCCGCTACAATATTCACCAGACCTACCAAGGGAGTATCAACCAATAACTGCGCTAGCAGGTAGGTCAAGGAATTCAATTTGTATATAATAACCATGGGACATCCTAAGATTCCAGCTTCCAGAGTGGCGGAACCGGATGCAATGATCAACATGTCACAGCTATTCATCACATCATAGGGCTCTCCCTCAATCAGTTGGATGCCAAGCGGGTTGTCTCCCAGACGTTGACGGATCAGACCCGGGTCAATCGAGTCAGCAATAGGAAGAAGAAACTGGCAGGAACCCAGTTCATCGCGAATTTTTTCTCCCGCCTGAACCATCACATCTAAAAGGGAATTGACCTCGTTCATCCTGCTGCCGGGTAAGAGCCCGATAGTCTTGATCTCGGGATTCAAAGAATATTTTCCCCGACTCTCCTCACGAGTCCGGCTGGGATGAACCATATCCACAAAAGGATGTCCCAGAAATTCTGCATCTACTCCAGCATCGAGATACAGCTTTTCTTCAAAGGGAAGAATGACAAACATCTTTGTTACAGACTCCCGGATATCCCGAATTCTCCCTTTCCTCCAAGCCCAAATCTGCGGACTGATAAAAAAGAATACCGGACAATCAAAACGTCGTGCTTGTTTTGCCAATCTAAGATTTAGCGTAGGATAGTCAATGAGAATCACCGCATCATAACGACGCGAGGAAATTTCTTTCATTAATGTTCGATAAACCTTGTAGTAATGACCAAGCTCTCCCAGCACCTCAACCACCCCGACCGCGCCCATACGCTCAATACCAAAGAGCGTGTCAACGCCAACTTGCCGCATTCTCGCCCCGCCCATTCCGCTGAAACGGGCCTGCGGTGAAAGGGTTTTTAAAGTTGATACCAGATTTGAGCCATGCAAATCACCAGAGGCTTCGCCAGCAATAATTAAAAAGCGCGGAGAACCTCCACTCATAATTTGCATTATCTTTACCTTATTCTCAATCCAGGTATCGGTTCAACGAGCTATTACCATTTGCCCTATGCTTAGTGACAGGTCACAACGATTTTCGTCGCGTTAGCCAGTTCAAGAACTTTCTCCTGTTCCACCACCATGACACGCCCTGCTTCCAGCGCCAGAACCGATCCTTCGCTCAGCATACTAATGGTTTGCGGTCCAATACCGGGGCTATCGTAACGGTAGTCCTGATTGGTTCTGCTAACCTTGATCACCACACATTTCCCCTGTGCCAGTTCACACCCTCTTTGAATGGCCAGGTCTGTTCCTTCCAAAGCTTCAACAGCCACTACCGTTTTATTTTTTACGATGAGAGTCTGACCAATTTCCATGTCTGCCAATTTTTGGGCAATGGGCAGTCCAAATTCAATATCAGCTAACTCCTGTTTACTGGGTACTCGGTTAGTCAGGTTTCCCTTGGGTGGAAAAATTTCCGACAAAAATTCTTTTTGACTTAAAACCTTGAAGCCTTCCTTTGCAAGCTCATCAATCATTCCCGACAGCAAAATCTTATCTTCATGCGTCACAATGTTTTTTAAAAATTTCAGAGCCTTAAGATCAAATTTCTGCAATTTAAAAATGACACTTTTTTCAACCTTGCCAAGAATCAACAGGTCTTTGACATCGTTCTTTTTAAAGGTCTCAAGAATTTTCCCCGGTTGGCCGACTCCAATCGAGTAACTCATTTTGGAAAACGGCGTCAGAGCGTTTTGGATTTCCTCTGTGAAACCCACGCTGATAATTTTTATCCCCAACTGGCTGGCTTTGCGTGCGAAATATACGGGAATTTCTCCCGCCCCAGCGATAAGACCTATCTTGTCATGGGTAGTATCCATAATGATGGGCAAAAAGAATATTTACAGAAGGCGTGGCCGCTGCCGCTATAGCGGTAGCAGTAATTTATTAGAGTATGATGCAATATTCGTACAGGAGCTAATTTTTTCTTTTTTGATTAAACTGTTCCAGAATATCCAAGGCGATTTCCAGCGAATAGAGTTCGTCATCCACTGCAACATTTCGAGGACTTCTATTTTTAACGCAATCAATGAAATGCTGGAGTTCCAGCTTGAGGGGGTTGTCTTTGTGGACAAAAATTCTTTCGACCAGCGATTCCTGCTTGTACCGCAGTGAACCCTTTGTCATTTGATGCTCTGAAGATGATTTGCGGTGAACATAAATTTCCTGATCGGTGTAATCCAAAACCACGAAAGAATCTTTCTGAGTGACCGACAAGGTTCGGACCTTATTCTGTGAAGCCCGGCTGGCAACAATATTGGCAATGCATCCATTTTCAAATTCAAGCTGGGCGCTCACGAGGTCATCAATTTCTGAAAAAACCGAAGCTCCCAGAACATAGCATCTGACCACTTTGGATTTGATCAGGTTAAGAATGATATCGATATCATGGATCATGATATCCATAACAACTCCATCATCTCGGATCCTTTTCGAGAAAGGCCCCATGCGCTTGCACTCTACAAAAAGTGGAGCCTCAACAATTTTGTGGAGTTCCTGCACCGCTCCATTAAAACGTTCCACGTGACCGATATGCAAGGTCAAGTCCTTGTCCTGAGCCAACTGAAAAAGTTCGCGAGCGTGATTGAGGTTGTTGGCACAGGGCTTTTCTAGCAGGACATGAACACCATTATTAAGCAGTTCCTTAGCAATAGGATAATGCAACTTTGTCGGTACTGCGACTACTGCGATATCAATCTGGCCAAAAAGATCCTTATAGTCCGCATAGTTGAGGACATGGTAGATATCCTTGATGGCCTTTCGGCGCTGAGGATCAACATCCACAACCCCGACAAGATTAGCCTCCTGCATCTCGGACAAAGCTCCGACATGATATTCACCCATTCTACCCACTCCAATCACACCAGCTCTTACTTTTGCCACTACTTGGTCACTCCTCTGGAGGAATTTTCAATAAAGTCGATGAAGTGCTTAATTTCGTCAAACATTTCAATTTTAGCCGCTATCTTTTCAACAGCTTGCTTAGTATTTAATTCCGGTTGGACAATGAATTTCAACGCTTTTTTTATCGCCGCTCTGACATCCGGTTTAAAATTTGCGCGTTTGAGCCCCACAGTGTTGATACTGTAAAGCCTACCCGGATTTCCTTCCACAGTGGAAAAGGGCAGGACATCCTGATTCACACGGGCCATTCCACCAACCATAGCATACCGGCCTATTCGGACATGTTGATGGATGCCCACCAGGCCTGAAATAAAAGCTTTATCTCCCACCATAACATGACCAGATAGAGCCGTGCTATTTACAATCACCACTTCGTCGCCTATTTCACAGTCATGGCCCACATGCGAATAAGCCATGAGCAGGCAACCCTTACCGACACGGGTGACGCCATTTTCGAAACCCGATCGATGAACGGTGACATATTCCCGGACTACAGTTCCATCGCCAATTTCCAGTGAAGCAGGAACGTTTTTAAAATTAAAAATCTGAGGCTCCCCGCCCAGCGAGGCACCGTGAAAAACCCTGCAGTTCCCGCCGATGACTGTACCCCCATCAATCAATACGTTGGAGCCTATAACTGTTCCCTTACCGATCCGGGCCTTTGGTCCAATGGTGGTGAAAGGACCTACTTCAACCCCCTGGTCCAATTCGGCATCTGGGTGAATGACTGCGCTGAAATGAATAGTCACGTTTTAAAGGATAAAGCTGGTCGGGAAAGACGGGAAATAGAAAATGGTGAAACCTGCTGCTAACAATATCAGTCTTTACCAAGCATCGCCTGAATAGTACATGTAGTAGCCAAAGCATCACCTACATATGCTTTGCCTTCAAACCGGAAAAGCGTTCCTCTTTGCTTGATTTTAGCCAACTCCAACCGCAGTTGATCCCCCGGAACAACAGGCTTCCTGAATTTAGCTCCATCAATACCAGTAAAAAATACAGAAGCCTGACCTTCCTTGTTCATAATTTTAATCCCCAAGATGCAAGCGACCTGGGCAAGGGCCTCAATAATAAGCACGCCAGGCATGACAGGAAACTCCGGAAAATGTCCCTGAAAAAAAGGTTCATTGATTGTCACGTTTTTGATTCCGACAATTCGAGAATCCATATCGCATTCGATAATCTTATCGACCAGTAGAAAGGGATATCTATGAGGAATGATTTTTTTGATTTCATTAACATCCATCATATCAGGAGTCCATTCTTACTGTTAAAAGCCTATAGATTTTCTTAAAATTCCAGTGAGTACAATCAGGAACTATTTATTAACCTTGTCATAGGCTTGGATCACAGCAGCCGTCAAATCGTTATCTTTATCATGATAGAGAACAACTTTCCGTTCCAGGATCATCGTATATTTTTTTTCTGTGCCAATTTTTTTTATAACCTTATCCATTTTAACCAGGATTTTTTGGGCTATTTCCTTTCTTTTTTTGTTAAGCTCGGCATTTTGATCTTGGATATACCTTTCAAAATCAACTTTTTCTTTCCTCAAATTATCTTCCTTTTTACTTTTTAACTCTGGGTCTAGAACAAATCTTTGCTTGCCTAAATCCTCCAACATTTTTTTGATCTTTAATTCTCTAACCTTGAATCTTTGTTTCTCTTTAGTGAAATCCTTGTTAAATTTAGCATAATCAGTTTCCCACTCCTTGGTACTGGAAACCGCTTTTTGAAGATCTAAAAACCCTATCCGGCTATCCGCAGCAAAAGACGAAACTGTAAAAGGCTCATAAATTAAAAAACCCAAAATGAATAATGGGCAGATGATCCTGAACTTCCGAAGAATTGTTAATTGCATAAACTTGATCCTTTTAAAAATTTAAAATGCGCTTCCTGCCGAGAAATGAAATTCTGCCGCTTCTTCGCCAGTTTCCTTATCTAGTTTAATACCATAGGCAAAACCTAGTGGTCCAAAAGGACTGATAAAACGGATGCCCGCGCCTACACTGCTGCGCATTTCTCCCAAGTCAAAATCGCTGGATGTCGTGCTAGTGTTAAAACCATCGCCATAAACATTACCACGGTCATAAAACACAAAGCCACGAAAAGATTTGGTGAAAGGGTACTGCAATTCCAAATTCATAAGAAGCGATTGGTCACCTCCTATCGGGTCGCCACTCCTATCTTTCGGCCCAACGTCGTCAATGGTATAACCTCTCAGAGAAGTCGGCCCACCCATAAAGTACCTTTCAAAACCCGGAACTTCTTCTCCACCATATCCTGCCGCGTAATTAACCCGGGCATGCGCTGCACCCACGAACTTCCCCCATAAGGGGTGGTAATACGTCACCTCATAAGAGGATTTGGTGAATTTAGCACCTCCCAGCCCAGCAAGCTCAAATCCTATCACATGCCTCCATCCCTGAGAAGGGTTTAAAAAATTATCCCGTGAATCATGAACAAAGGCGGGTGCGACCCTGCTAGTCACACGAGTCTCATTCTTGAAAAACTCTGTTTCATCGGCCTCGGCCACATCACTCACCTTTACATTCTCAAAGCGGTACCTGAAGCTAACCGAATCATACTCAGAAATATTTTTACCCAAGCGAAAACCACTTCCGATTGATTTGGAATCGAAGCTACGATAATCCCGTTGACGGTTAAACACATCAATCCCCAATAATATTTCGGAGTCAAACAAACGTGGCTCAGTAAAGCTCAAATCAAAATCTGTGCGGATCGAGGATAACTGGGCATCGAAGCGCAACTTCTGGCCACTTCCGAGCAAGTTGTCCTGAGTAATGGAGGTGCTAAAAATCAAATTCTCAACCGAACTGAAACCGGCGCCCATTGAGAACGCCCCGGTCGGCTTTTCTGTCACTGTCGCGAGAATATCAATGAGGTCAGGGTCCTGACCCCTGTGAGCATCAATCTTAACATCTTCAAAAAAATTGAGGTTGTTGACTCGTTGTTTACTTCGCCTCAATTTAGAACCGTCAAACAATTCCCCTTCCTTCAACCGGAATTCACGGCGGATAACATTATCCCGGGTTTTAATGTTTCCCAAAATTTCAATATTGCCAACATAAACCTTTTTGCCCTTATCGACCTCAATGGACAAATCAACAGTACGATCTTCATCATTTAATTTCGAAACCGGGTTCGCGTCAGCATAGGCATAACCCTTTTGAGAGTACAAGTTGGCGATCGTTAAAATATCCTGGCGAAGCTGAGACACATTATATATGTCACCAACTTTGGTCTGAATGCTTTTTTGAATTTCGTCCAAGGAGACCGCGTCATCACCATCCAGATTCAAAGTCTTCACGCGAAACTGCGGGCCTTCTTCAACCGGGATAGTAATATAAACCTCCTTGGCCTTTTTGTTGATATCTATACGAGGCTCCAATACTTTAATTCTGAGATAACCATGATCGTGGTAAAAACCTTCTATTCGGAACATATCCAGCTTCAAGATATCTTTTTGGTACACACCCGAATCATCTATAAAGGAGTACCAAGTTCTTTCCTGAGTTTCCATCTGTTTGCGAAGCTCTTTATCTGGGAAATATTTATTTCCTGAAAAACGGATCTTTTCAATCTTTACCTTTTCCCCTTCCCTGATCCTGATGGTAACGTTAACCAGATTTTCCCGACTGGGTTTGGTATCAATATTTGCCTGGGCAAAAAAGTATCCTTTCTCACGATAAAGCTTGAGAACTTCCTCATTGCTCTCCAGAACCAGATGATCACTAAAAGCCGCCCCCCGCCTGAGTCCGATTTTTTCCCGGATGTCATTCGCATCAACCTTATCATTACCTACGATTTCAACATCCCCAATTGAGGGAATCTCTTCGACAAAAAATTCCACCTCCAGTCCCTTCAGGGACTCCCGCGTTTCAACACGGATATCCTTGAATTGCCCCAGACTGTATATTTGCTCAATATCTTCACGGATTTGTTTTTTGGAAAGTTCCGTGCCGGGCTTGGATTTGATGTAATAGAGAATCGTCGACTCATCAATCCGCTTGTTCCCCTGTATCTTCACAGACTGGATGTTTTCACCTTCTTGAGCAGACGCAAAAGGAACCAAGAGAAGAATAAAAGCAATCAGGGCCGCAAAAAAAATGTGGTTTTTTTTTAACATCCGGCCAGAACTATCCAATTTTTTTCGAGTTATCAGGAGAGAACCTCACCCATATTGCCAAGTAAAAAAAGTATTAAGCTCCAGAAGCATAACCCACTGAAACTTAATACCTTAAACATTTTTATCGTCATTATTTTTGTTCAAGCAAACAAAAGCTTATCATCCAACATTGAGAGCCCCAGACTTTTCAACAAACACCAAGGCATCGTCCTGCAAACTAACCTCAATGAGCCCGCCGTTTTTGAATCGACCTTTGAGTATTTCATCGGATAAGGTATCTTCCAAATATTTTTGGATCGCTCGTTTCAAAGGCCGGGCACCAAAATTAGCATCAAAGCCCTTTTCAGCCAGCCATCTTTTCGCACCAAGAGTCACGTCAATGGTCAGCCCTTGCTGAATCAATTGTTCGTTGAGAACGTTCAACTGAACATCAAGAATCTCGACAATATTGTCCATTTCCAGAGGACGGAAGACCACTGTTTCACTCAGCCGGTTGAGAAACTCAGGGTTGAAGGTCTTTTTCAAGTCCTGCTTCAATTCCTTTTGCATCTTGTCGTAGTTCAGTTCATCATCATCCTTGTGAAATCCGAGGCTGGTTCCTTTTTCAAGCATCCGGGAACTGATATTAGAGGTAAGGATCACAACCGTGTTCTTGAAATCCACCACTCGACCATAGCTATCAGTCAATCGACCATCATCCATGATCTGCAAAAGGAGATGATAGATATCCGGGTTGGCTTTTTCGATCTCGTCAAAGAGAACCACCGAATAAGGTTTGCGGCGTACCTTCTCTGTCAACTGACCGCCTTCCTCATAGCCAACATATCCTGGAGGTGCTCCCGTCAAGCGAGACACATTGAATTTTTCCATATACTCCGACATGTCTAATCGGATGAGCGCATCCTCATTGCCAAACAGAAATTCGGCCAGAACTTTTGCCAATTCAGTTTTACCAACACCCGTTGGGCCAAGAAAAAGGAAGGTGCCAATCGGCCTTTTCATATCTTTTAAACCTGAGCGGGACCGGCGAATCGCCTTGGTCAACACTTTGATAGCCTCGCCCTGACCAACAACTTTACCAGCCAGCTCTTGTTCCATGTTGATCAGACGTTCGCTTTCTTTCTCCTCAATTCTAGAGAGTGGTATGCCTGTCATACTGGAAACAACATCGGCAATATCATCTTCTGTGATACTGGGTTCACTGGCATCGCGACCTTTATCCCAGTCTGCCTTCACCGCATCCAGCTTATCGCGAAGTCCTTCTTCTTTGTCGCGCAATTCAACAGCTTTTTCAAATTCCTGATTTTCGATACAGACTTTCTTGTCGCGAATAACAATATCTATATCGCGCTGAATTTTCTTCATCTCGGGAGATTGGGTTATCTCACGCAGACGTACCCGAGACCCTGCCTCATCAATCACGTCAATAGCTTTATCGGGGAGGAACCGGTCACTGATGTATCGCTCGGCAAACCGAACCGCGGTGACAATCGCATCATCGGAGATTTTTGCCCTGTGATGCAGTTCATACGGAACCTTCAGCCCTTTGATGATCTCAACAGTTTCTTCCGCTGTTGGAGGATTCACAATGATCGGCTGAAAACGTCTTTCCAAAGCACCGTTCTTCTCGATGTATTTGCGATACTCTTCCAGAGTGGTGGCGCCGATACACTGGATCTCACCACGGGAGAGAGCCGGCTTGAGCATATTGGAAGCATCCACCGAACCCTCGGCGGCCCCCGCTCCTACCAGAGTATGCAACTCGTCAACAAACAGGATAACGCTTTCATTCTGGATGATTTCTTTCATGATGCCTTTGAGACGGGCTTCAAACTGACCGCGATACTTGGTACCCGCAATCAGGGAACCTAAATCCAAAGAAACCACGCGTTTTTCAAAAAGCGTATCCGGCACTTCCCGTTCTACAATAAGCTGGGCCAAACCTTCGACGATCGCGGTTTTACCCACACCGGGTTCGCCAATCAATACAGGATTGTTTTTGGTACGACGGCTGAGAATCTGAATCACCCGCTCTATTTCCTTGGCTCGGCCGATGATCGGATCCAACTTCCCGTCTACTGCCATCTTCGTCAAGTCACGACTGAATTCATCCAGCGTCGGGGTTTTGCCCACTTCGCGGTTGCTCTCGGTGGGTTCTTTGAACATTTCCACGATTTTTTCCCGGACATCATCAAAGAACATTCCGAAACTATTCAGAACCCGGCAAGCAACTCCTTCCTTTTCCTTCAAGAGTCCCAGAAGAAGATGCTCGGTGCCGATATAATTATGATTCAGGGCCCGCGCTTCCTCCACCGCGAATTCCAAAACTTTCTTGGCGCGGGAGGTGAAGGGGATATCCCCAATAATCAGCGAGTTTGAACTACGGGGCAGGTTTTTCTCCAGCTCCTTTTTCAACTGCGCCAGATCTACTCCGCTTTTTTGGACAATGGCAACAGCAATACCTCCGCCATCTTTAATAACACCCTGCAAAATATGCTCTGTTCCTAGATATTCGTGGCGGTAAAGCTCAGTTTCTTCGCGAGCAAGGATTATGACTCTTCGCGCCCTCTCTGTGAATCGCTTAAACATGATTCAACTTGCCTCAAAAATAGCGGATTTATAAACTGAAAAGAGATCCACAGGGATAAAAGCTGCGGGGCAACATCTCTGTTCTATTATTCGGGTGAATTCCTTTATATTATCTTAACAAATGGCATCAACTATATAAAGGTTTTATTTTACCACAGCCTACATCTGCCAAAGCCTTTTTTGCAGAGCTTTATCTTATCATTTAACACCATCGCCAAGCCAGAAAATCTTGATCCAGAAGGGCGAAATCTTGTTTAAGCGGGAAAAAGACGGCCAGCACAACGCTGGAATTGATGGGAATATCGCCCTTTCCACTTGCTAAGGGGGATCAACTATAGCCCGCATCCTTATGAAAACAGATCACCGCCGCAGTCGTGCTGGGTGGGTAAAACTCGTTAGCCGAAGTCAGGGTCACGCCAATATCCTCAGCACCGAGAAGTTCCCAGATAACGCGATTATAAGTCAGGTCAGTGATGGCCGGGTAACCAGGACTGTAGCGTTGGCCTCGGTTGTCTTTTTTTACTCCGACCCTCTGCCGCAGCAATTGATGGATGTATTCCGCCAGATCTTCAGCCACACGATCGCTCAAACCCTGAAGGTACAACGCCGACTCACTGTCGTTTTGCTCCTTGAATTCTTCAATACCCGCTTCGACCTTGTCACCCGCAGTCGATATTTGCAATCCGATCACATCCCACTGTCCAGAAGCTTTGGTATAAAAATACTGCCCGACCGAGAAAATATCTTTTCTTCCCTTGCCGATGCAGACATCGAAACGGAGCCGGGCCAATTCCCTCTCCCGGTTTTTTGGATCATAAACAATGACCTCATCGCTCTCCGATTGTGCGGGGAAAAGCGCAAACCGGGCTTTAGGAACAACCCACCCTCTCTGCTCGGCTTTTTCGATCCAGGTTTTTTCCAAAGCCTGAAGTTGTTGCAGAGTCACTCCCTTATGGATCCAGCTTGATTTTTTACCGAACTTCCAATTCAGCGAATACAAACTTTTTGTATCCAGGCTCCCTGCAAGCTTGTGCAGTTTGAACTCGACCTTGTGAATTCCAAATCCGTCTGAAGGACTTTCATGATGCCTGAAATTGACTTTTCTTCTAGGCAAAGTCTGCAACAGCTTGTCTTTCTCTTTCTGAATTCCTTTGGCTTTTTGATATTCGCGTAACAACTTTTCTTTATTTTCTTTCAGCAAGTCGGGGCGCTGACTCTTATCCATGAGAAGTCCCATGGTATTGACCCCATCCATCCCGCTACCACAATAAAAAATATTATCCAGAATCGCTTGCGTATCATCGCCACCATGCATGGCAACATACCCGGCATGCCGGGAGTTTACTGGTGCTCCCCCAATGAGAATAGGAATCGAATATTTCTGCTCAAGCAACATGCGGGTGACCGTTATCATATGGTTGGAAGTTTGCACCAGCAAGGCGCTCATGCCGATAGCATCAGCATTTTCCTGTCTGGCCGTGTTAATGAACCGGTCCAGCGGAACCTGCACACCCAAGTCAACCACCCGGTAACCATAATTTTCAAGCAAGGTTTTTGCCAAATCCTTGCCGATGCTATGCACATCCTGATAAACCGTGCCAATCACCACCACCCCTTTATAGTCAATTTCAGCACCGGGCTCAATGCCACTTTGAAAACGCATGAAGCTTTCGAGGAATCGCATCACATGGCGCATAACATCAGCGCTTTTTAAAAGATGCGGTAGACTCACTTCTCCGCGGCCGAAAGCATCGCCCAACTCGCGCATGGCGACCATGAGATGGCTACTTATAAATTCCAACGGCGCGTGGATTTCGATGGCCTTGGCGACATCTTCCACAATACGGTCTGTATAGGGGAAAACCCCATCTTCCTTTTCAATATTGCCTTCCTGCTTTTGTTTGAACCCGTCTTTGATGCGCTGGCAGATGCTTTCTTCTAAAGGAAGATCGTCATACTCGACCTTTTTCGCCTGTACCCCTGTTTTCTTGGTCAACGCGATCTGCTCCAGTTCCTCAAAACAACCCATATCGCGATCCAGAATGACCTTGCGCGCCAGGACCACATCACTTGCCGGTAGACTTTCAAGCGGAACATAATGGTGCGGATTCAAAATGGCGCAGTCCAACCCGGCCTTGCGGGCCTCATCAAGAAACACACTGGTCAGCACTTTGCGCATATAGGGCTTTGCGGAAAGCCCATTGGTCAGGTTGCCCACACCAATACTGGTCTTAAGGTCCGGGTGAATAGTTTTGATACGCGGCAGACACTTCAAAGTCTCGGCGCAAAAGTTGAGACCTTCTATAGATTCTGATCCGATCGGGTAGGCATTGACATCAACAAGAATCTGGTCAGGCTCGACATTAAATTTTTCTCCAGCCTGCTTCACAATTTCTACGGCCAGCTCATATTTTTCGTCAGCAGTTTGGCCTGGTCCTTCTGGCCCGTTCACCAAAGCGATGTAAATCGGACTATGTTGCGCAGTTTGAGATAACACCGCATCAAGCTTGCTCACCCCGTCCTGATATTCTTCCAGACTAATGGAGTTGATAATCGGTCTTCCCGGATAGACTTCGATGCCCATTTTGAGGGCTTCGACCGAAAACGAGTCGATGCACATCACGCCCTTGAAATCGCTGGTTAGTTCATAAATGACTTCAGTCAAAACCGCCTCGGTTTCGACAATGTTGCTGTCCATACAGACATCGATGATTTCAATTCCCAAATCCTTGACCTGCTCTTCGGTCACCTCTTCCAACGTGGCCATCTGGATGCCATCGTCACGCTCCACCGCTTCGCGAACCTTTTTACTGCCTCGAACGTTCAGCCTTTCACCAATGCGGAGCAACGCTTCAGAGCTATCGAGAGGTACCGCTTCTTGCGGCCCCGAGACATAAACCTGTTTCTCTATTTTTTTTCTATTGGGCACCACATCTTTCAAACGGTTTGACAAAGCGCGAATATGCTCCGGTGTAGTTCCGCAACAACCGCCGATGATGGCAACACCGGAATCCTTCACAAACCGTTCAAGATAGTTCGCCATTTCTTCCGGCTCAAGCTTGTAACAGGTCTTCCCGTCTTCAGAGACAGGCTGCCCGGCATTGGGCACAATAGATATAGGGTGATGGCAAACCCGACTGAGTTTTTCTACCGTCTTTTCCATCAGTTCCGGACCTGTATTGCAGTTAATACCGAAAGCGGAAATCCCCATACCTTGCACCGCCACATAGGCCGCGTGAATATCAGTGTTAAAAATCTGCATTTTGGAAAATCCATCCACCGTAACTTGGGCAATGATGGGGATTTTTTTTTTGGTTTCCTTGAACGCCTCGTGAGCACCAACCAGCGAAGCCTTCAGCTCCAAAATATCCTGCTGCGTCTCAAACAAAAGTACATCGGCTCCACCCTCGATCAAACCCAGCACCTGCTTTTTGTTGTTGTCAACAATCTGCGCCCAAGTCGCCTTTTTGAGATCAGCCTCTGTCTTGGAAAGAACATAATTGGAAGGCCCGATAGAACCGGCAATAAACAAAGGCCGACCGTCATAATCCGGCGAGGCTTTATAGCGGTCAATCGCTTTTCTGGCGATTTGGCAACCCTTAACATTCAAATGATGAGTGATCGCGTCATAATCCGACTCTTTAAAGTTCAGGGCTTGCGGAACAGCTTTGATATCAGCCAGATCAATATCCTTAAAATCAAATTCGGCCAGACGCAAAGGAGAAGCGCCGAAGGTATCGGTCTCAATCAGGTTGGCCCCCGCTTGCAGGTATTTTAGATGGATACCTTCCAGATCATCAGGACGGGAAAAGATCAACAGATCGGTCAGCATTTTAAATGCGGCACCGCCAAAGGCGGAATCTTCCAGATCCAAGTTCTGGACCATAGTCCCCATAGCGCCATCCAGAAAAAGAACCCGAGTGCCTAATACATCTTCAAATTTCAAAACGTTTTCTGACCTTAAATTTGTGGGTTAACATTCCAAACCAACGAGGAATCAAAAAGGACGGTAATATTATACTATTCCAATTAAACTCAGTAAAAATATCCCACTCACGCCGATTCAAGCAAGTTTTTATACTGCGGCTTTTTTCGGTCCAGGGGATTGATACCAAAAACCCTTTCCATGAATGGAGGGCGGTCTTTGGCACAACGAAAGCCGACATCCTTTTTCCGCGCCAGTGGGTTGAGATGCTCGCGGTAAGAAGCCCGTGCCTTTAGCGAGACAACCTTTAAAAAATTCTTTTTATTAAAGTGTCCGACTCCCATATAGGATAAACCCCTCACCACAATCTGCTGCTTTTCATAGGCTGGAGTTTTAAACGTATTATCGGGGTACGGTTGATAATACTCCCAAACCCATTCCCAAGCGTTGCCAATCATATCGTATACCTTATAAGGACTGGCGCTTTTAGGGAAACTACCAACCGGTTTCAACCCCTGGCCTGTTTTTGTTCTCGGAGAAAGGCTGAGGTTAGCGATACCCGGTATGAAATCATCGCCCCAGGGATAGATGAATCCGGCCCGGCCCCTCGCGGCCTTTTCCCACTCCATTTCATTGGGCAGGCGCTTGCCAGCCCATTCGGCGTAGGCGCTGGCATCAAAATAATTCACCTCTATTACCGGGAAGTAGTCCTGCCCTTCGGGAAACTTCTGGCCTTTCCAGTAACGCGGCGGTTTGTGATCGGTAGCCTGGCAAAAAATAAAATATTGCAGGTTGGTCACCTCAAACCGATCAATATAGTAATCGGGAATATCAATACGCCGCTCCGGCGACTCGTCGGCAAACCAGGGTTTATTTAGCCCTAAAGAAAGCGCGTGGTTTTCCTCATCTATCTGGTTGGTTCCAATGGTAAACTCTCCCGAAGGAATCAAAACCATGCCTTCAGGGATTTTTTCCAGACAACCGGAAAGGATGAAAGCAAAAAGCAGAACACTATAACGTAATTTTGATTGGGTCAATTGCATGAAACTTTCCGATTTTTCCGAAATTCCATTAATAGATATTGACGGCGAAGACCGGCTGACCGATTTCTCAATGGACGGTTGCCCGGAAAAGCTAACGGACTCGATCAAAGTGATCGGTATCCGCCATCCCATTTCGGTCTGCCCCTCCGGGAACCGCTATTCCATCGTCAGCGGACACAAACGTTTCCAGGCGGCACCTCGGTCCGGACTAACCCGGATTCCCGCACTCATCATTCCCGAAATGGATGAAGCCTTACGACTGACCCTCAACCTGAATGAAAATTTCGGGCAACGCCATTATAGCGATATCGAAAAGGGCTGCATCCTCAACAAACTCAAACAAGCCGGAATCAATAACAAAACTACTATTGAAGAGTATATGCCCTTACTGGAGCTTGAGCGCAGTAAAAAAGTACTTCTGGATTTATCCGGCGTTGAAAGACTGAGCCCAAAATTAAAAAAACTCCTGCACCGCGCTGGAGTCCCCGTTAAAACCTTCATCAGCTTTTATAAATGGGACAGCCTGACCGAGGCAGAAATTTTGTTCTCAGCACTGAAACCAGGAGCCAACAAATGGCGGGACCTGCTGGAACTCATTAACGAAGTTGCCACAAGGGAGAACACCGTACCAGGGAAAATTGTATCTCGCGACGATATTCAGAAAATTCTGACAACCTCCGACTCGCCACGGCAATATGACGAAATCCATAAAATACTTTATGATCTGCGCTACCCGGTTTTATCTGACATGAGAAAGCAGGTCGCCCGCACACTTGACGAAATGGACCTGGACGACAAAACCCGGCTACGGTTTCAGGACACCTTTGAGAGTAACGAATTAAAATTGGAACTGAAATTCGAGAGCGAAAAAGAATTATCCGCTCAGGTAGAAAAAATTTTCAAAGCCCTGCAATCCGGCTCGGTTGAGAAACTTATAAAAATTTTTAAAGGCATATAAACCCTGACTGCGAAGGTATGATAAATTTTTGTTTATGCTTTAAAAGGTATATTTACAACTCAAGGTGGTATTTTTATAAAGTTTTGCAGGCCTTTTCTTTTCGAAGTGTTTTCAACTCTGAAAATCGAGCAATACCAGATTGAATGGCATCTTTCATTTCCCATGAATCACCTAGCCCAAGATCCCCTAAGAAGGATAGAACATCTTTTCCTGTAAATTCATAGTCTGCGTCACTTACAGCCTTAAGAAATTCAAACGTTTTATCTAGTTCTATTTCTATACTTTCACAAGTTAAATATTCACCTTCTGCCTCTGTTACATGCTGCATTCTCCCATAACGTTGGGTTGCACAAGCAAATGAGAAAAACAAAACTATTATTAGAGTCAGGCGAGAGAAAATAGTCATCATTCCCTCTTATGGATTGATGGTTTTTGATTAAGCGTATTTTTAAATAAAAGGGCAACAAATAGACCAACATTGCCAAAAATTCCTCAATGAAAATGAGGATATTCAAATTTTATTCTTGTGGACTGTATGGCAAAACCCGAGGATATTCAAATTTTATTTTTTGTAGAGTGCTCGGCAAAACCTTTAGTTTAGCCCGTTTCAGCCCGCAGTTTTTCTGCCAAAGAAGGGGTGATACCCCGCAGGGTAGTCAGTTCCTCTACCGAGGCATTACGGATATTTTCCAGACTGCCAAATTGTTTTAAAAGCAATAATCGGCGTTTTTTGCCGATGCCAGGAATATTTTCCAGCGGCGAACTCAAAGCCTCCTTGCCGCGCAATCGACGATGATAGGAAATGGCAAACCGGTGCGCCTCATCGCGAACCCGTTGCATGAGAAATCGGGAAGGAGAGTTCTCTGCAAATAACACCGATTCTTTTTTGTGAAGTAAATAAACCTCATCCGTAGCAAGATTGTTACGATATTTCCCCTTGGCGATGCAAGCCAGATCGACCCGCTCGAGAAGCCCCAAAGCCTCAAAAACCTCGCGGCCGGAATTCAAATGGCCTTTACCTCCATCAATGAGCACCAGATTTGGTAACGGACTACCCTCGTCAAGGAGACGGCGATAACGGCGGGTCATCACCTCTCTGAGCATGGCGTAATCGTCAATACCTTTTACTGTAGCGATTTTGTAACGGCGGTATTTGGATTTTTCCGCCAGAGCGTTTTCAAATACTACCATTGAGCCTACTGCATGGCTTCCCGATATATTGGACAAATCAAACCCTTCAATCACTTCCGGAAAATGGTTCAGGCCGAGAGCCGTTTGCAGTTCTTCCAGCGAGCGGATACCGACATCTCCCTTGTCGCGCTCCATTCTCATGGCGAAGCGGGCATTTTCTTCCGCCATTCTCACAAGATCACGTTTTTTGCCGATTACGGGAGTTTCAAGCTTCACCCGGGTTCCTTTTTTCCCCGACAGCCAGTCAGCGATCAAATCGGAGTCTCCAATAGGATGAGGCAATAAGATTTCCGCAGGCAGAACTACCTCTTCAGCATAATATTGTTTGAGAAAAGAGGACAGGGTTTCATCTTCTTCCATTTCGTTGAGCGATTTTAGTTTGAATATTTTTTCGCTCAGCATTTTTCCATCACGGATAATCAGTACCTGCGCCATGGCTTGATCCTTTTCGGAACAATAGGCGATGACATCCTGATCCTGCAGGGAGGTGGAGATGATTTTCTGTTTGTCCAGCACCGTTTGCACGGCCTGGATTTTGTCCCGAAAAATTGCGGCTTCCTCGTAACGCATCTCTGTAGACGCCGCTTCCATGCCTGACTTCAGGTTTTTCAGGAGCGACGCGTTTTTGCCTTTGAGGAACAGCTCCACATCCTCAACCACATTCTTATATTCGTCAGTAGAAACCTTGCCGGCGCACGGAGCCATGCACCGACCCATCTGATGGTTGAGACAGGGACGACGCACGGGTTGTCCGTCCAGCTTGTCTTTGCTCTGACGAAGCGGAAAGATTTTGTAAATTAGCCTGATCGTTTCACGGACTTCCTTTACCATGGTATAGGGACCAAAATAGGTCGCCTTGTCTTTTCGCACCCGACGCACCACCTCCAACCGCGGAAATTTCTCCTGTGTAGTCAAACGCAAATAAGGATAATGCTTGTCATCTTTGAGCAGGATGTTATAACGAGGTTGGTGCTTCTTGACAAAATTGCTTTCAAGGATCAGCGCTTCAGCTTCGGTCTTGGTGATCAAAAACTTGATATCGCGGACTTTGTCCAGAAACATCCTCGTCCTGGGGTGCAGAATGCGGGAACCTTGGAAATAGGAACGCACCCGGTTTCTCAGAATTTTAGCTTTTCCAATATAAAGAATTTCCGACTGGGAATCTTTCATGATATAAATTCCAGGTAGCTTGGGAATATCCTCTATAATATCTTTAATATTTTTGATTATTTTCCCCAATGGAAAAACCTCCCGTTGGTAATAACTGATTATCTTAAAAATATACTCTGATTTAGATGAAGACCGAAAACAATAATCAGCGAGGGTTTTGGCGCAGTCGTCTGGGGTTCATCCTGGCCGCTTCCGGTTCCGCTGTCGGGCTCGGCAATGTCTGGAAGTTTCCTTATATAGTAGGAGAGAATGGCGGTGGGGCATTTGTACTCGTTTATCTGGTCTGTATCTTCGTCATCGGTACCCCCATCATGCTAGCCGAGTTCACTCTGGGCCGAAAAACCAATAGGAATCCGGTCGGCGCTTTTGAGCAACTTCGGCCCAAATCGCCCTGGATTGGTGTCGGCTATATGAGCGTACTCTCCGGGTTCTGCATCCTTTCATTTTATGGTGTGGTGGGCGGCTGGACTTTCGCCTATGTCGTGAAATCCATCTCCGGTTCGGCGCTCGGGCTTTCCTCCCCCGAAGAAGTGGGAAATTTTTTTAAGAACTTTATAGGAAATACCGGGGAAGTTCTTTTCTATCACGCGCTGTTCATGGGAACCTGCATCACCATTGTTGCAAGAGGTGTGCATGGTGGCATCGAACGAGCCTGTGATATTCTCATGCCAACTCTGGTCGTCATCTTGTTTTTGCTGATGATTCGCACCCTCACTCTGGATGGAGCCATGGAAGGCGTGGCTTTTTATTTAACTCCTGACTTCAGCAAGATCAGCGCCAACACAGTGCTCATTGCGCTGGGGCATGCTTTCTTTTCACTCAGCCTGGGGATGGGCTGTATGATGACCTACGGCAGTTACCTGTCAGCAAAAGAAAATCTGACCTCTTCCGCCGTTTATGTCGTGATATTCGATACCCTCATCGCCCTCCTGGTCGGCATGGTCATTTTCCCGGCGGTGTTTGCGATGGGACTCGAACCCGCAGAAGGGCCAGGACTGGTCTTCACCGTTCTGCCCACTGTGTTTACCCAAATACCCTTGGGGCATGGTGTGGCTATAATCTTCTTCATCCTGCTGGCTATTGCTGCCATCACTTCAGGGATTTCTCTGCTGGAAGTGGTTGTGGCCTACTTCATCGACCAGCGCGGATGGCAACGAAAAAGAGCGGTGCTGGTTGTCGGGGCTGCCATTTTTGCGTTTGGCGTTCCCAGCGGCTTGTCGTTCGGGGTCATGGCAGACGTTAAACTATTCGGCATGACCTTTTTCGATCACATCGACAGTATCGCTTCCAATTATTTTCTGCCGTTGGGCGGCATGTTTATAGCAATTTTTGTTGGGTGGGTCTGGGGCACTAAAAACGCGCATAAGGAAATCGAAAAACATGAAAACAAGTTTGGCTTTCCCTGGGCGCAATGCTGGGAATTCCTCATTCGCTACATCACCCCCGTTGCGGTAGGCATTGTCTTCATCGCTAAAATTATTCCCTGACAAACAAGCTTCCAATGCAAAATACAGCCCTCTATGTGAAGAATTTGTAGAGTTCGCTAAAATTTGAATGTGCTATTTATTGAGAAACCTTTTAGAAGAAGCCGAGGATTAATAATGAGTCATTTAAAATTAAAAGTTCGCAATATTCATGTATATACAAATCTGGAGGTTCGGTTGAAATCCCGAACCACTAAAGAAGAGGCCAACAAAGAAGTTGAAAAGATGATAGATAAAAAAAAATTATTCGAGGGTTATGAGTGGAAAGTTGAAGGATGCGAAGACGGGGGAATCAACATCCTCGACGATAAATTAGCAGATAAAATTATCGAACGGCTCGAACAGGATGAAACAGATGAAAATATCTTTTGGGATGGGTTCACGGCACATTATGATTTGAATGTCGGACATATTCCGGTTAATACCAATCTGGAAGCCTCATTGAAATCTAGCACAAAGGAAGAGGCTGTCGCCGAAGTCAAAAAAATATGCGCAGAAAAAAGTCTATTCGAAGATTATGAGTGGAAAATTGAAAACTGCGATGAAACCGGAATTAATGAATTAAGCGAAACCCTGAAAAATGAAATTATAGAAATCATTAGCAAGAATTTAGAAACCTGCATAGAAGAACACGCTTGAACAACCGTTCAAAAAATACTTCATCCTGCTTTCTGGTAGACCTGTTTCGCCCATTCTTTATCACCCAGCTTTTCTAACAGGCTGTCAGCCAGCCAGCGGAATTCAAAACTTGCTTCGGCCTTGTCTTCGGCTTTTTTGTATAATTTCCTGGCCCATTCCGAATCGTGTAAATTTTTCAACAGGCTCTCGGCCAGCCCGCAGAAATCAGTGCTGTCCTGTGCCATGCTTTCAGCTTTTAAATAAACTTTTTTAGCCCATTCCAGATCGCCAAGCTTTTCTGCAATGCTCTCCACCAGACTGTGGAGGTCACTACTATCTTCCGCCGTACCCTCGGCTTTCTCATAGAGTTCTCTACCCCATTTTTTATCGCCAAGTTTTACACAGACACTGTCGGCAAGTTCATAGAAGTCGGAATGCTCTTTCGCCATGCCTTCGGCTTTCTTATAAACTTTTATTTGCCATTCCGGGTCGCCAAATGTTTCGGAAATACTGTCAGCAAGGTCACAGAGTTCGCGGACGTTTTGAGGGTTGTTCCCGGCCTTCTCATATAATTTTTTAGCCCAGTCTTTATCGCCCAGTGTTTCACAAACACTGTATGCCAGCCAGTTCAAGTCCAAACTGCTTTCGGCCTTGTCTTCGGCCTTCTCATATAATTTTTTAGCCCAGTCTTTATCGCCCAGTGTTTCACAAACACTGTATGCCAGCCAGTTCAAATCCAGGCTGTCTTCTGCTTTGTCTTCGGCTTTCTTATAAACTTTTTCGGCCCACGGCTTGTCCCCCGCACAGGCCAACTGATCGGCAAGCTGTTTAAGGTCACAGGCGTCTTTAGCTCCAGCTTCAGCATGTTTAAATTTTTTAATTAGCATTTCATCATTGCTTAAAGCTTTTCTATCAGCCTCTTCAAACCCATCGTTCTCATGCTTTACCGAAGCCGCTTTCGCTTGTTCGTCAGCAGGTAATCGGGAATATTCCAGGTAATAGATTTTATCACCAGCATAGATAAAGCTTTTTTCGTATTTAGTTTTGGGAGATAGTCCCGACAAAAGATAAAACCCGGCTCCCGATTTTTGTTTTGCAACAAGGGTTCAGCATTGAAATATTCGAGAATTTCATGGGCATAAGATTCGCTGTCCGTGGCCAGATAAACGTGACCATTCTGAGCCAGCTTCATGGCAATCAACCTGGCCAATGCGGGTTTTATAAGCCGTCGTTTAAAATGCCTTTTTCTCGGCCAAGGATCAGGGAAATTGATATAGATCGTATCCAATGCGCCATCATGGAAAAGGAGGGGAATCTGTTCCCGGACATCGCCATGGATAACACGAATATTCTTTAAGTGAAGGTCTTTGATCCGAGCTAATAATTTTCGAATGCCAGTTTGGGAAAAATCTATCCCGACAAAATTGCTATGAGGTTCTCGGGTCGCCATATCAATCAAAAAATCTCCCATTCCAAAGCCGATTTCCAGCTTTACAGGCCGGCTGTTTCCGAACTGGCGTTGCCAATCCAGGTGCTCAGCGGCATCGAGAAAACAGGGATCTTCTACAACGAATTTGGCAGAAGAGGGTCTGGCAGTTAATAAACCCATTTTTTAAGCCTTATTATTTGGTATTGTCTTAGGAACAGCTTAACGTAACCAAACGTTAATTCAGCATTCTCGGACAATTCATAGTCCTTTTCAAGATTGTAATTTCAGGAGAGGAAGAGGAACTCATGGTCGTTTTGCCAAATAAGGAAGAAATTGCGTTCATGCCACCTATGATTGATCTGCCTCGCTTATAGCTACCCTCCTTGAAATTAAAGCCCCCTCTGATCCGCACAAAAAAACAAGCCTGCTTCTATAAAAAAATCCCCATAGCACTTAAAAACAAAGGGCTCAATCAAGCAAACCAGAAGTAGCCACAAATACACAGTGGTGACTTATTCGATTACAGGCTAAAATGCGTTAATAAAATATCTGCAAGCGATAGTAGCAGATAAATATTTTTATCCGAGCAATGTAAATGGATCCTGTATTCAAACATCTATTAATCCTGATGGTAATCGTCTGGACGACGGCTGTAGTCTTACGTCGAATTGGTTTGCCCACCATTCTCGGCGAACTGGTTGCCGGTGTGTTATTAGGTCCAGCCGTTCTGGGCTGGGTAGAACCCAATAAGATCATAGAGGTCCTGGCGCATATGGGAATTTTTTTCCTCATGCTACACACCGGGGTGACGACCAAACCACGCGAGTTTTTCAGAGCCATGCGCAGTTCCATAGGTGTAGCAACGGTTGGCGCTATCGTGCCCTTCTCCGTGAGCCTGGGAGTGGGCTTTATGTTTGGACTGGATTGGAAGTCGGCAATCTTTATCGGACTCACTATGACAGCGACAGCAGTGGTGGTCACTCTGAAAATTTTCCGCGAACTGGATTTACACAATACCCGCATGGCTCGTCTTGTAGTTGCGGCCTGTGTCGTCGACGATATGCTGACGCTACTCTTTTTCAGTCTCGTTCTTAATGTTCTGAATGGACAAGCACTCAACCTGGAATCTATTTTTACAATCTTCGCCAAGGTGATTGTGTTCTTCGGTATCGTGATCGGGATAGGAGTATGGCTGTACCCCTATTTCAAGCATCCTTTCCAAAACCGGGATGGCAAAGGATTCACTTTTTTACTGGTGCTGGGTCTGGCCTTCGGACTGTTTGCTGAAGCAATCGGACTACATATCATTCTCGGGGCCTATATCGCGGGTCTGTTTTTCCGCGAAGAAGTGGCCCGCATCGCACTCATTCAAAAAGTCGAAGACCGGCTGTACGGAATCGCCTACTCATTCCTGGGTCCTATCTTTTTCATCTCGTTAGGATTTAATATCACCTTTGAGGCACTTCAGGGAACAGGCTTGTGGTTTGTGCTCACGCTCACTTTAGTTTGCGCCGTAGGCCAGATCATCAGTGCTGGAGGCATGGCCTACCGAGGAGGATTCACCCGAGCGGAGTCTCTCAGCATCGGCGTGGGCATGATGGGTCGGGCAGAGATAGCGTTTATCCTCGCCTCGCTCGGGTTACATATGCAAGTGATCAACGATAAAATCTTTTCTGTGCTCATCTTCACCACCTTCCTGCTCAATATCATGACCATTATCGGGCTGAAGGCCTGCGCCATAATGTTGAAAAAAGAAGGCATCGTCCGTGATGACAAAATTCTCGATCCTCAACAGCTCGACGATGGCAGGTTTTGATTAACGAAAAGCTCAACAAATCGCGATTGGCTTTTCAAATATCAATTTATTAAAAAAATAACTATGAAAAAAATTCTTTTAAACCAAATATTATTCATGGCATTGTTCGTGCCCTCAGCTTATTCCCATGGAATGTCTGAGGCGGAAAAGCAAACTATTCTAGAGGGTGGCAACCTTCAGTTTCTGAAGATTGGCGCGACCCATATGCTGACAGGCTACGACCATCTTTTATTTGTCTTTGGGATTATCTTTTTTCTCACCACCTTCATGGATGTAGTCAAATATATAACCGCCTTCACAATAGGACACAGCATAACCCTGATGGCAGCAACCCTTATGGGGGTTACAGCCAACTACTTTTTGATCGATGCCGTGATTGCCTTGAGCGTTTGTTACATCGGCTATGAAAATACCGGCAAGGTCCGTAAATTTTTTAAAAAATCACCCAATTTGATTTTGGCCGTGTTCATATTTGGTCTGATTCACGGATTGGGATTATCCACAAGGCTACAACAATTACCCCTAGGAGAAGAAGGGATTGTATGGCGAATCCTGTCCTTCAACCTTGGAATAGAACTCGGGCAAATTGCCGCCTTATGTTTGATGGTTGCCTTGCTATTCAAATGGCGAAACACCAAGTCCTTCCTGCAAATAAGTACCATTTCTAACAATGGGCTGATCTATGCAGGAGTTTTTCTATTTTTAATGCAGATGCATGGATATTCACACAGCATTGATCCGGATGAATTTGGGTTTGCAGAAGACAGCCATACGCACGCCCATGAGAAGATGGAATCACAGGCTCCTGCACTGGGCAATGAATATAGAATTCTTCCTGAGACGGAGGCCCTCCATAACAACAGGTAAATTTGCGTCCTTTCAAAAACCTTTATGCCTGGTGGATGAATTTACTGCCTTTGCCGGTGAGTTGTTTTGTCGGGAGGGAAACTTCTTTGCCTTGACTGGCTTCGACTTGGCCGATGACCTGGCAGGGAAGGTCGTACTCTTTGCAGATTTCTGTGATGACTTCGACTTCTTTCGTCCCTTCGACTATGAGACAGAACCCCGTACCCATATTGAAGACTTCGAACATCTCCGCATCGCTCACTCCGCCGCGATCCTGAATGATATTGAAAATTTCAGGAACTGGTTGCAGGGTATCTATAACGAAACGAATATTGTCAGAAGCTGCTCGATTGAGATTGCAGAATCCACCACTGGTGATATGAACCATGGCCTTGAGATCTATCTCTGCATCGAGCATTTCCATAACAGGCTGGACATAGATGCGTGTGGGTTCAAGCAGAGCTTCGCCTAGGGTCTGGCCTAAAAATTCTTCATAATCATTGACGCGCGATTTCTGCTCTTCAAGGCTGTCTCCCAACAACACCTTACGGGCCAGCGTCAACCCGTTCGAGTGCACACCTGTAGATGCCAGGCCAATAATCAGATTCCCCGGTTTGATGTCGCGGCCAGTATTGACCTTGTCCAACGAAACATGGCCGATGCAGGCACCAATAAGATCAATGCCAGAGATAATTTCCTTGATCTGAGAAATCTCACCGCCGGAAATATTGATGGCCGCCTGCCGAGCCCCTTCAGCCAACCCCTGACCTAACTGGTCAAAAACTTCAGGGTCGGTGTGAGAGCAGGCGATATAATCCACCATGCTCACCGGGCGCGCGCCAACACAAATGATGTCGTTGACGTTCATGGCGACGCAGTCAATGCCGATGGTATCATAGCGGCCAAGCAGTTCGGCGACGATCACTTTGGTCCCCACCCCGTCGGTGCCAAAGGCAATACCTTCTCCATTACCCAAGTCGATGACATTAGCAAAATAACCAATATCAGCAGCCAGCGGATAGCGGTCACTGAATTTCCGTGTCGGCAAAATATGTTTGAGCAAACCCGAAAGCGCGGTCTCCGCACCCTGACTGGAAACCCCGCTCTTATCGTATTCCGTAGGTTCTTTATTTGTCATTCAACGCTTCTCGCAGATACCTAACAATGGATAATGAAGAGATATAACACGCAGGGGAGGATGAGGCAATATCTCGTTCTATCCTTTCCCTGTATCCTAAATAATTACCTCAAAAACCTTTCAGAAGTCCCTTGCGAATGAAGATCACCACCAAAAGGAGAGCCAGAGAGACTACCCATATAACCATATAGGTCACCATAGACTGGTTGGCCTTTTGTTTTTCCAACCAACTACGCGGTTTCACGCCTCGAACCCAGAACACAACTTTTGCGGCCAGATTCACACTGACGATATTGACCGCTAGAAGCAAACCCGCACCCATCGCCTCCTTGGGCTGACCTGCACCGATCATCAATCCTAGGGTAGCAGTAGGAGGTAATAAAGCCACCGCCACCATCACCCCTACCAGCACACTCGCCAAACCTGTTGTCAAAGAAATCACAGCGGCGGCTCCGGAAGCCAAAGCCAGAACCACCGAGTCCAGCCCCACATCGGTGCGAGCCATCAATTCCTGGCTGTCTAAATTGAGTGGATAAAAAATCCCGATGACAATTGAAAGCGATAACGCCAATACAATTCCCATTATTGTGGTTTTTATCGCTTTCCACATCAGAGCCATATCGCCCAAAGCCGCTCCCAGCGCTAGAGCCATATTCGGTCCCAAAAGCGGGGCGATGACCATGGCCCCGATCACCACCGCGACATTGTCTTCCAGCAAACCGATAGCGACAACAACGGTTGAGAGAAATACCAGCAGAAAATAAGTGGAGTCGAGGTGCGCGTCTTTAACGATATTGTTATAAAGCTCTTCGCGTGTGGTGATGACCGTTTCTTTCGCTGCTTTAGCATCCGGGTCAGAAGGCTTGGGTTCTTGCCTTGGAAGCACCGCTTCCAATTGCAAAACAAGGATCTTCGAAGACTCGCCCAACAAACTCTGCAGAGCATCCAGCACTGATTGTCGATTCTCACTGCTGACAAGAAGGCGGATCAACTGCCTGCCTTCTCCATCCGGAGAGCCTACCCAGTTGACCTCCGAATTATGTTGCTCGGCAATGCTGGTGACCGAATCATGGTTCCTGGCATCTGTAATCACTTCAATTAATTTCATAGAAGCGGAGTACCTCCGCTGGTGTAATGATTTGCCCTGGCCTTCATGCCTCGCAGGGTATAAATTGCAATGTCTTTAACTTAGCCTCCATCACTTTCTCGTCTCCACAAGTTATTGCCCATTACCACTTGGCATTGCCCGGTTAGTTCATCTTTTTGGTTTGCAAGTTAGCGATGTTACGCATAATCTGCTCATTGCATTGTAAGCAGAAACACCCTTCCCCGGAAAAAATCCAACATTCCTCTTCAGCCCAGTGACACGCATCTTCTTTGCTTTCAAAAAATTCCCCTGACTGCGCACAATCTTTAGCGATTTTAATCTGGCAGGGAACTGCGAATTTCCCTTCTTCATTCTCTATATATGGAAGTTCATCTGACATAGTCTTTTCCTGTTCTATAAAAAGCGTCTTTTATAACACCTGAGTTTTTTGCAAATTATTCATCCGGGCATTAATAGGCAACACCCCGAGCCTCCAGCTATATGATTATAATAAACCCCGCGCCATTATTAAAGCATCTGTTTATCATCATAATAGAGTTGCTTGCCAAATCTGTCTGAATCAGGTAAAAGTGGAACCAACCTGCAATCATTATAGAGGCTAAAAATCCGTGTCTGTGTTTTCGTTAAGAATCTTGGGCCGCGCAACCATCGCCCTTTTATTGTTTTTTCCAGGTTGTGGAGGAAATAGCGACTCCCCTTCGCAATCTCAAACACCCCAGGAACTGATCGCGAGCGCCACTGAAAAACAAAGAATTGGAGCTTATGGCGAAGCCATTGAAATCCTGCGACAGGCACTGGAGCTGGAACCTGAATCAGTTGCCACCTATTACCGAATGGGATTGGTTTATGGTGAAGCGGATCAAAGAAATGAAGCGATTGAGGCTTTTAAAAAAGCCCTCGAAATTGAGCCTCAAAATGTATCGGCCCGGTTGAGGTTGGGAGAAGTTTATTCCAAAATGACCCGGAACGACTTGGCCGTGGCAGAGTTCTTAAAGGCTGAATCCCTCAAACCGGATGACACGGAACTTCTTTTTAAAATCGCGTTGGAATACTGGTACGACCAGAAACTCAGGGAATCGGCCGAATACTATCAGAAGATACTCAGCATCAACCCCAATCACACGCAAACCCATTTGAATTTAATTAGCGTGTACGAAAAATTAAAGGATTGGAAAAAAGCGCTTGTGGAGATTGAAATCTCCAGGCGGCTGGGAAGAGAAACTAATAATAATCAGGCCATTGCCATAGCAGAAAGAAAGTTGGCTTTCATAAAAGGCCGAATGGATATGACAGATAAAGACTACAAACGCAAATCCCAACCCCCTTTTGATTAAAGGTTCATATATATATTCTTATCGCTTTGCGACTAACAGTCCTTTGCCCTCCAGAAATCTCGGCTTTAATCATTAAAGGCAAAATCTCCTCAGCGTAAACTATTTTGTAACCTGATGAATGTTTTCTTTTAGCGAGGAAGACTTGTCCGGAGTGGGGTCGATCAAGGGCCAAATCAAAATAAAAATGATGAACCCGACAACTACGATTCCAATCGCGGAACCAATCCAGTCCATCAACCCGTATTTTCCCTCGTCATCACTCACAAAAAACCCCTGTCATTTTTTAATAGGTATTTTCGGTATCCAGCGGGGCACCTTGCGCTTGTATTCCTGATAAGATTCGCCAAGCCTGTTTTCCAGATCAGGCTCCTCCCAAAGCGGAATAAGAACCAGAGACAACCCGCAAAAGACCAGAAACCATCCTGCCAGGAGAACCGACCCAAAAACCAAAGCCTCTCCCAACAAAACCAGCCAGACCCCAAGCATCATGGGGTTACGCATATAAACATACGGTCCCTCGATCACCAGTTTTTTGGGCGGATCAAACGGGGCCGGAGTGCCTTCACCCACCTCGGTGAACAGTGAAACCGTTATCCAGCAGAGCCTCAGTCCCGCAACGACCAGTAAAACCCCGATCACGGACCTAAAATCATGAAAACTGTATGAGAAACCTTCGAACACCCCACCAGGCCGAGAGCACCAGATCAGGAGGGCGGGAACCACCCCCATCACATTCACCGGAAAAATCAAAAACGCCTTGATCAAAGACCGGGAAGGCTTCATGGCCTCGCTCCGTTTTAGTTAACCTCAACCGTAATCAAACACCAGCAACACCATAAAACTTACAGTGACAATGACCGAAAACCACACCATGAACTTAAACATCATTCATTACCTGATTAGAGTAAAAGTAAAAAACAGGCGTAACATTCACTCCAGTTAAATTTACCATAAAAGTATCGCCACGAGGTTAATAAAGCATGACCATCAATAAAGAGCATTTGATATTCCCCTCTATTCTAATCGCTCACACGGACCCCTCCCATAGAAAATTTTTATACAAACTTTACCTGCTTATCTAAAAAGAGAGTAGAGGTGACAGAAACCTGACTGGAGAAAAGGGAGGGTGTGAGGACAGTGCTTTATTTATCTTCATGCGCCCTTTTTTCAAAGGGCGCATGAGTCAAAATATCAGACTTGGTACTTTAAGCACCGACTGCTGGTCGGAAACTACGGCTCCGGATTTTTTTTCCGGGTTTTGCTGAAAAATACTTTTTTCTGCTTTGGTTTTTTCCCGGCTTTCCAGAGGAACTGGAATTACGTCCGGATGAAAATTTTCTTCCACCAGCGTTTCCGCGTTTTGGCCTTGAGGCAACAGATTCCGAATGGTAAGGATGATCTGCCACCACGGTTACCGTCCTGTTAATGGTTCTCTCAATATTTTGCAGATAACCTCTTTCTCCGGCATCACAAAATGATAAGGCCACACCTGCTGCCCCGGCTCTAGCCGTCCTGCCAACACGGTGAACATAACTCTCGGCCTCATTAGGAAGCTCATAATTGATAACATGAGTGATTCCTTCCACATCCAAACCTCGGGATGCAATATCGGTCGCCACCAAAACCCGGACTTTCCCCGCACGAAACCTTCTCAACGCTTCCGTACGCGCCGACTGGGATTTATTTCCATGAATCGTATCCGCCTTTATTTGGGCCTTGCCCAGGTTCTTAACAATTCGATTCGCTCCATGCTTGGTACGCGAGAACACCAGCGCCCGGTCGATGCCATTTTCTTGTAGCACCGATTCCAGCAAGGCTCCCTTGTTTTCGCGATCCACAAACAAAACACGCTGATCTATCCGGTCCACGGTACTGGCCGAGGGATTCACAGAGACCCGCACCGGGTCTTTGAGGAAATATTTTGTCAGGCGCAGAATATCATCAGGAAGCGTAGCGGAAAACAGCATCGACTGGCGGTTTTCCGGTGTCATCCCGTAAATTTTTTTAATATCAGGCAGAAAGCCCATATCCAGCATGCGATCTGCCTCATCGAGGACAAGCACCTCTATTTTATCCAGACGAAGGCATCCCTGCTGATATAAGTCGATCAGTCTGCCCGGAGTAGCCACCAAAATATCCACTCCCCGCCTTAAAGCAGTGATTTGCGGTTTCGGGCTCACCCCGCCATACACCAATGTCTGCTTTAAATTCAGATATTGACCATAAACCCGAAAACTATCGCTGATCTGCGAAGCCAGTTCCCGAGTAGGTGTGAGCACCAGAGCGCGCGCGCCTTTGGATCCGGGAGCTTGATGCCCCTCGGACAAACGATGCAAAATAGGCAGAGCAAAGGCCGCGGTTTTTCCCGTTCCGGTTTGCGCGCATCCCAAAAGATCCCGGCCTTGTAAAAGATGCGGGATGGCTTGCTGCTGAATCGGAGTGGGAGTGTCATACTTCTCACTACGAACGGCGCGACAAATAGGGTCGGCAAGATTGAGGGCATCAAAGCCCAGGGTTGTTGATTCCATTAACATGTTTCTTCCTTTTAAAGAATGGCGGCAGGCTCATAACAGGAGCACCAGCCAATCCATTAGATGGCACCCAAAGCCTATACTCAAGACTTTGAGCTATAATTGATAAAATATGATTTGAGCTTAAATGAGAAAACGAGGGGGGGGAAAAATCAGACAACCGATGGTTCCGGGAGACCACTCAGCCAAAACATCAATAGCTTTGGCAAAACACCTGTTATTCTCTAGACGGCTAAATCGCTAAAGTATTCCCCATTCTAAATCAAAAACCTGTTAAAAGCCAGTTATTTTTTTAATCCACCCTGTGAAAAGCAATATAGCCTTTGATATCCCGATTTTTACCCCGACCGTGAAGCCAGAATGATTTGCCCTGAATGCAAGCTTGAATAGCCCAACATCCGGAAAACCGCCACCAATATTATGTTCTTCGCATTCGCGATTTTTAATAGGATCGTTTAATATTCATAAGAGGATGGAAACCCATCCTTTGCAACTCTGACGAGGATTATTTTTTTGATGGGTGAGGATTTCGAAAAATACGGTGACGTTCCATTATTTTTCTCGCATTACTACAATTTTCTGTTCATTTATAAAAGTCAGAAAATGGAGAACGGCGACCAAATATTTTTACAACTCGGCGGCAACATGGAAAAAGTTTCGGCGATGGTGGTGGACGTGAATGACCCGCTCACCCTTGATGAGAAATCTAATGACGAATACGCCTATATCAAAAACAAAGACAATCAAGTTATCTGGAAACATGGCGTTCCTCCAGAAGACGAGTGACCCTCCATCTTCCAGGGAAACAGCTCCTCACCGGGAACCTTTTCGCCCTACAAGAAGTTGTTCTTCACTCCCTCCGGTGGCTCACTGAGACCAGCCACCATCGGGGGCGCAACGGATGCAACGGACTTTTTTAAAGATTTCGTCCCAGTCCGCATCAGTGGCGATATAATCCAGAATGCATCGCAAAGCCTTATCTTTATCTCCCAGCTTGTATTTTTCCGCAGCATACTCCAGCATTTTCACTAGGTCTTCCTGAACCTGAAACTCCACTCCAATTTTATTACCTGCCATAATTATGATCCTTTCAAAAATAGATTTTATTTTAAATGATTCAATACGCCGATTGGCGTTTCTCAAATTTATGCGACCGCAAAACTTTCTTCGCTTCCTGAGCCAGGGTTTTCAGTCCGCTCTCGTCCAGGTCTTTCCAACGCTCGGCCTTTTGTTCTGGTAAATTCGAAAACCGTCCCTCGTTACCTTTTAACGCCAGCACCTTTTTCTGCCGCGTCAGATAAAGCAGACCCTGGTAGCGGACTTCATGTTCTTCGAGGGTTCGGCGAAAAATGAAGATCACATCCTCACTGTATTGTTTGGACAGTTCCCGCAGTCGATCACGAGTCACTGGTCCGGAAACGGGTTCCCCGGATTTAGCAGGTGCCACGCGGGTCGGGTCGAGCTTTAACAGCGTTTTGCGAATCTGTTTCGGATCTGACAGAGTCGCTTGGGTATTCACACGACTTTCGATCACCCGCAAAGACTTAGGGAACACCAGCATCTTGATGGCACTGTCCGATTTCCCTCCGTCCAACAGGTCACTGCCCGCCCAAACGAGGTATGGCAACAACAGCAACGCCACAAGACTGGATACCAGCAACGATAAAATTGAACAGATAATTCTAAAGAGCAGTTAAATTCCAATGTTATAGGTTTGTTTAAAAAGTTTGAGAGCAAGAAATCTCTAAATACCGGTCAATGCAACAATGAAGTGCCTGGACTCTAATTTTCGGTTGCTGCTAATTTGAAGCTATCAAAAAAATTATTCTTTTCAATGTACTTGGGATTTTAGGAGGGTCATCTTTTTATCAACCCAACAATACATTTTATCTATGTCATTTTTCCTTTCTATCTCTATGTCTGTCCTTTTAGATAAATCTGTTTCAAAAGCCTGCTGGACATAATATGGGATTCTGTAGCGATAAAAAATTATATTGTTTATTGAAGATCCGCTTAAAAACCAAAGAGTTTTATCTAAATCTTCCCCGTTGTTGGGTTCTATACAAAAAGGAATAAATAACCCTCTTGCGATATTATCGTCGGATGCAAAACTTGGGTCTAACCAAGGGTGAAGGTCTCTTAAAATTGTAGACCTGAGAGGTTTGCTCTTCCAATTATAACCAGAGGCCACCTGACTGATTAAAAACACTTTTCCTGGCATTTTATCATTAACAGGAATCCAAGAAATTATATCTATTTCAAAATCTTTAACCATTGATGGGGCGGCAGGATCCGGATTTGACTTTACATTAGCTCCATCAAACGATTTTTTCGATACTCTCTGCAAGGCATCTACAAATTTGCTTGCATCTTGCCTTGGCCAACCAAAAGATATAGAGCAACCTCGTAGATACCCGCTGGCAGCTATTGTGCTAATAATCTGAAAATACTCTCTAGCGGGATCATTATTTCCCAGGTTCAAAAAAGTTTTACCATTCAAAGCATCCGTATCCTTCGCATGCGAAAGAAATAAACATAAAATATACGAATAAACTCCGGGCTTATTTGAGTCATCTATTACCTTCAATTGGATTTCATTTTCTCGGATAAAAAAAGGATAGGCATTACCTAAAACACTTTCTCTGAATTTAATTTCTTCAAACCATTGGTATATGGCATCCTCTATGTGGAGATCTTCTGAATCATAAGAATCCCCGACATATTCGGATTGCTCGTCAAGCATTCGCCTAAGCTCAGATGCCTTATAAGAGGAAGAGTCTGCCTGGATAATTTTGAACTCTATCCAGTCTGCTGCCACATTTGGAGGGATAGATAGGCTGAGTTGAGATTTAATGAAAGACATCTAAAGGTATTAAATTATTGTTTAGCTTCATTATCGGCAAGATGCTCCTTATGTTGTCGCTGAACAGCCTGCTCCAAAGTTTTCGCTCCTCTTAATATTTTTTCAACTATTGATAAAGCATCCTCATCTTTACCATCGTATTTAGTTAAAACTCCTTGGGCATGGTTGACAGCATTCAGAGCTTTTCTGATTGCACTTTCAAAAACTTCTTCGTCCTCTTTTGTTTCTTCAAATGCATCGTTAAGGTTTGCGCCAGCTTGAAGGTTTTTCAATCCTTCCTTATGCGCGATTGTTTCCCCAAGCCTTTTTAAGTCAGGGTTTTGAGATTTTATAAGTGACTCTTTATCTTCACTTTTTGATCCATATAAGTAAAGCAAAACTTCTTTTAATTGATTTAAATTTTCATTTGGAATAGGCCTTAAACTCGGCTCCTTATCCCATCCGCTTTCAAGCCCCAAATAGTTTTTATATTCTGTGCGTCCAAGAGCTGTATATAAGTGGGAAAAACCAAAAGGACCCGGTTTGGATTTGTCAGAAACCTTAAATAAATCTTCCTCAATTGCTTGCTCTAAAACTATCATTCCCCCAATTAAATTTCTTACAGTCTGGTTTGTATCCCCGATTGCTTTAGAAATATCCTCAATACTTTTACCTTCTTTATATTGGGTAGTAACATAATGTGCTTTAGCAAAAGAGTTCCATTTGTAGGGGCCTTTAATATGCTTAAACCCAATCAAAGCTTTTGCCTCTTCTACAGCATCAACAACATAAACAGGGATTTCCTTGATTGTCTCTAAAATCTTCTCAGTAACCTTCCCTTGGTCTACAGAAATTCCTACTTTATTTCGTAATTCTGGCTCATGAATTAATTTAATCGCGGCAAGCCTACGATTTCCTTCTAAAATTCGATACTTATCATTTTCAAATATTGCAATTAACGGCTCTACCGGCACATAACCGTTTTGTAAAATAGAAGTTATTATTTCTTGAAGATCCGCTTCCTCGTGCAAATTTGAGATCAGAGTGTCTTCTAAAAAATCACCCTCCCCCGAATACATTCGCGTTAATGCTAAACGTGGATTTTTGAAATCAAGTTGGAGAGCTTCGATCTCAACTAGTTTTACTTTGTCAAATTGCGTCACCATTCCAAAACCCCTAAAACTTTCCCGTTAGACTAACTACTTATCTGCCCGCAAGTGCTTAAGCTTGTACCGCTTGGCGGCAATTAATTATTTACAGCAAATCCATTGAATTTTTACCAATTATGGCATATCCGCTTACGATTTCCTTCCAGAAAGCACTATAGCCCGATTTAGCACGTTAAAACAATAACTTAGAATTATTAACCAGCCAGTAGTGACCTGATTTTTTGAAATCGGATTATTTAGGCTATAGTATATTTATTAGAAACCTCTATGGAATGAGTAATGGCGAAAAAAATTAAAGAAATTGGCATAAATGACTTACTTTTTGATGTCCAGAATGCGCGATATGGAGGGGAAGTTGTAGAAAACCAACGTGAAGCCATTACTCGAATGTTTCAAATTAAAGATATGGATAAAAAAATCTATAATCTTGCAACTCATATTGCTAAACATGGTCTTGACCCATCAGAACTTCCTCTAGCTTTACCCTTTAAAACAGGAAAAGGTACGCCTTCTAAATATTTAGTTCCCGAGGGAAACAGAAGAATCCTTGCTATTAAACTTTTACACAATCCAAATTTATCACCTTTAAATTCTTACACGCGAAAATTTTCAGAGCTCTCATCAACAAAAATCAAACGCTTAATGTCAAAAATTCAATGTTCGATTGTACCTGATAGGGAAACCGCCGATCTATGGGTAGATATTAAACATACTGGGCAAAACAATGGGGTTGGAAGAGTTGACTGGGATGGCAAGGCCCGAGATGCCCATAGAGAACGGACAGGGAAAAAGAAATCAACTGGTCGTCAAATTCTGGATTACATTGAAGCGGATAAAAGTTTTTCATCTCAACTTAGAAGCGAGATTAATCAAATTGATATTACAAATCTAACTCGCCTTTTTCAAGGGAGCCCTGCAAAAATTGCGTTTGGCTTAGTACAGAAAAATGGGGTTTTACACTCAACAATTCCTTTGGATGAGCTAAGAAGGATTATAGAGTTCGTAGCAGAACTAATGCTTGAGAATAGTTTTAATGTAAAACAAATTTACCACAAAGAAGATCAGGAAAAATTTATTAAAGATAAAATTCCAAAAGAAATTTTGCCAGTCGATGAAAGCTTTTTGGATAAGGACAAAACATGGCAGGTTTCTAATTTGGATGCCAAAAATCTAACAAAAGAACAGAAAAAAGGTACCAAACCACGGGTTATAAATAAGTCTGTAAAATCAAAACAACAGAGCCAAGACAGGACGTTTTTAATAGATTTTTCGTTAAGAATCTCTAGCAAGAGGATAAATCAAATTTATGGTGAGCTGAAAAGAGGGCTAAAGGTACACGATACCCCAAATGCTGTTTCCGTTCTGTTTAGGGTCTTTTTAGAGCTGAGTTGTGATTGGTATATTAAAAAGACCAAGTTAAAACGAAAAGATAATGGAAAACAGATAACAAGTAATGATTCATTAAAGTCTAAGGTTGGGAATATTGTGTGTAATTTACAACAAAAGAACTTTTTAGATAGAGAACAAGCTACAGCTATTAGAAAAATAGCTTCTTCAGATGATGAAATAGTTTCAGTAGATTCTTTAAATAAGTATATTCATTCCTCAGTACTTTCTCCTAACCCAAAAGATTTAAATCGCTTAATGGATAACTGGGGGCCACTTTTCCAAGCCATTTGGAAATAAATTATAACTGGCCAAAAGTTTTAAAATGGTGTACATTGGGCAAATCCAATATTATTTTAGAGAAAGTAATATGCATTACACCCCATTGCGATACCCTGGCGGGAAAAGCAAGCTATGCAAATATTTAAAAGTCATTTTTGAGGAAAATAACCTTAGCGATGGACATTATGTTGAACCCTATGCTGGTGGTGCCGGGGTAGCGATAGAACTGCTTACACTAGAATACGCCTCACACATACATATAAATGATATTGATGATGCCATATATTCTTTTTGGTATTCTGTTTTAAACCATACTGAGGAAATCTCTAGAATGATTAGTAGTACTAGAGTTTCGATAGCTGCTTGGAAAAGACAGAGAGACATATTTATGAACCCAAAAAATCACTCTATTTTGGAAAAAGGGTTCTCTACATTTTTCCTAAATCGTACTAATCGCTCAGGCATTCTTAACGGTGGTGTAATCGGCGGTAAAGCTCAAGCTGGCAAGTGGAGAATGGATGTTCGATATAACAAAAAGGATTTGATTCAGAGAATACATAAAATTGCGTTGTATAAAAATCGTATTTCTCTTTATCGAAAGGATGCCTTAATATTTTTGAAAAACTTGTTGCCAAAGCTTCCCCAAAATACCCTTATTTACCTCGACCCTCCTTATTATGTTAAAGGAGAAGGTCTATATAGAAACTTTTATGCTCATGATGATCATGTAGTTATTGAGAAGACTCTAAGAAAAATCAAAAATGTTTTTTGGCTTGTTTCATATGATGATGTAAATGAGATAAAAGAAATCTATAAAAAGCATAGGTCTCAAGAATATACTTTAAGCTACACCGCTCAAACAAAAACCAAGGGCTCAGAAATTATGATTTACGGCCCCAAACTCAAATATCCCGAGAACATTTCTCCCTATCACCCTATTTCTGCTGCATAGTTGCAGGGCAACTGCTCTCACTCTTACTCTTTAGGCAAGAAGTCTATCCCATCAATTTCTTTCATAATGCGGTCGGTATTGGTTTTGGTAATGCATAATGAAGGGGTCAAGTCCACTCTTGACTACACCTCAAACTCTGAGTTCCACATTGGCATTTTACCTGCTTGGCGCAGGTAATGGAAGGTGATCCTTCAAGAGCCTCAGGATGACAGCAGATGGGTGGGCTTTTCCTTTTCCCTGGCCCTGCGCCGAGCAGTGGAGCCAGCGGGCGGAATTGAACCGCCGACCTACTGATTACGAATCAGTTGCTCTACCCCTGAGCTACGCTGGCCTGGATGGGTTTTTCGGGTTGGAAAAGACGTACTTTACACGCTCTGCCCAGTAAAAATCAACCGCTTATCTACCACAGGCCCGCGAACAATGGCGAACCGATCATAACGACATTTCGCTGGCGGTCCAGGCCATGCCGCGATTCGCCCCACCGGCAAAGCCGATTTTACTGACCACAATAATTCCGAACGCGGTGCTTTCTTTGAACCACCCTATAGCAGTCGGGATAATGGCTTTCGGGTCCATACCCTGCTCGATCAATTGATAAACACGCAGAGCGGTCACCTGCATAGCGATAGCCTCGCCGTCACCCGTGGCGGCCACGGCCCCTTCCGCGCCAACATAGAGTCCGCACCCGATGAGCGGGACATCGCCCACGCGACCAGGGATGGCGTTATCAATGCCGCCGGTGCTGAGCGCAGCGGCGAACTCGTCCCCCGCTCGCACAACACAGCCGACCGTGTCGGTGGTAGAAAAATCTTTTCCCGTATTGGCAATTTCATCAGGCGACAGGGATTGACAGCCCTGGTTCATGGCAAACTCCGCCGCACCTCCACCAGCCAAAACGCGATACTCCGACTGACTGACGATGCGCGCCACATGGACAGGGTTTTTGAATCCGGCCAATGTGGCAACAGCGCCGAATGTACCGGAACTGTCCATGCACGAAGCGTCCATCTCCACCGTGCCGTCGCTACGTTTATGCGATCCGACTCCGGCGTTAAAGCGTCCGTCATCTTCCAGGCTGGTAACGGCCTGGCAGGCCGCGTCGATGACAGGTTCGCCCGTTTGCAGGGACATCATGCTCATTTGCCCGGCGATGGCGGTTCCATCGGCATAGGCAGGGTCGGAACCCGCTCCACCATGTGTTAAAACTACAATATTTTTTTTATCTGCCATGAGAATATCCGAAAAAGATTTTGCAACACTGGATTCCAGGAGCAATGGTTGTACGTGTATTATAAATGAGGTATGCTGGAGACCAACCAAAAAATAACAGGAAACCGATGGTCAAGTTTTGTTTGCAGTGCAAAGATGCGTTCTGGGGCGGACAGTATTGTCCCAAATGTCCCGGCGAGATCGAACTGCTCGATGCCGCCCTGCCCGAGAACAAAAAATATCTACCGGAACTCAATATTGATGTGCGGCCAAAATATTATGCCCGCAGTTCCATGCTACTTTCCTGTTTCGGATTCGTGATGGCCCTGCCTCTCGGCGTGTTTTTGTTTCTGCGTGGCATGTCTTCTTCCGACAACATTGTGCTGTGGGCCAGTGTCGGCATCGGCACCATCGTCCTCGTCGCATGGGGGTGCTGGTACCTCGCCCACCGACTCTTCGACAAACAAATGGAAGATGTCGAAGTCGATGATAAAGAACCTCAACTAGACTAACAGCTCACTGAGAGATTTTTCGCACACGGGCAATAAAGTTTTCTCTGGCTTGCCTGTCCCGCAATCGCTCTTCATCTATAACAGGAATGAGAGGGAACTGTTTCATGAAGGCCCGGGCGAACAAGCCGGAAGTTTTTTCGACTATTTCCGCTCCGCTATAGACAGGTGCGTCTGCCATTGCGCAGGAAGGGGAACGGGTTTTAAAAATAAATCCGCAAAGGTCGGTCAGTTCCACAAGCTTTTTGGAACTAAAGTCGGTCATGACTTCCGTCCAGTCTTTCCCCGATTCGACACCTACCATGCTCTCACCGCCCGTCACGATCTGAACCTGTTCTCTCGGAACACCCATTCCCATTTCAACTTCAGGGCAAACGGGAACAGCTTCAAACCGCTCGCCTAAAAGGTCGATCACCCCCTCGTTATATTTGTGTTCCCCGTTATAACGAACCGGCTGACCCAGCAGACAACTGCTAACCCCGATTTTGAGTTTAGACTTCATGGAAAAAACCAGCCTGCTTTTTTTATTTTAGAAAGTTCACCCTATAACTTGAATTTTTCTGGGCTTCCGCTTCGGATTGTTTTGTTACCCATCTACTCTTACTACTTTTCTCATCAGGTCTAGAATTATAATATTGGCCAAGACGAAAAAGATTCCAACCCCTTTCTTTTATCCGCTCTTCCGCTTCTTCATCAGTTCCAAAAAAAGCTTCTTCCTCTTTTTTTGTTGAGTCTAAAGGGAAACCACCAAAAGAGTTTTCCTTCTTGCCAATATCTTCCCGGCGATGGATTCCATCCCAGTGGATTTTATCAACCGCATCGTAGGCTTTTTTAATGGCAGAAGAGGCATCAGCCCCCGTCGCGGTGACTCCCAATACCCGTCCGCCGCTGGTGAGAACTTTGCCAGCCGCTTCTTTAGTTCCAGCATGGAAAACCACAACATCAGGCAAGGCCCCGGCCTCGTCCAATCCTGAAATCTCTTTTCCTTTTTCATAAGATCCCGGATAGCCTTTAGCCGCCATCACCACGCAAACAGATGACTCCGGTTTCCATTGCAAATCACATTGGTCGAGGGTGCCATCGATACAGGCTTCAAAGAGAGGGACAATATCGCTTTCCATGCGGACCAAAAGCGGTTGCGTTTCCGGGTCACCGAAACGGGCGTTGAATTCAAGAATTTTCGCACCGTGGCTGGTAAGCATCAATCCGGCATAAAGAATTCCCCGATAAGGCCGACCTTCGCTCTTCATGGCGCGAACCAGCGGGAGCATGATTTTATCGCGCACATCCTGGCGCATAAGGTCGGTGAACACCGGAGCCGAGGTATCAGCCCCAGGTGAACAGGCCCCCATACCCCCAGTGTTGGGGCCTTTATCCCCATCCAGCGCGGCTTTATGATCCTGTGCCGAATCCATAAGGAGCACAGTATTCCCATCGGAAAACGCCAGCACCGAAACTTCCTCGCCTTCGAGAAACTCCTCAATCACCACCTGGTCACCCGCCTCACCGAACAACTTGTCCTGCATGATTGTGTCCACCGCGCTCAGCCCTTCTTTCGCATTGCGGCAGAGGATCACGCCCTTACCCGCCGCCAGTCCACTGGCCTTGACAACGATAGGGCCGGTTTCCTTATCGAAATATCCTCGGGCCAATTCATGCGAGGCGAATGTTTTATATTCCGCTGTTGGCAGACCGTATTTTTTCATAATGTCTTTGGAGAAAGCTTTGCTTCCTTCCAATTCAGCGGCGCGGGCAGTCGGACCAAAAATGCGCAGTCCTTTTTCTTCAAATAGATCGACAATTCCCATGACGAGAGGTTGTTCCGGTCCTACTACGGTGAGCCCAATCTTCTTTTCCTCGGCAAATTCTAAAAGCTTATCTATCTGGTCCGCGGCGATCGGTACATTTTTGGCAATTTCAGCAGTCCCGGCATTGCCCGGCGCGCAATAGATATCGGTGACTTTCGGGCTTTGGCTGATTTTCCAGACCAGCGCATGTTCTCTTCCCCCTCCACCTATTACCAGTACCCGCATTCTCCTCCCCTTATTACTTTGTATGATTCAAGCTGGAATTTATATAAAATGCATCCATGTTGCAACTCTTTCACAGCTTTGGGCAAAAGTAAGGGCTTTATCAAAATGGTCAAACTGGACTCTATCAGCAAATCTTTTGGCGGCAACCCCGTGGTAGAAAATATCTCGCTGGAGATCGAGGCGGGCGAGCGTTTCACCCTGCTGGGACGGAGTGGTTGCGGAAAAACCACCCTGTTACGCATGATTGCCGGATTCGAGACCCCCGATAGCGGAACCATTGCTATTGAGGGACAGGATGTCGGTTCTCTGCCCATCGAAAAAAGGCCTGTCGGGCTGATCTTTCAAAACTACGCCTTGTTTCCCCACATGAGCGTTTACGATAATATCGCGGTGGGACCTCGCATTCGCGGGCATTCTGAATCCGAGATCGCCAAAAGAGTCGATGAGCTTCTGGAAATCACTCATCTTAGAGCCTTGCGCGATGTTTACCCTGGGCAGATCAGTGGCGGCGAAGCGCAAAGAGTGGCCCTGGCCCGTGCTGTCATCAACCGCCCAAAAATTCTTTTACTGGATGAACCCCTCTCCGCACTTGACCTCAGCCTGCGTCAGCACCTGCGTGGAGAACTCATCGAAATGCAGAGAGCCCTGGGCATCACCTTCCTGTTTGTCACCCACGATCAGGAAGAAGCTATGGGTCTCGCTACGCGCATGGGGATCATGGATAAAGGTTGCCTGCAACAAGTGGGCAAACCCGCCGAATTATATGAAAGACCTGAAACCGATTTTATCGCCGAATTTCTGGGAGATGTGAACCGACTTACCGGCAAGGTGGAACAAAGAACCGGCGATCAGATTACCGTTTCATTAAAACATTCAGGAAATATCCAATGTGTTTCTGAAATTTCCGCATTGGAAAACCAGAGCATCACCTGTTACGTCCGGCCGGAAAAATTATTTTTTGATACCGGTCGGCCCCAAACCCAGCCCGTTAATATTTTGCCAGGGACTCTGCGGAACATACAATTTTTTGGCAGTCATTCCCGCTACCAGTTGGAGCTTGCTGGTGGGCAATCCCTGACACTTTCTACTCACCACAACCCGCAACATTCTATTGGTGACCCCGTTCGGGTTGTGTTCGCAGTGTCCGACGTCTTCACCACCAGGCATGGGACCCAGCCAGTAGCCGGAGGCAATCAGCAATGAAAAATTTTCTGATAATAGTTTTTGTTTTATTAATGGCCGGTTGCGACAGTTCTCCCACCGGGAAAACCTATCTGGTGGCAACCGATGCCACGCTGGCGCCCATGTCTTTCATGAGTGTTGGCAACGATATGACCGGATTCGAGCCTGACCTCATGCGAGCTATAGCGAAAGAAGCCGGAATCAACATCCACCTTGTCAATGTAGAGTGGGCCGGTTTGTTTGGCGGACTCATCACCCGAAAATTCGATATGGTCATCAGTTCCGTCACCGTTCTGGAAGAACGCAAAGAACGCATGGCTTTCAGCGATCCTTATCTTACAAGTGGTCTGGCCCTGATGGTTCGTAAGAATCAGGAAGGTGTTGATTCATTTGCCGATGCGAAAAAAAATAATTTTTTAATCGCCGCACAGGTCGGAACCACCGCTTATTTCTTTCTGGAAAAAGATTCCGCCGTTCGCAAAAAAGGCTATCAAATGTACGGCCACGCCGTGGCTGATCTTATCAACGGGGAGGTTGACGCAGTACTAGGGGAAAGCACCGGAACGCTATTCTACAAAAACCGGAATAAACCGTTGTTTGAAAAAATTAAAATGGTCGGTGAGATCATGACCGATGAACATTACGCCATTGTTTTTCGCAAAGAAGATAACGAGCTTTTGACAAAGGTTAATATCGCCCTGCAAAAAGTTTTACAAAACGGAACAGCCGCCCGACTCCACAAAAAATGGGACCTCGGTCAGGCCGCCCAGATTCCAGAATAAATTTTTAAACTATCATTTATTAAACTTAATGATGAACAACTCATCCCAAATGAAAACCCAAAACTGGGCGTGGAACCTTGCGGTCATGATGAGCTTTATTTTTCTGGTTTATCTGCCCGCGAAAGAAACTTTCCTGAGCAAAGAACAAACCGGCGGTTATGTGGCGTTACTTTCGCTTCTACCTTCCGGAGTGTTCTACACGCTTCTGGTCACCCTGCTGGGCAGTGCCAGTGCCATTGTTGTGGGATTGTTGGCAGGGCTGGGAAAACTCTCGGATAACCCTTTCATACGAGTTCCGGTTTCTTTTTATACCGAGGTGTTGCGCGGCATTCCTTTACTGGTGCTTTTATTTTATATTTATTATGCCCTGGGGGAATTCATTCGTATGCCAGCACTGGTCGCGGCAGTAGCGGGATTCGGCTTCAGCTATGGAGCTTATATGGCAGATGTGTTTCGCGCTGGTATTGAAGCAGTCCCTAAAGAGCAGGGTGAGGCGGCCCGCAGTCTGGGTATGAATGAAAAACAGGCCATGCTTCAGGTCGTTCTTCCGCAGGCCCTGCGCACAATTATTCCCGCTATCGGTAATCAGACTTTGGGGATGTTGAAAGATACCAGTCTGGTTTCAGTGCTTGCCATTTCCGACATTCTTCGGGTCGGTAACGAATATGCTACCAAACATTTCAATTATTTTGAGACCTACACCTATGTGGCTTTGACCTACCTGCTTCTCACCCTTTTACTTTCCCGCCTGGTTCATAAACTGGAATCCCGTTATCGCGTTGAGAATATTTAAGCCTCAAGTGTTACTCAACAAGTATTTTTCAGGTAATCCGTGACATCGGGCTTGAGAGATTATATATTAAAAACAACGGGGATTTTTGTGTTCAACTGGGAAAGAAGGAGAAATGAATACCACATTGGGAAACAAGGAAAAAGTAGTTGCAGGGGACTATTTTCTACTGGCAATCCGAAACTGGGATAACGAGTTGGAAGACTTTTTACCCGTTGATGATCCGTCAACCACGACCCAGACCTTCAACAAGTTTGAGGACGCGGAAAACACCTATTTCGCGACAAATTATGGCAGTTGTCCGCAATCGGGAGGAAAGGATGTCAAACTTGAATTGCTACATATGCGTTTTGGTATCCCACACATAGTCCGAAACCGTATCCTGTTTCCCTAGGTCGGTTGCTTGTTCTGCGGAACCCTGGCAAAGACCACCCCCTATTGAATCTCAAGGCATTATACTGTATATTAGTGGTGATAAACCCTTACCTTAATTTTGGGGGCGCTCTGGTTTCGACGAGAGAGCTGATGCAAAGGTTGCATGTACGGGATGCCGTTGGCCCGTTAAAAAACGGCTTTTACATAATCGCCAACGATTATGATGTAGCTGTAGCCGCTTAATTTAATCGGTTACCGTCCGCCGCGTCCATGTTTGCGGGAAGCGGGTCGGGCGTCATTCAGCGAACTGGTTTGGGCCGCATGTTCCGGGCGGACTGAACGAGATTTTCAGGAACTGGCTTTGGCTCAATCCTTCCTTTGGAGCGGGTCAAAGTGAGACCTAAATAAAGGATAAGCATGTAGACGCCTTTGTTTGAAACCTTTCGGACGGGGGTTCGATTCCCCCCGCCTCCACCAAATTTAACGTCCCAAGAAATCCATTAGAGGCCATAACCCTGCATTTTTGCAGGGGTTTTTGGTTTTTCAGCCATTCAGAAACCATTTAGGGATTTTAATTGCGCCGAATATACGTAAATAACAAAATTTAACGTAATAATCAACATCATAACTATTTGTAAATAAAGTATTTATTTCATATAATTGCATCGCCTATTGCGTTTTTATTGCGTAAAATTACAAGTTTTTACGCAATCTAATTGAAGCAATTAAACGGGGTACCATCGCCCTGCTCTGGTTTTCCCCTGTCATCCATCAGTCCTCACCCCAGACTTTACTGATCCTGTCTTGGATTTTTTGGGTGTAGATTTCGATGAGTGTCGAATTGCCATCAATTGCATCTCTCTCTTTTATCAAAGTCTCAACTATGGTTTGCATCACATCAGAACTAGGAAGGGGTACTTTGATTTTGTTTAGAGTTCCTTGGTTTAACTTAGGCTGTGCAGAACCAGTAAGATATGGTTCTAAAGAGATTTGGTTGAAATAAAATTCGATGTATTTTTGAGCAAAAAAGTTATCAAATTTCAATACATGTGCATGGTTGTTCACCCATGTTTTATCTGTAACAGAAAATGCAATCGGGTAGTTTCGGTCTTTGAGGTTTGCCCCATCCTCACTGATCAACAACAAGTCATCGTCAAAGAGATACCCTTCAACATAATCAACAATTCCCGATGCCCCATAATAAGGAATATCACCCGCTTTTCTATCTGACTTTGTAATAGGAACTCTCTTGGAGTCTAGGTTCTCTTTAAAGATTTTATCGAACGCCACCATCTCCCATGATGGATTGATGTCGATGGTTGGTTTGTAGTTCTCGACGACCTGCCTGCACCCATCAATGATCTTCTGATAACCCTCTAACTCCTCAACAATTTCCTGCTGAACTTCGATTGGGGGAAGAGGGATTTCTAAATCGTATGCATCATTTCTGTTTAGTCCAGGGACACCTGCTTGAATATTGAGGGTTTTGAGAGGTAGTTTTTGAAGTACATAGTAGATATATTTCAGATTAGTATTTTCATCTTTTAGGGACACGAAGAAGGTAGTGTCTATCGGAAACGCACTTTTCTCTGAAAATGTGACTTCCCCCGCAGAACCTTTTCTTCCCACTATGATACATGGACCTTGAACTATAAACTCGTCGTGAAATCCAACAATACCGTTGGATCCAAAAACAGGGTAATCACCCTCTTTTCGATCCTCTTTTTTTAACGGTTTTCCGTATTCTAGACTAATTACTTCTCCTAACTTTTTGGTGGGATAAAACGAGGTGATTTCAGTTTGCTTCGCATAACGACCACTACTGAATGAATGATCATTATTTTCTAAAATGCTTTCTTTAGGAGTAAGGAAAACTTTTTCGTGTGCCCTCAAGTCAGGAAATTTATTTATTTGTTCCAATATTTTTGGAAGATCATTCTTTTTAATAGGTGTCCTCTGTGCCCCTAGACTAAACCCATCATTCTCAACTTTCGCAAAGAAGATGCTGTCCGTTTTCTGGTTCAGTTCTTTGTCCAGAATGAGGATGGATGTTTTAACCCCAGAATAGGGTTGAAACACGCCTGTTGGTAGAGAAATGACACCTACAAGACACTCCTCAATCAGTTTCTTGCGAAGAGCTTTATATGCAGTGCCTGTCTGGAAAATGATTCCTTCGGGAACAACGATGCCCGCACGACCATTGGGTTTCAGATGTTCCATGATGTAATCCACAAACAGGACTTCGCTACGGTTGGACTGAACAGAAAACCGCATGTGCGGTATGATGCCACCATTTGGCGACATAAAAGGTGGATTGGCAAGAATGACATCCGCCAGTTCGTTCCATTTGTCTTCAGAAGTGAGGGTGTCGTATTCTTCGATGCGTGGATTAATAAAACCATGCAGGTAAAGGTTCACCAGCGAAAGGCGTACCATGTCGGGTGAAATATCGTAGCCCTTGAAGTTTCTGGCAAGCTTGCCCTTTTCATCCGGCGTCAGTTTTGATTGGCCTTTGTCATCCGCATTGGTTTTCAGGATATGCTTATAGGACGAGATGAGGAACCCGGCAGTGCCGCAAGCAGGATCAAGAATCGTCTCGTTTTTCTTCGGGCCAAGGATGGCAACCATAAAGTCGATGATATGGCGCGGGGTACGGAACTGCCCAGCAGCTCCCTGCGAGCCAAGGACGGAAAGCAGGTACTCGAAAGCATCGCCAAGGCGTTCGGAGTGATCGTAGGTAAATTCATCAATGATCTTGAGGAAGCTCTTGAGTGTTTCCGGGTCACGGTACGGAAGGAAAGCATTTTTAAAAATGTCGCGAAAAAGGAGCGGGATACCGGGGTTCTCGGGTATCTTCGCGATGGCTTCCATATAGAGGTCAAGGGTTGCGTGCCCACCCAGACCGGACCGCATTAATTCAGCCCAGCCGTAGCGGGCAAAGTCTCCGTTAAAAAATTTTCGTTTTCCACCTAACTCTTCGCTTCCCGCATCCATATCATCCATGAACTTGTAAATGAGGGCGATGGTGATTTGCTCGACCTGAGCTTTTGGGTCGGGAATTTTCCCGACAAGAATGTCGCGGGCAGTATCAATTCTGCGCTTGGTGTCGGTGTCGAGCATGGTTGTCCTTTAAGCTGAAAATTGGTTCAAGGAAACATAGTCCTTGATATATTGCGGAATGCGAGTGCGATATTTTTTAGGAACGGCCTCAAAATCGCGCATGGAAAACATTTGTGTGGTTGCAAGGTCTGAAAATTGCCGGTTATCGACAATTTTCCGGACCTGCTCGCTAATGGCATAAGCCTTGAAGTAGTTCTTGATAGCAGGAATCGCCGCCGCCTCTTCGGGTTTGGCATCAGCCACAAACTTTGCAAATTCCTCTTCCAACAACTGATCTTTTGATTTGAAGTGAGGAATGAGGCCGAAGATTTTTTCAAGAATTTCGCGTAAAGTAAGATAGCGGTCCACATCGGCCTCTTGACGCAGTTTATCGAGGGTGTAATATTCCTCCGGTTTGTCGAATACTTCCTGATTAACGTAGTCGATGACACGGTCCCACTGACCCGCTTCGACGGCTTCGGCAATATTAACGTTGTTGCGCACGGTGTCCTCAAAATTCTGAAAAAACATACGGTCGATCTTCATGCCCTCGTAGTCGATGGTTTCTTCCTTGACAGTAGAAATAATATCTCCGCCAAGGTGTTCGTAGGTTCCGCCAGGAATCACCGGGCCATCGCCACCTTCCCCTCCCTTACCTTTTGAGGGAGGCAAGCTCAACACTTCGTCGTAATTGAACTCCTCCTCGAAATAATCGCAGTTGGCGAAAAAATCAAAGAGCTTGAAAGCTTTTTTTTGCGGTTCTTTAATATTGGTTTTCAGTGCATTATCAAAAAGTAGTTCGAGAAAATCATGTTTGCGGGTTCCCCGGCCTTTGATTTGAATAAAATCGGTCGGTGAAAAGATAGGGCGGAACAGACCAAGGTTGAGAATATCAGGGCAGTCGTATCCTGTCGTCATCATGCCAACGGTGACGCAGACACGCGCTTTACTGGTTTTGTAGGTATCAATAAAATTGGCTGAGCCGCACAGATTGTTATTCGCAAAATTGATAGTGAACTGCTGGGCATCAGGTATTTGTGAGGTAACCTGAACAGCAAAGTCTGACTGGTATTTTCCAGAGAACATTTTATCTGCCATTTGGTTCAGAATTCGCGTTAACTTGCAGGCATGGTTTTGGCTAACGGCAAAAATAATGGATTTTCCAATCTCTTTACTGATTGGATCGCGTAGAGCATTTTCAAGAAAGGTTTTGCAAAAAAGCTGGTTGGTGGCTTCGGAAAAGAAGCGTTTTTCAAACTGCCTCTGCTGGTAGGTCTCTTCACGGTCTTCGCCCGTGTCGTCCGCAACGGAAACAACAAACCCCTGCTCGGAAAGCAATTCTGTGGTGATATCCGTGCGAGCGTCTACAACAATGGGGTTTATCAGATAACCTTCTTTCACTCCGTCGAGAAGGGTATATCTGGAGGTGGGCTTACTGCCTTCACAGCCAAAAGTCCGGTAGGTATCCAGCATCAACCGGCGCTCTAGCTCACGCGGGTCCTTGGTAGCGGAGCTGGTCTTCTCCAATTTTTTGAGATAGTCCTTGGGCGTAGCAGTGAGTCCAAGTTTATAACCAATGAAATAATCAAACACGGCACGAGCGTTGCCACCGATGGAACGATGCGCTTCGTCGGAAATGACAAAATCAAAGTCGGTCGGTGAGAAAATATGCTGGTATTTATTGTTGAACAAAAACGATTGGACTGTGCTGACAACAATTTCCGCATGGCGCCAGTCATCACGGTTCTCTTTAAAGATAACGGTACTAAAGTCCTTGGAAAGCAGGGCGGTGAATGCTTTTTTTGCCTGATCTTCCAACTCAAGGCGATCCACAAGAAAAAGAACTCGTCTGGCATTGCCGGTTTTAAGAAATAACTTAATGACAGCGGCCGCGGTGAGAGTCTTGCCTGTCCCGGTGGCCATCTCAAATAAAAATCTTTCTTCCCCGACTTTTACTTCGCGTTGAAGAGTATGGACGGCATTTAATTGATAGGGACGAAGAAAACGGAGCTTGTGAGTTTGAATGTAATCAGGTCGCTCTGCTTCATTTTTCCAGGCGGCTTCTGCCTTGTAGTTTGGCCGTTGTGTAAGAACGATATAATCTTCGGGAATCGACTCTTCAACAAGACGCTGGGGCACTGGATTTATTTTCTTATAACCGGCCACCGAGTCCGGCGTAGGAAATGACGTGATGGTGTATGGATTACCTCGTTTGAGGTCCCAAAAATAGTGAAGTTCGCCGTTAGATAGAACGACGAAGCGGCAGTTTTGAGAACGGGCATACTTGCGGGCTTGCTCCTTACCGACAAGAGGTTCCTTTTCCTTAGACTTTGCTTCGAGGACGATCAACGGGGAACCCTTGGAATCGAGGAGCAGGAAGTCGATGCGACCTTTACTGGTTTTCTCGAAATCTTCACCAAGGGCATCAAGATCGGTGGTCTTGATAGTAACACTGGGTTCGAGCTGGATATTAGCGGGGGAATTTCCTTCGGGGAGAAAGCGCCACCCGGCGGCCTCAAGTAATTTATTAATTTTTATTCGCGCAGTTGCTTCGTTCATAACACCTCAATCGTTCATATTTTCCGACTGACGGATATATCCGCAAAGTGAGTTCTGACTTTTCTAAACAAACACCACCATGAAATCCCGGTCGAGAATGGCAGGAAGCAAAGCGTTAAAACATTTTTAAAACTACCTATTCTTCATCTGTTGCTGGTTGCCAATCATCCGCATCTAATGCTTGAATCCGCTCGGAAAACACGTTATGGAATTTTTCAAGTGTCTCGCAGAGGATTTGGTGTTGCTCAGGCCATTGATCCTTGTCAGCAGGATTATTATCCGAAAAACTGATTTTGACTTGGCTCTCTTTCTTGTCTAGCAATGGACGCCATATTAAGGGTTTCCCAAATTCCTTTTCGATGTTTTCTTTGTCTTTCTCTAGAAGGTGAAAGTGCGCTTTCGTGTGAGAGCCAGATATAGAAAGATGGGATGCAATTCTTTCTTTTTGAGTATTAATAATGGCAACAAGATGGAAACCCGAACGGCCAATCGACGTATTGATCCAATGCTGAGGGGCCGCCTTTTGAGGATTAATGATCTTTGATTGCTTGTCTACATAGATTTTAAACTGCGTCCAGTATTCCAACTGGAGTCGTTTTGTCTCTGTTATTTCGCCTTTGGCTGTTTGTCTAATTGTTCTAGTCCAATCATTAGGCTTGGAAGCAATATTAAACTTGGGCGCGGGCGATGAAGCGTCAATCTTCCAGAGTTCGATTTCTAGTCCGAAGAAATTAAACGTTTCATCCGTGATTTCATTAAGCCAGTCCAAAGCGGCCCGATGTTCTTCTGTGAATTCCTCCGCTATCCAGATAATGGTAACTGCATCGAGCCCTGCCGCATAAGTGAGCAACTGACCAAGGTGCCTATGGTCTGTTTTTTCAAGCTGATTTTCTATCAGGACCAAGCCATCATCCGCTGTATCTCGACAAACAATATCAGCACGGAAAGGACCAATATTCTGTTCCTGCCCGGTTAGTTCCAAATCCTCCATTCCTATTGCCTTACCGAGGAGCTTTAAATTCTTATTTTGGGCAAGCCACGGAGTAAAATCGCTGGATTCACTTTTCCAAACTTCTCGCAACTCCACCTTCTCCAGTTTATCCAGGTCCGTGTCCATATTTCCCATACCAACTCCTTCTTATTCTTGATGATTGACTAAGCCGGGATACCTTCTCCCGACTTAGTCGGCAAACAAGCCGTGACGCAAAGAGCCGCAATTCCTTGGGGGGCTCCTACGCACGGCTTGGTAATTTTGAGATTGTTGCCCTGACTCTATTAGATTTTGACGCCACTGTTCTTCAGGAGCCTTGCAAAAGGAAGCCTGAGGAATGCCGGGGAAATTTTGATTTCCCCGGCCACCAATGGTGAGGCTCTGTGATAATCGCTTTCTATAAACTATTTTTCTTGTCCTGAATTTCCGCCCTTCGAGCCTTTGCAAGTTTGCCAAGCTCACCCAAAGCTTTACGGGCTCTAGCGGCGGCGGCTTTTACATTTTTAGTTTCAAAACTTTCGTTCTCTGCAAGGTAGCTTTCATAAGCGGAAGTAATTTGGTCGTGCGTCGCCATGTTTAACTCCTAATTTAAGTTTGATGTATTCGAAATCAAGTAAAGAAATACCATATCACCTTTGACCTATACAACTTAAAAAAAATATTTGTGATGGGTTCACCCCGATCTTATGCCCAATGCCAGCCTATAAATCAAACATTTTAGACATGGTATATAATTCTATGATATATTCCAATTCAATATTACATTTAAAATCAGGTTAAAGAATGTCAGAAATAGGAAGACGCTTTTCGCTGGACAAAGTAACGGTTGACCCGGAACTTAAAAACCGGATTTTTTCAGCAGATGGGGATGAGCATATCGGTGATTGGGATGGGGAATGCATTGATGATCTGGTAAAAGAAATTGACCGCATTGAAGAGCGGATGGACCTCAATTATTCCAGCTTGCCGCACTCTTATAATATCCCTGATGATTTGAAACCGGAAGCTGGAAAAGATTACCCCATTTGGACCTGCGATAAAAAAGGCCGTTGCCTGGTGGGTGATACCGGGTCAGAAATTATGACCGTTGATGAAATCAGAAACCACTATATTGACAAGTATGGCAGTATTGATAAGTTTAAGGAAAAGTTAAAAGTTGACCGGGAAAAATTTATTCAAGAAGTCAAAAACAGATCCGCTGGGTAATATTTTTATTATTTTCCATTACCTGCCCGTCCGGGAATAACATGATTAAACCTCGTTAAGCCAATTTCACTTGCCTTTTATGCCTTGCTCGGTCAAAATCCTCCCGGTTGTTTTTTTCTTCCCAAGTTTATTTTCATTTGGATTTTAAATCTTTTTCTTCATAATATAATCCAACAGCTTGGGGGTTACTTAATTTTATGAACTACTTTTTGGTGGGGGAGTGATGAAGATTATTTCTATCGATGAATTGCATGATAAGGTCCAACAGATGGGAAAGAACGATTTAATTCTGGATGTCCGGTCTACCGAGGAATATTCAGCGGGGCATATTGAAGGATCTCAAAATACCCCTCATGAAGAAGTCGGCGGTATCGCGGAAGACCTGAAAAGCTACGACAACATCTATGTGCATTGCAAAATGGGCGGGCGAGCCAAGATAGCTTCCGAGTCATTGATCAATGCTGGTCTGGACAATATAGTTTGTGTGGGAAATGGGGGTATGGAACGCTGGATGGAGATGGGCTGGCCAGTACAAAAGTAAACACTCTCATCAATACAAATAAACCCAGGAAAAGGCACCGCATAAGCGGTTTCTCCCTGGGTTTATTATTTTTTGGTCTGTGCGGATTTCTCCGCGCTAAGACTTAGTAATGCAGTTCATTCCACTGCGTTACAGCCTTCTGACCATTTCTTTCTTTGTTCTGACCATTCCAAATCGCAATCGCCATCGGAGTTTTTCCGCCGGTGAACTGCGTATCATTGGTATCTGCAGTTGACAAAGAGCGTTTGAAAACAACTGACCAACGGCTGTTAGACCAGTTGCCGTTACCCTGTACATCCTGATGAGCCTGAGAAGTCAGGGTGCTGAACCCTTCTGCATTCAGATCTTCAACAGGAGAGACACGCATGGATGCGTCAGAAAGCAGGTTACCGGTAACACGACCTGGGTTGAACACGCCTTCATTTTTACCCATACCAAAGTCAACATAGGTACCACGCTTACTGATATCGCCAGCTCCTTGACCTTTGTCCATCATTGCTTTAGAGCCAGTATTAGTAGCAAAATCTTTACCAGTCAGCATACCCTTAGGTTCATACATGTAGTAACTACCAGAACCCATAGCCATATACTTATACTGATCTTCCATGTCTAGCATGCCGGCATTGCCAGTTTTGCCAGCGCCTTCTTTATCCCAAGTCGCTTTCCACTGCCAGATGTTAACACGCTCACCATCACCACCCATTGTGAACGGAGGCTCTTCGCCAGACTGCTTCACGGGGAACATAATGGCTGCTTGGTCTCTGTACTGTTGAGACTGTACCATAATGTCATTACGGGTAGGATCAGTCCAACTCAGACGAACCGCAATTTCCTTGCCGTTCGTAGCGGCTCGAACATTCACCCATTTGGTCGCCGGAGCGGGCCACATGGGATTGGTGATCATTTGAGGATCCATATCCACAACAGTGTGCTTGTGGAAAGTAGGACCATAACGAGTCCAGAAAGGATCTTCCGCATTGACCGGAATAGCCCCTTGAACTTTTACAGCTTTGATGGTGGCCGCGTTAGCACTCGTCATACCGAGCACAAAAGCAAACAACATCGTAAATACAATAGTCTTTTTACTCACAGGATTCCCTCCTCGTTAGCATACCGTTTACAGGCAATTAAAGTTTACGGCCCCACACAACGAAAACCGAGTCGGTTCCGGGCGGAGCCCGAAGGCTCCACCACAAAACCAAATTAATTCACGCCGCTATCAGCGGAGCGTCGTATTGCTCCTTAGATTGCGCCTGGATGTTCTTCAGGTCGTACATAGAAAGGCTCTTCAACCGTAACACGGATGATTTCTTTACCTTTCCGGTTAAACCCGATAACCGTATCATTAAACATCTCAAACTTCTTGCCGTGAATGTTGGTCTCGAAAATCTTCGGACCTGGCTCACGTTTCCATTTGAAGATGATACGCTGCGTCGTCCTGAACAACTGAAGAACGCCCAACAGATCCCTATCCGGAACCATGTACTGATCAATAGAATGATCAACACCCGGACCAAACATCTGCTGTGAATAAGCCCGAGGTACATGCCGCGATGGCACATAATAACCATTAGGCTCCGTACCCAGTTGCGGATACAACGGTAACGCCACTTTCCGGTCACGAATCAGATAGTACTGTGGGTTATCCGGATCATGCGCCCATTCACCATTGTTGCCAATCTTGACCAGACCCTGTAAACGAATCTTGCCAACACAGGCCGCCATACAACGCGTCTCCATCTGATCACCTTCCGTCAGAGGATCTAAACCCTCAATACGCGGATAACAGGCAATACATTTCTCAGAAATACGTGTCGTACCACGAAACATAGGCTTCTTGTAAGGACACTGCTCTACACACTTCTTATAACCTCGACAACGACTCTGGTCGATCAAAACGATGCCGTCCTCTTGGCGCTTATAAATCGCCTTCCTAGGACACGCCGCCAAACAACCAGGATACGTGCAATGGTTACAAATCCGTTGCAGATAAAAAAACCAGATCTTATGCTCCGGCAATACCGAACGAGTCCCGTTGTCACCACCAAACGTACCCTCACGCGACTGGGTGAACTCACGACCATGAGCAGTATCCTCACCAAAGTTCGGAAAACGCCACTCCTCATCTGTCGGTACATAACCGATTGCTTGCTGATTCAAACCGATCTTCGCAGGGGCCTCAAAAATCGTCACGCCTTCATACACCCCATGGATCGCTTTGTTCGAGGTCTTACGTACATTCCAGACATTCTGGCCCGGATTCGACTGCTCCAACATCTTTAGAATCTTCCAATCCCAAAACTGAGGATAGCCACCGTAAGGCTTCGTCTCTACGTTATTCCACCACATATACTCCTGGCCCTTCGAAAAAGTCCAGGTAGATTTATGGGCCATCGTACACGTCTGACATGCAATACAACGGTTCGTATTAAATACAAACGTGAACTGCTCCTTCGGATGCTTCTCGTCATACACATACGTTGACATCCGACCTAGCTGCCAGTTATAAACTTCAGGCATTATCTTACCTCCTTAATTAACATTGGTTAAACATTGAAACACCAGGCGGCGACCCTCCCATATGGAAGGGCCACCACCCTTTGCTTAGATTTTCACACGGATATACTGACCCGCCAGATACATCTCGGCAAAACGGTCTTTCAATGGTGATTCTGGAGTATAACCCGTTCGTACGGGCTCCCAGAGTCCCTTACCATGCAAACCACCATCCTCAGCTTTAGAGAACTTAACCAGCGTTTCTTTCGGTACTGCATTAACCGCATGGTTATCGGCCTCATAGCCGTGTTTGAACTTCATCTTGGTTTTTGCTTTATGGAACAGACTATCAGTCTGATGCATCGGCATCAACCAAGACCGCGTGATGGACTGCTGACCACCATACCGGAAGTTACTCTGGTAAGGAGTGGTCATTGACATCGCGCGTCCGTCAGGCCGTTCTTCATGTGCCTTAACAGTACGCTCGGTGGCGATCCACGTTGCGTGCTTCATCATGGTGGTGTGATACGGATATGCTGGGTTGTACTTCGCCCGCAACATCAGCCGTGCCACTTTATACCTTGGATCTGAAGGCTTCCAACCCATGTAAGGACGATCCGCAGGATTCGCATCACAATAGATATAGTCACCATCATTGATTCCAAGATCTTTACACAAGAACGGATTCATGTGTACCTGCCACTCACCAACACCCGGAGAACGCTTATCCATTCGATAAGGATCACCAAAGTTGTTGTTCCAGATCATGTTCCAGTCAGTGGTTGCCCAGGAACTATGAGCCGTATGGCGAGATTTAGGTGTAACACAATAGAACCGATATCCTTTTTCCCACAAGAAGTTCTTAGTCGTACGTACAGCAGACCAAGGTTTCTTGATGTTCCGAACGTGACGCAGATCCGGATCTTGCTCGTCTTCCGGGATTCCGTAGTCATCCGGACGGATGTAAGGATTGGTTGACACGATTACGTTCGGCAGGTAAGGCGTTGCTTCAGGACCTTCCCGATGAACGATGAAGTTTTCACCATACTCAATCGCTTCCGGCTCATCATTGTAGAACTGGATGCGGCCGTTAGGCGTGTAGTACGGTTTAGACTCCGTATACATCTCCCAGAAGGGAGACCGGGGGTAGGTTCGATACAGCATCAGACAACATCCCGGCTCACCATACTTGCCGTTGATGATATCGTCGATGTTGTAACCCATACCCGTTGTAGACGTCGTGAACACCCGACGGATCATAGCTTTGGTGCGGTTCGGCGCTTTACCTTCATAAACCTTCATATGATCAGAAAAACGCTTGTCACCCGTCACCTCAGCGAGACGCCGAGAGAACTCACGATGCATCAAGTTATCATCAATGGTATCGAAGATAGGCTTGATACCCGTGCCGCCCCAGATCTGATGGAACGGATTCGAACATGCGGAAGTGATTTCATAACTTTCGAACTCGGCCCAGCTGTTCGGTGCCAATATGATGTCGCTGTATTCACAAGAACCGGTGAACTCGATATCCTGAGCTACGATCATGTCTACGTTATTGTTGGTGTTGAACACCAGCTCGTAGAACCACTTAGCATTGTTGATAACGTTAACGTTAACAAACCAAACCAGCTTGGTAGGCGTAGGCATATGCGTACGTCCCGTAAATACCTTCCGGCCATAGCGCGGGGTATTTACGATCAGCGCTTTATCACGATGCGCCCAGTAGCTGACTTCCTCACCCTTCAGATAACCCTTAACATTCTTCCAGTCTATGTTCTTGGAGATGTCGAGGACCGTGTTGAAAGGATCTTCCGCAACCATGGCCGCAAAGCCAGGTCCAGACCAATGCGAACCCTGGTAGTTACCAGCCTTGTAGTTACCAGCCCAAGTATGAGAGCCAGAACCTTTAGGACCGACGTTACCTGTCAGCATCAGAGGAACATAAGACGCACGGTTGTGCATCGTTGCGTGGAAGTAATGGTTGATTCCTTCACCATAATGGATTTCAACAGGTTTGATGGTACCAATGTCGCGAGCCAAGCGGACGATCAAGTCCTTCGGAGCGTGACAAATCTGGTTAACCGTATCAATGTCGTAATCCTTCAGATGAACTTTATACATTTCGTAGAGAGGCATGACCGTGATGGTTTTGCCGCTTACGAGTTTAATGTCAAAAACACCGTCCAAAACAGGATCGATATTTTTCTTTCTCATCTTAGCGCCGATGTCTTCGCGCGTGATAGCGACCGGCTTATCCGTATTGGCATCCCAAACGGTAAAGTCAGGCATCATGTCACGGTTGAAGTTCTTCATCCACTTGGTGGTGAAGCCGTCTTTCGGCAGGGCTTGAGCCTTGTAGCCTGGAATGAAATCATCCGGATGCAAGCGAACCAACGTATCCGTACGAACCAACAGAGGCATATCTGTGTAGTCCTTTACGTAATCGATGTCCACAAGACCTTCGTCCATGATAATTTTGGCAATACCCAGGAAAAGAGAGATGTCAGACAAACCTGCGCGAACCGGTACCCAGTAGTCCGCTTTAGTTGCAGGCGGATTATACTCAGGAGCGATGGCAACGAGTGTACCACCACGTTCCATGATCTCTGTGTACCAATGCGCTTCAGGCATCTTATTCTCAATCAGGTTCTTACCCCACTGAATCGTCATCTTCGCATACCGATGGTCAGCGAAGTCGATATCAGAGGTCTGCATTCCATGAGTCCAGGAATGACCAGGAGCCTGATCACCATGCCAAGTGTAGTTGGACCATGCACGCCCACCCAACACTTTACCAGGGCCACGACCACGAATGATTGAATCCAACAGGGCAACCTGGTTAGCAAGACGATATACGCCGTACTTACCAACTACGCCAAGAAGACCCATACCACCGCGATACTTAAAAGTACGCGGGCCGGATCCGCCCATTGCTTCGATCATTTCAGGCTGGTAGCCTTCATTCTTCAGACGCTGCGCACCACGAGCTCCACTGTAGGCCTTAGCGACCGCAATGTGACCCTTTGCGAGGTACGTAAAAGTCTGATCCCAGGTCATACGAACAAATTCGTCCGTGCCCCGGCTTGTCATCTTATACTTTTCGCGATTTTCCTTGTCCAGATAAGGAAAACCGTCATCCGCCCATTGCTTCCAGCCAACACGAATCATCGGATACTTGTTCCGATAAGGACCGTAAGCACGACGGGGATACGTCATACCACGCAGACACATGCGAGGATTCCACGCAGCATCAGCCTGGTTACCATAAAGATCGCGAACTTTGTGATGATCGTAGTTCTGCTCGATACGCATCAAGATGCCATTACGTACGAACCCGCGTACGCGACACTGATGGGTGTCGTTCGGAGAACAACAATATGTGAAAGAACGCTCATACTTATACTGGTCACGGTAGACTTCTTCCCACCGTCTGTCAGGATAAGCTTCCAGAGGATTCCCGACTTTTACTACGGGTTTCATCTGGGCTCCAACTCTCTTGCTCGTCAATGCCATAGCTGTCGCTACACCAGCACTCACCTGCAAGAACTTACGTCTGTTTAACCTCATATTACAAACCTCCATGTGAATCTTGGTAATTGTGAGCCCGGCTTATCCGAACCCAATTACAACCACTTCACTTCTATTAACCTCTTCGGAGCCTCCCAGCCTCGCGACTTTTCACCTCCGACTAACCTAATCTACTCGTACCACTTTGTTAAACCTTAAAACCTTTACTGAACTAACAACAACTTGCTAAAATCCTAAAAAGTTAACGCGCTAAAAACCGCACCAAATGGCATCAAAACAGGCCTACAAGCTGAGACAATCAAACACCCCCTTCATAAAAACTTCTCTGCCAACAACGTAAAATTAAGGGGCGAACCATGCTTTTAAATCTCAATATTTTGACCTGTATTGCAAATCAAACCTTTTCCCTTTTTTCTAGATAAGGCAATGTTATATGGAATTTCCAGCATAATGTCAAGAAAATATGAAATAAAAAAATACCAAGAAAAACCAGTAAAAAGCCTCTCCTGAATATATCCCCTGAAAGCGCGGATTGCACATATTTTTTTAAAAAAACTGAAAAAACTTAAAACCTCATTAAACCTTTATATTTAAAAGAGTTGTGGCTACTATCTCCCAGCTATTAATTTTACAGCAACTCACCTTCTGGCGAGAAATAATTGCCAAAATCTCAAAAACTTTAAAACTCTATGAAAATACTGCGGAAAAGCCGATTTTTACCCTGTTTTTGCCCTCAAAAAAGGCAAACGTCCCTGTTTCCCACTTCTTAACCCAAGTTGGCTCGAAAACCGCTCTTTAAAAATTTGCCAATTTTTATTTTGGCGATATAATCCTGCTTTTCCCTCAAGGCCTCTCATATGAAAAAGAATCGTATCGCTCTTTATCCGGGGACTTTTGATCCGGTCACTTTTGGCCACATTGATATTATGCACCGGGCTATGAAACTTTTTGACCGGCTCGTCGTGGCGGTCGCACTGAACCCGAAAAAGAATCCGTTATTTTCTCTGGAAGACCGGGTTAAATTTATTAAAAACGCCACAAAAACTCTCAATAAGAAGATTGAGGTTATTCCTTTTGATAATTTGTTAATTTCGCTGGCACACTCTAAAAAAGCTTCAGTAATGATAAAAGGACTCAGGGCTGTCAGCGATTTTGAGTTTGAACTGCAAATGGGACTGATGAACCGAAAACTCGACGAGTCTGTCGAAACTTTATTTATGATACCCAGCCAGGAATATTCTTTTCTGAGTTCTAATCTGGTTAAGGAAATCGCACGGCACGGGGGTGATGTCACAAAGTTTGTGCCTGGCGATGTGATCAAGGAGCTAAAAAAATTATCCAATGAAATTTTCTAAACGTATTCAAAGTATCAACCCTTCGATGACTTTGGCTATAGATGCCAAGGCTAAGGAAATGAAAGCCAGGGGTGAAGATGTCATCGGTTTCGGCGCCGGCGAGCCCGATTTCAATACCCCGGAGCGCATCAAGCAAGCCGGCATCAAAGCCATAGAAAATAACGAAACCCGTTACACTCCTGTGGGTGGTAGCGACCTTCTTAAAGAAGCCATCATCATAAAACTGAAACGCGACAACGGGCTGCTTTATGAAAAAAACCAGGTTCTTGCTTCGTGTGGAGCTAAACATTCTTTTTATAATCTGGCCCAAGTGCTTTGGCAGGCAGGGGATGAAGTCATCATCCCGGCTCCTTACTGGGTCTCTTTTCCTGACATGGTGATCCTTTCCGGAGCTCGGCCTCTCATCGTCCACACCGGACAGAATTTCAAAATAACTGTCGAACAAATTGAAATTGCTGTCACCCCTAATACCAAAGCGATCATACTTAACTCGCCTTCCAACCCAACCGGTTCTGCCTACAATAAAGACGAGTTGGAAAAACTGGCCGAGTGCGCGTTAAAGCACAATCTATTGATCATCACTGATGAAATATATGAACAAATCGTGTTTGACGGGTTCCAACACACCAGTATTGCCTCCTTAAGCAAAGAAGTGCAAAAGCAATGTGTGGTGGTCAATGGAGTTTCTAAAAGCTATGCCATGACAGGTTGGAGGGTCGGCTATATCGCCGCAGGAGATCCCGAGATCGTAAAACAGGTCGGCAAATTGCAGGGACAAAGCACGTCTAATCCCTGTGCCGTGTCACAGGCGGCCAGCATCGAAGCTCTGACCGGTCCACTTGATGAAGTCCATGAAATGGCCCAGGAATTTGAAAAACGCCGGGATATCATTGTAGAACGCTTAACACAAATTCCTGGTGTGGCCTGCAATAAACCGCAAGGTTCGTTTTATTCTTTTCCGGATTTTTCCAGATTCTATGGCAAAAAAGATATGAATGGGAAAGTGCTGCAAGGGTCATTGGATTTTACCGATTATCTGCTATCAACCGAGAAAGTCGCCATCGTGCCAGGAGTCGCTTTCGGAGCTGATGCGCACGCGCGTTTATCTTTTGCCACTTCTACGGAAAAAATAGAGGAGGGAGTCCATCGCATCAGGGAAGCGATCAATAAATTAAAAGAGTAGCCCGTTGGTAAATTGCAATAGCTGGCTCTTGCCCTCTTCCCACCGGGCGCGGCCTTGGGGTCAGCAGGTCGGGCCGCAGGATGTTTCAGACTCAACAGCGTCTTCTTTTAAGCTCTCTTTATGTCCCTTGATCCGTGCTTCGATATTGGGCCGACAACGTTTGGCTTTACAATTGCCTGTCCCCACACCGATTTTTCTTCTCAAAGCTTCAAAGGTCAATGATCCTTCCTTTATAGCGGCCATAACTGTTCCCGCCTTGATACTTCGACAAAGGCAAACCTTCTTGAAGCTGTCTATTAATTGTTTTTTTGTTTCCAAAATATATAAGGTTCCAGCTATGATCCCTACGCTGGATGGTATTTTTGTAAAAATAGTTTCTTAAAGGGCACCAAAATTAAACACAAATTTTTTGAGGTATCCTTAAAATTTCGATTTAAAAAACCTGAACATTTATTTCGCACCTTAACTTCCACCTTCTAATATAGACCAGACTTGGTGAAAAACCTAATTCTTAAGGAACCGCTCCCGCTTCTACTCTCCATCATCAGCGGAATTATTCTGGTGCTGATCTTCCCGCGTTTCAATTTTGAAGTTCTGGCCTGGTTTGCCTTCATCCCGCTTTTTTCGGCGATTGAGGCCACATCTCCGCAACGAGCGGCCTTATTGGGGTTCATAACCGGTATGGTTTTTTATGCCTGGGGCCTGAGCTGGATCAATAACACCCTTATCAATTATGGCAACCTTCCCCAGATTGTGAGTTTCATGGTTCTGGGTCTTTTAGCCGCCTACCTTTCTCTCTATACAGCACTATTTTGCTATCTGATAAGAAGGGTCTGTAAAGATAATCGGGGACTGTTTTTCCTGTTCGCACCGGTTCTGTGGACCGCGCTGGAATACATCCGCTCGACGCACTCTGAATACGGGTTTTCCTGGTTAGGGCTGGGCTACTCCCAATTCAAAACCCTGCCGATCATTCAGATGGCCGAGATCACCGGGGTGTATGGCATCTCATGGCTCATCATGCTGGTCAATGTCGGACTCTATCTGGCTTGGAATTCATGGCAAAAAGAGGATTCGATCAATATGAGCGTGCGGTTTTTATCGGTCACTGTTCTTGTTCTCGCCCTCTGGTTAGGCTATGGAGGGCTCGCCCTGAACCGCGTGGTCAATGGCCCCAGCTTAACAGTGGGGTTGATCCAAGGTAATATCGAGCAGGCCATGAAATGGAATCCGATTTACCAGAATGGAGTCATGGCAAGGTATCGTGACCTGACCCTCAAGGCCGCGCAATCGAATCCGCAACTGATTGTATGGCCTGAAGCCGCCACACCTTTTTTCTACAACCAAGATCAAACCGGCACCCAATTTGTGAACGATCTGGCGCGGCAAACCAAAACCCCCATTCTATTCGGTAGCCCCTATAAAGAAAGCAAAGGTGGAGATACCATCCACTACAACAGTGCGTATCTGGTGACTGAAACCGGTAACACGCAAAACCGTTACGACAAAATCCATCTGGTTCCGTTCGGAGAGTTCGTTCCTTTCAGGAAACTATTGTTCTTCGTGGAAAAAATGGTGGAGATAATCGGTAACTTTGGGCGCGGTGAGGAAGCGATAGTATTTGATGTAGCAGGGCACAAGGCCGGAGTCTCAATCTGTTATGAAATGATCTTCCCCGACCTGATACGGCAGGCAGTTAAAAACGGTGCTGATTTTTTAGTCAATATCACCAATGACGCCTGGTTCGGTAAAAGCGCGGCCAGTTACCAACATATGAGTATGGGAGCACTAAGGGCGGTCGAAAACCGCGTGCCCATCGTACGCGCGGCGAACACAGGGATATCCGGAACCATCACGGCTGATGGCGCACTTCAAGATAAAACAGAACTTTTTGTCGGAGTGGCCAAGATCACAACCATCTCCCCGCGCCAAAGAGAACTCACCTTCTACAGTGCCTACGGCGATGTGTTCAGTTGGCTATGCCTGCTCGCAACAGGCTTACTAGCGGTCGCCTCAAGAAAAAACCAGCGAACCGCCCACTAGGCAGGCGTGAAGCCAGTAACCCTCCTGTCAAGGGCTGGTTAGGTGGTTCAGCAGCAATTCCACGTTACGGTCGCCGGGGTTGGCGCTGATGAAGCCCTCGATATCACCGGGACCGGCGCGGGCGTCACCATCAATATCTATTCTTGCCGCCAACACCATTGGGCCTTCAAAAACAGTTCCTGGCATCATGATATCCTGCGGTCCTAACGTAAACTCATAAGGAAGCTTTAGGTCGGCAACACGCTTGACCGCCAACGGTGGGCCGCGTTTCACACCTTCAGAGCGTGCAAAAATAAACAGAGTACCGTTTGCCGGGATCTTTTTCTGCAACGCCTCGCTCACCTTGACCGTTCCCTGGATGTTGTAGGCATCGGCGCTTATCAGATCATTCAGCACCAGTTGAACGTCTTTTTGTCCGGCGATGACTTGCACCTTTCCTTCGACATCACCTGGACTGGACTTTCGGTTGCCATCCTGGTCGAGGCGTGCCATCAGGTTCATCGTCCCCTCAAACTGGGTTCCCTCAATCATGGTATGCAGTTGCCCGATCTCAAACTCAAAGGGAAACTCGAACACGCTGTGGCGCTTGACTGCCAACGGTGGGCCAGCATCCACCCCCTCGGGGCGGGCAAAAATGAATAATCCGGCACTCGGGCTGAAATTGACTTTCAGCGCAGGGTCAAACACAATAGTACCGGACACATCATTAAGATGAATGGTCGGGTCAGCTTTTCTGGCTAATTCTTTTTTCAGGCTTTCGGGCAAAGGATGCTCTTTCAGACCTTGGTCGCAGCCCGAAAACACGAAAACTCCCAAAAAACAGAAAAATAACGCTAATCGTTGCAAAGTCATCCTCCGATAAGAGCATACAGGCCGCAGAAATAAATTCCGGGTGGGATGCTTGACATCTTAACTAGTAGATTTCATTAATACTATATACCCGGTTCATAATTTCATCGGCCCAAGCGGCCGAAACCGACCAAAAATGTTGGTTTATCAACCAGTTGGAGACTCAAAATTCATGCCTCCAGCCGAACCAAGGGATCAATCAGGTCGGCCTTAAGTTTGGAGTGTAACATGTTTCACGAAGTCAAAATATTTGATAAGAAGGGCAAAGTCAAAAAAATCCTTTCCAGCAAAAAGCTCAGCACGGAGTACTGGGACTCGTTTTTTAATAATTCTGTGAGCGAATCAATGAAAAAACGGTCGGGTCGCGGCAGGAAACCGCAAAAGAGCATGGATTACGATGATGAAAGCCTGGATTCATCTGATTGATTTCAGCCCTCTAGCTCTATATATCAAAACATGCAGTCAAACTATGGAGGGGCTTCTGGTTATATTGCCAAAGCTTTTGCAAGAGTCCCATAAAGATTTTTGAAAGATAGAAATTAATCACCAAGGATCACAAACATTGGATATCCTGTTTTTCAGAAAAAATAAAACTACACTTTTCCAATATTTTTGACCGCCCCTAAAATTCCTGGAACCTGATGAGCCTTAACTTGTTTCAGTCCCGGAATATGAAAATGATGGTTCAAAAAATGATCCAGCGCCTGCACCGATTTATTGCGGATGCCGGGTCCATATTGCCATAAATACATGATCAAACCGAGTTGCTTCATCGTGGCAGGGCCACGCTCTGAGAAAATTGGACTTTTCGATCCACCTAAATCCTTGGTTTTAATACCACCCGCTTTTATTTGATTTGCTGGGTAGCTACTTTCCCAACCCAAGCTTTTAAAATGGTCAAGCAGTTCATCGGTCTGCGCGTGATTGAGGTCCTTGGCAGAGGTTTCTCCAAACAGCACATTCAAAAATCCACGATACAATTGATCGGTCAGTTTTAAATCGCGTTTAGCAATATGGATTTTTGCAAGTTTCGCTCGACTCGACCTCAGCGTGACGCTGGGCTCAGAGAGAGGTGCGGGCTCGGTGGACAATCGTTTTGACGCAGTTGGTTTCCTAAGCATAGGACACTCCCCGACTTCTTATTAAAAATATAAGCCAGAAAAATAAAATCGCAACAGGGTGTTTGTAAACTATCGATTTGGAAGGAGAAAATCTTTCTCAGGTCTGGCGGGAATCTCTGCCCTGAAGATGAACCTTCTTACACATCTCCATCAACCGGGAAAAAATGCGCGAGCCGATTTTTTCCTCCAGACTGCGAGAAGGTGCAGATTTTTTATTCTCGCCCTGACCCATTACCGGCTTGTCATTAAAATTGGTGGTGGCCAGCGTCACTTTGTCATCATCATTGTAGCGAGTAGAGATGAAGTGATCGAGAACAGTCAATTCCCAATCTGTGTTCCGGCCCATGGCCAGTTCATCGATCACCAGCACCTTGACGCCAACATACGGACTGATAAATTCGCTTTCTGAGATACTTTCTCCATAACCATGGCGGATGTCGCGCAGCAGTTCAAAAAAGTCGACGAACTTGCATTCGAAGCCATGTTTTAAAACCAGCTCTTTGATGATGGATACGGCGAGATGGGTTTTGCCCAATCCAGGATCACCCATGAAAATCAGCCCCTGACTGTAGTGGCCCTTCATCCCAACAAACTCTTTGATGAATGTTCTGGATCGGGTCAAAGCGTCTTTCTGCGTCCGGTGTCTGGTGCCGTCATAAGTGTCCAGACTCTCATGCACAAACTTACCCGGAATTCCGGCCTGATTAAACAGTTGCAGTTTTTTGGAAAAGTCAGCGCATTCGCATTCGCGAATTCGGGCAATGCCAGAATCTGCATCTTCTTCAAAAATTTTACCTGTCCCCTGGCAACTTTCGCAGGCAAAACATTTACAGGCATCGGCGTAGACTTTGCCTTTCTCATTGGTCAACATGTATTGACTGTCGCGGCAGGTATTACATTTAACATCCTCTGCTGTCTTTCTTTTCATGAATGAGACCGTCCCATTTCCTCTTCGACAAATACTTTGAGATAGCTCAAACCCACCTTGGAAGATTGCCGGGTATTCCGCCGGTCAAATTCGGCGACTCCGTTCTCGATGCCGCGGCAAACAACATTGACTGGAATGCCTCGACTCTCCCATTGCTGAATAAGGTCATAGTCGGTGGCAGAAAGTGCCAGCCCCGAATCTTTCAAGGTAAGAAAAAACTGTTCAACCGTGACAAGATAGTTTTGGTTTCCTCCGCTCATTTAGTTTCTAGTTAACGTACTGAAAATTGAACTTGGCGTGGCTGAATCCTCTCCTTATATCTTAGGAATGTAGGACTTCTTCAGAATCTTTCAAGGCCGCCAACTTTAGGAACGACAACTTTTTCAACGGTATTAATGAAAGGCTCATGGCCGTTTCATCACAATGGTCTTCATGCAGGCAGGCCTGGCAATCGTTCCACACCTTCTGCGGTAGTTGCATTTTATCAACGACTTCAAACCCGAACCGTTGAAATAGCGGCACTGCATAAGTTAAAACAAAAGCGGTATCACAATCGTCCCTTAACAAAGCCCGTTCCACACTACCTTGAATCATCTCGGTTGCGATGCCCTGCCGGTGATAACGCGGGTCCACGCCGAGCGAGCGGATCTCCACTAATCGGTCCCAACTAAATTTCAGACTGCAAATACCAACGACCTCACCGTGTTTTTCGTACACCAAAAAATCGGAAATGCTCTGTTCAATTTCCTCTAACGTGCGAAACAGCATTTTACCGTCTTCAGAATAAAAACAGATCAGATTCTGGATGGCTTGCGCGTCCCCTGTTTTAGCTTGTCGTAACATATCGATAGAAACCTTAATCAAAAAAAACTGCCCGCTGTGGGGCAATTTATTAACCCTTGGAAAACCCACTGTTGCTTAAAAAACTTTTTCTCTCTGGGCGGTGACTGGTTAGTATCGGGGAGAATGGGGAAATAGTCAACGGGATTTAATAGAGCAAAACCAAACCCCAGTCCCCTTCATGGAAAGGAGATTATATACTTATTGCCACTGGCGGCTCGCCAGTGATATGATCGAAATAATAGAGGTTTAATATTTTCCCGCATCATTTTATCAATTAAAATTTAATAAGTTGGTGCTATATATTGCGCCTTCATAGAACCCTTGCGCGGCAAACCTAATAAATGGCGTCCGGTATGGACGACGCGGGAGGAGTTAAACTCTGGAAGGGCAGAATTCTTTTGCCCGCAATCCCTAGCCAGGTATGCGCTCACGACTCCCTATCCTGTTAACAGGGATAGCCAGCCTCCTGCTTTATGGTTTCCTGACCCAGCTTTCCCGCAAATTCAACTGGGGAGAAGGGTATGCAGAAAGACCCCTCCTCACTTATCTCGCTGTTTATTTTTTTCTGTGTACACTTTATGGCATCACCTGGTTCATTGTGCACAAACGTCCCGAAGACCGGGGCAGTTTTTGGACGGTCATCGTATTCGGCCTGTTGTTCCGTGCCGCTATCCTCCCCTCTCAGCAGATTCAGGAAGATGATGTCTATCGCTATTTATGGGATGGAAAAGTTTTTGCGAATGGGATCAATCCATTTGAATACGCTCCTGCTGAAATACACAACTTCAAGGCACTAAGAATTCAGAATCCAGAAAGCTATTATGAAACTTATGTTGAACGCAACGAGCGCGAACTGGAACAATTAGATGCGTTGAAATGGACATCCCCAAAATCCCTTAAGTATCTAGAACGGGTGAACCATCCAGATGTGCCAACCATCTACCCGCCGATGGCGCAGTTTGTATTCCGCCTGATACATCATATAAAGCCCGACAGCATTGTCGCCCTGCGAGCAGGATTTTTAATTTTTGACATCATGACTTTGGTTTTTATCATTGGTATCCTTTCAAGGCTGGGAATAAATAAATCCGCCTGCCTGGTTTATTTCTGGAGTCCTCTGATCATCAAGGAAACTTTTAACTCGACCCATCTGGATATCATTGGTATTTCTCTGCTCACCGGCTCCATTTATTTCTTGCTTTGTCACCGCCATACCTTGGCAACCCTGTTTCTGGCTTTTGGCTTTCTGGGGAAACTGTATCCCGTGATTTTGCTCCCCCTATACCTCAAAGCCTGTCATGAAAAAATGCGCCGGGCAGGAAAACCCCCATGGCTGACTCCTTTGAACAATATCAGTCTATTTCTCGGAGTGATTGTTTTAGGCTATTTACCCTTTATGGGGATCGGACTGCAGATGTTTGATGGGCTTAAAGCCTTCACCTTGTATTGGCAGAGTAACGACAGCATTTTCGCTGTCCTAGTTTTCATATTTAAAAATATTTCGGGCGGGTTCGCGAATGAAACAATTTTTTCCAATCCTTTGCCGATCTTCCTGAGTAAAATTACAATCGCCCTTGCATTAATCGGTGTTTTATTCTGGTTGCTGGTTAAAGGCTCTTCTCTTCTTGATCAACCTGTAGAATTTGTGCGCGGAATATTCTGGATCATGGCGCTGGTTTTTCTCCTGAGTCCGGTGCAGAACCCGTGGTACCTCTGCTGGGTGGTACCATTTTTGTGTATATTCCCCGCACGGTCGTGGATTGCATTGACCGGGCTGGTAGGCCTTTATTACCTTGACTTCTATTTTGATTATCAAGAACTTCAATCATTTAGTCTGTGGATCCCCTGGGTCGAATACCTGCCGTTTTATTTTTTGTTGGCTCTGGAATTTCGGGAAAATAAAAAACAACTGGAGGGGAATTTTGCTAAAAAAGGTTAATTTCAGGATTCTGATACTCTTGAAAAATTAAATGTTTCTTGTTAAGGTTCCCGCAACTGGTTGTATTAAAAGGGGCGGGTCTCTCCAAAGCAGACTCAACCAAAGCCAATACCAAAGATACCAGCTTAAAAATGCCAAACGGGATGGCCTATAAACATAGGGGCTTTGGCTATCAAATATTTTACCCTTGCCATAAGCGTAGAAGAAAGTAAAATTGGTAGTTAATTGCTCAAGAGCATAAAGCTTAAAAACTCCGGTCCTACTTTCAGCGCTTCACGATTTCATTGATGGGTTCAGCTCCCTAAGAGAAGCAATTTTAGTCACTCCCACCTTGTCAAAACAGTTATCACGGTCCAGCAGAATAGGGCGGATACCAACAGCTTGAGCCCCATTTACATCGGTTCGCACTTCGTCGCCAATATGGCAGGCTTCATGAGCTTTTACTCCACTCCGTCTTAACGCTTCCTCGAATATTTTTTTATCGGGCTTTGCCGAACCAATCACAGCAGAAGGAAGAATAAAATCAAAATAGCGGGCAAGACCAATATTTTCCAGGGTGGAGATCAACCGCGAGTCCCAGTTAGAAATAACCCCCAGTACTACACCTCTTTTTTTCAATGTTTCGAGGATCTCAGATTCGATCACATCTTCATAAACCCGCCAGTTGGATTTCTCTCGAAACACCTCAAAAATGAGATCGAAGTACTCTTCAAATCGGTCGAGCCCTCCCAGCGGTTGGAACACCTCATAAACCAGTTCGCGCCAGAAATTTCTTTCTGCCTCGGCTCCGCTCTGATTGCCCAAAGACTCGATACCTCCCATTTTCTTCCATTGCGCACGGAACCCTTCATTTAAAACCTCAGCGGAATCGGAATAGCCGAAAGGACGGGCGTATTGGGCATAGACATCCCCGACCGACGGGTGAACGTGGATCAGAGTTCCCCCGACATCAAAAAAAACCGCTTTGTAAGACGATAAAGGCAATAGTAAATTCCTAAAAATTAAATTTTATAGCCGGAATTCTATACTGTAAATAAGATGGAAAGCCAACGGGAAAAGATTTAGATCATTTCCTTTATTCCTACTTTAAATCTGGAAAAACAAATGTCTTGTTTGATCTGGCCTGCAGTTTCAACCCTGAAAGTCATAGCTGCACCCTTCTAGCATAGCAGGCTGAAGATGCACTACCACAGCACGGCGGTGTGAGGCTAGACTTTATATCTCTGAAGGATAATCCCTGACCTTGACCTTTGCCTTGCTACAGGCAGTTCGCCGGACTCTCAAATGTGGAAATTGTTGTTGAAATTAGCCATATCTTCCATTAAAATCAGGGTTAATGGAGACTTGGGAGAGACCAATGACGATTGAGGAAGTACGCCAGATCATTCTAAATATCCTTGCCGATATTGCCCCTGATGAGGATATCAGTTCTATTGATGACAACACCAAATTGCGCGACCAGATCGACTTGGATTCGATGGATTTCCTCGATATCGTCATGGAACTCAGAAAACGCTTCAACATAGAAGTGCCGGAAAAAGATTACGAACATCTGGCAACGATGGCCGGTTGCATCACCTACCTGCAACCGCTTTTAAAAGACAGGCTCGCCCCCGGTTAGATTTTCATACCCCTTTATTGATTCTAAGCCACATACATATCCAATTCAATTTATTGAAGTCGAGAAAGCCTTTGTTCGTCAGAAAGAATGGCTCATTCTATCCAGCGCCACGCTGACTTCTGATGAGAGTGGTATAATCCATTTATGCGTTACGACACTATTGTTATCGGTGCGGGGTTATCAGGATTGGCCGCCGGCATTCGCTTGGCCATGTTCGATAAAAAGGTCTGTATTGTTGAAAAACATGTTGAGTTGGGCGGACTGAATTCTTTCTATGTAAGAAAAAACCGCACCTTCGATGTTGGGCTCCACGCGATGACCAACTTCACCGCCAAGGGTGTCCGTTCTTCGCCATTGGGCAAGCTCCTCAAACAGCTTCGGTTTAGCCATGACGACTTCCGCCTATGCCAGCAGGAGATGTCGGAAATACGCTTCCCGGAAAAATCTCTTCGCTTCACCAACGAGTTTGAGTTTATGCGGCAGGAAATAGCAGAACAGTTCCCCAACCAGATAGACGGATTCAACAATCTGGTGGAAAAGATCCAGTCGTATGACGAGTTGAACCTAGATGGAACCAGCCAGCTTTTGTCCCGACCTGTCCTAGAGTCTTACCTTAGCGACCCGATACTGATCGACATGCTGTTTTGTCCGTTGATGTATTATGGTAATGCACGTGAAGGCGATATGGATTTCTATCAGTTCGTCATTATGTTCAAGAGTATTTTTATAGAAGGATTTTCCAAGCCTGAAGGGGGCATGCGCTACATCCTCAACCTCTTGGCTGAGAAGTTCAAGAAACTGGGTGGTGAGTTGAAGATGGGGAACGGGGTACAAACCATCAATGCCAGTGGGAGAACGGTTAGCTCGGTGACGCTTGAGAACGAAGAAGAATTAGCCACCGAAGCGGTGCTTTCTTCCATGGGTTATGTCGAAACGCTGAACCGGTGCCAGCCCACTCCCGTTGAAGTGGGAAGTTGCGAAACCGGGCAGGTCTCGTTCATGGAATCGCTTTTTGTGGTGGATAAGGAACCCTGCGATATAGGGTATGATCGGAGTATTGTCTTTTTTTCTACCCGACCGAGGTTTGACTACAAGGTGCCGGAGGGCCTGATCGATATTTCCAGTGGCGTATTGTGTTGCAGTAATAATTTCAAATACCCGCAACCGCTTGAAGAAGGGTTAATTCGGTTGACCAATCTGGCCAATTTTGGGAAATGGGACAGTCTGGTGAGAAAAGACTATATTGCCGCAAAAAAAGAGTGGAGAAGCCGAGCCTTAGAGGAGTTATTCACATTTTTCCCAAATTTTAGCGATAATGTGGTATTTTTAGACTCGTTTACGCCCAAGACTATAAAGAAATACACAGGCCATATTAACGGGGCCGTTTATGGATCGCCGGGGAAGATTAAAAACGGAAAAACCCCTGTCAAAAACCTGTATATATGCGGGACAGACCAGGGGTTTTTAGGTATTATTGGGGCCACATTAAGCGGAATATCAATGACCAACCTCCATCTTTTAAAATAATAACGGCGCATCACAAAATAATCGCTTAAACCTATATGCACAAACCATCAAAAAACTGGTTAAAAGGTGTTTTATCGGCCTACGATACGGTCGTGATTGGAAGCGGTCTGGCAGGAATGACATCGGCCAACCTTCTAGCCAAGCTGGGACACAAGGTTTTACTGGCCGAGCATCATTATAATATGGGCGGCATGGCCACTTGGTTCAAACGCAAGGGCGGACATATCATGGATATTTCCCTGCACGGGTTTCCCTGCGGAATGATTAAGACCTTCAGAAAATACTGGACCCAAGACATCTCGCAACGGGTCATCCAACTCAAAAATATACGTTTCGACAACCCGCAGTTTTCCGTCAACACCTCTTTTGACAAAATAGATTTCACCCATATCCTGCGTGAGCGTTTTGGTATCCTGAGAGAAGTCGTCGACGAATTCTTTTTGACCGTTCGCGACATGAATTTTTATGACGAAGTGGTCATGACCACCCGCGAGCTTTTTGAAAAATACTTTCCTGGGCGCACTGATGTCTGGCGCTTTCTTATGGAACCGATCACCTACGCCAATGGTTCGACCCTCGATGATCCTGCAATCACTTATGGCATTGTGTTTTCCAACTTTATGGATAAGGGAGTTTTTACCTACCAGGGCGGAACCGATCATTTGATTAAGGAAATGAAACAGGAGCTGTTGCGAAACGGCGTAGATATTCGTACGCACTGTATGGTCGAAAAAATTTATGTGGATGATAAAACGGTGCAGGGGGTACGCATTAATGGGCAGGACATCCAGTGCAAATCAGTGCTTTCCAATTCCAACCTGTTGACCACTATCGAACAACTGACCGGTGAGGAACATTTTGATTCCGAATTTATAAAAGAGGTTAAAAAAGTCCGGCTCAATAATTCCAGTTGTCAGGTCTATATGGGAATCAAAACAGGCGAAACCGTGCCGAATGTGGGCGATCTGTTGTTCTCATCTAAGGCGGACGAATACTGCACAGACAAAATATTGAGCAAAGATGTTACCAGCCGTACGTTTTCATTTTACTACCCGGAAATCCGCCCCGGCACCAATCGTTATTCCATAGTTTCTTCGACCAACGCCCGCTATCAGGACTGGGCCAACCTGAGCGAATCCCAATACAAAAAAGACAAGCATGATCTGGAGCAAACAACTCTCGACGCGTTAGGAAAATATGTTCCGGGTATACGCAAGAAGGTTGATCATGTGGAAGCCTCAACTCCGAAAACTTTCAAACATTATACCCTGCACCCTTCAGGCACCTCGTTTGGAACCAAGTTCGAAGGACTCAAAGTAAGCCGGGATTTGCCTAAGCAGATTAACGGACTGTTCCATGCCGGGTCGGTGGGGATTATCATGTCAGGTTGGCTGGGAGCGGCAAACTATGGGGTCATTGTCGCAAACGAAGCCGACAAATTCCTCCGCCAGTTGAGTCCAAGCTTGGTGACGGCATCGGTCTGAAGATAAGACCTTTCTACCTTCCTTAAATTCACTTAATATAGCGTAATGGAATTTAACTTCAAAGGCCAAACGGCTCTGGTCATCGGTGGTACGCGTGGCATAGGCCGGGCCATCTCCGGAGCGTTTCTTAAAGCCGAGGCGAAAGTTATCGCCACTTATCGAGGTAACGATGAGGCGGCGGAGACCTTTAAACACGCTAATACCGGTTACGCTAACTGTCTCGACATTCATAAGTTTGATGTCACTGATTACGAAGCAGTAGAAAATTTTTATAAAAAAATCGAAACAAAATATAAAAACTTCCAGATCCTCGTTGTCAGTTCAGGCATCCGTTCCGATTCTATTGTCGGCATGATGAAAGTGGAGGACTGGAACCGGGTCATCGATACCAACCTGACAGGGACATTCAATTTGTGCAAGCTGGCGGTACAATCTATGATGCGCCAGAGGTATGGGAGGATCATTACTCTAACCTCTCCCATTGGCAAGTTCGGGTTTGCGGGTCAGGCCAATTATGCCGCATCAAAAGCCGGACAGGTAGCCTTCACACGATCCCTTTCCAAGGAAGTGGCGAGTCGTAAAATAACTGTGAATTGTGTATCCCCCGGTTTTATCGATACCGATTTTATTGGCGATCTATCGGAAGACCAGAGAAAATCCTATAAAGACCAGATTCCCCTGAAACGTTTTGGGACTCCAGAAGATGTCACCTACCCGGTACTGTTTCTGGCTTCAAAAGAATCTTCTTACATCACTGGTTCGGTGTTAGAGGTAACCGGAGGACTGTAAAATGTCGCAAGACTTTCTTCAGTATATTCCCCATCGCCCCCCTTTCCTGTTTGTCGACCGGGTACTTGAAGAAAGCGAAGATACTATCAAGGCGGAAAAAAGGATCGACCCGAAAGAACCATTTTTTGAAGGGCATTATCCCGGCAGACCGATCATGCCGGGAGTATTGATCTTTGAATCTATTTTTCAGGCTGGTGCGATTATGATGGGCAAACGCATTGCCAACGAAGGCAGGATTCCTGTTCTCACCCGGGTCAATAACATCAAACTCAAGCGCGCTGTCTATCCCGGAGACACCCTGCAGATTGAGGTGTCCCTCAAAAATCTGGTCAGTAGTGCCGCTTATATGGCAGGGAAAGCCAGCGTCAACGGTAAAACAGCAGTCACCTTGGAGTTTCTGCGATGCTGGTTGAGGGGAAACAATGAGTTTTTTGGGTCTAGGAAATAAAAACATCCTCGTAACCGGAGTGGCAAACAGAAAAAGCCTTGCTTGGTATATTGCGAAGACTTTGGAAGAAGAAGGCGCAAAAGTTATCTACAGCGTACGCTCTGAAGACCGAAAGAAATCACTGGAAAAACTTCTGGCGGGTAAAACCGTTGTTGTGTGCGATGTGGCAAAAGAGGAAGAAGTTGAATGTTTAAAAGCTCAGGTTGCTGAACACTGCAAGGTTCTGCACGGACTCGTCCACTCCATAGCTTTTGCGAACTACTCAAAGGGCTGGAAACCATTTCATGAAACACCGAAAAAGGATTTTCTTCAGTCCATCGACATCAGTTGTTATTCTCTGATCCATCTTGCCAACGCTTTTAAGGATCTTCTCGATCAACAGGCCTCGGTAGTTACGGTATCAATTTCAACCACCCGAATGGCAGCGGAAAATTATGGCTATATGGCTCCAGCAAAAGCAGCACTCGACTCCACGCTCTGTTTCCTGGCAAAATCGTTCAGCGCTTTTTCCAAGGTTCGGTTCAACTCCATCAACCCCGGCCTGCTTAAGACTTCAGCATCAGCGGGCATCCCCGGTTATATCGACTCCTACCTGCATGCCGAAAAAGCAACATTAAGAAAAAAGGCTCTGACGACGCAGGAAGCAGCTAATGCCGCAGTATTTTTATTGAGCGAACGCTCCAGCGGTATCAATGCCCAGGGTCTGGTTCTCGACGCCGGAATGTCTATCAACTATTTTGACCAAGATTTGATTAAACCTGCTCCCGTGGAGAAGAACGAACAATAATTTGTCACGCCAAGAGCATTGTTGCGGCATGTGGGTTTTCTTCGTATGCCTTGCAAATGAAGAATTTGGGATTATGCAAAGTTCTCATTGCTTCCGGCGGTCCGCCGGTCAGAATTGTTTGAGAAAGCGTAGGTCGTTTTCAAAAAACAGACGGATATCATTGATGCCGTATTTCAGCATAGAGATGCGTTCGATGCCAAGCCCAAACGCAAACCCCGTCCATTTTTCTGAATCGTAGTTGACTAATTTTAATACCGCCGGGTCGACCATTCCGCAACCAAGAATTTCCACCCAGCCGGTTTGCGAGCAAACCTGGCACCCCTTGCCTCCGCAAATCACGCATTGAATATCAACTTCCGCGCTTGGGCAGGTGAAGGGGAAGAAACTAGGGCGGAACCGGACTTCTGTGTCTTTGCCGAACACTTCCTGTAAGAAAATGTTCATTATGCCTTTGAGATGACTGAAAGAAACATTTTCATCGATCATGAGTCCTTCGATTTGGTGGAACATCGGCGTGTGAGAGATATCGGAATCACGACGATAGACTTTTCCTGGCGCGATAATGCGCAATGGCGGTTCGCAGTTTTCCATCACATGAATCTGTACCGGTGAAGTGTGGGTCCGTAAAACCATTTCCCCTCCAACGTAAAAGGTATCCTGCATATCACGTGCGGGGTGATCTTTGGGAATGTTCAAGGCTTCAAAATTATAATAGTCCGTTTCAATTTCTGGCCCCTCTTCGACTTGGAACCCTAGTCCCATAAAAATAGCGGTGATCTCTTCCATCATCTGGGTGATTGGATGCAGAGTTCCAGTCATTTCTCTTCGTCCCGGCAAAGTAGTGTCAAAAGTTTCGCTTTTAGCAGACGAATGATTGGCAGATTTGCCCAACTCATCCTGCCTTTCGTCCAGCAGGTTTTCAACATGCTGCTTGAAGTCATTGACGAGTTTGCCTAGTTGTCGTTTATCTTCCAGAGAAGCCTGGCGCAGGTCTTTCATTAGGGCCTGAACACAGCCTTTCTTGCCGAGGAAATCTATACGAAGTTGTTTGAGGGGCTCCAGAGCGGAGGTAGAACGGATGCGGGAGTCGAAGTCTTGCCGGTGCTTTTCGATGTTTTCAATCATAGATGCGTTGCTTACTCGCCGCGGCAATCTGGACTGAACTTTTTAAGCCGAGACAAATTGTTGTCCGCCAAATCGAGTTGTTGCAAATCACCAGCGGAGGGTCTCCGCTTAACCCAGTTGGGCGCGTGCAGTTTCGGTCAGGGCTTTGAAAGAATCCTGGTTGTGGATTGCCATCTCAGAGAGAACCTTTCGGTCGAGTTCAATCTCGGCTTTTTTTAGTCCATGCATGAACTGGCTGTAATTCATGCCTTCGGCCCTGACTGCGGCGTTGATCCGGGCAATCCAGAGTCGGCGAAACTCGCGTTTGCGGTTTTTCCGATCACGATAGGCATAGCATAAACCATGTTCAACAGCCTCCCGGGCTTTGCGGAAAGCGGTGCTTCGCACACTACGGTAGCCTTTAGCTAATTTTAAGACTTTTTTACGTCGTTTGCGGGCAACTGTCCCGTTTACTGCTCGTGGCATTTTAAAATTCTCCTTGTATTCAGATAACTTGCAGTCAGTAAGGGAGCAAAGCCTTAATCCGTTTTGCGTCTCCAGTTACCATCATGCTGGCTTTCCGCAGGTTTCTTTTTCTTTTGGTGGTTTTACTTGTCAGAATATGGCTGGTGAAAGCACGATTCCGACGAATTTTTCCGGTGCCCGTTTTGCGAAACCGTTTAGCGGCACCTTTATTAGATTTCATTTTTGGCATTTTTACTCACTCCATTGGTTCTTGCTGGGGTTCCTCGGCCGACACTTCTACCGGTTCTCTACAACCGCTTGTGCTTTAACCATTCCCCCTTTTTTGGTTTTCGTGTTTTTAGGAGCCAAAATCATGACCAGCGTACGCCCTTCCTGCTTGGCCTGTTGTTCAATGACAGCCGTCTCTTCGGTCGCCTCGGCAACCCGTTCCAGCACCTTCATCCCGAACTCACGATGCGCGATCTCGCGGCCCTTGAAGAAAATTACCACTTTGGCCTTGTCACCATTTTCCAGAAACCGCTGCACATTCCGCAATTTGAAATCGAAATCGTGCTGGTCGGTATTAGGCCGGAACTTGACTTCCTTGACGTGAATGATTTTTTGCTTTTTCTTGGCTTCGTGCGCCTTTTTGCTGGCCTTATATTTGTGCTTGCCGTAATCCATGATGCGGCAAACAGGTGGGTTGGCAGTTGGGGCGACTTCCACAAGATCCAAGTCCATATCTTGGGCCATGCTCAGAGCTTCTTCTGTGGGCAGGGTGCCGATCGACTCCCCGTCATCACCAATCACGGATACTTCCCGCACCCGAATCATCTTATTGATACGCTGTTTCTTATTAATTTAAATCTAATCCTTCTAAAAAAATTAGTCTTCAGACTCTATTAGCCGGGAGTCTATGCCGGATTCGAGTTCGTCCAAAAAGGTCTCAAAATCGAGGGTCCGGGTTTCTTTGGAACGCCGCTTGCGAACACCCAAAGTCTGGGATTCAACTTCTTTACCCCCTAAAACAATCATATAGGGAATCTTCTGTAGTTGGGCTTCGCGTATTTTGAACCCAATCTTCTCATTTCGCAAGTCTTTTTCTACCCGAATATCCGATTCTTCAAATCGTTGGGCCAGTGTTTCAGCGTATTCCGACTGATTATCAGTGATCGTTAAAAGAATGACCTGCACCGGGGCCAACCAGAGCGGGAACGCCCCAGCATAATGCTCAATCAGGCAACCAAAAAAACGCTCCAGCGAACCCATTAAGGCGCGGTGGAGCATGATCGGCTGGTGGCGTTGCCCATCCTCCTCAATATAACTTATGTCAAAGCGTTCGGGAAGGTTAAAATCTACCTGTACCGTGGAAACCTGCCAATATCGGTTCAGGCTGTCCTTGATTTTGATGTCGATTTTCGGGCCATAGAAAACCCCTTCGCCGGGGTCGACCTCGAAATCCAGTTTTTTGTTGTTCAGGGCATTTTCCAGAGCTTGGGTGGCGTTTTCCCAACCCTCATCCGCGCCAACATATTTGTCGGGCCGGGTGCTCAAATAAATTTTATATTCAAAGAACCCGAACGATTGCAGAATATAAACGATCAAGTCGAGAACCTTGGTAATCTCCCCTTCAATCTGCGAAGGACGGCAGAATATATGCGCGTCATCCTGCGTGAACCCGCGTACCCGCAAGAGGCCATGTAGAACTCCCGAACGCTCGTAACGGTAAACCGTCCCCAATTCGCCAAACCGCACCGGCAGGTCGCGGTAACTCCGCAACTTGCTTTTATAAATCTGGATATGGAACGGGCAGTTCATCGGTTTCATAACATACTCTTTGCCCTCAATATCCATATTAGAGAACATACTCTCCTTATAGAACTCAGTATGGCCGCTGGTCTTCCACAGGTCGATCTTGGCTGCGTGCGGACTGATGACCATCTCGTAACCGTTTTTGAAATGCTCTTTTTTCCAGAAATCTTCCATCAGGTGGCGGATGCGTGCGCCTTTCGGGTGCCAGAGAATGAGCCCAGGTCCGATTTCGTCCGATACCGAAAACAAATCGAGTTCTTTACCTAGCTTGCGATGGTCGCGTTTTTTTGCTTCTTCCAACCTTTTGAGGTGGACCCTCAATTCCTTTTCCGTGTTCCAGGCGGTGCCGTAAATTCTTTGCAGGACGGGATTGCGCTCGTCTCCGCGCCAATAGGCGGAAGACGTGTTGAGAAGCTTGAAAGCCTTGATCTGTTTGGTCGATTCTACGTGTGGACCGCGACAAAGATCGGCCCAGTCGCCCTGCGAGTAAACCGATAGCGGCTCATTGGAATCAATGGAGTCGATGATTTCAACTTTGAACTTTTCACCCATGTCAGCGAATTTTTTCACCGCTTCTTCGCGTGGGATTTCTGTACGCACGATTTGAAGATCCTGCGCCGCAATTTCTTTCATGCGCTTTTCGATTTTTTCCAGATCTTCGGGAACGAAAGCTTTGTCGCGGGAGAAATCATAATAAAAACCGTCTTCGATCACTGGGCCGATGGTGACCTGGGTTCCGGGGAACAGTTCCTGAACCGCCTGCGCCATCAAATGCGCACAGCTGTGGCGCAGCGTTTCTAGATCTACCTGGTTCGGGTTGTTCGACATTTAAATTATTGTGGAAATAAAATTAACTAAATCTGGAAGCTCAACGGTGAGAGATGCTCAATCCGGTAAAGACCAGTTTCCATCGGGCGAGGCCCGAAAAAAGGCATCATACGCACCGGCATGATGCCCAACTTAGGCCGTTGAGGCCATATAAAAAATCAAAAACTTTGCATAAGGCGTGAGCGACAAACAACGGTTATGCAAAGCATTATTGAAAATAGGCACGGGCGGCTTCGAACCGCCGACCCCTTGCATGTCAAGCAAGTACTCTACCCCTGAGCTACGCGCCTGAAAAATCAGATGAAGGCTATTCTAAATGTTATCAACCCTTTGGTCAAGCCCGGCGAACCATTGGAGGTAAAATAAGCACAAATAGAGTGGTCAGAGCTCTTGATTGAAAGCGGGTAGCCTAGCTTTTAAATAGTTGTAGATATCAGGGCGCTTGCTCATTTCATTCTTTCTAAAAAGAATATAAAAGCGAATTGAGGTAAAGTTTTTCATGGCAAGCACGTTCATTAAAGAGTCTTTTACTTCTGTGATTGGTCGGGATTCTAATCCACTATCATTTTTTATTTTGATTAATTTTTCGTATCTATCTTGGTTTTCAGGATCGTTCCCATCAAGTTGAGAAGCAAGCATATGGGAGCCAAACCCTGTAATTGGATTTTTAGCTCTTTGCCATATATAAATCCGCTTTTCCTCGATTTTAAACTTCTTGGACACCTTAGGTTTTAGTTGTTTTGCAAATGCAATGGTATTTTCAATTTAATTCATTCAAAATTCTTCCTGTAACATGACAAACCCCCAGCGAGTGAGAGAATCTAGAAAAATCCGCCCCTGGGTAGACATAATGCGCCAATCCCAATTGCTTAACATTTCTAAGTCTTTGGAAGATTTTAGTTTCAATGATGCTACTTTCCAAAGGGGATAGTCTTACCGTCTTATGGACGGGGTCGGAAATTTTTGTGGAAAGCTGAAGGTTGGGCTCAGACAAGGTCAGGATAGCAAACTAAATTCTTCAAGTTGAGATTCTGCTGTGCTAACAAATTTAACGAGGCTGGGTTTTTCTTCTTTAAAGGTAGTAAGCGCCTCATCTTGGGAATAGCCTCTTACTTTTCTTAGGTAGTGGTATGAGGCTACTAGCTCCAACCATGCTTCGCTCTCTAATGGTATGGATTCCGGTTTTTTCAATAAAGGGGAAACTGCAGCAAGTTTTTCTCTGATAGAAGGTTTGAGCGTCATCTCTTTATAATCGACTTCTCCAGTCTTAATTGCATCTTCTACTTCATAATAATCTTTTGTCAATTTGGAGGAGTAGGGCCCTCTTAAATACCAACTAAAACGATAGCCTAAGTCGACACCAAATAGTTGACCTAAGTACACTGCTTTTTGAACTCGAACTCTATCTTCTAGGGAATCAATCTCAGAGGAAACGCCTAGTTGATCTAAAAAAAGCTGTAAAGCAATTAGTCTAGGTTCCATAATGCTTATGTCCTATTTTCTAACCAGTTTTAGGCGGGTGAGACTTAACATCTTTATTATCAATATATTATAATTTTTTAAGGCTATTGTCTATGGAATTCGAGGTAGGCAAATGTTTGGGCTACTGACCAACAATTACCTTAAAAGCCTCTTTCTAATATCTCATTTCTAATAGGGTGTCAAGAAAAGTCCTAACTCCAGAAAAGAAAAGGGGGCAAATCATTTTTTGAATACAGCTGAAGTTCTTCACTGCTCTACATCCTGTTCATTGAAAAACACCTTGTTTCTTATGGTATTTCTTCGTTTGCCTTCATGTCTAGAACGGGCCCTTTAAGAAAGAGGGAGTAAATCCTGCGACAGGCTCAGCATGACAACTGGCGGTCGCGGTAGCGTCACCGCCCCATTGAGTCCAGCGTCACGCTGGTTTTGTATAGATTTCCCCGCCTTTTTCTTTGAAGGTGTCAGACATTTCTTTCATGCCTGCATCAAGGGCCAGGTTTTCGTGTAGTCCGAACGGTTCGTTTAACTTGTTTACAAGCTATAGCGAAACTCCATTCAAATTCGGCAAGTTGGGCTTGCCGCCCTTGAGGCTTCTTTGCCCCCCGTTGAGGCATTGGGTTCATGGGATGAAAGGATGACGGCCACCACCCACAACACTTTTTATCTTAAAAATGAATAACCTTTTCCTTTTGGAAGATCCTCTGTTTTCTGGAAAAAGTCGGTCTCGGTAATTTTTGTTGGCCAATCCAAATTAACAGTCAATAAAAAGCCATCATTAGTTTTATTGGCACTGACTGCATTCAGCCCGATCAGGTTATCTAAATCTCTTACCAGGGCTGCGTAGGGTGAAGTGAGTTTACCGTAATAAATTAGCGTCCTGTCCACCATCTCTACCAGTGTCAATGGCTCGTCTAATAAAACTGTAAGGACATTTAGCTGGCGCTTGGCGAGCACTCTTTTTTTCTTTGAATGAAGCCGCTTGAACAAGGTGTATGCCATGCCCATGAAAAGCTCTTTGGAAACTTCCTTGCGAATCTGAGAGAGCAGACGTTTGCTTTGAATTTCTATACCCTTTAACCCAAAAATCAAGAAGGAAGTTAAATCAAAATTTTCGGCCCGGGTTTTTGCCAGAGTTGCTAAATAGTTATTTTTTTCATCGTAATAATAATTCGACATGGCAATGAAACAGGTGTCACGCAGGCTTGCCCTTTGTAACATCAATGCCTCAAGGCAGCGCGCAGTCCGGCCATTTCCATCCAAAAAGGGATGCATGGAAGCTATGTGAAAATGAACAGCAAGAGCCTGAACTAAGGGATCGTGTTCTGAAAATTCCTGATTGATTGCTTTCACTAGTAAAGAAAAAGAGGAACGACACATCTCCCCCCCCTCTGCGCCACGATGCTTGGGTGTTCCAAAATTAACATTCTGGTCTTTTGATCGAATCAATCCAGGAGGACAATGATCATCGTCGGCACCCGTTACTACCAGTCGGTGAATTTCAGCTATCAATTTTTCGTCAACCGGTCGTTTGTCGGAAATTTTTGCGATCCATCGATAAGCCTTAACCGCAGCATGAGCTTGTTTTTGTGATCGAGTGATTAGCTCTTCTGGAGACTCTTGCAGGGCATCATCTAATTCATCCTCTGTAAAATCAGCACCTTCGATGCGGGAAGTCCCGGCCACTTCCCGTTTTAATTCCATTTTTTGCAAAGAATCTACCCATCGCTTTTGGTACGGAATGGTGCTCAGAGAGATAACGGAAGCTTTCGCATTTACCAAGGCAGTTAAAATGGCCTGTGGATCGTAGTAGATCCAGTTTTCGGGTTGTTTATATTTAATCATATTTAATATTTTATATATAAATCAAATTTTTTTAAATAATTGATTTTAAATGTTTTATTTATAAATAATAAATTTATATTTTAAGTTTATATTGAAGAATTATTATATATATATTTTTAAAATATAACCTAAATATTTAGCCAGTAGCAATCCTTAAAGTGAGTTTAGATGAAAGCAATTTATGTTAACTAAGTGAATATTTCTCATATTGCTAAGGCAGACAGGAGGTTTGGAGGGGGGGGGTAATTTTTAACATTTCCCCGCCTCCCAAAAACTGAGAGGCAGGGAAATAGTCTGTGGTTGGTGGCAGAGGGCCGATCGCAGGTTATTGGGCTTTCGTATAAATTTCGCCACCTTTTTCTTTGAAGGTCGTAGACATTTCTTTCATGCCTTCTTCCAGTGCCTGTTTTTCTTCCAAGCCTTTTTGTTCGGCGTAGTCGCGCACGTCCTGCGTGATCTTCATTGAGCAGAAATGTGGGCCGCACATGGAACAAAAATGCGCCACCTTGGCCGAATCCTTCGGCAAGGTTTCATCGTGAAACTGCAAAGCTTTTTCCGGGTCAAGAGACAAGTTGAATTGATCTTCCCAACGGAACTCGAACCGGGCTTTGCTGAGCGCATCATCGCGGACTCTTGCTCCAGGATGGCCTTTCGCCAGGTCCGCCGCGTGGGCCGCGATCTTGTAGGTGATAACGCCTTCTTTCACGTCCTGTCGGTTGGGCAGTCCAAGATGTTCTTTCGGTGTGACGTAGCAGAGCATGGCGGTGCCATACCAGCCAATCATTGCCGCGCCGATTCCGCTGGTGATATGGTCATAGCCTGGTGCGATGTCTGTGGTCAGCGGCCCCAATGTATAGAACGGTGCTTCGCCACAAAGTTCCAGTTGTTTTTCCATATTTTCTTTGATCATGTGCATAGGAACATGGCCCGGGCCTTCAATCATGGTTTGTACTTCATGTTCCCAAGCGATTTTGGTCAACTCACCGAGGGTTTCCAGTTCTGCGAACTGGCCTTCGTCGTTGGCATCTGCTGTGGAACCGGGACGCAAACCATCTCCCAATGAAAAAGAAACATCATAGGTTTTCATGATCTCGCAGATTTCTTCAAAATTGGTGTAGAGGAAATTTTCTTTATGATGCGAGAGACACCACTTGGCGAGAATTGATCCGCCACGTGAGACGATGCCCGTCACACGTTTAGCTGTCATCGGCACATAACGAAGCAGAACCCCGGCGTGGATGGTGAAATAGTCCACCCCCTGTTCGCATTGTTCTATGAGTGTGTCGCGATAAATTTCCCACGACAGTTCTTCGATTTTACCATCGACTTTTTCCAAGGCCTGATAGATGGGCACGGTGCCGATGGGTACCGGAGAATTGCGCAAAATCCACTCGCGGGTGGTATGGATGTTTTTGCCAGTCGAGAGATCCATAACATTGTCGGCACCGCACCGTGCCGACCAAACCATCTTCTCGACTTCTTCTTCAATGGAGGAACTGACCGCCGAGTTGCCGATGTTGGCGTTGATCTTGACGAGAAAGTTACGGCCTATGATCATCGGCTCTGATTCAGGATGATTGATGTTGGCCGGAATGATCGCTCGTCCTCGTGCCACTTCGTCGCGCACGAACTCAGGAGTGACTTCCTCTTGCAGATTGGCACCGAAGGAATTGCCTTTCAGTCGTTGTTCGCGTTCTGCGTCTTCGATCCATTGCTTGCGTTTCTGGTTTTCACGGATGGCAATGAACTCCATTTCAGGAGTGATGATTCCCTTTTTAGCGTAATGCATCTGCGTGACATTACGGCCCGACTTGGCGCGCAGAACCCGGTCGCGGGTTTTAGGGAAACGCTCGGTGTTGGGATTTTCCCCTTCCCGATAGCCATCGTCTTTCGGCAGGATACTTCTGCCGTCATATTCTTCGACATCTTCCCGGCCCATGATCCACGGCAAGCGAATAGGTTTGAGCCCTTCACGAATATCGATCGTCGCTTCCGGGTCGGTATAAGGTCCGGAGGTGTCGTAGACGAGGATGGAGCTTTCGTCATTTTCCGCATGATTACCGTTACCATTCCCCTTGCTATTTCCGGTTATCGTTGTAGAAAGAGAAATTTCCCTGAAAGGGACTTTAATATCGGGATGCAAGGTTCCGTTGACATAAGTTTTTTTCGAGTTGGGTGAAATCGGCTCGGTGGAAATTTCGACCTTTTCATCGGTTGCTCCGTGCCGGTGATCATTACCGTTGCCATTAGATTTTGATTGCGTCATAACGAGTTCCCTCCAAAGTTCTGCGTATATTCAGATGAGTGTTGTTTTATATCCATTGAGTCCCAGATATCAGAAACCACGGCGACCCCGAAGGCCCCATGCTCCAGACATTCAGGAACGCGATGCAGTGTTATTCCTCCTAAAGCCAGAACCGGCAGGTGGACTGACCGGGTGACTTGCCGGAGCAGGTCGAGACCTTGTGGTGGACCGTAACCGGTTTTAGAAGGTGTTTCATAAATTGGACTGAAGGTGATGAAGTCTGCGCCTTGTGTTTCTGCAAAACACGCTCCTTCCAGTGAATGCGTTGAAACCCCGACAATCAGTTCGGGAAAATTATTTTTAACCTCGCTGGCCTGAACGCTGGTTTCGGTCAAGTGTACGCCGTCTGCCCCGGCCATGCTAGCAATATCAGCGCGGTCATTGATGAACAGTTTAGCGTCGTAGCGTTGAATGAGAGGTTTGACTTCGAGCGTCAAAGCGAGGAGGTCTTTCGGGTTCAAGTTTTTTTCGCGCAGTTGTACGGCGCGCACCCCGCCCTGCAGAGCTTCTTCCACCGCGCTGGGGAACCGACTTCGGCCGGTCCGCATAAGGTCGGTGATGAGGTAAACCTGCAGAAAACCCAAACCCGTCTTTAAAAAAGCTGGTGTCATAATTCAATCAAGCCGTCCAGCGGACTGCTGGCTGAGGCATAAAGTTTTTTCGGGATACGCCCGGCTTCATAAGCCATGCGGCCGCATTCCACCGCCATTTTCATAGCTTGCGCCATTTTTAACGGGTCTTTGGCACTGGCGATAGCGGTGTTCATCAAGATTCCTGAAACACCCAACTCCATGGCACGGCTGGCGTCAGAAGCAGTGCCCACCCCGGCGTCAATGATGACCGGAACCTTGACCGCTTCTAAAATCAGTTTGATGTTGTACGGATTGCGAATACCGAGACCGGAGCCGATGGGTGCCGCCAGTGGCATGACTGCGGCGCAACCAATGTCTTCGAGTTTTTTGCAGAGCACGACATCATCGGTACAATAGGGCAGAACATGAAAGCCGTCTTTGACCAACAGTTTGGAGGCTTCCAGCGTGGCTTCGTTATCGGGGAACAGAGTTTTCTCGTCGCCGATGACTTCTACCTTGACGATGTTTCCCAGTCCTGCTTCCCGCGCTAGTTCGCAGGTCATCACCGCTTCTTTTAACGTGTAGCATCCTGCCGTGTTGGGCAGAAAAGTATATTTTTTTGGATCAAGATGATTGAGTATAGAGTCTTTGTTTTTGTCCAGTTCAATGCGGCGGACGGCGACTGTTACCATTTCTGCACCGGAAATTTCAATAGCCTGTCGGGTTTCGTCGAAAGATTGATATTTTCCAGTTCCGACAATCAGTCTGGACTTGAAGGTTTTATCGCCGATTTTCATGAATTCTTTTTTTGTTTCCATTTTTTTCTACGGTCCTAATTAAATAAAAATATTTGATCCCTACCCTTGCAGGATAATAGGGCGATATCTAGGCACCGCCACCGACAGCATGAACGATTTCAACCTCGTCGTTTTCCTGAATTGAGGTTGTGGCGTATTTGGACTTTGGAACAACCTGATGGTTCAGGGCCATGGCAAAATTGGGTGCCTGAATACCCAGTTCCCGAATCAGGTCTTCAAGGTTCTGACTTTTCAGGATTTCACGGTTTTCGCCATTAATAGTCAGTTTCAAGGAAACACTCCAAAAGCAGACAAGGTTTCGTCCAAAACATCTGTTAAATCAATAAGACAAGACTAAAATTGCGGATCAAATCCAAGCAGGGTTCTTGAAGGAAATATAGGAGATCTATTGCAAGATGGCCTCACTTCCCTTCGCTGGCATGATCCAGATCAGGTTCAAAGGGTCGTCCCGTCTCAGGACTCTCAGCTCAAAAACACCCCCAGTGGTCGTGATGGGTATAGGTTATTTCATATTTCCTACAAGTCAAGAATTATTGACGTAAAAATAAAAAAGAGTAATATTCGTATTATGTTTCTCGCTTCCTTGATTGCCTATTTTGTTAATCGCTCCTCTTTTTTGGGTTGGTGGTTGCGCTACTGGCCCGGTACCCGTAAGCCCCTATTTTGAAATGCCGCCCAAGCGCCTGCCGAAAGCGCAACGGGAGCTTTATAACCACGCCTTGGCCCAACTCAGGACCTGGCCTACGAGCAGGCTAAGTAGGCCAACACACTGGAAGATTATGAAGCGTTTGTAGCAAAATATCCTGATAACCTGGAAGACTCCAATGAAGCCTGGAGTGTGATTGCCAAGTTGACTCGGTTTGATCGCATGAATATAATCCGTTATCAGGTGGAAAATTTTAAATAATGAACTATTGGGAAACTATGGCAACGATTGACAAAGAAGATCTGGATACATTGATCCAGAGTGAATGGGATTATCTGGAATCCAAAAGAGGCGAGTGGAGCCTGCTTGAAGGTGAGCAGGACATGGAAGTGCTGGAACATGTCCTACGCTGTATCCTGCATATGGATTTGACCGCGGAAAAACCCCGCGAGTTTCAAGAGTGCGTCAGAGTGCAAAACCCGGATGGCGGATGGTCTAAAAAATCCCACACCGAAAAAACTTCGATGTGGATCACGCCTTTTGTTGGGCTCAAACTCTGCCGAAGTAATAGGGTGCTCAAAGATCTGGAAATTCAGGCGGCCGTTGATAAAGCTCTGGAGTATGTCCTGTCCATGCAGGAAGAAGACGGGCACTGGTCCGACCCGGAGTGGTCTCATTTAGATACGACCTGTTCGGTCACATGTTTTCTAACCATTTATCAGGTTACTCAGGATAAGACCGACGACGAGCGCATCAACAAAGCCCGTGTTAGAGGCTTCGAATTTATCAAGAAATGGCAGACAGATTCAGGGCTCTGGAAAGATGAAGCGTTTCATCCAGCTGGTATCGAAACCACAGCGCATTTGATGCAATACACCCTGATTCCCGCCTACTTCATGGACAAAATCGAGTACGCCGGGAAAATGTGCATACAGGCCGCCGACTTCCTCGTGAGCAAACAAGCCGCAAACGGTAGTTGGGATAATGAAAATACCGACCACACCATGGATACCTGTCGCAACCTGATGCTCGTGTCGGACACCTTCAAGGACAAAGAAAAATACGCTCCGACTATCGAAAAAGGGGTGTGCTGGCTGATCAAGATTAAAAATGAACAGGGCTGGGGGGACTTTCCCGAGGAGCTGAGCAACGTGGAACGCACCGCAGATGGGTTGGACACCCTGCTCAAATACCGACGTTACTGCTCCCGTAAACCGATGTCAGATTTCTGGGCCTTCAGCAAGTAACCGGCGTAGCCGCCGGTGGCAATGAGTAATAACTGTTTCTACGAGTAAAGAGTTATCTCGGCCTTAGTCAAAAGCTCAGCAATAACGATTATTTTATGCTTTACAGGTACTGACTTTGGAAGCAATTATATTACTTGCCGGTTACGGCTCGCGGTTGGACCGACAGGATATTCCTCATAAATCGCTTCTGCCTTTCGGCGAAGAGACACTGCTTTCCCGCCACTTGAAATGCTTCAAGGCCCTGAACATCCAGAAAACCTATCTCATCCTTGGCCATAATGCTTCGGTACTGAAATCCTATGTGCAGCAACTCAATCTTGACCTGCCGGTGCATTTCATTGACAACCCGCTCTACCGCACCACCGGCAACACTTTGTCAATGATGATGGGACTCAAACACTGCAAGGATGAAACATTAATTCTCGATGGCGATGTTTTGTATCCGCCCGATGCCTTGTTCAACTATGTCCGAAAAGCGTCACGTTCTTCATTTGCGTTGATACCTGCTGACATCGACGACGTTGAATGCTCGAAAGTATTGTTGAATCCAGAAGGGACTATCCACGCTTTCATCACCAAACGAGAACTGACCGACGAGGAAAAACCCGGTTTCGGTGGCGAGGCAATCGGATTTTTTATACTGCGTCAGGAAGATATTCCACGGTTTGTTGCTCTGTATGAAAACAATGAGCCCGCCTACCGACCTGTTCTTTGGGAGATCCCGTTCACCGAGTTTGCCCGGAACACTTCCCTGCACCCTTGGAACGTTAAAGAAGAGGGCTGTTTTGAAATAGACACTCAGGAAGACTATTCCACCGCTTTGAAACGCTTTCAATCCTACCCAGACCAATACCGGCTCCCGGAATTATGAAATTTGGTAAATAATATATTTAAAGAATACCACAAGGGATCGGGGTGGTTGATCTCCTCCAGGGATTGTGGACACATCAAAAAGAGCAGGTAATAGATTTTTGAAGATGTGTCTATGAAAAAAAGCGGAGGCGTATTCGGTAATACAGTATGAGCCGTAAGGGCGATTGTTGGGACGATGCGGTAGCCGAGAGTTTTTTCACATCCTCTCGATAACGCTATTGCTCATTGCCTCTACGGCGAGTAGCGTTTTACAATCAAAACAGAATTGATGCCAAACATACCGAAAGAATTATTCATGATGAGGTCAACGGAAGGGAGTTTTTCCGGTTTATTGGCCACTAGGTTGTTCAAAGCACATTCCGGATCAAGGTCATTGAGGTTGATGGTGGGGTGAACCATGTGGTCGTCAAATGCTGGCAGGTTGCCGGAAAGTTCCAGCGTGCCCGCCGCGCCCATGGTGTGACCGATAAAACTTTTAGTGTTATTGATGCGCGTTTTACTGTTATTACCAAAAACTTCGCGGATGGCTTTGGCCTCCTGAATATCTCCCATCTGCGTTGCCGTAGCATGGGCGTTGAGGATATCGATGTCATTGGGATTGAGTCCGGCTCTCTCCAGCGCCAGTTGTATACACTGTGCCTGTCGGCCGGGATCAGGCAGAATGAAATCGACCGCGTCAGAGTTCATGGCATAGCCGACGATTTCACCGTAAATTTTTGCGTCGCGTTTTTGCGCATCCGATAGCCGTTCAAGCGTGTAGACGGCTCCGCCTTCTGAACAAACAATGCCGTTCCTGTTTTTATCAAACGGACGACTGGCTTTGGTCGGGTCCTCGTGTTCGGCCAAGGCCCCCTCACTTTTAAAACTGGCAAAGATCCCAAAGGTATGGATGCTCTCAGACACCCCACCCGCCAATGCAAAATCGACTTCACCCAGCCGCAACATCTGCACGCCCTGGATGACGCCCATATTCCCGGCGGCGCAGGCCGCGCCGATTGTGTAATGCGGCCCGGTAATTTTCATGTTCAAGGTCACCTCGCCAGCCGGGTTGTTGGACACCGTGCGAGGATTATGGTGGTGCGACCAGAACTTGGTGTCGTAGTCGTACTGACTGATGTTGTAGACTTCGTTTTCAGTCTCGACATTACCATGCTCAGTCACGCCGAGATAGACACCGACTTTAGAACGGTCGATCGCTTCAAGATCGATCCTGGCATCGGCGATGGCTTCCTGCGAACAGTAGATGGCGACGGAACCAACCCGGGTACCGCGACGACGTTCTTTTTTCTTCTGGTATTTCAGTTCATCAAAATCACAGACCCCTGCAAGGACCTTTCCCATATAGCGGGTCTCATAGTTCTGCACACCTGAAACTCCATTGAGCAGGTTTCTCCGGAATTCTTGCAGGTTGTTGCCGTTTGGGGCGGTCAACCCGATTCCCGTGATTACAATACGTTCGTTAAGGTCAGCCATTTTTTACCAGTAAGGCAACCGCATAGGCCACGATGCCTTCTTCCCGACCGGCAAACCCAAGCTTTTCAGTTGTAGTGGCTTTGATATTTATCTGGTTTGTTTCTATATCCATTACTGCGGCAATATTCTTTTTCATTTCCGGAAGATACGGAACCAGCTTGGGTTTTTGGGCAACAATCACAGAATCGGCATTAGCAAGTTGAAAACCTTTTTCCCGGCACATGCGCATGACCTCTTTGAGGAGCAGCAAGCTGGAGATGCCTTTCCACTTCGGGTCAGTGTCTGGAAAGTGGACACCGATATCTCCAGCGCCTATGGCACCGAGCAGGGCATCGCACAAAGCGTGTGTCAGGACATCGGCATCAGAGTGCCCGTCGAGTCCCATAGAATGCGGGACATCGACCCCCCCTAGGATGAGTTCTCTGCCCTCAATCAGACGGTGCACATCATAACCATTGCCGATGCGAATATCAGGTAAATTCATTGCTTAAGATACTTAGTTATTAACAAACCTATGGTATCAACCACCCCGACCTCTTGTGATATTCTTTAATTAGCCCTCATGCCTCGGAGGGGTACAGAACAGGCGCTTTGACAAAGAGAGGCAAAAACCCTTTTAAGCCGAGAAAAAAGTTCTGTCGGCTTGATGGACCATTACCATATTCACCGAGCGTGGCCCGGTTAATGAATAACTGTTATAAGTTTTGTGGTTTCTTCACGGGCCCAGCGGTCGGCTGCCAGAACATCTTCCAGTTCCCGCAGGGGAACCGGGCAGTGGTTTTGCATAACCATGCGAATGAGTTCTGCTATATCTTTATAGGGGATCAGTTCATTGAGGAACGCCTGCACCGCAATTTCGTTAGCAGCGTTGAGGACTGCCGGCAGGGTCTGACCCATTGCCATAGCATCCATGGCCAGTTGCAGGCAGGGGAATCTTCCCAGATCGGGAGCCTCAAAAGTCAGGTTACCTATTGTCGCTAAATCCAGAGAGGGGAGTTCACTTTCAAACCGATCGGGGTAAGTCAGCGCGTAAGCAATCGGAACCCGCATATCAGGAATGCCCAACTGCGCCATGATGGAAGTGTCAACAAACTCAACCATCGAATGGATGATGCTCTGCGCATGAACGACGATTTCGACGTTGGTCTCCATGCCAAACAACCATTTAGCTTCTATATATTCCAGGCCTTTATTCATCATGGTGGAAGAGTCGATGGTGATTTTGTCTCCCATACTCCAATTAGGATGATTGAGCGCCTCTTTCACTGTGACATTTTCCATCTGCTTGAGACTGAAGGTTCTGAAAGGCCCGCCGGACGCGGTCAGAATAATTTTTTTGATACGCTCTGCTTTCTCTCCGTTTAAAGCCTGGAAAATCGCACTGTGCTCGCTGTCGATGGGGATGATTTTAGTGTTGGTGCGCACGGCTTCTTTCAGTACCAATTCGCCAGCTATAACAAGCGTTTCTTTATTGGCAAGTGCTAGATTTTTACCGGCTTTGAGTGCGGCAAGGGCCGGGAGCAAGCCGGCACTTCCCACCACCCCAGAAACGACCAGGTCGGCATCCGGAAAAGAAGCGGCAGAAACTGAGCCTTCCTGACCGGAAACGATTTCCACATCCAAACCGGCAACCAGCTTTTTCAACGCATCCACTTTGGTGGAGTCGAACAGGGCGGCGAGCGCTGGCTTGAATTTTCGAATCTGGCTGGCAAACAATTCTACGTTACTTCCAGCGGATATAGCGCAAACCTGAAAATTCTCGGGATAGCGCTTTATAACATCCAGCGTGTTGACACCGATAGAACCCGTTGAGCCCAGAAGGGATATCTTTTTCATGAAGTTGTCCTGACGGGGTTTGATTATGTCCCTAGGAACCATTGGTAATAATAATAGAAAGCCGGGGCGGCAAACAACAGGCTATCAATACGGTCGAGAAAACCGCCATGCCCTGGAATTAATGAGCCGGAGTCTTTCACCTGACAATTTCTTTTTATCAGGGATTCCGAAAAATCCCCAAGCTGGCCGATGGTACCGCATATAAAGGCCACAATCAAACAATGCGTTAGCGAAAATACCTGAAAAAACCAGAATTTGATGATTAATACGGCCAAAAGGGTTCCCAGTACATTGGCGATAGCCCCTTCCACTGTCTTATTCGGACTAACCATCGGCATGAGCTTGCGCTTGCCAAAGTGCCGGCCTACGTAATAAGCTGCGGCGTCACCAGCCCAAATCAGAAGCAGGAGGAATACGACCATCTGGCTTCCGCCTTCCAGATTGCGGATCAACAGGAAATACCCGCCCAAGCCCGCAATATAAAAAACTCCCAGAACCGTGTAGGCAATCTGATCCAAAGCCACTTTGACGTTATTTTTCCTGAAAAGCGAGGTCGTGAACAAAATCACAAGAAGCAGAACCGCAGATAAAAGTAAAAACTGGAGGTCCAGGTAGAAACCCAACAAAAGCAGGAAACTCAACACCCCTCCCTCAATGGGAAAACCCTCCACACCCATATTGGAAATCATGGAAAAGTATTCGTAGCTGGCAAGCAGAACAATCGCGGCAACAAAACCAAAGAATAAGAAGGGGGAACCGTACAACACAACCCCCAATACAAGAGGAATGGCTATGGCTCCACTGATAATGCGTTTCAAGAGCCGAATCCTGTCAGGTTTTTATGAATCCTTGTAGCAACGTTTAAGATCACGGCTGCGGGTTTCTCAATAGGAAGGGTCAATAATTGAGGTCAGGCCTTGACAATTTGTTCCTGCGTCATTCCAAAGCGCCGATCTCTGCCTTGAAAGTCAATGATCGCGTTCAGAAAATCATCATCCGAAAAGTCCGGCCACAACACATTGTTGTAGTGCAATTCAGTATAAGCGCTCTGGTACAAAAGAAAATTACTAATCCTTCTTTCTCCGCTGGTCCTGATAATCAGGTCTGGATCTGGAAAAGGGTGTGTGGAAAGAAACGATTCAAATAGGGACGGATCAATTTCTTCAGGACTGATCTGTCCCGAACGCACCTGCTCGGCAATATTTTTCACCGCGTCGATGATTTCCTGCCTGCCGCCATAACTCAGCGCCAGAGTAAGGATCATTCCGGTGTTGTTGCGGGTTTCTTCTATAGAGTGACCGATCAATTTTTGAATCGCTTCGGGTAAGTCTTCAATATGCCCAATGGTATTGAAGCGGATATTCTCATCTTTCATCCGTTTCAGTTCCTTCTTTAAATAAAAATCCAGAATTTTCATGAGCATATTGATTTCTGTGGAAGGGCGGTTCCAGTTCTCATCAGAGAACGAATAGAGGGTCAAAGCTCCTAAGTTGAGTTTACGACTCAGGGTAACAATGCGGTCCACGACCTTGACACCCACCCAATGACCTTCAATACGCGGGAGTGAATGATTTTGCGCCCAGCGTCCATTGCCATCCATAATAACGGCAACATGCTTGGGCAAACGATTGGGATCTATTTTTTTTTGTAACGCTGTATCGACCAAGGAGGCGGCTCCTGATTAATCGGCCAAACCCGCCGGTAAGAAGAAGGGAGGCTCTCGGATAAGCATACTACCCGTATACTGAAAAGATACTACAAAAAATTGCTTCATACATCCATCATATCTTTTTCTTTAATCTGGGCGATTTTATCAATTTCGGTAGCAAATTTATCGGTCATTTTCTGGATACTGTCCACAGCCTTATGACTTTCATCTTCCGAAATCTCATGATTTTTTTCTAATTTTTTCAGCTTATCGTTAACTTCTCTCCGCACATTCCGTATCGCCACCTTGCATTCCTCAGAATACTTTTTTACCAGCTTGACCAATTGTTGTCTGCGCTCGTTGGTCAGCGGTGGAATGGCGAGGCGTATCATCTTGCCGTCGTTGTTGGGAGTCAGGCCAATATCTGATGTCTGGACGGCTTTTTCGATATCCTTCAAAATCGATGCTTCCCAGGGTTGAATCGTCAGGGTCTGACTGTCCGGCGTGCCCAAAGTCGCCACCTGATTTAAAGGAGTCGGGTTTCCGTAATAGTCAACCTTGAGATCGTCTAACAGGGCAACCGAAGACTGACCTGTCCGCAACTTCCCCAGTTCATGATGCAGATGGTCAACCGAAATCCCCATTTTCTTTTCTGCGTCGTAGATTAAATCAGCAATCATTTTAAAACTCCCACCATCGTGCCAAGTTTTTCGCCCAGCAGAACCCGTTTAACACTGTGTTTATTGTGAAAGTTGAAAATGACCATCGGCAGTTTGTTATCCATACAAAGAGATACCGAGGTCGAGTCCATAACCTTCAAGCCTTTTTTCAGCACATCCAGATAAGACAGCTCCTTGAACTTCGTTGCCGAATCATCGGTCAAGGGGTCAGCAGAGTAGACTCCATCAACCTTGGTGGCTTTAAAAATCACCTCTGCGCCAATTTCCATGGCCCTAAGAGATGCAGCAGTATCGGTGGTGAAATAAGGGTTGCCAGTTCCACCCGCGAATATAACAATACGCCCTTTTTCCAGATGACGAATCGCACGGCGGCGCACATAAGCTTCCGACACCGCTTGAATTTCGATGGCTGACTGCACGCGGGTGGGAATTCCAACACTCTCCAAAGCATGTTGCAACGCCAGACCGTTGATCACTGTCGCGAGCATCCCCATATAGTCGCCAGTGGTACGCTCAATTCCTATAGAACTCAGGGACGCGCCTCGTAGAATATTGCCGCCTCCAATAACAATAGCAATTTCCACGCCAAGATCCCTGGCCGCGCGGATTTCTTCTGTAATATTTTTCAGAGCGCCCTGGTCCAGGCCAAACGCGCCGTGTTCTGCAGCTAGACTTTCTCCGCCCAGCTTCAACAATACCCTTTTATAAACCGGCTCACCCATTAATTTCAAATCTTGAAAATTGACCAATATTGATATTTTCACCTAGCAGGGCAATTTTCTGTTTGATCAAATCTCCAATGGTAATATTGGTATCCTTGATGAACGCTTGTTCCAACACACAATTTTCTTCGTAGAACTTTTCCATTTTCCCGGTAACAATTTTTTCAATGATGTTTTCCGGCTTTCCAGATTCCTTAGCCTGATGGACAAAGATTTCCCGTTCTTTTGCCAGAGTTTCTTCGGTCACCTCTTCACGAGTGGCAAAACGCGGTTTGGCCGCCGCAATATGCATAGCGATGCCCCTGACCAGTTCCCGAAAATCAGGGGTGTTGGCCACAAAATCCGTTTCACAATTGAGTTCCAACAACACACCGATCTTGCTGCCTTGATGGATGTAGGAACCAACGATTCCCTCAGCCGTCTGGCGGTCGGCTTTTTTATCTGCCTTGGCCAATCCCTTTTTCCTGAGAAATGTGATCGCCTCTTCCACATCACCCTGGGTTTCTTTCAGGGCCGATTTGCATTCCATAATTCCAGCGCCCGACTGAGAGCGCAGTTCCTTAACCATCGTAGCAGTTATTTCCATTCCATTTTCCTAATCAAAAGTTGTTTATTAAAATTCAAAAATACTAAAAACTAAATTTTGCCATGGGGCGACGAACCACAAGCCCATTAAAGCTGTAATTGTCAGAGCACCCCTAAAAAACTTTCTGTCGCAACCGTGTTTTTCAGACTCCCGGCTTCAACACACATAGACCTGGAATCTTTCCTTAAAGAGTGACTATAAGAACCGGGGAAATGTTCAAAGGTTCAGGCAGGCACAGAGGTTTCACTGCTCCCGTTGTCACTGGTAACCGAAACCGGTTCCGGCGCATCACTGGGTGCGGTTTTTTTATCCGCCTCTTTTTTAGCTTGGCTGGCCCTGCTCATTTCCTGCCCTTCCAGACAGACATCTGCAATCCGTTGGGTAAACAGCTTGATAGAGCGCATTGCGTCATCATTTGACGGGATGGGGTAGTCCACACCTTCAGGGTCAGAATTGGTGTCAACCATAGCGATGATTTTAATGCCCAGCTTTTTACCTTCCGCCTGCGCAATTTTTTCTTTCCGTGTATCAACGATGAAAAGAGCATCCGGCAAATCCTTCATATTTTTGATACCTCTGAAGAATTTATTCAGCTTTTCAATTTCTCTTCTCATTCTCAAAGCTTCTTTTTTATGTAAAAGATCGAACTGGTTTTCTTCATCCATTTTTTCCAGTTCATGCAACCGGGCGGTGCTCTTGCGAATAGTGGCAAAGTTTGTCAGCGTACCGCCAAGCCATCTTTGATTGATGTAGTACATCCCGCAACGGGTGGCTTCTTCGGCAACCAGTTCCTGCGCCTGTTTTTTGGTCGCCACAAAAAGGATCTTTTTGCCGGCACGAGCCAGCTCCCGAACACATTTTTCAGCTTCCTGGAAGCGAGCTAGGGTTTTCTGCAAATCAATAATATATATCCCGCTCCGCATCCCATAAATATAGGGTTTCATTTTTGGGTTCCAACGATTGGTCTGGTGTCCAAAATGGACCCCCGCCTCCAGCAACTGCTTCATAGTGATTTCAGACATTCAAACTCCTTTAAAGTGAATGGGTTGTACCTCCGCCTCCATCATCTCGCACCAAGAACCCGCAGGCCACCCTTGGCTTGATCCGGAAACGTGAGAGATTTTTTGGGAAGTCCCCGAAAGGGGAACTAAGTTGCAACCTAGACTAACATATTGAACGTGTTGTGACAATACGAAACCCGCTAAAATAAGGTCTGTCGAGTCTGTTTTTCGCTAAAAACCTGTCTCAACAGGAGGAAGATCACGTACGCCCCAAAAAACGCCAGGATATGAACATGAACTAAACCAAGCTCAAACGATGCCTGAAACTTGAGAAATCAAACTGAGGGGGGATTGAGTTACTTCTCACCAGAATTGAAGCCGTTTTCTTGTGAGAGGGAACAGTTGCCACTAATTTAGCCTCACCGCCCCAGGCAAACGCCTATCGACTCGGCGGTGCGCACCAGTTGCGAGTCACTGGGTACCTGACGGACGATTCCAGCCAGGGACTCCAGCGGAACCAGGACAACATCATGAGACTTCAAAGCCACCATAGTGCCAAACCTCCCTTCTGCGGCAGCTTCCACTGCCCGGGTTCCCAACCGGGTACCCAGCACCCGGTCAAAAGCCAAGGGAGTCCCACCTCGTTGCGTATGACCTAAAACCGTGCAACGCACTTCCAAATTGATGCGGTCGCTCAACTGTTTGGCGATGTAGTTACCAACGCCCCCCAACTGGGCAACTCTATGCAAACAGGTGGATGCCGCCTCACTGGTGATTGTTTCTTTGCTAATCTCTTTGGCACCTTCGCCCACCACTATCAAGCTAAACGGGCTTCCCATTTCTTCCCGTAAACGGATTTTCTCCAAAACTTTTTCTAAGTCGTAAGGAATTTCCGGAATAAGAATGACATGGGCTCCGCCAGAAATTCCGGCTTCCAGAGCGATCCATCCGGATCCTCGACCCATGACTTCCAGAATCATGACCCGTTGGTGACTCTCGCCGGTGGTTTGCAGTCTGTCTAAAGCATCGCAGGCGACCTGCACAGCAGTCTGAAAACCGAACGCGTAGTCCGTACCCACCAGATCATTATCAATCGTCTTAGGGATGCCAATCACCGGCAACCCATTTTCAAAAAACTTATAACCTAACTGCAAGGTTCCATCTCCGCCCACCACAAACAGACAGTCCAGTTCGAGATGCTTGAAGTTTTCAATCGATTGTTGGGAATAGTCCTCCTGAGGATTCAACTTACCATCTTTGTCGAACTGGCGGTACTCGAAAGGATTGACTTTATTGGTGGTCCCAAGAATGGTTCCTCCCAATGGCAGGATTTCTTTGGTCCCGGCTATGGTGAGTTTGCGGTGCCGATTAAAGATCAGGCCTTCGAAACCCTGCTCAATGCCAATGACTTCGGCGCCATGGGCAATGATAGAGGATCGGGTGACCGCCCGAATGACCCCGTTGAGCCCCGCGCAATCTCCTCCACCAGTCAGAATGCCAACACGTTTAAGGCTCATGAAGGAACTGTTGCGGATATGGGCTCCGCGACCAGGTCATAATCCACCGCCTGATTGATGCGTACAGAAATGATTTCGCCCGGCTCGGCTTCGCATTTTTCGAGGATGACCTGTCCATCAATATCCGGTGCCTGAGAGGTAAGCCTTCCCGTCATCAAATAGTTTTCCTGCGGGTCAAAACCTTCCACCAAAACCGGTTCCACCCTACCCACACGCTCCTGGTTTTTTCTAAGAACGATGTCTTTTTGAAATCCCATCAGGATATCGCGACGCTCTTCTTTGACCTTCTGCGATACCCGGTTGGGGTAATCAAAAGCAGTGGTGCCCTCCTCATCCGAATACGTAAAAATACCAACATGGTCGAACTGCATTTCACAAAGAAACTGGACCGTATGTTGAAAATGCTCCTCGGTTTCTCCAGGAAACCCGGTGATAAATGTAGTTCTCAGCGCCACATCGGGAATTTTTAATCGAACCTCGTCGAGCATTTTCCGCACCCCGCCTTCGGTTTCCTGCCGCTTCATACTTTTGAGCATCTCATCATGCGTGTGTTGTAGAGGCACATCAATGTAGCGGCAAATTTTGGATTCTGAGGCAATAAGGTCAATCATCTCCGAGTTCAAGAAGGTCGGGTAACAATATAAAAGCCTGATCCACTCCAACCCATCGACTTTGACCATTTCTGCCAGTAGGCGGACCAACCCGTCTTTCATTCCCAGGTCAAAACCATACATGGTGGTGTCCTGCGAGATCAGGTTGAATTCTTTGACTCCCTTACGGGCCAGGTTCTCGGCTTCGGCCAGAATGGATTCTGGAGAGCGACTGCGCATCGGCCCGCGCATTCTCGGAATGATACAAAATGCGCAGCGGTTGGAGCAACCTTCGGAAATTTTTAAATAAGCCGTATAAAAAGCCGTGCTCAACAACCGGTCAGTGTATGACTCATAATATTCAGCGGGTGTGGCGACATGGTTTTTGGATAACGGGTCGGTATCATCAATGATATTTTTCAATTGGGGATACTGGCCTACCCCCAGCAGGTGATCGATTTCTGGAATTTCATCAAGCAGTTCCTGACTATAACGCTCAGCCAGACAGCCGGTGACAACCAATTGTTTGCATTTCCCTTCGGTCTTGTGGCGGGCCATTTCCAGAATCGTGTCGATCGATTCCTTTTTAGCAGACTCTATGAATCCGCAAGTGTTGACAATGATCACCTCCGCATCTTCTTCATCCTGGGTGAGGCTGAACCCGGAAGAAACCAGATCGCCCAAAACCCTCTCGGTGTCCACCGTGTTTTTCGGACACCCCAAACTCACCATGCTAATTTTTTTCATTTTCTATTCCGTAATACATCTCAAGATTAAAGGGATACGTCGAGTAGCTAGTTTTTTGCAGCAATTAATTTTTTGTCCATTTTGCGGAGCAGTTCATCAAAGTTCTTTTTTTTAATCACCTTGTAAAACTGACTGCGCAAATTGTTCCTCATACTAGTCTCGTCCAGAATGATATCCACCACCTGCCATTTATCTTCGGCCCGAGTCAGATGAAAATCGATGTCAACTTCACCTTCCTGTTCATGAGTTACTGTCAAGGGAACCACAACGACTTTCTTTTTTTCTCTGGTTTTTCCATACACTATATCCAGTTCGGCAAAAAACTTCGCAGAACTGGGGAACGCCACATAGACGAATAACCCCCCAAGCAGAGCCTGAAACTTTTTTCGTTCGGGATCACTGCGCTTGACCCAATATTTCCCCAAAGCTTTTTTGCTGATCTCTGCGACATTCAGCAAACTCAAAGCAGAGTGGGAATGCTTCTGGTTCTCTGCCGGATCCAAAACACCCGATTTAATCTGGCGAATTTCTCCCAACAGCTGTTTTACCGAAGCCTGGGGGTCTTTGGTTTCTGCCCAGAGCGGACTGGTGATCAAAATAATAATGAGAACAGCGCTTAAGATTTTTTTCATATTCGTCTATGATACATTTGGTCTACTTGCGTGGGAGGCCGAGATAGCTTCTGCCCGAACAATAAAGGTATGGCATATCACTAGTGGAGGCCTCCCCATAAATTATAACGCAAACCGCAAGTTCATTAAAAAATATTGTTATCCCTTTATTTTAAACGACGCATGACCGAAGATTCATCCCGATCAAAGAGACTTTTTAAGGGCTGGGCTTTCCTGCTAGCCGTATTTCTCGTTATCCTAACCGGAAAAACCGCCCCTGCCGGACAAACCGAGATTGATAAACAATACCAGCAAGCCAAGACCCTGAAAGAGTTTGAACACATCGCCGGGGAAATCCAAAAAATCCTCGAAAAGGAACCAGGCCGCCCGGAATGGCAGTGGCGGCTGGCTCGGTCCTATTACGCCATCGCCAAACAGGCCGAAGACGAAGACACCGCAAACCAGCATTATAGGTCGTGCATCGAACACAGTAGCCGGACTCTGGAAATGCAACCGGACTCGGCCAGCGGTTATTTTTTCCGCGCCCTGTGCCAGGGTAAACAGGGAGAAATGAAGGGCATCTGGTCCAGTCTGGGGGTCATTGCCCCTTTTGAAGAAGACATGAAAAAAGCGTTGGAACTGGATCCTGCCATCCAGAATGGCGGCCCGAACCGCGCGCTAGGCAAGTTGTATCTGGAATTACCCTTTTTTCTCGGTGGCAGTACAAGTCAGGCTATTTACCATCTTAAAGAGGCCGTTCGTCTGGCTCCCGACCACGCGGAAAATCACCTGGAGTTGGCCCAAGCTTATTATACTAAAAATAATTTTGCCGACGCCCGAAAATCACTTTCCACCCTGCTTGGTCTGACCGATAATGGCGATGAGGACTTTTTGAAACTCAGGACAAAAGGCCAGGAACTGATGGACAAGATGGCCTCTGACTCCCAGGACCCATGATCAAAGAAATTAGAATCCGAAATTTCGCCATTATAGAAAACCTAGCGGTGAATTTTGATAAAGGATTGAACGTGCTAACCGGTGAGACCGGTGCGGGTAAATCCATCATCATCAATGCACTGAATCTCCTGCTCGGAGGCCGAGCCGATACCGATTCCATCCGCTCCGGGGAAACCACTGCTTTTGTAGAAGCGGTCTTTGAAGTCACCGACCCTATGACTCTCGACTTGATTCAGAAATCCGGAATCGAAATAGAGGGCGGAGAACTTCTTGTTAAACGCCAGATTTCCAACGCCGGAAAAAACCGATGTCTGCTCAATGATAGTCCAGTCACGGTTTCCACCCTGGCAAAAATAGGCGACCGCCTGGTCGACCTGCATGGTCAACACGATCACCAGACTTTGCTTCACCCTGAAGTCCACGTCAAGCTTTTAGATCTGTACGGCAAATGCGAGGCTGTCCGAGATGAGTTTGCCGGGAAGTTCTCGGACTATCAGACACAGGCAAAAAAATTGCAGTCCATGAAAATGGATGAGCAGGAACTCATGCAAAAACAGGAGTTCCTGAGCTTTCAACTGAACGAGATTGATCAGGCTCAACCCTCGGAGGAGGAAGAGGAAGAAATCAAGGCAGAGCGCAATAAACTGAAACACGCTGGGCAAATTCGCGAAGGCCTGCAAAAAAGCCAGTCGCTGTTGAACGATGAAAGCGGCTCCATAATAGAAAACCTGGGGCAGGTTTTGAAAGAACTGGAATCGGTTTTCGATATCGACCCCAGTGTGAAAGAAACGGTTGAACGGTCCCGTTCCGCTTTTTATGAATTGGAAGAGGTGGTGGAATCTTTACGAAACTATAATCAGTCTTTGGAATTCAATCCGAACCGGCTGGAAGAAATTGAAGATCGGCTCGCCGAGATAAACGGACTGAAACGAAAATACGGTAACGACATCGCGGAAATTTTAAAACGCCGGGAACAGATCGCTCAGGAGTTGGAACAGTTGGCCTCCAACGACGAAAATATGCAAGCCTTGGAAGAAGAACTGAAGGAAAAAGAAAAAGTGCTTGCCGGACTTGCCATCCGTCTGGCTGAAAAAAGGGAAGCCGCCGCCAAAAATCTTACCCGTGGTGTGGAGAAGGAACTGAAAGAGCTGAGTATGGGTAACGTCCAGCTTGGCGTGCGCTTTGACTACCCGGCAGACCCTGACGGGTTCATCCTGTTCCGTAAAGAAAAAATGAAAGCCACACCGACAGGATTGGGTACGCTGGAGTTTTTATTTTCACCGAATCCGGGCGAGGAGTTACGTCCACTGGCTAAGATCGCCTCCGGCGGTGAACTGTCGCGAGTAATGCTGGCTTTAAAATCCATTCTGAACGATCAGGACACCATTCCAGTGATGATCTTCGATGAAGTGGATACCGGCATCGGCGGTAGGGTAGCAGAAAAGGTGGGAACCAAACTACAAAAGGTCGCCAGCGCCAAACAAGTTTTCTGCATCACTCATCTCCCACAAATTGCCGGCATGGCCTCTTCCCATTTCCGGGTAGAAAAAGAGATAAAAGGCAAACGCACACGCTCCGGCATTCGCCAACTCGAACATGAAGAACGCGTTGAAGAACTGGCCCGCATGTCGAGCGGAGAAAACATTACCGACGCTTCCCTCAATCACGCCCGCGAAATGCTCCGCCCCGGCCACCACTAGGCATAGCTCCTGTCAGATAGGGGAAATTCTTTTTGATTTCTTAGAGATCTCGGTTTTCTATTTTTCTTTTACTACAGTACCAACCATCACTATCTTACCCCTCTGGGGCACAGATTTTAAGGAAAAATATAACTGGGAGAGGGATATGAAATTTCAGCAAAGGTAGGTTTTTACGTTTTAAAATTTTACCGAGTTTCAAGCTCTCCAAACTTTGCAATCGCTTTTTATGAAAAAGGTCAATGTGACCCTTAACAAAGTCTCTGGCAACTTCAGGAACGGTTTGCGACATACTTTTTGGACTCTTCCATTAACAAAAATTGCCTTTCATTCAAGTCTTCTAATATTTGGTTGTAATAGTCTTCGTTAATTTCAATGCCAATAGAATGCCTATTCATGCTTCTAGCAATTTTTAGAGTTGTTCCAGAACCTGAAAATGGGTCTAACACGACATCCTTTTCTGCAGTAAAAAGCTTGATAAACCACTCTGGCAAAGTAGATGGGAAAGTAGCGCTATGACTTTTATTGTTGCATTCCGTTGCCATTTGCAAAACATTTGTAGGATAGGCTTTATCCCTGTTGGCCCAGTTTGAAATATTTTTTCCAAAACCACTACCAACTTTTGATTCGTCACGGGTTCTATCTGTTTCACTCAGTTTTTTGAGTCGGGTTTTGGCCCAATTTCCCGTTGGCACCATTACTTCCTCTTGAAACATCTTAAATTTTCGATTTTTGTTAAATTGCAACAAACGCTCCCAAGAATCTCGAAATCGGTTCGGCCACTTACCCGGATAACAATTTTTCTTATGCCAAATGAATTCTTCAGTCCACAACCAACCCTGTTTGCGCATAGCAAGAATTAGTTCCAAAACGTAGGTATGGCGTTCACTATTCACAACCTTCTCTTTTATGTTAAGCACGAAGGTCCCTGTAGGCTTTAATACCCGTAATAACTCTTCGGAAATAGGCAAAAACCATTCAACATAATTGTCAGGTGTGGTACCACCATAGGTTTTACTCCGCTGATCTGCATAAGGTGGAGAGGTAACGATCAAATCTATTGAGTCACTATCGAGGTCTTTCAACTGCTCTGCACAATCCCCAAGATGAATCTGCGTAAACGGAGTATATTCCAGTGCGCTTTTGCTCCTCAAAGTTCGTACTTTTTTCTTTTTGCCAAGTTTTTTCATCTCATGCTTACCTTATAAAATTGAGCCACCATTTACAATGCCTAATCCCCAACACTTACCGGCTTATCCTCTGATAATATTCCCTCTTTGCCAGTCAGTGGATAAGCCATAAATTTGAGCAATTTTTAGAGGTCCCCGCAAATAAGATAAAGAGAGGATCCATTAAGCAACCCCTTCTGGACGCACGCCTAGTAGCGACGAGTGGATTGGTTGGCGACGGCTTCGGCGGCTTTTTTTGCGGCCTCAGGGTCGCCCAGATAATAATGTTTGGTGGGTTTTAAATCCGCATCCAGTTCATAGACCAACGGAATGCCTGTGGGAATATTCAATTCCAAAATATCTTCTTCGCTGACCTGATCTAGATGTTTGACCAGCGCTCTCAAGCTGTTGCCGTGCGCGCAGATCAAAACTTTTCCCCCTGCTTTGATAGAAGGCACAATTTGATCGAACCAATAAGGTAGAAATCGGTCCACGGTATTTTTTAAAGCTTCTGATGCGGGTAACTGGTTTTTGGGTATGCCCGTGTAGCGTGGATCTTTGGACGGCAGTCTGTCGTCATCGCCAGGGAGGGAGGGAGGGAGAGTGGCATAACTTCTGCGCCAGATTTTTACCTGATCCGCGCCGTGTTTCTCTGCCGTTTCGGCTTTGTCTAATCCTTGCAGAGCACCATAGTGGCGTTCATTGAGGCGCCAGGACCGGGCGACCGGAATCCACATCAAATCCATTTTATCCAGCACGATCCATAAAGTTCGAATCGCCCGTTTGAGAACAGAGGTGTAGGCCATATCGAAGGTATACCCTTCATCAAGAAAAAGTTTTCCCGCCGCCTCGGCTTCCTGTCTTCCCCGCTCAGTCAGGTCAACATCGGTCCAACCGGTAAACCTGTTTTCCAGATTCCATCGACTTTGACCATGCCTTAAAAGAACCAGTTTATACATAGTTTGGACTCCCCGCTAAAGAACTCATCAACTCGACCGCAATATCCCATATAAACAAAACAATGTGGGGAATTTCAACCCTCCTTCCAGCTAATTTTCACAACATATTATGATTCGGGATATTAGAGCCATCCAGGAAATTCGGCAAGCCTAAGTTTTTCCCCGGCAAACAGGGGGTCCAATGAAACCAGCGACCTAAAAAAACCTGACTTTTTATGTCTTTTTTCTTTGCGCCTCAATGATAGGCTTTACCTCGCTCGTTGAATAAGGGTAAGATAGCTACTCCCAACTCTTGAATGGAGAATGCCCGTGTTTGTCGATGTTGATTCCAACTCCAATACTGAACGGAGTTTCAATATGATTTTCCGGGATGTCAGTCCTCCCCGTGCATTGTATTGCATCAAATACCCGGTAAACGGTGAGGAACAACCGGTTCAGATCACCGGCTGGGATGCGGATTCCAACACACCTTGTCCAGCCTATGCCTGCAAGGTGGAAGAATCTGGAGACGGAGTTGCCTTGCTCATTTATGGCGGATCGGGCGGTGTACGTATGAAATCCCTTGAAGATGAAACACAATGGGATTCGGAGGCTTCTAAACAGTGGGGAGACACCCATCTGGTCTATCCAGCAGATTGCTTTATCGTTTATAAAGACGAACTGTAAAGCGTCAAACGAATTCAGTCAGGACAATTTGGCGGAGGGCCTCTTCTGCAACGGGTTTTCCGCAACGACCATCAACGCAATGTACAAAAAATTCCCGATTACCTTTTTGTCCGGTAATGGGTGATTCCACCACTGCTATCACGGCCCAGCCTTTTTCCTCAATAAAACGATTCAAGTCGAGCAGCACCCGAATGTGCTTGGCCGGGTCTTTAATGATGCCACGGTTTTCTACTTCTTCTTTTCCGACTTCAAACTGAGGCTTGACCAGGGCGATCAATTCTCCTTCCGGTTTAAGGATTTCCAGCAAAGGGGGTATGACAAGCTGGAGCGAGATGAACGACACATCGACCACAGCCAGATCCAGCATTTCCCCGATATCCTCTTTCGATAAGGTTCGGGCATTTTTACGGTCCAGACAAATGACCCGTGGGTCGCTACGGAGCTTCCAGTCCAACTGTCCGTAACCGACATCCACGGCATACACTTTTTCGGCACCATTTTGCAGAAGGCAATCGGTAAACCCGCCGGTGGAAGCCCCCACATCCGCAACAGTTTTTCCTGAGGGCAAAACATGAAATTGTTTTAAGGCATGGTCCAGCTTCACCCCGCCCCTGCTGGCGAAGGGTTGGGATTCGCCAAGAATAACGGGGAGACAATCTTCAGGAACCAGTCGGCCCGGTTTATCGGCAACAGCATCGCCTATTCTTACTTTACCAGCCAGGATGATGGCGCGGGCCTTTTCTCTCGTAGTTATGAGTTTTTTTTTACCAGTAACTGATCGAGTCGGACTTTCATATTCCTATTTCTCGTTTTCTTCTTCAACAGGAAAAAGTTCGGTCACCAGTTTTCCCTTCTGGTCTCGAGTTAATTGTTCTATTTTTGCTTCAGCTTCACTCAATTTCTTCGAGCAAACACGCGACATCTTTATCCCTTCCTCAAAAATCTCCAGGGACTTATCAATATCCAGTTCTCCTGTTTCCAGGTCATCGACTATTTTTTCAAGCCTTTGTATGGCTTTTTCAAATTTTATTTCATTCATAATCGGCCTCTTTGAAAACAAGTTTATATTGATAATAAACCATTAGTAAAATTATATTAGCTCTTATCTCTTTTTCCTAATATGCGTCTTAGTTTTCCTCTATAATTTTTTTTACGCTACAATCCAGACCCCCGCGGGAGAGCCTTATTTTAACCTTGTCTCCCAGATTGACCCCTTTAGCACTTTTCAGAGATTTTTCATCTTTTGAACAAATACTATATCCTCTTTCTAAAATAGCCAGCGGACTGATGGCGTTCAGGTTTTTTAGTATTCCTTCAAAGCGCTCCTTCTTAAAGCGCACCTGGGAATGGATGATATGTAGCATCCTTTTTTCCAGCATCATCCGGTTTTCTTTTATATGTTGAATATGTTTTTCAGGCGAGGCCTGAAACAATCGGTGGATTTTATCCTGCAATCTTTGCTGGTGAGATACCAGACTTTGCTCCAGCCCCCGGAGCAATCGGACATGCAAATCATCCAGACGTTGAATTTGTGGATTAAATATTTCTTTAGGCTGGTGGAAAAACCGCCTGTCCATCAACCTTTTTAACAGATCGCTATAATATTCCAGCTTCTTTTGCAGGGTTGTTATCAATACCTCATTCAGGGAGCGAATTTCCCGAACCGTATCTTGCAGAAGAGGTACAGTTAATTCTACCGCCGCCGAAGGGGTCGGCGCTCTCAAGTCGGCTACAAAATCCGCGATGGTAAAATCTATTTCGTGCCCCACCGCAGAAACAACAGGTATCTGGGACGCAAATATCGCCCGGGCCACCGCTTCTTCATTAAAAGCCCAAAGGTCTTCCAGCGAACCTCCTCCGCGCCCGACAATGATCACTTCAACATCTTTTCTTTGGTTCAGTTCTTCAATGCCACGAGCGATTTCTTCAGCCGCTCCTTCACCCTGGACTTTTGCCGGGAACAGCAACACAGAAACCTTTGGGTTTCTCCTTCTTATTATATTGAGGATGTCTCTAACAGCAGCACCTGTAGAAGAGGTAACGACCCCCACCTTCCAGGGAAATTCCGGGAGTGGTTTCTTTTTTTCTTCATCAAACAAGCCTTCCTTATCCAGCTTTTCCTTTAACTGTTCGAAGGCTTTTTGCAGGGCACCCAGTCCTCTTGGCTCAAGGGATTCTGTAATGATCTGGTATTCGCCTCGAGCATCGTAGACACTGATCCGACCAAACATTAAGACCTGATCGCCATCTTCTGGTTGAAATTTTATTCCTGCCCTATAGCCCTTAAATAAAACACAACGGATCTGCGACTTGTCGTCTTTCAAAACAAAATAACTATGCCCGGAAGCCACAGTTCTGAAATTGGAAATTTCCCCCTCCACCCAAACCGAGTCAAACGCCGCTTCCATAATGGCACGAATGTCCCGAGTCAATCCGCTGACACTGTATACCTTTGGATTTTCTATCGCGGAATGATGATGCACAGTCTCATCCGAGGCTTCGGCTGTGAGCGGTATTTGAGATTTGCGGCTCTGCTTTTTGCGGACCATAATATTATTTGGATTTCTATGGAGTTGATTTAATCTTTTGCATCAAGAAGCTTTACAGGCTTTTAACGTATTTTCCATAAGGAGTGCGATGGTCATGGGCCCCACTCCACCCGGAACGGGGGTGATGAACCCAGCTTTTTCAGAGACCGAACCAAAGTCAACATCTCCAGTCAGTTTACCGTCTACGCGGTTGATTCCCACATCTATCACCACCGCGCCTTCCTTCACCATATCAGAATTGACAAAATGAGGCCGACCTACCGCAGCGACCAATATATCTGCCTGACGGGTAACCTGTTCCAGGTTCGTGGTTTTTGAATGGCAAATAGTCACCGTGGCGTGGCGTTGTAATAACAAATGCGCCACAGGCTTGCCCACAATATTGCTTCGCCCTAAAACCACCGCATGCTTACCAGCAATTTCGATACCATAATAATCCAGCAAAACAATGATTCCCGTTGGCGTACATGGGGTCAGCAGGGCATTGCCGATGGCCAGTTTGCCAACATTGATGGGATGAAAACCGTCCACATCCTTTTTGGGATCAATGGATAAGAGAATCTTTTCTGAATCGATATGATCCGGTAGCGGTAACTGCACAAGAATACCGTTCACTGCATCATTTTCGTTGAGTTCTCTGATGATATCCAATAATTGCGTCTCGGTCGTTTCGGCAGGCAGGTTTTGTCCGAAAGATTGGAATCCAACCTCATTACAAATTTTATTTTTGTTGCGCACATAAACTGCCGAGGCCGGGTCCTCACCAACCAGAACGGTAGCCAGACCCGGCACACGGTCTGTTTTGTTTTTTAATTCTGCCGTCTCCCGCATCAAACGGTTGCGGATTTCTGCGGATACTTTTTTCCCATCAATCAAAATCATGATTATCCTTCTATTCGGCGTAGAACCAGCGATCGTAATATTTTTCGTTGCTGTGATGCCCTCTTCCTTAGCTTTCATACCCTGCAAGGGTTTCATGTCCCACAGGGGTGAGCAGTTTAGCAGAATTTCTGATTTATCGAAGGAGGTCTTTCTGTTTATTTAGTTTCCAGTGCCTTGATCAATCGGGAAAGGAGTGAATGCTACTAGCACCTTGACACATATCCATATCTGGGTATAATCTGGCACAAAAGTTTCCAAGTTAATTTCCAAAGTATCACCATAAAAACCTTGCAGCAAAAGGCTGAACCAAGAGTGCCGGAGTGGTGAAATTGGTAGACGCACGGGATTCAAAATCCCGCGAGGGCAACCTCGTGTCGGTTCGATTCCGACCTCCGGCACCACCCCTCCTCACCGCCAAATATCCCCCTAGCTGAATATATCGCCTGGATTTTGAAAAAGCCCTGAAACAAAAAACCCGCTAGCCACCAGGCCTAGTGACGGGCGCAACGGAATCCCTGCCAGATATTAAATTTTTCGGGACGTTCATTAAAACGGTAGGTGGTTCTCATGTAATAGGCCTTGTAATACCAGTTCCCTCCCCGTAGCACCTTGCTGATTCCAGTTTCAGGACCTTCAGGGTCTTTGGGTTCATGGTCTTCGTAGGTTCCTCCATCAAACCAGTCGGCAACCCATTCCCAGACATTCCCTGCCATGTGATGGAGACCATAAGGAGAAGCGCCACGGCCCATACTATCTACCGGCTCCATCACTTTAAAACCAAGTTTAGAAAATTTACGCCGGAAAGTGACGCGGCTATTGTCGGGAAATTCATTTCCCCAAGGGAAAATTCTCTGGTCGGTTCCCCTTGCGGCCTTTTCCCATTCTGCTTCAGTCGGCAGTCGTTTATCTTTCCACCGGCAATAGGCATCGGCACCATACCAGGAAACCCGGTTGACAGGTAGCCTCTCCAGTCCGGCACGGGACTGGTATTTTCCTTCTACAAACTCAACCGTAACGCTTGGGGTGATTTCTATAAGCTCCCTGACGGAGCCTTTATAAGAGTTAAGAAATTTAGCAAAGTCAGCGCTCGTCACTTCATATTTATCGACCCAGTAAGCGCTGAGCGTAACTTCATGAGCCGGATCTTCATCCATATCTCCCCATTCATTATCATTCTCTATTGCAAAACCCATGGTGAAGGGTCCTTCGGCAACGAAAACCATATTTTCAGGAGTATTTTTTTGCAGGCTGGTGGCACATCCTGATAAAAAAAGAACCACTATCAATCCGACCAAGACATTAACAACCTTCAAGAAACCGTTTTCCAATTATGGATCAGGATTTTTTAATTTTTTCGTTCGACCCGTCACAGCGAGGCCTAGTCATGTGCCAGCTCGAGAAGGCCTCAATTTGAGCCACGGCTCACTCTAGCAGTTTAGAGTCAATAATAAAGTCTCTGACCTCCCCGTCTTCATTTTCCGGCAAAGTTAAAGCCTTGCCGTTTAACAATAATTCCACTCCTGCCTTATCGCCCACCGTCAATCGAAAGACGTTATCACCCCAAAAGGTCTTTACGGTTCCTGCGGTGAAAATAAAATCCTCTTCTCTGGATTTATCAATGGTTATATTAAACCACGAATTTTTTTTTGCCAAAATTGTAAGTCTTAACGGTTTTTCCACATCTTCGGAGTTTTGGGAACCCGAATCAGTCGGTAAAGTGTTTGAAGCCTGTGGATCCAGTTCAACCAATTGATCGGTGGATAAGATTTTTTCTTCGCCCAGACCTTCGGAATTTTGGGAGCCCGAATCAGCCGGTAAAGTGCTTGAGGTCTGTGCATCCAGTTCAACCAATTGATCGGTGGATAAGATTTTTTCTTCGCCCAGACCTTCGGAATTTTGGGAGCCCGAATCAGCCGGTAAAGTGCTTGAGGTCTGTGCATCCAGTTCAACCAATTGATTGAGGGGTAAGATTTTTTCTTCACCCAGCCCTTCGACGCTTTCTTCCACAATCTGGTTTTCGGAAAAACCGGAACTTATCGAAGGCTCTGCAATGGCTGACTCCGCCTGCTTTTGCGTTGAGGAAACTTTCGCCTGCTCCGAGTCGTTTCCTTTTTTTACCAGAACCCCCACTCCAAAAAAGAAACTGGCAACCACCAGAATTAACAGCCCAGGTTTTAAAATCGTTTTGGGTTGTATCCCAGGAAAAAGTGTTTTGGGTGTTTTGGGTGTTTTGACGGAGTCCTTTTCCTGATTTTTAATATCCATAGTTTCTTTATAAAGATTAAGTAGTTCCTCAGCATCCGAACCGATGTTATTGGCATAGGACCGTATATATCCTTTAACAAATACTTCGCTGGGGAGTTCTTCAAAGGAGTTGTTTTCGAGGGCCTTGAGAAAGCGAATATGAATTCTGGTGGCCCTGGAAATTTCTGCCAAGGCCACTCCTCTTAATTCGCGTTCATGCCTTAAATAAGAACCAAAGTTTTCAACCATTGTTTGTTCCCGGGAGGAAAACACAAGACCCCTGTTCAGGCATCAGGATCCTGGGTAGCAAAAAGCTGATAGGTTTTTAACCTTAATAAAGTTATTTAAACACCACACCCAAAAATTATACCAAATGGCTAAAGCTTTCTCAACAGAGTAAGCGGCAAAAAATCAAAGGCCCAGCCTATAAAAAATAAAAACCACAAACACTTCATAATTTTCCAACAGGAAAACTTGCGGTCCCAAATTCTCCGGATGTACAATACCGGGATGAGTAATACCGACTCCCGAACTTCCAAAGAAAATACTTTTTCTGTTGCAGAATTGAAGACGGTCCTTTCCAATCACAAAACCTGGCTGAAAACGGATGGCCGTGATGGAGAACCGGCAAATTTGAAAGACTGCTATTTAAAAGGGGCTGTACTGGTGAGCGCTGATCTTAGCAGTGCTAACCTTGAAGGGGCGTACCTGTATGGAGCGTATTTGAAAAACGCCAACCTTGAGAACGCTAATTTGCGGGGAGCCAACTTGCGGGGAGCCAATCTACGGTGGACTAACTTAAAAAATGCTGATCTAAAAAACGCCCATCTTGTCCGTGCCGATTTCATGCAGGCTGAAATAAAAAATGCCCGGCTCGAAGGGGCTAACCTAAAAATGGCAGAAGGACTCACATCAGAACAACTGGCAGAAACCCACACCGATGAAAAAACTATCTTACCGGAGCCAACATGACGTTGGACTCAAAGTGTAACCGCTTTAATTGGTGAGCATAGAGCCCTAGCTTGATGAATTCTTCTTATTTACCACCGGCGGCTCCGCCAGGCACGCGGAGGTTATTGAAAAACCACTTTAGCGGAGTCAAACATACCCTTTAAACTGGACGTCGCATCTTCAACCGCTGTGGCCTCATAACCACAATGAGCCGTACAGTCTGCACATTTTCGGTTATTTTGATGGCCATAGTTTTCCCACTCAGTGGTCTCCATCAATTCCTTATAGGTTTCCGCATAACCATCATCCAAAAGGTAGCAAGGCTTCTGCCAACCCAATACGGAATAATTCGGGTTCCCCCAGGGAGTACAAGAATAATCCTTTTTCCCGCGCAAAAATTCTAAATAAAGCGGAGAGTGATTTAAATCCCAACGCCCATTTTTATTTTTCGCCAGCAATTTATCGAAAAATTCAAAGGTTCGCCGACGCCCAAAAAAATGATCCTGATCGGGAGCGTCCGGGTAGCGAAATGCCGAAGCCATGGTCACCCCGTCTATCCCAAGAGGAGTTAAATAATCCAAAAACTCTTCGGCCATTTCTACAGTCGTATCTTCGAAAAAGGTGGTGGCACTGGTAACGCGGAATCCTCTCTTCTTCGCTTCCTGGACCGCCTCAATAGCCAACTTAAAAGTTCCTTTCTTATCAACGATGCGATCATGCTCCTCTTCCATTCCATCCAGATGAACAGAAAGCGTCAAATATGGACTCACAGGTAGTCGATCCAGATAATCTTTAAGCATAATGGCGTTGGTACACAAATAAATAAAACGTTTCATGGCAACCAGGCCTTCAACAATTTCCACAATGTCCGGATGCATTAAAGGTTCCCCACCCGCTATGGAAACGACAGGGGCACCACACTCTCTGGCGGCTTTAAAACACTGCTCCGGGGCCATATTCTGCTTCAATATTTCATTCGGTTTTTGAATTTTTCCACAACCAATACACTCTAAATTGCAACGGAATAAAGGCTCCAGCATCATCACCAGTGGATACCGCTTATTACCCTTTAATTTTTGCCGGAAGACGTAATATCCGATTTTCAACGCTTGTGTCAGCGGGACAGACATGAAATAAATACCCATTAAATTGTTTGAAAAAAATTACCAATTGCGCCAGCAGGATTTCTTGCTAAAATTCAAGAACTAAAGAACCTTATTATAGAACCAGTTTGTTTGAGGGACAAAGAACTTTATCCTTGCCGGGAAAACGATATCCATTAAATTAATTGCCAAAATCAATCTATATCGGCAGGGAGCCATTAACCGGAAACCACTCTTGAAAAAATTTCTTTTTTTTCTCATCTCTATTGTTGTAACGATAGCCTTCGATGGAGCCTTGGCCAAAGATATTTTCGATTATGGAATCCATACCCTGTCCGGCTGGCTGGGACTGGCCTTAGCCATTGGCGTTGTTCTCACCCTGTTCTGGGGACAAACCACCAGAAAACCACTAAAAAACCACCATGACAAAAACAACCTTGAGTGAGTGTAACCGATTATTTCTAAACAGTTTCAGCCGTTTTAGTCTTCTGTAGCAGGCTCAATAGCGCAAACGGTTCCACCTTCCGGTCAATCCCAATCCAGATCGTCCCGTTTCCCCCATGCGCTACAGTTGCTTTTTTCCCGGTACTTGTTTCCATAGCATCAATGGAAAATCTGAATTGTCCGCTGGGAGAAATATATTCCACCTCATCTCCCAACTCGATTCGGTTTTTAACTTCTACCTCCATCCAACCCGCCCGCTCATTCACAACCTGACCACCAAAAACCTGAGGCTGATTTTCCTCCTGTGGCGAATCAAACCGCTCAGTTTCCCGATTAGAAGCGGAGATTAAAAACGCCGACGTGAAACCCCGGTTGGCCGTTTTATCAATTTCGCCGAGTAGTTTCGGATCAAAAGAACGCCCCTCGGCCAGATCACTAATGGCCTTGCGATAAGCACGGGTGACCATGGACAAATAATAAATAGATTTTGATCGGCCCTCTATCTTGAATGACATGACACCGGCTTCATGAAGTGGTTTTAAATATTCCACTGCCCGCAAGTCTTTCGAGTTCATGATATAAGTACCATGCTCGTCCTCATCAATAGGCATCATTTCGCCTTTTCGCTGAGTCTCCTCAATGGCATACTGCCCCTTAAGCGGCTGATACTGCTCGGTTTCTTTGCCCCCTTCTTCCTTCACATTAAATTCCCATCGGCAACTGTTAGTACACGTGCCCTGATTGGCATCACGGTGATTGAAATAATTAGATAACAGGCACCGACCAGAATAAGCAATACAAATTGATCCATGCACGAAAGCCTCCAACTCCATATCTGGAACCCGATCATGGATTTCCTGAATCTCTTCCAGGGAAAGCTCTCTCGATAAAATGACCCGCTTAACTCCAAGGTTGTACCAAAATTCCACCGAAGACCAGTTCATGGTATTGGTCTGCACCGAGAGATGAACCGGAATCTGGGGAAACTCCTTTAGAGCAAACTGAATCATTCCCGGATCAGCCATGATGAATGCATCGGGGCCCAATGCAGCATGTTGAGCCAGGGATTTTTTAAAAGATTCGATTTTTCGGTTGGGCGGAAGAATATTGGCAGTCACATAAATCTTCTTGCCCTTATCGTGGGTGTAGGCGATGGCCTCTTCAAGTGAATCGTTTTTGAAAGGATTCTCTCTGGCTCGCAGGGAAAATTTGGGAAGGCCCGCATACACCGCATCCGCACCATACGCCAAAGCGTACTTTAATTTCTCAGGACTGCCAGCAGGGGATAATAATTCAGGGATCATGACTCATTTCCATTATCGTTATAGAATTGTCCAGCTTACACCAATGCGGTGTGAAACCGCAACCATCTCGAACCATCAGGGGTATTTTTGTCCTGAAAATAAACAGATTTCCTTGGCAACGGGCAGTTTTTAACAAATAGAATCACTATTAATCGTCAGCTCAGCTTTATAGACCATGACTATTCCCCTTCTGTAAGAGAGGGCAGGCTTCTTTCTATCATGAACTGTACATCGGAAGTGGCGTTGGTGTATTCGATCTTTATTCCGGGGTGCCTGGATTGAAACACACGAAACACCTCATCAACGAAACCTTGACCTACAGTAGAGATATCTTTAAAGTCTAAAAGAATCTGTTTAAATTTTTCCAGTCCCAGGCAAATACGTCGCGCCTGCGAGCGCGAGATATAGCGTTCACCCTCTAGTTTGCTCAGCTTCACTAAAATATGGGTCTTGTCAAACTTTAGGGTCCCATTAGAGTCTTCCACCGTGAATTCTGCAAAAATTTCACGCATTTTTCGTTTCGAATCCAGGCTGATTCTCATCCCCAAACCTGTTCCCGGTCGATTCGAATATTTTGCTTCATCTATAAACCAGTCTTCATCCAAGTTATTTCTTATATAAGCTGTTCTTCTTGAGGTTACATAAAAATCATCGAAGGCCCGCGATGTGAAAAAGATGCCTTCGCCGGTGTGGTTTTCCGAGTCAGTGGTAAACTTTCCTTTTGAGAGATGCAAGGCGCTTTCCCGCTCATCTTTTAGGTCCAGGGTGTTTTGGATCTTTCTAAAGATTCCAATGCCATCATCGTAAATTGATATTTCAATAGAATTTGATTCCCACTTTGTCCCGATAACAACCCCGGTTCCCTCGGAGTGCTCGATGGCGTTGTTGAGCATTTCCAGAAACCCGTATTCGCAAATATTTCGCACGTTTTCAGGTAGCGTTACAAAATCCGCTAAAAAATTTTCTTTCCAGACTTCATATTCCGCAATTCCTGTTTTCAAGGGAACAATCAGCTGTTTATTTTTTTCTGACTTTAAGAAATATTGTGCCTGTCTCGTGGTTCCGGTTTTTATGATCTCTCCATCGCGGAGCAGGCGATTCAGATGCCGGTGGACGGTCGTGCGGCTACACGAAAAAGCTTTTGAGGCTTTGGCAACGATATTTTTTGGATGCGCTGGTATCTCTGCCAAAAGATAGGTACGAATTTCTTCCGCTTGATTCTTGACCATCTTAAAATCCTATCTTACCGCTAGTTATAATAGTGGTAATACATTTGTCAATTAGTTATAAAGACATTCTAAATAGTGGTAATACATTTTCCAATTAGTTATAAAAATTATTATAACTAGTGGTAATATATTTGTCAATCGGGATCATTGAGGAAACAAGCTCTATATGGCATATTTAGAATTTATAACTATATAAAAAAAAATTATAACTATTTGAATGTCAGTTATAGCAGGTTGGAATCAGGCCGGAGTAACGGAGGGTTTTAAGTGGTTTTTCGGGACCTGAATACTAAATATAATCCACCAGCGAGCAGGAACAGGCTATAAAAACTGCCTCGGCTGAGAGCCATGATGAGGGGAGCGTCGGGTTCCCTGAACTGTTCGCCGAAGATGCGCACCACGGCATAGATCATGAGAAACTCGCCGGTCAATCTGCCCGGCTGATTCAGAACATCGGTTTTCCACAACCGCCATTGGCTGTACATCAGCAGCAGGGCTCCTTCCAGTCCAGCTTCATAAAGTTGCGAAGGGTGGCGCGGGGCAATCTGCTCCAAAAGCGTCCCCGGCATCGCGCTTTGAGGAAAGATCACCGCCCAAGGAACATCGGTGACTTTACCCCACAGTTCCCCATTAATGAAGTTGGCGATGCGCCCCAGCAGAATTCCTGGTGGAACCAAAGGGCACAACAGATCTCCGAGTCGCAGAAAAGAAAGTTTCAGTTTTTTCGCCACCCACCAACAGGCCACAAGCACACCGATGAACCCGCCGTGGCTGGCCATACCACCTTTCCAGATCTGAAATATGACCCAGGGGTTGCGCAGGACATCCTCTATCGCATAAAACAGCATATACCCCAAACGCCCACCCAGCAAAACCCCGATCAGCATGGCGGTGATGGTGAACGACTGCTGTTCGGGGGTGAGCGCCGCCTTGCCATGCTTGCAAAAAAGACGCAGTAGCCACATCCCGGCAAGAAAACCCAAGGCATAGGCTAACCCGTAATAGCGGATGCCGAAACTTTCTGTGAATTGCAATAAAAACGGGTCCAAATCGTGAACCCAGTAACTGGAACTTGCCATAGTATCGACCCTCTGGCGAGGAAAGAGAAAGGCTTTTTAGGCCGAGATCAATGGTTATTACCGCTGGAACAATCTATTGCTACCTGGGACCTGCCCCGCTTAAAATTTTTGCGGCATCAAGGGCGCCATAGGTGAAGATCATGTCCGCTCCGGCGCGGCGCATGCTGAGGAGCGACTCTATCAGACAGCTATCATAATTGAGCCAGCCCTTTTCGGAGGCCGCTTTCAACATGGCATATTCTCCGCTGACATGGTAAGCAGCTATCGGGAGCGCGGTGTGCTCACGTGTTAACCGGATAATATCCAAATAAGGCAGGCCCGGTTTGATCAGCAACCAGTCTGCACCTTCTTCTTCATCCAGCATAATTTCCCGTATCGCTTCACGGGCATTGGCCGGATCCATTTGATAAGTTTTTTTGTCGCCCTCTTTCGGAGCGGAATCAAGCGCATCACGAAACGGACCATAAAAAGCCGATGCGTATTTCGCAGAGTAACTGCATATGAGCACATCCTCAAATCCAGCCTCGTCCAGAGCCCGGCGAATAACCTCAACCCGACCATCCATCATATCAGAGGGTGCCACAACATCGGCTCCCGCTTCGGCCTGGGCCACCGCCATGCCGGCAAGTAAGGGAAGTGTCTCGTCGTTCAGGATTTTGCCGTCTTTAACCAGTCCGTCATGCCCGTCACCGGAATAAGGGTCCAGCGCTACATCAGTGATCACCAACATACCCGGAATGGTTTTCTTCAACTCCTTCACCGCGCGCTGTAACAGGCCGTTAGGCTCCAGGCTTGCCTTGCCCTCGGAATTTTTCAAAGATTCACCCAAAACCGGGAAGAGGGCGACCGCCGGAACTCCCAGATCAAAAGCCTGCTGGCAATCAGCGACAAGTTGGTCGATTGAAAGCCGTGAAACTCCCGGCATCGACACAATCGAAGTGCGCAGATTTTTTCCTTCCTGCACAAAAGCGGGCCAGACCAGATTTGCCGGGCTCACTTGCGATTCCCTAGCCAGCCCACGAATGGCCGGATTCAATCTGTTTCTGCGCGGTCGTTGAATCATAAGTGTCTCTTATTGCAGAGGTTTACCAATATGAAGAAGAATAACGGATCAATTTAACCTTTGCAACTCAAAGCAAAACCCTGCCGGAGATTCGACAGGGTTTGCGGGTTTATGCCCCTGAAAAAGGGACTAAAACTGGCTCCGGTGAGAGGATTCGAACCTCTAACAACTCGATTAACAGTCGAGTGCGCTACCGTTGCGCCACACCGGAATATTTTTTTGGAATAGGACTAAAACACTGAAATCTAATTGTTTTGTATCATATTGTCAAGTGCGTTTTCCCCCTGCTTGGCGTGGCTTCCAGCCGCAGAACCCGTAGACCCCACGCCGAGCGGTTAGCTCATTTCCATGCGCCCTTCCAACGATTTTAGCAAGGTCACGGAGTCGGCATACTCAATATCCGAGCCCACCGGCAAGCCACGGGCAATGCGTGTGACTTTGACCTCCGCAAAAGGCTTCAAAACTTTTGAGATATACATAGCTGTGGATTCGCCTTCCATGTCCGGATTGGTCGCCAGAATGACCTCCTGAACGCCGGGCTTGCCGACTTTTTCTTTCAGCGCTTCGATGTTCAGATCATCAGGTCCAATTCCATCCAGCGGAGAAATCACCCCCATCAGCACATGATAAACCCCTTTGAAATAGCCCATGTTTTCCATCACATAAACATCGTGCGGTTCTTCCACTACACAAATCTGCGAATGGTTGCGGGAAGTGTCTGAACAAATATCACAGGGGTCGGACTCGGTGATACCATGGCAAACCGAGCAGAGAATGATCTTTTCCTTAAGATTCTTAATAGCCCCAGCGAGTTTATTTGCCCGATCGGTTTTTCCGCGCATCAGAAAAAATGACAAGCGTTCGGCGGTTTTCTGGCCGATACCGGGGAGCCTCTTCAGTTCATCTATCAGGTCTGTAACCGCGGCGGGTCTTTTCATGGCGAGATAACTCGCTCCCAATAATTCACGTATTGATTCAACACGCCCATCATGTGAAGAATCCGGGAATTTTCAGGCCACCGGTCAATTTGGACATTTCACCCTGCGCCAGGTCTTTCACTTTTTTATGAACTTCATTCATGGCGCCAGCGACCAAGGCTTCGAGCACTTCCCGATCTCCCATATTGATCAGCTCATCATCAATATGGACCGAGATAATTTCGCTGAGTCCATTGGCAACCACCCTCACCATGCCACCGCCGGTAGACACTTCCACTGTTTTTTCAGCAAGGCCATCCTGAATTTCAGCAAGCTTGGACTGCATGTCCTGAGCCTGTTTGAATAACGAGAGCCAACTGTTATCGCTCATCGAAACGCCTGTTGAGGTTTTTCATTTCACCACAATGCCTCCGAAAATATCCAGTGCATCCTGAATGATTTCTGCCTCAGTCTTTTGCCCGCCCTGGTTTTCGTCATTTAAGTTTTTTTTTCCCGGCGTGTTTGAAGGAGGGCTCAATGGTGCAGGTTTTGCCTCACCTTGCGTCAGGGTCACCTGGACCTCATGACCGCTGACTGATTTGACCGTGTCTTTGATGAGCTGAACATTTTCCGTACTCTCAAGCATTTCAAGAGCAAAGGAATCTGAAAACATCAGTTGAATTTCTTTTTCATTCAATGCCAGAACCTGGCATTTCTTCAGCCAACCTTCCAGATCCGGTCGTTTTTCGGAAACTTGCTGGAGGACCTTGCTCCAGGTCGAAGAATCGACAGAACCCTGCTCCCGTTGGGTTTGTGTTTTCCCGAGTGTTTCACTCGAATTATTTTGTGGTGCAGGCGCCACTGGCGCAGGCGTAACCGAGGGGGCGGGCTGAACTTCAATTTCCGCCTGATTGATCTTGTGAATCAGGTCATCTATATTTTTAAACGGTCGGGTTTCGGTCAGCCTCAAAATAGCCATTTCAAAAACCATCCGCGCCTGAGAGCTTCCCTTCATTTCCGCATCGGCGCGGGCGAGAATGGTGAACATTTGCTGTAACTCGTCAGCATCGAACCCTTCTGCCTGTTTCTTCAAAACCTCCATATCGCAGGTATGCACGTTGATGATGTTTGCCGGATTACGCGAAACCTTGACCATCACCAGATTTCTTAAATATTCCATCACACTGCGACAAAACAGGCCCAGGTCTTTACCCTGGTTAGCGACATCCTGAACCAGGGCTATCAGTTCCTCTGGCTTCCGGTTTATAAGACGTTCGGTGAAAAGCTCGAGAGTGGTTCTCCCGACAATACCGAGCACCGACTCTACCGAATCGGTATCGATCTTTTTGCCACTGTAAGCAATGACCTGATCGAGCAGGCTTTGCGCGTCACGCATACTGCCCGCGCCAACTTTGGAAATTTCTTCCAACCCTCTTTCGTCAATTTGAACCCCCTCCTGTCCGCAAATCAGTTCCAGTTGTTGGGTGATCTGGATATTAGATAGCGGTTTGAATTCAAAACATTGGCAACGTGAAAGAATGGTTTCCGGAATTTTGATCAACTCGGTGGTGGCAAAAATGAAAATAACACGCGGCGGTGGTTCTTCCAGTGTTTTCAACAAAGCGTTGAACGCCGGTTTTGAAAGCATGTGAACTTCATCGATAATATAAACTTTGTAACGGGCAGAAGATGTGGCGTATTGCGCGTTGTCAATAAGATTGCGTACCTCGTCCACACCGTTATTGGAAGCGCCATCAATTTCCTGAACATCAACGCAGTGGCCTTCGGTAATTTCCACGCACAAACTACAGGTGCCGCAAGGTTCGATGGTCGGTCCTTTTTCGCAATTGAGCACCTTGGCAAGAATCCGCGCCGTAGTCGTTTTACCGACACCACGTGTTCCGGAAAACAGGAACGCATGCGAAATGCGGTTCAGTTCAATAGCGTTGGAAAGGGTTCGGACAATATGCTCCTGCCCAACCAATTCGCTGAATTTCTGCGGGCGCCACTTTCGGGCTGAAACCTGGAAGTCCATTATTTCAGAAGACCGATGGTTTGCAGGCAACCGCTGATCGCGGGTCGCCTGAGGATGTTATTAAAAGGCAGGATTGTTGGGCGACTCACGGCACACATGGGATTTCGCTACCGCTGCTTCCTTCCGGACCTGACGGATTTCACAAAGCCACGTTGCGTGAGACCCAACAAAACTGCCAATATTTTTGCGGAGTGCCTCCGCTGGTGTAAATGTCCTTATCCAGCGGACAATAATCTAGCTTGGCTGACTAGCCTTACGTTGGACTCAAATTTAATATCTTTATCTCAGGCAATAAGCCCTCAGTCACCACGTTAGTGGGTAGCGGTGTATAAAATCGTATTTCTTTCAATTTTCCTTTACATCGCTTCGCGTTGCAACACTTTTCATGAGTAAATCCAGGGCGCAGGAAAAAACCGTTGCAACGCCTTGTGTTTTCCAGCTTATCCCTCTGAAAAACCTGAAGAAAAAGTACGGTATCTACCGCGAAAACGACCCCAGCCTTATCGGCATATTGAATAATACAGCCGCTGTAACTGTAAAACTAGCTACAAGCACAGATCCAGCGGGCAAATCAGTCAGTATTGATAATGTGATACCAATAACCACAGATAATATCCCACAGAGCCATGATTTGATATAAGGATTTTCACATTTTACAGCCGCCAGTGCTGGGAGAATTAAGCTGGCAAATACGACATACACGCCCACCAGTTGCACGGATGAGGTGATGGCCAGCGCGAAGAGTAGATAAAAACCCATGCCTGTTCGCAAGACTGGTTTCAGGAACCATGCCACCAGTATCAACCCATAAACTGGTGCATGTGATGCCACATCCTGCCATGTAACAAATAGCATCTGACCTGAAAGTAAATGCTGGATTTCTTCCCCACCATGTGGGTGATCGGCCAATAATAAAATGGCCAGCGATGCGGCCAGCACGAAACTAACCCCAATAATCGCTTCTTGCTGTTCCGGAATAACAGTTTCCACCTTGCGGAAAAACAACCCCGCCAGAATCGCGCAGGCCAGTGCTACGGACTGCATCAACCATGGTGATGGCTCATGCAACAATGTTCCCGTCGCTACCAGACCCAGCCCGGCAATTTGCGCAACGGCCAGATCAATGAAGACGATACCGCGTTTCAGCACTTCAATGCCCAAAGGTGCGTGAGTTAAAGCGATCATAAGGCCAGCAACCAAGGCTGGCCCCACAATACTGACCATTTCATTACTGATCATTCGTTGCTCCTTTTAAGAGGCTGATCGAGCGATCAAACAGCGCAAACAGATCGCCACTTTCAGCATCACCTGCAATCGTATATGGCAACACAATCGCTGGTATTCCTGTTTTCTCTGACAGCCACTCGCTTGCATCGTTCGATTCATGCGGCGTGCGGATGATCACATCAGCAGGCTTAGACTTAAGTTGTTGCAGAAGTCCCTCCAGATGCGAAGTCGTCGGTGGAATACCCGGTTTTGGCTCTAATGATGCCACCAGCTTCAACCCCAGCCAGTCCAGTAGGTAAATGAAAGCCTTGTGATGCACGACCACCGGCACTCCTTTCAGTCCGGATGCCTGATTTTCCCAACGGACGATGGATTGACTCCAGCGTACTGCAAAATCCTCCAATCGACTTTGATAAAAATCAGCATTTGCAGCGTCAATAGATTCCAACCGTTTCGACAGCTCTTTTGCCACCAGCCGCACATTATGCGGATTGAGATGCACATGCGGATTACCTTCCGGATGTATATCGCCCATACTGCGATCTACCACCGCTGGTTTCTCCAGAACCGGCACAACCTCTGCCGCCATCAGATAGCCAACCGTACCCGGTTGCACACCGCCACCCGCTTTCTGCAATAAAATCGGCAGCCAGCCCACTTCCAGACCTGCGCCAGAACAGAGTATCAGGTCAGCCTTTCGTGCTTTTGCAATCAGACTTGGACGGGCGCGGATGTAATGCGGGTCTTGTCTGGCGTGCGTGGCAGAGAAGGCTTCCACCTTATCGCCGCCAATTTCTTTAGCCAATGCCGCCCATTCCGGTTCACAGGCGAAAATCTTCACCTCCGCCTGCGCTGTAAGTGGGGCCGCGCAAAGCAGCCCCACCACAAATATACCAAGGAATCGTTTCATATAATTCCTCCTAGTATTTATGTGCACCATGAGCACCAAGGCTCATGATATATTGCAGCACGACCTGATCATCATTCTGCCCACGCGCCAGTTTTTCACGGTTATATTGCAGGCGCACACGGCCGAACTCACTGTTCGTCCAGTCCAGCATTACGGAATAGGCTTTGGGATCATGCCCATCCGAGTCCAACGCACTGCCGACTAAGCCAGCAGGCACATCAGACGCCGCTAACTGACTGTATCGAGCTCCAACACGCCACTGCGGATCAAACTTATAGATCGCCTGCGCGTACCAGCCACTTGATGAATCATCGAAGTTGACCGTACCAGTATCCGCATCGGTGTCTTCGTAGACACCCTCCTCATTGCGCCAGAAATATTCACCCTGAAGGATGGCTTCCTGATCACGCGCATTACCAGTTGGTGCCCAGGTATAGCGTAAATCGACAACGTAAAGATCAGTATCGCCAGTGAAGCTGACCACATCATCATTGCTGGTGCGTCCTCCAGGTGCTTCACCGGAAAGCACATAACCACCTAAACGCCAGCTTTGGTTATCGCCAATATCACCTCCAACACGGGCAAAGACCGACCATGCGCCAACGCCTTCACCATCACCTTCACCAAACGGGAAGTCATCGCCACGGAATACGCCACCACCGATTTCCGAATAGAAGTCAGTTGGCAGGACATAAGACACTTCTACACCATCATCGTTGAAGGCTTCATTCAGGAACACGCGATACGGCAATGGGCGGTCCGAAAAATCATCGGCATGGCTGTGATGCTCATTCAAATAGCCAAGCGTCCAGAAAGCACGACCCGCTTTCAGGCTCATGCCGTCTGACAAACCGACACCCGGAAGCGTCTGGATAAATGCCTCCTCCAGTTCAACCTCCGTTTCACCTTCATGCTGGGCGATCGCGGCTGTGATGCTACCGAAGAATTTATCATCCACATTGGCTGAGAAATTCAACTCGGTATGATCTACCGCAAATCCCTCGGGCGGGCGTTCTCCTTCATGGCCAATGGCAAATCCGGCAATCTCTCCTTCCTTGGAAGAAAACTGGCTGTATTGACCATTCAGAATCACGCCTATGGATGGGTTAAAGCTGTTACCTTTAATAACACGGCGTGCGGTGGCAGGTGTTGCAGGCGCAGGTGCGGCTACTTTCGCGCTTTCCACTTTATTCAGCTTCGACTCCAGCTCGGCAATGCGGCCTTCATAAGCCTGTTTCATGTTTTGAATCTCGCCGCGTAACGCTTCAATGTCTTTATCAGATACCGCCAGAGCAGATGTGCTGGACAGCATTGCAATAAGTGCGGCAGAAGCCACAAGTTTAGCTTTTAACATAGTTATTTCTCCTAAAATAATTACACCCCTCCATGCACCTGTATGCAGGAGAAGTTTTTATTTGTTTGGTTGGTTGGTTGTGGTTTAGGAGAACAGAGGTGGTGCGCGAGGAGGTGATGTTTTGTATTTCTTGTGCTGAACAAACGCAAGCTCCGGAATAATAAATGCTACAGCGTGAGATTCCGCAACCTGTAAAATTATCTCCTTTTCAGGAGTATTATATTTTGTATGCTCACAGTGAAGGTAAATACTACAGACTTGGCCATTATGCTCGTGCTTATCAAAGTCATACTCAGCCGTGTGCAGAAGCGAATGCATCTGCATGCCAAGAAAGCCAACAATTATAAACAGGTTAAGTTTTCTTTTCATTTTCAACTATTACCTCCCACGTCAGTGGATGGCGGTGTATAAAACCGCATTTCGTTCGATTTTCCTTTACATCGCTTCGCGTTGCAACACTTTTCATGAGTAAATGCAGGCTTTATCAGGATTTTTGTCGCAACATCCCGCAGGTTCAAGTCCTGCATATCCCGCAACGCAGTGTCATTCAAGCACTTGGCTAGCCTGGAGGCAAGTGCTTCAGCATTCCAAGTGAAACCTAGCCAGTTTTGATGTCCATGCACCCACATATTAATCACCGCATGTTTTGCGGTGATTAACACGGCTATTCACCGCAAAAATTGCGGTGAATTATACTACATAGGGCGAGGTCGGGAAGTCAGGAGGAAGCGCGATTTTATTTTTTCAGAGGGCCTTGCCCTATCGTGGCTCCTATCCGATCAATGAGTTGTTTTTTCAAATCCTCAGGGTCTTTCCAAAAAATATGATTGAATTGTCGTGTATCAAAATGAATTTTCTTTTTAAGTGATTCTTTACAAGTGAAAACAACAGGGATGTTGAGGCCATGCGCAAATCCAGCCTCATAATATACACCTCCACGCACCCCTTTGTCTTCGTCTCCACGCACCTCTTTGTCTTCGTTATGTGTGAAATCAGCAACGATAAAACGAGAACGGCGTATCTCGGCAATGATTTCATCATCAATTTTGTTATTATGTTCCCGTTTATCAATGCGATAAGGTTCATAGCCCGCTTCTTCAATGGCTGGCTTTATCGCATTCTCATAGATATTATCCATTGACTCATCAAACCACATTGCAACAAAAGCTTTTGATGAGTCTAATCCCCCTGTCTTAATTCTTCTAAATGTATATAGCCTTGTGCTGTTATTTTTTGTGGGACAGGATCACCAGCGTCGTTGAAACATTCAAGCCATTTTTGCTCTTCCAAAAAACCACATAAAGAAAAATACTCGGATTCGTTAACAGATTCTGACCACGCATATCCTTCTTCATCAATATTCGTACCATCTATTTGTCCCACTAGTTCTCCCATACGAGGCGCTTGTTTCTCAAAATATTGAAGGAGTCTATCAGCGCGCTCACCAACAGGCAGATCAGGTTTGTCTTTGGCTGATTCTATCATTTCTACTGTAAGGTTTGGACGCTCATGACCTAATAAACAACGTGGATCAAGTAAGGTTGTTATTGGAGGCTCATGACCTAATAAACGGCGTTGATCAACCAGTAAGGTTGTTAGACGTGCTTTAGCTCTGTCATCCAGTCCCTGCAATGGACCAAAAATACCAAGCCCTAACGGTGGCGGTGATGGATCACGCGGATAAGCATAACAACCTCCAACACGAAGAGAATTAACCAAGCCGAAACCAGGAAGCTCTAGACGATCAGCATACGTTCCCCAAATGAGGCATTCTCCATCACTCATACCTTCACCTCTATCACTTTCATCGTGTCATTAGCAGATAGACGCATTATCGAACCCCCGGCATCAAATTTTTTTCTAGCAACATAACCGCTTGCATGTTTCCTTATTTTCCGCTATTTTCATAATATAGCCCAATTTTGATTAAGGTTCAATGCACAATGGCAGATGATGAGATTTTTACCATTAAAGAGGTAGCAAACTACCTCAAGCTTGCTGAGAAGACGGCTTACCGGCTGGCATCCGAAGGTAAATTGCCCAGCTTCAAGGTTGGGGGGTCGTGGCGTTTCCGAAAAAGTAAAATTGACCACTGGATAAGAGAACAGGAAGGAAAGTGCGGTGAGTAAGAAGCTGACACTAAAAGAACTGGAGCATCAGCTTTGGATGGCCGCGCATATTATTACCGGTCCAATCGATGCATCTGATTACAAAACCTATATTTTCCCGATTCTGTTCTTTAAGCGGATCAATGACGTTTATAACGAGGAGTATCAACATGCTCTGAAGCTTTATGGTGGTGAAGACCTTGCCAATGCTCCCGAACAACACCGTATTCAGATTCCTAAAGGTTGCCGCTGGAGCGACGTTCTTGAAACCACAAAAGATGTTGGTAAAGCTCTGCAAAGTGCTTTCCGGTGCGTGGAAAAAGCCAATCCTCACCTCTACGGCATTTTTGGTGACGCGCCATGGACGAATAAAGACAGGTTGCCGGACAGCTTAATCACCGAGCTTTTGAACCACTTCCATCAAATCCCAATGGGAGTGAAGAATGTTCTTGATGATGATATGGGGCGGGCTTATGAATATCTGATCAAGAAGTTTGCCGATAAAGCCAACAAAAAGGCGGGTGAATTTTATACACCTCGTACAGTTGTGCGATTGATGGTTAATGTGCTTGACCCTAAAGCCGGAGAAGTTGTCTATGACCCTGCTTGCGGAACTGGCGGCATGCTTCTCGAAACCATCCACCACGTTAAAGAGCGTGGAGAAGACCCGCGCCTTTTGAAGCTGAAAGGTCAGGAGAAGAATCTCACCACTGAAGCCATCGCCCGGATGAACCTTTTCCTGCACGGTATGGAGGATTTTCAGATTATCCGTGGTGACACGCTTGGTGACAAACTTGAGACCTTTGACTGTGTGATCGCCAATCCTCCACTCAGCCTTGAAGATTGGGGACATGAAAGCTGTAGCGCCGATCAATATGACCGCCATGTTTATGGGGTGGCTCCTAAGAAGAATGGCGATTTCGCATGGGTCATGCATATGCACAGTTCCATGCGTGACAAAACTGGCCGGATGGCTGTTGTTGTGCCGCATGGGGTGCTATTCAGAGGCGGTTCAGAAGCTAAAATCCGCAAAGCCCTCATAAAGAACGGCTCTTTGGAATGTGTTATCGGCCTGGCCGAAAACCTGTTTTACGGCACTGGCATTTCTGCATGTGTTCTTATCCTCCGCAAAGATCCGCAAACACTGAACCGCAAAGAAGTGTTGTTCATCAATGCCAATGAAATCTACACAAAAGGCCGCGCTCAAAACACAATGAGCGAAGCCCAAGCTGATCAGATCTACGACATTTACAACCAGCAACATACTGCGCCGACTGAAATGGAAGGCGTTAGTCGCTGGGTACTGGTAAGCGAAATTGAGGAAAATGATTTCAACCTCAATATTGCACGTTATGTACAAAAGCCGCTTGAAGAAGAAACCATCACCGTTGAAGAAGCTCTGAAAGACTTTAAGCAGAAATCGGCTGATCTTGAACAGGCAGAAGATGAATTAGAGACCCTGCTGGCCAAGGAGGGTTTCGAACTATGAGCGATGAAAAAGTATTAGATAAATACATTCTGTCAGAGGAAATAATTCCTTACTCATCTACACCAAATTTGATTTTTAATAGCGCAGAAGATGAGCTTGATGGTAAAAAGTATGAGATATTGACGATTAAATACGATGAAACCAATAAAATAATTATAAAAAGAATTATTGATGATGTTAGATCGCTCATTGATAGCAAAAACGAAGGGATCCAAAAAATAATTAAAATTGTTGAAGGTGATGAAAGCTATTTCATTGTATATGAATCATTAGAACTACAAAAACAAGATAAAATTAATTGGAGCCGGAATGATTTTATAGCAATCATAGAGACACTAAATGCTTTGAAAGTAAAAAACAGAGAAGGTTTTATATTCGATCGCGACACGATTGTTAAAACAAAAGTTGATGAAAATATTAAAATTCGGTTTATTGGATTATTAAAATTATTTCAGGAACTTAAAATTATAGATGGCTCAAATAGGCTAAGGATCAAAGACGATATAAAAAGTTTGGGGAACTTTTTTAAAGATTCTAGTGAAATATTTGATGATATTTGTCGCAAATGCATCAATAAAGAATACGCTAAATATAGCGATCTGAAAGCAGACCTTAAAAAATTACGATATATAAAAAATTCAGATTTTGACGATATCAAAATTACAGCTGATGAGACTAAAATAAATATGGAGGATCTTGTTAAGGAACTCAATTTTGGCTGTTATTGGATTATCGGGAGCAAAAAAAACAGGCGGGGGGAAATAACGCTAGATTGGAGCACAAAAGAATGCTCTGGCAAAGCTTTTGTTAAGGATACTGGATGTCTTTTTATTAAAGATGTAGATCTATCGCCCAACAATATAGTTTTAGAGGAAGGGAAAAGAGCGCGTGCTAATTTTGAAAATAGAAATTATCAAAATGAATCTTACCCCATAGATTTTTTTACAAAGCGTTTTAACAATGTTAATCAATTAGCAGAATTAGATAAAACTAAACAGGAAACCATAAAAGAATGGCGCACTTTGCCTGAAAAAGAAAAAGAACATATAGAAGAGCAAGCATTCAAGGCTAACTATACAAGCCGAAAAGAAGATAAAGCAAATATTATATTCACTTTAAGAGAATCTCAAGACTGGGAGAAGGTTAAAATTAAAAAAAATGAACAAGTACAGTTATCGATTGAGAACAATGTTATAGGGAAAATACTCGATTATAAGTCAAGTAAAAAAGAACTTACTATAAAGGACACTCAAATGAATTTGAGTAAAATTCCTGACTGTGGGGAGCTTGTCGAAGACGTTCGGCAACTGACCAATCAATATAAAAAACAAATGGAAGCGTGTAAAAAATTTGGACAAAGAGATATAGCCAATCCTGAACTTTTAAGTTTTTTGGCAACACCCGAGAAAATGCATGAACTTCCCTCTTTAGTTATTAATAATGATAAAAGCCGGGCTCTTTTTAATTCAGATTTAGACGAAACACAGAAAGCCGCAGTGATTGCTTCATTGCATAGAAAACCTATTTATCTTATTCAAGGGCCGCCTGGGACAGGTAAAACCACAGTTATTGTTGAGTTAGTTCAACAATTTACTAAGCAAGAAAAAGGTTCTAAAATTCTTGTCGTCTCACAAGCTAATATGGCGGTAGATAATGTTTTGAAGAGATTGCCTAATAAAGAAATATTATTTATGCGTTTAGTAGGTGAACATGCCGTTGACAAGATAGATGAAGAAGTTAAACCACACACGTTTGATAAAAAATTGAAAACATGGATTGAAGATACCCGTAAAAGATCAGAACGGTATATGAAGGAAAAATATTCTGAAGGAGGAAATCTTATTTTAGAAGAATTAAATAAAGAGTTTAAGAGAAAAAATATTACTACAGTTAAAGGCTTTCAGGAGCTTTATCGAAAAAGCATTGCATCTAATTATGTTGAAAAAATATTTGAAAAGGCAGACAGTATTGAGCAGATTAAATTAATATTGAATGAACAATTAGGAGAAGACCCCGCCTTTAATAAAATTCACAAAGACTGGCTTGCTTTTATTGGCAACTCAGCAAGCACAAAAAAAAATACAGATATCTCTACTCTAAAAAATGGTAGTGAGAAGATTAACCTACAAAACGCATTTGTTAAGTCAATGGATGTGTTAGGCGCAACGTGTATTCATATTGCTAGTTCAAAATACGCTAAATTTAGTATGTATTATGATTATATGATCATGGATGAAGCCAGTAAAGCCACGGTTGCAGAAGCATTAGTACCGATTGTGATGTCCAAAAACCTAATATTGATAGGGGACCATAAGCAACTCCCCCCAATCGTAACAAGAGAAGAAGCGGTCAAGAAAAAAGTAAGAGAAGAGTTAGAAGACGACGGTTTAGACCTTAATAAAACCTATGGGGTTAGTCTTTTTGAAAAATTAATAACAAGTTTTGAAGTTAGTAATCAGTTAATTTCTTATAAAATAATGTTAGATAGACAATATCGCATGCCGCGCCAACTAGGTTTTTTAATTTCAAAACATATCTATAACGGTGATTTAAAAAACCCTGATGCAAAAATACTAAAATATGACCAAAGCAAAGCCCATAAATTACCTTTAAAAAAACCAACAGTTTTGATAGGGCGCAATCAAGAACAAAAAGAAGTGCCCAATAGTATTATTTTTATATCCACTTCACAGGAACCCAACCCGAGTGATAATGACGACAAATACGAACGAAAAAATGAATGTAACTTGCAGGTCATAAAAAAGATTCTTGAAAAATTAAATGAGCGTTATAGCAATATCAAAGAAGAAAATGTTCCTAATGAAATAGGCATTATTGCAGCTTACAGAGGGCAGGTTAAGTTATTAAAGAATAAAATTATTAAAGAACATTATCCGCACTTTAAAAGTATGGATATCAATACTGTTGATCAATTTCAAGGCTCCGAAAAACAAATTATTATCTACGATGTAGTAAGAAGTAGCACCGCCTCGAGCAATATTGGTTTCTTAAATGATTTTAGAAGAATCAACGTTGCTTTTTCCAGAGCAAAAAACCTATTAATCATAGTCGGAGATAGTGAATATCTGCGTAAGCGTATAGAGCCAAATCCGCAGTCTGAAATAAAAAAAGAAGAGTTAGTTATAAAAAAGATAGTCGATGATTTGCATGATTGGGGCTGTATTTACCATTCAATAGATGAAGCGTTGATTGATGAGTAATAAAGAAAAATACCAAGAAAAATATCAAGAAATTTACAATCAATTTAAGAAAGACCATAGTACAGAAGGATACGAACTTAATTTGGTAGATGAAATTTATCTGCCATTTTGGACATGCAAACAAAATATTGAGGTCCAAATGGAGTTGGTGCTAGATCGATTTAGTGAGATATTATTGAGGTTAGTCAAACAAGGTTTAAAAAAACGTAGTGAAATATGTAAATTCTTGGGGATTGATGAAGATGACTTCACTTTAATGCAATTCAATTTTTTATTAAATGAAGGTTTTCTTGAAGAGAACGCTAACAAACTTAATCAGATATATTATGAAATAACTCATGAAGGAAGGGATTTTTTGGAAGGCAAAATGCAAGAGTCTAAATTGACGATAGAGACTGCAGAAGTTGAATATGTACTTAATGATTTAGAATATTTGACCGAAAAAAAATACAATGAATTTTTTGATAAAGCACAACCCATAGATAATCAATCAAATAAGAATTTTTCTGGCTACAAATATGTTCCAACACCCAAATTGAGCAAGAACCATATACCACATTCAGAAAAACCTGCTCTGAGAAAAATAAATAATTTAAACTTTATTGATTTTTATAACAAATCTCATCAAGAAGGCATTTTTTACGATTTTGTTAATAAAAAAATTGAAGCACATAAGCGGAGTATCTTATTTACGCTACTCTATTTCAAAAATAGAAATGAAGAAGAAATAGTTGAGATAAGACATTGCAAAACATCGGTGAATAAGTTTGATAAAGAGTGCCGAATGTTAGAAAAAACGCTTTCCGAAAAAGTAAAGATATACATACAAAAGGACCCCCATTTTATTAAAAAACTTCAAGATATTAATGGAGGAACAGATTGAATCAAAAACAACTTGAAGATTTACTGTGGGGGTACTGCGGTATTACTGCGCCGTCGAATTGAGGCATCAGATTACAAGTGGTCCGGAGACCATTCGCCTGATTCATCAGCATACGGATATTGATCATATTCGTGATGATCTTGACGAGTTGGTCATGGATGAAGATTCAATCTTTACTCTGACGGACGCTGAACAGAAAAAACGAGCCAGAACACTTGCAATCAGCCTCATGGCTAAGGTTCGTAAAAATTCCGGCGATCCTCGATATATTGAACTTGGCAAACGTCTGGAAAAGCTCAGAGAAAAATATGAAGCTGGTGTTCTAAGCTCTATTAACTGGCTGAAGGAGTTGCTGGATGCAGCGCGTGAAACTGTCCATCTGGATAATGGCGCAGGCCATGATGATAAAATCGTCGAAGATAATAAGATGGCCTTGACCGAACTCTTCAAGGAAGTCAGGAACGATCAGACACCGGAAATCGTTGCGCGCATTGTTGATGATATTGACAAAATCGTAAAGGCGACCCGTTTCCGCGGATGGCAGAACACTACTGTTGGTGATCGTGAGATGAAGCAGGTGTTAAGGCAAATCCTGCTTAAATACCAACTCCATAAAGATACGGAGCTGTTCGAAAAGGCTTATGCCTATATATCAACGAGCATTATTAAAAATCATACTCATCCAGTCAGCAGAAGGTGTTGACCCGCTTCATCTCTCTCTCCCTCGCTGGCCGATTCGCTCATCTTGCATCAAAAACTATAACTCTAAAACATTAATCCAAAAGGCTATCTATTTCGGTTTGAGTTTTCTCATTTTGTGCGTCAGTTCTGTAATCTGCCGCTATTTCTCTTAAAAGTTTCGCTGTTTCTGGCCATTTATTGTCCACTTGTTCTGCCTGTGTCTCATATTTTTCGGCACTATCTAATTGCTCTTGCCCTCCTGAAACTGTACGCCAACGCCCACCCCGCATATTGAATTCACCAATCAAGATTCCTGTCATCATATCTTCACTTTTTACCGCTTCTAAAACGTTTCTGATGGCTTCGCTAGGCCAGATGCCATCCTTGCCTTCCAAAGATATTCTGCCGAGCATCGCACCAATCTGCCTATCACCATCACCTATACGGTCCAGCTTAATAAGTTGTTTTCGCGCCGCTTTGACCCATTCTAGAAGCTGTTCGCTGTCGATAGTTCCATCTTCCCGCATTCCAGGGGCAAGCGACCAGGTTTGTATGAGATAATAATCCCCCATAGCTTTTTCTGCGGCAGATGGTTCGGGTAAATTTTCTTCATTATTATCGCTTTTTTTTCTAAAGAGGGATCCCATATAGTCAACAAAACGCTGTGGATCAGCAGCGAGTTTTTTGTGTAGAGTCAGGTGCTGATTGTGAAAATTACTATTGATAGAATACATGTTGAAATAAAGTGTTTTAAGATAAGCTATTTCTATGTTCATCAACCTGTCATCATCAATTTTTTCTTGGAGGCCAAGGATCATCTCTGTGATCAGATATCCATCCCGCTTTGAGGTTGCTTCTTTCTCCTCTGAGACTCGCTCTAAAAATTCGGCCACAAGAACACCCGGAAGTTCTTTGTGATAGAGTGAGATGATATGATGAGCTTTGATTGACTGATTAAATTCAAGTGCTTTTTCAATAAACTTTTGATTATCTTCGTCGTTGTCTGGCTGAAAAGTAAAACGGTTTTCCCAATAAAATTTTTCAACTTCCTGATTAAACTTTGATACTAGCTCCCACGTTTCAGGAGTACACGGAAAAGCAGAAAGCATATTGGCAATTTTCTGACTTGACCATTTCTCATTTTTTGCTTTCTCTATGATGGCGGCGCTATAATTCTTCTTTTTTTCTTGTAAGCTATCCCGTATTTTCTTTGAGAAATAGCCGATGGCACATCCAGCCAATATATCCTCTTCACTGAGCCATTCTTCCATAAGCATTTCCACCGTTTTACTGGAAGCCCTGAGAGTTTTATCAGACATATCTCTTAGATTCCGAGATATAAATCCTGTGTACTCACAATTTTTTGCAAGCTTTTTAAGGCCATCCTCGCCCATTTTGTCACAGATTTCTTCTAGAGCTTGTTGTCTGATTTTATCAAGCTCGGCATATCTTTTTCCCCAGTCTCTATTTTCTTTTTCTATAGGTATATCTATTTTGGGGCGATGTCCAAAAAGATGCGCATGGCGGGGTATTAAATTATCAGGAGTAAGCCTTTCTCTTAGTTCAGCCCATGGCCTTAGATCTTCTTCTGATAACGCCCATTGGGTATAAGAGGATTGGCGATGACGAGAAACAAAATTGCTCAACGATTCCCATATAGAAGTTTTATCCTCACCACTAAGGTTGGGAATAGCCTCATGAAGTTGACGCGCAAACTTCTCAATATGTGAGCATAAATAGGGAAGATGGTCACCTGGAAAAACAGAAATATGTTCAATGGCTTCTTGCCAGCGCTTGGAATCACTACCTATATTTTCTGCAACGAGATCAAGGAGGGCACCGACATGCTCAAAAAGTTTTTTATAAGTTGGATCTGAGAAGGGGGTAAAATCCACCCAAATGGGTGTCGCGTGATTGCTCAATGTTTGATGAGCTTTAGGAAAGATGTCCATCAGCAACTGCCAGCCAATATCAGAATCATTTGTGATTAGTTCTTCAAGAATTTTTATTCTTTCCTCTGCGCTGGTTTCAGTTTGAGGCATCCAAGGTAGAAAAATTCCATACAAAGTATCTCGTGGCGCTGGGCTGCTGTAATAAGGATGATTTTTTTGGTCTGCTAAGTGACTAAGGCATCGGGCAACACGAGGTAAATATTGCTGCACCCAGGCTAAGCTCCCCAGCACCCACAGAAGGTTATGGTTGTGCGCTATAGCTTCGGTTAATTTTGAGGATTGATTCTCACGAAGGAATGTTTCTAGCATTTCTAAAAACACATCAGGTGCGGCTTCCGATAAATCAAAGAGAAAAGAGGAGTGTTGAGCAAAAATAGCTGGATCTTTCAATATCTCACGAACAAGATTATTGACCCATTCTTTAGGAGGCCTACCGAGACCAAGGCAATCATCTTCATGCATCCGGTTTGCCAAAATCGCCAAAGATTGAGCAATACCTTCTTTTTTCAACTCATGTTGATGCCAGCCCCCTGAAGGAGGCTCAGGATAAAGTAAAATATTTTTTGCCACTTCTTCAAACCTATTCCACTGATCTGGTGATGCTTGTCGTGCAATATTTTTCCACGCAAAAATAGGAGAGGCTAGCTTCCAAACCCCTGAAACATACCTTAGAGGCGCGTTAGGTGTGTCACGCCAGCCACGATATATATCTTCCAATTCAGAATACTCTTTGCCACTAAGGCCAGCTAAAATTTGCTTATCTTGATCTTTCGTTCCATCCCATTGCCCAACAAAAAGAGCCGCAACAAGATCCTGAGCATTTTGTTTTCGTGCCCATTCTGGCGTTGCTGCTATATCTGTTTGAGCCAATCTCTGGCGCAACACTTCAAGATCCATTCCTGTTTCACGGGTGAGCGTTTCAGCTCTGCTTTTCGCTTCAAAATAATTTTTCTCCTTGTTAGCTTGCTGAAAAAAATCTTTAAGGTTTTCTTGGAAAGAATATCTAGTTGGATAAAGAATTTTTATAGCATCACTTTTATCTGATCTGGTTTCTGGATCACGACAGATGCAGACAATATGTCCCTGACTATGCGCCGCGGCACAAGCTTGTGTAGCTTCCTGCCCACGCGGTATAAGAATTAGATTATTTCTCATCTTTACAAGTTGCCGTGTAGCTTCCTGATTATCAACGATAATAGCGCGTGAAAGGAGATGTTCACTTTGCTTTTCTGGATCAGTTAAAAATGTAGCCGCCAAAAAAGCAATGGAGCTTTCGACACTTGATCCTTCAATAGAAACTGTTTGCTTGGTTTTTATTTCAGACAGAATTTTTTGAGCAATATCGTTGCGTTTCGCTAAAACAACTTCAGGTGTAAGCTTGGGAGAGGTAACATTTTGCCATTGATCTTCCCACCATGATTCTAAATCACAAGCTCCCTGAGGCCGGGTGCCGATTAAACCGGAAAGCCATAATGCCACGCCAGGGGCCTGTTCTAGCCATGTAGCAAGGTCATCGGCATCATAAGCCTTAACTTCTTTCCAAGAATCTTCCTTATTTTTTTCTGCAGCCCAATTTCTCTTACCCTGCCATCTTCGTGGTGTAATAAAAACAAAGCTTTCTTCTTTATCAGCATTCTTTTTTCTCTTGTCATAATCTTCGTTAGCTTTATCTTTTGGCTTTTGCCCACAACCCGTTTCCCAAACAGATTTTCCGATAGGAACAAAAGCATTTCCTGTTTGTGACTCAACAATGCCATCAAATCCTGATTTGCTTATTCCGCTATCTGCGGGCATATCAATATGTTCCACATCACTTATCGCAAGAATCAGCTTGCGAACAAGCTTGAGCAACTGCGCTTGAGTGTCACGCCTGTTAGCCCATTCATTCAAATCATCGCCATTTACCCAGTCCATAATGTATTACCTATTTGAGAGGTGGTGCTATAGTGGTTGTTACGACAGTTCCCATATCTTGTGATGGCTTTCTGGTTAGAATCGGAATCAAATCCCGCAATAAATTCCACGCCTTCAGAGCATGTTCCTCAGCTTCAGGATCAAATTTATGGGCATGTTCCGCATGCACTGCCTTATTTCTGATATCAAGTAGTTGGTTGCCTAAGCTTCTATTGCGTTTATCCCAATCACTGTCTTCATTAAGAAATGTTCTGACGCTTTTAAAGGTTTTATTAGCATCATAAGCCATGAATCTTTCAAAGGTAACCCCGCACATAACAGCCAGTGCAATATGATGTTCACGATCAAGACATGCTCGCGTTTGAGAAAATGCCGTTTTGCAGTGATCTAGAGTAATCTGATTCATGGTTGGCAATATAAATATGAAAAAACTGTCGCAACGTCTTGTATTTTTCCAGCTTATCCCTCTTTTAGAAAAACTGAAATAATCTCAACCCTAATACATCTTTCCTAGAACAAGAGCGTCACGCCGAGTGTGCCGATGACCGCATCGTTATCCTCGCCATTGCTTTTAGCGATTGATGAGGTTTCACCGAATTTACGTTCGTAATTCACGTCTACATAAGGCGCAAAGGAACGTGTAAATTCATAGCGCGTCTGAATGCCAAATTCGGCACTGGAAAGACCCGCGCCAATCTCAAGCTCTGGCACATCCTGAGCAAACAGGTTCGCTTCCACATAAGGCTGGGTAATCAGCTTTTGTGTGAGCAAAAATTCGTTTTCCTGACGGATGCGTGCGCTGACATCACCCTCTTCGCTGACAAACAGATGGGCTTCGGTTTCAAAGAAGTAAGGCGTAAGCCCTTCAAAACCTATCACAGCATAAGTCAAAGACTCGGGTTGTGTGTCAGGCAGGTATTTTTTGCTCACGTCGGCTAGGTAAAGATATTTGGAAAGAGTTTCTGGATGATTTAGAAAGTGACCGATCTTTCTCACTCTCGCCATCTGATATTTGGGGAGAAGCATGAAAGAAACTTACCAACGCACAGAATACGCTTTTACAGGCCATTGAACGCCTGAAACGTGCCACCACAATCAAGTTCTCTCGCTTCAAAACGTATTCCGTCGCATAGAGCAGAGTTGAAACGGACAACACCGATGGTGAAATATTCTTCATTATATAACTAGTATACTATGCTTCGGTAACAGTTGTTTTAATGTGTAATTGCGATGATAAACAGCGGCTTGGTGAAATTTATAAACATTTGTATCTATCATTTCATGTGAATTTTTACGATCTTCAAAATCTTCTTTTTGCTGTTCCCAAGAAGATGATGAGTAATTTAAGGCTTCATTATCAGCTTGCTTAAATAAATCACCATTATTGATAGCCTTCTTCCACGCATCAATTCTTCCTTCTTTATCGGCTTCTATACTTAAAATACCACTGATTTTATCTTTAATTGAGGAGAACTCAACAGGGTTGACTGATCGACCAGTCCCTTCTGCATACTCAGAAAATGCTTTATGAATTTTTTCACAACCTTCTAAGAAGGTAACGTGTTCCAACGTCATCAGTGATTGGCCCCCGATTAAAACAGTCTTCAAGCTCTTTTGCTAATTCATCGGATTCGGATATTGTAACTTTCCATTCGCTCATTTATTTATTTGCCTAACGCTTGAATTCAGAGAGCTGGCATTTAGCCAGTCCGCTGGAATGATTGGTTATACCGTTACTTCCACCTCTTTTGAATAAGTACGCGAAAGTGGAATTTTTTGCTTTTCTAGCAACAACCCCTCTAAATGAAACTTCATTGCCTCTTGCATATTACACTCTGCTTTTCGTTTGGTTTTGCCTGTAGCAATACAGCCATCGACATCTGGAGAATAAGCAGAAAATCCTGTTTTGGTTTTCTCAATTACGACTAAATATTTCATTTTTTCCACCTCGCTTGTTTAAAAATACTAAGTTGTGTCCCAATTGCGATTTCATCACTTAACTTTCCTGAAACAGTAACCAACCCTGATTTTGTTGAATGTTTAAATTGACGATGGCTTCCTCTTGTTCTAGATAAATACCACCCATCATCTTTAAGCATTTTAATCACCGCTTTGATTGTCATGCCCTAATTATACTTGTAATGACTTTTGGATAAAGCATAACGTCACAAATCAGCCGACTAGGATAATTAGGGTCAGAGTGTTATTTATTATATAATTACCACCATATTAATCTTAACTCAATTCAGCAATTAGGATGGCAAGACTACAACGCGTTAATCCAACAGGCATACCCATTCATATTATCCAACGAGGCAATAATAAACAAGTTTGCTTTGCAGATTATAACGATATGAAAGCCCATCCGGTTCATTTGTTACCCAATATAGGGATAGAATAAATCCGGACAGATCACGTGTTAATTATTAGGACAGTTAATTCACTCCTACATTTTTGAATTTCCAATTTTGACAATCTCTCTTTCAGAAAAATTGAAATAATCACAATACATCTCTCCTAGAACAAGAGCGTCACGCCAAGTGTGCCGGTGACCGCATCGTTATCCTCGCCATTGCTTTTAGCGATTGATGAGGTTTCACCGAATTTACGTTCGTAATTCACGTCTACATAAGGCGCAAAGGAACGTGTAAATTCATAGCGCGTCTGAATGCCAAATTCGGCACTGGAAAGACCCGCGCCAATCTCAAGCTCTGGCACATCCTGAGCAAACAGGTTCGCTTCCACATAAGGCTGGGTAATCAGCTTTTGTGTGAGCAAAAACTCGTTTTCCTGATGGATGCGTGCGCTGACATCACCCTCTTCGCTGACAAACAGATGGGCTTCGGTTTCAAAGAAGTAAGGCGTAAGCCCTTCAAAACCTATCACAGCATAAGTCAAAGACTCTGGTTGTGTGTCATGGCGAACACCAATTTGCGCGTCCCAAAACGTACTGATATTCCGGCCATACATTGCCCAGAATTCAGCCTGCCCCGTCACACCGTTTTCATGTTCACCTTCGGACCTAAGCCAGAGCTTGTTTTCATCTGTACCGATCCAGCCATCAAAGTCCCAGTCAACCCTGCCAGCACTATCGTCACTGCCCCCAGCGCCTATTTCCAGAAGGAAGGCGTGATAGACAGCGCCCCCGTGTTCCTCATCGGCAAAAGCAGGCGCGGATAAAGTTGTAACCATTAAAGCAATCAATAAAAGTTTCTTAGTGAACATGGTCATGCATGGAATGATCCACCCTTTGCTGTGCTTCTGGTGAATAGGACTTCATCGACACTTGGGCATCATCGAGTTTGGCCACAACGACTTTGTTCATCATGCCCGCCATCGTGTGATAGAGAAGATGACAGTGAAACGCCCATTCACCTACCTCATCAGCTGTCAGCAGAACAGAATAGGTATCACCCGGTGCCACAATTACCGTATGTTTGTTTGGCAATTTGGACACAGGCTGGCCGTTTTCCAATTGAACAAACATGCCATGCAGGTGCATCGGGTGCGCCATCATGGTGTCGTTGATAAAAGTCAGACGAACACGTCCACCATAATTGAGGTTAATCGGCCCTGAATCTTCATATTTCTTACCATTCAGCGTCCAGATATAACGCTCCATGTTCCCTCCCAGCCGGACGGTAATTCCGCGTTCCGGCATGCGCTGGTCTTTCTGGATGCCTGCATGGCGCAGGTCTTCATAGGCCAGTGCTTTATGCCCTTGTGGCGTTCCAGCGTCGGCCCAGCCACTACCCGGTACACCCGTGTCAAAATCACTGACTGGTGAGTCTGTTCCAGACATATTGTGCCTGGAGTGATCCATGCCCTCCATATCATGCGCTACACCCATATCGGCCATGGTGAGCAAGCTACGCGGTCTGGCTTCAGGAACATCACCGCGTAGTCCTTCACGAGGGGCGAGTGTCGCAAGAGCAAAGCCTGTCCGGTCAATGGATTCGGCGGCAATGGTGTAAGCCTTATCCTCTTTGGGTTCGACAATCACATCATAGGTTTCAGCAACGCCAAAGCGGAACTCATCAACCGTAACGGGCTCAACGGGTTGCCCATCGGCGGCCACCACGGTCATTTTTAAACCCGGAATACGCACATCGTAAAGCGACATGGCTGAAGCATTGATGAAGCACAAGCGCAATTTTTCACCTGCTTTAAACAGGCCGGTCCAGTTTTGTTCGGATGTTTTGCCATTGACGAGGAAAGTGTAATTGCTGATATCCGCCAGATCCGTTGGCGGCATCCGCATCTCTCCCCACATTCTGGCGTTTTCCCATGCTTTGCCGAAACCTTTTTCTTTAGCATCGGCAAAGAAGTCGCCCACAGTCCTGCGAGCGTACACATAATACTCTGATGACTTTTTCAAATTCGCCATGATGGTATTGCCTTCATCCTCATGAAAATCAGAGAGCAACACCACATAGTCACGGTCGGCCTTAACCCGATTGCCGCCTTTGGGGTGAATAATGATTGCTCCGTAGTGGCCATCCTGTTCTTGCGCCATAGAGTGGGCATGGTACCAGTACGTGCCGTCCTGACGGATTTCAAAGCGGTAGGTGAAGGTTTCGCCGGGTTTAATGCCGAGGAAACCGTTAAAGTTTGGCACACCATCCATTTTACCGGGCAAAAGCAGGCCATGCCAGTGGACAGAACTATCTTCTTTCATCTTATTGGTGACATGGATGACGGCCTCGTCACCTTCTGTGAATTCCAATGTTGGCCCAGGAATACTCCCGTTAATCGTAATACGTTTGAGTGGTTTGCCAGTGATATTCACAGTTTCCTTATCGATAACCAATGAATATTCCTGTGTTTTGGCAAAGGCTGGGGCGGCTAATCCTATCAATAGCCCCATCATTGCCAGCATTTTTGCTGTTTGTTTTAACATTTTATAATCCTTTTTTATGCTCTATTCCAAGAGTGCCATGCCGACACGCACAGCTTTTGAGAACAGCGTTATAAAATAAAAGGATTATGCTCTTGGAGGGTGTTTCAGAAGATAAGCGATATTATCTGCGCGTTCATTATGAGGTGGGAATGCCGTCTTCATGGAAACGGGCACGTATGCCTCCATAAAAGAACTATGCAAGGTTTGTGTTTTCGCGCAACTATTCATCGTACATTGACAATCACCGTCACGGCACTTTTTGTGCTCGCTTTGGTTGTTAGCCGCATCCTGCTTATCCTGACAGCGAGAATGATCTCGCGCTTGTTTGTGATCGGCGTGCATATCCATATGATGAGCGGACGGCTCAGCTTGTTGCATATGGCGCGCAGGCATGGCACCGACAAAGCCAGGCATTGTGGAAACCACAAAAGCCACCAAGACCAGAATGTGTAACCAGCGTTTTATCATAGTTAAATTGTAGACCTATTTTTCTTAAATGTCCATAACCACTAAAAGAACCAGAGCATCCGCTTTGGATGGCGGAGAGGGAGGGATTCGAACCCTCGGTAGGGGTAAACCTACACACGCTTTCCAAGCGTGCGCCTTCAACCGCTCGGCCACCTCTCCCTGCTACCGGATTTTGCGGATACGCAAAATAATCTCAAAATTACCCGGCGAACTGTTAGCCATCGCCTGACTGGTTGAGTTCGACAATGGATTCGGGGGTAACGAGCCCCTCCGGGTCGGACCCCAACATCCAAGGCTCCCGCTCATATTTTTCTGAAGCTTCGACATGCGCTATGTAATCGGTCATTCGCTTCTGGTTGTCCTCTAAAAACTTGCGGAAAACCCGTTTTGGTCGTTTCTCTCTTTTAGCCATTAGCACTCTTTCCTTTATTTACTGACTGATGGTTCCCGTCCAAATACGCTCGGGGAAACTGACCCGCGGGGGGAGTTCGCTAAAACTCCCCCACAGGTAGTGGTGCGCCCAGCAGGACTCGAACCTGCGACCTACGGTTCCGCAAACCGTCGCTCTATCCAGCTGAGCCATGGGCGCGTAACTGGGTTTTGATCCCGATCAAAAATCAGGAAACATTAACAGGAATGTAATCCATCAACTGCACAGCAGAATCTTCGTGCTCGAACGCATACATTGTCGGATATTTCGCAAACGCCCACCCTGTATAAAGAGGCTGGCCATTTTGTTCAACGATTAATTGAACAGCGGGGTTGATTAATTTATTTCCATCGGATGTATAAGCCTTCTGGCTCATCACAAAATTGGGCAAAAACGGACCCACTGTAACCCTGATTGCCGAATCTTCCAATGCAAAACTGGAACCCAGGTTGATGGTTTTCATTTCGTTACGTTCTGCGTCTTTTTTGTTCTTAATCAGAAGTTTAACCGCTTTCCATTTGCCTGCCACCTCTTCGGGCACAACAACTGCCCGTTGAACTTTCACTCCCGACTGGACAGCGGGGTGACTACCGCCAAGCGTGTTGTCCAAGGCTTCCGCCTGCTGGGTAGGGGGTTTGGATCGCGACCCTTCAAACAGGGGAACATTCAGTTTACTGATATCGGTCTCTTTCAGACTGGCGATATCTTCCTTGCTTTCGTGGATACAACCCACTATGAAAACAAGCGCCAGCACCGCTATGTACTTTATGAAATACATTTAAGCTCTCTTGTATCATTGCCCTCACAGCGCATGCCGGGCTTTTGAAACTATGCCGGCAAGGGCATAGAGAAGTTCGTTTCAAGTTAATGGCGGAGAGGGAGGGATTCGAACCCTCGGTAGGGGTTAAACCTACACACACTTAGCAGGCGTGCGCCTTAAACCAGCTCGGCCACCTCTCCGTTCTGTATTATTTTTCCTGCCTGCTCTCCACATCTGGTGGTGGCAGTGTATAAAATCGCGTTTCGTTCAATTTTCCTTCACATCACTTCATGTTGCAACACTTTTCATGAATAAATCCATGGCGTAGGGAAAAACTGTCGGGGCAGAGGCTGATTCTGCGCTAAGGCCCTAAAACCCTCATAATTCAATTCCACGTTCACCAGATCGATTTTGTCGTCGGGCTTCAAGTCAACCAACGGTCAAGTGCCCCCCTCAGCCGCTTTTTCGTATTTGTCGATGTAATGGCGCACTGTTTCCAAAAAGTAATCATCGTGATTCAAGGCCGGATTAAAGCCAAGCTCTTTCTCCGCCCTGGATATATCAATAGCGTAACGCCAGTCGTGACCTTTGCGGTCCTCTACGAACGCGATAAGAGCCTTATAGCTTTGTCCCTCCTGGCGGGGAACTTCACGGTCAAGGATTTCACACAGCATCTGCGTGATTGCGAAATTCCGCATTTCATTGTTGCCACCAAACACATAGCTCTGCCCGACCTGTCCCTTGGTCAGAGCAAGATAAAGCCCCCCGCAATGATCTTTGACATAAAGCCAGTCGCGGATATTACGGCCTGTTCCGTAGATCGGAATTTGTTTGCTTTCCAAAGCGTTCCGAATGACCGTTGGGATTAGTTTTTCCTCGTGCTGGCGTGGCCCAAAATTATTGGAACAGTTGGTTATAATAACCGGCAATCCGTAGGTGCTGTGCCATGCCCGGGCAAAATGATCGCTTGCGGCCTTCGATGCGGAATAAGGCGAATTAGGATTATAGGGAGTCTCTTCACAGAACGGCTCATCATCATCGGCGAGATGACCAAACACCTCATCCGTAGAAACATGAACAAAGCGCGCATGCTCCAGCTGATCCGTTTTCTTCCAATAGCTGAGCGTAGCCCTCAACATGGAAACGGTGCCAAGAACGTTTGTAGTAACAAATTCATCCGGATCATGGATGGAATTATCCACATGGCTTTCAGCCGCAAGATGAAAGACGCAAGTAATACCATGTTCATTGAGGATATCTAAAACAAAGTCAGTATCACAGACATCGCCCTTTATAAACACGAGTTTGCCGGTCGCTTCCGCCGCCGATAGATTCCGCTTATCGCCTGCATAGGTCAACTTGTCCAGCACGACAACACTGTGCTGTTTTTCAACCAGAAGATCAGCAAGATGGCTACCGATAAAGCCAGCCCCTCCTGTGACAAGTGTTTTACTCATTATCAAGTATCAGTGCTGACATGGTCGTTCCACTGCGTGGAACTCCCGTTACAAAGGCTTTTAAATTATCCACGACCTCATCACCTTCACTAATCCCGTAAGTTCGCAAAGCAAGCGCATCCGATCCATTGCCACAGCCAACAGCATACCTAGTCTCACAATAAGAAGCGAAAGACCGCTCAAAATCAGAGACGCCCATTCCCTGTATCCAATCATTCGTCACGATTTGTTGCTCCAGCGAGGATACAAGCCCGGGCTAACTCTGCGCTTTGCCTGGAAAGGTAAATGCCTGGGGAATTCTGCGACAGTTAATTGATTATCAGTGGACCCACATATATCAAGAGCAATGATCTTTGGTGTTTCAAAATGAGCCATATATATTTAACACTCATCCACAATTCGCAACAGGTTTCTTGAATAAGGATTGGATGGCAATTCCCTCACCATATCGACAAACTGATCTTTTGATATATAGCCCATCTTATAAGCGCACTCCTCAGGACTTCCAATCAACAGGTTTGTGTACTCCTGATGCAGTCTTATGAAATTTGAACAATCATTCATCGACGAAAAAGTGCCCGCATCAGCCCAAAAATCACCCCGAGACATAAGTTGACAACGCAAGTGCCCTTCTTCCAGATAACTATTGTTGAGATCGGTTATTTCCAATTCACCCCGACCGCTGGGCTTCAGATCTTTAGCGCGTTGCGGAGCAGTGCCATCGTAAATGTACATTCCAATCACCGCTAAATTGGATTTTGGATGTTCGGGTTTTTCCTCAATGGATACGACATGGTTGGTTTCGGCATCAAGTTGTACCACCCCAAAATCAGATGGTTTCTTGACCGGGAATCCAAAAACGGTCGCTCCAGAATTTTCCAGGATCGCCTTTGAAATAAAATCAGTATATCCGGATTTGAAAATGATATTGTCACCTAAAATCAGGAAACACTGAGACCCATCCAGAAAATCTTCACCAATCAATAATGCTTCCGCAATTCCATTAGCTTTTTCCTGAGGCTTATAACTGAATGAACAGCCAAACTGAGTTCCATCACCGAGGGTAGATTCGATTTTTGGCAAGGCCTCTGGCGTACTGATAAACAGAATTTCATTTACGCCTGCTAGAATACAGCTCGATAGAGGGTAGTAGACTAAAGGTTTGTCAAAAATTGGTAGCAATTGCTTGCATGTTACTTTTGTGAGAGGGTGTAGACGGGTGCCTTCTCCTCCGGCCAATATAATTGCTTTTGTATTGGTCGCACATTTTTCCATCGAGTCCATATCCTGATCTGCTTTCCAGTGTTCCTATGACTTTGACTTTTTTAGAAAGTCAAAATCCGGGAAAAAACGCAAAAAAACCTGCGAATGCCAGGCTTTTGAGGCTATGCCGATAAGGACATAGAGAAGTTCGTTTTAGGTGAATGGCGGAGGGAGTAGGATTCGAACCCACGGAACTTTCGTTCAACGGTTTTCAAGACCGCCGCCTTAAACCACTCGGCCATCCCTCCTGAATATTTTAGACTCGTTTATATTTATCTACTTGCTGTTATAAGTCAATACTTTATAGCGTTAAAGTTTCCTGGCCATGCATATAGGGGCGCAACACTTCCGGCACCATAACCGTTCCGTCTTCCTGTTGATAGTTTTCCAACAGAGCGACAAATAATCTGCCCGCAGCCAAACCTGAACCGTTCAGGGTATGGACAAATTCGGGTTTTCCTCCTGTTTTCTTTTTACATCGAATTTTCGCCCGGCGTGCCTGGTAGTCCATAAAATTACTACAGGATGATATTTCCCGATAGGTGTTCTGGCTGGGAAGCCAGACTTCCAAATCGTAAGTTCTGGCGGCCGAAAAACTCAGGTCACCGGCACACAGTTCCATCACCCGGTAATGCAAATTGAGTTTTTTCAGGATAGACTCAGCATCCTCGACCAAAGCCTCAAGCTCTGCGGACGAGTCCTCAGGCCGACTGAATTTGACCAATTCCACTTTGTCGAACTGGTGTTGCCGAATCAGCCCATGTGTATCTTTGCCATAAGACCCGGCCTCTCTCCTGAAACAGGGGGTGTAGGCGGCATAACAGATCGGCAACGACTCTTCTTGCAGAATTTCATCGCGATGAAAATTGGTAACAGGAACTTCGGCGGTAGGGATGAGATAGAGGGGGTCATCACGAGTAGCGAACAACTCATCCTCAAATTTAGGCAATTGCCCGGTACCCTGCATGCTCTCCTTATTGACCAGAAAGGGTGGATATAATTCCTCATAACCGTTTTCCCGGGTTTGCACATCGATCATAAAATTGATCAAAGCGCGCAACAACCCCGCCCCTTGTCCTTTGTAAACCGCGAACCGAGCTCCGGAAATTTTTGCGGCTCTTTTTAAATCAATCAGGCCGAGCTGTTCGCCGATTTCCACATGGTTTTTGGGTTTAAATGAAAACCCCGGCTTCGTTCCCCAATCGCGCACCCTTTGGTTGGCGCTTTCATCGGCGCCATCCGGAATGCCGTTATCGGGAAGGTTGGGGATGCTAAGCAATATCTCCTGTACCTGTTGTTCCAGAGTTTGAATTTTATCATCCAACTCTTTTATGGACGTGTTGATGGTTTTGACTTCTTCCATCAGTCCGGAAGCGTCCTGGCCTTTTTGTTTGAGTTGGGCGACTTCTGCTGAGATTTTTTTTTTTTTGTTTTTCAGTGATTCCGATTCCTGAAGCCGCAAGCGTCGGTCTTCTTCGGGTTTAAGCAGTTCATCCAGCTCTTTAAAGTTACCGCCTCGACGCTTGAGAGAGGTTTTCACGGCTTCGGGATTTGCACGAATAATTTTTAGATCAAGCATCAGCGTCGCTTTTTCATCCTTTTTTCAATGCCCGTCAGTTTCATTTTAAGTATAGCGGGGTAGACATAATGCCCTTCCAGGGCCTTAAACCGTTTGTAAGCTTCTTGCAGGTGTCCTTCTTCTTCCAGACAGGAAGCAACAACAAATTCGATATCTTCTTTAAAGCGGCTTTCGGGATGATCCTGATTAAAGCGCAGGGACTGTTCTCTTGCTTCAGGGCATCGGCTCAGCGTATAAAGAATTTCGATAATTTTAAATTTGGATTCTTCCGACCAGAAACTTCCCGGATAATTTTCCAGCAAAATTTCCAGCTCTACCAGAGCCTGTTCGTAATTTTGTTTTTTGTAATAAATGGAGGCAATGCGGTATTGGTGCTCACCGTTTTCATTTTTATCGGCATAATGATTGATCAAATTCTGGTATTCGATAATGGCCTGATTATAATCCTTCAAACCAAACTCAGCAATTTCCGCAATATATTTTTGCGCACGATAACTGAACTCTCCGGCGCGATTGATTTGTAAGACTTTCTGAAAATAAGCCAGGGCTTGGGAACCACTATTCAAGCTGAAGTGGTGAATCTCGCCCAGGCGAAACAGGGCTTTTTCCGCCAGCGGCCCAGAGGAATGCTTTTTCAGCACACGGTTGAGCATTTCGACGGCGCTGTCGTTTCGACCTTGAACCCATTCTTCATCCGCCCTCTGAAGAAGAGGTTCCATCTGTTCCGAGCAGGAAATAAGGAAGATCCATCCCAGAAAAAAAATTCCCGACCACGGTTTGCTCCAACTCAACAGGTTAAACCCTATTGGAGAGGAAAAGGTTTTGGAGGTCACGTCCATGGGCGGACTTTATTCAACCAGTTTTTCGATACTGACAACCTGATTACCTTCGCCTGTACTGACCAGACGAATCCCTTGGGTGTTTCGGCCTATCACGGATATTTCGTTGACCTGCATACGGATAATATTACCATCGGAGGTAATGACTAGAAGCTGGTCGTTCTCATCAACCTGTTGCACGCCCACCACGGTTCCTATTTTTTTATTGCAGCGGATCGTCATGACACCCTGTCCACCGCGGCCCTGTTGAGGGTACTGTTCCATGAGCGTTCGCTTGCCATAACCGTTTGAAGTGACCGTGAGAAGCTTAGTGCCGGGGCCGACGATTTCCGCGCCCACAACCCGGTCACCGTCTTTGATGCGGATGCCTCGAACCCCTCTGCCTGTGCGACCAATGGGGCGTACCTGCTCTTCGTTAAAGCGAATGGAAAAACCTCTTTCGGTAGCAAGTAAAATATCGCTTTTCCCGTCACACAACTCTGCGCCGATAACTCGGTCTCCGTCATCAATCTTCAGCCCAATAATGCCTCCCTGCCGGGGTTTCTTATATTCCTTCAAAGAAGTTTTTTTAACGATGCCACGTTCTGTAGCAACCATTACAAACTTATCTTCTTCAAATTCCCTGAGGGAAAGGATGCTGGCTATGGCTTCGCCCGGCTGGAGACGCAAAAGATTGGCGATGGATTTTCCTTTTGCAATCCGGCTCGCCTCTGGAATGGAAAAAACCCTCACCGCGTGAATCTTGCCGGTGCTGGTAAATACCAGAAGATGGCTCAGTGTCGAAGCGATGAAAAGTTTTTCGACAACGTCTTCTTCTTTAAGGTCCATCCCCCGAATACCCTTACCACCTCTTCTCTGGGCTCGGTAATTATCAACGGTTTGCCGTTTGATATAACCGCTTCGGGTATAAACAACCACCACGTCCTCATCGGCGATGAGGTCTTCAATGTCTATATTGCCTTCATCGGTATCAGTAATTTCTGTCCGCCGGTCATTATTATACTTGTTTTTAACTTCCAGCAGTTCCTCTTTGATAATCTTAAGCTTGACTGCTTCGTGAGCAAGAACATTTTGCAATTCTTTGATCAATTTTCGGGTTTCTTCTAGGTCTTCAATTATTTTTTGCCGCTCCAACCCTGTGAGACGTTGCAGGCGCATTTCAAGAATGGCCTTAGCCTGGATTTCTGACAACGTAAATTCGGCCATGAGTCCCTCGCGCGCGGCGGTCGGGTCCTCGGCATTACGAATGAGTTGGACCACCGCATCCAGGTTATCCAATGCAGTGGCTAATCCTTCGAGAATATGTTCTTTCTCGCGGGCTTTCTTTAAATCAAACTCCGTCCTTCGAGTCACCACTTCTTTGCGGAACAAGATGAAGTGATGCAAAAACTCTTTCAGGTTGAGAACCTTGGGTTGCTGATTCACCAAAGCCAATAAGATGATCCCAAAAGTGTCTTGAAGCTGGGTGTTTTTATAAAGAGAGTTTAAAACAACCTGAGCCATGATCCCTTTTTTCAATTCCACCACCACACGGATTCCGTCCCGGTCGGATTCATCTCTCAGGTCTGAAACCCCTTCCAACCGCTTGTCTCTCACCAGCTCAGCAATCTTCTCCACTAGCTTGGCTTTGTTGACCTGATACGGCAGTTCGTTGATGACGATACGTTCCCGGTCGCCCTTCTCCATGGCCTCAATCTCAGCCCGCCCCCGAACCCGGATGATCCCTCTTCCGGTTTTATAAGCGGACCATATTCCGTTTCTACCCTGTATGATCCCCTTGGTGGGGAAATCTGGCCCCGGCATAAGAGCAATAAGGTCTTCCACCACACATTCGGGATTTTCAATAACGTGAACCGCGGAATCAATGACCTCTCCCAGGTTATGCGGAGGAATATTGGTGGCCATGCCCACAGCAATTCCTGATGAGCCATTAACAAGCAATTGCGGAAAACTTGCGGGTAAAACGGAAGGTTCTTGCAGGGAATCATCGTAGTTAGGAGTAAATTGAACGGTATCTTTTTCCAGGTCACGGAGCAATTCGCCGGTGATTTCCTCCATGCGGATTTCTGTATAACGCATGGCGGCGGCGGAATCCCCATCTATCGAGCCAAAGTTTCCCTGGCCATCAACAAGTGGGTGTCTTTGGGAAAACACCTGCGCCAGACGAACAATTGTGTCATAAATTGCCTGGTCGCCATGCGGATGGTATTTACCCATCACATCACCAACGATGCGAGCAGATTTTTTATAGGGCTTGTTCCAGACATTGCCAGTTTCATGCATAGCGTAGAGGGCACGACGGTGGACAGGTTTTAATCCATCTCGAACATCTGGCAGGGCACGTCCAATGATTACGCTCATTGCGTAATCAAGGTACGAGTGTTTCATTTCATCATCTATATTGATCTGTTCGATCGTTTCCGGCACTCAAATACCTTTCTGTGTATAAGTTTCAAAAAGGGAACATCGGTTGCTGTGGCAGCCTAAAGATTTAAAGGTTTCTTTTTCTTTTAGATCTTCTAAACGTCTACATTTCGGGCTTGCAGAGCATTTTTCTGGATGAATTCACGTCGAGGTTCTACCTCTTCTCCCATCAATATAGTGAACAAATTTTCCGAGGCAACCAAGTCATCCGCCCTGACTTGTAAAAGAATTCTAACTTCCGGGTCCATCGTTGTTTCCCAGAGTTGTTCGGCGTTCATTTCCCCGAGACCTTTGTAGCGCTGAATGTAGATTCCCTTTTTAGCCATGTCTAAAACAGTCCGCAATAAATCGTGTTTGGAGGTAACGGTGGTGCTTTCCCCGTTATTGCACAGGATAAAAGGCGGGTGGTCCATTCCCTTGATAGGTTCATAGACTTTCAGGATATTCTGGATAATTACGGACTCCATAAATTCCATATTAAATTTCAACTGGAAGTCTCTCCCGTTATTAGAACCAAACATCACTATTTGGTAACGGGTTGTCTCGGAATCACGCTCTATTTGGAAATGGACATCTTTCAACTCCTGATTCAAATCTACCTTTTTAAAGTCATGGGATGTTTTGGCAAAAACCCTGGCGGACTCACCCCGGTATATCTCTATTAAAAATTCTTTTAACCGGTTTTCTTTTTCGGTAGTGAGATCAACGCTGCCTGTGAATTGAATTGGAACATTCAAGTACTGTGATTTGTATTGATATTTTTCCTGGTTTTCTTCATCAATTAAAGAATCAAGAATCTGAATGATCACCCCCATAACCTGTTCAAGACTTGTAAAGCCTTCTTTTTTCACATTCAGGGTAACTAACACACTTAGAAGGGCGCGTGGAATATTGTTTTTTACAACTTGCTCAAAACATTCTTCAAACCGGTATAGGTTTTCTATGAGTTGATTAAGCTCCCGGCCTTTTATTTTATGGTTGTTTTGCTGGGTGGTAATCTCAAGCTTTTCTGTGCCTTGCTCCATTAGGAATTTAAAAAGGAGTTTTTCATCCTTCAAGTAATTCTCTTTTTTCCCTTTTTTGGTTTTATAAAGCGGTGGCTGGGCGATATACAGATATCCTTTTTCAATTAATTGAGGCATTTGACGAAAAAAGAAAGTGAGCAGGAGTGTTCTGATATGGGCTCCGTCAACGTCTGCGTCTGTCATTATGATAACTTTGTGATAGCGGAGACTTTCTATTTTAAAATCATTGCCAATGCCTGTTCCTAAAGCAGTAATAAGCGTACGAATTTGCTCGCTACCGATCATTTTATCTGCGCGGGCTTTTTCAACATTAAGTATCTTGCCTCTCATTGGCAGGATGGCTTGAAATCTTCTGTTCCGCCCTTGTTTTGCGGTACCTCCGGCAGAATCTCCCTCTACAATATAAATTTCAGAAAGAGCCGGGTCCTTTTCTGAGCAATCGGCCAGCTTACCAGGCAGAGAGCTTACTTCTAACGCGCTTTTTCTTCGAATCAGGTCCTTGGCTTTTTTTGCGGCCTCTCGGGCTTGAGCCGCCCTTATAACTTTGGCAATAATCTTTTTGGTTATATTGGGTTGTTCCTCAAAGACTTGACCCAGTTTTTCGTTGACAATTTGTTCAACAATCCCTTTTATGTCTGTATTGCCTAGCTTACCTTTTGTTTGCCCCTCAAACTGCGGCTCAGGGATTTTTATGCTCAGGATAAGCACCAACCCTTCTCGAGCATCATCGCCTGTCAGAGTAACCCCTGCGTTTTTCAGCAGGTTGTTCTGTATTGCATAACTGTTAATAGTTCTTGTCAGAGCAGATTTGAAGCCACTTAAATGGGTACCCCCGTCTCGAGTATTGATATTATTGACAAAAGTAAAGACTTCTTCGGAATAGCTATCATTATATTGAAGCCCTAGTTCCAGATTACAATCTTCTTTATCCCCCTCGATATAAATAGGATCGGGGTGTATCGTTTTTTTGTTTTTCCCCAAGTATTCTATGAAAGAGCGTATTCCACCTTCAAACAGGAACTGGTTGTCTTTCCCATCCCTCTCATCATGAATATGTATTTTTATACCTTTGTTTAGAAAAGCCAGCTCTCGAAGACGATTGGATAAAATCTCAAAACGGAGATTTAAATCTTCAAAAATTTCTGAATCCGGCTTAAAAATTATTTTGGTTCCCGAAGAGTTGGTCTTTCCAGTTACTTCCAATGCTGTGATAGATTTTCCCTTCTCATACTTTTGATTATGAATTTTTCCGTCTTTTTTTATTTCCAAACTCAATGACTCTGACAGAGCATTAACCACGGATACTCCCACACCATGTAAACCCGCTGATACTTTATAAGTATCTTTATCAAACTTACCTCCGGCATGGAGAACCGTCATCACCACTTCTGCAGCAGATATATTCCTGTCCGAGTGCATATCTACAGGAATCCCTCTCCCATCATCTGCTACTGTAACCGTGCCATCAATATGTAAGACAACATCTATCTCTGAACAAAAACCAGCAATTGCTTCATCTACGCTGTTGTCCACCAACTCAAAAACCAGGTGATGTAGACCATCTATACCGGTCCCGCCAATATACATAGCAGGTCTTTTTCGAACTGCTTCCAATCCTTCTAAAATTTTAATATTGGAGGAATTGTATGTGGTTTTTTGAAATGTGTTCATCGGTATTTTAATAATAAATTATAAGATAAAAATTATATTTATATTTTGTAGTAGATGTTGGCCCTGGAAGTATGTGGAAAGACCGTCTAAGTTTCCAATTCTAAAGGCGGATTTTAAAGAAGAAACTGTTGTTTAAAATGCAATTTTTTGAGCCAAGAGTGGATAAAAATTTACCTTTTTTATTATACCTTATTTATCTGTTTTGTTCAGGTTTTTTAAACATGTTTTAAACAGATTATCCCTTTTCAATGAGATTGATTATTTCTTGGAGAGAGGTCGCCAACTCTTTATTTTCTTTAACTAATTTTGACACCTTTTTATGAGCGAAAATTACTGTTGTGTGGTCTTTGCCTCCAAACTGACGACCAATTTCTGGAAGTGATGATTTGGTATGCTCCCTACATAAAAACATAGCTATTTGACGGGGGGTAGAGATGTCGCGGGTGCGCTTTTTAGATTTAATGCTAGAGACTGTAAGATCATAGTATGTGGCAACAGTTTTAATAATATTGCTGATAGTAAAACATTTGTTCCTATCTAACGTAAACTCTTTCAAGACTTCTTCAGCCAGCTCTAAGTTGAGCTTTCGATGCGTGAAGGATGAATATGCGATTACCCTGAGGAGAAAACCTTCCAGCTCGCGAACATTGGATTTTATGTTGCCCGCTATGAAAATAGCAACATCCTGGGGAATAGTTTTTTGATAAGCGTCCGCCTTTTTATACAAAATTGCGACTTTTGTTTCCAGGTCAGGGGGGTTAATATCCGCGATGAGCCCGGATTCAAACCGGGATCGTAGCCGTTCTTCCATATTTTTAATATCTTTAGGGTATCTATCGCTGGAAATGACTAATTGTTTATGCGATTCATAGAGGGTATTGAAGGTATAAAAAAACTCTTCTTGAGTCTTTTCCTTCCCGGCAATAAATTGAATGTCATCAACCAGCAGGACATCGAGAGAATGATACCTTTTCCGGAAAAAAGGCATTTTATCTTTTCTAATGGACTCAATGAGGTCAACGGTGAAGCTCTCAGCAGAAAGATAACGAACCCGGGCCTCAGGGTTATTCCTACAAATTTTATTACCAATGGCATGGAGAAGATGTGTTTTGCCTAATCCTACCGCGCCATATAAAAATAATGGGTTGTAGGAGATAGCGGAGTGTGTGGCAACGGCTAAGGCCGCCGCATGAGCAAACTGGTTGCTCGAACCAACCACAAAGTTTGAAAAATTGTATTTTTGATTGAGGGAAAGCGAAACAGAGGGACTCACAACGGGTTCAATAACTGGAGTTTCTTCCGCCTCTTTGTTTTGGTCTGTTTGGACTATTATTTCAGATTCTATGCAAAAGTCTACTAGCACCTGTTTTTCTGTGACGGATTTTAAAGTGGTCTCAATCAGGTCTCGGTAGTTTTCTATGAGACATTTTCTATAAAATTGATTTGGAACTGCGATGGTCATTAAACCATCATCAAGGGTCCTGGGGTAAGTGGGCAAAAACCAAGTGGTATAGCTTTCAGGGAGTATTTTCTTCTCAATTCTTTCTAAGCATTTTTTCCAAAGAGCGTCTTTAACTTCCATGGTTTTTGGAAACAAGTAGTGGGTTGTGTCGGGAAATTGGCGCTTAATGTATTAAAAAAAATCCTTAAAAGCAACCTCAAAAACCCGGAATGATATAGAAGTTCCTCAACCCCTGTATTAACAAAAGTCTTTAAAGTAAATTTTTTTATTAGAGATATCTCTCCAAGAGTTGGTTGAAAGGCCGGCCTCAAAAAACGACCCATGTTTTAAAGTAGCGGGTGGTTTTGCAAAGTGACTTCCTCTACAATAATATTTATGAAAATCATAGTTTGTGTCAAACAGGTTTTGGATACTGCTGCTCAAATCCAGATTGAAAACGGAAGAGTGATTTCCCCTGGGAGTCCCCGCATCATCAATCCTTATGATGAGTTCGCGATTGAGGAAGCGGTGCGGATTAAAGAAAAAAAACCAGATACTGAAATCACTCTTTTATCGCTGGGGCCCGATGGGTTTAAGGATTCCATTAAAAGGGCCCTTGCAATGGGCGCGGACAAGGCGGTGCATTTGATGGACGCTAAATTTGAAGGGCTGGATTCTTATGGTTTAGCCGGGGTTTTGGCTCGTAGCATTGCAAGCATTCCTTACGACTTAATTCTTTGCGGTAGGCAGGCTGTGGATATGGACCGGGCCCAGACAGGTCCGGCCCTCGCCACTTTTCTCGGCATTCCTTTTGTTACTGTGGTGACAGGGGTTGAGTTTTCCGACGATTTTCAAAGCGCTAAAATCAGTCGACAGGTGGAAGGTGGCAGTGAGATTTGTGAGTTGCCGCTTCCCTTGCTGTTGACTTGCCAAAAAGGTCTTAATGAACCTCGTCTGCCCTCTCTTAAAGGTATAATGGCCGCTAAGAAAAAAGAAATTTTAACGCTTTGTGCTAGTGATCTTGATATTGAGACGCTTGACGTTAATGACAACAGGGTGATCGAGGAAAATCTCTACTTGCCCCCGGAGCGAAAAAAGGGAATAATTCTGCAAGGATCTGAAGAAGAGATGAGCGGTGAACTGGCTCGCCTATTGCGCGAGGAGGAAAAAATCCTTTAATTAAAAAAGCTTACTCTCCCTAAAATGGCAATAAAATTCCTTTTATTCTGGCGTTCTTGACGCTGGTCTCCCTTTTTATTTTTTGTTTCGGAGTTTTTTGTGAGTGTTGACCGTGCCTTGGCTGTAGTGATTGAGCATGACCAGGGGGAAACCAAACCTATATCTTTAGAGGTTCTAAGCGCTGCCCGGAAATTGGCGGACGATATATCTGGGAAGGTGGTTGCCTTTTGTTTTTGCCATGAAACAAACTTAGCAGCCGATCTTTTTATCCGGCACGGTGCCGATGAAGTTCATTTTCTCATCCATCCCGACCTGCAATACTATATTCATGAAAATTATGCTTTCGCTTTATTGCGGCAGTTGGAAAAATCTGAGTTCGATTATTTATTGTTGCCGGCTACCAATAACGGCAAGGAATTGTCGGCGGTTCTTTCGGTCCAGTTAGGTGCCGGGGTGGCCACCGACTGTATTTCCCTTTCTGTCTGCAGCGGGGAGGTGGAGGCAGTGCGGCCGGTTTCGGCTGGCAAAGCGTGCTCCACTGTACGCTTCAAAGGTAAGAAACCGCATATCCTTTCGCTACGACCCAATGTATTTCGCGATTCCCCGCTTTCCCGGCAGGGCAAGACTATTAAGGAAGAAATTGAATTGCCGGAATTTTCCAAGCGAGCCCGAGAACTGGTCAGGCAGCTGGGTTCAAAACTGGATGTAACCGAAGCCCGGATTGTAGTATCGGGTGGATTGGGGATGCAGGGGCCGGAGAACTTCAAACTGCTGGAGGATCTTGCCTGTGTCCTGGGAGGGGCAGTAGGTGCGAGCCGTCCTGTAGTAGATAATGGTTGGCGTGAATACTCCGATCAGGTAGGCCAGACGGGACGAACCGTTTCTCCGGATCTTTATTTTGCCTGTGGTATTTCCGGGGCGGTCCAGCATTTGGCTGGAATGTCTTCATCGCGGTGTATTGTGGCCATTAATTCTGACCCCAATGCCGCCATTTTTTCTGTTGCCGATTATGGGTTAGTGGGGGATGTTCTTAAGATCGTTCCTGCCCTTACCTTGGAATTTAAAAAGATTCTTGCTTTCTGAATGCCATTTCCCACTTTTCTCTATGCAAGGAACCATTTCACATATTCTGAAGGACCCCAAACTGCCCCTCAATAACGAGTTTTCTGGCTATTTTGAGCCCCAAATTCGGTGCTATCTCGATCTTTTGGTCAAATGGAACCAAAAAATCAACCTCACCGCAGAAAAAGACTCCGAAAGTATCCTCAAAAGACATATTTTTGATTCGCTACAGTATTCTCGGGCACTCAAACCTAATTTCCTAGTTATGGACATAGGCAGCGGAGCTGGTTTTCCCGGGATCCCTTTAAAAATCATTTTTCCTGAAATGTCATTGGTTTTGGTGGAAAGCCAGCGCAAGCGTTACAGTTTTCTGGAAACAGTGGTTCGCGAGCTTCGACTGGATCGGACCGAAGTGATCAACGCTCGAGCGGAAGATATCCCGGTCCAACAGGAAGGCCGGTTCGATGCGGTTATCTTTCGAGCTGTTTCAGGCGTGAAACCGTGTCTGGCCCTGGGTGAAAGATTTTTAGCTACTGGAGGCAGAGTGGTCTTGAAAAAATCTCCTAACGAAACCCTGCCCGAATCCAAACTTTCTCTAAAGGCCGAGATTGCCATAACCAGCTATCAGGGAGCGATATCAAGTCTGCTGATTTATGAAAAATGTTTCATGTGAAACATCGCTCAGCGTGGGTTCGGCTAGTAATGGTTGCTTCTGTTTCACGTGAAACAGAAGTCTAAGAATCATTTATGTATTGGCGGAGAATTAAAAATATGGTAGTTTGGTGGTCGTTGCACTGTCCCTCAGAGGTTTCATGGGCAAAATTATAAGCGTAGCAAATCAAAAAGGGGGGGTGGGTAAAACTACCACAGCCGTCAACCTTGCGGCATCAATAGCCCTTTCGGGCAAAAAAGTATTATTGGTCGATATTGACCCGCAGGGTAACGCCTCCAGCGGGTTAGGGATTGAAAAAGATTCGCGGGGGATTTATGAACTTTTGATGGGCGAGGCCAGTCAAAAGGAAGTCATTTGTTCCACAGAAATTGAAACGCTGAAGATCATTCCCTCGAGGGTGGATCTTACCGGCGCTGAAATTGAGCTGGTTTCTAGAGAAGCCCGGGAAAAGGTTTTGAAGACCGCGCTCAACGGCGTTTGCGATGAGTTTGAGTTTGTGGTCATAGATTGCCCTCCTTCTTTAGGTCTTTTGACTTTGAACGCTCTTGCTGTTTCTAACTCGGTGTTGATTCCCATGCAATGCGAGTATTATGCGTTTCAAGGGTTGAGCCATTTACTTAAAACTTTAAAGCTGATAAGGAAATCCATCAATCCGGAATTAAAAGTGGAGGGCATCTTGTTGACGATGTTTGATAGCAGGACACTGCTGACCACACAGGTCAAGGACCAGGTGCAAAAATATTTTAGCAACTTTCTGCTAAAAACAGTCATCCCCAGAAACGTGCGATTGAGTGAGGCGCCCAGTCATGGTAGGCCCATCATGCTGTATGCCAGTTGTTCACGTGGCGCAGATTCTTATGTGGAGTTGGCTAAAGAAATTATTTCCCGATCTAAAACCGATGAACGAACCTTACTTTCAGGCTCAGCAGCATGAATCGAAAAGCATTAGGCAAAGGCATTAACGCATTAATCCCGGATTTAGAAATGGGCGTTCTGGAGGCTGAGGGAAAAGGTCTGTCCCATAGCACAGAATTGCTGATCGATGAAATCGTGCCCAACCGTTTTCAGCCGAGAAAATATTTTGATAATGACAGGCTTGAAGAGCTGGTAGCGTCCATTCGTGAAAATGGAGTCCTGCAACCGGTGGTGGTGCAAAAAGCAGAAATTGGTTTTGAATTGGTAATGGGTGAAAGACGATGGCGGGCATCAAAAAAAGCGGGGCTAAAAAAAATTCCCGCGGTGATTCGCGAAACCAGTAATAAGCAGGCTCTGGAATGGGCAATCATTGAAAATATCCACCGCGATGATCTCAATCCCATAGAAGAGGCGGAGGCTTATGCCCGCCTTGCCGATGGGTTTGCTCTGACTCAGGAAAAGATAGCTACAAAGGTATGCAAAAGCCGTACTGCCGTTGCCAATATTTTACGGCTTCTCAAGCTACCCAGAAATATCAAGGAAGATTTAATTTCCGGTAAGCTTTCCATGGGTCACGCCCGGGCTCTTCTGGGGCTGGATGATGCCGGGCAAATGCAAGCACTTTGTAAGGAAATTTTCAAACAGGATCTAACGGTGCGGCAAACGGAAAGCTGGGTGAAAAGGAAAAAACAACCGGTGCCGACAGAACTCGTTCCTGCTATTAAAAAAAATATTTTTCTCAGGGACCTGGAAAAGGAGTTGGAGCGCAAGCTGGGAACCAAGGTTGAAATTAATCCAAAGAAAAAAGGTGGAAAACTGGTGGTGACTTATTACTCGGACGACGATCTGGATCGTATCCAGAATTTGATTGGCCAGCTAAAACATTAAAACGAATAGGTGGTTTCTCATGTGGAGAAAGAAAAATATAAAAAAAAACGATACTGAAATAAAAGCCTATATAAGCGAAGAGACCCTTTTTAATGGCTCGTTATCTTTTGGCGGGACGGTTCGTATTGATGGCAAGCTCGAAGGGCAGGTCCAAACCGATGATACGCTTATTATCGGGGAAACCGGACATCTTATCGCGGAAATTTCTGCGGGAACGGTTGTCTGTATGGGTCGTGTAGAGGGAACTATCACTGCTTCTAAAAAGGTCGAGATCTATTCGACCGGCCGGGTGGTGGGAAATATAAAATCCCCGGCTTTGTGCATTGAATTGGGAGGAGTATTGGATGGTTCCTGTGATATGACGGAAACAGAAAATAAAATTCCACCTCAGGAAAAAATTGAAGACCTGCCCAGTTTTTCCGAGGAAAAACTTGAGTCTTTCGACTTGGAGATTAATAAATAAATACTCAATTATGGCTGTTGTACGATCGGGGGCAGTGGAAACGGGCAGCTTGTTTGTAGTGAGTACCCCAATTGGCAACTTGGGTGATGTGACCCATCGCGCTATAGAAACCCTTGATGCGGTTTCCTTGATAGTAGCTGAAGATACCCGGCGGACCAAAATATTACTGAACAGGTATCAAATCCAAACGCCCCTTTCCAGTTACAACAGTTTTAATAAAATTAAAAAAAGCAAAGGGTTTGTCGAGCGGCTCAAAAAAGGCGACGATCTTGCCCTGGTTTCAGATGCCGGAACGCCCGGAATTTCTGATCCGCATTATTATTTAGCGGACAGTGTAATTAAAGAGGGGATTTCTATTTATTCAATTCCTGGTTCGTCGGCACTACTAGCGGCATTGACTGTTTCTGGTTTACCCATGGATCGGTTTGTTTTTGAGGGATTCCTGCCCCGTAAAAAAGGGCGCACAACGATGCTGGAGAATTTGGCGAATGAAAAACGCACGGTAGTTTTATTTGAATCACCAAACCGTATCCAAAACACGCTGCAAGACCTTTACCGGTTTTTTGGAGATCGCAGGGTGGCTGTCACTCGTGAGTTGACTAAAATGTATGAGGAAGTAATTAGGGGAAACCTGAAAGAGCTTTCCACCCTGACGCGACCCTGGAAAGGCGAAATTACTGTGGTGATCGCCGGGTCAGACAAAAAAAAGAGGAAAAGCTAAGTGCTGGTCATTTCAATCATCGGTCCAAATGGTCGCGCCGATTCCCCAAACATCCAAGAAGGGTCCCTGCGTTTCATGGCTAAAATGGTTCCCTTGGGAACCTGTGTTAATATCGTGCAGAAAGACAAGTGGGTTAAAAAACGAGACTTCATTCCTCCATCCTCTGCTTGATTATCAGCTTATGAAAAAATCATGGAGCGGCCGATTCAAGCAATCGACCGATGCTTTGATGGAAACTTTCTCGGCTTCCATCTCTTTTGATAAGCGGCTTTACGCCTGCGATATCAAGGGGAGCATTGCGCATTGTAAAATGTTGGCACGCTGTAAAATCATTTCTCCGTCCGAGTCGCAGAAAATCCAGAAAGGATTGAAGCGGATTTTAAAAGAATGCGAAGCGGGGCGGTTCGAGTTCAGCGACAAGCTGGAAGATATTCATATGAATATCGAAAGCCGCCTGCACGAAATTATAGGTTCCACCGCTGGTAAGCTCCACACTGCCCGCAGTCGCAACGATCAGGTCTGTCTCGACATCCGCCTGTATTTGCGCAACGAGGTGGATGAGACAGTCAAAAAAATCGATCGGTTGTGCAAAACCCTGGTGGAGCTCGCTAAAAAGAATATCGATCGGGTGATTCCGGGATACACGCATTTGCAAAGGGCGCAACCGGTTTTGTTGTCGCATCATCTTTTGGCCTATGTGGAAATGTTGCTTCGCGACAAAGGTCGTTTTCTCGATGCACGCAAAAGGATCAATGTCATGCCTCTGGGTTCCGCGGCATTGGCCGGGACCAATTTCCCTATTGATCGCCAATATATTGCCAAACTTTTAAACTTTCCTGAAATTTCCCATAACAGCATGGATGCGGTAGCGGATCGTGATTTTGCTGCTGAATTTTGCAGTGCTTCGGCTTTGCTGATGATGCACCTCAGCCGATTTTGTGAAGAACTGGTCATTTGGAATTCCAGCGAGTTTGGGTTTGTGGAGTTATCCGATGCGTACACCACTGGCAGCAGTATCATGCCGCAAAAAAAGAATCCAGATGCGGCAGAACTGATTCGGGGGAAATCCGGGCGTGTTTTTGGCAATCTGGTTTCGCTCCTTACATTAATGAAAGGATTACCGCTGGCCTACAATAAAGATTTACAGGAGGACAAAGAACCTCTGTTCGATTCGACAGATACGGTTCAAGTCTGTCTCAAAATTTTCACCAATATGGTGAAGTCGGCAAAATTCATCTCACTTTCAGACGAAGAACTGGAAGCTATCGGATTTTTAACTGCCACTGACATGGCAGATTATCTCGTTCTCAAAGGGGTTCCCTTTCGCAGGGCTCACGAGATCACCGGGAAAACCGTCGCCTACTGTCTGGATGAGAAAAAAACCCTGGGCAAGCTTTCACTGAGTGAGCTCCAAAAAATCTCCAAACGCTTTGAAAAGGATGTCACCGAGCATATTGCCCTGAAGAACTCGGTGGGCCGGAAAAATGTTTACGGGGGAACGGCAAAAAAGCAGGTGAGGGCGCAGATTTCCCGATTGACGAAAAAACTGAAATAGGACGCCATTATGAAATTAAGAACGATTTTGCTTTTGTTGATGATCCTAGCTTTTCTTGGTAGTGCAGTTGGTTGTGGCAACAAAGCTCCTCCTAAACCCCCGCCAAATTCTTCAATGAATTAAAATCCGGGAAAACCCGCTTGAATCCGGCGACCGGTCCTGTAAATTTCCGGCGTTATGAAACCCATCACGAACCGGGGTCATCACTCTGGCAAGGACCCGTTCAGACGAGGTAACTCTTTGCTAGCGAGTTAAAGCTGTTGCATTTTTGTTTAGCGTTAGGCTGGTGGGTTCTGATAATTTCATAAAGTATTGATTTTATAAGTTTTATGTTTATCAAATCGGCGAGTTCTGTGGTATATTGAGTCCTATTTTATTCTCACTTGATAGGAAAATCTCATGGACAAAGACCTCATCGCTATTTATCTTAATGAACATCCTGAATTTTTCAACGAGTATCCAGAACTGTTGGGGAAAATAAAAGAGATTAAAGACGAAGACCTTCCTGTCGAGCCGATGACAACGTTGAGTCTAGCGGACCGGATCATCAAGCGGGTTCACGATGATAAAAAGCATCTTAAAAGCAAGTTGGAATGGTTGTTCGAAACTTCCCGCGCCAATGAAAAAATTCAGGCTCACTTGTTCGAAATCGAAAGGCTGGTATTGACCAGCACCAACCTTGACCAAATGGTTCATCAATTACAAAAAGAAATTCCCAGCCGGTTTGGTATTCCCAACGTCAAGGTGTATCTGCTGAAAGGGCCTGACCCATGTATGGAAGATAGGTTGCGACAACGCTATAACGGCAACCTCGATGAGTCCGTGAAATTTATCTGCCAGGAAACGGCAGATGACTGGTTTGTAAATGGGCTCAAACCCATCCTTCGCAGTGAGGTTGAAGAATCTGAAATTTTCAATCTCAATAATGACAGTATAAAATCAGAAGCGTTGATCCCCATCGTAGCGCAGGATGTCATGGTTGGGGCGATCGCTTTTGGCAGTCCCAATCCCTTTCATTTTTATAATGGACTCAGCACTGAGTTTCTCGAACGCATGGTCGAGAAAGTTTCCATCTCTATCAACAACATCCTCCTCATCGACCAACTCAAAGACCAACTCGTCGTCAATCAATAAAACAGGGGAACAAAGCGGATGACGAACAGCGCGAGAAGGATTGCTGTTTTTTATTTCAGACCCCCGCCCAACCTTTCTTTACCCGTTATTATTTTGGGTATAGAGAATCGCTTGCGTATAAACCATCGCCGATTACCTCCCCAGCAAGTGGTGATCGGGGAGAAATAACTTTAATTTTGTCGCTAAGATAGCTAGAATATAGTAGTGGGTCAAACCATATTCCCCTATATTTTTTTATGGATAAAAAACTAAAACAAAGCTCTAGCAGGAGCTGGTCAGAAATAAGATTGGTTCTTTTTCAGTCCCTTCCTGGTGAGACGTTTTCCAAGACCAACCAGCGGGAATGGTTGACCTATCATTGGAATCTGGTAGTGGGAAAGGAAATCTCAGGAATTTCCACTATTGATAAGGTGGCACGGGGGGGGATACTCCATGTGCGGGTAGAGGGTAAGGAGTGGGTGCCGGTTTTAGACCCGTTAAAAAACAAAATCATGCAGAAAATAAACAGCAGGGCCGGTGAACCGTTGTTAAACGGTATTGTGTTTAAGGCGGTGGCCTGATACGCTTTATTTTATAAGGAAATTTTTTTAAATTTAGGACGATCCAGAAGATGAAAGCCATGGCTTGCGAATTAAAGTTCATTTGTAGAATCAATAAAAAGCCAGGAAGGTCCAATGCGTGGTTATTTATACTTCTGTTGCTGGCGAGTTGCGCGACAGTGCCCGAAGTACAGGATTCAACGATTACTGACCTGTCTTTTTCTTATGCAGTTTTGTCGTTCGAAAAGAAAAAACAACTTTCTACAAAACTGGATACGCGGGATCCTCGCTCCTACTACCATTACCTGATGGCCCTGAAAGCGGAAAAGAACCACCAGATAGAGCAGGCCACTTTGCATTATAAAGAAGTGGCCCAGCATGATCCGGAAACAGAGAGATTCCATGAAAAATGGATTCGCCTGTTGCTCCGTACCGGGCAATTGGATGAGGCCGTTAAGGCCAGTCAAAATGCGCTGGCTCGTTTTCCTGACAATGAGGAGATTTTAACGATTCTTGGGGATATTCTGGCTAGTCAGGAAAAAGTGGAAGAGGCTATCATGCATTATGACCGGGTTAGCCAGGTTGCCTCTGAAAACGCCCGAGCACCATTACTGAAAGGTTCCCTGTTGGAGGAATTGGAGAGATTTGACCAGGCCTTAGAAGAGTATAAAAAAGCAGCGTTGATAGAGCCCAAAAATCCTCTGGCGCAGTTTTACCTGGGCCGAGCCTATTTGCGGGCCAACCAGTTGCCGGAGGCCGAAAAGAGTCTCGAAAAATCGATTGCCCTGAAACCCAACCTGCTCCAGTCCCGCCATCATTTAGCTTGGGTGCTCGAGCGTCAGGGAAGAACTGTCGAGGCGTTAAAAGAATATGGATTGTTGTTAAAGCTGACACCGGATAACGAATATATTAAGAACCGGGTTGGCCAACTCCATTCTTCCGGTTCTTTGAACCAGAGCCCCTTGCAAGGCCTTGAAACCATTCCTTCCGGTTTGGCAAAGCAACCCAATATACATATGCGTATCGCAACGATTTATTTTGAACAGACTCTATATATGAGAGCGTTGGATGAGTTTCAACTTGTTCTGGCAAAACATGATTACAAGGACCCGCATATTCTCATGGCCCGGATTTATGAAACCCACGGCCGGCTGGACAAAGCCGTTGAGGAGTTTGAAAAGCTCAGAAAGCTGGAACCGCAATCGTTGGACATTCTCCTTTATACAGCCCGGCTGTATAGCTTGATGAAGAAGACAGAAAATTCGGTGGCCCTGCTTAATGAGGCTGTTAGCATGGAACCGGAGAATGATCAGCTTCATCATTCTTTGGCGTTGGCTTACATGTCCCTGAATGACAATGAAAAGGCCATTACAACTATGCGCAAAGCTTTGGCTTTAAACTCTGAAAAAGATTCCTACTACTTTGAGTTGGGCGCCTTGATGGAAAAGGCAGGGGATTACAAAGGCGCTATTGAAAATATGAGGCAGGTGATTCAGCTAAATCCTTTGCACTCCAATGCGCATAATTTTTTAGGGTATATGTATGCACTGGAAGGACACGATCTTGACCAGGCCCTTGAACATTTGAAAAAAGCCCTGACTATCCAGCCTCGCAATGGCTATTTTCTGGACAGTCTGGGTTGGATTTATTTCAAAAAAGGCGAATCGGAAAAAGCGTTAACGCAAATTCAGAAGGCCTTGATCTATACCGAGCCGGACCCGGTTCTTTATGACCACCTTGGGGATATTCTGTTCTCTCTGGAAAATTATGATGAGGCCACTGGGGCATGGAGAAACAGCTTGTTTCTCACTGTGAACCAGAAAGACGACTTGGGTGGGGAAATGCCGGACCCACAAACGCTTAAGAATAAAATCAACAAAGCGAAAAGGTTTTTACAATAGAGTTATTAAGAAGACCCGTTGAACTCCTACCTGTTAAAGCGTGTGACAAACCACCTTTTTTTTTCCAGGCTCCTTATTTTTGTGTTGTTGGGTTGGGGATGCCAACCCCGCGTTGAACCGGTCGCTCCGCATTTTTTAAAAGATTCGGTCACCATCGGTTACGTTTTAAAAAGGCAGGTGGACCGAGCTGGGCAAATAAAAAACCTCAAGTCATTCACCCGAACCAGCTTTTTGGGTCCCAGACGGAAGCAAAGTTTCCGCCAATCCTTGTTGGTTCAGAATAGCCAGTCTATCCGTGTGGATACCTACGGCTTGTTCGGCCAGACACTGGGGGTCTTTACCCATCATGAGGGCAGGACCGTTTTTTTTGATCCTGCAAAAGGCAAGGTTTATTCCGGGGCGGAGGTGGAATCCCTAATGGAGAAAATGCTGGGGACACAGGTGGATTTTCAGGAGCATCTGAGAATTTTTGTTGGTCATATTCCAAGACTTGAATTTCTTGAGGTTTTAGGGTCGCGCCTCAATTCAGACCGGACACGATATGTCCTGCGCTTGACCGATATACAGCGAGGAGGTGATGTGATACTCCAGTTTTCTGCCATGAGCCTGCTTCCTCTTGAGATGACCCGCGAGTTGGGAGGGAGATCTGTTTATTCGGTTACATGGCAGGAATATGCGAAAGTTGGGAATTACGACTTTCCTTATTTGGTAACGTTATCGTTTCCTGAAAAACAAGAAACGATCAAGGTGAAATATAAAAATCCGGTCATCAATCAGGGTCTGCCTGTGGATACGTTTCAACTGCCTTTATCTTCCTCTAAAAACCGATGACCACCATTTCTTTTAAGACTCCGGCAAAAGTGAATCTGGGTCTCCATATTCTTGGCAAGCGTGAAGACGGTTTTCATGAACTCGAAACCCTGTTCCAAATGGTGAACTGGTGTGACGAGATTAAGATAGAACGTCGTTCGTGCGGATTAGAACTGGTTTGTAACCAACCGGGTATTCCTACCGATAAAGGAAATCTGATTATCAAGGCGGCCCATTTATTGGAAACCCGTTTTCCTGATCGATGCCAGGGCGCAAGAATCCATCTGAATAAAAACATTCCACATGGGGCCGGGCTGGGGGGAGGCAGTGGTAATGCCGCCGGGGTTTTGCTGGGCCTTAACTTTTTATGGGATTTAAAATTAGCGAGGAAGGACCTGATCGCGATGGCCTCCGAACTGGGCTCGGATGTGCCTTTTTTCCTGCTTTCCCCTTGCGCTATAGGAAAGGGTCGGGGAGAAGTTCTGGAGCCGGTCAAAAGTTCCATTAGATTTTATGTTTTAATGGTTTATCCAGGGTTTACCATATCTACAGCTCTGGTTTATGGAAATCTAAAATTGAATTTGACAAAGCGAGAAAATAATATTAACATTTTGAAAAATTTTCTCTTGCAGTCGGAGTTTGCCCAATTGGGGGCGGCTTGGTCCAATGATTTAGAACCCATTGTATTTCAAGAGTATCCGGACACTTCCAGGATAAAAAAGGAGGTGCTTGCTTTGGGGGCAAAGGGGGCGCTCCTTTCAGGAAGTGGCTCCACTGTCTTTGGTATTTTCGACAATCCCGAAACAGCGAAAAATGCGTATACCCGGCTGGATAGAGGGGAGTTCAGGCTGTTTTTAGCTGAAAACGTTGTCAGTTTGTCCGAATTATATCCTGAGGAAATGTTGTGTTAGCGATGCCTCTTCCTTTACCTTGGAGGGGGGATCAAATTATTGAGGCGCTCATTTTCCTGCTTGGCGATGAAGCAGGGACATTGTAACTTGCGTTGACGCGGATTGGGTTTTATCTTTGGGGCGTCGTCAAGTGGCTAAGACACAGGATTTTGATTCCTGCATTCGGAGGTTCGAGTCCTCCCGCCCCAGCCAGGTTTTTACGAGGATTTGTAGAGCATGATGGTCAGCGGAAACGGACGGTTACTTGTTTTTTCAGGTAGGGCTAATCTGCTTCTAGCGGAGAATATTTGCCAATACCTCAAAGTTTCTTTAGGGCGAACGGTGATCCGTGATTTCTCTGACAAGGAGATTTATGTGCGGATCGAAGAAAATGTTCGCGGCGGAGATGTTTTTGTTGTTCAGCCGACCTGTTATCCCGGCAACACCAATTTGATGGAATTGCTAATCATGATTGATGCTTTGCGCCGGGCATCAGCAAAAAGGATCACAGCGGTGATTCCCTATTATGGTTATGCGCGCCAGGACCGTAAATGCGAACCCAGAGTGCCGATCACTTCCAAGCTGGTTGCTGATTTGCTGGAAACGGCTGGAACGGACCGGGTATTGACGGTTGATCTTCATGCCGGACAGATTCAGGGATTTTTCAATATTCCCTTGGATCATCTGTTTGCCATAAATGTTTTGATCGAGCATATCTTTACGCTTGGCTTAGAAAATTTAATTGTTATTTCACCCGATGCGGGAGGAGTGGAGCGGGCTCGGGCTTATGCCAAAAGGCTGGACACCTCTCTGGCTATTATCGACAAGCGCAGGGACATCCCGAACGAAGCCAAAGCTATGAACATTATTGGTGACGTTAAGGGCAAGGTGGCGTTTATTGTGGACGATATGATTGATACTGCGGGAACCCTCATAGAAGCGACTGATGCGTTGCTGGAGGCTGGCGCTAAGGAGGTCCATGCCTGTTGTTCCCATGCGGTTCTTTCCGGTCCTGCGGAGGAGAGAATCAGTAACTCTCCGATCAAGTCGGTGGTGACGACAAATAGTATCCCTTTAACCAACGGGTTGGAGAGTAACCCGAAGATTAAGGTGCTGTCGGTAGCGTCGTTGCTTGGAGAAGCCATTATAAGAATTCACGAAGAAAGCTCGGTCAGTTCGTTGTTCGATTCAGCCCGAGAATAAAAAATCAGGCTTGTGCGTTATCGGTTATGCGTTCATAGCTTTTTTCTAATGAATGGGAGTGTAGAATGTTAGCTTTAGCGGGGAAAATAAGAAAAGTAACCGGCAAATCTGCCATACGGAAACTTAGAAACGATGAGACCATGCCTGCGGTTCTATATGGGTTGAAAGACAACCTCAGCCTGACGGTTAACCCTAAGAAGTTGAGAAAGCTCCTTGAAGCAAAGGGACGTAATGCCTTGATTGAACTTGAAATTGATGGCGACTCCAAGCGTAGTGTGGTGCTGAAGGAATATCAATCTCACCCTTTAAAGGCGGGTTGGTTGCACGCGGACTTCCTTGAAGTAGATATCACCAAAAAAATCAAGGTCAAGGTTCCTGTTGTACTGGTGGGTGCTTCCCCCGGCGAAAAAATGGGCGGGCTGGTCAACCACATCCTTCGTAATATTGAGGTAGAGAGCATCCCCATGAATATCCCTGAAAAAATTGAGATACAGATGGACGGAGTGCGGCTCAATGATGTGATTCATGTTGCTGATATTACGGTGGGGGAAGGTGTGGAGATTATCAATGAGCCCGGTGACGCAGTGGTGACAGTTCATGTTGAAAAAGTGAAAGAAGAGAAACCTGAAGGCGAGGAGGCTGAAGGCACTGAAACTGACGCCTCGGCACCGGCTGATGCGACCGATAAAAAAGAAGACGGTTAAAATAAACGGTGTTCTTAATTTTAGGTTTTGGCAATCCTGGGCCACGCTATGAGTTGACCCGGCACAACGCGGGTTTTTGGGTGGTAGATAATCTGGCAGATAAATATGATATCCGGCTGGGTAATCACAAATATTTCTCCTTGTATGGGAAAGGAGAAGTGGATGGACTCAAAGTTGTTATAGCGAAACCGATGACTTATATGAATGAAAGCGGAAAAGCGGCCAAGTCGTTGCTTTCCGCTTTTAATCTTTCACCAGAGCGAATGCTGGTGATTCATGACGACATCGATCTTCCTCTTGGCAAGGTTAAGAAAAAGTTCAAGGGTGGCGATGGCGGACAGCGGGGAATTCGATCAACGATCCAATCCATACGGACCGGAGAATTTGCACGGATTCGAGTGGGGATCGGCAGGCCCGAAGATAGAGACGATATTGTTGATTATGTGTTGTCTCCATTTGATGAAGAAGATTCAGGCTTGGTAAATGAAACTATGGAACAAGCAGTGCAAACGGTAGAAGCGACGCTCAAAGAACTTAATAAACGATCTAAATCTACGGAGGATTGAACAAAATGTTAACGGAACATAAAGGAGAAATGGTCTTCATCGGAATTGCTATGATCTTGTATCTGGTGATGGCCGCTTTTGATGCGTCGCAGAAATTTGTTTATCTGGCGGTCTTATTTGGATTATTCGGACTCGTTATTGCCTGGAAGCTTTTTGAAAGTGTCGATGATGAACCGGCTGGCAATGAAAAAATGACCGAAATCGCCGATGCCATCCATGAAGGGGCAATGGTTTTCTTGACCAGGGAATATAGAATACTTGGCTATTTTGTGGGAGGCGTATTTCTTCTGCTCTTGGTTTTGATTTCTGTACAAAGCGGTTTGTGGTTTGGTTTGTGGACAGCCGTGGCCTATGCAGTAGGGGCTGGCTGTTCCATGCTTGCCGGTTTTTTTGGCATGAACGCGGCGACCACTGCCGGGGTGCGAACTTCTCAGGCCGCTTCAGATGGTGGTCAGGCTAAAGCCCTCAACATCGCTTTCAACGGCGGTGCGGTGATGGGGCTTTGTGTAGCGAGTTTGGGTCTGATCGGGGTTGGCGGATTGTTCACCCTGTTTGGTCGCGGCGACTCGATCGGTGTTATCAGCGGGTTTGCCATGGGCGCGAGTTCCATTGCTTTGTTCGCACGTGTAGGCGGAGGTATTTACACTAAAACCGCTGATGTTGGTTCTGATCTGGTTGGCAAGGTGGAAGCGGGAATCCCGGAAGACGACCCCAGAAACCCGGGAGTTATTGCCGATAATGTCGGAGACTGTGTGGGCGATACTGCAGGTCTGGGAGCAGATATTTTTGAGTCCTATTGCGGTTCCATGATCGCGACCATTGCTATCGGTGCGGGCATGGCAACTATGCAATTTGAGTACATGGCCCTTCCGGTTCTAGTGGCTATGGTCGGTTTGGTAGCGTCTGTTCTGGGAATCTGGGCCATGGCTACTTTGGGAAGCATGGATCCTTCTGCCGCGTTGCGTAATTGTACTTTTATCAGCGCAGGAGCCATGTTGTTTGCCACTTTTTTCCTGATTAAAGTTATGGGATTGCCATCGGGCGTTTTTGTTGCCTTGTTGTTTGGTTGTCTGGCAGGTATCGGTATTGGCCTGATCACCGAGTATTACACGGCTGGCAAGCCGGTTGTCCGAATTGCAGAGTCGAGTAAAACAGGTGTCGCGACAGTTATGATCACCGGTCTTGCGGTTGCAATGGAAAGTTGCGTTGTGCCTATCCTGATCATTGCCCTGGCAATTTTTGTCAGTGCCGAGTTCGCCGGTCTTTACGGTGTGGCTCTCGCTGCAGTTGGAATGCTGGCGACGGTAGGCATCACTATGTCGGTCGATGCTTACGGACCGATTGCGGATAACGCAGGCGGAATCTCTGAAATGGCAGGACTTGGTGAAGAAACCCGTAAAATTACAGATGGACTGGATCAGGTGGGTAACACCACAGCGGCGATTGGTAAAGGTTTTGCTATTGGTTCTGCGGCTTTGACAGCGTTAGCCCTGTTTGCGGCCTTCACTCAGGCTGCAAATATTGATGCGATTGATATCACTAAAACGACGGTCATCATTGGTGTCTTCATAGGAGGCGCGATTCCTTTTTATGTTGCTGCCCTCACCATGACTTCAGTGGGCGATGCGGCTATGACCATGGTTGAAGAGATCCGCCGGCAGTTCCGTGAGATTCCGGGTCTGATGGAAGGCACCGGTAAACCGGACAGCGCCCGTTGTATTGATATCAGTACCCAGGCGGCCCTGAAAGAAATGATTGCTCCGGGTGTCGTGGCTTTCCTCAGCCCGATCATTGTCGGCTCTTTGCTTGGTGCAGAGGCACTGGGTGGAATGTTGATGGGTGCCACACTTGCTGGTGTTTTGCTGGCGCTGTTGATGTCCAATGGTGGCGGTGCCTGGGATAACGCAAAAAAATATGTGGAAGCGGGTAATCTGGGTGGTAAAGGTTCCGATGCTCATCATGCTACAGTGGTTGGTGACACGGTTGGAGATCCGCTGAAAGATACATCAGGTCCGGCGATGAACATCCTGATCAAACTGATGTCTATTGTCTCTCTGGTGATGGCGCCGTTTTTCCTGTAACCGATACATGGTTTAAATAAAAGGGATGGGGGTTCAACCCTCATCCCTTTTTCTTTTTGGAAGGGAATCTATATCGTGCTTTTTGGGATCCACGATTTTATAAATTCACAACCTTTTTTTGAGCCTCTGATGAAGCGGGCGGCGGGGCTGGAAATCCGCACCGATTCCCCGGCGCGGCTGGCCGATCAGTTGTCTGGTGGAGAGTTGGATATGGCCATGATTCCTGCCATTGAATATTTAAAGCAGGCCGATCGGTTTCGACTTTTACCAAACATTTCCATATCCTCCAGAAATAAGGTGGGAACCGTTTTGCTGGTCTCCAAGGTTCCTCTTAATGAGATCCGTTCTTTGGCGCTGGATGACCGGTCAAGAACCTCTGTTGCGCTACTTCACGTACTTTACCCAAAAGTGTTTCTGGCCAGACCAAAACTGGCACTGCAAAAACCCGATCCAGGAAAAATGCTCGAAGCTCATGATGCTGCCTTGATCATTGGTGATCCGGCGTTGGGATTTTCCAAAGAAGGTGCGTTGGTTTATGACCTGAGCGAAGAGTGGTTCGGCCGGACGGGAAAAACTTTTGTCCACGCCGTGATCGCAGTTCGGGAAGACATCAAGGTGGAAGATGGAATCATTCAAGCCTTGATGGATGCCAAGCGAGAAGGGATGCAAAACCTGGATGCCATTGCCGAGGCTCAAGCAAATGAAACCGGACATCCTTTATCTTTATTGCAGGACTATCTTAAAAATAGAATCCGCTACGATTTTGGCGAAGAAGAGATGGAAGGGCTGGTGCATTTCCAACTCCTTTGCCACGAGGCCGGTTTGATCACGAACAAGTTTCCCTTAAAATTTCTTTAAGGACAGGCTTCAACCCGGTTTTTCTTTTAAATAATCCCGACCCCAATCAAATCTTTCTTTAATCAACTCGCCTATCTTCAGTACAGAAGATTCAATGAAGTCGAGATAAGCCTGGACAGCTTTACTGCGCCGGGGTTCTTCTGGTTGGGCAGATTCTGGAACGGCTGGAACGGGAGGAGTGATTGTTTCAGCCTTCGCTTCTCCCTCCTGCTCTATAACCAGCTTGGCTTCTTCAAGGTTTGCGTCTTCCTGCGCTTCTTCTTCTGGTGCCTGAAGGTCGGCGCCAGAGAGGTGAGTCGGTGATGTGAGTGGCGCTTCGCTAATATGCGCTTCCTCGGTTTCAGGGGGTGCAGGAGCAGGATCGGTGGTACCAGGACCTTCAACTTCTTCAAGGTTTGCGTCTTCCTGCGCTTCTTCTTCTGGTGCCTGAAGGTCGGCGCCAGAGAGGTGAGTCGGTGATGTGAGTGGCACTTCGCTAATATGCGCTTCCTCGGTTTCAGGAGGTGCAGGAGCAGGATCGGTGGTATCAGGATCTTCAACGGGCCCAAGAATTTCAGCGACATTCTCTTCCATAAAAGAGGGTGTTTGGGTTACCAATGCTGGTGGTTGGGAGGTAACCGATTTTGGGGAAACGATATTTAAAATTTCAGCGGGAATGAGGTTGTTGAAATATAGATAGCCGCCCGAACCTGCGAGAATGAGGATCAGGAGCAAAAAGACTTTTCCTGAGCCAGCTTTTTTCTTTTCTTCAGGAGGAAGAAGTTCGCCTTTCTGCTCCTCAAACCCGGGCCCAGATTCAGTAGAGCTTTCCACTCCCTCTTCATTGGAGGGATGTTCTTCTTTATCTAAGGAGCTTGAGCCTTCTGAATCTATGTTGGGGTCTTTCATAAGGTATCCGGTTTATCAGCTCAGGGAGGGGGTTGGAAAAACCTTCATTCAGAAGTGCAATGACCATTGCTTGCCCTATAATGCTTTTTCCCCAGGGGTACGCTATTAGTGGATGATTTTGTTCAAGGGATATTCGACAATATCTTCTGCGCCGGCGATTTTAAGGTCGGGAACAATATCCCGCACCAGTTTTTCTTCCAGAATCACATTCACGGCTACCCAGTTCTTATCATTGAGTTCGGAGATGGTGGGTTTTTTCCCCGGCGGAAAAATTTTAATAATGGCGTTGAGGTTATCTTTTGGGGCATTCAGCATTAGCCCTACCCGACCGTTTGCGGCCATGGCTCCCTGCAACATCAAAACAAGGCGATCCACTTTATTCCGTTTCCACTTGTCCTGGCTGGCTTCCTTGTTCATGATGAAGCGGGTTGTCGATTCCATCAGGGTATCTACAATGCGCAGGTTGTTAGCTTTCAGGGAAGACCCGGTTTCGGTGACTTCAACAATGGCATCAACCAATTTTGGGGCTTTAACTTCTGTGGCTCCCCAGGAAAACTCAACGTTTGCAGTCACTCCTTTGTCTTTCAGCCAGTCGGTCGTCAGGTTCACCACCTCAGTGGCGATACGCTTGCCTTGCAGATCTTTAACGGATTGGATAGAGGAATCGTTAGGGACGCACAGCACCCAGCGTACTGGCCGGGCGGAGACCTTTGAATAAACCAGAGGCGCGATCTCTTCAACATCGGCGCGATTCTCAAGGATCCAGTCCTTTCCAGTCAGGCCTGCATCCAGCACGCCATCCGCTACATAACGGGCTATTTCTTGAGCGCGGATCAGCATGCACTCGATTTCTTCGTCATCGATGCTGGGGAAATAGGACCGGCTTTTGATGCCGATGTTATAACCGGCTCGCGCAAAAAGTTTAATAGTTGCCTCTTCCAGGCTTCCTTTCGGGATTCCTAACTTCAATACGTTACCACTCATGAATTAACTTCTTCTTAAGACAAATTGTTTAAGGGGGCGGATTATTTTTTGTAAACTTTTTCTGGGTCAAAAACTTTTTCTTCGATGACTTGCACGTCACCGTTAACTTTTCTGAAAAAACAACTGGTGTAGCCTTTATGGCAGGCGGCTTTGCCGACCTGTTCGACCTTTAGCAGAACTGTGTCATCATCGCAGTCGACAAAAACTTCCTTAACGATTTGCACGTTACCGCTTTCTTCACCTTTCATCCATTGCTTGTCGCGCGAGCGGCTGTAGAACCATGCTTTTCCGGTTTCCAGGGTTTTTCCCCATGCAATGGTGTTCATATAGGCAAGCATCAGGACTTTTCCGGTTTCGGCGTCCTGAACGATGGCCGGAACCAGACCGCCCATTTTATCAAAATCCAATTTCATAAAACTCCTCCAATACGTTATAACGCAATGAAAATGCGTTTAAATTTGCGGCTAATTATGGGAGCAGACCTTGAAATCCTGAAACTCATCCAGTACGGAGGAAGACCGAAATGGTATATTCACTATTGGGTGAAAAGCCCAATAAATACTGGTTCAAGGTGAATCTTGAAAATTTAAAATATAATTGATTTTATGTCAACCTTATAATAGCCTGTTTGAAATCGAATTAGTTGTTTTTTTGTTTGTTTTGCGACATTTTCCCGTTGAATTCTTGGGGATTTGGACGATTAAATCCTATTTAAAAGAGGTCTTATGCCTTCGATCACTCATTTTGAAATTTATAAACCCGCGGAACCATGTAGTTATACGGGTGAAAAACTACGGGAAATTATGGAGAAAATAATCTCCGAAACGCTCACGGCAGATGGTAAAGACTTGAACTTGAAAGGCTATTGTATTGGCCCGAATGGCATGACGATCATCAGCCGTGACGAACGTGTTGCCAAGGTGCGGCGATTGAATCTGGGGGGTAACCGCATTGGTGATGCCGGAGTCAAGCTATTGGCGGAGGCGGAGTTGTTTTCCAAGGTCAATTGGCTGGAACTTGGGGGTAACGATATCGAGCCAGAAGGCATCCGTTCCCTTGTGAACTCAAACGCATTGAAAAAGGTCAAATCCCTTAACCTTTACCGCAACTATATTAAGGACGAGGGGGCGATTATCCTTGCTAATGAGAACCAGTTAGAGAAGGTTGAGGACCTGGATCTGGCTCAGAACGAAATAGGGGATGATGGTATTTTAGCTCTTTCCCAGTCGAAAAAGTTTCCTGAACTGGTAAGTGTCGCTTTGGACAATAATTTTTCTTCTGTTGAAGGAAAAGAAGAGGCCAAGGTCGGCCCTAACTTTAAAAAGCTCCAGTCCCTCAATCTGTAATTTAAAATACTATGTCAGAAGCTAGCTCAGATTATGGTAAAGGCCATTTTCTAATTGCCAATCCTGTTTTGCCGGATCCGAATTTTTCCCGAACGGTGGTGTTGTTATGCAATCACGACGACCAGGGTTCTTTTGGTCTGGTGATTAACCGCCCTGCCCCTATTAGCGCCGAAGAAGTTTTTAAGGAGATGGGGGTTTTAAATTCTCCCTCTGGAAAAATTTATATGGGTGGTCCCGTGTCCCTCTCGCAGGTGTTTTGCCTTTGCTATTCAAAAACTCCTTTACCGGAACTGGATATTATTTGTGATGGAGTTTACCTGGGAATGAGTTGGGAGCTTCTTGATAACATGATGACGCGACTTGAAAACCCGGAAAAAAATATCAGGTTTTATATGGGCTATTCCGGTTGGGGCGCAGGCCAACTGGCAGGTGAAATGACCCGGCTCAGTTGGCTGACCTGTGAAGCGCAGAGCGAATTTGTGTTTCAGGAAAATGAAGGAGGTATCTGGGCAAGTGTTGTCAAATCCATGGGCAAAGATTACGAATACCTGATTAAAGCCCCCGTCAACCCACAATGGAACTAGTGGCGAGCCGCCACAAGCAATGAGCAAGTGGTATTTTCCTCAACTATCATGACTTCACTTTACCGGCCTCCAGCAACCCAGCAGATTTATAAATCTACGATCCCGCCGCAATACCACGGTTTTGTCGTTGAGCAGTATTTTTCATCACGGTTTCCCTATCAGACCCGGGAAGCCTGGATCGCGCAGATTGTAAACGGAGATATCACGTTAAATGGGGAAAAGGCTCGGCCCGGCTGTATCCTTCATGCAGGGGATAGCATCATCACTCATGCGGGAGTTCGTCAGGAACCTCCGGCAGATCGCAGGCTACAAGTTATTTATCAAGACCGGCATATCCGGGTGTTTAACAAACCGGCACCCATTCCCGTGCATCCGAGTGGGCGGTATTTTCAAAACAGCATGACCGAAGTTTTGAAAGAAATGTTTCCAGAGGAAGTTCCGCGCCCTGTGCAACGTTTAGACGCAACCACTACAGGGTTGATCGTGTTTGCCCGGTCTCGTCAGGCGGCGGGATTCTTAATGAAAGAATTTCAAAACCATCGAGTGCGGAAAGAATATCTGGCTCTGGTAAAAGGCATGCCAGAGAAAAAGCGGTTCACTTTAACAGCGCCTATTGGAGTTGTGGCCGGGGCGCAACGGGGAGTTGGAGAGGGAATCAGGAAACCGCAAGCCGCGACCACCCAGGTTGAATGGTTGGCTTCCACCAACACCCATTCGGTTTTAAAAGTGGTTCCTTTGTCTGGTAGAACCAATCAGATCCGTGTGCATTTATCCAGCGAGGGCCTGCCAATTTTAAATGATAAGGTTTATGGAGAAGGGTGCGACGAAACTTATGAGTATGGATTGCATGCCTGGAAGTTGAGTTTCCAATGCTTCGACCGTTATTTGGAATTTAAAGTACCCCCTCCCCCGCATTTCCAATCTTTTTTGGGAGACTTGGATAGAAAAAGTTTATGAATTTACTGCAATCGTCACTTATTTCAGATGCGCCTGCGGGTCAGAAAAAACTGATAACGCGCGCCAGAAGCCCATTCTGGCTGGCTCCCATGGCGGGGATCACCGATGTCTGTTTTCGCCAGTTAATGGATGAAATGCAGGCTGGCGTCCTGGTTTCTGAGTTGGTGTCCGCGAAAGGGCTCTTTTTCAATTCCGAGAAGACTCGAAAGATGATGCGCATTCATAAAAATCCCGGAACTATTGCAGGGGTGCAACTTTTTGGTGAGTCGGCGGAAGATATTGTCCGGGCGGTGAGCGTGGTTGAAGAAATAGGGGCAGATTTTGTCGACATCAACATGGGTTGCCCGGTAAAGAAAGTGATCAAAAAAGGATGCGGGGCCGCATTGATGCGCGACCCGGCTTATCTGGAAACATTTCTGACCACGATTAAAAAAGGCATTCGTCTGCCTCTCACTGTCAAGATGAGAACGGGTTGGAATGAAGATGAGTTGACCATTCATGAATGTGTCGAAGCCGCCTATCAATCAGGTTGCGAGTGGGTGGCCATTCACGGGCGCACTCGCGCTCAGGGTTATGAAGGTAAAGCGGATTGGGACCTCATTGCCGAAGTCAAGCACCGGGCGAAACTGCCGATCATTGGTAACGGAGACATCCGCAGTGCTACCCAGGCAAAACAAAGATTGCAGGAAACTGGAGTGGACGCAGTGATGATCGGTCGGGGGGCTTTGCGGAATCCCTGGATTTTTAAAGAATGTGTCGGCGTGTCTGTTCAACGTGCGAGTCTCGAACTTCTGAACCATTATTTAAATGGGTTGCGCGAGAATTATGATTTGCGATCGACGCTGATTTTGTTACGCAAGTTTTCGTCCTGGCTGGTGTTTGGTTATCCCGGTGCGGCGAAGTTTAGAAAAAATATGTTTGAGTGCAACACGGCATCAGAGGTCATGCAACAGGCGGAGAACTTTTTTAACCAGGTTTCCAAATTTCCAATTCCGGCTTTTGAAGACAGTGAAGAATTTATGATGGGGGGGCATGGCTAGCGGCGAGTAGCTACCAGGCGTGCCTCGAAGGGGTACAACGAGTCATTGCCTTGATATTTTTTTCCAGAGGGAAGTAATTGGGCCAGAAAACGACAATCTTTGAAAAAACCCGCCCCGACCGGGTGCGCAAGCAATATAAAAAGCAGGAGGAGTTTACCCTCTACGGCTGGAACTCCTGCATGAGCGCGTTTAAGGCGAGACCGGAAAGTCTCTTGCGCATGTTTTTCAGCCGCGCCCGTTCTGCTGAGTTGAAAGAGATCAAGGCCTTTTGCGGAGAAAATAAACTTCCCTATCGTCAATTGGATCAGGAATCCCTCGATAAAGTTGCGTCAAGTGTTCACCATGAAGGAGTGGTGATGGTTGTCCGGCCTCGTCTACCGGAATCCGCGCATCGACTGATCCGGGGGACAATGCCTGACAAGGGGCTGGTCGTGGCGTTAGACGGAATTGATAATCCGCATAATCAGGGAGCAATTTTGCGGACCTGCGCTTTTTTTGGTGTGCAGGGGTTGATAGTCCCGGGAAGCGGAAAGGTTTCGGTGGTCCCCTCTTCCGCTGCGAGAATGGCGGAAGGAGGACTGGAAAAGGTCCCAATATTTACCAGTAGTGATCTCCCTTCTGCATTAAGAGACTGCAGGGAACAGGGTTGGTTTGTGGTGGGTGCGGACCCGAGTGCGAAGGAAACTCTGTTCGATACTGAAATCAAGTTCCCCGCTGTGGTAGTGATGGGAAATGAAAAGGAGGGACTTTCGAGTCGAGTTAAACAAAAGTGCGATAAGGTGGTCCGGGTTCCCGGAAAGGGTTCCCTGCAATCCCTCAACGTATCAGTCGCGACCGGAATCATTCTGGCAGAAATTGACCGCCGGAGAAAACCCCGCGGTAAAAACAAATCTGGTTCATGACGTTCTTCGCAAAACTTCATCCCGCCATTGTTCACTTTCCGATGGGTTTGTTAACCAGCGGAGTGGTGTTTGAAATTTATGGAGCGCTTCGCAATGATGAGGTGGTTGAAACCGCAGGTCGGTTCAACATCCGGCTTGGGTTCTGGTGCCTGTTTCCGGTTCTGCTGGTAGGATTTCTGGGAATGATTAGTCTGGAAAACACAGAAAAGTTCAGGGACTTTTTGTCCAGCCATTTGAAGTTTGCGTTCACCACAACGGCGGTATTTATTTTGGCCATGCTGGTTTCCAGATATTTACGCCAACCCTGGGGCAGGATTTTGTATTTCCTAATCATTGCCGCAGGGGGAGTTTGTATTCTCACCACCGGTTATTTCGGTGGAGAACTGGTTCATCGTTTCGGAGTTTCCACGCGTTAAGTGGAGGAGCTAACGGGCCTCTCCTTCATATCACCTTTTGGGAAACCTTCCGCTAAAAGACCAGTCGATAGCCTGAAGACAAGCAGAAGCCCATTGCCAGCAACCCTGCCATATAAAATCCTATCGCGGTCCTATGGAAGGTTTTGGTGTAGGCGTAGCCGGCAGAGAATCCATAGAGCAGGGTAAACAAAAAAGCATAGCCTTGGTGTCCTTCAACATCCACAACGGTGCGTAGGTTAATGTCTACAGAGACCATGCCGGAAAAATCGGCGACTACAGCGGCCAGAAGGCCCAGGCTCAGATTAAAAGCTCCTGCGGCCTTTAATTTTTCATTATTTTTTTTGTTGGCCAGAAAAAGCAGGGCTAGTCCGGCAACAAATAAGGCAGGGGAAAAATGGGAAATGAAAGGGTGAAACGATACGGAACTGATCATTGGTTACCCACTCCCGTGGGCTACTAGCCGCAGGGGCAAAGAGACACTGGCCCGACGCTTAGTCGTCTTTTTTTCTCAGGTCGCCGGCGATATCAAGGTCGGCTTCTGAAAGGTTGACATCGACGTCCACTTTGGTAGCGGCGCTGATGTCCTGTTCCAGGGCATCGACGTTGACGGATTGTTTGAGTCCTTCCGCCTCATCCATGACCTCCTGTTTCAGGCCGCTGAAAGTTCTTTGGAATTCGCCCCAACCTTTACCAATAGCTCTTGCGAGTTTAGGAAGGTTCTGTGGGCCGATCACCACAACGGCGATGCCCATAATAATCATCAACTCAAAAAACCCGATATCAAACATCCAGATGCTCCTTTGTTACGATAGAATTCATTCTAGCAGATTAGGGAGATAAATGCATCAGGCTGGAATCAGGATTTTCCCGGATGATTTCCCTAGCCTTGAATAATAAGTGGTTTGGGGTAGTATAAAATCAATTTATGAGAATTATTCGGGGAACAAAAAATATAACCGATGTCATTCCCCATCCTGTGATGGCGATTGGCAATTTTGACGGGGTGCATGTGGGGCATCAGACCCTGTTCCGCAAAACGGCAGAATTGGCCCTCGCGCATGGAGGTACTGCCATAGCGTTCACCTTCGAGCCGCATCCCTTAAAGATCATCGCGCCAGAAAAAGTGCCTCCTCTGTTGACCCATTTCAAACAAAAAATGGAGTTGATGGGATCCTTTGGAATCAATCTGGTCATTTGCGCTGATTTCACCAGGAAGTTCGCAGACCAGCGGCCACGTGATTTTTCTAAAAATATTCTTTTTGAAAAAATAGGTGTGAAGGAAGTTGTTGTCGGATTCGACTACGCCTTTGGTCGCGGAAGGGAAGGGACGATTCCCTACCTTAAAAAGATGGGTCAGGAATTTGGATTTCAGGTACATGTGGTGGAGCCCTTCAAACTCAATGGGCATACCGTGAGCAGTTCTCATGTGCGGGAACTGATAGAGGCCGGGCAGGTAGAAACAGCGAGTCAATTTCTGGGTCGGGATTATTCCATTATAGGTCCGGTTATTTCCGGTTATAAAACCGGGCAGGCCATCGGGTTCCCAACCGCAAATATTGATACCAGTAAGGTCCAGATACCGGGGACAGGAGTGTATGCGGTTCGGGTTGTCTATGAAAAAAAGTCTTATGACGCGGTGGCGAATATTGGGTTTAATCCAACCTTTAATCGCGACCGGCTAAGTGTCGAGGTGCATATCTTTGGTTTTAATGAAGTGATCTACCACCATGAAATTGAAGTCCAGTTTGTGGCGCGCATTCGCAGTGAAATAACCTTCAAGTCCGCTGGTGATCTGGTTGTTCAGATTAAGCAGGACATTGATAAAGCCAGGGAAATACTGGAAAGGGAAAATTGAAAAAAGCTCGTCAGTTGCTGATCGGACTTATCATTGCAGTTGGAGCACTTTATTACACCCTGCGCAATGCTTCTATGGACGAGTTGGTTACTTCCTTTAAAGCGAGTGAGTTGGTTTATGTTCTGCCGTCAATGGGGATTATTCTTTTAAGCTATGTGACTCGTGCCTATCGCTGGCAAGTTCTGCTTCGTCCGTTTAAACAAATCCCTGTTAAGGATATTTATGCGCCCCTTATGGTCGGTTTAATGGGGAACATTCTGCCCGCCAGAGCTGGGGAGTTCCTTAGGGCTTATTTGCTGGGGGAAAAACATGGCATCACATTTGCGGGGGCCTTTTCTACCATAATTGTGGAACGCTTGTTTGATCTGGTTTTCTTCTTGATATTGTTCGTATGGGTCTTTGTGGTCAAGATAGATATGTTTGATCCGCAACTCACCTTTTCCGGAGTATCTGTTCAAGCCATGCTGGCAGGGTTTGGCAAATTTTGCGCGATACTGGTTCTTGGTTTGTTGTGCTTGATGTTTCTTTTGGCTTACAAAGAGCAACAGGTTAAATCCGGCATAAGCTGGTTTGTAAAACCTCTTCCGGATAAATGGAAGGAAAGGGTTTCTTTGATGGTTGGGGAGTCCGCTTTGGGGTGCAAAATAATCAAGGATGGTAGTGCCTTGGCGCAGATTGTTTTTTTCTCCGCGTTAACATGGGTTTTATTTATTGCGACCTATTATCCTTTATATTTTGCTTTTGACTTGCAGGACAAATCTCTGGAGTCCATGTTGTTATTAACCGTTATGGTTTGTGTTCTTATAATAATACTTCCTACCCCTGGTTTTTTGGGGTCCTTCAACGCAGGAGTTCTAATTGCTCTTCATGACATCAGAGGTGAAGCTGAAGTGACCGCCGTTAGCTTTGGCATGGTTTCCTGGGCGACAGGTTTTATAGTGCTGGTTGGTGGCGGGTTGTTCTTTATTTTTAAAGATCATATTTCGGTGCAGTCTCTGGTCCAAGAGGGACAAGAAGCCGAGGCAGAATTGGAGCGCACAGAAACTCTGAGCAAGTGATTCTTTAGTAGTTAATAAGCATTTAAATTCTATAAGAATTTGTTATAATACGCCCCTCAAATAACGAATGTATGCCGAAGTGGCGGAATTGGTAGACGCGCATGATTCAGGTTCATGTGCCCGAAAGGGTGTGGAAGTTCGAGTCTTCTCTTCGGCACTCCCTAACGGGAGAGGAAATTTAGTTACTCTCCCCCAATAATACTCCTTTACCTCCTCTACCAAATATAGAATTGACAATTCTTGCTTCCAGAGTGCTCTTTTTTCCCGAGAAGATGATTATGTGGAAATCAACTTGCAGTCAAGCGGTAACTTGACCTCTTAATTTTAAAACATTTCTCTATGAAATTTTCCCAAAGAATAGGTGAAGAACCAATTAAAGAAATACAATTAAATTCGATGGATGATGCTTTGCGTACCAGCTTATGGAATGTGTTCCTCCAAAGTTTTCTTTTACACGAATCGCGTAGGACTCTTCAAGATTCAGGAATCTATGTTCTTTACAAACGTATATGGTGCTGGTTTTTGAAACTCCCGTTAGATGAGTGCCCCTCTGATTTAAGTAACGCTACAAGCGAAATTAAACGTATTTTTTCTTATTCAGAATGGCATCAGGTCTATGACTTTATTGAATACGTTATGGATAACCTCAATCTCATGGATAACCCTTACTGCACACCTTTTTCTGACTCCAAAGACGATTATATAAGTATTTTTAATCATATCCTTAAAGAAGAATTTTCCGGTTATAGATTTATCGACGGAAGATTATCTCCAATTACGAACGAACATGAAATGGAAGCAGTTAAAACAGCTTTGGATAATTCAAAATCTAAAAAACTATCTGGTGTGCATGAACATATAAAAACCGCTAACTCAAATATATCCAATAAAACTGATCCCGACTATCGAAACTCAATTAAAGAGTCCATATCAGCTGTGGAATCAATAGTAAAATTAATCGCCAATGATTCCAATGGTACCTTACCGAAAGCGCTAAAAAAAATAGGTGAAACAATCAAATTACACCCTGCGCAAATCGAGGGGTTTATAAAACTGTACGGATACACAAGCGATGAGAGTGGAATTCGACATGGCTTAACCGAAAAAGATAATTCCGATTTTGAAGATGCACAATATATGCTCGTATCTTGTTCAGCATTCGTGAATTATTTAATAATGAAAGCTGAAAAATCGGGAATCAAATTATAATACCAACCAACTCCCACCAGCAGGCATGACCGTCTTAATTGCCGATACCTGCAAGACCGAACCTGTTTAATTCCTCATCAGGGCGGTGCCGGATTTGTCTGGTATTCTTATGAGATTTTCGGGTTTGTCGGCAAAAAATTCTTGTGTTGCACTTAGAACGCCGGGCCAAGAGGGGCTACCGGAGTCATGCAAAATAAGAACCCCCTCGATTCGAGTTTATCGTAGAAGTATTCCAGCCCAGCTTTCATTGGCTGGTAGAGGTCGGCATCAAGATGCACGAGGGCAAATCGTGTGTCGGGAGATAACTGGCTTGTTGTTTCCGGAAAATAACCCTGGAAATAATGAATGTTGTTGTTGGTTCCGACAAACTCTTGTACCTGTTCGATAGAGGTGTCGGAAAATCCTCCCGCATTCTCGCCGTCTCTCTCGTCAAAGCCTGTAAAAGTGTCGAATAGATATAAATTTCTTTCTGGGCAAAGCGAATGAAATATTTTCGCGGAGTTTCCGCGGTATACCCCTACTTCCGCCAGACTTCCTGGAATATTCGAACTTTTTAGTTCTTCCATAGTGGTAATGAGAAATAGTAAACGGATTAAGTCCTCATCATTATTGCCTTTGTTTTGGTGAATCCAATACCCTCTGAACTGGGAAAGCTTGAGTTCTGTTTTTGACAGAAATTCCGGTAGATGTTGGATCACATAGCTGTCGCTGGAATTAACAAAATCGATCAGCAGTCTTTGGATGATCGAGCGTTTCTTTTTTTGCCACCAGGAGAGTTTGGAAGACATCTTAAGACTTTTAGGTTACATATTGAGAAGCTATTAGTACTTTAAAAAACATAGCATGAAAGCATTTTCCCTCCTAGCCTGAAGGGCAACTGGTTGAACCTTTCTATTGGCTGGAATTTTGTTTTGCGGTCCTCTAAGATGGCATTTTTGTTGGGACTGATTCGACCCGCGTTTCGGCATTTGATGGGTTCTCCCACTGAAGGAGCCGATAATTCCCTCTGACTAAAACTCAAACTTCTATTTTCCCCCTGATTTGTTGTAAGATAGACAGTTCATTCACCAGTCTGGTTTAAACTTGATGAAGATGGTTGACGTAATTGTTATTGGCGGCGGGCACGCGGGTTGCGAAGCGGCCCTGGCTTCGGCGCGTATGGGGTGTTCCACAGTGATGATCACTTTGGAAGCGGACAAAATCGCCTTGATGCCGTGCAATCCCGCAATTGGCGGAGTGGGTAAAGGCCATATTGTGCGTGAGATAGACGCGCTCGGGGGTGAGATGGCCAAAATTATTGACGAGACGGGAATCCAGTTTCGGGTGTTGAATTCTTCCAAAGGGCCGGCGGTGCATGGTTATCGGGCTCAGGCCGACAAGAATCGATATAAAAATGCCATGCGCCGGGTTCTGGAAAATACCGATAACCTCGCCCTGCTCTTTGAAGAAGTCGATGAACTAATTATTGAAAACTCTACCATTAAAGGAGTGCGGACAGCATCTGGATCCGAAATTCAGGCGGTATCTGTGGTCATTACCACGGGGACTTTTTTGAACGGACTCATCCATCTTGGATTGACAAGCAGACCTGCTGGCCGGGTGGGAGAAAAACCGTCCACCAGATTATCGCAATCGTTTCTGGCGGCGGGCTTTGAACTGGGTCGTTTGAAAACGGGAACCCCGCCACGTTTGAAGCGCGACAGCATCGATTTCAGTCGTTGTACCCCACAGCCTGGGGATGAGGTGCCGCGGCCTTTTTCGTTTTCGACTCATAGCATTGACCGGAAACAGGTACCCTGCTATCTCACCGCCACCAATGAACAAACCGCACAGGTCATCCGTGATAATATGCATTTGTCTCCATTATACAGCGGGGTGATAGATGGAGTCGGTCCGCGCTATTGTCCTTCCATAGAAGATAAGGTTGTTAAGTTTCCTGATAAGAATTCGCATAATATTTTTCTCGAGCCGGAAGGTTTGGAGTCGGACTGGATTTACCCGAACGGCATTTCTACCAGTCTTGCCGAAGAAGTGCAGTTGCGGTTTGTGCGCACGATTCCGGGTTTGGAACAGGCCGAGATTGTTTTACCGGGTTACGCCGTGGAATACGATTATGTCCCGCCTACGCAACTCACTCCTGCTCTGGAGACCAAACGGGTGAGCGGGTTGTTCCACGCAGGCCAGATAAACGGCACTTCCGGCTATGAAGAAGCGGCGGGCCAGGGCATCATGGCAGGGATCAATGCCGCCCTCAAGGCGCAAAAGCGAAAACCGTTTTTGCTCACCCGCATGGATAGTTATATCGGTGTGCTCATTGATGACCTGGTGACCAAAGGCACATTGGAACCCTACCGCATGTTCACCTCACGCGCTGAATATCGGTTGATCTTAAGGCAGGATAACGCCGACGAGCGGCTGATGGGAAAGGGTCATGAACTGGGTCTGGTGAATAAAGTTCTGCTTGAAAAATGTATGGGGAAATACCGAGCGGTGGACAGAGAGATAAAAAGGCTGGAAGAGACACCTGTTGCGCCTAATCCGGAAACACTTGTACGGTTGTCCAAACTGGGTATTCAGGAGTTGAGGAATTCTACTACCTTGGGGGGTCTGCTCCGTCGCCCCGAAGTGTCGCATGATAGTTTGCTAAGAGCTTTTGATGGCGATGAGGTTCCGCAATTGGTTGGTGAGCAGGTAGAGATTCGCGTGAAGTATGAAGGATTTATCAACCGGCAGAACCAGATGGTGGCCCGGCAAAAGAAACTGGAACACTACTGCATACCTGATGAATTTGAGTATCAAGGAGTGCCCGGACTTTCCCATGAAGTGGTGCAGAGACTTGAGGAAATTCGCCCGGTCACATTGGGGCAGGCAGGGCGTATCTCCGGAGTCACTCCTTCCGCCATCAGCCTGATCATGATACTCCTGGAAAAACTCCACTCCCGACCAACCTGCTAGTGTGGGAGGTAAGTATGCATACCGATTCTATTCAATGGCAGATCGAAGTCGATAAAAAAGACATCGCATATATTGTCAGCATTTTTGAAGGGTACGATGATCTGGCAGTGGTGCGAACGCTGGACGCGTCCCGTGGACTCATTGAACTGATGATCTCTCCTGACTATCTGGAAGATACTCGCCGTCTGGTGGACGCACTCTCCAAAGAAGTCCCTTTTCGCCCCCTAGACCAGGTGTTACCCCTCCAGGACACGAGAGCTAAGGAGGAATCATGAGGCCAATTAGCAAGACTTTACCCTGTTCCTAACAGGCGTGGCCTGCTAGTAATGGATCATGGAGTGAACAGGAGTGTTTTTGAGTTTTTCCCGGCCTTTCAGGAAATCCAGTTCGATCAGGAAAGCGGCTTCCAGTACTTTTACGTCTTTAAAATTTTTCTGAATCAAATCGAGAGTGGCAGCCAGAGTTCCGCCGGTGGCCAGCACATCATCAATGATGAGGATACTTTGTCCCGCCCGAAATGCGTCCTGATGAATTTCTACGGTATCGGTTCCGTATTCAAGGGAGTAGGTTTCCTTGAAAGTTTTGTAAGGAAGTTTACCTGGTTTTCGAACCATGACCACTCCGGTACCCAGCGCATAGGCCAATGCTGAGGCAAAGATAAACCCACGTGCTTCTACACCGACTATCGCGTCCACCTGCTTGTTGGCGTAACGGTTCTTCAGGGAATCAATGGTTCTCTTAAATGACGCGGGGTCAGCCAATAGTGGTGTAATATCTTTAAAAATGATTCCTTCTTTTGGAAAGTCGAAAACATCGCGGATGATTTGTTTCGCAGTCTCCATGATGCTACCTTTCTTGAAATTCACATTAGACCAGCAGTGTCGGCTTTTTATCAAAGATTGGATAAAAAGGACACCTTATTTTTTAATAGGCAGATATTTTATCGGATTTTTTGCATGCGTGTTGTTTCGCACTTCAAAATGGAGATGAGGTCCTGTGGATCGGCCGGTACTTCCTACCAGAGATATTTTTTGTCCCTGCTTGACCCGGCTTCCTTTTTTAGCAATAAGTTTTGAGTTATGTGCGTAAATGGTGGTCAAATGATGTTTGTGTTTGATGATGATCATTTTTCCATAGCCGGTGGGTCCCCAGTCGCTAAACACGACTTCACCCTCTGCGGCAGCATAAACAGGGGTTCCCTTGGGCGCGCTAATATCAATTCCTTCATGCTTGCGTCCATTTCGCTTTCCGAACAGGGACGTCAGAGGTCCATTTACCGGCCAGATAAGAAAACCCTTGCGAGGTTTAACGGTGGGCACTGATTTGTTTTTTGTGGAACGAGGTTTAGTGGAACGAGGTTTAAAGGTGGGTGGTACTCTTAAAACCCTGCGGGCTCCCGGAACCCATAACCGTCTTCCCACTGGAAGTTTTTCGGGATATTTGAGATGGTTGGCACGCTGCAGAACTTCCACATCCAGGTTATAGGTTTTGGCAATGCGGTACAGGGTCTGGCCTCTTTGCACCGTGTGGTACACTCCTTCCCCATTTTCGGGCCAGGGGTCGAATTGGAAACTCTGGCATCCTATAAAGAATAAAATGATAATGAAAAAAACTGATTTGCAATAATGATGGCAGGGCATTTTATAGAGGCTCAAATATGCTATAACTTATTGAAAATTGTAGCATTTTTTCAAATTCGTTTACAAGTTTCGAGGCATCCTGTATAACCAAAAAATCGTTATAACTCAGAATCGGAAAAACTACGATGAAAAGGTCGGCTCGGTTGGATATGAAAATTCTGGTTTCTTTGTTAGGGGTGCTTTTTTTGTCTGGTTGCGGACAAAGCCCGCCTGCTCCGGATTTGTTCGCCCTGCCGGTCTCCTATAAGGTCGGGAAAAAGCCTGAAGTGGTGTTAGCCCGCGACATGAACAACGATGAGTTCCCCGATCTTCTGGTGGTCAACTCAGGGGGCAATTCCCTGAATTTTCTCGAAGGTCTCGGGGACGGTACTTTCAAAGACCCGCAGACCATTGAAACCGGGCGTGAGCCATTTGCTCTCGATGTGGCGGACTTCAACGGCGACCGTATTCCCGATATTGCTTTATGCAACTATGGCGATGGCAATATTTCCATTATCCTCGGGCAGAAAGACGGATTGTTCAAGCTGAAGACTGATGTGAAGGTTGGACGGCTTCCTATCGCGGTTAAAGCGGGCGATTTCAATAACGATGAAAAAATCGACCTCGCCGTGACTCTGCGTTTCAATAAACTGATCATTCTTCTCGGAGTGGGAGATGGTACTTTTAAAGTCGCCGAGGCCTATCAGGCAGGCCCCACTCCCGCATACATCACCCTTGACGATTACAACAGCGATGGCAATCAGGATATTGCCATGGCGCTCAATGCGGTTAAGGTGAGGCATATTAAACTGTTTTTAGGCAATGGAGACGGCACTTTCCTGCCGCCTAAAAAAATCACTGGCGGCAATCAGTCCTCGTTCATCATTCACCATGATATGAACATGGATGGAAAGACAGACCTGGTTGCATCCAGTCCGATGAGGGACAGCCTAAGTATTTATATAGGAGGTAAGAAAGGTACGTTCTTCAAACTGGAAGACTTTGCAGGAGAAAAAGGACCGCATAATATTGTGGCGGCGGATTTCACCGGCGACAAGGTTCCAGATATTGTGGTGTGCAACCGCAGAGGGGGGAGCATATCCGTGATTCCTGGGAGAGGAGATGGGACATTTATTTATCCGCATTTTAATTATGTTGTGGGTTCCCAGCCCCGTTCCATCACCGGCGCAGACTTCAACCATGATGGCATGATGGATATCGCCGTCGTGCTTTACCAGAAACAAATCCTCGAAGTTTTTTTAAGGAAGGCCAACGTTTCCCTGAACGACGTGTAACCACTGGCGATAGAGGCCACTGGCAAGACTCTAAGCTGAGAAGAACGGTTGCTGGCAATAAACAAAGTATTATAAGCTACCAGCAAGAGCCATTCTATCCTCCAATGACTCAACACGACTAGAACCCTTAATTATTGGCAGTTTTGACAGAGTTCTGAGGGGTGGAAGAGTTTGTGGCAGATTTTGTGTTTCCCAGATTATCCCGGTTTACGATTCTGCGTCGTGAGTGGGCTCATCTCCTTCGATGACATATTTTCCATCCAGCCACTTTCCCAAGTCGATGGTTCGGCATCGGTCAGAACAAAAAGGTAAAAACGGATTCTTTGTTTTATCCTTCTCCGCAAGTTTTTTGCAGATAGGGCATTTTAGAGTGCCATCTAAATTCGATTGTTTCATGGGCCACCCATTTATCAGCAGACAAAATCGCCAATTATCATTGTCCCCGTAAAAGCTTGCCGTGTTGGACTCGTTCACGGTTTCCAGCCTCAATTTGTTCTGTTTTTAATCCTAGCATACAAAAGCCATTGCAATTCGTCTCCCTTGCTAAGGGGTGAGGGCATCAATGGTTTGTTTGATAGTTTTGATATGGTTTTGCGCGGAGGGCATGCTGTCGTGGTGTGGGTCCTTCTCTTCCAGCGAGATGATGCCAGGGCCGAGGTAGTTACAGTAAAATGTTCCTAAGGGGCAGAACTTTTCCAGTGGCTCATTTTCCGGGCGGGAGTTGACGATCACTATCGTTGAACTGTCCGGGCCGGGATAGACTTCAAATAACCCGCCATTCTGGACCGTGTGTTCCTTGCAGTATGCGATAATACGTTCGACATCTTCGGGAGCAAGAGCCTTGTAAATGGTATGCAACAATCGTCTCCTGTTTGAGGCGGGTATTTTCAATATTAACAGATTTTCAGTGCCGCTGGTGGCGATGGGGGAACTATGGAAGATAAGTTAACAGAAATTCTGGAAGGTATGCGCAAGTTGGAGCACGAACTGACTCAGGAGCTGAAAAAAAAGGAAGAAGAGTTTTTTTATACCGTCAAGCGCAAGCGGGTCAGATTTGAACGGGAGGTGAAAGTGCAACACCGCCGGTTGGTCAAACAAATCCGCTATTATTTAAAGGATGCAGCGATTTTAAATGTTTTGACGGCGCCGGTGATCTGGTCCTGTTTGTTCCCGGCTGTTTTCATGGACATGGTGATTTCCTTTTATCAGGCGATCTGTTTCCCAATCTATGGAATCCCTAAAGTGAGTCGCAAAGATTATATTGTCATTGATCGACACTACCTCAGTTATCTGAACAGCCTGGAGAAAGCGAACTGTGTTTATTGTGGATATTTTAACGGCCTGATCGGCTATGCTCAGGAAATAGGCGCCAGAACTGAACAATACTGGTGTCCGATCAAGCATGCTCGAAAAACCCGGTTTGTGCACGACCGGTATGCCAAATTTCTCAGTTATGGGGGTGGGGTGAGCTACCGTAAAAATATTGAATCGGTTCGGCGTGCGTTTGATGATCTAAAGTGAAAAAGATCATTTTCCGTTTTGTTTCACGAGCATTTATTGTAGATAAGGTTGACTTTATCTGTCTAACTTTGCTACACCCAAACGGCTATGTATTTTCAAGATATCATTATAAATCTGCAAAACTACTGGTCGTCCAGAGGATGCGCCCTGCACCAGCCCTATGATATTGAGGTGGGTGCGGGGACGTTTAATCCTTGTACATTTTTCCGGGTATTGGGTCCGGAACCTTATAGCGCTGCCTATGTCGAGCCTTCACGCAGACCCACAGATGGCAGGTATGGTGAAAACCCTAACCGTCTCCAGCATTATTACCAGTTTCAGGTTATCTTAAAGCCATCGCCCGAGGATGTGCAGAACCTTTATCTCGATAGCCTGACTTCATTGGGAATAAACCCTCTTGAACACGATATCCGTTTTGTGGAGGATGATTGGGAGTCCCCTACTCTTGGGGCTTGGGGTTTGGGATGGGAGGTCTGGTTGAACGGCATGGAGATTACCCAGTTTACTTATTTCCAGCAGGTGGGAGGGATAGACTTGAAACCTGTCACGGCTGAATTGACGTATGGATTGGAACGCATTGCCATGTATCTGCAGGATGTGGACAATGTCTACGATCTTAAATGGAATGAAAATATTTTATACGGCGATGTCCATCTGGAAACAGAAAAGCAGTTCTCGCGTTATAATTTTGAAGCATCGGGAAAGGAACGGTTATTTCAATGGTTCGACATGTATGAAGCAGAAGCAAAAAATTTGCTGGGGCAGGAACTGGTTCTACCTGCGTACGACTACACTTTAAAATGTTCGCATGCCTTCAATCAGTTGGACGCCCGTGGAGCGATAAGTGTCACAGAGCGAACCGGGTTCATTGGCCGGGTGAGAAGCCTTGCCCGGTTATGCGCTGAAGGCTATGTGCAACAGAGGGAGGCGATGGAGTTTCCTTTGTTGAGAAAGCAGGGCAACCAGCCAGCCTGAAACATCCAACCTCAGACGATTCATCCATTTGTGCGCACCGGTCATCATGGGCTTCCGGTTTTTTTAAGTGCTTCATAAATTTTTAGGGTCTTCTGTCCCCGACTAATTGTTTATTCCATGCTACCTTTTTTAGCCAAGGTCAGGCTCCACTTCCGTCGCGCTTCTCCTTGGGTTTCCCTTTGCTGACGGTTGACTTTGTGGATATTTATTCGATAATGTTCGTTTTTGCCTAGGTTTGTCATCTTATTGCTACTCTTTAAATTGAACGATACGGTATGCCTGAATTTTTTCTAGAAATTGGCTCTGAGGAAATCCCTGCGGGGTATGTTCAGCCAGCCCTCGAATATATGCGTGAGGAACTGGCGGCTTTTTTCGCTCGCAACTGTATTCAGGCCGAAGCCTCGGAAACTCTTGGTACGCCGAGGAGGTTGATAGTATCTGCCAAAGGAGTAGATGCTTTGCAGGAAGATTATATGGATCTTTTTCATGGGCCCAGCGTCTTTGTGGCTTATGACGACCAGGGACAACCCACCAAGGCGGCTATCGGGTTTGCCCGAGGCAAGGGTTTGGATGTTTCTGCTTTAACTCGTGAGAACACCGCCAAAGGGGAAGTGGTCTGCGCTCGTGTGGAAAAAAAAGGTCGTCCTACTCCTGACCTGCTCAATGAATTCCTGCCACAGTTCGTAGGCAATATTCCCTTTCCAAAAAAAATGCGCTGGGGAAATAAGACCCATCCCTTTGCACGGCCTATACATTGGATCACCGCAATATTTGATGGCAAGCCTTTGCGATTCAGTTTCGATGGTATCGGGTGCGGTGACTTTTCGCTTGGGCATCGGTTTTTAAAGCCCGATAAATTCCAGATACAAAGTTTGGCTTCCTATATAGAGCAAAGCACCAACCATTTTTTAATGGTCGATCCGGAGCTAAGAAAACAGAAAATTCTTGAGCAGGTGCAAAACCTCGCCCGGGAGGCAGGCGGAGTGGTGGAAGAGGACCCTGATTTATTGAATACTGTTAATTATCTAGTGGAGTATCCGATAGCCATCCGGGGAGATTTTGATCCTGGTTTTCTGGGGTTGCCCAAGGAACTGTTGGTGATGACGATGAAGTACCACCAAAAATATTTTCATGTCTCTGATGGGAAAGGAAATTTACTCCCCTGTTTTATCACGATCAGTAATATGCCGGAAGGCCCTAAAATAAAAACTGGCAACGAGCGGGTTTTGCGTGCTCGTTTGGAAGATGCTAGATTTTTCTATGATGAAGATAAAAAGAAAAAGTTAGATAATTTTGTGGACGCATTGAAAGGCGTTGTGTTTCAGAAAAAATTGGGGACGCTGTATGAAAAAATGGAAAGAATCTGCGGTCTTGCCGGAATTTTGTCCACCCACAGTTGCCCCGATAAGAAATTGCAGGCATTGAGAGCCGGGCGTTTGTGCAAGGCTGATCTTGTGACTTTAATGGTTTATGAGTTTCCGGAATTGCAGGGCATCATGGGTGGATACTATGCGTCCTACTCTGGAGAAGCGCTCGAAGTCTCGCAGGCGATCAAAGAACATTACCGCCCTGCCTTTGCCGGAGATGCCCCTCCCGAAAGTGAGCTGGGGGCGGTCATCGCCGTCGCGGATAAGCTCGATACTATTTTAGGTTGTATCGGAGTGGGCTTGATCCCCACTGGCTCTGCGGACCCGTATGGTCTGAGAAGAAATGCGCTGGGCGTCATACAGATTTTTCTTAATCGGGGTTGGCAGATACCGTTGGGCAGTCTGGTGGATGAGGGTCTGCGCTTGATGGGCTCGAAACTCAAATTGGAACCCGAAGTCATCAAAAATCATGTGATGGACTTATTTTCCCAGCGATACAAAACTCATTTGGAAGCTGAGGGGTTTTCTTATGACGTGATTGATGGTGTATTGTCCACAGGCTTGGATTCCATTGTTGATATCAGGGCGAAGGTTTCTGCTTTTTCTGATTTGAAGAGGCAACCCTATTTTGAACCTTTGGCCATTGCTTTTCGCCGGGTGGTTAGCATTCTCAATGAAGAAGCTGAGGGCGAAGTGGACCCTGGATTGTTAAATGAGCCCGCCGAAAAGGAGTTGTTCGAAGCGTATTCAAAGGTTCGAGATCCGGTGCTCCGGCACATTGAAAACAAGAAATTTGGTAAGGCTCTGAAAAAAATTGTAGAAATAAAACCAGCGGTTGACAGATTTTTTGATGAGGTCATGGTTATGGTGGAAGATATTTCGTTACGTAATAACCGACTTCACCTCTTGTATCAGGTTTCTGGTCTTTTTTCCGGCCTAGCTGATTTTTCCCGGATCAGTCTACTTAATTACTTGGTGCTAAAAGATAAAGGCACGCTCCCCGACCGGGTCCATAGGCCGATGGAATCGACTCAAAATATTGAGGAGGCTTCCACCTTCAAAGATCAGGCAGACCTGAATGCTCAGCTAGCCAAATTTGGCTGGAATGAAACACAGGTTCACCAAGCTTACGCCCTGGTCAAAGTGGGCGAAGTAAATTTGGCAGTGACTAAGATCTCATTGGGCAAAAGCAAGGCTAACAAATCGAAAAAAGGTTGAAAACCTTTTTGCCATCGGATAGTCTAGCGCCACTTCATTTGTAGACTGTTTTAGCTCCTGCTTTCAATTGGTTGAGAGGCTGGGTTTCTTTATGATGCGGAAATATGTTTATGCCTTCGGTGATGAAAACTCCGAGGACAAAGCGGTAATGAAAAACCTCCTGGGAGGAAAAGGTGCCAACCTTGCCGAGATGGCCTCCCTGGGAATACAAGTCCCTTCCGGGTTCACCATAAGCACAGAAGCCTGTGTTTACTATTTTCAACACAAAAACACCTTCCCTTCTAAATTGTGGGGTGAAATTCTTGTCTGCCTGAAAGACCTGGAAAAGGCTCTGGGAAAAAATTTTGGTGACCCGGTCAATCTTCTTCTTGTTTCAGTGCGATCGGGAGCAAGGGTTTCCATGCCCGGGATGATGGATACCGTGTTGAACCTGGGGTTGAATGATGTTGCGGTCAAGGGTTTGGCCAAAAGTACCAAGAACGAGTGGTTTGCCCTCGACTCGTATCGTCGTTTTATTTCCATGTTTGGAGATGTGGTGCTGGGGATTTCCGGAAAACGGTTTGAAGCCATTCTCGCCAAGAAAAAATTAAGACGTAAAATCGAATTTGATACGGAATTTACTATTCAGGAATTAAAGGCGCTCATCCGGCAATTCAAAGCTATGGTGGTCCGCGTAACTGGGGAAGACTTTCCAGAAGATCCCATGCAACAACTACGCATGGCGGTTGAGGCGGTGTTTAACTCCTGGAATACGGAAAGGGCACGAACATACCGAAGGTTGAATAGCATCCCGCATGAATGGGGTACGGCGGTCACCGTTCAGTCTATGGTGTTTGGCAATATGGGAGAGACCTCCGCTACAGGTGTTGCGTTCACCCGTAACCCGGCCACAGGGGAAAAGAAATTCTATGGCGAATACATGATCAATGCTCAGGGCGAGGATGTCGTCGCGGGAGTCCGGACACCCAGTTCGATTGAAATGTTGGAGCAGGATATGCCGGAGGTGTATCAGGAACTGGTGAAGGTTTACCAGAAGTTGGAAAATCATTACAAGGACATGCAGGATCTGGAGTTCACCATTGAAAACCAGAAACTGTTTTTATTGCAGACCCGATCCGGCAAACGCACAGCCGCCTCGGCCATCAAAGTGGCGATTGATATGGTGAATGAGGGGTTGATCAGTAAACGGGAAGCTGTGATGCGGGTTCCGGCTAACCAGTTAGATCAAATCTTTCATCCGATGATTTCTGCCAAGGCGAAATTAAAATTACTGGGAAAAGGTTTGGGTGCTTCCCCCGGTGCGGCCACTGGGAAGATCGTATTCACTCCTGAGCGTGCCCAGGAACTGGCTGAGAAAAAAGAAAAGGTTATTCTTATCCGCATGGAAACATCACCAGAAGATATTCACGGAATGAGCGTGTCACAGGGAATTCTGACTGCCAAAGGAGGCATGACTTCACATGCCGCAGTCGTGGCCCGGGCCATGGGCAAGCCTTGTGTTTCCGGAGTCGGTGCCCTGAGCGTTAACGTGAAAAGAAAAAAATGTATGCTTGGAGGTGTCCAGCTAAAGGAGATGGATTTAATCACTCTTGATGGAACGACAGGCAGGGTGATTCAAGGGGCAGTGCCTTTGATCCAGTCTCGGCTGACCAGTGACTTCACGCGCATGATGACCTGGGCAGGCGAAGTCAGGGCTCTACAGATTCGGGCTAATGCCGATACCCCGCACGATGCCCTGATGGCACGGGATTTTGGAGCACAGGGGATCGGGTTATGCCGCACGGAACACATGTTCTTTGATGAGGAACGCATTTTCCTGGTACGCAAAATGATTTTTGCCGAGGCTGGAGAAGTTCGCAATGAAGCATTGAAGAAACTGCTTCCCATCCAGCGTGGGGATTTTGAAGAAATTTTTAAGGTGATGGAAAGACTTCCAGTCACGGTGCGGTTGCTGGATCCTCCTTTGCATGAATTTCTGCCCAATTCACGAGCGGAAATTAAAAACCTGGCCAAAGAGATGAAGGTTTCGCCGGGAGTTCTGGGCAAGAAAATCGAAACGATGAGGGAGGTCAACCCCATGCTTGGGCATCGCGGTTGCCGGCTTGGAATCACCTTTCCTGATATTTACCGGATGCAGGTTCGGGCGATTATTGAAGCGGCCTGCAGGCAGACCAAAAAAGGTATTAAGGTTTTTCCGGAAATCATGGTGCCGCTTGTAGCGCATGTTAATGAATTTAAAATTGTCCGTGAACTTATTGTCGAAACGGCTGAGGATGCGATTGAAAAAGCTGATGTGGATCTGAATTATAAAATCGGTACTATGATCGAGCTCCCTCGGGCCGCCATGACGGCGGATGAAATTGCGGTGAAGGCGGATTTCTTTTCTTTCGGAACCAACGACTTGACCCAAACCGCCTTTGGGCTCAGCCGGGATGATTCTGGAGGCTTTCTGAATGAATATCTTGATAAAGGCCTGCTGAGCCATGATCCCTTTGTGACGGTGGATCAGGATGGGTTGGGTCAGCTGATCGCTATCGCGGTTGAAAAAGGCAAAAAGGTCAAACCCAATATTCATTTGGGGGTGTGTGGAGAGCACGGAGGAGACCCGGCATCGATCAATTTTTTTAATAAATTAGGTTTGGACTATGTCAGTTGTTCTCCCTATCGGGTTCCCACTGCCATACTCGCCGCTGCCCAGGCTGTTATTCAGGATGGGTAGCTGAGATTGGAATACCGGGAAAAAGGTTGACTTCGTTTTTGCCGGTCACCATAATAAAAAATTCTGTAGTTTGAAAGACTGGCCGCTTGCTCTATTGAGGGGCCAGCTCCATTTTAAATAATCAGGTACTCCGTTTGGAGGTTAGGAATGAATATAGCACTCACCGGCATCACCGGAATGGTGGGTTCCCATCTTATTAAAAAACTTGTTGAAGAAAATCCGGAAGGCTCTCCCTATAACATCCGGGCTCTGATCCGCGAAGGTAGCGTGGTGGAGCATTTAAAAACCTTTGAGGATGTAGATTATATCATCGGAGGTTTGGAGGATCGGGAATCCCTTGCAAAGCTCGTGCAGGATGTGGATGTGCTGGTGCATCTGGCCCATTTCCCCGGCCCGGTTCAAGCCGTTGATGAATTGGTCAAGGTAAACATCAATGGTTCCTTTGATTTGCTCGAAGAAGCTAAAAAGGCCAAAGTCAAGCAGGTGGTGTTCATGAGTTCGTGTACCGTGTTTGGACAAATCCTTCCCACTGTGGATCAGGAACACCCGCTCGACGAAAATCACCCCGTTTGGCCCAGTAGTCTTTATGGCTCAATCAAATCCTCCATAGAAGGGTTTTGCCACTACTACTACAAAAGCCGGGCGTTTGACTTAACTATCCTGCGGCCAGTCACCGTGTATGGAGTGCGACCTCAACTTGATAAGTCTGAATGGTTTCAGACCATCGACTATCTAGCTACCAATTATAATGTCGACCTTAAGGGCGGTACTAAATATGTTGCGGTAGATTCGGTGGTGCAGGCCATACAGAAGGTCATGGGGAATGCAGAGGCATCTGGAAAAACCTACCATCTGATCGACGGGCATATTCATAATCTGGATCTGGGGAAACTGATTGCGGAAACCATTGATTCTTTTGGCGAGTGCGAAGGTGTCATGGGGGAAGATGGCGTTCCGATGTCCAACCAGGCGGCTAAGGATCTCGGGGTCGAGTTCCCCGGTCAAGAACGCATTGTTGAATATATCAAACTCATCCATAAGCTTCAGGGCGAATATGGTGGCGAACGAAACATTCAAAATTGGTAGAGGAACCAAACGTGTCGCCACTCACATCCCAGGTGTTCATTGATCGGCTGATCCGGGAAAATTTTAAATTTTTTACCGGCGTTCCCTGCTCGCTGTTATCGGGCCTGATTTCGTACTTGGAAGAAATTGAAGAAGCCAAATATATTCCATCAGTGCGAGAAGATGCGGCAGTGGGCCTGTGTGCGGGTGCTTACCTTTCCGGTTCCCTTCCTGCCCTGCTGATGCAGAACTCGGGCCTGGGTTATTGTCTCAATGCGTTCACCTCGCTCAATCTGATTTATCGAATTCCCGTTTTAGTCATTATGAGCTGGCGTGGCCAAGGAGGAAAAGACGCCCCTGAGCACATCATCATGGGAGACATCAGCCAGAAGCTTCTCGAAATTGCTGGCATGGACTACGCGGTTTTAAAACCGGACAACTGCGATCAGGTTATCACGACCGCCATGCGAAAAATCAATGAGGAAAAACTTCCTTATACACTTATTGTTGAGAAAGGCTTATTTGATGAAGGGCACTGAGGCGTTTCAGGAGTTACTGCCCTTGGTGGGAGACGAGCCCGTGGTGCATGCCAATGGGTACATTTGCCGAGAATCGTTTTCCTTAAAAGACCGGGAAGCTAATTTTTATATGATTGGTTCCATGGGGTTGGCATCTTCTATCGGACTTGGTGTGGCTTTATGCAAGCCGGATCAGAAGGTGATTGTGCTGGATGGGGATGGCAATGTGTTGATGGCTATGGGGACACTTGCCATGATTGCGGCAGAAGCCCCGAAAAATCTAGTGCACGTTGTGATTGACAATGAAGTGTATGAGTCAACAGGAAGGCAACGCTCCATTTCCAAAGCCGTTGCTCTTGAAAAAGTCGCCAAAAGCTCAGGCTATCGGCAAGCGTTACGAGCCGAGAAAAGAGAAGAAATCAAACCGATGTTTGAAAAATTGATGAACTCGGAAGGGCCGGGTTTTCTATTGATTAAGGTGGACCCCTGTTTTGATCCAAAAACAGGGCGCGTGACATACACACCGGAAGAAATTACCGAACGTTTCATGAAATCTCTGCACTGCTAGGCCAGAAGGTCGACGATTCCGCCTGACCCTGATTCCGATGCTGTCGTATTTGCCCTCTTCGCCACTACTCAACTCGCTTGCTTGATTGGCAGGAGGAATAGGGCTGGTCTGAGCTTCCTCTGTGGTCGTACCTTGAGACACGGTCTATGTTGCCGGACGGCATCTTTACTCCCTTCGTTTATTTCCGCAGTCTGTTTTTGAGCGGCAGATAAATTTCCCAAGCTTGAAACTTCCATAACGCATCTCCTATTATTAGAAAATCTGTTTAGTTTCTCGGCGCAAATCTGGTTTCAAGGGCAGGGTCTTTGTGGGCTTGATAAGGTTTGAATTGAGCTTCTTTAACAGCTATGATACCGGCAAATAATTAAAAAACAAAGTGGTTCAGGAGGTTTTCTCTGAATTTAAAGGGCCTTGAAACGTTGTTCATAGTGCAATGAAAGAATTTCGTAAAATCCTGAAATATGCTAGGCCATATACCAAAAGCATTATTTTTGCTTTTCTTTGCCTGATTTTGACCTCGTTGATCAACTTGGTATTGCCTCTGATCGTCCGCAATATGGTCAACGCTGTGATCGTGTTGAAAAACAGTGAGGTGCTGGATAGCCTGGCATGGGATTTAATCATCATCATTGGTTTGCAGGCCACGTTTGCAGTCATGCATAATTATATTTTTGGCTTCGTGGGTCACAGGATGACTACTGATTTCCGCATCGAATTTTTTTCCCATATTCAATCCCTTTCATTGCGTTTTTTTCAGGAACGCCGGGTGGGAGAAATTTTATCCCGCATGAGCAACGATATATCCGTGATCGAGAATGCTCTGGTGACTATCCCTGTAGCCCTGCTACGCCAAAGCATCATCTTGCTCGGGGCTATGACGATCATTCTGTATTTGAACTGGAAACTGACCGGGCTCATTTTACTTATCTTACCTCCCCTGATGGTTTTTGCACGAGTGTTTGGGCGACGGTTGAAAATGTTTTCAGAAAAATTACAGGATCAAATGGCGCAGGCGGTGGTAGTCCTTGAGGAGGTGATATCGTCCATCAAGCTTGTCAAGTCTTTCACTCGTGAGCCTTATGAGAGCAACCGTTTTCAGAGGAAAATTGAAACAGCCTTTGAAAGAGCGGTGGACAAGCTCAAGGTGTCTTCGTTTTTTGGTCCGTTCATACTAGGGCTCACCTTTTTGGTTTCCGCATTGTTGATCTGGTATGGCGGATACCAGGTGATGCAAGGGGCGACGACCCCTGGCGAGCTAGCGGCTTTTTTCCTGTATGCTCTGATCATTGCAGGGCCGATTGGAACGTTTGTGCGGTTGTATACCCAGATTCAGGAAGCCTCGGGCGCCATCCGCAGGGTCTATGAGATTCTCGATACCCAGCCGATGATTCAAAACCCGGACAACCCGGTTGCGATTGGGGATTTAATGGGACGCATTCAGTTCGAAAATGTTTCTTTCGGTTATCGGGACACTGCGGAGGTGATTCATGATGTCAGCTTAGATGTGCTCCCAGGGCAAACCGTCGCTCTGGTGGGACCGAGCGGGGCCGGTAAGTCCACACTCATCAAATTGTTGTTTCGTTTCTTCGATCCGTCTTCCGGAGCTATTCGTCTAGACGAACATGATATCCGTACCCTGGATCGAAAAAGTTTTCTTGGTCAGGTTGCTCTGGTTCCTCAAGAAACGCTACTTTTTGGAGGAACAGTAAAGGAAAATATTCTTTATGGGAAGCTTGATGCGATAGAAGCAGAACTTAAAGAGGCCGCGCAAAAAGCCAATGCGCATGAGTTTATCATGAACCTGGAAAAAGGTTATGACACGGTTGTTGGTGAGAAGGGAACGAAACTTTCCGGAGGAGAAAGGCAGAGGATAGCCATCGCCCGGGCTATTTTGAAAGACCCAAAAATTCTAGTTCTGGATGAAGCGACTTCTTCTTTAGACAACCGGTCCGAATCTCTCATCCAGGATGCTTTGGAGACTTTAATGGCCCGCCGCACGACTTTTATCGTTGCGCATCGCCTGAGCACCATACATAAAGCGGATCAGATTATTGTGCTAGATAAAGGGAGCATTGTTGAAGCTGGTCAACACGAGGACTTGATGAACCAAAAAGGCTTGTACCACAACCTGTATACTTTGAAAATGCTTGATCCTGCTCATGAAGGAGCGGATTTATAATTCCTAGTATCCGAATTAATGTTTCTGGCGGTCACTTTATTCTTTGAAAAATGCCTGCATCTCCCGCGCAAGACTCTGGTTTTCCTTAAGAATGTTTTCAAAATTCAGATCATCGTCTTGCGGAACTTTCAGTTTTTCTTTCACCTTGAAAATTCGGGCGAGAGAGTTATCAATACTGGAGCGGGGAATTTTTCCGTTTTCAATGTCGCGAATCATTGAGTCCTGGAGGGTGCTCACTTTTCCCAGATCGTGGCAAATGAGAAACATATCAATGCCAGCTTGGGTCCCAAGTAAAGGGATGGACTCCAGTTTATTTTCGACGGCCTGCATCTCCAGATCGTCTGACATAATCAGCCCTTCAAAATGCAGAGAGTTTCTCAGCACATCATTCATAATAAAGTGGGAGAAAGTAGCTGGGTGCTCGGCATCCCAGGCTGGGTAGACTACATGCGCCGTCATGATAACTTCGAGTCCTTGCCCGATGGCATGAGCGAAAGGAATCAGTTCGGCTTGTTCCAATGACTCCCGCGTCCGCTCCACCTGAGGCAGAGTGAGGTGGGAGTCCTGTGAGGTGTCACCGTGTCCGGGGAAGTGTTTTCCTACAGGAATGACCCCGGCGTCATAAAATCCGCGAATCACTTCAGCTCCTAAACGGGCCACCCGCGCCGGGTTGCTATCAAGCGCCCTGTGCCCAATGATCGGGTTATTGGGATTGGAATGGACATCTAGCACCGGTGCGTAATCCATATTGACCCCGACCGCGCGCATTTCTTTTCCCATTGCCAGTCCGAACCGGTAAGCGAGGTTATCTGATTCGGCTTGTCCCAGGCACGACATAGAGGGAAACCGGGTGAATGGTTCACCCAGTCGAGCTACTCTTCCGCCTTCCTGGTCCACCGAAATGAAAAGTGGGGGGATTTCCGCATTGTCAGTGGTCAGCGACTGGAGGTCGGCTATCAATTGCCGTAACTGATCGGGGTTTTTATAATTGCGCTCGAACAGGATCAAGCCGCCAATACCCTGCTCAATAATCAGTTCCTTGGTGCGGGCGTTGAGGGAGGTTCCCTCAAATCCTGATACAATCATTTGGCCGGTTTGTTGTTTCAGTGAAAGCAAATGGAGTCAGAGTAAGGAAAGAGTTGATGGACAGGCATCGTTGCCCGGTTCGGCACCTGTATGTTACCATAACTTAATAGTTCGATATTAACAGGAAGCTGGATTTTCAGAGTACCTATATATTATGTTGCGCAGAGTCGTTATCACCGGTCTTGGGGCAGTTAGCCCGAATGGCATCGGTTTGAAAGCTTTTTGGGAGAACACTTGCAAGGGCATCAGCGGAATAGATTGTATCGCCAGCTTCGATGCTTCTGCCTTGACCTGTCAGATCGCCGGTGAGGTGAGCCAGTTTGACCCTTCCCTTTATTATTCCGCGTCAGATTTAAAAAAACTGCCGCGTTCTGTCCCTTTGGCGGTGGCAGCGACCCAGGAAGCTCTGGCCAACGCGGGGATTGATCTCGATTCTTTTTCGGAAGAAGATTTTGAAGGGCTGGGGGTGTTGGTTGGTAGCGGTGGGTCTGGATTCGACTACTCCGAAAAACAGTTTGAAGTTTATTTTTCCAAGCAGAAAAATAAGATCAGTCCTTATGCCATTTCCAATTCATTGGTCGGTATGCTCTCGAGCGAAATTTCCATGCACTTCGGATTCCAGGGCCGGAGCCACGTCATCTCCAACGGATGCACCAGTTCCTCGGATGCTTTGGGTTACGCGTTCAACACCATTAGGTTTGGGCAGGAAGACTGGTTTGTTTCGGGCGGAGTGGAATCCTGCATCACTCCAGCGATGATGCAGGGGTTCGAAAGAATGAAAGTCAATCCGATGAACTATAACGACTCGCCGACACGCGGATCACGTCCGTTTAACAAAGACCGGGAAGGCTTTGTCCTCGCCGAAGGTGCCTGGACAGTGATCCTCGAAGAATTGGAACACGCTAAAGCGCGGGGTGCGGATATCACCGCAGAGGTTGTGGGCTACGGCACCACTTGTGATGCTTATCACCGTGTCGCCATCATGCCCGATGGTAAACAGTCATCAAGAGCTTTGAACATGGCTTTGAAGGATGCCAAGGTAAATAAAGATGAAGTGGACTATATCAATTTTCACGGTACCTCAACATTGCTCAACGATAAAGTCGAAACCCTTGCGGTCAAGCGCACTTTTAACAGTCATGCCATGAGCATCCCGTCCAGTTCCACCAAGTCTATGGTCGGGCACCCGCAAGGCGCATCGGGTGCATTAGGTGTGGCCGTCTCCGCTCTGTCGTTAAAGAATGGAATCATGACCCCTACCATTAATATGGAAAATCCCGACCCGGAATGTGATATGGATTATGTTTCGAATGTGGGAAGAGAAGGCAAGCTGAATGTGGCGGTCAGCAATTGCATTTCGTTCGGATCAAAAAATTCCGCCATCATCCTGAGAAAATTCCACTAGCCGTGAGGGCAGCGTGGCGCTGACGCTACGCGAAAGCTGAAAGCAAAAAAATTCCCTCCCTTCATAGGGAGGGACTGAGGGAGAATTTGGGTGATTAACCTTCAGAGGTGTTGCCTTGTTCGTGGGGCTGGGGTAGCTGGCCGGGGATTTTGTTTGCCTTCGGTGGCTTAGCGGTAGGGCATCTTGTTGCCTTCCAATTGTTTTACAATATCAGCTTCGAACTGATTTTCCACCCGGACGAATTCTTCAAACTCGCGCGGACTTTTGAAGTCGAACACCTTGGGTTCTTTTTGTCCGCAGATTTCTTCGTCTTGTTCGATGGTTAACGTATTATTCTCTACGGATCGTATCACGAACTTTTTCCGTGTTTTGAATTTGGCGAAAATTTCCTGATAAACAGGTTCCAGATTGAGTGCCATGAAACATCTCCTGCTAAATATTGCATATTTTTTATAGGTACCTTTAGCAATCAAAGGTTTTTTGTCTTGCCATTCGCCAACCTGATAAAAACAACGGGTGGCTCATGGCAAACCTTGATTTTTACAGGTGCCCTTTGAATACTCGAATTTTAACTTTCCCGAAAACCAAAATCAAACAATTTACGCTCGCCAAGCGTGGTGCCAACTAACTATATATTTGCTCTGCGGTCAACCGGCCACTAGGCCCCTTCTCTTGAATCTGTGTTTATCGGTGTCCATCTGTGGTTAACGGGGTTTCATGGCTTAACAGTTGGGCAATTTTATGCTAGGCTATGCGATAACACGGTGGGTGATTCCTTCCGCCGTTTGTTGGGTCTCACCTGTTGCCCTTTCTGGGTCGTCATACTTTTAAATTCTTTTCATCATGACAAATCGAATATCTCTCAATCGCGTAGCCGAAAGACTCATTCAAGAATCGAACACTCCATTCAGTACGGAAGATTTTGCCAAAACTCTGGAAGGATGCTGGCAAAAGCAGGTTACTGACTCCGCCATGAAGCGGTTGAAGCTTTTTTTACTTAACCACTCATCTTTGATTGGAATTCATGGCAACAACTTTATTCCCTTTCGCGCGGTGGTCGAAAAAGTTAGCCATGTTTCATTATCGGTGCAGTTGGGAGCCTGGGAGTTGAAGCAGGGCATCCTTATTCCCGGGCATCGCCTGACTCCCTTCATGCCAACGAATCTTGAAGAAAGTGAGTTGACGTTTCTGGATGCAGAAGGGAATGAAATCCCCAAACTGAAAAAATCTTATTTTATTCAGGATATTGCTCCTTTTTACCAGTACTGCTCGCACTTCCCGGAAGAAATTAAGGTCAACGAATGGATTCCAGGAAAGAGTTGCATGACGGTCACTGTCTGGGATATGCAATCCTTATATCAGGACTTTTCATCCCGACCGGGTGACGCCCTATTGATCGATCTGGTTGACTATGGGAAGGGAATCTATCAGGTCCGCCCCTATTCTTCGCGGCAATACCAGCTAGACCGATTGCGCATGCGTGCGCTTTACCTTGCTTTAGCGACCCAGATGGACCCACTTTGTCAGGATGAAAAATTTTGTTCGACCGGACTGGAAAAACAATTATTACAAATTTTATTTTCCATGGACGCGAAAGTGTTTCGCGAGATGGATGTTTTTTCTGTGACGGATTTTTTGGAGTCCCTCAAAGAGTGGACGATTGTTGGACGTGAGGCCGGTGGGGTGCAAATGGTCCCTGTATGGCAAACAGATCCTGGGCCTTTCATTCGTGCTGGTGCCAACCGAGCCGTCAAGGGCGAGTTGGGGTCGCTGAACAAGATATTTCAGGACTTGCAGTTGGCCTTTGACGCATTGGAATTTAAATCCATGCTTTATACAGTCATGGCTTCGGACAAGTACAAGCTGGAGGCAGTCTTTTTTCTGCTGTTCGGCGGTCAGGGAGATTTGTTTATCGATAAGAAACAGCATGAGGCATTTTATAGTTATCTGCGCGAGTTGTTGTTCAAAATCTGCGAAGACCTTAAAACCCGCGAGCCGCATTTGATTGCGAGTTTGCGGGAACAATGTGTGGATCTCAAGTTCAGCCTAGTCGGGGTATTGCGGTTTCTCGAAGATCAGGAGGTTGGGTTGGAAGATTTGCCCGCCGACTTATTGAATCAGATCATTGAGTTGGATCATTTTTGCGCCGATGCCTTGCACCGGTTTACCGAGAGAGAATGTCCGCCCGATCTGAAATTTATCCGTGAAGTGCGTGTGGCTTTAAAGGTAGTGCTTCCGCAATTGTCAATGGTGGAAGAGGAGGTCTATTCCCGGCTGGCCATTTATTAAAGAATCGCTTTACCGTTGAGGGTGTGCCCCGACACCTGTTTGACCTTTATGTTTACCGTATCTCCAAGCTTCAATATGTCTTCCCCCCCTTCGATGTTCGCGCTCCAATATTGCGGATTCCTCCCTTTGAAGGTATAGCCCGGTTTGGCAGACCGGCCTTCGATCAGGACTTCAGTACTCTTTCCTATATAAGGTTGCCCCTGTTTGGCGGTCAACTTGTTTTGCAGGGCGATGGTTTCCTGTAGTCTCTGTTTTTTGGTTTCTTCCGGTACGGAATCGGTCAATTCATTGGCCGGCGTTCCGGGTCTGGGGCTGTAGGCAAACATGAAGCTACTGCTGTAGCCGATCTCTTCCATAATTTTCAATGTGTCTTCAAACGCGGCATTGGTTTCGCCGGGAAACCCGACAATGATATCGGTCGAGAGGGCGATATCCGGGACTTCCGATTTCAATTCCATTAGCAACTCCCGGTACTCTTCGATCGTGTGGTCGCGGCGCATGGCTTTAAGCACTTCATTATTACCGCTCTGAATGGGAAGGTGCAGGTGGTTCACCAGGATGTCGATGTTTCTATACGCGCGAATGGTCTCGCGAGTGAAATCGTTGGGATGACTGGTGGTGAAGCGCAATCTTTCCACTCTGGGAATTTTGGCAACTCCGTATAAAAGTTCATGGAATGGTATGGGGTTATTGAGGCCTCGCTTGCCGTAAGAATTCACGTTTTGCCCGAGCAGGATTATTTCTTTGGCGCCGTGATCCACCAGATGGCGGATTTCTCCATAGAGTTCATCGGGTTCACGCGACTTTTCCCGGCCACGCGTGAAGGGAACAACACAAAAGGTGCAAAACTTATCGCAACCTTTAATGATGTTTACAAAGGCGCTCGGTCCTGGGGCTTTGGGCAAGGGCAGTTCGGGGATGGTGTAGGCTTTTCCCCGGTCAAACCCGGTCCAGACAAAAGATTTGCCTGTGTCGCGCACCCGGTCCACAGCTTGGGCGATGCTATCTACCTGATCCGGACCCATGACGAAATCCAGATAAGGCATGCGTTGCAACAGCTTTTCCCCATCTTGCTGGCCCAAGCACCCGGTCAGGCCCAGAATCAGACCAGGATTTGCAATTTTTAAAGGTTTTAGCCCGCCAAACAGGGAGAATGTTTTTTGTTCCGCCTTTTCCCGAATGGAACAGGTATTGACCAGAATCAGGTCTGCATCCTCTTTCTCCTGGGTGCGCCGGTAGCCAGAATGGAACAGGATGAGCTCCATCCTGTCGGTATCGGCGACATTCATCTGGCAGCCAAAAGTATCCAAATAGACTTGTTTCATAAGGGAGAATGTAAGGGAATCGCCGGGCCTTTGCAACCGGCAATTAGCTAGGGCTGAAAACGCGGCAAAAAGGATCTGGAAGGGTAGAAGCATAAAACTTACCTAAATTTATATAAAATTCAAACATTTTGTTTGTAAGTTGGTATATTTGAAATAAGGTTGCTTCATTCCATAAAAAAGTATTTAAACAGGTCTAATATCGCCAGAACTATTTTTGAAGGAAGGGGCTTATTGTGGCCAACACCAATAGCGTCCGGGAAATTCGGGAAGCTAAGATGATGAGTAAGGCCGATTTTAGGATGATGTCATTGGCTGAGGAATTCACGCATAAAAAGCTCTTATATAAAGATATAATGTGACTATGCAACGTTTAAGCATTGATCTGGGCGAAAGAGGTTATGACATTCTTATCGGCTCGGGTCTTAGAAAGCGGGTGGGTGAATTCATCAATACTGTCATTAAGCCCAGCCGGGTTGTGGTTATCACCCAACCTTCTATTAATGATCTCTACGGCAAGGAGGTGGCGGAGAGTTTTATTGCGCAGGGATGGACCACCAATATCCTCGAAGTCCCCGAAGGCGAATCTTCCAAGAACCTGAGTCAGGCAGGGAAATTATACGACCACCTGCTGGAATTAAATTGCGATAGGAAGTCCGTTTTGGTGGCCTTGGGTGGCGGAGTGATTGGAGACTTGGTGGGTTTTGTCGCGGCGACTTATCAGAGAGGAATTCCTTTCATACAAGTGCCGACTACTTTGCTTTCTCAGGTTGACAGCAGTGTTGGAGGAAAAACAGCTGTCAATCACCCGAAGGGGAAAAATATGATTGGGGCGTTTTACCAGCCGCGTTTGGTCGTCGCCGACCTGGAAACTCTCAAGACGCTTCCCCAGAAAGAATACCGGGCAGGACTGGCAGAGGTTGTTAAATATGGAATCATTGCCGATGCTGAACTTTTTGAATTTCTGGAAACCCATTATAAGGAAATTCTTAGCCTTGATCACGAATCCCTTGTCCATATCATTCGAACCTCTTGTGCCATAAAGGCAGGAGTGGTTGAAAAAGATGAGCGCGAAAGCCATCATCGGATGATTCTCAACTTTGGTCATACTTTTGGCCATGCCATCGAATCGTTGACGAAATATTCCCGGTTTGTTCATGGGGAAGCGGTAGCGATGGGGATGGTGCGCGCGGCACGGCTGTCTCATTCATTAGGAAAATGTTCCGAAGAAGTCCCAAAACGCCTAGAGGCTTTGCTTAAAAATCTGGGCTTGCCGGTAGATATGCCGAGTCTGGACTCCTCCGCCGTGATTGAATCTTTGTACCATGATAAAAAAACCATGGACCGCAAAATAAGGTTTATTCTGGTTAATGAAATCGGTTCCATTGAAATTGCAGACCAAACGCCAGAAGAGGAAATTTTAAAAATACTTTGAGTTGGTCCCGTTGAATCGGTGTTTGTCGATTACAGCGGTGCCCTGCAAAAAGCCCAGATAGAGGATTGAATGTTTCTGTGTTAGAATCTCAATCACCAGCCGCTACTCGTTTTTGTAGCCACTGCCTGCAGGTTTACTGCGATCCTTTGTGTTTCAGATAATGTTTTATTTTTCTGAGGAAGAACGATCATCCAGATTCTAGAAGCAAAGCGATCTTCGCCTGATCATAAAGGCCAATCCGAGCCTTCCCGCTTGAAGTTTTCTATATTGTCCAGTGGTAGTGCTGGCAATTCAGTTTATATTGAGGCGGACGGAAAACGTATTTTGATTGACGCCGGGCTGAGCGAAAAAAAACTCTCTCAACGCATCGCTTATATTGATCGATCCTTGAATGGATTGGATGCGGTGTTCGCTACGCATGAGCATTCCGACCACATCCGCGGTATGGGACCGCTTTTAAGGAAGCACCAGCTTCAGCTCTTCACCACCGAGGGAACTTTTAAACGAGCCAGCCCTTCTATGGGAAGGCTCCCCGGCTTCAATCCAATCCGCGCCGGACAACCTGTTGAGTTTGGGGAGTTGGCGGTGGAACCTTATGCCACCCCTCATGATGCAGAAGAATCCGTGGCCTTTGTTATCCATTATTGTGGATTGCGTCTGGGCCTTGCGACCGACTTGGGGAAAGTGACGCAAGAGGTCACAAGTAAACTGCAAAAACTGGATGCCCTGCTCATCGAGTCTAATCACGATGTGGACATGCTGGATGCCGGCCCCTATCCCTGGACCACCAAGAGAAGAATTAAAAGCGATGTTGGCCATCTTTCCAACGAAGCTTGTGGCGAACTGCTGTCATCGGTCAAGCATTCTGGATTGCGGCTTGTTGTGTTGATGCATATGAGCGAGACCAACAATCATCCAGAGCTGGCTCGAATCACTGCCCGACAGGCTCTGGGACAAGACTCGCCGGAAATGATCATCGCTAAACAAAATCATCCCACCTCATTAATAGCTCTCTAACCGACGAGCTGTCGGTAGCCAAAGAGTTGTCTCGGCTTAAAAAGCCATTGTCCTATTCGGCCAGAAAAATAATTTATGAATAATCGAGATAAGGTAATTAGCAGTTGGTTTGGCATGGCAGTTGGCGATGCCATGGGTCGACCTGCAAAAGGATTGAAGCCTGCCGCAATCCGACAGATATTCGAGACGATGGATGGCTTTAAGGATGTACGTCCGATCATGGGCAAGAGAATTAAAGGTTACTGCATGCAAGGATTATATGGTGCTCCCACCCAATGCGCTCTTGCTGTGGGCGATGCCTTACTTAAAAACAAGAAACAGTTCTTGGCTGAATCGGCAAAAAACCTTCAAGACCTTGCGAAAGCCGGGCCGGAAGGCTATTTCGGGGTCTACCGTAACCACTCAGCTTGCTTATGGCAGGCCATGGATTTGCTGGGTGACCAAGGGCAGGTCTCAGAGCAGAATTCTTCAACCTCCTTGTTTGTCAATCTGGCTGTTCCTCTGGCCTTGTTTCAGGGTAAATGGTCCAAAACTCTGGCAAGGCAATGTTTTGATGTTTGCTTGTTAATGAGCCGGAACCGGTTTGAAGTAGTGGGAACCGTATTAAACGGATTTTTAGTGACCCGGTTTCTGACTTTAAATCCTGGAGAAAATTCTTTGGCCGCTATTGATATTTTGAGGGAGGCGGAAGAAATATGTCGTCAAGCGGAAGAGGATTATCAGTCGAGATTTCCGGAATCGGAAGACGGAGGGCTTAAGGGCGTGAACGCTTTAAGCAGGGCCATTAAGGGGCTGGCGGAAAAATTCCATGAACCGGATCTTTTGCAATGGCTTTCGGAATATTCAAATCCATTCACCAAAATGGAAATCCGTCATCCTTCACAAGGGTTTGTGATGACTTTACTGCCGTTGGCTTTGCATTGCGTGCTTCATCCGCCTGAGCCGGGTTTCGCTTCCACCCTCACGCATTCTCTGAGTCATGGACGGGAGACGGAAATGCTGGGTGCTCTGGTGGGAGCTTGGGCCGGAGCGTTATATGGATTCGATAACATCCCAGCTTTCTGGAAGAGCGGATTGGTTAATGCCAAGGAAATCCGCTTGCGGGCAGAAGCCTTATCGGCTCGGCACGGGAACAAAGCACAAAAAGACCTGCTAGATATGGAAGCAGGACTAACCGCCAAGGAGTTTGAAGAGGGTAAACGCAATCTGCCGAAAGAATCGAAAAAAGGGATTCAACTAAAATCGCAGTACCTCTGGGATGAGGAGGCTCCTCTCCCTTCGAAAGAGGATAGGGCGGAGTGGAGAAAATTCCAGAAGGAAAAAACCAAATCAAAACGGGACCGCCGAAAAAATATCCCCTCAATGGACGATTTTTAGCCTTTCCCAGCCTATCAAGGGGTTGGCAGACGAAACCGACTCAAAAGCAAATCGCAAACCTTGCCACAATACCATCGGCGGCTCGCCGGATTAGAGGGTTAGGGCGAAAATAGCGTCGCGGGTTAGCTCGAAGGTTTGAGTGCTATTGTCGTTTCTTGAATGTTGCGCATTTTCTAGTAATAAAGAGTGAAATAGCGGGTGTTGGGAGGGGTTTTTCTCCAGCAGGTCTCGAGCCTTATCTTCCAACCCATGTTCCAGGTAAAAGGTAGACAATAAAAGCAACAGCAGGGACCGGTCTTCCGGGATCGTGGTTTTCAGAGATTCTTCATAGGTGTGCAAAAGTTCATGGTAGTTATCGGATTCCCTGAGCGCGATTTGCAAGCGTACCAGACAGGCTTTAGCGCCAGTTTTTTGAAATCCAGTTTTCCATGTTTTTAATGCCTGCTTTTGCTTTCCGGATTCAAGATATGCATCTCCCAATGACAGGTAGGCTGGCAGGTATTGTTCAGAGGTGCGAAGAGCCTGTTTAAATTCGGAAATAGCACTATCTCTGTTTCCCGCTCGCAGATTTTTCTTACCGAGCTCAAAAAGGAATTGTCCCAGATTGGTTTGTTCTTTTTTCCACTCCTCATTGTTTTCCCGTAGAAGAGGCAAAACCTTTTTTTGCTGGGTGCAAACTTTTTCCCAGTCTTCCTGTTTTAAATAAATATCGCGAAGATGGAGTAAAGGGGCGACCGTTCCCGGGTTCATCCCTTGCATTTTCTGGAGGAGTGCGATTTCTTCGCTTTGGCGCCCGGTTTTAGAATAAGTATCTGCCAGATCAAAGAGCGCATGGATGTTTTGCGACTCAAGGGCTAGAGTTTTCTTATGAAAAATTTCTGCCTGCTCAGGTTTACCTGCAGCAGACAGGATTCGTCCCATCAGGTTGAGAGTGCCGACATGTTCCGGAGATATGTCTAGGACCTTTTCAATAAGGTTTTGAGCTTGACCCGTCTTGCCACAGATAAAGAAACTTTCTCCCTTTTTGAACAGGGCTTCAACCCGGAGATCTCTTTTTTCGGCACGGTTATTTTTAAAACTAATTTTCCAGCGAGTCAGCGCATTTTTAAAATTAAAAGTCCAGAACAGGAAAACCGTAACGATCACGCCTATAAGAATAGAACCCGATACAAGCAGAACGGTTGGTAACCTCAGCGAGTGGCTTTGGGTGATGTGAACCACCGAATCATGAGGGTTCAGGAATGCCGTGTAAATCGAGAGAAGCGCAAAAATCAGAAAAATGATGATTTGCTTCAAGGACACGCTCAATTCTCCTCGAACGGGTTTTCGTCATTGAGGCTGGTGGCCTTAGGGTTATTTTCCATTTCACTCAGGCATTGGGTGCAGAATTCTGTGTAGGGGACCACTTTCAGCCGAGCTTTGGGAATAACGTTTACGCATTGGGTGCATATGCCATATTTCCCATCGTCAATTTTTTCGATAGCCAAGTCAACTCGCTTGAGTTTTTGCCACTCCTGTTCGCCCAGTTCCCCTTCCAACTGACGGCTGTAGGCACGTGCGGCGTCGTCGCTGATGTCGGCCATTTGTCCGATTTCGCCTTTTTTCACATTCTGGTTTGACTTTTCAACATCCCTTAGCAACTCCAACCGGATGGATTCTAACAGGGAACGAAATTGATCTATATTTTTTTTATCCATAGGTCTGGTTAAGATGAAAGAGGGGTTTTTATCAGCCTACTGCCTTGATAACAGGGACATCACCCCATAAACGTTCGAGGTCATAGTGAAGGCGGGCTTCTTTATGAAAAACATGCACTATCAAATCTCCAAGATCAACGGCCACCCAAGTACCTCCTGCATAACCTTCTACGGCAAAGGGTTTATTGCGGGTCTGGTAAAACCTGTCGAGGATGGAATCAACGATGGATTGAACGTGAACCTTGGAGGTTCCACTACAGATCATGAAAAAATCTGTCAAGTCCGAGCGGTTCCGCAGGTCCAGAATGAGAATGTCAAAGGCCTTTTTTTCTGCCGCAGAATCAACGGCTAGCTGTTGAATAGCATTTAATTGTTCTCTCATTCAAACCATAATTGGAGGGGGCTCAGCCGAGTATAATCGGTGTTTCATAATATAATGACCAACCGCAGGGGGCAACAAATTTCTGATTTCTTTTCCCGCTTGCATTCTAATCCGGATTTCTCTGGATGAAACATCCTGTGTTGGAATTTGATATAGCTGTATGGTTTTTCCGGTAGCTGGATTCAATGAAATCGGCAGTTTGAAGTTATTGTTTTCCACCCGAGCTTTTTTGAGTCCCAGCGTTTGACTCAATTTATCCGAAAGCTCTAACTTGATGCCCGGACGCGTGCCTACCAGTATATGGCAAAGTTTTAATATGTCGGCAAAGCTTTTCCAAGTATCCATCAGCATGAAGGCATCGGCCCCGAGAATCAGAAAAAGCTCCCGTTCAGGATGGTTTTCCTTTAACCGGGATAGTGTCTCAATAGTATAAGAAACACCCCCTTTTTCGATTTCTAGCAAATCTATGGAAAACGCGGCTTCCCGTTCGAGGGCCAGTTTAAGCATGGCGACCCGGTGCGACGAAGAGGTAGGCCGGTCCTGCAACTTGTGTGGAGACTGGCTCACAGGGATAAATAAAACTTTTTGTAGATCAAAGAGTCTCATCGTCTGTGTGGCAAGGTCTAGATGCCCGTTATGGACGGGATCAAATGTTCCTCCGAGCAACCCCACTCGCTTCAGTTCTCTATTCATAATGCAATAAATCGTTTCATAAACCTTTATGTATGGCAAGAGGTAATAAGTTTTTTGAAACTTGTTCTTTTGAAACCCGCTCGTTTTTGACAAAACTTAGCAATAAAGACTGACAAAAATTGTCAATCTTTATTGTGGGGGTTCAAAATTCCTCAAAAAAGAACAAAATTTATAACATGTTCAAAGTAAAGGGTATAATAAATAATCGCGGTGGCCACATATAAGGCATTGGTTTTGCTTATCCAAATCTTGCTTTGTTAACCATAATAAGGAGTAGAAAATGCTATCAAAATTTAGATGGGTTCGAGTTGAGTTGCTGATTGTTCTCGCCATTATCGGTATTTTGGCGGCCATTGCAATTCCCCAACTCAATGCCTACAAGAGCAGGATTTACCGTTTGGATTCCGAAGCCGCTTTGGATAGCCTGTCTTCGGCCTGTCAAGCTTACTGGAAGGATAATGGTGACACGCAGTCTTGCACCGCGGATGTTTCTGGTTTTTCTAAATCGATGGATGTTACCGTTACTATTAGTGATGGACAAAAAGCCACCTTTGCGGCAACGGCGATTCACGCTTTGGACAAGGACTCAAGGATATATAGCATCAATTCTGCTGATAAGATTACCAAGGTTCCCTGATTGGTTTTTTGGTTAACGGAAATCCTCACCCTTCGCTTATTCAGCGGGGAGTGGGGATTTTTTTATTTGCTTTGGAATGGGACGCAAAAGGTTAGCTTGACTTAATGAATTTGTGGTATAGATTTGTTTTTTAATCTGTAAGGAAAATATGATGAGGCTGGTCAGTCTGCTTCCGTCGGCAACAGAAATTCTGGTAAAACTGGGGTTGGAGGAAAACCTTGTCGGTGTATCGCATGAATGCGATTATCCCGAATCGGTCCAGACCCTTCCTCGCCTCACTTCCTCCCGTGTCAATCCGTTGCTTGATAGTTCGGCCATTCATAAATCAGTTCTTGAGGTGATGAAAAATACCGTATCAGTTTATGACCTTGATGTGGAGTTGTTGCAATCCCTGAAACCCGATTTCATCGTGACGCAGGATTTGTGCGATGTTTGCGCCGTTTCCTTTTCGCAGGTGGAAGAAGCCAGCCGGGAACTGGTGGGAGCTAAAATTATTTCCCTCAGGCCTAAAATACTGAGGGATATCTGGAACGATGTCTTCAGCATTGCTGGGACGCTGGGGGTGAAACAAAACGGACTTGAGTTTTTAGAAGAAGTCGATCAGCGGGTTGAAGCTGTGCGCGACCGCATTGTTAAAGGGAGACAATCTAAACCGACTGTTTTGACGATAGAATGGATCGACCCTATTTATGTCGGCGGCATGTGGCTTCCCGAAATGATTGACATTGCCGGGGGCCAGGTGTGTATTGCCGAAAGCGGGCACCCCGCGCCCGTCGTGGGCCGAGAAGCTTTAATTAAAATCAATCCTGACGTTGTGGTGGTGAAACCCTGTGGTTATAAGCTGGATCAAACCCTGAAGGAAATGGAACTGTTGAAAAAGCAGATTCCCTGGCAGGACTGGGAAACCCGATGTGGAACCCGGTTTTATCTGGTGGATGGGAACTCCTATTTCAATCGCTCCGGTCCGCGCATTCTAGACTCACTGGAAATTCTCGCCTATTGTACCCATCCCGACCTTTTCATGGAGTTTGGTAAACAATACGCCACCGGCATCGTCTCCCTTTGTTCCGGTCTGGGACTTCCTTCCCGAAAAATGTAGCCAGTTAGCGCTAAGTAAGAACCCAATCAAGCCGAAAAACTGTTATTCAGTGGTAACAAGCCATCGCGATCTGTCACCGTCAGCCTGCCTGGTCTAGCGAGTTGATTTTAAAGGAGTAATTTGATATGATCTGGGTATGTCTATTGAAAAGGATTTCATTGTAATTGGGTCTGGTGTGGCGGGGTTGACCTTTGCCTTAAAGGTTTGCAAGTTTGGCTCGGTCGGTATTATTACCAAGGACGCTTTGGAGGAGTCGGCCACCAAATATGCCCAGGGTGGTATCGCCTCGGTGATGGCCGAAGATGATTCGTTTGAACTCCACGTTCAGGACACGATGGAAACCGGGCGCGGACTCTGCCATGAAGACTTCGTACGTATTGCCTGCCTTGAAGGTCCGGCACGAATTCGTGAGTTGATCAATCTGGGTGCTCAGTTCGACCGCGTGCGCGGAGCCGAGTTTGATCTGGGGAAAGAAGGTGGGCACTCCAAACGTCGCATTCTGCATACGAACGACTTCACCGGCTGGGAGATTGAACGCACTCTCATTGAAGCGGTTCGCACTCATGAAAATATAGAAATATTTGAACACCACATGGCTATTGACCTCATTACCCAGGCCTGCCTTGACCCGAAGCTCCAGCCGGGCAGTGATCAGGACGAGGCGTTGGGACTTTATGTCTTGAATCACCAGACGCAGAAGGTGGAGACGATGAAGGGTCAGATCATTCTCATGGCTACCGGTGGCGCGGGCAAGGTTTACCTCTATACATCGAATCCGGATACAGCCACCGGCGATGGTGTGGCAGTAGCTTATCGGGCCGGAGCGCAAATCGCCAATATGGAATTTTTCCAATTCCACCCGACTTGCCTGTTTCACCCGAAAGCAAAATCGTTTCTTATTTCGGAGACGGTACGGGGCGAAGGCGGAATCCTGCGTCTGCAAAATGGCCAGACTTTCATGGAGAACTACCATGCTTTAGGGTGTCTGGCTCCCCGCGATGTGGTAGCGCGGGCTATCGACCACGAAATGAAAACTAGCGGCGATGACTATGTCCTTCTCGATGCGACGCATCTTGAGGGTTACCGTATTCGCGAACGCTTCCCAAATATTTATAAAACCTGTCTGGAGTTTGGATTCGATATGGCACAGGAACCTGTGCCTGTAGTTCCTGCGGCGCATTATATGTGCGGCGGGCTGGTGGTGGATGTTAACGGTCAGACCAACATTAAACGACTTTTTGCCAGTGGCGAGGTGTGTTTTTCTGGTTTGCATGGTGCCAACCGGTTGGCTTCCAACTCTCTGTTGGAAGGACTGGTGCTCTCACACCGTGCAGTGGAGAAGGCGGTGAACTTGTTTAAGGAATCTAAAAATTCTAAAAACTCGTTGAACCAGATTCCTGAATGGGATCCCGGAAGCGCGGTAGACAGCGACGAGTCGGTGGTGGTGTCGCACAACTGGGACGAAATCCGCCGGTTGATGTGGAATTATGTCGGCATTGTCCGCTCCACCAAGCGTCTGAAACGGGCCGAACGTCGCATTCAACTTCTGCTGAAAGAGATTCAGGAATATTACTGGAACTTTAAAATCACCAAGGACACCCTGGAACTGAGGAACATTGCCATTACGGCGCAGTTGATCATTCAGGGAGCCATAATCCGAAAAGAAAGCCGGGGTTTGCACTATAACCTTGATTACCCAGAATCTGATGACGCGAACTGGAAACAAGACACGGTTTTCCAGAGCCGTGTTCATCGATTGATAACCCAAACCAACCCGAGAATTGTGACCTATGAGTGAAGAAAAAACAGCACATATATTGATCCGAGATTTTTTTGGTGTGGTTGCGCTTGCCTTCACTATATTTGGCATGATGGCATTGATGACTTTTTCCCCTGATGACATGTCCTTCAATAAAAGTATTACCGGGACGAACGTGGCAAACTCTGTTGGCATGGTCGGAGCTTATTTTTCCGATGGACTGGTCCGCGTTTTTGGTAGTGGTTCGTTTTTCTTTCCGGTGATCACTACGTTTCTGAGTTGGACTTTACTTCGAGGGAAAGATTTCCACAACTTGCCGTTGATTTTAAGTTCGGGAATTTTGTTTTTGATCGGGCTGTGCTGTTTATTGGCGATTCAGTTTGAGGTGGATCCGTTCTTTGGTTCTGCGGTTCCGGTCGGGGGTCTGGTCGGACACAGCCTGGGTGGATTTCTGGTGACCTGGTTGAATGCTTCGGGCGCGGTGTTGACCTTGGTCACTTTGTTGTTTGTGGCTTTTCTGGTGATGACGCGTATTCCGGTCAATGTGCTGATGAAAGGAATTGAGAAGATGTCCAAAGCTCTGGCCGCAGTGCTGCTATCCGGGGCGGTTGCAATAAAAAATATGATTTCAAGAAGCCTGCCAGGCGCTAAAAAATGGATCAAAAAATTCCAGGCAGTGTGGGTGGAGATGAAGGAAATTAATAAAGCGGTTGAGGGACCGGTGATTATCACTCGTACCCGGCCCGAATCGGTTATTGTAACGCTTGAAGAAAAGACAAAGAAAGCTAGGGAAGAAAAAGTCGAGTTCGTTGTTCAGGATCATTTTTCTTTCATGAGTTCGTCCGGTAAATATCAGGTTCCTCCATTGTCCTTATTGGAAGATCCGCCGCTGGACCAGGAAGTTCGGGCAGATAAGGCCCGTGATGAGATTCTCGCCAGCAGTGCCATTCTGGAAAAGAAACTGGCAGACTTTGGTATTCAGGGCCGGGTGGTTCAGGTCTTGCCGGGTCCGGTCATCACTTTGTTTGAGTACGAGCCGGCACCGGGTGTCAAGGTCAGTCGCATCGTATCTCTGGCAGATGACCTGTCGCTGGCCATGCGTTGTGTGGGACTTCGTATTCTTGCTCCTGTACCCGGCAAACCAGTGGTGGGCATCGAGATTCCCAACATGCGGCGCGAGACCATTTATTTTAAGGATGTCATGGCATCCGATGTGTTTCAGGAGTCAGAGTCCAATCTCACTCTGGTGATCGGCAAAGATATTACCGGCGAACCGGCGGTGCAGGATCTGGCTACCACGCCACATCTGCTCATGGCGGGTTCGACCGGTTCAGGCAAAAGTGTTGGGCTCAACGCTATGATCTGTAGCATCCTTTTGAACGCCACGCCGGACGAAGTCAAAATGATCATGATTGACCCGAAGATGTTGGAGTTGTCGATTTATGATGGTATTCCTCATCTTATTTCTCCGGTGGTCACCAACCCTAAAAAAGCTGCCGCCGCATTGCAGTGGGCCGTCAACGAAATGGAATCGCGTTACAAAATGATGGCCGAGTGTGGAGTACGTAACATCGGCGGCTTTAACGAGTATGCGGAGAAACTGCAAAAGGAATATGAGTTGGAACTGAAAAAACGAGAAAAGGCCAATAAAGGAGTCAAGCCCGCAAAGGATGAAGACGAAGATGAGGAGGAGATGATGCCGGAACCTCCTGCCAAACTCCCCTACATTGTTGTGCTGATCGATGAGTTGGCCGACCTTATGATGGTTGCGTCCAAAGGGGTGGAAGACTCGTTGATCCGGCTGGCGCAGATGGCACGAGCCGCTGGCATTCATCTGATTGTTGCCACGCAAAGGCCTTCGGTGGATGTCTTGACGGGAATCATCAAGGCTAATTTCCCCGCACGGATGTCTTATAAGGTTACTTCCCGTGTAGACTCAAGAACTATTCTGGATGCCATGGGTGCCGACAAACTTCTCGGTAAAGGCGATATGCTGTTTTTACCTCCTGGGACATCCAAGCTTCATCGGTTTCATGGGGTAATGGTTAGTGATGCGGAGATTCAACGTATTGTGGATTTTATCAAGAAGCAGGCGAAACCACATTATCAGGAAGATATTTTTGAATCGGTGATTCAGGAGGAGAAAGACGCAGGGGAAGAGGAAGAACCGTTTGACGACAAATATGATGAAGCCCTTGCCATTGTTGCAAAAGACCGGCAAGCTTCCATTTCTTATATTCAACGGCGTCTGAGAATAGGTTATAATCGGGCGGCCCGGATCATTGAAACCATGGAGCGAGAAGGGGTGGTGGGTCCATCTGATGGGGTCAGGCCTCGCGAAGTCTATGTCAGCCCGATCGAAATTGAGTAGAGTTTTCAAAAATCAGGCTGTCCTGTTCGACTGTCTTCTTACTTCCTAACTGACAGGCCATGCAAGGCTCCGTTGCCGCTGAACATGAGGGTTTTCTTTTTGTCCTGTTAGGGGCCAGCAATCTGGCACGGGGTTACTCTGCCCTGACCCGAAAAATTTCTCAAAACATTTCACACGTTGAGTTTGTCAACGCGATGGGGCCTGGTCGAGGTTATTGTGCTCGAGAAGGGATGTTTAATTTTTCCCATCCCTCAATCGATGAATGCCGGGTTATGGAATCTGTCGATGTTTATGCGAAACAGGGGTGGCGGATTGCAGTGCTTCTGACCGATATCGGCAACGACATCATGTATGGAGTGCCCGATGCATCTCTCGTTGAATGTCTGGACAGACTGATTGAAAAATCTCTGCAATGGAAGAATGCCGAGGTCATTGTGACCTCCATTCATGTGGATGTTTCAAAGGATTTGGGCAAGACCACCTTCAAATTATTGCGGGCCATCTTTTCCCCGAAAAGCGCGGTGACTTTTGATCAGGCTGATTCGGCAGTGAAAAAGGTGAATCGCTATCTTGAAGAAAAATCGCGGCAGAACGGGCGGGTTCATTTAGTGAGCGGATTGGGAGCGTTCCGTGGAATGGATAAAATCCATTACAGCCTGCAAAAAAGCCATCTGGTCTGGTCGGGTGTCAGCAATGCAATGCTTTCGGCACTGGGACTGGCCTCCACTGGGAATATCAAGTTGGGTTCTATGGCAGTTTCCTTTTGTCAGGGCCTCAATCGTCTGATCGCTTCTGATATGCTAAGGATTGTAAAAAAGCCAAAAGGTTTTTTTTAATAATTTTCCATAATTTCCCCGGGAATTTTATATGAGGCTTTGTCTCGCGGTCATTCGAACAGGAGTGTATGTCGTCGTATTCGTTGTGTTCTTAGTGATTGGGGCGTGCGGGTATATTTTGTTTTTCATGTCACGACCACGACTTTTAAAGTGGGTCTCTTTCTTTGCACAATGGTGGGCTCGCGTGACCTGTATGGTCTTTAATATTCGGATTAAGATTGAAGGAGACGTTGGACTAAAACCGGGATCGTTAATCGTTGCCAACCACGTTGGCTCGCCGGATATTTTTGTTTTGGGCGCGTGTTTTAAAGGGTTTTTTGTCTCCAAGGCTGAGATTATCGACTGGCCCCTGTTCAATTGGCTGGTCAGGCTGGGGCAGACCATCTTTGCTGACCGGAGTAAACGCCATCAGGTGAAAGTCGTCATCGAGGAAATTGAAGCGCGGTTAAACAGTGGTCATTCTGTGATTCTGTTTCCTGAAGCCCAGACGACCGATGGAACTGATGTAACGCCTTTCAAGTCGGCGGTCTTTGAGGCGGCGGCTCTTTCTAACGGGCCTGTAGTGCCAGTGGAGATTCGCTATCACGATGGTCATAAGCCGACGATTGCTTATTACGGAGATGGTTTTATCAGCCATATCATGACATTGCTGAAAGCACCCCGGCTTTCAGTGACGGTAACGATCCTGCCGAAAATTTCATCAGGTACGGGTCGACAAGCACTGGCGGCAAAAAGTTATCAGGCCATTCGCGATAAGCATATAAGTTTTCCTGCCGTGTGACTCTATTCGTAGTGTTTTTATGATGGACTTTAAAATCAAAATGACGTTACATTGGGCCTACTGGGCGAGGGCCAACGAGCCAGCATGATGTTGGACTTAATGGGGAATAGCCCATCAAGTCGAGATGCTGATTGAAGGCAAGGCAAAGCCTTGGTAATCTACCCGTGGAGGCGCTCCACTTTTTCTAAAGGATTCCACATGATTCATCCTTTTAAAGGTCAGAAACCAGAGGTTGACGATTCTTCCTTGGTGGTAGAAAGCGCACAGGTTATCGGTGATGTGAAGATTGGTGAAGAGAGCAGTGTGTGGTTTAATGCAGTGATTCGTGGTGATGTCAATCATATCCGCATCGGCAAGCGCACGAATATTCAGGATGGTTGCGTTCTTCATGTAGCGCGCAAAACCCTGCCCTTGATTGTTGCTGATGAAGTGACGGTGGGGCATAACGTCACCCTACATGCCTGCACCATTAGATCACAATGTCTCATCGGTATGGGCGCGATTGTTATGGATGGTGTGGAGGTAGGGGAACAGTCTATCGTCGGCGCCGGTTCCCTAGTGACTCCAAATACGAAAATTCCACCAAAAAGCCTGGTGCTGGGTTCACCAGCGCAAGTAAAACGAGAACTGACTGAAGAAGAAATTCGCGGTATCCGCGAATCGGCCGCCAATTATGTCGGCGATATTGAAACTTATCTCGATTAAGACTGATGACTGAATCTGCCACGGTTGCGGTGCTCGGAGGCAGTGGGGCCTATCACCTTCTCGCCGGGCAAGCTCTTGGCCAGGAAAAAGACTGTAAAATTCTGGAAACGCCTTATGGAAAAAGCGCACCGATCCATCATTTCAGTTCTAAAGACCGGGACTTTTTGTTTTTATCCCGCCACGGTGAAACCGATTATTCCCTCACGGCTCCTTTTGTCAATTACCGCGCTAACATCCATGCCCTGAAACAATGCGGAGTTGAGCGGGTCATAGCTTGGTCTGGCCCAGGAATCATCAATACCATATTCAAGCCGGGAGATTTTGTGGTGCCGCACGATATCATTGATGAAACGCGCAACCGGGAGGCCACGTTTTTTAAGGATACGGGAATCGGGTTCATCCGCATGAACCAACCGTTCTGTCCACAGATCGCCAGTGCCCTGTATGATACCCTGCACTTGCACGGACTGCCTCATCACGAACAGGCAGTCTATGCCTGCACCGAAGGGCCACGTTTGGAAACCCCGGCGGAGGTCCGTAAATTGCGTTTGTCAGGTGCCGATCTGGTGGGCATGACCCTTGCTCCGGAGGCCTTTCTGGCTCGGGAAATGGAAATGTGCTACACGCCATTCTGCTACCTGACTAATTACGCCGAAGGGGTAAAACCTAGAGAGTTTAAAAAGGGAGAACTGTTTGAAGGGATGCAAACAGAAGAAGAACGAAAGCAGGTTGACACGGCGATACAAAAATTCCCCCAACTGATCGATGCGGTCTTTGAAAGCCTTAATGGTGTTGCACGTACCTGTGATTGTCCGGAAGCAATGCGGCGATACAAAGACAAAGGTTTGCTCGGCGTAGGGCCAGAGAATAAGAACCCATTGGGCTGATAGAAATATGGCAATTGCTCTTTAAGCTGAGCCAACCGGATTATACGCTTAATAATATTTTTACCTCGCTACGAAGAATATCACGTGCTCACCAAGTCCAGCGGCACGCTGGTTAGTCAGGCCAGGCTTCGAATCCTCCTGTCATGCTATAGACCTCTTTGAATCCTTTTTGCGAGAGGTATTCAGCGGCTCCCCGGCTGGAGATACCGTGGTAGCAGCAAACCACCATGGGTTTTTCCTTGTCAGCCGATTCGATGTATTCTTTTACATTCCCATCGTTTAGAGAAACGGCGTTGGGGATGTGTCCAGAGGAGTAGGAGCCGGAATCGCGAATGTCTACCACGTTGACGGAATCTTCTTCCACCATCTCCTGCACTTTTTTGGGTGTGATTTCTTTAAATATGGTTTGCAATCCTTTATCAGGTTCAGGCATCTATAACTATGATGACCTATCTTTAATAAAAGTTCCAATTAAATGTCACTTTCTGAACTGGAAAAATCTTTTAATAGTGCAAAAGAAAACGCTTCGCCGGTAGAAATGGTGGATGCGATCATTCCATTGGTCAACGCTTACCAGCAGGTTCGGAAGTATGATTCTGCCCTGCGTTATTTGCAGGAAACGTTATCCATAATTCGGGAAAAGGGAGAGGCGAATCAGGAGCCGGTGATTTTGACTGCGCTTGGCACCGCGTTATGGGAAAAGGCGCAACTGCAAAAGGCTTTGGACTCGTTCAGCCTGGCTCTGGATATGTTTAAACAGTCTGGCGACAAAATGGGGGAGCGGGCTATTCTTGCTATGGTGGGCATCACGTTCTGGCGTAAATGCGAATGGCAAAGAGCACTGGAAATTTTAGCAGATGTAATGCATGAACCGGGTGGGCTGGCTGTTGATGACAGGTTCTTGTCAGCGCGGGGTGCGTTAGAGAGGGGTGTTGCTACCTTGCAGAATCGGGTGCGGATGGGGCGGGAGTTACAGGACCCTTTGAAAATTCTGCAACCTCTGTTTTCTAGTTGTGCCTTGTACTGGGTGTTGGGGAACTGCGAACAATTTGAACTTTGTTTGGATGAGTCGGTAGCACTGGCAGAGCAATTGGGTAAGACAGATATTCTGGATGCTGCCCAAAGCATCAGGCTGCTCGGCGCAGGGCGGTAGTGCCGTTAAAAAAAGGTTTTCCCCTGCTCCTGCTGGGCGTCGCCCGGTAACCCTTTCAGTTTGAACCAGGTTAATTCGTTTTTGTTGTGGAACAGATGCAACACTCGGCTATCGGGGATGGTGATAAATTTATCCACGATCATACGGTCGGGCTTACCTTTGAATTTTATCGTGCAGATAAGGTTTTTGCAGATGCCCGATTCCACCCATTTTAGAATCCACTCATAAAGTTTTTCCGGGTAACAGACCACATCCGAGAATAGCCAATTGACAGGCCGTCCCTCGAACTCTTCTGGCAGAAGTGTAAATGCGTCGCGTTTCTCAAATGAGATGCCTTTTAATTCGGCGATTGAGGGAGAGAGCGGCGAACGGTCGATGCTTAGAACCTCGGCGCCCAATTGCTGGACCACCCAGGCCCATCCACCCGGACTGCCCCCAATGTCTATACAGAACTCTCCCTCATGTGGTGTCACTCCGGCGAGAGTGAGAGCTTCATAAAGTTTTAAATAGGCGCGGTTGGGCGGACCCTTTTTGTCTTCGACAAAATGAGCTTCGCCGTTCGGGAATGGACTCGAACATTTTGCCGAAGCGAGTAGGGTATTTTCATCCAGAAGAGTGAAGCTCCCAAGTGGGGAATCGGGTAAGGCGGAGGGGAAATTTAAAGGTTGTGATTTTACTGGCGGCAGTTTATCCAGAATCAGTTTAGCGCGGCGGTGCAGGGTGTGCGAATAGAGGCACCAGTTGCGTTGCAGGGATTTTAGTTGTTTGGCGGCGTTGTTGATCGAGTCAATTTCAAGGATAACAGGATTTTCCCAGATATTCTGTGCCCAGTGCGCTTCCTTTACAGGCTGGCTAGAAAGCACCAGCCGGTCGTGCACTGCCACCGCTCCATCAAGTTCTTGCAGTAGGGGTTCGGTGAACCCCTCTGCCGCAAGATAGGCTGATTGTATTTCGGAGGCCATGGAACGGAATCATACTGGCTGGCATGGATTAGCTCAAGTGTTAAGGTTGTATCGGAAGTCTTGGTTTTACCCCCTGCGCCTTGACAACATGGATAGAATAAAGTATAAAGCCTGATTCACTATTATTTGTCGCCCGGTTCGGGATGACGAGTTTTCAACGTTCAATATAGGGGAACAGTTTTTGGCTAATCATAAATCCGCATTAAAACGCAACCGGCAAAACTTGAAGAAAAATGAAAGAAACAAAGGTTATCGCACCTTGGTCAGGACGTTATCCAAAAAAGTGCGTACCGAAGCTGAGGCAGGCAACAAAGAGCAGGCCCAGAAAGAATTAAGGATTGCCGAGAAAGTCATCGCCAAGGTTGGTGGTAAAGGGATCCTTCACTCCCGGGCTGCGTCCCGAAAAATTTCCAGTCTCACCCGGTTGGTCAACCGCACCGCCTAACCAGTGTAAAAAGCTATTACCCATTACTCCTGGTGGTTCGCTCATGCGCATGGGGCAAATGGAAATTTTTTTTTCAGTCGGCACGATGGAATAACGGATTAAAACTGGTCAATGAGCAGGCTTACCAATCGGTTGCCCAGTTCTTGATAGGCCTCTTCCAAGGCTGCGGACCGGGCCGACTCTGTATTGACAATATCGGAGGAAGCTTTGTAATCCCATTGGGTTTTGAATTTTTGCTTTAGGTAAGGCTTGTTGTTAACTTTATCAATCACTTCAATATCCACACCCAGTTTTACGATGTAATCTGAGGCAAAATCATTAGAACTGAAGGAGACCGCTTCCAATTCATAATAAAAAAGGTTTCCATTCATCACCATGTCGGCCTGACCTTTGCGGACAACTTTAAGTCTTCCATCTGTAATGTAGGAATTAATAATGGCGCTTGTCAATTCCCGGTGAATTTCCGGTTCTGTGGAGCTATTGGTGAACACGGGGATGGAGAGGGTTTTTAAATGCTGTGGCAGGGAGGCACTGGTTCCCACTAGATGGTACCCGCACCCACTAAGGAGCAGAGCGAGCAGTCCCCAGAGTTTAAACGGTATTCGTTTCATTGGATAACGATGTTCACAAGCTTTTTGGGAATGATGATAACCTTTTTAATTTCTTTACCCTGGGCCCATTCCAGAATTTTGGGATCTTCCAAAGACCGAGTTTTTAATTCGTCTTCACTGATACTGGATTCGACAGAAATTTTCTGTCTTACCTTACCATTGACTTGCAGGACGATCAACATTTTATCGGTTTGCGTCAAAGCCTCTTTGTATTGGGGCCAACTCCACTGATCTAGAGTTTTTGGAATCCTCATTATCGACGCCATTTCCTCGGCAATATGTGGAGCGAAAGGTGACAATGTCAGTACTAATGTTTCCAAGGCTTCTCGTACAGCCATCCGCGCCGTCTCATCCCGGTTGTTTTCCCACCATTCCTTGAAACTGAAAAGATGGTTGACCAGTTCCATAATTGCGGCAATGGCGGTGTTGAACTGCATTCTTGTTTCAATATCATCCGTCACTCGTCTTATGGTGATATGGGTCATTCGCCTAAGGGCTTTTATTTCTGAAATGGAAGTGGTGAAAGATTCTCCCGGTACTGCGACCGTTTTTACGTCTTCAATGAACTCACCAAAAATGCGCCACACTCTTTTTAAGAACCGCGAGCACCCTTCCACACCCTTGTTGCTCCATTCCAGATCCTTTACAGGTGGGGCGGCGAACAGAATGAAAACCCGGGCTGTGTCGGCGCCATAGTTATTGATGATTTCGTCCGGGTCCACGACATTACCTTTGGATTTGGACATCTTGGCACCATCCTTGAGGACCATACCTTGCGTCAGCAAGTGGGCAAAAGGTTCGGGGGCCTCAGTTAGGTCAAGATCGTTCAATACCAGATTGAAGAACCGGGAATAAAGCAGATGCAAAATGGCATGCTCAATGCCTCCGACATATTGGTCAACCGGCATCCAGTAGTTATTATTTTCTTTGCTGAAAGGTGCTTCCTCCATTCGAGGTGAGGTGTAACGGTCAAAATACCAAGAAGAACAAATAAAAGTATCCAGTGTGTCGGTATCACGACGAGCAGGTACTCCACATTTCGGACAGGAGGCTTTATAAAAGGACTCCAGAGCGTGTAAAGGAGACTGGCCTTTTGCTCCCAATTGCGCGTCGAGAGGCAATTCGACCGGTAGTTGGTTTTCGGGGATGGGCACCACCCCGCAATCTGGGCAATGTATAACCGGAATAGGTGTTCCCCAGTAACGTTGCCGCGAAACCCCCCAATCGCGAAGCCGGTAATTGATCGTGGCTTTTCCGATGCCTTCCTTTTCTAGATATTGGCAAACTGCCCTGCGGGCTTCCTGACCGATCAGACCATTGAAAGAGCCAGAGTTCACCATTGCGCCATCCGTCGTGAACGCTTGAGTGTTTGTATCTACTGGGGCGGTTTCAGGTTGGATGACTACCCGGACTGGCAAATCGTATTTGTGGGCAAAATCCAGATCCCGCTGGTCGTGAGCGGGAACAGACATGATCGCGCCGGTACCATAATCCATGAGCACGAAATTGGCCGTCCACACAGGTATAGATTCTCCCGTCAAGGGATTCACGACATACACACCGGTGAACACGCCTTCTTTTTCTCCGCCTTCGCTGGTTCGGGCGATGGTGTCCTGTATTTTTACCTTTTGTACGAAGGCATCAATGGCTTTTTCCTGCCCTGTTCCACGCGACAGCTTTTCGGTGAAGGGGTGTTCTGGAGCAAGTACCATGAACATCGCTCCGCATAACGTGTCGGGGCGGGTGGTGAATACTTTAATAACCTCGTTGCTATCCTGGATTTTAAAGTCCACTTCTGCGCCAAAACTTTTACCGATCCAGTTAGTCTGCATGGTCAGCACCTGTTCCGGCCATTTTCCTACAAGGGTTTTACAACCTTCCAGAAGTCGATCTGCATAGTCGGTGATTTTAAAGAACCAGCCCTCCTGCTGTTTCTGCTGGACTTCGTTATCGCACCGCCAGCAACAGCCATCCACAACCTGTTCGTTGGCGAGTACCGTTTGGCAGTCTTCACACCAATTGATGGTGGAGTTTTTTTGATAGGCGAGGCCTTTTTTGAGGAACTTTAGAAAAAGCCACTGGTTCCATTTATAATAGCCAGGATGGCAGGTGGCGATTTCGCGGTCCCAGTCGTAGCTGAGTCCCAATGCCTTAATTTGCTTTCGCATGGCACGGATATTTTTAAATGTCCATTCGGCAGGGTGGGTCTTATTTTTAATGGCGGCGTTCTCGGCTGGCATTCCAAACGCATCCCAGCCCAAAGGATGAATGACGTTAAAGCCTTGCATGCGTTTGAATCGGGCCAACGCATCACCAATAGTGTAATTGCGCACATGTCCCATGTGGATTCTCCCGGAAGGATAGGGAAACATTTCCAGCAGGTAATATTTTTTTTTGGAAGAATCTAGTTCAACTTTAAACGATTTATGTTTTTCCCAGTAGGCCTGCCATTTGGCTTCGATGGAATTAGGTTTGTAGGGGTCCATAAGAATGCGTACTATCCGCAGAGAAAGAGGAAAGCAATTTTAAGAATACGGATTTTAACACAAAGCCGATGATAAAACATTTTCTGGTCAGAAAAAGCTATTGATCACATTATGCCACTTAGGGTATGAAATTTATGGAAGGGGATATCACAGCCCTACGCCTAGTGGTATGACAGAACTATCCGGTCCTGAGTTTGTTTGTTGATTACTTCGACCTCTTGCGTTTCCGACAGAACGGTTTTTTCGGGGAAGGGCAATCTTTAAGTTATACGGAGAGCCTGGTTTTCAGAGATTGTGTGATGATTTCAGCTATTTTTCTTGAGGCACCCTGTTGCTCGGTGATGAAGGAACGGGCTTTTTCCTGGAGTTCCCGGCGCAGGTTCTCATTTTCCAGCAGGGTTTGTACCCTTTTTTTTATATCCTCAGAATTTTGTACCGGTAAGGCCAGTTCATGCGCTTTTTCGGCGACATGGGTGATATTCTCGATAAAGGGCCCGTGCATGACTGGCAAGCCATAAGATAGAGGCTCTATGAGGCTGTGGCCTCCTCCCGGCGGAATCAGGCTTTTGCCGATAAATGCTATCTGCCCCAGCGAATAAACCTTAGCCAACTCACCTATTGTATCAAGGAGGATGACGGTTTCTGCATATTCCAGCGATGACCGTAGAGTGAAAGTAATGTTTTCCTTTTTAAGCAGGTTGACTACCTCTTCCACACGTTCCATTCTTCGTGGCGCAAGAATCAAAACTAGAGTCGGATGCTCCACCATCAATTGCTGGTGTGCGTCTAGGATAATTTCTTCCTCACCGTCATGGGTACTGCCTGCTATCCATACCGGTGTGTCTGCATCCAGCTTGAAAGTCTGGCGTAACCGTTCTTTCTCATTGCTGGTCATGAGTTGTAGTGCGTCGTATTTCGAGTCACCCATCACTTCGATACGTTCGCGGTTCACACCGAGCGCCAGAGCGGTCTTTTCTCCATTGGTGCTTTGCATGCAGAGTCGGTAAAACTTTTGGAAGGTATCTTTGAAAAGAGAGCCGACGCCGAGGTACCGTCGGGCGGATTGTTCTGAGATACGACCGTTGCATAAAAGAGCAGGAATTTTTTTTCTATGCAACAGATCAATCAAGCCGGGCCAAAACCCGGTATCCATGACGACATAAATGTCCGGATTGATCCGGCTTAAAGCCAGTTGGGTGAACGGTAGGCAATCCAGCGGATGAAAAAACACATTGTCGGCGAACTCCGAATTGAGCGCTGTTGCATAGCCCGAGTCGGTGGTGACGGAAAGTGCGATATGGAGTTCCGGGTTCTGCTCACGCACCCGTTTGAGAACCGGCGTGGCGGCGACGACCTCTCCCATTGACAGAGCATGTAGCCAGAGAGTTTTTTTGCCCGGCGTTTTCGGAACCCATCCGAAATGATGAGCCAATCCTTTCCACTTATGTCTGGAAAACAAGGTTATTAGCGAGAACAGGAGGGCCAGAAGGATTGCAACGAAGAGGGATAGAAAGTGATAAAGAGTAATCATCAAAACAGAGACTTCATCAGGAGATTCTGGGCTTATGTTGATTGGATGAGTTCAATATTTCTTCTTAAGGCGCCGCTGTTAGCCTTGACTATTTTTTCCGCAGACTGACCTAGCTTCTGGCGTTCGCTCGCATTCATCACCAACCGTTTTAGAACATCGTAGAGTTCTTCTATGTTTTGCAGTTGCAGGCCACCCTTGTGCTGTGTGAGAAGTTTAGCTTCTTCTTTAAAATTATTCATGACCTTGCCGAACAGTACGGGTTTCCCCAATGCTGCCGGTTCGAGAATGTTATGACCGCCAAAGCGGGGATTAAATCCGCCTCCGACATAGGTCACAGTTGCGCTTTTGTAAAAGGCGTTGAGTTTTCCCAGACTGTCTACCAGTAAGACCGCACCTGTAAAGTTTATCAGATCATCCTGTTTGGAGAGCAGGGTATAATTCACTTTGAACTCCTGGATCAGGTCTTCGACTTCCCGGCATCTTTCCATATGCCTGGGGGCAATCACCCCGACTAGATTAGGAAACTCTTTTTGCAGTTTAACCAGTGCTTCCATGATCGGGCCTTCTTCTCCTGGTCGGGTGGAACCAAAAACCAAAACCTGGGAATCCGTCTTCCATTCAGGATAGTATTGGTCCCCTGTTTCAATGGAGGTCACATCAAATTTTATGTTTCCCGTCACCCGGATTTTTTCTTGTGCCACTCCCAATTGCAAAAACCGGTTTGCATCGGTTTGGGATCGCATTGAAAATTGTTGGATTGCTTCCGTCATCCATAAAAAGAAGGCCGGGAACTTACCATAGCGTTGAACTGATTTTTCCGAGACCCTTCCATTTACCTGAATGACAGGAATACTGCGGCGTTTACATTGTCGAAGTAAAGCAGGCCATAACTCTGCTTCAATCAGAACCAGTTTGGAAGGTTGTAAACGATCAAAGGCCGGATTCAGCCAGATGGGGAAATCCAGCGGAAGCTTGAATACATTGGGAAGTTTTTCTTCCATAGCCAGCACATAGCCTGTAGGGGTAAATGTGGACAGGGCGATCGGTCGGGGTTCCCCTTCCTTTATAAGGCCCGCAATGAGGATTTTGGCCAGGCGGACTTCTCCCACTGATGAGGCGTGGATCCACAATGTGTCTTTTAATTCAGGCAGGGAGCGGGCTCCTGCCATTTTCCCACGAATCTGATTGCGAAAAGAGAAAGATACAAGCGCTCTTAAAATAAGAAAAGGAGAAGCCAAAAGCAATAACCCTCCTGTCAGAATATAATACAAAAAATTCATAAGCTGGGAGTATACTCCTAAAACATTAAAGGGCCTCTAAAAATTCTAAATTTTGAAGATTCAAAACATTGATTATTAGAGATGTCCATTGAACGTTTGGTTGGTAATTCATGTCTGAAATTTTTTATAAAATTATATCGCCCGACCGCAAATGGTACTGGTTTCCGGTTTTCGTAATCTTGAAACTCGTTTCCTTTGTTTATTTGCTGGGCCACCATTTTCGCCTCTGGGCCTACCGCTGGGGGGTGTTCCCCAGCCGTAAACTCGACTGCCGGGTGATCAGCGTTGGCAACCTGACGCTGGGAGGAACAGGAAAAACCCCCTTTGTCATGATGATTGCCGAAACCCTCAGAGGGAACGGATTCAAGCCCGCTATTCTCACCCGTGGTTATGGTGGAAAATCCGGCGAACTAGTCAATGTGGTCTGTGATGGGAAACAAACACTTCTTTCTCCGGAATGGGTCGGTGATGAAGCGGTGATGATGTCGGAAAAACTCAAAAACGTTCCGGTTTTAACCGGGCCGGACCGTTATCAGACGGGGCAGTACGCGCTCGATCATTTTTGGGTCGATACTCTGGTTCTGGATGACGGGTTTCAGCATCTGGCTTTAAATCGCGATCTGGATATCTTGTTATTTGATTATTTCAGGCCGCTTGGTAATGGTCATCTGTTTCCGGCGGGAGAGTTGCGTGAACCGGCAAGCGAAACAAGAAGGGCGGACATCGTCTGCTTCACCCATTATTCCGGTGGCTCCATCAATTTCGATCCGCGTCTTTTAAACTCCATTCCTCAGATCAAAACGCACTTTCGCCTCGATTCCATAATTCGGATGGATGATGAAGAAGCGCTGGACATGGAAATATTAAAGAATGAACCGGTCGCCGCGTTTTGCGGAATTGCCAGGCCGGAAGGGTTCAGGAAAATTTTGCTGGACTCGCAGATTCAACTGAAATTTTTCAAGTCCTTTCCCGATCATCATCCTTATACCTCGCAGGATATTAAAGAGTTGGAATCCTGTGCGGTGAAAGAGGGAGCCCGGTTTCTTCTTGCCTCAGAAAAAGATGCAGTGAAGCTCAAAAAGATGAAATTCGCCTTGCCTTTTTTTAAAGTGGTGATCGAACTTGAAATTCTTGAAGGGCGTGAAACCTTCAACAATCAAATCACCACTGCTCGGCGCGGCCAGCGTGCCGCTGGACTCAGTGGGCAATAGCTTTATTTGGCTGGAAACAATGGCTTAGATGATCTTCATGATTTACAATGATTGATTTTAAATCCCTCAATTCGAACCAGAAGTTTATGTTGAACATTCTAGTTCCGATGTTTTACCTGTTCCCTCTGGTGTTGGCTTATATGGTGCCGAAAAATTTTGGTTTCGGGGTGCTCGGTCTGGTTTATGTGGGATTATCCATTAGTGCGGTGGGTGTTCTGTTATGGATCGTTGCAATGTGGATACTGGGTTCTTCGCTTGCCGTTTTGCCGGGAACAGACCATTTGGTCACCCAAGGGGTTTACCGGGTTTTTCGTCACCCGATTTATATAGGAATCGTTTTAACATTATCTGGATTGTTTATCGCCTGCGGCTCTGTACCCTGTCTGGTTTATGTGTTTGTGGTAGTGGTCCCGTTGAATATTTTCCGGGCAAGGGCAGAAGAGAAGGTTTTACTGGAGCAATTAGGCTCTACCTATCAGCAGTACAGGGATTCCACACTTTTTTGAAAATCAGTCTATGAAGATAAAATTTCGGGCTTTGCTGACAATGTGTAGCGAGCTTGTTGAAAATGGTGAACTGATTATTGATGGCGGCAATATTGCCGCGATATCAACAATGCAATCTGGCAATGATGATGCGGACCTTTCCGACTGCCTGCTTATGCCGGGGTTTGTTAACGCGCATTGCCACCTCGGTTTGAGTGCCCTTGAAAAAAAACTTTCCCCGGCTGGTTCTTTTGCAGATTGGATTCGTGCGTTGATCTCGCTGAATTCAGGTCTTGATAACGAAAGCCGGGTGCGGGGAATTCGTGCGGGAGCAGAAATAATGAAGCGTTCCGGCGTGACTGCGCTGGGAGATTACGTCGCTGATCCAGAGCTGTTGCCTGTGATTGGCGGGTTGGGTTTTCGTTCGGTGTTATTCTTGGAAGCAATAGGGTTTCATTCTGAGAAAGCGCAGGTACTTTGTAAAAATCTGGAAGAGGTTTTAAAACGTGAATGTGTTTCTCCGCTTTATCAGTTAGGTTTGGCGCCTCATGCTCCTTATTCTGTTTCTCCTGATTTGTTTCAGCATCTTGTGGAACTGGCTGAGCAATATCATTGTCCGCTTTCCTGCCATGTTGCGGAAACTAAGGAGGAGTCCAGATTTCTTGTGATCGGCGATAACTCACTGGAAGAATTGTTGAAAGAAAGGTCTGCCTGGGACCCCGAATGGAATCCTCCCTATAAAACACCGGTGGAATATCTTTCTTCGCTCGGAACTCTGGATCGTCTTATTGCTGTGCACTGCAATTTTGTTTCAGATGATCTGGATATTATGGAAGAAAAAAAAGTCAGTGCGGTGTTTTGCCCCAAGAGCACCGAGTGGTTTGGCCGTACGCAATTCCTGCCGGTTCGCGCTTTGTTGGATCGAGGAATGACCGTGGCTCTCGGAACTGATTCGCTGGCTAGCAATGATTCCCTCAATTTTCTTGACGAGTTGCGTATGGCCGATAAACTTTTGCCCGATGTCAGCCGAAGGGAAATACTCAGGATGGCAACTTGTGGGGGGGCAGAAGCTTTGGGCTTGCAGTGTGGCACCCTTGCATTTGGTCAAAAGGCCGATTTGATTGGATTTCGCGTTTCTCCTTCCTATTCAGGGTCTTGGTGGGATGTGCCCTTCGAATCCCCCCGCCGTGAAGTGGATTTTTATAGCGTGGATGGGAAACCCGATGCCCTTTTCCCCTCACCCTAGTAAATTTGCCCCAAAGCTTGACAGGAAACAGGACTCCAAGAGAAGACAATTTTTAAAATACCCTGTTTGGGCGTAAAGATGGTTTTTTCGGAAATCGGGAAAAAAGAAAAAAATCTGGTATTTGAGAATTTTCAATGTTAAAATCCTTTGCTTAATAGCGTGGGGGGGGCGTTTTTTTTCTATTAAAAGATGTTCAGCCATGCTATAGTGCACCACAATATCACCCTTTCGTGGCAATACATCCTGTTAATCTTAATGGAATAGCTGAAAACCTCCAATTTTTATTGAAACTTTGGAAATCAAAGTGTACTATGGAGGTTTTTTATTTACTGAGCTGGCGTAGCTCAGTTGGTAGAGCAGCTGATTTGTAATCAGCAGGTCAGGGGTTCGAGTCCCTTTGCCAGCTCCAGTTTTAATTGACTGGTTTAAAAAGGATTCTGGTGCCCTGCAATGGAGGTTAGGCTGGGCAATAGGCCGACTGTGGGGTTGATGGTTTACCCATAATGACGGGGAGGTTCCCGAGTGGCCAAAGGGAACAGACTGTAAATCTGTCGGCTCAGCCTTCGGAGGTTCGAATCCTCCCCTCCCCATCCTGAATTTAGGTTGGATGAACTTGCGGGAATAGCTCAGTTGGCTAGAGCGTCAGCCTTCCAAGCTGAGGGTCGCCGGTTCGAGTCCGGTTTCCCGCTCCACCTTTAACCTATAAGAATTTAACTTGCTTATATGAGTTGTAAAGAAAGATGGTTAATAAAAAAAGCATGATACTTATATAATATTGAGGATGGTGGTAGAGAATGCGATTAATGAGCAAACCACCGCTGGCCGGGTATTGGTAGTCAGTATTTAACGCCCACGTAGCTCAGTGGTGGAGCACTTCCTTGGTAAGGAAGAGGTCATCGGTTCAATCCCGATCGTGGGCTCCAGGTTTCCATTGGGCGGTTCCTGGGTTTGATAGAGGTTTTAAATATCTTGCGGTCAAGGGGGTAAGGCTGTCGGATGTAAAGGGCGGGTAAATAATTATGAGAGTTATCGTTCATTTGGCGTGTTCTGATTGTGATCGGAAGAATTATTCGGGGACTAAAAATAAGAAGACCACCACACAGCGGTTGGAATTCAAGAAATACTGCAGATTTTGCGGGAAACACACCCCTCATAAGGAAACCAAATAAAGAAAAATCGGGCGGTTGGGAGTGAGGCTGAATATCCGGGGAGATCGGACGGCCGGAAATATTTCTCCCCCTTCCATAAACTGGTGCGGATTCCGAATTAGGTCAGTAGCTCTAACGGTAGAGCATCGGATTCCAAATCCGAGGGTTGGGGGTTCGAATCCCTCCTGGCCTGTTGAAACTTTGGTTAAGAGTATATGATTGCAAAAGCTGTTGAGTTTTTGGCTGAGGTGAAAGCCGAAGTCAGGAAGGTGACCTGGCCCTCACGTACAGAGGCAATGGGCGGCACTGCTGTAGTAGTGGTGGTGGTTTTGTTGATGGCCTTGTTTTTGGGGATAGTCGACGCGATTCTCGCGAAGATTGTGCAGAGCCTTATATGATAGCTGACGGAGGTACCTTGTCCAAGCAATGGTATGTTATTCACACCTATTCCGGCTTTGAGCGGAAGGTGAAGTTAAGTATTGAAGAGCAGTTCGGGCATTCCAGCTACAGTGAAAACTTTGGTGAGGTGGTTATACCAACCGAAGAGGTGGTTGAGGTGCGCAAGGGTAAGAAAAAAGTTTCCTCCAGGAAGTTTTTCCCAGGATATATCCTGATCAATGTCGAGATGAATAGGGATATCTGGTACATGATTAAGCATACTCCAAAAGTCACCGGTTTTCTGGGTGGTGGGGGCGAGCCTGTTCCTTTGTCAGAGGAGGAGGTTAAGTTGATCATGGATCAGGTTAAGGGGGAGCCCACACGGCCCAAGCCGAAATTCTCTTTTGAGAAAGGCGAGAGTGTGAGGGTTATTGAGGGGCCGTTCTTGAATTTTAATGGAACGGTTGAGGATGTCAATTATGACAAGGGTAAGGTAAGGGTCATGGTTTCGATTTTTGGGCGCGCCACTCCTGTGGAATTGGAATTCCCTCAGATTGAGCGAGTGTGACTCGAACGGTTTTTCGGTCTATTAAGGCTATACAGTTTCACACCGAGCGGGTGGATAAATAAGGGGGTCATAAAGTGGCAACAAAAGAAGTGATGGGTCAGATCAAGCTTCAAATTCCTGCTGGGCAGGCTACACCGTCACCGCCAGTTGGACCAGCGTTGGGGCAGCATGGTGTGAACATTATGGAATTTTGTAAAGCTTTTAACTCCAAAACCCAGGGTCAGGAAGGAAGCATTATTCCTGTGATCATTGATGTTTATAAGGACAAGAGTTTTTCTTTTATTACAAAATCTCCTCCGGCGTCGGCTTTGTTGAAGCAGGTGGCGGGAATCGCAAAAGGTTCCTCGAACCCGAGTAAAGAGTTTGTCGGTAAAGTGACAGAAGAGCAAGTTCGGGAGATCGCAAAAGTTAAAATGGAAGACTTGAATGCTGAAGATATTGAAGCCGCGATGCAAATCATAAGGGGTTCGGCAAAAAGCATGGGTCTGACAGTTGAGAATTAACCGTAGGCAGGCAGGGGAAAAGTTATGGCAAGGCATGGGAAAAGACATAGAGCGGGCGCGGAAAAGGTTGATCTTGATACCAGCTATGAATTAAAGGAAGCCTTGGGGCTGGCAACAGCTGTCAAATCCGAAAAATTTGATGAGTCATTGGATGTGGCTGTCCGATTGAGCGTTGACCCTAGGAAAGCTGACCAGAATATCCGCGGTAGCGTTGTGTTGCCTAAAGGAACGGGAAAGAAATTTCGTGTGCTGGTATTTGCGAAAGGTGAAAAGGAAAAAGAAGCTAGGGATGCTGGCGCTGAAGCCGTTGGCGGTGATGATATGGTCGAGAAGATTCAAGGAGGGTGGATGGAGTTTGACCGTGTGGTAGCTACTCCCGACATGATGGGTCAAGTGGGAAAACTGGGGAAAGTCTTGGGTCCTCGGGGGTTGATGCCTAACCCTAAAACGGGCACGGTGACTTTTGATGTGAAGCAGGCTATTGAGTCTATTCAAGCTGGTAAGGTGGATTACCGGGTTGACAAGAGCGGAATTGTCCATGCTTCTTTAGGTAAGGCCAGTTTTTCGGTGGAAGCTTTGGAGGAAAATTTTTATGCTCTGATGACAGCCCTCGTGAAAGCCAAACCGGCTTCAAGCAAGGGGCATTATGTCAAAGGAGTTTCGGTGTCAACGACTATGGGTGTTGGTGTTAGGGTAGCTTATACACCTAATTGATTGAAATATTTTCGTCCCTTGGGGGCGGAAGACGGGAATGAGAGGGGTGGCTAACGTGCCAAACGCAGAAAAGATAAAGAAGGTTGAGGAATTAAACGAGGTGTTTCTAAAGGCTAGGTCAGCAGTTCTTGCAGACTATCAGGGAATTGAAGCTCCTGAGTTGACCCAGTTACGCAGTCATATGCGATCTAGGTCTGTGAGCTTTCGTGTGGTTAAAAATACCCTAGCCCGGCAAGCTGCGAAGAACACCCCTTTTGAGTTGCTGGATGAGGAGTTCAAGGGCCCGGTTTCTCTGGTGGTCAGTTTTGAAGACGTGGTGGCTCCTGCCAAAGCTCTGGAGGAGTTTACGAAGTCAGGGGCTCCAAAAAGTCCTAAAGTAATTTGCGGTGTGGTTGAGGGGAAGAAGATTTCTCCTGCAGAAGTTAAAGCTCTTGCGGATTTACCTTCCAAGGAAGTTCTTATTTCCAAAATGTTAGTAGTTTTCAATGGGCCTACGACAAATTTTGCTGGAGTTTTCAGTAGCCTGTTGAGAAAGTTGGTGGGAACACTGGACGCGGTTCGCGAGAAAAAGGCATCCGAATAAACCGGCCTGCAGGGGGTCGTTGCAATGATATTTTTTTAATACAAACAAGGTTTGAGATACCAAAATTATTGAAAGGAGGGCGTAATGGCCGTCACAAAGGAGGAGGTAGTTTCCTTCATCGATAGCATGACTGTTTTGGAAATGTCTGAGTTCGTAAAAGAATTAGAGGATAAGTATGGTGTAACCGCTGCGGCACCTGCGGTTATGGTTGCGGCATCTGCAGGAGGCGAAGGCGGAGAAGCTGCCGCTGAAGAGAAGACGGAGTTTGATGTTATTCTTACTGCAGTAGGCGATAAGAAAATCCAGGTTATCAAGGAAGTCCGGACTATTACAGGTTTGGGTTTGAAGGATGCTAAGGATTTGGTAGAGGGCGCTCCTAAGGTGATTAAAGAGGGGGTGAAGAAAGAGGAAGCCGAAGAAATTAAAAAGAAAGTTGAAGAGGTTGGTGGAACGGTGGAGGTTAAGTAACGGAACTCCGGGATAGTAAATTTACCCACGCCTTAAGTAGGCAAACTTTCCGTTAATCTTTCTTTTAGAAGGATGTAACCTTATGTCTAAGAACCGTTCCCAAAGAGCATTAGGTAATTTTAGAAAAAGAAAAAATTTCGCCCGGATTCCTACGGTCATTGATATTCCCAATCTGATCGAGATCCAGGAAAAATCATTCGAATATTTCCTTCAGTGGGATGTCGCCCCCGGCGAACGCGAATTGAGGGGATTGGAAGAGGTCTTTAGTGATGTCTTTCCAATTTCTGACTTGAATATCAATGCTCGCATTGAGTATGTCGGCTTTGAGGTTGGCATCTGGGAGTGCGGTTGCGGTGAGTTTAAAGAGCTTGGCGGCCCGGCTGTGGTGTGTTCCACCTGTAAGCAGGAAGTCACCTATAAGGAACAGCACAAGCTCAGCGAGTGCAGGCAAAAAGGCCTCACCTATTCTGACCCGATAAAAATAATGGTCCGACTGGTTCTTTTTGATCGGGAAGCGGTGGATGTCAACGCCCGTAACTTAAAGTATTTGCAGGACAAAATTATTGTTGAAGATGTCAAGCGTCCCTCAACCACGAAAACCCTGATTTCTGCAAAAACGCCAGTCACCGACGATATCCTGAAACTTTTGACAGCTGAAAAGGTTGCACAGGTCACCGTTAACTCTGTCAGAGAAGTCAAAGAGCAGAAAATATTCCTCGGTGAAATGCCGATGATGGGTTTGACCGGAACGTTTATGATAAACGGAGTCGAGCGGGTCATCGTCAGCCAGATGCACCGCTCTCCGGGCGCGTTTTTTTCGCATGACAAAGGTAAATCCCATGTTAGCCGCAAGATTCTCTACTCGGCAAGGATCATTCCTGACCGGGGTTCTTGGGTGGACTTCGAGTTTGACATAAAAGATATTCTGCATGTCAAGATTGACCGCCGCCGCAAATTGCCCGCGACCATTCTGCTTCAAGCCTTTGGCATGGACAGCAAGACCATTCTGGAAACTTATTATCCGATCGAGAAAGTCAGCATCAGCAAAGATTCGCGCTGCTTCATGAGTAGTAAGAATCTGATGATCGGGTTTAAGGTTAAAGAGGATATAATCGACTCCAAAACCGACGATGTTGTGCTCAAATCGGGTAAGAAGGTTACTGTGGCGGTTGCCAAGAAGTTAGGCAGGATGTCCAGGTCGGTGAAGGTTGAGATTGATCCGGAAAGTTTGATTGGCCGGTATCTGTATGACGAAATCATTGACCCTGAGACCGGTGAGATAGAGGTCGAGTCTAATCAGGAAATTACCGAAGGCGTTTTTGAGGTTATAAAAAAGAACAAGCTCAGTGAGATTCAGATTCTTCGCATTGACGAAGAAGCGTCCGATACAACGATTCGCGATACCTTGGTAGCGGCCAAAACCCAGACTCGGGATGACGCTATTCGTGAAGTTTACAAAAGGTTGCGTCCGGGAGACCCTCCAACACCTGAAATTGCAAGGTCGTTGTTCAGTAACCTGTTCTTCAATCCGAAGCGGTACAACCTGTCTGTCGTTGGCAGGATCAAAATGAACCAGAAGTTCGGGTTGGATATTTCTCTGGAAAACAGGTTGTTGACCTTGGAAGATTTGGTCGCCGTGGTGAAGTACATTGTCGATCTCAGAAATGACATCGGGGTTATTGACGATATCGACCATCTTGGTAACCGCAGGGTTCGTGCTGTTGGAGAATCGCTGGAAAACCAGTTCCGTGTCGGAATGGTGCGTATGGAGCGGGCCATTATTGAGCGCATGTCTATTCAGGACCTGAATGTTTCCATGCCGCATGATTTGATCAATTCTAAGCCTGTGACCGCTGCAATCAAAGAATTTTTTGGCAGTAGTCAGTTGTCCCAGTTTATGGACCAAACCAATCCTTTGTCCGAGGTAACGCATAAGAGGCGGTTGAGTGCTTTGGGGCCGGGTGGTTTGACTCGCGAGCGGGCGGGATTCGAGGTGCGGGATGTGCATCCAACACATTATGGACGTATATGCCCCATTGAAACCCCGGAAGGCCCGAACATAGGGTTGATCGCTTCCTTGAGCACATATGCCAGGGTGAATGATTATGGTTTTATTGAAACGCCCTACCGCAAGGTGAAAAATTCAGTTGCGCAAGACGATGTGGATTTCCACACTGCCTTGAATGAGGATAAGTTTGTTATTGCTCAGGCTAACGTAGAGTTGGATGAAAAAATGAAATTCGTCCAGACTATTGTGTCGGCCAGAAAAGGCGGCGATTTTATTTTATCCCCAAGTGAAAAGATAGACTATATGGATGTGTCACCCAAGCAGCTGATCAGTGTGGCGGCATCTTTGATTCCTTTTCTTGAAAACGATGATGCTAACCGGGCTCTGATGGGCTCAAATATGCAGAGGCAGGCGGTTCCTCTTTTGCGGGCCGAAGCACCTCTGGTCGGAACCGGTATGGAGGTCATCGTGGCTCATGATTCTGGGGCAGTGGTGATTGCTGAGGATGACGGCACAGTCATTACTGCTGACGCGACTCGTATTGTTGTGCGCACTGAGAAGAAGCCTGAGGGCAAGATTAAGACCAGGCGCAGTCAACTGGCTTCGAATGTGGATATTTATACGCTGAACAAATACCAGCGGTCGAACCAGAATACCTGCATCAACCAGCGCCCTCGGGTATCTTCGGGAGACAAGATCAAGCGTGGTGATGTGCTTGCGGATGGACCTTCCACCGATCATGGCGAACTGGCTTTGGGTAGAAATGTTCTGGTGGCGTTTATGCCTTGGGGCGGGTACAACTTTGAAGATGCCATTATTGTCAGTGAAAAACTGGTCAAAGAAGATGTATACACCTCCATTCATATTGAAGAGTTTGAGGTGGAGGCTCGTGATACCAAGCAGGGTAAAGAGGAAATCACCCGCGACATTTCAAATGTGAGCGAAGACACTCTGAAAAATCTGGATGAAAGCGGAATCATCCGTATTGGTGCCAGCGTAAAGCCTAATGACATAATGGTTGGTAAAATCACTCCTAAGGGCGAGACCCAATTGAGCCCGGAAGAAAAGCTTCTCAAGGCGATCTTTGGCGAAAAGGCCGGGGATGTACGCGATACTTCTCTCAGGGTACCTCCTGGAATTCAGGGAATAGTGATCGATGTCAAGGTTTTTTCCCGCAAGGGGATTGATAAAGACTCGCGAACCCTTGCTATAGAAGAGGAAGAGATAGCGCGCATTGAAAAGGACTATAGCGATGAAATAAAGATCGTGAAAAGTGAAACTGAGAAAAGTATGTGTTCCTTTCTCGTGGGTAAGGAGGCAAGAAAGTCCACAACAGTGGGGGGCGTTGCTTTCAAGAAGGGGCAGGTAATTGATGATGCATTAATTGTCAAAATGAGCATTAAGGATCTCGCCAAGGTTCCGACCAAGGGAGTTGATGAGGCAGAGCTTCTGAAGATAGAGAGTAGTTCCAAGGATCAGGTCCAGATTCTGAAGTCCATGCTGGAGGAAAAGGTTTCGCGTCTGAAAAAAGGCGATGACTTGGCCCCTGGTGTTATCAAGCTGGTGAAAGTATTTATAGCCATGAAACGCAAATTGCAGGTGGGTGATAAAATGGCAGGACGCCACGGCAATAAGGGTGTGGTTTCGACCATTGTTCCGGAAGAAGACATGCCTTATATGGAAAGCGGCCAGCCGATAGAGCTGATCCTTAATCCTTTGGGTGTGCCTTCGCGGATGAATGTGGGCCAGATTCTGGAAACTAACTTGGGTATGGCTGCCAAGGCCAATGGTGTGCACATGGCTACACCGGTGTTCGATGGTGCCAACGAAAAGGAAGTTAGACAACTTTTGGCCCAGGGTGGATGCTCTGAATCAGGAGAGGTTTCGCTTTTTGATGGTAGAACCGGAAATTATTTCCGCCAGAAGGTGATGGTGGGTTACCTGTATATGCTCAAATTGCATCACTTGGTTGACGACAAAATCCATGCGCGGTCTACCGGTCCGTATTCTTTGGTGACTCAGCAACCTCTTGGAGGTAAAGCGCAGTTTGGTGGGCAGAGACTCGGAGAGATGGAGGTCTGGGCGCTGGAAGCTTATGGCGCGGCTTACACTCTGCAGGAAATGCTCACGGTAAAATCTGATGATGTTGAAGGTCGCAAGCGCATATATGAGGCGATCGTCAAAGGGGATACCCATTTGAATCCCAGTCTGCCTGAATCATTCAACGTTCTGGTTAAAGAGTTGCAAAGCTTAGCCATTGATGTTGAGTTAATCGAGTCGGGAAAGTAGTTTGAAGTTCATCGTATAGTTTTTAAAGCCGTCGGATGTTGATTCCCCGGTAGCGTGGGCCACAATAGAAAATTTTTTAGCGGTTTGCGAAAACCTTAAAAAGGAGAAATCCCTAGTGGATAGCCTGACATATTTTGATAAACCAAAAAACCCCATTATATTTGATGCTATCCGTGTGCGGATTGCATCCCCGGAGAAAATTCGCTCCTGGTCTTATGGGGAGGTTAAGAAACCTGAAACGATTAATTACCGGACTTTCAAGCCGGAAAGAGACGGGCTGTTCTGTGCCAAGATTTTTGGGCCTGTCAAGGATTGGGAGTGTACCTGCGGTAAATATAAAAGGATGAAGCATAAGGGTGTCATCTGCGAGAAGTGTGGCGTTGAAGTCATTCTCTCGAAGGTGCGCCGGGAACGCCTGGGGCATATTGAGTTGGCCAGCTCGGTTGCCCATATCTGGTATTTCAAGGGTTTGCCCAGTCGCCTTGGGCATTTGCTGGACATTCCCCTGAAAGATCTTGAGCGCATTATTTATTTTGAAAATTATGTAGTGACTGATCCTGGTGACTCGGATATGGAAGTCGGCCAGATTTTGACCGAAGAAGAGCATCGGGAGATGGAGGGGGAGTTCCCCGATACATTTCGAGCCATGATCGGTGCTGAAGGGGTTGCGGAACTGCTCAAACCAATGAACTTGGATACCCTTTCGGTGGAGTTGAAAGAGGAGATGGTCACCACCAAGTCGGTGATGAACAGAAGGAAAGTTGCAAAACGGCTGAAGATTGTTGAGGCGTTTCGTAAGTCGGGTAACAAGCCAGAATGGATGATTCTTCAGGTTATTCCCGTGATTCCGCCTGAACTGCGCCCTCTGGTTCCCCTGGATGGCGGACGGTTTGCCACCTCTGATCTGAACGACCTTTATCGGCGCGTGATCAACCGGAATAACCGGTTGAAACGTCTGCAGGAGTTGAAGGCGCCGCAGATCATCATCCGTAATGAAAAGAGAATGTTACAGGAAGCTGTTTCGGCTTTGTTTGATAACGGGCGTAGAGGCCGTACTCTGCGCGGAACCAACAAGCGTCCTTTGAAATCTTTGAGCGATATGCTTAAAGGTAAACAGGGTCGGTTCCGGCAGAATTTGCTAGGTAAGCGGGTGGATTATTCCGGTCGTTCCGTTATCGTTGTCGGACCGCATTTAAAATTCCACCAGTGTGGGCTGCCAAAGAAAATGGCGCTCGAGTTGTTCAAGCCGTTCGTGTTCAACCGACTGGAAGAAAAAGGTTATGCGGCGACGATCAAGACTGCGAAAAAAATGGTCGAGCAGGAACGCGCCGAAGTCTGGGAAGTGTTGGAAGAGGTGGTGAAGGGCCATCCTATTCTGCTCAATAGGGCGCCAACACTGCATCGATTGGGTATTCAGGCGTTTGAGCCTTTGCTGATTGAGGGCAAGGCCATTCAGGTTCACCCGATGGTGTGTACCGCTTTCAATGCCGATTTTGATGGTGACCAGATGGCGGTTCATGTGCCGCTTTCTATGGAAGCGAGAACCGAATGTAAGTTATTGATGATGTCTTCCAACAATATTTTGTCTCCTTCTAACGGAAAGCCCATTGCCGTTCCCACCCAAGATATTGTTTTGGGTTGCTATTATATGACCAAGATTCGCGGTGGTGTTAAGGGAGAAGGTAAGGTTTTTTCAGGCCAGAAAGAAGTAGTGGCTGCTTACAACGCGGATGAGCTGGATTTGCAGGCCTACATTATGGTTCGCCTTGAAGGGATGTTGACCCAGACTACGACGGGGCGGGTGCTTCTCGGTGAAGTGCTTCCAGAAGGGTTGCCCTTCGAACTGGTGAACCGGTTGATGGATAAAAAATCCTTGTCCGATCTTTTTTCTAAGTCTTTCCTTGTGGTCGGGCGGGAAAAAACCGTATCCCTGTTGGATGATGCTAAGGAATTGGGGTTCAAATATGCCACCGAGGCGGGTCTCAGTATTTCCATTGACCAGATGCGTATTCCTAAAACCAAGTCCCAGTTGGTGAATAAAGCCAATGATGAGGTTCTCAAGGTTCACAAGCAATATCGAGATGGGCTCATTACCAATGGTGAAAGGTATAACAAGGTTATTGATATCTGGGCGCACGTCACGGAAAAAGTATCCGAAGAAATGTTTAAGGAACTGGAAACAGAAGACGAGTCCACCGTTATTTTGAAAACCAACAAGGGTTTTAACTCGATTTTCATCATGGCGGACTCGGGAGCCCGGGGAAGCGCACAACAATTGCGGCAGTTGGCTGGAATGCGCGGCCTGATGGCTAAACCTTCGGGAGAAATCATCGAAACGCCTATCACCGCCAACTTCCGCGAAGGTCTTTCGGTTATTCAGTATTTTATTTCTACACATGGAGCCCGCAAGGGTCTGGCGGATACCGCGCTTAAAACAGCAAACTCGGGTTACCTTACCCGTCGGCTGGTGGATGTGGCTCAGGACATGATTGTTCAGGAAGAGGACTGCGGAACCTTGAGGGGCATTGACGCAATCTCTCTGGTAGAGGCTGGTGAAATCATCCAGCCTTTGGGAGAAAGAATTCTAGGTCGGACGGTTCTTGAGGACGTTGTCGATCCTTTTACTGGGGATGTCCTGGCTAAGGCAGACAGCCTGATTGTTGAGGAAACCGTGCTGGCCATTGAAAACGCCGGTATCGAAAAAATTAAAATGCGATCCTGTCTGACTTGTGAATCCAAGCAGGGGGTTTGTATTAAGTGTTACGGACGCAATATGGTTACCTTGCAATGGGTGGAAGTGGGTGAGCCGGTGGGTGTTATTGCGGCGCAGTCTATTGGTGAGCCGGGAACCCAGCTTACCATGAGAACTTTCCATATTGGCGGTACGGCCAGCCGGGTGGTTGAGCAAACGACTTTGAACACCAAGCGGGGAGGGTTGGTCAAGTATCTAGGTCTCCGCACCCTCAAAAACCGTAACGGAGAAATCATTGTTATGAATCGCAACGGAAGCCTTGTGATTCAGGATGAAATCGGTCGTGAAAAAGAACGGTTCTCGGTTGTGTATGGAGCCAAGCTTAAAGTTAATGATGGTCAGGAAGTGCAGGAAGGCCAAACCTTGATAGAGTGGGATCCTTATACCAACGCCATCCTGACAGAAGTTTCCGGAACCATTGCGTTCGGCGATGTGATCGAAGGGGTGACCATGAAAGAAGATTTCGATGAGATCACCGGTCTCTCCACCAAAGTTATCATCAGTCATCGTGATGAAAAAAAACAGCCGCGGATTTCACTTAAAGATGAGAAGGGTGCCACGGTGCGTCGCTATATTCTGCCTGCCGGTGCACACATTAATGTTAGCGAAGGAGATATTGTGAGTGCCGGGGACTTGATCGTAAAGATTCCCCGCGAATCAGCGAAAACCAAAGACATCACGGGGGGATTGCCGCGTGTGGTGGAGCTTTTCGAAGCTCGTAAACCTCATGAGCAGGCGACGATCACAGAAATTTCCGGCAAGGTGAAATTTGGCGGATTCGTCAAGGGTATGCGCAAGGTTATCGTTGAGAATGAAGTCGGTGATGAATGCGAATACCTGATTCCGCGTGGCAAGCATATTAACGTCCATGAAGGTGATGAGGTCGTTGCCGGTGAACCGCTGATGGACGGCGCTTCCAATCCGCATGATATTTTGCGGGTATTGGGAGAGGATGAATTACAGAAATATCTGGTGAACGAAGTCCAGGAAGTCTATCGCCTCCAAGGCGTGCAGATCAATGATAAACATATTGAAGTTATCGTCAGGCAAATGCTTCGGCATTTGGTCATTGAAGATTCCGGCGATACGGAATTTCTGATAGGCGAGCAGGTGACGAAGAAAGTCTTTAACCTTGCCAATCAGGAAGCTATCAAGAATAAGAAAAAACCGGCTAAAGGTTCCGCGGTACTTCTGGGCATTACCAAGTCGTCGCTCAGCACGGAAAGCTTTATTTCGGCGGCATCTTTCCAGGAAACCACTCGTGTTCTGACAGAAGTGAGCGTGAGTGGTAAGAAAGATAATCTGGTTGGATTGAAAGAAAATGTGACTATGGGAAGGTTGATCCCGGCAGGTACGGGATGTCGGGCATATAGTGGAATTCGCATTGAAGAACCTGAAATTGAAGGGGCTGAGCAGACGGAAGATCAGACCCTGGTTACGGTAGAATAAAAAACGCAGCAAGCCCTTATTTTTCGCTTGACTAAGTAGTTTTCAATGCTACAATTAACCCTTTTTCACGCCTATATCTGCCTGATATAACCCTTTGTTTTCATTGACTCCATTGGGTATTTTCAGATTTATTTGGTAGCCCTGTTTGAGTGGATTGCCTTTTTTGGAGGTATGTTTTTTGCCTACGATTAATCAGTTAGTGAAAACCGGTCGGAAAGTGCCGATTAAAAAGACCGCCAGTCCGGCTTTGAAGGCCTGTCCGCAAAAGCGAGGCGTTTGTGTGCGGGTTTATACATCAACGCCTAAAAAACCTAATTCGGCTCTCCGAAAGGTGGCTAGGGTGAGGCTGACAAACGGAATGGAAGTGACGACTTATATTCCCGGTGTGGGTCACAATCTTCAGGAGCATTCCATCGTGATGATTCGCGGTGGTCGGGTTAAGGATTTGCCCGGGGTTCGGTATCATGTGGTCCGTGGGAGTTTGGATACGCTTGGCGTGGAAAGCCGGATGCAGAGTAGATCTAAGTATGGCACGAAAAAACCTAAGAAATAATCATCGATAACTACTATGGCGCGAAGAAGAGAAGCTCAGAAAAGAAAAATCATTCCTGACCCGAAGTTTAACGATCTTCTGGTCGCCCGCTTTATCAATTGTATTTTGCGCAAGGGCGAGAAAGGGAAGGCGGAAAGCATTCTTTATTCAGCGCTGGATAGCGTTGCCGAGAAGAGTAAGGAAGAGCCTTTGCGGGTTTTTCGTAAAGCGGTGGAGAATGCAGCGCCTTTGTTGGAGGTTCGATCGAGAAGGGTCGGTGGCGCCACTTATCAGGTACCCGTTGAGGTGAAGGAGAGTCGCAGGGAGGCTCTAAGTATTCGATGGATGATTCAGAATGCTAAGGCGCGTTCCGGCAGGTCGATGGCTGAAAAATTGACCGGTGAGATCCTGGATGCTTTTGGAAATTCGGGCGGGGCTGTTAAGAAAAGAGAAGAGGTCCATCGGATGGCGGAGGCGAATAAAGCCTTTGCTCATTACCGTTGGTGATTGGAGATAGTTTTTTAAAATGAGCAAGAAAATACAGCCAGAAAAAACCCGGAATATAGGGATTATTGCCCACATCGATGCTGGCAAAACCACCACTACCGAACGCATTCTCTATTACACGGGTAAGAGCCATAAGATAGGCGAGGTCCATGACGGTAATGCCACGATGGACTGGATGGAGCAAGAGCAGGAGCGGGGGATCACGATCACCTCGGCGGCGACAACTTGTTTCTGGCTGGATCACCAGGTCAATATTATTGATACACCCGGCCATGTGGATTTTACGGCTGAGGTGGAAAGGTCTTTGCGGGTTCTCGATGGGGCTGTTGGTGTGTTTGATGCTGTCAGTGGTGTTGAGCCCCAGTCCGAGACAGTTTGGCGTCAAGCCAGTAAGTACAGCGTTCCCAGAATTTGTTTTGTCAATAAGATGGATCGGGCGGGAGCGGATTTTCTGGCCTGTATCCAGCAGATGGTAGACAAGTTGAGGGCTAATCCGGTTGCGATTCAGCTTCCCTTGGGATCCGAGGCGGGTTTTATTGGTGTGATAGACCTGATTGATATGAAGGCTAATGTGTACTCGGATATGAAGAACAAGGGAGAAACGTATGATGTGGTGGATATCCCGGCGGAGTATCAGGATCAGGCGGGAGAGTACAGGGAGAGGCTGATTGAGTCGGCTTCGGATGTGGATGACGCAATTATGGAAAAATTTCTCGGTGGCGAAGAAGTGTCGCGGGAAGAAATTGTCGCGGCCTTGAGAAAAGGAACTCTGGAGTCAAAGTTCACCCCTATTTTATGTGGCGCCGCATTTAAGAATAAAGGTGTGCAGCAGCTTCTGAATGCCGTTGTCTATTTCCTCCCTTCCCCTCAGGAACTTAAAACCATCACTGGCAACAATCCAAATACTCAGAAAGAAGAAACCCGTAGGCTAGACTCCAAAGATCCGCTTTCGGCGCTGGCTTTTAAAATCATGACTGATCCTTTTGTTGGTCAGTTGGCGTTTGTGCGCGTTTACTCCGGCCGATTGACCAGCGGTTCTTATGTTTATAATTCGACGAAGAATGAAAGAGAGCGCGTGGGCCGAATCTTGAGAATGCACGCGAATAAACGGGAAGAGGTGGATTCGGTTCAGGCGGGCGATATTGCCGCGGTGATCGGGTTGAAAAAATCTTATACTGGAGACACGCTTTGCGATCAGGATAACCCGATCATTCTTGAAGCGATTCAGTTCCCCGAACCAGTCATTTCTGTGGCGATTGAACCTAAAACCAAAGCGGAACAGGACAAGCTCTCTGACTGTCTCGTAAAGCTTCTGCAGGAAGATCCTACATTCAGAGTTCGTGTTGATCCGGACACCAACCAAACGGTTATTTCGGGAATGGGTGAGTTGCATCTTGAAATTCTAGTTGACCGTATGCGGCGCGAGTTCTCTCTTGATGTGGATGTGTCCAGGCCTCAGGTGGCCTATAAAGAAACCATCACCAAGGCCGTTGAGCACGAAAATAAATATGTTAAGCAGAGCGGGGGCCGTGGCCAGTATGGTCATGTCGTTATAAAGGTTGAGCCAAGAAAGGCTGGATCGGGCTTTGAGTTTGTCAATAAAATTGTTGGCGGTGCGATTCCTCGTGAGTTTATTCCTGCTGTGCAGAAGGGTGTTGAAGAGGCGATGAGTCGGGGCATCATGTGCGGGTATCCCACGGTGGATGTTTCGGTAACATTACTGGATGGATCGTTTCATGATGTTGATTCTTCTGAAATGGCATTTAAAATTTGTGCTTCTATGGCTTTTCAAGAAGCTTGTAAAAAAGGATCTCCTCAATTACTGGAACCGATCATGGATGTGGAGGTCGTTACGCCTGAAGAATTTATGGGCGATGTCATCGGTAAGCTGAATTCTAAGCGCGGCAAGATCAAGGATCTTGCGGATCGTGCTGGTGCCAAGGTAATTCAAGCGGAAGTTCCTCTATCGGGAATGTTTGGGTATTCCACTGATCTTCGGTCGGCCACTCAAGGGCGTGCGAATTACTCGATGGAGTTTACCAAGTATGATGGTGTTCCCGCCGCGATTGCCGAGGAGTTGATAGCCAAGGCAACCGGGTCTAAAGAGAAATCAGCAGTTTAACTAAAAATTATTTGAAAATACTTTGGAGTGAATCAGCATGGCTAAAGAAAAATTTATTCGAGATAAACCGCACATAAACGTTGGAACCATTGGTCACGTCGACCACGGAAAAACGACTCTTACCGCGTCAATTACGGAGGTTCTAGGTAAGAAGGGGTTGGCGGATTTTGTTCCCTTTGACCAGATAGATAAGGCCCCCGAGGAAAAGGAGCGAGGTATCACCATTGCGATTGCTCATGTTGAATACAATACCGAGGCCCGGCATTATGCGCATGTGGATTGTCCTGGTCATGCTGACTACGTTAAAAATATGATCACCGGTGCGGCGCAGATGGATGGCGCGATCCTGGTTATCTCTGCCAATGACGGTCCCATGCCGCAAACCCGCGAGCATATCCTTTTGGCCCGGCAGGTGGGTGTCCCTAAGATCGTTGTGTTCATGAATAAATGCGATATGGTTGACGATCCTGAGTTGCTTGATCTGGTTGAGTTGGAAGTGCGCGAGTTGTTGAGCAAATATGAGTTTCCCGGAGACGATGTTCCTGTCATCCGCGGAAGTGCTCTGCAGGCTTTGGAAAATCCGGAAGATGAAGAAAAAACAAAGTGTATCTGGGATTTAATGGGAGCTCTTGATACTTATTTCCCGATCCCCAATCGTCCTGTCGACAAGCCGTTCCTGATGCCGATTGAAGATATCTTCAGTATTTCCGGACGTGGAACTGTTGCGACTGGACGTGTTGAGACCGGAATCGTCAAAGTCGGAGACGATGTGGAGATTGTTGGTTTTAAGCCCACCACGAAAACCACGGCGACCGGTGTGGAAATGTTCCGCAAGCTTCTTGATGAGGGGCGTGCCGGAGAAAACGTTGGTATTTTGTTGCGCGGAACCAAGCGTGAGGAAATTGAGCGCGGCCAGGTTCTGGCTAAGCCCGGGTCTATCACTCCGCATACAAAATTCAAGGCGGAAGTTTATATTCTGACTAAAGATGAAGGCGGGAGGCATACCCCGTTCTTTAATGGTTACCGTCCACAGTTTTATTTCCGGACTACCGATGTAACAGGTGTCGCAACTTTGCCGACAGGTGTCGAAATGGTAATGCCGGGAGACAATGTTGCAATGGAGATCACGCTTATCACACCGGTGGCGATGGCTAAAGAGCTTCGCTTTGCTATCCGGGAGGGTGGTCGTACAGTGGGCGCCGGAGTTGTGGGGGAGATTGTTGAATAATGAGTGACCAAAAAATAAAAATCCGGCTCAAGGCTTACGATCATAAGTTGCTGGATTGGTCGGTAGGGGAAATTGTAGAAACCACTCGGCGTACGGGCGCTAAAGTGGTGGGTCCAATTCCCTTACCCACAATGAAAAATAAATGGACTGTTTTGCGTTCCCCTCATGTGGATAAAAAATCCCGAGAGCAATTTGAGATTCGAACGCATAAACGGGTTCTTGAGATCCTTGAGCCGACCCCCCAAACCGTAAATGCGCTGATGAAGCTGGATCTGTCGGGGGGCGTTGATATTGAAATTAAGCTTTGACCTGGGGGAAATATGAGCGCTTTAATTGGAAAAAAAATCGGCATGACTGAGGTGTTTACGGAAAAAGGGGACTGTGTCCCAGTTACCGTAATACATGTTGAGCGTTGCGTGCCGGTTTTGAAAAGGACTGAAGAAAAAGATGGGTACCAGGCTCTTATGTTGGCCTATGGAATTCGTAAGCCGAAGCATACCAATAAGCCTTTGCAGGGGTTTTATGACAAAATCAAGGCGGAGCCCGCAAAAATTCTCCGTGAGTTCAGAAGCCATAATGTGGATGACGAGGCCATGGGAAAGCCGCTCAAGGTGGATATTTTTAGCGAAGGCGACAGCGTAGCAGTAGTGGGTGTTGCCAAAGGGAGAGGGTTTGCCGGGGTTTTCAAACGATTCAATTATGGTGGTGCGCCGGCTTCTCATGGTCATCATGAGAGCTATCGTGGGACCGGTTCGATAGGTATGCATACTTATCCGGGGCGAGTTCTGAAGGGTACTGGTATGCCGGGTCGAATGGGCGGTAATAATATCCGCGTGAAAAATCTGAAGGTGATCCGAGTGGATGTGGAAAATAATGTGTTGCTGCTCAAGGGAGCTGTTCCTGGAGCCAATGGCGGAATCGTCAATGTATTTAAATCTTAAGAAACGAGTTTTTGGTCATGCCAGCACTAGATATTGTTGATATTAATAATAAAAAAGTGGGAACGGTGGAGGCTGCAGAGAGTGTTTTTGAGGCCCGGGTCCGCGAAGGGCTGGTGCAAAGATATGTGACTATGCAGTTGGCGGCCCGCAGAGGTGGCAATGCAGCGACCAAGAAGAACAAGGGGGAACTGCATGGCAGTGGTGCTAAGCCTTGGAGGCAAAAGGGGACAGGCCGTGCTCGTTCGGGAAACACTCGGTCACCCATTTGGCGTGGAGGTATGACAGTTTTTGGGCCCAGCCCGAGAAGCTATGCGTTCCAGCTTTCCAAAAAGTCTAAGAAGCTTGCGATTAAATCAGTTTTAACGGAAAGACTCAAAGGGCAGAATTTTACCGTGGTTGATTCGCTGAACCTTGAGAACCCCAAGACTAAGGATGCGGTGGCTTTGCTGGCCAGTCTGGGTCTTCCCGAGAAAACGCTATTTCTTATTTCGGGAAAAAATACCAACCTGCAACTAGCAGTGCGTAACCTGCCTTGGGCGGATGTCTTGCTGATTGATGGGCTCAATGTTTTTGATCTGTTGGTCCATGAGCGGATTGTTTGTGCTCCCGAAACGCTTAAAAAAATTGAGGAGCGGTTGAACTGATGGATATGTATCAAGTTATAGAGAAACCACTGATTACGGAAAAAGGCACCGATATACTTGCCAATGGGAACTGGGCGGTGTTTCGCGTGAACCCGGAGGCTAATAAAATCCAGATCCGGGAAGCGGTGCAGAAAATTTTTAATGTAAAAGTCCTTCATGTCAATACCCAGGTTGTGCGAGGTAAGCGTAAACGGTTTGGTAAGACCATGGGGCAGTCGAAAAACTGGAAAAAGGCTATGGTTCAGTTGAAAGAAGGCGAGAAGATTGAAATTTTTGAGGGAGTATAAGAGGTAATGCCAATCAGGAAGTTAAGACCTACATCGCCCGGCGTCAGGGCCCAGACCATCTCTGGTTTCGATGAGATCACCAAATCGACTCCCGAAAAAAGTCTTCTTGTTGCTATTGCAAGAAAAGGCGGACGCAATAACCACGGTCGTATCACTTCCAAAAGACGGGGTGGCGGGCATAGAAAACAATGCCGGATTATAGATTTTAAGCGGCAGAAGGATAAAATCCCGGCGAAAGTTGTTGGTATTGAATACGATCCCAATCGTAGCGCGCGGATCGCTCTTCTGTCTTATTCGGATGGCGAGAAGCGTTATATCATCTCTCCTGCAAAGCTGAATGTGGGGGATGTGTTGATGTCGGGTGAAAAGGCTGATATCCGCATTGGCAATTGTCTTCCTCTGAAAGATATCCCCGAAGGAACCTTGATTCATAATGTAGAGATGCGCCCCGGTAAGGGAGCGCAGATTGCCCGGAGCGCTGGCAGCGGCGTTCAGTTGATGGCTAAAGAGGGGGAGTATGTAAACCTCAAGCTTAAGTCGGGGGAAGTCCGGTTAATTCACAAAAACTGCCGGGCAACAATCGGTACAGTGGGTAACGCCGATCATGAAAATATTTCCATTGGTAAAGCGGGGCGCGTGAGATGGATGGGGCGTCGGCCTCGTGTTCGCGCGGTGGCGATGAACCCGGTGGATCATCCTATGGGTGGTGGTGAAGGTCGGTCTTCAGGTGGTCGGCATCCTTGTAGTCCCTGGGGACAGAGTGCTAAGGGGTTGAAGACTCGTAAGGTTAAAAAAGTATCGAATAAATTTATTCTCAGCCGTAAGAAGAAAAAATAAACTGTTTGTAAACTGAGGTTTTGGAATGGCCCGATCGTTAAAAAAAGGCCCGTTTGTCGATTCGCATTTGCAGGACAAAATCGAGGAGATGAACCGGAAGAATGAAAAGAAAGTGTGCAAGACTTGGTCGCGTCGGTCTACCATCACCCCTGACTTTGTAGGGCATACCTTGTCGGTGCACAATGGTAAAAAATTTCTTCCTGTTTTTGTGACAGAAAATATGGTCGGTCATAAATTAGGCGAATTTTCACCCACGCGCACATTCAGGTCGCATGGCGGTAAAACCAAAAAAGCAGTGACTTAAGTAATAGGGATACCATGGAAGTTAGAGCTTCACTCAGGCATACAAGAACGGCACCGCGCAAGGCGCGGTTGGTAGCCGATTTGATTCGCGGGAAAAACGTGAACGATGCCATTAATATTCTTGCGTTCACCCGTAAGCGGGTGGCGGAAAAGTTTCAAAAACTGCTGAAATCTGCGATCGCTAATGCGGAAGAGAACCATAAGGTTCTTGATGTGGATGATCTGGTGGTTAAAAACGTCCAGGTTGATGAAGGGGTGACTTGGAAGCGGAATATGCCGAGAGCGCGAGGAGTGGCAACTACGATTCAAAAGAAGACCAGTCATATTACTTTGATACTGGAAGAAAAAGCATCTTAAGGAGATAAAAGCGTGGGTCAAAAAGTTCACCCTTACGGGTTCAGGTTGGGATTTAGCAAGACTTGGGTGTCTAACTGGTATGCCAGGAAAGGATACTCCGACCAGTTGATTGAAGATATGGCTCTTAGGAAGCATATCTTCAAGACGCTTGCGCATGCTGGCATTTCTCGTGTCGAAATTGAGCGCTCAGCAAACCGCGTAAGAGTCAATATTCATACTGCGCGTCCGGGCATCATCATTGGGAAAAAGGGTCTTGAGGTCGACAGGCTGAAAGAGGAATTGCAGAAGGTCATGTCGGGCAAGCAGGTCAACCTTAATATCAAAGAGGTGCGCCGTGCTGAGTTGGATGCGACTTTGATCGGACAGAATATCGCACTGCAATTGGAAAAAAGAGTTTCGTTTCGTCGGGCAATGAAAAAGAGTGTGGTCTCGGCGCTGAGGTTTGGGGCTAAGGGAATTAAAATCCGGGTATCGGGTCGGCTGGGCGGTGCGGAAATTGCTCGCAGTGAATGGTACCGGGAGGGCAGGGTTCCTCTGCATACTCTGAGGGCGGATATCGATTATGGGACGGCAAATTCCAACACCACCTTTGGGATTATTGGGGTGAAGGTGTGGGTTTATAAGGGAGATATTCTTCCAGGTAAAGGGATTGAGCGTCCACAAGGATTTCCGGAAAAAGCTTCGGTCTGATTTGGGGCGGGGTCTGAGTTCGGGCGTGAGTCTGGCTATAAATGTTTATTGGAGATAATGCATCATGTTGATGCCCAAAAGAGTCAAGTATAGAAAGCGCCATAAAGGGCGGATGCGTGGCACGGCTTACCGGGGAGGTTCTCTGGGTTTTGGTGCTTACGGTCTGCAGGCTTTGGAGTGCGGTCGCATCACCAATCGTCAGATTGAAGCTGCCCGTATTGCGATGACCCGCCATATTAAGCGGGGAGGAAAAATCTGGTTGCGGATTTTCCCTGACAAGCCGGTTTCCAAGAAGCCGTTGGAAACAAGAATGGGAAAGGGTAAAGGCAATCCAGAGTTCTGGGTGGCTGTTGTAAAACCGGGTCGCATGCTTTATGAGATGGAAGGTGTGCCGGAAGATATTGCCAAGGAGGCGTTTCGCCTGGCGGCGCACAAATTATCAGTATCTACCCGGTTTGTTGTCAAGCAGGCCTGATTGGAAAAGTGAAAAACATATTATGAAAGTTGAAGAGGTCAGAGGTCTTTCCGAAAAAGAGCGGGAAGAGAAAATAGACGATATCAACCGGGAAATATTTAACCTGAGGTTGCAGTTGGCCACAGGGAAGATAGAAAACCCCAGCCGTCTTCGGTTTCTAAGGAGGGATATTGCCCGGTTGAAAACGATCCAGAACGAAGCCCAGGCTTCTGAGAAAAATTCAGCGAAGCAAGGTGAAGAAAATAAAGCAGGTTCTGATAAATAAAGCTCGGGGTTTTTAAGTAATCCCGAGCATCAAACAGGAATAGGAAAAGCTTTTGCAGAAAATAACTAGAAAAACCCTGATGGGCCTTGTGGTGAGCAATAAAATGGATAAGACCGTGGTCGTGCGGGTAGAGCGGAAATTCATTCATCCCAAATTCAAAAAGGTGGTGAAGAGTTCCCGTAAATTCAGCGCTCACGATGAGAAGAACGAATGTTGTCCTGGTGATTTCATCAGCATCTGCGAAACCCGGCCACTGAGTAAAACCAAACGCTGGCGTTTAGTGGAAATCATCAAGAAAGGCGAGGAGGTGGATAAAGCGTCATGATCCAACTACGAACTGTATTAGATGTGGCAGACAACTCCGGGGCCAAAGTGGTTCAGTGTATCAAGGTGCTGGGAGGCTCGCGCCGTCGCTATGCTCGTATTGGGGATATTATTGTCGTTGCGGTTAAAGAAGTCGACCCACAGAGCAGTCTTAAAAAAGGTGAAGTGAAAAAGGCTGTGGTGGTGAGAACCCGTAAAGAGATCCGCCGCTCTAATGGAACCTATATCAAGTTTGATAATAATGCCGCTGTCTTGATCGGTGACACTAAAGAGCCGGTTGGGACACGGATTTTTGGCCCGGTGGGCCGTGAGTTGCGTGCCAAGCGCTATATGAAAATTCTTTCGCTTGCTCCAGAGGTGCTGTAGTGAAAAAGGCTCCTTATAAGCTTCACCTGAAAAAGGATGATATCGTTCAGGTGATTTCCGGAAAGGAAAAAGGCAAGAAAGGGAAACTGCTCGCCATTTTCCCGGAAGAGCAGCGGGTGACGGTTGAAAAGCTCAATATGGTCAAGCGCCATATGAAAGGCGATGGTAAATCCCGACAACCTGGCATCATAGACAAAGAAGGTAAAATTCATATCTCCAATATCCTACTGTTCAGCGACAAGGCGGGCAAAGGGGTGCGAACCAAGCTGAAAAGGCTTGAAGACGGAAAACGGGTCCGGGTTTGTATGAAAACTGGCGATGTTTTGGATAAGGTGTAGCATGGCAAATTTTAAGACAGCCTATTTTAAAAAGCATCGTGGCGCAATCCAGAAAGAATTGGGTCTTGGTAATGTGATGCAAGTTCCCCGGATGGAAAAGATTACCGTTAATATGGGATTAGGCGAGGCGTTACAGAGTTCAAAATTGATCGAATCAGGAGTCGAGCAATTGCGCGTGATTACCGGGCAACAGCCCGTAGTCACCAAAGCGAAAAAATCCATCTCCAATTTTAAATTGCGGGAAGGGGTTCCGATTGGAGTTAAAGTCACTCTCAGGGGAATCAGGATGTACGAGTTTTATGAGCGGTTAGTATCGTTTGCACTTCCCATGGTTCGAGACTTTAAGGGTTTGCCGCCCAAGGCATTTGATGGGCGAGGAAACTACACAATTGGGATTAAGGAACAATTGATTTTTCCGGAAATTGAGTTTGATAAAATTGAGAAGATTAAAGGAATGAATATCACGATTACCACCACAGCTCGAAATGATGAGCAGGGTCGGTGTTTGTTGGCCCATATGGGACTACCGATTAGAAAGTAAAGGAATATGGCAAAGAAATCACTAGTCGCCAAGGCGAAGCGGGAGCAGAAATTTAAAGTGCGTCAGTATAACAGGTGTCAGATTTGTGGCAGGCCGCGGGCGTTTCTCCGTAAATTTGGCATGTGCCGGATTTGTTTTCGAGAAAGAGCCTTGCGCGGTGAGGTCCCAGGTGTTACCAAGGCGAGTTGGTAGTTTAATTAATTATTTTTTTGGGAGTATAGTTTCACATGATGACCGATCCTATCGCTGATTTGTTTACCCGTATTCGAAACGGGTTGATGGTCAGACATCTGAAGATTGATATCCCCGGTTCAAAAATGAAAGCTCGTATCGTGGAGATTTTGAAGGACGAAGGTTATATCAAAAATTTCCGGATCTATGAGGATAACTTGCAGGGGATCATCCGGGTGTACTTGAAATATAAAGATGACCAGCCGGTGATTCGCGGAATCCAACGGGTCAGTAAACCCGGTCGGAGAAGCTATGTGAAGCGGGGCACGATTCCCAAGGTTCTTAATGGACTGGGGCTTGCTATCCTGTCCACCTCTTCGGGGGTGATGACCGATCATGAGTGCAGGGAAAAAGGGGTTGGGGGAGAAGTGCTGGGTCACATCTGGTAAATCCGTTCTTGTGGAAGTTGATGTTCCCTATCGGAAGCAGATATTTAATTAAAACCGAAATTTTATAGAAACGTTAACATGTCCCGAATTGGAAAAAAGCCGATCCATGTACCCTCTGGGGTGGATTTAAAAGTCAACGGGTCGAATGTAGCGGTAAAAGGACCAAAGGGGCAGTTACAGCGTGACCTGCATCCTAATATGAAGATTGAGTTGAAGGATGGTGTGGTGAGCGTGGCTCGGCCGACGGATGGCAGGCTGGACCGTGCTCTGCATGGGCTGACGCGTACCTTGATCAACAATATGGTGGTGGGGGTTACAGATGGTTACTCCAAACAGCTCAATATTGTTGGGGTTGGTTATAAGGTAGACCTTAAAGGTAAGAATCTGGTTTTAAACCTTGGGCATTCGCATGCGATCGACTATCCGGCTCCTGAAGGTATTGAGTTTAATGTGGATAACAAAAAAAATACGATCCTTGTAAAAGGAGCTAATAAGGAACGGGTTGGGCAGACCGCTGCGGAGATTCGCAGTTTACGTCCGCCGGAACCTTATAAGGGGAAAGGGGTCATGTACTCCACGGAAAGAATACGCAGAAAAGCCGGTAAAACGGCTAGTAAAGGATAATATGAAAACGTTTGAACGGGAACGACTGCGGCTACAAAGAAAAAGAAGGGTCAAGCTCAAAGTACAGAAACAAACGAGCCGACCCCGGTTGACAGTATTTCGAAGTGCCAAACATATATACGCTCAAATTGTCGATGACAGTGAAGGCAAAACTCTTGTGGCCATGTCAACACTTTCGCCAAACTTCAAGGGGCAGATGAAGGCTGGGGGTAACCTCAAGGCGGCAATGTTGGTCGGTTCTCTTGTTGGTGAAGCGGCGGTGGCCAAAGGAATCAAAGAAGTTTATTACGACCGGAACGGATTTCTATATGCCGGACGCGTCAAGGCCTTGGCCGATGCAGTGCGGGAAAAAGGAATAAAATTTTAATCTATAACGCTGGAGGAAGTATTGCGACAAAGGGATCATGAAAAACCCACAGATTTTGTTGATAAGGTTGTCAAAATCAATCGTGTGGCCAAGGTTGTGAAAGGCGGTCGCCGTTTCAGCTTCAGTGCGTTGGTGGTGGTTGGTAATCGGGAAGGCAAAGTTGGTTGGGGTTTGGGGAAAGCCAACGAAGTCCCGGAAGCAATACGTAAAGGCGTGGAAAAAGCCAAAAGAGGCATGGTATCAGTGAGTCTCGAGGGTTCTTCTATCCCCCACGAAGTGATAGGAGCCTATGGATCGGGCCGGGTATTGATGAAACCGGCGTCAAGAGGCACGGGTTTGATAGCCGGCGGTGCTGTCCGTGCGGTTTTGGAGGCGGTTGGTGTCCGCGATGTTTTGACTAAATGTTTGCGCACCAATAACCCGCATAACGTGGTCAAGGCGACCATTGAAGGATTGGTCGGCTTGCGTGACGCGAAAGAATGTGCCCGGTTGCGTAGCAAATAACAGGTTCCGAATTTTACTGAGGATAAGGAATGTTGCATTTATCAAATTTGAAGGGACCGGACAGAAAAGATAGAAAGCGGATAGGCCGTGGCATTGGCTCCGGAACCGGAAAAACTTCCGGCAAGGGACAGAAAGGGCAGAAGTGTCGGTCAGGTGGAAGTCCACACCCCTGGTTTGAGGGTGGACAGATGCCGCTCCAGCGAAGATTGCCCAAGCGTGGGTTCACCAACATTTTTAAAAAACAGTTTGAGATTGTTAATGTGAGTGATCTGGCTCGCTGTGCCGGGGTTGACCCGGTGACCCCGGAAGTGATGAAGGAAAAGGGGCTGATCAAAAAAACCGGATTGGTGAAGATTCTAGGGTGTGGTGAGCTTAAGGACTCGCTAAATGTTCACGCACATAAATTCAGCGGCTCGGCGCAGGCAAAAATTGAAAAATCCGGGGGAAAGGTTGTTAACCTTTAAATGAGCGGCGCTGATAGTTTTGGCAATATTTTTCGCGTACCCGAACTGAAAAAGCGGATTCTTTTCACGCTTGGGCTTATAGTTGTTTATCGGATCGGTGCTCATATCCCGACTCCCGGAATAAACTCTGTAGCACTGGCGGAACTGTTTGCTCGGGCTCAAGGTACTATCCTGGGGTTTTTCGATATGTTCTCCGGTGGCGCATTGAGCCGGTTGACGATATTTGCTCTGGGCATCATGCCCTATATCAGTTCATCGATCATCCTGCAGTTGATGACGATTGTTTCTCCTTACCTGGCTAGATTGAAAAAGGAAGGGGAACAGGGACAGAAAAAAATCACCCAGTACACCCGATATGGAACGGTGGTGCTGAGTACGGTTCAGGGTTCTGGAATCGCTATAGGACTCGAAGCAATGAAAAGTCCGAGCGGAGGACTGATTGTTCCGGAGCCAGGCTGGTCATTCAGAATGATGACAGTTTTAACCCTGACTGCCGGAACTTGTTTTTTGATGTGGCTTGGTGAACAGATCACCGAGCGGGGGATCGGGAATGGGATTTCCCTGATTATTTTTTCCGGAATTGTCGCGGGAACTCCGGCGGCAATTTTTCAATCAATGGATTTGATGGGTACGGGCGAAATGTCGGTGCTCGTTATGTTGTTCCTTCTGGTGCTGATGATCGTGGTCGTTGGAGTCATCGTTTTTACGGAAGGAGGTCAGCGCAGGATTCCGATCCAATATGCGAAACGGGTGGTGGGTCGGAAAATGATGGGTGGTCAGGCAACACATTTGCCTTTGAAGGTCAATACGTCGGGAGTTATCCCGCCGATTTTTGCTTCGTCCATCATTATGTTTCCGGCGACGATTGCTCAGTTTATCAGTCATCCGTGGATGCAATCGGCTTCGGCAATGTTGACTCCCGGAACTATCGTGTACAGTCTGATTTTTGTTGGAGCGGTATTCTTCTTTTGCTATTTTTATACGGCTGTCATTTTCAACCCGGTTGATGTGGCGGACAATATGAAAAAGCATGGAGGGTATGTGCCGGGAATCAGGCCGGGGGCCAAGACTTCCGAGTACATCGACACGATTCTTTCAAGGATCACGTTTTATGGGGCAACGTATCTTTCTTTAATCTGTATTTTGCCGGATTATTTGATAAAATACTTTAACATCCCGTTTTACTTTGGTGGAACAAGCTTGTTGATCGTTGTGGGTGTTTCTTTGGATACGATGCAGCAAATTGAATCCCATTTGGTCATGAGAAATTACGATGGTTTTGTTAAAAAGGGGCGATTAAAAAGCCGAAGAGGCTGATTGATGAGATTGATTCTTTTAGGCCCGCCAGGAGCCGGGAAAGGCACCCAGGCTAAAATGCTTAAAGAAAAATTTCAGATTCCGCAGATATCCACCGGCGATATTTTAAGGCAGGCGGTTAAGGATAATACGGAACTGGGTATTCAGGCTAAATCGTTTATGGATGCAGGCCAGTTGGTTCCGGATGATGTGGTTATAGGTTTGATAAAAGAACGCATTAAGCGGGCCGATTGTGAAACAGGATTTATTCTGGATGGGTTTCCACGTACCATCGTTCAGGCCGAAAAGCTTTCAGAAACATTGAGCGAAATGAGCTTGGTGATCGACAGGGTGGTGGCCCTGAAAGTCGATGCCACAGAGGTGATTGATCGGCTGACCGGACGAAGCACCTGCCCGGAATGTGGTGGCATGTTTCATGAGGAATCCCGACCTCCAAAAGTTTCGGGGGTTTGTGACGGTTGCGGCGGTACATTGGCTCAGAGGCAGGACGATAATAAGGCAACGATTCTGAAGCGGTTGGAGGTTTATCAGGAGTCCACCGCTCCTTTAAAGCAGTTTTATCAGAAGCAGGGGAATCTGAAAACAGTAACAGCTAGAGGGTCTGCGGAAGAAATTTTTCCCCGGATTTTAGAAATGATAAAGTAACGGATGTCTAAAGAAGAATCTATAGAGGTAGAAGGCACCATACTTGAGCCATTGCCGAACGCGATGTTTCGGGTAGAACTGGAAAACGGGCACAAGGTGCTGGCTCACATATCCGGGAAAATGCGTATGCATTTTATCCGTATCCTGTCTGGAGACAAGGTGAAGGTGCAGCTTTCCCCTTATGATTTGACCCGGGGACGCATTACCTACAGGTATAAATAGAAAGAGGATGGAACCATGAAAGTCAGGGCATCGGTCAAGCCAATTTGTATGAAATGTAAAGTAATTCGCCGTCGCGGGGTCGTGCGGGTTATTTGTGAGAACCCGAAGCATAAGCAACGACAGGGTTAATTTCCTAAAGGAGAAGTAGTGGCAAGAATAGCGGGTATAGATATTCCACAGGATAAGCAGGCAAGAATCGCTTTAACCTATATATATGGAGTGGGGCCTGCCACTTCACTGAGCATCCTGAAAAAAGCACAGGTTGGGGAAGAAGTCAGGATGAAAGACTTGACCGAAGAAGAGGTGACCCGAATCCGTAGTGTGATTGATAAAGAACATGAAGTGGAAGGTGACTTGAGACGCAATGTCTCCATGAACATCAAGCGTTTGATGGATATAGGTGCCTACAGAGGGCTTCGCCATCGTAAAGGCTTGCCAGTTAGAGGACAAAGGACACACACTAATGGTAGAACCCGAAAAGGCCCAAAGAAAACTGTGGGCGCACGAGCAAAAAAATAAGGACGGAGACTAATGGATAAGAAATCAAAAGGCGGTAAAAAAAAGCAAAAGACGGTGCCGGAAGTAGGAGTGGCTCATATTCAGGCTACGTTCAATAATACGATTGTCACCATTTCCGATATGTCCGGGAATGTGGTGTCCTGGTCCAGTGCTGGCACGCAGGGCTTTAAAGGTTCAAGAAAAAGTACCCCGTTTGCGGCGCAGGTGGCGGCCGACAAAGCCGCTATCAAAGCGCGGGATATGGGAATGAGAAAACTGGAGGTTCATGTTAAAGGTCCCGGGTCAGGACGAGAGTCCGCAATACGATCTTTGCAGGCCGCGGGAATGGAAGTTCTTGTCATTCGTGACAAAACCCCGATCCCCCATAATGGGTGCCGCCCCAGAAAACGTCGCAGGGTTTAATTGCGTAAAACCGAAAGGAGAAGCTGAATTTGGCCAGGTATACAGGTTCTGTTTGCCGACTTTGTCGGCGAGAAGGCATTAAATTATATTTAAAAGGTTCCCGTTGCGAGACGGCAAAATGCGCTATAGAAAAAAGAGCGTACCCACCAGGCCAGCATGGTCAGGGCAGGAAGAAGTTCTCGGAGTATGGTGTGCAGCTTCGTGAAAAACAAAAAGTAAAGCGGATCTATGGTGTGTTGGAAAAGCAGTTCCGTAATTACTTTTTTGCCGCAGATAAGAAAAAAGGCGTCACGGGTGAAAACCTTCTGCAAAATTTAGAGTTGCGGATGGATAATGTTATTTACAGGATGGGACTGGCTTCATCCAGAAGCACAGCCCGCCAGTTGGTTCGGCACGGCCACTTTACCGTTAATGGGAAAAAGATGGATATCCCTTCCTATGCTCTTGGGCAGGGAGATACTATAGCCCTGAATCCCAATAAGGTGAAAAAAGCACCGGTTAAAAATGCGATTGAGAATATTAAGGAAAAAACCTTACCGGATTGGCTGTCGTTTGATGCGGATAGCAAGCAGGGTATTGTTCAGGCCTTGCCTACAAGAGAGCATGTAACTATGCCGATTGAGGAGCAGTTGATCGTCGAGCTCTACTCGCGCTAAAACTGGACCCAGATCGATTGTCAAAAGAAACTTATTAAAAACTGTTTAAGACCCTAATAAAGAGGTCGGAGGCTTCATGTTCACAGCCCAGGGAATTGTTAAACCCAAACGATTAGAATTTGATAAGAAAAACAAGTCGGAATACTACGGTAAACTCAGCGCGGGTCCTTTTGAACGCGGATATGGAGCGACCATTGGCAACTCCCTGCGAAGGATGCTGTTATCATCCATTGAAGGGGCCGCCATTGTAGCCGTAAAGTTTGAGGGAATTTTTCACGAGTTTTCTTCTATTCCAGGTGTGGTTGAAGATGTTACGGAAATCATTCTCAACCTCAAACAGGTCAACCTCAAGTTGATCGGCGAAGCGGACTCTAAACGGATTTATATCAAAGCCTCGCAACCGGGCGTAGTTTGCGCTAAAGACATCAATGTTGACCCGGATGTGGAGGTGCTGAACCCTGATCTTCCTATTCTTACCATTGACCAGAATGGCGAGGTGGAAATAGAGATGATTGTGAGAAAAGGCCGCGGCTATGTTCCTGCTGACCGGCACAATATTGAAAATGAATCTGTGCAGATGATCCCTGTGGATTCCAGTTTTTCCCCGATCGAAAAAATCACTTATCATATAGAGAATACCCGAGTCGGGCAATCGACGGATTATGATTCTCTGGTCATGGAATTGTGGACCAATGGAGGCATCACGCCTGAAGATGCGGTGGCGCATGCCGCCAAGATCGTTAAAGATCATATGCAGATCTTCATCAATTTTGATGAAGAACCGGAACAGGTACAACCCCAGGTCGATGAGAAAAAACAAAAAGTACTGGCAAATATGACCAAATGTGTGGAAGAGCTTGAGCTATCGGTGCGCTCCTACAATTGCCTTAAAAATGCTAATATTGAGACCATTGCCGAACTGGTTCAAAAAACCGATGGCGAAATGCTGAAAACGAGAAACTTTGGCCGCAAATCGCTGAATGAAATTAAAGAAATCCTGGAGGAAATGGGGCTTCATTTGGGAATGAAAGTGGATGAAGAGGATCTCAAACAGATCGCCCAGGCGCAGAAGAAAAAGGAACTAGATACTGAAAGCTGAGATGTAGCAGTCCTGCTCGGTGAAGTCATAACAGGAGCGATAGATAACCATGCGGCATTTAAAAGCAGGTAGAAAATTCGGACGAACCTCTGCTCATCGGAAAGCGTTGTTCAGAAATCTTGTTGGGGCTCTTATTCAAAGAGAGCGCATCAGCACGACTTTGGCTAAAGCTAAAGAACTGCGGAGCAAGGTGGAAAAAACGATCACGCTGGGTAAAAGAGGTACACTTCATGCTCGGCGCCAGGCTTTCAAGCTGGTTCCTGCTAAAGATGCTGTGCAAAAGGTGTTTGGCCCACTGGCGGAGCGTTATGCTAATCGCCCCGGTGGCTATACCCGCGTCATCCGTATTGGTCACCGCAAAGGAGACGATGCGCCCATAGCATTTATTGAACTGGTAGACCGCGAAGGCGAGGCAAAACCTCCTGCCAAGACCGCGCCGAAAAAAGTGGCGAAAGACGACAAGCCAAAAGTAACAGAAAAGAAGGAAGCCGCGCCTACAGAAACGGCTAAAAAAGACGAACCGAAAGATAAAGACAAGAAGTAGCTCCTGCCGATTGCCCCGCAAGGGTATAAAAAAGACATCGCGATTTATCCGGTCGAGATTCCCCACCTACAGACAGTTAGGGGGTACTCCTGTTGGGCCTTGTTTGAACCTGAACTTCGTGTTTTCCTTAACATAAATCAAAAGTTCGTCATAACTCTTGAAATGTTCGGTGAAGCCGTAATCGTCGCCGGTATATTCGCACGACTCTGTACTGTGTTCGCGGCACATATAAGGCCGATGGTCATAGATGGCACACTTGTTGTCCGGCATTAAAAAATTACAGCGGTTGTGGATCATGATGTACCAGTCTTTTCGATAGATATAAATCGAAACGTTTTCGTGCGCGATCTTCCATAATAAACTTTCATAATCACGCCGGTCTTCAGGTTCATCAATCCCAAACGCAAAATAATTACAACAATAAGCCGGAAGGCATTTTTCGCACTGGCTGGTGTCGTCTCGTTTGCTTTTTGTCTTTTTTGCCATGAATGAATCCTTACTGGGTTGAAAATAAATTAGTGGAGAAAAGCGAATCCGGTTTTCAGGGAGATTCAATGAACGGCTATTTTGCCTGTCCGGCTTTGCAGAGTCAACCCACCACTCGCCGTAGAGGCAGATAAAGCTATTACCCCACTGAGAACAATGATTTAATTTTTTTAGTTGGGGCGCAAACTTGTTACAAACTATAATATATCAATAGTTTCTACCTGCAAATCTTTTACAAAAAAAGTGGTGCAGACCCGAAGAGTTTAAGTTAAACCATGGGGAGATACTCATGTTCTAACAAGAGCGGAAGGTTCGGGTCTATGAGGTCATGGTCAAGGACGAAAGAAATACTTTGCAAGCAGAAAAATATTTCAACAACAAATAGAGCAAGCACAGGAAATGGCAAGAAACTGGAGACCTGAAAAATGAATAGAGCACTCACATTCTTACTCTCATTCACTTTTCTGCTTTTGTTTAGTGGTTCTGTTTATGGGGATGACTTCCAGGATGGATCGGAAGCATACGACAGGGGAGACTACAAAGAAGCATTCAGATTGTTGCGTCTTTCCGCCGAACAGGGAAATGCATCAGCGCAATCCAACTTGGCTATAATGTATGGAGAAGGACAAGGAGTTCCACAGGATGACCAAGAAGCAGCCAGATTGTTGCGTCTTGCCGCCGAACAGGGATATGCAGGTGCACAATTCAACTTGGGACAAATGTATCGAGAAGGACAAGGAGTTTCACAGGATCATAAGGAAGCAGTCAGGCTATATCGTCTTTCCGCCACAGGGACATACATTAGCACAATACAACTTGGGTTTGATGTATAGACAGGGAGAAGGAGTTCCACAAGACGACAAAGAAGCAGTCAGGTTGTTTCGTCTTTCCGCCGAACAGGGATATGTATTAGCGCAACACAACTTGGGTGTGATGTATGCAGAAGGACAAGGAGTTCCACGAGACTATAAGGAAGCCGTCAAGTGGTTTCGTCTTTCCGCCGAACAGGGACATGCATTAGCACAACACAACTTGGGTGTGATGTATGCAGAAGGACAAGGAGTTCCACGAGACTATAAGGAAGCCGTCAAGTGGTTTCGTCTTGCCGCGGAACAGGGATATGCATTAGCACAATACAACTTGGGTGTGATGTATGCAGAAGGACAAGGAGTTCCACGAGATTATAAGGAAGCCGTCAGGTTGTTTCGTCTTTCCGCCGAACAGGGAAATGCATCAGCACAACACAACTTGGGTGCGATGTATGGAGAAGGAAAAGGAGTTCGACAGGATTATAAGGAAGCAGCCAGATTGTTTCGTCTTTCCGCCGAACAGGGATATGCATTAGCACAATACAACTTGGGTATGATGTATGCAAACGGACTAGGAGTTCCACAAGACGACAAAGAAGCAGCCAGGTTGTTTGGTCTTGCCGCCGAACAGGGGTATGCACGAGGACAATACAACTTGGGTGCGATGGTGATGTGTTTACTGGTAATAATTATAATCATATGGTTTATTAAGGGCAGAGTGAGTAATAAAACCTAGGTTACCAGTGTTTTTAAAAGATGTAATACAAAAAAAAACACCTTTCCATGAGTTACAGGTCTACCACAAAACATTTAAAAGCAATAAGTTACATGTACAAAGCGATTGGCTGGAATTTAAAAGACGAATAAAAAACAAAAATTAAGGGTGGTAAGAACCCACAGGTCACGGGCTTGAGGTTTTCGTGTTGAGGGGTGGTTTGTTTGTGCGACCTGACCACGAATGGAACATTGCGGATAAAAGGAGTTGACAAAAAGCAGAGAACTAAATACAGTGATTAGGCTCCTAGAAAAAATCCCTGATAAAACCAGTCAATCACCCAGTTGAATTTTTTCGTGCTTTCGCTGTTAATCATAGAACAAACTCTGCAACCCTGATACCCCAACTATTATTGAATCTTTCCCCGTCTTTGAATCTGAGCATCATCACAAGGGCGTAATTTTTATAAGAAAATCATTCCTAACCCCCCTCAAAGAAGCCACAAACCATGACCCAGATGAACATAGAGGAACTCAAGTCTAAAACTATATCCGAACTCACAAGCATTGCCAAGGAACTGAAGATTCAGGGCCACAGCGGGCTTAGAAAACAGGACCTGATTTTCAGGATTCTGGAAGCCAAGACCGAAAAGGATGGTCTGATGTTTGGCCAGGGGGTTCTGGAGATTCTTCCTGATGGATTTGGTTTCCTTCGGGCGCCGACTTACAACTATCTTCCGGGCCCTGATGATATTTATGTTTCGCCATCGCAGATTCGCAAGTTTGATATGCGTACCGGCGATACCATTTCCGGCCAGATTCGTCCGCCCAAGGACAGCGAACGTTATTTTGCCCTGTTGAAGGTGGAGGCGATTAACTTTGAGAATCCGGATAAGACCAAGGACAAAATTTTATTCGACAATCTGACGCCGTTGTATCCCGAAGAACGGATTCGTCTGGAGACACCAGGCGGTAAAGACTACAGTGCACGGGTTATGGACCTGATGACCCCTATTGGCAAAGGCCAGCGCGGGTTGATTGTGGCGCCTCCAAGGACTGGAAAAACCATGTTGTTGCAGTCCGTTGCCAATAGCATCAGCGTCAATTTCCCGGAAATAGCGTTGATTGTACTGCTTATTGACGAGAGACCGGAAGAAGTAACAGATATGGAACGTTCGGTTCGGGGCGAGGTCATCAGTTCCACTTTTGACGAACCGGCGCAAAGGCATGTGCAGGTTGCTGAAATGGTGATTGAAAAAGCCAAGCGGCTGGTAGAGCACAAACGGGATGTAGTCATTCTGCTCGACAGCATCACCCGTTTGGCACGGGCTTACAACGCCATTGTTCCTCCCAGTGGCAAAGTTTTGTCGGGGGGTGTGGATTCCAATGCTCTGCAAAGACCCAAGCGATTTTTTGGTGCCGCCCGAAACCTGGAGGAAGGTGGTAGCCTGACTATCATCGCCACGGCGCTTATTGACACGGGAAGTCGCATGGACGATGTTATTTTTGAAGAATTTAAAGGAACGGGTAATCTGGAAATTGTCCTCGATCGCAAGCTGGCAGACAAGAGAACCTTTCCTTCGATCGATATCAACCGTTCTGGAACCCGAAAAGAAGAGCTTCTTCTGCCCGCAGAAGACCTCCAGCGTGTCTGGCTATTGAGAAAAGTTTTGATCCCTATGGGTATCCATGATACGATGGACCTTCTCTTACAGAAGATTAAAGAAACCAAAACCAACGCCGAATTTCTGGCGACTATGAACTCCTGACGGTGAGATAATGAAAGACGGCATTCACCCTGAATATTATGAGACCACGGTGCGGTGTGCCTGTGGAAGCGAAGTGCGGACCCGTACAACTCTGAAAGATCTTCATGTGGAGATATGTTCCATGTGTCACCCCTTTTTTACGGGAAAACAGAAGCTCATGGATACGGCCGGTCGCATTGAAAAATTCAAACGCAAATACGCCAAGGCGAAGCCTGTGGGCATTCAGGAGCCAGCCGGTCCCCAATAAGCACGTTCATCTTCTTTCCCCTCGTCCCCGGTCCCCACGGGGTTTTCCTAGAAACCACTCATGTTTGATAAGCTGAAATCGGTTGAGAAACGTTATAACGATCTCAACCAGTTGCTCAGTGATCCTAAAATCATTTCCCAGCAGTCTGAGTTTCAGAAGTATGCACGGGAACAATCTGAACTGAGTCCCATCGTCGACCGATTTCAGGACTGGCAGAAGATCAGCCGACAGTTGGAGGAAAGTAAAAAAATCCTGGACGAAGAAAAGGATCCTGAATTGATTGAAATGGCCCGGGAAGATATGGCTAACCTGGAAACCCAAAAACAGCAAGCGGTAGAAGAGCTGAAAATTCTTTTGCTTCCTAAAGACCCTCGCGATGAGCGCAACGTTATCATGGAGATTCGTGCTGGTACAGGGGGTGAAGAGGCGGCACTTTTTTCAAACGATTTGTTCCGCATGTATTCAAGGTATGCTGAGGAGAAAAAATGGCAGGTGGAAATTTTAAGTTCCAGCCTGACTGGCAAGGGAGGATTCAAAGAAGTCATTTTCAGCATTTCGGGAAAAGGAGCCTATAGCAAGCTGAAATACGAGGGGGGTATTCATCGGGTACAGCGGGTTCCGGATACAGAAAGCCAGGGGCGCATCCATACCTCTGCGGTGACGGTTGCGGTTTTGCCGGAGGTAGAGGATGTGGATATCAAAATTAATCCGGTGGATATAAAAATTGATGTCTATCGTTCATCCGGGCCTGGCGGGCAGAGCGTCAACACAACAGATTCGGCGGTCCGCTTGACTTACATCCCGACCGGAATGATAGTGACCTGTCAGGACGAAAAGTCGCAACATAAGAATCGGGAAAAAGCCATGAAGGTTTTAAGAGCCCGGCTGTATGACGAGGAGCAAAGAAAGCAACAGGAATCCATGGCCAGCGACCGCAAACAGCAGGTTGGTTCCGGCGACCGCAGTGGACGCATCCGCACTTATAATTACCCGCAAGAGCGGGTGACCGACCATAGGATTGGCCTGACTCTGCATAAGCTGTCTTTAGTGATGCAGGGAGATCTTATTGAGATCATTGACGCGTTAACGCTTCACTTCCAGACACAGGCTCTGAAAGGAGGGTAAAGTGGAGGTTCTTGCAGAGGAAAAAATAGACCGGACCCTCTCCTCTTATCTCGATTGGGCTCAGCACAAACTTACAGAGGTCGCATCGCCCCGGCTGGACTCTGAAATCTTAATGGCACAGAGCCTGAATATCTCGCGAACGGAATTGATGATGTATCCTGATCGGGTTTTGAATCGCGTAGAGGTCGGGATATTTTGTTCGAGCATCGAGCGAAGGGTTTTGCGTGAACCGATTTCTCACATTACCGGAGTGCGGGAATTCTGGTCACTCGAATTTTGTGTGAATGAAAAAGTTCTGACACCCCGACCGGAAACGGAAATTCTGGTTGAGCAATGTTTGAAAGCCTTGGAGAAAGAACCTCCGCCGGTGAAAATTCTGGATCTCGGTACTGGGTCGGGGGTTCTCGCGATTACGTTAGCAAAAGAAATTCACCAAAGCCGGGTCACGGCGATTGAAAAGTCAGCCTTAGAGGTCGCCAGGAAAAATGCTTTACTTCATGCTGTGGCAGATCGGGTCTGTTTTATATCCGGTGATCTTATGAAGGTTGACTGGCAAGGGCCGTATCACCTTATTGTTTCGAACCCTCCTTATATTGAATCGGAAAATCTGTCAAAATGCATGCCTGAGGTTCGGCAATATGAGCCGGTCGAAGCTTTGGATGGAGGCCGCGATGGTTTGGACTACTACAGGTTCATCGTCCCTATGGCATGGGAAAAACTGGAGGAAAATGGTTTGCTGGCTTTGGAGATTGGGCATACCCAGGCCTCAGCTGTGGTGGCTTTAATGGAAACGGGCTATCAGGATATTCAGGTGGTGAAGGATTATTCAGGTTATGACAGGGTGGTACTGGCGAGGACTATAAATGGATAAGATTGTCATAGAGGGCGGTCGCCCTTTAGAGGGTACTGTTAAGATCAGCGGTGCCAAGAACGCGGTTCTGCCTGTTCTGGCCGCAACACTCCTGACCCGTGGGCGGAATATTATTGAAGGAGTTCCAAAAGTTCGCGATGTGGCAACCATGATCCAGCTTCTTAAGGATTTGGGAGCAGAAGTCGAAAGCGATCACGACGAAAAAATTGTATTGGACACGTCCCGCGCAGATAACCCGGACGCGCCCTATGATCTGGTTTCTACAATGCGTGCGTCTTGTCTGGTTCTGGGCCCCTTGTTGGCCAAGCTGGGCCGAGCGAGGGTTTCCTTACCCGGAGGTTGTGCTATTGGAGCGAGACCTATTGATTTCCATATTAAAGGACTGGAAGCAATGGGTGCGAAGGTCTGGCTGGAACACGGTTATGTGCACGCGACTGTCGAAGGCCTTAAGGGGATTCAATTTTATTTTGATACGGTTTCGGTGACGGGTACTGCGAACTTGATGATGGCGGCATCTCTCGCAGAGGGGGAAACCATTCTGGAAAATGCTGCCAGAGAACCCGAAGTTGTATTTCTTGCAGATATTTTGAATCAGGCAGGAGCAAAAATTGAAGGGCAAGGCACTGATACGATTATCATTCAGGGGGTCTCATCGTTAAAGCCAATCGAATGTCGAATTTTTCCTGACCGTATTGAAGCTGGTACTTATATGATCGCTGCCGCTATCACCCAGGGAGAAGTGTTGGTTGAGAATTGTATTCCGCAACATATGGAGCCCATTATCCTCAAACTTCAGGAAGCCCAGGTTGACGTGGGAGTCGAAGGCTCTTCGATTCGAGTCCGGGGTGGCCGTCCCTTGCTTGCGGTCAATGCCAGGACTCATCCTTATCCAGGATTCCCCACTGATATACAGGCTCAGTTCATGGCGCTGATGGCTTTGTCGCGCGGACAGAGCATTATCATGGAGACCGTATTTGAGAATCGGTTCATGCATGTTGCGGAATTAAAAAGGATGGGAGCTGACATTACGTTGGATGGACATACGGCGATCATCAACGGGGTACAAAGGCTTTCGGGCGCTCCTTTGATGGCTACCGATCTTCGAGCCAGTGCTTCACTGGTGCTGGCGGCTCTGGCGGCGAAAGGCCCGTCTATTATTTCTCGTGTTTATCATATTGACCGAGGATATGTGAGTATGGAAAAAAAACTCTCTGATCTGGGTGCCAGAATTAAAAGGGTTAGGTAAGTCTACTCACTCACCGTGGCCAGGCAATGCCCGGTGGTTACAACCGTATGCTAACTTTAAATAATCAGGATTATGGATATAGCACGTCCCCTTCATAGCCAGGATATCCAAAGTTTTTTATTGTGGATGCCCAACTGGATAGGCGATGTGGTGTTGACGCTACCAGTAATACAATCCCTGCGTCGCGCTTACCCTGCGGCTCGCATTTCTGTTGTCGCCAAATCTCCTTCCGATGAGTTGCTTCTTGGGCACCCTGCTATTGATACGGTTGTGACTTTGCCTTCCGGGCCGGAAAACGGATTCTGGAAGAGAGTTGGTTTTGCCCGCGGCTTGAGAAAGTATAATGCTGATATTGGAGTGGTGTTCCCCAATTCCTTTGGCTCGGCGTTTCTTTTAAGCCAGACTGGCGCGAAATGTCGCCTGGGCTATAACACTGAAGGCAGGGATGTTCTGCTCACTCACCCTGTCGCCACAACGGCATATTTAAAAAGAGCACAATACCGTGTTGAATATTATTTTAAAATTTTTTCATCTCTGAAACTGGATACTCCCGACCGTGATTTTGCTCCGCTCGTTCGACAGGAAGAGGATATCACAACTCGCGAAGTTATGCTGGATATGGGTTTGGATGAGTATGAAGATTTTTTTACCCTGCACCCGGTGACCTCGAAAATGGAACGGAGTTGGCATGCTGAGAGATTTGGCATCTTGTGTCAGAGACTGATTAAAGAGGACCGCAAGCGAGTGGTTCTTTTGGGCACAGAAAAAGAATCGGCATTGCTGAACCGGATCAGAAGCTTCGGCCAACCAGAAACGATCAAGATCATTCCCCCTGTTAATTTGAGGGTTTTGGCAGGACTGCTGCAAAAAAGCCGAGTGTTCATTGGCAATGACAGTGGAATGATACACCTTGCGGCGATGGTCGGGGTTCCGGTCCTGGGGATTTTTGGGCCCGGAAGCCCGAAAGCGACCGGCCCTTATATGGCTTTGGAAAAGCAGGAAATGATAACGCAGAATTTCCCCTGTTCCCCTTGCAGGCAGAGATTTTTTAAAGAGTGCAAACCCTCTCCTCTTCACAAGCCTTATTGCCTTGAAGATATTACGGTGCAAAATGTTTATGAGGGAGTGCATCGACTGCTGAAGCGGTTTTAGAGCAGTCGTGCTTGAAAAGGAATTGATGGATATTGGCGTATATACTGGTGACGATAAACCTGTTTTATTAATCCTTTGAAATGCTATAGAGTATCAGTATGCAGAGTTGCCCGAAATGTGATGAAAGTTTTCCCGACACGCATTCCCTTTGCCCGAAATGCAATGTAGAGCTTGTGCCGTCGGCAGTGGAGCAGGAGTCTCTCGATCTGGTCATCCTTTGTACGGTTTTAAATGAGGCCAAGGCTCATATTATGCGAGGTTTTCTGGAAAACGAGGGCATTCCCTGCCAACTGGAAAATATTTCCTTTCACGCAGAGCCCGCACCAGTCGCGGATCTTATGAAGGTTCGACTTTGGACGTTGAGAGAAGATGCGGAGCAAGCCCGTCAGTTACTGGAAGAGCGTGAAAGCATTCAGATTTGTTCTGCCTGCGAAAAGGAAGTGACGGGGGGAAATGAAGTTTGTCCGCATTGCGGAGAGCGGCTGAAAGAATGTTAAGCGGAAAAGATCACTGATTTCATACTCCCAATTTTTTCTTCTGCTTCTTTCTGAGTTTGTCAGCAAGTCTTGCCTTTTTAACGATATCCTCGTAGCCTTCCTCTAACGGATTTGAGAATACTTAAGGGAAGATTCCATTTCTTTAGATAAAAGATTGCCGACCATTCCGGTTAAAATTCCGGTAATCAGTGCCAGTGAAAAGAAAAAGGGTAACAGGAAGAAAAAAGAAGTTTGTTTTATAAGAAAAAAATAGACACAGATTGCGGTGATTAAAGTGTGGGTATAGGCACCACAAACACTGACGCCAACAAGGCTGAACGGCCCTTTTCCTCTGTTGTAAATCACGCACATACTCGCGGTGCCAGCCAAGCCTCCTGCCAGGCTGAGAAAAAAGGTGGGCCCCAAAAATGTTCCCGCAAGAATGGAACCCAGTATGACCCGGAGTAGGGTTACTATAAAAGCCTCTCGAGTTCCTAAATAAACCAGAGCCATAAGTGTCATCAGATTGGCGAGACCAAGCTTGACCCAGGGTGTGGGTAAGGGCAGAAGAGCTTCAAGGCGATGCAATATTACTCCCAGGGCCACCATTAAAGCCATGATGACTATTCTCCTATTTTCTGTAATACTGTCGGACATCTCAGGTTTCATTATCAGAAGTTAATAAGGTTTGCATGTGAAGCTGAACCGAGTCGCTCAACGCGGCATAGTCATAACCGCCTTCCAGCATGGAGAGCAACCGCCCTCCGCAAACATCTCCGGCAACTCCCATCAATAACCTGGTCATTTTACCAAAGCAATCTGTGGTCAGTTGGATTTGAGCCAGAGGATCATTTTTATGAGCGTCAAAGCCAGCGGAAATAATTATCAGGTCGGGTTTGTAGCGTTGGATTTCTGGAATCAGTTTGTGTTCAATGGCTGATAGATAGTCATTATCCTCCGAGTAGGCATCCATCGGCAGGTTCAATGTGGTTCCCAAGCCATCGCCGGTTCCGGTTTCTTCCTCTGCGCCGGTACCTGGATAGAAGGGATATTGATGGGTGCTACTGTAATAGATTGAAGAATCGCTATAAAAAGAGTGCTGGGTACCATTGCCATGATGAACGTCCCAGTCGAAAATGAAAATTTTATTCAATCCTTTTGCTTTTTGCGCATATCGGGCAGCGATGCCGACATTGTTGAACAGGCAGAATCCCATCGCACGGTCCTGCTCGGCATGATGGCCTGGGGGTCGTACGGCACAAAAGGCATTCTGGACACTGCCATCGATGAGTTGGTCGATAGCTTGAAGCCCTGCTCCGGCACTCAATAGTGCGGCATCGTAGGAATCTGGGGAGATGACTGTGTCTGCGTCCAAATGGCGTACTTCGTTAGCGCACTTTTGCTCAACACTTGCCACATAGCCCGCATCGTGAACCATGGCGATTTCTTCCGGAGTGGCCTTGCGGGGTTGTATTGCAATGAGGTTATTGTAAAATTCAGAGGACTTCAGCTGGTTTTGGATGGCTGTTAGCCTGCCGGGATTTTCGGGATGAGGCTCAGTCTCATGTCTAAGATAAAATGGATCTGATGCGTAACCCGTTTTATTCATCAGTAAGAATTTTTCCGTTTCAAAACCCCATCAGGTGCACCTCTCCAGGGCATAAAGAATAATGAAGAGGTCTCGCAGTTAAGGAGGAATATAACACGAGGCCAATGCGCAATGGCTCGTGCAGGCTGGCAAAGAGTTGTCTCGGTCTGATAGGCTATAGCTATTTTCCTCCCTTGCTAAAGAGGCGAGAATATCAGAATCCCTGAATTGAAGCAACTTCCTTGAGGTTTATGAGTCCTGTAGAAAAAAAAGAGAAACTGGCAGGTCTTAAGTCATTCTCCGAGAGTTTGGGCTTTGACGGGTTTGGAGTGGCCACCCCTGAACTAGGCTCGGCCGGAGAGAGACTTGGGAAATGGTTGGATGCGGGTTACGACGGTGAAATGGCCTATTTGCGGCGCGGCGCGGAGAAGCGAAAAGACCCTGACCTTGTCCTGAAAGGGGTGCAAAGCATTCTTTGTTTTCGCACCAACTACTACACATTGGAAAAGGATATGAGCTATATCGAGCATCGTGATATTGCGGATATTTCCATTTATGCTTTGAATAAGGATTATCACGATATCATCACGTTGCGTTTGCGGCAGATGGAGGAAAAAATCAAAGAGGAGTTTGAAGGATGCAGGACCCGGGTTTATGTGGATACAGGGCCTATTCTCGAAAAGCCTTTGGCCCAGAAAGCGGGCTTGGGGTGGATTGGTAAGCATACAAATCTTCTTACTGAGGGTAAGGGGTCCTGGTATTTCCTTTCTGAAATCTTGACCGATGTGGCCCTTCCCGCATCTCAGCCAGTTGACGACCATTGCGGTACCTGCACAAGTTGTATCGATATTTGCCCGACAGATGCCATCATCGCTCCCTATGTTCTGGATTCGAAGCGTTGTATTTCTTACCTCACTATTGAGTTGAAGGGGGTCATACCCGTTGAGTACAGGAAGGCAATCGGCAACAGAATTTATGGCTGCGACGATTGCCAGATTGTCTGCCCGTGGAATTCTTATGCGGTTAAAACCGATGACCCGGACTTTCAGCAGAAGCAGGACACGCTTAAGCTGATAGACTTGATCCAGATCAGCAGGGAAATGTTCAGTCAAAGATTCAAAGGTAGCCCGATCAAACGGATCAAGCGACGAGGCCTGCTCAGAAATGTGGCCGTTGCCTTGGGCAATTCCGGAAACCCGCAAGCCATTCCCGTTCTGATCAAAGTACTGGATGACGAGGAACCGTTGATTCGGGCACACGTGGTCTGGGCGTTGGGCGAACTTTCAGGGCCTGAGGCACTTCCTCTTATTCGTGAAAAATTGAATAACGAAACAGAAGAAATGGTTCTCGAAGAACTGGCGAGAGTGGTGACCCGGTTTGCATAGAGGGCACGGCAGGCAATTATGGAGCAGACTCCGCTTTTTGGTTCTTTCAGGACTTTTCCTGATGGCTCCAGTTGTTCATTTCCCAGTGCAACAATCAAAACAAACCATTGATCCAGAATGGGTTCCCGCCCTATAATCAATAAACTTTCTGCTAACCGCAGGGGTAAATGGCAAGGGTTTTTTATGAGAGCTTAGGTAGGATTATCATAAGCTGGGAGAATGTTTGCCAGCCAGACAAAGTGATAGCTTATTATCCCCCTCTTTTTGAATTTGTGTATGAAAACAAGTGAGTACCGTTTTATAAAAGCCTGCCGGGGCGAGCCGGTAGATAAAACTCCGGTATGGTTCATGCGTCAGGCAGGCCGGTATATGAAAGTTTATCGGGACCTCAAGGAAAAACACACCTTCCTGGAACTGTGTAAGAACCCGGAATTAGCGTGTGAGGTTACATTGCAACCTCTGGATGTGTTGGGGGTCGATGCCGCCATAATTTTTGCGGATATTCTGCTTCCCTTGGAACCGATGGGGACGGGTTTGGAATTTTCGGCGGGAGATGGCCCCGTGATCCCGCGTCCGGTCAAGGACAGAAAGGCCGTTGAAAAGCTTATGCCGGTCAGCGTGGAAGAGCAGTTGGGTTTTGTCGCTGACGCAATACGCTTAGTGAGAAAAGAGATTAACATTCCTTTGGTCGGTTTTGCCGGGGCTCCGTTCACTCTATGTAGCTATATGGTGGAGGGGGGTAAGTCGCGGGACTTCACAACCACCAAAATGATGATGTATGAGGCCACCGATGTGTGGGAGCAGTTAATGGATAAGGTGTGCACCGTGCTGGTGGATTATTTGAAGATGCAGGTTTCTGCGGGAGCCCAGGCTCTCCAGATATTCGACAGTTGGGTTGGGTGCCTGGGGCCCAGTGACTACGAAAAATATATTCTTCCCTACACTCGGCGTGTTTTTGAAGGACTCAAGGATACGGGTGTTCCTGTCATTAACTTCAGCACTGGAACCTCGACGATGCTCGAGCTGGTGCAAAAGGCTGGCGGAGACGTGCTCAGTTTTGACTGGCGAATCCAGATGGATTCTGCACGAGCCCTACTGGGCAAAGACCAGCCGGTTCAGGGCAACCTCGACCCTGTGACGCTTTTTGCTCCCTTGCCAGTGATTCGAGAACGGGTTCATGACATTCTCAAACGCGCTGGGGGTAAAGGGCATATCTTTAATTTAGGGCATGGTATTTTGCAACACACTCCGGTAGAGCATGTCAAAGCAGTGGTGGACATGGTTCATGAATACCAGTATGAATAATCCTTCCCGAGCCGAGCCGCTGACGGGTGTTTTTCTTATGGCGCATGGGGCTCCTGAGTCCGTCGATGACATTCCTGAATATTTGAGGAACATCCGCGGCGGAACAGACTCCACTCCAGAAACCATTCAAATCATCCGTGACCGCTATGAGCAGATCGGCGGAAAATCTCCTCTGCGGGAGATCACCGAGGAACTATGCACCCAGTTGGAATCTTTTCTCAACCAGCGTGGGCCGCAGTTTAAAGTCTATTGCGGAATGCGCAACTGGAGTCCTTATATTCGCGACGAAGTAAAACGGATGAAGGAAGACGGAGTGAAAAAAGTGGTGGCGCTTTGCCTCGCCCCTCAATTCAGTACTTGGAGCACGCGTTTGTACTTCAATGTTTTTAAGGAGGCGCTGAAAAGCTGTGATGCGGAGAGTTTAGATGTTCGCTATATTGGCAGTTGGGCAGATCATCCACTTCTCATTGATGCGTTTGAAGAAAAATACCGCGCGGCTATTGAAAAACTTGGGCCGAATGCAGAAGAAACAGTCTACACGATTTTCACAGCACATAGTATTCCCTCCGAATCTTTAAAGCTTGGCGATCCTTATGCGGAAGAGTTTGACAAAACCGTTACAAAGCTCGTAGAACGGGTTCAGCCGCAGCACTGGTATCAGGCTTACCAGAGTCAGGGGATGATCCCTGTTCCCTGGTTAGGCCCAACGGTGGAATCGGTTTTGGATAAAATCGCGAAGCTAGGCTCGAAAACGGTTTTAATGGTTCCGGTCGGTTTTGTTTGCGATCATGTAGAAATTTTGTTCGATATTGATATAGAATTTAGTAAATATGCCAGTGAGCACAAGTTGAGCTTGCACCGCATCGAATCGTTGAACCTTTCCCCTACATTTGTTGAGGCGTTGGCTTCCGTGACTTGGGAAAACCTGGTTTAATCCCACTAATCGTGGGGCAGATAGCAATGGCTTATAGAGCCGAGAGAACGTTTGCTCGCAAAATAAAGACATCGCAATTTGCTATCGGAGGCACTCCGTGAACCTTGAACAATTAAATCCTCAACAGTTGCAGGCCGTGCGCCATAGTGAAGGCCCGCTGATGGTGGTGGCGGGAGCAGGCTCCGGGAAAACTCGTGTCATCACCTGCCGCATTGCCAACTTGATTAAGGAGAAGAAGGTTTCTCCCGAAAGTATTCTGGCAATCACCTTCACCAACAAGGCCGCCGGAGAAATGAAGGAACGCGTCCGGAAAATGCTGGCCCTTCGTGGAGCTTCCCCCTGGATCAGCACCTTCCATTCTTTTTGTCTGAGAATCCTCAGAATGCATATTTCAGAACTGGGTTTTTCCAATGATTTTGCCGTCTACGACGCGCAGGATCAGTTAACTTTGGTCAAGCAATGTATGAAGACGGCGGAAATCAGTGCCGACGCGTTCCCTCCTAAAACCCTTCTTAATCACATCAGCGGATTCAAAAATGATTTTCGCATGCCCGAAGATTTGCAACCGGATGCGATGCCTTATGGACACCAGCTCAAGGCGGCAGGTCTTTATCCTGTTTACCAGTCAGCCTTGAAAAAGAATAATGCTTTGGATTTTGATGATTTGCTGGTTTTTGCGAGCAGATTGTTTCAGGAGTTCCCTTCTCTGAGGGCTAGTTACAATGACAGGTTTCAACATATTCTGGTTGATGAGTTTCAGGATACCAATGCGGTTCAGTATAGGTTGGTACGTTTGCTGTCGCAATCGCACAATAATATATGCGTTGTTGGAGATGATGACCAGAGTATCTATAGCTGGAGAGGCGCAGATATAGAAAATATTTTAAAGTTTGAAAATGATTTTTCCGGGACAACGGTGATTAAGCTTGAGGAAAATTACCGATCCACAAAAAATATTTTAAACGCGGCGGGAAGTGTTGTGAAAGAAAATAGAAATCGGAAAGATAAAACATTGTGGACGCAAAACGATACGGGCGATCCGGTGGTGTGCTACAAGGCTGAAGATGAAACAGATGAATCAGAATTTGTTTGCGAAAAAATCCAAGCCTTGAACCGGGACGAAGGTTTTAGTTTTAATGATATGGTCGTTCTTTATCGCACCAATGCCCAGTCACGGGTGTTGGAAGATGTGTTGAGAAGAACAGGGTTGCCTTATCAGGTAATAGGAGGACTGCGCTTTTATGAAAGAAAAGAGGTCAAGGATGTGTTGGCATATATGCGGGTTGCTCTAAATCCGAACGACTCGGTTTCTTTAAAGAGGATTATTAATGTTCCTGTTCGGGGAATTGGAAAGAAATCACTGGAAAAAGTTGAGCAGTATTGCAGAGACACAGGCTTGTCGCTCCTGGAAGGTTTGCGCCGAAACGAACAGGAAAAATTGACAGCTACCGCGGCTGGCAGTAAGATCGCCCAGTTTTTACAAATCATCGACCAGTTGAATTCCATAAAGGATGATCCACTGGAGCTTTTGAAACAGGTTATAGACCGAACGGGCTATGGAGCAATGTTGCAAAATGAAGGTACCTTTGAGAGTAAAGGGCGCATGGAAAATATACAGGAATTGTTTTCCGCAGTCGAACAATCCGTTGAGGATGGGGAAGGTTCCCTGCGGGAATTTTTGGATTCAGCATCTCTGGTAGCGGATCTGGATAACCTTGATGACGAGCGTGGAGTGCTTCCATTAATGACCCTGCATACCTGCAAGGGGTTGGAGTTTTCTTCGGTATTTGTGGTGGGCATGGAAAATGGGCTTCTCCCTCATGCCAGTTCCATGTCGAACTCTGAGGAATACGAAGAAGAGAGAAGGTTATGCTATGTAGGTTTTACACGAGCCCGGAAAAAACTGTTTGTCACCTATGCCAGGCGAAGAAGAATTTATGGCACTATTTTTAATTACTCTCCATCAGATTTTTTGCTTTCTATTCCCGGTGAAGTTATGATCCGTGAGTCCAGAGGATTCAGTAATGAAACAGCACCTCAATTTAGCGGTGCGCTTGACGGAACTCATCCTTATCAGGAAAAAAGTAAGGTTTCTTATTCGCTTGGAATAAGTGACGATACTTATTCAGTCGGAACAAAAGTCTTGCACGCGAAGTTTGGGTCGGGAATTGTGATCAACCTTTCAGGTAGTGAAGAAAATTTAAATCTGGAAGTGTTTTTTAAAGCCCCTCATGGCAAAAAGAAACTCTCAGCCAGCCAAGCTAAACTGATTGTTCTTTAAGAAGGCAGGTTCATACCCCAAGCGGTCTGAATGTGTGTCAATCGGATTTTATAGACTGCTTCAAAATGGATTCCAGTTTAGATTTTGCTCCCGGAGAAAGGCGCAGGTTCAGTACGATGCCGTTTGGGGTGTAATCCTCCTTCAACACCAAGGCATGTTTCCGTATTTCTTGAATCAGCATAGCCTGAGAATGTTCGAGTTCAAGACGGTATGGGGCCAGGTTTTTCTCATAGTAGAAAACCATCTGTTGGCGTAGCAAATCGATGCCTTGCCCTGTTTTGCAGGAAATGCCGATTGAAGAAGGATAAGTCTGAAGAGCTTGATCCAAAGTTTCTGTATTTGGCAATGCGTCAACTTTATTGAAGACAGTGAGAATGTTGATATTGTCCACTCCGATTTGCTGGAGAAGATCATCAGCGGTGCACATCTGTTCTATATACTCCTGATGGCTGAGGTCCACGACATGAATCAACAGGTTGGCATCACGCACTTCATCCAGAGTACTCTTAAACGAGGCAACCAGATCATGAGGCAATTTGCTGATCAGTCCAACGGTATCTGAGAGTAGCACTGGGTAGGGAAAATTTTTCTTTATCTTGCGGACAGTTGAGTCCAGGGTCGCGAAGAGTTTATCCTCAACCAACGTGTCGGCGCCTGTCAGGCAATTCATCAATGTGGATTTCCCGGCGTTGGTGTAGCCGACCAGCGCCACTTTATAAGTTCCCTGCCTGTTTTTCCGCTGGGTCTTTTTTTCCTTGTCGATTTGAACGAGTTTTTTTTCCAGCTTGTGGATCTCATTGCGGGTCATCCGTCGATCCAGTTGAATCTGTGTTTCTCCTACATCCTTCATGCCAATTCCACCGCGTTGCCGGGAAAGGTGACCCCACATTCCAGTAAGACGGGGTAGGGCATACTTCATCCTTGCCAACTCAACCTGGGTTTTTGCCTCACGGGTTTGGGCGTGGTCGCTAAAAATCTCCAGGATGACCCAGGGTCGGTCCATGACTCTGCATTTCAGGATATTTTCCAGCTCTCGATTTTGTCGAGGTGACAGTTCTTCGTCAAAAATGACTGTTTCGGGGTCATGGTGCTTGACAGCTTGTCTGAGTTCTTCTATCTTGCCACTGCCCAAGAAAGTCTTGGGGTTAATCTCTGCTAAGTGTTGGGTTAAAGTGGCTACTGGCTTATAATTTGCGGTGGTGGCAAGGTTTTCCAGTTCTTCAAGAGAAATTTTAGAGGATGAGGTGCCCGGCATGCTAACCCCTACCAATATGGCTTTTGGTTTTGAGGTCTGGGAATTTATGTGGATCGTATTTTTGAGTTTCATGGGTCAAGCGGATTATAACGTATATCGGGAATCTACAGGGTTGGATTTTAGTGTTTCGCGTTGCCGGGGTTATATAAGTTAGAGGTTTAGTTATAACAACTTATTGGTAAAGTGAAGGCAAATTTGATCTCGGCTCGCATATTTTTGGACAAAAATATCAGAAAGCATGAAATTATTGCGGAAACTTATACGCAGGCAAGGGGTATTATGAAGGAGGACATTAGGATTTTTTATGCGGATTCAATTTTAAGGAAAAGGTAAGTGATGAAAATCAGACTATCAGAGCATGTGGGAGTCCATTGCGCGTCTATCGATGATGGGCAGAAGTTATACTCGATACTCGCTCCGGAATTTCAGAAAGGCAACCCGGTGGAATTGGATTTTGAGAAGGTGCAGTCTATTTTGACTCCGTTTCTCCACAATTGTATCGGTAGATTGCTGAATGATTACCAAAAGGAAACCGTTATGGAACGATTGGTTCTGTGTAACCTGTCGGCGGAACATTTGAAGCAGTTGAACTTGTATATTGACCGGAAAGATCAGGAACAATTTCAAGATGATTCGAGAAGTTCCCTTATGGAATTGTTTGAAGAGGATGAGTTGGGCGACTTGTAGTGACTATTTTTTAAATGGCACTGAAGTATTAAGAGTCTGGAGTGAACAGTTGTGTTTGGAAAATTTTTTGAGAGCAGGGGAATAAAGGCACTGAGAGCCCAAGTCGAATTCATGCCCAGTGGTCCGGGTGTATGAGTCAGGTTGTTATGGTGCAATGTGTGCGGTTTTTTTTGAGGCTTAGACGCCAAGTTGCCGGATGGCTTCGTAAACAGCTATGCCCACCGCATTAGCAATATTGATAGACCGTACCCGCTCATCATATTGTGGGATGCGGTAAGTGGTACTCTGATTAGATTGCAATAAACTTTTTGGCAACCCACGGGTTTCGCTACCAAAAAATAGATAAGCGCTTGGCTGAAATGCATGTTGGAAAAAATCTTTCTCGCCTTTGGTTGAGAAAAATACCCTCTGGGCAGAAGAGGGGATGCTTTGAAGAAACATTTCAAGGCTGGGGTAGGTTTTGACATTGACGTGTTTCCAATAATCCAGCCCCGCTCGCTTAAGCTGGCTGTTGCTGATTTCAAACCCCAGTGGTTCTATCAGATGCAGGGTGCTCCCTGTCGCAAGACACAATCTCCCAATTGTTCCTGTATTCATGGGGATTTCTGGCTCGACTAAAACGACATTTATTTCGTGAGGCATAGAGGTTATGGATGTTTTTTATTGAATGACAGATTTTATAATAAAAAGGCATTAAATCAATAACTCGTTGTTGCCTATCTTCTTAAAGATTTTCCTATGCAGGAATAGCCGGTTCGGATATGGAGCAGGTTGAACAATTTTTTAGCTGTCCACATTGCGGTCAATCCATTTCCGTCCTCTTGGATTTATCGGTGCCGCGTCAGGAATATATAGAAGATTGTGAGGTTTGTTGCCGGCCTATTGAAATAAGGTATTCCGCTGGCGCGGATGGAGATGTCGAATTTGAGGCAGGCCGTGGTTGACAGACGCGTTCTGGTTTCTTAAGAACAGGATATTGTTTGCTGTCTTGCTTGTCATGTTGAGACATCGCGGTTTTTAGCATTAAAAAAATCTCCCCCCTTTAGCTTTTCATCATCGGTTCCCCAATGAATAGTTTTATCTCTTTTTTGCATGAGAGGGATATGTTTGGAGCAGTGGATATAGGCTTCTTCTACTGCGACTTTGATCCATGCTATCGGTTTTTGTGAACCCGATTTTTTAAGTGACTGTTTTATTTTTTCAGAGAAATAAGGCTTGGTCTCCAGTTCCTTGTTGGAAAGGATTCCCGTGCTTCCGTTGACATGTAGCCCTATTGAACTCTGGTAGAAATCGACAAAGACCATTCCTATATGCGGATTTTCCGAGATGTTTCCCATGCTGGCCAGAACTCCGTTGCCCCGGTATTCGGGAAAGAGCAGGGTTTTTTCGTCCAGAACTTCCACGAAACCGGCATCGCCAGCACGGAAGGAGGCATCACACTCACCTTTTGAGTCAGAAGTGGAAATGAAAACCATTTCCTGCTCCGTAATAAACTGGCACATTTCGGGGTTAAGGTAACTGAGAAATTGGGACTTGTAAAATGCCAACGCACGTTTCTCGGTTTTGAATTTTTTTTGCAGATTGCGTTCACCTTTGGAGCCAGGATTGTTCATGATATGAAAGTTTAAAGATTGGAGTTATGTGGTAGGGCCAGGTTCAGGTATTTGCCACGCTCTCCATAAAGGAGACCTTTTTCTTCAAGATATGCAATGGCATTTTCAGCTAGATTATCTTCGGACTCTTGTCCTGTTTTTTCCCGGAAATATTGACGAATCTGCTCCACGGATTTGGGTGCTTCGTTACAGTAGATGAACGCCCAGGCGTGCGGTCCTTCCAGCCGGATTTTAGTAGACTCCAATGACCTTTGGTCATAAACGGTCACGAAATCCATAGCTTTAGTAAAAATCAGGTAAGGTAATTGTTCCGACTGGTGTCTTTGCTTCCATTCTTCTGCGGTTTGAAATAACTTCTGCTTAAGTTGCGGGTCAATCCGATTACTCGTTTCAAACTCGAAATCATAAGCGATCTTTAAATGGTCAACATCGGGGTGGTCATAAACAAAGGGGTAGGCTTCCCCTGGCGCCGTAATTTTTATTCCATATTCTTCCGGCCGCTGGAAATAGGGGCTGAACCTTTCGAGCCATAGGCTACCAACACACTCGGGTGGAGGCAGGTGGAACAGTAATTTTATCAGATCAATCTGCTGTCGGTAATCGTCGTCCGTTTCACCGGGAAACCCGATCAGGATATTCCAATTGATCTCAATGCCATAATACATCGCCCACTTCATGCAGAGAATGTTCTGTAGAGGTCGGACCCCCTTATCCATTTCCTGCAATTGATTTGCGCTAAAACTTTCAATGCCCGGCTGAATTGCTTTTGCTCCACCCTGCGCCAGAGTCTTGATTTGTTTTTTAGTCAGGTTACTTTTTACTTCTATAAAAAAATGCAGGTCGTAGTTATTTTCAGCCAGATCACCAAAAACTCCGTCGATATATTTCATTTCCAGGATGTTGTCGACCAGCCGGAAGCGAAAGGAATCATATTTTTTTGAAAGCTGGGCAAGGTCTCTGTGAACTTGCTCGATAGGCTTGGATCGGAACTTCATGGTGTTGGCGTTTAGGCCACAAAAAGTGCAGTGATGTTTCTCCCCCCACCAGCACCCCCGCGCTGTTTCATAAAGAATAACCGGATTTTCCAGCAGGGAAGAATGCGGGTCGATATCCCGCAACTGGTCGAAAAAATCGTCATAATCAGGAACTGCGTAATCCTGAAAGTTGCCGAACATGGCTTCGGGTTCCTGATAAAGCACTTCCCCTTCACAGCGGTGGATCACGCCGCGGGGAACCGGTCCGCCCTCTTCGAGGTATGTGATCAGTTTTGGCAATACATCTTCGGCTTCTCCGGGTACCACATAATCAATCCAGGGAAAGACCCGGAAATATTCCAATCCCATATCGGATTCAAAGTTTGACCCGCCAAACAGGATTTTTATATGAGGGTATTTTTCCTTAATCCATTTTGCCAGAGTCAGACTGGCGATGTTTTGATTGAAGGTGGAGGAAAAGCCTACGACATCAAAGGCTCCCCAGTCGCAGGCATCCCGGGACCACTGAAGAAATTCGGGAACCATTTTAGTCTTTACATCGACTAAAAACTCCCTTGGACGCTCAATGGATCGGCAGACATCTTCAATATGAGGTTCAAAATGGTTCATGTAGTCCTGATTCCTGGCGTTCTCCCCGAAAAGGGGGTGGGAAAAAAGCCATTCACCAATCAGAAAGCGTTTTTCGCAGAGTTGGTTGTAGACTGGTAAGCCGAGTTGATGCGCGAAGTGAAGATTCAGGTAATGGCTTTTTACCTCGCAACCATGGGTTTTCAGTAAGGTCGAGAGGGTTCCCAACTGGATGGATGGGTAGATATGAAACCCGAAGGGCATATTGATTAATGCTATTTTCAAAGGCATGGCGGCATTGTATCAATAACAAGGTGGTGTTCCACCATAAAAAGCGCGTCAGGAAGCTCCATGGCGTCCTAAGCCCGATTTGTTTGCTTTACCCCCGTTGGGGGGGGGGGCGCAGATTGAACTGAGAACTCGGGATAAAGCGAGGGATGAGCAAGTGACCCTGGTTTTTTCGGTGCGGGAAATTAATGCGGAAAGGAGTTCAAAATCTCTGGGGTTACCTCGTTGAAGCGGCCTTGAGATCCTTTTTTTCAATTTTTACCACCGGCTTTGCCTTACGCCCTTTCTTATTATATAAGGAAGGGGACTTGATTTGCTGGTCAGACCTTTTCGTCAGGGTTTTAACGGAAATGATTCTTTTTAAGTTTCCAGAACGGTCATAAACTTTTACTTCATGCATAGTCTTTCCTCTTTATAATATGTCTTTTATACGATTGGGTTAGTGGTCGAAAATTAACCGGCAGAGTAAAAACTCTGCCGGGGAAAGACATCTGAAATTGCTTTATTTTGGAACAACTTTTGAGGCTTGCGGTCCTTTTTGACCCATGGTCTTTTCAAATTCCACGGCCTGCCCTTCATGGAGAGTTTTGAAGCCATCGCTTTGAATTTCCGAAAAATGGACAAAACAATCTTCACCATCATCGGACTCAATAAAACCATACCCTTTGCTTTCGTTGAACCACTTTACTTTTCCTTGAGCCATGCTAGATACTCTCCTGTAAATAAGCGGGAACTTTTCCTCTGATCCGAAAACCAAGGTTTCCCAAATTTGAATTCAGGTTGCCGTTTTGCCTCATGCGGTGCAAAAAAACATCCACGGTCACACTCGGACGATTAGGGAGAAAAAGCCCACTAATTCGTGCTCCGATTTATCCTGGCAGTTTGCAACAAAAACAGCCATTAACTAACGTCAACCTAGTTTATTGCAAATTATAGCATAAAGCGTGTCTGAACCCAACCTCTTTAGCTAAATATATAGCTACTGACTGCCTGTTAGGGACGCGAAGCATTGGTTTTTGCCGGGCCTGTTGTCCGAGCTTTATAACTATTTGTATTTTTTATGGATAATTGATTCTGGCGGGCGCATAATTCCTGAAATGCTTTATAAAATGAGACAGTCCACAATTTTTACTTGAGCCACCCTTTCTTGACACCGTCGTTGTAAAGAGCCTCGGCGTAATACATTGAACCAAAGTTGTGCGTGTTGTTTTTTCTCGGTGCATATGAATTTTCCTCGAGCCAAGCATACGCCCTTATTGCTTTGTTTTTATCTCCATTGTATTTCCCAAATACTTCTCTCATTGCACCTCGTTGGTACCGGTAATTACGAACCGAATCACCCAGTGTATTGATAATTTCATCATCTTCTTCTTTACTGAAAGAGCTTCCCCTGCTCTCTGCCGAAACAAAACCCGGATCACCTCCTTCAACGCTTCCATATTCTCTTACCCGTTCTTCTTCAGTTGCAGTGTCTGAAACAGCATTTTGTTCTAACGGCATTACACCTTCCTCTTTGAGAAACCTTTCAATCACACCACTTATAGTGTTCGCATAAGATGCATCTATCATCTTCCTCAAACCGTTGTAAGCTTCGGGAGATACTCTAATTGATGGAGCCATAGTTTTCTCTCCTGGTTGGTTTTTTATTATAATTTTAGGCTTTATAGCAAACTTAAAGGCTTGTATCCAATTTTTTTACTAAAAGTCTTTTTAATTACTTAAACTATTGAAAATAATAGCTTTAAATATAATATGCCCGTTGGTGGGGATAGGCAAGGTGGGAAAAAGAGGAGAACAAGATATCGAGTAAGTTAAGGGTAAGTATGAGAGGAAACCTGTATTTGTTCGTCCCAAGATTTTGAAACAATTTGAGCTTTATTTAAAAAATATTCATTTTGCTTCTCTTGAGAAACAAGAAAAAATACAACATTCGATGTTCGGAAAGAAATAATACATTTGCCGCCTGTTTTGATATGAATTTTTTGCAATATCCTTGCTATAAAATCATCTCTGTTTTCTCGAATAAAATGCTGATACATCAAAATGGAATGACCCATTTCAAAACTCTTAACAACCTCACTCCAGTATAGATATTTTGAAGAATCTTTTTGCCCTGAAGACTTTGATTTAATTTCCAGACCATTATCAGGGTCGAAGAAAATCAAATCAACATCTTGAAACAACTTAAACATATTAGAAAAATATTGTTTCCGCTTAACAGCGTCATCTTCCAATATTGGGTCATAAAAAACAGTATTAGAAAATTTATTAGAATTAATCACCTCTTTTATATTCCTGGCATCTGCCCTTAAACACTGGCCCAAGAAATCATACAAATCTGGATCAAACTTTTTATACTCTTCAGGCTTCGCAAGATATTGGGTAAACCTTCCGTCTGTTCTGGTGTCATCGGGTGTAAGCATCCAACAAATTCCTATTCTTATGGTTCCACTATTGCTCAGAAAACGGATTAAGCCATATTTTCGATAATCATTTATATCTCCAAAATATTGATTCTTCATCTTGGCTATTCTATTACAGGCAGGGAAGTGATTTGCTGTATTTTCTTTCAAACGCTAGCCCTAGTGCTAGCCACAACAAAAAATGGGCTACAGCCTAAACTGTAAACCATTAAAAAATAAGTACGCCTGGTAGGACTCGAACCTACGACCTACGGATTAGAAGTCCGTTGCTCTATCCAGCTGAGCTACAGGCGCGCAAGAATCAAATTGCGGCAAAAAATTTATACCCCATCACCCTCGCTGGCCGATTCGTAGAGGATGATTTTGACTTCTTCTTCGGTGGCCAGTCCTTTTTCGATCACCTTGTCCAGTTTTGGTTTGATACGTTCGATATTTTCTTTCCGGTCTACCACTTCCACCACAATCGGCAGGTCATCGGATAATCGCAATATGGAGGTCGTATGCGGTTTGCTGGATTTTCCGAACCCATTGATCCCTCTTAAAACGGTGGCTCCTGCCAACCCCTCTTCCCTGAAAAACTCTATCAGATACTTGGAGAGTGGCACGCCCTCATATTTATCAGACTCGCCGATAAATATTCTAAGGAGGATGGCATCGGATTCTTTTTTCATTTTATTTCAGCCCCATAACAGTGATTGCAATTTTCCCCAGATAAACGGCTAGCAGGCAGAGCCCGATGGTTCCTATCAGGTTGAGCCCGAATAGCATATATTCGCTCTGTTCCAAGAGCTTCATGGACTCATAGCTGAAGGTCGACATAGTGGTGAATGAACCGAGGATGCCGATAGTCAGAAACACCCGTGCTTCTCCGCCAAAAAGGCCCCGGTATTCAGAGGTGTACATGATCATCGCCAGCAACAAACTGCCAATGAAGTTCACTCCGAGAGTACCAAAAGGGAAGGTGATGAATCCACTCTGAATCCACCCACTGACCCAGTAGCGTAAAATCGCCCCGATGAACCCGCCTAAACCGATTATTAACCAAAGTGACATGCTCTAAAATGCCTCTCCTGACAGGAACTAGGATATCCCCATTCTACCCCTCGGAACATGGGGCCGGGGGAAGGATACCACGTATTCCATGGAGATGGAAAGCGTTACGAAGCATTTCCAATAGCGGTCACCGTTACCCCCGTCGGCTCGACTAAAGTGTTGGCGGTGATGTCGAGGTTGCTGTTACGGTCCATGTCGATATAGGTATAGGAAGAACTGTGGTCGCGGTTGTCGAGGCCAAACTCTGCCTGCCCTTGGGTGAAAGACTGACCGTTCTGGTTGTGGAAAAAGTTATTCGAGGCAAACTCCTGTGTGAGTGGCTTTTCAAAAGCCTCACTGCCAGAGAGCGCGGCCTTGCTATCCAGAGCCAGGTAGCGGGAAACCAGTCAGAAGCTGGAAGTCACCGCGACTATAAAAACCAGAAGAATTATAAATTTGCGATTAGCAGTCATTCAAAAGTATTATCTGGCATTTAGGGGAAACTATTTTTACCCTAAAAATGCCTTTGTTAGGAGAAAAGATTTTGCAAACGGAAGATTCTGAATCCTCGGCCCATTTTATCCATAATATAATCGAGGAAGATTTACGCACGCTCAAATTTGGCGGGCGGGTTCATACCCGATTCCCACCTGAGCCTAACGGCTATCTGCATATTGGTCACGCCAAATCCATTTGCCTGAACTTCGGGCTGGCTTTGCGATATTCAGGGAAATGTAACCTCAGGTTCGATGACACCAACCCCAGCAAGGAAGAAGAAGAATACGTTAAAGCCATTTTAGAAGACGTGCGATGGTTGGGGTTTGACTGGGGAGACCGATTGTATTATGCCTCAGAATATTTTGAACAGCTTTATCAGTTCGCAGTTCGCTTGATCGAGAAAGGTAAAGCTTATGTGGACGCGTTGAACCCGGAACAAATTCGTGAATACCGCGGCACGCTTTCCGAACCGGGACGCAACAGCCCCTACCGTGACAGGCCGGTGCAAGAAAATCTGGATTTGTTTGAACGCATGCGGGCTGGTGATTTCGCGGAAGGCGATAGGGTCTTGCGCGCCAAAATTGACATGGCATCTGGTAACCTGAATTTGCGAGACCCGGTGCTGTATCGGATTCTAAAGTCAACGCATCACCGTACTGGAGACAAGTGGTGCATCTATCCCATGTATGATTTCACCCATGGTCAATCAGATTCGCTGGAGGGGATCACCCACTCCATCTGTACTTTGGAGTTTGAGGATCATCGCCCTCTTTATGACTGGTTCCTGAAAGAGTTGGATGTCTATCGTCCTCAGCAAATAGAATTTGCCCGCCTCAACTTGAATTACACAGTGTTGAGCAAGCGCGAGCTTTTACAGTTAGTGCGGGAGAAGCATGTGAGCGGGTGGAACGATCCACGTATGCCGACCTTATCGGGCATGCGTCGCAGGGGTTACCCCCCGGAGGCCATTCGTGATTTTTGTGAACGGATTGGAGTCTCGAAAAGCAATAGCACGGTAGACTTTGCTCTGCTGGAACATTGCGTGCGCGAAGATTTAAACAAGACAGTGCCCCGTGTGATGGGGGTGATTCGACCCCTGAAAGTGGTGATTGAGAACTACCCGGAGGATCAGGTAGAAGAACTGACTGCTGGGAACAATCCTGAAGACTCCGATGCCGGTTTCCGTAAGATCCCCTTTTCCCGAGTGCTTTATATTGAACGGGATGATTTTATGGAAGACCCTCCGAAAAAGTTTTTCCGCCTTGCTCCAGGCAGGGAGGTGCGGCTGAAGCATGCCTACATCATCAAATGTGAACGAGCGATTAAGGATGAAAAAACGGGAGACGTGGTGGCGTTGTGTTGCACTTATGATCCGGAAACCAAAAGCGGTTCTTCCATGGAAAACCGGAAGGTGAAAGGTACCCTGCATTGGCTCTCTCAGGCTCATGCCCAGCCTGCCGAAGTGAGATTATACAATCATCTTTTTCTCAAGGAAAACCCGGTGGACAAAAAAGAGTGTCCTGAGTTAAGTTCAAGCTTGAACCCCGATTCTCTTGAAATTGTTCAAGACGCGTTCATTGAACCTTTTTTAAAGGACGCGGTGGGGGGCGACCGGTTTCAGTTTTTGCGGCTGGGCTATTTTTGCGTGGATAATAAGGACTCCGCTCCCGGCGCGCCGGTTTTTAACAGGATTGTAACGCTTCGCGATACTTGGGCGAAAATTTCCAAAAAGTGACGGTTCTGTAATAATTCATGTGAAGATGGGCCTCTTTCCAGGAGAATGGAGGTGAGCTTTTAATATCTTTTCTTCAGTGCCTTGAAGTCTTTTTAATTCAGAGGGTTTAAGCACAGTTTTTGAGGTGAGAGATAAGGTCTGCCGGAATCTTTATTTCTCTTTGACAGGTTTTTACAATTGTGCTAAAAATCCTCAAGCCTGAAAACGGGTTTTCACTTACCTTGGGGAGTTTTATGGAAGTCAGAATAAGTCGGGATGTCCTACTGAACGGGGCGGGCAAAGCTCAGGGAATCGTGGAACCAAAAGGGGCGATGCCCATTCTTTCACATCTGCATCTTTCCGCAGATAAAGACAACATCTGTATTCGCGCTACGGATTTGGAAATCGGGACCTTGTGCCACTACGAGGCGAATGTGAGCGCGCCAGGTGCTGTGACGCTCAATGCCAGAAAACTTTTTGACATTGCCCGGGAACTTCCCGATGAAGAAGTCTATCTGAAAAAAGAAGAAAATAACTGGGTCGCTTTAAAATGTGGAAAGTCCAAATTCCGTTTGCCCGGTCTTCCTCCTGAGGATTTTCCTGCTTTACCCGAATACAGTGAAAAACCGCTGTTGGAGTTCGACAGTAAAATATTGAAGGAAATGATTCGCAAAACCTTTTTCTCGGTTTCTCCCGATGTGACCCGGCAGGTGTTGAACGGCTTATTGCTGGAAGCGGAAGGAGATAGTGTAAGATTTGTGGGTACAGATGGGCATCGGCTGGCGATGATTTCCCGACCGGTCAAATCAAACGCCGCGAAAGGGGAGGTTTTGAGTTTCTTGTTGCCGAGGAAAGTGTTGGCGGAGTTGCTAAGGTTGATGGAAGACGAAGATGCGACATTCGGGTTCTCTTCTCAGGAAAACCATCTGGCTTTTATTTGTGGCAAGCAAGTGATCGTATCCCGAAAAATTGATGGAAAATTTCCTAACTATCGACAAGTGATTCCGTCAGACAATCATTTGAAAGCCAAAGCCGATAGAGATGGCCTGACCCGTGCTTTGAGACGTGTGGCCCAGCTGGCTGATGAAAAATCTGCAATGGTTCGGTTTGAAATCAAGAAAGGTACCTTGGGCTTGGTTTCTGATAATACGGATCTAGGAGCTGCCAATGAGGAAATGTCTCTTGAATATGAGGGTGAAGAGGTCTCCATCGGGCTTAACGCGAAATATGTTCTGGATATCCTCAATGCTGTGGAGGCGGATTCAGTGACGCTTAATCTAAAAGATCAAAATCACTCCTGTCTGTTTACGGTGACGGACGACGACGAGTATAAGAGCATTGTCATGCCCATGCGTCTCTAGGGTTTTCGATCAAAGATCAAAGGTCGAAAAACTGGTCCAGCTTTTTATCGCTCCTTGGTGTTTTTCCTGTTACTCCTTCCCAGATTTCCCGGGTCTCCATACAAAGATAAATATTTAATTTTTGCGAGCGTGACATTAGATAACCGCGAATGGTTTCGTAGGCATGATTCCTTAGAGGACGAAGGTAGCGGAATTTCCCATCCTTACTGGGTAGGTGTTCGCTGGTGAACAAGCGGGTTTCTGGATGGCGGTTTTTAATGATCGATTTCAGGTTAGGGCGATATCTAAAGCTTCCCAGGCTCACCCATTCCACTTTATTGATGGGTAGTGCATCGCATAAAATATCGACCAGTTTCCGGTAGGCTTCCTCCCAACCCGGTATCAAAATGATCGGATCGAAATGAAACCCGATGCGGTAGCCTTTCTCCATGCATGCACGGGCAGATTCAAGCCGCTGGGCCAGACCCGGTGTTCCTTTCTCTTCCTGGTCAATGATGGTTTGTGGATTCAGCGACCAAGATACAATAATATTTGTAGGATCGGAGTGGTTCAATAGATTCGCGATCTGGTCTGACTTGGTTTTCAATTCCAGCACAGCGTTTGACTGCCGGTTGAAGAAGGGGAGCAGAGAGGCAGTGTAGGGGACGATGGCGTCCAAGGCTAGACTGTCGGTCAATTCCCCCGTCCCAACCCGAAAATTGCGATCCGGATATTGTGTGAACACTTCCTCCAACTCGCCAAGCAGGTCTTCAACATTAACATAAGCTACTTGCATGGGGTTGTTGCCTAAAAAATCCTGCAGGAAACAATAAGAACAATCGTAGATGCAGTTTTTTGATAAGTTCACAACATAATAATTGCAACACACCATACCTGGGCTGATACCCGGGCACTTCTTCAGGAACGAACCCTTAAAACGGGATAATGCCAGGTGTTTTTTTCCTTCCCCAAACACATCGTACTGTGAAGATTTCATCTGCTCGGTGAGAAGGGAAATATCCTGGAACGTCTGCCGAGGAACTCCGGGAAGCCGGGAGAGGGTTTCTTGCGCCAGAGGGTACTCGCTCACCCCTTCTTCCAGAAACAAAATATCGGGCTGGTACTCTTTTGGAGTTTGGCTTGGACCTATTGTATTTATTGGCATTATTTTATATAATGTGGCAAATTTTAAAGGTGGCCCGGTTTTTTCTGTTTCCCAGGTTCCTTTATGGGCGGAACTTTTTCCCTTTATGACTACCTGTTCTTGCTTTAAACGGCCATTTTATCACTTAATTGAAGGAAAGAAAATGAGCATTCCTACATCCTCACTTTATGATCGGCCCATCCAAAAGAAAAATAAATTTCGACTTGGATTTGTCTTTCTCTTCGTTGCTTCGGTGGGATTGAATGTTTTTCTCCTCTTCTTTGACCATGAAAGTGGTGTCGTGGTCGCGTCTTTACCGCCGGACGCAGGGACCGTATCGCAAAGCGCTGTCGAACCGCCTGAGGTATTAAGAGCGCCTCAACCTGTTGCTGTTATCGAGCCTGCGGCATTCACGGTTCCATCCGAGATGGTTCTTGAGGGCAAAGCTATCCACTCGTTGGACCTTAAAATTAGAAATTCCCTGAACTTTACTGTATGCAGAATGATGACCCGTGAAAACGGATGCGCTGCTCTTTCCGCGCACATCGGACGTCTCATGGTGTGGTTTATGGACATCAAAAGAAGCATGAGGAACGGCGACTCCATCAATGTGATGTACCAGCAACTGGAAGGCCTCGAACAGTTTAAAATTCTCAAACTTTCCTACAAAAGTCAATTATTTGGCAAAACATTTGAAGCGTATTATTTTGATGAGTTTGATCAAGGTAATGGCGGTTATTTTGATAGCGAAGGAAAAGAGATTGCCCAGCGTATTGTCGAGTCTCAGAGCCCCATCCGGCATTATATTGAAATCACCTCCCTGCCTGGTGATTTTCGCGAGGGGATAGGGGGGCATTCCGGGACAGACTTTAAAGCCGAGGTGGGGACGCCTATTTACTCAGGGTTTGCTGGCAAGGTTACGCGTACAAACTGGAATGTGCGGGCCAATGGTTATTGTGTTGAAATCGATCATCCAAAACTTGGGATAAAAACGCTCTACCTCCACTTGAGTCGGGTCAAAGTGAAACGCGGCCAGACTATCCAGGCGGGCCAGCAGGTTGCTGAATCGGGAAACACTGGGAGAACGTTTGCCCCTCACCTCCATTATGAGATTCAGAATCGGAAAAATAAGAAAACCATCTACAATCCCTTCAACTTCAAGCACCATAAAAGTTATACCCGAAATATCCCTCCTCAGCATCATCAGGCTTTCCAAGAAGCTGTTAACCGCTATAACTCTGTGGCAAAGGAAAGCTGATTTCTTGTCGCGACTTGGGTTAAGGTAGGAAAGCCGAACTGGTTTAGAGTAGGGTCTGTGCTTTTTTGGGGTTCCCTGTGAAAAAAAACGAAAGCGAAGCAAAGGGAAAAAGCTCATCCGCATTTGTATCTGGAAAATTACTTTTGACCTTTTCTTGTGCTTTGTGGCTCTTACTATAGCCCCTGTCCTGCTATACAGGTTTGTGAATCCTCCGACAACACCTTTGATGTTGATCCGCTGGGTGGATAGCGATGCTCAGCGGAACCTTCCTCTGTATCTGGATGCGTGGACGCCCATTGAAGATATCTCCCCGAACATTATGAAAGCGGTCATCGCCGCTGAGGATCAGAAATTTTTTACCCATCATGGGTTCGACTGGTTGGCCATTGAGCGCGCGATCCAGACCAACGTCATGGCAGACAGAAAAGTGGGTGCCAGCACTATTTCCATGCAAACCGCTCGCAATGTATTCCTGTGGCAAACCCGGACCTGGTTTCGTAAGTTGCTGGAAAGTTATTTTACCGTGCTGATCGAGTTTTTTTGGAGCAAACAGAGGATTCTGGAGGTCTATTTGAATGTGATTGAATGGGGAGATGGTGTATTTGGTTGCGAACAGGCGGCCCAGACGTATTTCCAGCATTCGTCAAGACTTCTTTCCCCGGTGGAGTCGGCATGGATGGCGGCTGTCTTACCCAGTCCCCGGCACTGGACACGAAGACCTACCTCAAAACATGTGCGGGCTCGACAAATCAAGATCCTTGATACTCTGCCACGCATACGAATTGTTCATTAAATGATTAAGATCCAGATATCCAAAACACTACAAGGCAAAATCCGCAAAGGGTATCCTTGGGTTTTCAAATACCAGATTCAAAACCAGACTCCCGTGGGAGAGTCAGAAAATCTGGCGGTGATTTACGACCACAACAACCGTTTTTTGGCTCTGGGCTTGTGGGACCCGTATGCTGATCTTTGTTTTAGGGTGCTGAACCTAGGAGAATCAAGAGAAATCAATGCTGGTTTTTTCATGGAGCGCCTACAGTCCGCGAAACTAATCAGAGAAGAACTGGAACATCAGAGAACGACGGGCTATCGGGTTATCAGTGGCGAAAATGATGGGTTTCCTGGGCTTGTGCTGGACCGTTATGAGGACACCCTGGTACTGAAACTGTATACCGCGAGCTGGTTTCCGTTTCTGGAGGAACTTCTCGAACTATTTCAGAGGGAATTCAAGAGTCGACAGATAGTTTTACGATTAGCCCGCAACGTCAGCAAATTATTAGGCCTCAACTCAACCTACCGGGACGGACAGGCATTATACGGGGACGGGAGCTCAAGCAGGGCGCGGTTCAAGGAAAATGGGTTGAAGTTTTTGGCGGATGTTGTTGAGGGTCAGAAAACCGGCTTTTTCCTGGACCAGAGAGACAATCGGTTGAAAATTCAGGAAATGGCGAAGGATCGATCCGTATTGAATGTTTTTAGTTATTCGGGCGGATTCTCGGTATACGCTTTGGCGGGTGGGTGCAAATCGGTGGTGGAGGTGGACTGTAATCCATTCGCGTTGGAGACATCATTACGAAACTTAAAACTAAATTTTCCTGAAAAATTATTTTCAGCTCAAAAATTTACTCAAAAGGAGGGGGATGCCTTTCAGGTACTGGCTGAATTAAAATCCGCGAAGCGGTTTTTTGACTTGGTAATTTTGGACCCGCCTGCGTTTGCTAGAAATAAGAAACATAAAGCACAGGCTTTAGATGCTTATGCGAGACTGGCTAAAGCAGGCGCAGAGGTTACGTCCGGGATACTATTTGCGGCTTCTTGCTCAGCGCATGTGCCCACTACGGAGTTTTATGATGCGGTCTATCGCGGAATTGGTTTTGCGGGGAAAAAATATAAGGAAATTGCTAGAACGGGACACGCCTTGGATCATCCGGCAACATTTGACGAAGCTTCTTATCTAAAGTCGGTCTATCTAAAGATAGACCCGTAAGGGTAGAAATAACAAAGGGCTGTATGGGCAGGCGACGGTGTTGGTTGGGCGCTGAAACGATATGGGTTAATACATTTAAAATTAAATTGAGAGTCTGTCTACCATGTTCAGCATCGGCTGAAAAGAAAATCAAGCCATCTTGATTATCGTCTTCTAGCTTTAGCTTTTTTCTTTGTTGCTTTTTTCTTTGTTGCTTTTTTCTTTGTTGCTTTTTTCTTTGTTGCTTTTTTCTTTGTTGCTTTTTTCTTTGTTGCTTTTTTCTTTGTTGCTTTTTTCTTTGTTGCTTTTTTCTTTGTTGCTTTTTTCTTTGTTGCTTTTTTCTTTGTTGCTTTTTTCTTTGTTGCTTTTTTCTTGGCTGCCATCAAGATCTCCTTTCTTACGTCAATCGGTATCCGTTTCAGCGCCCAAATACCTTTTTTCATTCTATGATATAAGCGTTTGATGTCAAGCAGATATTAATAAAAAAATTAATGTTTTAGAGGGAGCGTTCAGTTACTGAGAAAATTATGAATATGATATGGCAAGGCTCTGTTCTTATGTGACACGAGGAAACCCACGTGAATAAAGGGGAAAACTACCTTATTTGGTTTTTTTAAATTTTTCCGGGTATACTGATTTTGTTTTCTGAGTGCGTTAAATGGGCTTGAAAAAAATAGTTATTTTTTATGAATAATTTGCTCGAAAAGTTGCGATTTGGTCAGTTTGAGACATTTCCTGAACTGGTCCATGCTGTTAGTCCGCGTTGTTTCGAAAACGAGCGAGGTGAAATTGAGGAATTTTATTTCCAGAGCAAGGGCGAATCTGGAAAAACAAAAGAACATGTAAGATGGTTTTTAGAATCCATAGGAATAGAAAACCGTAGCCTGTTTTTGGTCAACCAGGTTCATGGCGACAAGATTTTTGTGCTGGATGATCATAGTATTACATGTGATGAAGTCGGAAAAATTTCCGCTGATGCCTTGCTGACTCAGATCCCTGGAAGACCTATCGGGGTTTTTACTGCGGACTGTCTTCCCATTCTGGTTTATGATCCTCGATTGAAAGTGATCGGGGCCATTCATGCTGGGAGAAGAGGGTCTGGGCAGAGCCTTACTATAAAGGTAATTAGGGAGATGGGTCGAGTGTATGGATGCTGCCCTGCAGAGTTGTTAGTGGGGTTCGGCCCCGCGATCGGGGGATGTTGTTATGAAGTGGATGAGGACTGCGTTCAACCGTTTAAAGAATTATTTTCTGCTGAAAAGGGTTGGTTCCGGTTAGGTACATCGGGCAAATACTTTCTGGATTTAATTGCGGTGAATAAAATGGAAGGTGAAAAAGCAGGTCTTCTGCCGAAAAATATTTTTTTGATGGATCATTGTACTTTCTGTTCTAACCGAAACCTGTATTCCTATCGACGTGAAGGAGAGACAGGAAGAATCCTTACAACCATCATGTTACGTCCATGAAGCGTTGTTATAATTTCAAGTTTTATAATTATGATCGATAAAATTAATAAAGAAAGTTTATCTACAGAGGGAGCCTTGCCTTTTCCGGCGGAGTGGGTAAAAACCCAGCCGCGCGCGGTGGAAGACATTTTGTCCGGCTTGTCGGTGGAAGAACAGGTGCGATGTATTCTTGGACTCGACCCCGGTCTGCAACAGCAACTCCTCATACTTTCAGAAAAAGCGGTCGAGGTGACTCAGTCCTTTCCCGTGGAAGAGGTCTATAATTTGATTAAGGAAGTAGGGGCAGAGGATTCCCTTCTTGTGATATCCATGTTTTCGCCGGACCAGTTGCAATATGTTTTTGATGTGGAATGGTGGCATGGGGACAAGTTCCGACCTAAGCGGGCTTTGGATTGGATTGTTTTGTTGGATCAATGCCAGGACCCTGAAACCCTGGAATGGTTTTTGGGAGAGGATTTCGACCAAAAGGTGGTGCTACTACAAGCCTTTTTAAAAGTCTTTAAGAAGGATGAAATGACAGATTCCTACGAAGGGGTGGAGAAACTTGAACATTTTACTCCCGATGGGGTCTATGACATTTTTTTTAAAGTTGAAAATAGCAAAGAGATCAGAAAACTTCTGCTTTTACTTCATGAAAAGGATCAAAGCCTTTTTTATAACCTGTTGGAAGCGGTGATCTGGTATCCTGTTACTCTTACAGTGGAGAAGGCCTATAACTGGAGAGTGAACCGTATCGCGGAGAGAGGCATCCCCGAATTTCAGGATGCGGTGGGTATATACAGCCGTTTAGACCCGGAAACTTTAAAGTTAAAACTACCGTCACTGGAAGAACTCCCCTCAAGCCGATTCAGGCTTGCTCCTCGATATCCCCTGGCCTATTTAGATGAGACTCTTTTTTTTACCCAATGCCTTGCCATTCTGGACAGCGCCAGTCGCCTTGAAACCCTGCGCTGGGAACTGGTTTGCCTAGCCAACAAAGTCATTGTTGCTGACAGTCTGGAGCTGTCATCCATGGATATCCGCCAACGAGCCCTTAGAAAAACACTGGGGTATATAAATATAGGTTTGGAACTGGGAGCGGAAGGAGACCTGAAAAAAGGGGCAGCCTTGCTGGATCAGGTTTGGATGCAGTCGCTTTTTCAGGTGGGTTATGAACAATTAAGGCAGGTTCGGTCTCTGGCAAGTTCGTTCATTAATGAAAATGGTTCCTATATAGACCCTTTTATTTCTGCGGAGGACAAGGAAAGGCTGGGTGCTTTGGTTTTTCGGTTTCCTCAAGTCGCAGAAAAAAATCAGGATTCCTTCAGCTGGCGGGATCTGGAATCCATGAAAGATGTCGAGGGAGTGAATGACTTTTTAGCCCGATGGAAATTTTACAGCCGTTTTACCCGACAGGGATTGGAACTGAGCGAATCAACCTTTTCATCTTTACAGGATGATAGCCCGGATACCCGGGAATCCACAAACCTGTTAACTTTGGTGACCACAGCTTTGGCGCAGTATGTTTTATTCAGCCGGTTATCCTGTGACCCGATTGCTGATGTAGCGGCAAAGAGTTTTCTGGAAATGATCTTTTTGTCGGGTATTTTCCCGGAAGAGGTAAAGCATTGCGATGAAGACCTCTTCGCGGCCTTCGAGCGGGAATTACTGAAGACTCCCATGGCCTGGACGGACTCGGATAAGGAGTATTTACGGGACTTGCTCCGTGAATGCGCTAAAAACCTGGAAGCACAGTTTGGCAGCTTGGATCTGAGTCGTCCAATAGACTGGAAATTTACCCAAGGACTTTCCACTAGGCGTACTTCTCCGAGGCATGCGTGATATTCTTCCTGAACCTTGGTGCTCTTCATGGGTAAAGGCTGAGGATTTTTATTTTAAATTGGGTCGAAAAAGTGTAGACTTCGCACTTCATTTGTACCCCAAACCCTTTAATCATGGAGAGGTGAGTGGTGACCGATCCCAGAAAAGCTGTACCCCAACCCCAGAAAAAAGAACCCGCTCTTTGGGAGTCCTATGGCTCTTTTCCCGTCTGGCTATTGAAGCTGATCAGTGCGCTGACCCCAGGTTTTCTAATATCGAAGTCTCCGGCTCCCAAAAGAAAACTTCCCCAATAAACTTAACATTTTTCCATATTTAATGAAACCCATTCAGCGGGCATTGATAAGCGTATCGGATAAGACAGGTATAGTGGAGTTCGCCCTTGAACTGCAAAAATCTGGTGTTGAAATATTGTCCACTGGTGGCACGGCGGAATTGTTGCGCAAGAGCGGAGTCCCTGTGATTCAGGTATCCGACTATACCGGTTTCCCTGAAATGATGGATGGTCGGGTCAAGACGCTTCATCCCAGGGTGCATGGTGGGATTTTGGCCCGCAGGGATGTGTCGGCGCACGTCAAGGCAATGGAGGATCATGGAATCCGCCCCATCGATCTGGTGGTGATCAACTTGTATCCATTTGAGCAGATGGTGGCACGCGAGGATTGTTCTCTGGAAGATGCCATCGAGAATATTGATATTGGCGGTCCTGCGATGGTCCGGTCCGCGGCGAAGAACTTTAACGATGTGGTGGTGGTAGTGGACCCGGACGAATACGCCCCGGTTTTAGAGGAAATAAAAACGGGAGCTGTGACCCTCAAAACACGCAGGCGGCTGTGCCGGGACGCGTTTGCGCACACTGCCCGTTATGATTCATTGATATCCGCTTATTTGACTGGAAAGTGGCAAGAAGACACCCATTTTCCACCTTTGCTGAACCAGCCGTTTGAGAAAGCGATGGAACTGCGCTACGGCGAAAACCCCCACCAGTCCGCTGCGCTATATAAAGAAAGTTCCCCATTGCCGTCGGAGATTGTTTCTGCCGAACAGCTTCAGGGGAAAGAACTCTCTTTTAATAATTTTATAGATTTGAATGCCGCTTGGGAGTTGGTCAAAGAATTTGATAAGGGGGCGGTAGTGATTATCAAGCACACCAACCCTTGTGGTGTGGCACTGGGCGAGGATCAGCTAAAAGCTTTTATAGTCGCGCGTGAAGTGGACCCGGTCTCCGCGTTTGGAGGAATCCTCGGATTCAATCACCCGGTTACTGCCCAGACCGCGGAGGAAATCGTTAAAAACTTTGTTGAGGCGGTTGTGGCGCCCGGCTTTGATCCAGAAGCTTTGAAATTGTTCGCCGCGAAAAAAAATGTACGTCTTATGCGGATGCCGGAAATGGGATCATCCTCGGATGCCGAAAAATTTGATTTGAAGTGGATTGGCGGCGGCCTCTTAGTACAAAGTCGGGACTCGCTGACCTATGTTGAGGAGCAACTCAATGTGGCTAGCGAAAGAAAACCTGATGGCCGGGAAATGGAGGATATGAAATTCGCTTGGATCGTCGCCAAGCATATTAAGTCCAATGCCATTGTTTATGCCAAAGACCAGAAAATTCTAGGTATTGGCGCAGGGCAAATGAGCCGGGTCGATTCTGCCCGCATCGCGGTCGAGAAGGCACGCAAGCCTTTACAGGGAGCGGTCATGGCCTCGGATGCGTTTTTCCCTTTCAGGGACTCTATTGATGAAGCCGCAAAGAATGGCATCACTTCCATTATTTCCCCAGGTGGGTCTATTCGAGATGAAGAAGTTTTACAAGCGGCTAACGAGCACAAAATAGCCATGCTGTTTACTGGCACGCGCCATTTCAAACACTAAGAATATCCTCGCGACTCGCGCCCCTTTAAAAGAAACCCTGACTTTTAAATACGATATTAGTTATTAGAAGTAGTGGGTATTTCCGGAAGAGAGAGCTATTTCTGTCTCGAGCCAAAAGGATTTTTCAGGGCTGTTCTTTTTTTGCAGGAGCAGCTTGATTCAGGTTTTCTGTTAACTGCATGATGGCGGTTGCCAACTGTTTGATCTCGGTATTGGATTTGATTTCGGGAAGCTCGGTCGTTCCCCGTTCCTCCGCGAATCTCACCAGTTTTTTTAAGGGCCTGATAATCATGCTGACGGTGTAAAATCCGGCAATAATCGAAACCAGACTTCCGGCAATGGCCATTCCGATCATTTCATTTTTTAATTGCCTGGCACTGCGAATGACCCGGTTCTTTAACAACTCTATTTGATCGCGAGTTAATGTCTGCGTGTCCATCGTTCCAACAATCCTCTCAATCTGTCCGAGTTGGATGTAGAGAAAGAACGCCGCGTATCCCAAGCAGGAAATGACAACGATGTAACCCGTCATTAACAGATTGATGATGCTCTTTTTTTCTCCCGGAAGTTCATCCCGGAAAATGGAATTTCGTTTCATGATCGCCTTTTTCAATGTTCGATGGAACGCGTCAAGCTTCTCCCAAACCGCATTAAACGTCAACCCAAAACTCTCCAGTCACCAGGCGTGATAAACGACTACCCGGCAGCCTTCCCTACCAATGGGCTCGGGAGTGAGTCGAAGGCTTTTTTTAATCGGCCCCAGTTAAAAGCCGACCCAGGGTCGTACTTACATTCCAGTCTGTCTGCACCTTTTTGTGTATGAGCGTGACCCAGGATACCGGAAAATTTAGAGTAGTTTTTTAATCTATCGAGAGGGTATCGGCCAGAACTTTTGTCGAAAGGCACCCGTAGTTTGATTCTCGGCAGAAGCTGATTGACTCCGATACAGAGTTTGATCAGGGCTTGATACTGCTGCTCGGTAAAATCCCACATGCGGACCACTCGTCCATTGATCTTTCTGCTGAAGTATCCCCTTGTGCCGTATGCACGCGATGGGGTGGCCTGGAATCCGGCTGTGCGGATTTTTCTGCGGTAGTCATCAGGCAGTTCCAGCACCCATTGTCCTCTTTTTTTTCGGTATTTGTCTTGCTTAGAAGGGAGATATTTGGATTCTTTAGCCAAGGCTTCCCACGAAAGGTTTGCCATCTCGATATGGATCGCCCTTTCGTTGCCTTGCCGGTCATCGGCAGGCGCGGTATTGGTTTTCCAGTACAAGTCGCAGGTCTGGTAAACAGTGCCATCCAGATCTAAATAGAAATGGCTGCCCTTGAAGGCACTTTCCGTCATCAACTGGTGGCAGTGGTAGGAGTTGTAGCAGGCATCATAATGCAGAACAAACTGGTGAACGTGTTGCGCCAGTTCCTTGTATGCCGACTCGGGTTTCAGGATCTTATAGGACGAATCTTTTCTGGATGGCGCGTCATTGAGCCTGGGGTCATGATGGGAACAGGCAGACCGTCCTCTCTTGTTGGGGCAGACAAAACCTTCGTTCCATAAAACCACGCGGGTTCCAATATCTATTTTATGGTCGCAGGAAACGATATTTTGATTCATATAATTGAGAGAGCTGGGTGTTTAACACCGGAGGATAAGATTTAACTTTCCGCCGTACCTCCCCAATGAAGCTTTTTCCTCAGGGTTTGATAGTAGTTTTTTCTCGGAGCCTGTATCAGCTTAACCGATATCTGCGCTTTTTCCACTGCGAGGATATCTCCGGATTTCATATCGCAACCCATTTGCCCATCAAGCGTTATTCGGACATCCTCATTTTCATGACGTTTAGCCAGCTGCACTTTGATCTTAGAAGTGTCGGGCACCACAATGGGTCTGTTTGTCAGAGTAAAAGGGCAAATCGGGCTCAACACTAAAGCCTGCATACTGGGATGAATGATAGGTCCTCCCGCCGAGAGAGAATATGCCGTGGAACCTGTTGGTGTGGCGATGATCAATCCATCGGCTCTGTATGAGGTCATCGGTTGGTCGTTAACCCGTACGCTAAGGTTGACGATTCTGGCTATAGCGCCCTTGTTGATGACAATATCGTTTAACACATTAAAATCTTGTGTTTTGGTTTCATTGCGCCAGAGCGAGGCATTGAGCAACATGCGGTGCTCTATTTCACATTCTCCGTTTAACGCGCTTTGCAGGGTGGGGTAAAGGTCTTCGAGAGCGATTTCAGTTAAAAACCCCAAGCTGCCGAGGTTGACCCCCAGAATAGGCACGCCATGCGAGTGGGCGATGCGGGCCACATTCAACAGGGTCCCGTCACCTCCAAGCACGATGACTATTTCAGAGAGGCTGAGGATTTCTTCATCGGACCAGACAACCGTTTCGCCCGTCAACTCGGCGGTATTCTGGTCGATATGAAGCTCGCGACCCCGCTCCCGCAACCACCGCGCCAGATCGCTGATCACTTCCGGGTCTACCGGGGGTCTTGGTTTGCAGAATAATCCTACTTTTTTCACTGGCGCACCACCTTTAATAGAACTGGCAAGAGTTGTTTTCGTGTGCGATCGTTCATGATGGCTTTACGGGGTGTGGACAAGCTTTCCCGGCTTAATCGGCGTATCACCGAAGGTGTGGAGCCTGTCAACCGGGCGTGGCCCCTTCTCGCTGGGGGCGCTCAAAGTTTGCCGAAGTCCTCCGGTTTTATATTGTCCAGCCAGTTTTTCCACTGCTTGTCATCATCCGTTTTGGTTTTTTGCGGATCGGGGAGGTCCAGACTTTTAGCGGCTTCAATCACTTTTTCCTCAACAAAAATGGGAGACTTAGTCCTCAGTGCCAGAGCGATGGCATCGGAGGGACGTGAATCTATGGCAAGGGTAAGGTTGCCGCATACCAGAGAAATGACAGCATAAAAGGTATTGTCTTTTAATTCATTGACAAGGATGTGATTGACTTCCGCTTTCATATTTTGGATCAGGTCCTTGAGCAAATCATGCGTCATGGGGCGTGGCGTGGAGATTTTTTCTATTTCCAAAGCAATCGCGTTGGCTTCAAAATAACCCACCCATATGGGAAGAGCCTTGGAGCCGGTTGAATCCTTCAAAATAATGATGGGCATGTTGGTGAGCGGGTCCAACGTAAGACCCTCAACTTTCATTTCAACCATATCCGTGCCTCGAAGAGGATTATTAGAAGTGAGTAATTTTATCAGGTTTGAGGTGAAAAATCTAAATATGTATCTAAAAGATAGATAACCTCGTAGGACTTGTCAATGTATCGTGCGCCGGAAATGTTCCCTCCGCGATTGAGAAGAGAGCTACTTATTTTCTTGCTGGTTTTTATGTTCTTTCAGAAAACTTTGAAGGCTGCGGCGAACTTCATCAGGAATTTCAATTTGGTTTAAGGTATCCCGGCAAATAGTGGTTGTTGACTTATAAGTGTTCAAAAAAGCAATGCAGGGGGGGCATTCCTGAAAATGTTCCTCAAGGGATTTGCGGGTGTTCTGATCCAGCGATCCCTCAATATAATCGTACAGCAAGTCAATACACTCTTTACAGCAAATCATGTTTCCCCCTTTTGCGAATTGTATTCCTCAAAGTAGCCGGAGAGTTTTTTCCGCAAAAACAATCGGGCCCGGTGCAGTCTTGACTTTACAGCTGGAATGGTCAGGTCTAATATCTCGCTCACTTGTTCGGTTGAGAGGCCTTCTGCGTCCCGCAATAAGAAAACCACTTTTTCCTTTTCCGGCAAAAGGCCGACAGCTTTGTTGATGACTTCGCGTGCTTCACGGGCGAACAACAATGATTCGGTATTTTCCGACCAGTCCTGAATTTTCTCCTGTTGGAACCCCGCACCGTTAAATGATGGAAGTAATTCGTCGATGGAAATGTTGGGTTCCTTTTTCTTGCTCCTCAACTTCATATAGCTGGCATTCAAGGTAATGCGATAAACCCAACTTGAAAACGCCGATTTGCCCTGAAACATGTTGATCTTCCTGAACAGAGTCAGGAGAACCTCCTGGGTCACATCCTGGGCGTCCATCTGGTTACGCATCAGGTTGAAACTGAGGGCATATATTCTATTTTGATAAAGCTCAGCGATCTTGTTATAGGCTTCAAGATTACCAGCTTGAAGATCCCTGACCAAGGCTTCTTCTATCTCTTTATCTTCTTTTTGCTGGGTGAAGGACATAAAAGAGCAAATCCAGTTTTATTTTCTGTTGGGAAAAGGCATGGTTTCTTTCACGGGAACCTGCCGGGATTTGCGATTTCCCCCTTTTATTCCAGTTATTTTAGGATGCTTCTAAATACAAAGCGATTCGTCAAATAAAGGCGAAACCTTGTAAAAAAACCCGTCCTGTAAGGGGGAGGGAATAAGGGGTTGGGTGGCTTATTTGTCTTCCGGTTCAGGGGTAGAGGCTACAGGGTTCTCAGCAGTTTCTGGTTCATCGCTACTTTCTTTTGCCCCCTCTTCTGCTGCGTCGGTCGCTTCCGGAAGTTCTTCTGTATTCTCTTCGGCTTCTTTCATGGATTTTTTGAAGTTCCGAATGCTGTTACCAAAAGCGCTGCCAATTTCTGGTAGCTTTCCAGCTCCGAAGATAATCATGATAATGACCAAAATGATCATTAATTCTGGAAAACCTATTCCCATCATAGCGAAAATCCCTTTATGGATTTGAGAAAGCACTAATTATAACACAAACAGTTATGAAGAAAAACGCAAATAATTACCTGGAATTTGGTGGCTTTTATGCTACAATCCAGCGTCCTAATGGATGCGGTAGAATGGGCTTTTGCAAAACAATAATGTGAAGATTATTTTGTGTGTGGTTCCTTGGCTTGCGGTTCTCTTAATGTTTAATGTAGCGACTGCGGGAGTTGAAAGCTTTACACAAAGATTTGAGAAAGAAAACTCCGATTTTGGCGCCCAATTTGGTTGGGGTGAGACCGTAGATATCCCCTCAGGACTCGACCGCACGGATTTGGGGTTCGCGTTCTTTTTTCCAAACTGGCAATACAACCTGACTGGGTTGATTGGCGATTCTTGGTATCGTGGTGCGTGGTTTTACCATATGGAAGCTGGGTTGGCTTTGTCTGATCGAAGTAAATACTTGGTCGGATGGTCGCCGCTAATGGTGCAATACAAATTTTTCAGTTCTGAAAGAAGATGGTCGCCGAACTTTCTCTTTGGCGGGGGATTTGCGTTGACGAATTGGAAAGATGTTGCGTACGAACTGGGCAGTGAGCTCCAATTTCTGCTTCATTGCGGAGCTGGATTGGAATACTTCAAAAAAGAAGGCACCTATTCTGTTAATTATCGCTTCTTCCATGTTTCAAACGGGGGCATTCGATTGCCCAATACCGGACTCAATGCCCACCTCTTCACATTGGGTGTGCGCTTCTAGCAGGCAGCCTCCACCCGTAAAACAGGAATAGCAAGCTCATCCCAGCTAGGAAACTTTTTTCTTACCACTAAAGTTCTTCCAATTTGATTGTGGGCACTGCCCCGCGAAGTATAATAACCCTCATGTCATTCTCATCCGCGAATGGTTTTCTCAGTCGTTTCCTTTCCGCTATCGAGCGTTTTGCCTATCGACGTTCTCTGCTCGTTGTTTCCGTATCCTTGGTTTTAGCCATCCTGTCTTTGTGGGTGACCGCACAAAAACTCACTTTTAAAACCGGACGCGGCGATCTTGTCGCCAAAGATTTGCCTTATGTCGAGCTATATAAAAATTACCGCGCGCAATTTGAGGATCTGAGCGGCATGGTTGTGGTGGTGGAAGGGAAAAATTCTTCCAACATGGCCGACTTTGCTGAAGCGCTGAATAAAAAACTTAAATCCCAGCCTCATCTGTTTTCCAGAGTTGTCTACAAAATTGATGTCGACTATTTCCGCTCGCGGTTCCTGCTTTATCTTGATCGGGATGAATTGGAAACTTTGGGGCGCAAGCTGGAATCCCATCAGGGCTTTATCGCATCGGTGAACGCATCGCCCGGACTTAATCCGCTTTTGTCCAGCATCAATACTGAAATCAGTTCTGGCATGGTCGATTCCCTGCTGACCGATTTTCTTGGCGGGGAAGACGAGGAAGACAGCAAGGATGAGGGAGACCTTAATCTTTTGATCCGGCTTTTGGAAGAAATGACCCGGTTTCTGACAGGTGAAACCAGTTATCGTTCACCTTGGCAGGCGTTATTTAAAGGTGGCAGCAACTCCTTGCGCGATAAGGGATATATGGTCTCTGAAGATGAAGACCTGCTTTTCATTTTGGTAGTGCCCAACGATGACGAAACCAGTTTCACAGGTTACAAGGACGCGGTCAATCAGGCTCGCCAATTCATAGCCGAAACCAAAAAAGATTTTCCCGATGTAACAGTCGGGCTCACCGGCGAAGATGTGATCTCTAGCGATGAAATGGTGACCACACAGTCTGATGTTGAGGCCGCATCCAAAATCGCTCTGATAGGTGTCTCCCTGTTATTCATCATCGTCTATCGGGGAGTGGTCAAACCCCTTCTGGCTGTGTTCTGCCTTTTGCTCGGTTTGAGCTGGACGATGGGGTTCACCACCCTGACCATCGGCCACTTGAATATTCTTTCCGTGGTGTTCACCACCATCCTTATTGGGCTGGGTATAGATTTTGGAATACATATCCTCGAACGCTTTAAGGAGGAACGCCAGCAGGGCAGCGAAACCCTGCCAGCCTTGCGAAAAACGTTACAGGGAACAGGCAGGGGGAATTTTGCCGGCGCTATCACCACCGCTATGGCGTTTGGTGCCATGGCGCTGACCGACTTCATTGGTATTGCGGAACTGGGTTGGATCGCCGGATGGGGGATTCTTTTCTGCGTGGTTGCCATGCTCCTGGTGCTCCCCGCGCTGGTCACGCTGGAAGAAAAATGGCGCAAGCCGGGTTACGTACAGGCAAAATCCGCCGCTGTCAAACAAAGAAAGGGCATTGATAATTTGTTCGATCATTACTATCTCATTATCGGATTGTGTGCCGTTCTGGTTACCATCGCTTCTTTGTCATTGAAAGACCTGCGCTTTGATTACAACCTGCTCAACCTGCAGGCCAAGGGAACCGAGGCGGTTCAATATGAGATGAAAATTCTTGAAAGTGCCGGGAGATCCGCCTGGTCCGCCGCCATGCTTGCCGATTCTTTGGAAGAGATCCAGGAAAAGGAACGCCAACTCAAGGCCCTGCCAACGGTGGCCAGGGTTGAGAGCGTCACAGCGGTGATCCCTGATAATCAGGAAGAAAACGCGCGCTCCATCCGCGAAAATCTTGCTCCGCTTTTAAACGATCTTGAAGTGAAACCCGAAGACGCGGACTTTTCCTTAAAAGCGCTGAACAAAACTCTCAAACGCGTCCAGTTTAAACTGCGAGGCAGGGAGGGTGACCTGCTCGATCAGGTGCGGGTGGCGGGCGACCGGGTTAGGAATTTTATGGAGCAAAGCCGGAAGGTGGAATCGGGTCTGGCGGAAAAAAGACTCGAAAATTTCTCGCGATTGCTGTTCGCCGATTATCGTAACCTTATGGAAGAACTCCAAGCCAATGCTGAAGTACGGCTGGTGAAACTGGAAGAAATTCCCGAAACCCTGAGGAATCGTTATATCTCGCGGAAAGGTAAATATGTGGCGCATATTTTCCCCAGCGTGGATGTCTGGGATATAGATCAACGCCAAAAATATTTAAACGACTTGAGATCAATAGATCCGAATGTCACTGGCAACGCGGTGCATATGTTTGAGTCTACTCGGTTGATGACAGAAGGTTATGTTAGCGGCGGACTCTACGCCATGACCGCAATCATTATTTATGTGTCCTTCCTGTTTAGAAACCTGCGCGCAGTTTTTTTCGTTCTTCTTCCGGTGCTGGCAGGGTCGATCTGGACGGCGGGTGTTATGGAGCTGATCGGGCTCAGGCTGAACATGGCGAACCTCGTCATCCTGCCGCTCATTCTCGGCATTGGTGTGGTCAACGGCATTCACATCACCCACCGTTATCGGGAAGAAGAAGATAAAAACACCAGTGTTTTGGGGAAAAGCACCGGTCAGGCTGTTCTGCTCAGTTCTCTCACTACGATGATCGGGTTTGGCAGTATGATGGTGGCCGACCATTATGGTGTTTTCAGCCTGGGGCTGGTGCTGACCTTGGGTGTGTTCAACTGCCTTATCGCGTCTGTCACATTTCTGCCCGCGCTCCTGAAACTCAGCACTGCCAGAAACTGGAAAGTCTAGCCAGCGTGACGCGAGGCTCAATGTGATGCTGATATCCCTCTTTAACCTTCGTGCCCAATAACCCGTCACAGTGTGGTAGAATCTCCTTAAACCTTAAAAGGCCGTGGTATAGGCGAGGACAGCTGAAATCTTGCCCGTGGTCGGCGCACTTCCACTGACCGTATAATAAAAACGAGTATACTGCTTATCCGTGTTGAAAAGACTTGTTTGGGCCAGTCTTGCGACCTTAGGGGTTATTAAGCATCTTAGAAGGAACGTAATATTTAATAGAATGGGTTTGGATATGGCGATTCAGTTCACAAAAATGAGCGGCAGTGGCAACGATTTCATCATCATTGATAATCGGGTGCCGGTCATGGACGGCGCGAAGAAAGTCGATTTCGTCCGGCGCGTGTGTGGCCGAAAAATATCCATCGGCGCGGATGGGGTGATCTTTGTCGAGAACTCGGATAAAGCCGATATCAAATGGGATTTTTATAACGAAGACGGTTCCTCCGCTGAGATGTGCGGCAATGGCGGCCGTTGTGTGGCTCGCTACGCGGTGGAAAAGAACATCGCTCCTACTAAAATGACTTTAGAAACTCTGGCCGGGATCATTGGCGCAGAGGTTAATGGAGCGACCGTAAAGGTCAGACTCACTAAGCCGGAAAATTTACGGCAGGATATTTCGGTTGCCCTGAATAGAACTGAATATAAGGTTGATAGCCTTAACACCGGCGTGCCGCACGCCATCATTTATTCCGATAATGTTGAGGAGGTGAATGTGAGAGAGGCGGGTTACGGCATCCGTTTCCACGACGCGTTCGCCCCGACCGGGACTAATGTTGATTTTGTGGAGAAGGTCGGTGACCGGGCGCTTAAGGTCCGTACCTACGAACGCGGAGTGGAAGATGAAACCTTGGCCTGCGGTACGGGAGTGGTGGCCTCGGCCTTGTTATCTTTTTATAAAAAAATGGTACTGCCCCCCGTTGAGGTGGAAACTCGGGGAGGGGATATTTTGAAAGTAGATTTTGCAGTGGTCAATGGTGATGCCACCAAAAGCCCGGAGGTTTATCTGGAAGGACTCACCCGCATCGCTTTTGAAGGCACGCTTGCAGAATATTAACCCATATATCAGGTTCCCATGTTTGAAGGATCGCTTGTTGCTATAGTGACTCCGTTTAAAGACGGAAAAGTAGACGCCTCGTCCCTGCGCAGGTTGATCGAGTTTCATATAGAAAGTGGAACCAGCGGTATTGTGCCCTGCGGCACCACTGGCGAGTCGGCCACCTTAAACCACGCCGAGCATGCAGAGGTGATTCGGATTGCCGTTGAAACTTGCGAAGGACGGATTCCCGTTCTGGCAGGTACGGGTTCCAATGCCACGAGAGAGGCAGTGGAGTTGACCCAGCGCGCTCAGAAAATTGGTGCCGATGGAGCGTTGTTGATCACGCCCTATTACAACAAGCCGACTCAGGAGGGTTTGTTCCAGCATTTTTCCGCTGTAGCGAAAGAGACCGATCTGCCTGTCATTCTTTATAATGTTCCCAGTCGCACCTCCATCAATATGGTGCCGGATACCGTAGCGCGTTTGAGTTCTGTCAAAAATATTATCGGTATTAAAGAGGCATCCGGTTCTTTGGTGCAGGTCAGCGAGATTATTGATTCCTGCGGGCCGGATTTTGAAGTGCTTTCGGGTGAGGACGCGCTGACGTGGCCGATTCTCGCCATTGGCGGCAAAGGGGTGATCTCGGTGACGGCTAACTTGGTTCCTGACAAGTTCGCCAAACTGGTACAGGCGGCCCAGTCAGGGGATTTGGAAACGGCAAGGGCTCTACACTACGAGTTGTTGAGGTTGAACGACATCATGTTCATCGAGACCAATCCTATTCCTGTCAAAGCCGCTCTGGCGCTCATGGGTCGGATCGAAAATGAATTCCGCCCACCTTTGTGTGCGCCTACAGAAGCACATCTGTCGCAATTGAAAACCACGCTCAATGCCTACGCCTTGGTGTGACCGTTAGGCCCTCTCTGAGGCATGAGAGCTAACGTTGGGAAGATAACATGGGACCAACTGGCGATTGTATTATTTCGCGGTCAACCGACCGCCGCTTTAGAGGCCATTACTGGTGGAGGCATGGAACAGGTACGCGTCAAGCTGAGGTAACTGTTTACTACCCAGTAGAGGAGGAAAAATTTTGACAAAGATTCTTGTTATTGGTATCGCTGGGCGTATGGGGAAGGCCATTGCCGGGTGCGTTGAAGACACCGAGGGTGTGGAACTGGTTGGCGGAACCGAGCGAGCCGGTAGTTCAGACCTAGGGAAAGATGTGGGAGAAATTGCTGGTATCGGCAACAAGGGTGTAATGATCCTGGATGATCTGGTAACAGCCCTTGAGACCTGTGATGTTGTGATAGATTTTACCACTCCTGAGTCGAGTTTGCGGACCTTGAAGGTCTGTGCCGAACAGGGTAGGGCTGTGGTTGTGGGCACGACCGGGTTTTCTGCGGAGCAACGCGGAGAGATTGAGGGAATTGGCAAAGAAATCCCCTGTGTCGTGGCTCCCAATATGAGTATTGGTGTTAACGTTTTGTTCAAGCTGGTCGCGGATGCGGCAAGGGTGTTGGGCGACGCGTACGATGTAGAAATTGTTGAGGCGCATCATAAGCTTAAAAAGGATGCCCCCAGCGGCACCGCTGTGCGTATTTCAGAAATCGTTGCCGATTCGTTAGGAAGAAATCTTGATGAGGTTGGTGTTTATGGAAGAAAAGGCCTTACCGTGCGCGCCCCAAAAGAAATAGGCATTCACGCTTTGCGGGCGGGGGACATCATCGGTGAGCACCGGGTTTTGTTCGGCGGTATGGGAGAAAACTTCGAAGTGTTTCATCGCGCCCAGAGCCGGGAGACTTTTGCACGGGGTTCCATTCGCGCCGCCCAATGGATTTTAGGCCAGCCCAACGGTGTCTACGATATGCAGGATGTTTTGGGTTTGCGCTGAACATACTGAGAACAGTTATCGACGTGGCCTGTCTTATAGAAACCAGCGCGAGACGGCTTCCTCGAGTTTGCTGAACCAGAGTTGGGCTTCTATGGGGATAAGGCTATTGATATAAGTCATGTAGCCCGTTGCCAGAACGATGCCCAGCGCGATCAACAGAATGCCGCTGAACAGGTTGGTAGTATGCGCAAAAAAGGTTTTTCCTCCCACAGTAATCTCCCAGCCTTTGCCGCGAAGTAGGGTCCAGAACAAACCGTCTTTTGGCAGGTTGCCACACACTGTGGCGACGATGATCAGGGGAAGGCCCAGTCCCATAGCGTAGAAGAAGAGCAGGATCATTCCCTGCGAGACGGTTTTTTCTGAAGCCGCAAACATGAGAATGCTGGAAAGGATAGGTCCGACGCAGGGAGTCCAGCCTAAGGCGAAGGTTGCGCCAAACAAAAAATATCCTATAAACGTGGAAGCGGGTTTGCCTTGAAAGGTTGCCCCAGAAAAACCTTTTCCGAAAAGAGTCATGACACCAAAAACCCCTATGATGCCGCCGCCAATCTGGGTGATTTGGAAGATATAATCCCTGAGGATCTGGCCTAAAGCGCTGGCAGAGGCTCCCATCGCGACAAACAGAGATGCCAGCCCGAAAAAGAAAGCCAGGGACATGAGGCCCATGCGCGTCCGGTTAGATTGCGCGGTCACCGCGAAATAAGCGGGAAGAATGGGTAATGTACAAGGCGATAAGAAACTGAGTGCTCCCGCGATGAAGGCCAGCAGGGTCAGGGCAATGATTCCGGATTCGGGCAGATTGGGTTTAGGTTGAAAAGGATTCAGGGTTGCAGATTTTGAAACGGTCAATTCTGCTGGCGAAGAAGAAATTGAGGGCGCGGTGTTGGTGAAAGACGCACCTTTTTGGGTTTTCGCGAAAGCGGAAGCCGCCATTTTCATAGCGGCGGGCTGGGTGGTGCTGGCGCATCGGAAGCCTGTATCTGGAGAGGATTCATTGGCACCCGCGTATTGCCGGTAACCGCTACGGGCAAACATCTTCATGGCCTGATTGTACAGAGCACCGGGGAAATGCCCGATATCACTGGCGGAATGGCCGCGTAGGATTTTTAAGCCTGCCTGATAATATTCGCTTTGATACGTGCTTCCTTTATAAGGTTGGTAATCGTCATTGACCCATTCCCATACATTACCGATTAGGTCATGAACACCTTCCGGGCTGGCGCTTTTTGGAAAAGAACCGACGGGGATAGGCTGGTTTTTGCTTCCGGGCCGGTCTGAAAGATTGGCCCAGCCTGATTGAAACGTGTTCCCCCAGGGGTATTCATAGCCCTCCTTACCTCTTGCGGCCCGTTCCCAAAGTTTTTCCGTGGGTAATTTTTTCCCCCCCCATTGGCAGAAATTTACTGCGTCGTACCAGGTGACATGTGTTACCGGCTCGTTATCTTTACCTTCCGGAAAATTTACGTCTTTCCAGTTGGCTGGAGGAACGGCTCCCAGTGCGTCGATATATTTTTTATAGCGCTTGTGGGTGACCTCATAGCGGTCAATATAGAACTCCTTGAGGAAAAATTTTTGTTGCGGAGTTTCGTCAGCGTACCAAGGTTTTGGGATACCTAGAGAAAGTGCCTCAGCAGCCTCGTCTTTTTTATTGGAGCCGAATAAAAAAGGGCCGGGGGGAATATAGACCATATCTCCTTCAAGGGAATGATCGTGCTCGGACTGGGGCCACCCCGCATTTGGGTACAGTAAAAGGAGAGCGAACAGGGCGACCACCCGTGCCAATTTAGAAAACAGGCCATAGGCCGGGTTCCGTGTAGGTGGGGAGTTTCTCATGGACAACGGGCTTAGTTCATCAAAAGGTTTTCAAAGTACAGGATGTTGTCCGGGCTGGCCCAGTCTTCCGCTCCTCTCAGTTCACCGATGATATTGCCTTCGGGATCAATCATAAAAGTGGTGGGCAGGCTGACCACTCCAAATTTGTTGCTGGCCTGCAATCGCTGGTCGAGCAGGATCGGGAAGGAAAGATTATTGGCTTTTACAAAAGGCTCTACAATCTTTGCTCCGAACATATCGTTGGAGATGCCAAGCAGGGAAAATTTTTTTGACTTAAAACGCTGGTGCAGAGTTTCCAGTGAGGGCATTTCCACTTTACAGGGACCGCACCAGGTGGCCCAGAAATTTACCAAGACGTATTTCCCTCTTTGCTGACTGAGGCTGACTTCTTCTCCGCTAAGAGATTTGAGGGTGAAGTCTGGCGCGGGTATGGTTTCCGCTAGGGCAAGTGTCGAAGAAAGCAACAGCATGACCCAGACAGATGGGTAAAACAACGCGGGTTTCTTTTTGAGGATCATAAAGGCTTTGTCTCGGATAGGAAAAGATTGGGGGGATAAAGTACCTGTAAAAATACGCCAGCTTCGTTAAGGGGGCCTGAATCAAATCAGGAAAGAGGCGAAGTTATTCTACCGCTTCAACACAACGTACCATCGGGATAGCTTTCTTTAAGGCTTTTTCAATGCCCATTTTCAAGGTCATGGTGGAACTGGAACAGGAAACGCAGGCTCCCACGAGCCGGACTTTTACAACCCCATCATCAATGTCGACTAGCTCGACGTTACCGCCATCCTGGATGAGCATAGGACGCACACTCTCTAGCACTTCTTCGACTTCTTCTCTCATGAAAGACCCCTTGTGGTGAATCACCCAGCTCTCTTTTAAAAAGAGGGAACAGGATAACGGCTTATTAAGCCGGGATAACGCTTGTTCGTGGTTTAAAGCTATGGCTCACTGCTGTCTGACCGTTAGCCGCCATTTACCAGCGCTTCCTTTTTTTCAAGAAGCTGTTCTTTTGTCTCCACGTGTTCCGGGTCTTTTGGAATGCAGTCAACCGGACAGACTTCCACACATTGGGCTTCTTCGTACCATCCGACACATTCTGTACAGCGTTCCCATTCAATAACAAAAATATCATCCCCTTCTGAAATCGCTTCATTGGGACATTCGGGTTCGCAGACACCACAGTTTACACAATCTTCGTTGATGAGTAGAGCCATAAAGGATTTTCTCCCTGATAAATATGTTGTGATAACGAGCTTCGGATTTAATCCGGCGCCCGCTCAAAATTTTTTGTTTCCGGGTTCCAGTTGAACAGAGCCTGATCCCGGATTTTTTTATCATAAACAGAAACCACCAGATAGCCAGCCTCCGGATAATTCGGTTCTCCGTCAAATAATGCCATTCTCGAATCTTCTTCGGAGAAATAGGCGTCATGCTCGGGATGAGAATGATAGAAAAGCTTGATTGAAAGCTGTTTTAACTCGACTTCCTTTAAAATTTTCATCAACTCCATAGGATCAATATTATATGCCGTGCGGGCATCCCGAACAAATGTTTCAGGATCCTTTTCATGGAGCTTGTTTTGAATGTTAGTGCATCTGAAAAGAATGTCTTGATCATTGTGAGGGGCTTCCCCAATCACGATTCCGCAGCATTCAAACGGATATTCCTCAACCGCGTGACGATAAATATCGTCCAAATGTTCTGGCGCAAGTGGGAACATACAATATTCTGTGATGTTTTTGGGGTGATGTCAAATAGTTTTGGTGGATTGTTCTACGGCTTCAGAGGTGGGTTTTGACGACCAGATCGTCGTTGACGGTAATCTGACAGGCCATGCGGAAGTCTGCAGGCTTTTGGGCCAGTTTTTCTGTTTCGGTTTCATTACGCGGTTCCACGTTTCCTGCGACAATCTGGACAGTGCAGGAGGTACAAAGCCCTCGCCCTCGACAGTTCAGAATTTTGTGAATATGGGCATAAATACTGAACTTATTGCGGATTGCCGCTTGCCGAAGGTTTTCACCGGGCTCGACCTGAATTGTGCGATTTTCTTTCTCAAAATGAACTTTATGCATGGCTGATGCCCGGAAAATTTAAGGTTTCTGGATCATACTGGACTCGGCCTCGGATTCGCAATCATTTTAACATTCCCACCTGCGAAAACGGATGGATGAAACTCCGACAATAAAGGTAGGCGCGAGTGGTGAATTTTACCTGAGCCTGATTAATGGATACAGACTTTTTTCATATTTTGGAAATCATCGAGAACCGCTCCAGCTCCCTTGACAATACTTAGGAGAGGGTCTTCGGGAATAAAGACTTTCAAGGCGGTTTTTTCTTCGAGTGCCTTATCCAGTCCGGGGATGAGGGCACCGCCTCCAGTAAGGTATATACCATTGGAGTGAATATCGGCGGAAAGTTCCGGAGGAATTTTTTCAAGGGCGCGCATGATGACCGTGACGATGGCGGTCAGTGGTTCTTTGAGTGCTTCGCGAATTTCGTTATCGTCAATGGTGATGGACATGGGAAGGCCGGTTTGAATATTCAATCCTTTGACTTCGGTTGTCATGGGTCCCTGTTGGGGAAACGCGTTGCCAATTTTCTTTTTGGTGCGTTCGCCTTCGAACACGCCGATATTAAGATGGTGTTGAAGCCGCATATAGCGGACGATGGACTCGTCGAGCTCGTCTCCGGCTACGCGCACAGACTCTCCGTAGGCGATGGTGGACAGGGAAATAACCGCGACATCGGTGGTGCCGCCACCGATGTCGATTACTATATTTCCTTCAGGTCGGTGTACAGGAATGCCAATACCGATCGCGGCGGCCATGGGTTCTTCCACGAGATAGACCTCCCGAGCCCCCGCCATAAGGGCAGCATCGATCACCGCCTTTTTTTCTACCTGGGTGATGCAGGTCGGTACGCCGACAACCATGCGTGGTTTAAAAAACCTGTATTGGCTCAAGACTTTTTTAATAAAATACTGAATCATCCGGTTGGTCACATTAAAGTCGGCGATGACACCGTCTTTCATAGGCCGGATGGTGTTGACTCTAGTGTGGGTTTTGCCATACATTTTTTTTGCTTCTATTCCCACTGCTTCCACCGAATTGTCATCCACATTCACCGCGACTAAAGAGGGTTCGTTTAGCACGATCCCTTCTTCGGGGATGTAAATCAGGGTGTTTGCTGTGCCCAGATCCATAGCCAGATCGGTGGAAAACAGGCTGAAAATATTATTGAATACTTTTTTTATCATGCCATTTTGACCGGATCAACTTATCTAAGTTTTTTCTAATTTTGAGAAGGTCTTCAGTCCCGGTGGGTTCTCTAGAGAGGCTATGATTTTTTCTATCATGGTGAGTCAATCAGGGGTGATTCAGGTGAACTAGAGAAGTTTGAGAAGAGTCCGAAAGCCCTATTTTCGATCTTTGCAAACCATCTTATAATGAGAGGTGATGGCTGTCAATTATTTTAAAATCAACCTGTTCAATATTTTATGGGTGATTTGTCGGCAAATAAAATTGCTTGACAGAGGGGGGAGCCCATTTATATACTCCCTCCCTCTTTATTAAGGATAAGAAATCGTTCCGGATATTGCGATGAGGGCGGGTAGCTCAGCTGGGAGAGCACCGGCCTTACAAGCCGGGGGTCACAGGTTCGAGCCCTGTTCCGCCTACCATTCACCAAACGACCGCGGGGTCGTAGTTCAGTTGGTTAGAACGCCGGCCTGTCACGCCGGAGGTCGCGAGTTCGAGTCTCGTCGACCCCGCCATTTCTCTTCAGGGCCAGCCTTTACAGGGTTTGGCCCTTTTTTTATTTTTTTTAGGAAATGTCGTATCGGCAAAAAACCTTGATACTTTACCCCTGACATAAACAAACATTGAGCCGCTTTTCCCGTTGGGTCCTGAGGCTTGACATGCGCTATGTTTAGTAGTATATAACGATATATGCGTTATATTATCAAAAATATAGCGAGAGGGTTGATGGCGATAGGGTTTCTGGCTCTGCCCCAAACGGGCTGGCCGGAAGAGGTGCATGTCGCGGTTGCGTCTAATTTTTTGAATCCGCTCAAAGTAATTGCCCAACGCTTCAAACAGGATACGGGAAATACACTGATCCTTATTTCCGGGTCGACCGGTAAGCTGTATGCCCAGGTCCGGCATGGCGCTCCCTTTGATGTTTTGCTGGCGGCGGATGCCAAAAGGCCGGCTCTGCTGGAGCGGGAGGGGTTGGGTGTTGCCCGTTTCACCTATGCCGTTGGGGTTTTGGTGTTATGGAGTCCGGAGCCTCAAAAAGTGAAAGGGAAAGAGTCTTTAGCGCGAATGAAAAAGGGTAAACTGGCGATTGCCAACCCGAAAACCGCTCCCTATGGCAGGGCGGCTAAAGAGACTCTTGAACGTCTGGGTCTCTGGCAAAAACTGCGCCAGTTTCTGGTTCAGGGGGAAAACATTGCCCAGACCTTGCAGTTTGTCGCCACCGGAAACGCCGCGCTTGGGTTTGTCGCTAAATCACAGGTTAAGGACCCTCGTTTCAAACTAAAAGGCAGCCAGTGGGAGATACTGGCTGACCAGCATGAGCCGATTTTACAGCAGGCCATATTATTAAAGCCGGGATTTTCCAACTCTTCGGCGAAACAATTTTTAAAATATCTGAAGGGGCAGGTGTCAAAGAAAATTATCCTGTCCTATGGTTATCGTTTTTCAGAGGAATGAAGAAATGGATTTTTCCATGATTGACGCAGAACCCATTTTACTCACTCTGCGATTAGCGGGGGTGACGGTGGTGATTCTTTTAGCTATAGGAACGCCGATTGCTTGGTGGCTGGCGCGAACCCGGTCCCGTTCACGGGTGGTGGTGGAGGCGGTGGTGGCTTTGCCTCTTGTTTTGCCGCCTACGGTGCTGGGTTTTTATCTGTTGATCCTGCTCGGGCCGCATGGCTGGGTGGGCGGGCCGGTTCAGGCGTTAACGGGTTCGCCGCTTTCTTTTTCGTTTACCGGATTGGTTTTCGCCTCCACTCTTTATTCTCTGCCGTTTGTGGTGCAGCCGTTACACAGCGCTTTCGAATCCATTGGGGAAGTTCCTATGGAAACCGCCCGGTCTTTGGGGGCTTCCCGGTGCGATGCTTTTTTTTCGGTCATCACTCCTTTGGCCCGCCGGGGTTACCTGACCGCGGTGGTGTTGGGGTTTGCCCACACCCTTGGGGAATTTGGTGTGGTGTTGATGGTGGGTGGCAATATTCCCGGCAGGACCAAAGTGATTTCCATAGAAATTTATGACCGGGTTGAAACTCTTGAATACGCCCAGGCCCATATTCTTTCAGCAGGACTGCTGGTGTTCTCGTTTCTGATTCTGGTGATGGTTTATTCCATCAACCGGGGATTGCCGGAGCGGGTGACATGACAGATTTATTAACAGCGAAATTTAAAATAGATTACGCGGAGTTTAGCCTGAATGTGGAACTGAACCTCCCAGCAAAAGGCGTGACCGTGGTATTTGGTCCTTCCGGGTCAGGAAAAACCACCTTATTACGTTGCCTGTCCGGACTGGAAAAGGCTCCTTCAGGATATTTGAAATTAGCCGGGCAGGTCTGGCAGGATGAGGAAACTTTCCTTCCCATTCAGGAAAGAAAGGTTGGCATGGTGTTTCAGGAATCAAGATTGTTCCCGCATTTGAATATTCAGGAAAACCTGCTCTACGGTTATCAACGTACCCTCCCTGCGGAGCGCGATCTTCATCTTGATGAAGTGGTGCGAGTGTTGGATCTTAAGTCACTGCTAAAACGCGTACCGGAAAAACTGTCGGGAGGGGAACGGCAAAGAGTGGCGATTGGCCGCGCCCTGCTTACCAGTCCAAAACTATTGCTCATGGATGAACCTTTGTCTTCACTGGACAGGCGACTCAAAGCCGAGATCATTCCCTTTATTAAAAGAATAGGAGATGAGTTTAAGATGCCTGTCATCTATGTCACGCATTCGATGAATGAGGTGCTCCAGCTTGTGGACACCATGGTGATATTAAAATCCGGAAAAGTGGTGAACGTCGGGTCGGTGGAAGAAGTTTGCTCGGACGCGCGGTCGCGGGAAGTAGTGGGGGATGGAGAGTTGGGAGCGGTGCTTGAGACATTGGTCTCGGGACATGATGAGGAATTCGGGCTCACCCAGTTGGATTTTATGGGGCAGGTTCTGAATGTTCCCAGACAGAATATTCCTGTGGGGCAAAGTCTCAGGGTTCACATTCATTCCAAAGACGTGAGCCTTTCGACCGTGTCTCCTGACGGAGCAACCAGTGTGCTGAATATTTTACGGGCGAAAGTAAAAAAGGTCGGTACCCTTGATCCTAAAGGGTATTCTGTCGATATCGAACTGGATGTTGGCCGTTCGATTCTGGCTACGATCACGAGAAAGTCTCTGGTCAATTTAAACCTTCGACCAGGCCAAATGATTTATACTCACATTAAAGCTATCAAAATGGTTCACGAAAGAGGCGATTTTTATAGAAAAGAGGATTAAAGGTGGAAGTATCTGATTGCTTAGGAAATTTAAAACTGTCTAAAGCCACTGTAGGCCAGATTCTTATTGCTCTTGCTGTTTTTTTAGTTATGTCTGGCCCACTTGCTTACGGCGCGGATGTGGAGAAGTACGAATCAAAGCCCGCAGTTTTAGATATTCTTGAAAGGCTGTCCTGGAAGGGGGACTTCCGCCTTCGAACTCAAATTGATAAGCGAGATCAGGCTGGGGTGAATACACTGGATCGCAGCCGCTTGCGTATTCGTTTTCGCCTAGGTTCCACAATTCATCTGTACGAGGATCTGGATATAGGGTTTCGCCTGGTGACCGGCAAGGTTGGTGACGCGACTTCCTCCAACGAGACATTGGATGGAGGTTTTGGAAGTAAATCCTTCAACCTTGACCGCGCCTTTTTTAAATGGAGCCCGCGGCCTTTTACTTTAGAGGGGGGTAAGTTCAAAGTGCCTTTTATGAAATCGGAGTTGATTTGGGATTCCGATGTCAATGTGGAAGGGGTCAGCGAGCGGTTTTCCCATAAGAGCGGCAATACTTATTTTGAACTTATATTAGGTCAGTTCATCATTGACGAGATCAATACCGGTGGTGATGATATCAAACTTTTTGCCTATCAGGGGGTTCTGCGGCAACAAACAGGTTTTGGTAAATTTGATGTTGCCCTGGCTTACTACGACTACGCCGATCATGAAGAGCCTTCTGAAGTAACCAAAGGGGTGTCTAACAACACGCTTTCGGAGGTTAAGGTCGTCAACCTTATGGGCCAGTGGTCCGGCGCGGCATATGGAAAACCACTTAGCATTTTTGGTGAATATGCGCAAAACACGGGCGCGTTGGCGCCCGGTCAACCTGATTTAGATACGGCTTGGCAGGCAGGATTCGCCTATGGGAAGTCGGGGCAAAAATTTGCCGACTGGGATATACGTTTTATTTATAAAGTGGTTCAAACAGAGGCAGTGTTGGATGCTTTGGCGGATTCCGATTTTCATGGTGGATTGAACAACGCTCGCGGATTTGAGGCGATGGCCGCGATGGGTTTAAGAAAAGGAGTTAAGCTGGCTCTGTCCTATTTCAAGACTCAGGAAGAAAGCGGCCCTGAGGATGAGAGAGAAACCTTCAAATTGGATTTGAAGTTCAAATTCTAGCGGCCTGTTAATTAAAATCCCTCACCGCCAGATTGTTTTTCCCTTTCTTGCTCCGGTCGTTGACCGGTCAGTTTTCACTCTCACGAATAGTTTTAAGAGGTTTGTCGCGAATCACACCAAGACTACTCAAAATTCCGGTGGTAACTGTGATTAAAACCGCGTACCAGAATGCCCAGGCTATTGTGACAGGCTGTGTATGCCAGTCGGATTTGATCATGTATTTCATGACTGCCCAGGAAAGTCCCTGCGCTAATCCGATACCGACTAGTGCTGAAATAACTCCCAGCGCGGCGTATTCGATTCCGAGAATTGAGGCGACGACTTTGCGCCGGGCTCCTAATATTTTTAGCACCGCCGATTCTCGCAGGCGCCGGAACCTAGTGGACGCGATGGAACCAGAGAGGATGAAGAGTCCGGCCACTATGGTGAACCCCGACATGAAATCGACAAGGGTAGTCAATCTGGATAGGGTGGACTGAACGGTGTTGACAATATCGCGAGTGCTCAAGGCGGTGATATTTGGCAGGGCCTCGACGACGGCGTGTTGCAGTTCCAGTTCTTTTGGGTCGGGCACATTGACGGCGGCGACATAGGTGAGTGGTGCGCCTCGCAATGCCCCAGGCGAATAGATCATATAAAAATTCGGGCGCATATTACGCCAGTTCACCTTGCGGATGCTGGTCACCATAGCGGTAATGGGGACGCCCTGAATATCAATGGTGAGTCGTGATCCGATCTTGGCCTTCAATCTTTTTGCCGCGTCTTCTTCGAGAGAGACTTCGGTGTTTTTGGCCCTGGCTTCATCCCACCATTCCCCTTCGATGACTTCGTTATCCTGCGGCAGTGGCCCGACTGCGTAGGTTACAATAAACTCGCGGTTGATGAACCATTCTTCCCGTTTTTTGTCCTTATACTCCCAGTGCGCCATCAATTTTCCATCGATGCTGACTAGGCGCGAGCGTACCAGCGGTGTGAGGACGTGCTCCGCTTCGGGCGCGATCCGGTTAAGAATGCCGGTGAATATCTTTTTCTGGTCGTGCTGGATATCAATAAAAAAATAATTTGGTGGGCTCATCTCGGTGTTCCTGTTCAGCATAGCCAGCATATCCATTTGCACCAGACGCACGGTGAGTACCAACATGATGCCCATGCCGAGGCAGGTAATGATGGAGGCGGCCTGATTGTTGGGTCGTTGGAGATTGGATATGCCATAACGACGGATGATGGAACTGGACTGCGGCAATGCTTTTAAAAGTTTTAAAAGAAAGATGGAAGCCAGTGCTAGAATCCCCGCGGAAATCACCAGAGCGGAAAGAAAAATCAAACCGTGCTTGATAGACTCTGCTTGCCAGCAAATCATCGCCGCGAAGCTCAGGCCCAGTGTCAACGAGGCCAGCCAACCTTGCCATCCTGCCCCTGATTCTTCCTCCTCAAAATTTCTGCGGAACAGGCGAAGCGGCTTGGTTTTTACGGCGCGGATCAAAGGCCAAAGGCAAAATAAAAGCGTGGTGGTGCAACCCAGAAGAAGCGATTGCAAAGCCGGAACCCAATGGAAGGCCGTCTCCAGTTTAAAATCGATCAGTCCTTCCATTTTTGGCGGGAGCAGGAAGGTGAGCCCAAAGCCGAGGCTCACACCTAAGAAACTACCCGCGAGGCCCATCAGCATGGATTGAAGGAGATAAACTTTGAACAAGGTTTTAGGCGAAGCTCCCAGACAATTCAGGATCGCGAGCGTGTCAAGTTTCTGCGCCATGAAGGTACGGATGATCATGGTGGCGCCGGTTCCCCCCATGAAAAGGGCGATAACCCCTAGCGCACTGAGGTAGCGGCCCATGCGTTCGATGGAACTGGACAGGGAGAACCGCGTATCCTTATAAGTGCGGAGAGAAATCGACTTGTCCGTCAAGCCTTGTTCCAGAAGCGTCTGAGCTTTTTCCAAGTCAAAACTGTGAGGCAGTTTTATAAGGGTTCTATGCTTGACTCTGCTGCCTGGCTGAATTAGTCCGGACTCATCCAAAGAAATACGGGAAATAAACACCCGTGGACCAATGCTGAAGGCTCTTGAAATGCGATCTGGTTCCGAGAGCGCTAATCCGTTGATACGTACCTCGATTTTCCCCAGAGAAAAGTACTGACCTTGTTTTAATCCGGTTTTTAACAGGAAGGAAGGCTCCACCACGGCGCCTCCATTGACCAATAACTCCCGCAACGGTTTTCCCTGATTGCTTTTGAATTCTCCATAGAAAGGATATTGTGGGCCAGTGATTGGGATGGCCTTGACTTCTGTAATTAGAGAGGCGGGTTTCTCTTTCGTCTTTGGATTTTTAAACCGCGCCATGCCGTGTAGTTCCTTGATAAAAAGAAATTCGGTTTCGCGGGGTAAAACTTTTTTCTGGTGGTTGAGGTCTTCCTGACTCTGTTCCCAGCTTCCTTTTATGGCGAGGTCGGCAGACAGGATTCCTTTGGCCTGGCTCTGAATGGTTTCGCCTACTAGATTGGAAAAACTTTTTACCGCCATTATCGCGCCGACGCCGATGGCGATACAGAGAATAAAAAACAGCATCCTGCGCCACGCGCCACGCGATTCGGCGAGTGCCAACAGGAAAAGTTGTCGAAGACTTAATTGCGAAGTTTTCATGGGTTGATCTGATCCGAGAGGGTCTGCCCATCCGCGAGAGTCAGGATGCGTTCAGAGTGTTTGGCGATATGAGGTGCGTGTGTCACCAGAATGATGGTGGCCTGCTTCACTCGATGTAATTCGAGAATGAGTTCGATGACGCGGTCACTGTTTTTTGAATCGAGATTCCCTGTGGGTTCATCGGCAAGAATGATATCTGGTTCGTTGACAAAAGCACGGGCCAGAGAAAGGCGTTGTTGTTCCCCTCCGGAGAGTTGGGCAGGGTAATGATGCAGGCGGTCACCCAGACCTACAATGTCCAAAAGGTCGTTTGATTTTTTTGTCGCTCCGAGGGTGTTGTTCAGTTCAGCCGAAATCACAACGTTTTCCAGCGCTGTCAAAGTAGGGATGAGGTGGAAGTTCTGGAAGATGAAGCCAAGCCTTTTCCCGCGCAGGAGCGCGAGTTCATCCTCATCAAGTTTCGTGATATCCTGCCCGTCGATCACAATTTGACCGTTGGTGGGGGTGTCTAGTCCGGCGATCAGGCTGAGCAGGGTGGTTTTCCCACTTCCCGACTGGCCGGTGACGGCTATAAACTGGCCGGTGGGAATGGTGAGGTCAATGGATTTTAGAATTTCGACGTCATGTCCACCACCATGCAGGGTTTTTACCAAACCGGTTATTTCAATCATAATTGTTGACTCTCTAGTGAAGGGAAAATATTACGGCAGTTGGCCTCACGCCTAGTGGTATTGTAGTATAAAAAGATGCGAGCGATTTTGCTAAACTTTAATCAAATACTCCGATTGGTTTTTGTGTTTGGGGCATTTTGTGTATTGGCCCCGACACTGGCTTTGTCGAAGGAGAAAGCGGTGGTTTTAGCGTTTGGAGACAGTTTGACAGCGGGGTATGGAGTGAATGAGGAAGAAAGCTATCCCTCCAGATTGCAGTTAAAGATTACCTCTGCCGGGTTTCCGCACAAGGTGGTCAATGCCGGGGTGAGCGGTGACACAACCGCGGGCGGGGTGCGGCGCGTCCGTTGGTTAATGAAGCACGAACCGGAAATTGTGATTCTGGCGCTTGGCGCCAATGACGGTTTACGCGGACTTTCTATCGATGAAATGCGGCGCAATCTGGAAACCATGATTGGAATCTGCCGGGAGCATAACGCACGGGTACTGTTTGCCGGGATGAAGACCCTGCCTAACTACGGCGAAGATTATATGCGGGAGTTTGAAACGGTTTTTTCCGAGCTTGCTAAAAAACAGGATTTGACCTTTCTGCCGTTTTTACTGGAAGGAGTCGCGGGCGTAAGGGAGCATACCCGACCCGATGGCATACATCCTACGGCATCCGGTTATCGTATTGTCACCGACCTTGTCTGGCGGCATCTGGAACCGATGCTTACGGCGAGCCACCGTGGCCAATGAACTTATTCAGCGTTTCGCTTCCTCAATCCAATTCATGAGCGTGTCGTGAGTGGCGCCAGATTTCAACACGGCGAGTGCCTGGTCAAATCCTTCCTGCGCGGTGGTAAACAATCCTGAAAGGTGAGTCAAGGTTCCTGCCTGACTGGCAATTTGCAGGCTTGCCAACCCCTTTCCTATTTTCAAAGCTTCTTCTCCAAGTTTTGTAACAGTTTCAAGATTGGATTCGACAGCTTTTAATTCTTTATGAGCTTCAGCGACGCGTTGTGCTGTTTCTTCGGTGTACAGGGTTTTGAGGGACAGTTCTTTTTGCTCGGCCACTTCCTTTTGGCCTTGAATAAACACCTTTGCTTCTTTGTGAACGCCGAACAGGGTGGTGCCTTCCATACCATTTCCGATGAGAGCTTTATCGAACTCGCTGAGCTTCGCGATTTCGGTGAGTGCTATTTCGTAGCCTCGATGGAAATAGGTGGTGGCGAGAATATTCCGCCGGGCTTTAACTGGCATCAGGATTTTTTCCAAAGTGGCCAGCATCGGGCGCTTTACGATTTCAATCCGTAAAGACCTTAAATTTTCCAATTGCGGCAAAGTGTTGGCGGTGTTGAGATAACCAAAGCGATATTTTTCCAGCAACGCCACGCGCTGTCCTCCTTCCGCTGTTCCATAATGTTTCTGTAAAATCTGCTCGAAGGTGATGCCAAATTTTGGCGGTAATGGTAGAGTTGAATAACCATAAACCGGAAGGCCGAGTTGGGCGATGACCGGAATCGCGTAAAATCCGAAATAGGGTGTGCGCTGGAACCCATCAAAAGGGTCAGCGATTTGCAGCAATTGGCCAAGGTCGACCGCGATTGGAGAAACACGGTTTTGCATGGCTCGCCAGTAGCCAATATTTTCGGGTACGGTTTCCAGTTTCATCCGCGCGGCAATGAGAAAGACTCCGGCGCGAACTTTAGAGACCTGGTCATCAAGAATCATCGCCAAAGCGTCTTCGGCTTCTTCTTCGGTCAGGTCTTTACTCAAACGTGGACCTGCCGCTATTTTTTGCAGGTAGCCCTTCATTCTGCTTTCTAGATCTGGCATTTGTCGTAGTTTCCTTTCTAAGGCCAGTCAATTAGAGTATGATGATAACCTCTAAAGAGAACTCTAACAATCGGCATTTTATCAGCTATTGTCTTGTTCCCACCGGGCGTGGAACGGGTAATTTTTTTCAACGGTGTTTATGCAGGTTTCTCATTCATCTGAATCGACTCTTGATTCGACCCTTTCGCAGGATGGTTTACGGGTACTGCTGGTTTACCCCAACACGCGCGATGTGGCGATGGCCAACCTGGGTTTTCAGCAGGTTTATGCTCTGTTGAACCAGATTGAGGGAGTGGTGTGCGACCGTTTTGCTATGCCGATTGGATGGAAGCCGGAAACGCAGTCTTTGGAGCGCGAAGAGTTGCGCTCAATGGATTTTAAAATGCACCCGCTTGAGTTCGATGTCATCGCGTTTTCAATTTCGTTTGAGCCCGACTACCTGAACGCGGTGCTGGCCTTGAAATACTTCAACATTCCCCTGGACCGGAAGGAGCGGGACGCGTCCTTTCCGATGATCACCGCAGGGGGGTCGGCGGTGTTCATCAACCCTGAGCCGCTGGCGGAGTGCATGGATGTCCTGTTCATTGGTGAAGGTGAGGGTATGGCTGAACGTTTTTTTGGATTGCTCTGCGAGAATAAGGATCGGGATCAATTTTTTGAGCAGGCGATTTCCATTCCCGGAATTTATTTGCCGCAACATTACTGTCCAAAAATGGAGGGAGGTTTGCAAGTCGGAGTTTCAGCGTTGGAGGGAGTTCCTTCCCGCATTATTCGACATTGGGTGGAACAGGAAGAGTCGCTTTGTACGCACTCGGTTCTCCATGATGAAGACTCTACCTTCAAAGGTATGGCGTTGATGGAGGTTACAAGGGGATGCATTTGGGCCTGCCGGTTCTGTACAGCAGGTTTTATATACCGTCCTCCGCGCCTCCCCGACCTGAATAAAACTTATAGTTCAATGGAGTCCGCGCTCAGTGGACTGGGGAAGTCTACGCAGACGATCGGTCTGGTTGGGCCGTCGGTGACCGACCATCCTGACTTACCAGCGTTGGCTCGGAAAATTACCGAACAGGGCAAGACACTTTCGTTTTCTTCTTTGCGGATGGAAACGCTCACCGATGAACTGGTGGATCTGATCCTCCAAAGCGGACAGAAAACTCTGACGGTGGCTGTGGATGGCCCATCCGAAAGAATGCGCGATGTCATTAATAAAGCCGCGACCGATGATTTCATCGTCGAGAAATGCCGGTTCCTGACTCGAAAAGGCATCCTGCATTTAAAAATTTATTCCATTATCGGACTGCCTCTTGAAACGGAAGAGGATATTGATCAGTTTATTCGACTGGTCGAGCGGGTTCAGGAGGGTTATGTCGAAGAATGCCGTAAGCTTGGGCGTATTGGCCGGGTGACGATCAGCTTGAGTCCATTAGTGCCCAAACCGGGAACACCTTTTCAGTGGCACCCGATGGAAACTGTAAGGAGCTTGAAGAAAAAATTTGCGCGGGTGAGAAAGGCTTTGGGCAAATTACCACATCTTAAAATGAGTTTTGGTTCTCCCAACGAAGCTTACCTGCAAACCTATTTGTCGCGCGGAGACCGGAACGCGCAGGCTTTTTTCAAAACCTATCTCAAAAACGGCCACGATGCCAAGAGCGCGTTGAAGGAGCATCCCGTTGATCAGTATGTATACCGACAATATAAAAAGGACGACTACCTTCCTTGGGATATTGTCGATCACGGTTACCGCGACAGCTTTCTGTGGGACGACTACCAACGGGGATTAAACGCCGCGCACACTCCCGTTTGCGATACCGCGACTTGCCACATCTGCGGCCTCTGCTGACTGGCGACTTTCCGGTGGCAACGCTATCTGCTCGCTCCGCTAAGAGCCTTACAGGCTAGCAGTCCCAACGCGTACAGGGTCATGAAAGAAACGAGCAGAATCAGGAATAATTCCAGTTGATCCAGCAGGGAAAAAATCGCCAGCATCACGTTATTGGTACATAAACATAGAGGACTGATCCAGGCCAGAAACTTCCGGTCAGAATACCAGGCTTCATCATTATCAGGGACCCGAGCAAAGCTTCGGAACAACGCGTCTAATTTTTCTACGGCTTTATCCTGCCAGCCGTAAACTAGGACAAATAGAGTTTGTAGCCTGAGGTCCCAGGGGTCTGCCTGACCTTCTTCCACCTTGTGCTTGTCTTCTTCCGTTACAGTTTCATCCACCCTGTTTTTTTCGTAGGAACACATACGGGAGGTGTAACTGACAAGATAAAAGACAAAAAAGGTGCTTTGCAGAAAACAAGCCACCAGTCCAAGCAGTCCTAGAATCCAGTACTCCGGTATTGCTGTCGCCCGGACCAGATACACTGTTACCGCGATATAAACCAGAACCGTAACCCCGAAATCGGTAAGCGAGTCGAGAAACCTGCCGAACCGTGATGTTGTGCCCCGCGCCCGCGCGAGATTACCATCCACATTATCGAGAAACACTTTTCCATAAAGAAAAATCGCCCCCCAAACCAGAGCATCAGGAATTCCTGAAACATAAAATCCGGCTGAGGCTAGGCCGAAAATCAGGGAAAGAACAGTGATCTGGTTTGGGGTCACCGGTGTGAAATATAGTAGGCGAACAACCCAACCATTCATGCAGTACCAGATTTCGTTCACATCGAAGAATCGTGCCTCGGCTGGCAGTTTGTTCATCTTTTCAATATCAAAAGTCATTGGGGGAGAATAGCACATATCCTCAAGGTGTAGTTTGTCGCTAGCGGCCTACCCTGCTAAGGGTTAGGCAGGTCTTGTTTGAGGGGCTTTTGGTAGCCCACCAGCTCGACATAGCCTTTTCCCGATACCTGTTTTCCCTGCAGTTTGCCTTTTATAGATACGCTTCCTTCCCAGTAGGAACCTGAGATGGAGCGCAGGTCATAGAGTTCTTGATCTGAAAAATCGGGTGTGATATTGAGAGTTCCTTCAGGCAGGGTGAGAGTCCAACTGGCGGGATAGGTGGCCTGGGTGTGAGGGCTTGTCCAAAACTTTTTTGCAGTGATAGAAAACTCGTGATGGAGGATATGGCGAGGCTTCCCATCAGGCGATATCAGAGTTCCGCTGGAATGGGGGTCTTTCCCGCCGTTTTTGTCGCGCAATTGGTAAAGCATGAGTTCAGTCTGGTTGTTGAGTTTTATGGAAAACCAGTCCCAACCGACAAGGTTGTCGTTCAACGGATTGCTAGAAAATTCGTGATCCATCCAACTAGTTCCTTTGACTGGGATCATTTCTCCTTTCAGGAAGACCTGTCCCGTGGTTTCCATGCGTGGGAAAGAAAAATAATGCGAGGCGTTCCCAGAGCCACTGCCTTTTTTACTGATCCCATCTTCGCCGTGCATAACCCGGTTTTTTATCGGGGTCAGTTTCAGGTTGAGTCCTGTTCTCTTTTCTATAGCTCTAAGGTGGTGGGATTTGTCCTTTGAAGTCAGACTCCAGTCTTCATTCCATACATGGAATTTGTTGGATTCGGCACCGGCGTTTTTCATTCCTTTCCGGTTGACGCGTTCGAAGAAATAAAATTTTTTACTTTGAATATCCGAAACCGTCATATGCGCGAAATAGAGGTGATCTATTTTCCATGCGGAGGGATTGTTGACCGGCTTGTCGAGTCCAACACGGAAGAAAGTGAGTTGGTAGCCAAACGGCCGGTCTTTTGCGTCTTTCAAGTTCCCGGTGTAATACCACCATTCGATGCGAAACTCGTTGTGCGAGAAATCATCGCGGGGGAACTGGTAGGAGTATCCAGGAAGCACCTGCTTGAAGGGAGCGGGGGTTTCCGCGCCGACCGATGGTGGAAGGCAAAATAAGGCCAGAAATATAATGGTAAAGCGCATAGGCCTCAAGTTCCTGATTAAAAATGCCGTTAAAACATTGTTGGGTCTATTCAAGGTAATGACCTCATGCCGATTGCCTTTAAGCAGGAGAAGTAAGTTTCTTCCAACCAGGCCTATGGCTTCTGTTACCAGTATTTTCATGAAGTTTCTTTACTGTTTAAAGGACTTGTCGAATGGAAACTCGTTGACAGCTTCTAAAAAATTTACGACCGTTATCCTTTAACAATTTAGATAAAAGGATCATTGATTTCCTGATAGGTTTTTAACATTTCGCGGGTATTTTTTTCAACGGAAAACTGTTCAGCCAGGGTTCGGGCGTTTTGCCCCATGGATTGGCGTAATTTAGGATCAAAGAGGGTGTTGATATTTTCGGCAGTTTCTTCAGCGGATTTGGAGTTTTCCACAATTAATCCATTTTTTTTATGCTGGATGATATCAGCCGCTCCACAATGTCGGGTGGTAATAACAGGAAGCCCTGATGCCAAAGCTTCCAGATGGACATTCCCAAACGGTTCATAGATAGAAGGCAAGGCAAAAATATCCGCCGCGGAATAATACTTTTCGATTTGCTGAACTGGCTCCTTATAAATAACTCGACTCCTCAGATTTTCAGGGACGAAGTGAAGGTATTTGTTCCATTTTCCTTTTCCCATTATTACCAGTCTCCAATTTTCAGAGCGAAAATATTTAGTTGCCTGAAGAAGTGATTGAAGTCCTTTCCTCTCAAATCCGGATCCTACGAATAAAATAAGAACGGAATTTTCTGGAATTCCCAGTTCTTTTCTGACGATTTGCCTGTGTTTGTCTTTATTCTCAGGATGAAACCGTATCAGGTCAACACCGTTATAGATCACCGAAATATTTTCTTCCGGGCAACAATAATGTTTGAGAATATCGTTTTTAACCATTTGGGAAATAGCGATGAACTTTCTACACTGGCCTGATTCGAACAGGTTTTTTTCCAGCTTGAGAATCAACTGATGAAAGGGATTGAAGGAGAGGAAAAGCCTTTTCAGGGCTGGGAGAAAACGTTTTCTTTGTTCCAACCATTCTTTATGGCATCCATCACCAACTCGGTATACATCCTGCTTCCAGGTTTTTTCATGGCTTTGAATGATATCAAAGGATTCTTTTCCGATAGCCCTTGCTGAAAACCAGGCGAACGACAGGGTTCTCATAAATGCGTTCAGTTTAAGAGATGGAACATGGTGAAGATGTATATTGGGATGGCTGGAAGAGGTCCATTGGTTGGCAAAAATATGAATGTCATGCCCAGCTTCGGCAAGCTGATGGGTGTAGCCTCGTACAAATTGCTCGGCACCACCATAGAGAACAAATTTTTGTCGGATGATGGCTATTTTCATTATGAAAGTGAACCGAAAAATTAAGAGTGTGAATCACTCAGGACGTTACGATAAACGGCAATAGTCTGGTCCATCATTTTATCAGCGCTCAATTCGTTTTTGCAGAAGGTGAAGGCTGTTTCAGCCATGGATTTGGCTAATTCAGGATCATTTAAAAACTTCATGATCCCGTCGGCAAGATCCTGTGAGTTTTTAGGTTCGACCAGAATGCCCCATTCGCCATTTCCCAGCATAGGTGTAATAGAGTCCATGCGAGTGGCGACAACCGGAGTTTTCATGGCAAAGGCCTGCGGAATAACTTGAGTTGTACCTTCCACATCAAACGAGGCCACGCAATGGATATCTAGTGCCGCCATGATTTCTGGAATGTCTTCGCGGTGCCCAAGCATAAAAATTAATTTTTCAAGTCCTTGTTTTTGGACTTTGGAGTGGATTCTTTCGTATGCAGGTCCGTCACCGACGATGACAAATCGAGCCTCTGGATTTTTTTCCAAAACCAAAGGGACAGCATCCACGAAATACTCGTGGCCCTTCCAGCTGCGAATCACAGCAACTATACCGATCAGGGGTTGATGAGGTTCTAACCCCAGAGCCGCTCTTATTTTCTCTCCACTAATTTGAAAATCAAATCTTTTCAAGTCAACCCCTGCTGGTATGGAAATTATTTTATCAGCAGAGATCCCGGTATCCTTAGAAACTGTTTTAACAATGCCTCTGCCGCTGGCAAGAACTTGCTTGGGAGCTTTAGCATAGAGCCAACGGTTAAAAATATGATTTCGTATCGTGATCATAACATGCCGACTTCGAATGATGGGAATTTCCAAAAGCGTTCCCGCTATAGCGACGAGCCAACTGTCTATGGAGCTATGAGAGTGAAGAATATCAGGCTGGGAACTTTTAATAATCTTTATCAGGGAAAACAGGGTCAGTAAATTGAAAGACTGTTTCATGGTTAGAGGAAAATAGCGCAGGTTAGGGTGGCTGAACTGGCTAAACTTCTCGCCGAGCGGACTGTCAGGTAGGCAAACAATGGAAACACGGTGCCCGCGTTCCAGCAATAATTGACATTCTTGAAATACTCGGATTTCCTGTCCGCCCCAACCGGGAGCCGCTTCAGAATGTAAGATGTGGAGGGTTTTCAATAAGGAAACTCAAAGGTATAATGGTTATCTGCTGAACAGAACTATACTATAATTTAGCATATTGGGTCATGCCTGTCGATGGTGAGTGTTTTTCTGCATCCTCTGGAGATTTGGATGTTTTTTCGTTTCAGGGATCAAAAGCCTGATTTGGTTTTTGACTTATAAATTTATGAAAAGAGTGCTTATTGTTAGTGTGACCGGTATGGGGGACAGCCTTTGGGGAACCCCAGGGATCCGGGCTTTGAAGAAGACATTTCCGGAGGTGGAGATTGATTTGATTGTGAATCAACCTTGGAAGCCTTTATTCGATTTTAACCCTTACCTGACCCGGATATTTGAATACCGTAGTCAATGGTATCTCCAGCTTTTTCTAGGAATAAAATTTTTGGGAAGACATTATGACGCCATTTATATTTTTCATGCCAACCGCAATTTCAAGCGGCTGTTGCTCTGGTTCCGTTCAATACCTGTCTGGTGTCACCAGAATATCCAATGGGTGCCTGCGCATCGCGTGAAAATGGATGCCAATGTCCATGGGATCCAGAGAAGGTTGATCATGCTAGAAAAGTTCGGCGTTAAGCCGGATGGAGGTCAGATGGAAATATTTTTTGATCAGGTTACTAGTGATAGATCGAAAGAAATTTTAAAGGCTCATAATTTTGATTCCGGAAAATATGTTTATCTGAATTTGGGCGCGGCTGTTGAAAGCAGGCGGTGGATGGTAGAGCGTTTCGCGGAACTCGCGAGTCGAATCCTCAAGACAACATCTTGGAATATAATTCTAGGAGGAGGGCCGAATGAAAAAAAGCGGGCTCTTACTATTTTGAACCAGCTCAATACTTTTCGGGTGATAGAAGTCTGTGACCAGCCGATTAGGGTGAACGCTAACATTATCTCGCAGGCCGGACTCATGGTGACTGCCGACACAGGCCCCATGCATATCGGGTTTGCTGTGAGAACCCCGGTTGTGGCGCTTTTCGGAACCATTTCGATTATGCGTTGCGGTCCGTATAAGATTCCTGATCATTTATGTCGAGTCATAACCGTTCACCCGGAAGGAAAGAATTGTGTTGAGGGGACGGATCCGGGGAAGTTCCACTTTAGAAGTATAACGGTGGACAGTGTTTGGGAGCAGGTGGAAAAAATGCTGGCAGAAAAATCTAGTTCCTGATATTTGCCGGATACACTTCATCAATAGCCGTGAGAACATCTTCCACGGTGATAAGGCTTTTACATTCCGGTCGTCCATTCCAGCATTCTTCTTTTCTTGTTTGCAGATTGCAGGGTCGGCATTCTATCTCCTTTGAAACGATGGTTGTGTTGTTTCCGGGAGGTCGCCAGATTTCGGGGTTTGTCCACCCGAGCATTCCCACCACCGGGGTTCCAAGAGCGGACGCGAAGTGCATATAACCCCCGTCATGACACACCACAAATTGAGCTTTTTGAGTTATGGCTCCAAGTGTTTCCAAGCTTGTGCTGATGAAAGCATAGGGGACATTTTTTATTTTGGGTATGATTTCATCGACTTGGTGTTTCTGTCCTGGCCCGCAGGTCAGTAAAGTTTTTATATGGTATCGGGAATAAACCATATCCGCGAGTCGCGCGAATTTCTCGGCTTCCCATAGGTCATAAATTTTTGCCCCTGGATGCAAAATGCAGAATAGTTCGTGAGTATCAATTCCTTCCGCTTGCAATAATTGTTCGGCTGTAGTTTGCGCTGATTCCGGAATATGTACGGAAGGAGCGATTTCTCCAAACTCCACGCCCATTTTTTTTATTAGGGCGACTTGATAGTCAATGGGCTGTTTGGGATTGAGATCGCAAAATTCGAGCTTAATGTTGTATAGGAAAGATCGTTTGGCGAACTTGTGCCCCACACGGTAAGGAGCCTGGGTGGCAAAGCACATGACCGCCCCCCGTGTTCCCTCATGCATATCAATCACGACGTCATAGCGGTTTGCGAAAAGCCGGTAGTAAAATCCAAGCTGGTGCAACCATGACTTTTTTTCAAAACATAAAACTTCGTCAATGTCAGGATGGTGGCGAACTACATCGAGTGAAAAGTGTTCCACCAGTACCGTCAAATGGCAACCAGGAAAACTTCTTTTTAACGGGGTATAAACGGCAGTGTTATAAACCACGTCCCCCAGAGAGCGCAGTTTGATAATAAGAAATTTCGGGTTTTTGGGTAATTTTTCCCGTGGAAAACTTAACAAAATAAATCAGAACTCCATTTAAAAAATCGCGGCTAAAATCAGCAAAAAGGTCTATGCCATTGGCTCAGTATTATAAACCATCTTGATATGAGCGTAAAACCGGATCAAGGCGGGTTCAGGTTTGAGAATTTACGGGTGTGAATACCAGCCACAATCAAGGTGGATTGATGACTTTTTCGATTAAATTTTGCAACTTTGCTTCCATGACCTTTATATCATAGAGTTTGACGCACCGTTCTCTGGCCCGAAGCCCTTTCTCTTTGGCTTCCTTGGGGTGATCCAGAACATGTCGAAGGGTGAGAGCAAGCTCCTCAACGTTTCCGGGCTCAACAAGATAACCATTTCCTCCTAACACTTCTGGAATGTCGGAGACACGGGTGGTGATTACTGGTTTAGCCATTGCCATGGCATCAAACAGTTTTGCCGGACTCTGGCCTTGGGTATCGGTTGTGTCCCTTTGAGGAACAACCAGGATATCAGCTGCCGAGAGATGTTTGGGAAGCTCCTCAAAGGGAATCTTTGGAAGCACCACCACTTTCTTTGAAATGGAAAGAGGTTTATTCCGAAGAGGATTGAAAGAGGGCTCGGCACCAATAAAAACCAGCCGGATATCTGAATCATCCAAGCTCTCAACTGCTTGGATAAGATCGTCAATACCTTTATGAGCCCGTGGAGTGCCCATAAACATTATCACACGATTGTTTTCCAAGCCGAGCGATTTCTTAATTTCCTGAGAATCAAAATTTTCAGGATTTAATACTGTTGTGTCTCGACAATGATGGATCAGGCATCCGGTAAAACGGTTTTGTAAAAACTTGTTACTGACAACGATGGAATCGGAAAAATTGACAAGCTGTTCCATGAGCCAGGTGTATGGCAAGCCATTTGGGTTAGAAAAATTCAGGAAGCGGCCAACTCGTCCCCAGAAGCCAGAGTGATAATAGAACCCAGCCTCCCAATCATCGATATCCACCAAGACGGGTTTTCCTGAAAACCATTTTTTCAGCAACGCGATTCCAAAACTTGTAGGTCGTAATTTGCAGGCGATATAAATATCTGCGTCCATTTCGCGAAGCATTTTACGTATGGTAGAAATAAAAGCTGGATAGCGGCTCCAAGGATATATTTGTATAGGGATTCCAATATTACTCATGGGGTACCAGATACCCCCGTTCTTTGAGGTGCCAATAATTTTGACGTCATGTCGGGTAGCGAGAGCGCTGGCAAGTAAAGTGGCCCTGCCTAGAGAATTATTGGAAATGTCAAAACAGAGCAGGTAAATTTTCACATTCGTAAATTCTTAGAAGGTAGAAGGTTATTTGACGATAGGGAGGCGCATTGCTGAAAAATCATATCTGATATTTTCTCGATTTTTCATTGAAGTAAAAAAAGCGTACTTATTATTGGCCTGGATCAAATAAATCTTGTTTGGATACTGGGTTGTCAATTTCCTGAATGGGCCAATGGTGGATAACCATGTTTTTTCCGGGTTGGAAGACAGTGCTGCCATGAGTGTTTTGGGGTCGCGAGTAACATTTTGCTCAATGACGCGGTTGGAATAAAATTGCACTGCTAATCGGGGGTTTGATGTGGTGAGATAGTAGTTTCCTATTTTCTGGGTTTTCTGGGTGTTGAGATTGATTATGGCGGCCAGTTCCCGCACTTCTTTACTACTTTGAGCGAGAGTAGCTTTAACCTGAAAGGGCGTGGCATTCACGAACAGGGTGGTCACGACAATAACCCCGGTCATTATGGCCATTGCCTGATTTTTTTTATCAGGCCCCAGCCATTCAGAAATAGTTTTCGCGGTGATAATAGCGAGGGCTGGAAACATCATAAATAAATAACGGAGCGTCTGGTTTTTGCTTGTGCTCATCACCAGAAAGGTGAGAATGGGCCATAGGAAAAGTAATAAGGAAGTCCTGTCCTTTTCTAGAAAACCGCGTTTACCGAATTTGGCCAAGCCTGCTAAAGCAAAAGGAAGCCAGGGCCAGTAGTTCCTTAAAAAGTCTTCCGCGTATCCTAGAAAATCAGAAACCTCTTTAGTTCCACCAAAACTCCGGTTGATAATCAGCGAGCCAAAGTGGGCATCTATAAACTCTTGTCCGTAATGCTGCCAATTAATAAGGTACCAGCTGAACCCAAGAAGGGAAATCATGCATCCCGACAAAAACCAGGGATTGATAATTTCTCGCCATTGTCGGCTGAAAATTAAAAAGGCCCCGACGATGGTGAGAGGAAAAAGTCCAAGAACGCTTTTTGACAATATGGCACCGGCGCTTGCGAAACCGAAAATCAGGTACCAAGGTTTGATATCACGGGCTTTAAAAAAAGAAAAAAATGCCAGAGTGACGAAAAATGCCAGAGGAATATCGACCATGCCTCGGCGAGCGGAATCCGCAAACATTCCCGGGAAAAGTAAAACAAAGGCTGAGGCGAAAGCGATCCAGTAATCTTTATAGAGTAACAGACTCAACCGGTAAGTCATGACAATGATCCCAGTCGCGAACAAGGCTGAAGAGAAAACCGCCGCGTAACTGGAAACCCCAAAGACACTGAAGGCTAAAGCGGTCAACCAGAAGGGAAGAGGCGGGTTATCAAAAGTAGGTGTTCCCGCGAAAGTGATGAGCCAGAAGGACCTGGACTCTAGGATTTCCTTTGCCTTCTGAGCATAATAGGCATCGTCATAATTCAGGATGCCGGTATCCAGTTGTCGACCTAGAAATATTAAAAGCGAAGAAAAAATCAGGAATAATATCTGGAATTTCCTGTTGTTCAGTGTGGGGTTCAAATTAGCAGGTCTGAGTGATTGAAGGATGGAAGTAACAGATCCAAAAGACGCGAAGTCTGAATGGAGTCATTTTAAACATTGATTTAAATATTTTTTGTCGTCATCGCTCAGTCTTTCGCTGAATACAAATCCGAAGGTTTCAAGCCGCCAAACCAGAACCTCCAAGCCCTTAAGCATTTGAAACCAGTAAATCATGGCGGGGGAAAAAGGTTTTTGTATCAAGCCATTTTCGCAAATAAAAAAATTCCACAACTGCTTTTTTGATTTTCGAATAAGAGGCCAATTTCCCCGTGTTTTTAAAATCTGGCAAAGCTTGAAAAGGTTTTTTAGGTTTTTCGGCATATTAAAATTCTGAGAAGAAAGCTCATGCGACTAAAATCTCCATCACTGAACGATTTTATACCATTGCACTCTATGAAGTAAAGAAAGCTTGAGCGAACCAATAAAAACATCTCGGTTGATCTTTTCCATCTAATCTTTAATCAGGTTGGTATGGTTTTGCGCTATAATACAAAAAGAAGCAATTGCGTCAAAAATTATGGTCATTTCTCTAAATTTTATCAGGCTCCTCTTGCTTCTTTCGCTCCCGCTTATCGGGGTGCAGGGAGGTTGTCAATGCGCCTGGGCTCAGGATGAGCTTGAATCTGTTCAGCCCCCCCAGGCTTCCACCGTAAAAATAGGCCCCCACCCGATTTACACCCGAATTTTGGTCAATCTGACCGAGCCTGTTCTTTATCAGGTCAAGCCAGACTTTGCCAACAAGCAGATCACACTGATCCTGCCAAAGACGGAAAAAGATCCTCGGTTACGTGGTAGGTCGTATAATGATAAAAACTTGGAGCAATATTCCGTCCGTACCTTCAAGGAAGATTTGTGGATAACTTTTTCACTTAAGAATCCCAACACCCGACTTTTTCATTTTTTAAATCCGCAAAAGACCCAGATCATTTTAGATCTTAAAAGCGAGAGCAGACCAATATTAAGAACTCGAATTGGGAAGCCAGAATAAAGCCTGGAACCCTGACAAGTGTTAAACGCGTTTCCACAGACAACTGCAGATTTTGCCGAACTCATCAACAATTTGCGATGGACTGTTTAATTTTTCAAGCTTTGGAGGTTTCGGAAGATTCGGGGTGGGCCATTCCAAATGATATGATCATCTTCAAGCCTTCTTCCACGGACATTTCCATGGGAATGGTATCCTTCTCCGGAACCATGAACAGGAATCCTGTAGTGGGGTTGGGTGAGGTAGGGACGAAGACGTTGAGCATTTTATTACCCGTCACGCCTTTGATACCCTCCGGTGTGTCGCAGCATACTATTCCAAGTGTTTTTAATGGTTCGCGGGGGTAGGTGATGAGAACCATTTTTTGAAAACTGGCGGCTTCGGTCAGGGAAAGGGTATCCACAACCTTTTTGATACTCGTGTAAATAACCCGAACCACCGGAATTTGGCGAAGGAACTTTTCTCCCATCGCCACAACTTTTTCCCCGATAAAGTTCGTTCCAAACAGTCCCACCCCAATAATAAACAGGCCAAGCAAAAGAAATCCAGTGCCCGGAACATGCCACTCCTCCAGAAACTGCAGGCCCTGAGTCCCAAAGATTCCTTTGACCACCGGTGCCATGGCCTTGTCCACACGAGTGATGACAAAGGACAGGATTATATAGGTTAGCCCTGCTGGAATGGTTATCAATAAACCGGCGATCAGATTCTTTTTTAATGCTTTTTTAAACATGGAGAATTTCTTGCGCGACGAACCAAGACGACTATTCTAGCAGGAGGTCGTAATTGGTAGGGTTTGTGAATTTTTGTTTAGGCAGGCAATTGGCACATATCCTGGAGCTTTGAGTCGTTTTTGGAGGGGCCATTTCCCCCATCAGGCTGGCTGTAACGGAAAACTTTTCCTTCATAATTGGTGATCACCACTTCATCTTTGTTGTGTTCGACGACACTGTTGGGGAGCAGTCTTACCTTGCCGCCTCCACCCGGTGCATCGATCACAAAATAAGGCACTGCCATGCCGGAGGTGTGGCCCATGAGGTCTCTCAGTATGTCGAGTCCTTTTTCTACGGATGTGCGAAAGTGGTCTGTCCCCTCCGTCATATCGGCCTGATAGATATAATAGGGCTTGACGCGGTTCTTCAACAATTTCAGCATCAACTCTTTCATGACCTGCACGTTGTCATTGACCCCTTTTAACAGCACCGTCTGACTGCCCAAGGGGATTCCCGTGTCGGCAAGCATGGCACAAGCTTTCTCCACTTCTGGGGTAATCTCCGCCGGATGGTTGAAATGCATGTTGAAATACAGTGGATGATATTTCTTCAATATCGAGCACAGGTTTTCTGTCACTCTGGCTGGCAAGGTTCCTGGAACCCGTGTTCCAATGCGAATGATTTCCAAATGCGGGATGGATCGCAGTTCACTGAGAATCCGATCAAGTTCTTTATCGGGGACGAGAAGCGGGTCGCCGCCGGACATGATCACATCCCGGATTTCAGGATTGTTGCGGATGTATTCAATGCCCTGCCTGAGCGTTTCGCGTGTGACCACTCCGGGGAATCCGATCTTCCGCTTTCTCGTGCAGAACCGGCAGACAATAGGGCATTGGTTGTTGATCATCAGAAGTACCCGGTCCGGATAACGGTGCACCAGTTCGGGAACGGGCATGTCGCCTTCTTCATTAAGCGGATCGGAGATCAGGGTTTCTCCATCTATATAGTCGTCCAGCTCTTCGGTGGTGGGTACCACCTGCTTCCATAAAGGGTCATTGGGCCCCTTAATGAGGCTCATGAAATAAGAGTTGATGCGTATGGGGTAGAGTTCTCCCACTCTCTTTAGTCGCTCCTGATATTCAGGAGACTCGGGAATAAACGGCAGGTCTTCAATCTTCACCACGCTCTGGCTGAGTTGTTGTTGCCAAGCCTCCATGTTTTTTCCTTATTTTTGTGGGAGATTAAGAATTGACCGGATAGGTCTTTTTCAGATAGTCGATGATATCGTATTCATCGTCAAGAATGATGCATCCATCGACCAGGACCGGGACGGTGGTTTGTCCCGATATTTCTTGAACTTCCTGACGCTGATGATGGGCCCAAGGAACGTCTATTTTCTCATATTCAAGACCCATGTGGGACAGAACTTCCCTGACCATAGCGCAGTAACCGCATCCGTCTAGATTATAAAGTTTCATCATACTAAATTATCTTGATTCTTTTATGGCGCAGGGCATCATCACCGCATCGACCATACCGTGAATTTTCTTTTTATCCTGCGGGCAAAGTGTAGCCAGAATTCCCGCAAGATGTGTGGTGTTTTCTACCACAAAATAATAAGGCGTCAATCGCACTCGGCTCTGCATGGTTTTCATCTGGCCTGAATTGGGGTCCAGATATGAAACAGGTACCCGTTTTCCCTTGTAAAACTTCTGTAAAATCGAAGTTTGACCGGGGAATTGCCGCAAACCTTTTGTCAGGGTTTCCTGCCAAACTTCTCCGGAAACATCGTGACCGACCACAACCCCACGGCTTCCCCAGGATTCCGGCGAGAATCCCGATGGTTTGATCACCATTTCGCGTTCCTTTTGGGTCAAATCCATCAATTCCTGCCAATCCTGAACCGGTGTGCCCTTTAACCGCAATCCCGGAATCACCCCATAAGGAGGCATGGGCCGGGAGTCGAGCAACCAAGTCTCTGGAATTAGATGAGATAAGGTGCCAAAAGTTTCAGAACCCAATGCTTTTTCCCAATCCGGCTTCAGGGAGGGGTGGTGGAATAGCGCGAAGCTGAGTTTTTCCTCCAAACAGGCTTTATAAGGGGGTGTGGTTACGACTTGGCCTTTTTTTGCCGCGTACATCATCAATTCTGATTTAGGGATATTTTTGAGATCAAATAACTCAAAAAAACGGTACAGGACATCGACGCGAAGCCATTTTCCCGCATTCTGAATGAATAGCCCCTCTTCACGAAACTGAATTTCTTTAGGGTGTACCGTGTAGACTGGAAAACCTTTTTTATTTAACAAGGTGGCCAGCCACTCCATCTCGCTACGATAGTCCTGGGCTTCGTCAGAAACGACAATGGCGATACAGGGTTTTTCTTCTTTGGCCAGCGATTCGGCCATGTTGTAAAACAGTGATGGGATTCCGCCCACGGAGTCGCCAATAATCTGCCATGCGGGATCTTTATAAAGGGACATAAGCTCAGCGGTCAGGCCGAACCCTCCGGGAACTGAATCCAGCTCTGTTACAGCAAATCCGTTTTCCGTCACAATCACATCGGGTCTGAGGATAGATGGCAAGGTTTGGCGAAACCGCTTCATTCTGCCAAACTCGATCAGTTCGTCAGGTTTACCCGCATCGAGATATTGAGCGAACCAATTGGAGCCAGTTCCTCTGATGCTTCCCAGATAGAGTTTGTTCCAGGCGGAATAGAATTTGAGGAGTTGGGGACCAAGCTGGTGGAAAAACTCGGCATCCTCGGAAGAGAGAAAATACGGTTCCGGCGAAATTCGCCAGCGGTTCCCAGAATTTTCGGTATCTGCAAATAAACCGGAATGGGTCAGCGAGGCTTGGATTTCAGTGCAAATATTTTCGGGCTGGGCAATCATGCATCCTCAGACTAAAAAAATAAACCTTAATTGTCAAATTTCCTGTCAGCGGATAGGGTGTTACAATATCCACCTTATGATGTAACTATTTAGATAAGGAAACTATGGAAAAAGATTCACAACAAGTAGGAATTATTCCCCTCTTTCCCTTGCCCTCAACCGTGTTTTATCCCGGTACCCCTTTGCCTCTGCATATTTTTGAGTCTCGGTACCGGCAAATGACCGCCGATGCCCTTGCAGGCGAACGCAAAATAGGCATGGTTCTTTTAAAACCGGGTTGGGAGGTAGCCTATTTTAACAGGCCGAATATATACCCCATAGGTTGTGTGGGGAGTATCGAAAAGGAAATTCATCACCTCGACGGGAAGTATAATTTCACCTTGGTTGGACTACGCCGGTTTCGCATTGTGAAGGAAATGGAAGGAAAACTCTACCGCTGTGCCGAAATTGATCTACTCGAAGAACAGAACGAGCAGGAAATTGGTGAGGCCTCCAATGTTACCCGTGACAGTTTGATTGACAGGTACAGGGAGTTCATCAGCCTGATTCCTGATAACAGCGAGTTCAAAGAAGAACCCGACTGGAACCTAGGCGATAAGCTTAGCCAGTTTGTCGATCGGTTTGCTTATAGGTTAGACCTTCCCCTGGAGCAAAAACAATCATTTCTGGAAGAACAGGATGTGCTTCGCCGTGCCGAGTTCATTCACAGCTTCCTTAAAATAAAAATCGACCTCGTCCACATCTCCAAAGCTCGTAACGTCACTCCCGACTCCGCCCGCTGGAACTAACCACTCGGCGTAAAGCGGTCAACGTTTTCCACTATCTAAATCTCCCCTCTTATTAGGATTAATATAAACCGCCCTAGCTCATCGAACAAGACGTCTGCTAAGGAATGATCAGGCTCAAGCAGGTCACCCCGCCATCGGCTTTTTCGAATTCATTCATTTCCAGTTCGATGATTTCAAGTCCATGCGCACGGATTTTGTCGCGAACGCTGGGGAATCCGGCGGGCATCAGCACTCTGTTGCCCAATGCTAGGCAATTGGCAGCATAAGATTCGCTTTCACTCACCTCGATCCAGTCAAAATGTTTTAGGTTGGAAGTATCCACCCGCGTTGGGTCTATGACCAATAGGTTGTTGCCGAGAAAGGTGGTGGCACTTTTAAGATGTAACCCTTGCGTCACGGCGACAGGCACTACATGTTTTGTCGTGAGTTTGGAAAGAGCTTGCAGGGCTTGCAAGTTGGTGCGTTTTGAAAGGCCCACAAAAATCGCATCGGGTGTGCTCATTACATCACCGCCATCAAGGGTCGCGGGGGAATCGAGAGTCACGCAATCTCCATATATTTTCAGCATGGCGGCGGTGGATTGGACTTCTTCCTGGCGCGAAGCCTCTTTCATCGGACAAAGCAGGATTTTATCCGCGAGAATAACGGCGGTGTCTTCCACAAACGTGGCATCGGCGAGGTGATCCTGTGTGGGTAGATATTTCACCTTGGCTCCGGCCTGTTCAAGGGCTTTTACATAATTTTCGTGCTGGCTGATGGCTGTTGCAAGGTCGATACTATTTTTTTCCGGGTGGCCTGATAAAGCCCGTGGAAATTCCAAGCCGGGTTTTCTCACTAATACCGTGAACGTAGGCATACAGGGCTCAATCGCAGGTGGGAGTGTTCATCATGCGGGAAAAATAAAGCATGGGGAAAAGTTTTTTGGCTTTCCTGAGGGTTTTCATGGTGGCCTTGTCGGGTTTGAGCCCTGTCGCGATTTTGTCAGGTCGGGCGATATAGGTCAGCCCATTGATCATGGTAAAATCGTGGCGGTTAAAGCGCAGGACTTTGCGCTGATACTCATCGGGGTGACCAAAAAGTTTATCCAGTTGAGGAAGGAACTTTTCATCCATCGCATAAAGTTCTCCATGCATCATCCCGGCATTATCATTGGTCGGTTCGATGTTGGCCAATCCCAGCCCTTCCACTCCACCGTTATCAATGGGGACTTTGTTAAAAACCAGTTGCCAGGCCGAGAGCGTCACGGAAGATTTGGATATATATTCCAGCCCTTGTTCCTTAAAATAATCTTCGTTGATCAATTTATTGTACGCAAAAAATTGGACGACATCAGCCATTATTAAAACTCCTGTTCCAAGTCATTTGACTTATGGGCTTTATTTGATTTCCCCAAAGGGTTTCCGGCAAAGAGCTTGTCGATCATGGGGAAGTTATGATAGTATCAAAAAAATCATTCCTACATGGTCGCCATTTTCAGTTTGATGGATATATTTTTCAATCTAGGGCGATTCTTGCAAATGAGCTATCAGTAACAGTCTGATTTTACAAAACTATTCATATTTTCCCGGAAGAATCCGGTTTAATGGTAATTATTTCTTTCTAATTTAAGGAGTTGTTTATGTCAGGTAGAGTGGTTACAGTTTCCGACAACGAATTTGAGCAAACGGTTCTAAAGTCTGATAAGCCGGTTATGCTGGATTTCTGGGCCGAGTGGTGCCAGCCTTGCAAAATGCTCACGCCCACCGTTGAAGAACTCGCCAAGGATTTTGAAGACCAAATCCTGGTAGGAAAACTGAATGTGGACGATAACCCCAATACGGCAACTACCTATGGCATCCGTGGTATCCCGACTCTGCTTTTTATCAAAGGAGGACAGGTGGTTCAGCAGATTGTAGGGGTAAAATCGAAAGCGGAAATCAAGAAGGTCATTGAGGAAAACTTATTGACCTGAAATTTTTAGTACAAGTTGGAATAAATAACCCCCCTTTTCCCAATCGGGAAAAGGGGGGTTATGTTGTTTGTTATATAGAGGTATAAACCGGACGCAGTCCCAGTCTTTCGATCATTTCTATATCCCTTTTCGGGTCCTGACCTTTGGTCGTGAGATAGTTGCCCCCCAGAATTCCGTTGGCCCCGGCAGAGAACAGTCGCTCCTGCTGGTCGGTCAACACTTCTTCCCGTCCTCCACAGACGAACAGGTCGATATCCGGCAAGATCAGCCGTAGCAGGGCGATGGTCCTGAGGGCTTCATAATGTTCCATGGGTTCCAGATGGTCGAGTCCGGTACCTTCGATCGGTTTGAGAAAATTGACTGGAAACGATTGTGTGCCCAACTCGCGGATAGAAAAAGCTAGTTCGGCTCTTTGCGCGAATGATTCTCCCATCCCGAAGATACCGCCTACGCAGACTTGTAATCCTGCTTCTTTGGCATTTTGCACAGCACTCACTTCATCTTCATAGGTATGGGTGGAAACAATCTTATCAAAGTGGCTTTTTGCGGTTTCCAGATTATGGTGGCACCGATCCAGCCCGGCGGCTTTCAGTTCTTTCAAATGTTCCAGTGGCATCAGCCCTAGGGAACAACAGGTTTCAAGCTGGGTTTCAGCCTTGATACGCTTGATGGCTTCAATCACCCGGTCCAGTTCTTTCCGGTCATCAAGAGAAGTTCCAGAAGCAACGATGGAGAATTCATTGGATCCAAAGGCTTCCGCTTCTTTTGCGGCGGCAACGATTTCTTCAACATCCATCAATTCATATTCCGGCGAATCGGTCTGGAACGAACTTGATTGTGCGCAGAAAGAACAGTCCTCCACGCATCGGCCAGATTTTGCGTTGACGATGGAGCAGATTTTAACGTCCTGTCCTTTAAACTGTTCGCGAATGCGGTCGGTTCCGATAAAGAGATAGTCCAGTTCGTCGTGGGCCAGCGATTCCAGTTGCAAAGCCTGTTCATAAGAAATCGATTGGCCTTTCAAGGCGGCATCGACCATGTTATCTATCAATTCTTTACGCATTGAATTTATCGTTCTCCAAGGGTTGAGATGAAGGCATCATCATAGAACTTCTTTACTCATAACTCAATAGTTTCACTAATTCTTCCGCAGAATGGACGGGTGCGAGGCAGGTCCCTTGCCGACAGGCATAAGCAGTGCCTTTTCCACTCACTAGTTTCCGGTTTTTTAACAGGGGAATGACCTTTCCGGCATTTTCAATCTCATCCTCATAGGCGAAAGCGAAAACCGCGTTTGGGTAAAACCCTTTGCGCAGGGTGTCTAGTATTTCCTGTGTGGCTGGGTCATTTCTTTTCCCCACTACGGCAACTTCTTTGAGTCCGCCAAGATACAAATGCAGCGCCTGGAGCATGAATGCTGAGTTGAGGCCATATTCCATCAGTTCATCATTGAAATTTAAGAATACTTTTTCTGCTTTTTGAGACAGGGCAGGGTCGGCCAGATAGGCGGAAAGCCTCAGCAGGGACAGAGCGGCGTTGCTGTTTCCGGCAGGCTCCACCCCGTCGTAGCCACTGATTTGGCGGACTAACAACTCTTCTCCGTCGCTCGCTGTCTCGTGAAACGTGCCGTTTTCGTTGTAGAACTTATCTTCTACCCTTTGCATCAGTTCGCGGGCAGTTTTAATATAATGAGGTTCATAAGTAGCCTCATATAAATCCATGCAGGCACTGGCAGTGGCGGTGTAATCGCACAGGTAGCCATCGTAGCGGGCTTCCCCATCGCGATAACGCCGCAGGATTTTTCCGTCAGGCGTGCGCAACCGGGTGAGGATAAACTTCATGGCGCGGGCGGCTTTCTGTATCCGGTCGGCATCGTCCAGCGCTCGGCCTGTTTTTGCCATGGCGCTGATCATAAGGGCATTCCAAGAAGTGAGGATCTTGTCATCCAGCAGGGGGCGGATGCGCTGATTGCGGGCTTCAAGAAGTTTGTCTCGGGCGGTTTCTAGTTCGGCTATGGTATCGGCTTTCTGCATGCCCACTTCTTTGGCAACGGTTTCCGGTACCCGGGTGACGTTTAAAATATTTTTTCCCTCAAAGTTTCCGTCAGGAGTGATGTTGTAATAGGGAATCGCAACGCTTGCGGTTTTTCTTCCGAGAATTTTTTTGACTTCTTCCTGAGTCCATACATAAAACTTGCCTTCAACCCCTTCACTGTCAGCGTCTTCGGCGCTGAAGAAGGCTCCTTCTTCGGAAGTCATGTCCCTGTCGATGTATTGCAAAAGGTCGTTGGCAAATTCAGCAAACTCTTTTTTACCGGAGACCTGATAGGTTTCGATTAAAGCGGTGGTGAACAGGGCATTGTCATAAAGCATTTTTTCGAAATGTGGCACCAGCCATTTGTAATCGGTGCTGTAACGCGAAAGCCCGCCGCCAATCTGGTCATAAATTCCACCGAACTTCATGGCCTTGAGCGTGTTTTCCGTCATCGTCAGGCTGTTGGCGTGCCCTGTTCGGTGATAGTGCCTGAGCAGGAGCGACAACCCCATCGAAGGAGGAAATTTGTTTTGCTGTTGAAACTGAAAGCCGTGGTTGAGTGGGTCGTAATGTTTTTCAAATAGTTCGACGGTTTTGTCTTCCCCAGCAAAGTCCAAATCGTCCGGATCGGCAGAACTTTTTTCGCGGGTGGAGGATTGGCGGATATAGTCCACTAATGCTTTGGTCTGTTTGTCAATTTTGTCCTGCTCGTCTTTCCATGTATTGATGAGAAACTGCAACACATCCAGAAAAGAGGGCAGGTTGTGGCGACGCTCAGGGGGGAAATAAGTGCCGCCGTAAAAAGGGACTGCGCCCGGAGTCAGAAACACATTGAGCGGCCAGCCACCCTGCTGGCCCAAAGCCTGTACTGCCTGCATATAGATGCTATCAACATCTGGCCTTTCTTCACGGTCGACCTTAATGCTGACGAAACCTTCGTTGAGCACCGCCGCCAGAACCGGGTCCTCAAACGACTCACGCTCCATCACATGGCACCAGTGACAGGTGGCGTAACCGATGCTAACCAGAACCGGAAGATTTTTTTCCTTGGCGATCTTAAACGGTTCATCGCCCCATGGGTACCAGTTGACCGGGTTATGTGCGTGTTGCAGAAGATAAGGGCTTTTCTCGGTGATGAGTGAATTGGTGTAGGCGTGTTCAACCATGTTTGTCTTTTCTAAAGGGTTTTAAATCGTTCCGATTGGGGGAACAAAAATATTTTAGCTCGGCTTTGCCTTTTTTAAAGCTCTTGAAAGCGCTGAAAGAAATCCGGAAACGATTTTTCCACGCAATTGGGATTCTTGATACGAACTCCCGGGATTTTTAATCCAGCCACCGCGAAGCTCATGGCCATGCGGTGGTCGTTGTAAGTTTCGATTTCGGCACCTGCATAATCTCCCGGTTTTACGATGAGGTAGTCTTCTCCGGCTTTGACCCTCGCCCCTAGACGGGTTAACTCTGTGGCCAGAGCGGAGATGCGGTCGGTTTCCTTGATCCTGAGGTTGCCAATCCCCTGAATCACAGTTTCGCCTTTGGCGAACAGGGCCGTCACGGCCAAAGTCTGCACCACATCCGGCATATTATTCATATTGATGGTGATTCCTCTCAAAGAGTTTCCTTTAATATGCAGGGCGGTTGCTTTTTTTTCTACTCGGCACCCCATTTTTTCCAGCACCGAGGTGAATTGCGCGTCTCCCTGAACGCTGCCGGGATTGATATCGGTGAGGGTCATTTCCCCGCCAGTCACTGCCGCTGCTGCCAGAAAATAAGAGGCACTTGACCAGTCGCTTTCCACCCGGTAGGTCTGCGCTTTATAGCGGTCTCCTGCTTTGATTTTAAAACGCTGATAACTCTCATTTTCAACATGGACGCCGAAGGTCTTCATGATGTCTAGGGTAATGTTGGCATAAGATTTTGAAGTGAGGTCCCCTTGGATATGAACGCAGGTATCATTTTTAAAATAAGGGGACGAAAGTAAAATGGAAGTGAGGTATTGACTGCTTTTGTCACCGGCGAGCTTGATCTCTCCTCCCGGTACTTCCCCGCCGACAATGTCTATCGGCGGGCAACCGTTGCCATTGACCGATACCGCATGGACTCCCATTTGCGTGAGACAATCCAAAAGGTCTGCCAGAGGTCTTTCGTGCATGCGCTCATCACCGTCGAGCCGGATTTCCCCCGGTGCCAAGGCAGAGAAGGTGGTGAGAAATCGCATGGTGGTTCCGGCATTACCGATGAAAATATCTTCACAGGGCGCGGAAAGCTTTCCACCTTTTCCAGAAACGATAAAAGCTTCTTTTTCTTCCTGAATCGGAACCCCGAAGGCTTTCAGAGCTCGGGTCATGTATTTTGTGTCGTCACTCACCAGTGGGTTTTCCAATCGACACTCTCCATCGGTGAGTCCGGCGATCAGCAATGCCCGGTTAGTATAACTTTTGGAGCCGGGAATGGCGACGGTTGCTTTAAGATTCTGTACAGGCTTAATTTCTATCAAAATCTAAAAAATTGAGGGTTAAAATAAAGAAATATACCATACCCCTTGGCAGGGAAGGTAATTAGCAATAGCTTATTCAGCCGAGACAATTTTCTGCTCACCAGACTAGGTGATGGCTAGTTGGTCTCGTGTTATATTATTCTTTAATCCTCATGCCTCAGAGGGTTGCGCCTGGTGGGCGTCGCTGGTTGTTTAGATTTTGTGGTTCTGTTATGATTGGGTTTTCTAGAGGTTTTTGGTTCTTTTATCTCTATGTATTTAAAGGCTCTTTTGTGCTAGGGAGTGGATATGGCCGAGGATGAGAAAGAATCCTTATGGTATCGGTTGTGGGATCACAGGTCACTGAAGGAAAAACAGCGTCTTCGGTCGCTGATTCCTTGGATCCTTTATGGCATTGCTGTTTTTTACGGGATCATTTATTTGTCCATTCTAAACACTGTTAATCGCGAGAAGACTGGGACCACGGTTAAAACTTGGTTTGGCGGTGACCGCCAGGAAATCATTGATGCTCGGGAACGGGAAGAACGCGAAATTAAAGAAAGTTTCAAAGCTCTCCGTAAACGTGTCTCCGGCGGACACTAGGTACACCACGTGACGCTGGGCTTAATTCCGATAACTTTTGCTGGCTGGTAAGAGTTTCCTCGGCTACAAGGCATGGGGCTTTATCAGTTTGTAATCTTACAAAGTGGGTTGATAATGAAACGTTTAGTATTTATCTCTAACTGGTTTTACTTGTTTTCTCTCTGCTTATGGGTCGGGGGCATGTTTCTGTTGGGTTTTCTGGTGGAATTTACAGTGCGGTTTAAGGTCTTAGAGGACCAGCCATTGGTAGCCAGTGTGCTCATGAACAAAATTATGGATATTTTCAATGTTCCCATCGTTTATACCTGCATCACGTTTATGGTTTTAGCCGAGGTGATTAAGTTTCTCGTAGCCCGATACAGTTCCGTTGGTTACGAACCGCAAGTGGTGACTAAACGTAAATACACCCGTGAGGTGTGCCTAGCGGTCATGGTCGTTCTGGCGTTGTATATTGGTAGCGTTCTCAGGCCGGAGATGCACGCTATGGACCAACTCAAAAAAGCCAATCCTGCCGACCAGAAACTCGAACTCCAGTTTAAGCGCCAACATTCCCGATTTGTCTGGGTCTATACCGTGAATATGGTTCTGGGACTGGCCTTACTTTATATTAATGGCAAGGAAATGGTCCGCTTCCGGGTTACTCACGATAATCAGGTATGAGGCGTGGTACTCTTCCTTAGCTTTCGTGCCCCGCAGGGGCGCAATGAGCAGTAATTTTTTATGGAGAAAAAGAAGTTATCTCGGCTTGTGATATTCCTTTCACCAGTTCTGTGGCAGAGATTTATGGTACCGCTTAAATGGGTGTTGATGTGTTCTATTCTTTTCCTTTTATTAGTTTCTTCCGCCCAAGCTAAACATGTTGGTGTTGAGCATGATGAATCTGACGAGCCCAAAATCTTTCGGCCCGATCCCAGTGATGTTTCAGATATGGCCTTCATTCGAGCCGGCAAGTTTTTCCGGGGTTCCGGGTTTGATGAGAACAAAGCGGCCTTTAAAATGTGCCGCAAGTTTGATAAGTCCTGCAAGCTCTGGTGGTTTTCTGATGAGTACCCCGAGAAACTGGTGACGCTGGATAACTACTGGATAGATGTCTATGAAGTGACCAATGAGAAATATCTGGAGTTTGTCAAAGCTACCGGGCACCCTCCCGCATTGGATGGTTCCTGCACCACCGATGCGTGTCGGGAAGGGAACTTGTGGAAAGAGGCATCTTTTCCTCGGTCGATCCGTAATCAACCTGTTACACAAGTAAGCTGGTATGATGCAGAGTCCTACTGCAAGTGGCGGAGCAAACGTCTGCCCACAGAAGCGGAATGGGAAAAAGCTGCGCGGGGTCCCAGTGGCAGTTTGTATCCTTGGGGGAGTGCTTCTCCAAAGGGTCGGGCTACCTTCAATCGAAAATGGAACGGGATCTACACCATGACCAGTGTTGGTAGTTACCCTAGCGGATCCTCCGTTTATGGAGCACATGATATGGCGGGTAATGTCTGGGAATGGGTGGATGACTGGTATAACCGCACCTATTACACCCGGGGTACTAAAAACAACCCCAAGGGCTATACCGAAGGCGAGTTTAAATCCCTTCGTGGCGGGTCTTGGGTCAACTTCCCCGATTCCTTGCGGAGCGCGTTTCGCAGATGGAGTCGGCCTGATGTCAGGTTCAACGATACTGGTTTTCGTTGTGCCAGATCTGCGCCTCCTGATATGAAATTTAAATAACTATTCATGACTGATAAGCCAAAAAGATCTGATGAGTTGACTGACCGCGAACGGCAGTTACTAAAACCCTACCTCTCGGATGTCGATGCTAATGTGTTTGCGTTGGGGAATCTGAATCCAGAAGTGATTGGCGGGGCTCTGGCACGTTACAGCCGGGCACCGACTGGGTTCAAGGAAACCGTTGTACGTGAGTTTTTGAATCCGGATGGCAGCCCAACGATGTCAAGGGCTCCCAGATGATAGATCGGGTGGTTAACAAGTTCGGCGATGAATCTGTCGCCGAATTGGCGGTCGCTCCCTTGTGCATGGAAGAAATTTCCAACCTGATGACCAAGATCATTGAAGATTGCAGGATAGGTGGCTCGCCCATCGAAGAGTCGACTCGTTATGTTCTCTACGATACCAAAAAGAACGGGCGCTGGCGTTATGTGTGTCCGGGCAATATCAAGGAATCCGGGCTCAGTAATGCTTTTGTGACCAATATGGATTTTCTTTTTGAAACTTACGCCGCGATGGTAGAGCCCATGCTGATGTTGTTCCGTAAACGTCTCACTCCGGAGGCGTTTGAGATCGAAGTGGAGCGCGGGGGTAAGGTTCAAAAAGTGGGAAAGAAATCCCTTGAAGGTGAAAACGAAGTCAAGGCGCATAGGATTGCCTACAATTTCACCATCCGTAGTGCGGCGTGTGATGTGATCCGTTGCATCCTTCCGGTCTGTACCCAGGCCAATGTTGGGCTGGTGGGTAACGGGCGGTTTTACTCCGGTCTTATCACCAAACTGCTGTCGCACGATTTATGTGAAGCGCATGAGTTGGCTGAATCGATTCGCAAAGCCCTCAATACCCAGATCCCCACTTTCATCAAGCGTGCCGGGAGAAATGCCTATGTGGTGGACAATCACCATGCTATGAGGAAATTGTGTCAGAAGCTTTTCGCCTCGGTTGAAATTGAAATTTCTGCCGAAGTGGAGTTGCTGGAAGACAGTCCCGAAGACCAGAGGATTAATCTGCTGTCCAATATGATTTTCCCTTATGTCCGGCATTCTTCTAGCCAGATTCGCGCTATTGTGAAGTCCTTGCCTGAAGAACGTAAAAAACAAATTTTTAAAACCTATATCGGGTCACGGCAAAACAAGCGCGACCGCCCTAGCAGGGCGTTGGAATATGGTTATCCCATTCAATTTGATATTCTTGCTGGGTTTGCCGAGTACCGTGACCTGCAACGCCATCGTATGCTCACCCAGCAAAGGCAGGATATGGGAATTGAGCTGGGCTATTCGGTGCCGGAGGAAATAGACGAGATCGGTATGGATCAGAAGGTGCAGGAATGTTTTGAACGCACCGAGTCCTTGCACCGCGACCTAAAACGGGCCGGGATGGAACAGGAAGCGCAATATGCCACCTTGTTCAATCATTTCATCCGCTGGAACGTAGGTATGAATCTCAGGGAGTTGGGGCATCTTGTTGAACTGCGCACCCAGAAAGCCGGCCATCCTAAATATCGGCGTACGGCGCAAATGATGGCTGGACTCTACCTCAAGCGCCATCCGGATATGGAGCCGGTCCTCAAATTTGTCGACTATAACGACTACGATGGTGGCATCACCCGTGCGGACCAGGAAGCCCGCACGGCCCGCAAAAACCTCGCTTCCAACCTTTTTGACGACCAAGATTGACCGCCGTCAGGCGCGGGACCAATGAGCCACAACTCTCACTGGATTGCCATTGGTAGCTCGCCGGGCAGAGGTGCCCAGCTTTTATGAGATTTTTAGAAAAATTTACCATTTTATGGTAGGCTGATGCGCTTTATTACTCCCCAAACCATTCTGAATGAGAGATAAAAGCGATGAAGATTGGTATCCCAAAGGAAGTACATGCTGGCGAAAAACGGGTGGCCACCACTCCGGAGGTCGCAACACAGCTTATCAAACTGGGTTTTGAAGTCGTGATTGAGGCAGGTGCCGGTTCAGCCGCTCATTTTTCTGATGCTTCCTATGTCGAAGCGGGCGTAGCGGTTGTCAAAGGTGCCAAAGAGATATGGTCAGAAAGCGACATCGTTTTAAAAGTTCGTGGTCCTGAACTGAATCCTGACCTGAATACCGAAGAAGTGGATATGTTGAAAGAGAACCAGATCGTTATTTCATTTCTCTGGCCTGCGCAAAATCCCGAACTACTCAAAAAACTAGCGGAGAAAAAAGTTACGGCCCTGGCTATGGACATGGTGCCGCGTATATCGCGTGCGCAGAAAATGGATGCGCTCAGTTCCATGGGGAACATTGCCGGGTATCGCGCAGTGGTAGAAGCCGCTCAGCATTTTGGCCGGTTCTTCACCGGGCAGATTACCGCGGCGGGGAAAGTTCCTCCTGCTAAAGTAATGGTGATCGGTGCGGGTGTAGCCGGACTTGCCGCCATTGGTGCAGCAAAAAGTATGGGTGCCATTGTGCGGGCTTTTGATACCCGGCCAGAAGTGAAAGAACAGATTGAGAGCATGGACGCGGAATTCCTGGAACTTGATTTTGAAGAAGAAGGGTCGGGCACCGGCGGCTACGCAAAAGTGATGAGTAAAGAGTTTATCGAAGCGGAAATGGCACTCTTTGCCGAGCAGGCCAAGGAAGTGGACATCATCATCACTACCGCGTTGATTCCTGGCAAACCAGCACCGGAACTGGTTTTGGAAGACATGGTTGCTTCCATGAAAGACGGTAGCGTGATTGTTGATCTTGCTGCCGAACAGGGTGGTAACTGTAAACTCTCTGAGGCGGGGAAAGTGGTCAAGGCTCATGGCGTTTCCATTATCGGCTACACCGACCTGCCCAGTCGTATGGCGACTCAGGCCAGCCAATTGTATGGAACGAATTTGCGTCATCTTTTGACGGACATGTGTAAGGAAAAAGACGGTAACGTTCAAGTCGATTTTGATGATGAGGTGGTTCGCGGAGCTACTGTGGTTAAGAACGGTGAGATTACCTTCCCGCCGCCTGCATCAAAACTTTCAGCGGCACCGGTCAAACCGGTAGAGACCGCTAAATCTGTAGAACCCAAAGAAGAAAAACCTTCGGTGATGGGTCCGTTTATCACCTTTGGTGCTGGAGCCTTGGCCTTGTTTGGGCTTGGTGCTGTGGCACCTGCATCCTTCATGGCACACTTCACGGTTTTTGTGCTGGCATGCTTTGTCGGTTATATGGTCATCTGGAATGTGACGGCGGCTTTGCATACGCCACTCATGAGTGTGACCAACGCCATCAGCAGTATCATTATTATTGGTGCTCTTTTACAGATTAGTTCGGAAGAACAGGCGATCGTCTGGGTGGCTGGGTTTGCTGTGCTGATCACATCTATTAATATTGCAGGCGGATTTGCAGTAACGCGCCGCATGCTTGAAATGTTTCGTAGATAGGAGGCGAAGATGAGCGAAGGTATCGTAACCGCCTCTTATGTCGGGGCAATAATTTTATTTATTCTGGCGTTAGGTGGACTGAGCAATCAGGAAACCTCTAGGCGCGGCAACCTTTTCGGAATGATCGGCATGGCCGTGGCGCTTATCGCCACGATGTCTGCCGTGACGGCCAACTTAGGAATCCTCATTGCTGGCTTGTTGATTGGTGCAAGCATCGGTCTGGTTCTGGCCAAGCGGGTGCAGATGACACAAATGCCTGAGCTGGTTGCCATGTTGCACAGTCTCGTAGGGCTGGCGGCGGTCCTGGTCGGATTCGCCAGTTTCATGGATCCAGGACGGTTGCAGCATTACACTGGTATTGAATTGACCATTCACGATGTGGAGACTTATCTTGGAATCCTCATCGGCGCTATCACCCTGTCGGGCTCCGTCATCGCGTTTGGAAAGCTAAGTGGCAAGATCGGCGGGAACCCGATGTTGTTACCGGCCCGGCATTGGCTCAACCTAGGTTTGCTGCTTGGGTCAATCTATTGTTGTAAAATATTTGTCGAACAATCGGCTGCAGGAGGTGGACTCACGCCCTTGCTGGTCATGACAGGGATTGCTTTGTTGTTCGGGATTCATATGGTCATGGCTATTGGCGGTGCTGATATGCCTGTCGTGGTTTCCATGCTCAACAGTTATTCCGGATGGGCGGCATCTGCCACCGGATTCATGCTCAGCAATGATCTACTTATCGTTACTGGTGCGCTGGTTGGTAGTAGTGGTGCTATCCTCAGTTACATCATGTGTCGCGCCATGAACCGGAATTTTATATCGGTTATCGCGGGTGGGTTTGGCACAACGACTGGTGGGGGTGGCTCTGCATCAGTGGAAGAGCAGGGTGAAGTGATCGCATTGCAGGCCTCTGAGGTTGCCGCTTTGTTGACGGAGTCCAAAGAAGTCATGATCATTCCGGGTTATGGCATGGCGGTGGCGCAAGCCCAGCATATCGTCAATGAAATCATCAAAACTCTCAGGGCCAAAAAAATAAATGTGCGTTTTGGTATCCATCCCGTTGCGGGGCGGATGCCGGGGCATATGAACGTTTTGTTGGCCGAAGCCAAGGTGCCTTACGACATCGTTTTTGAGATGGATGAGATCAATAACGACTTTCCGAAGATTGATGTTTCCATCGTCATTGGTGCCAACGACATTGTTAACCCTTCCGCGCAAACCGATCCCGACAGCCCGATTGCCGGTATGCCAGTTATGGAATGTTGGAAAGGTAAAACCACTATTGTGCTGAAACGTGGCATGGCGACCGGTTATGCGGGGGTGCAGAACCCTCTGTTCTTCAAAGAGAACACGCGCATGTTGTTCGGCGATGCTCGAACCAGCTTGGACGAGGTTTTTAAAAACCTTTAAGGGATGGTGAACGTCATATTCCCCTTGGAAGATGGCACAGCAATGAGATTGCGGGCATAGTCAAAAGAGATACCCGTCGGAGTCAGAATATTTTCCCGGACAATTTTTGTCCGGAAAAAACTTTCGATTTTATAGGTTCCCCCTTCTGTTTCATCAGAGATCAATAAGTTTTCTTCCCGACCCCAATCCACTTCGCTGGGATTACTCAAATAGGATAAAAAAGAAGCCAATAAATTAATTTGCTACTATGATCCTCATGATACCAACTTTAGCATAAGTGACTTTGTAACGATTCGGTCAAGGCTTGTATGCCCAAAGCGCACGGCAAAAATGAAATTTTTCTGGGGATGGTGTTGATGGGTGCCACTGGACTGGCTATAGGTTGGGTGATACACAGCCCGCTTCTAATGACCATTGCCGGAGTATTGGGACTGGTAGTTGGCGGATTTATAGGCTGGTTGGGTGGACGACGTTATATGTTCATCATTTGCCTGGGGATTTTAATCGGTGCCTTTTTTGGATACCGCACCGGTGATCAGGACGTTCTTATCATTGCCGCAGGAAGCGGAGGTGCCATTGCCGGATTCATGGGTGCACAAATCGAACAATTTTTTAATCGCTAGCCGCTTGGTCGGGCGGGGTTCCTCATATCTGGTTGACGCGACCAAAATCAAACATGATGTTCTAGTTCCAAAATTTTCCCTGATCTTTAATGATCTTATGGTATTTCCAAATTTCCTGTCTCTATGTTCCCACCTAAGGTCTGGCTCGCTAAGAGTTTTAACATTTCTTCTTTCCTGCGATTCGTGAGAGTGGACTCAAACTCAATGACTGTGTAAATATGCCTTTTGCTTGGAGCTTTTCCTGCTTCTCCGTCTGTCCATGCGATGAGTGAGAAAAGAAGCAGGCCGTAAAAAAGAAAAGTCGTTATTTTTGATAAGCTCCTTATGAATATAAGTGGGCGACAAAATCCGCATAACCGTTGTAGGGAAGGGTGGGGCGAACATCGCCCGTGCCAATCATTTTTTCGCGTGCCTGCGGCCAGCGCGGGTGTGGGATTCTTGGATCGACATTAGCGGTGAAGTCGTATTCCAGTCCCTGCAATGTGTTCCAGAAAGTAGATGGGCGATAGTTGACTAACTCGATTTTGACAATGGATTTTATATTTTTGAATCCGTATTTCCAGGGCACAACAAGGCGGATTGGTGCCCCATGTTGTTTTGGGAGCGGGTGCCCGTAAATGCCGGTGGCTAAAAACGCCAATTCATTCATCGCTTCTTTAATCGTTAACCCTTCGACATAGGGCCATGGTTCCCAGAATGCCAGTTGGCCTTGGGCGGTGAGCGGTGCGTAAAAAGTTTCCAGTCTTACATGAGTGGCTTCCGCTTTGGGTTCGACCTGATTGAGGAGTTCCGAAAATGGGAATCCGGTCCAAGGCACGGCCATGGCCCAGGCCTCGACGCACCGCAGTCTCAATACACGTTCTTCAATGGGCATGGTTTTTAACAAGTCATCCATGTCGAATGTTGTGGGCTTGTTGACCAGTCCGCCAACCTGAATCGCCCATGGGCGGGTGTTAAGTTTTTGTGCGTAATGTGCCGGATCGATTTTGCCGGTTCCGAACTCATAAAAATTATTGTAGGTTGCAGCGATTTTTTCGGGAGTCATGGGGCGGTCCAACTCGTACTTCAGGTTTCTTTTGGCGGGATAAATGGATTTTTCCAGTCCGGTCCATTTTACTTCAGGAAGAGTATTGGGAGTAGAAGAAGGGCCGCACCCATAAAGAGCCCCAACAGTGGCGGCGGTGGTCAGAGCCGTGCCCTTGAGAAACTCCCGCCGGCGCAGGTAGACCGATTCCGGCGTAGCTAGGTTGTCTGAAATTTCCCATTCCTTTTTTATATGGGTATGGGGCATGGTTTGTCAGTCCCTTTTTGTGACCCAGTCATCAATTCCTATCAGGTATGCGGGAAGTCCTTGCTCGATAGGAAGGGCGATGATTTCCGGAACTTTATAGCTGTGGTTTATTTTGACCCAGGCTTCCAGAGCTTCGTAGCGGTCCTTCCGGGTTTTGACGATCAAAAGAAATTCTTCATCCACATGGATCCTGTCTTCCCAATAATAGGTCGACTGAATTTTTGGGACGGCACTGACGCAAAATGCCAGTTTGTCATTGACCAGCCCCTGACTTATTTTATCCGCCTCTTCTTTGGAACCGACGGTGATAAATAGTACGCAATGCTCACTCATGGTAGGGCTCCATCAAAGCACAAATTTTAATAAATAAAAACCTAAAAAAAGCAGAATGAAAAACACGATGCTGAAAAGGTTGAAATATTTTTCGATCCAAACCTTAATAGGTGGTCCGAATTTATAAATTATAAATGCGACCAGAAAGAACCGGACCGAACGGCTGATGGCCGATGCCAGAACAAAAGTTGGAAAATTAATTTTAAATGCCCCTGCGGCCAAAGTGAAAATTTTATAAGGCAAAGGAGTAAAACCCGCTGCTGCAACGGCCCATGCCTGATCTTCGTCATAAAGAGCACCTATTTTCTCAAACTTGGCTTGCAAATGATAGAACTCCACGATACGGGTGCCAATCATATCCATGAACTGGTAGCCGATGAAATAGCCAAACATCCCCCCCAGAACGGATGCCAGAGAGCAGAATAGAGAAAACCTGATCCACAATGCAGGAGCCGCCACCGTCATGGCGATTAACAATACATCCGGCGGGATCGGGAAAAATGATGATTCTACGAACGATACAAAAAATAAAGCTGGAAGCGCGTAAGGAGTGGCGGCCCAATGCAGGACCCAATCATATACGGAGCGAATAAATGTCATGAATGAGATTTTAAATTAAGGTTGATGGTGGTTTGCCCAACTGGCTTATAGCAAGTTGAAAGGGTCTACATCGATGGCAATTTTGATTTTTCCGCCAGAGGTAGATTTGAGATCATTGAGTTCTTGGCAGTTTGCCAGTATGCCTTGCAGGGCTTGCATGTTCTGGCCACGCAATATCACATGCCAGCGAAACTTGTTTTGAATCTGATACAGGGCTGCTTTGGACGGACCTAATATTTCTACTCCTGAGATTGCCTGTTGGTTCAGAGTCCGGCCCAGTTTTTCGGCAGCGCTTTGACCTTGTCTTTCATTTTCGCTGACAATTTCGATGGCTACAAGTCGGGTGAATGGAGGGTAATTGAGTTGTTGCCGCAACTTCAATTCCTTCTCGTGGAATGCGTTCACATCGTGTTCCCGAACAAACTCAAACATATAATGGTCAGGGTTGTTGGTCTGAATGATTACCTTTCCGGGTACCTGTCCCCGTCCTGCCCGGCCTGCGACCTGAGTCAACAACTGGAACGACCGCTCGCACGATCTGAAATCCGGTATATTCAGGGACAGATCAGCATGTACTACCCCGACCAGAGTGACGTTAGGGAAGTCATGACCTTTAGTGATCATTTGTGTGCCGATGAGGATGTCGATGTTCCCGGCGTTCATATTCCGGTGCATTGCGGCGAAAGAGCCACGTCCCCGGGTGGTATCCCGGTCCAACCGAGTTACTTGGGCATCGGGGAAACTTTTTTTAACTTCTTCTTCCAGTTTCTGGGTACCGAATCCGCTGAAGCGCATCACTTCTCCGTGGCATTCGATGCAACGACCGGGCATTTGCGCCCTGAAATTGCAATAATGGCAGAGCAGGTGGTCTTCCTTGCCGTGAAAGGTGAGGGTGACACTGCAATGGGCACATTCTAGTACGTAACCGCAGTCCGGGCAAAAAACAAATCGGGCTGTTCCGCGACGATTGAGAAACAAGAAAACCTGTTCTTTGCGGGAAAGCCTGTCACGAATCGCGCTGCGCAAGGTTCCGGAAAGCATGGCAAAATTTTTAAACTTCTTGCGCTCGTCTTTCATATCTACGAGGCTGACGAGGGGGAGCATGCGTCCGCCGACCCGGCTTTCTAGAGACAAGTATTGATATTTCCCGAGCCGAGTGTTTTGTGTCGATTCCAGAGAAGGGGTGGCCGAGCCCATGATGACGATTGCGTTTAAGGACCGAGCCCGCATGACGGCAGTGTCGCGGGCATGGTAGCGGGGATTGGAGTCTTGTTTATAAGAGCCATCGTGTTCTTCATCAATGACCACAATGCCCAGATTTTTAAAAGGGGCGAATACCGCCGAGCGGGCTCCTACGGTGATCGAAACTTTTCCATCAAGGATTTTTTTCCATTCCAGATAGCGCTCGGTTTGCGATAGACCGCTATGCAGAATGGCCACTCGGTCTCCAAACCTTTGGCGAAACCGCTCCATAGTTTGCGGGGTGAGGGAGATTTCGGGAACCATCATGATGGCTGTTTTCCCCATTTCAAGGACACGCTGAATACAGCGGATATATATCTCGGTCTTGCCGCTTCCGGTCACGCCATGTAGCAGAAAGGACTCGAACTTTTCGGATTTAATAGCGAGGTTGAGTTTCTCGAATACTGCTTGTTGACTGGGAGTGAACGTCATGGAAGGACCGAAGGGTTGAGTCATTGCGCCTTCTGGAACGAAAGCATCGCGCTCTTTTTTTTTAGTAAAAACGTCTATCAGTTTTTTTTCTTTAAGGCTGCGCAATGCGGCCTGGCTTTTTGGAATTCGGGTTTGTAGTTCCGGCAGGTTGATTTCCTTTTGCTTTATCAAATCAAACACCAGTTTTTGCTTGGGACTGCGTTTAAGCAGGTGTTCTATTTCTTTCTCGTCAGGTAAAGGACTGACGGGGCGCACTGACTTGACAAATTTGTAGGCAACTTTACTTTTCCGGGTCTGCTGTGAAGCTTCCAGAAACCCATCTTGCTTTAAGCGGGACAGGGTGTAGGTGCTGAAGTTTTTGCCCAGGGCTTTTTGACATTGTTTTAAAGTGGCAGAACCTTGCTGTTGGATATAGGCCAGAATGTTTAGTGCTGACTTTGAAAGAGACTCGCCCTGCATGGTCCCCTGTTCTGTAACAGAAAATACCTCCCGGCTTTCATCGTCGAGTCCGGCCGGCAAAGCGCATCGAATTGCTTCACCCCAAGAAGACTGGTAGTAATCCCCCAGCCACTTGGTGAGGGCTAGCATCTCTTCGTTCACAATCGGTTCGGTGTCGGGCAGACCGGTAATGGATTTAAGAGTGATGGGTTTGTCCCATTTGTCTGTAAGATGTATGATATACCCGGTGATCTTTCTTCTACCAAAAGGTACCAGTACCCGCATGCCGACTCGAGCCTTGCCGAGCAATTCAGTCGGAATGGTGTAGGTGAACGCTTCCTTAAGTGGAAGGTTGAAAACTACTTCGACAAACCGCGCAGGGGAAGAAGAGGAAACGATTTCCAAACTGGATTGAACGTAGGTGTTCACCGGCGAGCCTCTGAAAATGAATGATTGTACCATCCCTTGGTAGGAGAAGAAAACATTGACTCACCGGGTATTTTCCTCTAATCTCAACCTTTTCAAAGTGTAGTGGTTGCTACGATTGCTCAAACACTGTTGTGAGCAGGTTTATGATTTTCAGGAAGAGGTGAGGCTATGAAAGTAGGAGACAAGATCAAATTTGATTTTGCCGGGAAGAAGAAAGAAGGCATGGTGGACAAAGTATTTCCCAAAACGGTTTATCTCAAAGTTGATTTCGACAAGGACAAGCAGAAAACCGTTAAACGTAAACTCAGCCAGATCGACGGCGGAAAATCAAAAAAGAAATAACTCCTTCGAGGCACGAAGTCCAGGGTCAAATATCACGGGTAGATCTCACACATGACAATAATGACCTTTTAAGCCAAGATGACGCTTTGCTTGTCTAATAGAGCCCTTGCTAGTTACTACTGGGCATTGCCCGGCGGTTCGCCGATTAGAGGAAGAACTGTATCTGGCTCATTATACGTGGGATGAGTTTTGGTCGATATAAGCGAGGGTCGAATTCTTTCAACCTCCTTTTATTTTCCTGAAGGCAAAGATTAATAAACCCCTTGGGGTTCAACGAAGATTTCTCCAGTTTTGTTGCCTGCAGGGTGAATGACTTTCCCCCCATTTTTTTAAGATCCGTCAGCCGACTCCAGCCTGCCGCTGCAAACGCCAGTAAAGTTTTGATCCCGTGTATTTGTGGCATCGGAAATTTTTGGCTGTGGCGCATGTATAACATCCAATTATGGATAAATATGATATGGCGGGCTTCCTCCTGAACAACAGGCTCCATAATTTCGACCAGAGCTAAGGGATAGTTATGGGAGGTTTTGGAAATTTTGAGGAACCCAAATGCGAAAAATGAGTCGATGCATTCCCCCGCCCCGGTTCTCATAAAGCTATTTTCCAGATCATCGTCAAGTGGCGGTTGGGGAAGTTCTTTGAAGGGGATATCGTACTGCTTCAAAAAGCATCGTAAAATATCGGCATGACGCCCTTCTTCATAGGCCTGCAGGGCGATTGCTTCTTGAAGCAGAGGATCTTTCACTTGCTCGGAATAGGCGGAGAGTTTTCGGAAGACGTGGCGCTCAGTAAAAACAGCGTGATCCCAAATGGGGAATTTTTTAAGTTTTTCTATGGTTTCCCCTTCCAGAACAGGCCAATTCAATTCCTCAGCGCGAAAGGGCCGATGCGTGTTGATGAACTCCCGACAAAAGAGTTTTTTATGTTCTTCGGTTCCAGGTTGAATTTTCATGGCTTCTAATTTCGTGTGATGCAATTTAAAGCTGTTGAAAGAAATACTATATGGGCTTCCGTTATTTTACGACATCTTTGTCTCAATCCAGAAATCATTTCTTTTATGAATTTTTGAGTCTGTAATCTGGTCTTTGGTGCTACGGCGTTCCCATGTTTTTTGTATTGCAGAAGTTACGACCGATGTACAATTACACAGCCAGATAAAAGCGCTGCCCAAAAGACACCTATTATAAGAAAACAACCAAGAACCAGAACCCTTTTAACCCTTAAATTTTCAGATTAAATTTTTTGTATTAAAACTTGTTTTTAATGTTGAGTACTCTTAAAAATAAGTTTTAATCTTTGCTTGTTTTTTAAGAGTTTCAATGTAGTCATGGGTGGCTTTTGAGCTTCTCTTCTGAATGATAAAGGTTTTGATCTTTTCTCTTTCAGTTTCAAAAGGACTGGTTCCCGCTGGTTTCCTGCCAGTGACTTTTAGTACGTGAAATCCGTGCCCGGTGCGGAAGATATCGCTGATTTCACCGATTTTCATTTTAAACGCTCTACTGCTGAAAGCTGGGAGCATTTGCTTTCTGGTGAAGAATCCCAAATCGCCTCCTTTAGGGGCCAAACTGTCCTGAGAAAACTTCCTTGCCATCGCGGCAAAGTCGGTTCCATTACGGAGTTGGTCGAGAATGGACTCAAATTTTTTGAGAACTTTCTGTTCTTCAGCTTTCCCTTCCGCAGGATTAAATTTTAACAGGATGATGCTGGCCCGGACTTTTTCCTGGCTGGTGAACTGGTTTTTATTTTTTTCGTAATAGTCGCGGGTTTCATTTTCGGGAACCTGGATTTTAGGTTCGATTTCTTTTTTGATGATCTGGTCCATATATAAATCAGTTTCAAGCTCCGCTTTATATTGGTCGAAGGTCATGTCCTGATTGGCAAGTGTATGTTCGAAAATGGCATCTGAGCGGAACTTGGCTTTCACTTTCTTGATCCGTTCTTCCATCATTTCTTTTGTAATGTTGATTCCCGATTCTTTGGCCTTTAAGACGAGCAGAGTGCGCCCGATTTCGTCGTCAATCAACTTTTTAGCTGCCGATTTTTCCTGATCGGCATTGAGGGGCATGCCGCGCTTTTTATATTGCTTTGCGGCTTTTTTCAATTCGCGGAAAATAGTATCTCCGCTGATGTTTTGTCCGTTAACCTGAGCCACCACTTTTGGAAGTTTTATTTTTAGTTCGTCGTGTTTATGGTCAGAATGTGCCCAGACTTTTGCAGGCTGGGTGAAAATCAGAAATCCTGCGCTAAACAGGATGAAATATAAACTCAAGGAAACGAATCGTGCCATCGGGGTCACCTTTCTTTATGATGCTTGCAACAAACAATCAGGAGGTTTAGAATTTAGTAGATGCCTTTAAAACTAATCATTCGACCTATTAATGTCAACCGATTTATTGATGCTGAAGTTGTCGGGCCAGATCGCGAAACAAAAAGGCTGCTACAATCACGATGCCCAGCAATATTGTTACCGCGACCTGATATTTAAGCGTCCCAGTCGCGTCCAGAGCCCAGACAACACTGCCCCAGAGTAGTGGCCCTACAATAGATGCTGCCTTGCCTGCCATTCCGTACAATCCAAAAAATTCTCCGACTTTTTCAGGAGGAGAAAGTTCTACAATAAAGGCCCGGCTAACCACCCAAACTCCGCCCATACCTGCTCCGGCGATAGGACCCACCAACCAGAACAAGGTCTGGCTCTGGTTTATGGCGGCCAGCGATAAAGCGACGACCCAGAGTCCCAATACTAGCCAGTAAGACCAGATGGTCCCTTTATATTTTACGAGAATGCCTATGATCCATGATCCGATCATTGCACCGATGGTTGAGGAGATTAAAAATTTTGTTATCTGGCCGTCGCTGAATCCGATTACCTTGCTGGCATAGACCGACATAAACGCGCTAATGGTGTTCACCGCATCGAGAACCAGAAAATGAATCAGGATAAACCGGAACAGGGAGCGGTATTGCCTGACGCGAAGAAAAGTTTGCTTGAGTGTGGTAAATACTTCTTTAAAACGGACAGGTGAGGCAGCTCGTCTGATTTCCGTATCTTTAATGAACAGCAAGCAGGGCAGAGAGAAGAACAACAACAAACCGGCAGTGGGCAAAAAGGCCGCAGAACGCCCACCGGATTCCACAAATGGTCGCACCATTAACATACCAATGATCGCACCGAGGTAACCGAGGGCCACTCCATACCCGGAAACGATGCCGACATGACTGCCTCTTGAAATAGAAGGGAGCATGCCGTTATAAAAAACCAACGCAGATTGGTAACCGTAATTGGCTACCATGAACAACATCAAGCCAGTCAAAAGTTGGTCGGTGGTGCCGATTAGCCAGGTGCAGAAAACGCAAAGCAGGGTGAGTGTGGTCAGGGGTCCCCTGCGTTTGCCGGTAGTATCTGAAAGCGCTCCGAAAACAGGGACGCTCAAGGCCACTGCCAGCATGGAAAAGGAAAGGGCAGCGCTGTATAAAATGTCCTGACCATCATGATCCACTGTAACCCACAGCGCAAAATATAGAGAGATCACGTTCATAGAAAAAATGGTGTTGGCAAAATCGTAAAGAGACCAGAAGAAGATTGCTAGTCTGTTGGAAGTCTGGATCACTGGGAGGATAGTGCAGTGCGGAACCCGTAAATTTCGTTTTTAATATACGGGAAGTTACGCGCGCGGTTGACAACTTTGACCCCTTCAATGCTGTTGACCCAGGAGCCCCCTCTGAGCACTTTCATTTTCAGGGGGCCTTGCGGGCCTTCTGGATTGATTTCAGGGCTGATGCGGTAATAGTTTTCGTCATACCAGTCCTGACACCATTCCCAGACATTTCCAGCTGTGTTGTATAACCCGAAAGGGCTGACGCCGGAGTGATAATAGTTGACGGGCGCGGTGTAGGGATAGTTGTCGTCCTCCCCAAAAATATTGAGGAAAAAAAAGTTAAAACCCTTGTCGAATTTTCTTCCCCAGGGCCACATTCGGCTATCGCTTCCTCGGGCGGCCTTTTCCCATTCTGCTTCCGTAGGCAGTCTTCGTTCTTTCCACTTAGCATATGCCATGGCATCGTGCCAGTTCACACCGACTACGGGTTGATCGGGTTCGTTGAACCGAGAATCTTCCCAGAACTTCGGGGCAGGGTGTCCTGTGGCTTGCATGAAGGTCGAGTAGTCCTTGTTGCTCACTTCATACTTATCGATGAAATAGTCTGGGGTGAAAACGAAATGCACGGGTTTTTCATCCTCTTTGCCTGAAGTGGTTCCCATTTGGAAATATCCCTGAGGGATATAGATCATTCCCGAGGGTGGTTTAGGCTGGGCCTCAGCGAAAGAGCAAAGAAAAATAACCGAATAAAATAAAAGGGATGAAATTAGGCGATAAGATTGCATGCGGGCACGCCTGAAGGTTAGGATAAATCAAAAAAACTGATATGGGTGACAAGATCCCGCTTGGTTTCTGGTGCGAGGTTTTTGGCTTCCTCAATACTTTCTATATTGATCCATTGGTAATGCCCATTCCAGCAATTGAGACTCAGCACGGTATTGCCATACCAATCCACACTACTGTTCAGGAAAATTGGCCCCTGACATTTTTGGCACTGACCGTGGATCTCTAGATTATTTTTTGAGTTAAGCATTCCTCTTTCCTAGTCATTCAGGTTGTCTCTATAGATAAGTTACAAATGCCTTGGTCTGCAAGTAATTTTTAGAAGATAATAAAGTTTAAAATGCTTAACCATATCCAAATGTCAAGGTTTTTTTGCCTGCGGAGTGCGTGGAAGGTAACCAGTTTTTTCAAGGAGAGTTTTTAGTTCGTCGATGGGGAGTCCGATGATATTAGTTTCTGAGCCGGAACACTCACGGACCATAAAACTTCCTTTACCCTGAATGGCGTAGGCTCCGGCTTTATCCATGGGTTCGCCGGTTTGGATATAGTTGGATATCTCTTCATCGGTTAAAGATTTAAAACGGACCTTTGAGGTTACGGCTTTGTCGAGAGTTTTTCTTGGGCTAGCAACACAGATGCCGGTGATGACGAGGTGTTTCCTGCCACTTAAGCGGCGAAGAATTCTTTCGGCGTCGGCAGTGTCCTCGGGCTTTCCTAAAATTGCCTGATCCAGCGTCACGAAAGTGTCGGCGCCGATGACCCAGCAATCCGGATAATCTTTAGCGACACTTTCCGCCTTAGCACGGGCGAGTGACCGGGCGTTTTCTTCCGGCCGCAGCCCATAGTCGAGTTTTTCCTCTACCAAACTAGGGATGACTTTAAACTGGTCGGTGATCTGCTTTAGCAGTTCCAGCCGGCGGGGAGATTGTGATGCCAGAATAAGCTTGTTCTTGGCCATAGACCCGGAAACATACCCGAAACCAATGCCTAGATCAACCCTCTATAACCCCCTTGGGGCATGAAGGTCAATGGGGATATACGAGAGGGACAAGCTACAGTAACTCATTAGGCCGAGATAAACTTTTTATCCTCCCAATATAGCCATTGCTTGCAGCCACCGGAGGCTCGCTGAGGGTGGCAATTGGAGATCAAATCCTATATATTAATCCCCTTTATCCAATACATCACAATCTCCTAAATGAAGGAATTGGCATGGCGGGCGCAACGCATCAAATTCAGATTAGACATATTCTGGTCGAAAAAAAAGAAGTAGCAGACTTACTCATGGAGACGATCGGCAGCATCCCAAAAGAAACGGGGCGGGTACAGATGCTGATGAAGCTGGCTGATAAGTACAGCATTTGTCCTATCTCCAAAAATGATGGCGGAAACTTGGGCTGGCTGGAAGTGGGCTGGAACAAGAGCGACCCCCGGCAACCGCGCGGCGGTTTTAAAAAATTGAGTAATGATGAGTTAAATGATTTTATTGTTGAGGGGATTGAAAAAATGACCCTGAAAAAAGGAATCGTGTTTGGTCCCTTTGAGTCTTATGAAGGATTTCATTTAGGAATCATTTGTCAGGAAGTCAAACTTGATCGGATTCTTTAGCTGTCAATACCTCCGCATCTTCTCCGACAAAATTATAAGCAAAGCAACCGCTAGAGCACCGGACCATGTAGTGCGGGCAAGATCGGCAAGGCTCTTTTGCCTCGGTCTTCTCAAACACCGTGTTCAGAAACTTGGCCCCCATCTTAGCCATAGCGATGGAGTTGACCTCTTTAAACTCTGAAACATTACCCAGCTTCAGATTGTGAAAGGGAAAACAGTTGAAGCAGTCGCCCTTAGAGTCAATGTCCATGGGGCTTCCGTCTGCGCATCCGAAATAAAATTCATTATGGTTCCACTCTTCTGTCGGGGGCAACTGTTTGTTGCCGTGAAAATAAAATCGGTCCGTGAGAGAGAGTTGATCCTCGCTGATATCATCCAGAAAACAGGGCGGCAGAGAGCAGTCGAAGCGAAAACATAGTTGTGGGAATCGATCCATGACGTGCAGCATTTTCTTGCCGACTTTTGGAAAATCTCGGATGGGCAGATAGGTGTTGGCCTCTCCTCCTATAATAGGGAATGCGGGGCTGACCCGGATTTTATATTGCTTGTCGTTGGGTAGGCCGGCTTTCTGGTAGATCTGGTCGATTTCCTCGCATTGTCGTTCGAGCTCCTGATACTTGGAGTATAGGTTGATGCTGAAGATGACACTGTAACCGTTGACCTTCAACATACGTTCGGCGACTTCCTGACAGCGTGCGTGGTTTTTTTCTGAAATATTTTCCATTGTCTGCCAGTTCAGCAGAATGGCAAAGTTGATATTTTTGCTGGTGGCACCGTTTGGGCTGGCAATTTTTAGTAACAGATCCAATACCTTTTCCGGCATCAAGCCGTTGGTGAATATGCTGAGATGTGAATAGGGGAGAATGTCGTCATAAGTATTTTGAAAAATGTCGATAAACTGGGGATGCAGTGTGGGTTCCCCGCCCATGAAATTGATAATTGGCGCATTTTTTATCTTAGGCAGGAACTCATTCTGGAAATAATCATATTCCATGGACTTCCCCGGCGTTTTCACGGTTTCTTCCATATACTCGTCCGCAAAACAGTAATTGCATTTTAGATTACAATAACTGTTTAAAATGATATTCACTGGTTATCCTCCTTAGAACTCTAAATGGCTCTGTTATGACCCCTAAGCCCTGAATAATGGGTCTTCTGCCGGGTCAAGTTGAAATTGCTAATATTCCCTGAAAAGGCAACATTATACTATTAAGGGACTGCAAAAGGCTCTCTAATGCCTAAGGGTCGAATTTTTTCTTCCGTCGCAGAATTTGTGAGGTTCCTGCCTGTACTACAAGACCCATCTCGCAGGGATAGGTTCGCACCACATTGACAAATGTCTGGATGGCGTTGTCTTTGGCATCGGTTTCATCCTCTGATTCGCAGGTATACTCCCATGCAGAGCTTACAGTAGGGATCTTTTCCAACCCGTGTTCTTCCAGCCTTTCCGCAATCTCCTTGTGAGCCTCTTCATTCAAACCTTTGAATTCCACCGCAATGAATACTTTGTACTGCAAGGGGGCTCCTCCTTTGTCTGTCAGGGTGATGAAAATTTTAAAGGGACTAGTGTAAGGTGCCTTACTAGACTGCCAGTAGCGGGGGCGGTTGGCAAGAAGTAATATTCTCATCTTTTTTTGCATTTCCCGTTACTCCTTTATCCCTCCGAGGCATGTGTGGTATTTCTTCATTTACCTTCATGTCCCGAAAGGATAAAAGCTTTGGAAGTGTATCACATCCACCGGTGATTTCCCGGCCTGCTGGAGGTTCTCGCCTTACCTTCGTTTCAAAAATTTATAGCAAATTGTCTAGACGACCATGCTCAGGGTCAGACTCATGCTCAGCATGATGAGGCTGAGAAAATATGGAATCCAGTTGGGTTGAAACCAGATGGCGGTTTGTGGTTCCCACAAGGCCAGTCCGGCATCGGCCAGTACCAAAATGGGGAACAGGTTGGCTAGAGTAATGAAAAATCGTTCTTTTGGATTCACTAAGAGGGAGGTTTCTGTGCGATGATGCTGGAATAGGCTTCTTTGCCGTTATCATAGTCCTGATAACGGATAACTCTAAGACCCTTGAAGATATCAAGCAGTTCGTTGGTTTCGAGCGCCCATTTGCGATTGAATCGGGTGTATCCAAGGTGGTCGATATTGTAAGTTTCTACCACGATCATCCCTCCGGGTTTCAGGGCAGACTGGAACTGTTTGAAAAGATCTCGTTGCATATAATAAGTACAAAGGATCACGTCATAGCTGTTGGGCTCTAACATAAAACTTTCGAGATCGACTACTTTCGTCTCAATGGTGGTGTGATGTTTTTTCGCTAGTTTGTGAGCTTTTTCCAAACCTTTTTCGGAAATATCCAGACCGAGAACTTCGAATCCCTGTGCAGCTAGATAAACCCCGTTTCTTCCTTCTCCCATAGCGATGTCGAGAACTTTGCCTTTCGGTAGCAGATGAACATTGTTGACCAGAAAAGGAATGGGTTTTTCTCCAAACAGATAGACTTTTGTTTCATATTTACTGTTCCATCGGTCCTTGTCTTTTGGGTGGGCAGGTGCCACACTCACAGAACATAAAAGGAACAGTATAGTTAAAACTGTAATACGTTTAGGGTCGCGGAAAAAGTTCATGGGGATCACCTCAAAAGGATTCTTCAAATCAGTTTACTGGAAGTCGAAAACCCGTTCAAGGGGGTTCCCCGTTTACTTGAGTTTGGCGAGCAAGTAGAATCTATAAATCCTGTAATATGAGTTTTTAAAATGGAGTGGGATTATGTTATCGAGAAATACCATAAGAATGAGACTCGGCATGATATTGTTAATCCTGTTCTTTTCCACAAGTAGTTGGGCTGAGATCCTGGGAGATAAGAAACCGATTTCTCACTCTGCTGATAAGCGTTTCACCAATTATGCCGACGGCACCATCCTCGACAAAAAAACCGGTCTGCTCTGGATGACTCAGGACTATTGGCAACGGGAAGCCAAATGGGTCAACTGGTACACGGCGAACGAATACGCCCAGCGTATGAACAATAAAAAATTTGCCGGTTATACAGATTGGCGCCTGCCCACTCCCGAAGAAGCCATTGCCTTATATGACCGGAAAAAGCGCAACGTAGACAAAGACGGCGATAAAATTTTTATTGACAGTATGTTTCCCAAAGGCGCAGGTTGGAGCACCTGGACCAGCGAGGCAAAACGCAATAAAGCAGTGGTTGTCTCCTTCAAAGATGAAGGCGGTCAGGCTTATCAGGATAAGATATCCGGCGTGGATGCCTTCCTGCGCCTAGTCCGACTGGTGACTGACAACAAGTAGCCCGCTAGCCTCGGATAGGCTTGGAAATCTAAATCATCAATTTCTCAACAGTTTCTTTTGACGCAATGCCTATGCAGAAAGAATTGATTGAATCTGAGCCACGGCTCCTGAATCAGGAATACGAAATTTTACATAAGGCTGGGTAAGTCAAATTTTTATCTCAGATCGTTTGAATTAGAAGTGCGATTTTATAAAAACTTTTACTACCAATTAGGAGTTTGAAATGAAACGTACAATTAAATCGATTTTGATGGTGAGTGTCATGAACTTGGTGGGTTTAGGTTTTCTTGCAACCCCGGCATGAGCGCAGGACCTGCTGAAGGATATGATATCCATGTCCAAGCGCCTCATATGATGGCGGATGGGACTGTTGGTGGTCCATTCCATCACTATTGCAAAGGTATTTCCGATGAAATTCTGCAATGCCTGTTGTTTGAAACGACAAGTCCGAAGGCTCCTCTACGAGCGATTGAATATTTTGTAGCTAAAGATCTTACTCGTAAGCTCCCGCGAATCCAATGGCGTCGGTTTTTCCATGATCACAAAGTTGAAATTGCCACAGGTCGGGTCAAGGTATTGGATGTCCCAGCAGATGAAGCGCAAGCCATTGCTGAAGCCGCTTCTAAAACAGATGGTGTTATCTATCATCTGTGGCAGAAAGGCCAGGAATTTCCTGATGGCACAGTAACCTTTCCGCAATCGTTGGGACATTCTTTTCCACAATCTGAATAACATAGAGTAAGGGGGGCTTTCGAGCCCCCTTTTTTTCGAGGAGGCAATGCATAGGGCTATTGCAAATAAGATGTTGTGCATATCACTTGGGAGTTTAGTGATCTGGTTGCTGCTGATAGGGACAAGTTTATCGGCGGATCCGGAGGTGCTGAAACCGCGTGTCCCGGTCAATCAGATTGAAGAAGCGAGATCGTGGATCAATCCGTTCCCTGCTACCCAGGAAAATATTAAAAAGGGCAATGCAGTATTTCACGGCAAGGGATTTTGTGTCACCTGTCATGCAAGGGATGGTAGAGGGTTGCACGATATTCCCGGTCTGGTTGGAAAGCTTCCTCGAAACTTCACAGACAAAAGCTGGCAAGCGGTGCATACTGACGGGGAGTTATTGTGGATTTTGAAAAATGGCAGCATGGGAACTGCCATGGCCTCATTCATTCCGGGAGTGTTTTCCGAAGAAGAGGCTTGGTATGTGATTTTGTATGTTCGCTCATTTTGGGAATAAAAAAACTTCGTCACGGATGAGGGGTATCTCTCTGAGCTTTTTTGATAATAATGAGTTTAAATCATGCGAATGACTCCTTTAACTTTAATAGCGGTGCTCCTGCTTGCAGGTTTGGCCGAGGCTTTTCACTCGGACAGTTATGAGCCGAGGGTTCCCCCTGAGCTTTTAGAAGAACTTCAGGATATGGATAACCCGTATCCTCCGGCACCTGAAAGGATAGAAGCTGGACGACAAATATATTTGGGCAAGGGCAAATGTGCTACCTGCCACGATGCCAATGGAAAAGGGGTGGAACGTCCCGGTCATTCGCCAAGAGATTTCACTGACCCAAAATGGCAGGAGACCCGGACCGATGGCGAGCTCATGTGGGTGTTGAAGAACGGTAGCCCGGGAACGGAAATGCCGATCAGGGTCGGCAATGTTATCAATGAGGAAGAAGGCTGGAATGTGATTCACTTCATCCGCACGTTTTCTCCAAGTAACTAATCGGCATTACAGGTATTCAATATGACGTGGGGGTTTTACAGGCAAAAAAAAACTATAGTAGGAGTAGCACTGGGAATATTTCTGTTCGGGATAGTATCTGATCTTTTGGCAGGACCGCCAATGGGGCATGGACATCGGCATCATTTGCGCCATCATCGTGGACACCATGGGCAGGGTTTTGCGGGGCAGGGAATTTGCCCGCAGGCTCGGGCTACCGCCAATGCTCCAGACGATGCCCGAAGCCAGTACAATCCTCTGGAACCCAGTCAGGAAGTTATCTATGCCGGTGAATCTTTATTTCAGATGGATGTGCAGCCTGTGGCCTGCAAAATCTGCCATGGCGTGAATGGAAATGGATTAGGCATTATGGCACAGGGGCTGAATCCTCCGCCGAGGAATTTCAATTGCCAGGAAACAATGAAGGAAATTTCCGACGGTCAGTTGTTCTGGGTCATTCGAAATGGTTCTCCGGGAACGGGTATGCCGGCCTTTAAGGATCTTGATGACCGGGAAATCTGGCAGATTGTTCATTATTTGCGCGAATTCGCTCAACCTCGGAAAAAGTAAAACTATGGCCCGGGTTCTGGTGCTGGCTTTTGCGATATTTTTAGTCAACGAGGCAAAAGAAGTTGTTGCCAAGCCTATAGTGTGCAAGCTCTGCCATGAGGCCAGAGATAATGGTAGAATAAATCTGGCAATTAATTTTATTTATAAAACAGTTTTTGGGAGCCTGCAACTTATTAACCGAAACGGGAGAAATATTATGCGGCGATTATTGATTAGAGGACTCGCGGTTTTACTATTTTTTTTGTTATCAGCGCCTTCAGGGTTATGGGCCGGGGATGACGGGTTCGCCGAAAAAATAATTAACAGTCAGTGCGAAAACTGTCATCGGTTTGAAGGTAAGCCTACATCTAGGTTTGAACTGAAAGCGCCCGATTTGATGTGGGGTGGCGTGAAATATCAGCGTCCCTGGTTGATCCGCTGGCTGATGGGGCAAGAGAGTAATCTTTATCCAAATAGTTATCGCTGGGACAAATCCACTTTTTCCAGAAAGCATATGATTTTGACGCGTGAGGAAGCCACAGTGATTGCCGACTATATGGAAAAGAACTACCGTGACCCACGCGTTAAAAAAAGTTTTGTCGATATGTCCACCTTCACCGAAATGGAAGCCAGTTTGGGAGCAGATATTTATCGGCAATATTCCTGCCTGGGTTGCCACCAGATCAAAGATGATGAAGGGGGAAAAATAGGAGGTCCAATCAGTGTTGACCTCTTTGACGCGGGCAACCGCTATACGTTGGACTGGTTGAGCCGGTTCGCGGAAAACCCGCAAGACTTTACCCCGCACAGCGGTGAATATCTGCCCGATATTAGTTCCCGCAAAGCACGCTATATTATTGGTTATCTCATGACTCTTGGCGTGAAAGACTTTAAGTTTTATGAACCGTGGAATTCAGCGGCTTTTAAAAAAGTCGATGCTAAACGCGGAGCCAAAGTTTATAAAGAATATTGTGTGCAGTGTCATGGTCTTAAGGGTAAGGGCGATGGGCCGGGGGCCAGAGGGTTGGACCCGAAACCCGCAGTGCACGCTGATCTGCCGCTTGCCGATTACCCGGACGATTATTTATATAACCTAGTTTATTATGGTGGAAAGAGTGTAGGTAAATCGCCTAATATGCCGGACTGGGGCCTGACTTTGCCTGAACAAAGCCTGGCCGATGTTATAGCTTACATTCGTTCCATCTTCAAAGGTCAATAATAGAAATAGGCATTGTGCCCGTGGGCGTAATGCCTTCTTTCGTAGTCCTTTCTCTTTAAAATATAAAAGCTTAAGGCTGGTTCCTGCCTCGCGTTCTGCGCCTGAGGTTTGTAAATAAAGAAAAATTAATTTTTGAAACTATAGCGGGGTCTGTTTCCATGAGTTATACTCCCTAAAATTAGTGGTTGAGTTCAATGTCTGTGAAAAAATAAATTGTGATTTTTCTCGGGCAGTGAACTTTGTCCCCAAACCTGAGTAGGAGGTCGCCGTGTCCTTTATAGAAAAAGCTTCCAGCACCAAAGGTAAGATTCTGATCATCGACGATGAAGCAGAAGTGAGAGAAGTGTTAAGGCTTCACCTTGAGTCGGGTAAATATAATGTGATTGAGGCTTCAGATGGAGAAGAAGGCATCACCATGATGAAGTCGGGTTCCAATCTGTTGCAGGTTGGACTGATCCTTTGCGATATCAGAATGCCAAAGGTCAATGGCATTGAGGCCATCGATTATTTGAAAGAGAATGCGCCTTCCATTCCTATTATTGTGATTACGGGCTATCCGGACTCGGAGCTGGCAGTTTCGTTGATGAAAAAAGGTGTGAAAGATTATCTGGTCAAGCCTATTGAGAGAGAAAAACTGCTGGCCAAAGTAGCAGAGGTGCTCTCTTCTCCACAAGGATTTAACTATGCTTGAATCACGTATCCATAGAGGTTCAATTTATGGATACCCATTACGGTAACTCCGCTTCTGAAGTAGGGAGTTCCGGGGAAACCGAAACACGGAAGGGCATACGTACCGGATTAAAAAATAAATTAATCTGGACTATGCTTGGGGTTGGGGCATTGCCCTTGATGCTGGCTATGATCCTTTCATATCTGCAGGGGACGAAGTCCCTGCAGGGGGTGATCGGAGCCAGCTTCAAGGCGTTGGCTTATGAAACTTCCACCAAGATAGATTTATTGATTGAGGGTGAGATTTTAAGAAATATTCGCCATGCGGCTCACCCTTCCATCAGGTCCGCCATTTCTGGTTTTAACCAGACCCTCCTTGCTCTTGACCCTGCGACACGAAAAAAATATATTGAGGAAGAGAGCGCCGATTCACCCCGGTCCATCCTTGAGTCAGAAGCCAGTCGGACACTGCAAAGTTTTCAGAAAAGAAAAACCCTGTCTGTGCTTGCGACCCGGGCCTTGTATGTTACCGATGCTTTTGGGGTGCTCCGCGCGAGTGTGAATGATTTCCCAGAATTTCTTCATACAGGAAAACCCGATTGGGGAAAAACCGTCGCCGGCGGCAAAGAATTTGTTTATATAGGGCCGGTCGCCTTTGATGAAAGAACGGAAACCTTCCAGATGACTTTTGCCTTCCCGATTCTGGATGAAAATGAAAAGATCATCGGTGTTCTACATCATGTGTTTGACACGAAGGAATTTTTTTCCGGCTTCATCGAACCGATCACTTTCGGTGAAACAGGGCATGTCATGATGATTGATTCCGGGGGTATGGTTGTCGACTGTCCCATATTGCCAACAGGATTTTTGTTGCCGGACCCGGTTCTTGTCAGGAGTGTTACGGGAAGTGGCCCGGACTGGGTTAAAACCATGGGAGACGGTCATGGCGGAGAAGAACTTTCCATCATCGGTTTTTCACCTTTAGACCGAACCCAGGAATGGATCAATAAGTCGGGGAGCAAAAACTGGTATACCTTTGTCTGGCAGGCTTCGGATGAACTATTTGCCCCTATGCACCAACTCTTTCTATGGATTTCCATGGCCGGGGTGGTGTCCATCCTGTTGATCGGGGGTATGGGTTCCCTGGCGGCAAAAAAAATTGTTCAACCGATCCGCAGGCTTCAGAAAACCGCAGAGCGTATTGGTAAAGGTGAAAAAGTTGAGGCGCTGGAAATTAAAACCGGAGATGAGCTAGAAGCTCTGGCTAATGAAGTGAACCTGATGAACGATTTGCTACAAAAATCTTTTTCAGGGTTGGAAACCCAGGTGCGTAAAAAAACCGAGGAGGTTCTTTATCTCAAGGAATACACCGACAGCATTCTTGCCAGTGTTCCCGATGCGGTGGTTATTTTTGATCCAAAGATGAAAATAGAATATGTGAATGGGGCGTTTGAAAATATTACCGGACAAACCGCTGACCAACTATTGGGGCATCCCCTAAAGGATTTGGAGCTTGAGTCTTCCTCTGCTTGGAAAGATGTGCAGGGAGTGCTCCTCAATTTTTCTAGTGAAGTCATTCCCATTGTTTCCCAGAATATTGGAAACCAAACCATACAATGTTATACTGCCCGCGATCCCCTTGCCCCTAAAGAATCTCCTTCACTACAAAATATGAAGCAAACCGTCAAGCTGGATGGAAAGATTTTCGCTTACCAGATTTTTGATATTGTCATTCATGATGACAGTGACAAGCGATTGGGCCTGCTTTTAAGGGATGTCACGGAGGATGTGGAATTGCACGACCAACTGGCTATGGCGGAAAAACTGTCTGGATTGGGCACGCTCGCTGCGGGCATTGCCCACGAGTTGAACAATCCTTTGGTTTCCATTATGGGATTCACCGAAGCTATTATTGGTGAAAAGGATCAAGCGAAAGTTCAAAAATATGCTAATAAAGTTTTTGACCGCTCCAAACATATGTCGTCGATTATTCTCAATATGTCGGGTTACACACGCTCGGTCGGGTTGGAAGAAAGAGAAGTGGACCTCAATGAGCGTATCGATGCGTCCATTGAGATCGCAATTCTTACTTCCTATAACAATGATATTAAAATAGATAAAAAATTTTCTGAGCTACCACCTATCAAGGCAAAGTCTGAGGAAATTCAGCAGATCTTTACCAACCTGTTAACCAATGCAGTGCAGGCGATGGAAGGCAAAGGAGAACTGAGAATTTCAACAGAAGTGCAAAATGGAAATGTCCTCGCAACAATCAGGGATACGGGACCGGGCATTCCAAAAGAATACTTGTCGAAAATTTATGACCCATTTTTTACCACCAAAGAACAGGGCAAAGGAACCGGTCTAGGACTGAACATTGTCCATCAATTGGTGGTGAAACATGGCGGAAAGATTGATGTCTCTTCTCAGGAAGGAAAAGGAACAACATTCATCCTGACCTTTCCCGCCAGCCAGGTGGAATCTTCAAAAAGCTAAACCGTAAGGGTATCGATTTATATCCTGAAAAATCCATGGGAAGAAATAAAAATAAATCGAGTATCTGGGATGATTTTACTGATGGTTATGGTGTGGGCACCTTCGGCCTTTGCCGACCATGAACCAGAAAAAGCACAATGCCCGCAAAAGCGGAAAAGCCCAAAGGCTCCCATGGAGTTTTTAAAATTAGGTAATCCTCTTTCTGTTACGGCCAAACGGATTGAAAAAGGAAAGTTGATTTATCAATCCCAGTCTTTTCCACTTCAATGTAGGCATTGTCATGGCCTTAAAGGAGACGGAACAGGGCATATGGGATTGGAGGCTAACCCTCCCGCGCGAAACTTCACCTGCTCCTAAACGATGGCAACTGTTTCAGACGGTCAAATGTTCTGGACCATTAAATATGGCACCTCCGGTACGGCCATGCCGGCTTATCCTGATCTGGCGGATTGGCAAACCTGGGTGTTGATCCATTATGTCAAGCAGCTTGGGAAGTAGTAGCTCGTTTTGAAGGTTTAATGGATAGTCAGTTTTTTGTATTTTGACCGTCTGTTTTCTTCTTTACCACCCAACTCCTGTTTGCGTTTTTCCTGATATTCCTCGAAGTTTCCTTCGAACCATCGCGCTTTGCTGTTGCCTTCAAAAACCAGAAGGTGTGTACAGATGCGATCCAGAAAAAAACGGTCATGGCTGATGACCAGAATGCACCCGCTGAAATCAAGGATGGCATTTTCGAGATTGCGTAGGGTGGTCACATCCAGATCATTGGTAGGCTCGTCCAGAAGTAGAACGTTTCCACCTCTTCTGAGGAGTTTTGCCAGATGAACCCGGTTGCGTTCACCACCTGAAAGTTCTCCCACTTTTTTCTGCTGGTTGGGACCTTTGAAATTAAACCGCCCGACATAGGCTCTGGAAACGATAGTCTTTCCCGCGACTTCGATATGCTCAGTGCCTCCGGTGATTTCCTCGAACACAGTATTGTCGGGGTTCAGGTCGTGGCGGTGCTGGTCCACATAGGAAAGTTTTACCGTAGATCCCAGCTTGAGGGTCCCTGAATCGGGTTGTTCTTCGTCGGCGATCATGCGAAACAATGTGGTTTTGCCGGCACCATTGGGGCCGATCAACCCGACCACTGCCCCACGAGGTACGGAGAAAGTCAGGTCCTTGATAATGGGCTCTTCCCCCTGATAGCTTTTGCTGAGTGAGTCAGCCTCTATCACCTGCTCGCCGAGTTGGGGGCCTGGAGCGATTTGGATTTCAAGCGAGTTATCTTCCATATCGACTTTGCGTGCGGAAAGTTTTTCGTATTCATTGATTCTGCCTTTATTGTGCTTGCGTCTGGCGCCGGGAGTTTCCTTCAGCCATTGCAATTCTTTGTCCAGACGTTTTTGCAGCGTCGACGCGATTTTTCCCCTTCGCCTCAGGATTTCAGCTTTTTGTTTCAGCCATGAGCTGTAGTTCCCTTCAAACGGTTTGCCTTTCCCGTTTTCCAACTCAAGAATCCATTTAGTGATGTTGTTGAGAAAATACCGATCATGGGTGGAGACGATGACGTTGCCGGGATAATTGGAGAGAGTGTCTTCCAGCCATTGTACGGTCTCGGCATCAAGATGGTTGGTGGGTTCATCGAGAAGAATCATATCGGGTTTTTGCAGGAGCAGTTTGCAAAGTGCGACTCGCCGGGCTTCTCCCCCCGAGAGGGTCCCCGCTTTCTGGTCATCTGCAGGAAGCACGAGAGCATTCATCGCCACTTCCACCTGTCGGTCCAGTTCCCATCCGTCCGCGGCGTCAATTTGATCTTGAAGCTGGCCTATTTTTTCCATGGCCTTTTCCATCTCCTCATCCGACATAGGTTCAGCCATTTTGGCGCTGATTTCGCTGAACTCCTCAATCATTTTCTTAATGTTGCCAAAAGCCTGTTCCACATTTTCCCGGACGGTTTGCTCGTCGTCCAGAACCGGTTCTTGAGGTAGGAACCCGATCGTAGTTCCCTTTAAAGGTGCGGCGCGTCCATCAAACTCTTGATCTTCTCCCGCCATAATTTTAAGGACGGTAGATTTCCCCGACCCGTTTTCTCCGACGATTCCAATCTTGGCGCCATGATAAAAACTAAGGTTGATTCCATTCAGCACCTCGTTACGTCCATAACGCTTGACCAGGTCCTGCATGGTGAAAATATATTCTCCCGCCATAATGCCTTTCTCTGTGAATTTGTTTAATCAGGTTAAATTGAAAAAATAAACCTGGAGCCTTTTAAAATTTCAAGGCTGGGTTGGCTTCCTTAATACCACAAAATCATGTCTATTGTTGAAGGCCAATTTAAATCCAGTGTTTTTTGCCAGCCATTGGAAGGTCTCCGAGCAGTAAAAAATAATGTGGGTGGGGTCGCGTTTATAATACCAGTCTGCAAAATCCTTGGCCGGATAAAACCGAGTCATGATTGCGAGAACCCCTCTAGGTTTGACCTTGCTGGTAATGCGCAGGATTTCTTCGGCCGGATTCCTGAAGTGCTCGAAAGTTTCTGTGGAGATAACAAGGTCATAAAGTTTACCCAAACGAGTTTCTGGAAAAAAGTTTTGGTCATATCCGTCTGCTTTAATTCCCTGCTTTTCCAGCAGGGTTTTCAAGACAGGCTCATAGCCACAACCATAATCCAGAGCTGATTTAATGTCGTATTCTTGAAGAAGGTCAATTTTTTCTTGAAACATACGGACATAACCTTCATTCTCGAGGCTGTTTTCATGCTCCAGATAGCGTTTGACTTCTTCGTCTCTGGGAATATGGAATTCTGCAGGAACGGATATTGCCTGACACTGTGAGCAGAGCCAGTATTCCCGGCTTTCTCCTGAAATCAGGTAATAGGCTGAAAAACTGCATAGTGGACATTTCATTTCCTCAAACCTCCTGAGGCTTTCAGGTTGTTACCGGGATTTCCCTTGATTCTTTCCATTTGCTCCATGATAATTGTTGATTCCAAGGATGAAAAGTTTGTTTTATCCTGCTTCAACAAATCAGAAAATTTTGGGAATTTGTCGAATGGTTGCTTTTGTAAATGGTAACGGGCTTCGTCCCGGTTATGTGATCAAGGTTAAGGGTGATTTATATCGTGTAATGTCAGCTGAACATCGCACTCCAGGAAAAGGCAAAGCCTCCATGCAGGCCAAGCTTAGAAAACTAAAGGATGGAACGCAAACAGAAATCAAGTTCCGTTCTGATGAATCGGTAGAACGTGCCGAAATGGAGCAGGTAGAGATGGAATATCTGTATGATGATCCTTCGGGTTTATGTTTTATGAATTGCGAAACTTATGAGCAGGTGTTCCTGAATGAAAAAGTCATAGGCGATGACAAGAAGTTCCTTCTGCCTAATGCCAAGGTGACGATTGAGTTTTGTGACGGCAGTCCCATTGGTGTGTCTTTCCCTGAGGCAGTGGAACTCAAAGTAACTGATACCGAGCCTCCTCTGAAAGGAGCGACCGCTTCCGGTTCCGGGAAACCGGCAACGCTTGAAACCGGCCTTGTGGTGACAGTACCGCAGTTTATTCAAATAGGTGAAATGGTGCGAGTTTCGACCACATCGAGAGAGTATTTGGAACGGGCAAAGAAATGATTCCAAAAGGGAGAATAACCATCTCGCTGTCAACCTGTTTGAATTTTCCAAAATTATATTTTCCTCAGTATTTTCTTGGCAATAATATTTGACTTAAACCGGAGATTTAATTAAATTAAATTGTTGATTTAATTAGAAGAAAATAAATTTATCCCTTTTGGTGTCCTGCCTTTAGGCCTCACTTTTTCAGCGAAGAGGTTCCGTGTGCAAAATGTAATTTCTGACAATCCATTGAGTGTTGTTGAGTTGGTTATGCAATCGAGTTTGATGGCTAAAGGGGTTCTGTCTTTGCTCCTGATATTCTCCATTGTTTCCTGGGCGATCATTTTTAACAAGTTCATTACCTATCGAAGAGCAAAAAGTGAAGATAACCGATTTCTGGAAGCCTTCTCGAAGACAGAAAACCTAACCCGTACTTATAATGTTGCTAAAGAGTTGCGGGCTAGTCCGTTGGCCCGGGTATTCCTGGCCGGCTACCGGGAACTTTATGTTTTTCAGGAGATGGCCAAAGAAGAGCGTAAAAAACGCGAAGAACCCCTACCCACAGGAGGAGAACAGGTAACCTCCAGAGATCTGAAGGGCATTGGTCTGGTCATCAATAAAGCCATAAACCGGGAAGTGGAAAGGCTGTCACACCGATTGGACTTCCTTGCCACAACGGGGAGCACGACGCCCTTTATTGGATTGTTTGGGACGGTTTGGGGAATTATGCATTCTTTCAGGTCCATCGGACTTCAGGGTACAGCTAGTGTAGGGGGCGTGGCTCCTGGAATTGCAGAGGCACTTATCGCGACCGCTGCAGGGCTGATAGCGGCAATCCCCGCAGTTATTTTCTATAATTACTTCAATAATAAAATAGTTCTTTTCGTATCTGCAATGGATGATTTTTCGCTGGACTTTACTTATATGGTGGAAAGAATTTCGTGCGAGAGCCAGTAAAAGAAGGGAATTTGTTTGATCTTTTATGACTCTCTTCAAGCCTGAAAAAAACGCTTATGCTAAAGCAACGAAGACCGTTTCTAGCAGAAATTAATGTGACACCCTTTGTCGACGTCATGCTGGTGTTGCTGGTTATTTTCATGATCACAGCGCCACTTATGCAGTACGGTGTGGAAGTCCAACTTCCTAAAGAATCAATCGCCCCTATCAACATCAAAGAAATCCCCACCATCACTTTAAAGAGCAGTAAAAAAATATTCTGGAAGCAGGAGGAGATAGCGAACCTGATGGGGTTGACCCGTAAGGCGGAGCAGTATATTGAAGCCAATAAGGAAGGCGGAGTTTATCTGCGGGCAGACAAAACGCTGGATTATGGTTTTGTCATGCACATCTTGTCCACTGTAAAGCAGGCTGGAGTGCAAAATATTGGGATGGTGACCGAACCGCCACAGTTATGAAAGTTCAGTTTTTCCAGCCCATTGATTTTAATCAGATGCTTGTGTTTTCTGTTTTTGGGCATCTTCTGCTTTTAACCGTTCTCTTGTTTCTTCCCAAACCTCGTCTTCTGGAGAAAGTAGTGGTACCGGCGTTTATGGTGAATCTGGTCAGTGAGCCGAAAGGGTTTAAATCGGCCCCAGCAAAACGTTCGGAATCCTTAACAAGAGTCAATAAACCCAAGGTAAAGCAACCCAACAAAAAGATTCCGGTTTTAAATAAAACTACGGCTTCCAAATCAAGCAAGGTTAAAAAGGTTCCTGCGCTTAAAACTCCCCAAAAATTGAATAATCTGGAAGCAAAAGCGGCTCTCGCGATCCCTCTGGGGGAAAAAATAGTGGAAGAGCTGGACCAGTTGGCGCGGTCGGAAAAACCAAAGCAACCCCAGCGAACGAAACAGATTGAGAAGAGACCTCGTAGCGAAAAGACTTTTCGGGAATTGGAAACTTTAAAAAAGGAATTGGAAACTTTAAAAAATCAAAAGCCCGACCAGAGAAAAGCCGTAAAAAATAAAAAGGTCGACCAGAGAGCCGTGGCTCCTGTTCCGTTGCGTAAAGATATTGTTGAAGAGCTTAAAATGAAGGAACGCTCACCCCCACCCTCTCCCGAAGAAAAGCAGACCGAAAAGCCCCAAAGCTCTGAAGAGGATTTATTGAAGGAATTGAAGAAGCAGTTGAGGCAGTTGGATGTTGTGCCTGTTCCCAAAGTGAAACCGCAAAAACCGGATTCTCAGGAAAGTACACAGCATAGTAGTGAAGCCTTCGATTCTATTATGGAAAAATTTAGTTCTTTCTCTTTCGAGTCCGAAACGATAAGAGTAGAAACTTCCAGTTTTCAAAGCAAATTGCGCGCTTTGCCAGAAACCTCCCGGTCCACGACGGAATCGGGAGCCGGGGTACCCGATATATTCGCGAAAAAAGAAGGAGCTTTGTATGCTGCATATGTACTTATGGTTAAAGAAAAGGTTGACGAAAATTTACGGGAATCTTTGGCCGAAAAGTATAATCAGGTTCAGGTTGTGGTAATTTCCTTTCGTATTTTCTCTCGCGGGAATATTGATAAGCCTGTTGTCAGCAAAAGTTCCGGAGTAGAGGCCTTGGATACCCGGGCTGTCAGGGCAGTGTTGGATTCGGAGCCCTTCTCTGAATTTCCCCCGGAGTTAAAGATGCCCAACCTTCCTATGGAGATGCATTTTAGATATGTTCCTAAAGACAAGTAAATCTGGTTTCTATTTACCTCTAGTTTTAATAGTTCTGATGTTATTGCAAGTCGGGACCGGTTTAGCGGCACCGCGGATCCGCATTGATCTGGAACGTGAGACGCGGGGAAAAGTCACCTTAGCGATTACAGATTTTGTTATGAAAGGTTCCAGCGTGGATGTCTTGGGACTTGGTAAGGAAGCGAAAAAGATTCTGGAAAATGATTTGACGCTTTCCGACTGGTTTTCTCCTCTGCAAAAGCAGGTGTTTAAGGAATTGGAAAAAATGGAGCGTGCAAGTTCTAAGGTGGACTACAAAAGCTGGCTTCAGATAGGAGCTCAGTGGCTTATTAAAACTGAATATAGTTTAGCAGCAGAAGATAAAGCCCAGATTACTTTTCGACTCTATGATGCGGTGAATAAACGGTTCATTCTCGGCAAGCGTTATAAAGTTTCGCGGGAACTGCTTCGAAAAACTATTCATCAATTTGCTGATGAAGTGGTCATGCAGTTGACGGGAAAACGCGGTATTGCAGAAACCCAGATCGCTTTCCTGAATCAGGAAAACACAGGTAAGGAAATCTATCTGATAGATTTTGACGGACACAACCTGAGGCGGGTGACCCATGATCGTACAATCAACCTCAGTCCGGCCTGGTCTCCGGATGCAAACTGGCTTGTTTATACATATGCGGGGCACAACCCAGGTTTGATCATAATAGATCCCACCGGGGAAAAACGGCGGACTCTCCATCGTGTTCCAGGTTTGAATGCTGCACCGGCCTGGTCTCCAGATATGCAGAGGATTGCCTTGGTGTTAAGCCGGAGACAGAATTCTGAAGTTTATATTTTAAATGGAGATCGCCAACTGGAACGTTTAACCCGTCATTTCAATATCGACACGTCTCCCACTTGGTCTCCGGACGGAGAAAAAATAGCTTTTACTTCCGATCGCTCAGGGACAGGTGCCCCACAAATTTTTATAATGGATTCCGTCAAAGGTGATAAGTCCAAGGTGATGCGCATCTCTTTTGGTTCTAGCTATAACGACAATCCGGCCTGGTCTCCCAATGGAGACCAAATTGCCTACACGTCGAGAGTGGGGAAAAGGTTTCAAATCAGAATATACGATCTAAACACGCGTCAGAGCCAACTCCTAACGGAGGGTTCGGGAGGTTGTGAGCAACCTAGTTGGTCTCCAGATGGTCGATTTATCATTTACCGTAAGAGGGAAAATAATCGATACAACCTTTTTATCCAGAAAGTAGGAAATGACGAGGTGAGGCAACTGACTTTCTCCGGGAAGGGACATAGCCCCGCATGGTCCCCTTATTTTAAACACTAAGTAGATCCTCAGTGCAAAAAATATTAAACTAAGGGTTGTCATCCCAGTTCATTTGTTTTATACTCCCGGCAGACTTTTGTTTTTAAGATCAAAATGTTTGGAGTATCGGTGTTTACAAGAGAATTACGGGTATTTCACTAAATTTTTATTAATATAGCTATAGAATGATATTTCTTTATAATAAATTTAGGTTTAATAACTTTCAGTGGAAATTTTTTAGGCGAGGATTATTTGTGAAAACTATAGATAGGAAGGCAATCATTACTGCAGTATTTTGTTTGTTCTTGGCAACGGCTTGTTCAAAAAAGCTCATTCCTCAGGAGTCAGGGAGCGTCAGCGGAGGAACAGAATCCTTGTCTGTTTTAAATGAACAGGACCAGGCCCCACAGGACCAGGCCCCATGGAATCCTGGTACGAACTCTGGTAGCTCCAATCCGTTTGTTTCAGGCGAACAGAACGATTCATCTGATACGGGCTCTGGTATGCAAGAGTCCCGGTTGCAGTCTTTCCAGGCATCAGGGGACTTGAAGGATATTTATTTTAAATTTGATCAATCCGGTCTGGACGATAATTCCAAAGAGGTCCTGAATCAGAATGCTGAGTTTATTAAAAATAATCCGAATATGCATATACAAGTTCAGGGTCATTGCGATGAGAGAGGCACCAATAATTACAATATTGCTCTGGGTGAACGTCGTGCCCACTCCACCAAGGAATATCTGATGCGCCAAGGCGTGGATCGCAGTAAGTTGCATGTCATTAGCTATGGTGAAGAAAAGCCTTTCTGTTTTGAAAGCAACGAAGCTTGCTGGTCTCAGAACCGGCGGGCGCATTTCATGGTTTCAAAATAACTATTCCCCGTCTCTAACGATTCAGGATGGAATCGTACATATGTAAGGCTACTTTGGGGATTTGTCCCCATTGTAGCCTTTTTTTTGATAAGAGAATCCTGATTGCCAGTGCATTTATATTTTTAACGAAAGAGCAAAATTTATGAAGGCGAAATTCACCCACATACTTTCTTTTTTGCTACTCTTAATATTCCTTTCCCCTGTTAACGCATTTGCTGATATTTTTGGGTCATCAGATAAAGTGAGCTGGGACAAGGTTCTTGTTGAGCTGAAAAAAATCCACTCCAGACTGGTGACTCTGGAGGTTAAGGAAATGGATAATTTGAAAAACTATTTTGAAACTATGCTACGCGAGATAGAAGATCTAAAGTATGCGGTTCCGCAACTTCAAGGCGTGGTAGAGTCGAACAAAGTCGAAACCTTGAGCGGTTTTGACAAGACCAATGCCAAACTGGATGGTTTAGCCGCGGAAGTTAAAAATCCGGTTTTGGGTAAAATCCACCAAAACCTGCAACTGTTTAGGAAAGAGCAGAAAAGCCTGAAAGAGGGTCTGGCGCAGGATATAGAGGAATTTGAACAGTCCAGCAAAACAAACTTCCAGGAATTTTCTGTAGCCAACAAAAAAGGTTTCGATGATACCATCGCTCTTTTTCGCACAGACGTCATTCCTGCTATGGCTATGGAAAACCAGAAGAGCCGGAAGATAATGCTGGAACAGCTGGCTCATGCCAGCACGGAAACCCAGAAAACTCTGGAAGCTTTCTCCTCGAAAAATAAACAGTTGAACCAGAAGTTGATTGAAATTCTTGAGAAGAGCCTGAAGCAGGGGCTGGATACCAAATCCCTGCTGGATTCCATCAAAAAGGACCTGAAAACCACTCATACCAGTGCAGAGAGGACCAATAATCAGCTTCTTGCCGCAGATAAAAAAATTAATGTGTTGGCCGAAGGCCTGAAGGCTCAAAACACTGTATCCAATGAAGCGCTTGGTGCTCTCAAAGCAGAGTTGGAGCAGGCCGGAAAGTTCAACAAATTAGCCGATGAAAAACTTAACAAGCTTATTGATCTGTCTTCAACGCTTGCTACTTATTCCACAGAGATCGAAAGCTCGGTGGTTGGGCAGTTAAAAGATTTGGCGCAGAAAGAAGATGCCCGTACTACCAAAGTGGACTTGGCAAATGAGGAGTTCTCCCGCTTGATTGAAATTCTCAAGGTGATTGCCGAGGAACAGGCAAAGTTGGGTCCTGTTGCTACGGCACTGGGCAATATGCAAAAAGAGCAGGTAGATTTAAAGAAAACCCAGGGAGAAATCAAGGAAGCACTTGCCGATTTACGCCGAAAAGCGAATGTAAATCTTTCCCGAAACGATGACATTAAGAAAACTCTTGGGCAATTAAGTTCCACAAAAAGTAAGGAGGCCGGTGGTCAATAGAACAACCGGGTAGCAAAAGCTTTTTCGTGGCCCCAAAATGGTTCCACTTTTTTAGAACTTGACCGATTGATGACTCCCGCTGCTCTGCCTCGTTATGGTTAAAACCACTACTATTTTTGTTTGCCAGGAATGCGGATATCAGACCCCGAAGTGGATGGGCAAGTGCCCCGAATGCATGGACTGGAACAGTTTTGTCGAAGAGGCCTCGCGCCAGCCATCGGTTTCACGTAATGCTAAGCGAAGCCCGGATTCCTCAGTATTGATCCCCATTACAGAAGTTCAGTCGATCGTTGATAATCGTTTGACCACTGGCATCGGAGAGTTTGACCGGGTTCTTGGTGGAGGTATGGTCGAAGGTTCGCTTATCCTGATTGGTGGCGAACCGGGGATCGGGAAGTCGACTCTCACTTTACAAAGCATGGGTCATTTGGCTCGGCTTGGGAAAAAAGTTCTGTATGTTTCCGGGGAGGAATCGGGTTCCCAGATCAAGCTCCGCGCCGAACGCCTCAACGCTTTGTCTGAGAACCTTCTGGTTTGCTCTGAGATTTGTGTAGAAGACATTCTTCAATGGGTCAATAAGGTTGAGCCTGATGTGTTGGTGCTGGATTCTGTGCAAACTTTTTACACTTCAGATTTGCAGTCTGCCCCGGGGAGTATTGGGCAGGTGCGGGAAGTGGTATTCAAAATTTTTCAATCCATCAAACAGCGTGGTCTGCCAACTCTTTTGATCGGTCACATCAATAAAGATGGGGCGATAGCCGGTCCAAAATCTTTAGAGCATATTGTGGATACGGTGGTTTATTTTGAAGGTGACCAGAGTCATGCTTACCGGGCCTTAAGGGCGACTAAAAACCGGTTTGGTCCCACTCCAGAAATCGGAGTGTTTCAAATGGAACAGGAAGGACTGGTGCCGGTGGAAAATCCTTCTGAATGGTTTTTGTCTGAGCGCCCTGAAGATTCTCCAGGTTCTGCTATTGCGGCGACCCTTGAGGGAAGCCGCACTTTGCTGGTCGAGGTTCAAGCTCTGGTCAGCACGTCTTCTTCCATAGGTATGCCTAGAAGAATGGCTACAGGTTTTGACCATAACCGCATGTCCTTGTTGATCGCTATTATCGAAAAACGAATGGAGTTTCACCTGCAGGGCGAAGATATTTTCGTGAATCTGGCAGGCGGAATAAAAATTACTGAACCGGCCTTGGATTTGGCAGTTGTAGTAGCGATTGCGGGAAGTTTTCGTGATAGGGTTATAGACCCGCAAACTGTGTTAGTCGGAGAGGTGGGCTTGACGGGAGAGGTTCGGTCTGTTGGGCAAGTTGGATGCCGTATTCTGGAAGCGAGAAGACTTGGTTTTAAACGTTGTGTTATCCCGTATTCGGCAAAAAAAGCAAAGAACCTACCGGATGAAGGTATTGAGTTGTTATTTGTAAAAAATCTTGCTGAAGTTTTTGAGTACTTATTTTAATAGTCAACTATGAATGTATGCGCGATCATTCCTGCAGGAGGGCAGGGGACCCGAATGGGAGGGACGGTCCAAAAACAGTTTCAGGCGCTGAGAGGAAAACCTATCCTGCATTACACCTTGAAAACGTTTCAGGAATCAGGACTCATTGATTCTTTGGTTCTGGTGGTGCCTAAAAACGAACTGAAAAATGCAAGTGCCGACTGGCTAAGGCATCCACCGATCGTTGAGCAAGTTGTAATGGGGGGTGAAAAAAGGCAGGACTCTGTTTTTAACGGCTATCAGGCTCTTCCCGCAGACACCGATATTGTTCTAGTTCACGATGGGGTGCGTCCTTTTTTATCGAAGAAGATGATTCAGGAAACGATCCAAGTTGCCGAAAAATCTGGCGCGGTGATCACGGCTATTCCTGTCAGCGATACCATTAAACAGGTAGATGGCTCCGGCAAGGTTGAGCGTACTGTGGAACGCAAGGGATTGTGGCGCGTTCAGACTCCGCAGGCTTTTCGCTATGACCTGCTCGGGAAGGCTTTTCGTAATGCTCAGAAGGATTCCTTTTATGGTACGGATGAAGGTGCCTTGATCGAATATCTGGGGCAGGAGGTCTGGGTTGTGGATGGCTCCGAATGGAATCTGAAAATCACCTGCCCGGAAGATCTGGTTTTGGGTGAAAGTATTGTGGCAAAATTGTTCCCGGAGATTTGAGGTTTTATTTATCGCTGTGATCTTAAAAAAAAGTCTGCTCCCTGAAAGCTTTCAGACCATCTAATACCTGTTTAGAAAATAGAATTTAACCTTATCCAGGGAGAAAGAAAAATGTTACAACCCGGAACCGATGCGCCTGATTTTTCTGTTAAAGATCATAACGGAAACACCGTAAACCTGAAGGACTGCAGAGGGGGAAAAGTGGTGCTTTGGTTTTACCCCAAGGCCGATACTCCCGGTTGCACCATGGAAGGCCAGGGGTTCCGCGATGACTACAAAAGCTTTGAGGAAAAAAATGTCCGGATTTTTGGGGTTAGCCTGGACAATGAAGCAGATAATAAAGTTTTTGCGGAAAAATTCTCCTTCCCCTATCCCCTCCTTTGCGATGTGAATCGAGAAGTCGCCCTAGCTTATCACGCCGTAAAAAGTGCTGAAGAGCAATACGCCGCCCGCATTACCTATGTGATCGGGGAAGATGGTAAGATTCTTGAAAGTATCGAAAGCGTGGACACCAAGACTCATTCACAAGGTTTATGCTCCCGCCTATAACCCGCTGGCGCGGGACCAACTGGCAATAGCGGGTTCAGCGACTCAGAGGGTAGCTCGGCCTAACGAGCCCTTATCCCTTGTACCCCTCCGGAAGCCACATGTTATGTTCCTTCATTAGTCTTTATGCCTCTCGAGGTAGCGTTACCACCATCTTGACCACACGCCGAGTGATACCCCTGCGGCTAGCAGTTGACGTGACCGAGTTGGGGCGTTATGATTTCTTTTTACTAAATTTCTAGCAGGGAGCAAAAATGGGGTACAAAGAATCTTATATGCCTGAACCCTTGGATGAGGACAAGAAGAAGAAAAAAAAAGAAATTTTAAACACCCGGATTGCTCCTGTTGATTTTGGAAATATAAATGATGTTGGTGATCTGGTGGAATCGTTTCAATCAGCTTCCATTCAGGCGAGAAACCTCGGGCAATGTGCTAAAATATTTGGGGCGATGCTTCAGGATGAGGAAAAACCCACTATTATCCTGGGGCTTGCGGGCCCATTGATCGCGGCGGGACTGAGGAAAGTCATCCGCGATATGGTGCATTACAATATGGTGGATGTGATTGTTTCCACTGGAGCTATTTTATATCAGGATTATTACAACGCCCTCGGCGGTAGCCATTATTATGGTAGTCCCAATGCCGATGACACCCAACTCAGAGAACTCTTCATTAACCGGATTTATGACACTTATGTTGATGATGAATTATTTGTCGAGGACGACACTCTGGTGGGAAAGTTCGCCGATACTTTAGAACCTGGGAACTATTCCAGCAGAGATTTTATCTCCCGGCTTTCTGAGACCGTCAATGATGATGAGTCTATTCTCGCAACGGCCCGAAAAAATAACATTCCTGTTTTTTGTCCGGCCATCAACGACTCAAGCCTGGGGATAGGATTGACAGAGCATTACTACGGGGCTCGTAAAGAAGGGCGTAGGCCCATCACCATTGATTCTATTCGCGACAATTACGAACTCACTCAGATCGTGGTGAATTCAACACGAACGGCGGCTTTTTATGTTGCAGGTGGAGTTCCTAAAAACTATGTCAACGATTCAGTCGTCATGGCCTATATTTTTGGTAAGGATACCGGCGGTCACAAATATGCCCTGCAGGTAACCACTGACTCACCGCATTGGGGTGGATTGAGCGGCAGTACGTTGGCTGAGGCGCAGTCATGGGGCAAAATCAATAAGGAGGCGACACATAGCATGGCGTTTGTCGAGCCCAGTGTCTCGCTTCCTTTAATTTATGGTTATGTGTTTCAAAAAGGTCTTTACAAAGGGCGCCCCAGATTGGATTTTGAATGGGAGGGTGATACCTTGCAAAAAATTACCCGTCGTGAATAGCTACGCGGCAGAGTGCCAGAGAACAATAGCCTTATCTGCTTACAATTGTTTCTCTCGGCTACCCCTTCTTGCTAAATTCCCCCAACGGGAGTGAGTAGTCGCGGTTAAGATCGAGAAACACTCGGGCCTGATTGATTTGGGGAGCAGTCTCAAGCTTGGACTTGATGTTTGCCACCAGAGTGCGTGAGCTTTCCATATTTCTCTTCGAGTCGACCCTGATAAACACGTCCACAATATTCTTTCCTTTGATATGATGCACTCGTATTTCGGGTTGCGATATACTCCCATCCAGTTCTGAAATCAATGGTCGGGCAATTTTGATCAGCTCTTTTCTCGTAATGGGATAGATAGCCTCGACTTCCGCATCGGATTCACCATCGACATGAACCAGGACATCCTGAATATTGTCGAAGGTCTTGATGAGGTTACGTCGGGCGATTTCAGCGACCCTGTGGCCTTCAGTGACCGTCATTTCAGGGTCAACGAGGATGTGCACATCGATGAGAAACTCTCCACCAATGGCACGACTGCGCAAATCATGAAAATGTAAAACCTCGGGGATTTCACTCAAAATAGTATGAATTTTCTGGGTGTGTTCATCGCTGAGTGCCGTATCCATCAAGTCCCGAACACCTTGCCGGGTGATGTCGATACCGACTTTCACGATCATGCAACCGACTACAACTCCCGCCAATGGATCCATGAAAGGAAATCCCTGTTTGGCTCCGATAATTCCGATCAGAGCGGCGGCAGACGAAATGGCATCGGTTCTGTGATGCCAAGCGTTGGCGACTAGTGATGGGCTTTGTGTCGTCTTTCCTACCCGGAGGGTGTAATGATAAAGCCCTTCGTTAATGAGAATCGAAAGTGTTGCGGCGATAACTGCCAGTAAACCCGGTGTTTTTCCGAAGCCTTCGTTAATGGATTGCCAGACTTCATGGATAACACCGATGCCGGTGGCGATGATGAACAGCCCGATGATGGTGGCTCCTATCGTCTCCGCCCGCCCATGCCCGTAAGGGTGGTCTTTGTCCTGTGGCATTTTCCCGATTCTGTGGGTGAACAGGACAATGACGTCTGTCACCAGATCGGAAAGGGAGTGAATGGCATCCGCCACCAAGGCAACGCTGTTTCCCAGAATTCCTCCGGCAAACTTAAAAATAGAAAGCAGTAGATTGGCGATAGCGCCAACGATTATGGCTCGGATTCCGAGGGTCATAGTACTGACTGAATAGGTTAAAGATTCAAGCTTTGCTGTTAGTTAATTTCTTTATAATTTTAACATTGGCTGCGGGAAAAGGATATGTGTCTAATTCCTCTGTCTTCACCCAGTTCCATTCCTCGCATTGAGTTGGCGAAATCTTCCCTGATTGGATTCTACAAAGGAAAACATAAAGGGTCACCCGAAAGCGGGTATAGCTGTGCTTGACCGTCATAAGCTTTTCATCAATATGGAGAGCTACACCCAGTTCTTCTTTGATTTCACGACGTAAGCATTGCTTGGCAGATTCACCGGATTTAAATTTTCCTCCGGGGAATTCCCACAGTCCGCCCATCAATCCTCCAGCTTTTCTCTTCTGAATATAGATCTTATTTTGCCGCAAGATGACCGCAGCGCTGACTTCAATTTTTGTAGTTGAAGCCTTTTTCTTGCTCGGTGGGTAAAGATTCTGTTTTCCGGATTTTTGCGCTTTGCAGTCTCTCTTTAGAGGGCAGAGCAGGCAAAGGGGATTTTTAGGTAGGCAGACTGTGGAGCCCAGTTCCATAAAGGCCTGATTGAAATCACCGGCGCCTGTTTCGGGCAGAAGGCTTTGCATGGTTTCCCACAAAATATTTTCTGATTTGCGATCGCTGCCATTTTCTTTAAGCAGAAAAAGTCGTGACAAAACCCTTTTAACATTACCATCAAGCACGGGAACCTTTTGTCCGAAAGCAATGCTAAGAACGGCTCCTGCTGTGTAGCGACCGACCCCGGGCAGTTTCAGGATTTCATTCATCGAATCCGGAACTTTCCCGGAATATTCCCGTTGGATTTTTTGTGCGGCTTTTTTCAAATTGCGGGCGCGGGAATAATAACCCAATCCCTCCCAGTGTTTTAAAACTATGGACTCCCGAGCCTGTGCCAGTTGTTGCAGGGTGGGAAACGATTTCATCCACCGCTCAAAATATGGGATGACTGTTTTTACCTGAGTTTGTTGCAACATGAACTCCGACACAAGAATGCGATAAGGGTTCCGGTTATTGCGCCAAGGCATCTCTCTTTTTTCTTCTCCGTACCATTTCAGTAATTGTTTCTGCAGAGTTTTTCTGGAGGCGAGAGTGTTCATCGGAGCAGGGGGATTGGCCGGAGGCAAAACCTCACACGCCGATAGCGTTTTCACTCCAGATGACTTTATGAAGCTGGGTTTGTAGGCGCACTGGTAGCCGGTCTTCAAGTATCCATTCGGAGAGGTCTTTCAGATTGAGCTTGTCATAAACCGGGGAAAATAAAATCTGTATGGAGGAGTGCAGGTCGCTTTTTTGCAGTAGGTCGCGGCTCCATTCATAGTCGGTGCGGTCAAGCAGGACAAACTTGACTTCATCATGTGGAGCAAGGAGTCTCAGGTTTCCAGGATGGTTCTTTTTTTCCTCTCCGCTTCCGGGGCATTTAATGTCGAGGATTTTTATCACTTCTTCAGGCACCTTATCAATCGGCAGTGCGCCGCCTGTTTCCAACATGACTTTGTAGCCTTTTTCCAGCAGCGCGTCCATAAGTGGATAGACGTCTTCCTGCATCAAGGGTTCTCCACCTGTGATTTCGACTAACGGAAGAGAGAAGCTGTTCACCTTATCCACGGTTTCATCTATAGAGAGGTTTTCCCCTTCATAAAAAGCATAGGCAGTGTCACACCAGGAGCAGCGCAGGTTGCATCCTGTTAACCGAACAAAGACACAGGGGAGACCGGTGTGAGACGATTCGCCTTGAATGCTCGCATAAATTTCGTTAATTTTAAGCATGCGGTTTTAAATTTCCATATGGATTTTAACCTTCAAATAGATTATTTTAATTCTACAATATTTATGATAGAAGGTTCATTAAACTTTGGCTAAATTTTATACAGAACTGGATGGAAAGCTACGGGAGTTTATTGCTGAACAGAAAATATTTTTTGTCGGTACAGCTGCTTCCGAAGGTCGGGTTAATCTGTCTCCCAAGGGTATGGATAGCCTTAAAGTTCTCGACACCAACCAGTTGATATGGCTCAATCTTACTGGGAGTGGCAACGAAACCGCCGCACACGTGCTGGAACAACCTCGTATGACCCTTATGTTCTGTGCGTTTGAGGGAAAACCGTTGATATTAAGAATCTACGGAAAGGCCTGGGCCATTCATCCCAGAGACGAAGAATGGGGGAAGTGGATCACACTGTTTCCCGAGTATCCTGGTTCGCGACAGATGTTCATGCTTAATGTCGATTCGGCGCAGACCTCATGCGGATTCGCGGTTCCAAATTATCAGTATCAGGAGGACCGTGGCGACTTGGTTTGCTGGGCGGAAAAGACCGGCGCTGACGGAGTCAAAGAGTACTGGAAGAAAAACAACCAAACTAGCATCGACGGTAAACCGACCGATATTTTTGAATGAAACCGAGCGTAACTCCTCTTCGGTAAAATCTTTGTCCCAGAACTAGATTTTAAAATCAGGGCTGGGGTTTTCGGAAAACTTCCGCCAATAGTCTTCTGGAACGATTTCTTCATTCAACCTCCCAGCGCTTTTGGCACCGAAGATTCGAGAGAAAGGGTTTCGGGTAGGACGAGGAATAAAATTTTTATAGGATTGAATAACTTTTTCCTTTAAAACCAAATTCTTAATTTTGCTATAAAAAATAAGAAAGGACGGTGCAGAATGAAGCCCATCGTTACTATTACCAATATGTTTCCCGAACTCGCTTTGGAAAAACTGGCCGCGCATTGTGACTTGCGGACCAACCAAATGGGAAACACGCCTACAGCCGAAGACCTCAAAAAATACGCATCGGAAAGCGTGGCAATCGTCACTTATTTATCGGACAAAATAGACAGGAACATTATTGATTGTGGTAAGAAATTGAAGCTTATCGCCAATTATGGGGCCGGATTCAACAATATCGACGTGGACTATGCTGAAAAAAAGGGACTGTGGGTGACGAATACTCCGGGAGTTCTGCATGAAACTACTGCTGATTTAACCTGGGCGATGATTCTGGCGGCAGCCCGGCGCATTGTTCCCGCCGAACGCTTTACCCGCGAAAACCGATTCAAGGGCTGGCAGGCGAAAATGTATCTTGGAGGAGATGTCTATGGAAAAACTCTTGGCATAATTGGTTGTGGTGAAATAGGTTCGGCGGTTGCCCGCAGGGCTTTGGGTTTCAACATGAAGGTTCTCTATTACAACCGGAGCAGATTGCCGATAGAAAAGGAAGGGACATTGAATGCGACCTATACCCCGTTAGAAGAATTGCTCCGACAATCCGATTTTGTCACAGTACATGTCCCCTTAACCGGGCAGACTCAGCATATGGTTGGTAGGGAACAGTTTTTAATAATGAAACCCACCGCTTATTTTATCCATACCGCCCGGGGGAAAGTGGTGGACGATAGAGCCCTGGTTGAAGCATTGAAAGAAGGAGGAATTGCTGGCGCGGCACTGGATGTTTATGAAAACGAACCAGCCCTCACCGAAGGCATGACCGAGTTGGAGAACCTGATTCTGCTCCCACATATAGGCAGTGCCAGCTATGAAACACGTAATCGCATGGCCGGACTGGTCGTCGATAATGTGATTGACGTTCTCAATGGTAAGACTCCCAGGTGCAGGGTATCTTCGACGCCAGTTATATATTAAATCGAAAATGCATGATGTCGCCGTCCTGAACAACGTAATCCTTGCCCTCAACCCTGAGTTTTCCTGCGTCTTTAATAGCCGCTTCGGTTTTGTGTCGAATCAGGTTTTCCAGACTGTATACTTCGGCGCGAATGAATCCTTTTTCAAAATCGGTATGTATCACTCCCGCCGCTTGCGGGGCTTTGGAGTTTTTTGGGATTGTCCATGCACGGGTTTCTTTTTCTCCTGCTGTGAAGTAGGTGGATAATCTGAGCAGTTCATATCCGGCAGAGATCATGCGGTCGAGTCCGGTTTCGGTCAGCCCCATTTCTTCCATAAACATTTTTTGTTCTTCCTGGTCCTCAATCTCCATAATTTCGCCCTCGATTTTTCCTGCAAGGGCAACGACCGATGATCCATCCTGTTCAGCAATCTGTTTAACCTTTTGCACGAGTTCGTTATCTGTGTCTCCGGGGTCCATAACATTGCAGATATAAAGAACCGGCTTGGAGCTCAAAAGTGTCAGGCTTTTTACGAACTGTTTTTGTTCGTCATTGAAATCGGTAACGGTTCTGGCCGGTTGGTTTTGATTGAGGGCCTCGACCAGTTTGGTGAGTACTTCCACTTGCATGCGTGCTTCCTTGTCCCCGGATTTAGCCAGTTTTTCAATCTTGGTCTTTCTGCGGTCGATAGATTCTAGATCGGCGATCATCAACTCGGTGTTGATAGTGTCGATATCGGAAGCTGGGTCGATGGTGTCACTGATGTGAGGAACATTACTATCCTCAAAACAGCGCACCACATGGGCTATAGCATCCACCTCACGGATATGACCGAGAAATTTGTTGCCCAGACCTTCTCCCTTGGAAGCGCCTTTGATGAGCCCTGCGATATCGACAAACTCCATGGTCGTGGGAACAACTTTGTTAGTCTTGACATAGTGAGTGATGGTGTCCAGACGCTTGTCAGGAACGGGAACGATACCGCTATTGGGTTCGATGGTGGTGAACGCATAATTTCCTGCCTGAGCTTTGGTGCGTGTCAAAGCGCCAAACAGGGTTGATTTTCCCGCATTGGGGAGGCCGACAAGGCCGCAGGTGAATCCCATAAAACGTTAATTCCTTTTTTTATAAAGTTGGTTTAAGCAAACTCCTTCAAGCCCTCTTGTCAGGAGGAATTATTGAAAACCTGAATCCAGAATCGCGAGTGTTATATTTTCCCTTTTAATATTCATGTCTGTTTTCTCCAGGCGTGGCCTGGAACGGTTTTAAAAAAAACAGGCACAAGAATACCAGAAAAGCGTAGCCGGCGATGACTTTAAAAAATATTTGCGGGGTCATGAAACTGAACAGAGTGAGAAAAAGCACTGCCCCGACACTTCCATAAGCCCCTGCCATGCCTGCCAGTTTCCCTGTTAGGGGCTTGTATATAAGAGGAATCGCAGCAAAGCAGGCACCGTTGCCTGCTTGCAAAAATATGGAACAAGTCACCGAAATGAGAAGAGTGGTGGAAAGTGACCAACTCTTATCCATTTCTCCCATACCCCAGTAACACAAGCTTGCGCCTAGAACTAAAACAAAAAGAGTGCGCCTTCTGCCAAACCGATCTGAAATCCAGCCGCCTCCAGCGCGGGTGATTAAGTTCATGACCGCAAAGCTTGAGCCCAGTGTTCCCGCGACCTGAATGGTCAATGCAAAAGTGTTTTCCAAAAACTGTGGGAACATTGAAATGATAGCGAGCTCTGAGCCGAAGGTCAGAGCGTATACGAGGCTCAAGATCATGATCTGGCTGTATGGATAAAGGTTCTCTTCAGGTATGGACTGTTGCAGTCGAGGAATGTTGACTTGCCAGCATCGTAATGCGTTCAGGAAAAAAAGCAATGCCATGCCAAGAATCAGAGCTTGGGCAAGAGAGTCAGAAATCAAGGCAAACGGACGCCCGGAAAGTTTCCAGATGAACAGAGACATGGCCCCGTATACGGGCAAGAGAAGAAGGATTTGCAGGATCAGGTCCCGACGTGATGTGACTTCAATCACGCCATGCAGGTCGACCAGGAAATCCTGGCCTTTCCCCGGCGCATTGGGACAAAACTGGTAATAAACTCCTGCCCAGATAAGGCAAGAGAGCCCGGAAAGACCTATCGCTACCCGCCATCCGGACTCTTCAGGGAAGACAAGGGCTATCAGCGGAAGAGAAAATGCCGCAAATGCCGAACCGAAGTTGCCCCAACCGGCATAAATACCCTGAGCGGTGCCCATTTTTTCCGGTGGGAACCATTCGGCGATCATTTTTATACCTACTACGAATCCGCCACCGACGATTCCCATTAGCAAGCGGGTGACCAGCAACGTTTTGAAGTTCTGCGACAAGGCAAATGCGAAGCACACTACTGCAGAAAAGACTAATAGTCCGCTGAACACTTTTTGCGGGCCATATTTATCAACCCAAAAACCTATAACGATTCGAGCCGGAATAGTCAGCGCCACATTGGAGATCATCAGGATATTGATCTCGGCGGAAGATAGGCCCAAAACGTGCATGATCGTTGTGTTGAAGGGTGCCATGTTGAACCAGGCTACAAAGGTCAGGAAAAACGCGATCCAGGTCAGGTGCAGAGTGTTCCATTGGGTTTTGCTAAAACCTAACATTCTGTTGCCATTTTTATAATTTGTTTACAGACGAACGCGGAGTTAAAAAAAGTCATGAACTGTGTGCATAGGAAGATAACGGAGAGGAAAGAGAGGCTTGATCCGCTTATGATCGTTTGTTCAAGGCTAGTTGGCCATCATCTGATGGGACTTCACCACACCCTGTTTATCAAAAACGATGATTATATCTTTGGTAATATTGTTGCCCAGGGAGTTGTAAAAATTATATTCATAAATCCAAATCCGGTTGCCGTTCTCGATACCCTTTTTAAATGGCGGTCCAAACATGGACTGAATTTCCTGATGGGTTGTTGTGTCTACAACAATATTTTTATAAAGTGACTCATCAAAGTTTTTTCCGGTGGTGCCGCAACCGAATGCGAAAAGCAGGCTAGTCAGGAGAATAATATTCATGACGTAATTTGTTTTCATCTTCATAATCCCCATTATGAGGTTACAATATTATATTGCTCCCGATGCAGTTTCGGGTCCGCTTGAAATGTGATTTCGATATTGTTTTGTTTTTCCATTTCTTCAAGAAAATGGCTCTCTTCCTCGGACAGTATGTCATAAACCGCAGGGTGCATTTCGATATCGATTTTCTTTTTAGTGATATCGTTGGTTTCCTGCCGCTGAATTTCCCGGATGATTTCGTAGGTGACGGTTGGAGCGCTCTTGATATATCCCTTGCCTTCGCAGTAGTCGCAAGGGTCGCAAAGGGCCTGCGCTAGGCTTTCACGTACGCGCTTGCGGGTCATTTCCACCAGCCCAAATTCGGAAATTTTAAGGATGCGGGTTCGTGAGCGGTCTGCTCTCAGTGCCTGTTTGAGTGCGTTGGACACCATTTCCTTGTTTTCTTCTTTAGCCATGTCGATGAAATCGATGATGATGATGCCGCCGATGTTTCTGAGGCGAAGCTGATACACGGTTTCTTTAACCGCCTCCAGATTGGTTTTCAGGATAGTGTCCTCCGGATCGCTGTGGCCAACATATTTTCCGGTGTTGACATCAATGGCGACCAGAGCTTCAGTCTGGTCGATGGTGATGTGGCCGCCGGATTTGAGCCAGATAGTTCGGCCCAGAGCTCGACTGATATCCATCTCAATGCCATAGTGATCGAAAATCGGCATCGGATCTTTATACAGCTCAATTTTATCCGACAAATGCGGGAGATAGGTAGAGCAGAACTCTATGCATTTGGTGTAATCCGATTTTGAGTCGATCACCAGCCGCTCGGTATCTTTGATGAAAAGATCACGGATAGACCGAAAGATCAGGTTCAGGTCTTCGTAAACCAGATGCGGAGCGCTGAGATTTTCAGATTGGTTTTTCAGGTTTTCCCAAAGCCGGTGAAGAAATTTCAGGTCTGAGTCAAAATCTGCGTGCGTGGCGTCCTGCCCGGCAGTTCGGACAATATAACCTTCACCTGGGTTGCCGATTTCGCCGAGCAGTTTTTTCAGCCGTTCTTTTTCGTTTTCCTCAATGCGCCGGGAAACGCTAATGTGGTTGACAGTGGGCATATAGACTAGATAGCGTCCGGGTAGGGTAATGTAATTGGTGATGCGAGCCCCTTTGGTTCCCATCGGATTCTTGGTAACCTGCACCAGTATCTCCTGCCCTTCCTGCAAAATATCCTGAATGCGTATGCTATGGTTAGGTCGGCCGGGTTTTCCGAAAAAAGGGTTTTCTTTTTCGTCAGCTAGAGGAGGGGATTCTAGTTCGTCTTTCGGTCCGAGCATATCAATAATATCGATATCTCCGACGTATAAAAAGCCGGATTTTTCTAGTCCGATATCGACAAAAGCCACCTGCATTCCGGGGAGAATCTTGGTGATCTTGCCCCGGTAAATATTTCCAACAATGCCCTTGTTAGTTTTATGCTCGATAAACAATTCCGAGACCTGATTATTTTCCATCAGGGCAACACGAATTTCTCGCTGGTTGGAATTTATCAGTATTTCAGAAGACATGAGCTTTCTGTATCAGATCATGGGAGGTAAGAAATTATAACATGGCAAGTGTGCCAAACCTTGAGAAAAAACAGGCGGGACGCTTTTGTTAACGGATAGACCTTCGCATTTCAACATTGAGAAGCATTCCCACTGCAAAAAAATGAGTGATGAGGGAAGAGCCCCCATAGCTCAGGAAAGGGAGAGGGATACCAGTGATTGGAAAAATGCCGATGGTCATACCAATATTGAAGATGACGTAAAAGGCTATGGAACTGATGAGCCCGAGAGAAAGAAAAAACCCAAACCGATCCGTGGCCCTGAATGCGATGTTTAAACCTTTCAGGATGATAAAGAGGAATAAAGATAAAAGAACGACCGCACCAAAAAAACCGGTTTCTTCGGCGAAGACTGAAAAAATAAAGTCGGTATGTTGTTCCGGCAAGAAGTTGAGTCGACTTTGGGTTCCCGCAAGTAGACCTTTGCCCCAGAACCCGCCCGATCCAATGGCGATTTTGGACTGGATAGAATGGTAGCCTGCTCCGAGCGGATCCAATTCCGGGTTGAACAGGGTTAATAGCCGGGTTTTCTGGTAATCTTTGAGGAAGAGCCAGAGTGCAGGAGCCAGCATGAGTCCACCGGTGAAAAGTTTTATCAAAGTCATTCTTTCCAATTCAATGGTGGCTACGAAAACCAGGAAAATGAAAAGAATCATCATGGTGGTGCCGAGGTCGGGTTGGACAACGATGAGTCCTCCAACAGCCGCTGTTAGTAATGTCGGGATGATCAGGTCTCTTAGGGTGTACTGGTTCGACATCTTTCCCGATTCGAAGTATTTTGCCAGAGCAATGATGAGCGATACCTTGGCGAATTCGGAAACCTGAATACTAGTGGAGCCTATGTGAATCCAGCGCCGCGAACCCGATACAACCGCTCCATGGAGTAGTACATAAACGAGCAACAGCAAGGTAAAAACATAGATGAGGTAGGCATAACGACTGAACAGGCGGTAGTCCAGCGCCAAGGCGAGGAGCATGGCCACCAGTCCATAGCCGATCCAGTATATTTGTTTGACATAAAGGCCGCGGAAAAAAGCTTCGGGTCGACCGTGGTTGGCGCTGTATATGGTCACCACGCCGAGAATAGCTATTACCATGCAGGTTAGAAAAAATATCCAGTTGAAATTGGAAACCAGGCGCCGATCAATCATAGGATGATTTTATCATAGCGCGTTGAAAATTATGGGATGTTTTCATCCCTTCGGTTCAGGCCATCCGATAGGAGAAGGGGTGCCTGAGCACTCGTCCAACTAACAGGACTGGAGGCCACATTAATAGCCCGGTAGAGCGGAATACGATTTTCTTGGAGTGCGGCCTCGGGATTGCGTATGCTACTAAAGAATATGAGTGGTTGAGTGAGTTGGAGAACGCTGATGAGTAATCTGGACAAGGACCTTAAGCAAGAGAAGCCCCCTGAAAAGAAAGAGGAAAAAGATAGCCTCAGTAGTGAGAATAAACCTTCACGCCTGGCGGAACGTAAAGGTCAGCGCCCGGCATTTCCCTTCAGGAGAAAACCAGTTTAATGGGAGTTTTATTTGTGGAACCTTGTTCATAGCCCACGGCCTCTTTTGGCGAGCGCGGTTTTCAAATGCTTCTTCACACCCTACACCCTGATTAGAGAACGCCTCTTCTGAAGATTTATCATACTAACTGGAGCGTGATCTCAAAAATCTGGAATTGTGCCAGAAGACCCGCCTGAATCGGAACGTTTTCAGGTATTATTTAAGAAGAGATGAACCCGGAAAGATTGGATTATCCAAAATGAAAGACTGCCCTTGTGGCTCAGATTTCCCGTTCACTGATTGTTGCGGTCCGTTGATTCGAGGTACGGGTTTTCCCGATACGGCTGAAGATCTGATGCGGTCGCGTTATACCGCGTTCACCCAGAAAAACTGGGAATACCTGGTTATCACCAGTCATCCAGAGGAAAAAAAAGACACGGCTAAGCTTGGCCCAGACCTGATCCAGGATGAGGTAGTTTGGAAAAGACTGGAGATCATGAATACCCATGCCGGAGGTCAGAATGATTCTGAAGGCCAGGTAGACTTTGTCGCCTATTATACTAAGGAGGGGGTCGAACAAACTCTGCGGGAATCCTCCCGTTTTTATAAAATTAATGGCCGTTGGGTCTATAGCCGTAAAGATTCCACCCTGCCTCCTGTTCCGGTTTCACCCCAGAAGAAACCCAAAACCTTTGTTCGTGGTGAAGCTAAAATAGGCCGAAACGATCCTTGCCCTTGTGGAAGCGGGAAAAAACATAAAAAATGTTGTGGCTAATCTGTAGGTTTTGCTGAGTTCAACCCTGAAAACAGGAGTTCTTCCGACAAGAAAATCAGTAAAGGCTCGCTCAAGAAAATGTTTTTAGACGCACCCCTCCTTTATAATGCGAAAATTTTAAACTGTCTTAAAAATCAAAAGGTTTCTCAGACTGTATATTTTTTAATCAGGAACCCAAAAAACCTTTAATTGGGTTATGTTAGAAGTTGGCTGCCCAGTGTTTTCCACAGGTTTTACACAAATAATGTGGAAAAGATATAGAGGCTCTTAAAACCCTTTCCAGGCAGGGGAATGGAGGCTGGTGTAGAAAAAACTCCTAGCCGCATAGGGTGAAATCAGTGACGCTTTATCTAACCTTTAAATCATGGGCTAAATCAGGGTGAGAAACTGTTTGATTTTGGTTAGGCCAAATATATTAAGGGCAGAGCAGGTGTCAAAATTCCGCTATCGTATTTCCCTTATATTTAGGCTTCCAGAGGGGCAAATTACGATGTCGATATTGTAATGTTTTTTGACGTGCTGATTATAAGGGGGAAAGGCGTGACGGGATTTTGATACCCTTTTTCTGCCTCTATTTTAGCCGTCCTTGCCAAAACTCTTTTCGATTTAAAATTTGTGGAAAACTAATCAAGGCTTCTCAGGGGGTCGAAGTTTTTTCTACAAAGAGGCGGGGAAACTATAATTCATTGGAAAATAAAAGAAATATTTGTTTATTTATGTAGAAAAAAGATTTCTTTTGAAAAATCAAGGCATCAGGTTTCCGATACCTAAAAAATTTTCCACAAATAATTCACAATTAGAAGCCGCGAGAGAATTGAAAATTATGCTTTAATCCAGACCGTGAATGAATTCTGTCACTATTCTCTAATACGTCAAAATTTATTAAGGGCTCTGCCTATGAGACTGTAGGAAAATTTCCATATCCTGTGGGAGCGGAGCTAGAAATGATAGGTTCGAACCTGTAATCGGGTGTTTTAGTTCCAGTTTGTGCGCATGCAGGGCCTGCCTGGGCATTTTGAACTCTGCAGATTTCCCTCCATAGAGTTGGTCTCCGATTACAGGATGGTGGATTGAAGCCAAATGCACCCGAATTTGATGGGTTCTCCCGGTTTTAGGCCAAAGTTTAAGGTAAGACCAACCTTTACAACGGTGCATGACCTGATATTCAGTAGAAGCTTCTCGACCATTTGAGGCTCTTGTGTCCATTTTTTTGCGATAAACTCTATGACGGCCGATGGCGGCATGGATCGAACCTTCGTCCTTTTTAACATTGCCTTTCACAATCGCCAGATATTCTTTACGGATTTCGCGTTTCTTGAATTGCGCCGCCAGATTTTTGTGGGCAGCTTCCGTTTTGGCCACCAATACCAGCCCGGAAGTATCCTTATCAAGACGGTGAACAATGCCGGGCCGCTCAACGCCACCGATCCCCGGCAGGTCTTCACAATGATGTAGCAAGGCGTTGACCAGGGTCCCTGTAGGATGCCCCGGTGCAGGGTGAACCACAATGCCCGCCGGTTTGTTTAGAGCGATCAGGTATTCGTCTTCAAAAATAATATTCAGCGGAATGGCTTCCGCGGCAGTATCAAGGGGAACCGTGGCAGGCACTTGAACAGTGACATGGTCTCCTTCCCGGACCTTATACCCGACCGCTTGCGCTATACCATTGACCGTCACCCAGCCATCAACAATCAGTTTCTTCAACCGCGACCGGCTGATCTCTGTCTGCCTGGTGGAAAGAAAAACATCGAGTCGCTCCCGACTGGAAACCGAGTCTACTTTAAATTTGTATTGTGCCATTGACTAGAGGGATCCGCCGCCGTCGACAAAAAGGGTTTCTCCATTCACAAATGTGTTTTCCATCAGATAGTCCAAGGCTTTGAGGATATCCTCCAAATTGCCGTAGGTCCTCATGGGAACTTTTTTGGCGGCTTTTTCCAGATAGTCAGGCGGGCCACCCTGAGGGGGGAGAATGAGTCCCGGTGCGATGCCGTTGACCCTTACCGATTGCCCCCACTCTACTGCCGCCAGTTCCGTCAAATGTTTCAACCCCACTTTGCTGACAGAATAAGCCGCGAAGACAGGGGTGGTTTTTGCCACACGTTCATCAAGAATATTAACGATCAAACCTTTGTTCACCTTGCGCTTGTACTCGCGCATTAACAAATAAGGCGCCATGAGATTGAGGTTGAGAGTATTGACCAGAGTTTCGACCTGGGTCTGCTCGACATTTTCCTGAATAAAATTAGCGGCAGAATTGACCAGCAGTTCGACACCACTGAAGTCTTTGAGGATTCTGTCGATAACCGATTCGGCTTCCTCCAGATTCCTCAAATCCCTGGCATAACCTTGGCACTGGACACCTTGCGCTCGGGCCTCTTCCATTGTTGTCTCACTGTCCGTTCCAGAGCTATGATAAAGCAGTGCGATATCAAATCCCTTGCGGGCCAGGTGCAGGGCCATTGCCCGACCGATGCGGACCGCTCCTCCTGTCACAATGGCTGTTGGCATTTTTGTTCCTCACAAATCGCTTATGTTATACTCACCGCTTAACGCCAATCACCAATCTATCATAAACGGCGATTATAGAAACCGTTTTGAATCCAGTATCGGTTCGTAATACTTTCAGGGAATAGGAGTAAAATGAATGAGAAAAAATGCGTGAACATTGCCGTGTTGACGGTTTCCGACACCCGGACGGAAGCGGACGATAAATCCGGTCAGGTTTTAGTCGATCGGGTCCAGGGAGCCGGGCATCATCTGGTTGAGAAAAAAATCATCAAAGATGAAAAAGACCTGCTTCAGGAGCAACTGAAGCAATGGATCGCCAGTCCCGATGTCGATGTGGTGATAGCAACAGGCGGAACAGGCGTGACAGGACGCGACATCACTCCCGAAGCGTTTGAGGAACTGTATGAAAAGTCCATTCCCGGATTCGGCGAACTGTTCCGCATGTTGAGCTATGAAAGCATCCGAACCTCCAGCATGCAGTCGCGTTGTACGGCAGGAGTCGCCAACGGCACATTCCTGTTTGCGTTGCCAGGCTCAACTGGGGCCTGTAAAGATGGGTGGGACCAGATCCTCGTCCACCAACTGGACAGTACCCACAAACCGTGTAATCTGGTTGAACTGATGCCTCGCCTGCTCGAATAATTACTGGCTGTAGAGGCAATGGATCAAGAGTTATTGCTCATTGCCCCCCGGCGAAGATACCAGTTGATTTGATAAATTTAAATGTGTTACCCTCTTCGTTGGGTTTCACCTCTAACATATAAATAAACTTTAGGAGTTTAAAATGAACAAGATGTTGTTAGCCGTTCCATTGTTTGTGATAGGAATTTTATTTTCTTCCACTGCTATCGCCGACGATATGAAAAAACATGAAAAAAAAGAGATGATGGAAAAAGGTAGTGGCATGATGGATGATGGCATGAAAGGTGATGCCATGAAAATGAAAGACATGGAAAAAGGTAGTGGTATGAAGGGTGATGCCATGGAAATGAAGGAAATGGAAAAAGGTAGTGGCATGAAGGGTGATGCCATGGAAATGAAGGAAATGGAAAAAGGTAGTGGCATGAAGGATGATGCCATGAAAATGAAGGAAATGGAAAAAGGTAGTGGCATGAAGGGTGATGCCATGAAAATGAAAGACGGTAAAATGTAACAGCGACTCACCTGCTGGGCTTGGCATCTCGCCTTGCCCGGCCGTCGTTACCCCACCTGAGTCCCGCGTCACGCTGGTGCCTTGGAGGTCTGTGATCTCTCCAACATTAGCCAGGTTTCACCTCTGATATACTAAACTTTAGGAGATCAAAATGAACAAGATGTTTTTAGTTGTTCCATTGTTTGTGATGGGGGTTTTATTTTCTTCCACTGCTATCGCCGACGATAAGGAAAGATATGAAGAAGGCAGTGGCGGTTCCGCTATGGAAATGGACCACAAAGCCGACGGAATGGAGCATTCCAAAGAATATTATGAAAAGAAATACGGTAAATATGACCATGAAGAAAAAGAGATGATGGAAGAAGGTAGTGGCATGAAGGATGACGCTATGAAAATGAAAGAAATGGAACATCGACGCATGGAAGAAGGTAGTGGCATGAAGGATGGTGCCATGAAAATGAAAAACGGTAAAATGTAACAGCGACCCGCCTGTGCTGGGCAGGGCATCTCGCCTTGCCCCGCTGTTGCTGCCCCATCTGAACCCCGCGTCACGCTGGTGCCTTGGAGGTCTGTGCTCTCTCCAATCATTGAACGACTGAATCCCAAATAAGGAAACAATAATAATGCCAATAATACTGGCAGGTAATGATGCTTTTGATAAATGGCGGCACGGCAAAGATGCCTGGAACGCATGGGTTGAAGAAAACCCGGTTGCCGATGTGAGTTTTGCGGATGTGGATTTTAGTCGGTTCGGTATCGGTAGTGGAATAATTTCGTTTAGCGGGTTTAAATTCCCAAACGGATTGGTCGATTTCAGCGGGGCCAGATTCGGTAAGGGATTGGTCAGTTTCAGTGGGGCAAGATTTGGTAAGGGGTATGTCGATTTCGCTAGGGCAGACTTCGGAGATGGGGATGTCGATTTCCTGGGAGCAAGCTTTGGAGAGGGTGAAGTAAAGTTTGAGGACATTACATTTCATGGAAAGGCTAATTTTTCTCGTTTGAAAAATTGCGAGGCGGTTAAACGATTCTCATTCAGAAATGTTTCTTTTGAAAAAGCTTTCATGATCTCCGGCAAATTTGAATGTGTGGTAGATATGGTGGGAACAAAGACCGGTCACCATGTGGATTTAAGTGGTTTAACATGTTATCTGCAAAGGGAATGGTCTCGGGGTTTCCGTAAAGCAAAAAAGCCGGAAGGTGCCGATCGGTTGCGCCGACTTAAAGAGCTGGCGGAAAACAATAAACATCATGAGGCAGCCTTACGTTTCCATGCTGATGAAATGCGGGCAAAACGCTGGCATAAAACAGGCAGGCTTGCGTCAATTCTGGATATGTTATTCAGTGCCACCAGTAATTATGGCCAGTCCATCTTGCGGCCTTTTGTGGGGTTGGTGATCCTCATGATTTTCATGAGTTGCCTAACAGAAAAAGACGCGGTAACAATAATACGCGATATCCTGTTTTTTCTTCCGGCTTCCCGGACAGAAGAAAGCAGTATCATCTCTATCCTACGTCAATTTTTTGCTTTTATTTTTATATTCCTGATCGGTCTGGGTTTACGTAACCGTTTCAGAATTTGAGCAGTTTAAAAAGGCATTATCAAGGAAAGTTGACAAGAGCGCGAGGTGTCGCTTCGCCTTTTACCAAGGGGAGCCAGGGGGATTTATGTATTGTATCGGGTCTTTCATTCCTGTCTCTTGAAACCCTTTCAGGCGCAGTTGGCAGCTGTCGCACACGCCGCAGGACAATCCTCCCTCTGTCGGATCATAACAACTGTGGGTCATGGCATAATCCACTCCCAGTTCTAGACCTTTCTTTATGATTTCTGCTTTCGTGAGTTTTATCAGTGGAGTATGAATCTTGATAGACTCTTTCCCTTCCACCCCAGCTTTGGTGGCGAGGTTGGCGAGTGTTTCAAACGCGGCGATGAACTCGGGTCGGCAATCGGGGTAACCGCTGTAATCGACAGCGTTGACTCCGATAAATATATCGTTGGCTTCTTTCACTTCCGCATAAGCCAGGCAGAATGAAAGGAAGATGGTGTTGCGGGCGGGAACATAGGTGACAGGAATGCTCGATGCCATTTCCTGCTGATTCCGCCCGGTCGGAACGTCAATGGAATCGGTCAGTGCCGAGCCGCCAAACTGGCGCAGATCGATTTTGACAACCTGATGATCGACCGCGTCGAAATGTTTAGCGATATCCCGTGCCCGGTCCAGTTCGACTCTATGCCGCTGGCCGTAGTCGAAGGTGAGGCAGAAGAGGTCGAATCCCTTATTTTGGGCTACGGCCAGGGTGGTGGTGGAGTCCAATCCCCCACTTAGTAAAACAACTGATTTCATAAGGGCTTACCTGATTGCCGACCGTTAAATGGCGTGCTGTTTTGGGCGATCTTATCGTCTTGCGCATTGCGGGTTATTATTATATACTATCCCGCTTACAATAAAACCCGATAGTCCCCTTAAATTTAAAGGGTTTAGCCCGGTTTCGCATGTTTGATAATTTATCCGATCGCCTTGAGGCAATCTACAAAAAATTAAAGGGTCGCGGAGTTCTCAAGGAAGCAGATGTCGATGAGGCCCTGCGCGAAATTCGGGTTGCGTTGATCGAAGCGGATGTCAGTCTGCCGGTTATCAAGGATTTTATTGCCGATGTTCGGGTGAAAGCCATCGGTCAGGAAGTTTTGAAAAGCCTGACTCCGGGGCACCAGATGGTCAAGATCGTCAACGATGAATTGACTCATTTGCTGGGCGAAGCGTTTGTTGATATTGAGATGGCTTCAAAGCCGCCGACCATCATTCTGATGGCGGGACTTCAGGGGTCGGGTAAAACCACCACTGTCGGCAAGCTGGCCAGACGGTTTAAGGAAAAAGGGGAAAACTGTCTTCTTGTTCCGGCGGATGTTTATCGTCCGGCGGCGATTGAACAGTTGCATGTTTTAGGGCGAGATCTGGGTGTGGCGGTGTATGACGCCGGGGAGGAAAAGGATCCGGTAGCGATCTGTAAAAAGTCGCTGGATGAAGCCGTCAACAAGATGAGTCAGGTCGTGATCATCGATACTGCGGGTCGTCAGCAGGTTGATGATGTCTTGATGGAAGAGTTACGGCAGATCAAGGCAGCAGTCCAGCCGCATGAAGTCTTGTTTGTGGCAGATGCGATGATGGGTCAGCAGTCTGCGGATATTGCCAGGACGTTTAATGATGCCATCGGTATTGATGGCGTGGTTTTGACCAAGATGGACGGTGATGCGCGTGGCGGCGCGGCGTTTTCCATCAAGAGGGTGACCGGCAAACCCATTCGCTTTATAGGAATGGGGGAAAAGCTCGATGCGCTGGAACCGTTTCACCCTGATCGGATTGTTTCCCGTATTCTCGGCATGGGCGATGTCATGTCCCTGGTCGAAAAGGCGGAAGAAAGTTTCGAGCAGGAGGAGCATGAAAAATTACAGAAGAAGATCAAGTCCAACGCCTTCACTCTGGAAGATTTTCGCGACCAGTTGAAACAGGTCCAGAAAATGGGGTCGATGGAGCAGTTGCTCGGGATGATCCCCGGTGCTGGAAAAATGATGAAAGGTTTGAAAATTGATGAACGCGCTTTTGTGAGGGTCGAAGCGATCATCAATTCCATGACAGCCAGGGAGCGCGAAAAGCACAACATCATCAATGCCAGCAGAAGACGCAGGATAGCCCAAGGCAGTGGTACCCGTGTGAACGATGTTAATAAATTGTTGAAGCAGTTTGTGCAAATGCAAAAGATGATGAAAAAAGTTTCCCGTGGCGGCGGTATGAACCTCGGTAGCCTGATGGGCGGGCAGGGTATGCCAGGACGGTTCTTTTAAACGGATTTTTATTTGACGGTTTAATTTATCAGCGGTTTGTGGAACTGCGAATCTTTCGGGCCAGACCCGAATTAACTTAGGAGAAAGTACATTGGCGGTAGTAATTCGATTAACTCGGCGAGGAGCAAAAAAGAAACCCTTTTACCGGATTGTAGCGGCGGATTCCAGAATGCCAAGAGATGGTAGATTTCTTGAAATTCTGGGAACCTATGATCCTCTGAACGATGAAGAGGGCTGTAAGGTTGACGCGGATAAAGCCATGGCTTGGATCAAGAAAGGCGCCAAGCCTAGCAAAACTGTGGGGACCCTGTTCAAAAAGGCCGGAGTTGGGGCTTAGACCTCTTCATTTCGCAAAACTGCAATCCTTACAATTAGGCGAACTGGAATTATAAGTTTTACTCCTCTTCATATTCTGAGCCGTTTCCTGTGAACTCGGAGAGAATTGTGAGAGACCTCATACTGATGATTGCGAAGTCGCTGGTGGATAAACCTGATGAAGTGGACTTGCAGGAATGAAAACAACGGTGCTGAAATTAAGGGTCGCGAAAGAAGGTTGTGGAAAGGTCATTGGCAAACAGGGTAGAACCGCCAGTGCCATGCGAACCATCTTGAACGCGACAGCCAACAAGTTAAAAAAACGGGCTGTGCTGGAAATTATTGAGTGATATGGATTGGATTTCGATTGGCAGGCTTGCCCGAACCCACGGCCTGAAAGGGGAGTTGAAGTTTTATCCGCATGACCCGGAAGAGGTCGACTTTTTGAGCGGACAGACTGTGCGGCTGGAAAAAACAGAATTGAAGGTTCAATCGATTCGCGGGGCCAACGTCCCCTTTATTATCAAGCTAGAGGGGATTAACGATATTGACATGGCAAAACCTCTCGCTGGGAAAGAAGTTCTGGCCAACCGTGACGATTTCAAGCCTCTGCCGGAAGGCGAATATTATCGCTTCGAGATCGAAGGGCTTGAAGTCTTCGATGAAGAAGGCCGACCTTATGGGGTCATCAAGGATATTATCCCGACAGGTAGCAACGATGTCTATGTGGTGCGAAACGAGGGTCGGGAATGGATGCTCCCCATGATTGATTCGGTGGTCAAGTCCATCGACCTGAAACAGAGGAAACTGACTTTTCATCGTATTGAGGGTTTACTTGAGGACACTCCGGTTTGACATTGTCAGCATTTTTCCGGGGATGTTTGAGTCTCCTTTTGGAGACAGCATTATTCAGCGGGCTCGTGAAGAAGGATTGCTGGATATTCGCGTTCATGATTTACGCGACTACAGCCTGAATAAACACAAGAAGGTGGACGACACCCCCTTCGGAGGCGGAGTGGGTATGGTCATGAATGTTGAGCCTATTGCCCGCGCGCTTACAGCAGTTAAAAAAGAAGTTCCCGAAACCCGCACGATATTATTATCTCCGGGTGGGCGGCCTTTTGATCAGGAAAAAGCTCGGGAGCTTTCCAGCTTATCTAGTCTGACCTTGATCTGCGGTCGTTATGAGGGCATCGACGAACGGGTGCGGTTGCATTACGCCGATGAGGAAATTTCCGTCGGCGATTATGTTTTGACCGGCGGAGAGCTTCCAGCGATGGTTCTTGTTGAGGTAATATCAAGGTTGGTGCCGGGGGTGCTGGGCGACCCTGAATCGGTAGTGGAAGAATCTTTTTCCAACGGATTACTGGAATACCCGCAATACACCCGGCCTCGGGACTACGAAGGATTCAAGGTTCCGGAGATTCTGGTCTCCGGCGATGCGAAAAAAATACGCGACTGGCAAAAAGCGGAAGCGTTAAAAAAAACCGCGCAGGTTCGGCCCGACCTGCTCGAAAAAAATAAACGGGCTTAATACAGGTCGGCTTTGGATAAGGCAAATATTCATCTGGCTCTGGTCCATTTCCCCGTCTATAACAAATCCGGGGAAGTGGTGGTGTCATCTGTCACCACTTTGGATGTACATGATATTTCACGTGTATGTAGGACGTTTGGGATCGGTACTTTTTATGTGGTAACGCCATTGAAGACCCAGCAAGAGCTGGTGGAGAGGTTGGTTGGCCACTGGTTGGAGGGGCATGGGGCGGAATACAACCCGACCCGAAAAGAAGCGTTGCTCAATACCCGGGTCATAAAGAGTCTGGATGACGCGGCCGCCGAATTGGCCGAACAGAGCGGGGCAAAACCCCGTATCGTGGCCACTGGCGCCAGGCAGGTGCCGAACAGCATCAGATTTGAAAGTTTAAGAGAACAATTAAGCGAAGGTGGCCCTGTGCTTCTGGTTTTTGGCACTGGCTGGGGGCTGGAAAAAAACCTGATCCGAAATGCGGACCATGTGCTCGAACCCATCGAAGGGAATAACGGGTTCAATCACCTGCCGGTACGAGGAGCGATAGCAATAATATTAGACCGTTTGTTAGGTAGGTCTTGAGAAAAAATTTAAACGGAATCGAAAATCATCAATGAGTTAATATAGTTACCTAGGGAGAGAGGTTCATGAATTTAGTAGACCAGATTGAAGCAAAAGAAATGAAGAAAGAGGTTGCCGATGTTCACATCGGCGATACCGTCAAAGTGCATATGCGCATCGTTGAGGGCGAGAAAGAGCGTATTCAAGTCATCGAAGGTGTGGTCATCAAAATGCGTGGTGGTGGGGTTCGTAAGACCCTGACGGTCCGAAAAATTTCTTTTGGTATTGGAGTGGAACGCATATTCCCACTCCATTCTCCTCGTGTCGAAAAAATTGAGATCATTCGGCGCGCCAAGGTGCGCCAGGCCAAGTTGTATTATTTGCGCGAACTGCGTGGCAAAGCGGCCCGCCTGAAAGAACTCAAGGCACCGCGACCCACGACCAAGAAGAAAAAGACCAAGACCCGCGGTAAAAAAGCCAAAGCCGCGAAAGCCGCTAAGAAAAGTCCCTGACTCTCTTCCGAGAGTGGGTGTGATATTGTCATCACTTTCTGCTCCCTGTGCCAGAGGGTGAGAGGGTTTCAACAGAAATGCCGGGAACGGGTTTCAGTTTTTCTGGTTCGTCTTTTTCCGTTTTTCCCGCCGATAGATTGAACGTTTCGCCTTGACCATACTGCGGTTTGATATTCTGGTATTTATATTTGGCGCGGGAGAGGTAGGTCTTCAATCCTCGAATACGGCTCTTGTCGGAAGGATGGGTTGAGGCCCACTCAGGCGGGTTCTTACCTCCTGCTGTTGCTTCACTGAACCGCTGCCAGAACTGAATCGCCTCATCTGGGTCGTAGCCCGCTTTTGCCATATAGATCAGCCCGATCTGGTCGGCTTCTTCTTCATTCGTTCGGCTAAATGGCAACTCAACGCCGAAAGTAATCCCTAGCCCTAAAGCAGCCATGATAAGCCTTCGCTGTCTGCTTGTTTCCAGACTGATGCTGGCAGCTACAAGAATTCCAGATGCAATGAGTTGTTGCGTCATTCTTTGGGCACCATGCCGGGCGATCACATGAGCGACCTCGTGACTCAGCACAGTGGCCAGCCCTGCTTCGTTTTTACAGATGGGTAGCATGCCGGTATATACTGCAACTTTGCCGCCAGGCAGAGCGAATGCGTTTTTTTCTTTCGATTCGATCAACTTGAATTCCCAGTCTAGTTCGGGCATGCGGCTTGCCTTTGCAATCCGACGGCCTACGCGATGAAGCACCTGACTCAAATGGGCATTTTCGGATTCTTTCTCATCTTTAAGAACCTCTTTGTAAGCCTGTTTCCCTAGCGCTACTTCCTGCGAATTTGGAATGAGAATCAGGGCTTGCCTGTTTGAAATCGGTGTGGTGACACATGCGGTTAAAACAAAGAAGACCGTCAGAAAAATAACTTTTAATGAGTTTGGCATAAAAGGATTATAAGAGGAGCGGGTTTGAATTTCAATAGCCCGCTTCACCTTTACAGGTGAGGTAGACAGTAATGACATAAAGCCGGGAGAATTTAATTTTTGTTGCGATAATAAGAACTTTAATTTATCAGTAGAGGCTCCTTGCTTGCGTCTATAAGGGGAATGACATATGCTTTGCCCATGAAACCGGATTTGTGGGATTACGAAATCAAGGCGCGTGACAAGGGTTATCGGCTTGTTGTTGGGGTAGATGAGGCCGGGCGCGGTCCGTTAGCGGGGCCGGTAGTTGCCGCCGCTGTGATCCTGCCTCTCAATGCGGTTCTTGAGGGACTGGACGATTCCAAAAAACTTTCTCCCGCAAAACGTGAGGAACTGTTTCCGAAAATACAGGCGATGGCTCATGGTGTGGCTGTGGTCAACCCGGAAATGATTGATGAAATCAATATTCTTCAGGCGGCGCGGTTGGCGATGAAACAGGCGGTGGAAAAATTGCCGTGGGTCCCTGATCTTCTTCTCATTGACGGCAACCAGAAAATAGATTCATCGGTAGACCAGTGGGCGATTGTGAAGGGAGACGCAAAAAGTTTTTCCATCGCCGCCGCATCGGTTCTGGCAAAGGTGACTCGTGATCGCATTATGAAAGATTATCACCGTTTGTATCCACAGTATGAGTTTGTTCAGCACAAAGGGTATGGCACACAACTGCATCGCGACTTGATTGCCGAGCACGGTCCTTGTCCAATCCATCGCCGGACTTTCAGAGGAGTCACGGAATATCTTAACCGTTAAGTTATGCTTTCTTTATCCAATAAAAAATGGTGTCTGGCCGAACCGCCTGCGGAGACGGTGTCTCTGTTAGAGCGGGAACTCCAGCTTCCTAATGCGGTGGCCGTACTTCTTGTCAATCGGGCAGTGACTTCGGAACAATCTGCCAAAGATTTTATGGACGCGGATTTCACCCGCTTGCACGATCCGTTTTTGATGACTGGCATGCAGCAGGCTGTTGAAAGGGTGATTCAGGCAGTGGAACAAAAAGAAGCCATCACCGTTTTCTGTGATTATGATGTTGATGGGGTGACCTCTGCGGCTTTTCTCACACATTTTTTTCGCGACTTGAAGTGTAAGGTCGGGTTTTATTTCCCCGAACGCCAGTCGGAGGGCTATGGGCTCAATTCCGCCGCGATTCGCAAAATACGCGAGCTTGGGACGAGATTGATGATTACCGCCGATTGCGGTATCACTGGTGTAAAAGAGGTGACGCTGGCCAATGAAATCGGATTGGATGTTATTGTCACCGACCACCATCAGGTAGGAGAAGAAGGATTGCCTCCGGCCATTGCGGTGCTCAACCCGCATCGTGCGGACTGCGATTACCCTTATCGCTTTTTAAGCGGGGTGGGTCTGGCTTTCAAGCTCGCCATTGCGGTGCGAAACGAATTATTTTCAGCGGGCTGGTCCAAGGAACGTCTACCCAATTTAAAACGACATCTGGATTTGTTTGCTCTGGGTACTATTGCCGATGTTGCGCCACTGACAGGTGAAAATCATACCCTGACTCTGCACGGACTCGAAATGTTGTCCACTACCGCAAAGCCCGGACTGGTCGCCTTGAAAGAAACTGCTGGCATTGTGGGTAATGTTGACGCACGCTCAGTCGGGTTCAGCCTTGGTCCCCGGCTAAACGCCGCTGGCAGGCTGGGCCGGGCAGATAGCGGCCTGCACTTGCTGACCTCCACAGACTTAAAGGAAGCCAAAGCTCTGGCGCAGGAACTGGAACTCACTAATACAGAGCGAAAAGAAATTCAGGAAGAAACCGTAGCGGAAGCAGAATCGCTTTTCCGTAACGAAGTCGATATTCAGAAAGATCGGGTGATTGTGCTGGCATCAGAAATTTTTCATCCAGGAGTGATCGGCATTGCCGCTTCCCGTCTGGTCGATAAATATCACCGGCCCACAATTCTCATCGCTTTGGAAGCCGGGCAGGGCAAAGGCTCAGGCCGCAGTATCCCCCGCTTTAATTTATTCCGCGCACTCACCGATTGTTCCGGGCATCTGGTGCAGTTTGGCGGACATGCCTACGCCGCCGGATTTACCATTAAAGAAGCACAGGTCGAAGCGTTCCGTAATGCCATGAATGAGGTAGGGCATAAATATCTAAAGGAAGAAGACCTCGTTCCCGAAGTGCAGGTCGATACGGTGCTGGACTTGAGGGAAATTAACCATTCCCTTTACAGTCGGATGGCTTTGCTCGAACCGTTTGGTGCTGAAAACCCGGTTCCCTGTTTTATGTCAAAGGCCGTAAAACTTCAGGAAGTGAAATTGATCGGCAAGGAAAAAAATCATGTCCGCTTCCGTGCGAGACAAAGGGAAGGTCGGATAGCAGGCGTGGGTTTTGGATTTGCCGATATGTTCGAATCGATCGATGTTGCCACGGAACTTTTTGATATTGTCTACGAACTCAATCTCAATACTTGGAACGGCAGAGAAAAACTTGAAATAAAGCTGGTTGATTTGCGTTTGGCGGAAGATGCTACTGCTGACTCATAAGCCCATTTGATCGTTGCTTATAAGTGGGCGGGTCACTCCACTCTCACTGCTTCTTTGGGGTTGAGTTTTTCTGCCAGTCTGGCAGGATAAAGCCCAGACAGCAAAGAAATTCCCCAGAACAATATCACCATCACCAGAATGAACAAATAGGGGAAATGCACCTGAATGGTCCAGCCGAAAGATTGTTTGTTGATCACGAAGATCAGGATATAGGAAACAATTACTCCCGCGACAAAACCCATTACCGAACCGATCAGTCCCAGTATTCCCGCTTCGATCAACACCATACGTTTGACTTGTCCGGTGAACGCGCCGAGGAACCTGAGGATTCCTATTTCCCGTTTGCGTTCGAGAACCAGCGAAACCAGGGTGTTGAACAGTCCTAGCAACGCCACCAGTATGGCGATGATTTCCAGCGAATAGGTGATGGCGAAAGTTTTATCGAACACCTCGATGACCTGATGCTTCAATTCGGCATTGGAACGGATTATGAGCCGATGGTCTTTTAAAGTTTTGAGAATTTCTTTCCGTACCGACTCCAGCCGGGTTTTTTCCTCAAGATAAATAACAAAGCTATTGATTGCTGTTTCCCTGTAATAATTTAAAAATGTGGTGCGGTCGAGAATGATGTAACCGCGCTCGCGGGAATAATCGAAATAGATAGCTGCGACTTCCATTTTGGCCGGACCGTTCGGGGTCTGTAGCTCTATGCTATCTCCGACATTCGTCTTGTGCTTGAGAGAAAATGCTTCGGAAACCATGACCCGGTTCTGACCAACCATGACGCGGTCAAGTTCCTGGGCGGGCGGACCAGACTTGATCAAAAGATTGCCGTATTGTGACAGTACAGAAAAATCGCCGGTGGCCAGCACTACAGGAAGATCGTTATAGGTGATATCAAGGGCACGGAACTGATCGACCGCGGCAATGCCTTTTAAGGATTTCAATTTCTCAACAGATTCAGAGGGCAGGGTATGCTGGTAGTCGATATCGCGTCCTCCGGCTACGCGCACAAACAGGTCCGCTTGCAATGTTTGATTGATCCACACGATCACGGTCTGGCGGAAGCTGTGCACCATGATAGACATACTGATGACCATCATGAAGGCGATGGCCAGCGACGAGACAGCAAGGGCGTTGCGCCCGACATTTTGCGACAGGTTCATGCAGGCCAGCAGACCTTCTCCACCAAACCGGCTTTTGAAAAAGAAAGGCAGTCGATCGCGGGTCCACAGCAAAACTGCGGGAGATAATAAGGAAAGACCGAGAATGATTAAAAATACTGAGAAGAATCCAAAATAAGGGAAGTGATTGATCGGCGGCAGTTGTGCGAAAAGTGCTGCAAGCAGGACGACCATCAAGGCGGTCATGTTTAGTCTGCGACTTCCGCGAAACAGTTTCAGATCATAACTGCCTCGCCGCATGACCGAGGTAGGAGGAGTAGTGGCCGCGTCCCAGGCGGGGATAAGGGCAGATATAAAGCTGAGCGTCACGCCCAAAACAAAATAAGGGCCCATTTTGCTCCATTGGAAATCTACTTTCGTGACATAACTCGGTGCGTAAAGGTTGTTGACGGTGATGGAAACGGCATCGAGAGAAAATTGTGCGAAAAAATATCCCAATCCGATTCCCAGCACCGACCCGACGGCACCGATGATCCCGGCTTCCAGAAAAAAAATCAAGGCGATCAAAGCAGGAGTGGCACCGATTGCGCGCAAGGTGCCAATCTCCACCCTTCGACGCACCACTGAAAGGGCGATCATGTTATAGATCAGGTAAAGGGCGACCAGTAAGGCAACGAAACTCAAAGCCGTGAGGTTATATTGAAAAGCCTGTAACATTTTTTCGACTTGACGGTTTTTGCGTTGCGGGAGTTCCACTTTCATATGTCCGGGGAGCAGGGAAGCAATTTTTTCCTGCATGGATTCGAAGTCGGCAGAGTTTAGAAACTGGATGTCGATACGGTCCAGTCGGCCTATCTTGTCAAACACGTTTTGCGCCGCCGCGATATCCATCATGGCGAAATTGCCGTTCAAGGCCTTGGCGATTCCCTGATTCTCCAATATCGCGTTGACGTTGAGGGTTTTTACTTTTCCATTTATCAGAAACTCGATAGTGTCGCCAGGGACAAAACGGGTTCCCGGTACAAATTTTTCAGGAAGGATGATTCCAGCCGGATCCGTTATGAGCGGAATTAACCCTTTCAGGCCTTCTTTCACGGTCTTGATGGAAAAATCGCGGATGCCGTTGTCCTGCAAAAGATCGGTGCCGATAATTTCCACCACCTCACCACTGGTGGATTCGATGCCATATCCCTCAATGACCGGATAAGCTTTGATCTCCTTTCGCAGAGCGTGGAGTTTTTCGAAGATCAATTCATTAAAGTCCATACCCTCAAACCGTATTACCGCATCGGCTTTGCCTAATACCAGATCCACGCTTTCAGTGAAAGACGTCATGGTTTGCTGATTGGCCAGACGGATACTGAGAAATACGGCGACCCCGACCGCCACGCCGAGGATGGTGATGGCAGTGCGAAACGGGTCGCGCGCTAAAGGGCGCAGGATGAGCGCGGTGAACAGGTCTTTAAAATAAAGCAGAAAGCTCACGGTGTTTTATCGGTCAGTTTGCCGTCGCGAATTTCGAAATGGCGGTTGCCAATGGCCGCGACCTGCGGGTTGTGGGTGACCATGACCACCGTTGTTCCAAAGTCGGCCGAAGCCTGTCGCATGAGATCAATAATTTTCATTCCGTTTTCCGAGTCGAGGTTGCCGGTGGGTTCATCGGCAAGCAAGATGACAGGCTGATGCACGAGTGCGCGGGCGATGGCAACTCGTTGCATTTCTCCTCCCGAAAGTTCAGCCGGAAAAGAGTCAGCCCGGTGCAAGAGCCCTACATAGTCGAGTAGGACCTTAATACGTTCGCCATCGGTCCGGGATGAATGTGCCAGCAGAAGTGGCAATTCCACATTTTCCATTACCGTGAGAGTGGGCATGAGGTTGAAAAACTGGAACACAAAACCAATCTCCTTTCGGCGTAGCAGAGTCAGTTCATGGTCAGAAAAGTCAGACACCTTGCGATCGTTGAGGATGATCTGTCCTTTGTCGGGCAGGTCAAGTCCTGCCAGAAGGTTGAGCAAGGTGGTTTTTCCTCCCCCGCTTGGGCCCATGATGGTGACAAAGTCTCCGGCATTGAAGCTCAGGTTTACTGCTTTCAGCGCGGTCACTGACTGCGATCCGCTCTCGTAAGACTTACAAACATCGATAAATTGAATGATTGGAGTGTTCATGGGAAAGAAGGATATTAGCAAAATAGTTCAATCTCAATATAACATGAGTCGGCGTTGATCCTGTCTGGGTAATATGCTATGGATGGGTTTGGAAATTCGATAGGGTAAAAAGCGTCGTCTTGCGTGAGTTTTTTATAGTGGAGTTTTAACATGGCAATATCGCAAAAAGTCACTGGATTCATAGAAAAGTCTTCTTGGATTCGTAAAATGTTTGAAGAAGGCATTCGGCTGAAAAAGGAATTTGGTGATGATAACGTGTTCGACCTGTCGCTGGGCAACCCGGTGATCGAACCGCCAGACGAAGTCCGAAAAGCCTTGATAGAAACCGCACGGGACGAGTCGCCCGGTCTGCACCGCTATATGCCCAATGCGGGGTTCGCCGATGTGCGTGCAGCGATTGCCAGGTTCCTGTCTCCTGAATGTAAGGCAGAGCTTTCGGCCAATGATTTGGTCATGGTGTGCGGCGCGGCGGGCGGACTCAACATCACTTTAAAAGCCTTGCTTGATCCGGGTGATGAGGTCATCATTTTCACGCCTTATTTTGTGGAATATTTATTTTATGTTGACAACCACAGTGGCAAGGCAGTGGCGGTTTCGACACTGGAAAATTTTCGACTCGATTTTTCAGCTTTGAAAAACGCGCTTAACGAAAAAACCAAGGCTGTCATCATCAACTCCCCGAATAACCCAACCGGGGTGGTTTATTCGCGTCAGGAGTTGCAGGAGTTGGCAAACATTTTAAAAGCGCATTCGGACAGGCTCGGCAAAGCCGTTTATCTAATCTCGGACGACCCGTATAAGAAGATCACCTTTGATGGGGTGGAAGCGCCGAACATTATGGAATTTTATCCAAACAGTATTTACATCACCTCGCATTCGAAGGACATTGCGTTGCCCGGAGAACGCATTGGTTTTGTCGCGGTGCATCCCAAATGCGAGTTTGCCGAACCCCTCATGGCAGGGCTGATCTTCTGCAACCGAGTGTTGGGATTCGTCAACGCTCCGGCGCTCATCCAGCGTGTAGTGAAACAGGTGCAGGGAGTGACGGTGGATGTGGAGCAATATCGCAGAAAGCGTGATTACCTGTATAAGGAATTGACCCGGATTGGTTATCAGGTGGTGAAACCTCAGGGAGCGTTTTATTTTTTTCCAAAATCTCCGCTGGAAGATGAGGTAGAGTTCGTCAAAAAGCTAGCCGAGAAAAAGGTGCTGGTGGTGCCAGGCAGGGGATTTGGCCTGCCGGGATATTTCCGCATTTCCTATTGCCTGCCCGATTCGGTCATAGAAGGTTCTATCTCCGGATTTGAACAGGTTTTTCATGAATGCCAGAGCGGCAAATAAGCCTTTATTCTGTTAGTGTTGTCAGGAGAATCTTTTCTGGTAGAATGGAATCTAATCGATACTAGAGAAAATTTTGATCGTTTTTTATAGGATTGAATGTTATGGCTTTAACACAGGATCAGATCAACCGTTACAGTCGGCACTTGCTTTTGCCGGAGGTGGGTGTTGAAGGACAGGAAAAAATCTGTAATTCCAAGGTGCTTTTGATTGGCACTGGCGGGCTGGGTTCACCGCTGGCTTTATACCTTGCGGCGGCAGGAGTGGGGAATCTGGGCCTGATCGATTTTGACGTGGTCGATTTCAGTAACCTGCAAAGACAGGTGGCGCATGGAGAATCGACAGTTGGAAAACTGAAGGTGGATTCGGCTAAAGACCGTATTGCCGATTTAAACTCCAGCATTAACGTCACCACTTATAACATGCGTTTGTCTTCAGAAAACGTGATGGAGATTTTTGCTGACTACGACATCATCGTCGATGGCACAGACAACTTCCCCACCCGTTACCTGGCCAGCGACGCCTGTGTGTTATTGAAGAAACCCTATATATATGGATGTATCCTGCGTTTTGAAGGCCAGGCCTCGGTGTTCGATTCCCGCATAGGGCCGTGCTACCGTTGTCTGTACCCGGAGCCACCACCACCGGGACTGGTGCCTAGTTGCGCCGAGGGCGGGGTGCTCGGAATTCTGCCAGGCATTGTCGGGCTGATTCAGGCCAACGAAGTGATTAAGTTGGTGTTGGATAAAGGCGAGTCTTTAGTGGGACGACTCTTGCTGTTCGATGCCTTGTCGATGAAGTTCAAGGAAATGAAATTGCGTAAGGACCCGTCCTGCCCCATCTGTGGCGATAACCCGACCATCACGGAGTTGATCGACTATGAGCAGTTTTGCGGCATCATGCCGGTTGAAGAGTCAGCTGCCGATGCGGAAAAGGAAATTACTGTGGAGCAAGTTAAAGAAATGCTGGATGCGAAGCGTGCGTTCAAGTTGATTGATGTCCGGGAGCCGTCCGAATATGATATCTGCAAAATTGAGCAAGCAGCCTTGATTCCACTGGGCGATATTGAAGCCAAAGATCCTGCCCGGTTGAATGGGTTGAATCCAGACGATGAGATTGTGCTTCATTGCAAAGCTGGGGTGCGTTCGATGAAAGCACTGAAAGTATTGGAAGAAATGGGATTCAGCAACCTCAAAAGCATGCGGGGAGGCATCAACGAATGGTCGGAGAAAGTCGACTCTTCTGTCCCTCTTTATTAACCGCTAAAGTTGTCCGAAAGCAGAAACAAGCTATTGTTCGTTCGCCCGGCCTGCGGAGGTTCTTCACTTGACAAGATGTTGAGAGAGGTTTAGGGTTGGGCGTCGAAATGAAGTATTCTTTTTGATCGAGTATTTTTTATCAGGAAACTGAAAGGGGGATTTTGTGAATGATTCTGATGGGAGTGAACGAAGTTTTGAAAAATTGTCCAAAGCGGTCACCGAAGCAGTCATGACTTCACCTAAAGTTCAAAAGATCGTTGCTGAAATTCAGAAAGATGACAATATCTGTCCAAAGAGTTTTATGATACTGGTCCTTAAGATGGAAGTGTTGACCGACTCGCTGGAACTGGAAGTTGGGGAGGAACTCACCGAGGAGCGGCCCGCGCCCAAGAAACGAAGGGGCAAGAAGTCTTCGCGAAAGGCGCAATTCATTGATGGACAAGAACTTTCTAAAAAGGAAATCGAATTCCAGGAGTTTTCTAACGAAAAGTTTGATGCTCAGCAATGGCTCAAGAAAAACGGGCTCATTCTTTAAGATATTCTTTCCTTATCTGGTTATCATTTTCTGTTCGACATTTTTTAATCATACTTGATAATCAAACTGGATAGCGGGTTGGTATTGATCCATTTGTTTTTTTATGATGTCGACCAGTTCTTTAAGGCGGTCCTGGGTTGTGGCCTCAAACCTCAGTACCAGCGCTGGCTGGGTGTTGGAGGCGCGAATCAAAGCCCAGCCATCGCCAAAGTTGACCCGCACTCCATCAATGTCAATGATTTCGTATTGATTCCTGAAAAATTCTGTCAACTCGCGGACGATTTTAAACTTTCTGTCATCAGGGCAGTCGATGCGAATTTCCGGTGTGTAGGCTGTTTTGGGAAGGTCAGCGAGCATTTCAGAAACCTTTAGGCGAGACTCCCCCACAATTTGCAATATCCGGCCCGCGGCAAACACTGCGTCATCGAACCCGAAGTAATTGTCGGCAAAACAGATATGACCGCTCATTTCCCCTGCCAGGAGCGCGTTGGTCTCCTTCATTTTCTTTTTTATCAGGGAGTGCCCCGCCGGTGCCATGACTGGAACCCCGCCGTGTTTTTCAATATCCTGATACAGGTTCTGGGAGCATTTGACTTCGCCGACAATAGTGGCGCCGGGATTTCTCGATAAAATATCTCGCGCGAAAATGGTCAGCAGTTGGTCTCCCCAGAGAATGTTACCTTTCTCATCCACCAAGCCGATGCGGTCGGCATCACCATCAAACCCGATACCCAGTTCTGCATTTTCGGCCCGGACTTTTTCGATCAACCCTTGCATATTTTCCTCCACAGTGGGGTCGGGATGATGATTAGGAAAGGTGCCATCCGGTTCACAAAAAATCTCTATAGGTTCCAGCCCAAGTTTTCTCAAGAGTTCCGGGCCTACAATACCGAAGCACCCGTTACCTCCATCGACCACAACTTTCACTTTTCTGGATATTTTTATGATGGAACAAATATTCTCCATATAAGGTTCGAGAACATTTGTCTGCTCGATCTTCCCCGATCCCGTTTCAAAATCTTTGGAATCGATCAGCCCTTTTAATTCCTGAATCTTTTCCCCATATAGACTGTGTTGACCCTGGTTGATTTTGAATCCGTTGAACTCTGGTGGATTATGGCTTCCGGTGATCATTACGCCGCCATCGGCCTTAAGATGATGAAGTGCAAAGTAGGAAACGGGAGTAGGGACCATTCCGATATCTACGACATCGCATCCGGTCGAGTTTATAGCCTGGGATAAAATATCGCGGAATTCTATTGAACTGGAGCGAATATCCCGCCCCACTACCAGAGATTTTCCGTTCTGGCGTTTTATATAGGTGCCGATGGCCTGGCCAATCTGTTGAACAGTTTCGGCGGTGAGGTCTTTGCCGACCACACCACGGATATCATATTCGCGAAAGATTTGAGGATTGATGGGCATAATAAGTTAAAAAGGATTCCGGGTGATTCCGCCATCAACATTAAAGTTTGTGGCTGTGATCCATCCGGCTTGGTCGGAAGCTAAGAACAGGGCTAGTCCTGTTAAATCTTCCGGCGTGCCCATTCGTTTTAAAGGAATAGTTTTTTTAGTTTGCTCCACGATTTCTTTTTTTACCTGTTCCAAATTAGACCCGTTACTTTGCGCACGGGCTTCGTTTTCCCAGGATTTACTCCACACCGGGCCGGGGCAAATAGAGTTGACCAGAATCTTGTCCGCAGCAAGAGTTTGAGCTAAAGAAACCGTCAAGTTGGAAAGCCCTGCTTTCATAGCACTGTAGTGAGGAAAAACTTCCTGCGGTCCGGCAGCCGCAATGGATGAAATATTAATGATCCTGGCGCAATTTGATTGCTTGAGGGAGGGGATACAGTATCGACTCAGCCGAACGGCAGACATCAGGTTGATCTGAAATGAAGCTTCCCAGTCCTGATCGGTCAGTTCAAAAAAATTAGCCAACTTTAAAATCGCTCCGACATTATTGACGAGCACATCGACCTGACCCGGTTGTTTCATCACACTTTCGTAAAAGGCCTTGACACCTTTTTCTGTGCCTAGATCGGCTGAGAAAAAAAGATGCCCGGTACCCTCAATTTCATCGGACAAGGAATCCAAACGATCCTGACTTCGGGCGCAGACAGCAACCTTTGCGCCCTCCTTGGCGAAGGCCAGTCCCAGTGCCCTGCCAATGCCGTCACCGGCACCGGTGATGATCACTTTTCGATTTTTTAAATTCAAGTCCATGTTAAGATTTCCTTCTCCCTCAGCAGAAGAGGGCTTTGATGTACAACTTTTTATGAAATATCCTGTTTTATGGAATCCGCTCTCATCCCGAAAATAACGTTGTCGCCTTCGCTTATCTGGGTAGTGGCCGCGATTGGATTTTATATCCTCAATATCTTTCTGGGATTGTTCATGGCATTCAGGAAGAAGACCGCCCAGAGCCTGAGAATACACAGGCTCTTGTTTTATACCATTGCGTTTTGTCTAGGCTGTTACCTGCTGATGAACCAGATTCACGATGACAACAGCCTGCTGGATTATTTGATCTGTCTTTACTGTATCACAATTGTTCCGCTCAGCAAGCGGTGGGATGTGATGATCCATGCCTTCGTCGGCGCGGTCGGGCTGACGCTTCTGCCACTGCTTATTGTTCTAAAGATATAAAAAAATGGGGAATTTCTGCGGATTATTAGGTGTATAATTCCCTTAATTTAATGATTTGACAAGCTCAATTCGCCAATTCCCTATTAATTTTGAGAATTTGTTATTTAAACCCATTTCGAATCCATCGCCCTCTAGGGAAAGAAAGTGGACCTTGATTTTAATGTAGTCATAAATTTTATCTGCCAAGTCCTTAATTGTTGTTGTCCATAGGCCAGCAGCTTCTTTATTTAAGTATCCCGACCAATAATCAGATGGTGCCATTATTAGTAATTCAGGTTTTCCAACCTTTAAATCAATCCCAAATTTCACCTTGGCTTCTCCGGCAATTACATCAGCATTAGCCTCTACTATTGCACAGTAGGTCAATCCTTCGAGCAGGGCTTTTAAGGGAGTATCTCCTAGTTTATCACCCTTACGGGAAACCTTTAGCTTTGCTACGGCTGGGGTAGAATCTCCAGTAGAATTTCCAATGGTACAAAAAAGATCAACCTTTCCTACCTCTTCATCAGCCTGGCAGGCCTTTAAAGGAAACTGATAGTCACGAAAAGATAGTTCGCTATTGTTTAAGAAAAATTTTTTCCGTTTTTTTGTTGCTCTAAATAATGCGCCGGCTAGATGTTCTTTACGTCTATTAGAATGTTTTCTAGGACTTTTTACCCCTTTATGCTTATCTAAGAAATATTTTTTCTTAGGCTTTGCCTTTGCTCTTTTAGGTGCATCATTAAATTGCTGCGTGTAGAGATCTTTAAGGTCCACAGGATTCTTAGCTAGAAAGTCGGCAAATTCACAAAAATTCAAAATCTGGTTTACAGGGTCCTTGCCGTGTAGCTCGATAAGAGAGTGGGCCATATTGAATTCCTTTTTTTGGTTGAGAGTTAAGGTGAAATAAGCTTGATGAAGCAGGTTCCGTCATAATAATAAATTTGGGAATCATATACCTGAATCTGCGTCAACCGCATGTTGCGATTGCCATATGCCTTTCACTCTCATGAAGGAGATATATCAGCTATTCAACATTCCACCATTTGCCATCTTCCTTTTGTTCAACATTACTAAAGTGTTCAGGAAATTGATCGGTTTCAAAGGAGTGAATAGGAATCAGTTTTTTTGGGTTTAACGCATTGGAAAAATCCTTGAGATCGGAAATAGATGCATGACCTGAGGTATGTATTTTTTTCATTGATATTTGATTATTTTCCAGCCATTCAAGAAAAGGTTTTTGCTGAGCCATTTTCAAATAACCTTCCCAGATGGAATAAACGAGGCTTGCTCCATCCAGGCAACCTACTGCTTCCAGGTCCTTTGACATGGAAGGACGAAACAGCATTACCGAATGAGAGGCCTCCCTGCTCAAATTCTCCGGGTAGATTCGGCTGTTTCTATACTGCTTGGATATATCAAACAACTTTTGTTCGATGACCCGGTATTTTTGTGACTTGGGAAGGAATACTCGAATGTCCTTCCAATGTCCTTGGGGAAGATTAGGGTTTCCTGTAGCTCGCAAAATCTCGGCAGTATATAGATCAATGATTAACTGACGATTTGCGGCTTTGCAGGCTTTATATATAGTGACAAGCCGATCAATATTCTGTCCTGAAGCCCAGACTAAACAAAGACCCTTTGTGGAAGCAAAATAGTCTGCAAATTCTGGAGTGAGTTCATCTTCAGTTTGGAATTTGTCCTCAGGATTTCCTCTTCCTATCGTGGTTCCCTCCATTAACAACACATCAATATCTTTTGGAGGGTTTTTGATCATCTTCTGGAAAAGCTTTGCTTTGCGTCCATGAGCCCGAAAGTCGCCGCTATAGAAAAGTCTTTTCCCATTTGCAGATATCAGGATTGAATAAGCGTCGTATGCTGAATGGTCTACGAGGTAGGGAATGATTTCAAAAGGGCCTATTTTTATAGTTTCCCGGTCCTTCAGAGAAATGGTTTTTTCGAAATCAGCGCCAGAGGGGGTAAAAAGGGTTGCTGATCGCAGAATATTATGTGCCGCTTCCCCTATTATTATGGGAATTTGCGGAGGAAGAAACTTGGCCAGACCAAAATGATCCTGATGGGGATGAGAGATCAATACGGCAAGCAGGGTGTCGTCCGGATTAGCGAATCCTTTAACGTCAGGCAAAAGGGATTTGGCATCCACATCCCTGTCGGCATTCAAAGGTAACCCTACATCGAAAACTATGCGCTGGCCAGCGGATTCAATTTCAATGCAAGTGCCACCAATCTCTTGTGTACCGCGATGTATGCAAACTTTCATAGCTAATATTTATCAATATACAGAAATCCTATTCTCGAGCGCTTCAACTAACAATTCATTATCCTTATCCTTATCCTTACACGGCCAAACAAATGATTCTGGAAAACTTGTAAACGTGAAATCTATTTCAATATTGTTGAATTTTCCAGATACAAAAGCTTTGAGTCCCCTGTTCAATTCATTTTCCAGCCAACTCAGGGAATAGCCGGAATAATAGCCATGAGGAGCAAGGGTTTGTAGATGAACCTTCCTTGCTTTTAGTATTTCTTTTGAATCTATATATTCACTTGTATAAAACTTCCTTGACATTAGATATATCAATCCACTTATAACAATCTGAAAAGCGGCATACATTGGAGTATCACTTCCCACCTTCAGCTCGATAAATTCATATGCTTCCTTTCTAATTCCAAGCCTGTGAACAAGGTCAATCCTTGGGTTACTTCTACTAGATGATATTAAGTGAAGGGATGTAGGGACTTGATTGACCCAATCTGGGAATTTTACTATGGTTTTTTCTAGTTCCATTTCCTCCCTTTTACTCTTTGGATTATGTGGCATCTCTGGTTTTTTTTCAAACCGCCAATTTTCCTTGGAAGGACCCTTACGGTGAAACTCATTATCTGGGTCTTTTAAATTGGTCACAAGTTGTTCATAAATTCTGGAAACTACTTCGTTTGCATCAAACTTTCCGTGATTTTTTGCGATTGAACAACTTGACGGATGCTTGAAATGTGGAGTGGATGTTCCATTATCAGTTACATTTAGCCCTTCATCAATGATTCCATCAACTCCATCAATAATGCTTTTAACCATGATAGCCTCTAATTAAAAAAATTCACCCTATGCTTCTGGCATAATGTTTCAATATTCGCAATGGATCTAAATTATAAGGTATTTTATCTTATAACAATAAATTTAGGTATATAATTCCCTAAAAAATACTGGGAAAGGAACGAAATTCTGGAAGGGTTAGTCGGCGATGGCGGCTTTGACAGTGATGTCGCCATAGTTTCCTCCAAAAATGGATGGGTTCGGGAAGCAGTCTAACCGCCTCCTATGGCCGTTTACACAGATTATCTGGCAGTCTCTAGCAAATTGCAAAAAAGTAAACCTTGCTGAACAGTAAAGGTATTGCTAATCTTTAATAAATCTTCCCTGATTATTCTTCGCTAGCTATTAATATATAAAAACAATAAACCACATCGAAAAAGATCGATTAAATTTTATCCGTGTAATTATTTTAGGTGTTCTAGTTTTGTTTGCTTTTATTGTTTATTTGTTAATTATTCTTCCAATTTATTTCCGTCATTTAAGAAATTTTATTTAATTTTAATATATTTCTGCTTTATTCAAAACTATCTACCAAAACTGCCATATGCATCTGTCGTTTATATAATTTATAACAATTATTAACTTGTCTATTTGGATTGGAAATTTATGAGATCAAGAAATATTACTTTTAAAATTCTAATTTCACTACTTATGTTATCTGGTTGTGCTACAGCTCCATCTACGAATCAAAATGAGCAGACAAAATTTCCAGAGACTTTATCTAAGCAGATGCCAACTGAGCCTTTTGATTTGACTTTTGCTGGTTTTGCTTTTCTTGGAGACTGTCAAGAAAATGAAAAGTTATACCCCTATATTTCAAAATTAGCAGAACGTGCTAAATGTCCTAATACTTCATATCAGGAATTAAATAAAGAGCTTTTTCAAGCAGTAAAAAAAATTAACAATCCATATTTTAAATTAAAACTTAGTGGCGGTTCAGATTTTAAAAAAAGGGAAACTATTTCTTTAGCCTTTGCTATTTCAAGAGAAAAAACGCGAATTCAAGAATTTAGAGGTAAATTTTTTGTGCATTATGAAGTATATGCTCAAGGTGTGGTTTTTGACTTTTCTGAAATGAAGGTTATAGCATCTTATCCAGTAAGAATACAGTATTCAGATTTTTTAGATGAAAAACCAAGTGAAGCCCATTCCCTTGATATATTTCGAAAAATTTTATTAGACCAAGAATTTAATTCAAATATTGTTAATAAATGGGTTGAGAGAATGAATGCTGTGAAAATTAAAGAATCTTTCGGTAATTATTTAGGGATAGTTAATGTCGATGTGCCTTCAGAAACCTTAAAGATGATTCCTGAAAATGTTTTTAATAAGGGTGGGTTTGCAACACAGACTGCTAATTATTTAGAAAGTTCTATATCTGCGAATCAATTGGTTCCAATTGTTCCTTATAGAGAAGGTGAGGCAATAGGTAAGATGAGAATCCTATTTACTGGTAATAAAATTTATGATTTAAAATTACCGGAACCAGATTATTCAATTTTTCTTAAAGTTAGACCTTTTAAAAAGTACACGGTTGATAAGCTATCTTATACCCAAGTTACCTACGGAAGTTTTATCGATTTAAAACTTCGAAATGTAGACTTAGATAAAACATATATGGATGCAAGTTTTAGAAATGTTCCGATGGCTACATTAGACAAATCCGCAAATACTAAATTAAATGATTGGGACGAATTTTCTAAAAGTCTCCAGGGTTTATTAGATGGACTTACAAAACAAATAACTGAAAAAAATTCTAGCTGGCTAGAAAATGCTACCAAAACCGAGGGCATTAAAAATCAACTAGATCAATTCAACTCAGTACTTTCAAATGTGCGTTAGCAACTATGGGAGAAACTATTTTATGTTAATCAATACTAGCTTTTTTTCACGGATATTATTGTTTTTGATTGTGCTTTTTATTTTTATTGGGTCTTCAAGCAATTTTTCTTATGGAGAGGTTATAAAGGGTGGAATTGATGTCCCTTATGAAGAGGAATTTTTTGGCGATGATCCAAGCGATGAGAGTAAAGCTAAGGCCATAGATAAAGCCAAACTAGCTGTATGGAAAAAATATACATCTAGTTTTAGAGCTTCTAAAGCTAATTTATATTCAAAGGTAAAAAAGCAGGTTCTAGATAATTTAAATGATTATTTTGTAACCTTTAAAGTTATAGGCATGAATCCTAATAAAGACACTAAAACTATAAGAGTTGCTTATAGAGGAGAGGTTAATATTGCCGCTTTTCAGGCCATGCTTGATAGTGTTGCCCCTAGAGCGGTAAGTGGTGAAGGAAGTCTATTTTCCTTTATTTTCGTGGCACGGCAAACTACAAGTGAAAAATCATTTGATACCAGACAGACAAAGATCAGTAAGGCCGAGCAAATGAGTTCAGCTGAAGAAAACGCGCAAACTGATGGTGAAAGTAGTTCTGCTTCTGCTTCCCAAACTTCTGCATCAAAGATGACTACCGGTGGTAGTCAAGTTAAAAAAGCTACACAAAGAAAATACATTATAAAACCTTCTCTTGATGTAGATACGTTAATGGGTGAGACGCTAACTACTGCTGGGTTTGAAGTTGTTTCTTTTGATGATGTGGTAAGCGAATGTGGTGGGCCAGAGCGAGAACAAATAGAAAGTGAATACGTTGATAAGGCGGGTATGAACAGAGTAACCCGAAAAGCTGCTATTGGAGGGGCAAGGAAATGTGATGTTAAATTTTTTGCAGTAGGAACAATGGATCAGCAGATGAGAAACGTGGCGCCAAATGGATCTATTAGAGTGGCAGTAAAAACAACTGCGCGGGTTTGGAATATTGAAAAAAAACTGCCTAAAACGGTTGCTTCGATAAATATTCCGCCTATAGCGGGGTTTGGTTCTGACGACGAGGAAGCTTACTTAAATGCATTAAAAAATTCAGCGAAAGAAGCGGCCACGGTGATCATAGACACAATGAATCAAAAAGGTCTGAAATGATATCGATTTAATAATACTTAATTGAGAGGGAAGATAATGTGTATGCTTAAATTAAAAAAAATAGTCTTTGTTTTATTTTTTGTTTTATTTGCACATTGTAATGTTCATGCATTTGGTCTTGGAGATCTAGGAGGTTTGGTTGATCTTGGTGGTGGAGGCGAAGATCTAAGTGGAAAACAAACGGAAATGACGGGTAGTCTCCGTAGCGCATTGATCAATCTAACAAAATCACAAGTAATTATGCTGGGTGCAATGGGATTAAAAGATCAAGCTAAACTAGCTGAAGGAAACGCAAAAAATATTGAAAATGGGGATTTAGGGACTAAAGATGAAGTTGAGAAGTCTATTCAGCTTTCTGCAAAGGCACAAGAAGCAATTGTTAAAGAAGCGACAAAAAAAACAGTTCTTGATGGCGCTAGTAAAGCCAAATTTATCACTTCTATTCCCTTTTACATAAAGGGATCAATTGGTACCGTCAAAACAGGTAAAGAAGCCGCTGGAATGGCTCAGAGTATGGCAAGCCTGAGCCCAACAGCGCTCCTGAAGGTAGGCCCTCTTTATTCCATTGTCTCGAATTTACCGAGCTTAGTTACACGGGTAACAGGTGCAACAGGTCAAATCATGGACTTTATGACCGCTAACAATATTGATACAAGTGAAATGAAGTCTAAATTATCAGATTTTTAACAGACTACTTATTAACTAGGCTTTACCAAGGTGCCTAGTGGCTAACCTCCCGATTTTCTTTGATAGAGTTATCATAACTTTGTCAGGGGAATAGAGGTACCATTATATTAAATAGGTACATCGTATTAATTTACGTGTCCAATTGAAGATTTTATTTGCGAGAAGAAACTTTCAAATCGCAATGAAACAGTCAAAAAAATAATTTAAGAGGTATAAGGTTTTGAAAATCAAAATTGGCTTTAAATTTATTTTTTTAACTCTTATTTATCTAGCTTGTTTTGGTGGTAAAATGAGTTACGTTCCAGTCGACTCACAAGGCTCTGGTGTAACTCGAAAGGAAGCTATAACAGATGCGCTTCAGGATGCTGTTTCTCAAGTGAATGGGGCAGAAATTGCTGCTGAAATGTCAAGTAGTGTTAAAGAATTATCTTCGGAAAAAGATGGAGAGGAAAAATATGAAATGGAAGAAGCATTTCAGGAAAACGTTAAGAAAAAAACAAAGGGAGTGATTCGTTCCTGGAAAATAGTATCTGAAGAAAAAGAAGAGGGAGACGGAGGTTTGTGGATTATCAATTTAAATGTGACTGTTGCGCAATATAAATTATCCAAACAACTTGAACGACTGCGTATTACAGTAGCACCCTTCCAAATTAGTCCAACGATTTCTGATGGAAAACTTGCAACACAATTCATGGAATCATTTCCAAATGGGCTAGTGGGTTACTTGACGCAGTCTAGGCGTTTTGCAATTCTTGATAGAGAATTTCTTGAAGACCAAGGTAAAGAATTGGATTACATAAAGCGAGGAGATGTTCGTGTAGAAGAGTTGGCAAAACTTGGGAATAAGGTCGGGGCGGATTTTATTGTTGTTGGGTTAGTGGAAGACGTATTCGAGAATGAAAGTATAATAACAATGCGCTCCACAGGCCAAAAGATAAAAAATATTAAGACGGGTGCACGTGTCTCTTATAGAATTATTGATGTGGCGACAACCCAAATAATATTTTCAGATACTGTTGGCTACGATCCAAACTTAGGGAAAGCTTCAGTCAGGGATATGGCGGATTATATTTCTGATGTGGCCGGAAAGACTATTGTTAATGCTATCTACCCGATATCCATAGTTTCCAGTGTGGGAAAACAAGTAACACTTGGACAAGGGGGAAAAACTATCAGTATGGGAGAAAAATTTAATCTTGTGCGTTACGGCGTTGATATTTTTAACCCGGACACAAAAGAATCTCTTGGTAGGGAAGAGATAGTGGTTGGTGTGCTTGAAATAACAAATGTTCAATCCAAGACATCAACAGCTAAAATTATAGAAGATGGAAAAGCAATCTCAGGTTCTTTTTTACCAAATACATATATTGCCAGGCCATTTCCAAGAGAGGCACCACAGGAGGCGGCAGCTAAGGTTTGTGACGCCGCGAAGAAGGCAAGAGAAAATATAAACAAACGTCTTGAAGATGACTTTTAATGATTATTCAAATACTTAGTTTACGTGTTTTTAAAAATAAAATTGTACTTTCTTTTTAGGAGGAATCAGTAATGCTAAGAAACTTTGGAATACCTTTTAGGCTGGTCATATTTATATATATATTTGGTATGATTTTGTCGCCATTAAAAAGCTACGCACAAGATGCCGATCCAGAATTTGAAGTAATAGAAGATGCCTCCGCCCCATCGGATGATAAAGAAGTTGGAGATATTATGCAAGACTTTCTTGATCAAAAAGGTTGGCAGGAGGGACCAAATAATAAAAATGGTAAAGAATTTTTTGTGGTTGTTGGTGAGCAAGAAATATTAGCGGGGTATAAAGAAAAAAGTTTTATAAGCAGCAGGCAAAATGCATTCACGAGGGCGATGGCAAAGGCTAAACGTTCGATGGTTGAATATCTTGAGACTGAGATTGAAACTAGTATGCAATCGGAAATGGAAATACCTAGTGAAAAGCGAGAAGAAGCAAGGTTGGCAGAATTAAAATCAGAAGTTATGGGAATCAAAGAATTGCAAAATGCAGCAGGAGCAGGAAAATCAGATGTGCAAAAAAAGGGAGATGAGTGGGGTAGTGAATTTGTAAAGAAAATGGCTTCAGGGGCTGATAAACTTTATCGTGAAAAACTAGATCAAGAGTTAAGGGCGAAAGGTATAGACCCAAAGCAGCCGGTTGATTCCCAATTACTAAAGAAAGAATTATCTGAATCATTCCAAGAGTCAACCAAAGCGTTGGCTCAATCACGGGTATTAGGAATTCAAGCATATGCCACTTTTGAGCACTTACCAAAAAATAAAAAAAATGGAACAATCGGTGTAGTCGCTATCTGGAGTAAGAAACTTCATGCTATGGCACTTGCTATCACTCAGGGGGGAGTCCTTATACCACCTGGTACACCTAAACAGTCTTTAAAAAATCAAATACCAAAAAATAAACTAGACTTACTTATGACATTTGGAGTTCAGTTGAAAACCGATGAAAATGGAGCATTAAATCTTGTTTCATTTTGCCAATCTGCGCAAAAGAACAAGCGTGCTGCTTCTGCAGCTTCTCGTATGGCAGTGCTGTGCGCGCAAAAACAAATTAGGCAGTATGCTGGTGAATCCTTATATTCGTCATCACGGGCTGATGGTGCTGAAAGTTTGGAGGCATTTGAAGGTGATATGGATGTTTATGAAAATGATGATAGCTTCAAGGATGCAATTAAAACCGAATCCGAAGAATTGAAAATTAGCGGCATCTCGAAACTGAAAAATTGGCACACAAAGCATCCTATTACAGGCCAACAAATTCGTGGCTCAGTCGTATCTTGGTCACCTCAATCAAGTGATTTTGCGAAAGGTATGAAAAACCGGGTAACAAGTACTGATGTTCCAGATGAATATTCAAAGTTTGCTCAAGAAAAAAAGATAACTACAAGCCCTGGTTCAAGTTCAAGAAACAGGCAACAAGATAGACCAAGACAGGGTTTGAGTGGCAAGGGTACGACTGCGAGTGATGATTTTTAAATATATTAATTTCATATTAAAATAAGGGAAGGAACGAAATTCTGGAAGGGTCAGTCGGCGATGGCGGCTTTGACAGTGATGTCGCCGTAGACTTTTACGCGACACCCGAATATTGAGAAGTGAATGACTAGTTGCGCCACTTAACAGAAATCCTATTATTGAGCGCGTCAACCAATTCATTATCCTCACACGGCCAAACAAATGATTCTGGAAAACTTGTAAACGTGAAATCTATTTCAATATTGTTGAATTTTCCAGATACAAGAGTTTTGAGTCCCCTGTTCAATTCATTTTCCAGCCACTCTAGGGAATAGTCGGAATAATAGTCCTGAGGAGCAAGGACTTGTAGATGAACCTTCCTTGCTTTTAGTATTTCTTTTGAATCTATACATTGATTTGTATAAAACTGCCTTGACATTAGATATATCAATCCATATATAACAATCTGAAAAGCGGCAGACATTGGAGTATCACTCCCCACTTTCAGCTCGATAAATTCATATGCTCCCTTTTCAAGCCTGTGAACAAGGTCAATGCTTCTCTGTCCGTCACTGGAAGATGTTATTAAGCCAGAGGATGTAGGGACGTGATTGACCCAATCTGATAATAATGGAAGTTTTACTATGGTTTTTTCCAGAGTTTTTTCCTTACTTGGATTATGTTCGACAATATTTGGTATTTTTTCAAACCGCCAATTTTCCTTGGAAGGACCCCTAGAGTGAAACCGATTGTCCGGGTTTTTTAAATTGGCCACAAGTTGTTCATAAATTCTGGAAACTACTTTGTTTGCATCAAAAGTTGCGGGAGTTTTTTTTGTGACTAAACAACTTTTCTTATGCTTGAAATGTGGAGAGGTTCCAATATTAAATAAATTTAGTCCTTCATCAATGATTTCAAAAACTCCATCAATAATGCTTTTAACCATGATAGCCTCTAATTAAAAAAATTCACCCTATGCTTCTGGCATAAAAGGAACGAAATTCTGGAAGGGTCAGTCGGCGATGGCGGCTTTGACAGTGATGTCGCCGTAGACTTTTACGCGACACCCGAGTTTCTGATGGTCTTCGAGTTTGTGGAGGTTCTCAAAGAAGGTGCGTGGGTTGACATTTTCCATTGGTTCGATTTCCACCACACATTTGCCACACAGGCCATGCCCGCGACAGTTTAGGAAGGTATTGAGTCCTTTATAAACCTCAGCGTTGTTATAGAGTGCGGCCTTTCGCAGGTTGGCTCCATAACCGGCTTTTAAGTCAATGGTTTCGTTGGTTTCGGTGTTGATGACCTTGATTTTCGGCATGGCAAATCTAACTCCGATTTTGATTTTTCCGCTTGTTAAGGAGCGCTATTAATGCCCGATATCCGGGGCAATGTCAATCCCTATTTCTTGTCCCCGCGGCCAATAGCTAGATGGAATAATTGTGACCTAACAGAATTTTCTTTTCTTTTAGAAAGTTCTGAATTTTGCGAGAGGCTTCTTTGATGTTCTGCGCTTCATCCAGAGGGAGAATCAGATCGGGTTTTCCGGATGATTGATCCCCTATCAGAATCTCCACAACCTGATAGGGGTTGGCTAATAGTTTGAGGTCGGCCTGATCTTCCTGATGGAAGGTGTTTGAGGTGGAGATCACCACATGACCGGCATCAAGAAAAAGTTTTGCCACTTCGCCCAACCTCCGCACCGATTCGCTTTCACCACTGCTTTTTGGGTTTTCCAAGTCTGCCCCGACCCCGAGGTCAATATTTCTGCGATCGAGCAAATAACTTTGGAAATTATTATGGAACAGGCTGTGCTCCAATGTTCTGGCCAGCGGACCTTTGCCAATACTGGGGTCGCCGGTAACGAGGATCAGTGCCGCCCGATGCCCATTTCTATAAGCTCTTTCTTCAGGCTTGATTTCACTCTTGACCCAATTAAAATCCCTGGTGCGGACTTCGTCATGGAGCTTGTCGGTCTTGGTTGCTGGGGTGTAGGTGGTGATGATGCCACCGCCGCAAACATCATATTCATCTACCAGAACAAACCGGCCCGTGGTGGCGATAGACCCGAACAGGTCAAAGGCTACCGGACTTCGCGTGCGCAAAGTCAGTTCGGCCACGTCATTCCTGGCGATATAATCCTGGTTGTTCAGGGTTTCCAGAGTAGAAGCATCGATGGCTTTTTTGAATTCCACCACCTCGCATTCCACTTCCTGCGTGTTTAATTTGATGATGAACTTTTTACCTTTTTCCAGATTGCGTTTACCCATCCAGAAAACATTGGCGTCGAAGGTGGTAGAGACGATGGGCAACTGATCCATGAGAGTACACACATCGCCGCGTTCGACAAATATTTGCTCATCGAGTGTGAAGCCAATGGATTCGGAAGAGGAAGCAGTAGAGGGTTGTTCTGGTACGCTCCAGGCTTCGATGGATTTCACCAGTGCCGTTTTATTGGAGGGGGAGAAGATGACCTTGTCCCCGGTCTTAAGCCTGCCCGATTCAACCCGCCCGGCAATGATGCGCCGCCCGTCAAACTTATAAACATCCTGAACCGGAAAACGGAAGGGGAGATGATCCGGTGGCGGTTTTTTTTCGAACTGGTCAAGCATGCTTAAAACAGTGGGTCCCTTGTACCAGGGCATTTCATCTTTCACCGTGGCGATGTTGACACCGAGTTTGGCGGAAACAGGAATGAACTCCCGCGCTTCAATCCCAAGCGAATCGAGAAAGGCGGTGTATTCTGCTTTAATTTTGTTATAAACTTTTTCGTCGTAACCGATCAGATCCATCTTGTTGATGACAACAACAACCTGAGTGAGTCCTAACAGTTTTAAAATGTAGCCGTGCCTGCGCGATTGTTCCTGCACGCCTTCTTTAGCATCGATCATCAGGAGTGCAGCTTCGGCATCGGCGGCACCTGTCACCATATTTTTCAGAAACTCTTTATGCCCCGGTGCGTCGATGATGACGTATTTGCGTTGTGCGGTATGGAAGAAAATCTGTGACGTGTCGATGGTGATGCCCTGTTCCTGCTCTTCTTCCAGGGCATCCAGCAAAAAAGCGAACTCGAATTCCTTGCCTTGCTGTTTGCAGATGTCGCGGATGAAGTCGAGCTTGCCCTCAGGCAAAGTTCCGGTATCGGAGAGCAGACGTCCAACGAGTGTGGACTTCCCATGATCTACATGACCGACAATGACCAGCCGTAAAAGGCGGCTGGAAAGATCTGATGCGCTACCGTTACCGCCCATTTACATATATCCTCGGGCTCGCAGTTTCTGCATGGCATAGGTGTCTTCCTGATCCTGTGCCCGGCCGGAGCGTTCTGATGTGGTGGTGTTTTTCAGTTCGGCTACGATCTCATCCACTGTGCTGGCTGTGGAGTTAATGGTGCCAGTGCAGGGGGCACAACCCAGAGACCGATAACGGGTCCCTTCTGGTGTAGCAAAATAGAGATCGATGATAGGAATTTTTTCCCTCTGTATGTACTCCCAGACATTTAGTTCCGTCCAGTGCAGGATGGGATGGATGCGGATGTGTGTGTCGTCAGAAAAACTGGTTTTATACTGATCCCACAATTCGGGCGGCTGATCTTTAAAATTCCATTCGAAGTTTTTATCCCGCGGTGAAAAATAGCGTTCCTTAGCGCGAGTGCCTTCCTCATCTCTGCGGATACCGAGAATGAGCCCGGTATAACCTTGTTCTTCCATGATACATTGCAGGCCCTGAGTCTTTAATGCTTCACAGCAAACCAATCGTCCCTTCTCATGATTCATGCCTTCATCCAACGCCTTCTGGTTTTTGCCGACTATCAGGTCCAGTCCCCATTCTTTTGCGACCCGATCCCGATACTCAATCATAGCGGGAATTTTGTAAGTGGTGTCGATGTGAACCAGCGGAATGGGACAATGACCAAAAAAGGCCTTGCGCGCCAACCAGACCAGAATGGTGGAATCTTTTCCAATCGACCACAGCATTGCCAGGTTTTTGAAGTTTTTGTAAGCTTCACGCAGGATGAAGATGCTTTGATTTTCCAGTTCGTCTAAATGATCCATTAAAACGGTAATTCCTTATTAAGAGTGGGGGAACTACTACTTTATCTTGAAAGTGCAATACAATCAAGGAGGATGTCGGTTTTATGGGGAATTGAGCGATTGCGTAGCAGGGGTGATGGATTTTTCGCAGGTTTTTTAAGAAAAATGTTTGTTCACCACATCAGGAAACGGACAATGCAGGCAATTATTCTGGTTCTGGGCGCAAAAATCCTGATAAACCTGCATCAGCCCCTGGTTTTGTTTTTCAGAGCGCAATACCCGGAGCATTTCTTCCTGGTTGCCAAAAATATAATGCTTCATGAAACGAAGCAGTTTGTGGTCGCTGGCACTCTTGCCAGTTTGAAAAAGAGCATTGAGTCCCACTTCCAGACCTTTAAACTTTCCTGCCCGCGAAAAGATCAGGCCGATGGGCAACCCGATGTTGATGATGATTTCCCGGGACCGTGCCGAACCGATAAGCTGTTGGGGTTGTGGCAGGGATTTACCACCCGGCGTGTAATGGTTGGCCCAGTAATCATCCGCAGAGACACAAAAGAAATTGTTGAAGGCCTTAAGAGTTTTTTTATCAGGAATTTCCTGATCAGAATCCGCGAGAATCTTTTGATAGGTCCCGACAAAGTCAGCGAAAATTCCTGCTTTTTCATGGCGCGTGAGCAAGTGAGCTAATCCTGCCAACCGTCTGTAAGGATAATTGGCCGGTCGAATAGCGCGGAAACTCCAATCCTTACTCGTTAGAGAGGAATGGGGAGCCCGGTTTTTGTAAACATTCCAAATCGGCAGAAGTTTATGGAATCCGGCTTTTTTGCCAGCGTCCTCATCCATTAAGCCAGAGATACCAAAGAGCAAGGCCTGGTAATGCAGAACTCGTTCGTCTTCGCGAATCTTTTCCGGCACCAGATTTTTCAATTCTGTCAAAGGCAGAGTGTCGGCCAGAGTTTGAAACGGTAGTTTGTTTTCAGGATAACCCAGTGCTTCGGCAACGCCTCGGTAAAAAGTCTGTCCGTAGCCCTCAATAATGATTGAGTCGTGAAACCGCTCCATTTTGGTGAGCACCCGCGCTTCACCGGCGGCGTCTAAAAGCTCGGCGAGCTTTTTTTCTGAAAGTTTGGCCAACGGTTGGTGGCACAGACCAGCATTACCGGAATTTAAGGCCGGGTAATTTTCAAAATCGAGTTCGCTATTGAATTCAAAGAGTCCTTGGGTCAGGTAATCCTTGATTTCAAACTGGAATGGAAGGTCTTTCTTAAGCAAAAGAAGTAGTTGAGCCTATAAAAATAGTTAGTATGATAACTAGTCCTGCCAAAATTCTCTTCATTTGAACGACCTCAAAGTTTCCCTAATAGATAGACAAGCTTCATTATCTGCTGAGACGCAAGTTTTAAGCCACTTGCGAGCTAAAAAGGAATCTTGCCCTATTCCTTTCCCTGTAGAATACATCAAGCTAACATAAAGTTGAGCTGTAGAGTCTCCTAATTTTGCTGATCTACGAAACCATTTAAACGCCTTTCTATAATTTTGCCTAACTCCTCCTACACCTGTAAAATAAAATGTTGCTACTCCTTTCTTTTGATTAGCATCACCCGTTAAACCTATTCTCTCCATGTCTCTTGCGGAGACGTCTGGAAGATCCCTCTTACTAATATCTAATTTAAGCGACGTTTCCATAGCTTCTAGAAAAACTGGTGCCACTTCATCTAATTTTGAGTAATCTGCCTCAGACTTAATTGGTAAAAGCAGAAAAACAGTAACTAGCACTAAAAATATAAAATTTTTCATTCTTACCTCCCTAATTAGTTTAATATTTATATGTACCGTGCGGTTACTCTAAAAATTCATAGTTTTATTAATATAGTTTATAATATTATTTATAATACTCATTGTCAGTTGGCGGTCGAGGCTTTTTACCTCGACCCTGCCACATATAGACATGCAGGATGACGTTGTCGAAGTCAGGGTTCCCGGAGTGCCCGTGTGCGTTCCAGTCGGTGGCGTAGACATGTAACTCGACATCGCCCTCATAAACTTTTCCGTTTATTTTGATTGTAGCGCTGGTGAAATCAGGCCCCTTGCCAAAATTCCAGTATCCGGGATAAACGATTTCAAGTTTTTGGCCGTTTTTGGTTTTGAGAGAAGGTGTGCAAAACAGTTGGTCGTTCCAGATACAGCGGATGACTTTTTCCGGCACCCGTATAGTGTGGTCTTCTTCCCGAACTTCCATTCGGTTATAGAAATGGGCGACTTTCAGGTATGCGTCAGAAAATGTCGCCGTCATTTCAATTTCCACTCAGTACCGTTTGGAGTGTCCTCGATAAGGACTCCCATTTTTGTCAGGTCATCCCGACAACGGTCTGCTTCTGCCCAGTTTTTGGATTGGCGTGCTGAGTCGCGATCCGCGATCAGCTGTTTGATTTTGTTGACATCTATATCCCGATCACGGTTTTTGGTTTCAAAAAGTTCTTTTTCAAACTCTTCCGCAGTGCGGGCAAACAATCCCAGAGCTTGTCCCGCCTGCTTCCATGCTACTGTTGCGATAGCAAGGTCTTCGGTGTCGTTCTTGTTGTCGGGTTCAGCAGTGTTGAGATTGCGTAGTTCCTCGTTCAGATGGGCCATCACCACAGCCGTATTCAAGTCGTCGTTCATAGCCATTTCAAACTTTTTCGTCAACGCGTGGTTCTTCACCTTTTCATGAAAGTCCGGAATGGACGCTAAATCCAGCTTCCAGATTTTTTTTTGTGCCACTGCCAGTCCCTCATAAAACCGGGAAAGCACTTTAGTGGCATCCTCCAGGTTTTTTTCGGAAAAGTCGATAGGGCTGCGGTAATGACTGCTGATGAGAAACAAACGCAAAACTTCGGGATGGTATTTTTTATAAACCTCACGGATGGTGAAGAAGTTTCCGAGAGACTTTGACATCTTTTCCTTGTCAATATTAACAAATCCGTTATGCACCCAGTACCGCACCGGGGGTTTGCCAGTGCAACCGCAGGACTGCGCTATTTCATTTTCGTGGTGCGGAAAGATAAGGTCTTTGCCACCGCCGTGAATGTCGAAGGTGTCACCGAGAAACTTTTTACTCATCGCCGAACATTCAATATGCCAGCCCGGTCGGCCCGGCCCCCACGGACTTTCCCAATAAGGTTCCCCTGGCTTGCTCTGTTTCCATAACGCAAAATCCAGTGGATTGCGTTTGGTTTCGTTGACCTCGACACGGGCTCCCGATTGCAGGTCATCGATATTTTTTCCGGAAAGATGGCCATAACCCTTGAACGACTTGACCGAATAATAAACGTCTCCCGCGGATTCATAAGCTTTATTCTGATCGACTAGAGACTGGATCATGTCGAGCATTTCGGCGATGTGGTCGGTGGCTTTTGGTTCTTCGGTTGGCGTGGCGATATTCAGTTTACCCATGTCCTCATAAAACGCTTCGATGTATTTACGGTTGACCTCTTTCCAGTCCACGCCTTCTTCATTGGCACGGTTGATGATCTTGTCGTCAATATCGGTGAAATTTCGTACGAAGCGAACCTCGTAGTCGAGGTACTGGAAATATCGGTAAAAAGTATCGAAGACGATAGCGGCACGAGCGTGCCCGACATGGCAGTAGTCATAGACGGTGACCCCACATACATACATGCCGATTCGGTTTGCTTCAAGAGGGACGAATGCTTCTTTCTTCCGAGTCAAGGTGTTGAAGATGAGTAAGCTCATGAAGGTAAAATATCATTCTCCAGTAAGGGAAGCAAACCGGTAAACCCCTGCCGTGCTGAAAAGAAGGGTTACTCACTGCCCATGCGAGTGGGTTGGATGCGGGCTTCGAGTTCTTTAACGTTGAGCCGCAGTTGTGAGACGGCAAACCTGGCCTGACTGATGAGCGAGTCTTCGGTGATTTTATCTTCGGACTTGCTATATCCGGAAATCTCTTTTCGGATATTATCCAGTTTTTGTTCCAGTTGAATACTGCGTTTGGAACTGAAGCTTTTGGCAATCGCGTCTTTCAATCCTTCCCCTGCATAATGTTTGGTGATGGCCATTAGCATGCGCTTGCGGGAGATAAACTTCTTGCCGTTTTTCCAGTCCTTGATGGCTTGTAACATTTCTTTTTCGATATTGTCTACAATGGCATTGTAATCGGTCGGGTCGGTCATGTCGTGGATCTCACTCGAAACCGAAGCGGACTTGATATCAAAATCGAAGGTCTGATCGACACCGTTCAGATCAGCGGACCGGAGGTTGGCTTCAACTTCATATGGAGCCAGCATGGGGTCCCAGACTTGCACGATATACCCTTCACTTTTGATGTTGTCGAACTGGTAGTTTCCATCTGCGTCAGGCTTGCTGTAATAACCATTGGGCACGACGAACAAGGTCCCGATCATGTCCTTATGCATATTGCATCTCAGCACCACCGGCCCGGCCTGGGTGAACTTAATGGTTTTGAAAGAACCCGATGCCATAGCTCCGAGGTTAAACTGATTACTCAGAGACTTGGAAAAAATATTGTGCACCTCACGGTCTTCATTAGAAAACGTAACAGTGGAACCCACTTGAATTACGGAATGCTGAGGGTTGAACTGCAAACCGCTCTGACGGATGGTCAATAGCTGTTTTTTCTGACTGATAATTCTCAGTTTGTTTTTTGTTTCCAGAAATATCAATGTATTCGACCCTGGCTTTTTACCATTGATTTTGATATTGCCTTTTATCGTTGTCGTGTTTTTAACCTTCTTTGATCCTTCTTCCATCTTATGGTCGGAGCCTTCGGACTTTTGATCGTTCTTAACTTTTTCGACTACCGGAGCAGTTTCGGCTTTTGCCTGCTGGACAGGCTCCTCAGGTTTGGCGGTGTCTTTCTGGGTCGGTTTTTCAGCCGCTGGATCGTAAAGCCCCAACGCCGTCAGCATCTGGATAACGAAAGGTTTTTTGAACTGCTTGTCCAACTCAATAGCTTTAAGAAAATGTGGCGCGGCGGGTTCAAACTTTTTCTGGATACCCAGCACAACGCCCAGGTTGAAATGGCTTTGGGCAAAATCCGGGTTGATTGCAATGGCCTTCTTGTAGGCAGATTTTTCCTTTTCGTACATTTTCTGTCGGCCAAAGGATTTGCCCAGCATGTTGTAGGCCATATAGTTGTTGGGAGAAAGCTTGACGGTTTTTTGAAACAGTTGCGTGGCTTCTTCAGGATGATCGGCTTCTAACTCAGACATGCCCCAGTTAAACGTGATTTCTTCATCATTAGGCGAGAGTTCATGAGCACGGGCAAATCGTCGGTTAGCACCTTCAAACTTTTTTGCCATGCGAAGCGCCGTGCCCCAGATGGAAAACAGTTCTGGCGAATAAGGGCTGATCTTGGCGGCTTTTTCAAACTCCATATCTCCCGCGTTGTACTTACCTTCCTCAGTAAACAGCATGCCTTTCTGAATATGCTCCAAAGTCTCACGCGGTAGTTGCGATTGTGGTGGTGCTGGCAGGGAGGTAGCGGTTTTAATCAGGTTCCCCGTGTCCAGATCGTTGGGAAAGGAGAACTCAGGTGCTTTTTTTTCAGGTTCGGGTGCTTTCGGTTTTATTTTGCCTTCCTGAATATTTTTATAGGGTTCCAAATTGTTTCTGGGTGTCGAATAATACATCAGGGCCCACAGCACAACGCCCAGTATGACCAACCAAATCAACGCCAGAAAGAAGCGTTTCAAGGAACTGCCTGACGATCCAGCTTTTTCGTTTTTGGAATGCATAGTTTTTTTTGCAACCTTGTTGGGTGAACTTAATAAGGCCAATCGTTTAAAGACCGTCTGGAAATGATTTTTATTCCTTTGATTCAGAATAATCAGGTTGAATTATTTTGAGTAATACGATTAAATCATAGCCTTAAACCGCCTGTCAACCGGGTGGCCTGTCGAAAAGGCGGCAAAGGGTAGTTTCTTTGCTGAAAATGGTTTTTTTAGGCTTTTTAACGCACACCAAGCTCTTTGACTTTAATGAACTCCACAACAGAAGATAAAATATTGGGAGCGGACCTGCTGGCTTATTTAAAGGGGAAGTCCGGATACCTCCCTTGCCAGTTAATTGAGCAGGCGCATCGCCAGGGGATGATCCGCTCCAAAGAACCGATTGTGGCCTCACAAATTCAGCCCGTGAGCCTGGATTTACGGCTGGGGCGTAAGGCTTACCGAATCCAGTGCAGTTTCCTCCCGGAAAATGAAAAGGTGGAAACGAAGCTCAAGGAGGTCAATCTTTACGAGTTCGATATTGCCGGGGGAGGGATACTGGAAAAAAACGCCATTTATCTAATTCCTCTAATGGAAGAGCTCGCCCTGCCAGATTGTATGTATGGGCTGGCGAACCCAAAAAGTTCGACCGGCAGGCTGGATATGTTCACCCGCGTCATTGTCGATAGCGGGCATCGGTTTGATGAGGTTCCCTCCGGTTACCGGGGCAGGTTGTACCTGGAAATTATTCCTCGTTCTTTTCCGGTGAAGGTCCACGCGGGGTTGTCCTTGAACCAATTGCGGCTCGCGCATGTCACATCGCAGAGCCTGGATAAAAAGAAGCTGGAGATCAAGTATAAGAAAAATCCTATTTTATTTGATCGCAACGGATTCTCCATTCCTGTCGATCAGGTGAAGGTAGGGGAAGGGGTCTATGTCAGCGTCGATGTTGCAGGCGACCAGCCGGAATCGATCATCGCTTACAAGGCCAAGACCAACTCCACAGTTATTGATCTATCCAAAATCCGGCATTACCGGGCGGATGATTTCTGGGAGCCGATTTACCGAAACAGCAAGCGGCGGTTGATCCTGGAGCCAGAAAGTTTTTATATAATGATGTCGAAGGAAAAAGTCTGCATCTGGCCTGACTGGCTGGCAGAAATGGTTGCTTACGAACCCAACAGCGGAGAGCTTCGCACTCATTACGCGGGATTTTTTGATTCCGGGTTCGGTTGGAACGGAACCGATGAGCTTATGAATCAGGGGACACGGGCGGTGATGGAAGTTCGCCCTCACGATGTACCTTTTATGGTAGAGGATGGTCAGACCTTTTGTCGTCTGAAGTTTGAAAAAGTGGTGGAGCGGCCAGAAAAGTTGTATGGTCTGTCCTTGAGTTCCAACTACCACTCACAGGACCTGGCTTTAAGTAAATATTTTCACCCTGACCACTAACCGTCCAGCGAGCGAGAACAGAAGCGAATATGGAAGATGAAGAATTAAAATCGATTGTTGAGAATGTTCTTTTGGCGGCAGACCAGCCGATCAATGCCAGTGAACTTAGTAAAATTTTTCTGGATGGAACCGACAAAAAACAACTGCAATTGATTCTTGACGAATTGAGGGATGAGTATAACTCGCGCAATTTACAGATCACGGAAGTGGCGGAAGGCTACCAGCTTTGCACCCGGCATGAGCACAGCGCTTTTATTCGCAAGTTCCTGAAGCTCGACCGTTCTACCCGGTTGTCTCAACCCAGTCTGGACGCTTTATCGATCATTGCCTACAAACAGCCACTCACTCGTCAGGAAGTGGATGAAATCCGCGGAGTGGATTCAAGCGGTGTGCTAAAAACCCTTTTAGAAAAAAAGGTGATCGGCCCTGCTGGCAGGAAAAAAGTTCCCGGTCGGCCTATTATGTATCGGACGACACAAAAATTCCTTGAGTATTTTGGTTTGAAGGATTTAAGCGGCTTGCCCACGTTGGAAGACTTGCGAGAAGAGTTGGCAGAGGAAGATCCTCCAGAGCAAACTCAAATCGAATTTCCAGCTTCTGAGGTCTCGATCAGTGAGGCCGAACCTGATACCGAAGATGAAGTCCTCTAGTGCCCCTTCGTAACGCCGATTTCCCTCTTCTCATTTTCTTGGGTCACTTATGAAGATTCGTTTGCAAAAAATAATCGCGGATGCAGGGCTGGCTTCCCGTCGCGAAGCAGAAAGATGGATTGAGTCGGGCAAGGTTCGTGTGAACGATCAGGTTGTGATTAAGTTGGGGGCTCTGGCCGATCCGGTTAAGGACAGTATCAAGGTACAGGGAACACTGATTCCCCGCCGTCAGGAGTCCGCCTACGTTATTCTCAACAAACCCACAGGTTGTCTTACCACGATGGATGATGACAAGCGCGGACGAACCACTGTTATGGAATATGTCAAAGTGGTGGGGACGCGGGTTTTCCCTGTCGGTCGTTTGGACTACAACACTCAGGGGTTATTGCTGTTTACAAACGATGGCCTGCTCGCAAAGAAACTGTTGCACCCAAAGTATGCAGTGCCGCGTACCTATAAGGTCAAAGTGTCGGGAGTGCCGAATGAAAAAACCCTGAAAAGGCTGGCCCGCGGAGTGCATCTGGAACACAGCCAGTTCAAGCCAATAGAGGCAAAGATGCAAAGGCTCAGCGGTAAAAACTGTTTTCTCATCTTAACGCTGGTGGAAGGCAAAAACCGCCATATCAAAAAAGTGTGTGAGCATATCGGCCACCCGGTGATCAAACTCCAACGCACTCATTTTGCAGGATTAAACCTGACAGGACTCCCCCTGGGGGCCTGTCGGTTTCTCAGTTCCAGAGAAATCAAATCGCTGAAAGAACTTGTTGTGAATGAATCGGAACAGATTAAACCACGACGAAAGAAGCGGACACGAACATGACAAGACTTTTTCTATCTCTTCTAATGGGTTTCTGCTTCTTCACGGTGGGCGCAATTTCTAACGCCGAAGTGTTTGCGCAACAAAAACTGGGCAGTGTTTATAAGGGTTCCGCAACCGTTCAGGTGGAAAGGCAAAACTATGTGATTGCACGGGGGAAAGCTGTGACTCGGGCCTTGAAGAATGGCCTGGAAGAAGCGTTGAAAGAAATGATAGGAAAGGAGAAGTTTGAAGCCAGTCAGAAAGATATTCGCGAAATTTTGCGGCATTCTTATGAGTATGTAAAAAGTTATCGCTTTGTAGATGCCCATGATGACCTGTTCAATCGGACTAGTAAGGTGAGATTGGAAATGCGTTTTTTTGCCTCCGCGCTTAACCAGGCTCTGGAGAAGTCAGGGGTGATTGCCGGCTCAATCAGTGAAAATAAAGTGGCCGTGTTGATTAAAGAGAAGAGTTTTACTTTTGCCTCGGTCAGTTCTTTTTGGGACATTCCCCCCATTTCAGAAACTCGGCTGGCTAAAAATCTGATAGAAGAGGGGATAGAAGTGGTAGGCCGGGAACAACTGCGTGAACTGGTTTCTGAAACAACCGTTCTCAACGCTATCAAGGGTGATCTAAAGTCTGCCCGGAGTATAGGGTTGAAAGCGGGTGCTGATATCGTTATCGTGGGGACAGCCGTATCCAGTCTGCGCGAGGAAAATGCGCAAGAGGGCACCAAGACCGTTCAAGCTAATATCAATGTCAAGGTGGTGTCAACTTTGGAATCATCGTTGATCGCGGCCAAGGCAGAGTTTTCCACGATCAGAGACGAACAGGCTTTCTGGGCGGAACAGAAAGCCTTTGACATCGCCAGTAAAAAGCTTGCGGGTTTTCTTATCCCTGAATTCTACCGCTATTGGGAAAAAGGAGCGGAGGCGCCGGTGAAGAAAGCCCCTACAGCTCCACCGTTATCTATGTCGGATATGTAAATATGAATCAGGAAAAAAATAAAAACCTGTTACTCATTTCTTTCGCTGTGGCTCTGGCGGTCTGTGTTGTGCTTTATTTTTCCCGCCGTATCGTGGCACCCTTTTTTATCGCGTTTGCGCTGGCTTACCTGCTGGACCCTCTGGTAGACCGATTGGTTTCTTTTAAACTTTCAAGAACCTTGTCGGTTCTGCTTTTGATGTTTGGTTTTTTCTTTCTGGTGCTGGGTGCTGGAGTTTTATTGGTGCCGATTTTCAGCATACAGGCGGAAAATCTCGCCCGCAATATTCCCGTCTATATCGGAATCTTTCAGGAATGGTTTCGTCCAGTCCTGGATATAATTAACGGATTGGACCCTGTAAAGGTTGAAGAGTTTGTCAACGAAGGGCTGTCGCGTTTTGGGGAATTGCCGATGAAAGTTTTACAGTTCTCCAGTAAATTCATCTGGGGGTCGATCTCCAACCTGTTCAATATTGTTTTGATGCTTGCCAATCTGGTGATTATTCCTGTGGTGATGTTTTATTTACTGCGTGATTTTAATTCGATCAATGAAAAATTTTTAAAGCTGGTGCCCCCACGGTTTCAGAAAAAGACCCAAGACCTTGTTCTGGAAATTAATCAGGTACTCTCAAGTTTTGCGCGTGGGCAGTTGATGGTTGCCGGATTGATGGGAACGATGTATTCGATCGGACTATTTTTGTGTGATACACCCATGAGCCTGTCGCTGGGAATGATGGCAGGACTGCTCAATCTCGTTCCTTATCTGGGACTGATTCTGGGTTTTGTGCCCTCTGTGCTTTTGACTTATATGCACACTCAGGAGTGGATGTCGGTGCTGGGTGTCGCAGGGGTCTTCGCTGTGGCCCAAGTTCTGGAAGGCATGGTCATCACACCTCGTGTGGTGGGTGAAAACATCGGCCTCCATCCTGTCGCCGTGATCCTCGCTGTTTTGCTGGGCGGGGAACTGTTTGGACTTGCGGGAATGATACTGGGTGTTCCCGGAGTCGCTGTCCTTAACGTCCTCATTTTCCGCGGTATTGTGCGGTATAAAGCTTCTTTGTTTTATTCCTCTTAAGCCCCGGTAACTCTTTTAGTGGTGGAGGTACTCGTATTGCATGTTGCGGCGTTGGGGGATAAACCCACCGTCGGTGATCAACCGTTTTATTTCCTCTTCGTCCATGCAATAGACCGTTCCTGCCGCGGCGACCACGTTTTCTTCCATCATCGTACTGCCCATATCGTTGGCTCCGTAGTAGAGTGACACCTGACCGATTTTTGGCCCCTGTGTCACCCATGACGATTGCAGGTTATTGAAGTTGTCGAGGAATATCCGGCTGATCGCAAGAGTCTTTAAGTATTCGAATCCGGTCACGGCGGTTTTAATTCCACTGTCCCCTTGTAGTTGCGTGTTACCCGGCTGAAAACCCCAAGCGATGAATGCGGTGAAGCCCTGGGTTTTGTCCTGTAATTCTCTGAGCCGTTCAAGATGCTCAACGCGTTCTGCAAGTGTTTCGACATGGCCGAACATCATGGTTGCGGTGGTGGGGATGCCCATGCCGTGAGCGTGCTCCATGACCTCCAGCCATTCATCGGAGGTGCATTTTTTTGGACTGATAATCTGGCGCACGCGGTCAACGAGAATCTCTGCTCCCCCGCCGGGTATGGAATCCAGCCCCGCCTGTTTGAGCCGGATGAGAGTTTCATCCAGCGAGAGTTTCGATATCCGGCTGGTGTGAATAATTTCCGATGGAGACAGCGCATGGAGGTGAATGCCAAACCGTTGTTTGATTTTTTGAAACAGATCCTCAAAATAATCAATCTTTAAATTCTGGTGATGCCCGCCCTGTAGCAGGATCTGGTTGCCACCGGCCGCCACAGTCTCTTCAATTTTTTGCGCGATGGTTTCAAAGGGCAGGACGTAAGAGTCCGCGTCCGATTCCTTACGGTAGAACGCGCAGAAAGAACAATCGGTAACGCAGATATTAGTGTAATTGATATTACGGTCCACGATATACGTGATAGTTTTGTCCGCTCTTTTTTTACGGGCCAATCTGGAGGCAACGTTTCCAAGTAGCAGAATATCTGTTGTGGAAAACAGTTCCAGTGCCTCATCAGGTTGTATCCGCTGACCGGCAAGGGTTTTTTCGAGGATGGATTCAATCATGATTTCGTCATGGCATCACACCGGATTTCAAGGTGGTTTTGGTCCGGGTCCGTGAAGTAAATGGATTCTCCTTCGCCGCGTACGACAGGGCCGCTATCGATGTTCACCTTTTTGCTTTTAAGCTCATCGACAATCTTGATAAATTCATCGCGGCTGGTTGCAAAAGCGAAATGCATATAACCCTTATTGCTGAGTTGTTCCAGAGCCGGTTTCATTTCGAGGTCGGGAGTTTCAAACAGGGCCAGATGGGCATTGCCGATATCCAGCATGATATGCCTCAGTCCTTCGGAAAACCGATGGCTGACGCTGAACCCAAGCACGTCCGTATAAAACCGTTCGGCGCGGTCCAAATCGCGGACATTGAGGGCGATGTGGTGGATGCCTTGAAGGTGCATAGGGGAGGCCTTAAAGGGTGCCGTCACCCGCTCCAAAAGAAGTGGTTGTCAGGCCGTCGATGCCCATGTCCTTCATTTCTTCTTCTTTGGTCACAAGAAAAATATGGTAACCGAACTTGCTTTTGATCGGGCCTTGCACTTCGCCCACTGGAGCCGCCATAGCGGCCTTCTCCAGTTCGGGAGCGGCGGTATTATGTTCAAGGAGCCCGAGGTCCCCGCCTTTATTGCGGGTTCCACAGGCGCTGTATTTTTTAGCCATCTTGGCAAACATTTTAAACAGCATTTCACGGTCTTTATATTCGTCCTCCTTGAGGTGGTCAAGAAGTACGTTGGCAAGCTCTTCAGTGCTTAAAACAATGTGGCTGACTTGAATAGACCGTATCGGCATAGTAGGTACCCCTGTCCGCAATAGACGCTGGTAAACGGGTTTATGTAATATTCGCATATTATACTCGCCACGAATCGTGGAGGCAACCCACCACTTGGCCGTGGGGGCAATAAAAAAACAGTGAGTCCAGCGTTATGTTAGCGGGTCTGGGGGTTAAAAAATGCTTCGAGTGCATCAAGGAGGGCAGATACGGTGTATTGTTCCGGCACGATTTCTACATTGAGACCGGCTTCTCTGGCGGTTTTTTCGGTGACCGGGCCGATGCAGGCGACCCTGACTTTTTTTATTGCGGGAAGAAGTTTTTCGCCGGTCAACGCTAAAAAATTATTGACGGTGGAGGAAGAGGTGAAGGTGATGACATCAATACTCCCCGCTTCGAGTCTCTTGGCCAATGCCTCCACGGGCGTGTCAGGCAGAATGGTCTGATAAGCCGAAACCCGAAGGCTCCAGAGAAACAGCATACAGTGATTATCACGGTGCTCAGCCTTGGAAGGTGGCAGAGCACCATAATATAGTTGACTTTCAGCTTATTTAACCATACAGTTTTGCTGAAAATGAATTGATTAAACCCTCCAAGTTGGGTACAATGTACTCATTCTTCTTATCAAAATACAGAGTATTAAGCACTGGTCGTTTGGAGAGGTGTCTTTAAAATCAGATTTTTTGTGGAAATATCTCTTAGTAGACGCAAACTAGTAATAGAGTTAAAAAGTACATATTTTTTGCCGTAATGTAGTTATGGCATTACCGAAGGAGGAAAATGCAGGCCATAAAATTAGACTGGCGAAAATTAAAAAAAGTTACGCATCACATCTGCCACAAAGCAGCAAATCCTTCTGTCCTTGGCTCGATTAAGCTTAATAAGGTTCTTTGGTATTCAGATGCCATACACTATATCCAACATGGCAAGCCTATCACTGGGGAAACTTACGTTAAGCGTCAGCATGGCCCAGTGCCAAAGCATATTGTTGCCATAGTTAATGAGCTCGTTGATGAGGGTAAGGTAGCTCGTGGCAAAGTGGATTATTTCGGTCATATGAAGGCAGAATATATTTCAATATTCGCCCCGGATGAAATAGATTCAACTCTTACTGCCACCGAGGTTGATTTAATTGACCGGGCATTCGAACATGTTTGCCTCAATAACACAGCTCAGTCAATTAGCGAAGAAACTCATGGGGTTATTTGGGAGTTGGCCAAGCTTGGGGAGGAATTGCCTCTTTGTACGGTATATGCCTCAGAGGTCGCAGAAGTGAATGAGGACGATGTTGAGTGGGCCAAAGAGGGAGCGGGGCAGCATAAAGCTCTCATATAATTAATGAGATTTGCAAGAACTGTAATAGAAGACCAGTCGGCTGCACAAACAATTACAGAAGCCCATTAGTGCATACCCAAGATTAGAAGACGCGTGGGAGGGGTGGAAGTGGCGATTGGCTAGGGACCCGGAAAGAGATGCTACCAGCATCCCCGAAGAAAACCCTTCACGCTTTATTCTAAAAACCCCTGTATATCCAGCCGTACCGTCCATCACTATTTGTTACAGTTTTAATGAAAACGAGGTTATAGTCATTTCTGTACGGGTCGGAAAACACCCAGATACTTGAGCCAACGCTAGGAATATAGTATTTGAGGCTGGCTATAAAAAATAAAAAAGTTGAGTTAAACCTCGCCAAGGCTGTCAAAGAAATACTGCCCTACACTTCCCCCGAGCCACCTAAAAAGCCTGTAAAGCACCTAGCAAAGCAGAGCTTTTAAAAAAATACAGGCTAGACGTTTAGCCTGTAATTATGGGCAATAGTATATAATTCCCATAAAAAAACAGTGAGTCTAGCGTTATGTTAGCGGGTCTGGGGGTTAAAAAATGCTTCGAGTGCATCAAGGAGGGCAGATACGGTGTATTGTTCCGGCACGATTTCTACATTGAGACCGGCTTCTCTGGCGGTTTTTTCGGTGACCGGGCCGATGCAGGCGACCCTGACTTTTTTTATTGCGGGAAGAAGTTTTTCGCCGGTCAACGCTAAAAAATTATTGACGGTGGAGGAAGAGGTGAAGGTGATGACATCAATACTCCCCGCTTCGAGTCTCTTGGCCAATGCCTCCACGGGCGTGTCAGGCAGAATGGTCTGATAAGCCGGGACGACATCGACGAAGGCGCCCATTTCCCGCAGTTGTTCTGGCAGAATTTCACGGGCGACTGTAGCGCGAGGCAAAAGAAAACGCTGGCCTTTTATATTCTCCATGCTTTCGATCAGCGATTCGGCGACAAAATTTTCCGGCACCACATCAACGCGAATTCCCATGTCGCGAACAGCCTCGGCGGTTCTGGGTCCGATGGTGAAGACCCGAAGCCCTTTCAATTCACGGATATCTTGATCGACCGCCTTGAGCCGTTCGGCAAAAAACCGCACGCCATTGACGCTGGTGAATATGAGTCCCTGATATTGCGAGAGGTTGTTCAACGCGTTATCCAAAGGAGACAAGTCATTCGGGGCGATGGTCTCAATCACCGGGAAAAAGAAAGGCTCGGCACCCAACTCCTGCAGTCGGTCGATCATGGTTTCGGCCTGATCGCCTTTTCGTGTGACGACAACGGTTTTGCCAAACAGTGGCAGGTGTTCATACCATTCGATGACAGGTTTCAGGTTCACCACTTCTCCGATGATGGTCAAGGCCGGGGGTAAAATTTTATCCGTCGCAGAAATTTCCACAATGGTGCCGAGAGTGCCAGTCCAGGTTTTCTGCCGGGCTGTCGTGCCCCATTGCACAACGGCGATAGGGGTATCCGGGGTTTTCCCGAAACGCATAAGTTTTTCGACAATCAAAGGAAGCTTGCGCGCGCCCATGAGAAAGACCAGGGTTCCAGACCGGGCCGCTATCTTTTCCCAGTCAATATGAATGTCTTCCTGACTTTTTTCGTTGCTCCCGGTAATGATAGAAAGAGTGGAAGAAAGATTACGGTGTGTGAGCGGGATGCCAGCGTATGCCGCGACGCCGGTTACTGAAGTCACGCCGGGAACAATGACGAAGGCAACGCCTGCTTTCTGGACAGCCTGAATCTCTTCCCCTCCGCGCCCAAACACGAAAGGGTCTCCACCTTTCAGGCGGATAACGATTTTTCCTTCGCGGGCTTTACTGACCAGCAGGTGATTGATCTGCTCCTGTTCCATTGAAGCAACGCCTTCTTTTTTTCCGACATAAATTATTTCTGCGGACTTTCGCGTGAAGCGAATCATATCCGGATTAACCAGATGGTCGTATAAGATGACATCAGCCTTTTTCAGCCACTGTTTTCCGTGCAAGGTCAACAGACCGATATCGCCAGGCCCGGCACCGACTAGAACCACTTTCCCTTTATTTGAGTTAGCCATGTTTTGGTAGCGGACTGTTTTTTTTTAGGTAGTCGGGAGGTCTTTCACGGGAATTTAACCCGCGGCAATTGACTCAAAGTGTAGTTTCATTACCGTAATGCTTCCAGACGACTTAACCAACTGTTAAAGCCTGTGCATTTCTGACGTAGCACATCCAAACCAATTTCCTTGCAAATATTTGGGCCATTGATAGTTTTTTTGTAATCAGTGTTGCCATCTAATCTTTTCGATGGAGCCGTATCGGGTGAATCATTAATTTTTTCAGGATTATCGTTAAACTTTTGCAGGACATCTTTTGCCCATTTTGCCAAGCCTGTTTGACGAATGTTATTTTCAATAGCTTCCGGGGAAGAAAAGAGGAGCCCTTCAAATTCATACATTTGGATATATGGAATAATTTTACTGCGTAAAGGCTCTGCGACTTCATTAACTATTCTCTGTTCCAGCGACTCTTTACCATCACTTTCACCTTTACCTTTGAAGCCATAAAAATCGTACATAGTAGTAACCTTATCAACGCTACGGGCGAGGCTATCCAACTCCTTTTTAATCCTCGGCAAAGAAACATTTCCTCCCTTACTGCCATTACTGTTACTGCCCAATATGACAGGCGCGGCATATATATTTCCTTTCTCCAGATGCGGAACCATCACCATCTTTATAAAGCCTTCTTCAGTTAGTCCTTCAACCGATATAGCAAGTCTTACCACTGAGGGCGGCCTCCGATCAGGTTCTTGGCCCATATATCGCCCATGCCATAATCTTCCAACCACTGTTGTAACGATTCTTTTTTGGGTCGCTCAAAAGTAGACACTCCATCTTTTGCCTCGACAATAATAAAGTCTTCTGGTGCAAATGAATTGGAAAAAGTCACCGACTGCGTAGAGCATATGACCTGAGTTTCTTTAGAGGTTACACGAATAATGTCTGCCAATATATTCAGCGCTGCCGGGTGCAACCCCAACTCTGGTTCATCAAGTATGATGATATCTGGCCTATACTTAGCGGGCTGTAAGAATAGAACCGCAAGGCAGATAAATCGAGCCGTTCCGTCTGATAGTATGTTAGCGCTAAATGGATTCTCATGCTTGGTGTGTATCCAACGCAGAAGGATGCTTTCATCTCCTTCTCTACCACTGGGCTCAAGATAAAAGTCGTGAAAAAATGGAGCAACGGACTGAATTGCTGAAACAATTTGCTGATAGTCTCTCCTGTGCTTCCTTTCAAGGTGGTACAGAAAAGGCGCAATATTCGCGGCATTCTTTTCGAGGTAGTGATAATTCGTCAGACTACTAGTTTTCTTAAATAGCGCTTGGTTACTAGTGTCATGAAAATGGTAAACCCGGCATTTTTCAAGGTGCTCTTTTGTGTACATCATTACATTATCGCTATCGGCTTTTACTCCTGAAACTAAACCACTTTCTCCTTTTTTGGGGTGTAGCTGATATTGTTTTTCTGAAAACCAAGGCCCATTGCCAGAAAACGCAACGTCCTGTGTTTTACTCGATCGTTCTGGTTTATCATACGAGCAATATTCCTCATTAAACACTAAAGAATCATCATCAAGATTAGGTGAAAACTCAACGTGGTAACCATTATTTCCAACCTCCAGATCGAACATCATCTGTTCGGTATATTTCGTGCCAAAATGAAAGAAACGTTCGGCACCACCTTCTGTTAACACGTAGTTTCGTAATTTCCCTTGCGATAAATTATTTAAGAAGGTAAAGAGTGAAATCAGGTTAGTCTTGCCCACCCCATTTGCACCAATCAATATATTGATGTTCTTCATGTTCAGGTCAAGTTTGGCTATGGACTTAAAACCTTCAATCTTGATATGTTGCAGGTTCTTACTTTCACCAGTCATATTGGCCTCTTACTAATTTTGTTTTAATCATTTCGATACGATAAGTAACCTTTTTTATCTTTGCAATCAATTTATTATATCAGCCGGATCAGGCGGCCGTGAGAGCATGAACATGGTTGGCGATAGTTGCAAAATCTTCGAGCGAGAGAGTTTCGCCTCTCCGCTTGAGGTCAATTCCAGCTAATTGAGCCTGCCCGTCTTTCTGGTTAAACAGATGCTCCCAGTCTTTTAAATTGTTTTTCAGCATTTTCCGTTTATGAAAAAACGCGGAGTTCACCAGCTTGAAAAATAGTTTTGGGTTTTCAACCTGCACCTTTGGCTGGGGCAGAGGTGTCAGGCTGATGAGAGAAGAATCGATTTTGGGTTTCGGTGAAAACGCGGTATTAGGAATTTCAAGCAAACGCTGAACCTCGCAATGATACTGCACATAAACGGAGAGCGAACCATATTCCCGCTGGCCAGGTTCGGCCGTTAACCGATCCACCACTTCTTTTTGTAGCATCAACGTCATGGAGCGGATTTGATCCCGGTAATGGATCAGTTTTTTCATAATATGGGTGGCCGCGTAGTAAGGAAGATTAGAAACAACTTTAAGTTCTCCTCCCAGAGAAGCATAATCGAACTTGGCGGCATCACCTTCAATCAGTTTAAAAGACGGAGTATCGCCAAAACGGTTTTGCAGGTCTTTTGCAAGCTGGGGGTCCAGTTCAATAGCCGTCAATGAATGGGTCGGGTTGATGAGGAGTTGAGTGAGGACGCCTTTCCCCGGTCCAATTTCCACCACCGACTCGCCGGGCCGGATATCGGCCAATTGGATAATATTCTGGGCGATGTTGAGGTCGATCAGAAAATTTTGTCCGAGTGGCCTCTTCCTCATTTCATGGAGAGTGTGGATTGCGACAACCGGGTTGCTGTCCTCAAAGCCATTTTAAGATTTTCTGGGCAGGCTCTGCCTCTTCCCGCAATATCGAATGCGGTGCCATGATCTACCGAGGTTCTCAATATGGGCAGGCCCAGAGTGATGTTCACGCCTTCCCCGGCGGAGTCCATCTTTACCGGGATCATTCCTTGATCGTGATACATGCAGACCACCGCGTCATATTTCAGGGCATCCGACCGGCCAAACAGGGCATCGGCGGAGAAGAGGCCACTGGCCTGGATGCCTTCCTTCTGCGCGACATTCAGTGCGGGTAAAATGAAATCAGCTTCTTCTTCCCCGAAAATTCCTTCATCGCCACAATGCGGGTTGAGTCCCGTAACAGCAATATTGGGAACATCGGTAACATATCGGGCCAGCCATTCATGAGTCAGGCGAATCGTGTTGAGCACCCTTTCCTCGGTAATCAGAGGCTGTACCTGCCCCAAAGGGACATGAGTGGTGACAAGCACGACTCTCAGGTTTTTGCCTGCCATCATAAGTACGGACTGTTTGGAGTTTGTCAGATGGCCCAGTAGCTCAGTATGTCCGGGGAACGAATAGCCTGCAAGATGCAGGCTCTTTTTATTAATCGGTGCGGTTGTGATGGCCGAGACTTCGCCGCCCAGTGCCAGATCGACTGCGGCTTTGATAGCCTCATAACTGGCCTGGCCCGCTTCAGCACTGGGTTTTCCAATAGCAATATTTTCCGGCACGTTCTTGAGATCAATGACATCAATGGTGCGGGTCTGGTATCGACCTTCTTCTGGCCGGTTGATGGAGTTCAGCAGAATTTCTGGGGTAAACTTTTTTGCGGATTCCTTAAGCAGGCGCGCATCGCCTATGACCACCGCACGGGATTGAAGCGGCAGAGTGTCACCCTGAAAAGCTTTGACAACGACTTCCGGTCCGATCCCTGCCGGGTCTCCCATCGTTAAGGCGATAATAGGCGTTGAATCCATTCTTGTAACTCTATTTTAAAGAACGAGAATGCCACCGATTAAAGGAAGACTATTTCCTTAATTTATGGATTTTCCCTTTAGGTTTTTTTGATAACCCTGACGGTCTGGGGCTTGCGTCCAGGATTTTTTTATCCACGTTGTTTTCGTATTCTTTGAAATTTTCTATAAACTGGTTTGCAAGCTCCTGGGCTTTTTCGTCGTAGGCTTCCGGGTTTTTCCAGGTGTTTCTAGGCTGGAGGATTTCATCAGGAACTCCTTTGACCTTAAGCGGGATACGCAGACAGAAAATCGGATCTTCGTGAGTTTTCACCCCATCCAGTTGGCCTTCGAGAATAGCCTTAATCATGGCACGGGTATATTTGATCTCTATCCGGTGCCCGACACCATAAGGCCCGCCCGTCCATCCGGTATTCACCAGCCAGCAGGAGACATTATGTTTGGCGATCCTTTCACCCAGCATATCTGCGTAAACCGAAGGGTGCAGGGACATGAATGGCGCGCCAAAGCAGGTGCTGAAAATTGCTGTAGGTTCACGGCTCAGGCCCTTCTCGGTACCGGCCACCTTTGCGGTATAACCTGAGATGAAATGATACATAGCCTGCTCCGGGGTGAGTTGGGAAACTGGAGGCATAACCCCATAAGCATCACAGGTCAGCATGATTACGTTATTCGGGTGCTCCCCCATACCACTGAGCACAGCATTTTTAATATGGGTGATGGGGTAACTGGCGCGAGTATTCTCTGTCAGACTGGCATCATCAAGATTGAGTCGGCGCGTATCCTGATCCATAACCACATTTTCCAGCAGTGTGCCAAACCGGCGGGTACAGTCATAAATTTCGGGTTCAGATTTTTTCGACAGACGAATGACCTTGGCGTAACAGCCGCCTTCAAAATTAAAAACCCCTCGGTCACTCCAGCCATGTTCGTCATCCCCAACCAGCTTGCGCAAGGGGTCGGCAGACAAGGTGGTTTTCCCTGTTCCTGAAAGCCCAAAAAATATTGAGGAGTCCCCTTTTTTACCGATATTTGCGGAACAATGCATGGACAACACGGACTGTTTTTGCGGGAGCAGGTAATTCAAAATAGAGAAAACGGACTTTTTGATTTCTCCTGCATAGCTCGTTCCGCCGATCAAAACCAACTGTTTGCCGAAATCAACGATGACGAAAACTTCCGAATTGGTGCCGTCAATGGCGGGCACAGCTTTAAAACCGGGAACCTGAATGACGGTGAATGCCGGTTCATGGGTTTCCAGTTTGGCCATATCCCGAATCTGGATAAACATGTTTCTCGCGAACAGGCTATGCCAGGCTTGCTCGGTGATGACGCGAATATGGGTCTGGTGTTTGGGGTCGGACCCGGCACAACAATCCTGCACATAAACTTCTTTTCCCTGAAGATAAGCCAGCACTCTGGGGTACAGGGCTTCAAATTGTTCGACGGTAAAAGGACGATTGACTTTTCCCCACCAGATATTTTCCTGGCTGGAAGGTTCCTGAACAATAAATTTATCTTTGGGAGCCCGTCCGGTGTGTTCTCCTGTACTCACGCACACAGGGCCTAAATGAGAAACATGGCCTTCTTTGTTATTGATGATGTGTTCGTAGAGCTTGGGAGTGGATAAATTCCAGTGAATTTTTTTCAGATTCTTCAAGCCATGCGTTTCCAACCCAACTTTATGTTTTAAAATTTTTTGCGGCATGGATGGTGTTCCTTTATGATAGGGGTAGGGTTATAACACTTTGAAAAATATGGGTTCCCTTGATTTTTAGTCTGGATGAGTAGAATAAACGCCAATTGTATACAAAAGTTTATCATATTTACAAAAAATGAAAACTGCTTTTTGCTCCGGGAACCTGTCTTTCTTGCTTTTCGGTATGAGATTGAGCAAAATACCTGCAACGCCCAAAATCCCCGCACGTCAATGAACAGGAGATTCAAATGCAAGAAGATTTCGCAAAAGCCTTCAAGGATATAGAGAGCAGAGTTGACCTTCTCCGGAGGTTACTTTGACGTCGATCAGAATATAAAGTCTGTTGAGTCTCTGGATGCGGAAACGACCCGTCCCGGATTCTGGGACGATAACGAATCCGCTCAAAAAGTCCTGCAAAAGAGGTCCGGTCTGCAACGTTCGGTAGAAATCTGGAAAAACCTGGAAAAAGAAAAGCAAGACCTCGGCGCAATGCTGGAGCTTTCTGCCGAGGAGGAAGACCCTTCTATGGATGAGGAGATTCGGTCCTCTTTAACCCGTCTGGCTGAGCAGTTAGCACAGGCAGAACTGAAGGCCATGCTTTCGGGCAAAACTGATTTTAATAACGCTTTCGTGGCTATCAATTCAGGCGCGGGCGGTACGGAGTCTCAGGACTGGGCGGAAATGCTGTTACGAATGTACCTGCGCTGGGGCGACCGAAATGGTTATAAAACGGAAGTGCTTGATACTCAGTATGGGGAAGAGGCAGGAATAAAAAGCGCGACGGTTTTGTTTTCCGGCGACTATGCTTTCGGATATTTAAGAGCGGAAATGGGGGTTCATCGTCTGGTGCGCATTTCTCCCTACGATTCCAATAAAAGACGGCACACCTCGTTCGCGTCGGTTTTTGTTTATCCTGAAATTGATGATGAGGTTGACATCGAAATCAAGGAAGAAGACTTGAAGATAGATGTTTATCGAGCTTCAGGGCCAGGCGGGCAGGGGGTGAACACCACCGATTCGGCGGTGAGGCTGACGCATGTGCCGACAGGTATTGTCGTGCAATGCCAGAATGAACGGTCGCAACATAAAAATAAGTCATCGGCTTTAAAGGTTCTGAAAGCTCGCCTTTATGAGGCGGAGCAGGAAAAACTGGGTGCGGAAAAAAAAGCAATGGAGAAACAAAAAAAGAAGATCGAGTGGGGCAGTCAGATTCGCTCTTACGTTTTGCACCCCTACCAATTGGTCAAAGACCTGAGAACGAATGTCGAAGCAGGCAATGTGGAGGCGGTGCTGGATGGCGACCTGCAACCGTTCATCCAGGCCTTTTTGCGTCTCGGTAAAACGGAGGCAGGAAAAGAATGAAATCGACAATCCAACCAGCCTTGATAAATGATCCTTTCGGCGACCCCGGACTGGTGGTGCATTTTCTTCTGCAAAAGCGTGCGCTGTTGTTTGACCTTGGGGATTTATCCGCTGTGTCAAACGCAACGCTTCTCAAGCTTTCCCATGTTTTTGTCAGCCATACCCATATCGACCATTTCATCGGCTTTGACCGATTGTTGAGGACGCTTTTTGGCCACGAAAAAACCCTGACCATTTTCGGCCCCAAAAATATTATTCAGAACGTGCAGGGCAAGCTGGCCGGGTTCACCTGGAACCTCGTTGAGCAGTATTCCGAATCGCTCACCATCGAAGTGGTTGAAGTGCGGGAAAACGCTTTGCTGAAAGGCACCTTCCGGGCCATCGAACGGTTTCAGCTCTGTGACGAAAGACAGGAACCTTTTGTCGATGGGTTGATCGTGGACGACTCCACTTTCTCTGTGCGCACAGCGATACTGGAGCATCGAGTGCCTTGCCTGGGGTTTGCGTTGGAAGAAAAACCGCACCTCAATATTGACAAAGCCAAGCTGGAGTCCATGCAGGCCGAGCCTGGCCCCTGGTTGAATGAATTGAAACAAAGCATATTGATGGAGGAGCCAGACTCCACACTCATAACGGTACCCTTTAAGCAACCTGGCGAGGCTCGAACAGAAAGCATCTCCCTGGGCCAGCTCAAGAGCGATTTGGTGGATGTTTTTCCGGGACAAAAAATCGGCTATGTTGTGGATACGGTTTTTAATGATCGCAATAGAAAGAAGATTGTGGGATTAGTCGAATCCTCTGATATCTTTTTCTGTGAATCACCCTTTCTGGCTGATGAAGAAGAACGCGGGCAGGCGCGTTGTCACCTGACATCCCGCCAGGCGGGAACCTTGGCACGGGAGGCAGGCGTTAAACAACTGCAAGTCTTTCATTTTTCCTCTCGGCATAAGGACTGCCCGGAGCAGTTCTATAATGAGGCTCAGGAAGCTTTTCAAGGCAGGGGATGATACACTCACTAAAATTTATAAATTTTGTAATAGCGGTAAAGGGACTATGGTCGTTACATGGGGCATGAGTATCGGGCAAGCGTATGAACGATAAAGTGCTTATTATTTTTATTTTCAGTCTGCTGGGGATCGGTTTTGCCTCGGTACTTTTCATCGCGGTACCCTGGTTTCTGAACTACGCCCTGCCAAACTGGAGAGGTGCGCTTCTGGACAGCGGAATAGTGATGATCGCTGTGGGTCTTTTTGTCTATGGATTTTACATGAACACCAGAATGCACTAAATAGCCGGGCTCTTTTATGGACGAGAAAAAGCTTGTATTCATACTCGCCGGTATCCTGATCGCAGGCTTTTCTTCCTTATTCATTCTTATTGTCCCCTGGATGAACTGGCAACGCGCGTCGGACTGGGAAGCGATTATCCTCGACAACCTTCTGATGCTACTGGTAGGTGCCGCCATTATTTATGGAATTTATATGGGATCAAAAACCATGTAGAGAAATACCTGACCATGACCGACACGCCCGCGTCATGCGGGAATTACCCAAAAAAAACAGCCCACCGTAGATATAACGGTGGGCCGTGTGCTTGCAAGGGTGCTCAATAGCAATGAATATTTTAAAATATTCTCCCGAGCAACAATTGTTCTATAAATAAGGGACTTATATACTTAAATCTGCAAGGCACTGGTCTTAAGTTTTCTTATTAATAATGCCGTGTTTATCAATATCAGAATGTAGCCAACCCCGTTTCTTCATTAAACGATCACGCAGTAATACCGCTATAATAGCAAGCGCATTGTCTAAAGGAATTCCATATTCCAAAGATTTGCTTTTTGCAATTTCAGATTCTTCGATAGTTAGTAGGCGTTGGATGTTATCTTCAACCACACGAAGGCAACCTTGTTGTAAATCATAAGCATTATTCGGGGAGCGTTCATTTACCAATTTTTCAAGGGTAGCTTCTTGTTTATCAAGTATACCTTCTGCATTGATTGCATCAGCAATACTCGTGCCAGTCTCTGTTAGCTTCACAGGGCTGGATGTCTTGATTGCGGAATTAGGAAAGCCCCTCTGGAAAAGCAGGTCAACACGCTCTTTTATGAATGGGATGGAGCTATTCCAATCATCCCTTAATTTCATTAATTCGGATTCTTTAAAACGCCATTTTTCTAAAAGGCAAGATATTTTATATATTCCCCAAAAAGTAGCGAATAAGAGCACAAGCAATATAAATACAGAAGAGTTTAGCTCTTCAATAAGTCTTGTAAATACCATAGTCATTCTACTTAACCTTCTTAGTAAACTTAAATTTCTGTTTTAGTTCTTTTGATAATTGAAGAGAGGATATACCCTTTCTGGCAGTCATTACAAGGTAAATAGCTACGATCCAAGTCCTGATTTCCAGCTTAGATGGGTGCATGATTGTGCCCATCTTAACAGTGAAATTCTTCCGGCAATCACGACACCAATGCAGATCTAAGTATATAAGTCCTATAAATAATATCGGTCTAGACCGAAAATAGTCAAGAAAAACCCATAACATATTATTTATGGAATTTATATGGGATCAAAAACCATGTAGAGAAATACCTGACCATGGCCGACACGCCCGCGTCAGGCTGACCGTTTGATCCTGAACAGGACTAAAAAAAATATCCCCAGGGCGATCAGGGTTCCTATGCAACCCAATAACACTTCCCCGATATAAAACGTCACAGCAAGATTAAAGATCAGCACACCAAAATAAAGTCCCGGCCCGAACAGCGCCTGAGCCGGAAGTGGGTGCTGGCAGTGAAAAGGGATTTTCGTATCCAGCCAGCGGTTCAGCATGGCAAAACAGGACAGGGTCAGCCCCGCCACAAAAAACCAGCCCGCGAAATTTGTTAGAGGGATGTGGAAATATTCTCCCTCTTCCCGATAAAAATATATTTTTCCGAGAAACCAGCGGTCCCCCAAAAACGCGGCAGGGTCAATAATAACATCCATCAGCATACAGAGAATGGAGGCCGAAGCAATCACCCGGACTGAATGTTTGAGAGCCTCTGTGTCTCCGAGACGGATATTCCATCTCCTTTTTATGAGAGGGGCCCAGAGCAGAAGGCTCAAGGTATAACTGACATAGATCAGAAACGAGAACGAAAGCGAATCCATGAACGGTACATTGCTGATCCACAATTCCTGATCGCGAGTGGTTTCTATATAGCTGTAATGCCCAAAGGGAAACCCGTTTCGGGTCGAGGAGTATTCCGACAGAAAAGCCACTAGATAAGCCAGCACCGTAAAGCAAAGAGAGCGGAGCAAGCCCATATTAAGGATGGCAATGGTGAGGTAAAACGCGAGGAAAACGAAGACGTAGGGTCTCAGCAGTACCGTGCCCCATAAAAGAGAAAGTGTTTCCATTGGTTCAGCCTGAAACAGGGTTTTCCCTGAACCAGCGCACTGCCTGCTCCAGGGCGCTTTCGATCGGATTTTGTGGCAGGCCCAGTTCCCGCACTGCCTTTGAGGCATCGAAATACATGAAATATTTTGCCATCTTCACTCCCGCCAGAGGAACCGCGGGTGGCTGGTGAGTGATCGTGTCGGACACCCATTCGCAAGCCAGTCCGGCAGAATAGGCGACCCAGTAGGGCATTTTTATCCTTGGCGCTTTGAGTCCGGTCAAAGCTTCCAGAGCCATAAGAATTTCTTTCAGGGACATATTTTTGTTGCCGAGAATATACCGTTCACCAGGTTGGCCTTTTTCTTCCGCTAGAATATGTCCACGGGCGCAGTCGGCCACGTCGATCATGTTGAGCCCGGTATCTATGTATGCCGGCATCTTGCGGTTCAGAAAATCCAGAATTATTTTTCCTGTAGGGGTGGGTTTGATATCCCGTGGGCCTACAGGCGTGCTTGGGTTGACAATGACTATCGCAAGCCCTCGGTCAGACAATTCATGAGCTACCTGCTCGGCCTGATACTTTGATAGTTTATAGTCATTGCATAAGACCGCTGGGTCCATGGGCTGGTCTTCGTTAGCGGGGCTTCCATCCTCTGAAAGGCCGATGCAACCGACCGTGCTGGTGTAGACGACTTTTTCAACTCCCATCTCCAGAGCCGATTCGAGGATGTTTCGGGTTCCCTGGACGTTGATGTCATAGATCAGTTTTTTGTCCCGGCTCCAAAGGCTATAGTACGCCGCCGTGTGGTAGAGCGTTTTGCATCCAGTCAGGGCCGACTTTAAAGAATCCTGGTCGCGCAAGTCTCCATAGACCACCTCGCAATCCAGGTCATCGATATTGCGCGTGTCGGTGTTTTTACGCGACAGGAGTTTGAGGGTGCGCCCGTCTTTCAGTAATTCGCGGGCAAGCGCGGAACCAAGAAACCCGGTGGCTCCTGTAACCAGAGTGGTCATATCATTTCACTGGGATGAAGGACATTCTTTCTTCAGTTGTTGACGCGATATACAGGCAAATCTGGCCCGATTAAAACAAAATCTCAACGTCAGCCTGCTTCACCAGATCGGCCAGATAGGCTTGGAAAAGGTGTCGGGTTTTCTTTCTCAACAGCAGTTGCATGATATCTGTTTGAGCTTCATCGACGGGAATTAACTGGCTGGGGATGATCTCATCCAGTTTTAGAATATGAAAGCCAAACTGGCTCTTGAGGATGCCACTGGTGCCACCTTCCTTTAGTTTGACCAGTTCCTTGCCGATTTCAGGGAGCGTGTTGTCCGGGTGGAGCTTGCCCAGTTGTCCGCCTTGATCTCGTGAGGTCTTATCTTCTGAAAAAAGTTTTGCCAGTTTGGCAAAATCCTCACCGGCTTCCACTTTCTTAAGGATGGAATGGATCTCTTCCTCAGATTCCGCGTTGATCATTTTGGTGAGTCGCTCTGCCTTTTTCCGGCTGGCTTCATCTTCAATATTTGCCGAAGGTTTGAGGGCGGCTATATAAATATGGCTGGCCCGATACAAAGCTGGCGTGTTGAACAGGGCTTTGTTGCTGTTGTAATATTTTTCCACGTCTACATCGTTGACCTCGACCTTTGGAGCGATTTCCCGGCGCACCAACTCGTCTTCAAGCAAAGTTCGGCGTATCTTTTCTCTTAAGGCCTCAACGCTCAGATGCTGAAACGCAAGGGCAGTGAGGAACGCCTCATGGTTGGGGAACTGCTCTTCAACATTTCTGAGTTGCAGGTCGATCTGTTTTTCGTCGATGTCGATGCCGAGAGACTTGGCCTTTTGCGCTATCAGTTCCTGCCCCACCTCCACCTTGACCAGTTTGCGGGCAAGGGCGACCTCGTCAGCGGGTTTCACTTCCTTCTCAGGTCTCTGTTTGGCGCGAAAGGCGAACAGGTCGTGCTCCAGAGTCATGGAATGTAAAGGAATGCCATTAACCCTGGCGACTATATCAGGAACGGGTTTGCTATTGAGAGTAAATGGTTTTTTCTTTTCTTCGGCGACCAGCCCTGTGGGCAGACTAAAAAACAGCAGAAGCAATAGAGTAGTGAACGGTTTATGTTTCATGGGACTTTGCCTGATGTTGAGGCTTCAGGTAAAAAAAAACCCCGGCCCAAAAGGCCGGGGTTTTGGAGGAAAAACAAACTTAGAACTTCACGTCAAACATAACATAGGCCCAATTCGCATCATCAGGCCCAATAGTGAGATCACCAGTACGAGCACCACCAGCTATAGCAGTAATTTCCCTTCTCTCCGAAGACTTTGAGTAGTTGGAATAACCTATAGTAATGTTGGTATTGGCGTTGTACTTGTTCACAAGCGTGACGTCCAACTCATTTCCAAGATCCCTAGCGTTGTTGTCGGCCTTTTCTGCCGTCCAGAACCAGTGGTAGTCGGCTTTCAGGGTCCAACCCGGCATCGGCGAAAGCTTGGCTTTAACGGCCACATTCCGCAAACCATGACCGTTAACCACGTCACTATCGGAAGATCCAATATTAAGATACTGGTCCATATATCCATAAAATTTATGGCCGGTGTCAAACAAGGTGTTGAAAGCACCAAACTTATTGTCTGCTCTGTCTTCAGTGCTTGTTCCCGAAAGATAATCATACCAGAATGTCAGGCCCGGTTTCATTGGGACGTTTTTGAAGGTTTTACCAATGCGTGCGCCAAACATATAGGCTTCACGATCTGTCTCACGGTTGCCAGTACCCTGCGTGGCCCCGAAATCAGCGTGTCCATCGCCAAACTGGTAGTAATATTCACCACGGTAGTCAATTCCGAAGAGCTGGCCCGCCTGACGGCCACCAATAGTGTGGAAAGCATTACCTTGCCCCTGACATGCAGTAGTATTGAACAGGTTGCTACCATCTACCCTCGCGCCACAACGGTCATCTATAAAGGCATAGGTTATGGAGAGCTTGCCACCGAGAATGCCCGTGTAGCTGGCATAAGCCATATGCACTTCATTGTCACCTTGGTCAAACGCTCGAGTGTTGCCGCTTGCGTCAATTTGATGGGCGAGGGCACCATGCTCATTTGCGATGATCCAGGCATATGTGAGATGTATGTTGTCATGCGCGTGGGTCAGTCGAAGAGCATCGTGAGTTTGCGCGCCCTGCGTCCAGTTGGTGTTGCCGAACAGGCGATGACCGTCGAGAATGATTTCCTGCCGACCCGCCTTCAAATCTATAGGTACAGGCAGGTTAGCGAAGTTTTTCAGAGTGAAATAAGCCTGATGGATAAGAACATTTCCGCCACGTGTGTGATTAGGGTTGAAAGAATTGGTGTCTGACCCCCACGTACTGACACTTTGCATTTGGATGAACGCAGAAGTGCTGTCGTTGATATTGACATCGGCGTTGAGCCTGATGCGTGAGGACATAAAATCACTAGCTTCCGTTCTGTCATCAAAGTCACTTTGCTCGTTGATTTCGTAGCGATGCCGAAGCTGACCTCCAAAGGTTATATCGGCGGCTCGTGCGATCTCGGTTGCGACGAAGAACGACGCGACCGCGAGAGCGACAATAGCTAAAAAGTTCTTTCTCATGCTTGTTTCCTCCAAAGTTTTGTCAATTAATACGACCGTAAATTTAAACCAAGTTTTGCGTGTAAATCGAATCTCGTGGAAATAAATTTTAAATAAAATAACACATAAGGGAATAAAAATCAAAGGTTATTTAACTTTTCTCGCCCTTTTTTGTCAAGTATCATATTTGCCTTAAAAAGCGCAAATCACCTCTTCTTCAGATTCAGCCAAGCCTGCCCTCACTCAGCAGGCCACTCGTAGGTGGACAAGGTACTGAACACCTTATTGGTCAAAATATCTTTATCGACCCGGAGCGTATAGACCTGAGCCCCTTTTTTATGCGGAACCACCCGGTAAGAGGCCATGAACCCCTTTTGTTTGCCAGACTCAAAGGCTTTTTCAAAGCCTTCTCGGGTCAACCTCAGCGAGGCCAGACCTGAATTATCTACCACCACCAGCCGACCTAGAAGGCCTCCACCGAGGGCAAAGTTCATCGGTAGCAGGAGGTAGCGGTTAGTGCCTATTTTGACGAATTCCAGCCGACCTTTGAAACGCACCGGCTCACCCTGTTGGACGATGCCAACAATGTCTTCCTGAACCCCAACATCAATCAGGCGCGGATCACGACCGTAGTAATCGCTTGACTTCACAATTAACTTACCGTCCGAGGAATATACCCTCAAATGATATTTATTGTCAAGAACTATTGTTTCCGGGGTGCCGTTGCCGTTCAGGTCTTCTTGCGTCAGGCCATATAAAATGAAATGGGTGCCATATACATCCGGGGTATTCAGTTCGGGCCCTTGCTGGTATTCTCTGTCTTTGAACAACACTTTTTTGATGGGCCCTTGAAACGGGTTTTGAAATCCGGGACTTTGCGATATCAGTATCGGAGGTTTCCCCATGGGGCGGATGATACGGAAATAGAGGTTGGCATTTTTCCATATATAACGGAATCCGTAATGGGACCCTCTGCTTTTCGGACTTGTCTCCAGGGCGAAGGATTCCAGTTGACTGCCAACCTGATTGGTGATGAAAATTTCATCCCGACCATTGCCGTTGATGTCTCCGACATCGACGCTGAGAAAATGGTTGGTTTTGCTTGTCTTGATCTGGTCGGTCCGCTTCAAATGGCCTTTTTTACTTTCAAAGATCGTGACCCGATAGCGGTCGATGAGGACAATCTCGTTTTTACCATCGCCGTTCAAATCGCCGATATCCATATCGACGGCCTCGTGCTGAAACTCCTGCTTGCTGATAAACTTGAACGGGTGTTGTTCGTTGTTAAAGCTGGTTTGCGCTCCGCGTCCCCGTTCCTTGCGGGCATCCGGCACTGGCAGGCCCTCGGACATGATATCTGCCTGTTTTTTAAGGGAACCGTCAACCGCCGATATCAGCTTGTAGTTCAGTGCCATTTTCCCTCTTACAGAACGGACGCTGGGGACCAGTATGAAGTTTGTCTCGACCTTGCGACGCAGTTTGTCGAGGCTCTTCGATTGCAGGGCCGAGGTGATGCTGAGTTTTTCATCGACCATCCACAATCCCAGGTCGAATGAAGGGACTTCAAAACGCGGGTGCTGATTCAGGCGGGACTCCAGGTTGTAACGCAGGCGGTCGATATTAATTTTCTTTTTGGTTTTGATTTGGGGTGGAGCGACAATAAATGAGAGTTTCTGAAACGGGCTTCTCACTCCGTCGCCTTCTTTCGCAAGCGCTGTCGGGTCCAGGACCCGTGCTCTGGAAAAATCCTTTCTGACTTCCAGCACTTCGACTTCGCCGAGATCGGTTTCCTTACGCCCTATTTTTTTTTTGGTAACGGGGTGGAACAGTTCTCGCCCATAGCGGATGAGCTTTAATCGGTCACCTTCTTTAACGGGCATCCCCTGCTTGAGATCAAGTGTCAGGCCGGAACCTTCCACGGCGATCACATAGCCTTCAAGAGGCGGGAACAGGGACTCAATCTGGCTGACCATCCGGTCGAGAGATGTGCTCGACTGAGCCTGTGTGTTGACCGGCACGATCAGGATCAAGGCAATAAGGAATATTTTGAAAAATGAATTACGCGACAATTTCATAACACCGATTTATTCCAGCAGTTGAACGGCCACTTCCTGGCCTTGTTGAATCTCTTCGGCCTCCAGTGGAAAGATTAGCAAACCGTTAGCGTTTGCGGCAGATTTTAAAATTCCTGAACCTTGTTCTCCCGCCGGGGTGACAGTGTATTCGCCATCGGCCCAGGACACAATGGAGCTGAGAAAATGCAGGCGGCCAGGGTTCTTGTGGATGGTTTGTGTCAGTTTGGCCTGCACTGTTTTGTGTGACAGGTCGCAACAGCCCAGCACTTTTCTCAGGGATGGGCGTACAAATTGCTCGAACGAAACGAAGGACGATACGGGGTTGCCCGGTAACCCAAAAACAGGGGTCTCGCCGATACGGCCGAATGCCAGGGGTTTGCCCGGTTTCATGGCCACTTTCCAGAATAACATCTCCTGCCCCATCTTCTGCAAGCTGGACTTGACCAGATCATAATCCCCAACGCTCACGCCACCGGATGAAACCACGATATCGGCTTTCAAAGCCCATGCGAATTTTTCCATCAAGTCTGCTTCGGTGTCCCTGGCGATGCCCAGATAAACAGGAATGCCGCCAGCGGACTTGATCTGCGCCGCCAGCATGTGACCATTGCTGTTGAATATTTGCGGGCCTTCAGGCGTTTCATCCAGTTCAAGAATCTCATCGCCGGTGGATAAAATCGCGACAGTGGGGCGCTGGCTGACCGCGATTTGCGACCGACCCACAACCGCCATCATGCCGATATGAGCCGGGCTAAGTGTGATTCCTCTTTTAAGGACGGTTTCACCGGCTTTCACATCTTCTCCGGCTTCGCGGATATTTTCCTGGTCATCGGCCTTATCCATGCAGAGGATGAAGGTGCCGTCTTTTTCGGTGTCTTCCTGCATGAGCACGGCAGTGGCACCGGGCGGGATGGGCGCGCCGGTCATGATGCGCATGGCCTGACCCGGTTTTAACGTGCCTTTGGCTGTGTACCCGGCGGCGATTTCTTCGACCACTTCCAGCCTGACGGGTTTCTCCGCAGTGGCAGACTGAATGTCTGCCGCAATCAGGGCATAGCCATCCATTGCCGAGTTGTCGAGTGGCGGATTGTTCACCTGTGAGACGATGTCTTCTGTCAGTACTCTACCGAGAGCCTCATCAAGAGAAACCTTCTCCACTCCTTTGAAATTAATTTTTGTAAGAATTGTGTCCAGTGCTTCCTGGACCGAGATCATACTCATGATGGTGTCTCTAATCGTGGTTTAATGGGTTGCTATTATGATACATTTTCCCGTTCCTTTTTGGAGCGGGCAATTTCGTACTCTTCGGGAGTATTGACATTCATAAAGTTGTAACGGTTGGACTCGGCAATCTTGACCTGTTTGAACGGCAGTTCGCTGATGAGGCGTGTGGGCGACAATTCACGTCTCGACATGGCTTCATAAAGTGGAAGGATGAACTTCGGTTCGTAGATCGCGCACATGGGCTCGACACCCAACCCGCCTTTCTGAATATAACAGGTGCCGTAGCGAAGCGGGTCGCGGGCTTCGACAATGGTTTCGATGTTTTTCCCATCGAGGAAAGGCATGTCGCAGGCAGTAACCAGCCAAGCCTTTTCCGGGAACCGCCCCATCAGGGTTGCCAGTCCTCCAACCGGGCCGAGCCCGGTATGATCATCATTGACCCGTTCGATGTTGGTCAAGTTGCCTAAATGCCCCATGTCGAGGTCGGCCCTCGAAGAGAGCACGACTCGATCGCAGAACTTTTGCAAAACCTGTATCAGGCGTTCGGTTTCCGAAATGCCGTTATAGGAAAGTGAGAACTTGGGTTTTCCCATGCGTTTGCTTTGTCCGCCCACAAACACGGCTCCATAAAGCTCACTTTCCTGGTTTTTAAAATGATCGCGCACAAACTGATAGATGGATTCGATTTCATCGCGATGAAAACGTGGAACATCCGGCAGGCCCTCGCCAATGATTCCTTGATGGACAACGGCTTTGATGCCGGGGATTTCCGAAGGAATGGGGAGCTGTCCCTGCGGGTCAAGAAAAACGATCTTGTCGAAAGGGGATTTTTTATACCCTTCAATCAGGATACAGTCGCATTGTTCCAGGGCATGGGTGATCGAACGTTTCTTAAAGGCGTTGTCGGCAACGATGGCAAAGTGCCGAGGATCATTGATCGTGATGATGCCAGCACCTGCCTGGGTGGCACGGGCCGTGTCTTTGCCCTCTTTGTCGATTGAAAAGCGGTGCGCGTCGTGTTTGTAATAGCCCACACGGATTTTTTCTTCAGCAAACCGTTTGATCAACCGCTCCAGCAAAGTGGTTTTGCCGACCCCGGAAAACCCGGCAAAACAGAGAAAAGGGGTCTTGAATTGTTGCCAGTAAACGTCCATAAACAGGATTTGTTCCAATATTAAAGCACTGAACCGCAATGCTCCGGCCCGGATGATATAAGTACTTAAAAAATAGTGAATTAGCTTATTATTTCGCAGGTGGGCCGATCTGTCAACCCCTATTATGCGGCGAAAAATAAGACTCATGGGCAGTGGGTCAGTTTCAATCTAAAAGACCCGCAATTTCTTCAGCCTCAAGATATGGCTTATGCCCATCCGATGGCGTGTTTTTCTGTTTAGCATAAACAAAAGATAAAATTTCATCGACTTAACGTATTACGTTCATTTTATGATTGCGTTTTTTAGGGAGGTGTTTTATTAAGTACAGATAGGAATACTGCGGGATAAATATGGAAATTGTATTTAAAGACAAAAAACTCAGGCGGATAGAAACGGATGATGCGGAAAAAACTAAACTGCCGATTTCAGTAATAAAATCTTATAGGAAAAAGCTCTTAGCCCTGCGCTCCATAGTAAATGAGAGAGACTTGAGAAATTTAAAAAGTCTCCATTACGAGAAACTTAAAGGCGAGAGAAATGGGCAAAGATCGATCAGAATAAACGATCAATTTAGGTTAATTTTTGAACTGGATAACCAACGAGAGCCTGCAAGAATTACTATTCTAGAAATCGTTGACTACCATTAAGGGGGAAATATGAAAATAAAAACAAATACCTGGCCGCCTCCTCCCGGAGAGTTTATTAAGGATGAGTTAGAGGCACGTGGTTGGGCGCAAATAGATTTGGCTTATGTTTTAGGGTGCCCTGTGCAATCTGTAAACACGATTATCGCTGGCAAGCGAAGTATTACACCTAATATGGCAAAGGCTTTAGGGAGTGCTTTTGACGTATCTGCGGAGTTCTTTTTAAATTTACAGAGAGCTTATGACTTAGCTGTTGCAAACGAGCCAGACTCGGGAATATCTCGCCGCGCAAGGCTACAATCATGTTACCCCCTCCGTGAAATGTTTAAGAGGGGTTGGCTGGAGGAAACAGATATTGCTCTACTGGAGAGGCAGATAACACGTTATTTCGATGTTAATGACTTAAAAGAAGTCCCTCACCTCTCTCATGCGGCAAAGAAATCTAAATATGAAAATGTTTCATCTGAGCAACTTGCATGGCTTTTTAGAGTTAAGCAAATCGCAAAAACTTTAGCGACTCCCAAGTATTATCATAAAGCATTAGAGAAAAGCATCCCTCTCTTAAAGCAGTTGTTGGTCGCGCCGGAAGGAATCAGGTGTGTTCCTAAAATTTTAAATGATTGCGGGGTGAAGTTTGTCTTGGTGGAAAAATTGTCTAAAACGAAAATTGATGGGGTTTGCTTTTGGATAAAATCTTCACCAGTTATTGGGATGTCGATCAGGTCTGACCGTATCGATAATTTCTGGTTCGTGCTCCGGCATGAGATAGAACATGTGCTTAGAAGACATGGACAAAAAAGTGAAATTATTGATACCGACCTGACCGGGGAAAGAGCTGGTAGCAATCCTTCGCTACCGGAGGAGGAAATAGTAGCTAATCTTGCGGCCTCAGATTTTTGCGTGTACACAAATGAAATGAATGATTTCTGCAATAAGGTAGGCTCATTACCCACAGAGAGGGAGGTTCTTGCCTTTTCAAAGCGTGTCGGTGTGCATCCAGGCATAGTTGTTGGACAATTACAATACAGGACAAATAATTATAGTGTTTTTAGGAATTACTTAGAAAAAATCAGTAAACATATAATTCAATCAGCTCCAATTGATGGTTGGGGAAATATCTACCCTGTTGCTTTATAGGACGGTGAACCACGGACATATAACGGCTCATGACATTTATTGAGACTTTCCCGGCAACCTGCTAGAATGCGTCCCTTAAAAATCATCTTTTCTGGAGGTTGTATGGGTTTTTTAATTAAAGGAATTACCGCGGGGTTGGTGGGTGTTCTCATGACGGGCACCGCGGCGCAGTCCACTGAAGTTGCGGTGATCGAAACGACGCTTGGAAACATTGAACTGGAGTTTCTCAGCGATGCGCCGGGGCACGTCAAAAACTTTACAGACCTGGCTAACAAAGGTTTTTATGACGGGACCCTGTTCCATCGGGTGATTCCCGGTTTTATGATTCAGGGTGGGGACCCCAATACCAAGAGTGATGACCGTTCCACGCATGGAATGGGAGGGCCAGGCTACACCATCAAGGCAGAATTCAATAGTACTTCGCACGACCGGGGAATTCTCTCGATGGCACGGTCACAGGACCCGGACAGCGCTGGTTCGCAGTTTTTCATCGTTGTTAAAGACTCGCATTTTCTCGACAACCAGTATACCGCTTTCGGAAGAGTGATTAAGGGAATGGACGTTGCCGACAAAATCGTCAGCGTACCGCGTGATTCACGCGATAACCCCAATGAAAAAGTGGAACTGAAGTCTGTTAAAATTGTCAACCGTTAGCAGGATAAATATGGACGCTGAATTTAAAATCAATATTTATGACATTATGGGTACCTCGACCCCTGCGGGAAGAACGTCGGAGGAGGGGGAACCTGCCGGGGATACGATCAAGGGCCTCATCCTCGATAACTGGGACAAGTGCGAAAAAATTTCCGTCTATTTTGAGGGAGTGGTGCAGATGACTCGGCCTTTTGTGGACGAGGCGTTTGCCAAATTGCTTGAAACCAAGTCGTTGGATGAGTTCAATCAGAAACTGCATTTCCCGGATTCTAACGATCGCATTGTCAAAAGTCTGAATGACGCGATCAAACTCCGGTTGAAAATCATCCGGACTCAGGAAGAAAGACAGAGTCAGGGCTGAGAAGAAGGGCTACTTTTCCGGTGTTTTCGCCACTTTTTCTATGAAGAGGTCAAGAAAAGCAGGAATAGCGCTTGCGTCCCTCACCGTGAAAATGCGCTCGCTGGCGACCACGGGTTCATCCACCAGAACGGCTTTGGCGGCTTCCAGTTCCGCGATAGCTTTTTTATTGCCTGGCTCGGTGGTGACTTCGAGGCTTTGCAGTAGCCCGGCTTTCCCAAGACAGGGAACGGCACTGCCGATGCCCGCGACCACCATCCGGGAGCGGTAGCGGTCGTTAAGCAGGAGCCGCAGAAGCTCATCTTTCCACAGATAAGACCTTGCCCCATTCCCTCCGATAAGAATGACACCGTGGAAAACCCCTTTGATCTGGCGTACCCCTTTGCCGGCGGAAACATAACTGTCGCCGGTAACGCCCTCTATCGCGTCAACAATCAAGACATCGGGGTCGGTCGAGCCGCCCTTCATACCGATGGCTTTTTTTAATTTGTTGGAGGCCACTAAAACGTAGGCTCCCTCCGCTTTCATGGATTCTAAAATCGGATCAAATTCGCTCTCCATATAATAATCTTTGGGGATGACGATCAGTATGTTTTTTCCAGCAAGCCGCTCCATATTTTTATAATTTATAAAAATTAATATTTTGTTGGTTTTCTTGCTTCAGATGCAAACCTCCGGGATCAGAGGCAACCGGCTTTGGCGGTCTGGGAAAACAAGGAAAACTCATCCAGTGCTTCCTCGTAGTCATCAAACCAGCAGGCCTTGGGGTTTCTGTAAAAGGCCATGAATCGGGTATCGTTGTCACTTTCTGCCGCGCGGGCATATTTGAAGAAAATCTGGTCTTCGGTCATTCCGACCACTTCAATTTTTCCGGACTCATGAGACATGACCAGGCGAGCGCGTTTGGCCAGGCCGGAGCAAAAGGTTTTGGCCTTTTCAAATATTTCGTAGCCACGCTCAACCGGCACAGAATAGGTTTCATTGCCCAGTGTGGGGCGGCACAGAAAGACATAATACGGTGGTACGCCAATAAAAGAAAGTTTGGAAAATAAATCGGCCAGCACTTCCGGGTCATCGTTGACGCCCTGCACCAATGGGGTCTGGTTGACCATTGAAACTCCCGACTGCATCAGCAGGTTCAGTCCTTCAATAGCCTCCGGAGTGAGCTCTCGCGGGTGATTAAAATGGGCCATGACGTAGATTTTCTTTTGGTTTGTGCTGTAGGTCTTGAACATTTCCAGCAAGGAGGGGTCATTCAAAATTCTGAAAGGATTAAAAGCCGGAACCTTTGTGCCGATCCGGATAATCTCGACGTGGGGGATCTCGCGCAACTGCCTGATGATGGGTTCGAGCTTGCTGGTGGACATAACCAGAGGGTCGCCCCCGGTCAGTAGCACGTTGTTAATTTGCCTGTTATTTTTGATGTACTCCAACCCCTCAGAGATGTCTTTGGTCACTTCATCGTTTTCGTTCATGAACAGGCGTTTACGAAAACAGAATCGGCAGTAGGCGGCGCAAACCTCGTTGACTAAAAGCAGGGCTGTGGAGGTATATTTATGCTCCAGGCCACGAACTTTGGTGTATTTTTCTTCGTTGGAGGCATCCAGCTCGCCCCACTCGTTGAGTTCCTGAACATCTGGCATGATGATCCGTTTGATGGGATCATCAGGGTCATCCCAGTCAATCAGTGACTGATAATAATCATTGGTGCGGAATACAAACTTATCATTAACTTTTTGCAATTCCTGCTTTTCCGATTCGGTCAGTTGGGGAATCTGGTCCAGTCTGGTCAAATACTTGGGTTTTTTCTTATCTGGGTCGAGGTGTTTAAATAAAATATTCATCTCAGAACTTCCAGTTAAAACAATTAATATTTCACGGCTTGCTGGTGCCCCGCAGGTTCCATTCCAGCGACAAAAATTCTCTGTATTTTTAAGGATGAAAAAGCTGTGAGAATGCCTATATTTTGGGGAATTATTTGAAGAAGCCCTTTTAAGCAATCTTCAATCAATCTTGAGGTATGATTGAATCATACTTGATTCGAGCAAGGCTATCAAGTGAAATTGCCCCGGTGGTGAGAAGTTTAACCGCTATTTCAGCACGGGAATTTTATGTTGACAGTGTGTTGGAATGAATTATAATTACGGTGTTATTTTCCCTAAAGGCAAATCTTTGTGTAAATAGTTTGCGGATGGAGTCTTAAAGTTTTGAATTTTTTAGGTTTTCCTGCGTTAAGCTCGGTTGGCAATAATTTGATAAATCAGTTCCGGTTTTAATTGGAGTGATCGTTTCAGGTTCAGTTTACTTAACATAGAGGAGGTTGTTAGATGAAAAAGGCTTTGATACTGAGTGTGATGGTTATTTTCAGCTTGTTTGTAGTCAGCTCTGCGTTTGCGGCTGGTCCATGTCCGCAACCGCGGAAAACCAAAGCGGCACCTGGAGGTATCGCTAAAAAGGATATGACTATGCAAGCTAACGCCGCTAACGGTAAAGCGATTTACAACAAGAAAGCCAAGCCGATGGCCTGTAAAATGTGCCACGGTGCTAAAGGTGATGGCGGCGGAAAACTTGGCAAAGCCCTGAAGCCTGCTCCGCGTGACTTCACCTGTGCGGCAACCATGAAAAAAGTTTCTGCCGGACAGATGTTCCATATCATCAAAAAGGGCTCTCCGAATACGGGTATGGTAGCTCATGGTAAAACTTTGAAAGACAAAGAAATCTGGGATGTTGTTAAATACATCCGTAGCACCTTTACAAAATAAGGTTGGTTTTTTTAAGGGGGTAAGCCGCTTATGCGGCTTACCCCTTTTTTTGTGCCTTTTCCCCGGAATAGCCACCCCGCCTGTGGAGGTACTACGCCATTAGATTTTTGATCGATGGTCGAAATGTGTTAAGTTGAATGCACTAAATCTTTATAAAAGAAGATAGGGCGGCTTTCAGCGTCTGATCAAAGTAGAGGGCATAGTGAAAAAGTCGGCTCTGCTCATTGTCTTGGTTTTATTTGTTTTCGGGCCTGTTTTGGTCTGCGGGCAGGATGATCCTGATGTATCAAGTCTGGGGATTCCCAAAGAGCCTGGTTGGGGGCATCCCTCCTACCGCGGTTGGGAATCGTTGAGTATACCCGGTTTAATTTCTACCTACTACGACCTTGATCGGGATGGTAAGCTGGATTATATGGTCATTCGAAAAGTAATCCGCAAGGCTTCGTTAGAAGAGACTACGATAGAACAGGCCATTGAGATTGCCCAATTCGATAACTTGAGTGTCTACTTTTCCCATCCGGTGGTTTTTTTCGCCAATCGTAATCCGCTCTTTTATTGCAAAGGTGTTGATTCGAGACGCAACTGCGATCATATCTGGGTGGATATCGGGGAAGATGGTTTAAATGGCAATGAAGAACTTTATACACTTTCAACTCCGAGTCTTGGGGTGCGTTAGCCAGAAAAGCCTGATTTTCTCGCTGATCCTGTTTGGGATGGTGGTTGGAACAGAGCCTTTGTACGCGCACACGCCTACGGAAAATGCTCATGGTTCCGCGTCTCCTTCACCCGGTCAGGAAAAGGATCTTTTGCGCCTGGGCTCCACGGTTTACAAGCATATGTGCGTGCATTGCCATGGTGATGATGGTAATGGAGGGGGAAAGGCCATGGCTTATCTTTATCCATGGCCGAGGGATTTCAGACAAGGTGTGTTCAAATATCGAACCACACCGATTGGCTCGATTCCTCTGGACGAGGATATTCAACGGACCATCCGCCGTGGGGTTCCGGGTACTGCCATGCCAGCATGGGAAGACGCGCTGACGAAAGCTGAAATTTCGGGCGTGGTTGAGTATATCAAGACGTTTTCAAAAAAGTTTGAAAGGGAAAAACCAAAAGAGGCAATAAAGATACCCTTTGTTCCCGCGTCCACCGCTGAATCTGTTGAAAAGGGCAGGAAGGTTTATCAGGAAATGCGTTGCTCCCAGTGTCACGGGACGGACTTAAAAGGTGATGGCCCTATTGCGGCGGAACTTTACGATATCTGGGATCATAGAGTCTTCATTTATGACCTGACCAATCCCAATGCGTATAAATTTGGCTTCAACAAGAAAGACCTGTTCCTGATTTTAACAACGGGGATCGGTGGCACCCCGATGAAATCATACAATCACCTGACGGATGAAGAACGATGGGATTTATCTTCCTACATTGAGTCCAAAATCAAGATAGAAGCATTCAAACCGGCTCAATATGAAATAGACCTGACCATCTACCGTGTTGATCGGGAAATCGACATAGATCCGGGGAACCCATTGTGGGAGGATGTCCCGGTCCAGAACATACACACGATGCCTCTTAATGCGCGGAGGGACCCGATTGACCAGATTCAGTTCCAGTCTGTTGCGAATGATGAAGGAATTGCTTTTCGGCTGGTGTGGGAAGATTCTCAGCCGGATCGGACTTCGAGCCGCCATCAGGACTTTAAGGACGCCATCGCCATGGAGTTTGCTCTGGGTGAAGGGTTGTTGCACAAGCACGGTCACAACGAACCGTTCTTTGGCATGGGAAACCGGGGCAAAGTGGTTAATATCTGGCAGTGGCGGGCAGACTGGCAAACGGAGATCGAAACCAAGGAAAAGCTTGAATATGCCACCAAAGGCATGGATATGGATACCATGATCTTCGGAGGCGAAGCCAACCCGGTCGATGCGCTTAATCCGTTCAGGGATGTTCCCGTTGAGGAATTGAACGCGGAAGGGTTCGGGACACTGACACCTCAGCCTCAAACCAAGCAGAATGTGTTGGGCAAAGGGGTTTGGAAAGAAGGGAAATGGAGCGTGGTGTTATTTCGCACCTTGGATTCTTTGAATAAATGGGATATAAAGTTCCAAAGAAAAAATCCCGTACTGGTGGCTTTTGCCATTTGGGACGGACAACATCAGGATCGCAATGGCCGCAAAGTCATTTCCATGTGGCAAAGGCTCAAGGCGCTGGAGTTGCCCTGAAAACGGACCAGCGTAACCGTCGATTGTGGCGATGTTTATTATTTGTTTTTTTGGCGCGGGCGGAGGGTTGTTTCGGTTTGTGATAACCTTCCTCAGCTCTCATGCAGGGCTATAATGAGTCCTTGCCAATAGCCTCCTATGTAGGGGGGAATATAGAAATTAAAAGTTTGAATTTGTAATTCATATACTTGGAGAATTGTTTCATGTCAGATGATAAAGAAATAGAAGACACCGAAGATTCGTTGGGTGTATCCGAAGACGAAGAAATGGAGTTGGATGAGGTCGATGAATCTGATGAGTTGGACGAAGAGGATGAGGTTGCGGTCGTAGAGGAAAAGCCGGAGACAGGTGCTTATCTGGTTATTGGCCAAGGGGACTTTTCCATGTCCCAATCCAATCGGGGTGCGGATGACCCCGGCGACAACACGCTTTGTGAGCCCCAATATTGCGCGGTCTTTGGACACATGTTTTTTGTCTCTGACAGAGGCAATCACCGGGTATTGGTGTGGGAACAGTTCCCCGAAGAAGATGGTGAGCCGTCATCACTGGTGCTCGGACAGGAAGATTTTGCTGACTGTCTTGAAAACAGAGGCATGACCACAACTCTGGATGAAATGACTTCAGGGTTGGGCGACGAAAGTCTGGATGGATTCACTATCAGTAAAGCGGAAGAAGATACCCTTTCTCAGCCCGCCGGCATTGATGTGATCGACGGAAAACTTTATGTGGTGGACAGTGGCAATCACCGGGTGTTGAGGTGGAGTGGGATTCCTACAGAAGATGGCGAAGCTCCGAGCCTGGTGCTCGGGCAGGATAATTTCGACGATAACGAAGCTAACCGTCGAGGGTTTGTCGGTTCTGGTTCACTATTTTTCTCCATGGGCATTCACTCTGGCGATGACCAGCGTGTGCTTGTCGCGGATAAGGACAATCACCGGGTTTTAATCTGGAACAAAATTCCTTTTAGTGATGGTTGGAACGCAGACGTTTCTCTGGGACAAAAAGGCATGGATGAGCGCTGGCCCAACCAAGGGGACTTCGATAATGTGGGCCCGGATACCCTCAGTTTTCCCACGGGCGTACACTTTGATGCTGAGGGAGAAAGAATTTTCGTGGTGGATCAGGGTAATAACCGAGTGTTGATCTGGAATAAAATTCCCAGAGAGACAGGGGCCCCCGCCGATGTGGTGATTGGACAAAAGGATTTTTTCAACCGCGAGCCAAACCGGAACAATGGGCATCATCGTCCGTCCGCAGATGGCTTGTATTTTCCTACTGATTTGACTTACGGCAAAGCTGGATTGTTTGTTTCTGATACAGGTAACAACCGTGTTCTGTATTGGAAAGAAGTTCCCACAGAAAATGGACAGCCCGCTGATCTGGTGATTGGTCAATCTACGTTTACCGAAAATAAGGTGAATCGCGATCTTGATGACGCCTCCCATTGCACTTTGAATGATCCTTATGGTTTGTTGTTGATCGACGATGAAGAGGAGGAGGAAGAATTTCGTGGTGTTCCGATGCCGGAAGATGATGACGAAAATGCGGAAACGTCTCTGGTGTCTGCCGAAGGCGAAGTTGAAGAACCACAGCCTAAATTCAGGCTGTTTATCTGTGACCGGGGCAACTCCCGCATCATGGTCTGGAACGAACTTCCCTACCCGAAAGAAGAAGAAGAGGAAGAAGAGTTTGAAGAACTCAAGGTCGATGACGAAAATCTATTGATTGGTGAAGAGGAAGACGACCTTGAGGAAGAAGAGGAAGAAGTACCTCCCGGAGAGCTTCCCTCAGCGTAACCCGCTGGCTTTTTCCCAGCGATGAATAAAGTATGGGGCATTGTGTGGGTCAACCAGGTCCTTCAAAATATACGATTGTGGCAGACGGGAGTGGGCTAGTTGCAATAGGGGGGGATTCCTTCTTCCACCAGATATCCGGCTTTTCCTGTTTTCAGGTTTTCATGATTTTTGCGGATTCCTGATGCCAGTACTTTCATCGACCCTTCCATTTTCTCCATGATTTCTTCCGGCGAATCCATTAGCAGGTTGCCGAACGTGGGTTTACATTTCAAATTACCAACATCACAACAGGGTGTCATTTCACCATTCTGCTGAATGGTCATGATGTCTATCGAGCCTCGCGCGGCGGGACAGCCAATGAGATATTGGTCTCTGGGGAAAGGCATTGAAGCCATGGACCGCTGGCCGTTGTCATCAATGTTGAATGCCGGGAGTAAACTTAATCCTAAAGTGAGTTCTGGTTTGCGGGCAAAGGCTTCGGTATCTCCAAAATGCTCGGCGAACAATTTTTCATCGCAGTTGGGGTGATTGCTTAAAAGGGTCTCCACTTTTGTCGAATAGGTTTCAAGCAGTTGGATGACATGCCTGGTTCCCCGCCCTCTAAAAAAATCGAGTAGAAGGTCGACCTGAAGTTTTAAATGCTCCAGGTTTTCATAAACGACGTTGATGATCAGGTTGTTCTGCTTTTCTAAAAGAGCCCCAAGGAAATGTTTTTGCGACTTTTCCCATGCAGTGGGATAAAGAGTGATATCGACCCGCCCGCCCTGTTCCATGACCTCTAATAGCCTTTGCCAGCGTTTTGACGTTTCTGAAAGTATGTCGAGGTTGGTGTGTAAACAAACATGTGGTGTGATGGTTTGGAACATCTTGCAAATTTCGACAATATCCGGGTTTTGCGAGGCCTCGCCGCCGGTCAGGTTGATCTCCTGCTGGGCCAGGGTATTGAGTACTTCGATACGCTGGATTTTTTCTACCATCACCTGGGCCTGCTCCAAAGTCAGGTGCCATTCAGAAACCGGGTGAGCCATCAGTGGTTCATACACGTGGCAGAACTCGCATTCGTCTCTGTTGTAGCGATTACAGCTGGTTTCGACAAAAATGCTGAGCATCAATCAAAAAACTCCAGAACTTTTAATTGGGTGTTGTGAAACTCCTATGCTAGCAGATTTTTATTGCCGCTAACCGGGATTTTGTGAGCTGAATTGAATATGAACGAATGAAACGGGAGGGGGAGGGGATTGAAAAGCCGACTGGATATCTTTTTCCCGGTACCCCAGTTTCCTAAGAGGCTTAAATGCGGCCAGAACTTCCTCTCTGGTGACATAGGCTACAGTGTCAGGAACACCTTGGCTACTAAGGTTTTTAGCCAGTTGGGCGATTTGCTTTCTTTGTTTTTTTGGAGTTCCTTCGAGGGCTGGGTAGTTGAGTTTTCCTGAGTAGGGACTTCTATAAACAGTGTTGAGAGCATTGAGTGTGCCGAGCATAAGAATGTCTCTGTCCCACGGAGCCATGTTGACCACCTGCGGATGGTTTTGCACCAGGTCCACTAGACTGAGAACTGCCGACCCGAGGTCTTTTGCTACAAACTGATTCTGGTATTCCAGGGTAATTTCGGTAAACCCCAAAGACCGGCCTATATTTTCAAGTAGGGGAAAGTTCACCATAAACGTGTATTGTCCGCCGTATAAATTAAAATAGGCCCGTCCTTCGCGATTGAGATCCTGAATTTCCTTCATGCCATAGTCAAAGCTGGTGTAACCGAAATTGTCGAGGCCTAACAACTCTTTTGCTTTTGCGATGGCGGAGAAAGCCCCGATGTTGATGGGCATGGGAATTTCATCTTTTAATTCTTCAGCGTGAGTCTTCAGGATTTTTGCAAAAGGCCAGTCGTTCAGGTCTACCCTTTGAAAATCCCGTTCCCAGTGAATAGCATTGAGAAAGTTGGGAAGCGCGGCGAGTTTTTCCAGATTCCTGTTTTCAAACTGTTCAACGAAAGCGTCTGCTTCGGCGGGCAGTGCTTGTGGGTTGAGAAAGGGGCACAGGTATTCTTCATAAAAAACACCCTGATGTTTCAGCAAAACCTTGGTTGCCAGGTCGTCCCAGATTTCGTTGGAGATGATTTTTGCAACGGAGTGCGGCCTGAAACAGTCCAGATGTTCGGCGTCAACGCGAACGGTGGAAAATTTTCCGGCATGCTTCTGCAGGCGGGGGTTGGCCTGTACGCCTTTCAGGATTTCTTCGGACTCATCGCAAAGGGTATAATAGATAAAAGGGTAGACTTCTTTCTCGCTGTCTATTTCACGCAGGTGACTGAGGAAGCACGCGGCCAGGTTGCCATTGCCCACTCCCCATTCCTGCACCACCCAGACATCATTTTCCGGGCGCTTGCTGGCCCGAGCCTTGGCATAAAAATCATTAGCAAGGGCGTGCGCCAGGCGGTAATCCAGACTCACATAAGTCTGAAAATGGTTGTGGATTTCGGGACCCTTGATGCCATAGAAAATAGAATTGACATGGGTCTGCCAATAATCGGACGGTTTGAAGTCCCCAAGCGCAACCAGGTTTTGGGGAAAATGGGCCATGATAGTATTTCAGGAGAACTTATTCGGAATCGGCGTCTGCCAACGATTCCATACCAGGCGCGTTTCCTTCCATGTCTCCACCTCCGGCATATTTGCTGGATTGGGAAACACCACCCGGAATATTTGACGGGTTGTCCCCTCCCTCGGTCGCAACAGGTGCTGGTTCGTTCATCAATGCTTCATACTTCCGGTAGGCGTCTTGTGAGTCTTCTATCAACCCAACTTCTTTATAGCAGACATACAGGTTCATCCAGGCTCCTGTGTCGGCCGAGTTCAGGGTTACTGCCGTTTTGAACGACTTGATAGCGGTTTCAGGCCGCCCCATATTTGCATAAAGGGTTCCCAGATTGGTATGCGGCAGAGAATAGTCCGGTGCCAGTTCGCTGGCTTTTTTGAAGGCCGAGATAGCATCATCAATCATATTGCGCACGGAATAGCAACTACCCAGGTTGCAATAGGCTTGTGGGTCTTTGTCGTCGATATCCACCACGCATAGAGCGGCGTCGATGGCATCCTCATAACGTTCAGCATGAAAATAAGCGTTAGACAGTGCTGAGCGAAGTTCCTTGTCTTCCGGCTTGAACATCAACACTTTTTTAAGCGCGATGATCTCCTTGTCATAAAGTTTAAGCATGTCATACGCCGCCGCAAGATTGGCATAGGCCGTTGTGTCGGTAGGGTCTAATTCAATGACTTTTTCAAACGCATCCGCCGCGCTTGGAAACATGTCCCGGAGCAAGTAGAGTCCGCCAAGATTGAAGTAGGTTTCTGCATCGCTGGGATTCAGCTCGCAGGCCCGATTCAATTCGAGCAGAGCTTCTTCTTCATGATCGAACAGCACGTATGCGGTGCCGAGCAGTTTGTAGACCCGGGCGTTTTTCGGGGTTTTGTTGCGGATGGTTATGAGTTGTTTGATGGCTTCTTCATAATTTGCACCATCTATCATCAAGGTGGCCAGTTCTAACTGAAGATCCAGATTATCGGGATCAGCTTTTAACTCTTTAGTGACCTGACGGGTTTTTTTTGTGATTGCCATCTCCCGCTTGGTCTCTTCAGGGTCGCGGACCCCCAACTCTTCAAAAATCTCCGGATCGATTTTCATCGTGATCCAGTCTGTCGGTTTGCCTGCTTCGCCCATAATAGGAATACCTTCTTTAAAAGGTTCTAAATTCAGTTTGTTCGTGATGCCTTAAATTTTAGGCTATCACCCGGTACCTGTCAACAAAACTGCTGTCCCCCTCAGGGTGTGGCGGTGGTGCGAGCCATGTTGAGGATTTCTTCTTTGCCGAACCGATCAAGATAGAGCAGGAAATGCTCGCGTGATAGATAATTCCAGATATTGCGGGAGGGGAATGCATCGTCGATCACGCTGTCAAAATGTTCGTAGACTTCCATCACCTCTTCCCGAGGCATTCCTTTTTTGATATCAAAATCGAACACGATGGCCATATCTCGATCAGGATCATGAATGATGCGGTCAATTTTAAACTTGGTTGGATTGTGGTAGATAGCGGAATCTTTTTCCAGCGCGAAGATGGACTGGCCGACAGAATGGACGGTGCCGGCACCCACTTCTGAGTTTTCCACGGTGAATTGGATGGTGTCTTCGGCTTCTTCGCGTTCTTCTGTAGGGAACCCAAAAAACAGGTAGAGATGGTTCCAGATACCAGCATCGGAACTGTTTTTTAGCACGTTTCGTTCTGTGTCCTGATCGCAACCCTTATCGATGATGGAAAGGATGCGGTCGTTGGCACTTTCCAACCCGAAGAACAGCATAAGGAATCCAGCCTTATAGATATCTTTAAATAGTTCAGGAGTTTCCTTGTCCCCCGACTCGAACTTAAGCATCCCCAGAGAGCGCATCTCCACCCCCTGTTTCAGGATGGCCTTGGACATACGGCTGAAAGCGTTGGGGGAAATGGCTTCGTCTGAAAAGGTGAAATATTTGGTCTTATATTTTTTCCCAAGGTGACCGAGTTCTTCTGCTACCCGGGTTTCGTTTTCTTTGCGGTAATACGAGTCATAGATAAAGCTATGTGTGCAGAAAGTACATTTTCCCCAATAACACCCGCGGCTCGACATATAGGGTAGTACCGGATAAGGCATTAAATATTTTTCCAGTGGCAATTGGTCGAAGGTCGGGCACACTAGCTGCTCATAAGGCAGGGCTTCGGTTTTGGGGTTATGGATAACCTTTTGCTCCTCCATATAGATCAGGTTGGAAACAGTTGCCAGAGGTTTACCGGCTTTGAGATGGCAGACCAGTTGCTCCAGCGGTTTCTCTCCTTCCGAGACGATTGCGCTGTGAAAAAATTCTTCAAATAAAGCCTGTTTGTTGTCGAGTAAATCGGCGTGACGGTTGAACACACTCCCACCGATAACGACATGTAGATGTTCAAAACGTTTGCGTAGCAGACGTGCCAGGGTCAGACCGGGTATGACCTGCCCGATGTGGATGATGGATAATCCCACCAGCCCGTAATCGTTCCAGGCGACTTTATCGAGTAGATAATCTTCGTACATACGGATAAAGGGATTCCGAACTGTGTCAGCCGTGGCTGAAAGAATGCCGGAAAGGTTCTCTTCAGGGTTTCCCAGCATGAAAAAGGAGTCCAGATCCAGCCTGCTGGGGTGGTGGGCGTAGGAAATGAGCCTCATGGCAATTTTCAGCGTGGTGTAGGCTTTTTTGTAAGTTTCAAACTGGAAAAACCGTTCTTCATCCCGCAGAACATTTTTGGCGTCTTCCACTTCGTTCAAGACGGAGTCAAGAAAACCCGTGTCGGTCAGAATATCCCTGTACACGGTTTTGACTTCCTGCTCCTCGGTCGTGTGAGCGGGGGTGGACAACCGTTGCCGCACGGTCTCTACACATTGAGCCAGATAGTCCCTGGACAGGAAAATCTCATAACTTTCTATATTAAAATCAAACTGGTCTACCTCATGACCTTTGGATTCCAGATGGGCCTTCAGGGTAGGCAGAGCTAGATAGGGCTGGCTGGGGTACCACTGCGGCGGAAACAGAAGAGCGGTTTTCATGATACGCAAACTCTTTCACGTTCCAGCGGAAGTTTCTTTCCCGGTGGAACCGATTATATAAATAAGGTCTTGAGTAGTAAAAGAGTATACCACCACTAGCCGTGGGGGCAATGAACAAGAACTCGTTTTTTGAGCTTGCCTGTCTGCCACAGTATTTGCCCCTGTGTCTAGTAGTTGACACTTTCCGCGAAAAAGGACTATACTCGCAGTTGCACCCCAAACCCGTTTAAAAATATTGGTTTATTGTTTTACCCTTGTTAGGAAGGAGACTTGCGTTGAGTGAACAGGATGCTGAAACTAAGGAAAACCCTGGGCAGGAAGGCGAAGATGCCGCCGAAGACAAAGAGGTTGATCATCTTTCTGATTTGAGCGAGTTGGAAAAGATCAAACTTGAGCTTCAAAAGGAAAAAGAAAAGGCCACCAAAGAGTTGGCTGAAGGTGAAGACGAAGAAGAGGATTTGCGTGAAGTTGATTACCTGCAAAAGTTGATCACTCTTTCTGTCAAATTCGATCATCATATAGGCATGTACCTCATGCCAGCCTACATTGACTGTGGTTTGAAATACGACAACAGGTTGGCTGAAAGCTACACTGTTCAGATGACCACGATCCAGTCATTCCTGCGCCTTCTCGAAAAGGTCGATGGTGTGACCCGCGAAGAGGTGACTAAACAATGTATTCTTAACCTCCGAAACATCATTCAGCTGGTCTACAAGAATATGGTGAAACCGCTATACCGTGAAGTCGGCCTGATGAAAAAGAAACCCAAGTCTGAAAGCCTAGATAACTTCAAGCAGAACTGGAATGAAAGGCTCGATGAACTTCAAAAAACCTGTAATTTCGAATATCAGATTCTGGATGTGAAAGGGTTCCTGATAAAATAAACAATATGAGGCGTGGCGCCATTCAAAAAAACGCTTTGTAGTTTATTTAAGGTTAGGATTGTCTGGTATGATAAATGTCATAATGTAGTGCGGAAGAGCCCCTTTCAGGGCTCTTTCTTATTTTGGAGTTTAATTTTTCCCCCAGTTCGGGAGGGGTTTATTTTAGTGGAAGATAATACAGAAAATAGTAGCGATGCTCCATCTCAGGCGCTGGAAGTAGCCGAGGTCGAAGAGGTTGGGCTGGAGGAGAGTCCTCGGGTTGACCATAGCCAGCTTTATGTCTGGGTAGCGGATTCCGGCAATGACCGGGTCCAGAAATTCGATGGCAATGGGAAACTGCTGATGTGTTTTGGTAAATCCGGCGGCACCCGACCCCCTTATATTCCCGGAGAATTTAAGACTCCAAGTGGGGTGGCCGTGGACAACGAGGGGTATATCTGGGTTGTCGATACGGGTTGCCACCGATTACAAAAGTTTGACCCGGATGGAGATTTTTTTCTTGAGCTTGGCAGTGAAGGCTGGGGCCAGGAAAAGTTTTATATGCCGGAGGAAATTGTCGCGGAACCTACCGGAACCATCTTGGTGGCGGACACTTCCAACCATTGCGTCAAAAGGTATGACAGCGATGGCAATTTTATCATCAGCTTTGGGTTTGCCGGAAACTTCGACGGATTCATGAAATTTCCCGTTGGCCTGGCGTTGGACCGGGAAGGCAATATTTATGTGGCCGACCGGGACAACCAACGTATTCAGATTTTCAATGAGGATGGACAATACCTGTCTAAATTTGGCGAGTATGGATTTGAGCCGGGCCGGTTGAATTTCCCCTCCGGGATAGCTGTGCGTAGGGATGGCAACATCATCGTGGCCGAAAAAAGCCAGAATCGGTTACAGATTTTTGACCGGGAGGGACACCCCCTTGACATTCTTGGTGAGGCGGGCAAGCGCGACGGTCAGTTCAACTGCCCCGTTTCGGTAGTGGAAGACCCGTATGGATATGTGTTTGTCGTCGATACTTTGAACCAGAGAATCCAGAAGTTTGACCCGGATCTGAACTTTGTTTCCAAATGGGGCATTGTCGGTAAAGATCCTGGGCAGTTTTTAAATCCGTCCGGAATGTGTTTGTCCTGGGAGCCAGACTGGGCGCCGCAGGAAGAGTAAATATTTTTAGCAGATATGATTTTAGGAAACTGTTAATGGCCCCAAAGAACATGATTCGTTTTTTTCGCTTTTTGACCCAACCCCTGCAGGTTGCTTTTTTGCTGTTGGTAGTGTGGGGGATGAGCGTAGTACAGGCTGATTCTGCTAATAACAGCAAAGATGAGATTTTTGGTGGTCAGGTTCTTTCAATGACCGCAGAAAAGCCGCCACTGAAGCCTTCTAATGACCCAAGGTTCCAGGATAATGAAGATGGGACTGTGACCGACTTAAAAAAAAAGTTGATGTGGAAGCAGATTGACATCTATCAGGAAAAAAAAATTTGGATCAACTGGGATGATTCGCAAACCTACCTCGAAAAATTCAATAAGGAGGCCTTTGCAGGTTTTTCGGACTGGCGCTTGCCGACTCGCGAAGAACTGGAATTTCTCTACGAGGAAGATAAGGACATCCCCTGGAAATATTATTGGACTGAAAATGTGATTCATATTGATCCCATCTTCGGTTATTCCAGTTGTTGTTTCTGGTCCAGCGAGGTTTATAAGGACAAGTATGCTTGGGGATTTAACTATATCCGGGGCAAAAGCTACCCTAGTATGAGAGGGGGACCGAGCCTTTCTTTGTCAACCATCAGGCCGGTTCGAACTATTCTGGATACAAATTCTATTACCCAATAGCATAAGTTTGCAGGATTCAGCAGGTTGTTTTCGGGCAATACACCGATCATTGGTTGGGAGGTAAGGCTATGATAAATATTTTTGCCGAAGCCAATTGTAATCGCTATGTGCGCGACGAGTGCCAGTATTGTCATGTCTACGAGCCGCTTAGCCAGATACCCAAGAGCGATTGGCATTTAATGCCGGAGCAGGCTCAGGTTATGGTGGATAAAATTCTCCAGATGGAGGTGTTCCACGAGTTGGCCAAGAGGGAAATTAACCTGACTGGCGGGGAACCTTCACAAAATCCCTATATCGTCGAAATTTTCAAGATATTCAGAACGCTGACACCAAACGTACGTATCCACACTAACCTGGACATCAACTCAGCAAAATCCCAGCGTTGGCTGAGGTTGGTGGAGATCATGAAATTGTCCGGACGGGTGGACTTCACGCTGTACCCAACTGTTTGGGAATCGCGACAAAAACCACTTCTTACAGAGATTCTGAGACTCCAGGACGAATTGATCGTCAACATGATCTTTGAAAAAGTGCCGGACTTATTGAACCAAATCAAAATTTTGATCACGTTTTTTAGCGAACAGGAAAAGAAAATTGATTCTGTCCTATCTCTGCTTAGGATTTATCGTGCGAAGCTTGAAAGTCTTGTGCAGGAAAGCCCGGAATGTGATGAAAGCGCATTTTTAAAATATATGGAAGGCGTTGAAAATTATATTTGTACGGACAATTTTACCTTTGGGCTGAATATGATTCCGGGGTTTTATGTCGATAAGAATGGCGAACGGGCTATGAACGCCCAGCCTTTTCCACGGGATATTAACTTTCTGGAATGCACTATTCCCCGTGGTACCATTGAGATTATCACCGTACAGCAAACCGGAGAGATAACTCCTTGTTGTGATGTCGGCAACCTGAAGTGTCAGCCTAAGTTTGGCAACCTCTTAAACGATTCGCCGGATGAAATTATGAATCAGGTCGAGGTGTCTCGGAAAAAGATGGTATCCGGAGCATTAAAAAATCATCAGAACATAAACAATGGCAAAGCAGGAGAATGGGTGGAAGAAGGTATCCCCCCTTATTGTGTTTGATTATGAGTGAAGACGAAAAAGAAGCGGAGCCTGAAGAAGAGACCGGGAAGCCGCTGGAAAAGGCTGATGACCCCCAACTCACAGATGATCAGCCTCTTGAGGCTGGAGAGCACGCAGACTCTGAAGAGGATGAAGGCTCGGAGTTTGACGAGGAAGAAGAGGTTGAGTTTGACCTTGAAGCCCAGATTCAGGAATTCAAATGTCAGATTGAGGAAGACCCGGATAACTGTGTCCATCATTACAACATGGGCGAAGCCCTCTCGGAACTGGGGCAGGTCGATGACGCTCAAGAATCTTTTGAGCAGGCCTTGCGGCTGGATGTAAACCAGGAATTCAGCGCTATCATCCACTTCGGCATCGGCAACCTTTATTACCACCAGCTGATGTCGGGGATTCAGTCTACAGTGGTGAAAAGTTCTGTTGGCCTGCATTCTGCTCACAAGCAGATGAATACGATTTCTTCGGTGGCAGATGACGATTATGCTATCCCACTGCGCGAGTTTGAGGCGGCTGTCCAGGATATTCCGAAGTTGAAAGCGGATGAGGAAATTGTTGACTATATCAGCAAGTATGCCCCCCAACAAATTGCTACGGTTTATTACAAGTGGGCCTCGGACTTGTTTGACAAAGCCCGGCAAATTGAGAATTATGGCGATGAGATCAAGGACATCAAAACAGGATTGAAACATCTGAAGAAAACCATCGATATTGATCCGAATCATAGTCAGGCCAACCTGATGGTCAAATATGGGAAAAAAATGCTTCAGGAAGGTTACAGCATTTATGATGAATACGGATTTGTAGCTAAGGAAATCCCGGGTACCGGGTAGAGGGGGAGTGTTATGGCAAATTTGGATGAGTTGATCCGGCATCGGCTGAGCAAGGATGGGCAAGTGTTGAGTCTGAAGGCACAGTTCTTGAGAGAAGTGGGCGCCAAAGAGCTGGCTCAGCATGAAACTATGAAAGGCATCAGGGCCTTGGATCTTTCGCAGAACAGTATCGGTGATGAAGGAGTCAAGGCCATTGCCGCATCAGAAATGTTTACCAACCTGAGAACTCTCAACCTTGCTTCAAACAGTATCAGTGACGTAGGGGCCACATACCTTGCGACATCAAAAAATTTGACCAGCCTTCGTAGTTTGCAGTTGGTGGTCAATGATATTTCCGAGGAGGGTGAAAAAGTCCTCAGAAATTCTACTGACTTGATCAAGCTGGCATCCCTGAAGTTCAGAGTTTAAAGGTTGCAGAATTACTGACACTCACTACAATAACAGGCTCACAGTTGGGCCGGGATTTTGGCTTTTCTGCTTTTTTAGAGAGTTGATATTTAAGGGGTTATTAGAGCGATCTGAGGGCGGATATTAAAGGCTTGACTTCTTTTAGGGCTTTTGCTAGTTTTGGTCCACCCTAGCCGGACCCCGTTGGTTTTGCCGGGAAAAATCCGTTGTTTTACACGATGGCAAAGCTGTCGGGACTTAAGATATTGAGCACGAATCGCCGCATAGGTTGGAATAAGCTCGGCGTCGGTAGACCTTTTTTGGGTTCTTTTATCAGCTGTACTTTTATTTACGCTTCGAAAGGGGGAGCACAATGAGAAAAACCATAGTAGCTTTATTGGTGGTATTTTTTGTATTTTCCGTATCAGTTGCTAGCGCAAACGTATCGACCGTTAAATCTGGAAGCTCAGCTGTATGCCTCAATGCCAGTTGGGTTATTGAGAACTTGAGTGAAACAAAAGGAACCAAAGTTCACATCAATGTGGGAACATTGGGGTATTCATGGAACAAGAATTTTGACCGGACTATTGAGCCAGGCGGATTTTTGGCTAACGCCTTGGAACAAAAAACCACTTTTGACAACAAAGGTCCAGGCGACATCATTTTGAACTGTCAAGCCCACCGCGTTGAAAACGCTAACCGCGTTGAGTGGAAAAAGGATCCCGGTTCTCAGAAGACTTACCAGACCAATTACCACATGGACCATGTTAAACCTGGAACGTATATCGAGCCGGGTATGGGTCAGCCTGAAGGCACCGAGCGCGGTCTCTTCAGCCAGACTGGTGGTGCTGGTGGCGGTGCAACAAGCGAAGTAAATCGTTAAGCTTTGATTTGAGTTTTATGCCGGGGGGCTTAAGCCCCCCGGCTTTTTTTTTGGATTTTATCTGGCAGAAAACTAAAATAGAGGCATCCGTTGAATTTTGGATAGGACAATTATGAGCGAGAACAGGTTTGTGGATAATGGGGATGGCACAGTGACCGACAGCCTGACTCAGTTGATGTGGAAGAAAAACGACTCTTATCTGGACCTTCTGAAGTTCGTCAGTTATACGGCGGCTTTAAAATATTTGAATAAACAAAATGAGGGGTCTTTTGCCGATTATCAGGACTGGCGGTTTCCCAATAAGAGGGAGGCGCATTCCCTTTTTGATGCTGAGAAAACCCTGAAAGACAAGTATGACATGCTCGTGCATATTGATTCGGTATTTACCGAAGGTTGCGGTCATGATACTTGGACCAGCAATACCCGGGGTAAGATCACTGCCTATGTTTATTCCTTCAGTAGTGGTGCCGGCGGACATAAGGAGGTTGATGATATTCTCAATTCCAGTGTCCGTCTTGTGCGTGGTGTATTTGATAATTCAAAAACCAAAATTACTTATGTGCCTGAGGTCAGAGATAAAATCACTCAGGGAGGCGGTTGGCGGTAGACCCAAACTAGGCCTGTGGGACGGGGCAGGGTTGTATTCAGGAGGACTGGAGCGGGCTGTAGGGTTTACGGCTTTCATGTGGATATTCAGAGGTTTCCGGGTAGAAAGCTTCTTGAATTTGGCTTGAAAACTCGGTATGTGGGTGGTACTTTAAGAGAAAGGGAAATTTTTAGTTTATTTATTTAGATGAAAGATGAGGAACACTCTTCTCCTTGTCTCATTTGTTCAGGTCAGTATTTGTCCTGCTTTTTCCGCTGGTGGGATGAGAGAATATTCAACCGGCGCAGAATGAATGAGTGGGAACCATAAGAGTGTTTTTTATTTTGCTAACAGGTTCGAGGTTAAGTGTGGCGGAATCAAAATGTAGCTGGGTCAAAAAGGATAATGGTACGGTCGAAGATCCGGGTAATGACTTGATGTGGGTGTTGAGAGACTCCCGGCAGGAATTGGGGAAATGGCTCAACTGGGATGAAGGCCATGCTTATGTGAAGGCCTGCAATGAGCAAAATTATTTGGGTTATAACGACTGGAGGCTCCCGACTAAGAGTGAGGTGCGTTCGCTGTTTCGTAACCAAAATGATTACAGGGAAGTGTTCTTGAACTTGCCCAAAAAACCGGCTCGGCGAGTTTCTAATTACCAGGCAGGAGGTGAAACCTGTGTGTGGACTTCTGAAACCCGATACGATTCTTATGCATGGAAAAGTTATTTCCCGAATATGAAAGAGGTCTGTGTGGATCAGTCGGTGTCAACCACCGGCACTTCGGTGCGTATGGTCAGAGATCTGGACTGATAAATTTTTGCTTGAAAATTGAGGTTTAAAATGTCTGAAAGTGATGACCCAACCGAATCTGATGATGCTGTAGATCCGGAGATTTTAGAGGATGAGCCGGAAACTGAGTGGGTTGGTAAAGATGAATGGGGCGATGAAGACGAAGAAGATGTTGCTGTTGTGGAGGAAGAGGTTCCTAATTTCGTTGATAACGGCGATGGGACCATCAGCGACACCTATTCCAACCTGATGTGGAAAAAGGATGATTCATACAAAGAGTACAGTTATGGAATCACCTGGTTTGAGGCTCATGATTATTGCGAAATGTTGAACGACAAAAAGTTCGCCGGCTATGATGATTGGAGGCTACCCAGCGGCGAAGAAGCCAAAAGCCTTTTTTCGTTCACCCAGTCGAATTATGATAAAGATGAAGCCGAGATCCATATTTCAGACCTGTTTGAGATGGCAGGCGGTCACAATACCTGGACCTATGAAGAAAAACCGGACTACCAACAGTATGCGCAAAAATTCAGCTATGTGACGGGTAACGATATGTGGGAACATAAGGATAATGAATATTCTCATTGTCGGGTAACACGTGATGTGGTTTCGGAGCAGTGGGAGCCGGAGTGGCGCAAGGACACCAAGACATTCGAACGTTAATCCCAGCCTCGTTGAGAGGCATTCTGACTGGAACGCTATGAGCCATTATATGATTTTTGGCAAGGATGATTGCCCTCATACTCAGAAGGCTGTGGCTGATTTTAAAAAGCAACATAGGTCTTTTGTTTACGTCAATGTTGATAAAGACCCGCAGGGTTTGAAGCAATTATTGGATTATTCCAATGACCAGTATATTGTCCCGGTTATTGTCAATGTCGATGAGGATAGTGTGGAAATAGGATATACTGGCAAAGTAGATATATAGTTATGGAAAATGGGTCCAAAGATTTTTAACCTGCCTATGTGGTTGGCCATTTGAGAAATAGGAAAAAATGACAGAAAAATCCGAAAATTCAGAACTAACTCCTGTCAAGCAGGCAGAACAGTCTCTGGTTAAGCAGGATGACAAGCCCAAACGGTTTGTGGAAAAAGGTCGTGACGTTATTTTTGATAGCAAAACGCGTCTTTACTGGTTAAAAAAAGATTCATGGCAGGACAAGGGCAAGTTTTTCAACTGGCATGAAGCGGTGGAGTTTGCCGATAGAAAAAATCTTAGAAAGATTGGCGGATTTGATGACTGGAGGCTGCCGAGTACTGATGAGGTCGCATCACTTTTTGATGAATCCTGCGAAAACCCGGGAAAGGGAGGGGTGACCCTTCACCTTGATCCGGTGTTTCCGGAAGGCGCGTTTAAAACTGCCTGGATTGCCGGGGATACATCCACCCGCAGGCCGAGGTTTGACTATAGCGAGGGTAAGATCTTCAGTGTAGAAGAGTATAGTTTTGGCTCGGTTCGCATCTGTAGAAAAGACAAGGTTATGAGAAGCCAGTCCCCCACACGCAGAAAATAAGGTTATGGCGGAAACCAAAGTGGAAACGCAATATCTAGATAACGGAGATGGTACTGTTACAGACCCGAAACACAACCTCATGTGGATGAAGGAAGATACCTGGATCAAGCTGGGGCGTTTGATCACCTGGCATGAAAGCCAGGAATTGGCGCGGACAATGAATGAGGAAAAGTTTGCCGGGTATAGCAACTGGCGTATTCCCTCCGCTTCAGAAGCTAAATACCTTTTTCACCGAGCAGCTAGCAATACGGACGTGGAAGGTTGCGAAATCCATATCGACCCTGTTTTCACTTCTGGATGCGGGTTCTCGACCTGGACCAGCCAGACTCGCGGTGCCAAGGCCGCCATGGCCTATGACTACCGATCTGATTACGAATTTTGGTTGGCCAAGGAAAACGAAGGTTTCCCCAGTGCTGTGCGCTTGGTCCGGGATGGTATCGATGAAGAAGAGGATACCGATTTTGTCCGCATTGAACATCATAAAGACGGCACCATTATTGACCACAAGACAGGGCTGATGTGGAAGGCAGCGGACTCCTATATGGAATTGGATAAGTGGGTGAGTTGGGATGAGGCCAAGACCTACATACAGCAGTTGAACCGGACTCGGTTTGCCGGTTATCAGGACTGGCGCATGCCAACTCGAAAGGAAGCGCAGGCGATTTATGATGTGTCCAATCCTGTTACGGACAATTATGGCGATACAGTGTTCCTGACCAAGGGCTTCCTCGCAGGCTGTGGTTTGACCTGCTGGACCAAAACATTGAATAAGTCGGATAGAGGATTGGCCATCCGTTTCCATTATTATAATGGCGACTATAAGTGGCACCAGATGGGTTTGCGCAGTCACGGTGTCCGTGCGTTGCGGAATCTGGAAGGTGGCTCGTAAAGGTCATGGGTGAGCAGAGCCCGAGCCAGGCCGATAGGCGATTTGTGGCAGGAGACAGCGATACGATTATTGATGGCGCTAAACGTCTTGTCTGGCTCAAAAAAGATACCTGGCAACTGGCTGGGAAATGGATGAGCCAACTCCAGATTAAAGAGTTCGCGGAAAGCTTGAACTTAAAGCGATTTGCAGGGTTTTCTAATTGGAGACTTCCTACAGCAAGCGAAGCCAAAAGCCTCTTCGATAAAACACAGAAAAATTCCGATAATATGGGACAGGTGATTTATCTGTCCAGCTTGTTTGAGTCAGGATGCGGGTTTCTATGCTGGACCGGTGATGTGCGGCACAAGATACAAGGCGTTCGCCTGAGTTTCCGCAAAGGGGTCATCATGTATGATGATATTTACCGTGTATCGAGAGGGACTTCCAGGCTGGTTCGCGATATTGAAAAGAATAATGACTCGGAATGAAAATTAAGGTTAATGCTGGGGAGCAAAGCGTGGATTTAAAAAAACGATTTATGGATAATGGAGATGGCACGGTTACCGATCAGGAAACAAAGTTGATGTGGAAACAATCTGATTCTTTTCAGGATACCAGCAAATGGGTGAATTGGTATAAGGCTTTGGAATATATTAAGGACCTGGGCGTTAAAGAATTTGCCGGGCATCTGGATTGGAGAATGCCGACTCTGGAGGAAGCTGAAAGCCTTTACGATGAAGATCATGCCATTCTGGATATGGATCGTATGGAAGTATTCATAAGCCCGGTTTTCTCGCCTGGAGGGGGGTTCACCAGTTGGACTGCTAATGAACTGCCTCATGCTACTGCCGCCATCTATTACTACCGTTATGGGCATGCGAATGCCAATCATAAGGAAGATATCACTAAGGATTCGGTGCGTGCGGTTCGGGATATCGAAAAACGTGAAGTTGAAAGAGGCGCGTTTAAAAAATATCCTGGTTTTTCTGATTCTCCTCTTCCTCGCTGATGGGCAGGGTTGAAAACGGTTTGTGAGCGGTAAAGATCCGCTGAACTGAAATATTCAATCGAAAGGGAATTATCATCGAAGGTTATCGGGAAATTAATCGGCAGGAGAGTGAAAACTCGAAAATGACGTACCGGTTCGAGGAAGAGAACTACCAAAACACGTATGTCCTTGAAGACTTTTATCACACCCATCCCTTTTTCGACTACAACTATGTTGTGGTGCGTTTGCGCGATCAGGACAACCGGGACAATGCTTTTGCCTTCCAGGTAAATTTTAATAAAACATTCAATCCTCTTCCCGATCATCCGCGTTTAACGGATGTGCAAACCCAAATTGCCAAGGGATTTGCTAAGAATGCTCCGGATGAATTGATACTCCTGTTTAAGCAGAGGGTTGTGGAAGCGAAAGCCTATGGCGAAAAAAACCCGACTTCTTATCTGGAATTTGAGCCGGGGAATTACTATAACTTTTTTGAATTGTTTCCGCGTGATAAGGGAATGCTGGATTTTAATTTCAATAATGATCGGTACTTTGCGGAAGACTCCTACGACATTGATCCGCGTAATGATAATCGTGACTTGAAACTTTCTTTTTATAAGCTGGAGCTGGATAATGCTGATCAGGCACCGATCTTTTCCACGACCTATTTTTTTGATGAATGCCTGAGAGAAAATGAAGACGCTAAGCTGGAATCCTCCAATAGCGATATGCTCATTACGATTAACCAGGCGATTCCGGATTTTAATGAGAGGCTGAGGAAGCGTTATAAGGAAGCAAAAAAAATTGGTCAGGAATTATTGAAAAGCACACCTGGGGTGAAGGTGAAGGAGGGGAAAATAAAACCCAATGATCCTTGTCCCTGCGGTTCTGGTAAGAAATATAAAAAATGTTGTGCGTTGATGTTAAACTGATGCACACGTTAGAGAGCAGTAGACCATTTGACGAAACAGGGTTTCCGGGGACGGGAAAACTATTCTATATAATTTCATGGTATTGAATCATGGCTAAAGAGAGAAAAGTTAAAAAAGTTCAGGCCCGGCATATTCTTGTGGGTGCTAAAGAGCTTGCTGAAGAATTGAGAGGCAAGATTGATGCTGGGGAAGAATTCACCAAGCTGGCTGAAGAGTACAGCGAATGCCCATCCAAAAAACGTGGAGGAGATCTAGGGTGGTTTGGAAAAGGAGCTATGGTCAGGCCTTTTGAAGTTGCTGCGTTTACCGCTCAGGAAGGAGACGTTGTTGGCCCGGTCAAGACCGAGTTTGGTTGGCACTTGATCTATGTTTACGAAATCCAGGAAGATGTTGATCCGGATGCGGGACCTCCTACCGGCGATGAAGATGCCGATGACGATACTCTAAGGCTGGTGGCAGAAAATTATGCGCATGAGTTTATGATGCTGGGTTACACCAGTAAAAAGGTCTTGAGCCTTTTTACCAGTCCACATTTTAAATCGGCGAATACGGTTTATAATATTCTGGGTCCCACGGCCATCAATGAAGTGATCGCCGCTGTTTTCGGTCAGAAAGTTGAGCAGGCATCGTCTGCAAAGGATGAGGATAGTCAGAAAAAAGAAGATTGATTTTAAGGTTTTAAAAAATTAAAGCGAGACTTCCCAATAAGGAAGCCTCGCTTTTTTGTTTGAAATCAGCTTCTAAAGCGTAACGCTGTGAACGCTGAGAACGTGGGATGTGTTGCGTAGCTCTGTCAAAGTTTCAGTGGTGGGAGGAGAATCGATGTTTACAATGGAGATGGCCTTACCTTCCTCTTTCTGCCTGCCTAAATGAAAGCCTGCAATATTCAGGTTGTTTTTCCCGAGAATGTTTCCCAAGTTTCCGATTACGCCGGGGACATCCATATTGTTGAGCACGAGCATGTTTTTAGAGAGGACGGCTTCCATATTGTATTCGTCAAATTTGACGATCCTGGAATCGCCTTTTCCAAAAATACTGCCGGTCACTTTTCGAGTTCCATTCTCGCTGATGATCTGTATTTGAACCGTGTTGGTGTATTCGTACACTTCGTTGCTCTTGGATTCTTGCACTTCAATCCCTCTTTCTTTTGCGATAAAGGGAGCGTTCACCATATTGATTCCTTCAATGGAACGGTCGAAGAGCCCTTTTAAAATGGCGATGGTTATGGGTTCGACCTTCATGGTAGAAACTTCGCCGTTATACTGAATTTCAATGCGAGTTATGGGGCCTTCGGCAAGCTGCGAAATGAAGTTCCCGAGATCTTCCCCCAAAATGAGATAGGGTTTGATCTGGGCCAGTGTCTCGGCGTCAATGGACGGAACATTGACCGCATTACGAACGTTGCCGCATTTGAGATAGTCAATGATCTGGTCGCAAATCGCGATAGCTACTTTTTCCTGCGCCTCTCCCGTGGAGGCTCCTAGATGTGGTGTGCAGATAATTTCGTCTATTTGCAGAAGCGGGCTGTCGAGAGCTAGTGGCTCTTTGTGGTAAACATCCAGTGCGGCCCCTGCAACTTGTTTGGATTGAATGGCACCAATCAGGGCGTCGTCGTCAATCAACGACCCTCTGGCGCAGTTGACGATGCGAATACCGGGTTTCATTTGCGCGAACTCTTCCTTTCCTAATAAAGGTTTGCCAGCCAACCCTGGGGTGTGCAGAGTCAAAAAATCAGAACGTTCCAGAAGAGTTTTAAGTTCCACCCGTTCGACTCCAAGCTTTTCGGCTCTTTCCTGAGAAATATAGGGGTCGTGTACTATGATTTTCATTTGGAAAGCGCGAGCACGTTCGGCGACGATGGAGCCGATTCGGCCTAATCCGACAATGCCGAGTGTTTTTTCAAAAAGTTCTACTCCCATAAACTCTTTAGGGGCCCATTTTTTATTTTTCAGGGTGGAACGGGCTTGTGGGATGTTTCGGGACATGGACATCAACAAGGCCATGGTATGCTCGGCGGTGGTTATGATATTTCCTTCCGGGGCATTCATGACAATGATGCCTTTTTTGCCCGCTGCATCCAGATCTATATTGTCAACGCCGATGCCCGCCCTTCCTATGACTTTCAGGTTGTCAGCCGCTTCAATAATTCCCGCGACCACTTTTGTAGCGCTTCGGACGATTAGACCGTCGTAGGCGGGAATGATTTTTATCAATTCTTCTTTGGGCAGGCCCGTTTTAACATCGACCTCAAGTCCGGACTCTTTAAGAACTTCAACTCCCATTGCGGAGAGGTTGTCAGAAACAAGAACTTTCATTCGCTAGCTCCAAATAATGATAGCCGGAAACAACCGGCGGTTTTTCTCAATAAGCTTCTAATAATATTTCCTGAGCGGCGGCCACTCCTTTGCCAAGCTGAATTTTTGCACCGAATTTTTTTAAGGCCATCTCCAGAGCCGAAATCGCTATGATGATGTCAAAGGTGTCCACATAACCCAGATGGGCAATGCGAACAACCTTTCCTTTCCACTGGTCCTGGCCACCTGCCAGAGTGACCCCAAAATCGTCACGCAGGCTTTTAACCAGCTTTGCTCCATCCACACCATCAGGCACAAACACGCCGGTTGCGCTATCGGCGGGGCTGTCTGGAGCAACCATGGTCAACTCCATGGCCTGAACAGCGGCGCGGGTAGCCCGGGCCAGTCGGTTATGGCGTTTGAAAACATTGCTCAGCCCTTCTTCCTTGATATCCCGGAGAACAGCCCGAAGCCCGGTAACCAAGGAAACAGCGGGTGTGTAAGCGGAAGTTTGGTTGGCCATGTTTTTGCGTTCCTTTTTAAAGTCAAAATAAAACCGCGGACAGGTTGACTGATCGGCGAACTTCCAGGCCTTTTCGCTAAGACCCACTAGTGCCAAGCCAGGAGGAAGCTCCAGTGATTTTTGTGACCCCGTCACCATGGCATCGATTCCCCATTCATCCATCGGCAGGTTGAAAACGCCAACACCGGTGATTCCATCCACGATCAGTAGAACATTGTCCCGGTCCCGGGTCAGCTTCGACAGGGCTTCGATCGGATGGGCGGCAGTCGTAGAGGTTTCGCTAGCCTGAACCATAATGGCCTTTATTTTTTTATCTTGAGCTAGAATAGATTCGATTTCTTTGGCATCGGCACCTTTGCCCCATTCCACATTATGCCAGACAACATTGAGGCCATAGGTCTCTGAAATTTTTCCCCATCGTTCCCCAAACTTTCCTCCGTTAATGACCAGTACTTTATCCCCTGATGAAAACAAGTTGGTCACGCAACCTTCCATACCTCCAGTTCCGGTAGCAGCGAGAATCAGCACATTCTGCTTGGTTTGAAATAGGTATTTTGCTCCTTCTGCGGCTTCACCAAATATTTTGCTGAACTGGGGAGTGCGGTGATGTTGCATGGGAAGAGCCATTTCCAGAGACACATGTTCTGGGACAGGGGTAGGACCGGGTGCGAGTAAATATTTTTTTTTCATTCTGTTGTTTTTCCTGACTTGGGTTATCAATAAAGTTTAAAGAGGCTACTTTGTATAACCTCTGAATATGCTTGTGGCTAAAAAATCGTTGCTCAGCTTTTTCATTTTTCTCATTCAATAAAACCTCATAGGCCAAATTTATGACTGATTGCGGTTCTCTTGAATATCAGAGTCCGGGAGAAAAAACAGGCTATGGGGTCGCGGTTCTTGGAATTTAGAAGAAAAAAACCAAATTTGAGGCCTTACCCATTAGAGGTTGATGCTTAGCCATGAATGTTCTTTTATAAAGGAATTTTGCCCTAAAATCCAATTTTTTCTGTTTAAGGAGGGGGTTTTGGGGGTCAGGGGTTTTTCGGGTCGGGCGAGGGGTTCCACAGAATGACCTGGGGCGGGATGTGGTCGCATTTTTTCCTTGTTGGGAGAGTTCTGAGTAGCTTGCGGAAAGCTAGAAGCTTCCAAAGTGTTATTAAAATAATTGTTTTTTATGTCGTTATGTTGATGGTCCCCTGCGGTTTCTCTTGAAGGTTGACCCTTATCGAGATTTTGGTTAGAATCAGTTCTTTGATTATCGTGACCCAATTCAGGCACAATGAGCAATGGCTTGTTGTGTCGAGACGCTATTACTCATTGCGCTCAGCATCACGCTCGGCTGCGGAGACCCTCCGCTAAAACTCAGGTCGCACCTTGATCCAGCGGCAAGATCTGGAAAAAATTGAAACCAGCTCTCTAGCTCCCTACGCAATGAAAAGCGGGGAAAGTGAGGGGCGCCTGTATCAGGAAGAGGAGCATCTCTATCGCACCCGGTTTCAAAGGGACCGCGATCGCATCATCCACAGCTCTGCATTCAGAAGGCTGGAATATAAAACTCAAGTTTTTGTCTACCATGAAGGTGACTATTACCGGACTCGGCTTACCCACTCCCTTGAAGTTGCGCAAATTGCCCGCACCATTTGTAGATCTTTGCAACTTAATGAGGACCTTGCGGAAGCGGTTGCTCTGTCTCACGACTTGGGTCACCCTCCTTTCGGCCACAGAGGACAAGATGTATTGAACCGATTGATGAAAGGGCATGGTGGTTTTGAGCATAACAAACAGAGTTTGAGAATTGTAAAACTGCTCGAAAAACGTTATCCAGAGTTCGATGGACTCAACCTGACATGGGAGGTTATAGAGGGGATCAGCAAGCATGCTAAAGACAAAAAAAATCCGATCACCTCTAATGAAGCAATTCGCTTTCCTTCTCTGGAAGCCCAGATTACCGACTTTGCTGATAGCATTGCCTACAATGCCCACGATCTGGATGACGGCATCACTTCTCAATTACTTGATCTGGATCAACTGAGAAAAGTGACGCTCTGGAAAGAGAATGAAAAAAAGTTCGACGAGCAATATACAGGGCTGGACTTTAAGCTGAAAAAGTACCAGGTGGTTCGAAGTATCATCAACGAAGTCATCAGCGACTTTCGTCAGGCTACGTTGAAGAACCTTGAGCATTATCAGGTTGGTACGGTGGATGATGTTCGTCGTGCACCCATCCGTATTGCGGCGTTTGGAAAAGAGGTTGCTGAAAAAAATAAAGAGTTAAAAAAATTCCTCTATAAAAATATGTATTCCCATCGCAAAGTTTTACGTACAGAGTTTAAAGCCGAGTTGACCTTGAAGGGGATCTTTGAGGCGTATACAAAAATCCCCGAACTTCTTCCCCCGGCCCAGAAAAATTCGCAAGAGGATTCCCTAGAGCGCCGGATTTGTGACTATGTCTCCGGTATGACGGACCGCTATGCCATCAACGAGTATAAAAACCTTTATTCATCGGGTGCGGATAATTGATCTAAAGTCAGTCCCTTTACTATCGGTTTCCCACCAGCTTATAGGTTTTAAATTAGCTTAAATCCTCTCTTTATTCCATCATAATATATGAGCAAGATTTATTATGGATAATATTCAATCTATTTGTGTTTTTTGTGCATCCAGTCAATCGGTGGGTGATGTGTTTAAAAATATCGCTTTGGAACTGGGGCGCAAACTGGGAAGGCAAGGGATTGATCTGGTTTATGGCGGGTGCTCGATTGGGCTGATGGGTTGTGTGGCTCGGGGAGTGCATGAGGAAAAAGGCAAGGTGATCGGTGTCATGCCAGAGTTTTTTAGGGGTAAAAATATTGAATATTCTGAAGCGGATGAGCTGATTGTCACCCGGGATATGCGCGAACGGAAAGCGGTGATGGAGCAAAAGTCAGACGCATTCATCGTTTTGCCTGGCGGTATCGGGACCCTTGAAGAAGCGGTGGAAATTCTTTCCATGCGTTGCTTACGTCTCACTGACAAGCCGCTGGTTTTTGTTAATGCCCTGGGGTTTTATGATGGGCTACTCGCGACCTTTGAGCAAATGGTGGATTTAAAATTTGCTAAACCCAATATCATGGGGATGTATCAGACGGTCTCTGACCCACAAAGCGCTTTGGATTATCTGTTTAGTTATGTTCCTCAGCCGCTGGATGAAAAATGGCTGTAGGAATTAGCGTAACATTTATTTTGATCGGTCAGCTTGCCTGAACTTTAAGGGTCTTATCCTCAACCGATAGCAGAATCCCCTTATCAGTCATTAGAAATGATATTTCATGTTGAGGCTCAAACCCCAGAATCTGATATCGTCCGTCGTGATCTCGTATCCCACACGAGGGCTACCAGGAACGGGAGAATTAGTGGCGTCGTGACTGCGGAGCTGTAAAAACTCATCGCCGTCCTTGAATTCTCCGAAATCCGCCCATCGGAACTTGAGGCCGATGGTAACTGGTTCACTGATCCGATAATCTACGCCAGCAATCGCTTGATAGCCGAACAACGTATCCGAGAGATCACTCCTAGCGATGCTGGTCGTGCCGGCCAATTTGTTCCTCAGCACCTCATTGGTGGAGTCGGCGGGGCCGAATGTACCAATATCTTCGGGGTCACCCGACCGTGTAACGCGATTAGAGTAATCAAGCGAGACCAGCGCAAAGCCCAAACCAAACCCCAGATACGGCGTCCACTTTGAGTCCGAGGTGAAATCGTAGTACAGGTTAGTGAAGAAGCTGTGCGATAACACGTGACCAATCTCCTCATCCGCTTCAGCAATTTCCTGAAGAGACTTTAGGTTTACCCCGCTGAAGTTTACGTCGCCCACGCTATCGTGGGTCGCGCCGCGATAGAAATATTCCCCTTCGATTCTGAAGTTACGCCAGCGATACCCCAGAGCCAAACCCGTCAGGATCCCGGTGCCCCCGTCAAACTCGTCCGTCCATTTATCATTAGCAGGATCACTGCAAGTCGCAGTTGGATCGATAAATTGGTCACATATTGTCCGAAAATCATTAGCTGTGCCACTAGTGTCCAGACCCGACCCGACAGCTATGCCCAAGTCCATCGCTATGTACGATCCACCCTTAGCCAGTGCTTGACCACCCGAAATAAACAGGAAGACCATCCCAACCATCATCAAGCATACCCATTTCCGACATGTTCTATCCAATAGCAGAATAATCCCCTTGATCAGTCATTAGAAATGATACTTCATGTTGAGGCTCAAACCCCAGAATTCGATATCGTTCGTTGCGACCTGATATCGCACACGAGGACCGCCGATAGAATTAGTGGAGTCGTGACTGCGGAGCTGTTGATACTCATCGCCATCCTTGAATTCTCCGAAATCCGCCCATCGGAACTTGAGGCCGATGGTAACTGGTTCACTGACCCGATAATCTACGCCAGCAATCGCTTGATAGCCGAACAACGTATCCGAGAGATTACTTCTGCCGATGGTGGTCGTGCCGGCCAAGGTTTGATTCAGCTGGGCGGCTGGTAGTCCTGTACCGCCTCCTGGAGGAGTAGCACCACCACCGTCGAATGTACTGATATCTGCGGGGTCACTCGACCGTGTAAAGCGGGCAAAGTGATCAAGCGAGACTCGCGCAAAGCCCAAACCAAACCCCAGATACGGTGTCCACTTTGAACTCGTGGTGAAATCGTAGTACAGGTTGGTGAAGAAGTTGTGCGATAACACGTCATCAATTGCCTCTTCAGATTCAGCAATTTCATTAGAAAGCTTTATGTTTACCCCGCCGAAGCTTGGTTCGTTCGTGCTATCGTGGGTCGCGTTGCGATGGAAATATTCCCCCTCGATTCTGAAGTTACGCCAGCGATACCCCACAGCCAACCCCGCCAGGACCCCGGTGCCCCCGTCAAACTTGCTCGTCCATCTCTCATTAGAAGGAGTAGTGCACCTCGTATTTGGATCGATAAATTGGTCACACGTTGTCGGAAAATCATTATCTGAGCTACGAGTGTCCAGACCAGACCCGACAGCCACGCCCAAGTCCATCGCTATGTACGGCCCATCCTTAGCCAATGCTTGACCACCCGAAATAAGCAGAAAGGCCATCCCAGCCATCAAGCATATCCATTTCCGACATGTTCTATTTTGCATCTCTCCTCCTCCTACTAGATTATGAAAAATTAATAACCCACACCCTTCTTGGGGGGGGAGAATACCCATTTTTATGAAGGAAGTCAAGAGAATCGAACTTTGATAAACGGATGAATACGAGGATGAGTGAATAACTTTCTTGATGTTTTTAAGTTCTAGCCTGCCTTAAATAACTTGCCTGCATAGAGCTTGCACAAAGAAAAAGGGGCTGATACAACCTCCTTTCCAGCTAGAAAAATTGATTGTCCGCTGGTTGTTCCATGCCGACCGGGGCCGGTCAGCTTGCCTGAACTTCGACGTCGTGGTGAATCGCCTCTTTCAGGAATTGTTCAATGTATTGAAGGGTTCCGGTGGTTGAACTGGGGCAACTGCCACAGGCTCCCTGATAGTGAACTTTGATGGTCTTATCCTCAACCGATAGCAGATTGATCCCCCCACCATCATTTGCCAGAGCAGGGCGGATGGCAATATCCAGCAGAGCGTTGATCACCTCGGTTTTTCGATCATCGTTGTAAGTGAAAAAATCTTCCTTGTTGAAATCTTCCAGTACCGGATGAACGTCTTTATCTCCTTTTGCGTCATCGCCTTTTTCGTAATGGTGCGAGTGGGATTCTATTGCGGTGCCGATTTTTTCCATGATCGTGTGCCACCCTGTGGCGTTGGACTTGGTCACGGTGATAAAGTTTTCTTTGATAAAAATACTTTGTATTCCAAAAATATCAAATAAGGCCTTGGCCATTGGGTCATCCCCTACGTCATCAGGAGAGTCGAAAGTTTTTGTGCCAGCCTCAATGACCTTGCCGTTTAGAATAAATTGGAAGGCATCAGGATTTGGGGTTGGTTGTATGCGAAGCACCTTGAACTGCCCTTCTTTTGCAGGCGTAGATTCCTGGTTACTTTTACTTCCTGCATTCATTGGAATGCCAAATTGTTTTTGTATCCAAGTTAGTAATCCCATATGACGCTCACAAATATTATTTGAAAATAGTACTCTATTATATCTGATTTTTCAGGTCTGGGGGTAATCAGATTTCCGCTTTTTTAAGAAAAGTGAGTCGGTCTTTGAAAATATTGAAGCTTTTTGTGTCGAACAGGATAAATGTCACGGTTTCAATTGCAGGTTTCTAGGAAAGGTGTTGCCAAACCGTTCTAAGGAGGGTTTCTACTACAAGCTCAAGCTGAAGGTAGGAACTATTGGCCCGAATTTACAATAGGCAGGTCTCCTGTTGACCCGAAACCTGCAGTGTTGCGGCCTGTTTCATTCAAATGGTCGCTCAGCATGAACTCCACCGTTTCTACTTTTTGGATGATCAGCTGGGCGATGCGGTCTCCCAACTGGATATGAATTTCATCATCGGAATGGTTGAAGAGAAGGACTTTGATCTCGCCTCGATAATTTGAGTCAATCACTCCGGCCCCGCAGTCGAGTCCCAGTTTAACCGCGGGTCCACTTCGCGGCCAGATCAGACCGGCGTAGCCTTCAGGAAGCTCCAGACAAACCCCAGTAGCTACCAGTTCTCGGCTTCGGGGAGCAATGATCCGGGTTTCCACAGCCCGTAAGTCAGCGCCAGTATCGCCTTTGTGTGCATACTGGGGAAGATATTCGCCCTTGCAGGGAACGGGAACTCGGTCGGTTTTGTTCACAATAGTTTCCATAATCGGTTTCGGAGAGGATTATAGACAAGCAGAAGGAGGAAAGCGATTAAAATTAACCCAGGGTAAAAAAAACGGGAAAGGGGGTTAACGCCCCGCCTTTCCCGAATGAAACCTTAAATCTTAGAATAGGTACTTCTAATCAACCGTCCTTGACATGGAGGCAAACACTACCAATACCTGCAAACTCACGAAAAGGCGGGGCGCGTCTCTTTAAAAAAAGGAGGCGGGTTACTATTTTTCCGGGCTAAGCCCAGCGTAAAAAAGAGGTCCCATACTACGCCAATTGGATGGAAATCATCTGCCGGGATTGAAGGAGGATTCGGCTGGCGCTCAATACATTTTTGGGTTTTGGAAGGAGTTTGAGAGGGACGCATCCCACTGGTTGTTTTCAAAAAATTAAATTTGAGATGCATCTTATTCATTGCTATGGAACCTGTTTTTAGTAACCCGCCGTTGGAAGACCTGTTACGACTCGCAATTAATTTTCTTCCAGAAAATTGAACTCGGAACCGATCAAGCACTTTTTAATAGCACCTGAGTAATAAACAGTCCCTTTATATTGTATGCTTTCAAAAAAGTACCACCATATATAGTACCTGTCAAGCGCCAATTTGAAAAAATTGCCAAAAAACTCGTAAGTCATTTTTTTTCATATACTTATTTGTATCAAAAAACTATTTTTTTTAGCGTTTGGTTCATTATCTACCACATAATGTATGGTTCGGATAATGATATTACAATATAAGGGTTGGGCGAAAAGCTGGGCTTTCCCTGGTTCGCGTTGTTTTAAAAGTGCCTATTTAAGCTTGAATTTGGCTAAATCTAGGGGAATGGTGTCGAGGAATTTGCTCTTAACCCGATATTGGTGGTTTCCAGCTTCAACGAGGTATTCCTGCTCGGGTGCAAAAAGTTTGCCGACCTTTAAGGCGGCGGCAACCTCGCCATTTTTGAAAAGGCGGATAGTGAATAGGGGAGAGTCCAGCCCTGAGGAATTGGTGGGCAGGGGTGGGGTGATAATAGAATTAAATTCCAATCCTCTCAGGGCCCAGATCAAATCGTTGCCAATGTGTTCGGTTTTGATTTTTTCGGGTTTCTCGAGACTCCATTGAGATCCACTTTTTTTCAACTCGAACAGCTTTTCAGGGGCTTGGATTAAAATTTTATTCACTTCTGCGCTTTCGAATTTCAGCAGTTTTTTATTTCTTAAATCGTGAAGACTGCGGAACAATTTATCAGCCACTTTCTTGGAAATTAAAAATACAGCTGTCTCGCCGGTTCGTTGGGCGAATATCTGCTGGCCATCATCGGCTGATTGATTTCCCAGTTGCAGGGTCCATGTTTTTGAGTCTTTCATTTTCAGGCTAAAAGATTTTCGGGGAGAGTCCAGCCCAAACGATTCGAGGGTCTCTGAGATTTTTGTGAACGTGTTGATCCTGGCTTCTTTGAGATCAAAGAGCAGGCTGTTAACGGTAGACAGGTCGGCGGCAGTTTTTATCGGGCTTTGAATGTCCCAACTGTCACTTTCGCCACGAACCACCCGAATGGTTTCATCCTCAGATTGTAGTGACAGTTCAAGAATTTCTTTTTCATCAAACTCCAGCAATGTTTTATCGAGAAACTCCACAGTTTTTTGGGAAAGCGCTTCAAAAATATGGGTACCTGCCAGTACGATATTTTGAGAAGCGTTGATTTTAGCGAAGTAGCCTTTTCCTTCTTTTAGGTCGCCCAGAGAAAGTGTGTGAGTCTCGCCTTTTTCATTTTCCAGGGTGAGTTCCAGTGCTGGTGGATTCAAGCCATAGGATTCGAGAGTGGCCGGGTCTTCATCAACAAACTCCTGGACTCTGGAAAATTGAATGGTCTGGAGAAAGTTTATAATGGCATCCTTGTCTCCTCGGGTATAAATATCTCCTGATATTTCCCAGGCCTCGCCCACTCTTTTGAATTCCAGAGGGTCTTGCTCTCTGATAATTTGTATTCGTTGAATGGAGCCCGTACTGAAGTTGAGCAGGGTTTTGTCGCGAAAATTGTAAACGGATTTTTTAAAACGGGATCGGGATGAAGCGGCCATCATCACGCCAGGGTGGTTTTCTCGCTTGAAGTAGAGATGGCCTCCTAGAGGACTTTCGTCTCCTATTAGTAAAGTTTCCTCATTTTTATTTTCAGATTTAAAATGGATTTTAAGATATGGGGAACTCAGACCATAAATAGAAAGATCTTTAGAGTTTTCTTCTACCACCCGGGTTTTTTTAAGGTTTGCTATTTCTGATATAAAGGCTTCTGCTTCGGTAGAATCTCCGGATGCCGCGAGAGGTTGGATGAGTTCCCATCTATGCAGAGCTTCGCGTTTTAAGGTTATGGGTTCGCCATTGCCGATCAGGGAAAACTCAACCACTTTTTCCATTTCAAGGGGAAGGAGTTTTGCGGTTTGCTCTTTTGCGGCTTTCTCTTCTTGCTCGGCGGGCAGGTCAACGAAAAAATAATAAAGAACGAGACTCAAGCAGACAGCCGCCATCAGGGCCGTTCCTTTAAACTTCATAGCCGACGTCTCCTCCACCAGATACGAATTCCTATTGCAGCAATCAGGCCGGGGAACACAAAGATACCCATTATGAATATTGCGCTGCCCATGGATTGGGTCATTTGAATTGGCGTGTTTTTTCTTTCTTTGGGACGAATGGAGATCAGTTGCTCTTCCTGCGCCAGCCAGGAAACGGCATTGAGAAAGAAGTCGCCATTGCCTGAGAAGTTGGTATAGCGATTATTGGAAAAATCAGAATCACCCACCACTAGAAGTGTGGCCTTTAAAGAAGGTTTGTTTTCCTTTGGCTCTGTATTGCTTTCAGGAGTGCTAGGATTTTCCGGGCTTGTTTCGCCCAACTCTTTTATGGCAATGACCGAGACAGGAACAGGCCCTTTGATATCTTTGCCCTCGTCATAACTAACGGTTTCTCCTAGGTTAAAATTAGATTCTGCCCAGCTGTTCGCGCCGGTTTTCAAGAGTTCGGTGGTGGTGATGCCGGCTACAGGAACTGCATGAACGGATCTTATAATCGGGAATATAGTTGCCAGAACAAAATTACTGGTAATTTCGTGAATTGTGTATTGATTGACCACCGGTGCGGCGAAATCCCCTCCGAATAGCTTGGACACGGGGTCGATGACAATATTATTTCCAAGTTCTATGCCCCATTTTTTGAGGAAGGTTTCCATGCCGGGTGCAGATTGGGGATCAATAAGCATAAAAATTGCACCCCCGGAGTTCAGATAGTTTTCAAGGATTGTTTTTTCCTCGTCCTGAAGTGGTTTTTTGGGCCCGGGAATAACCAGCACTGAAGCGTCTTTGGGAATCTCTCCAGACTGGAGCAGGAGCAGGGGCTTTACGATGAACCCGTCCTTCTCAAGATTTTCTTTGGCGGTAGTGTAGCCCAGGTCGTCGTCGTTGCTTATTTGGCCTTCGTTATGTCCTTCGAGAAAATAGATCACTTTTTGTTCGTCACGGGTTACTTTTAGTAGCGCGTTGGTGATATTTTCCTCGCTGGAATTTTGAACCTTAGTCTCCTTGGTGCCGCTTTCCAGGGTCAAGGTTCCATAAGTGGTCACGCCATATTGCTTGGTCATCGCCGGGTTTTTGTCTGGGTCAACATAGTGCAATTTGATTTTATCGGTTTCTTCGAGGTAACCGGCAATCAAATTGGTAAATGCGATTTTTTCAGAAGATTCAGTTTGAAAGAAAGCAGTCAGCTTCACTTCGCGCGGAAGATTGGAAACAACCTTTTTAGTTTGAGGTGCCAGAGTGAAGTAGCCTCCTTCCGTAAAATCAAAACGGTGTTTATGGCGAAAGGCAAGCAGGTTCACAAATATTAATATGCCCATGAATATTGCGGTCAGGATTAGGGTGTTCGCGCCGTATAGCGCAGAACGAGAGGAAAGGTCCCGTTTTAATTCAGGACCTTTGGCAACCACGAAAAATATTGCGTTAATCAGGCCGACGACTGCCAGCGAGACGTATAGAGCTTTAAGGTCGGGAAGGACGACATATAAAAACAGGGCGATGAAACCTGTCGTCAAGGTCAGCCATCCTGCTATGGGCGCAAGTTTTTTCATGTCCTCATCTCCATCGATTGGAATCCAGCATACGGTGACAGAGGAAAAGGCTAAGCAAAATGAAGCTTAGGTAATAAACCAGATCACCCGTATCTACGATGCCTTTTAAGAACCTTTCCATATGGTCAGCAATGGAAAGAAATTGCAGCACCTGCCCAGTGGTGGGGCCGGCGGCCTGGGCTGCCCAGCCGATGACCCACATGAATAGCGAGAACCCGAAGGTCACAACGGCGGCGACAATTTGATTGTCTGTTAAGGATGAAGCGAAGACTCCCACCGATACATAACAACCCGCCATCAATAAAACTCCTAAATAGCCTGTAACAATAGGGCCGGGTTCGGGTTCTCCCAGTAGAAACAGGAAGCCCACAGAATAAGAAGAAATCAAAATCATCACTGTCACCACAATCATACAGGCCATGAACTTCCCAAGAACTATTTCCCTAAGGGGAACCGGAGAAGAAAGCAGCAGGCGGAAGGTTTTCATTTTTTTCTCATCGGCAAAGCTACGCATAGTGATAATGGGGATGATCATCAGTAGAATCACCGACATGTTTTGAAGACTGGGCTCAATAACCATTTCGTTCAGATTCAGGTTCATTCCCATAGCCTGAAATTGTCCTGCCTGTAAACTCTGGAAGCTGAAAAAATTCAGGATATTAAAAAATATAAAACTGTATATAAGTAGAAATACCGTGGTGACCACATAAAAAATGGGTGAGTTGAAAAATGACCCCAAATCCCTCTTTGCAATGATCCAGGCGTTTCTCATACCTTCACATCCTTTTCTTCAATGGTCAGTTTAAGGAACACATCTTCCAGCGTCATAGAGATGGGTTTGATTTCAACAAGGCCCCATTGGTTTTCCAAAGCCAGGCGCGCGAATTCATCTTGAAGGTTAGAGTTCAATTCGCATTCAACCATGAATTGGTTTTTCTCGCCGGGTAAAACGGAAAGCACCTGATGTAAAGAATTTAATTTTTCCGCTATTCCATCATCGCGATTTCTTACAGTCAGGGAAAGGCGTTCACTTTTTCTCAGCGAGGCGGTCAAGCCTTCGAGGGAATCCACCGCCGCGATTTCCCCTTCGTTGATGATGATGACCCTCTGACATATTTGTGTGATTTCAGGAAGAATGTGTGAACTGAGGATGATGGTGTGCGAAGAGGCCAACTCCTGAATCAGTTTGCGGATTTCTATAATTTGAATGGGGTCCAGGCCAATAGTCGGTTCGTCGAGAATAAGAATATCAGGGTCGTGCACCATGGCCTGTGCCAACCCAACGCGTTGCTGATATCCTTTAGAGAGTCGCCCGATGATGCGATGGCCAACATCTTTTAAGGAACATTTTTCAATCACTCTTTCCACGGCGCTCCCGGCTTGCTTGCCTGTCAGTCCCCGGACTTGTGCCGCGAATATCAGGTACTCGCGAACGCTCATGTCCGGATAGAGAGGCGGAGTCTCTGGCAGGTAACCGATTATTTTCCTGATTTCAAGGGATTGTTCAAAGGTGTCGTATCCCTGAATCCGGGCAGTTCCGCTGGACGCGGGAAGGATGCAGGACAGGATGTTCAGGGTCGTGCTTTTACCGGCCCCGTTGGGGCCTAAAAAACCAACGACCTCCCCCTGTGCTATTTGAAACGTTAAATTGTTGATGGCCTTTCTTGGCCCATAGTGCTTGGTAAGATTTTCAACCTCAATCATCCTGATTCTCCATATGACTGTAATCTTTCCAAGGGGTCTTTAATTCTTTGGTGCAACAGAAAACTTAAAGTGAACCAAATGCGGAAAATTTGCGTACAAAAAACTTATCATAGAGCCTTCGCGAGTTCCAATTAAAATTTTTTAATGATGGTTATCGTCAGCGGCTAGTATACATGTGGCTCTTAAGATTCATTCCATAATAACGTGTTTACCTTTAATATTGATGAGACCAATTTCCCGCACCTGTTTTAAGCGAATAATGATATGCTCCAGCAGGGGTAGACCCTATTCTAGCTTGAGTGGTAGCGGTAATAAAAATCATTTATCAATCGAGGGTACGGTTCATTGAAGCTGGTATTGTAACCTTTCAAGGGTAATTTATAATGTCGAATTCGACTCGTTCCCTCATCCGGCCGCCTTCATTGAAAGAAGGAGATACTGTGGGTGTGGTGGCCCCAGCGGGTCCGGTGGACAGAGCGCAATTGGAAACCGGGTTGGAAGTGATCCGTGGCATGGGGTTTGAACCCTTGTTGGGTAGGCATGTTCATGCCCGCTCCCGTTTTATGGCTGGCCTCGACAAAGATCGAGTTCAGGATATCATGAATATGTTCAAGAACCCCAAGGTCCGGGCAATTTTTTGCGCCCGCGGGGGGTATGGTACTAATCGCATTCTCCCTCACCTTAAGTCTGCTGAGATAAGAGCTCATCCGAAAGTCGTGGTGGGGTCCAGCGATATTACCCTGCTTCTTCATTTTCTGGTGCGAGAATGCGGGCTGGTCGCATTTCACGGTCCCATGGTTGCTGGAAGTTTTGGCCGTGCTGAAATGAAAAAATCTCGCCAGCAGTTTAAGGCTCTGTTGACTGGAGATGCCAAGAGCAAGGTCCTTCACTCTCCCAAAGCGAAGGTGTTTTCGAAAGGAGTCGCTCAAGGTAAAATTACTGGAGGCTGTTTGACATTGTTGTGTCGTTCATTAAACACCCCCTTTGAAATTAACACCCGGAACAGGATTTTGTTGATAGAAGATGTCAACGAGCCTTTGTATCGGATTGATGGAATGCTGTGGCAGTTAAAAAATGCGGGGATGTTTAAAGGAATGCGCGGGTTGGTTTTAGGGGAAATGGTCAACTGCCAGCCGCAACGTAAGGGCGACGGGACGATTGAAGATATTCTTGCGGATCTTTTTCCGAAACCGGGATTTCCGATTCTGACTCACTGCCCGATAGGTCACGGTAAAGAGGTATGGACTCTTCCTTTAGAGACATCCGCGATTCTGGACAGCAAATCCAAAACTCTGGAACTGAAACATTGCGGAGTCAAACAGTAGGTCTGACCGTTACACCTTTGGATTGCAGGAAAGCCTTGGCTTCCTGAATGGTGAATTCTTTAAAGTGAAAAATAGAAGCGGCCAGCACGGCAGAGGCTTTTCCTTTTACAATACCTTCATATAAATGTTCAAGAGTTCCCACGCCTCCTGAGGCGATGATCGGGATGGTGACCGATTCTGAAACCGTTTTATTGAGTTCGATGTCGTACCCGGCTTTAGTACCATCACGATCCATACTGGTGAGCAAAATTTCTCCTGCCCCATAAGAGTCCATTTTCTGAGCCCATCTTTGAACATGAATTCCGGTCGGATTTCTTCCACCGTGTGTGTAAACTTCCCAGACGGGAGGTGAATCGGATTGCTCCAGCAACAGCTCTGGATGCTCTAAAGCCCATTCAGGATGTATAGGTTGTAGTCGGGAAGATTGCACCTCTTTGGCATCAATGGCGACAACGATGCACTGGCTGCCAAAACGTTTTGCTGCCCGTTGCACAAAATCCGGGTCCTTGACCGCGGCAGTGTTGATGGCGACTTTATCAGCTCCGGCTTTTAAAAGGTTTCGAATATCATCCAGAGTGCGTAAGCCTCCGCCAACCGTCAAAGGGATGAATACCTTTTCAGCAGTGCGTGCGACCACATCCAGAATAATATCGCGCTTTTCGTGTGAAGCGGTGATGTCTAAGAAGGTGAGTTCGTCGGCGCCTGCCAGTTCGTAGGCAGAAGCGATTTCAACCGGGTCGCCGGCATCGCGGAGATTGACAAAGTTGACTCCCTTGACCACGCGGCCATCTTTGACATCCAGACAGGGTATGATGCGTTTAGCCAGCATGAAGAATGTCCCGCGCCTCTTTGAAGGAAAGGGTTTTATCGTAAAGTGCTTTACCGATGATCACCCCTTCAACGCCATAGGACTCCAACTTGGCAAGGTTTGTTATGTCTTTCAGACGACTTACTCCCCCCGAGGCGATCACAGGCAATTGCGCGGATTCGGCAAACTCCTTGATGCTTTCCAGGTTGGGGCCCTGAAGCATACCGTCACGGCTGATATCGGTGAAGATAAACCCGGCAATCCCATATCCTTTCATTTTTTGGGCGAGATCAGTGGCTTTTTGTTCGGAAACTTCCACCCAGCCTTTCACAGCCACTAAACCGTCCCGGGCATCAATGCCGACAATAATTTTATCGGGGAAACGCCGACAGGCTTCTTCTACAAATTCCGGTTCCTTTTGAGCAACGGTGCCCAGAATAATCCGGTACGCACCAGCTTTAACATACATGTCGATGGTTTCAAGAGTTCGGATACCTCCCCCAACCTGTATGTCTACAGAACTGCTGTAAATAATATTTTTTACAATTTCAGCGTTGATGGGTGAACCTTGGAATGCGCCATCAAGGTCCACAACGTGAATAGTCTGAGCCCCTTCTTCATCCCAATGGTCGGCCATCGAGAGAGGATCATTGGAATAGATGGTTTCCTGATCCGCTTTCCCCTGAGAAAGGCGCACACATCGCCCTTCTTTTATATCTACCGCCGGTATTATTCTCATTAGGAGTTTTGATTAAAGGGTTTCAAAATAAAAACTGATATTAACAGAGGCACTTCATCTCTTCAATGTTGTTTGCCAAGTTTGGGATTGCGTTATATAATTTTTCTCGCTAGAGAGGGTATGAGTGGGAAGTTTGTTTAACTTTTTGTGCGGGGCAAATTTTGAAAGCCAGCCAAACCGAACTTGAGGGGGTTTTGCTCATCGAACCCACCGTTCACTTTGATTCCAGAGGGCGGTTTTTTGAAAGCTACAAAAAGGGAAAATACCACGCCTTGGGAATCCCGGAAGACTTCGTTCAGGATAATCAATCCCTCTCAAACAAAAATGTTTTAAGAGGGCTTCATTACCGGGTTGGTCCTGAACAGGCTAAACTGGTCAGAGTGGTTGAAGGTGAAGTGTTTGATGTGGTTGTGGATATTAGAAAAAACTCTCCTACTTTTGGGAAATGGCAAGGCTTTATTTTGTCGGACACCAACTATCTTCAGCTTTATATTCCTGCAGGCTTTGCTCATGGGTTTTGCGTGCTCAGTGATACGGCAGAGTTTTTGTATAAAGTTTCTGAATACTATTCAGCGGAAAAAGAAAAAGGTATTATCTGGAACGATCCGGATATTGGGATTGACTGGCCGGTGCCAGACCCTATTCTCTCTGAAAAAGATCAAAACAACCCCCGCTTGAAGAGCCTGTAGCGTTACCGCCATATTTCCACCGGCGGTTCGCGGGTCAGGGCATGAGTGCGCCGTTATTGATATCGAAGGTTTGCCCGGTGAAGGAAGTCTGTTCCGCAGAAACCAGATAGGCAACCAGTTGAGCGATTTCTTTGGGTTTGGATATTTTTCCCAACGGCACCTGCTTCATGGCTTCTTTATAGGCCTCATCTTTGGAAATTTTCAATGCGTCCGCAATCTCCTCTAAGCCTTCCTGCGCCATTTCGGTATCGACCCAGCCGGGACACAAGGCATTCACCAGAATTCCATCGCCACTGTGTTCTGCCGCCAGAGACCGGGTGAGTCCCAGCAACCCTGCTTTGGACGCGCAATAGCCGGAATAGCCCGGAATCCCTAACCTTGCCAGAATGGATGAGGTGATAACAATTTTTTTGAACGGTGCGGGATCCTTTTTAATCAAGGGAAGACATTCCTGGATAGTCTGATAGGTTCCGGTCAGGTTGGTGTCTATAATGTCTTGCCAGCGATCTTGATCCCCATATTGGTTTTCGCCTCCGATACCGGCATTGGCGATGAGCCCATAAAGAGAAGAAACATTTGCCAGTGCCTTCCTGATTTCCTCGAGGTTCCTGACATCACAGGTGCGGCATTGGTGTTGTTCAGGATTTTTCAGCAGATTTTTTGTGGTTTCCAGATTTTCCAGATTGCGTCCTAGCAGAATAAGCGAGTATCCATGTTCTGCCAAAGTTTCAGCAATACTTCTGCCGATTCCTGAGCCGGCTCCCGTTATAACAATATGCACTTATATTTCCCGGGTGTTTTCTGAAAAGGGATTTTTAGAAGGGTCCAACAGAATCCTGATATACCCCGACAGGGTCTTGGCTTTTCCCAACTCATTGGAACCCTGGTATACCTGAATCAGGTTATTCATCATCCGGATCAGCGTTTCCCGGTGCGTGGATTGGGATAGGAAATGCTCCTCAAAAGGTTGGCCAAACTGCTCAACAATTTGGATGCAGTTCGAACGGGTTAGCAGGCGGCCCTTATGGAACGGATCGAAATAAATCGCGTTTTGCGGAAGATTGTATTTGGCGATGTAATGACCCGGCAGGCCAACACCAACGATTGGCAAACGTAGTCGGTACGCAACCAGAACACAAAGGACTGAAAGGGTGATGGGTAAACCCGTTTTATGCTCCAAAACTTTATTGAGGTAGCTGTTGTCCGGGTTCAGGTAATCTTTCTGATTACCTCGAAAATTTTCCTGTTGGAAAAGCAGTTGGGTCAATGCGGAAACGGTTTGCGAGGGATCAGCATCGGAGGCCAGACTCTGTTCCAGCTTGCGTGCCAGGGAATCAAGGTTTTCCCGGCAGACTTCAGGATCAAAATCCGGGTAGCCGAATTCCATAATCAACAGCATGCCAGATTCCAGGTCGACATCTTGGCCCAGTCCTTTTTGCGCCAATTGCCGGAACTTCTCCCCCAGCTTTTTTGGAAAAATCGCGCTGATTACCTCCTGTGCCTGAACCCGGAGAGGGGTATCTTCACTGCGGACTGCCATTTCCAGAAAAGGCAAGGCATCTTCCCCTAGTTCGATCAACTGGTGGCGAACCTTTTCCCGGACGAACGCGTCCCGGTCGGTCAACAACTGGATTAAGTATGAAATTTGGCCTAAGGCCTTTTGATCACTCATAGCATAAAAAGAAAAAGCCGGGCATTCCTGCCCGGCCAGACTGAGAAACAAAATCAGCTACAGATTGGGTTGCGGTGTGGTCCGCAAATAGGGTTTGATCACTTTGTGCCCCTTGGGGAACTTTGCAGGAATATCTTCCGTCTTGATTGCAGGGACGACCACACAATCCTCGCCATGTTTCCAGTCCACCGGTGTGGCGACCTGGTAATTGGCGGTGAGCTGTAGGGAATCAATAACACGCAGAATCTCAGCAAAGTTTCTACCCGTTGAGGCAGGGTAGGTGATCGTTAATTTAACTTTCTTGTCGGGTCCGATGATAAATACGGATCGTACCGTCAGGTTGTTCATTGCGTTCGGATGAATCATGTCATACAGTTCAGAAATTTTTTTGTCCGGGTCGGCAATGAGGGGATAGTTCACTGTGCAACTCTGTGTTTCGTTAATGTCATTAACCCATCCTTTGTGTGAATCCAAAGGGTCTACACTCAAGGCAAGAACCTTGACGTCTCGCTTTTCAAATTCATTTTTCAGATTAGCTACCCGGCCCAATTCTGTGGTACAAACCGGTGTGTAGTCTTTGGGATGGGAAAACAAAACTCCCCAGCTGTCGCCCAGGTATTTGTGCAACTCAATGGTGCCCTCGGTGGTTTCTGCCGTGAAGTCCGGCGCGGTATCTCCTAATCTTATAGCCATAATCTGTTTCCTTCTAAAAAAAGATTATATTAATGAAAGTGCCTCTCCTATATTATCCGAACAACCCTCCAAAAAGCGGGGGCCGTGAAAATGTTCTTTAATAAGGATGATGAGGTGCAATTATAGCACAGTTGAAAGCCAGAGAAAACAACCTCAAGCTTGCTGGAGAGTCACCCTTTTTGTCTATATTTATTAAGGTAGATTATTAAGATAATCTTTTCTGATAGAAGGTGTAAACATTTTTAACACTGATTTCTAAGAGGTTTTGTGGCTGGCACCCGTGTAGATGAGACAAAAATACTCCTGCGACAGGTTTGGGCATTCATGCTGATGTCGCTCTATGGCATCGGCATTTTTCAGGAACGCGCGGTGGTCCTTCAGGCCGAGGTGACCCAGGCGGCAGAATCCATTCTTCCGGATGCGGTCAAGGTGATATTTTTTGGGCTGCTCTTCGTATCGTTCCTGATCGATATCCTGGAAATGCGCGAAAATAAAGACAAGGCCTATCAATTCTTATTGTTGTCGTTGATCGCCGGAGGACTATCAGCAAATATCAGCGCAGTACAATACCAGGTGCTGGCGCGGATATTTGACTGACCAAGGACATTACCGAGAGAGTGGGGCAAAACTTACCGCATCTTTTAGTTTATTATTGCTAACTTTTCCAGAATCTTCACCATTGCCAAAGTATCGAGTTTGCAATATTCCAAAAGATCATTTCTTATCTTCATCCGTTCTTCCTTGTCTTCAACTAAATGAAGATTGGCATAGATGCTACTGGCCTGCCCTCCGTCACTGATTTCCATTCCTTCATAGCTCATTTCTGGCACTAAGGCCGGAAGAACAGCTTTGATCGAATACCTTCCGTTCATTTCCTTCTTATATAGTGCCTTTTCCTGGAAGGGAGTCATTAAATCTAAAATCGAATCATGGATAATCATCAACTGTTCGCTATGCTGAGGAATTTTGTTGGCAAGTTCTTCAATGACGCTTTTCTCGAAACCGCAGTTGTAGACTAAGACACAGGCCCTTTTGGGAATATTGTCAACCAGCCCTTGCGCCAGTTGTTCTCTTTCGTCTGTTCCTTCCTCCGCGAGGAATTCATGATGGTTAAGGTCGCCTCCTCTTGTTTCCTGATAATGAATAGAATACTGGAAAGGGATTTTCTGGTAGGGGCGAATTCCATCAAAAGGAGGGACAGCGGGATTGAAGGTCTCAAAATCTAAAAAATACAAGGGATAATACAGGGTATCTAGAAATTTTTTAATAGCTTCCTTGTCAATGAAATCTTTCCCGGTTAATTCAGCCTTTACCTGCATTGACTGTTCTGGGTTAAGCAAAAAATCATCCGGGATGTCTGCAAACTTTACGATACCATCATCATATAGAGCCCATTTCTTTTCTGATCGAAGCCTGCTTATATCGAAAATGGAAGGATTCGGAATATGTTGCCAGCAGTGACCTTTAAATTCACAGTCATAGGGATTACCACAGTGCGGACCAATATCAATGCCTGGCTCACTCGTTTTAATCGCCTCTCTCATTGCTTGTAATTTCTCCTTCACAAAATTCTGCTTTGTTTTAACAAGGTCCGTTAAATCCTCAGTGATGAATAACTGATTTACGTCTAATTTCCCCTGACGTACGTATTGATTATTGATATGGATAAGAGACGCTTGCTTCAGTTTTATTCCGCTTCCATCTAAAACGTAATATTGAACGGCAACATCGTTTTCGTGGACTGGTTTGACCGATGTAGAAGATTTTACTTCATATAATTCCCATCCATCTTCCTCTTTATTCAGGATATCTACCATGACCAGGACATCGTCAAACTGAAAGGTAGCCTCGTAAACAGTTCTCGCTCCAGAGTCAATGAGCCGCCTGGTTTTGGCAACCTTCTCCTTAAAAGAGCCTTCCTCGTATAGAATAGCCTCACCCCCAGGGAATAAACCTTGTGCCAACTCGCCTATATAGGTTCCCTCGTCAAAAAGTGCTTGTAGACTTGCATCCGGCTTTTTTCTTAAATCAGGCCGATTCTTATACAGCCATAAGGATTTATGGCATTGAAGACCTCTAATAAATTGAGATTTTGAAAGTGATATTGATTGCGACATGATGATTGTTTGGAGACGTTTAAAATTTTGATATAAGGAATTTGAACTAGTATATCAGGCAAGGCAAAAAAAGGAGTGTTCAAATCAGGTGCTCTTTTAACTGGCTAGAGTTAAGAAGCATTCGGTAATAATTGGCGAGCGCAGAATCTTTTCAGCATCGTCTGGATTGAGTCATCGCAAAATGGTATAGTGTGCTCAATAAAATACTTGGCTTATTGTAAATAAATAATTTATGGGCCGTTAGCTCAACTGGCAGAGCAACTGACTCTTAATCAGTAGGTTGAAGGTTCGATTCCTTCACGGCTCACTTTACCAAACAATGGGTTACAGTTTATGCTGTAGCTCATTTTTTATTTGTGTAGGAACAGTGTAGGCACCAGAGATCAAATAAATGAGGGTTTTTGCTGGTTATACTGTTCCCAAGCTGATTGGTAAGAATGAAAATATGGGTGGATGCAGATGCCTGTCCCAAACCGGTTAAAGATATTTTGTTCCGTTTGGCGAAGAGGAAGGGAATAATAGTAACCTTTGTTGCTAATCAAAGATTACGCTTGGTAGAATCACCTTTTATTCAGCTGATCCAAGTTGGACATGGGGCAAATATTGCTGATGATGAAATAGTTGATCAATGCGAAGATGGGGATTTGATAATAACAGCGGACATCCCATTAGCCGCTCGCATTGTAGCAAAGGGAGCACAAGCTCTCGATCCGCGTGGGAAGATTTACGATAAAAATAATATCGGGCAGTTATTAGACATGCGTAACTTTATGGACGAGTTGCGTGGTAGCGGTATAGAAACCGGCGGCCCTCCCAGCTTTGGCCAAAAGGAACGGTTCAAGTTCGCTAATGAACTGGATAGGTTTATCGCACAGAGGTGATACGTCCCTACAATAAGTAATAATTACATATTGCTACTCCTTTCTTTTTGTAAAAGGGGCATTAAAGGGGCCAGGATGAAGGTTAAACTTAATTAATCCGAATTACCTTGCTATATGGGCCAGTCAGAGTAAGCTGATAACGATCTCTTCTCTATTTCCTATCGAGCTGAGGGGGAAAGCCCAACTTGGGATTTTTAAATTTTGCTGCTCCCCTTTTGGAGTGGCTTTTTTTTGCCTCAATACTTAAGGAGAAAAATCGTATAAACCATTAGCAGGGAATAATTATGGAAACTGAGAATAACAGCAAGAAAGATGAAATCGGAGAATTAGTAAAACTATTCAAGGGATCATTGCAGGAATTAATTGATAACTTCAATAAATCAATTGAAGAAGCCGAAGTTCACAGAAAATCCGCATCAGCAAAAAACGAAAATTATAAAATAGAATATGCCGAGGGGGAAAAGCATGCTTATGAGGATGCCGCGAAACAATTAACAAAGGCCTTGGGCAAGGTTTAAGATTCTTCTGCCCTCCCAATCGGTGCCAGAGTGTTACTAAAAACCAGAGTCCGCGATACCTAAATGGTCGCTAAAGGAATTTAATGCAAATTCAACCAAGAACAAAGAACCTAATCAAAAATCAAGGATGGATGACCACTCTCGGGTTGAGATCAGGGGAAAAATGCAATACTAGTCACAAAAAAACAGCCCTGATTTATTGCGAAAATCAATTTGGACTGGTAGATGGAAAAACTGCAGCAGCGTTGGTCCGACACTCGGAAATTTATACCATTGTTGGGGTTATTGATAGCTCATTAACGGGAAAAGATGCGGGGGAAGAACTGGGAGAGGAGAAGAGTGGGATCCCAATTTTCGCTAGTCTAGATGATGCCTTGGAGAAGCTTGCCTATATACCAGATTTCTATATTTACGGAAAAGCCCCCCTAGAGACCTATATTGCTGATAATGAGAGACTCATGATCTTGAAGGCCATGGGAAAAGGAATGGACATCATTAGCGGTCTACACGAGTTTTTCTCAGAAGACCCAGAGTTTGCTCAAGTAGCTGCGCTGAACGGCATCGGAATCAAGGACATTAGAAAGCCCCCTCCTTTAAAAGATTTGCACCTTTTTACGGGTCAAATATCCGAAGTAAATGTCCCCGTAATAGCTGTACTGGGGACCGATTGTGCTTGCGGAAAAATGACCACAGCAGTGGAACTCAATAAAACCCTGAATAATCTCGGAATAAAATCAGTACTTGTCGCAACTGGACAAACCAGCTTGATGCAAGGAGCAAGATATGGAGTGTCTACCGATGCGCTTATTTCTCAGTTCGTGGTGGGTGAAGTAGAAAACTCTGTTGTTCAAGCATTTAGAAACGAAAATCCCGACATCATTTTAGTGGAGGGGCAAAGTGCCGTCAGTCATCCCGCTTTCATGAGTTCTCTCGGTATTCTGAAAGGAAGCATGCCGGATGGAATTATCCTTCAACACCCTCCCGCTAGAAAGTTCCGGTGCGATTTTCCTCGACTGGCAATGCCTTCTGCTGAAAGCGAAATCAAGCTGATCGAAACGATCGCAAAAACCAAGGTGGTGGCGATAACTTTAAGCCATGAAGATATGGATGACCATGGGGTTCTGAAGGTAATAGAAGATTATGAAAAGAGGCTTCAATTGCCGACAACAGATATTTTGAACTATGGGTGCCAAAAACTTGTTCAAGCGTTAAGCAAGAATTTTCCAAAGCTGAAACATAAGCTGGAACATAAAATCACGCGATAAAACTATAAATCCTTCATAAATCAAAAACCAAAGTGGACAGGTAAATGAAATCGTCCATGCCTAGAATCGAAATTTCTCTATCCCAAATACGAGAAAACACAAAAAAATTATCTGAGTTATATATGCAGAAGGGCATTTCCTTAATGGGAGTGACTAAAGCAGTACTTGGAGAGCCTTTCATAGCCAAAGCTATGATTCAGGGCGGAGTCAAATTTATTGCGGACTCGCGTATTGAAAATATTCAAAAAATGAAAAGCGCAGGAATATTAACTCAATTTGTTCTTTTACGCACACCAGTAAGCAAGGCTGAATCTATCGTCAAAAATGCGGACATTAGTTTAAATACTGAGATCAAGACTCTTAAAAACCTTTCCCATCATGCGAAAGGTCAGAATAAAATGCATCAGGTAATTATTATGGTTGAGTTAGGCGATCTACGTGAAGGGATACTCCCTTGTGATCTACCTCAATTTATCAGGGAAACCCTTTCTCTGCCCCATATAAAAATAATTGGTATTGGCTGTAATTTAGCCTGCTACGGGGGAATAAAACCTGACAGTAAAAACATGCGAGAGCTTTCCGAATTGGTTGATTTATTAGAAAAAGAATTTCATATTGATCTGGAAATTATTTCAGGCGGAAATTCAGCAAATTTTGAGTGGTTCAAATCTTCTCAGGACGTTGGTAGGGTTAATAATCTCCGTTTGGGTGAATCTATTCTTTTAGGTTGCGAAACTGTAGGTCGAAAAGTAATTCCTGGTTTGCATACGGGTGCATTCCAACTTATCGTTGAAGTTATCGAGTCTAAGAGAAAGGCATCTGTTCCACTTGGAGAAATTTGTCAAGACGCTTTTGGCAATGTTCCCGATTTTCTGGATCAAGGCGATCATCAAAGAGTGATAATTGCTTTAGGCAAACAGGATGTTGAAGTATCCAACTTAAAATCTAATAACAAGCTTAAAATGGTAGGTTCTAGCAGTGATCATATTATTCTCGATGGGGGGGATCATAATTTAGAGGTCGGAGATGAAGTAAGCTTTAGTTTGGATTATGGCGGTCTCCTCGCAACAATGACTTCTCCTTTCGTCAGTAAGCAGTTCACAGACAGTAGTGCCCACGTGGCGGCTTAACAATAAGGCTGGGAATCATCGGTCCGAGAGGCCACAACCGATCTTAAACGACTTGCGAAAGTTGAACAGGTATTCCTGATCACTTTATCAAAGAATGGGTTACAGTTTATGCTGTAGCCCATTTTTTATTAAGTCACCACAAGAAGCACATTTAAAGCTTTAATTAGAAGTTAAATCGGGTTATCCTCACCATCGGTAAACAACGCAATCACTTTTTACAATGGCGTTGTGGATCTTTTAATAAAAAAGCCGCTTCTCAGTAACAAATAGCAGTTTTCCGCAATAAAGGGCAACAAGAGAATTGGATTAATTCTCTGATTCTTTTATTTTTAGCCGCTGTGGTAAGTTATTCTTTATTAAATGGTTCTGATTCTTAATCTTAATCAGTAGGTTGAAGGTTCGATTTCTTCACAGCTTACCATATTATAATGAAGGGGTTGCGAAAAATCGCGGCCCCTTTTCCTTTCCGCCTAAACGCTTGGGGTAAGAACTCGCGGTCTGCTATTAGGATCATTTTTTAAACTTTAAAGAAAGTTTCGTATGGTTGTGACGACTTGATCCCAATCGGGTTGCTCTGTCATATGGCACCAAGAAATACGAACAGTTCCCTTAATCACTTCCTCTGGTAGTTGCATTGCCTGAAGTACGTGGCTAGGGGTGTAACTGTGTGATGTGCAGGCAGATCCGTTAGAAATAGCAATAATATTTTTTAGAGCGACCATCAAAGCTTCATTATCTAACCTGGGAAAAGATATATTGAGAACATGCGGCATGGTAAGACTTTCTTTACCATTTATTATAGGTTTTAGAGGCTCAAGCATAGAAAGAGCATTTTCCCTAAAAAGCTCACATGCTGTTTTCCGGGTAGTATGGTTTTTTTTTGCAAGTTCGGCCGCAAGGCCAAAGCCAACGATAAGGTGTACTGGTAAAGTCCCAGGCCTTAATTTTCTTTCTTGCCCTCCTCCAAACATTAACGGCTGAAGAGGGAGTCTGTCATATCCTCTTTTTCTAGCTAGCAAAGCGCCAATTCCCTTTGGTCCATATATTTTATGAGCACTAATACTCATCAAATCTATTCTTTTATTTTTTAGTGTATCAATATCTTTTCCAAAGCCTTGTGCTGCATCCACGTGAAATATTGTTTCTCGGGATTCCAACAGTTCCGCGATTTCACTAACTGGTTGAATCATTCCAGTTTCGTTGTTTACATGCATCAGCGAGATCAATAAAGTATCATCACGCAAAACTTTTTTGACTTTTTGCGGTTCTACCCACCCTTGATTATTGGGAGCAACCAGAGTTATATCAAATCCTTTTTCTTTGAGTATTTGTAGTGGTTCTAAAACTGCTTTGTGTTCAATTTGGGTGCTAATGATATGTTTCTTTCCCGATTTAAAGCCAAAGTCTGCTAATCCTAAAATGGCTAAGTTATTACTCTCCGTAGCACCACTGGTAAAAATAATTTCATCTTTGTCAGCATTTATCAAATCCGCAATTTGAACTCTTGCATTCTGAACAGCTTGTTTAGCTCGCAAACCATATTCATGGGTTCTAGAACCCGCATTACCAAAATCAGTAGACATGTACTGAATCATGATTTTTTCAACCTCTGGTTCCAAAGGGGTTGTTGCGTTGCAATCGAGATAAATCATCTAAAATACCTTTAAAATCAATAACTAACAAATGTTTGTTGGTTTATAAACAAACAATATATTTTAATTGACAAACAACTTGTAAAATTATAGCATTCTTTAGACTTTTGATCAAAAGCTTGCATTTCTAACTAAGGAGCTATTTTGGATCCCGCCTTTGAATATGTTTTTCCTGCAATAAGAGGTGTTCAAGCAAAGCGTGAATACTATATTTCTATGTGCCCGCTTAAATTAATCTCCAAAATTTTTCATTATAACGAAGAAGATTTGGTTCCGCCTGAACTGCGCGCGCAAAGAATTTTAAATAAAAATCGAGTGCCTGAGATTGCACGATATATCGTGGAGAACAAAAACGACTACGTTTTTTCTGCGATTACAGCATCTATTGATGGAAAGGTTCAGTTTGAACCTATTGTATCCGGCAACGATGCGGATAGAATCGGTCTACTACATATCCCTATGACAGCTCGTTTTATCATCAATGATGGACAACACCGTAGGGCGGCTATAGAAAGTGCCTTAAAAGAAAAACCCGAATTAGTGGACGATAGTATAGGTGTAGTGTTTTTCTTGGATATTGGTTTAAAAAGAACTCAACAAATGTTTGCTGACCTAAACAGACACGCAATTCGTCCTAGCAGATCATTGGGTTTGCTATATGATCACCGCGATGAAAGTGCTCAGTTCACTAAATCCATAGTTCTAAAGCCATCAGTTTTTTGCAATATGATAGAAATGGAAAAAAGCACGCTTTCTTTAAGGTCCAGAAAATTGTTCACATTAAGTGCTATCCATGGAGCCACAAAAAAACTACTTGTCAATGTAGACATAAAAAATTTAGATAAAAAAGTAAAACTAGCCAGGAGTTTTTGGGAGGAAACGTTTAAACAGTTTAAAGAATGGGGTCTGGTTTCAAAAGGACAAATGTCATCCGGTGAAGTACGTCAAGATTTTATACATTCTCATGGTATTACTCTTCACGCTTTAGGAAATGTTGGAAATTATCTTTTAATCAATCACCCTAAAGATTGGGAAAAAATACTCAAAAGATTAAAACAAATTTCATGGTTACGGTCAAACTCAAAGCTGTGGGAGGGAAGAGCTATGGTTGGAGGACAAGTATCAATGGTTTCACATAATATTTTACTTACAGTCAATGTGATAAAGAAGCAACTTAAACTTCCTCTCACACAGGAGGAAAAGAAAATCGAAAGAGCTTTTAAGAGAGGAGAATATGAAAAAACAAAAAAGTAATTTAAGTTCTCAATATTCTGCTTTCACTGAAACTGGATTTAAAGAAACAGTCGAGTTTCTAAAAGAAGAAATACGAGAGCTTTATTTAGAAGATGAAATACCATGGATCATAGGCTATAGCGGAGGAAAAGATTCTACAGCGGTATTGCAGTTGATATGGTTAGCGGTATCTTCATTGCCTATGGAAAAACTAAAAAAGCCTATATATGTCATAAGCACAGATACGTTGGTTGAAAACCCTGTGGTTGCCACATGGGTTACCAAATCATTAACATGTATGAGCGAAGAGTCTAAAAAAAATAGTCTCCCTTTCAAGCCGAATCGTCTGACCCCAGAAGTTTCAGATTCCTTCTGGGTTAACCTAATCGGTAAAGGATATCCTGCTCCAAGAGCTAAGTTTCGTTGGTGTACCGATCGATTAAAAATAAAACCTTCTAATAAATTCATAAGAGATATTGTTAGTAAGCATGGAGAAACTATAGTCGTTCTTGGAACGCGTTCCGCTGAAAGTGCTAACAGAGCTGCTACAATGGCAAAGCATGCAGAAAAAAAAATAAGAGATAGACTCACTCCAAATTCCACATTACCTAATTCATTAATTTATAGCCCTATTGAAAATTGGTCCAATGATGATGTTTGGGTCTTTTTAATGCAAACTCCAAACCCTTGGAATTTTACAAATAAAGATTTGCTAACCATGTATCAGGGGGCATCTGAAGATGGGGAATGCCCATTAGTAATTGATACTACCACTCCAAGTTGTGGAGATAGTCGGTTTGGATGTTGGGTTTGTACTTTAGTAGATAAAGACAAATCAATGAGCGCAATGATAACAAATGATGAAGAAAAAGAATGGATGTTACCGCTCCTAAAATTTAGAGATGAACTGGATAAAAAAAATGATAGGAAATTCAGAGAGAAGCATAGAATGAATGGTAATATAAATTTTTATAATGGGGATTATGTGCCGGGACCTTATAAACAAGAGTTTAGAGATCTTTGGTTGAAAAAAATTCTAAAGGCACAAGCTTTGATTCAAACTAAAGGACCCGAATATGTTAAAGACCTTGAGTTAATAAGCGTACCTGAACTGGAGGAAATAAGAAGAATATGGGTCATTGACAAACATGAATTAGAAGACAACTTACCGAAAATATATAAAGAAGTGTTAGGGAAGGAATATCCTGGTGCTCCGCTGGACGACAATTTAATATTTGGCGATGATGAAATTGAATTATTAAAAAAAGTTGCAGGAGATAAAGACCAACTATTCGAATTAATCCGGGAATTAATAAACGTTGAGAGGCAATACCAAACAATGTCACGACGAACAGGTTTGCAGGATGCCTTGGAACAGGCATTTAAGAAAAATTTATTTAGTGATAAAGATGAAGCGGTGAATATTGCACTTGACCGGTATAACGAAAAGAAAGTAATTTTAAATGAAGTTGACCAGCTGACACCAGAGTCATCTGATTTTATAAGACCCATCCAACAAGGCTAATTATTTCCAGACAGTAATGATAATTGACTCCATCGACATAGAAAATTTTGGGGTTTATTTAGGCAAGCAAACAGTTTTGTTAACACCGCCTTCCCAAAATAAACCGATAATCCTTTTTGGTGGCCAAAATGGAAGAGGTAAAACAACCCTCTTGAATGCCTTGCAACTTGGTTTGTATGGAAAATTAGCCAGTTGTTCTAATAGAGGAAAACTTGGATACGAAGAGTATTTAAAGCGTTCAATCCATAGTTCGGCTGACCCAGCGCAGGGGGCAAGCATAACTATAAGTTTTCGATACTTTACAAATGGAAGAGAAATAAAACATAAAATCATAAGGTCTTGGTTGTCTAACGGTAAAGGAACTAAAGAAGGATTAGAGGTTTTTAAAAATGATAAGTTTGATCGCGTCCTTACAGATCAATGGGTAGAATTTTTTAGAGAATTTCTTCCTCCTAAACTGTCAAACTTATTTTTCTTTGATGGAGAAAAAATAGAAAGTTTTGCGGATCTTGATAATGCCTCAAAATTATTATCTATAGGAATAAACTCACTACTGGGTGTTGATTTAATAGAACAACTGTCCAAAGATTTGGTCGTTCTGGAAAGAAAAAAACAAACACCAAATTTAACCCCAACAGATAAAAAAGAAATAGAAGGGATTGAAAAAGAGATTAAACAAACCAACCAAAACATTGAATCTAAGAGAAATGAAATAGGAAAATTAAATAATGAGGTAACCCAAGTAAAGAACTCACTGGATAGCCTGCAAGAGAAGTTTAGCCAAGAGGGTGGTGAAATCTACGAAAAAAGACATGAGCTGGAAGCAAGTAAAAATGAATTAAAAAAACAGATCGCTCAACTCGAAGTAGAGTTGATTAGCGTTGCAAAAGGACCTGCGCCACTCTTTTTGTTGGGGAATCTTCTAGATTCAATATCATTGCAAGACAAAAAAGAATTAAGTGATACAAATACTGCGGATTTAATAAATATTCTAGGCAAGCGAGATAAAGATATTATTGAACTTTGTAAAAAGGAAAAGGTGTCCCCTGCAATAATTACCAAATTGCAAAAAAAATTATGTGATGATATTGCGTCAAGAATTCCCAATGAAAGCTCCAAACCATATTTAGACCTAAATATGGATTCAAGGTTAAATTTAAATAACCTTAATAATGTTGAATTACCGTCACTAGAAAAATCGATTGAGGCTACATTAAAAAAATATGATGAGGCAACTGAGCTTTTGAATATTAACAAGAAAAAATTAGGAAGTATTCCTAGTGACCAAGGGATAGCAGGGCTATTAGAAGAAATAAAAAAAATTAAAATAAAAGTAGAAGAAAATACTTTTAAAATAAAAAGAGCAGAAGAAGAGGCGAGTCGCTTAGACCGACAAAAAATTATTCTTGAAAAAGAATTAGAAAAAAAATATCTATTGTCTTTAGAAGAAAAATTTACTACCGAAGATAATGAATTATTCCAAAAAAAATCTAAAACGGTAAGAGATACGTTGAATGTGTTTCATAAAGAGATATTAAAAAGACATATCGGTAAAATTCAAACCTTAATACTGGATAGTTTTAATAAGCTGATAAGTAAAGATTCTTTAATCAAAGATTTTATTATTGATGTTAATGATTTTGGCATTACTTTGCAGGATTCAGGGGGAAGAACTATTTTACCAGAACGTCTTTCAGCTGGGGAAAGGCAGCTACTTGCGGTTTCAATGTTATGGGGATTAGCACGTGCATCAGGCCGAGCCCTTCCATCGGTCATTGATACACCCCTTGGAAGACTCGATTCTTCCCACCGCAAAAATATTGTTGAAAAATATTTTCCATTTTCGAGTCACCAAGTATTTTTATTGTCAACAGACGAGGAAGTAGACCGAGAGCACTTTGAAAAATTAAAACCATGGATAGGCCATTCATATATATTAAATTTTGATGAATCAACAAATGCAACTAAAATTGAAAAAGGATATTTTTGGTAATTGCGATGATAGACCATGTACGATTATCACAGCAAGCTAAGGATCAGCTAGCGCAGTTAAAAAGAAAAACAAAACTTACTCATTTTAATGAAATATGTCGGTGGGCATTTTGTCTTTCCTTAGCTGAGTCCTCTGCCCCATCAGTGAAGAACTTTAGAAATGATAACCCTCTTGAAATGTCTTGGCGAGTGTTTGGAGGTAAATATCAGGATATTTACTTGGCATTACTCAAGCAAAGGTGTGTCAACGATGGCCTCGCTCTTGACTCAGAAACCTTAGCTGAACAACTTAAGCTCCACCTTCACCGAGGAATAGGATATTTAGCCGCAGATACCGAACTAAAAAATATATCGCACCTATTGAAAAAATATTGACTGGTTCCAATTAGAAAAATTTATCTAGTTTGTGTTTAACGGACTAAATTGGTTATATCATCTAGGATGGATTGGTTTGAATTATCATTTTGCTCAAGCACAAGATCTAATAATGATTCTCGCCCATCACCTGGCTTTTCATGGATCTTATTTTTAATTAATTCTAAGCCTCCGCAGGCATATTCTTCGAAGATTTTAATTTTTTCTTCCTCTCGTTTTTCTCCCATTATGTCTGCACTTTTTGTTGAGGCAATACCGATGTAGTTAAAAATGACGAAATCATAGTCACCTTTAAAAATATGAACCCCAACTGGTTCAGATGACTTATCAAATGGAACCCTTTTGTTAGATTTAAATCCCAGACAAGCTGAAAAAACAAGAGCGTCTTTGTAAGTTAAAAATATATTTTTATTCTTGTCCTTATTTTGACAAAGCTCAAGAAGCATTTCTTCATATTCATCGGGACGTCTTACATCGTTAACCATAAAAACCCTCATTTATCAAAGTATATTCATAGCGGTCACTTTTTTTAACGCGTTCATTTGGTACATCTGGGCCTGGAGCATGGTAGACCAACGAAAACTCTTTGCCCATTCTCGGGCGAATTTTATTTTCGATTTCACCGGACCAATGCGAATCAGACACCATGAGAACTACTTGTTCTGACATGCTAGGTATATATTCTGCAATTTTCTCTCTATATTCTGGGTCGAGAGGTCCATATGCTGAATCCATTACAATAGGGTATATTCCGCCCTTGAAGTAATAGTTTTTATCGCCTCGCTCTTTTGCCATCTGAACAATGCTGGCAATAAAAGATAAGCTGGTGATTTGATTTTCGCCTGTAGACTTTTCATGTACCACCGTTTCGTGTTCTCCGACTTTTTTATAAATATCTAGAGTATATTCATTGCTAATTTTAGCCCAATAATCTTTGCGGATAATTTTTTTAAATGTGTCATTCACTTTTCTAGATAATTTTTCGCGGACTTCACTGCCTAATGAGGTATACCATGACCCGATAAGGCCATATGTTTCTTCAGCAATAAAAATTCTACCTTGAGCTAATTTAACTTGCTCGTTTTGTGCGCTCAACTCTTCTCTTCGTTTTTTAAGGGTTGCGAGGTCTTTGTCTAATCCCTGTTTGGTTGCTTGTAGTGCTCCTTTTTCTAAAGTAGCACTGTCAATATCTTCATTAAGCTTCCCTCGTTTAGCTTCTAATCTCTGAACAGATTCTGAGTCAATCTTCCCAATTTTACTATTGATTTCATCAAGCTTACCGCTCATTGATTCAATTTTTTTCTCCATTTCTGTTCTTTTCAATTGGTCTGTCCGTAATCTATCGAATAGATCTTTTCGAGCTTGTTTTATAGGTAAAATTGCTCCAGAAGCGGTAATAAAAGAACCCTCAATATCTTTGCCAGTAGTTGATTTTTTAAATTTAAGAACTTCATTAAAGGGTTGACTGCCTTCACTAAGTGCCCTTCCACAGATACATTGATTGGCTGCTAATAAATCATCTATAAATTGCTCTTTAACTTTAAACGGCAATTCTCCTTTTTTCCTTTTATCATCCAAAAAAGATTCACATGTATTAACCAATTCTTCAGTAAACGCTAAAAATCCAAAGCGGCTAATATAATCTCTTCGTTCTTTAATTAAAGAATCTTTGCTGGTAGAAGTAGCTGAAATTTCACCTTCTAATTCGTTGCGTTTTGCTTGCAGCTCGGTTGAAGCCTTAGTGTCCGACAATTTTTTGTCAACAAGAGACAATTCCTCTCTAAATTGATTAATATTATTAGACAAAAGCTTTAAATTTTTTTTACATTCATCTAATGAATCTTCCTTCTGGCTTTCATCTTCAGCCACTTGGCTTAAGTCACCCGTTGATAAATCTCTAAGTTCTTTTTTGAGAGTTTTAATTACAGGCTTTAAGTGTTCATATGCGCGATCGACAATCTGCAAACCCATTAAATTTTTAATAGCTATCTGTATATCGCTGCTTGAGTTTTTACGGGCTAGTTTTTCTATTCTTTCACCATTGAAGAAAAAATATGAGTGTAAGTTTTTCGGTAAAATTTGGTAAATATGAGTTTTGGGATTCTGAGATGTGATATGACCACCATTTGCATCAGTATGATTTAAAGTAAAATCCTCTGATTTGCTTTCATAATTTAGATTCGATTGTTTTATAAAAGTTTGGCTTCGCTTTGCAATATGTTTTTTATCATCATGCTCAAATATAATCTCAACGCTCATCTCCATTTGTTGGCCTTCCTTGGATTCATCAACAAGTCTTTCATTGAGAAGCTTCTCATTTTCACTATCAAAGTCTGTGATACCATAAAAACCCCATTTAAAACTATTGAGGATTGTTGTTTTGCCAGAGCCGTTTTCGCCATGTATAACGGTTACATTTTGACCTGGATCGTTACTAAAATCTATTTTTTGAGTTCCGTAGAATTGTCGAAAGTTAGAAATTTTCAAAGAAATAAGTTTCACGTCTTTATTTCCTCTCTAAATATATCTATTAATTTACCTATTATTTCTTGTTCTTTATTCCGGGGTATATCATTAAAGTGCTGATATTCTTTTTCAACTTCCAAAATTTTAGTAATAATACCTCTAACTTGGTCTGTTGTTGAAGCAATGACTTGACCTGGTTTTAAATCGTTCATATTTTAATAATCCAATAGATTCAATCTAGCCTTTATTGCTCGTAGGTTTTCTAAGACCTCACCTTTATTTATACAAATGTTCGCAAACTCATCTACTCTTTTTAATTCATTCTCCATTAACTTCCGTTCATAGCTAAAGTTTTGATTATTTGCTATGTCAGAGTTTGATTGTAATGGAGGTATCGCCAAAAAATCATAAATCTTTGCCTCTTTCTTACCCCGAGCTTGCCTCAGCACTCTTCCTCGACGCTGAATAAATTGTCTTGAGTTTGTTGAAGACGCTAAGATATAAGCTGTTTCAGTCCTAGGAACATCGACTCCTTCATCTAAGCATTTTATGGCGACTAATACCTGAATTTTTCCTAAGCTAAAATCACTTAACAATTGCTGGCGAATATCATTTGTCTCCTGAGCAGTTATTTTATTTGCCTTTATTCCTAATTCAACGCCAACCATTTTTAGTATAGCTTCAACCTGTCTTTCACCTTCGTATATCATATCACCACAGTAAATCAAATTAAAATTAGAATCCAAATCCTTCTGCAGTAGTTCTTTTAGTATCGGGACTTTATTTTCAGCATTTGCAATCAATCGAGCTCTCTTAATCAGCAAGGTTTTTAAAGGTTTAGAGGTCAAATCATTATTATCATTATTTGAAGTACTTAATCGTGAAATAGAAATAGAAAGACTTCTATATTCATCCATCTCTTCTTCAGTGAGCGGAACTTGGATCACGTGATAGTAATATGGACAAAGTGTGCCATCTGCAATGGCATCAGATATTTCATATTTAACAACTGTTTTGCTAAAATAATTTTTTAAGATCATGGTACCTTCTTCATCATAAAACCTGTCAGGAGTTGCAGACAATCCAATCCGCCAAATAGCCTTATCAGGTAATAGCTCCTTGATCTCATTTCCACCTAAGTTATGCATTTCGTCAGCAATAAAAAGAAAATTCCCATTAAAGCTATCTAAAATATTTTGAAATGGTTCTCGGATAAATGTAGCGTTGGTAACAATAAAAAAAGAAATTGTAGATTGATTTAATTTTAGAGAATGTATACTATTCTTAGCTTTATCAAGCCAATTAGTGTAAGAGTCGTAGCATATTTGCGGATTGAATCCAAATCCTTCAGCTTCTGTGTTCCATTGGTCAGCTAAATGTTTATAAGGCACAGCAACAGCTACCATTAAGTTACTATTTTTCGGATAAATAGCACCATCTAAAATTCTAACAATCGAACTTAAAGCCGTGACCGTTTTACCCGAACCTGTTGCCATATGAAAAATTCCACGTCCATTATTCTTAAACCACTCATTAATAGCCTTTTCTTGATGATCTCGTAACTTATTCTTTTGGTTTAAAAATTTATCTGGTATGCGTGGTGAGTTACCACTATCAGGAGCTTTTATTACTAGCCGATAAGGTCGTGTTGTGGATTCAGTGATTTTAATAAATTTTTGGACAGCCTTATCTGTGGGTGTATATATCTCAAGATTTGGATCATTCTTGGACCACATTTTTTCAAAATCAGATTCTTTCCGATCAACTCTTTCACTTTCGCCAGGTTCCCAACTTCTATAAATATCTAAGACTTCCCAATTGGTATTAGCTGCGCTTGTTAAGTTGTATGAACCAGTAAATGCGATTTTATTGCCATCAAGATCATTTAGAATTCCAATTTTTGCATGAAAAATTCCACACAAAGCATTTTTTGGTACTGCTAGTTTAAATTCCAATATCTTATCGTTAATTAACCAACCAATAGTTGTTCTCGTTTCTAACTCGAGGGAAATCTGGAGTTCTTCGATGGATCGAATGGAAATATTTTCAATAATTCTTTTTTTATCCTCTAAATTTTTAGATTCTGATAGTAGCACCCAATCTTCTTCGTTTAATTGAGGGCTAATTATCCACCTAGAGTGCCCACCATTTTTAGCAAACATAGCAATTCCTTTGGCAGCGTCCCTTATCCACTTTGAGGAAAAATAACCGACCGCTATATCATAAGAAATAGATGTTGCTAAAACCGGGTCAAAAAATTCTTTTATAGGATCATTGGATGAGGTGGTTAAGGAAATAGGAATATTTAACTCAAGAAATGACATATTAAAAATTAAATTCCCTTAGAATTTTATTAAGTTCGCTATTTTTGGAAACGATAGAATACGATTTATCATTCACCTGAAGGTTAAACCTAGGATCCATCTTGAAATATTTTTCAAATAAATTTCTATCAGGTTTTCTTGTCAAGGTATTTTTAATATTTTCTATGATAGCCTTAATGGCTTTTACGCTAGTTCCTTCTCCGAGAGCATTTTTAATAACTTTGTCATACAGGCGAAGGTTATTAGAAATTGTATCATTTTGGCAAATACCATTATTTAATTTAATAGCTGTTAATGAACTTAATATAGATCTTATTACACAGGGATTTAGATTGAAAGAACTTACGTTATTAACTTTTTCAATGATCAACTGAAAGCTTTGAGGCCCACTAAGTAGAATTATTTGTATCTGCAAAACAAAGTCTTCATAGTCGTTTTCTGAAGCAAATACACCACAAAGTAAATCGTATTTGTCATTATCCACCTCAATTATGTTTTTGCTTTTTAGTATTGTTCTTTTTATTGTGTCATTAGCTAAAAACCTGGTTTTTAAAAATTCATTATGGATTTTCTTCAAGGTGGCAGGTCTGTTTCTTACAAGAAAGTCGATTATTTCTTCCTCTATAAATTTAAAAGATTTTTCCTTAAATGTTTTTAAGCCAACCATAAATCCTGGCCTAGTTAAAAATCGTTTATCATCTTGAACAATGCCATGTAGCATGTGGCGGTTAAATTCCTGATCCCACTCTTTTGGATAATTGTTAAATAAATCTTCAAAAATAACTTTATTGCTCATAAATTTATTTTTATCCATTAAGTAGTGATAAGTCTCATCTCTTATTTTTGCAATATTAGATTCCGAAAATTTTAAATTTTCATATGTATTATAGGTTCCAATATCAACAACTAATGTTTCTTCTAATCTTCCTAGTGTCGTGCTAACTAAGCGCTGAGAAATACTGCTATTAAATAATTTATTAAATATTCTCGTTGCTTCGGAAATATGCAAAGGTCTTTTTTCTTTTCTAAACATAAAAATATACTTTGCAACTAAAGGAATATTCCCACTTTCGAGCAGACCTTTTTGAAACCGGACTCCATATTTATTTTTTAGATAGTTGGTTACAAAAAAAGGTGGGATATCTTGAGTTCGAGTGAGAATGTTTTTTAATGAAATAGGCCAATCCGAAGAAAAAAATTCTTTTCGTATTTTCGTTTTCCAGGTTTGTTTGGTTTCGTGTTCTGGTTCAATAAAAATATAACTATTGTCGACAGCAACATTTTCGAGATTTTTATTAATTGACTCTTTGTGAAGGTAAATAAAAATACGAAAATCCTTAACACCACATGAAAAACTTGTTGCTATATCTTTGATTTCAAGACCCCCACCTTTTTCTTTTATTTTGCATATTATTTGGTTGTAAATAGTTATCGATTCATCAAGGTATAGTCTTTTATATTTTGATACTATTTTATGATCAATAATTTGCCTTGCTCGTTCACGTGTTATGCCATAGCCACGTCCTATTTCTTCTAATGTTAAATTATGTGTTGTGCGCTCTACTAAAATCTTAAAATCTCTTTCTTTGAGAATCTCGGATAATTCATTTACAATTTTATTAATATTTGGTTTCTCTGGAGCATCATCGACTTTTAATTCTTTTTTTGAGAATAGATCCTTTTTCTTCTTTACGCTATCAATAAGCTCTTGGAATTCGAGAGCTGTTTTTCTTCCAAGATTTGTAACTTTTAATAATTTGTTTATTGCCCTTGGTCCGTCCTCTAAATAATCTCTTACTGTCTTATATGGAAACTTCCCATTCGCGCAAATATGTTCTAAGCGAACACTAATATTTTTATTTTTTAGAAGTTCAATTATTGATAAATTCCCTAAACTATCATCTAAAGATGAAATGCTTTCGGGACACGGTTCGTTTTTTGTCATTGCTTCGTCAATGTTCCTCTGGAATTCGAGAGCTGTTTTTCTTCCAAGATTTGTAACTTTTAATAATTTGTTTATTGCCCTTGGTCCGTCCTCTAAATAATCTCTTACTGTCTTATATGGAAACTTCCCATTCGCGCAAATATGTTCTAAGCGAACGCTAATATTTTTATTTTTTAGAAATTCAATTATTGATAAATTCTCTAGACCACCATCAAAATTTGATTTTTCTTTTATGCGAGCTTCATATGAGGATGAAATCTGTAGTGTAGGCTTATTTTCCGGATGTGAATCTTTTTCAGTAATTGCCTCTGCATCTTGGCATGTCAGAGCAATCTTGATATTCTTTGTAGGTTTTCCATCAGAAGTGGCGGTTGAATGTCCATCCGAATGCGAAACAATTGTGCCGGAGTTTCCTCGGTATTTTTTATCTATTGTAAGATCTGAAAGTAAAGACACTATTTGCTCCAGAAAAAAATAGTAGATTAATAGCGATGGCCTTATAATAAGTCTTTTGAAAAAAATTGGTATGTTTTTTTATGGAAATTCTTTGCCCCTTCTGCAAGCCTTATAAATTTAAACTAATTCTGGAAGGCAATAATTTTCTAATTATTGAAGATTCCCATCCGATTTCCCTAGGACATCTTTTAATAATTACCAAAAGGCATGTAAAATCTTTTTTTTTAACTACGGACGAAGAAAAGGTCGCTTTATTCAATGGAATAGAGCAAGCAAAAGCTTTAATTGAAAAGGGATCACAAGCCCCAATGGATATAATATTGGAATTAATGATGGTGAAGCGGCCGGCCAAACTATTAATCATCTACACATACATGTGATTCCTAGGTATAAAGGTGATTCTCGAGACCCACGCGGAGAAATTTGGTGGGTCTTCCCTGATAAAGCCTCATATTGGCAAAATATTGAGGAGACTTTAGATGAGTTGCCAGATGCGTTTGGTAAAGACCTCTTCGACCAGAAATGCAATGTGGTTTTTCAACATGTTTATGAATCTTATTATGGGCAAGGGCAGAGTGTATATAGTTAGCTCTATAGATGTAAACAAATCTATGAAAATAGATGAAACGAAAATTATTTAGAGAAACCTTACCAAATGCCCTGTGAATTCTTCATAAAGAATGCCCAACGTACACGTTGCCAATTTAATATTGGAGAAGGGTCATTGATTTCTCTATCTGATGGGAGGAGGGCTTGTCAATTTCATGCTCCACTACAAGATACCAATGGAAATGGAACAGAAAAGGCAAAATGGAATGAGGGCGGGAACAAGAATTTTAATGGTGAAGTTGGTAATCAAATCCGGAACGCTGGTAGAAAGAAAGTAGACCTATCTGGTGTTGTTTTTCCAGTGGAAATTAAGTTTTCCGATTGCGAATGTAGGCCAGATTTTGAGCAAGCCACATTTCATAAAGCGGTGGTTTTCCGAGGTGTCTCTTTTCCTGAAGAAAGTTCATTCAAGAAAACGAATTTTTTGGATGCGGTAGATTTTCAATATTCAAAGTTTGCTTCTACAACAAGTTTTGTCTCAGCTAAATTTAGCGGGGCATCCAATTTCTCAAATACCGTATTTACAAAAGATGCGGATTTCACTGGATTGAAATTTAAAAATAAAACCTCATTTACTGAGACAACCTTCGAAGATAAAGCTACTTTTGAAAAGACGGTATTTGCGAAAGAAGCATCATTTGACCGCACTAAATTTATTGGTGATGCTGATTTTGTCGGGTCACAATTCAACTCCGAAGTTGACTTTGCAAATACAATATTCACAAAGAATGCAAATTTCTTCAATACGGTATTTAAAGGGTCTTTAAAGTTTACAGAGGTTCAATTTGAGGGACCTGCGAATTTTAACGTAGATGATGAGGGTCTTCCTTCATCTTTTCCAGAATTAGATTTTTCAAACTCAACATTCAAAGACTCCGTTTCATTCATCAATAGAAAATTTTTAACAACCTCCAATTTTGATGAATGCGTGTTTTTTGTCGCACCTGAATTTCAAGGTTGCACACTCCATCAAGACACCAAGTTTCCTCAGGGCAGAAACTTCAAAGATCATAGCCCTGACGCCGCTCCCGCCTACAGAACTCTGAAGTTGGACATGGAAAATAGCCGTGCTCGTCAGGAAGAGGCTATGTTTTATGCTTTAGAGCAAAAATGTCAAGCGGCTGATTCCAAAACGGACTGCGTGGTGAAACGTTTTTCTCGCCTTTACGAACTAACCTCTAATTATGGGCAGAGTCTTGGGCGGCCTGTTGCTTCGATGTCAGGAGTTTCCGTGTCATTTTTCCTAATATATCTATTAATGGCTACAGGATTTTCTTGGAAAACTTTAGCTTCCATAGAATTTTCTTGGAAAACTTTAGGCCCCACTATTGGGTTCACTATCGAGCAGTCTGTAAGTCCATTTAAGGTTTGGAGGCTACCTGTTTCACCTGAATGGTTATCTAGTGGTGTTGATTTGGTTGTACTTAAAATTATTGCTACCCTACACTCGTCACTCTTCTTAGTTTTTTTTGGTCTATTCATTTTAGTTCTGCGTTGGAGATTTAAAAGAGGGTGAACATGCCTAATTCAAATGAATATATCTACCACGGAACAATTTATAGGCTGTTAGCTCAACGGGCAGAGCACTGACTCTTAATCAGTAGGTCGAAGGTTCGATTTCTTCACGGCTTACCAAATTTTGGAAATTATCTGAATAAGTTTTTTTCAGTCTATTTCATTCCCTTTTATTCCTGGATAACCCCTATAATATTTCCCCGTGAGGGCTTGCATTCATCCAGGAACTCAAGAAATTGTTGGAACGTCTGCCATCGACCCAAAGCAGGCATTCTTATGAAGAATAAAAAATGGGCTTACTGAGATGGTGCTAAGCTGGCTACCGTTTCTTTCAAAGCTTAACTGTACGATTTTTGGACCGACTCAACTAACATGGCAAGTCTAATTCCCTCTCTTAATAGTTGCGTTAAACGAATGCAATCGGGCGAGAAGCGTTTCGCTTGGCGCATAGAGAGCCATTTGGAGGACGACTACCTCTGCTGGTACGATTTGCCTGTCGGCAAAAGACAGCGATATTTCGACTTCATTATCCTGCATCCGGCACGTGGTCTGTTGTTGCTGGAGGTGAAGGACTGGAAGCTGGATACCATCCAGAAGATAGATAAGGCGACTGCAACTATCATCATCCCGCAGGGCGTCAAAACCGAAGTCAACCCTCTGGAACAGGCACGTCAATGCACCAATCAACTGATACAACAGCTGGAGAAGGACCCTCAATTGGTCCACCAAACAGGACGTTATAAGGGCCACGTGGTTTTTCCATACGGTTATGGGGTGGTATTGAGCAATATTACCCGTAGGCAGTTTGAATCTACTGACTTGGGAGAAGTGTTACCTGAGCACCAAGTTATCTGTAAGGATGAAATGGTTGAAAGCGTGGAGCCAGAGATCTTTCAAGAGCGCTTATGGAACATGTTCAACGTCCAGTTTTCGCATCCTCTTACCCTACCGCAGATTGATCGTATCCGTTGGCACATGTTTCCCGAAGTTAGAATCAATACAGACGATCAGGGCAATCTTTTTTCAGAGGAGCCAGAAGAGGAGGATATAGAAGAGCTGCTACCTGACATTATAAAGGTCATGGATAGGCAGCAGGAAATGCTGGCACGCAGTCTTGGGGAAGGACACCGGGTCATCCATGGGGTGGCCGGTTCTGGCAAAACCTTGATCCTGGGTTATCGCTGTCTCTACCTCGCCAAGATGCTGAACAAACCAATTCTTGTCCTCTGCTACAACATAACACTGGCCGCTAGGTTGCGCGAACTGATTGCTGGGCGAGGTCTTGGTGATAAGGTCAGCGTCTATCACTTCCATGACTGGTGCGGTGAACAGCTACGCACCTACCATATTGATCGACCACAACAGCGGGGCGACAAGTATTTTGACCGGCTTGTTGAGACGGTCATTGCTGCAGCGGAGAAGGGTGAGATACCAAAATGTCAGTATGGCGCAGTAATGATCGACGAAGGCCATGACTTTAAGCCTGAATGGCTGGAGCTTGTGGTAAGCATGGTTGATTCCAAGACCAATTCCCTACTGTTGCTTTATGACGATGCACAGTCGATCTACAGCAAGAAGAACCAGCTCGACTTCAGCTTATCTAGTGTCGGAGTTCAGGCAAAGGGCCGGACAACTATACTAAAATTGAATTATCGGAATACCAAAGAAATTCTTGGTTTCGCTTACCAGTTTGTCCGCAGATACCTTAATCTAGATGCTAAGGGCGAGGATCATGTGCCGTTGGTTGAGCCTGAGGCGGCGGCGGGGCGTCATGGACCTGCACCCGTAGTAAAGACTTTTAACTCTTATGAAGAGGAAGTAGGCTATATCGCTCGTACCTTCAAGCGAATGCATGACGAACAGGGGATTCCCTGGTCCGATATGTGCGTAATATATTGGAATAACTGGATGGGAGAAAAACTGCATACCCAATTAACGTCCATAGGTGTTCCCTGTCAATGGCTCAGGGATTCAAAGGAGAAAAAGCTGTTTAAGTCCTCGGCTGACAGCGTGAAGTTAATGACAATGCACAGCAGTAAGGGTTTAGAATTCCCCATTGTTGCGGTATCAGGGATAGGGAATATGCCTGCTGACGGACAGGACCCAGTCTCAGCGGCCAAAGTGCTGTATGTTGCGATGACACGTTCCACAGAAAAACTGTTGCTTACCAGTCATAGAGAGACTGAGTTTCTTTCCCAATTGAAGCAGGTAGATCATGACCTTTCCACTATAAATTGGACAGTCAAAAAGTAGAGTTTTTCTGTTAAGATTCGGGTTTAAGGAGGATTCTATGAAACAGATTCGGTGACGAAGTGATGAAAGTTTTTGCGGTGTAGCTAAGGAAAGTTAGTTAAAGTTTAACGTTTCGTAACTTACTTAATAAATACTTGGGAGTTTAATCTAATGACTTCAAATGACGATGATACGAGTAGAGAGTTGGAACGCCTCAGGGCAGAAAATGAAGCATTAAAGCAAAAAAAATCAGATAACATCACTTTTAAGGTTGGCCAAAAAGGCGGTATGTCGATGTATGGTCTTGGCCGTTTTCCCGTAACTTTATACAAAAGTCAATGGCTCGTACTTTTAGATGCCACAGACAAAATCAGAGAGTTTTTAAAAAACCATGACCATGAATTAAAGTAACTCGGTGTTCACCGTTAGGTGTCTTAAAACCAAGGACTTTGAATTGCTATTTGGCATTCCTATTGTCAGAATTTGATTGGAATAACGCCGACTAAATGGGTTTGCGGGCCATGATTTTGATAGCAACCTTTCGCATAGGCGTTCATTGTGTTTATGCCTCCGGCTAAACTACAGGAAAAAGAATCGGATACAGGATGGAAAGCTCAACTGGACTTGGAGTTTTCCGAGTCTGGCAATAGGACCATACTGAGTCATCGCAAACACTATGGCCCTTTGCAGGTGCAAAAACCCTTTTACCCGGAGCTTAACGGAGCTTGCCATGTTTATATACTGCATCCTCCTGGTGGAGTGGTAGGGGGAGATCGTTTAAATATTTCTGTAGATGTGAATCCGAACGCTCATGCTTTGATCACAACTCCGGCGGCGGGAAAATTTTACCGGAGTGCGGGGCTAATGGCCATGCAGGAACAGAGGGTTAAAGTAGCATCAGGGGGAATATTGGAATGGTTCCCGTCGGAGAACATCCTGTTCTCGGGCGCCAGGGCGAAGATTCAAACGAAAATTGAATTGTCCCGCGATAGTCAATTTACCGGCTGGGAAATTTCATGCCTGGGGCGACCGGCTTCGAGTGAAAATTTTAATCGGGGTGAGTTAGATCAGCGTTTTGAGGTTTGGCGGGATGATAAACCTTTATGGATTGAGCGTCTCAGTTTAAAAGGAGATGGCCCGGCTCTTCGAGCTAAGTGGGGATTGCAAGGCTTCCCTGTTATTGGCAATATGGTTTGTGCGACCCATAAAACAGAATTAGTCGAGCCATTAAGAAAAATAACAATTCCCTCAAGGGAGCAAGAATTATTTTCAGTAACCCAAGCGGATGGTATTATCATTTGTTATTTTTTAGGGAATAGTGTGGAGAGAGCCCGGAGTTACTTTGTGAAGGCTTGGAAAATATTGCGCCAGAAGGTGATCCACCATGAAGCTGTTGAACCACGAATTTGGAGCACTTGATATTGCCTGTTGATTGATTTTTATGACTAAGTATGTAGAAAAAACTGTGAAGAGAGGCAAAAATGGAACTTTCCCCTAGAGAAAAGGATAAATTGATAGTTTTTACCGCTGGATTATTAGCGGAAAGACGGCTAACTCGCGGAGTGAAGCTCAACTATCCTGAAGCCATCGCTTATATTTCAGCCGCTATTCTGGAAGCCGCACGGGATGGGCAAAGTGTCGCCGATCTGATGAGCTACGGAACTACTTTGCTCAAACGCGAACAGGTGATGGAGGGAATTCCAGAAATGATCCATGAAGTACAAGTGGAAGCTACTTTCCCGGATGGCACCAAACTGGTCACTGTTCACAACCCAATTCCATAAACGGAGAATAAAATGATTCCGGGTGAAGTAAAAGTAAAAGAGGGGAAGATTATTCTCAATGAAAATGGAGAAACGATCTGTCTGACTGTTTCCAATTCGGGCGATAGACCGATTCAGGTGGGATCACATTATCATTTTTTTGAAACCAATGGCGCGTTGCAATTCGATCGTGAAAAAACAAAAGGCTATCGCCTGAATATCCCTGCCGGAACAGCTGTTAGATTTGAGCCGGGACAAACGCGCGAAGTTAAACTGGTCGCTTTTTTAGGCTCCAGGCATATTTATGGGTTCAACGGAAAAATTATGGGACAGTTGGAAGGAGAAAAATGACTGAGATAAACAGGCGCGCTTATGCGGATATGTATGGTCCTACTACGGGAGATCGTATACGTTTAGGGGATACGGCGCTTTGGATTGAAGTTGAAGATGATAAAACCTCCTATGGCGAGGAAGTTAAGTTTGGCGGTGGTAAGGTTATTCGAGATGGAATGGGGCAGAGCCAAAGAACTTCCAAAGAATCGGTCGATGTCGTCATTACGAATGCTTTGATCCTCGACCATTGGGGTATCGTCAAGGCCGATATTGGAATTAAGTCGGGTCGAATTGTGGGTATTGGAAAAGCCGGAAACCCTGACATTCAACCTGATGTTGACATTATTATTGGGCCTGGAACAGAAGCGATTGCCGGAGAAGGTCTTATAACCACGGCTGGCGCCTTGGATGCCCATATCCATTTTATTTGTCCGCAACAAGTGGAAGAAGCGCTCATGTCGGGAACCACAACCATGCTGGGTGGTGGAACAGGACCGGCGGCGGGCACCAATGCTACAACCTGTACCCCTGGGCCTTGGAATATTCAGCGTATGTATCAGGCCGTGGAAGAACTTCCGATGAATTTTGGGTTTATGGGGAAAGGCAATGCCAGTCTTCCTGCCGCTCTTGAAGAACAAGTGATTGCGGGTGCAATGGGTTTGAAGTTGCATGAAGATTGGGGGACGACTCCCGCATCCATCGATAATTGTTTAACCGTTGCTGATAATTTTGATGTGCAAGTTGCCATTCATACAGATACCTTAAATGAATCGGGTTTTGTCGAAGATACATTGGCGGCATTTAAGGGGCGGGCGATTCATACGTATCATACGGAAGGTGCTGGTGGTGGGCATGCGCCGGATATCATTAAAGCGTGTGGTGTGGCGAATGTATTGCCTTCATCGACAAACCCCACTCGTCCCTATACGATAAATACTATTGATGAACATTTAGACATGCTCATGGTGTGCCACCATCTTGACCCAAAAATTCCTGAAGATGTTGCGTTTGCTGAGTCGCGCATAAGGCGTGAAACCATAGCGGCGGAAGATATTCTTCATGACTTGGGAGCCTTTAGCATGATAGCTTCCGATTCTCAAGCTATGGGACGCATTGGAGAGGTGATCTGCCGAACCTGGCAAACGGCTCACAAAATGAAAGTTCAACGTGGACCGTTACGCCCGGACTCTTCACAAAATGATAATTTCCGCGCCAAGCGATACGTCGCCAAGTATACGATCAACCCTGCCATTACTCATGGGATCAGCCATGAAGTGGGTTCCATCGAAGTGGGGAAACTGGCGGATATTGTTTTATGGAAACCGGCATTTTTTGGGGCTAAACCGGCTCTAATTATTAAAGGTGGAATGATTGCGGCGGCTCCGATGGGAGACCCTAACGCTTCAATCCCTACCCCTCAGCCTGTTCACTATCGTATGATGTTTGGCGCGCTCGGGGGAGCACGGAGTGAGACCTGTGTGAGTTTTGTATCCAAAGCGGCTTCTGAAACTGGAATGAGGGAGAACCTGCGATTGAATAAACGATTGGTTGCGGTTAAAGATACCCGTCGTGTTACCAAACAGGACCTTGTCCATAATAACTACCTTCCAAGAATAGAAGTGGATTCACAAACTTATGAAGTCCGGGCGGATGGTGAACTTTTAACCTGTGAGCCAGCGAGAGAATTGCCTCTGGCACAGCGTTATTTTCTTTTTTAACAGAACTCGATTAAATGCTAACCATCATAGAAAAGCTCGGCACTCCTGCCACGCCTTCTGTAAGCCTGACTCTTCCCTTTGAAAAAAGACAGAAAAGCCGATTGCGAACTTCTCTGGATGATAATCAGGAAGTGGCATTGATGCTGGAGCGGGGAAGTGTTTTACGCCATGGTGATTTTTTGCGTGCGGATAATGGATTGATTGTCGAAGTTTGTGCTGCCAACGAAGAAGTTGCCGTCATTTCTACAAAGGATTCTTTCCTTTTAGCTCGCGCTTGTTATCATCTTGGTAACCGGCATATTCCTCTTCAAATAGGGGACGGCTGGTTAAGAATTCAAAGAGATCATGTGCTGGAAGAGATGGTTCAATCGCTGGGGCTTGTTGTAAAGCATGAACTGTCGCCTTTTGAACCAGAAGCGGGTGCCTATAGTGGGCACACCCGTCATTCGCATTCTCATCACGGCGAAACATAAATGAATTCTGATCGGTCTAAAGAAACTTTACGTTTAATGCAATTGTGCAGTCCGATGCTTCCTGTTGGTGCTTACGCCTATTCCCAGGGTTTGGAATTTGCGGTCTCTTCAGGCTGGATAAAAGATGAGGGTTCTACGTCATTATGGATTCAGGGTCTCTTGGAAAACTCTTTGACTTATTTAGATGTGCCGTTATTATCCCGCCTGTACAATGCCTGGACGATCCATGATAAAAAAAATGTGTTCTATTGGAATGATTATCTCTTTGCCAGTCGTGGTTCTAGAGAGTTTCAGGAAGAGGAGCAACAGTTAGCTCATGCGTTAGCTAGATTGTTGGAGGATATGGGTATTTTAGAAGCGGTTGAGTGGAAGGATAAACCTCGAATCTGCTTCCTGTCGTTATTTTCCCTGGGAGCCGTGCGTTGGAAGATATCTCTTAATGATGCATCCTTGGGATATTTATGGATGTGGGCTGAAAATCAGGTTCTGGCCGCAATCAAATTGGTACCTCTAGGGCAAACCTGTGGTCAGAAGATGTTATCTTCTTTCATTGAAATTATTCCGGAGCTTGTTGAAAAAGGTTTATCATTAAAAGATGAAGAGATGGGGTATACCTCTCCGGGTCAGGGTATAGCCAGTGCTCTTCATGAAACTCAATACACCCGATTATTTAGATCGTAAATTTAATATGGCAACGAAACAAGTGTTACGTGTTGGGGTTGGGGGCCCGGTAGGGTCAGGAAAGACGGCTTTGGTTAATGCCTTATGCAAGCGTATGAGAAGCAACTATCAAATTGCTGTAGTGACCAACGATATTTATACGAAGGAAGACGCCCAGTTCCTGATTCGAAATGAAGCTCTGGAAGAAGAAAGAATTCGAGGTGTTGAGACCGGAGGCTGTCCGCATACTGCTATTCGTGAAGATGCCTCCATAAACTTATCCGCTATTGATGATTTATGCCATAAGTTCCCCAATCTGGATATTATCATCGTGGAAAGCGGGGGCGATAATCTTGCCGCGACATTTAGTCCTGAACTCTCCGACTTGACCCTTTATGTAATTGATGTTGCGGCCGGAGATAAAATCCCTCGCAAAGGAGGGCCAGGTATAACCAAATCCGATTTGCTTATCATTAATAAAATAGATCTGGCTCCCCATGTGGGGGCTTCTCTGGACATAATGGAGCGTGATGCTAAAAAGATGCGCGGTGAAAAACCTTTCATCTTCACTAACTTAAAAAATGGCATTGGAACGAATGAGATAGAAAGATTTATTATTAATCAGGGGTTGTTGTGAATCTCATCCAAATATATTAAAAGCATTTTCAAAAGTATGGATTTAATTCGCCGATATTTAATAGTAATGATATTTTTGCTTTTTTGCGCTCCTTTTGTTTTTGGGATCGCGGAAAGCTCGGATTTGGGAAAAAATGATATCAAGGTCGATCTTAGCTATATATCGAAACTTCATGGAAACTTTAACGTCAAGAAGTTCAGATTAAACCATCCTGTGAAAATTTCACATGCGGAGATAGTCAACCAACTGGTTTCGCTCAGGTACAAAGGCACATTTCTGGGAAACAAAGAAGAGCCGGTTTTTTCAAAACCTGAAATTAAAAAATTAGCCCTGCTGCTTAAGAAAATGTTTGAAGGTGTGACCCCTGATAAAATTATTCATATTGAGTTAAAGAGCGAAGGCGGAATTACATCTGGCGATATTTTTTCTTTCAGAAAACATTTGAACTGGCGTTTTGACTCGATTCATGGTGAAGAATTTTTTCAAAGAAATGATCTCCGTGGATGGAATATTTTTGCTTGGAAACTAATTCCTCATCCAGGGCAACTTTATTTTAAGTCCGGCGCTGAAAAAGGTAAGCGCATACGGAAAAACTGGATAGTCGCAAAAATACAACTTCCTGTTCCAGGGCAACAGAATGTGGAAGAAGGTGAGCCCTCTAAAAACTTTAAAATAAACTCTTCAAACGAAAAGTTTAACCCCGAATTGGAGAAAAAGCTGGAGCATCTAAAGTATCTTCATGATAGGAAACTTCTTGACGATGAAGAATATAAAATCCAGCAGAATAAACTTTTCGAAGAATTGCTTTAAATGGATTATCTGTTCCGGTATATTTGTGGAACTAAGACGCAGTTTTAATCCGTTCCTCCTTCAAAAAGCTTCTATTTAAAGACATTAGCACCGCAAGATAGCGGCTCAAATCTCCTGCATTGACCCTCCTCCCCCGCCACAAAGCTAAGCACTATAAAATTAAATGCCTAAATATAGGGCATTTCTGATCTTAGAATCAACGCTTCCGTTGAGTATTAACTCTATAGAGCGGGGCTGATCTGCCTTTTATTCGGGTTAATCAAAAAGGCACGGGTCTTGCTTTATACAAAAATAAGTTTAGTTCATAGAATTAATATAGGGCAAATCGATAGGAGGATTTAAGAATGATTTTAGATATTAAACGAAAGCTTTACAGTGTGCTGGCGGTGCTTTTGCTGGGCTTGGGGTCTCCAACTTTGGCTGTTGCTGGTGCGAAGATTAAAATTGATGACACGCGCTGGTTCAGTATCGGTTTAGGGCTTAAAAGTTCTTTTGCGGTTACGGAAGACGGAGCCCCTAGTGGAACTGATACTTCTTCAGGTGTAACCCTTGATAATATGAGGCTTTATACCGCCGCAAAGGTACATGAAAATATAACGCTGGAGTTTAATACTGAGCGTTCAGGGGGACCGAACAATCAAGGCGATATCCGTGTTTTGGACGCGGTTGCCAAGTTTTCCATAAAAGGGTTTGATGTTTGGGCCGGAAGATACTTACCCCCCAGCGACAGGTCTAACCTGGACGGTCCATACTATCTGAACGTATACGATTTCCCGGTTGTTCAAGCTTATCCAGCTCTTTTTGCCGGACGCGATCATGGTTTGACAATTATGAAAGAATATGCGGGAGGTAAATTCAAATGGTCTTATGGATTCTTCGAAGGCCGGACAGATTCTACGCATGAAGGCGAGGAGAACGACTCTGATCAATCGGACAACTTGCTTCATACTGCCCGGATTACTTATAACTTTTGGGATCCGGAGCCCGGTTATTACACCACCAGTTCCTATTATGGGGCGAAAGATGTTCTGGCGGTGGCCTTTGTTATTCAGCACGAGGAAGATGGCGCAGGGACCAAATTGGAGGCGGGCGATTTTACCGGCTGGAATGTTGATGTTCTCATGGAGAAAAAACTAGGGAACGGCGGTGTTGTTAATCTGGAAGGTGCCTATTATGACTATGATCTGGATGACAAGACGGATGTCAGCCTGACTCAGGGTGAAGGTTACTTTGCCTTGGGAAGTTATTTGATCCCCAAGCAAATAGGATGGGGAAAGTTTCAACCCTATGTTCGATACCAGCATTTTGCCAGGGATAATATAACGGAAGATGGCGGAAACCGCTCGGTTACGGAAGGTGGCGTGAACTACATTATTGATGGGCAAAACGCAAAAATTAATATGGTTTACTCTGCGGACCGCAATGGGTCGAATGCCGATTCAAAGAATACATTTAAGATTGGCCTTCAGTTCCAATTGTAGTTGGCAAAAGTAAACGAGTAGATAATTAGAGGGGAGATTTAACTCCTCTCTCCTTACGATAACAAAAATTAGGAGAGGTTTAATATGAAATATATAAAATCAGAAAATTTAAAGTCCCTGTTTTTAGCATTTGTGTTTTTCCTGGTCAGCGCAACAGCGCAGGCTGACACCATTAAAGTAGGTATACTGCATTCCCTTTCAGGAACCATGGCAATCAGTGAGACGTCATTAAAAGATGTGGCTTTGATGGCGATTGAAGAGATAAATGCTAACGGTGGCGTTCTCGGTAAGAAACTGGAACCTGTTGTGGTTGATCCCGCTTCAGATTGGCCTTTGTTTGCAGAAAAAGCACGGGAGCTAATCCAAAAACAAAAAGTCGCGGTAACATTTGGTTGCTGGACTTCTGTTTCACGCAAATCAGTTCTTCCTGTGTTTGAAGAATTAAACGGATTACTGTTTTATCCCGTACAATACGAAGGCGAGGAGTCATCCTATAATGTATTTTATACTGGCGCGGCTCCAAACCAACAAGCTATTCCCGCAGTTGAATATTTAATGAGTGAAGACGGTGGCGGAGCAAAACGGTTTGTCTTGTTAGGGACTGATTATGTTTATCCTCGAACGACAAACAAAATTCTTAACTATTTTCTGAAGTCTAAGGGAGTAGCTGGGAAAGATATTATGGAAACCTATACCCCATTTGGTCACAGTGATTACCAGACAATCGTGGCGAATATCAAAAAGTTTGCAGGGGGTAAACCGACCGCGGTCATTTCCACCATCAATGGCGATTCCAATGTGCCATTTTATAAAGAACTCTCTAATCAGGGGCTTAAGGCTGAAGATATTCCTGTGGTAGCTTTTTCGGTTGGAGAAGAAGAGTTGCGTGGTATAGATGCGAAACCTTTGGTGGGGCATTTAGCTGCCTGGAATTACTTCATGTCAATCAAAACTCCAGAAAATAAGGCCTTCATTAAAAAATGGAATGCCTATGTGAAGAAAAAGAAACTTCCTGGCGGGAGCAAGCGTGTCACCAACGACCCTATGGAAGCCACTTATATTGGAATTAAGATGTGGGCACAAGCGGTTGAACAAGCTGGTACTACGAACGTTGACGCTGTTCGCCAGGCCGTCGGTGGTCAAACTGTCCAATCTCCTTCTGGGTTTAAGATCACGATGGATGCTAAGAACCACCATTTGCATAAACCAGTAGTTATTGGAGAAATCCAGGAAGATGGGCAATTTGAAGTGGTTTGGAAAACTGATGGGCCTATAAGAGCGCAGGCGTGGAGTCCTTTTATTCCGGATAGTGCAAAAAAAGTTGCTGATTGGACTTACCCCTGGGTATGCGGTAATTGCAAAAAGTCCAGATTCTAATTTACTGAAAAATCCTCCTCCGGTTCCAGATACATTGTGGTTTTCCTCCAAGGCAAGTTGATGGGCCCGGGGGGGGATATAGTTAAATTAACTTTTAACGCAAAGAATTTCATCCATGATAGGATGAAATTTTGTTGTTTGGGGAAGTTTTATACGAATGCAAAAAACCCGCCTGTTATTTAAATCCCATAAACTGACAGATATCCTGAAAGGCCGAAAATTATTTGCGCGGTTTCTTGGGGTTTTTGTGTTTTTGATTGTGGGGTTACTTTCATTTTCTTTAGGCGAGGCCAATGATTTTGAATCGACCCTCAAAGACCTGGGAAACACAAGCCGATCCAAGATAAAGCTGGCCGCGCAGCGTCTGGGGAATATGGGAAACGTTGCCGCGCTTCCTGCCTTGGAGGCCTTGAAAAGCAAACGCTTGCAAATCAGTAAAGATGGCATACTTATTATTCTTAGCGAGATAGAGGGTCAAGGCCACGATGCGTTAAATGGAAACCTCGTCGATTTGAATTCTCTAACTCTCCGCGAACCCAGAATTAATAGTTCGGTTCGAAAGGCTTTATCCATTGCAATAGGGAAGTTGAAGCTGAACTCGGATTCCTCAGAGGTGCGTTTAAAAGCCGCGAAGGAATTATTAAAGAGTCCATCCAGTGACTTGGCTGGGTTAGTAGAGAAAGCTTTGGACAAAGAGAGTGATATTGATGTTCGTAAAGTATGCATGTTGATTTTGGCGAAAGTAAGATTAAACAGCGATGATAAAAAAAAGCGTCTTCAATCGTTAGATACTATCAATGAATTTGGAAACAATGATTTTAAAATAGATCTGGAAGCTCTACTGGAAAAAAATGATGCGGGAGAGTTTTTAGAAAGTGATGTCGAAATTCGTGATGGTGCGGCCAAAGCAATTTTAAAGATCAAGAATCGACAGTTCTTCATTAACCAGTTCGCCAGCTTATTTTATGGTTTGAGTTTGGGAAGTATATTGCTCCTTGCTTCTTTAGGTTTGGCGATAACTTTTGGCTTGATGGGAGTTATCAACATGGCTCATGGCGAAATGTTGATGCTTGGTGCATATTCCACGTTTGTTGTTCAAAACCTGTTTAAAGAATTCTTGCCCGGTTTTTTTGACTGGTATCTAATAGCAGCCATTCCAATTGCGTTCATAGTAAGCGCCATTATCGGGGTCCTCTTGGAAAGGACTATCATCCGCTATCTTTATGGACGACCCCTGGAAACTCTTTTGGCTACTTGGGGAATCAGCCTGGTTTTGATTCAAAGTGTCAGGATGGTTTTTGGTGCGCAAAATGTTGGAGTTGCCAACCCTTCTTTTCTTTCAGGTGGATTGGAAGTTTTTCATGGAGTGGTTCTTCCTTTTAATCGAATTGCCATCATTATATTCGTGGTCTTTGTTGTGGCCTCCGTTTGGGCATTATTACAAAAAACTTCATTAGGATTACAAGTACGCGCTGTAACACAAAATAGGGAGATGTCGTCTTGCATGGGAATATCAAGGCATAAGGTTGATATGTATACTTTTGGATTGGGATCAGGCGTGGCTGGGTTGGGGGGTCTTGCCTTGTCTCAGATTGGAAATGTTGGTCCAGAGCTAGGGCAACTGTATATCGTGGATTCTTTCATGGTTGTCGTGGTAGGGGGTGTTGGGAAAATAGCCGGTACCGTAGCAGGTGCATTAGGCTTGGGTATTTTCAGTAAATTTTTGGAGCCTGTTGCAGGCGCGGTGTTAGGGAAAATTATCGTTCTTGTTCTCATTATTATTTTGATTCAAAAACGACCGCAGGGTTTATTTGCCCTTAAAGGTCGTATGGTCGATAACTAATATTGCTCAATGATTAAAAAAATTACCACTTTGCATTCCGTTAAAGGATGGCTGTTCATCTTTTTTCTGTTGGGCATTACTGTGGTTCTTCTTCCTCTTTTAAATATATTAGTGCCTGAAGAATCTGTTTTGCATGTCCCAGATTATATGTTTGCTTTAATGGGCAAATATTTGTGCTATGCCCTGGTAGCTCTAGCGATTGATTTGATTTGGGGCTACACCGGCATCCTCAGCCTGGGTCATGGCGTTTTCTTTTCCATAGGCGGATATGCCATAGGTATGCACCTGATGAGGAGTGTTGGAAAAGAAGGTGTTTATAAGAGTGACCTGCCCGATTTTATGGTCTTTTTAGACTGGAAAGAATTGCCCTGGTATTGGTATGGGTTCGATTACTTTGCTTTTACTTTATTGGTTATCCTGATATTGCCCGGCTTATTTGCTTTTACTTTTGGTTATTTTGCTTTCAAGTCACGCATCAAAGGTGTTTACTTTGCCATCATTACACAGGCGATGACATACGCGCTCATGCTTTTATTCTTTCGTAATAATACGGGTTTTGGCGGGAATAATGGCCTTACAGATTTTAAACGTATTTTAGGATATTCGTTACAGGAACCTTCCACTAAAATGAGTCTATATATAATTACTGCTTTCGTCCTGTTTTTTAGTTATGTCCTATCCCGTTATGTAGTTAAATCCAAGTTGGGCAGGATTCTTACCGCGATCCGGGATGCTGAAAGTCGGGTGATGTTTTCTGGATATAATACCGTTCACTACAAACTTTTTATCTGGACTTTGTCGGCATTTTTATGCGGCATTGCCGGTGCTCTTTACGTCCCACAAGTTGGAATCATTAACCCCAGTGAGATGCAACCTTCCAACTCAATTGAAATGGCTATTTGGGTCGCGGTCGGAGGTCGAGGAACTCTAAGCGGTGCTTTGGTTGGAGCTGGTTTGGTCAATGGAGCCAAGAGTTGGTTTACGGTTGCGGCTCCCGATTACTGGCTTTATTTTTTGGGCGCCTTATTTATTATCGTAACATTATTTTTTCCAAAGGGGCTTGTTGGTGTTTTTGCTCGTTTTTCTCCAAAGGATAAAGTCAAGGAGCCTGCTTAATGGTTAGCTCAAGACCTCGTATCCAGGATGGTTCAGTTGACACGACACATGGTTGTATCCTTTATGTGGAAGATGTAACCGTCAGCTTTGACGGGTTCAAAGCGCTTAATGGTTTAAACCTGTATATTGATGACGGTGAACTTCGTTGCATCATAGGCCCCAATGGTGCTGGGAAAACCACCATGATGGACGTAATCACCGGGAAAACCCGCCCAGATCATGGCACCATTTTTTTTGGACAAAACCATGACCTCACTAAAATGACGGAGTATGAAATTTCTCATGCAGGAATAGGTCGCAAATTTCAAAAGCCGACAGTTTTTCTTAACCATACTGTTTTTGAAAATCTCGAGCTGGCTTTTCATACTCAAAAAGATGTTTGGCAATCCCTAACCGTATCTTTAACGGGTGAGCAAAGAGACATGATTGAAGAAAATTTGAAAACCATCGGGTTGATGGATCAAAGACATCTCCGCGCAGGTTTGTTATCTCATGGTCAGAAGCAATGGTTGGAAATAGGGATACTACTGGTCCAAAACCCAAGACTTTTATTGATTGATGAGCCTGTGGCGGGAATGACACATCAGGAAACCGAGCGTACAGCCGAACTATTAAAATCTCTTGCGGGAAAACATTCTGTGGTGGTAGTCGAACATGAAATGGATTTTATCAGGTCTATAGCCAATAGAGTGACTGTTTTGCATGAAGGCCATGTGTTAGCAGAAGGAAAAATGGAAGAGATACAAAATAATCCAAAAGTTATTGAGGTTTATTTGGGGAGTTAGGAGTGTTAAAAGTTCAAAAACTAAATCAATTTTATGGGGAAAGTCATACTCTTTGGGATATTGATCTGGATGTCTTGCCCGGAACCTGCACCTGTCTGATGGGAAGAAATGGAGTGGGGAAAACTACCTTACTCAAAACTATTATGGGACTTTTACCCACCGACTCAGGTTCTATTAGTTTGGAGAGCGAAGCGCTTGAGAATAAACCTGCCGAGTTGCGCGCTCATCAGGGAATTGGTTATGTACCACAAGGTCGCGAAATATTCACTCAATTAAGCGTTGAGGAAAATCTCCGTGTGGGTCTCCTGGCACGTGGAGATGGATTACGTGAAATCCCTGAATTTATATTTAATATTTTTCCTGTATTAAAGCAGATGCTCAATCGCCGCGGAGGCGACCTTTCCGGGGGGCAGCAACAACAACTGGCTATTGGAAGGGCTTTGACCCTTGACCCTAAACTTTTAATTTTAGATGAACCGACAGAAGGTATTCAGCCCAATATCGTACACGAAATAGGGGATATCATCATTCACCTTAATCAGGAAAAAGGGTTGACCATTTTGCTTGTGGAACAAAAGCTGCCATTTGCGCGTCGGGTAGCACAAAGGTTTTGCGTTCTGGATAAAGGCCGGAATGTAGCTACAGGTGATATAAAAAACCTGGGAGAGGAAGTCATAAATAGCTACTTGACAGTCTAAACAAACCCGTTCAACCAGTGCTCTCCTTGTAATACTTGCCACAATCAGATGAAGTCTGAAATTTTACTTCCTGCATGGGTATTATTTATGAGACCCGTGTTACCCTTTTTGTTTAGGGATCCGCTACTCAGGCCCTTTCGGTTTTCGCCCCTAAAAATAGTCTCTTCGCCAGCGGTTGATTCTCTCCCCCCATGCCAGAGTGCTTTCTGAAACCTGATTCTTTTTCCAATTACCGGCGGCAAATTTATTGGCTTCTGCCAGGGTGGGATAGATATGAATCGTGCCCAAGATTTTGTTCATGCCAAATCCGTTTTTCATTGCGGCGACATACTCCGCAATGATATCCCCGGCATGCACTCCAGCAATAGTGACACCGATGATCTTGTCTTTTCCGGGCACTGTTAACACTTTAACAATTCCATAGGCCGCTTCATCGGCGATAGCACGGTCCAAGTCATCGATTCCATAAGTAGTGACATCATAGGGGATCCCCTGTTCTTTGGCTTCCAACTCATTCAATCCGGACCGAGCCACCTCCGGGTCGGTAAAAGTTGACCATGGGACAGTGCTGTAGTCGACTTTAAAGCCATAGAAGGGGCTTATCATCGAATTGACAGCACAATACCAGGCCTGATGAGACGCAATGTGGGTAAACTGATAGGGCCCTGCAACATCTCCACAGGCATAAATATTGGGGATATTAGTTTTCATGTATGCGTCAACCTTAATCGTTTTCTGGGGAGTTAACTCAACACCCAGTTCTTCCAACCCGAAGCCAGTTGTGTTGGCTTTTCTTCCCAGCGCGACCAGGAGAGTATCAAACTCGACTTCTACAGAGTTGCCATTGTTCTCACATTCCAGGAAATCTTTTCCATCGCGTTTAAAGAATCTTTTAGGAGTGTGTGCTGTCAATACATTGATCTCTTCGCTTTGGAAACTTTCCAGAAGCATTTGTGATATTTCAGGGTCTTCTTTGGGAATCAACCGCTTGTTTCGCTGGACCTGGGTCACGGAGCATCCTAGCCGAGCAAACGCCTGGGTCAACTCGGAGCCAATGGGTCCACCGCCCAGCACCAGTAACTTTCCCGGTTTTTCGCGAATATCCCAAACGGTGTCAGAAGTCAGATAGCCGACATTTTCAATGCCTTCAATCGGTGGAATGGCAGGGCGGGCTCCGGTGCCAATGACAATATTCCTTGTGGTAAGAGTTTTCCCATTCACTGACACTTCGTAAGGAGACAGTATTTTAGCCTCGCCAGTGTGACACTCGACTCCCAGAGAAGTGTATCGTTCTATCGAGTCATGAGGCTCGACGGTTTTGATGACCCGTTGGACCCGCTCCATCACATCGGCAAAATCAAATTCAACCTGAGCGTTTTTGAATCCCAGTTTTTGACACTTTTTAGCATCAGCCATGAATTTAGCAGACCGGATGAGTGCTTTACTTGGAACGCACCCGGTGTTCAGGCAGTCTCCACCCATCTTATGTTTTTCTATCAATGCGACTTTCCCCTTGGTTGCCGCACCGATATAGCTGGTCACTAAACCGGCTGATCCAGCCCCAATAACCACCATGTTGTAATCGAAAGAATTTGGTTTTTTAAATTTGCTCATAACTCTTCTTCTTTGATAGGAACTCACAAGCTTTTTTGCCAGCAATGGGAAAACCCCTAACAAGACAAATGAAAAGATAATTTCTGCAGAGAGGATACCCCCTAAAGATTCGATTTGAGCGAGTTGCGTTCCAGCATTTACAAAAACAATGGTGCCTGCGAGCATTCCTATCTGGCTCACCAGAAAGAATGATAGTGTCTTCATGGAAGTCAGACCCATGACTAGATTGATGACGAAGAAGGGAACAGCGGGAATCAATCTAAGTGTGAACAGGTAAAAAGCTCCATCCTTTTTGACGCCGTCATTGAAGGTGCTCAGATAACTGCCGAATTTATCTTGAACCCAGTCACGTAGCAGTAAACGTGAAACAAGAAAAGCAAGAGTCGCCCCGATGGTGCTGGAAAAGGAAACCAGAATGGTTCCAATCATCAACCCGAACAAAGCACCGCCAAGCAATGTCATGAAGACGGCTCCCGGTAGGGAAAGAGCTGTCACTACAATATAAACTGCGCAATAAGCCCCAATCGCTAATAAAGTGTTTTCCTTATAAAAGGCTGAGAAATCCGTTTGCTGCGCCTTTAGATATTCAAGCGTAAGGTATTGGCCGACGTCAAAGTGAAAAAAGGCCCATAAGAGACTGGCAATAAACCCTAGTATAATTATTTTTTTCATATTCTTTTATCCGGTTAATTTTCTTCTAAAGCCAGTTAATAGTTAGACAACGCCGTGCCGATGAATACCGTTTACGTATTGCCGTACGAAGGTAGCAGAACATTACAAATAAAGGTACCAAAACATTACAAGTAAGTGAAGGATCAAGGAAATTTGAGACCGCGCCTATTGTTTTTCAGGCACGAATTATGACCAGAAAAACTTCAAATTTTAATGGGACATGCCTTGTGCGCAGGATGTGGGAATGACCGGTGTTCTTGGTTTTCGCTAGAACAGAAACGCTAAACTTCAGGGGGATGATCTTTGCTGAGGTGTAAAACATAGTCTCCCTCATCTTTGGTCAATAAAGGAGGTTTTGGGGTGTCGGGTTGTGCATTACTTTGAGGATTCGGTGCCGTGGTTTGGGATTTGGAAATGACGGACACGCGGTCTCCGGCTTTCCAGGGGTCGGGCTCTCCGGCTTTGCGTTCGAGAGAGATGACCATAATGTGATGGTTGGAAGGTTGGGAATCGTGCGTACGATTATTTCTTTGGCGCCGTTCCGGCTTCGGTGATTCAGGTGGGGAAAGATGTTTGCGCCGCTCATTCAGGCGGGTATCCCTCACCCTTAATTATGATGCCTTCACCGGAATGGGATGGATTGAAGTTTTGAGGAGTACCCAATCCGCCATAGCTGGGTAGGGTCCAGTAAGGAGAATTGATCCGACCTATATGTTTCTCCGGGTCCGGTTTTTTATTACGGTCTATCGGCGAAATCAGCATGGCTCTTTTTAGTACCGGGTTTTAGAGGAAATAGGCTCCTTTATATTAAGGAAACAATTCCTATAATAAATATAGGGTCATGACCCTAAATATATTCCCTTTTGCCAATATATTCCAATAAACTAAGGCCATATCTGTGGATATTCAGACCCGTTTCAGGGTGTTTTTATCGGTGTGGTGGAACGGTTCGCTCTGGCCTTTGATCTGGAGTTGAGTGTCTTCTTCATAATCGAAGCTGTTTTCATCGTGGACAGTGACCTTCAGGTCATAGCGAATTGTTTTGAATTCCCGATCGAGGAACTGGTTGGAGCAGATGCCGTAGGTTTCCGATCCCGCATCGGCGGCTAATTTGAATTCCCGTGCATCCGGTTCCACCGTGCCGCCTGCGATCACCGTCACTCCACGGGGCACGATGAAACATCGAAGCACCTGTTTTTCTGCCGGATCCCAAAGCCAGTACCCCAACTCTTCATGAAAAGGGTCCTCCGCATCCAACCGCCATGCCATGGTTGAGTACCTCAAGCCGTATAGAGTCTGCGCGTGGTTGTTCACCGGGTCAAATGGTTCCAGCACCAACCGTTCGCGATATTTATTGTTTTCTATATCCCTGGGGTTTTCGTCGGGGGCAATATCGTCTCCCTTATTGCCTTCCCAGATTCCTGCCAGTGGAGCCAGAGGCCCAAGGTTTGCTATCAGTTCCTCATTCATGATTTTTCCTCATAATACGGCGGATGATTTAAATATGGTCAATAATTACAATTTTTATGGATGAAAGCAATGTAAGAATCTTTTTGCTTTTTCGACAAACTTTGAGAATTTATATGCTCAAAGCTTACCTGATATGGAAAATAGACAGAAATGATGATAGTTTATTTTCTGGATTTACTCAAACATGAGGAAAACTAAATGAAGAAGGTAGTGATTGCTGACTGGGGTAGCCTGAAAGATCGTGAACCTTCCTATGCTCTGGTGGCGAACGTGGACTTGGTCGTTGTCCGTTACGATGACGAGGTGTCGGTGTTATACGGCCGATGCCTCCACCGCGGTGCGCTACTGGCGGATGGACATATCCAAGGCCAAAACCTCATTTGTGGCGTTCATCAATGGGATTTCAAATATGAAACCGGCGTCAGCGAATATGACAATGACGAAAGACTGCATAAATTCTCAGCCTGGGTCGAGGGCGGTCATGTTCTGGTGGATGAAGCGGAAATATTCGAATGGGAACAAGAAAATCCACAGCCTTACAATCGAGACGAATACCTGGGGCTCTATGCGGACACTCACGGGACCGATGCAGAACCTCATACGGGTTTTATTCAGAAACTGGCCAAAGATGGTTTATCCAAACTGGGGCACCATGGTCGTGTTGCGGCCATGGGTGTGCCTCGGCAGGAGCTTCCAAAATGGGAAGATATCCAATTCGTCACGGCGCAATTAGCGACCATGCCTTTGTTGGATGATGAGCCGGTCGGCACAGAAATTGTTATAGGTCCCAGAGCGCGTAAACCCCTTAAGTTGGAAATTCCTTTATTTGTTTCTGATATGAGCTTCGGAGCGCTCTCTGAAGAAGCCAAAATCGCATTGGCGATGGGCGCAGAAATGGCGGGGACCGGCATCTGTAGCGGGGAGGGCGGAATGCTTCCTGAAGAGCAGGGTGCCAACAGCAGATATTTCTACGAACTGGCTTCCGGTCGATTTGGATATTCGATGGATAAAGTTAAGCGTTGTCAGGCGTTTCATTTTAAAGGTGGACAGGGTGCCAAGACCGGCATCGGCGGTCACCTGCCCGGACATAAAGTGACGGGGAAAATCGCTGAGGTGCGAGGATTAAAAGAAGAGGAGGCCGCAATTTCTCCACCGCGTTTCCCCGATTGGACAGATATCAAACCGGTCAGAGAGTTTGCCGATCAGGTTAGAGAGGCGACCGGGGGTATTCCTATTGGATACAAGCTCTCTGCCCAACATATCGAAAAGGATATTGATGCTGCTATAGAAGTTGGCGTCGATTACATTATCCTTGATGGACGCGGTGGTGGAACGGGAGCGGCACCACTTCTATTTCGTGACAACATATCCGTGCCTACCATTCCGGCTCTAGCCAGGGCAAGACGCCACCTTGACAGTCTGTGGAAAAAAGATGTGACGTTAATCATCACAGGTGGATTAAGAACCCCCGCCGACTTTGCCAAGGCTCTCGCTTTAGGGGCGGACGCGATTGCCCTTTCCAATTCGGCCTTACAGGCCATTGGTTGCATCGGGATGCGAGCCTGCAACACCAACAATTGTCCCGTTGGTATTGCTACCCAGAAAGATCATTTGAGACAAAGATTGATCGTTGAAGAATCTGCCAACCGTCTCAAAAACTTTTTTCAGGCATCTGTAGAGTTGATAAACGTAATGGCAAGAGCTTGTGGTCATAGACATGTGAATGAATTTCAAATCAATGACTTGACGACCTGGAACCAGAATATGGCGAACCTGTCGGGAATTTCTTATGGGGGTGTGAGCAATACCTGACGGTGTTATTTGTCGCCAAAACTAATGGGCGAAGAACCTTCGCTGGCAACAAGCAATATCTTTATTTAACAAGCAAACATTATTTCGGCTTGTGATACTTCTTCATTAGCCTTCATGCCACGGAGGGGTACAGCAAGCCATTACTCACTACCTACACGGCTAGTGGGTTTTTCATTTTCACCGGGCGATGCCTGGTCGACGATAAACTCCTCGCTCCCCATGGTGAAACAGTCTGCTTCGATCCGCACCATGTCTGGGAATTTTGAGGTTTGCGATTGAGCCGGGGGCGAAACGGCAAGGAAGAATAAAACGGCTAACCCGCCCATGCAATTTTTCAATATATGATTTTGCGATAAAACCCAGATCATAATGTTTCTTCCCAAACCTGACGACCCGCATTTCCTGTTAGCCCATAAAAAAACTAAACTGATATTGGCTTTATAATCAGTTAGCAAGAAAAGTCTTCACAACTTCTTTAGCATCCTTAAATATTGATACCCCATCTCCAACTAATAAGGTTTCAAATTCATAATCCATCAGTCGATTCAAATCGGCCTTGGCTTTCACGGGGTCTTGGTATTTGTCTGAAGGTAACATATTTACCTGGCCAGGAACTTTGCCGATCAAAGCATCTCCCACAAGCATGATATTTTGATCCTTTATATAAAAAGCCGTTTCACCCGGTGACTTTTGATGGTCCAATTGAATCGCCTGGATACCGCAAAACAAATTATCTCCTCCCTTAAAGGTTTTATCGGCAGGCACTTCCAACGCTTCCTTGTCCAGCGCATTCACCCAAACCGGGACAGAAAATCGATTCTTTAATAAATCACCGGCTCTTTCATGGTGAACATTGGTCAACAATATTCCCTTTAACGGGCAGGATGAATGACTGTTAATAAGATCCTCTAATTTTTTCTCGTCATCCTTCCCTAAGTCCGGGGGATCTATAATAACGGACTCGTCCTTTCCAATTATCAGGTAACCATTGAAGTCCAGTTTTTTTTCTCCGGAGTATTCGCTCCAGTTATATAAATTAGGTAGGATTTCTTTAATCATAAAAAACTTTCCCTTTGAGTTCAGGCTTGGTTGTTAAAAACACTTTTCCTGGCTCGTTGAATCAGCGCATCAACAATCATATCATGATGCTTGAGGCAGGTGGCTTTGAGAAATTCGATATTCGGGTGTTTTTTCTGAAAAGTGTCGGCGAGGGCATGCACGTGTTTGACCCAGAATCCGGTAAACAAAAAAAAGGGTAATAGAATAACACGGTGAAATCCTTGTGGGCTGAATTTTTCCTGCATGTCTTCCAGGGAATGTTCAGAGGCTCCGGCAAAGCAGATAACGGTTTTGCCAAATCCCAGTTTTGTTCCCAATCTGGAAAGGTTTCTTTCGACCTGGGAGTTGAAGTCTGTGTCTCGGCTTCCATGCCCAACAATCATGAGTAATGTTTCTGAGCGGAGAATGGATTTTTTTTGGGATTTCTCCCCTTCTTCGATGCGTGCCTGGCAGACTTCCATAATCTCAGGTTGCGTGCCCAGTGGTTCTGCAAAAATCAGATTGATTTCAGGATGATCTCGGAATATTTCGCGGACAATCCCGGGGATACCCTTTTGCGTGTGTTCACCGGAAAATAAAATACTCGGCAATATAATAATGTTTTTAATATCGTTGCAATGACAGGTGGACATAGCTTCAGCGACAGTGGGTTCGGCGAACTCAAGAAATCCGCCTGCGGTGATTTGGCAGAAGTTTCTTTCGCGCAATTTTTTCCACAGGATCAGGAATTCCTCAATGCCTTCGGGGTCCCGACTCCCGTGGCCAAGAAGGCAAAGGGCGTATGAGTCGGGGAGTCTGTCATCTGTAAAAATATCCATGCGGGATTGTTTATCCGGTAGAATAAGGATTCCCTGATAATAACCGTATTAACCTGTGAATAGAAAGTGAATATCATGACTTCATCTTGGTCTTTGCCTGAAAACGACCCTTGGTCCACCCCTTTTGCACAACTGTTGATGCATAAACTGGAACTGCAACCGGGCGACTCGGTGCTGGACATTGCCGCTGGGGGAGGTGTCCCGGCATTTCATCTGGCGGAACAGGTAGGACCGGAAGGAAGTGTTCTGGCTATTGACATCCATCAATCCCAAGTGCTTCGTTCCCGGTCAATCCAGGGTCGACATATGCCATGGTTGCAGTTTGAGGTCGGAGATATGCGCTTTTTGCCGCCGACACTGCCCCGTTTTGATCGCATTACCGGCAACCTTTCTTTCATGTTTTTTCGCCCGAATCGGTTTGAGGCTCTTAGTAACCTGATTCGGTTCTTAAAACCGGGCGGACAAATTGTGCTGACCTTTCCTTCGCTGGGAACGTTTGATTCTTTATGGAATCTCGTCGACGAGGAGATGAGGCAAAGAAACCTGGTGGACGAGCAACAGGCCTTGAATGAATATATAGAAGAACGTCCTTCTGCCAGTCGGGCAAAACAATGGTTAGAAGACCTGGGCCTGAAACGGGTTGAAGTGACCGAATGGCCGCTGGAAATTTTTACCCGGTCAGGGAGGGATTTTCTTGAGCATCCGCTTTTGCGCGGCGGATTTCTGGATGATGTTTACGAATGTTTTGAAGACCAGAATTTAGCCAATGGGTTTATGGAAGATATTTCACGGGATACTGACCGTTTCACCCCTTTGTTGGCGCAAAGATGCGCGATGTCCGGATTTGCTTCGGTACAAAAATAGTCCGAATTTTACGCGTTAAATGATAGGATCGTGTATGGATGATGAAGGTAGAGTAGAACTAAAAAAGAAAATTGTTGAAGAAATCGAGGTGCAAAAGCACCTGATAGAAAGCTTCACTGCAACCTCCAAGCCGGTTGCGCCAGACAACGCCATAGGTCGTCTCACCCGAATGGAAGCGATCAGCAGTCAGGGTATTAGCGAGGCTTCGTTAAATTCGGCGAAGGCCAAGCTCATCAAACTTGAAAAAGCTCTGAGCAGGGTGGACTTGTCGGATTTTGGAATCTGCGCTCGTTGCGCCAACCCGATTCCGCATGACCGTATCATGCTCATGCCGGAGAATGTTCTGTGTGTATCCTGCGCAGAAAAAAATTAGCAACCCACCATTGCGAACCAGACCATTGTGCTGACTCAACAGACCCTGGAAAATTTTCAGCAGGAGGATTTCCCAATAGGCAAGGCAAGAGAGTTGGTGAAAAATCTCTTTCGGCCCAACCCTGTTATTTACTGGTCGGATTTTTTATGTAGCGTCGTTCTGGGGTGGGGCGCTTTTGTTATGGCCCTTATAGCCCCTGTTTTTTCTTTCCGGCAAATTCTTTTTGTGGTTTTCTCCTGTCTGGCTTTGTATCGGGCGGCTTTATTCATCCATGAAATTGTTCATTTCAAAAAGGGTACCTTCAAGGTATTCCGTTGGATTTGGAATATACTTTGCGGTTTCCCTCTTATGATCCCAGTTTTTCTTTATCAATCCGTTCATTTCGATCACCATAAGCAGAGTTTTTATGGAACCAAAAAAGATGGGGAATATTTCCCCTTTGCTTTGAATGGAAGGAGATGGATTGTCATTCATGTTCTTTTTTCTTTTCTGGTCCCGGTTTTATTTTTGGTACGTTTTTCAGTTTTAACTCCACTATCTTTGGCCAGTAAAAAGCTGAGATCGTTCCTGATGGCCAGGATGTCGGCGCTGATCATAGCCCTGGATTATCGGCGGCCAGAGTCTTCCTGGAAGAATATGGAAGATTGGAAAACTCAGGAGTTTTTGGCGTGTCTTTTTACCTGGGCATTTCTGGGGAGCCTTCTGGCGCAAATTATTCCTGTGATAACCCTGTTCCTATGGTACTGTGTCGGAGCGTTGATTTTTATGGTTAATTCTATTAGAACCTTAGTGGCTCACCGCTACCAAAACCCCAAGGAAAATGCGATGAGCTACCCAAGCCAAGTGTTGGACTCGGTCAATATTCCCGGCAATAGATGGATGACTCCTTTATGGGCGCCGGTGGGTCTTCGCTTTCACGCAACGCACCACCTGTTTCCCGATCTGCCTTATCACGCTTTAGGAGAGGCGCATCGCCGGCTGATTCGAGATCAGGGAAGGAATTCTTTATACGGTCAAACCGTTTGTTCGGGATTGCTTCCAGCATTGAACCAGTTGTGGAAGCATGCCTCCGTTTGAAACTATAGACCCTGGTTTAAATTTCTGGTGAGAAACTTATGACAAAACCTTTTACTCTGCTCAATGAACTCGCGAGTGATGACAACGAACCAACTCATTTAAAAAAGAATAAAATCACCTCCTTGTTGAAAAAGAAGTTTGATTTTGAAAATTCTCACCTGCGCCCTCCCAACAGTAAAGAAAAAGGGATACTGGCAAAGTGTTTTGGCTATTTTGCTCCAGAGCAGGCCAAGGAACTGGGGATTTATCCGTATTTCAGGGAAATTCAGGAAATTGATGGATGCCACGTCGTTATTGACGGTAAACCGGCTATTTCTATCTCGACTAATAATTATCTGGGATTGGCTCAGGAACCTCGTGTGGTCTCAGCGGCTTGCGAGGCGTTGAAAAAATTCGGCATTGGTTGTACCGGCAGTCGTTTTCTCAATGGTACTTTCAATTTGCATAAGATCCTGGAACGGGAGCTTTCCTCTTTCTTGAGCCGAGAAGACACCATTGTCATGTCCACGGGGTTCCAGGCAAATCAGGGGACGATTGCTTGTCTCCTGGGGAGAAAAGATGTGGCTTTTTCGGACCGGGAAAACCATGCCAGTATTTACGAAGGCTGTAGCGTGGCACAAGGAAAGACTGTCCGCTATCAGCATAATGATATGGATCACTTGGAATATTATTTAAAAAAATATTCAGATGTTGAAGGAAAGATAATTATTACTGACAGTGTGTTTAGTATGAGCGGCGATATTGCCAACCTTCCAGCTATTGTCAAATTGGCGAAAGACTATGGAGCCAAGGTTATGGTTGATGAGGCTCACGGTCTGGGTGTTGTGGGTGAGAGTGGCAGGGGCGTTGCCAATTACTATAACCTGGAAGACGAAATAGATATTTATATGGGGACGTTTTCCAAAAGTCTGGGTTCCATCGGCGGATTTGTTTCCGCAAAGTCCAAGGTCACCGAGTTCATTCGCCATAAAGCTTCAGCGTTTATTTTTACTGCGGCCCTGCCGCCTGCATCGGTTGCGGGAGTTATTGCCGGTCTGGATATTATGATGAGTGAGCCGGAACGTCTCGAAAAGTTGCAGAAAAATACCGCTTATATAAAAAGAGGTTTTTTTGATATGGGTTTTCAGGTGAACAATACCTCCATTCCTATAGTTCCCATAAAGATAGGAGAAGAAGCTCTCACGCTTTATTTAAACAGGCTCCTTTTTGATGCCGGAGTTTTTGCCGGGGTCGCGGTGTCGCCGGTTGTGCCACCCCTCAATGCCATGATACGGACCAGCTATACCTCTACCCATAACCAAAAGGATCTTGATAAAGTTCTTAGCTCTTTCAAGAAATTGGGGACAAAGCTTGGCATCATACCCGTGTAACAATGGGTTTTAAACTCGTAAAGATTGAGACCCGTCAGGATCTGGATCGATTCATCCGCCTTCCCTGGAAAATTTATAAAGACCAGTCGTGCTGGGTTCCTCCTCTTATCCAGGAACGTAAAACGTTCTTAAATCCCGACATCAACCCGTTTTTCGAACATGCGGAAGTCGATCTTTTTCTGGCGATGGATGACAACTCGTCACCGGTAGGGAGAATTGCTCTGATTCATGATCGAAACTATCAGGAGATTCATTCGGAATCTGTTGGTATGTTCGGCATGTTTGAGTCGGTGGATGACTCGAATCTCTCCCGGTTTTTATTGGATAAGGCTTATCAATGGTGTGAGGAAAGAAGATATACCCGTCTTATGGGGCCGATGAATTTTTCGACTAATCATGAGTGTGGCCTCCTGATAGAGGGGTTTGACTCTCCCACTATGTTTGGCATTCCCTATAATCCAGAATATTATGGAAAGCATTTCGAGGCGTGGGGTCTGCGAAAGGCTAAAGATCTTGTGGCTTTAAGGTTGGATTTGATTAAGATTCCGGATTACCTGATGCGCACCGTAGCAAAATTAAAAAAAAGGGATCACTTCAACGTCAGGCCTTTGGATATGGGGCGATTTGAGGAGGAAGTTTCCATCCTTTGGGATATCTACAACTCGGCATGGAGCATGAATTGGGGATTCGTTCCAATGACTCGAAAGGAGTTTGAGTTTTCTGTAAAGAAAATGAAACCCATCATACATCCTGAGTTTTGCTTGATTGCCGAAGTCAAGGGCGAGCCGGCGGGTTTTTCACTGGCTATTCCCGATGTCAATCAGGTGCTGAAAGGAATGGATGGAAGGCTGTTTCCCTTTGGTTGGGCTCGGTTCTTATGGAATAAAAATAAAATTGATGCTTACCGGGTGCTGACTCTCGGGGTGAAGAAAAAATTCCGCAGGTTGGGTATTGATGCTTGGTTTTATTATGAAACCTATAGATTATTTCTGGAGAAAAAGGTACAGTGGTGCGAAATGTCTTGGCTGCTAGAGGATAACAAAAGTATTCTCGAACCGATGTACCGGATAGGGGGAACTATTTATAAAAAGCATCGCATCTATGAGCGCCTTATCACACCTTGAAGGCACCACAGCTCTAGTTACTGGCGCGAATGGTTTTATCGGCAGTCATTTGGTAGATCGGCTTTTGGCCTCAGGTTGCACGGTTCATGGACTGGTAAGAGAATCTTCTGACCTTAAATGGCTAGATTCTTCCCGAGTTCATCTGCACAAAGTGGATATGGTGCAACCGGATTTTATGATCCCCGCTTTGGAGGAGTTAGACTATATTTTTCATTGTGCAGGACTGACCAATGCAAAATCCCGTTCTAGCTATTTTCAAGTCAACGCCACTGCTTGTTCAAACCTATATGAGCAGTGTCAGAAACGCGTCCGCCGGATCAAGAGCATCGTTCACTTAAGCAGTCTGGCCGCAGTCGGCCCTTGTCTTCAGGGCGACCTCGTTGATGAAAGCACCTCTTGTAGACCCGTGACTCTTTATGGCGAGTCCAAACTTGCGGGAGAAGAGATAGCCTTGCGGTTTTCTGGGTCGCTTCCTGTTACTGTTATACGCCCTCCTGTGGTGTACGGTCCCCGGGAAAAAAACTTTTTTACCTTCATCAAATTGATACAGAAAGGGTGGGGACTACAGATTGGCCGGGCGGGCAAAGAGCTTTCCCTGATTTATGTTTCTGATCTGGTTCAGGCAATGCTCAAAGCTTGCCATCCCTCGAAACAGCAAGGCCGTAGCTATTTTGTTACAGATGGCCGTGTTTATGCTTGGGAGCGGGTCGCAAAAGAATGTGCGCGCATTATGAATGTTAAGGTGAAAACCTTGAGAATTCCTGAGGCGGCACTGGTCCCGGTAGCTCTGTTCTTTGAGGCCTGGGCCAGTTTCAGTTCCAAGCCACCACTGTTTAACCGGGAGAGGATGATTGATATTCGGCAAAATTCATGGTCTGCATCACCGGTAAAGTTTTTTAAGACGTTTGACTTTGAACCTCAGTATGGATTGAATCAGGGATTGGTCGAGACGATTAACTGGTATCGACAGGAAAAATGGTTATAGGCTATGAGTGGTGCGTCAAGGCAAACATCCGTAAATCTGGTGGAGCCAATCAATCGTTATATTCAGGACCCGATTGCGAAACAAATTGTTGGTTTTTTGAAAGGCACTCTGGTGACTCCCAATCAGGTGACTTATTTTTCTGTTCTGATGGGGTTTGCTTCTGGCTACGCATTCAGCTTTGCTAGTTCGACCTTCCTGATTCTGGGAGGAATTTTACTGGAAGTCACTTTGGTGCTGGATTGTGTAGATGGACAACTGGCCAGGGCCAAAGGAATGGCCAGCGATTGGGGCAGGTTGATTGATGGTATCGCCGGTTATTTTGCCTATCTTGCAGTGGTGGTTGGGCTTATCAAAGGGTTTCCTGAACACGCACAAGTCCTGAAAATCATTGCGGGACTGATTATCTTGCGGGCTATCTCTTATGATTATTACAAGCAGAGCTTGGGTATCTTGCTAGTGCATGGCTATGATGGGATGGAACGAGAAATTCAAAACACCCGCCAAAAGCTTCGAGCTAAAATGTCATGGGTGTTGGTGCTTTATTTTTATTATATGCAGGCTCAGCAATTGTTTTTTCGGGGTCAATGGAGTTTTTTGCGCGATGTAGAAACGGAGAGGCGAGACCCGCAACCGGATTTGACCTTTGAGCAGCGCCAAGCCTGCTATGAGAAAATAAAACCCCTACTGACGCTTTGGCGCTGGAATGGGCTCGACCTTCCACTTTTCCTGCTTGCCCTGTTTGCCGTTCTTGGCATCCTTTCAGCCAGCCTGGTTCCCTTTGCCTGTGTTATGGCAGGTCAATATTTTTTGGCTTTAGTGGCGCATCATTTTTTTATGCGTAGACTCTAAACTTTAATAGTTTATAAGAAAACTAGCAACAGGCACTATTGCCGTTGGTGGAGGAGATGCCTTCTTGTGGCTGAGGGGTACTACAGTCAAAAGGTCCGTAGTGGGTTGAGAAATCCCCAACTACATTAAAATGTTCGTTGAACCGGGTTTCACTCAGCATCTTGCTGGTATTGCCGCAAACTGGGACGGGAATTCCGGTCTGGAAGTAATGATGGTCGTCAAGGCTGAACCCGTGCGGGAATTCGGGAATGCTACCTCTATAGTAGGCGACATGGCCGAAATTTTCGCAAATGTCTTCGAACTCACATTTGAAGCTACGCACGGTCATGGAATAAAAATCGATCATGCCAACCTTGCGTTGGATATCCTCATTGTTGAGAGTGAGAGGGTTTTTGGAAACCACCCGGTAATCAAGGGAACCCGCGCTTCTCAATATGCGCCTGAAGTCTTCTATGTACATGGCACCTCCCAGGCATTCGCCGAGCAAAACCGGGTCAGTGGTCAGGGGTTCCGGCACCCGTCGTCCGGAAAAAACGTCTGAGAGATACAGTTCTCCGCCGGGTTTAAGAACCCGGAAAATTTCACGAAATACACTTTTCTTATCGGGAGACAGGTTGATCACGCAGTTGGAGATAATCACATCAACTGAACTGTCTGCCAGATTCGCCGAAGTGAGGTCTTCAATCCAGCCTTTGCGAAAATCGACGTTGGATTTTTCCATGTTAAATTTTTCCGTATGAAAATCGATGTGCTTTCTTGCAACCGCCAGTTGTTCATCGGTCATGTCAATACCAATGACCATTCCATCAGGGCCCACCAATTGAGCCAGCAGGTAGCAATCGCGTCCGGAACCGCAACCGAGGTCCACCACGGTTTTTCCACGAATGCTTGAAGGGAACGTGGAAACGCAACCGTAGAACCGGGATTGTACTTCCTCATGTATATTTTTCAAATAAGGGCGCAGGTAGGCAGGCAGGGTGTCTACCGCACAACACGCGCTGGTCTGAAGGTCATTTTTGGTTTTAAGAATTTTTCCGTAATAATTTTGAACATCTTGAAGAATTTTGGAGTGAGTATTCACTATCTGTCTCCTGAAAATTACTAAGTAATAGTCCCTGCCGAGGCCCTTGTAATTCTACCGATTTAGTTAGACCTTGAATATATCTGTATTCGTTATTCTATACAAAACCTTTTATATATTGAAATTTTTTTTAGGTTTCATGAGCAGTCCTTTTAATTCAACACCAGCCGGAGTCAGAAAATTTTTGATGATCTTGGTGGTGATTAGTGAGTTGTCAGTGACTAACGCTTTTTTGCTTTGAAAAACTGTTTTCATGCTGATAATTGTAGTCGAAGAAACATTAGAAGTTATTCGTTATCCCCGACTCAACTGTTACAATTATATTAAGTTTTGCACAGGAATGTTTGCGGTGATTGTTTTTTAATGACTGAAGCTTTTTATAGTAGGCAGAAAAAATGAGGGCACCCATCTGCAAACCGCTAATCAATTTCATCTTTTTCAATAAGGTCTTCCGCAATTCCACGCTCTATAATTTCATCGGCGATATCCCCATATCCTCCGGGGTCATAGTCGTCTACATTTTGTTCGTCAAAATCATCAAAATAAACGGTGTGATCCTCCTCACACCATTCCCTTATGGAATTACTGAATCGCAGAACTTTCTGTACAGCTTCCAGTTTTTCCATTGGTCGATGTTTTCAAATATCAGTGAGTATCAGGTTTGTGAATATGAAGGGGGGATAGAGCTTCAGTTTAAGGCCAGTAGTATTTTATGATTGTTAGCGGTTTTTTGTATCTGATAGGGCTGGATGCTGGAGATTTCTATTCCGTCTCTTAAACGGAGTACCTCTTTAAGGGTGAGAGGCCGGGCTCTCATTCGGGAGCGTCCATCATAGTAAAAGGGGCGGGTTTTCATTTTTCCTCGGGTCCATGTTTAATAGATACGCTTTTTAGATGCAAAATACCTTCCGAAGTCTTAAAAAATCTAGCAAAAATAATAAGATTTTTGGAAAAAAATAGGGAGGTTAGGTTTTAAACCCGACCGCCCCCTGAAACCGGGTGTCTGTGGTGTCGGCAAAATCCATTTTGGTTCCGGTCAGGTCGGCATCTATGAACAGGCTCTCACTCATTTTAGCTCCCGTAAAGTTCGCCGAGTTCAGCTTTGCTTTGGAGAAGTCAGCATGTTCCAAATCCGCTCGCCGCAAATCTACCTGTTTTAAGTTAGCGTTCTGCAAATTAGCGTTCCTCAATTTTGTTCCTGCCATGTCCGCATTTTCCAGATTGACCCCTTCCAAGTTCGCTTTTTGAAGATTTGCTCCAGTCAGGAAAGCGTTTTTCAAGTTGGCGTTTGTCAAAATGGCTTCGGTCAAGTTTGCCCGGCTGAGATCAGCTTTTTCCAGAATGGCTTCATTCAATTCTGCCCCACTCAAGTTTGCCCCGCTTAAATCTGCTCCGGTCAAATCAACCAGCGTTAATTTTGCCTTGGTCATCCGTGCGCCACTTAATTGCGCGCCATTTAATTTAGCTTGATTTAGTTTAATGCGGTCTAAATTGGCGCCGGCCAGTTTGGCCCCAACCAGATTAGCGCTGGTCAGGTCTGCGATATTTAAATCCGCTTCGGATAAATCTGAGTTCTTAAGATCCGTTCTCCTTAATATGGCACCATTTAATTTAGCGCGACTCAAATCTGCGTTGTGAAAGCTGGCATCGGTGAGATCTGCCCCAGTGAGATCGGCACGGGTGAGATGGGCATTGGTAAAATTTCCTCCCGCAAGTTTTGCTCCTTTGATCAAGGCGCGGTTGAGGTTTGCGGTTTTAAAGTTTGCCTCAAAAAAGACCCCCATGCTTAACCGTGAATCGGTAAAATCGGTTCCCTCAAAGTTAGTGCCATTGAACCGGGCTCGGCTCAGGTCGCTCTCGGTAATTTTTGCGTCTTTTAGGTCTGCCCGCGAGAAATCAGAGTTGCTGAAATCAGTATTATCAAGATTGCATTGGACCAGCTTGGTTTCCATGGACTTTGACCTTCTGAAATTGGCTTTTTCCAGATTGGATTTACTGAAATCAGTTCCCAGAAGTTTAGCGCCTTGAAGGTTTGTAGATTCCATATTGGCGTTAGTCATTACGCCTTCCAGGCAACTTATATTTTCCAGATCCGCGTCGCTGAGGTTGGCTTGATCCAGATTGGTTTGGTCCAGATTCGATTCTGCGAGTGTGCAATCGGACAGATTGGTATTTTTTAAATTAGTTTTTTGCAAGCTGATGCCGAGGAAATTAAGTCCCGAAAGATCCAATCCGGACAGGTCTTTTCCCTCAAACATATTTCCCAGACCGGGTTCTTCTTCTACGGCTTCATCTTCCTGATTTTCGTCTTGGTCGGAACCTTCTTCTTCCTCACTGACGGCTGCTTCATTTTCCTCATCGGGTTCATCATCTATGAGTTCGTCTTCATCTTCCTGGGATGCGAGTAGTTCGGCGTATTCTTCCAATTTCTCTTCAATTTCTTCGCGTGTGAAATCAGCCATTGAATCCTTCCTGAAACGATCAAAGATGCTTTAAAGGGTGCTTCTAATCATGGGTAAAGTGAGTGAAGTAGAGAAGCTATCTTAGCTTGGCTCGGAACGCAAGCCAGAACCGTCCATTTACGAAAATTCTTTCAGGGAGATAAGGGAGCGCCGGACTCATGGGCTGTTTTGTAGAGAAAATAGGCTTGGGATAGAGGCTATAATAAGGAAGACTTATGTGAGTGGTAGGTTTTGTAAGCCGATGGCCCGGCTCTCTTCTGGAAGTGTCTATGGAAAGTGCAAACGATAAACCGGTTTTAATCTACGACGGCGATTGTGGGTTTTGCTGTTTATGGGTAGCTCGTTGGAGCCCACTTACAGAAGAGGCTGTCGTTTATCGCTCTTCTCAGGAGGCAGGGGACAAGTACCCGCAGATTTCTCCCGAACGTTTTACGTCCTCTGTCTATTTTGTCGCTTCTGATGGGAGTTTTTGTTCAGGGGCAAAAGCCGTGTTCAAGACGCTGGCTTATGCCCCAAATGGAAAATGGTTTCTCAGGGCTTATGAAAGTATGCCGGGGTTTGGCCCGGTTTCAGAATGGGTTTACAGACAGGTTGCCGAAAACCGAAAAGTTTTTAGTGGGCTCACCCGATGGATTTGGGGAGGTTCCATGAAAGCACCTACCTGGTTTCTGACACGCCGTGTGTTTCTCTTTCTATTAGGCTTGATTTATTTCCTTGCCTTTTTATCTCTTTGGACTCAAATCGAGGGTCTAGTTGGACAAGAAGGCATTTATCCGGTCAAGACGTATTTAAAAGATGCCGCCTCGCACTGGGGATCGGAACGTTTTTGGAAAGTGCCCACTTTATTTTGGTTTCATGCCGGGGATGGGTTTCTGCGAGCGGTCTGCCTGCTGGGAGCGGTGGCTTCTCTGTTGGTCATGGCCAACCGTGCTGTAGGTTGGGCCTTGCTTATAATGTGGGGATTTTATCTTTCACTTTTTCAGGTAGCTCAACCCTTTTTAGGGTTTCAGTGGGATACTCTGCTTCTTGAAACGGGATTCCTGAGCCTCTTTCTGGTCCCTTGGGCTGGCCGGGCACCGCTTCCATCTACTTTAATCCTTTTTCTATTAAGGTTTCTACTGTTTCGCGTTGTGTTTTCTTCAGGACTGGTCAAGGTTATCAGCAAGGATCCCACCTGGAATGATTTCACTGCACTTTATTATCATTATGAAACCCAACCGCTTCCAACCTGGATAGGCTGGTACGTGCACCAACTGCCGCACGGGTTCCAGGAGTTTTCGGTGGCCTGTGTTTTTATCATTCAACTTGGGGTAGTGTTCCTGATATTCGGCCCCAGACGTATTCGTTATATTGGTTGTGCGGTGCTGGTATTTCTTGAAGTGTTGATTCTTCTGACCGGTAACTATTGTTTTTTTAATTTGTTGACCATAGCTCTATGCCTTCTTCTACTGGATGACTCGGTGCTTTCAAGGTGGATTCCTGGTAGCTGGAATTTTTCCGATATGAAAAAGCCCAAACCCAAACGTGTTTCCGTTTGGAGAAAAAGGTTGTTGGCGACGGCGGGATCAGGGGTGGTAGGGCTCTGCATCATGCTTTATGCGGTTCCTTTACTCGTTAATCCCGGCAATTATCCCGCCACTTATGTTTCCATCGCTAATGCGATTCGTCCTCTGCATATCTTTAATTCGTATAGCCTGTTCGCGGTGATGACAACATCAAGGCCGGAAATCATTATTCTGGGAAGTAGTGACCGGGAGAACTGGTTTCCTTATGAGTTTAAATGGAAACCTGGCGATGTGACGAAGAAGCCGGAATTTGTTGCCCCGCACCAGCCTCGGCTGGATTGGCAAATGTGGTTTGCCGCTCTCAGTAATTATGAAAGAAACCCCTGGTTGATCCAGTTCATGACCCGCCTTTTGCAGGGCTCTCCTCCAGTAATTGGTTTGCTGGAGAATAACCCGTTTCCCGATAGTCCACCAAAATACCTGCAGGCAATGGTCTACGATTACCAGTTTTCAGACCTTGAAACCCTGAACCAGAACGGCTCTTGGTGGACCCGAAAACTTCTGCGCCCCTACACCCCTATCTTGCAATTACCAGAGTGAGTGGATGTTGTGCCTTATAATTCCTGGTTATACGGCATACGTCAAACTATCCATCAAGTTGCGATTATTGAAAGGTTGTCGCTATTTTGGACGATGTTGGATGTTTGACGTTTCTTTGTTCTGGCTAATATTCTCATAATATATTGAAAATTTTGATAGCTTTTATATTTTGGTTATAATAGGCCTATCATGAAGATAAAAATTGACACAGATAGTTTCAGCATTATTGGAGAAAGCCCACAGATTCGCGAGGTTTTTGACACTGTGACCCGTGCCGCAGGTTCCCAAAGCGCTGTGATGATTTATGGGGAAAGCGGAACGGGAAAGGAACTGATTGCCCGAGCTTTGCATTTAAACAGTCCGCGTGCTTCCCAGCCTTTCATTACTGTCAACTGTGCTGCTATTCCTCATGACTTGCTGGAGAGCGAATTATTTGGTTATGAAAAAGACGCGTTCACGGGTGCTGTGAATACTCATATCGGTCGGATGGAGTTAGCAAATCAGGGAACGGTCTTTCTCGATGAAATCGGCGATATGCCTCTGACTTTGCAAGTAAAGTTGTTAAGAGTTCTGGCGGAAAGGAAGATCGATCGCATTGGCAGTACCAAGTCGATGCCGCTCGACATTCGGGTGATCACCGCCACGCGCCAGAATCTGGAAACCGCCATTGAGGAGAGTCGGTTTCGGGAAGACTTGTATTACCAACTCAATATCATTCCTCTCAATCTTCCTCCTTTACGCGAACGGAAAATGGACATTCCGCTTTTGGTTAACCATTTTCTTGCGCGGTTCAATAGGTCCGGCAGTCCTAAAGCCATTAGTGATGAAGCGATGAACGTATTGGTGAACTATTCCTGGCCGGGAAACATTCGGGAACTGGCGAACTTCGTCGAGCGCATGGTGGTGCTGGGTATTGGCTCGACGATCACCCCGAGAGACTTGCCGGATAAAGTCATGGGCGAAGCCCTCAGAGAAAAATGGACCCCTCTTGCAGAAGAGCCTCAGCCGGAAGGAAACCCTGCCCAGATTCTGCAACGGTCACTAAAGCAGTCCTTCCGCGTAGGAATTCCCGATAAAGGTGTCAACCTGAAAAAACTGGCGGCGGATTTCGAGAAGGAACTTCTCATCGAAGCGTTGGAAAAAACCGATTGGGTGAAAAACAAGGCGGCAATTTTGCTGGGCCTCAACCGTACCACTCTGGTCGAAAAACTCAAAAAACTGAAAATCACCAACCCGGAAACCAGGCGCTAGCGTGATGCCCACTCGGTGTACCCCTCCGGGGCGCGAGGGCTAAGGTAATATTATGGCTGAGGAAAAATATCACGCAACTTGCTTCCCTTGCAAGAGGGTCGGCGAGCAAAGATGCTATTGGCTCAATGGGCTATTGCCCATTGCTCGTCCCTGCTAAGGGGTTATTCGATGCGGGCGTCTGCGAGTTCTTGCGCCACCTTGGTGACATCTTTGACAAATTTCGCGAAGGCTTTGTCGTCGTCTTTGTGTTGGGTTTGCCTGCGGATTTGTTCCCCATCCGTGTCAATAACAATATCCAGGACATTGACCCCGGGAGTCACGTGATGTTTTCTGATCTCCACTCTAATTTCATTGACTTCCATAGGTTGCTCTCCAAATTTTACCAACAACAATTTTTAATAATATCTCTCTCTCGCTGGGAGAGTATTTAATATCATTTTGGGATAAGGCGGTCAAGTCCCTAAAACCGAGATAACCTGTTGCCTGCCTACATGGCTAGTGTGGTACTATCCTTCCTTTAATTTAAAAATATTTTTTATCGGTTTCCTCTATGATTTGTGTCCCTGTTGTTGGTCCCTCCATGTCCAAAGCCCGAGAGCAGATCGCGTTAGCCTCTGCGATCGCCGATATCCTGGAACTGCGCCTGGATTTGATAGAGGCCCCCGACCTGAACACGTTGCTTGATTTGGCCAGCTTGCCGGTCATCGTCACTAACCGCTCGAAACACGATGGTGGACAATTTAAGGGGCTGGATGGAGACCGCGTGCAGTTGCTTCGCAATGCTCTGAAAGCCGGAGCCGATTATGTAGATATTGAAGTCTCCACGCCCCGGGAATATTTACAACCTTTCCTGGAAGAAGGCGACCCCTCAAAAATCATTCTTTCTTATCACGACTTCTCACACACACCCGAAGATTTCAATCCGCTTTATGAAACCATGTGCGAACTGCCGGGAGAAATTATCAAGATCGTTACTTACGCCCGGGACCTTGGTGATAACCTGAAAATGTTTGAACTGCTTAAACGCGCCCGGCAGGAGAAGCAAAAACTGATCGGACTTTGCATGGGTGACTTGGGCGAAATCAGTCGCATCCTTTCTCCTCTCTTTGGCGGATTCCTGACCTTTGGCAGTCTCGAATCCGGTCAGGAGAGTGCTCCCGGTCAGATTCCCGCAACAACCCTCAAGGATATTTACCAGGTCAACACCGAGCGTTCCGATTTTAAAATTTATGGTGTTATTGGCAATCCGGTATCGAAGAGCCTTGGTTATCTGGTACATAACCGGGCTTTCCAGGAAAAGTTATCTCAAGACATTTATGTTTCTTTTCTGGTCGATAATGTGGAAAAGTTTTTCAATGATTTTAAGGACTTCTTCATCGGACTGAGTGTCACCATGCCTGCCAAGGAAAAGATCATACCCCTATTGGACAGGATCGATGATACAGCCCGAAAAATCGGCGCGGTCAATACGGTGGTGAAAGAAGGAACGGACTGGGTGGGTTATAACACCGACTGCTCCGGTGCCATTTCAGCTCTTGAAACTTGTACGTCGTTGCGGGATAAAAATGTTCTCATCATTGGCTCTGGCGGAACCGCCAAGGCCATTGGTTTTGGTGTGAAAGAAAAAGGCGGTCGATTGACCGTCACCTACAATAAAAATAAAGAACGAGGCGAAAGACTGGCAAAGGAGTTGGACTGCGAACTGGTGCATGCACGTGATGCGGGAACTCGTACCATAGATGTGTTGATCAATTGTTCGCCGGTTGGCATGAGTCCGAAGGTCGATGAAAGTCCGTTTCCGGCAGGGAACTTCAAAGAAGGCATGGTGGTGTTCGACTCAGTCTATAATCCGTTAGAGACAAGACTTTTGCGCGAGGCCAAATCTGCCAGGTGCACGGTCATTCCGGGCTATGAGTTGTTCATCAATCAGGCGGCCCGCCAGTTTGAACTGTGGACCGGTCAACCCGCCCCCATCGACACTATGCGCGAAGTACTGTTGGAAAATCTTAGAAGCCACTAGGTGGAGTTAGCCTTGAGGACGGTAACGAGGCACAGTGGGGTCCACTATTTGCGACCATGCATCAATGCCACCGACCAGATTGTGGACAGTTTTGAATCCACATTCGATCAATTCATTGGCCGCTCTTTGCGAGCGTTCGCCGTAGTGGCAGATCACTACAATTTCTTCCTCAAAAATAAATTCCTGCTGTCGGTCAACGACCTCAGCTAGAGGAAAATTTTCTGATCCGTCAATGGCGGCAAGGGAAAACTCCCAAGGCTCCCGCACATCAAGCAGAAAAATATCTTCTCCGTTATCCAGTTTCTTTTTCAACTCAACGGGTTGCAGTTGTTGGATGGAAGGCATCGGTGTGATTATTGAAAGCCAATCATTGGCCAGTAGAACATGAGCAGGAGCAGGTAGAAAGCCAGGCCCAGTAAACTTAGGACGCTTCCTGACCAGACCATCTCCTTCAAGGTCAAGAACCTCGAAGAGTATGCCAGCGCCGAGGCTGGAGTGGCGATCGGTAAAATGAAAGCAAAGTTGCTGGGCAGAATCACCGTCATGGTGGCCAGTGCCGGATTGATACCATAGGCTGGACTCATGCTGATAGCTGTTGGCAGAAGTATGGCGATGACTGCCGAATTGCTCATGAAAGTGGTGAACAGGGTTGACAACAATGCGATGGCCAGCAGAAAGCCGGTGCCTGAATCGACCCATCCGGAAAACAGTTTTTCAGCCAGCCATAATGCTGCTCCCGATTCCGACATGACCTCCCCCAGGCAGATGGCGCCACCATACATCAAGACAATAGCCCAGTTGATATGGGCTTCCACCATTTTCCAAGTGATGAGGTTCAGCACGAATAACAGAACGATGGAAATGATAGCGATGTTAGCGATGCCCAACTGGTCGCCATACCCGAACCAGCAAAAAAGCGTGGCTCCCATCACCATGGCGATGCCTTTTTCCTGAAAGGTCAACTTCCCCATGACCACAGCTTTTTGTTTCAATGTTTTTCGCGCTTGATCGATGTCCTGAATATCCGGGGGAAATAAAATTTTCAAGGCGGCCCACCCGGCTACGAACAGGAGTAGTACCAGTGGGAAACTTAACTGGGTGTATTGCAGAATACCCAGGGTTTGTTGTCCTGCGGTGGCTTTTTCCAGCATCTCTACGCCGAGAGGCACGCGTCCCCCACCGAGTACGGTCATGGACCCGCCGATGATACATCCCCATGCCATAGCAAAGTACAGGGACTTGCCAAAGACGGAATTGTCGCGTTTTAAATTCAAGGACTGTGCGATTTCATGGATGATGGGAAGCAGGATGACAGCCACTGCGTGCTCGGACATGAAGCAGGAACTGACTGCTGCAAAGCAATAGGTAGAGGTGACCAGTCGCCCAGGAGTTGCGCTCCAGTGTTCCATGACCCAGATGGAAACGCGGGTGCTGAGTCCACAGGCGATCATTGCCGCAGACAGGATGAAGACGCCCAGTATAAAGAAGACTGCTTTGTTACCAAAATAACTGTAAGCCTGAGTGGCCTCCATAATTCCCAGCAGTGGAACTGCGGCGATGGCCAGCAGACTGGTGATCGAGAGGGGAATAAGGTTGGTCGCCCAAAGACAGACACAGAGAATAAAAAGGCAAAGAACTTTATAGCCTTCGTGTGAAAGGTCGTCAGGGCCTTCCAGCCCCAGCAACAAGGCAAAAGTGCCAAAAAACAGGGCTAGAAAAATATAGCGGCGCAGGCGGTCAAACAGCACAATCCATAGAGGGCGTTTGTCGACAAAGATCTGCGGGTTATTTGATGAGGAATCGGTCATAAATTTAAACGTTGCTAAAAATAAATACGCCAGCAGTGGTTCTTTTAACTGGGATAACGCTCTGCTAGCCAGATGCGGTGGTTACCTCTCTGGGCATGAGGGTTAAGCTGGGTATTGCAGCTACGGAAGAATATCATGTGCTCGTTGAGCCTAGCATCACGCTGTGATGATAACCTGCTGATAGTTAAAGAGCTATAACAAACTTGCCGATCACGCAAAAAAGTCAGGAGATAAAAATTTTATATAGTTTGGTTGTTTTCAATGGTATCTTACTTGTTCATAGCCTTTTCGGAAGCCTAAAAGAAAAACTGAAGCACCTTGCGGGGTTATTGCCCGCTTTGGAGGAACCTGTTTGATGGGGATGACGATTACAGAAAAGATTTTAGCCGCGCATGCGGGTAAAGAGTCGGTTCGACCCGGCGACAATATCTGGGTAGATGTGGATGTGTTGATGACTCATGACGTTTGCGGGCCGGGCACTTTTGCGATTTTTAAAAAGCAGTTTGGCGAAAACGCCAAAGTATGGGACCGGGACAAGGTGGTGATCATCCCCGATCATTTTATCTTTACCAAGGACACCCATGCCAATAGAAATATAGACATCCTGCGCCAGTTTGTGAAGGAGCAGTCCCTGCCGCATTATTTTGATGTTGGGACGGATAATTATAAAGGAGTGTGCCACATCGCCTTGGCTCAGGAAGGGTTTAACAGACCTGGCGAAGTGTTGTTTGGCACGGATTCGCATACCAGCACCTCCGGCGCGTTCGGCATGTTTTCTACAGGTATTGGCAATACCGATGCGGCGTTTATTATGGGTACCGGCAAGCTCTGGGTCAAGGTTCCCGAGTCGATGTGTTTTGAGTTTACAGGCACATTTCCCGAGCATGTTATGGCCAAGGATGTGATCCTCAATGTGATTGGTGACATCGGGGTGGACGGTGCGACCTACCGGGCGATGGAATGGCGGGGTGATGCGGTTATGAGCCTCTCAATGGAAGAGCGCATGACTCTGTGCAACATGGCGATTGAGGCAGGCGGGAAAAATGGCATCATCGAAGCGGATGACGTGACTCTCGACTATGTTCGGCAGAGAACGGATGCGCCCTACAAAATTTATAAGTCTGATGACGACGCGCGGTATTTTTTCAAAAAAACCTACAATGCCAGTGAGATGGAACCGATTGTGGCCAAGCCGCATTCTCCCGACAACAAGGCCAAAGTCAGTGATTGTGTGGATGTCAAACTCGATCGGGCCTATATCGGTTCTTGTACCGGTGGCAAGCTCACCGATTTTATGGCGGCAGCCAGACTCCTGAAAGGTAAGAAAGTAAAGATTGATACCTTCATTGTGCCTGCGACTCGTGAAGTCGAGCAAGACTTGCATAAGGAAGAATTAGGCGGTGAAAAGTTGATAGACATTTTCAAAAATGCCGGAGCCTATCTGGGCGACCCCTCCTGCGCGGCGTGTCTTGGTGGGCCGCAAGATACTTTTGGCCGGGCTAGGGACAATCAGGTGGTCATCTCGACCACCAACCGGAACTTTCCCGGACGTATGGGTTCCAAGCAGTCGCATGTTTATCTCGCCTCGCCTTACACGGCGGCGGCTTCCGCTTTGACCGGGCACATTACCAATCCCGCGGAGTTTTTCAATAACTAAAACCATAAAAAAATGAATAAAGTGATTGAAGGTGTTGCCTATGTTCTGGGTAATGATATTGATACGGATCAGATCATTCCTGCCGAACATCTGGTGTACAGTTTGAGTGACCCTGAAGAACGCAAGAATTATGGCAAGTTTGCTTTGTCGGGTGTGCCTGCCGACCAGGCGGGTTTGCCGGATGGGAATGTCCTTTTTACTGAAAATGGGCAGAGCGAGTCGAAATATTCCATCATTATAGGCGGAAAAAATTTTGGTTGTGGGTCTTCCCGCGAGCATGCTCCCGCTTGTATGGAGATTGCCGGAGTTCGGGCGGTCGTCGCGGAATCGTACGCGCGCATTTTTTACCGCAATTCAGTGGATGGCGGGTTCTTCATTCCATTTGAATCCGTCACACGCATGGTCGAAGAGATCAAAACGGGGGATGACCTGGTCATTGATTTGAACGCGAGTACTCTCACCAACCGCTCTGCCAATAAAACTTATGAACTGAAATCGTTGGGTGAGGTGATTGAGATTATTGAAGCGGGTAATATTTTTGAGTATGCCCGAAAGACAGGGATGATTCCATCGGCCTGAATCGGTTTGCTTTGCTGAAAATAAATTTTGAGCTTCATGACGTGGTGGACAAAAATGGGCACTGAAAAAACCCTTAGATATCCTGTGTTTAAGATTTTGATGTTCCTGTTTGTTATTTTGCTTTTGAGTCAGGGAGTCTCCGGGATTTTAAAGGCAGAAGCCGGGGAGATGGTCCTGGTTCCTGAAGGTCCCTTCACGAGAGGAAGTTCCGAGGCGGATATTCTATGGGTGGCGAAGCAATTTCATTCCGAATCGCTGGACTGGTACCGCGATGAAACCCCGGCTCATAATGTGACTCTGCCTGCGTTTGAGATCGACAAATTTGAAGTCACCTTTAGGGATTACGCTTTATTTATGGAGGCCACGGGTAAGCAACCCCCGCGGGAATTTGAGAATTCACGTTTGAACCATCCCCTGCAACCTGTGGTGAGCGTTTCTTGGCAGGACGCGAAGGATTATTGCGCTTGGGAGAAGAAACGCCTGCCAACAGAAGCGGAATGGGAAAAGGCGGCACGGGGTACCGATAAACAGCATTATCCATGGGGTAACGAACCGGACGCTCTCAATGCTAATATTCGTGGCAAGGGAGATAATTTTCGCAATACCAGTCCGGGAGGTAAGTTTCCGGAAGGAGTCAGCCCTTATGGGGCAATGGATATGTCCGGCAATGTCTGGGAGTGGACCGAGGATTGGTATCAACCGTATCCGGGCAATGAACACCCGAACGATTTCTATGGCGAGCGGTTTAAAGTGATCAAAGGTGGTTCGTGGGATTCCAATCTGGATCTGGCTCGCCCGGCAATTCGTGGTAAAGCGTTTCTGGATCAGAAAAAAAACTATATTGGCTTTCGTTGCGTAGCCCCGAAATAAACAGGAGAACCTTATCGTGTTGATTCATAAAAAAGTAGTACAGGCAGTTTTGGTGTTGGCTTGGTTGGTCTGGTCTCTGCCCGCAATTGGAGCCGGGGAGCATTCGCCTCATGAAGGCAAATCTATGGGGCACGATTCTGGAAAACAAGGCGGCCACACTGGCGCGGCAAAAAAAGGACATAGTGACGGTGGAAAGCATGGCGGGCATGGTTATGGCCGACCAAAAGGACCGCCTGCGGATATCCCGGCCCATATCAGGGAAAGACTGGATGCGGATGGCACAAAAATCAATTTAAACCGATCATTGATAGGCGTGAAGGGCATGCGGATCCTTGCCGATATGCCTGAATTAAGAAATGTAAAGTCTCTGGCTTTGCAGGGAAACAAGTTGGGGGATGACGGAGTGCGGATTCTTACACAATCGGAAACCTTCAAGCATACTGAGAATCTTTCCTTGTGGGAAAACAAGGTTTCTGCTCAGGGAGCAAAGATGATTGCCGAGTCGCCCAATATGAAAAACCTGAAAGAACTCAAACTGACCCGCAACCAGATAGGGGATGCAGGTGTGGAGGCACTGGCCGCATCAGAAAATTCCACAGCCATGACCTTTATGGATTTGAGCGCCAATGAGATCAGCGACCGTGGAGCTTTGGCGATTGCCAACTCACCCCGGTTTGCCAACCTGAAAACCCTGGATCTTTATAATAACCGTATCACTACAGAGGGAATGAAGGCTCTGTTACAATCCAAAAACCTGAAGAGTCTGGAAATGCTCATTTTGGTGCGCAACGAGATTGACCTGGCAAAAGCCGATGAACTCGCCAAAAACCAAAGCCTGCCGAGTTTGAGAAGGCTGGAACTGGAGTGACCGGTTTCTTTAACGATATCGGCGGTCGTTATATTGGTCTATTTTTTCCTGCACCTGATGAGCGCCTCGCATCAGAGCATCCAGCATTTCCTTGAGTGCTTCGACTTCCTCAGCCGTGGATTCAGCGGCTTTTAAATTTTCCGCTTCATCTTTTACTTCCTCAATAATGGTGTCGATTTCTTTAAGCAATTCCATAGTATTTAACCGGGTTTTTGTTCGTCATACCTCTTGGCAACAGGTCTGTTACTCATCAATACCCCTTCTACCTGTTTTGGATATGAAGTCATGAAAAAATATCACAGACCTATGAAATTTATGCAAGGGTATATCACAGTTCCATGTCTGTTGGTCTGTTTTTAGATTCAAATTCTCAAGGAAAGTTTTAGAAAATTTTTTGCGCGTTGTTTTCCTTGCTTCGGTGGCTTTAAAAAATAAATGCCAGAAATAGAAACAGTAAAATACATGTGATAATAATTGTGAATAGGCCTGCTGCGCAGCCGTCAGCAGTTTCGTGTTGGACAATGTTTGGATTTTTAAATGGCTTCGGTTTCATTTTGGTTTTTTCTTCGAACTGATAGTCTCTTTTGTCGCGCCAGCACTTAAGCACAGCCTCATAACGGGCGGCGGCTTCGCGTGTTTTAAATGGGCTTGATTGCCATACTTTCGTTGGATAGCCGCCAGCAGTTTGAAATGAACCGTTTGCTAAATGTGTGCGAATCCGGGCTTCTATATTTCCTGTGTGCCCGACATAATGTCCGTAATCGGTTTTAAGAATGTAAACATAGAACGGGCGGCTATGCTGTGCATCAGAATTTTCAAAAATGGAATGATCTTCTGGGTCATGCCATCCACCACGTTTTCGAGCCTCATTACACTGGTAACATCTGGTATAATATGCTTTAATTTCTCGCCCACAAACAATACAAGCGTGGTATGAAAACATGTTGGAAACTTCCTTGATTGGATTGAAGGTAAAAAAAGTAGAAATGCAAAGGGGTAATCGCAGGGGTTTTTCAGGTTTCCCCGGCAAAGAAAAAGTGGTGGGACGGGACGGAATCGAACCGCCGACACGAGGATTTTCAGTCCTCTGCTCTACCGACTGAGCTACCGTCCCAACACAATTTTGTTGCAATCAAAAGAGCGAAAATTAACACAATTTCCCTAATCCTGTCAATTGGGATCGGGGCTATAAATTATTATTTTTTCAGAGTTTTGTTGATTTGTAGCAGGTTTTTATCAGCTTTCCTTATTCATGAAGATATCAAAATAACCGTTATAGATGCAAAAAGGCAAGAACATTACCTGATGAAATAAGGTTTTTCTCGACGCGCTAGCTGGAGTTCTTGCGGAACTGGTTCAGGTAGGTAGCCAGTTGCGCGTCATCGCAGTTGGCATCTACATAGAGATAGGTGTTGCGGGAACTGGAATTGAGGGCGAAGTTGATCCGGTCCAGTTGTACGCCATCGACAAACATGAGGGTGTCCCAGGGTGCTTGCACCCGATAGTCGCGGTTCTTCTTCACAAAGCGGATAAAGGTTTCGAAGGAACTGGCGCAAAGATCAGCTCGCAAGCCTTCCAGATCGCAGACGGCTCTTAATTGCGTTGGATTATTTTTGGTTTGCCCCTCCAGTTTTACAGCCAGCGTTGCCTTTTTAGTCGCCTGGGTTTTTAGGGCTTTGCGGGAAAAGTATTTTTGGATTTCTTGCGGTGGAAGATCGTACCGGATGAAGGCGTGAAAATCGCCATGGATCAGGGTGTTATAACGATTGAGGGTCACCTGTCCCCAATGCCGCATCCTGAAATCGGTACTCTGACTGGCTTTGGCAAGGTTGCTGGCTCCCTGTTCGCACTCTTCCATAGAAATATCTACAGCGCAGACCAGATTTTCTAATTGCAGTTTGTTTTTAAAAACGGTTCCATATTTTTCCTGAATTTTTTCATACATTTTTTTCCGGGGATTCCAGGTTTTAAGCGGATCCTTTACTAGGTACTCCCGCATTTTTGCGGGAGAATCGTTAAAGCCCAGAATTAGTTTTCCGGGGCTATCTGGCTCAGTGTGGGAGCGGGTGATGACAACTTCCTGCCAGCCTATGGTTCTGAGGCTGGCAGGAAGTCTCACAAAAGCCAGATTTTCGTATCCTTTCAGGCAATCGTCGTTGGAAACTTCCTGTGAGCAGTAAAGTTGTTTTATCTTGAGTTTTCTGAAAATACCCTGTTTCAACCCACGAATTTTATCGAGAAAGGCGGTTTGTTCTTCCCGGCTCCGCCGCGTGTTGAAGAATTGTATGACTTCATCCTTAGTGGCGTTCCAGGGGATCAGAATGGTGTGAAACCCCGCGGTTTGTAAAAATCGGTTACTGATACCAATAACTTTAGCGGGATATTTAGAATCGGCAAAAGCTTCTCTCAAAGTACGGGTGCCGGTCAAACACTGCTTGATGAGCGGGACCTGGTCTTCCGTGAAACCGATTTTCTTTATAAAAGGGAAACATTCAAGTGTTTGCACACCGAATTGTTTTTCCAGTGCCAGTTTTTCTTCAAGGAGGTGGTGAAACGCGTTAGCGGTAGCAGGGGATGGAATAAATAAGAACCCCGCCCAAAACGCTGAAAAAATTCGTAAAAAAAGTTGTATTACCATACTCCAATTGTACCACCCGCCAAGCTTAGGAAGCAAACCGCCGACTGTAGAGGTGGGGGATTATTAACCAAACTTACTTATTACCATTCAATAAGTCCGCTGGCCTGTTCTTTCCATGTATCTTCAAACATCATACTGAAAGTGGCCGATGGCTCATTGACCATCATTTCACCTCTGTCAAGGGCGATCCTGTATGTTTTCTCAAGTGTATCCAGCAATTTTTTCTTGTAATCCGTATCTTCATTTCCTTTTAAGTGGATGCCCTTTGTTTCCAGAATCAGAAGTTTTCCGTTATCTTTTCGGCAGGCCACAAAATCGGGATACACGCGGTGTCGTCGCCAGCCTTGCAGAGAATATGCTTGCCCTGTGGCGATTCTGTGCCACCAGTATATGGCGTCGCTCTTATCCAGATAGAGTGCGAAGTCTCGTTCCAAACCGTTAAAACCGCTTTCATAAACAGGGTTAAAAAGGCTTTGCTGTATGGGCCTGCCATGTTCGCTCTGCAATGATCTTTCTTGACTGGAAACAACGACCTCGAACGACTTGCTCAGCTCGTAGTCCAATCGCTCATCGGTCTCAAGATGAAACCTGATTTCATTTTGTCCGACTTTGTCGCGGAAAACCGATTCGGCTTTGCCATCTATGTCATCTTTCACTCGGTGTCGCAAAACTTCCGAAAGATAAATCCGGTTATTCAACAGTTTTGAATTATTGTGTTCTTTTCTCCTGTGCTTTTGAGTAAAACTCTCCGCCACACGCGCCGCCTGCCAAGGGTTGGGAACCATGTCCGCCAGTCGCCGGACAAAATAATCCAGGTTCAACCGCTCTCCGGTATCAATCATTTCCTCGGAAGGTTTGCTTTCGGACTGTATATCAACCGTGACCTTGATCTCTCGAATGGTGTCTTCATCGTCAAGATTAACCGCTTCGCCTGCGTCAATAGCACCCCAGTTCACCGCGCTTAATATGTCGCGATCATAATCAATTGGACGCCATTTCTTTCCGTCTTTGTGCAGAACCTGTGGCAGAAATATATTTAATTTTTTGTATTTGCCCCGGCGTTTGACGGTTGTCCGCTCCGGCGCGTCTCCACTGCCGTATCCGTGAATAGAACCACCGAGTCCTGTAAGCCCCTCGTTTTCCAGCCCCGCCTTAATCCCTTTAACTGCATTACCTACGTCTTGGTTGTAGCAATAGATATAACATTGGTTCAGAGAGGCATATTTTTTGATTCTGCGGGCCTGTGGTTGTCTCATTACCCGCCCGACCATCTGCGTCATTGCTGTTGTCGCTGTCGTGTTATCCAGCAATGCAAGTACATAGGCAAACGAGCAATCCCAACCCTCTTTGAGCGCGTCTTTTGTGATAATCCAACGGACAGAACTTATTTCGCTCAGTAAATTCTCGCCCGCAAGCTCCTTCTGGTCCGATGATTGAACCCTTATTTCAGTTTCTGGAACGGAAAGATTCCGTATCAGGTATTGGCGTGCGTCTTCGGAATGAATATACCCTTGCCGTCTTTGATCCCTGCCGGTTCTCTGTACTCTCACCAAAGCAATCGGGCGAATATAGCGGTCTTCTCTTTCTTTTAACTTTTGCGTCGCACTTTCCAACTGGTTCAATTTCTTCTGTGTTTCGGCAAGTGTGTGCTTCCAGTCGGAGTTACTGAAACTGTGAATCTCAACAGGCAGTTTAATCATTTCCTCGTCCTGAAGCTCGCTACCCGATGTGTTGACCAGGATATTGCTGATCCCGATTTTGGGCGTGGCGGACAGTTCAAGAGTAAAGCGGGGATTAAGCCGGTTGACGGACTTTACAAATTGCTTATTGTTATCATCATTCTTGCCATACGCTTTGTGGGCTTCATCCAGAATTACCGTGGGACGGATCAGTTTGAGCACATTGATCAGGCTTTGCTTCACCGAGTCACCGCTGTTGCTTTTCTCCAGATCGGGATGTTGTTCTGAAAGTATTTTATTTGCGGTCGAATCATCCTGTTCCGGAAAAAATGACGTATATCCGCCGCTGTCCCGGAATATCTTGAGAAAATTCTTGTTCTTTTGCCGGTTAGCAGATGGCAGCATCAGCATCATGATGCAGAGATAGTTTTCAATATCCTGTTTCGTAAAACGGTCGGTTTTTTGAAGTAGTTTGACTTTGCCGCCGGAAATTCTTTCCAGCATCTGCCGGTAGGGATGTTCGCGGGTTTTGAAAGCCTTGATGGTCTGTTCATAGATCGCTCTGGTCGGCACAATCCACAGGACAAAACCCGTTTCCTGTTTGACGCGCTCAAGTGCGGCGACACCCAGAAGCGTCTTGCCGCCGCCGGTCGGCACTTTCAGGCAGACATGCGGAATCGGCTCACCCGAATCTGCGGTTCGGGAGATGTATTCGGGGACTGCCATGTTTCCGTCTTGCGGAATGCCAGGGAGGATATTTTGGTCTTTCAAACTTTGCCATGCGGAACGCGGATAGTTTTTCAATGCTTCGGGAAGATCAATTCCTGATTCCGAGAGAACTTTACCCGCTTTTTCACCTTCCAGCCGTGCTTCCTTGAGCGCGTCAAGCCAGCGGTCTAACTGCTCAAGAGCCTGTTGCTGGTAGTTTTTGAGTTGCATTTAATTTGTGTTGCTATTTGGGTTTCGTTTCTCGGCGATGACCATTAATTTTTTTCTGTATATCTCTATAGAATGTTCTGTGAATGCGGCCCTAAAACTGCCATGGTGATTCCTTATTGAGCCGTACTCCATTGAATCCATGCTTTTATTCTATACCAGCTAGTCAGGTATCAGAATTGTCAGCACCAGTAGTTCCAGCATTTTTCCAACATTGATCCCTTTGTTTGCTTATACTTTTGACCACTAGATAGGGCAGTACGCCTATGTCAGCGTCATAGTATCCATATTGCCACCATGCATGTAACCTCTGAGTGGCAAGATGGTCACACTATCAGCCGCGTTAACCAGTCTGTAGACAGGCGTCTTGATATGCGCTATCCATTCCTTATCACCCACTCTCGGTGACCCGAAGGTATAGCACGCGGCGATACCGCTTTTATGAGACAATTTCTTTGCGGCGACAGTCGCCAAGGCGCCACCTAAGCTGTGCCCGGTAACAAGTAAAGGCTTATCCTTTAACGCGCTTTCATCTAATTTTTTTGAATATCCAGAATGGCAACTTCATCAAAAGCTTCTTTAAATCCTGTGTGAATTTTCCCTCCTGTCTCACATCGCATGGTTTTTATTTTTGCGTCTGTTTTTAGATCTTTTAGGATGCTTTCGGTGCCGCGAAAGGCCAGGACAATAAATTCATCATTTCCCGCTAAAATTGCCTGGGTAGTCTGTCGATAATTTCAATATGTCAAATGTTTCAAGAAGCTTGATTCCTAAAACATCCAATCCCGCGTTTAGCTCTTATCCCTGCAAGACTGGTAGGCCAATTCCGACAGACATGCCATAAGCCAGGCGGTTCTATCGCTGTATGCCTGCCTGTAAGATGGTATCTTTTTGTCCAGTAAATCTTTAACTCGATTTAACTCTTTCTCGGTGGATCAGCAAGTATGCTGGTCATTATTATCTCCCGACGTATTGTTTATAAATAATTGTGTTGATTGTAGAGCCGATTGATCATCGTCGTTTGTAAAATAGTTGGAGCCAGAGTTGTCACCCAAATGCTTCGTAAGGCAAACCGCAAAATGTGATCCCCATTTCCGTCAATTCTTTTTGCCCGATAAACTTGTGGGTGGCAAACACTACTGCGGTTTTCTTTTTTGTCTTCGCCTGTTTGGCGATATGTTCGGCGCGGATGCTGTTCAGGGCAGAACCCGTGCTACGCAGAAAATCAAGGTTCGGCTCGTAGATCAGGTAGAATATTCTGTCAGCGGCTTCATAAAAGAAGCTGTCTTTGCCTCTGCGGATTTTGTCCGGCGATTGTCCGGTTGCCGTATAGACCAGATGACGGGCTAATGTTTCATAGTCCGGCAGGTTCTTTCCCGTGAGCATATTTTCAATGCTCATTTCATCGCCCAATGCACACCAGGTAAAACTGCCACCCAGTCCGTTTTTCAGATTTTCGTCTTTTGCTTTTGGCACGCCCTTTATCACGCGGCGAACACGCTCGGCGGTGATTTTGTCGGCATAGTCTTCACATTCTACCAAGATAAATTTGCGATTGCCGCCGTCTTCTTTGTTCAGCGCAAGAACGGCATGGGCAGTGGTGCCAGAACCAGCAAAGGAGTCGAGGATTATGGCGTTTTTATCTGCCGCTATGGTTAATATTCTCTGCAACAATCCCAACGCTTTCGGGTTATCGAAGGGTAGCTGTTGGTCGCTGAAAATCTCCTTCAAGAGTTTGCGGGCACCATCCGTGTGGCCCACCTCATCATAAGTCCAGACGGTCAGAGGAACTATTCCCTGTTGCACTTCTTGAAGATACCTTTTCAACTGTGGTGCGCCTTTGCCGTTGTGTCCGAAGAACACGCGGGTTTCCTTCAGCCACACCTGCATTTGTTTTTTGCTTGTTCTCCAACACGTTCCCTGTGGCGGATTGTATTCTTTGCCGGTTTTGGGATTTACGATTGGATAATCATATTCAGGCGAGTAAGACTTGACGGTCAGATTGTCGGTACGCCAAAGCCCTTTGCCATCCTTGTCGTCATACTTATAGAGCCTGTCCTGTTTTTCGGTGCGCGGTAAAAGCCGCCGCTCCCAGGTTGCTTTATCCGTGCCGTTAGCGCGGGTTTTCGCATAACACAGAACAAAATCGTGATTGTCGGAAAAATACTTTGTGTCATTGGCAGGTGCATATTTCTTTTGCCAAACGATATTGGCTACAAAATTCTCTTCCCCAAAAATCTCATCCATCATCATTCGCAGGCGGTGCTGTTCATTGTCGTCAATGGAAATAAAAATCACGCCGTCCTCGGCCAGCAGTTCTCTTAACAATTGCAGTCTCGGCCACATCATGCACAACCACTTGTCGTGCCGCTCAAGGTCTTCGCCATCCACCGGACTTTTGCCTTTCAGCCACTCTTTCATCATCGGGCTGTTGACATTGTCGTTATAAACCCAGTTTTCATTGCCGGTGTTATACGGCGGGTCGATGTAAATGCAGTTGACCCTGTCGGCATAGCGCGGCAGTAACGCCTTGAGTGCGTGCAGGTTGTCGCCGTGGATAATCAGATTGTCGTCAAGGCAAGGTTTTTCCCCTTTTGAGGGGAGAGATTTTTTAGCATCCAGTTCAAGCATCCTTGACGGAACGGTCAGGTGGTGCGCATAAATGAGTTGCTTGCCTTTGAAATCAAGTGCCGGCATTGAGATTGTCCTGAAAATAAATATTGGCTGATAAAGGGGGCAAGCGGGGATAAACATGATTCTTGAATCGCCAAACCAAAGGAATGCGGATGAGAGTTTACACCTAACTTACCCAAGGACAACAATACCAAATTGAAGCCTTTTTGAAAACAGGACATAATACGGGGCAGTAGTCTGTGGTGGTTCTAAAAATAGTAGGCGAGTTCTATTTGCAGGATTCCACCATTGCGTTGTTCGAACAGGGAATCTTTGTCAGGTTGGTTGATGAAGCCGCGGACTTCGGCGGTCAGGAGCAGGTTGTCGCCGAACCGGCGGCTGGCCTCAAGAAACAGGAACCGGGTCGGGCTGTTGATATCCTGCACCCAGCCGAACAGGGCTTCCGTGCTGGCCGAATCGTTGAAGGCAAGTCGAAGTCCTCCTGCAAGATCATTTTCAAACGACGTGGTGGCATCATCGTTACGGGTGTCGAACATCCATTCTCCGATCACACCCAGATCCATTTGTGAATCCAAAATTCGGGTGAAAGTGTATTCAAACCCTCCGGTCCAGGCAAAATAGTCATCGTTGCTCTGGCCGGTCCGATAGAGTGCTTCTCCTTTCCAAAGCCACTCGCCTGTAACGAAGGAGACATCGAGACTGGTTTGCCGGATTTGTTCATAGCGGGGGATTTTGATGGCTTTGCCTTCCGTATCTGTGCCATCAAGCAGGGCGGGGTCACGGCTAGTGCCGACAAACTGGGAGAGGCCGATATCCCAATCGCCAAAAAAATGAGAATAGCGAAAGGCCCAGTCGCTGTGCCACTCTTCGGCAGGACTTTCATATTCGGTGCGGTCTGAATCGACAACAGCAGAACTTCTCAACCTGCCACCCTTGCCGACAAAGGTTCTCTCGCGGAAATATGGTAGCCAGTAGAGATCAAACGTTCCCCAATCACGAGAGAAGGAAATATTTGCCATAGGTTGCCCAAGTTTATCTTCGGTGTCGATATTTTCAACCATGTCGGTCTGGTTGATGATGTCCACGAGGTGCAGGATTTCTGTTGTGCCCCAAAACACTTTTCGGACCCCAAGTCTCAATTCAAAATCTTCCTGAAGCCAGAGAAAGGAGAGTTCCCGAATATCAAAATGCGTGCGTTCCTGGTCGGCGCTGTCGAGGCGATAAAAAGGGGCGAAGGTAAAACTGCTTCCCCCCTCAAACTCATGGTAATACTCCGGCTGAGCGACAAAGGAAACGGAGTCATCTTTCTGGCCGGGCTGTAGGGGGCCGTCAGGAAATAATCGTGTCTCGGCCCCCACAAAGCCGGTAAACTCATGCGCCTGGGAAGTGGAGGTTATGACGAAGAACCCTGCCGCAACGAGAAACCCTATAATCCCATGGTTAGAAGTTGACGGGGGAATGGGCATATTTAGCGAGTACGTTTGAGACTGTTTTTATTAAAGTCTTTGTCTCTCAATCCGGTTTGGAATTTGTAATCCGACCAGATCAGCACGGTGTTTTTTCCGGTTTGCTGGTTTTCCATATACATTTTTCCCGGATACCAGTATTTGCCGAGGTATTGTTTGAAATCGGATTGAGTCAGGGTTTTTAATAGGGTATTTTTACGATCAAAAAATTCAATCCGCAGGATTTTATAATCCTTCCGGTCGAGCCACACTATCTGCCGCGTGTACCCGGAATTTTTATAAACCGGGTAACGTTCAAAAACAAAACATTTCTCTCCCCTAAAATCTTCATCGCGGATCCACTTATAATTATATTTTTCCACCTCCTGACTGGTGACATCCTCATAGGCAAATTCACTTCCCATAAAGGAACCGGATTTGTTGGCGGAACTGATTCGTTTGACACGTTTCAGGGCAGGTAAATATAGCCATTGGTCGTCGGCACCGGTCTTATGCGTAAAATTGAGGAGGGCCGTGCCTTTCACGTCACGAGGTCGATCGAAAATGGAGAGGGATTTGTCGCCATCACCTTCGACTTCCAGGGTTTTGTTCTTGATACTGCGGCTACTTTCTTCGCCCTGGCGGTTTTTTAAAATCATCAACATGTTGGCAGTGAAATTTTTGAAGCCGTTGTCCCGCTTATCGTCTTCTTTGGCAATGGCGAGTCCTTTTTCTTCAGGTGTTTCAGCGAGTGCGGGGCTGGAAAATAATAATGTGGACATCAATAATGTGAAAATAAAATTTATATGTTTCATCAAGACTACTCCTGTCTATAGGTGGTTTTTGTTTTATACTTTTCGATCCAATTTCATTAAAAGAGCTGGCAAAAATAGGAAATCGGCCAGCAGGGCGCAAAGAATCGCAATGGTGGTCATAAGTCCCAACTCGGCGTTCATGCGAAACCCGGAGAAAGTCAGAACCAAAAAGCCGCACATCAGGATCACCGATGTGAGGAGCAATGCGGTTCCCACAGTGCGAAAGGAATAACGCACGGCTTCTTCGGTTGTTTTACCAAGTTCCACACGGGCTCTGCGAAACTTGCTTAAAAAATGCACGGTATCGTCTACAATGATTCCTAATGCAACGGGCGCCACAACAGAAACCGCTAGCCCGACTTCTCCAACAACCCATCCCCATACTCCGAAAGTCATAATCATAGGAATCAGGTTGGGAACGGTGCTGATAAGTCCAAGTTTAAAACTTCGTAAAACCACTGCCAGAATCGCAGAAATCAATAGTAGAGCTATTAGGGTTCCCGCCATCATGCTGTCTACATTACGCATGGCGATATTGGAAAACATAATCAAAGGACTCGCCCCATGTGAAGCCATTTCCGGCGGCGCGTTTTTTCTCAGCCATTCTTGCGCGGAATTTTCCAGATTTAACGCATCCTGGGTTGAAATGCTTGCGAGTATGACGGTGAACCGGGTGGAAGATTTATCGATGTTGATCTGGTTATTCAGGTCCAGGCCGAAGGGTAATGATAATTCATACAACAACAGGTACTGGGCGGACAGATCCCGTTCCTCAGGTAGACGGTAATAGGATTCATCATCCCCATGCATGTTTTTATTCAGTCGCTTCATTGTGTCCGTAAGGGTTGAAACATAAATAACTCCGGGTTGCTGGCGGTACCATTCGGCGAAGGCATTGAGTTTTTTAAGATACTCCGGATTACTGATTCCGCCGGACTCCCCAGCGCTGAGGGAATATTCAATGGATTCGAAGCCCGTTAAATGTTCTTCTACATAATCGTTGTCGATTCGGAACTGGTATCGGGTATCAAAATATTCGTTAAATTTTTCATCGATAACATTTCGAGGAATCTGAACGGCGAGGAAGGTTATGATTATTATCATGCCCCAGAAAAGTATATTCCGGTTATGCACGACCCAATCGCCAAGTGTATCAATGAGTCTATTATTTGAAGAAGAGACGGCCTTTACGCGCACGGGTAAAATGGCCATCATGGCTGGTAGAAAAAATACAGAATAAAGATATGCCGCTATCACTCCCACGGCCACAATATTCCCCAGATGGCGGAAAGGCGGTGAATCGCTGAAGTTCAGGCTTAGAAATCCAATTGCTGTTGTGAGACTGGTTATTAAAACCGGCTGGTGGTTCACACGCAACGATTCCCGAATTGCCTCTAATTTGGCTTTGCCATGCCGCATCTCATAAAACAGGGTGACCAGAATATGAATGCTGTCTGCCACTGCCAGAGTGAGAATGATTGTCGGTGCGTTGGCGGAAATGGGAGTCAAAAGAATTCCTGACCAGCCCGCAAGACCCATACCCGTGAGAATCGAAAATCCCATGATCAAAATGGTGGTGAAAGTGCCCCAGAAAGTTCGCAGACTGAGGGCCATTATAATCAGGACAATGCCATACATTAGAGGGACGAGAGATTTCATATCTCCTTTCCCGGCTTCGGTAAAAGCGTTGTTCATGGCCACGACCCCGGTCAAATAGATATTTATATCCGGATATTTTTTCTGAAACCTGTCTTTCATCTCGCGGACAAACGTTACCACCTCCAGTGTTTCGGTATGGACTTTTTGGGGCAGGTTGACGGTGACATTGATGCCGGTGATATCCGATTTCCGGGTGATAAGTCGGTTCAGCAGAAGAGGTTCGGCGAGGGCCACAGCCCGTACTTTTTTCAATTGGGCGTCTGTAAAGCTGAGGGCATTTTCAACCAAATCCTGAACCACCAGATCATCTTCATCTGCCCAGGTGTACTGGAAATTCGAGATGGAATCGACTCGGATGGAGTAGGGAATTTTCCAGGAAGCCTGGGTGATTTCTTCAATGATCGCCAGAGTTTCACGTGTGAAGACCTTGCCGTCTTTGGGTTCCACAACAAACATTGCGTTGTCGTTTTTGGTATAGGTATTTTGTAAGGCTTCAAAAGCGAGCAGTTGCGGATTATCTTTGCTGAAAAATACCCGGTAATCGGTGGAAAAACTGAGAAAGCGCGCCCCCGATGCGGCCGTAAAGACGAGTAAGAGGGTTATGAGTATAATCAACCAGCGAAAGCGGATCACCCAACTGCCGAGATCATCGTTTGAGTTTGTGTTCATGGGTAAATAATAAATAATTTTTATAATATTCAGTAAAAAGGAATTTTTTTTTACTGTTTTACCCCTTCTATCAACATGGAGGTTATGCCGATTGCTTCGTTTCTCAATTCTTCCAACGTGAACGCGTCCATATACCTTGGTGCTATAAATTTTATTAAAGCCGCTTGAATCCATCCCGCGGTTTTTTGCACGTCAGGGATATTGAAGGTGCCGGATCGGTTTCCTTCTGAAAGAACTTCCGAAAGCAATGATCTTTCTTGCTCCATATATTGCTGGACGATACTCCAACGTTCGCTGGAAATAAAACTGACCAGCTCCATTAATCTAGGCTGGTTTGAGAACTGATGATGCATGTATTCCAAGATTTCGAGGCTAAAGGTCTGCAACTTTTGTTCTGGTTTCATGCGGTGGTTACGGACAATTTTCCGCACTAGTTCCAACTTTTGTTGCATACAGCGTCTGGTGCAACCCTCTCCGATTTCTCTTTTATTTTCGAAGTAGCGGTACAGGTTGCCTGCTGACATGTTGCAGTCTTTGGCAATTTCGTCCATGGTGGTTTTACCGAAGCCGTAGCGACCAAACCGTATAAATGCCTTGTCGAGGATGGTATTTCTGGTCTCTTCAGCAGTTTCCGCAGCAATCTTCATATTGAAAGAATAGTAAATATTTTTAATAATATTTACTATAGTGGCAGGTTCGGTAATTGTTGTCAATTTTTTTGTGGGTTGTACTCAGGTGAGCCATTAGGCGTATTGGGCAATACTGTTACTTTGGTGGGCAAAGAGTATTGGAGGCTGAAGAAACTATTGCGGCATTCCACCGGGTTTAGACTGTAATGGCAGTAGCGCCGATGTCTTTGTAGGCTTCGAGAGAGTGTTGGTGGCAGGTGAGGATGAGGACCTGTCGCTGTTTACTGAATTCACTGAGGATTTTTGTGATGCGTTCATTGCGTTCATCATCAAAGTTCACGAATATATCATCCATCACTGCAGGAAGCGGTTCGGAGCGGGTTTCGTATTCATTAATCAGGCCGAACCGCATGGCCAGGTAGAGCTGTTCACGCGTTCCCCTGCTCATTTCCAGCATTCCTTTTCTCTGATCCTGATCGTTTTCTATCAGCACTTCCTGATTGATGGTTTTGATGATGCGACGATAATCGGTGATTTGGGTGAACAGGCTTTCCGCCGAGCGGATCACCCCGGGTTGCCGGTTTTTTTCATATTCCTGCTTGGCGGCATTAAGGAGCGCCAGAGCCCCCTGGTAAGTGGCCCACTCCCGCGCCAGTGATTGCAGTTGTTGTTTCAAGAATTCCAGTTCCGTTTGTTTTGTGATCAGGTCGTTGTTGGAAGACAGTTTTTCAATTTCATTGCGGGTTTCGCCGATCTCTTGTAGCAATTGCTCGCGGTCATCATGCAACCCTTCCAGTTCAATCTGAAGACGGCTTAGCTTTTGTTTGATTGCCTCAAGAGAGGTGGTTTGGATGGCTTCAATAAATTGATCAAAATGTGAGCCCAGCCCTACATTGGATTGAATGATTCCGCGTTTCTGCGCGATTTTTTCTTGCAGAATTTTTCGAGTATCCAGAAGGAATTGCTTGTGCAGGAAATCCATGGAATCTTTGGCTCCCGATGACCGGATAAACTGCGCCAGATCATTGGAAATATTTTCCAGCTGATTTTCAAGATGCGTGAGTTTTTTGGCCTGATCCCGGCACTGACTTTCCAACAGGTTGCTTTTTTCCCGGTTGGTTTTGCTCTCATCAAAAGCATGGACGATGATCTCGATATTCAAGGGGAGATCATTTTTCAATGAAACATTTTTAACTATGGGTTCGAGCGAGAGGACACTTTCACGGGTTTCCTTGCAGAGTGTTTTCATTTGCGAGATACGTTTATTAAGCCTTGCTCGTTGGGCGAGCATGGTTTTGACCTGTCGGGCGGTCTTGGCGATGTTTTTCGTGGTGATGGGGGCAATACTGGGGTCCAGATTGCGTGCCTTCAACCACTCTCTCCATTCGACAAACTTTTCATTCAAATCTTTTTCTTTTTGCTTCCATTGGTAGGCAAGGTTTTTCTCGGTAAGGTCTTCCTTGGTAAACTCACTTTTGCTTTTTGTGGTCACCTTGAAAAGAAGGACACCTCCTGTAATAAGAAGCAGTGCGCTTGCTAAAAGAGGGATGTTCATAAAGTACCCACCAAGAATCGCTATCAATATGCCGGTTGCGGTGAATCCGTAACAAAACAATTTCAACCAGTCGGGGATATTCCAGCCTTCTGACATTTTTTCGGCTTTCGTCCTGCGGTGGCTTTCCAAGCGGTCCTGATACAAGTCCCGGTCTTTTCTCAAAATTTCAAAGCTGTCATAAAAATTATCGATCTGGCCTTTTTCCGCTTCGGTTAAGTCAAATGCCATTACGGTTTCTTCATCCCAGTTCCGGTCAATGGATTTGATTTCTGCGGAAATATCCATGTCCATGTCTTCCTGTTCGAACTGCGCTTTGTCTATATCCTGCAAGGCAGACAGGACAGACTGGGTAGATTGTTGCAGTCGGTGAACACTTTCTTCCTGTTCAAGAAGCTCATGGTTCACGGTCAGAGCATCGCGGTTATTTTTTAGCATTTGCAGAGCAGACTGTTCCTCTTCAATGCGTAGGGTGAGGTTTTTCTTTTTCTGCTCCATGGATTCAAAAGTTTTCAATCCATTTTCAGGAAACTGCGCAAGGTCTTCCAGTCTTATCAGCTCATTTTGTGCTTCGAGAAACTGGATGGTGTTTTCATAAAGACGGACTTGTGTTTCCAGGGTCCTCTTGCCTGACTCCATACCTTCAAGGGAATTCTGTATGCTGAGTTTTTGGGTCAGTAGTTTGCCAAGTTTTTCTTGCAGTTCATCAAACAGAGTCAGGTTTTTCTGGATCAGCAGAATTTCCTGCTCGTTGATCTTTATCTTTTCCAGCAAGGTTCCCATTTGTGAGGCACCGCGTTGGCGAAAAATCTCTGTGCAGCGAGTTTCCATTTTTTTCTCTATTTTTTAAAGGAAACATTGCCGAGACCCAGTCCGGCACCATAGATACGGTTTTTAACTTCATCGCCGTTGAGGGTATTAAAATCATGCAATTCATCAATGGTGAAAGCATAGATATTTCTATAAATATCCTTGGAGGCATTTCCTAGAAGGTGGTTCAAGGCGGATTGTCCATGCATGACTTTGCCGGGGGTAGAAATCTCTGCCGTTCCTCCATGTGTGCCGGGACTTCTTGAAATAATCAGCTCCTCGCCGTTTTGCAAGACCACTTTCAGGCGACCGCCCATCGGTCCTCCCTTCACGGGAGTATAGAGGTTAGTCTTTTCTCTTTGAGTTGGGAACCCGAACAGGATACGCCGGATAAATTCAAGGAGGGTGGTCTTGCCAAATTCATTTTTGCCATAAATGATATTGATTCCGGGGGCCAGCCCGGTGATTCGCTTATTGGCGAATATTCCGAAGCCGTCTATATGAATTTCGCGTAATTGCATGGTTGAAACGTTTCCTATGGATTTTCGCGGTTGACCAGTTGATCGAGTACCAGATTACGGGCTTTCAGGGTGATGGCCTGGATATCTTCGTCATTTTCCAAATATTTTTTGCCTGCCCAGGAGCTGAATACGGGTTTCATGACTTCTTGAATTTTGTTTTGCAGTTGTTCGTCTTGGCTTTCGCATAGATTTAAAAGGTCGGCGACAAAATCTTTGCCGTCCTTCAGAGAGTCGATATCATAGGTGTTCGCAGTTTGCACGGAAAGGTCTACCATGACCCAGGGGGATTGTCCTTCAAAAACAGTATGGATCTCTTCGGTTAGTGCTTTTGCAACTTCGAGATTTTGCAATTCATTGTGGATGGTAGTTCGTCCTGCTAAAACCAGCTGTGCTACCAGACCTTCGCGGGTCAATGATTCTTCGGCGAGTTTTTCCACCTGCGACTGAATGGCTTGCAATACGTTATTAATGCTTGAGGCACCGCTAACATCCACTTTGGCGGAACGATAGCTCACCACATCGGTGGGCATGAACCGTATATCGGCGGGTGCTCCAGAATTCAGGGTGACGAGACAGCAGCCCTTGGGGCCGGCTTCCTTGAGGTGCCGGGCTTGGGTGTTGCCGGAATAAACAATGCATGGGTTATTTTCGCGCAGGATTTTGAAATTGTGAACATGGCCTAAAGCCCAGTAATCAAAATTGCTGGATATTAAATCCTGCAAACTACAAGGAGCGTAGTTGTCATGCCCGGGGTCTCGCCCGACATTTGCGTGCAGGAGCCCCACTGCAAAACCCTGCTCTTGATCTTTCTTAAACTTTAACGCCAGGTTTTCGTTCACTTCTTTCTGGGGATAGCTGATTCCGTAAATCCAGGCGAGTGTATTGCCATCCCGGGTTACCGGGACGCGCTCCACTTTATTTCCGGGGAAAATAGTGGTGCTCTCTGGCCAATCTAACGTGTGGGACCAACTATTAGAAGGGTCGTGATTGCCATGCACAATGAAAGAAGGAATGCCTTTCTCGGAAAGTTCCAAGAGGCCGCGGCGAAATTTCAGTTGTGCCTGCAGGCTTCGATCAGTGCCATCAAAAATATCCCCGGCGATCAGAACAGCGTCCACTTTTTCTTCCACAGCCAGTCTTACAATATTGTGGAAAGACCGGAAGGTGGATTCCCTGAGCTGTTCAGTGAGAGATGGTACCTGGGATACCAGACCTTTGAAAGGGCTATCGATATGAAGATCAGAACAGTGAATAAAACGAAAAGCAGTCACGATATGTTATTATCGGGCCATGTCTCAGGCTTTGTTCTAATGAGATAAAAGTTATTATACTTTAATAGTATAGACCCTTTATTTTGTCGTCTCAATGGTTTTCTTATAGATATATCTCCATTCTAACCCTTGAGGAAGGGGCTAGAAACGGATTGAGCCAAAAACCATCCTATTAATTATGGAATACCGTCGGTTCGGAAAAACAGAAGAAAATATTTCGGTGATCACCCTTGGAGGAATGCGTTTTAAAAGAGGGTGGAATCCCCCACGTGCGCATCTTCCTTTGGAGTCGGTTAGAAACTGTATTGAAATCACGCGCCAGGCTTTGGAGCTTGGGATCAACCATATTGAAACAGCTCATGGCTACATGAAAAGTGAAAATCTTTATGGTGTAGCGCTCAAGGAGTTGGGCACACCGCGCGCGAGTTTTAAGATAATGACTAAGGGAGCTCCGGTGACCGGAGAGGAAACCCGTGTACTGGTTGAAGAACAATTACGCAGTTTGAAGTTAGACTATCTTGATTTTTATGGATGGCACGGGATCAATAATGAGGAGATATTGCAAGCGGCGGTTAAGCCGGGAGGGTCGGTGGAGGTCTTGCATCGATTGCGCGAAGAGGGGCTCATTCGGCATATTGGCTTTTCCACGCATGGTTCTCTGGATGTCATTCTTCAGGCCTTGAATACGGGCCTGTTCAGTTTTGTAAACTTGCATTATTATTATTTTTTTCAGCGTAACCTTGCGGCAGTGCGATTGGCAGGAGAGAAAGATATCGGCGTATTCATCATTTCTCCCAATGAAAAGGGAGGTTTGTTGTGGAAACCCTCACGAAAGGTAGAGGAGACCTGTCATCCTTTGACCGCGATTGAGTTTAACGGGCAGTTTTGTCTGAGTCACTCGGAAATCACAACTTTGAGTATGGGAATTCATGAACCGGAGCATTTTGGGCAAAGCCTTTCCATCCTGAACGATGAGAATTATACCTCGCCAGCGACCCGTGATATTCAGGTAAAGATGGATGCGCCGCTTTCCAAAATTTTCAGCCTTTGTACATTATGCGCAGAATGTTTGCCTTGTCCTGAAGAAATAAATATTCCCGAAGTGTTACGTTTCCGGAACTTGCTGAAAGCCTATGAAATGGTGGACTACGGCAAATTCCGCTACAATATGTTCGAAAGAGAAGGACATTGGTTTCCGGGAAATTTTGCTTCTAAATGCACGGAATGCGGGGATTGCTTGCCGCGTTGCCCGGAAAAACTGGAGATTCCGAAGCTATTGAGGGAGACGCACAAGGAATTGTTTGACTGTAGAGTCTGGATTAAAAATCAGATTTTCCAGTTGGCAGTATTAGTGGCCAGATTCCTCCGTAAGTTTGTCCCCGGCCTTACCTGAACAGAGGCGTGGACTCTTGTTTAGAATATCTGCTGGTTCGGTAAAAAACAGTAAGCTGGCAGACTTTTCTTTTTGTCAGTGTTACGAAAAAAACCTCTGAGCGCAGATTTTTTCAATGCAGGGTGAGAGGGCTAAATGTTCGATGTCTCAGTTGAGTTTTCGCAGGAGTCCAGGAGCTTTTGGGCGTTGCGGTAGGTGTCGTCTTTTTTCAGCACATTTTTTAAGAGTGGGATGGCTTTATGACACTTTAGCAGTTTAGTATAAATTTCGCCCATGATGAATTGCAGATGAATTTCATCGGGGTCTATCAGGCTGTAACGGTTTCCATACATGAGCACTTCTTTGGCTTCGCCTAGGCCCCGGTAACTGAAAACGATGTTTTGCAAAACTTTGAGATTCATCGGGTCTTCCCTAAGAGATTTGAGGGAGTATTCCAGAGATTTTAGATATTCACTTTTTATATTGTAAAATTCAGCTATCGATTGCTGGAGGCTCTTGTCCTCTGGTTTTTTTTCTGCTTGCTGAAGCAGGTTGACCAGCCCAATTTCCCGCATCACGGTTCCCGTTTGGCGAGGATCATTTTTTGCCGTACTTTTGAAATACTCCAAGGCTTCTTCTTTTTGTCCCAGCTCCAAAAGGTTGTACCCCATATACAGGTGAGCGAAACTCAATTTTGGGTTTTTTTCCAGAACCATTTTGAGGATTTCAGTACTTTTTTCATACTCGCCGATCTGGTAATAGCTGTGGCCCAGGTTGAGCAGGTTTTCCATTACCTCAGGGTTCTGCTCTACCTGCTTGATCAATCGAGCTATCTGGTCCTTCCCAGCTTGCAGATGGTAATGAACGAGATTGTTGTTTTCTACCATGCTCAAAGCTTCCAGCAACTGTCCCCGGTTGCTGTACATCACGCCGCGTTGGTAAAGATTCATGGCTTGATAATAGGTCCTCAGGGTCATCCGGTCTATCTCGGAAAGATTTTCCAAATGGTTGGCAATTTGATCGAAAGAGGCCCGGTTGAACACATATTTTTCTCTTCCAGATACGTCGATTACATTCCCGAGGTCGAGATAAAACTCAATAGCGGGATGGTTGTCGGTGATGAGGGGATGTCCTTTGCCTAAAGCCTGAACTTGTTCGTCCAATAGCCAGATATTGCTGAGAAAGGAAAAAATATTAGGGATTTCAATATCGGCCAGCGCTTTCTTAACTTCGGGTTCTTCGAGGCGGACTTTAAGTTTTTCGAAATCAATCCGGATTGGTTGATCAGAACCAATAATGAGTATTTCGTTTGCCACCGAAAGCCAGCCCATGGTGTAGGGGAAAACGGATCGAAAGGTCCTGAAGTGCATATCCACTTCTTTTTCTCCCTGACTGTGAAGAGGAATCCATTGCGCGGCGATTCCTCCTGGTTTCAGGCGACTTTTCTGAAGCTCATAATATTCCCGGGTGTAAAGGTTTACGGTGAACGCAGTACGGGGAGGAGGTGGTTCAGAGGTGATGATATCGTAACGTTTGTGGGTGGTCAGAAGATGGTTTCTGCCATCCTGAATAATAAGATTTATTTTTGGGTTATGAAGTGCCTGATGGTTCTGGTCAGCAAATATTTTTCCTGCGTTAATGACACTGTCGGACAGTTCCAGACTGTCAACGGACTTGACGCGCGGGTGAATGCCTGTGGCGCCTGTGGTTTGCCCTGTTCCAAAGCAGACCACGAGTATGTCATCGGGTTGGTCCACCAATAGAATGGGAACATGGGCGAACAGTTTCATGTAGCGTGTTGCAATCAGATTTGAGGCAGACATGGAAATGCCGTTGGTGACTAACCGTTTCGCGGTCGGGTCAAGAACGCCATAATCGTCTTTGAATACCGCCACGGTGTCGGAGAGCCCTTCCTCAAAATACATCAAATTTTTAAGATTGCGTTTTCCAGCGCTGTCTCGCATGAAAAACGGATTTAATAAATCATTGGGAATAGCCATGTTGACAAAGAGGATCAGCGTTGTGAACACGACGGTCAACCCTTTGCGCACAGCCGGAGTCATATAGTTTCCGGTGCGGAACAGTAAAACGGTGGTCAGCAGGTTCAGAGTGGCAACAAGGGTCAGGCTGATCTGGCTTCCAAAATTTGGTAGAAGCAGAAAGCCTGCACATAACGATCCAAAAATTGCTCCCAGGGTATTTGCTGAATAGATCTGGCCTGTGGCCTTTCCGACGTTTTTATGTCCCCCGGAAACTATTTTTATCAACAGGGGAAAGCACATGCCCAACATCAGTGTGGGCGCCAACATGAGCCCTGCGGAATCTTTGAAGTAACGCAAAAACGCTACAGCGGGATGGGTCAGGTTATACCCGTTCCAAGGAGCGGAAAGGATGGACTCGAGTCCGTATAGGGAACCAATTACATAAATACCAGTACCAGCTTGCAGGATTAGCAGGGCTGTACGGATGTTATGGATCCGCGGTGCCAGAGGGATCAACAACAGGCTTCCAAAAAAGATTCCCAGAAGAAAGACCGTAAGCATCATGCTGAAGGAATAGACGGTGCTGGCGATACTAAACACCAGTAGCCGGGTCCATAACACTTCATAGGCTAAAGCCGTGAATCCGCAGATAAAACTGATGCCCATCCAGAATTTCTGGTCTGCGTTCAAGTCAATGCGCGGTATCCGTAAGGGTGGTAGACGAAACTTCCAACTAGCTCCGGGAGTGGTTTCCAGATAAATACTCAGTGCGCTGATTCCGATCAGCAGGTTTGTCCCTGCAGCCAGAAGAACGGTTTGCAGAACGCCGAACGTGCCCATCAGGAAAAATCCGGTTATCAGACAACCTACTGCGGCACCCAGAGTGTTAAGCGCATAGAGAAGGCTCACTTGAGTTCCCATACGGCTGTCGTCAGTAACGCAGTATTTACTGATGATTGGCAGGGTTGCTCCCATTAAAGTGGTGGGAATCAGCATCATCCCAAAGGAGAACAACATCTTTATCAAATTCTGCAAGGGAACCGATTCAGGGATAAAACTGTGTAGGGAGGTATAGATTCCTGAAAAATTGGCGAATAAGAGAGAGAGTGCAGTTCCACAGGCGAAAATCAGGATTTCCACCCAGCCATAGATAAGGAGAGTGGATTCCCCTGAGCTATTTGTTTTCGGCAACCGGTCGACGGCATAGCCGAACAGATAGCTGCCTAGGCCTAGACCCGCCATGAATGCCGCCAGTACTACCGATACCGAAAACACAGTATGCCCGAATACCAGAGTCAGCATCCGGGTCCAGACGATTTCGTAAGTCAGAGAGGTGATGCCGGAAATAAAAAATAAAAAATAAACAATAGGGGATTGTCGCATAAAGGGCTTTAGTAAATCTTTAAGGGGGTCTCTACGTATTGAAATTTTTATGAGCTTGTAATTCGCTGCTCTTTAAAGCGGAGAATCTCCGTAAATTAATTGACATTGCTATGACCATCAAGTAATTTTTATGAAGACCTCTAAATAATTGGAAACTTTACGCGCTACCATTCCTCTGTGAATAGGGAGGGAGCAAATATTAGCTTTTAGAGGTGCTGCTATAATACAATCTTTTTACATAATAAATGCAAAAGTTTCATTCTTAACAGGTGGTGTTTATGGGAACCGGAGAAACTAAAATTGCCGATGTCGATCATCCTTATGCGAGGGAGAATGGCGTCGAGTGGTCTGAAGATGCTTGGGAGAGGGTGAAGCATGCTCCGGAATTTGTGCGTCCGGGCATCCGTAAGCTGATGGTTCAGCGGTGCGTTAAAAGGGGTTTTAAAATAGTTACCTCTGATTACCTGACCGAAATTCGTAATGAGTCCATGATGCTGGTATCCAAAAGGGTCAAGGGATTCGGCTTCGAAGAGCTGACCATGGACGCTTTCGATGTGGCGAAGGATAAAATGCGACAAAGCCCACGCAAGGTGGAGGTGATTGAGGAGATCGAAGATTTTCTTTCCATGCGTACTGAGAAAAAAGACGACATTGTTGAAAAATTCAAAAACTATATGGAAGTCGCTACCCCTCAAGGCATGCCCTGGAGTAAGGAAGCGTTGGAAAAAATGGAGAAGGTGCCTCCGTTTGTTCTGGGGATGGCTAAGCAGACTATTGAGGGTCGTGCCCGCCAACGTGGAGATAAGATGATCACGCCTTCTATCATTGATGAGGTATTCACCAATATCATGCCTGCATCGGCTAAAGAGGCAATGGGGATGGAAGTGACAGAAGAAGATCTCAAGCGTGATGAGCAGATTGATAAGGAAAAGGAAGAGGCCGTGGAGCTTTCCCTGAAATGGGAAGACGATGCATTGGAAAAGGTCTCCCGGATTCCTATCCCTTTTATCCGCAATATGGCTGTGAAGCGCATTGAACAAGAGGTTTCTAAAGAAAGCAAGGAAGTTGTAACGCTTGAGTTATTTGAAAAATATCGATTCACTTTTTAACTGCTGAAAAAAAAGATATGCCGGATCTCTTTCATGCCGGTCGGTTGTTTTGCTTTGGTCTGGGTTTTTCTTCACAGGCCTTGGCTAAAAGGCTCTTACCTCAAGGGTGGGATATTTCAGGAACCGCGCGGAATGGGCAAGATAGGATCAATGTGAAAGGTATTCCCACCTATTCTTTTGATGGTTCCCAGTTCACACTAGAAATTTCTGAGGCTATCTCCCGTGCGACGCATCTTTTAATAACGATCCCTCCCCAACCTTCCGGTGATGTGGTACTGGAAAACTTTGCCGAAGAAATTTCTAAAGCCCGGAATTTGCAATGGATCGGCTATCTCTCTTCCACCGGAGTTTATGGTGATGCAAAGGGAGAATGTGTGGATGAGTCTTCGCCTTTGCTGGCATCTACGGATCGTAATCTCCGCCGCATCGAAGTGGAATCGGCTTGGCTCAAGATAGGCCAGGATCACGGTCTACCAGTGATGATTTTTCGTTGCGTGGGCATTTATGGACCGGGCAGAAACCTGCTGGTTTCTGTAAGACAGGGGAGTGCTCGGCGCATTGATAAACCCGATCTGGTTTTTTCTCGCATTCATTCTGAAGATCTTGCGCAGACGCTGGAAGTCTCGATGAAAAGTCCTCAGCCCGGTGAGATCTATAACGTCAGCGACGACAGTCCTTCCCCTCCTGCCGAAGCGGTGGAATATGCTTGCAGTTTATTAGGTGTGGAACCGCCACCGTTAGTGCCTTATGAGGAAGCTGATCTTTCCCCCACCGCACGGGGTTTTTACATCACTAATAAGCGGGTCTCTAATAAAAAAATTAAGCAGGAACTGGGAGTGAAACTGCGGTACCCTGATTACCGCTCGGGCTTGAGAGCTTTGTTTAAAGAGTTGTAACCGCGTCCTTGGCTTTTAAAGGCCGGTTGGATAGTCGAGAAATTCAGTGGAGAGTTGAAACTTTTGTTCTAAATGATGACCCACCGCTTTCACGCCTCCGGTTTCTGTGGCGTAATGGCCGGCGAAAATTAATACGCATTGGCCTTCAATGGCTTCGTGATAATGGTGGTTGGCCCCTTCTCCCGTGATGTAGGCATCGAGCCCTTCACGGTTGGCTTGCTGGACGATATCTGCGGCCCCACCGGTTACCAGTCCGATGGATTCAACTTCTCCCGCGCCTATCACTTTGATAGATGAGCTCAGTTTTTCTGTCAATTCTTGTGCCAGGGTTTCAGCGGATTTTTTGTGGATCGTGCCTTTGAAACCAATTTTAATACCGCCATATTCGCCAAACGGTTCCAAGTTTTCCAGTTCGATCAAATCGGCCAGAGCCCGGTTGTTGCCCAGCACCGGATGTAGATCCAAGGGAATATGTGCCGAATACAGTCCCAGGTTGGCGCGCATCATGGATGAGATTTTTTTATAAAAGGAATTGCGAAGCGGTTGTAGCCCACCCCAGAAAATTCCATGATGCACGAACATCATTTGGCAGTTTTTTTCGATGGCCAGGTCAATGGTGGCCTGGCACAAGTCTACTGCCAGCCCTATTTTTTTTATTTCGCCGGTGTTTTGTACTTGCAGGCCGTTCAAAGCGTTGGGGGCATCGCTAATAGATGAGATATCCAAAAGGTTGTCCAGATAGTTGCTGAGTTGTAGAATGTCCATGAGTAAATTATAACTTCCTTCAGGCCACAGAGGCAATAGTGATCAATTTTATAATTCGGAATATTTGGCAGAGAGTTATCCTACTGGTTTTTATTTCCATCATTTCACATTCGGTAATTCATCTGGCTCCGGGAGAGCCGGCATTGGTGGATCCTTCAAACCCAAGAATGAAACCGGAAGACATTCAGCGTATTCGAGCGGCCTATCATCTGGATGAGCCTCTACACATACAATATGCTTTTTGGGTGAGAGACCTGTTTACCGGAGAACTTAAATCTTTCAAAGATAACCAGCCTGTATTAAAAAAAATCTGGGACAGGTTTCTCAATTCCGTCCCCTTATTCATTGTCAGTATGATGATGATTTGGTTTCTAGCGTTTCCTATTGGAATTAAAGCGGCTTTAAGCCGTAATTCGGTATTTGACAGAGCCAGCACTTTTATTTCTTATGCGCTGATCTCTATCCCAGGTTTTTTTCTTGCTTACCTGTTAATCATTTTCATCGTCAAGACTTTTGATGTCTCTGTTATCGGGATGAGAACCTTTGGTCTGGAAGAGGCTCCCCTATTATTCCGATCCATGGACAGGGTGTGGCATTTGGCGCTTCCCGCTATGATTTCGGCGATAGGGGGGATGGCTGTTTTATCGCGCTATGTTCGTTCGCAAATGTTGGAAGTGATTCATCAGGATTATATACGCACGGCCCGCGCCAAAGGACTTCCCGAGGATCAGGTCATCTATCGTCACGGATTGCGCAATGCGCTCCTGCCTTTCATCACTATGTTTGGTTTGACCATTCCCGGCCTGATTGGTGGTTCGGTGATCTTTGAAACTATTTTTGCTTGGCCGGGGATGGGGAGGTTGGGATTCGAAGCCATATTGGCGCGGGATTTCCCAGTCATTCTGACACTGACTTTTTTTTCAGCCATCTTGGTTTTGCTGGGCACGTTGATTTCCGATATTCTGTATGGCGTGGCAGACCCGCGCATCAAATTTTAAGGAAGTTTGTATGAACGAACAGATCACCAACTTGGAAGCTGATGCCCTGCCTCCCTCCAAAGGCTTGTTCCAGGAACGTTGGGCACTTCTCAAGCGCAATCGCATGGCCTATACCAGTTTTTGGTTTTTAATGGGATTATTTGCTTTCGCCATAATGGGTAAGGTTTTTACGCAGAACATCATCGTTTTTAATCCCAAAATTGTGCGGTTGTCAGAAAAGCTTCTACCTCCCCTTACTCCATACACGAGCAAGATCACACCAAAAGAAGACGCTCCTATCCTGGGTATTTACTTGTTAGGCACAGACGAACTGGGGAGGGATGTGTTTGCCCGTATGATCGAAGGTAGTTTTGTTTCGCTGACGGTGGGCTTCGTGGCGGTGGGGATATCGCTGGCGGTGGGGATTTTTTTCGGGGGACTGGCGGGGTTTTATGGCAGGGTGAAACTGGGGTTCATCACCGTGGATACACTTATTATGCGTTTTGTCGATATTATGCTTTGTTTTCCCAGTTTCTTTTTGATTTTGACAGTGGTCGCGTTATTGCCGCCGAGCATTTACAATATCATGGTTGTGATTGGCTTGACCAGTTGGATGGGGATAGCCCGGTTTGTCCGGGCAGAATTTTTGTCTTTGCGCGATCAGGATTTTGTTGTTGCCGCCAAGAGCCAGGCAATTCCTGAGTGGCGGATCATTTTTGTCCATATGGTGCCTAACGCCATCGCTCCTGTTCTGGTTTCGGCCACCATCGGTGTGGCCACGGCTATTCTGACTGAATCGAGCTTGAGTTTTCTGGGTTTCGGCGTGCAACCTCCGGATGCGACCTGGGGCAATATTCTTGCTGATGGCAAAACATTTTTGTTCGACGCTCCCTGGCTGACGTTCATCCCCGGATTCACCATCCTGTTTGTGGTGCTGGCTTTCAATCTTTGCGGGGAAGGTTTGCGCGAAGTGTTTAATCCAAAACTGAGAACAACCCCCTGAAGTCGAGGCAACCCTTTTTGCTTGCCAGAGAGAATCATTGCTCGCCAGTCTCACGCTCAGTGGACCATTTGACAAGACCTTCCCAGATATAACCGTGTCGGTTTCTGAATTTGACCACCAGCCAGTTCTTGTGATTGAGCCTCATCTTAGTCCTTCTCACAAAACTGATTTCCTGCCCTTTGCGGAGCTTGGTGATGTTGGAGAAAATTTTCCCCGGTCCTTTTTTTAATTCCGCTCCATCGAGCAAGACCGTCAGGAGTTTTCCCGGAGGCGACTCGACGGTTATGGGCGGTTTTTGCGGAGCGGCCAGGGCCGAAGCAACATCTATATTGTCCGCAAATTTTACAAAAATGGGATTGGAAACCAAATGGTCCTGAGGGGAAACCGTTGCCATGACTCGATAATAAACGGGTTCTTTTCGGTTTATGCCGATATCCTTCCAGATCAATTCAGAGGGCAGAGAAACGGTTTCTTCTTTAACGAGAGCTCCATTGCGGATGATCTTAATCTGGGCTGTTTTGTTTCCCTCTCGTACGGAGCGAAGTTTCAGGCTGATAATGGGGAAGCCTGTTGCAACCAGTTCCTCTCCCATCGTGACCTGACTGCCGGATTTCTGGTCTTTAACAACAAACTCATCGAGCGAGAGCCGGTTAGCGTCGGCCTGGCGGACGGCGTACATTCTTCCTTTTTTCATTGCATCGAGAATGGTATTATTATTTCTTTCCCGCACTAGAAAAATGGTGCGCACGGAGCCTAAGCTATCTCCCTTTTGGTTCTCGCAAAGGTAATCATTGCCGCCAAAACCCCAAACCGGCTGTTCCCGGTTTCCGCTCAGGTATTCCATGAGAACCTGATCCCACTGCTGGCCTGGATTAGTTTGGTCTATTGGCTCGTCGCCCACGGCCTGAAACCCGGTATAGTTTTGTGTTTTTAGCAGATCATCCGGGTAGGGCAGAGTTTCAAGGGCGGTGGTGCCTTCCTGTCTGATACCGGAAGCGATTTCCATATGATTCCAGAAAACCAACGCACCTCTGGAGGTAGCAAAATCTATTAAATTTTGATAGGGTCTTATGCCTTGGTCTCCATTGTAGGGATCGAAAGGAGAACTTTGAAACGGGTGATTATTCAAGGTCAGCATGGCGAAGAGTAACATGAGAGGTACTGTGATTTTGCGGAAATAACCTTTGTAGACGGCCCCGACCAAGATCATAAGGATGAACCAGATAACTATGAAGTTTTTGAAAAGCCCTTGAGTGTATTTTTTTGAGAAATTGCTGTTGGGCAGGGGTAGCTGCTCGTAATCTTCAGCAGAATCCATTCCGAGAACCAGCAGATGCTTGTCCCAGTTGTGAGCCGTGAGGTTTCTATCGTAGTTGCTTCCGGACCAGAAATAAAAAGGGATGGTTTCCACTCCGGGAATCAACAAGGTGTGCTCAAACTGGCGGTCGTTATCCTTAATTTCTGATAAATATCCTCCCACTCCCCGGTCAAGTACCGAGGGTCTCTGGATGATATTTTTAAAAATTCTTTCAAACGGTTTGATTCCGAATTCGATGGAATTGCGGGCGTAGTCTCCAAACAAGACCACATCTATTTTCTGGCGTTCCGCCTGATTGGCAATATCGGTGATGGACGAACACCCGTCGCTAAAGTTGGATTTGATATCAGTGACTCCATCAACTTGAATATAAAGAGCTAATGCGCTGGAAGGGAAGACGATCAACAAGGCGCTGAGGAAAACTATTGCGCCACCGCATCGCGACACAAGTTTTTTGATAGAATGGGATATCTGTTGCAAACGAGCCAAAGCTTGGAAGCCTCCAATTATCTGATTCTTAAAAGTTATCTTTATTAAAACATAGAGTTTGAACGCGCTCTATCTAAAACTTATCGATAATTTTAAGGCCTAAATAAGGTTTTGTGGCTAATTTTTTTTAGGGTCATAAATTTTATGGTATACTTAATCGGTTGAGATTGAATGGTTTTCCCACCAGTTAGTGCGGTACCGACAGTCAGGTGATGGCGGGTGTGATGTTTTTCCTTAAGCTTCATGAGCCTGCGATATTACTTCATTTATTTTTTGCCTGAATTTCTTTTTTAAAATTCCGAAGGATTCAGTTACATGACATCCAGACTTTTAGTTGCTGACGATAGCACCACCATCCAAAAAATTATTTCCATGGCTTTTGAAAATGAAGACATAGAGGTTGAAGGCATCGGCAATGGCCAGGAAGCTCTGAACCGAATCGCGGAATTTAACCCTGATATTGTTTTGGCAGATGTCGACATGCCGGGCCTGAATGGTTTTGAGTTGAGCGAAAAAATCAAGGAAGCGCCGGAAACGAGTGGCATCAAAGTTTTGCTGCTGACCAGCGACTTTGAAGATTTTGATGAGCAGCGCTACCAAACTTGCGGTGCGGATAACCATATTTCGAAACCGTTCAAGTCGGACGATATTATGTCCATGGTCAAAAATCTTCTGGAAGGTTCATCTGGCGATGAAGATAAAAGCTCTGTTGAGGTTATTGACTCGGAAATTGTCAAACAATCAGTGGAAGAAATGGAAGAGGCCGCAGAAATTTTAAGCAGCCTGAAAGTGTCGGGATCTCAAGAGGAACCAAGCCTTGAGGAGTTATTGGCTTCGGTTGAAAAACTTTCGAAGAACGCAATGGAAAACCCAGATTTGGTGGGCGAAGGGGAACCGCTTGAAGATGAAGCTCCGGCGTTAATGGATGAAGAACTGCAAGGACCCGCTCCGCAATCTGGAAACGATAATGATATTATGGATCAGATGATCCAAGGTGTTGAAGAACTGAAAGAGTCTGTTCGGCCTTCCTGGCGAGCCGCCGAAGAGGCCGAGGCTTCTCCTGTTGCCGAGCCTGGTGCGGATGAACGGGAAGACTTGGGTTATACAGATGGGCCGGAGGTATTTGCCGAAGTGAGCAAACGCAGCATGGATAATGTGGATGAGTTGGATTCTGCGTTCAAGGAGCTTGCCATGGGAGGCAGGCCAGGTCTGGCCAATCATCAGGAGAAGCCCCCTGAATTATCATCGTTGGGGGACATTGTTCCTGAGCCGGAAGACCTTTTAGGGCATATAGCGCCGGGTGCATTTTCCGAAGTGGGTAGACGTCCTGCAACTCCAGAAGACATAAAAGAAAATTTAGATTCTATTTCCGGGTTTTCCGATCAGGCTCGGGGTTTGGGTCCGCGCAATTTTCCTTTGAGGAATTTGGAATATGAAGCAGGCGATGACCGATTCACTCAAGCCATTGCTGAAGAGGTTAAGCAGGTATTTAAAAGGTCGTTGGGCACTTCGCTGGAGAAAGAGGTTTCCGGATTGTCCGATGGGATTTTAAGAGCCATCCGTGAGGTGGTGAGAGAGGTTACTCCGGAAATCGCCCGCAGGGTGATTCGGGAAGAGATAGAAAAAATCAAAAAGCAGGACATGTATTAGCAGGCCTCGCTTTACGACCCGCTCTTTTTTAAAAAATTCATTCCTCATTTCGAGTTTTATTGAGCACCCACTCCCGCGAAAGAGGATTAAGTAATAGCTCCTTTAGCCGAGAACACACAGTCGCTAGCAGTAAAAGGCTATTACTAGTCGCAATCAGCCGTTGGCTAGAGGGAGTATTTTTTATGTTTGTCTATAAAGGAAATTTTGTGTCGAATGATTGAATTGGATAAGCATTACGAGCCGGAAGAGGTCGAAAAACGCTGGGGACGATTCTGGCAGGAAAATAACTTTTATCACGCTGATGAGACGCTCGATCATCCTCCTTTTTCCATAGTCATACCGCCTCCCAATATTACCGGGCGTTTGCACATCGGCCATGCCTTCAACAATACCTTGCAGGACATCCTGACTCGCTGGAAACGCATGCAGGGGTTCAATACCCTGTGGCAACCGGGTACAGACCATGCCGGAATTGCCACACAGAACGTGGTCGAGCGGCAATTGCATGCGGAAGGAACCGACCGGCAGATGCTGGGTCGCGAGGCGTTTGTAGAGCGGGTGTGGAAGTGGCGTAACGAGTCAGGAGGAACGATCAATGAGCAGTTGAAAAAACTTGGCAGTTCGCTGGATTGGCAACGGGATCGTTTCACCATGGACGAGGGATTATCCAAGGCGGTGCGCGAGGTTTTTGTCACGCTTTATGAAGAAAGGCTGATTTACAAAGGCGACTATATCATTAACTGGTGTCCCCGTTGCCATACTGCGCTTTCTGATCTGGAAGTGGAACATCAGGACGCACAGGGGCACCTGTATCATTTGAAATATCCTTTTAAAGAGGGCGAGGATTTTCTCACCATTGCCACCACCCGACCTGAAACCATGCTAGGGGATACGGCTGTGGCGGTCAACCCGGAGGATGAGCGTTACAAGAAATACAGGGGCAAGACGTTGATCCTGCCTGTGGTGAACAGGGAAATCCCACTCATCGAAGACAGTTATGTTGACACCTCTTTTGGTACGGGCGCTCTTAAGGTGACTCCTGCTCATGACCAAAACGATTTTGAAATCGGAAGAAGGCATGACCTTGCTTTGGTCAGAGTGATGGACACAAATGGTACCATGAATGCCGAGGCAGGCCCGGCTTATGAAGGGTTGGACCGTTTCGAATGTCGCAAGAAACTGGTGGAAGATTTAAAAGAAGCGGGAGTCTTGCTGAAGATTGAAGACCTGAATCATTCTGTTGGACATTGTTACCGTTGCGGGACAGTGGTCGAACCTTACTTGTCGAAGCAATGGTTTGTCAAAGCCAAACCTTTGGCAGAGCCAGCAATACGAGCGGTGAGAGAGGGCACTATAAAAATTGTCCCGAAATTCTGGGAGAACACCTACTTTGAGTGGATGGAAAATATCCGTGACTGGTGTATTTCCCGGCAAATCTGGTGGGGGCATCAGATTCCTGCATGGACCTGTAAGGACTGTAGCGAAATTACTGTTGCCAGGGAAACCCCTAAACAATGTTCAGCCTGTTCTTCTGCGGACCTGGAGCAGGAGACTGATGTGCTTGATACCTGGTTCAGTTCCGCGCTCTGGCCGTTTTCCACATTAGGCTGGCCGGAAAAAACGGAAACGCTTAAACGGTTTTATCCCACTTCGGTTCTTTGTACCGGATTTGACATCCTGTTTTTTTGGGTGGCACGCATGATCATGATGGGGATCAAGTTTATGGGCGATGTTCCATTTCACCATGTTTATATCCATGCCCTGATTCGCGATGCAGAAGGGCAGAAAATGAGTAAGACCAAGGGAAACGTGATCGATCCTTTGGCTGTCATGGAACAATACGGGACGGATGCGTTGCGGTTTACGCTGGCGGCTTTTGCTGCTCAGGGTAGAGATATCAAACTGGCCGAGGACCGTATTGAAGGTTACCGAAACTTCTGCAACAAACTTTGGAACGCTTCCCGGTTTGTGTTCATGAATCTGGAGGGTTATCAGGGAAATTGTCAACTGGATGGGCAGACAGAGATATCCATCGCCGACCGGTGGATTCTGAGCCGACTGAACAACACCACGCAGGAAGTCAATCAGGCTTTGGAAAACTTCAGGTTCAATGAGGCCTCTCTGGCAGTTTACAAGTTCATCTGGAACGAATACTGTGACTGGTACATCGAACTTACCAAGTCTCGTTTACAAATGGAAGGGCCTGAAAAAATAGCCGCGCAGAATGTTCTGGTGCATGTGCTGGAAGCGGCTCTGAAACTTCTGCATCCATTTATGCCTTTTATCACCGAAGAGATATGGCAGAAATTACCCAAAAGTGGAGACAGCATCATGGTCAGTGCTTTTCCTGAATTTGAGGTTGCCAGAAGCGAACCTGAAGTGGAAGAGGCTATGGGGAAGGTGATGGAAGTCATTTCAGGCATACGAAATATCCGCGGTGAGATGAACCTCAATCCAGGGTTGAAATTAAATGCTTTAATCAAAATCCGCCGTGCCGATCTGGAAGAGACTCTGAAAAAACATGCCGGGTTTATCCGTGAATTAGCCCGAGTAGATCAAATAACCATAGGCTCTGATATCGAAAAACCGAAAGTTTCCGCGTCTTCGGTATTGGGAGAAATGGACCTGATTATCCCTCTTGAAGGCCTGATGGATTTTGAGGAAGAGCGAAGCCGGATAGAAAAAGAGTTGAAAAAAATTGAAAAAGACCTCATATTTTTAGATAAGAAACTCTCCAACCCGAATTTTGTAAAGAAAGCGCCTCCCGAAGTCATCGAAAAAGATGAGAAAAGGAAAACTGCCCTTTCTGAAAAACAGGCAAAACTTGAAATTCATTTAAAAACAATAGAACAGGTAATCCGGTAGAGAATGTTAATCACCTTTTAGGGAACCTTTCCCTGCCCTACCCTGAATTATGGATGCCAAAGCAGGAACTCTGACACGCGGTGAAGTGACTGTAGAGTCCCAATGGGATTTGACAGGATTGTATTCATCCGATGATGTTTGGAATACAGAGCTGACTAAATTAGAAGCGGGTATCAATGACTATGCTTCCTTTGTCGGTGCTTTGGGGGAGTCTGCCCTCAAACTCAAGGCTTGCCTGGAGTTTGATATGAACTTTTCCCGCCAGTTGGAAAAGCTTTATACGTTTGCCCATCTTAAAAATGATGAGGATAAAACCAACAGCCTTTATCAAGAGAATTTTGAAAAGGTCATGAGGCTGGTCAATGAGGCGAGCCGGGCTTCCAGTTTCATCCAGTCAGAAATCATGTCGATCCCTAAAGATAAGATATCTGCGTTTTTGACCGATAAGGAACTGGAGTTTTACCGATTCCATTTGGAGCGGATTTTGCGCTACCGGGATCACACGCTCTCTGCAAAAGAGGAGGCTCTTTTAGCCGCATCTGGCGAAATGGGACGGAGCATGCAGGACGCATTCGATATGCTTGATAACGTTGATCTGCAACTGGGGGAGATTGAAGATGAAAACGGTGAAACGGTTTTCCTCACTCACGGTAACTTTCAGAGCCTTCTACAGAATTATGACCGCAGGGTCCGGCAGGATGCTTTTAATACCTATTACAAAGCTTACGAATCGCATCAATACACTTATTCCACGTTGCTTGCTGGAAGCATAAAAAAGGATTTATTTTACTCGCGGGCAAAAAACTTTTCCAGTTACCGAGCCAAGGCGTTGTTTTCTGAAAATATTCCGGTGGAGGTTTATGACAATCTGATCGAATCGGTGCATCAGAATCTCGACCCACTTTATAAATACTTCGATTTAAGAAAACGTCTGCTAAAACTTGACGAATTGCGTATGTATGATTGCAGTGTCTCGCTGGTGAAGGACATGAGATGGCATATGCCTTTCGAGCGGGCGGTAGAAGAGATTCGGTCGGCCCTGAACCCTTTGGGCGAGGAGTATGTTGAACAACTGACACGTGGGTTGTCGGTAGACCGCTGGACAGACCGCTATGAAAACAAAGGCAAGCGGAGTGGGGCTTATTCCTCCGGGTGCTACGATTCGAATCCCTTCATTCTAATGAATTACCGGGAAGACAATATTAACAGCGTCTACACCCTTGCGCACGAGGCTGGGCATTCGATGCACTCTTGGTATTCCAGGAAGAATCAACCTTATCTGTATTCTGACTACACGATTTTTGTAGCGGAGGTGGCATCCACTTTTAACGAAGCTCTTTTGACTCGGCATTTCTTGAGCCAGGATATTGCACCGGATATGCGAATTTATCTCATTTGCCGGGAGATTGATAATTTCCGCGGCACGTTATATCGGCAGACCATGTTTGCTGAATTCGAACATCAGGTGTATAAGGCGATGGAGAATAATGAGCCTTTAACGCTGGAACCTTTCAAGAAGATTTATAGGGGTCTTCTGGAACGCTATTTTGGTCCGGCTGTGGTTTTAGAGGATTGCTTGTCCCTAGAATGTTTTCGTATTCCGCATTTTTATTTCAGTTTTTATGTTTATAAATATGCCACAGGCATTTCCGCTGCTTATGCTCTGGCCGACCGGGTTCTTTCCGGTGGAGAGACGGAGTTGAACGACTATCTGGGATTTTTGAAATCAGGCGGATCAAAATATCCGATAGACCTGTTGAAATTTGCCGGGGTGGATATGCTTTCACCCGAACCTGTCATAACCGCTTTGGCAAAATTTTCCACATTGGTGGATGAGCTTGAGTACTTAACTCAATAACAAAAACAAAGAGGATGATTAGAACCATGAAATTTCACCTAATTAAAGGAATTATGTTTTGAAGAAACCAGGCTCATTCAGGAAGAACGGGAGCAATCCGCGGAAACCTCAAAGTCAAAACCGCCAGGGAAACGCACCTGGGAAAAATCAAAACTCTGGACAGAGGAAAGGCGGAATCCATCCATGGGTTTCCTCCAGTCCTTCTTCCTCCCAGGCATTAACGTCTCACATCAGCATAGCCAGCAAAAACAAGCCGGGTTCAAGTAATACCCGCAAACCGCAAAACGGTAAGAATCCGTATCGCCAAAAATATGACAACGATAGTAACCCGAATGGTCCAAGTGGGGGGAAACCATCCTATCAGGAAAGATCAGGCAGGTGGAATGGAAGAACGGCATCGGCTTCAAGGCGGCCTGTCGAGACCTCCGCCGCGAAAAATCCGTCTGTTTCGGAAAAACCATTGACCCGGAATATGGATGCGTTCAGCCTGTTCTGTGCGTATCATTTAGGTATTGGCCCTAAAAAGGAATACCGTCCTTCCAACCTCAATGAGGTCGCAAGACGTTTTGGCCAGGACCCCGGGACCGTTCGCCAGACGCTGAAAGAATGTGATATGGATTCTGCGTCCTTGCTAGATCGGGATTTTGACATGGCTCTGGCGCAGTTGGATATTCAAGTTGCGCCGGAAGGCATTGATCGTATAGAACTGGCGAAATCCATTTATGATGATTTTCTAGCCGCTCCCCACGTGAAAAGAGATTGGAAAAAAATTCTAGAAGAAGACCGCAAGGAAAACCGCAAAGTTTTTGGCGGATAAAGGAGAGGATTTTTAAAAAGCTGAATCCGAAGAAGATGGCAGGTTTCCCTGTTCCTTGGGAATGATACTGCCTGCAGGAATGCGGCGAAAGTGTAACCCTTCCCAGATGATCTGATCTTGGAGCTTTTTGATCCTGCTGTTAGAGCATTTTAAATCGTTCATCAGAATAGAGAAAGCAAAAGTTTCTCCGTCTTGGGATTGAAAATAACCGGAAAGCGCGCTGACAAAATTTAGGGTGCCAGTTTTAACTCGTGCCCGCTCCGAAATTTTTACCTCACGCATTCGGTTTTTCACATTTCCATCTATCCCCATCACACCCAGCGCGGAAACAAATTCAGGGTACACTCCCAGGTCGTTTTTGACGTGGCGGAGTACATCCACAATCATTTGTGGCGACAAGCGGTTCTGCCGGGACAAACCGGAACCATCGAAAACCTTATATTGATCTGGTCGATACCCCAGTTCTGTCAGGTACTCCTCAAAAGCTCTAAGGCCTTTCAGGGTGGTGCCGGGTGTGCCATATTTCTCGGCACCGATGGTTTTTAAAATCTGTTCCGCCACAAAATTGTTGCTGAACTTGTTGAGGCCTTGTAGTGCCAAAGTCAGAGGCTCTGAATTGTGAGTTAATAATTTTGTCGCTGTTTCAGGCACTACCGCCTGTTCGATTTTTCCCTGGAACTGGATGCCCGCATGCCCAAGATATTTTTTCAGTGTGCTCAGAGTGTATTGGGTGGGGTCGGTGATGTTTAAGAAATACTGGGCCCGAGGTTGGTCGAGACGGATTCCTCCTGAAACCGTAACCTTGTTAAATCGATTGTGGTCCAACCGGTTGACGATCAGTCGGCCGGGCTGACCGTGCTTAAGGGTTTTGGCCTGATTGTCGAGAGTGGTGTATTCGGTATCAGGTTCGATCACGATTTTTGGTTTGCTCCCGGCTTTTGGGCCGGGACTCACATAGGCTTGGACTGTGTTGAAGTTGAAAGACAGTGCCCCCAACGGAGCCTCATAGGCTTGTGCGCCCGGATTTTTGATCCATGTCTTTACTCGCTTCCGGCCATCGAAGAAAGAAGCGTCTCCAATAATATTTCCGGTGATTGTATGCACCGGCAGATTTTTTAACTCGTTGACCAGTAGCCACATTTGTTCGGTGACAAACTTGGGGTCTCCATAGCCTTTGATATAAAGATTGCCATTTAACACGCCATTCTTCAAGACCCCATCCGTATAGAGCCGTGTTGGGAAACGGTAATTTGGGCCGAGGGTTTCGAGCGCAACGGCAGTGGTGAGAACTTTTAAGTTGGAGGCGGGAATAAATAACTTTTCCCCACGCAATTCGAAAAGGGATTCGCCACGCTCCAGAGAGTAAATTTTGACGCCAAATTTATTTTTTTTTAAACAGGAATTAGAAAGGATTTCCTTGATTTTATTCTGGAACAACGGGATGCCTTTTTCGTGAGTTTCAGCGCTTACGGGAAGAGGAACCGCCAGAAAGAAGCAGAGCGCATGCAGGGAAATAATTGTTATGGTTTTAAGGTTAACGATTTTCATAAAAGAAAATTCTACCCTGTTAAAAATAATTTTACAATTGACAAATACTGGCGAATTGGCGAATCTGTTTAAACTCGGTATTGATAGCAAAACTTTGGAGGAGACCATGATCGATTTTTCGCATATAAAATACGGAGTTTTGGTCGCCATGATTGCGATTCTGTTTGGTGGATTAATGGGTCTGTCCTTTGGTTGTTGCGAAGACAGTATCAAAGATATTTTGAGGTCCGGCTCCGAAAAAGCGTTGTCCGGAGTTTATAAGGGCGATCAGGCCAGTGCCGATAAGGTGGTCAAAAAATCATGGGTCTATATGAAACGTGCCCATCTGCATTCGCAGACCATGGGTGTCATCAGTATCGCTTTTTCACTGCTAGTGGCCTGGTTGAACTTTCCTGCCCGCGCGCAGTTTGGAGTTTCCTTACTGAGTGGGCTGGGCAGTCTGGGCTATGGATTTTTCTGGATGATGTCCGGGTTTCTGGCTCCAGGAATGGGGTCAACGGGCGCGGCGAAAGAATCTGTTAGCTTGATTGCTCAGGCATCGGGAGGTGCTTTTTTTGTGGCGGGAGTCACACTTTTTGGACTCATCGCTTATAAAATGCTCATCAAATCCTCGACGGAATAAATTTTTGTGTAGCTGAATAAGTTCGTAACAATTTAAAACACAAAAAAATATTATTTATGAATTACGATCTGGTAGGAATAGGAATCGCGTTGGTTGATATTGAAGTTCAGGTTGACGAAGCTTTTATAGGAGAGATGTCGGTGACCAAAGGTGGCATGACCCTTTCTTCTGTAAGCGACCAGGAAAAAGTTTTAAATGCGTTACAGTCACAGCCGCGCAAACTCTCATCTGGAGGGTCCGCCGCCAACACCATTCATGGCGCCAGTGTTCTGGGGGCCAAATCCTATTTCCTGGGGCGTGTGGCCAACGATGAAAACGGAAAGCATTACACGGAAGATATGCGCTCCTGCGAAGTTGGGTTCAGTGGACCTAGTTCCGATGATGAAGGCACCGGCACTTGCGTGATCCTCATCACACCTGATGCCGAGCGCACAATGCTGACGAACCCCGGTATCTCTTCCATGCTCCATCCTGACAATGTCGATGAAACCATCATCCAGGATGCCAAGGCGGTTTATGTGGAAGGTTATTTGTGGATCGAGAACGAAACCCGCGAAGCCGGGCTCCATTTGGCGAAGACCGCTAAAAAGCAGGGAATTCCGGTTGCTTTCACTTTGAGTGACGCGTTTGTGGTCAATACCTTCAAAGATAGTCTGTTGGACTTTATCCAATGGAATGTTGATATTCTATTTTGTAACGAAGTGGAAGCCCAAGCCATGACAGGTGAAATCGATCCGAGAAAGGCGTTCGACAAATTACTGGCGTGGGTGGACACCTTGTTTCTAACTTTGGGCTCCAAGGGATCGTTGGTCGGAAAAAGTGGCCATGAACCGGTCCAGATCAACACCTTTCCCATCGATGCGATAGACACTACTGGAGCTGGAGACCTTTATGCTGCCGGAGCCCTCTATGGCTTGATCAATGACCGAAATTTGATAGACTCGGCAATCGTTGGTTCTTATTGTGCCGCGCAGGTGGTTTCTCATATGGGTGCACGATTGCCGACTCACTCCGACACGCAGGTTGAAAATATCCTCACCGAATACCGCAAGCACCACAGTTAAAGTTGCTGTTTTTGGGCCTTTTGATAATAAAGGAATCACTGGGGTAGTGGCGTTGAAAATAGCAACTAGCAAGATGTGGCATTCTCTAAAAAGAAGCGTTCGCTCATGAGCCCCTCTCTTTACAATGTAAATGTATATGTAAGAGAATTAATGTCTAGAGGGAGATGTTGCGCTTCATTTAGAATTCTTAAGTAGATTTTTCAAAATTATACTTTTGGATGGAGGTTTGTTACACTATGCTTACCAGTTTAAGATTTAGTCCAAACAAAGGAGGAACCCATGAAACTGAAACACGTTTTCTTTCTGGCCCTTTGCGCGCTTGTGGTTGGTTGTGGTACGGTTGGGAAAGGTTTTGACAGCTCCAAGGTCAAAAAAATTCAAAATAATGTAACGACCCAGGTGGATATCCTCGACTGGTTTGGTGTGCCCTACAAAGAAGGTGTCGAAAATAAACGCACCATATGGACGTATCAACTTGATACTTGGCAGGCCATTGGTGAAGGGCAATCAAAGGGACTGGTCATTTTGTTTGACGACAAAAATATCGTTAAGGGTTATCGCTACGAATCTAAATACTAACCTGGCTCAGGGCTGGACTCATTCGCGATAACTTTTTCTTGCTAGCAAGGAGTTATCTCAGCCTTATGATACTCTTTTAAAAAAATAAATTCTTCCCAACCCCCTTCGTAAAAAGTGGAGCTTCAATGGACCCTCTCCATCAAAGAGGGACTGGGGTGATTTATAACCCCCAGATGAAACGAAAAATCTCTCTCATCGTCTACGATTTTGATGGCACCTTGGTCGATACCCTTTTCGACATTGCCGATGCCGTCAACCTTTCCCTGAAGGAACTTGGATTAAGAGCCCTGAGCTGTGACACTATTCGCAAGTATGTCGGCAAAGGGGCTGAGAAGTTGATGGCCCAGTCGATCAACGGAACGGGGTATGACGATCTTCCTCAGGCGGTGCAAATATTCCGCAAGCATTATTCGGAAAATTTGATGAACCATACCCGATTTTTTCCTTCCGGGCGCGAAATCCTCGATCATTTCCGTGACAAAAAGCAGGCCATTTGCTCCAATAAACCGGAAGAGTTTGTGCGGCGTATACTGGAATCTCTGGAAAGCTTGGACTCCTTCGATGCCATTCTTGGTGGTGACAGTTTAAAATCCAAAAAACCCAACCCGGAAGGGTTACTCTACTTGCTCGACCGTTTTCAATGTTTCCCGGAACAGGCGGTACTAGTTGGCGACAGCCCGGTGGATATTGAGACTGGCAAACGCGCTGGGATTTATACCTGTGTGGTTAGTTTTGGATTGGGTAACCCGAAGGAGATTGTCTTGGCCAAGCCCGATTGTTCCATCGATCACCTCTTAGAACTCAAGGAACTGTTTTATTAATCTGCGAAGAATCGAGGAGGTTCCGACAGGCCCTCATCCTACCCAGTTGACTTTGCCGGGGGGTGTATCTACAATTCCTCTTTTTCTATGAAATACATTAAAAACATTTATCTTATAGCAATCTGTGGCACTGGCATGGCGGCGTTGGCGGGATTGTTGAAAGGCGCAGGTTATCGGGTGTCAGGGTCCGATGCCAATGTCTACCCGCCCATGAGTACGCTTCTGGCGAACGCCGATATTCCTGTTCTGCCTGGTTACCGAAAAGAAAATATCACGGGTGATATTGACTTGGTCATTGTCGGTAACGCGGTCTCCAAAACCAACGAAGAAGTGCGAGCTGTTCTGGAAGCAGGGCTGGACTACACATCTTTTCCTGAAGCTATTTCGCGTTTTTTTCTGGACGGTCGAAAATCTCTTGTGGTGATCGGCACGCATGGCAAAACCACCACCACATCACTTTTAAGCTGGGTGCTTCAGGCATCAGGAAGAAAACCCGGTTTCATGGTGGGAGGCTGGTTGAAAAATTTCGACAACAACCATCAGGTTTCCGATGGAGATTATTTTGTGACGGAAGGTGATGAGTATGGCAGTGCTTTCTTTGATAAAGGACCCAAGTTCCTGCATTATCGTCCTGATGCTTCAATTCTGACGGGCATTGAGTTTGACCACGCCGATATTTTTGATGACCTTGAGCAGATTAAAGACGCTTTCCGCAAGTATGTGAGCCTGATTCGACCTGATGGAGTTATACTGGTCAAACACGCCGATGCGAATATTCAGGATGTATTGAGGGAAGCCGTTTGCAAGGTCGAGACTTACGGCTATCTTGATGGAGCAGATTGGCAGATCAAAGATTACCGGTTTGAGGCCGGGCACAGTTGTTTCTCTCTATCTTCTCACGGCGAGAAAAAAGTGGATTTTCAGTTGGCTATGATTGGCCGACATAATGTGGAAAATGCGGCAGCGGCGGCGGCTCTTTGTTTGCGGTTAGGTCTGACGGCTGATGAAATAAACTCTGCCTTTAAAACTTTTCAAGGTATCAAACGGCGACAAGAGGTGGTTGGGGTTAAAAATGGCGTAACGGTGCTGGACGATTTTGCCCACCACCCGACTGCCATTCGCTTGACGTTAGAAGCGGTGAAAGAAGCTTATCCAGGGCAAAGACTGTGGGCTGTGTTTGAACCTCGGTCGGCCACTTCAAGGCGAAAGGTGTTTGAGCAGGATTTTCCGGATAGTTTTCTTGCCGCCGACCGGGTTATTATTGCCGGTTTGTTCGCGCCTGAAAAAATCAGCAAAGAAGAAAGGTTGGACCCGGAACAGATTGTGACCCGTCTGCGGCAAAAAGGAACAGATGCCCATTTCATTGAGGAAGTGGATGACATTGTCGCCTTTATGGCTAAAAATGTTGAAAGTGGCGATGTGGTGCTGGTCATGTCATCAGGCGGGTTCGGTGGCATCCACCAGAAGATTCTAGATCAATAATGGCTATGGATAAAATTTATCACGGACAAATAAAACTGGGGTTGATCCAGAGAGGGCTTACGGTTCCGACAATATCGCGGGAACTTTCTGAGATCGCGGGTGGACTGTTTTCCGGCGAGCCGGGCGAGGAGATCACTCTGGCTTTAGCGGAAGACTTTATCGTCAAAGCCAACCTGAACACACCGGGGCAGGACGGACCAAAACTGGTTTGTTACGAAGATCGATTGCGGCTTCATATGAGGGAGGGGGAGATTGATGTCGGCATCATCCCTGTTCCGGAGTTCCTCAAACAGCAGTTGAAGCAACGCACCCCGATTTCTGAAAATATCTGTCTTGATGGCTATTGTCTGAACATTTTTTTCCGCGCCATTGGCCAGGGGGAAAAATTAAGTATGCCGATCGAAGCCATTCTTTCTGTCATCCAGTCGGCTTTTGAAGAAGGGGCCGCGGATCTAGTGCAACTGAATATGGACTTCTGCGAAGAAGCTGACCGCGGATTCAGCCGGCTGGCTCCTTTGGTGGAGGCGATCAAAAAACGTTTTAATACTTTTGTCGCGTTAAAAGGCTTCCCGCCTTCGAACTCGGGTACCATTGATCTCATGTATGCGTCTGGTTTTGACATCATTGATTTTCCCTTGGGCGGTTTTTCCGGAACCATCGAATCAAAAAAAAAGATGACCGCAAAACAGGTTCATTCAGCTTTGGAATATGCCGTGGGAGTTTTCCCGCCAGGAACAGTCTGGACCGATCTGGTTCTGGGGCCAGAACCTACTTCGAAATTTAGGGAAAGTATTGACAGGCTGGCGGATTCGGGAATCATTCCTTTAATCTATCTGCGACGTGGCAGTAGCGAAAAGCCGGAGGAATACCGTGAGTTAGTGGAACTCGCAGAACATATGGACAAGGCAATTCAACGCAACCGCATGCCATTAAAATGGTTGTATCCGACATGTCGTTTTTTGAGTCCGCTCGACACTTGTTTTTTTACCGGAGACCCGCTTCAGGCAAAGCTTGCTGTGACACCTGTTTATCGATCGGGACTGGGGAAAAAAACTTCAGCGGGCTTCGCGGCACTCAGGCGCAAGCTGCGCATCCGCAATGTCAGCGACTCCTTTGAATCAGCGGGACTTTAACCCTTCAGAAGGGATAGGAAGAGTGATCTCAGTGTTATGCGAAAGTCTCTTGGCGGGCAAAGAGTTGTCCCGGTTTGACGAGTTTTTACTATCTTCATCCACCGGTAGAGGGTAGTCTTAAGGTATGGATACTCAGATGAAAAATTCAAATAGTAGATCAATTCCAGCAGTGCCTATGAAAAACTTGGAGACGTTATGGTTGCAGGTTGGAGGCACGCTTTGCAACCTTGAATGTACGCATTGCTTTATCAGCTGCGGACCGAAGAACGACACCATCGCCATGATGACTCTGGCACAAGTTAAAGAGAGACTGCAAGAATCCACAAATCTAGGAGTGAATGACTATTATATCACCGGTGGCGAGGTGTTTATCAATCCGGAAATTTTTGAAATACTCTCCGAGATTCTGCGTTACGGTCCTCTCGATGTTTTGACCAATGGAACACAGATTGCCGCCGAGGAGGCTCAGCGGTTGAGAAAAATTCAGGACACCTCCGATCATCCTTTGCGCTTCAGGGTGAGTATGGAAAATTTTGAGGAGGCGGCTAATGATGCCATACGCGGAAAAGGAGCTTACAGAAAAGCCGTGACCGGAATCGGGCACCTTGCTCAGGCCGGATTCTCGCCGATACTCACCATCACCCGTTCATGGGAAGAAGAGCGGGACGCAGAAATGGAATTGCAGTTTATCGAATTTCTTCGCGCCAACCGGGTCCCTCAACCGCAAATCAAGGTACTGCCGGGTTTCATGCTGGGGCAATTAGCTAAGAATGAGCGTGGCTATAATGATGAAGAACGGGTGACCCAGGCATGTTTCGAAAATTTTGATATTACTCAACTCCAGTGCGCAACTTCGCGCATGGCGACCGGAGAAGGCGTTTATGTTTGCCCGATTCTCGTTGATAACCCAAAGGCCCGTATGGGAAACAATATCGAGGAAACTCTGCGCCCCTTTCCCTTGTCGCACTCGGCCTGTTATACCTGCCGCGTTACGGGCATGACCTGCAAATCGTCTACTTGAAAAACCAGCATTTTGTATTGAGTGGATCCCGAAAGACTGGTAGCATGAATTTATCAATCATTTTTTAGAGACACCCGTTGTCCACAATAGCTCATAATGACTTTAACGCGTTCCACCATGGTTCCCTTGGGAACCTCTGCCCCGGGTTTTCAGCTTCCCGGAGTTGATGGTAAGAAGTATTCTCTGGAAAGTTTTTCAGATAAGAATGTCCTGGTGATCATTTTCATGTGTAACCACTGCCCTTATGTCAAGGCGGTGCTCCAACGGTTGATTGATTTACAGGCCGAGACCGGGTATCAGGAGGTGCAGTTGGTTGGTATCAACTCCAATGACGCGGAACGTTACCCCGATGACTCTCTGGAAAACATGCGGAAGATCTCAAAAGAAAAAGGCATTAACTTCCCCTATCTGTTCGATGGTTCTCAGGAGACAGCCAAGGCCTACGACGCGGTGTGCACGCCTGATATTTATGTTTATGGCACGGAACGGAAACTTTTATACCGGGGCAGAATCGATGACAGCTGGGAGTATGAAGAAAAAGTTACCCAGCGAAACTTGAAAGAGGCACTGGATTGTATTATTGTCGGCAAAGAAGTTCTTGCCGAGCAGATATCCTCAATGGGTTGTTCCATAAAATGGAAGGAAAATTAAGGTAAAGCGATGAAAACAGTTAAAAAATGGTTGTTCATTTTAGTGGCAGTAGTTTTTGTTGGTTCGTTATTTGTCGACAAGGCTCTTTCCTTTTACATTGACTGGTTGTGGTTTGAAAGTCATGGCATCACCTCAGTCTTGTGGACGGTGCTGATCTCGCAGTTCGGGTTTGGGTTGCTAACGGGCATTTTGTTTTTCCTGCTGACATTTGGTTTTTTAAATCATGTGTACAAGAAAACTTCCCACTTGCCGGTTCTCCTATCGGACCAGGTTCGAAGGGATTTGCCTTTAGTGGATACCATGGCCAGCAATTTAAAATTGTTAATTCTGGCAGTGCCATTGGTTTTAGCAGTCATGACTGGGCTGGTGATGGCTCAGCAATGGGAAACCCTTTTGCAATACTTAAACGCTTCTCCGTATGGCGAGGTTGACCCTATTTATGGCAAAGATATCTCTTTTTACTTCTTTACCTTGCCCTTATGGTTGCTGGCGAAGTCTTTGTTGTGGGAAACCACGATCGTGCTTTCCATTGGCGTAGGGCTGATCTATTTTTTCAAGCGTTTTATTTATGTCGGGCCGACCGGGGTGGTTCTTCTTCCCGAAGCCAAGCGCGTTATTTCTGGGCTCGCCGGTTTGTTCTTTCTTTTGTTTGCCAGCGAATTTTATCTTCAGCGTTATGAATTACTGACTGAAGGAAGCAGTTTGATTGTCGGGGTCGGATTCTCGGATGACAATGGGAAAATCCCTGTCCTTTATATTCTGGTCATTACTTCTTTAATTTCTGCGCTATTTTCATTTATGGGGTTGGTTCGGCTCGGTATGAAAAAGGTCGTGTTTTCGGGTGTGGGATTGGCGTTGGTATTTTTTGTCGCTAATTTATATCCGAAGATTTTGCAAAAATTTGTGGTGGTTCCCAACGAGTTGGTCAAAGAGGCTCCATATATTGAGCACACCATCACCGGTGCATTAACGGCATATGGACTCAGCCAGACCGAGACGCATGAGCTTTCCGGTTCCGCATCCCTGACTGCCGAAAGCATCCGGGAAAATGCGACAACGATCGAAAACATCCGGCTCTGGGATCAGGAGCCGCTTCTCGATACCTTGGGGCAGATTCAGGAGATCAGGACCTATTACCAGTTCCAGTCTGTAGACAACGACCGCTACCGCATTAATGGGGATTACCGCCAGACCCTGCTGTCACCGCGGGAACTGCTATCCTCTAATCTGCCCAACCGCACATGGATTAACGAGCACCTGACCTTCACACATGGTTACGGGGTTGCGTTGAGTCCTGTTAACCAGATTACCCCGGAAGGGTTGCCGGTGTTATTCATTAAAGACATTCCTCCGCAATCCAATATAGACTTGGTGGTGACCCGACCCGAAATTTATTTTGGCGAGTTGGCCAACGACCATGTTTTTGTTAACACCGAAACCAAGGAGTTTGATTACCCGGAAGGGGAGAAAAATGTATACAAGAACTATGAAGGTCAGGGAGGTTTCGCGGTCGGGTCTTTTTTCCGCAAGCTTGTTCTGGCGGCCCGGTTCAAATCCCTTAAAATCATTTTTTCCCAGGACATCAATGATGAAAGCCGGGTTCTGATGTACCGTAATATCACTGACCGGGTGCAGAAAGTGGCACCGTTTCTCAAGCTGGATAGCGACCCTTATCTGGTAATTTCAGAAGGCCGCCTGATTTGGGTTTATGACGCGTATACGGTGAGTGACCGTTTTCCTTATTCCCCGAAAATTCCCCAGTTTGGCAATTATGTGCGCAACTCCGTAAAAATTTCTATTGACGCGTATGACGGTTTGATGAGTTTTTATATTGTCGATCAGTCGGATCCTGTTATCCAGACGTACCGCAATATTTTCCCTGACCTGTTTAAAGACCTGAGCCAGATGCCGGAAGATTTGCGAAACCATATTCGTTATCCCTCCGACCTGTTTATGATTCAGACACATATTTACGCTACCTACCATATGAAGCGACCTCAGGTTTTCTATAACAAGGAAGACCAATGGGAGATTCCGGAAATTGACGGGCGCATTATGGAGCCTTATTACACGATCATGAAACTGCCGGGAGAGGATCACGAAGAATATATCCTTATGCTTCCTTATACGCCGAAAGGAAAGAGCAACCTGTCAGCCTGGATGGTGGCGCGAAGTGATGGCGAGCAGTATGGCAAGCTGGATGTCTACACCTTTCCCAAACAGAAGCTAGTGTTTGGTCCTAGCCAGATGGTGGCCAGAATTAATCAAGATGCTGAGATTTCCCGGCAGATTTCGTTGTGGGATCAACGCGGATCAAGCGTTATCCAAGGAACTCTTCTGGTCATTCCCATTGAAGAATCCTTGGTTTATGTGCGGCCTTTATACCTGAAAGCCGATGCCGGAAAGATTCCCGAACTGAAGCGCGTTATCGTTGGCTATGAAGACAGCATCGCTATGGAGCGTACTCTCGATGAAGCACTGGAGAAAATATTCACAGGTTTTACCTCTAAACCTCGTGGAGAGTTTGGCCAACATGTCGCCGAGTCGTCTTCCACTCCATCAAAATCCCCTAAGGATCAGAAACTGGTTTTGAGCAAGGGCGATTACGACAGGATCCGCGACACTTACCGCCGCATTCTGGAATCGCAGGGGAAACTAGATCAATCGTTGGCGCAATATCGTCAAGACCTCAAAGGACTGGGCGCACTCCTGGAAGATACTTGGGTACCACCGCAGGTTAAAGCCCCCGCGTCTCCTTAAACTGTTTATTGGGGATTCTCGTCCGCAAATAAACCCAACTGGTTAGTGACGGATTTTTTGTCGGGGATCGGGACAGGGTAATTGCCATCGAAACAGGCGGAGCAGAATTTCTTCTTGCCATTTTCCAATACTCCCATCATTTTTTCCAGACTGAGATAGGCCAGAGAATCCGCGCCCAGATACTTTCGCGTTTCTTCAAGACTGTATTTGTGGGCGATCAATTCTTCTTTTGTGGGTGTGTCGATGCCATAAAAACAGGAGTACAGGATAGGCGGTGCTGAAATGCGAAGATGAATTTCCTTAGCCCCCGTGTCCCGGAGCATTTTTACAATCTTGCGGCTGGTGGTGCCGCGGACAATGGAATCGTCAATGATCGCGACGCGTTTGCCAGCGATCATTGATTTTACCGGGTTCAGTTTAAGCTTAACGCCAAAATGCCGGATCTGCGATTGGGGTTCAATAAAAGTTCTGCCGACATAATGGTTGCGGATGAGACCCATTTCAAAGGGAACGCCGATTTCTTCGGCGAACCCTATTGCCGAGACAACCCCCGAGTCGGGCACGGGAACGACGAGGTCGACATCGACAGGACTTTCCTGGGCCATAGCCCGGCCCATGTCCTTACGCACGGCATAGACGTGTTGCCCAAACAGAAAGCTGTCCGGACGTGCGAAATATATATGTTCAAACACGCAATGTTTGGGATCGGCTTTTTTAAACGGGAAAAATGATTGCATTCCCTTTTCGTTGATCAGGATGACTTCGCCCGGCTCAACCTCGCGGATGAACTCGGCCTCGATAAGGTCCATCACACAGGTTTCCGAGGCCACGATGTAGGCACCATCAAGTTTTCCCAAACAAAGAGGGCGAAACCCGTGTGGGTCGCGGGCGGCTACTAATTCTGTTTCCGTCATCAGTACCAATGAATAGGCACCGCTGACTTGCTTCAAGGCATCCGAGGCCCGGTCCACGAAAGAGTCAGCTTTCGACTGTGCCATCAAATGTACGATGACTTCGCTGTCGTTGGTGGACTGGAATATCGCCCCTTGGGCGCCCAGTTCTTCACGAATAGTTTCGGCATTAACGAGGTTGCCGTTATGAGCTAAAGACAGAGACCCGGCGGAATAATTGATCATGCAGGGTTGGGCGTTGACCAGTTCGCTTTTTCCCGCTGTGGAATAACGATTGTGTCCAATGGCTATAGGCCCCGGCAGTTTCAGGATTCGGGCTGGGTCAAAGATATCGGCAACTAGCCCCATGTCGACCTCAAGATGCATTTTGGAATTTGTGCTGGCGGCAATACCCGCGCTCTCCTGGCCCCGGTGTTGCAGTGCGTAAAGTCCGAGATAAACCAGATTGGCGGCTTCAGGATGACCGTATACCCCTACGATTCCACATTCTTCATGTAGTTTGTCCAGCATAGTTCCCCAGTGAAGTTTTCCAGATTTCTTTTAAAATCTCGATGTCCTGTTTAACAATTTCTTTTCCATTGACGGTTATTATTAAATGAGAACCGCCTACTTTTCCAATCAGGGAAAAGTCAACCGGAAATGCCGTTGCCAGTGCCTCAATTTCGTTAATTCGTTCTTCGGGAAAAGAAACAACAATGCGCGACTGGGTTTCCCCAAATAACAAGGTGTCGTTCCTTAATGTGGATTCCAGTGTGAGCGTGGCCCCCAACGTCCGGCATCCCGGTGAGAAACAAGATTCTGCCACCGCGACTGCCAGCCCTCCTTCAGAACAATCATGAGCTGAAGAAATGAGGCCCCTTTTAATCAACTCCCGGCAAAAATCCTGAATCTGTTTTTCGTGTTTTCGGACCAGAACGGGGGGTTTCCCCTCACTGCGACCAAATATGATTTTCAGGTATTCGGTTCCCCCCAACTCTTCCCTGGTAAAACCGATGAGAGCGATTTGATCCCCAGAATTTTTAAACCCCTGGGTCATGACCTTTTCTTGATTCTCGATCAGGCCAACAACGGCAACGGTTGGGGTGGGGTAAATAGCCTCTCCTTTAGTTTCATTATAGAGGCTGACGTTACCGCTGACTACCGGAATATTAAAAAACCCGCAGACATCGCCCATGCCTTCCACCGCCTGTTGGAATTGCCACATAATTTCGGGTCTTTCCGGATTGCCAAAATTAAGGCAATTGGTCAGGCCTATCGGTTCTGCGCCGGAGCACACCACATTGCGGCAGGCTTCGGCAACAGCGATGGCGGCACCCTCATAAGGATCAAGATAGCAGTAACGGCTGTTGCAATCCACTGAAATGGCCACCGCTTTATTTGTATCCTTGATGCGCAGGACGGCCGCGTCCGAACCGGGCAAAACCAACGTATTCAGGCGCACCATGTGGTCGTATTGTTCGTAGACCCATTCTTTGCTGGCGATATTGGGGCAGGCTAGAAGTGTTTTCAAAGCCTTGTCCCCGCGTGAAAAATCCGGAAACTCGGCCAGGTTGAGACGCGCCACTTCATCAAGATAACCGGGGCGTGTTGCTTCCCGTTTCAGGTCGAGCGCGCCATCTACAACTGGAAAGACTGGCAGGTTCACCACTTCCTGTCCTTCAAACTGGATGCGTATGCGGGATTCCTCAATCACTTCACCGATGATGGCCGCGTCTAACCCCCATTTGTCGAGAATGCCCAGAGCCTCTTTTTCATGGCCTGGTTTGATCACAAATAGCATGCGTTCCTGCGACTCGGAAAGAAGAATCTCGTAGGGGACCATGCCTTCTTCCCTTAATGGAACCTTTGACAGGTCCATAAACACTCCGGTTTCAGCCCGGTGCGCCATTTCAAATGAGGACGAAGTGAGCCCCGCGGCCCCCATATCCTGCACACCCACCACCCAGTCACACTCAAACAATTCCAGGCAGGCTTCGATCAACAGTTTTTCAGTGAATGGGTCGCCCACCTGCACAGTGGGCCGCTTGTCTTCCGTAGTTTCATCGAACTCGGAAGAGGCTAGAAGGCTTGCGCCATGAATTCCGTCGCGTCCGGTTTTTGAGCCGACATAAAGGACCTGATTGCCCACTCCGCCAGCACTGGCCAAGAAGATTCGATCCGATTTCACCAGCCCCAGGCAGAACGCGTTGACCAGAATGTTGCCGTTGTAACAAGCATCAAAATAAATTTCTCCTCCGACGGTGGGAACGCCGGTGCAGTTTCCGTAACTGGAAATGCCATTGACCACCTCATTGAGCAGAAACCGGGTGCGCGGTTCTTCCAGCTCGCCGAAGCGTAATGAATTCATCAAGGCAATAGGCCGTGCTCCCATAGTGAAAACATCTCTCATTATTCCCCCGACTCCGGTTGCCGCGCCTTGATGAGGTTCGATGAAGGAGGGGTGGTTGTGACTTTCAATTTTGAAGGCAACAGCCAGACCGTCGCCAATGTCTACGACTCCCGCGTTTTCTCCTGGGCCTTGCAGAACTCGGGGGCCTTCGACCGGGAGTTTCCTCAAATAAGGCCGGGAACTTTTATAACTGCAATGCTCGCTCCACATGACGGAAAAAATACCCAGCTCTGTCAGGTTCGGGGTACGGCCGATCAGGTCGAGGATGCGGCGGAACTCTTCCACAGTTAAACCGTGTTCCTTAACAATTTCAGGGGTGATTTCGGGATTGGAACGGATTTTTTTAGGTTTGTCCACAGTGCTAGGAATTTGAAATAAGCGATTGAAAAATGATTTGCCCATCCGTTCCTGCTAACTTTGGATCGGCACATCGTTCCGGATGCGGCATCAGTCCCATCACGTTTTTTTGCTCGTTGGCCACCCCCGCGACAGAACCTACAGAGCCGTTGGGGTTGGACTCGGCGGAAACATTTCCATCAGTGTCGCAATAGCGAAAAAGGATCTGCCCGTTTTTCTCAAGCCGGGCCAGTGAAAAAGGGTCGATGTAGTAGTTGCCCTGATGATGGGCGATGGGAATTTCCAATACCCGGTTTTCCCCGCATTGCTGGGTGAAGGGGGTGTTGGTATTTTCAATACAGACAGACACGTTTTTACAAATGAATTTCCGCGACTGGTTCTGGATCAATGTTCCTGGCAGAAGGCCGCATTCCAAAAGAATCTGGAACCCGTTGCAGATACCCAGCACCTTGCCTCCGCCTTCAGCAAAACGGATGACGGAATTCATAATCGGAGAAAAACGGGCAATGGCTCCGGCCCGCAGGTAGTCACCATAAGAGAAGCCCCCCGGCAGAACCACCAAATCGAAGGACTCCAGACCGGCTTCATCTTTATGCCACAGCCAGTGGGTCTCCTGATTCAGGATATGTTTGAGGATATGGTAACAATCGTGGTCACAATTTGACCCCGGGAATACGACAATGCCACACTTCATTTTATGCCGGTTTCGATTCGTTTTGGAGCGTTATTCAGTGGGAACAAGTGTGAAACGGAAGGATTCAATCACCGTATTGGCCAGAAGCTGTTCGCACATTTTCCGGACCCGTATCCCGGCTTCCTCCTCCGACGTGGAATCAAGTTTGATTTCCAGATATTTGCCGATATTGACATCCAGAACCTCGTCATATCCCAAATCATTCAACGCGTGGTGGACGGTCTTCCCCTGTGGATCAAGAACACCTTCCTTGAATGTCACGTGTATTTGGGCAAGCATTTTTGCAACCTTAGCACAGAAGTTTATTCAATTCATCAGGCTTTGTAACAGGAAAACGCTGAAAGCCAAAGGCCGATTTTTGACCAGCCTGAAATATTATGTTAAACAAAGAGTTAGATGGAAAATAAATGGAACGATTCAAAGGCCCAGGCGGCCATCGAAAAATATAAAGATGTTTCGGAAGATGTCGCACTCCGTGTTTACACTTCACGATTGATAGGCGCGGACCCTGCGCTGGTTCTCCACGGTGGAGGCAACACCTCGGTCAAGTCACGCACTCTGAATAAAGTGAACGAAGAGGTGGACGTGCTCTATGTGAAAGGCAGTGGGTGGGACCTTGATACACTGGAGCCTCCAGGTCTTCCCGGAGTCTTACTCGACCATCTGCTGAAACTGAGAAGCCTCGACCGGTTGAGCGATGAGGACATGGTGAATGAACAGAGAACGCACCTGCTGGATGCGTCCTCTCCCAACCCATCGGTGGAAACGCTCTTGCACGCGTTCTTACCGCACAAGTTCATCGACCATTCGCACGCCGATGCCAGTTTGATCATCGCCAACCAGCCGGACGCGGAGAAAATCTGCAAAAAGATTTTTGCGGACAGGATCGCTATCGTCCCATACATCATGCCTGGTTTCGCGCTCGCTAAAGCTTCTGCCGAAGTGTGTGAAAAAAACCCGCAGGCAGAAGGGCTTTTATTAATCAATCACGGGCTGTTCACCTTCGGCGATAGCGCGAAAGAGAGTTACGATCGACATATTCACGCAGTGACTCTTCTGGAAGAATATATCGGGAAGAACACGCTAAAACCGCTCACTCCCCTTAAAGGCCCTGCTTTGGAAACTGGAGAGGAAGCGCTTCTGCACGCCCTGGCGCCTGTGCTTCGCGGACTCTATAAAGAGCGGTCAGGTAAAGACTGGGTTCTGCATCATCGTGCTGATGCCAGGGCAAAAGCGTTTGCTTCCAGCAAAGAGTGCGAGACCTGGTCCCAGATCGGCACCGCCACTCCAGACCATGTGATCCGCACCAAACAAAAACCCCTGCTCCTGAATCTGCGACAATGGCAGGATCCGGACAGGCTGAGGGAAGAAATCCTCCAGGCCTTGAACGCTTATTGTAAAAGTTATCACCAATATTTTGTAGCCAACAAGTCTGCCAAAAAGGTGGACAAAACCGAGTTGGATCAACTGCCCCGTATCCTGCTGGTGGCCGGATTGGGGTTGGTGACGATTGGCAGAACGGTTAAAGAGACCGGAATCTCAGCCGATATTTATCAGCATACTATTGATATCATCCATAAATCCTTTTCACTGGGCAGGTATGAGCCTCTCGACTCCAGTGACCTGTTCGATATGGAATACTGGTCTTTAGAGCAAGCCAAGCTGGGCAAAAGCAAAGCACCAGCCTTGCATGGCAAAGTGGTCTGCATCACCGGCGCCGCTTCTGGAATCGGTCTGGCTACCGCCAAACTGTTTGCCGAGCAGGGGGCTAATCTTTTTCTTATCGATTTGGCGGAAGACAAATTGAACCAGTCGGCGGAAGTGATACGCGAAAAGTCCGGGGTCGGTGTTGTCAGCCGGGTTTTGGATGTGACCGATGAGTTGGCCGTGCACCAGTCTTTTGAACAACTGGTCCAGACCTTTGGCGGTATCGATATCCTGGTTTCCAATGCCGGTAATGCTTTGCCGGGCGCGATCGGTGAAGTGGACATGAAAGATTTGCGCGCCAGTTTCGAGTTGAACTTTTTTGCTCACCAGACACTGGCTTCCGAAGCTTTACGGTTGTTCCTGATACAAAAAACCGCAGGCGTTTTGTTGTTCAATGCCTCCAAGGCGGCGTTCAATCCGGGAAAACACTTTGGCCCTTACGCGCTCGCCAAGGCGGCGGTGGTGGCACTCACCAAACAATACGCACTGGACTATGGGTCTTACGGCATCCGTTCCAACGCTATCAACGCCGACCGCGTTCGTACGGCCCTGTTTTCTGAAGACGTGTTGAAAGAAAGGGCCGCGGCGCGCGGGCTCTCACCCGATGACTACTTCAAAAATAACCTCCTGCAACAGGAAGTCTATGACACCGATGTGGCGCAGGGATTCCTCAACCTGACGCTGGCAGAAAAAACAACGGGAAGCGTCCTTACAGTAGACGGAGGCAACATCGCCGCCAGTCCCCGCTAGTGGCAAACCGGGCCGACCACCGTAAAGTCAGGAACTCAATAGCCTTTGATTTCCCCACCGGGAATTCTACGGGCCTGTTTGCCGTATTCAAGAGGGTGGTCCCAGCCGGGTAGGATGGTGCCGTCCGGTGAGTAAGCGCCGATTTTGCTCCATGTCCCCGCCTGTTGTTCCGCCACATATTCCATTTCCAGAATCGCTTTGGGATTTTTGTAGCCGTATTTAGCAGGGGCGATCAATCGCAGGGGGAATCCGTGCGCGTCAGAAAGAGGTTTGCCGTTCATGGTGTGCACCAGCAGAACCCTGTCATGATTTAATGCCTCGCGCGACAAGTATTCCAGATACTCATCACCGCAATGGAATACCACTCCGAGAGCCGAGGGGTGAGGCCGAACTATCCGCTCAAGCTCTTCCAAAGAGAACCCACCCCATTCGGCACGTGCCGACCAGCACTCGACGCATTTAAGTCTGGAAGATTGTGACCGGGTCGGCAGGTCTCGCAACTCGCTCAGCGTAAAGGTTTTTGGGGTTTCGCACAAACCGCTTACCTTCAACGTCCAGGTTGCGGCGTTGATACGGCGCATCGGTTTCCAGAAATTGATGTAGAACGACCGATGTTTTCCTTTCCGGGTTTTACCAACAAAATCGGTCCCCGAAAACGCATCCGTTTCCTGTCCCCATAATTTGGTGGGGCCACGAAACCCGTTCCATAAAAGCAGACCGGCGGCCCAAAGTCCGCCTTGCAGAAAAAGCCGCCGCGTTAATTTTCCGATTTGGCGCATCGAAATCCCAGAAAGATGAATCGTTCTGAAGGAGCGATCAGGTTACGGTCAAAGGTTTTACCATATTCGTAGTCCAGATGATGGTTCCACAGTCCACCACGGGTGACCTTTTCCCCGTTCTCTGAACTCGCGGTCCATTCCCAGACCGAGCCTGCCATGTCGCGGACTCCGTATGGAGAGTTGTCTTTTTTGTTGAGCCCGACTCGGCGTTTGATGATTCCCGAATAAAACGGGTGCGGTTTTTTGCGGAGCGGTTTGTTTCCCCACGGATAAAGCCGGGCATCCGTACCACGGGCGGACTTTTCCCACTCTTCTTCCGTGGGCAGGCGTTTGCCAACTTGCTCGCAATAAGACTTGGCCTGATGCCAGGTTATGTTGGTGGCAGGGTGTGCTTCCGAACCTTTCCAGAAAATAGCTTCCGGGAACTGCCGGGCAAACTCTTCGTGGGTCACTTCAAACCGATCGATGGAAAATGTCTCAAGCCGCACGGTCTTTTTAGCATAAACATCCACACGGTCTCCCATGACAAACTCCCCCGCTGGCACTTCCACCATTTCAGAGGAATAAGCGTACCCGGATATGAGCACAAAGAATAAAAAAAAGGCCAGTGTTTTCATAAACTCATTCTCAATCGTGCCAGGGGGGGTGGAGAGGGCTTTTTCTGATTATCATACCATTTTAGATTCCTGACTCAAAAGTTGCCGTATATTAGTTAACTCATCTCGCATCGTGATAAAGGTAGCAAACATACCACAAAAACTAACTGCAAGAACAAGTCCAACAATTAAACCTCCAGTCACACCAGCGCCTAAAGCGGTTCCTCCAGTCACACCAGCGTCTAAAGCGGCTCCTCCTACTACTGCTCCAATTATCAAAGCGAATGCTAAAAACCCATTTAAAAACCCAGCGATACTAGAAAGTATACGATTCATGATTTATCCTCCTTCCTAAGTTGATAATTATAACTTTCTGCCTAATTGTTTAGGTGCAGCATGTATCAAGCGCTTTCACTTTTCAATCTTTCAATGCCTTGTTCTCACCTCAATAACAAAAAAACGAGACAACTCAACAGAGTCATCTTGTTTTGAATAATCTTTGAAATGTGAAAAACTAACCTATTGATTTTGAAGAATATTAACCTCTAACTGAGAATATTTATGACAAGCCGACCTTCAATTGATGGATTAAAAGAAATCTCGAAACTTGTTTCTCAAAAATTGTGTGATATGCGGGGTATGGACCAAAATAATCCTGATAGACCCCATTTAATATTTCCTGAGAAGCGTGACAATAGCATCCGAATAAGTGAACAAGAGTCAAAAGTAATTTTTACAAATTTTTTTGAAGAATTCGGTTGGTTCTATTCGGTGGAAACTCCAACAGTTCAGACGTATGGTTCAAGTGAACGAAGTGCACGCACGGATATAAGTTTATACGAAAGCCCTGATGTATCCTCAAAAGTTCTTAATATTGAATTAAAGGCAGGTTCTCCATCTGAGAAAGAAATTCGAAAGGATTTGGAAAAAATTGTAAGAGAGGGATTAGATGGTTTGTGGTTTAATACTTTGGATAATTCTAATAGTGGCACACTGCCGAACATTTACGGGAAAATTCGTGATGCATTTAAAAAGTTATCGGATGATGGTTTGGTGGTAAAAGAAATAAATATATTATTTGCCTTCTGTATATTGCGGGAAAGGGAGTTGATTTGCAGAGAAAAATGTGTAGATAGTTCTACTTTGAAGAATATAGAAGATATCTTTAAAGAAGGTACCTTTAAAGAAGATACCTTTACAGTATGAACATTTTCCATATACTGTTGTTTGACCAAATAACACCAATTCACCAGTATCCCCACCAGAATAAAGTAAAAAAACTTATATAATATTTTTAAATATCAATAGGTTATATTTTTTCGAGAATTAGAACTTACTCCCATTCAATCGTGCCGGGGGGTTTGGAACTGATGTCATAGACCACTCGGTTGATCCCACGTGCTTCATTAATGATGCGGTTGGAGAGTTTCCCCAGTAGTTCATAAGGCAGATGGGCCCAGTCCGCAGTCATGCCGTCGGTGCTGGTCACGGCGCGGATGGCGACTACATTTTCGTAGGTGCGGGCATCACCCATGACACCCACGGTTTTTACCGGAAGCAGGACCGCGAACGATTGCCATAAATCGTTGTACAGGCCTGCGGCTTTCACTTCCTCCAGAATGATTTTATCGGCAACGCGCAAGATATCGAGACGCTCGCGGGTCACATTTCCCAGAACACGGATGGCCAGACCCGGACCTGGAAACGGTTGGCGGTTGATGATTTCGTCCGGCATACCCATCTCGCGCCCCAAAACACGCACTTCGTCCTTGAACAATTCGCGGAACGGTTCGAGAAGTTTTAACCGCATTTTTTCCGGCAGGCCGCCAACGTTGTGGTGCGACTTGATCACCGCTGACGGGCCGCCTTTGAAGGACACCGACTCGATGACGTCGGGATACAATGTGCCCTGGGCGAGAAAAGTGAAGTCCCCCAGCCGTTTGGATTCCTCCTCGAAAACCTCGATGAAGGTATTGCCGATAGACTTTCTTTTTTGTTCTGGATCGGTGATGTCTTTAAGTTTATCAAGGAACTTGTCAGAAGCATCGATGACATCGAGGTTGATGCTGAAGTTGTCGCGAAACGTGCTTTCCACTTTTTCTTTTTCGCCGGACCGCAAAAGTCCATTATCGATGAACAGGCAGTACAGGTTGGCGCCGATAGCTTTATGTATCAGCACCGCCGCGACGGAAGAATCCACCCCGCCACTCAACCCGCAAACCACTTTTGCACCCCCCACTTTTTTTCGGATATCGTTGACCATCTGATCAATCAGGGAATCCATTCTCCAGTTCTCTGCGCATTGGCAGATTTTAAACAGGAAGTTCTTGAGAATCTTCACGCCCTCTACCGTGTGGACCACTTCCGGGTGAAACTGCAAGCCATAAATACGCCCTGCATCATTTTCGATGGCGGCCAGAGGCGAATTGTCTGTGCAGGCAATGCCTTTGAATCCGTTCGGAAGTTTTGAGATTCGGTCGCCGTGACTCATCCACACGATAGAATTATTTTTCACCTCTTCGAACAACAGCGAAAATCCTTTCAGCATCAACTCGGCCCTGCCGAACTCGCGGTGCGGGGAAGGGTCCACCTTGCCGCCCAGCACATGGGTGATGAGTTGCATCCCGTAGCAGATGCCAAGAATAGGAACTCCCAATTCAAACAGCCCGCGGTCGCAAAGCGGCGAGTCTTTTTCAAGAACGCTGGCAGGTCCGCCGGAGAGAATGATGCCTTTGGCATCGAAGGCTTTGATTTCGTCGAGTGGCAGGGTGCAGGGGTGGATCTCGCAATAGACCCGACATTCCCGCACTTTTCGGGCGATGTTCTGAGTGTATTGTGACCCGAAATCAAGGATAAGGATTTTCTGCTCGCGCAGGGTGTCTGTCGTCATCAGGTTTGCAGGAGGGAGGCTCAATCGATATTATAATTCGGAGCTTCTTTGGTCACGATCACATCGTGAACATGGCTTTCGCGAAGCCCGGACGGGGTGACCTTGATGAATGAAGCGTTCTTTCTCAGTTCGTTGATGGTGGCGGCTCCGCAATATCCCATTCCCGCACGCAGTCCGCCCAGTAGTTGGTGGACAGTGAACGACAAAGCGCCACGGTAGGGGATGCGCGCTTCCACTCCTTCTGGAACCAGTTTACTTTCAGAGAGCCCACGTTCCTGAAAGTATCGGTCGCTGGAGCCCTGAGACATAGCGCCTATGGAACCCATGCCCCGGTATTCCTTGTAGCTTCTACCCTGGTAAAGGATTTTTTCTCCCGGACTTTCTTCTGTCCCGGCAAACAGGGAACCGATCATGACCGTGCTAGCCCCGGCGGCAATGGCTTTGGTGATATCGCCGGAAAGTTTGATGCCACCGTCAGAAATAACAGGAATATTTTTTTTCTCCGCCACTTTAACGCATTCCGCGATAGCGGAAATCTGTGGCGCGCCAACTCCCGACACCGCACGAGTGGTGCAGATGGAGCCGGGGCCAATACCAACCTTGACGGCATCAATACCGGCTTTGATCAGGTCGGCTGTGCCTTCGGCAGTGGCTACATTGCCGCCTATCAATTCAAGTTTTGGGAAAGTCTTTTTGATTTCCTTGGTAGTTGTCAGGACTTTCTCCGAATGCCCGTGGGCGCTGTCGATCACCAGCACGTCAAGTCCGACGCGGATCAAATCCTCAATATGTGCTAAAGGGTTTCGGGTAACTCCTAAAGCGGCTCCTACTAGAAGCCTGCCCTTGGAATCCTTGGCGGCGTTGGGGAATTTTCCAGCTTTTTCAATATCCTTGATGGTGATCAGTCCTTTCAGGTGCCCGCTTTTGTTGACCACCAATAGTTTTTCGATGCGGTTGTCGTGTAGCATCTGTTTGGATTTTTCCAGTGGCGTGCCTTCCGGTATAGTGACCAGGTTTTCTTTGGTCATTAGGGAACGAATTTTTTTATTGAGGTTGTTTTCAAACCTGAGGTCGCGGTGGGTCAGGATTCCCATCAGCTTTTTATTTTGCGTGATGGGGATGCCGGTGATGTTGTATTTCCGCATGACTTCCAGGGCCTCGCTGATTTTCTGGTCAGGGCCCATGGTGATCGGGTCGGGAATCATGGCGCTTACCGAGCGTTTGACCTTGTCGACCATTTTGCGTTGTCTTTCCGGCGGGAGATTGCGATGGATGATGCCGATTCCGCCTTCCTGGGCCAGAGCAATGGCCAGATTGGTTTCGGTCACAGTGTCCATCGGGGCACTGATTAATGGGCAGTTCAGTTTAATCCTGCGGGTCAAACGGGTTGAGAGTTTTACGTCTATGGGCAAAACCTTCGAATGGGCAGGCAGGAGCAATACATCATCGAAAGTGAGATAGGTTGGGACATTTTTGGGGTCAATCATGAGATATTATAACAGAAATTGATTAAAAAGATAACGGAACTTCTTGGTATTGAACAGGCGGCAAATACCCCGGCCCGTATCAAGCCGAGGCTAAACTCCATTACCCTTCTACTGTTAGGCCTTGCTTTAGAAGTTTAGGCATACTTGGTTCAAAGTTCCGTATGTCGAGCGTGGTTTCTGTTTTTTTCGCTAGGAGACCACTCTAGGCAACAGGTCAAGAGCAAGATGAGGTTTGTCAGTAAGTTGAAGAGTCGAAGCCTTAACAATGAATGATCCAAGCCTTAACAATGAATGATCCAAGGTTATCTTAATTTGCGAATAAGCTTTCTATTCTTCTGAAAACCAGTGATAAAAAACTTTTTTTGTTTGCGCCCCCTTAATTTTTGTTTTTTATTCGCCTCTATTTGTAGTAGAGGAGAGGCACGAAACCTTTATGTTTTACGGTCTTAGAAGAAAGTTTTTCAGGTACTCTAGAATTTCATTGACAATACCATATCTTGTATATATTTTATTGAACGACACAAAGTATAGATGTTTTGTGGTTTGAGGCCCCAATTTTGACCCATAATTAGTTCAATTTTTTGAAGTTATCTTTTTAGAGAGGCGCGGCATTTTATGCAAATTGACCGGGTATTTACCAAGGAACACCAAGACCCCTACGAAGGGATTGGCTTTGTTGAAAGAGTTTCTAAAATCACCAATGCTAATGGTTCGTTGGTTTCAGAGATCACGAGCGTGTTGGTGCCTGACACCTGGTCGCAGGTGGCGGTGGATATTATGGCGCAGAAATACTTCCGTAAAGCGGGAGTTCCGGCCCGGTTGAAAAAGAAATCTGAATCTGGACTGCCCGAATGGCTCTGCCCATCGGTACCGGATGAAGAAGCGCTGAACCTGCTTCCTGAATCGGAACGGTTTTCCCGTGAAACCACCTCACAGGAGGTTTTTCACCGTCTGGCCGGGTGCTGGACGTATTGGGGCTGGAAAAATAATTGTTTCAGCAGTGAGAAAGATGCGTGCGCTTATTATGATGAGATGCGTTATATGTTGGCCCGGCAGTTGGCGGCGCCTAATTCTCCCCAATGGTTCAATACCGGCATGAACTGGGCCTATGGACTCGAAGGCCCGGCGCAGGGGCATTATTATTTTGACGAAAAAGCAGGCAGACTGCAAAAATCCAAAAGCTCTTATGAACGGCCGCAACCGCATGCTTGCTTCATTCTTTCCGTGGGCGATGATCTGGTAGGCGATGGCGGGATCATGGATTTGTGGCGACAGGAAGCCCGATTGTTCAAGTTCGGGTCCGGAACCGGAAGCAACTTCTCCAATCTTCGCGGGGATGGCGAAGCCCTTTCCGGCGGTGGCAAGTCTTCCGGGCTGATGAGTTTCTTAAAGATCGGCGACCGGGCGGCAGGGGCGATTAAATCTGGAGGAACCACCCGGCGTGCGGCCAAGATGGTTACCCTCGACATGGATCATCCTGACATTGAGGAGTTTGTTGAATGGAAGGTCAGGGAAGAGCGTAAGGTTGCTGCCCTTGCGGCGGGAAGCAAGATGACCCGCCGGTGCCTGAAAGAAATCATCAGGGCTTGCTGGTTACAGGATGAAGGGGAAGAAGCCCGGTTTGACGTGCGGAAAAATAAAGCGCTGAAAAAAGCCGTCCGCAAGGGATTGGATTGTTTTATCCCGGAAAACTATATTTACCGCGTTATCCAACTGGCCCGGCAAGGGGTCAAGGACATTGAGTTTGAAGAGTATGACACTAACTGGACTTCAGAGGGTTACCTGACCGTTTCGGGTCAAAATTCCAACAATTCGGTTCGGCTCACCAATGAGTTTCTGCGTGCTGTGGAATGCGACGGGGACTGGAACCTGATCCGCAGGACGGATGGAGGGGTCGCGAGAACCCTGCCTGCCAAGGATTTATGGGAAAAAGTCAATCATTCCGCCTGGTCCAGCGCCGATCCGGGTCTTCAGTTTCACACGACGATTAACGAATGGCATACCTGCCCGGAAGACGGGCCAATCCGAGCTTCCAATCCCTGCTCCGAATACATGTTTCTTGATGACACCGCCTGCAACCTTGCGTCTATCAACCTGATGCGTTTTTACAACGAAGAGAAGGGCGTGTTCGCGATAGAAAACTACCGGCACGCGTGCCGCTTGTGGACCCTCACTCTGGAAATTTCGGTGATGATGGCGCAGTTTCCCAATCAGGCTATTGCCAGAAAGAGTTTTGAGTTTCGCACTCTGGGTCTCGGTTATGCCAATTTGGGAGCCCTGCTCATGGTGATGGGCATTCCTTATGATTCGGAAAGCGGACGGGCTATCGCTGGAGCAATTTCGGCCATGACGACCGGAACTTCTTATGCCATGTCGGCGGAAATGGCTGGTGAGTTGGGTCCCTTTGCAGGTTTTGAGAAGAACCGGAGCGCTATGCTCAGGGTTCTGAAAAACCATCAGCGCGCGGCACAAAACGCGGAAGTTCATGAGTATGAAGGACTCACCATATATCCGCAAGGCATACAGGCGGAACATTGCCCGACCTACCTCATCGATGCGGCCCGGAAGGAATGGGCGGATGCGCTGAATCTGGGTGGGAAGAACGGATTTCGTAATGCCCAGACCACTTGTATCGCGCCGACGGGTACGATCGGATTACTAATGGATTGTGATACCACAGGCATTGAACCGGACTATGCTCTGATTAAATACAAGAAGCTGGCAGGCGGCGGCTACTTCAAGATCATCAATCAGTCTGTTCCCGGTGCGCTTCGCAGGCTGGGTTACAAGCCTGATGAGATCAAGGACATTGTTGAATATTGTGTGGGCTTGGGGAGTCTGGAAACAGCTCCTTACATCAACCGGGATTCTCTGCGCAAAAAAGGGTTCACCGATGAAGTGCTCGACAATGTTCAGCTTGAATTGCCGAAGGCTTTCGATATCAGTTTCGCGTTCAATAAATTTATTCTGGGGGAATCGTTCTGCAAGGACGTGTTGAAGTTAACAGATGAGCAGTTAGACTCTATAAACTTTAATCTGTTGGAGCATCTGGGTTTTACCGATGAGGAAATCCAGTCGGCGAATGACAGCATTTGCGGAAGGATGACGGTTGAAAACGCGCCTCATCTGAAAGAGCAGGATTACCCTGTTTTTGATTGCGCCAACCAATGCGGAAAGTATGGCAAGCGTTTCATCCGCCCCGAGGCGCATATCCGCATGATGGCAGCGGCTCAGCCTTTTCTTTCTGGCGCGATTTCCAAAACCATAAATATGCCCAATGATTCCACCATTATTGATGTTGAACGGGCGCATATGTTGAGTTGGAAACTGATGCTGAAGGGAACCGCTATCTATCGCGATGGCTCCAAACTGAGCCAGCCGTTAAACAGTGTGGCGACGGACAGCTTTAACCAGCTAAAGGTGGAAGACGAAACCCCGGCTATGCAGGTGGCCAAACAGGTCATTAAAGTAGTGCATGAACACCAGCGCAGAGCCTTGCCGCATCGCAGAAAAGGTTATACCCAGAAAGCTTCCATTGGCGGTCACAAGGTTTATCTCCGAACCGGGGAATATGATGATGGAACGCTCGGTGAAATTTTCATCGATATGCATAAAGAGGGCGCCGCCTACCGTAGTTTGATGAACTGCTTTGCCATCGCGATTTCGTTAGGACTGCAACATGGAGTTCCGCTGGAAGAGTTTACCGATGCGTTTGTGTTCACCCGGTTTGAACCGAGCGGAATTGTTTCCGGTAATAAGGCGATCACCATGTCCACCTCAACCATCGACTATATTTTCCGGGAACTGGCGATCACTTATCTGGGCAGGACTGATCTGGCTCAGGTGACTCAGGATGATTTGCGGGCCGACGCCATCGGTAAAAATCAGCGGCCCATTGATGATGTCGAGCTTGATTCCAACGACCCGTCCCCGAGTTCGTTATCACCTGCGACTTCCACAATGGCACCAAAGATTTCCCATGTAACTCCGTCTAATGGAAATGGTAACGGCAATGGTAATGGTGCTGCGCAATTGTCTGGAGTTCTTAAAGATTCTCCTCAGTCTGTGGGCGTTGCGGCCTCAACAGCAGTGATTGCAAAACTAAAAGGTTATGAAGGTGATGCCTGCCAGGAATGCGGAAGCTTGACATTGGTTCGAAACGGAACCTGTTTGAAGTGCATGACTTGTGGAGCGGCTTCGGGTTGTTCCTGATTCACCTTCCCGCCTGAATAGCATGTTTGCAGGAGTCCAGCCAGCGAGTTCTTCGCTGGCTTCTCTTGTTTTTGATCCCGGTTTTATCTTTTTTGCGCTGATTATTCTATCGGATGATTTTGGTAGTGTTTGCGGTGTTTTTTGCTGGCCGGGGCGCAGGCACTGACCCAGGCGAAGAGGATGATGAAAAGTATTAATGGTCTCAGGGCTTTTCTTTGTTCATAATGGCATCCATTTCTCCCTTGAGTCGGCGGTATTTCTCATAGCTTTTTTCGGAATCCTCTTTTTTGCCCATCAGTTCATAGGTGTAACCCAGGCTGTACCAGGAATCGTAGTGGGTGGGGTCGAGCCGAATGGCTGACTTGAACTCTTTTTCAGCGTCCTCATATTTTTTTTCGAGATTATAGATTCCTCCTAACCCATAATGACCCTCAAGATTTTTGGGGTCTTTTTCTATGGCTTTTAGAAAAGATTCCCCTGCGCTGTCATACTGCCCAGCATTGGAATAGTCTATGCCTTCCTGGACATATTGGGTGCTCGTTATTTCTCCGCATTGGGTTAAAATCATACCAGTAAGGATAACGGCAAAACATTTCAGCGGTATTTTGAGACGATTCATGGCAGAGGCACGATTGACAAGAAGTATGAGAAACGCACTCACCCAATATAACACCAATGGGTCTTCCCTCGAATAGAAAAAATCATGTCTGTTATTAATCTGGCAATGGGGATCTTTAAGCTCTGGCGGTTCATGGATGCCCGACAAGAAAAACTCCAGCGCAGGAAGAAGGAGGAGGGTGTTTCTCCTGAGGAAAGTAAGGCTCTGGAAGTAGTGCTAGAAACTGGCTCCAGTTATCAAGTAGAAAATTCTCCACACCAGGAAAAGTTCTTGCCAGATACCCTGCACCTGATCTCCTGCGTTGCCGCTATTTATTATCCTGACGAGAAAGAACCGCTACAAAAAGCTCGCGTTGGAAATGTGCTCACCGCTTTTCAGGAAATGAACCGGCAAGTACTGGAGATGATTGAACTCCCCGGTCTTGAAGAACTGACTCAGTTTCGCCTCCGCGAAGTGGTCCCTGGTTTTTCGGCCAATGAAAATAACGCGGAGTGGATTCGGGCTTTCTTCCCGCGCTGGCTTCGGTTACGGGTAATGCGGGCGCTTTGGGCGCAGTGGTTTCTGTCAGTGGGTGAAGCCGCAATAAAAGTTTATGGCGAACATCGGGCCGACGAAATTCCAGACCCTGAAACTTTGCTCAATGAAATGGATCAGTTGCAGGGAGAAACGGATCTGTCTCTGCCGGATGAGGTTCGTGATATTGTCGAGGCATCGAGAAAAAATATTTTGTTCTCGATCAAACCTCTGTCATGGGCTGAAGTGAAATCGACTTATATTTCTCTGGCTAAAAACATTGCCAGGGTCTGGCACCCTCAATCCCCAGAACCTTTATACGAAGTTCGGGTGTATGATTTGTTGGAAAGTATGGCGGATTATCTGGAATGGTTCGGGAATTTGAGCCAGAAGCCAGTGCTGAACAAAATGCTTGGGTTGCGGATATCCCATATAACCGGGGTGAAGGAGGTGGTGCTCCCTTTTACCGACAATCAGTTTTTTGACTGGGCGCGGAAATATCAGGTCGAGAGAGCGGCGAAGTGGTCGAGAACCATTTTTAAAACTTTGCGGAAGAAGCAACCAGCAATCCTGTTTCGTGATGTGGCGATAGGGGTTGTGAAAGAGGGCGCCAAACGCTGGTTAATCCTTTATCTGCATGACAAAATTAGCGAGGAAACCAACAACTTGTATAAACCTGAAATGAACCGGGACGGACAACGTTATTGAGGTTTATCGCCTCCATGACAATGGTGGAGTGAGTAAGAAACTCTCACCTCACTGGCATAAACATCGGCCCAGTGCGAAGCTTTTTTCTGGTCGGGGGTGAGCAGATCGTGATAGGTACAGGGCCGAATCTGGTATTCCTGCCAGTCGATTTGGGTGTAATTCATTCCCAATGACTGAAACCAGATTTCGAGAAGCCCTGGTGTTGGTAGAGTGATGAGGCTGAGGTCTTTGCCTTTGTATGGGAACGAATGCGGCAGGTGATAGTCTTTCTTTTCGGGCTGGGTCAGGGCGGTGAGCAACATCGGTAGCTTGAAGCTTTCTTCATTGATAGATTGGTAAACCTCTGGTGCGTCTTTCCCTTGAATGGCGGCATAAGCGGCGGTGAATGTATCGAGCAGGATAACTTCTTTTGCCACTTTTCGCATGAGTTGTAACAGTCGATAAGGCTCGACCATATAATAGAGCGTACCGAGACAGAGCACAGTATCAAAACTTCCTTCCTCAAGATTTTCCAGATGATCAAGCGCGTCATCGACCTTAAAGTTATAACGGGATTCAGCAACCTTTAACTGGTGGAATAGTTCCTGACCGCGTGCGATGGTTTTTTCTTCCGTATCGATACCTTGAACAAATTCGGCACCCAACTCAAGAGCCGAGTAGGCAAACGTTCCTATATGCGAGCCAATGTCGAGAATTCTTTTTCCTTTTATGTGGTCCCGGTTTTGATTCAGCAGGTTATCGATTCGGGCATTCAGGCATTCAAAGTTGTATGGAATGGCCCAACGGGTCTGCCGGGTTTCGGTGGTCAAAAAGAGGGAGTCTTCGCTAAAAAAAACAGGGGCTTTTTTCATGGTGATTTAAGAAAACCTTTGAATGAAACAAATTTTCCAATTCGTATTCTTTTAAAGTAAGCGCGGTGGCTTGTAAAGTGCTAATTTTAAAGGGCTTATAGAAGAGCAAGGGTCTTGCGGGTGGGATGATTATAAGTCGTTGGTTTTATTGGTTTAATCTGTTTAAATAGTTTATATTTATGGCGAGAGGGCGAAGGTATAGAGGAAGAGATAAAAAAGTTCGAAATCTCATAATTAAGACTCTTTTTTTGTAAGCTCTCCCTCTTTGAGTACGACTCCGTTTTGCAATACAACTCTTTAAATTTATATATAGAGTTATTACATATTTTAATATAAGGATTTAATGAATTTATGGGGCGATACAAGGGAATCTGGATCGGGTTGGTTTTATTTCTAACGACGGGGTTTTGGACAATAGCTGTTGCGGAAACCCGGTCGAAGATCCAGATCATTGGGTCCACTACAGTTTTACCAGTGGCCTTGCGATCTGCGCAAAAGTTCATGGAGTCATCACCCAGCCGAATTCTGGTCAACGCCGGTGGATCGGGGGTGGGCATTCACTCAGTTGCAGGGGGTCGTGCCGATATTGGCATGGTGTCGCGAGAAATTTCAAACGATGAAATAAAACGGTTTGAAAAATCCTATCTAAAAATTCACCCGGTAGGACTTGATGCGGTAGCCTGTGTGGTTTCTTCGGAAGTTTATCAAGCCGGGGTTCGGCGATTAACGCCCCGGCAGATTGCCGCAATATATTTGGGAAAAATCCGCAACTGGAAAGAGGTTGGAGGGCCGGATTGGCAGATAGTCGTCGTCGATAAGGAACGGCATCGGGGCACCCGCCACGTATTCATGCAATACGTTTTCGGCAATGCGTCGCAAAGAACACCGGGCACGCTTCTGGTTACTGGGTCGAATAATGAAGAACAGGCTAAAATTGCGCAAAGCGATTCTGCCATTGGTATGCTGTCTTTTGCCTGGGTCAACGATGATGTGAAAGCGGTTTCGCTTCTGCATCAGGGAAAAGAAATTTTACCGACACGGGAAACGGTTCAACAGGGAAGTTATCCTATTATTCGAAAATTGAATTTCATAACGGCCGGGGAGCCGGAAGGTGAAATTAAAGCTTTTATAGATTTTGTAAAAGGTTCGGAAGGGCGGAAAATAGTTGAAGAGAGTGGTTACATACCTATTGAAAGCTTTTATCCATGAAGGCTGATTTCAGGCAGAGTTGGTTGGGCATTTGTAATTTGGAGCCTGTAGGCTGGATTTTTGCCGTAATGAATTTTATTTTTCTCTTATGTGCAGTAAGTCTCGGTCTTTTTCTGGTTGTGGAGTCAGTTCCAGTTCTGCGTTCGGAGGGGTGGGGCTTCTGGCTGGGAGAAAACTGGTGGGTGGGCGAAACGTTTGGCGCCCTCCCGATGATTTATGGTTCTCTGGTTGTTACCAGCCTGGCTTTATTTCTGGTGTTACCGATGGCTCTTGCTGGCGCTTTGTTCACTTCCGAATATTTACCGCCCTCATTCAGAAGAAGGGTGAAGGGAATCATGGAGTTGTTGGCCGGTGTGCCTGGTATTATTTATGGCTTGCTTGGCATTTCTTTTTTGACCTCCGGAATTAAGGACATATTAAACCTGCTTGATGGCAACACCCTTTTCACCGCCGGTTGCCTGTTGGCGATCATGATTTTACCAACGGTACTGACTTTGTCGGAAGATGCCTTCCATTCCGTTCCGTCAGAATTTCGAGAAGCCGCCACAAGTCTGGGTTTCACTAAACTGCAAACCGCCTTACATGTGGTTTTCCCTCAATCCTTTCCGGGTATCGTGGGGGCAGTGTTGTTGGGAATAGGGCGAGCGATGGGAGAAACGATCGCGGTCATGCTGGTGATTGGCAGTCTCGACCGAGTCTCCGGATTCAACCTTTTTGTGTCAGGCCAAACCATTCCTTCCAAACTGGGCCGCGAGGCGGCGGATGCGCTGGGCAGTGGACTGCATTGGAGCGCGCTGATGGGTTTGGGTTTGACTCTTTTTGTTATGGTGGCGATCTTAACGTTTTCCGGAAACCTTTTTATCAGGCGGAGCAGTCGGTGAATGCGATAACGGTGGAGAAAATGGTGCTGGCCTTTGTTGGTTGTGTCACTTTTTTAATTGTGGCTCTGCTGTTTTCCATTCTGGCTATCATGTTTCTCAAAGGACTGCCTGCGATGCACGAAGGGTTCCTTTTTGACGAGTCGAGGGATTTCGGGCGCACTGGCGGTATTTTTTATCAGGCCACGGGAACGTTAATACTGATGGCGGTCGCGGCTTTGTGTAGTTTGCCGGTGGCATTGGGATCGGTGCTTTTCCAAACGGAATACCTTGAGAAGGGGAAATTTAAAACTTTTTTAACCCAGTTGACTTATATTCTCAATGCTACGCCCACGATTTTGTTTGGCTTGGTGGGCTACCTGTTTTTTGGAGTTTATCTGGATGCGGGTGTTTCATGGGTGACGGGCTCGTTAATTCTGGCGGTAATGATTCTGCCAACTTTACAGGTGAGCTTCCGCGAGGCGGTGGAAGCCTTGCCGGAAAAATACCGTGAGGCAGGGATGGCGTTAGGCCTTTCAAGACCTGCCCAAATCTGGCACATTATCCTGCCGCGGAGTTTTTATGGAATAGTGACAGGGATCTTGTTAGGATTGGCACGGGCCGCTGGAGAAACAGCGGCGATCATGTTTACGGCGACTACCTTTTCCGGCATTCAATTTCCGCAATCGTTTTCCGATCCGGTGCCCACTTTGCAGACTCATATTCTAGTTCTGGCTCAGGAAGCGGCCAACCCGGAATCTATCGCCCAAGCCTGGGGCGCTGGCTTGGTGTTGCTGGGACTGGTGTTCCTGCTGACGCTGGCGGCCGGAGCATTAAGGACCCGGATGGTTATGGAATCGGAACTGTGATCCAATTTAGAAACTTTTCCGCCGCTTTTGGCAAAAGAAAAATTTTTCAAAAATTAACCTTCAGCCTGCCGTCAAACTCCATCACTAGTATTATTGGAGCTTCCGGCTCGGGAAAAACCACTCTCCTGCGTGTTCTTTGCCGGATGAATGACCGCAATGAAAATTTTCGTATTGAAGGAAGTGTTTTTGTCGATGGGAAAGATATTTACCGACCTGATATTGATGTCTATGCGTTGAGAAGAAAGGTCGGCATGATTTTTCAAAAGCCCTGTGTGTTTCCAGAAAGCATTATCGACAATGTTGTTTTTGGAGTCCGGGAGAAAATTTCCAAAAAGGATTACCCTGATTTGGCGGAGAAAGTCTTGCGTGAAGTGTTTCTCTGGGAGGAAGTCAAAGACCGGCTTGGGGAGAAAGCCACCATACTTTCCCAGGGGCAACAACAACGGCTCACTCTGGCCCGCACGCTGGCAGTGGGGCCTGAGGTTTTGCTGATGGATGAGCCGACCTCCTCTTTGGACCCCAAATCAACCGCCGCGATTGAAAAACTAGCTCAATCCTTAAAGAACAGTCATACCATATTGTGGGTCACTCACCAGCATGACCAGGCTCGATCCATCGCTGACCGGGTTTTGATTATTGATAATGGTCAGGTTTTTCCTGTAAGCACTCCAACCGTGCAACCGGAAAAACCCGCCTCCTTCACCAACGTCGGGTATCCCGAATAAAACCCTGCCTCTTTCAATCAGCTTTCCAACCACTTATAATTAGAGCATCATGCTTTTTTAATGAGGCGAGGTTTGGCTAAAAAGAGAATCAGAAAAAAACAAGGACTTTCCACTTTCAACAGTGGAGATAAGGGACTTTCCACGTTGGGTGAAAAGCTCAAGAGTAGCGACCCCGATTTGGTAGAGCGGTTTGAGGCCATTCAGGGCATTGAACTGACGATGCCAAGGTTGGTGCAGGTCATTGAAGACCTCCTGCCTTACCCCTGGGACGATATTGAAATGTTTGAGGAGGCGGTCAAGCTTACGGCCCAGGGGCTTTATGGGGAAGCGGTCGCGGTTTGCGGTGACGTATTGCGTAGCAGTCCCAATGCCTACCCGGCCTACCATCTTCTGGGGCATATTTTTGGAGCGATGGGAAATACCCGGGAAGAAATTGAGCATTACCGCAAGGCCGTCCGGCTCAAACCTAATTATCCGCAAATCTATTTTGATCTGGCGACAGCCTATTGGGTTTCCGGCAAGGAAAAAAAATCGCTCGTTACCTTAAAAAATACCATACCAATGGCCTCGGATTTTGTGGTGGCGGATTATTGGTTGACCTTCGTCTTTGATCGATTGGGAAGAAACCGTGATATCTATCAGGTTTCTGAAAAGGATGAGGTTGCACCAGCCAAAACCTTTGCCCATGTTTGCGGGCTTCTGGGTGTTGCATTTCTGGAGTATGGTTATCATACCTCCGCCCGACAGGCTTTTAAGAAGGCGGTGCGGGTGTGCCCGGAATTTGCTGAAGGCTATTATCAGTTAGGGGCACTTCACCTTAAAAAACTGAGAAATCCTAAACGAGCCGAAAAATATCTGGAAATGGCGGAACAGCTTTTTATCCGCCAGAATGATTTTCATAGGGCCGCTTTGACGCATCAGTTATATCGGCCTAAGGGCGAGGTGCATGATAAAAATAAGGCTTCTGAAGAATGGCTGAAAGAAGGATTGCGGCTTCAGAGATTGAGCCGATACCAGGGCGCGGTGGATGCCTATCGGATGGCCCAGGGTTTTAAGTCTGATTTTCTCGATGCCTTCTACAATATGGGGGTGGCTTATGGTTGTATGGAGGAAAACGGCATGGATGCTTTGCATAAAGCTGTATGGGTTTTCAAAAAGTCGATAGACATAAATCCAGAATTTATCCACTCCTATACGGCGCTTGGTGCATCTTATATCAAGCAGGGTGAGTTGGAATTAGCAATTCAGGTGTTGACCCGGGCTGTGGGTGTTGCCCCTGACGACTCAAATGTTTATTATTATCTGGGAATTGCCTGCCGCATGAACGCGCAAATTGCCCAGGCTGTGGATTATATGAGACAGGCTGTTGTTCTGAAGCCCGATTCGGTCCAGGTGCAATTTTATTTCGGGCTGGCTCTCATGGATTCGGAATTATTTGATGAAGCTTGTGCGGCATTCCGGGAAGTGGTTCGGATTAAACCTGATTTCGCCGAGGGGCATTTGGTGTTGGGGAAATTATATCGCAAAAGCTTATCGGATACGGACAAGTCGCTCCATCATTTAAAAAAAGCCGAAAAACTTTTTGTGAAATTGGAGGATTATCAGCGGGTCGGGCAAATTCGCCAAATTCTTAGCCGCCGTTCCGCGTGATCGTTACTTATGTCTGAAAATATTTTCAAGGTAAAAACCTGTTTCCTTCTTACTGGAGTTTTATTTTTTGCTCTGATTTTTTTCAAGACAGATTCTGTCACTAGTGCCGAGTTGAAAAACCTGACGGCAGACGAGATGTCTTCTCTCGCCCTTAAGGATTCCATGTACTACCATTTTGATGAGTGGTTCTCCCGGTTTCAGGAGGAAATTAACCGTTTGGAATCTGCGGCTCCTTCTCTGGAAAACCGGCTGGAACTGATGAAATTCCATTTCAATTACGCTGGCTTGTTGGGAGAGCTTTGTCATACGTTGGCTTTCACTAGTAAGTATCAGGATGATAAAATTGCTGAGAAATTTTTGTATCACAGCAGGCAGGTGAAAGACTTGGCCCATGATGTGCTGGACGATGCTGCCGCGACGTCGAGTCAGGAAGGGCAGGCGAATTTATTCCTGGGCGCGGCAGAAGGTTATATCGGTATCTTTGAATACGGGCAGGGCAACCTCATCGAAGCTTTGATCAATGGGTTTCAGGCAGATAACCATCTGGAAAAGGCTCTCCTTCTAGACCCCAAACTTGTTGATGCCTATTTCGGTCTTGGAATGTATCGTTATGGGAACAGCCGACTGGGAGGATTTGGCAACCTGATCATGCAGGGCGGCAAAGACTATCGACTCGTTGGCCTGAGCCATATCAAGCGCGCCATTTTAAATGGAGGGTCGTCGCAACCACTGGCGCTAAAAACCCTGGCATGGTTTTATATTTCTGAGCAAATCAATCCAGTCAACAAGGGTCTTCCCCCTGAAAACCCTTTATCGCAGAAGAAGACCCGGCAAAACGCTATCGAACTGTTGAGCGATTTGGAAAACCTCTACTTCAAACAACCAGCGCCTCATCCCCATTTCCGGGGCAATAAAGAACTGGCCGTCATGAAAGCGCTTCAATCTGTGCTGGATAAGGATTATGCCAAAGCGGGTATTGAGTTCAAAAAGGTGTTGCGAATTGTTGACCATTTGCAAAACCGGGGATTTCAAATCAACCCACAACTGACACAATCGGTGGAGGCAGGTATCGATTTTTGTGAGTTGATGCTATTGCAGGCATCTGAAGGCGAAGAAAAACGCTCTGCCTGTGTGAAGGTCAACGAGCAGATGAATTTTTTGAACGGTGGAGGTTCAATGGTCGAATATGATTCAAAAAAAATTCGCAGTGAACTGCACGCGGTATTTTCGGAGGCATTGAGTCAAATGGCTGAAAAAATGAATTGCGAGCAGAGTTAACCGGTAAGGATTCGGAGTTGAAAGAGACCGCTGAGTAAACCGACAAAGCCAAGAGCTTATGCTATTTCTTCTGCCAGATAATTTTGTTCGGGTTAGGCTGGTTTTGCCTTGTGCAGGACCAGAGAGGCGGAATTGATGCAGTAGCGAAGCCCTGTAGGCTTCGGACCGTCTTCAAAAACATGGCCCAGATGGCTATCGCACTTGCTACACAACACTTCTGTCCTCCGCATAAAGAAAAGAGTGTCTTGTTCGGTCGCGATACTTTCGGGGTTGAGGGGCTCGTAATAGCTCGGCCATCCAGTGCCGGAATCAAATTTAGTGGTGGAGGAAAACAGCGGCGCGTCGCAACATCTGCAGTGATAGTTCCCATTGTCATGGCAGTCCCAATATTTTCCGGAGAAGGCTCGTTCGGTTTCTTTTTTTCTACAGACTTGAAACTGCTCTTTGTTCAGAGCTTCCCTCCACTCGCTTTCAGTTTTTGTGATCTTTTCTGACAACCCTTGACCTCCCTGAAAAGTTTTGACTAATTTTTTTCTGCGATAAACTTTTGAATTTTTTCTTTTACTTCAGGTTTTAAGCTGGTTGCTTCAAATACTTTTGATTCATCTTTTCCCAATGATTGGATCATCCTGCAAATGATTTTCAATTGTTCCCAGTATATTTTACAGAGATTACATATGGCGAGATGCATTGTAAGCCGAATCCTGCCAAAAAATGGGAGAGGGTGATTCTGACTTGCCGAAATAAGCGGATACACATCCTTACAGGTCATTTTAAGTGCTTTCAACATTTTATCAATCATAACAGATTTTTTGCTATTTTGTGTTGAACCAGTTTGACTCCAGACACATCTTAAGCTGGTTTCTGGCTCGGTGCAAGATGACCCATAAATTAGTCGGTTTTATATTTAATTCTTTACAGATTTCATTAGAACTCAGCCCATCCATTTCTTTCAGAACAAATATCCTGTGAAATTTTTCAGGTAATGCTTTCATGCATTTAGCCAAAACCTGAGCAAGTTCTTTATTTTCCGCCGCTTTTTCTGGGTTCAGGTTCCAGTTTTTCGGTCTGGGAACCATGTGTCCTGAGGCATTAAAATGAATCCAATCGGGTTCCTCGCCTGAAGTCAGGTCAATGGAAATATCCTTTTTTAAGTTTCTAAAATAATCCATAGTTTTATGTTTCAGAATTCCGAACAGCCAGGTTTTTTCCGATGATTTGCCAGCAAAAGTGTGTTGCGATTTTAATGCGGCAAAAAATGTAGCTTGAACCAGTTCTTCAGAGGCTTCCGGGTCTTTCACTCGGACAAGCGTAAAGCGGTACATCATATCTGCATAGCGCTCTACCCATTGTTGTGGTTCTAAAGTCTCTGTGCTCATAATTTCTGTCGAAGAGTTATCTCGGCTTGATTAAGTTTTTGCTCCGTTCCCATCGGGCATGGCTTGGTTCTTTAATTGCTACTTCATAAAACTGTTTTGCGAATGATTTGATCAATCTGAACGGATTGAAAGAAATATCTATAGGATAGGCCTGTTTGAAATCTTCAACAGCGAGTGACATATAATCCGCGACCCCTGAAATCTCCATGTCTTCCAAGTGAAACCGACCGAACTGTTTGAGCCTTGCCGCTTCCAGGGCGTAAACCTTGTCCAGAGGAACGTTTAGCAGGTCAGCAAAAACCCGGTCGAGAGAGGTTACGTCCTTCGATGCTCCTATTACCCCGAGGGGATAAGGGGTTCCATTGATCGGGCCTTGCCCCTGCATGGCCTCAATGCCATCGGCGATGGTCAGGCCAGGATTGACGTGACGAGCAATGTCTATCAGCATCTTTCCGAACTTGAGTTTGTTATTTTTGACCAAGCAATGAAGGGCCGGCTTGCGTTTGCCGATTACCAACCCGAACAGGTTTTTGATACCCAGCGTCATGGTCATTTGGCAATGCGACTTGACCTTTGGCAGATTAATAATTTGGTCATAGTGTTTCAGGCAACCGGCTATTTTTAGATGCGGAACCTGTTCCGCATTTTCAAACGGGATGGGGTCGGTCAAGGGCAGGATCTGTGCACCATATTTTTTTTCCAGAAAGCCATATCCGGCCTTGTCAGCCACTGCCGATAAACTGCCCAGAGCGGGACTATCACTAATAACAATTTGTTGGACTGACAGGTCCTTGAGAATCCGGCATACAGCTTCCACGACAACAGGGTGGGTGGTGACACAGCGTTCAGGTTTGAACCCTCGTAGAAGGTTGGGTTTTAAAAGAACTTTTTGGCCGGGACCAAACAAGGATGCTTGTGGGTCCAGGACTTTCAGGGCGTCCTGGATAAACGACTCCACATTGTCCAGCGAATAAGCTTCGATTTTTTGTAAATGGACTTTTGATTTCATGAAAAACTCTTTTAAATTTTTGGCATTATAACCTCTTTATGATCTCTATTAAAACATACAAATTTAGAGGTCTTTAGGAGGGAGAATATAGCGCTTTGTAGATGCCCATATTTCTCAGTACATGTTTGACGTAGCGGCGGGTTTCAGAGTAGGGGATGGACTCTATGAATACATCCTGATCGCTTAAATGTCCAAATCGTTTCAGCCACTTTTTCAGAACATGGGGACCAGCGTTGTAGGATATTAGAATATGCATTCTGTTTTTGTTGAACTGTTTATTCAACTGGCTGACATATTTCACTCCCAGCCGGATGTTCAGGTCAGGATCAAAGAGAGCATCGGTCTCAAAAGGTTTTTTTAATTTTATTTTCGGGTAAAGTTTTTTTCCGGTCGCCGGCATGATTTGCATGAGGCCACGGGCGCCGGCAGAGGAGAGCGCCTTACTGTCAAAAAGGCTTTCCTGGCGGATAATGCTATTCACGAAAAAGGGGTCTACCTTCAGTGGCTTGGCGTAGGCCAAAACGACTTCTTCGTAGGCGAGAGGAAAAAAATGCTTCCAGAATTTTAAGGAAAGGTCTTTCTCTTTGGGCTTGGTGACGAAGTTTTTATACAAACTCAAAAGCCTGAGAGATTCTGCATAGCCCTGTGCCTGGTGATAAAGTTGGGAAAGCCACAAAGCCCCGGTCATGTTTTTACGCACGGTTTTCTGCAATTCGTCGATTTCGTTGCGTGCTTCCTGCGCCAACCCGAGTTTTGCCAGTTCGTTGGCACGGATATGGTGAAACTTTTCACGCGTGCTGAGAGGCCGCCCCAGTTGCGAGCTTTCTTTTTTGCGAGAGAGTGCTTGATTTTCAAGGACCATTTCCGGCTTGGCATCAAGATTCAGAAGCTTGGCTTTGGCACGGATACCATGGAATGTGTAAGGATAAAGCTCAGCGACTTTGGCATACAAACTGCGCGCCACATCTTTTTTGTCCATTTTCTCTGCCGACTTGGCGCTCCAATACAGGTTGTATTCGATGAATGATTTGTCGGGAAAGCGTTTGGCCGCTTCCTGGAATTTGTTGAAAGCCTGCTCGAATTTTCCCTCAAGGTAATGTACCCAGCCCAGCCGCCAGCCCGCCCACTGCGCGTAATTTTCATTGGGATACTTTTCCAGAGCGGCTTTGTAGTTTTTCAGTGCTTCGGGAAAGTTTTTGCGTTCTTCATAAATCTTTCCGAGAAAAAACTGTGCCTGCACCGCCAACCCAGAAGAAGGCGCGTTCTGAGTGACTTCCCTGAAATATTTGGCTCCCTTCATCGGTCGCCCCAAGTTCCAAAGGTTTCTGCCAATATTGAGCTTGGCATTTTGCACCTTGACGTGGTGGGGGTATGTTTTCAAAAATTGTCTCAATACCTCGTTGGCTTTTTTGCGGTCCTTAAGTCCTCCATGCGCTCGGGCCAGAAAAAAATAAAATCGCCCCGGCAAAAGATTGTTTTCTTTTTGTAGTTTCTGGATTTCCTGAATGATTTCCTGGTAACGCACGCCTTTAAACAATCCTCGAATGCGGTCGGTATGCTCCCTCAAAGTAAGAACGACTTCTTTAACCGTTGCTAAAGCCGACAGGCGTTTGAGTGCTGTTTCAGCTTCGGGAGTCTTATCATGGTTGGGGTATTGAATGTGAAGCTTGCGAAAATTCAAATAAGCTTCGGCTTGTTTTCCGGACTGTTCCTGGGTCTCAGCCAGTTTAAAAATCAGGTCAGGAAGAAAATCGCTGAACTTGTGGTGACTGAAATTTTTGCTGATTGACAGGATCGCATCCTCCAGGGTTTTGGCGGCGGCTTCTTTTTCACCCAACCGGGTTTGTGCTTCGGCGAGACTGAGTTGGAGTTTGGCATAGAGAAGAGTATTGGGACTTTGCTTGAGGAGTTCTAGAGTGTTATCGCGGGCTTTTTCGTGTTTGTCAGCCAGTGCCTGTGCTCGGATTAAATGGAAGCGGATATAATCTTCCACCTCTTTATAATTTTTACTCAATGGTTTGAGAAGCTTTATGGCCTCTTCCGGTTTTCCCTGTTCCACATAAATGAGAGCGAGTAAAAATCGAGTGCGTTTGGCTTCGATGGAATCCGGTTTTTGGTTTTTCAGAGCCAGAAGTTTGTTCTGAGCTTTCCCCCATTCCTTTTTATGGAACAGTTTTTTGGCGTTCTCAAAGTGCGCGGGCTGGGCTTCACTTGTTTGCGTGAAGCACAGGAACATGGCCAGAAAGCAGGCGGCGACTTTGGGCAGAAGAGAAAGCAGTTTGTCTGCTAGAGTTTTGGGCGTGTCTTTGGAATCTGCCGGCAGGTTGTCGGCGTTATTCATTTTTCTGAACCAGGTCAACTGCCTTTTGGCGTAATGACGGGTCTCCCGTTTAATCTCATAGGTGGCGCGATCCAGATCTATACCGCCTTGATGGTATTGAATCATCTGTGCGTAACCGATGCTTTTGCAGGGTTTCAACTCCGGACTGTAGCCACGCTCCAAAATACCTTGCACTTCCTGGACAAGCCCGCCTTCAATCATTTTATCCACACGCTGATCGATTTGGGAATACAGTTCGGTCCGATCTCTTTCCAGAATGAAGGTGTGGATGGGGAATCGGTTTACGGCAGGGGAGTTTCCTTCATGAAATTCTGAAAAAGGTTTTCCCGTGTCGAGATAAACCCCTAAAGCACGTTCAATGCGAAGGCAGTCTGTTTTAGAAATTTTTGTGGCGTATTCAGGGTCAATGCGTTGAAGTTCCTGATAAACTTTTTCAACGCCTTGATCACGAATGTCTTGGCGGATTTTTTCCCGGATTTCAGGAGAGGCTCCTTCGGCGCAATCGTAATCTTCGGTCAGGACTTTTATATAGAGTCCGGTACCGCCAACCAGAATGGGTATTTTATTTCGATTCATGATTTCGCGAATGATTCCCAAGGCCCGTGTTTTAAAATCGAAGGCGTTAAACTCTTCATCAGGTTCGAGAATATCGATCAAGTGGTGAGTGACTTTCTCCCTCACCGCCAGCGGAGGTTTAGCGGTGCCGATGTCGAAATATTTATAGACCTGCAACGAATCGGCGCTGATGATTTCTGTGTCCAGCTTCCGGGCAAGGGCTAGAGCGGTTTCGCTTTTTCCGGAATTTGTTGGACCGGTTAATATAATTAAAGGTAGCATAAACTCCTTCTATCCACTTGCCGTGTACCCCTTGCGAGGCATGAAGGTAAATGAGCTGATAACACAGGGACAGGTAACCAGGTTTGTTAAGCCGAGAGAACACTTTCCTGCAACTAAAGACCTTGCTTATTGCCTAGGAGGCTCTCTGCCTCCCTTGAATAGGTTCCGTCTTCATTATAGACCGCTAGTACAGGAGCCACGCTAAAATCGGCTTTTTTTTCTTTAAGGGCAGAAACCAGAACAATTTTTGCCGGAGCCTGGTAGTTGCCATGAACAAAACGCGCCTGACTGGGATATAGATTTCGGCTTTCCAGTTCTCGCATCAGTTCGCCCAGTCGCTCGGGTGGATAGGCAAGGCTTATCTGGCCACCCTTTTTCAGCAACGGAGTAGCATGGTCCAGCAGGAAGCTCATGCTGAGAGAGAGCTCGTGCCGAGCCAGAGCTTTACCCGAATCGGGATTGATCCGCCCTGTCTGGATCTTTCGGTAAGGGGGATTGGAAACAATCTGATCAAAAGATTCAGGTGGCAGGTTTTTGGATTCCTCAAGGAAATCCCCGTGGATGAGGGAAACCTGCATTCCGTTCCGGCGGATATTTTTTTCAGCTTGTGCGCAATCCTGAATCTCAATAGCAGTCACCTTGAGGGTTGGTTGCCGGTGAAGCATCAGCAAGGGAATGATGCCGCAACCTGTGCCGATATCAAGCACCGACTGCCCCGGTAATAAGGGCATGAAATTGGCCAGCAGAAAAGGTTCGATGGAATAGCGGTAGCCGGTACTTTCCTGCTCAATGACCAGTTCTTTGAAGGTGTGGGTGCTGTTCACGGTGTCGCCAAGTAACGGTTGTATAGCTAATATTTGATTAAAGTTTAACCCATACCCGGATGGGTGGCAACCCTTTGCCATTCTGAACTATTTGTTTATTAAGCGTTAATCGTATATAAGAGTCAGTTTTTCATGTTCGTGGAGAAGCGGTTTGCGATGAGTCCAGCGTTACGCTGGCTAGGGGAGGTACTCTCTCCAAGATTTTTTTGCGGTTAGGATAATGGCAACAGGTTCTTTTTCGTAAACGATGGGGTATTGCCGGAGCGTCACGAGAAATCCGTCCGCGGTTGCAGTGATCTCTTCCAATCTTTTTCCACTATAAATGTCACGGATTTCCCCTATCTTTTGTCCGGCCTGGACAGTGGTTCCGACCTTCACTTCTTTGAGAAACATTCCCGCTGTGCTGGTTGGTACGGCGACTTCGTCATTGACTTCGCGAAATTTTGGTTTGGTATTTTCTTTTACTTTTCTTTTATCTTTGAGGATTTTTTCCGCAACCATAAAATTCACGATGCCCTGAAACAGGGTTTCGCATTGTGGCGGGTTCAGGGTTCGCGGTGACCCGGCGGACAGTGTGACGGCGACAATGTCACGCGCGTGCCAATGATGGAACAAACTGGCCTTGGAAGAGTTATCTAACTTTCGCACGGTTTCTATTTTTATATCGTGGCACAGTTTTTTGATTCTTCTGTCCAGTTTCAGGGTTTTGATATGTGGGGCGTCTTCATAATGTGGCGGCGCGGATTGCAGGATGAGTCCCCAGCAGGAATCTGCTGTATGCATATAAATAGCCGAGGCGAGGGCTTCGGTGGTTTCGCCTTCGGGATTGCCGGGAAACGCCAGATCCATATTCATGCCATCGTAGGGCCACAACCTGAAACCGGATTGAATGGCGTTCAAGTTAGCCACTGGGAAAATGATGACCTGTCCTTTGAGGGTATAGTTGGGGTCGATGCCTTCGACCACGGAGTCGAGGAACAGGGATAAACGTGAGTTCAGATAAATACCATTCAGATGATCGCCTTGCAGTCCGCTGACAATGGAAAAAATGTTGCCGGGCGACTTCCCCCAGTGATTTTTATAAAGTTCGAGCGGAGCACCAAATGCGGTCGGAATTGAGAGGATTTTTTCTTTCAATTTTGCTCCTCATTTTTGGAAAAAAAGGGGGTGATTTCTGTATCAGTACGAGGCAGAGAGAGTGTTTTATGATGTTTTATTGTGGCGATGCGAGCAATAGGAGCACCTTTAAAAACAAGAGGATGCTCTCTTATTGTGAAGAGCAGACCGGAACACGGTGAAAGGATTTCTTCGCGAAAAACAAACGGGCTTTTTTCCGCACCCGGATTTATCAATTCTCCGAGCTTTTTTCCTGCTGTTACCATTTGCCCAACTTCGACGTTTTTGATGAATAATCCGGCATTTTTTGCCTGGACCATGGTGACGTCTTCGGGTTGCACGATTTTGGCCTGTGTGATGTCCTTCAGAGGCTCGCCAGTGTCGAGTGTGCCGGTTTGTTTCAGCAGGTTCAGGATGCCATGAACAATCTGCTCGCAACGATTTTTATCAATACGCAGGCAAATTCCGGTTTCGATAACGAGAGCGGGTATTCTGGCTTGGTTCAGGTTGTACCCCAGTGTGGACTCAAAAATCTCCGCATGGGGATGGACCCAGATTAGGTCGACGTTACAAAGTTTCGCCAACGGCACGAGTTTCTTTGCAAAACGTTTGATGATTCTTATTTGCGGCAGTTCCATCAGGTGGAGATTGCTGGAATGGATGTCGATCACCAGATCGGAATTAGCCTTTATATCTTCCAATAGAGTTTTGGCGGCCTCAGAGGGTAGAGAAGGCACGTTTGCCGCCCCAAAAACACGATTTATGTCGACGGAAAAAAAGGGCCACAACCGGGCTCCTGCTTCGAGAGCCTGCGGATTGACCGCAGGGTAGATGTGGACATCCCCTTTGAGGGCGTTTTGTTCCTCAAGGTTTTCCAGAGTCTGCATCAGCCGGTGGCAGATATACAGTCCCTCCAGTTCATCGCCGTGTAGACCGGCAACCAGCGAGACGCGCTGGGTCGGTTTTGGTAAACATGAGGGATAAGTGTGCCGGATGATTTCTACCGGAGGGCCGACCGGGGTTTTAATCGAGAAAATGCTCTGGCTTTGCATAAAAAGAAGGTCAGGAAGTGTTGGACTTGTAATCCTTGGGCGAAACTTTCATGGAATCAATTTTTCTTTTAAGGGTATTGCGGTTAATGCCCAGAGCCTTGGCAACGATAACCTGTTTGCCGGAATATTTGCTCAATAGAATTTCAAACAGGTGTTTTTCCACTTTATGTATGAGTGTGTCATAAACTGTTCCATCTTCATCAGAATGGTTGTTGAGGAGAAAGTCTCGCAATAACTGATTCAGGCGTTCATCCCATTGCCCTTCATCGTCGGAGGTGGTGTCCTCCTGCAAGTGAGAGGGCAGATGTTCAGGCAGGATGGGGCCGGAAAGGGCCAGCATCAACGCGCGTTTGATGACGTTTTCCAGTTCACGGATGTTGCCGCTCCAGTGATAACCACTGAGGATGCGTTCGACATCGGGAGAGAGGTAGACCTTGCGGGTTTTGGCGTATCGATGGATAAAATGATTGGCCAGCAAGGGCACATCTTCCAGGCGTTTCCTTAACGGAGGCAGATCAATATGAATGACGTTGAGGCGGTGATACAGGTCTTTGCGGAACCGTTTCAGGTTCATCATGTCTTCCAGGTTCTGGTTGGTTGCGGCAATGACCCTGACATTTACGGTGATTGGGTTTTTGCCTCCTACCTGGTAGAACTCATTATTTTGTAAGGCGCGGAGGATTTTAGCCTGTAGAGGTAGCTCCATATCGCCGATTTCATCGAAGAACAGGGTGCCTCCATCGGCCTGCTGAAACTTTCCGGTTTTGGTTTCTATGGCCCCGGTGAAAGCGCCGCGTTCGTGACCGAACAGTTCCGACTCCAAAAGCTCGCGCGAGATGGCGGCGCAGTTGATGCAGATAAAAGGCTTGTCTTTGCGAGGCGAATACTGATGCAGAGTGCTGGCCACCATTTCTTTGCCGGTGCCACTTTCTCCGGTGATCAGCACGGACAAATCCGAGCCTGCCGATCTGCCGATGGTTTTAAAGATTTCCTGTATATGTTTGCTCTTACCGATGATCGCGGAAGTGGCGGATGCGTCAACTTCGCGTTTTTGATCGGACAAGCCAGAGACAGGCGCGGAAACAGACTGGGCCGTTTCAGCCTTGTCGACCAAGCGGAAAATCTCATCGAAATCGAATGGTTTGGTGATGTAGTCGTAGGCTCCCAACCGCATGGCCTCGATGGTGTTGTTCATGGTGTCCTGGGCGGTCATCATCACCACCTTCAAGTCGGGAGAAATCTCGCGGGATTGTTCGAGAAGCTGTAGTCCACTGATTTCTTCCATGAAAATGTCGGAGAACATCATCAGGTATTGGTTGGCGGCCAGTTGTTTCAGGGCCTCCTCCCCGGATGCGGCGGTGTGGACGAGGTAGTTTTTCTTTTCCAGGCCTTTTTTCAGCACCCAAAGAATGTTTTGTTCGTCATCGACGATGAGAATTTTATGCTGTTTGTCAGTCATGTTTTTATCTTATCACCTCTGTCCGGTGGGGAGAAATACCTGCACCGTGGTGCCTAATCCCTTTTCAGAGGTGATCTTGATTTTTCCAAAATGATCTTTGACGATTTTTAGAGAAATGGGAAGCCCCAAACCACTGCCCTTTTTTTTCGTAGTGTGGAAAGGAGTGAACAGTTTTTTTTGGGTTGCCTCGTCCATCCCTTCACCCGAATCGATGATTTCAACGACGATATTCAGTTGTGGGATGGGGGAAGAGGCGGCCTTGATGGCATATCCAGAACTGACACGGGTGATGATCTGTATTCTGCCGCCTTTTCTCGACGCTTCGATGGCATTTTTGATGAGGTTGAGAAACACCTGCTTCAACTGGTCCTCATCCGCATCAATGGAGGGCAGGCTGGGATCATAAATTTGTTCAAAGCGGCCATTTTTGCGAGCGAGGCTGTCTTTTTCCAGCGCCAGGATTTCTTCCAGCACTTTATGGATATTTGTGCTTTTCAGTTTCAGGTTGAGAGGTCGGGTCAGGTCCATCATTCTCTTGACCATTCTGTCTATCCGGTCCACTTCCGAAACCACGATATCGAGATATTCCTGATGCGATTTATTTTTGATTTCCTGGCGCAGAAGCTGGGCCGATCCGCGGATGCCGCCTAAAGGATTGCGGATTTCATGAGCCATGCCCATTGTGACCTCACCCAGGTTATTGAGGTGATCTGTCGGCTTGTGGCGTTTCTCCAGCTCCCGGATGAGGGTCATATTTTTTATCAGTACGACTACGCCACGAATGGAATTATCAGTATCCAGAAATGGTGACAGGGTCAGATTAGCCGGGAACCGGGAAGAGGGGATGTCGCGCACGCCCTCTGCCTCCACATCGTGGTAGCAGGCCCCGGTCACCAGAACTTTGCAGACTTTGTCCAGCACCTGCGGCTGGTGCGGGAACAATGCATCCAGACCGCGTTGGATGAACGAGTCGCGGGAGCGGTGAAACATATCTTCGACGGTTAGATTGCTTTCCTGAATGGTCAACGCCGGGGAAATGAGCAGAACCCCATCTATCATAGAATAGAAAATATTCTGGTGCAGGTGGTCATCCATAATGCCAGTTCTAATTTATTTGGAACCCTTGGCTTTTTTAGACTTCCCCCCGGAGTAAGGATTTTTAGGCGAGGGTTTTTTAGCCGGTGCCACAGGTTCAGGGGTTTTAGCGGAAGAAGTTTCCGTAGCGGGCGCAGGTGCCGGGGTGTCGGTGTCTGTTTTACCCTGTTTGCTTTCTTTTTCCAAGCCATCCTTGCGTGCTTCGGAAGGGTATTCAGAAGTATACCACCCTGAACCCTTAAGAATAAATCCGGAAGCGGAAACCAGACGGTGGACCTTCCCGCTATCTTTATCGTCGCAACCCAGCCCATTACAGGTCTTTAAAGGCTTGGCGGCAATCGTTTGCATGGCCTCAAAGACGGCTCCACATTTGTCGCATTCGTATTCGTAAATCGGCATAACTAAAAATCTCCAGCGTTTAGCGGTATAGGGACAGAAATTTATATGATGCAAAACCTGAAATAGCAAGGAACGGGTATGACTTTTCTCCTATATCCGGGTGAGCCATTTCCGGAACTTGGGGTGAGCCCCACAAACCACTTCAAAAAATGTTTTCTGGATCTGGTCGGTGACCGGGCCTTTTTTGCCTGGGCCGATAATGCGGTTATCCACCTCGCGGACAGGTGTGATCTCTGCGGCGGTTCCGGACAGAAAGACCTCTTCGGCGATATACAGTTCATCACGGGTGATGGCTCTTTCTTCCAGAGCAATTCCGAGATCGGCGCATATTTCAATGACAGTGTTTCGGGTGACCCCATCGAGACTGGAACAGGACAGGCAGGGAGTGTGTAATTTCCCCTTAGAGTAGATGAAAATATTTTCTCCCGATCCCTCAGAAACGTAGCCCGAAGGATCGAGAAGGATCGCCTCGTCGTAACCGTCCCGAACGGCTTCCACACTGGCGAGGATAGAGTTAATGTAGTAACCGCAGGCTTTAGCTTTGGTCATGGTTACATTGACATGGTGCCGGGCGAAGGAAGAAACACGAGCCCGGATTCCATTATCAAGCCCATCTTTCCCCAGATAAGTGCCCCAGGGCCAGGCGGCAATGGCACAACGGACATCAACGCCTTTCGGGTTGAGTCCCATTTTATTATCGCCCAGAAATATGATGGGGCGAATATAGCATTCATCCAGCTTATTTTCCCGGACAACGCTAAGGGTGGCGTCGATGATTTCCTTGTTGGAGAAAGGCACTTCAATGCCAAGAATGACGGCAGATTGAAACAACCGGTCGATATGTTCCTGAAGGCGAAATATGGCCGCCCCGTTTTCTTTAGAGTTGTAGCAACGAATGCCTTCGAAAACCCCCAGCCCATAATGCAGAGTGTGAGTGAGGACATGGACATTGGCTTCGTGCCAGGGAACCATTTTCCCATCGAACCAGATTTTTTCAGATTTTTCCAAGATAGCTTTTTTTGTGAGCAGGTTTTGTGGACTCAGGGATAAAACAGTGTAAAGTTAGATATTATTGAGCCTTAGGCATAAAATCAAGTCAAATAAATGCATTGACATGTTAAAATAGGTTTGTTAGTTTTCCACATTTCGCTTTTGACTTAAGAATGGGCCGCTAGCTCAGTTGGTAGAGCACTTGACTTTTAATCAAGTGGTCGAAGGTTCGATCCCTTCGCGGCTCATTTCTTTTTTTCATTAAAACTTGGAAGTCCCCATCGTCTAGCCTGGCCCAGGACACCGGCCTTTCACGCCGGCGACGCGGGTTCGAATCCCGCTGGGGACGCCAGTTTTTATCCCACTGTTACGCAGGACACATTATAATTCCTGCAAATTCACGAACAGCACCGTCCCCGCCAGACTTTGAGAGTCTAATAATATTTTGTATATTTTTTATCTCCTTAACGGCATTGGCTGGGCAAGCGGCCAAACCCACATTATTAAGAAGGTCTCTACAGTTAATGTCATCACCAATATATGCAACTTCTTCTAAAGATATATTTTCTTTTTTACAGATTTCTTTAGCAATGTTTAACTTGTCTTTATTCTCTAATCCCTGATAAAGGTAATCAACTTTCAGTTTTTTAGCTCTATTTTCGACTATCTTTGTGTTTTCACTTGTAATGATGCCTGTTTTAATACCTGATTTTCTTAAAAGTTCAAACCCTTTACCATCATGAGTATTAAACTTTTTAAGCTCTTCTCCGTTCTCACCATAATACATACTCGCATCTGTCAGTGTGCCATCTACATCCGATAAAAATAATTTAATTTTTGGTTTCAGTCTTTTTGAAAGAATGTTCTTATACATAAGCCTTTCAGCTATTGCCCAATCCGCTTCTTCATCTATCTCTACAGCAGTAAACTCCTCCATTTCATGAATGGCTATTTTGCCGCTTAGCCTGTTTCTATCTCTCTTAATATTCGCAATTGTGTTGATATAGAAGGCGCCATTCTCCATGAATGTGCCATCAAAATCTTGTCGTCTAGGACGGTTTTGAAAATTATAATTCAACGGAGTCGCGTTAGCATTCCAAAAAAACTTTTTTACCTTTACACAGGTAAGCAGTGAATCTGCTTTTTGGTTGGTTAATGTCTTTAGAGCGGCATCAAAATCATGTGTTTGCGTAAGTGGGGATGTGGCTTGAACTAAAAATAATAAATCATCGTTAGAAAAATTATTTTTTGATATGAATTCCAGCATGGCAGATTCCGTGCTTGAAGCGTCGTCGGCATTTTTTTTATCCCTGTCATATATTGTGGTTTTAGAGAACCCAAAATTTTTAACAACGGATTTTATCTCATCACAGTCAGCAGCAACAAATACCTTGTCAATGATATTCGAATTTTCCAAGGCCTCAATATTCCAATAAACTAAAGGCTTACCACAAAATTTTTTTATATTTTTATAGGGTATGGATTTGCTTCCACATCTTACGGGTATAAATGCTATGTTCATTAACCTGTTTTCCGGTTTTTTAGTTTATTTCTTTGTTCTTGTTCAATAGGTAGTATTTCGCTAGTCTTAAATTTTAGCGCTTCGTATGCGGCGTTTATATCCCTTACCAGCTTTTTCAAACCACTTGGTTCTAAAGACGCGGCGTGGTCAGTACCCTTCCAGGTTCTATCTTTTGTGAAATGTCTTTCAATCCATACAGCGCCCAAAGTAAAAGCGGCAATATCAAGAGCAATCCCTAGATGATGTCCAGAAAATCCAATTTCATTTATCCGATGCCCATAATTGCTATAAAGCTGATTTATTTCCAGCAGGGCGACATCTTTTGCCGGCACAGGATAGGCAGAAGTACAAGAATAGATTAAAAGTCTTGATTTTGCTTGACCTGTTTCTTCAAAAAACTTAACTATTTCTTCAACTTCACTCTTGCTTGTCATGCCAATAGAGAGTTGAACCTGCCCTTTAAAATCATCTCTAAGTACTTCTAATAGTTTAAAATTATTGTTACAAGCCGACGGCACTTTTAAAAACTGCGGCTCAATAGTAATCATCTCTTTCGCGCTTGTTACATCCCACACTGAAGTGCTATATACAATATCAATACTATCGCAATACTCTTTTAACTCTTTGTTTTGCTCGATATTAAATTCTAGAAATTCTCTATGCGTACCATAAGTATTACCATAAGAGTTTTCCTGCACGGGGTGTTTTGCATTGTATTGTTCTTCTGTTAACAGTTCTTTATTGTTTCTCTTTTGAAATTTTACATATCCAGCGCCTGCGTCTTTTGCAAGGTCTATTAATTCTTTTGCCACCTCAATCTTTCCCATATGATTGCAACCAATTTCTGCTACTACCTTTGGTTTTTTGTAGTCGAATTTAAATGCCATTTTTAATTCTCTTTTACTTTGTTCTGACGGGTTCATCACTATATCTGATGATGCCATTAATTACTGAAATAACATTACTAGTAGCACTTCCAATATGGGGTAGTGTAACCATATTTTCTCTATTATTTTTCAACTCTTGCGCCAGCACATATTCCAAGTCATTTAAATTATTAATACCTCTAGATATATTCATTTTCGAATAAGGTATATAAATATTTAAAATTGACAAATCAACAGTGATTACAGGTTTTTTTAAGATTGCGGCTTCCAGCCCAACCGTAGAAGACATCGTTACCACTACATCAACTGTCGATAATAATTCATGCAGATTGTCATTTGATCCGCTGATTCGCACATTATCAGGCAGTCGATTATAATTAAGGTTTTCACTGGGGTGCGGCCTAATGACCAATTGCCAGTCTGGATGATTGGCCACTGCTTTTAATAAAGCCTTATCAATTTTCCTAGGAAGGGTTGGATCTCCCGCCTCGCCAGTCAATGGATCTAATCTGGGTTCAGACTGTGATACCCATAATATAACTTTGGTTTCTTTTGCTATGCCTCGTTTCTTTCTCAATCTATCTGTTTGATCTTTATATTTAATCAAGCCATCAAAAGCAGGATTGCCCGTAACGATAATATCTTCATCATTACGCCCAGCCCGCATAAGGGTGTTTTTTACAAACTCTGAAAGCACGCAAACTTTATCGGCATAACCGGGTTCTCCTACCCATGCTATCTCTTGTTTCGCGAATAAATCCACAATACACACGGATGGAATATTGAGTTTGCCCGCCATAATAATCGCCGCTTTTTCAGCTCTTGGCGCACTAGTTGCGACGACCAAATCAGGTTTTTCTGTTTTTAAAAGGCGCTCCATCACGCTCAGAGGGTAAAAAGCCTGTCGACCGCCTTGTGTCTTGTAAATACGGGCCGCATCATCAATGCCGTGACGCAATTCTAAATCTATATACGATAACCCCATATAAGCGACTGACTCATCGTAAGACACTGCTTTGTGAGTAGCAGACGAGTCAACTAATTTTTTGCCCCACTTTATTGCATGTTGGCTTTTATCGACCTCTAATAAATTTTTAAACCCTATATAGGGAATGCTGTTTTTTTTAAGTACGAGCCCCGCAGTTGTCAGCCCTAATACCACTAATTCCAAACCTTTATTTTTTTGAAGTTGTTTGATGATGGGCACCATCACGGCGACATGCCCACCGCCATAGGTAACTATGACAATTTTTTTAGACATTTTCATTGTTTACGCTTTGAGATATAACGCTTTTTCTTTGTATTATCAGCCCTAATACCAAACAATATAATAACTGGAATATTTTCACATAGCTCAGAAAAAAATTAACTACTTCGGATAATAGTAGTAGTATTAATATTTTTTGGTAACCCGTCGTCTAACTAAAAATGCTTTCAATATAAGGGAAAGTGCTCCGGCGATGGTAACACCCCGCATCCAATTTAACGAGGAGGGCAGGCTGATTTCCGTTCGGTAGCTGGGAATATGTCTTTGAAAGCCTAGAGGAGGAAAAAGAAGCCGCTTAAAACCTGTTAAAATATCTTGATCGAGAGACCTGCTGTACAAGTGAATGGTGACTACCGCACTTTTTTAAACATGCGTGCCATAACAACGAATTTATTCAACTTTGGTGTTATGCCAGTTCAATGTTCTATCTGTTTTTACTTCTAAGAAGTCCTATGTTTCTTGCCACTTTTTCTAAATCTTCCATATTGTCAATATCCAGGCTTTTCACTTTGCTCATAACATAAGAGATAGCCTTATCAGTAAAAAGACTACCTTCTTTTATAAAGGCATCTGCTCTAATAATATAAATAGCGCCATTACTAAGATAAGTCTTAGGCAAATCCTGTCTTCTCATAAATGGGTATTTATTATTCGATATACCTTTAATATATCCATCTTTACTTTGCTCAAATGCTTTCAGTATTTTATTGTCAATTTCGCATACACTTATCAACGCTGTGGCATTTCTTTTAAACAATATATTAAAAGCATTATCTATGTCTTCAACATCCCTTAATGGTGAAGTTGGTTGAAGTAAAAGCAAATAATCAAATTCTTGGTTATTTTTTTTAAGTTCATCAATTACATGCTTAATGACAGTCTCGCTTGTGGTGCTATCAATTGACAATTCGTCCGGCCTTTTGATCGTATCGGCTCCATACTGTTTTGCAATATTTAGAATTTCATCGTCATCAGAACTCACTATCGTTTTTGTAATGTAACTGGAATCCAAGCTGCTACCTATCGTCCAAGCGATAAGTGGCTTACCTGCCAAATCAATCAAGTTTTTCCGTGGCAATCCTTTTGAGCCGCCACGCGCGGGAATGATCGATAGAATTCGCTTAGTCATCTGTGCCATTTTTACAAACTGTGTGTCTCAGCAACCATCTACCATTTTCATTTTTCCAAATGTGGGGCGATCTATGTTGATTAATCGTATCCCAAAATTCTTCTTCTGTGGAGTCAATATAGTTTAAAAATTCTTTAAAAAACTTATGGGGAAATTCGGTGTCATATTTTTTTACAAGATAGGTAGCTTCTTCTCTTGTGATTTTATCGTTTCTTACTTCTTGAGCCGCATCATAAGTGCACCTGCCTATACCAAACTTAATGAGTGTCGTAAAGTAATGAAAAGGATCTATCTTGTCATCTATACTACTATATTTTGAATAAGTACCTTCTGTTCTAACTGGATTCGCCTTGAAACCTGTGTTCTCAGCTGCGTAGTAGTAACACTCCTGAGGATCCCAATTCAAATAATAGCCTAAATAATGCACCTCTATTCCAGCATTAATTAAGTCTTGTTTGTTGGGTGCTATATAAGGTGCAAAATCATCCTTATAATATTTTCCACTATCTATATATTCTTGCATAGAAAGCCCTCCAAACCTCATCTCTAAGGCGTCATTTACAGAGAAAAAATCCATACTCATGGTTGGGCTGGTATTTTCTTCTATTGCATTTCCATATTCAGCCTGATTTTCACCATACATTATAAGTTTCACACCAAACTTCTTTGCCATAGCAGGGCCTATGATTCTTTGACCCACAATAAACGGCTGGAATGGATGTAGCAGATTATGGAATGCATTCCTCGTCATTTCTCTATGCAATTTTCCATTCGGTGTGTAAAGAATATTATCAAGACCTCCTGTATGCATCCATTCTTGCATGTTCTCCCAGCCAATATCTGTATAGAGATGCGGAGCCCATGTAACGGTCAAGGGATTCATGCCATATTTATATTTAAGTATATGGGCAGTATAAGCACTATCTTTACCACCGCTCCCTGGCACAATGACATCATAAGAACCGTCAGTACTCTTAAACTGGGCTAAAAGCTCTCTAATCCTTTCATCTCTTTGCTCCCAGTCTATGTTCTTTTCTTTTTCTTCATGATACACACAAGCCGAACAAACGCCTTCTTCATTGAAAGTGATGACCTTTTTCTGCCCACCTTGTTTACTTTTAAATTCAATGGTAGAACTTGGCCGTTGATTTGAAATGACACACTTCTTGCAAAACTTTACTTCGTTTGGCAAGCCATAATAAGCCTCTAATTTTTCAATCACTTTTATTCTCACCGCATAAATTTATAAAATTATCTATTATTTTCAAGCCTCTTTCCGCGCTTTTTTCCGGATGAAATTGGCAACCGTATATATTGCCTTTTTTTATAGATGAACAAAATTCATAATCAGAATATATCGTAGTAGATAGTATATGACTTTCATCTTCTGGCACTGCGATGTAGCTATGCGTAAAATACATATCGCTGTTAAATTCTATATTCTCTAGAATTGTGTTTTCCCAATTGATCTTTTTTGGCGCTATTTCATTCCAGCTGACGTGCGGTAGTTTTTTATATTGGGTATTTTTTGCGGGTAATTTAATAACTTTACCCGGTATCAATCCTATGCCCTGTGTAGCTCCAAACTCTTCACTTTCATTAAGCAGCATTTCCATACCTAAGCAAATACCCAATAGCGGTTTGCTTAATTTTTCATATTCTTTAAGTATCTTCACGAGTGAATACTTATGTAAATTTTCCATCCCTTGGGAAAAGGCTCCGACTCCTGGTAAGACAACACCATCAGCGGCTAAAATAAGCTCTTTTTGATTTGATAGACTCGGCGTAACCCCAGCTTTCTCGAAAATATTTAATATACTTTTAATATTTCCGATACCGTAGTTAATAACAACTATATTCAAGCTCATACTCTTACTTTAGTTCCATTTTTACAAAGCGAGTCTTTAATTTCATTAACTGTCGATAAATCATAATGCAATAATGAGGCGACTGCTACCGCATCAATGTTGGAACTGTTTACGAGATCAACGATATCTTGATTTTGACCCGCACCGCCACTTGATATAATTGGAATAGAGACTGCTTTTGATACCAGGTTATTTAATTCTATATCAAAACCTTTCTTGGTTCCTTCCTTGTCTATTGAGGTCAACATTATTTCGCCAGCTCCTAAAATTTCAACCTTTTTTGCCCATGCAATAACATCGAGCCCTGTCGGTTCTCTGCCGTTATCTACATATGCTTCCCATTTTTGTTCCGATATTTTTTTAGCGCTAATTGATAATACGAGACACTGCGAGCCAAAAAATTTAGAGGCCTTTTCAATAAATCCAGGGGCAGAAATTGCGTGGGTATTGATTGCCACCTTATCAGCGCCAGCATTTAGTGCTGTCTGAATATCTGCAATTGTCCTGATTCCGCCACCAACAGTTATTGGAATAAAAACATCTTTGCAGGTTTGCTCAACAATGTCGCTTAAACTATTTCGGCCATAATAAGCCGCAACCGCATCCATAAAAACAATCTCGTCAACCCCTTGCTTATAGTATTTTTTTGCCATTTCATTTGGATTTCCGACTTTTCTCAAACCCTCTAAATGAATACCTTTAATTACATATTCGTTTTTTATATCCAGCCTTGAAATTATTCTTATTTTATTCATTTCGTTTCAATTCCTGAAACTGTTTTTGATGCTTGATTTTCCAAATTTTTTCAGAATTCAACAAGTCCATGAATAATTTATTGCTTTGCCCTTGCCCAAAATAATTTTTGCCTTTAATATTATTGCCTGTATAGCCTTTGGCTTTTTTAATTGTTTTTAATATCTCCAACTGATCATTGCTCGTATGAAAAATTGATAGCCCAACTCCCCTGTTATTTTGTCTTGTACCTATATTGACTGTTGGAACGCTATAAAAAGAGGCCTCTCTAATTCCTGCACTTGAATTGCCTATGATAAAGCTGGCGTTTTCAAGTAATTTTAGAAAGTATTCAAACCTCAATGATGGAAATATTTTAATTTTTTTATTGTTTTCAAGTTGCTTATAGGCATTAAGTATTTCCGTGCCTCCCAAGTCATTATTTGGATAAATAACGATATAATTCAAATCGCTCTGAATTAACGCAGCTACAAATTTTTTTGCATGCTTTTGTACCTGGTTATATTCAGTTGTCACTGGATGAAATATGGCTATCGAAAAATTATCAAACTCGATCCCATAATATCGTTTTACCGCATCCAAATCAGGAAGGTGGGCAGGGTCCATTAAATCCAGATCGGGTGAGCCAAGAACAAAAATAGAATTGGCAAACTCACCCAATTGAATTAATCGTATTTTAGCTTCTTCGTTTGCGACAAGGTGTATATGAGCTAGTTTACTGACAGAATGCCGAATAGACTCATCAATCGTACCCGATACTTCTCCACCTTCAATATGCGCGACTAAAATATTATTAAAACTTCCAACGATAGCACCAGTCAGCGCCTCAGGTCTATCCCCATGTACCACTATTAGATCAGGTTGAATTTTTTCCACATAACGTGAAAAGCCATCAATCATTTTTGCTAAAACCCTATCCACATACTCTATTGTTTCATGAGTGGGGTATTCGTAAATATTACTAAATCCGGATTTATAAATTTCATCTACCGTTGAGCCATACAATGGATTCAGGTGCATACCCGTAGCAAATATATGGATTTCACACTTAGGTGATTCTTGGGATATCTTGATTAAAGATTTAAGCTTTCCAAAATCTGCACGAGTTCCGGTAAGAAATATTACTTTTTTCATTTAGTTAACAGTTTCAACATGTAGAGGTATTTGAGGGTGCACTATCATATTTATATCGGTTTTTTTAAGGCCTTAAATTCAATCTACATAGCTTTTTATTCATAATTAAATGGCTCTTGACATTCAATTGCCTAAGCGGGGTGATTTTATTTAGTAGATTTTTAATTTTTTTCGTTCATGTGATCCCATTTCAAATGCGTATCAACGGCAATATCTTTAACAACCACTCTACCTAGAATATCATTATAACTTTCTGCTTTAATCTCACCGGTCCCCGGTCTTTTTACCCAGATATTTTCCTTCGAGAGTTTTTCGCCTTTTTTAACAGGTTTAATTGTTACAACGGTAGAAAACGCAAAATCAATAGTAACTTGTTCTTCTTTTGCCGCTTCTTTTTTACCACCTCTCATTTTTGCTATCTCTTTACTTCCGTCTATCAATTCTTTTAAAGCCATTGGATCCATAGAATTTATAATATCCGGGCCAGGTCTAGCCATTGAATCGGTGAAGTGCCGTTCCAATATTGATGCCCCTAATGCTACTGCACCAAAACAAGCTAAGTTAGAAACGGTGTGGTCTGATAATCCAATTACTGCACTAGAAAATTCTTTTTGTAGTTCTTGCATCGCACCTAATCGTACCAGATGTGATGGCGTTGGATATAAGTTAGTCGTATGCAATAAAGCGTACGGCACTTTAAATTTCTTCAGAATATCCACTGTCTTAGTCACAGATTGAATATCATTCATGCCGGTGCTGACTATCATGGGTTTACCGAAAGAAGCGATATGTTCTATGAGCGGGTAATTATTACATTCTCCCGATCCGATTTTGTAGGCACTAACCCTCATTCTTTCCAATCTATTAGCGGCGGCACGAGAAAAAGGCGTAGAAATAAATATCATTCCCTTACTTTCAACATATTTTTTTAACTTGATCTCATCCGCTTCATTCAGCGCACATCTTTCCATTATTTCATATATTGAAATATCCGCATTCCCCGGTATTATATTTTTAGCCTCGTGGCTCATTTCGTCTTCAACGATATGCGTTTGGTGCTTAATAACTTCAGCCCCTGCTTTCCGGGCGGCATCGACCATCTCAAAAGCCGTTTTTAAACTCCCCTCATGATTTATGCCTATTTCGACTATCACTAAAGGCGGGTGATTTAACCCTATAGGCCTATCCCCAATTAAAATTTCTGTGCGCATATTTATTTATATTTTCAAGGTTGCTATTTTTTCTGTAGCAGATTGGAAAGCCTGGAGGAGGAAAAAGAAGCCGCTTAAAATCGCGTAGAATGTCTCAACCGGGAGACTGACTGCACAAGCAAATGTTACGCAGGACACATTATAATTCCTGCAAATTCACGAACAGCACCGTCCCCGCCAGACCTTGAGAGTCTAATAATATTTTGCATATTTTTATAGGGTATGGATTTACTTCCACATCTTACGGGTATAAATGCTATGTTCATTAACCTGTTTTCCGGTTTTTTAGTTTGTTTATTTGGTCTTATTCGATCTTTGGTTTTTTGTGGTCGAATTTAAATGCCATTTTTAATTCTCTTTTACTTTGCTCTGACGTGTTCATCACTATATCTGATGATGCCATTAATTACTGAAATAACATTACTGGTAGCACTTCCAATATGGGGTAGTGTAACCATATTTTCTCTATTATTTTTCAACTCTTGCGCCAGCACATATTCCAAGTCATTTAAATTATTAATACCTCTAGATATATTCATTTTCGAATAAGGTGCAATGGATCTAATCTGGGTTCAGGCTGTGATACCCATAATATAACTTTGGTTTCTTTTGCTATGCCTCGTTTCTTTCTCAATCTATCTGTTTGATCTTTATATTTAATCAAGCTATCAAATGCAGGATTCCCTACCAAAATATCTGCTAACGATAATTAAAGACAATACCTGAAGCGCTGGAATCCCAATTACTAGAGTTGAGAAGCCAAATAATCCACCAAGCGCAACAACCAAAATGATATATGTAAGCATAGCCGCATTGCGAAACTGTGTAAATAAATACGTTGCTATGGCGCCAGCCACTGCTACAAATACTAACAAGTAGTGACCATGCGTTTCTTGCAATACAGCACCTGCTCCATGTTGAAATATATTTACCAAACCCTCTAGCCCCCCCCCATAAAAAGCAAGGTTTTTCATCAGGAAAAAATAAGATTGGATAAAAAGAATACAGAAAATCACCAGGCTCTTTATCAAACTACCCAGCTGAATAGATTGTCTTTTCTCCTGAAACAAGTAATAAGCAAAAATTGAATAGAAGAAGGCGAATCCTATTAGATAGGTACCACTACTTACGCTAATTAACCAAAATCCAATAAATTGTTTAGTAAGGAAGCCTTTGCATTGTTGTTTTTTCTCTAGCATATCGCTTAGTATGCTCAAAAGAACAGACCCTCCTGTTATTGCAAATACCAGCCTTCCATTCATAAAAAGTGATATTGCGACAAGCACACTATAAAACAATGAGAAATGCCAGTACGAGGGGAGAGGGGAGGGTGTTACGCTTACCACTACTTGCATCATGATATACGCGGAAGCCGCCAAGAGTAGGGGTATACATATTGAAAATAAATAATCCCGAGGCATGTTTAATAACTCGCTAACATAAAAGACAGGGGCTACTAACAAAAACCGAGACCTATGCTCTATTCTGCTCTCCTCGTATCCTGTCTCCCAAATGGATATCACCTGTCCCCAAAGGTTAAATTCTACCGAGCCAATCAAAACAAACAGCAGATACATTATTACCATGCTAATGGAAATTATTTTTGGATTTCGATTTAGCCATCGCCAATAATATAAGTGGCTAGTCTTCATATTCCATTACCTCCCTAAACCAAATTTCCAATGCCATCAATGCCCTGATTTCCCGCGTGTTGTTTTCCACGCCTTGACAGTGGTTATGCAACAAATCAGCCACATAGCCATAATTAAATAAGTTTCTATCAGTAGTGCGTTTGGATAGTAATAAATTCTGGCATAATTCAAACAAATCTGTTTTAAACCATTGTCCAACAGGCACGGTAAACATTTGTTTTTTTCGATAGGCGATCTCTTCGCCGATTAAAGGCGTTACTGCTTTTTTATAAATGTATTTAGTCACGCCTTGTGCCAGTTTCAAATGACCTGGCATAGCAAAAGCCAACTCTATCATTCGATAATCTAAAAAGGGGGCACGATTCTCTATTGAGACTGCCATGCCCATGCGGTCAGGACCAGGTTATTACCTGGCAATAACAATAGGGTGTCAATATAGAGCGTTTGATTGATCCGGTCCATATTGCTGGCTTTGTTGTAAAGTGGCTGAAGCACATCAGATACATCCACATCATCAAGTTGTTTTATAAACTCGGCAGAGAATAATTGACGGCGAGCATTGCTGGAGAATAAGGAAATATTGTCCTGATGATATTTTTGAAAATCCTCATCAGATAATTTTTCTGCTCCAGGGGTAAAAAAATCACGATATTTATCATAGCCGGCGAATAATTCATCCGCTCCATCACCTGTCAGCACCATTTTAACTTGCTCCGAGGCCAGACTTGCGACCTTATAAGTAGGCAAAAAAGACACATCACCATGAGGCTGGTCACAGTGATAAGTCGCCATAGGCCATAAGTCGATCAGGTTCGGTTGGACTTTTTGCATGGTGTGCTTTGTGCCAAATCTATCTGCTACTTGTTGCGCATAAGGCGACTCGTCATATTGTGGATCATGAAAGCCAATCGAAAAAGTATTAACGGGCTGACTCAGATGACGACTCATTAACCCGACCACTGTACTGGAATCAATGCCGCCTGATAAAAAAGCCCCAAATGGCACATCTGATCTGAGGCGAATACAAACCGCGTCATCAAGAGTTTGATTAAAATCTTCTATCCATTTTGTCTCACTTTTAGTCTCACACTTTACCTTGGTCAAATCCCACCAACAGAATTGCTCAACACCTTGTCGTGTTATTTTTAACCAGTGTCCAGGCATCACATGCTCGACGCCTGCAAACAGAGTTAAAGGTGGCGGTACATAATTAAACGCCAAAAATTGATTGAGCGCCTGAGGGTTGAGTTTTTTACCGTTCGAGCATTGCAGGATTGATTTAATCTCTGAAGCAAATAATACTCTGCCATTTTGATTAGAAAAATACAGTGGCTTTTCTCCCACTCTATCTCGAATTAAATATAGGCTGTCAATGCGTCTGTCATAGATTGCAATAGCAAACATACCATTAAGCTTTGATATGCCATCAATGCCATCACGCTCATAGAGTCGCAGGATGACTTCGGTGTCACAATGAGTTCGGCAATGGTACCCTTGGCTTTTTAATTCTGCCGCTAATTCTATATAGTTAAAAATTTCACCATTTTGCACAACAACAATACTGCCATCATCTGAGATAAAAGGTTGCTGGCCATGCTCTACATCTAAAATCGCTAACCGCTGGTTGCCTAATGCCACGGCCTCAGGCTCGTCATGATAACAACTATAGCCATCTGGACCTCGATGCTCGATCTTATCGCCCATAGCTTTTAATTGTTCTGATGAAAGTGATTGCTTGTTGTTATCAAAATAACCAAAAACACCACACATCAGTTGCCACCTCTGGAAATAAATATTTGTTTAAGCGTCAATAGCATTACCCGTATGTCGAATAACACCGACATTTTATCAACATATTCAAGGTCGAGATGTGTACGTTGTTCAGGTGTGCCACTTGAGCGAATCACCGCTTGTGCCAAGCCAGTAATACCTGGACGCACAGAATTGCGCTTGTCCCACTCTTGTTGAGTATAGTTGTCTCTTTGTTGCGCGACATTGGGGCGCGGCCCAACCAGGCTCATGTCGCCTTTAATAACATTGAATAACTGCGGCAACTCATCCAGGCTGGTTTTGCGAATTAGGCGGCCAATGCTTGTGATTCTGGGGTCGTTTGCCTGGGTGAAGTAGGTGTCATCACTTGCGTCAATGACCATACTGCGAAATTTATAAATCGTAAAATCGTGTCCATAAAGCCCCACTCTCTTTTGTTTAAATAGCACTGGCCCTTGGGATTCTAACTTAATCAATAAAGCCACAATCACCATCAATGGCAAAGTAAATGGTAATGCTACTAACGCAAGGGTTGAGTCAAACAAACGCTTTGTCATGCTTTGTCCGCTATAAAACTCGCCACTTTGGCTTGTAGGTTTTTATAATCAGCCATCACTTGCGCGCTACTGCGTAATCTTAGCTTGTCTACCGCTATCAGTAATTTTTCTAATTCATTTTTCAAATTAAGCTTTGTCTGCGATATAGGCAGGTCATCATTATGATGATGAAAGGTGCGCGATAATATAACGCAACTGGAGCCTAGTCTCAGGTGCTCTGCCAAAACCAATTCTCCTGGGATAATGCCCTCGCCGACTCTGGCAACACCCCCAAAACCAAAAGGCAAACCTGCCGCTTGAATGGTTTTGGCTAATTGATCGACCAAGCCATTGGCCAGCGGCTCAAACACAAATTGTAACTGCATATCCAAATGCAGGTCATTTAATCCTATATAAATCTCACTCACGCCTTGAATGGTCACGATTTCACCGATAGTTTGCGTCGCATCATAAGTTTCAACCAAAGGCATAACCTTTGCGCGACCATTCACCAAGTGAGAAAAATATCGAACTTCGTCGGCGCGATGAAACATCGGCAACATGAGCATATCAGCCCCAAGTGCAATGGCTTCATCAATCTCATCTTTAGTATGACTGTGCAATGGATTGAGGCGGACCAGTAATTCTGCTTGCGTCAAGTTTTCCTTAACTTTGGCAATATCTGCCATGGTATGCTGGCTAATCAAGGTGTCCAAATGACCTTGGCGCGCTTGTTTGCCTAGTCGCTCCAAGTCAACAAATATTCGTTCAACTCCACAAGCTTGCGCATACTGTGCCAATGTTGGATCATTGGTGATTAACATAAACTTAATCATATAAACTCTATTTCACTTTAAGCTTGTCCCTGAACTCTTGCTGAAACAAAGCCATGACAAATAATGATAATAACCCAACCAAACCAGCCAGCAATAGCGACAACCATGCCGATGTGTCAAGTTTGTCAATCCATTGGCTTATACCGAGTGATAAACTCATGGCACAGACAAGACCCATAAGGAATGTTCTATCAAATAAAATTTTCCACCAATTAAGTAATTTTATTTTGAGAAATATCAGTTGTAGAATACATATAAAACCATAGCTAATAACCATCCCCCACATTAAGGCTTGTAGTCCTTGACCAAACAGATTTATCTTGCTACTCACAATAAACAATATCAGTCCTAAGCCATTGATAAGCAGAGGGGTTTTTGTGTCTTTTTGGGCGTTAAATACAGCAGTCAAAAAACCTGATAATCCTTGCCATGGCAGAGCGACCAAGCCGATTGTGGTTAATGTTGCCACTAAGACCACACGGGAATTATTCATATTGCCATAACCATAAACAATTTGAGCATAAGCATCTCCCAAAGATATCAAAATGGTAGCCGCTACCAAAGCAATCCCTAAAGTTATTTGCACGCCATATTTAACAAGCTTTCGATGCAATACCAAATCATGGACAAAACTCTGCGTCAGTCTAGGAAAAAAAACAACAGCCAAAAAAGTCACCGCTATGGTCAATGGAAACTCAACCAAACGGGTCGCGTAAGTAAATAGCGCTACGCTACCCTGCTCGTTATAGGATGCCATAGCTCTAGCCATAACTGGGAAAAGTAGTAGCGCGCTACCAGACAGCATCACTTGAACGTAACGAATGAATAGTGCTTTATTAATCTGATTTGGTATAAGGCTGACCCAGGGACTCCAAGAGATACGCAACTGCAGTAACTGGCTGAGCAAGCGTAATAGTCCGCCGAGTAATACAAAAGTAGCGATTAATCGCAAAGACCCATATCCAAGATAAACCAGCAATAGTCCAATAATAATAGTGCTATTGAGAATTAAAGTGCCTAATGACGCGACAGCAAATCTATTCTGGGCGTGAAGATAGGCAGTAACAATGCCTGATAATATGGTTAAAGGCATCAACCAAATAACCCAACCAAGCGTGGTGCTGGCCTGTATGGTTTGTATTCGCGCAAACCCAGGTGCCAATAAAGTAACCAATATATTTGATTGCCAGCACAACACCGCGCTTATAACGAGAAATACAGTGCCAAACAACAACAATGACTGGTATAGCAAACCACGCGCCTTACCAGGGTGCTGGGTGAACTCAGGAACCAGGACAGCACCAAGTGCCCCACCCATTAGTATATTGACCAGAATATCGGGAACAGTTAACATCAAAACCACAATATCGGCCTGTGCGCTTACGCCATAAGTCGTGGCAATAAACACCTCCCGGACAAAGCCAGATAACCGCCCTAACAAAAGCCCGATATTTAAACCCAAGGATGATAGTAATAGTGCCTTGATCATGCCGTCTCTAGTTTTACCTTAGTAAAGGTGTTGCCTTTATCATGTCAACGCAAAGCTGAAATGTCTCCTGCTTTGTTTGACTATACAGGTGCCTGCGGTCGTGCCTTATAGTTGATGATATTTGCGCGGTGATCTATACGATCGATGTCACCGAAGCCTTGATCAGCGTGGTTTGTGGATCTCTTGAGAATTTTCAGCTGAATTTCTGCCACCTTTTTCCATAAGCAGCTGCCGCTTCTCTTCGTCATCAAGGTTATGCCATGATTTGAGTCTGGCCATTATTTCCTCAGCTTCTGACCATTCGCAAAAATTCTCTTTAGCTTCTAAAATCATTGGGTGTTCGGTGCTGGTGATGTTATCGCCGATGAAGAGTTCTTCGTGGATTTTTTCCCCTTTTTTCAGCCCGGTATACTGAATCTCAATGTTTGGCCCTTCTACGCCGCTCTCGTTAGTTTTTAATACGCGGCCGGACAAGTAAACCAGTTGTTTTGCCAGGGAAAGGATTGAGACAGGGTCGCCCATTTCCAGTGCAAAGGTACTGCAATGACTGCCCATGGCGCCTGCTTGTATTACGAGTTGACTGGCTTCTGGAATGGTCATGAAATATCGAGTGGTTTCTGGATGGGTGATGGTAATGGGGCCACCAGAGGCTATCTGCTGCTGGAATAAGGGCACTACAGAACCGGAGGAACCTAACACATTGCCAAAGCGCACTATGATAAAGCGTGTAGCTTTTTGCCTGCTTATGTGTTCTGTTCCACCTTTTTGGGCGAGTCCTTGTACTATTTGTTCGGCAATTCTTTTGGTTGCCCCCATGACGCTGCTTGGGCGAACAGCCTTATCGGTGGATATGAGGACAAAACGTTCCACATTCAGATTAAGAGCTGCCTGGGCAACGTTATAGGTGCCGAATATATTATTGAGTACGCTCTCCTCAATGTTGTTTTCGATAAGGGCTACATGTTTGTAGGCGGCGGCATGGTAGATGGTGTCGATTGCGAAATTTTTGATGGTTTCTTCTACACGCCGTTTATGGGTGACGGAGCCAAGGATGGGAATGATCCTGGCGTTACAGCCTGTACTTGCGCATAGGTTGACTAATTCAGCGTTAACTTTGTAGAGGTTGAGTTCTGAGTGGTCAAACAAAACGATAAGGACGGGGTCCAGTACCAGAGCTTGGCGGCAGAGCTCAGAGCCTATTGACCCACCGGCGCCGGTTATTAATATTTTTTTATTAGTAATACAGGCGGCAAGAAGCTTCCGATTTGGCACCACTGCTTTACGCGCCAGCAAATCGGTGATATCGACATCTCTCAGATCATCTATTGCCACCGCCCGGGACGCAATATCGCCGAGTGAAGGCATTGTCCTGACAGCTACATTTTTATCTTCAAGATATTTCAATAACTCTTTACGCACGTCGCGGGGTATTTTAGGCATCGCCAGAAGGACTTCCAAAGAGCGGGTCGTGGCGCGAATTTTCGCAATTTCGGAACGACCACCCAGGACTTTCAAATTTTTGATATAGTGACCATGCAACGTAAGATCATCGTCAATGATGCCTAAAATCTGAATATCTTTGCTATGCGATAAAGATGAGGCTAGCTCTAACCCAACTCTTCCCGCGCCATATATCAGCACGCTCTTCCTGGGTTGAGTGGTAGTGACAGCGGGCTCCGATAATAGCGAACGGGCTATCTGCCGACTGCCACCCACACTCAAGAACAGGGCCATCCAAAAAAGTATGGGCATAGAACGAGGAAACTCAACTTCAACGCCAGTGAGGAAGGGGAAAAAAGTAATTGCGACCAACAGTAATAATAGAACCAGCAGTCCTGCGGCTTGGGCAATTGTCAGCATGGACCTATGCCCTATGAAACGTATTACTGCCCGATATAAGCCAAATTTGATAAAAATAGGGATAGCTAAAAAGGGAGCTGTGATAAATAACCACTTTTGGCCCTGGCTTGGCCAAAACCACTCACCCAGACGTAAGGCAAACGCTAGCCACAATGAAAATGTCACCAGAAAGATGTCCGTCACAATCATTATGGCGCATTTTTTGTTTCGACTGAGGAGTGAAATATGCTTGAAAAAATTCTGCACTAGTCAGGATTCAGTGGAGGAAAATAAAGCCGAGGAAAGAGTCTGCATCTTCGTTTGCTCAAATTATGATATTTTTAAATACTTAATAATCAAGCTGTAATCTATTTATACAATGCAAATTAAAGTGATGTCAACTCTGCTGATTTTCCTCACAATCTGTGTCAAGAATTTCCAATAAAAATAGGTTTTTAACCAGATTTTAATGACCCCCATAGCAGACAAGTGAAAATGAGTTGTCGATCCCGCTAGAGCCTATAAAATAAAACTTCTCAATATTGAGGCGTCGTTCATGGATAGGAAAATTGCAGGGTTTCATCAGGATGAGGAAAGCTTCTGGGTGGCAGAGTTGGAATGCGGACATAATCAGCATGTCCGGCATCGTCCGCCTATGGTTATCCGCCATTGGGTGAGTCATGAAAAGGGCCGACAGGAGAGGCTGGGGACCCTTCTAGCCTGCAAAGCCTGTGACTCCGAATTTTCTGATGGAGAATGTCAGGAAACCAGTCCACCATTTTCCCATGATCCCGAATAGACATTGCCGTTTGCCAGAACGTAGACACCGTGGCCATGGGGTAAATCGTTCTGGAATTCTCCCTGGTAGCGATCTCCGTTTGCGTAGATGTACTTCCCTTTGCCGTGGAGCATGTCGTTGAGGAAGCTCCCTTCGTACTGGTCACCGTTGTCGTAGACCAGTTTCCCCAAGCCATTGGGTTTTCCATATTTGAATTCGCCGGTATAAACATAGCCTTGGGAAGAGGTGAATATCCCTCTGCCATGCATTTGATCTTGGAACATTTGCCCTTCATATTTGTCTCCATTGGACCAGGCTCGTGTGTCGAATCCGGGAACGGATTCGCGTTGTGGGGAGTCTGACTCGTGGGTGGGTCTGGCGGATTTCCGCGAAGCTCGCGTATATCGGGTGGACTGGCCCTTCCAGCCGGAAGCTTCACTGTATTTATGGCTGATGTGGGCATCGCTGATTTTTTTGTAGGCGACCGTGATCTTCTGGAACATTTCATGAGCCTGCTTTTGCAGGTGTGGCGATTCCATGGGGAAACGGTCCGGGTGCCAGATCTTGACTTGAACTTTGTAGGCCCGTTTCACATCTTCAATAGTGGCTCCGGGTTTAAGTTTTAGTAATGCGAAATACTGTTCCACAGCTTAATCCTATGTTGAAATGATTAAACATCATTTTTTAAAGGGGCTTTATACTACCAGCAAAAGTCAGGTTCAATCCCAAAAATATATTATGCAGGATAGTGACAAAACCGGAACTCCAACAATTACCTGTCATTTTGGCGCGGAGTCCAGGCATTGCCGCAGTGCATCTTGCCATTGGGACATTTCGTGATGGAAGACCTGTTTTAGTTTTCTATTAGAAAGCAGTGAATATCCGGGGCGAGCCGCGGCGGTGGGATATTCGCTGGTGGAGATGGGAATCATCTCTGTATCTTCTAAAAGACCGGAAAGCTCAAGGATTTTGTTTGCAAAACCAAACCAGCTGGTCTGCCCACCACACGACATATGAAAAACTCCTGAATCGGTAAATACTTGGGATGTTGTGGCGTTTTTAAGGCATCGCTGTAGAATTTGCGTTGTGCCTTCGGCAATAGCTCCTGCCCAGGTTGGTCCTCCTATCTGATCGTCAATAACTTTTATCTGTTCTCTAGTCTGAGCTAGTTTTTGCATGGTGAGTAGAAAATTGCTTCTTCTTAAGCTATACACCCAGCTGGTTCTCAGGATGATATGAGGAATGCTAGCCTGTAGCACTGCTTTTTCCCCGGCAAGCTTGGATTTTCCATAAACACTTAAAGGGCAGGCAGGGTCTTCCTCTTTGTAAGGGGATGTTGTTTCCCCATCAAAAATATAATCGGTGGAATAGTGAATCATTCCCGCGCCTGTTTTTTTAGCTTCCCCGGCGATCACTGCTGGTGCGATTCCATTGACAGTCATAGCCAGTTCAGGTTCCGACTCGGCCTTGTCGACCGCGGTGTAAGCGGCGGCATTGATAATGATATCCGGCTTGATCTCCTGAATAACATAACCCAGCGTCTCCGGTTTAGAAAGGTCCATCTGATCCCTACCTGGAGCAAAAACAGTTCCCAGTTTAGCGAGTGAACGGTTTAGTTCCCAACCCACTTGCCCATTTTTTCCTGTTAGAAGAATCTTCATGAATGGATTTTTTTATGAAGGCGTGAGGAGTCAGTTTTAAAATATTTTATTTCTTTTGGACAGGCGCATAAGGTATTGCCCGTATCTGGTACTTTTCAGCAAAAGTTGCCATCAATAAAACCGGCACCATCCGTAACGAAATATGTTTTCATTTCTGTAAAAACCCGGCAGAAGGTGATAGATTTGCAGGATATTTTTCGATTGTCTCTGAGGAGTATAAGTGGTTGAATCCATATATTCAAGCTAGTGCAACTAATAAAAACATCTGTGGCTGAAAGGGTCTGCAGTCGACCTGATTAAATCGATAATCCTTAAAACGCCAACAAGCCATGATTGACGAAATTGATTATTTCTCTCGCAGGGACCGGCATAATAAAAAGAAAAAAGCGGGTTCGGGATGGGGAGACCTGAAAAAGCAAAAATCGGAACAGGATAGCAAGGTCCGGGATGCAAATCAGGAAGAGGGTAAAAACCCTCGTGTAAAACAGAAAAAACCCACCGGTCAGGCTTAGTCAAGCGGTAGGTGGCAGATAGCGTTGTTATTCATTTGTCCAACGCCTGATGGGCGGAGGTTCTCCGCTTGGTGTGAAACCTCTGCACTGCTATAATGTGCCCTTGATTCAAACCCAATTTCTACCAAGGAGTCGGATGACGATGGGTATTCCTTTTTTTAAAAATACAGTTTGTTTGTTGGTCTTAAGTTTTTTTCTGTTCCCGGTTTTTGGGATTGCAGGCGTGGTCGATGAAGTGCTCAAGGGGGACGATAAATTGGCCCAGGGGCAAATCCACGCGGCTGAAGAGTATTATGCCACTGCTCTTAAAATGGCCCCGGATAACTGGCGCATCATGCGCTCTCTGGCTGATGTTAAATTTCGGCTGGAAAAATTTGCAGAGGCGGATAAGTTGACCCGCCGCATTTTAGCGATGAAAGTGAGCAACGGTAATACCGTCATTGCTACGGTTGAAGGAGAGCCTGAGCCTTTCGAGGCGGAAATTGTTGATGAAAGTGTCATCACTCCCGATAGCGGCAGTAACAATATGAGAAATTATGTCGATGGGAAAGCCGCGAAACCTATCCCGCATTATCGCCTGTTCAACATGAAGACAGGCAAGATGAAACTTATTCCCCACAGCCAGGCACGTATTCAATACAAAGGTCTTCCCAACAGGGTGCGCGAGGAGGTTCGCGAATTGCAGGGGAAGATCACCAATAAATTGATCGCCAAGGCCGGGTCGTCTGGTCCAGTTGAAATGGTCGAACTCAAAGGTGGGTGTTTCAAAATGGGTAGTGAAAGCGGCGCCTCGGCAGAAAAGCCGATTCATGAAGTTTGTCTGAAACCGTTTAAAATGGATAAATATGAAGTTAATCAAAGTGCCTTTCAGACAACAATGAGACATAATCCCTCCCGATTCAAAGCCGCAGACCAACCGGTGGAAAGTGTGACCTGGCATGAAGCTGAGGAGCACTGTAAAAAATCCGGTAAACGTCTGCCGACCGAAGCGGAATGGGAATACGCCGCGCGTGGTGGCACTGATACCGCCTATTACTGGGGCGACACATTCGATGCTACTCAATCCAATTTCTGTGACAGCACCTGTAGCCTGAATATCCGCAACAGAGGCTTGTCTGACGGATTCCCAAATACAGCGTCGGTCGGGTCGTTTCCGGCTAATCCGTTTGGGTTGCATGACATGGCAGGCAATGTCCACGAATGGGTGGCGGACTGGTTTGAGGAAAGGTATTATTTCAGTAGTCCCAAAGACAATCCTAAAGGGCCCGTGCGCACTAATCCTACCGATAGACGAGGCGGTGGAAATCGAAAAGTCCTGCGCGGTGGAGCTTGGGAAACGAGTGCATTGAGTCACCGTTCCGCCGCACGAAAAAGCTTTCAAACGGATTACCGTATTGAAGGTATTGGTTTTCGTTGCGCCTTCTAACTGGCAAGCGGCAGGTGGCGTAGGCGCGGCTTTTTATTTGCCTGGAAAAGCTATGGTTTATTATCATCGGGTGTTGCCTGGAGTTCGGATTTAAGGATTTTCCCAGTCGCGGTTTTTGGTAGAGATTCGATAAACTGAAACAGGTCGGGGATCATGAAAGCAGGTAATTTTTTTCTGCACAGCTCTTTCAGTTCCTGCTCGGTGACTTTAGCCTCTTCACGCAGAACAGCGAACACTTTTACTTTTTCTCCCACCCGTTCATCGGCAATGCCCACCGCCGCTACTTCGAGAATGGCAGGGTGGTTCATCAGCGCGTTTTCAATTGCCAGGGGGGATACGTTTTCCCCGGCACGAATGATAAGGTCTTTGATTCTCCCTGCGGAAATAAACAGCCTCCCCTTTTTATCCAAATGGCCGGCATCTCCGGTTCTCAACCAACCATCGGCTGAAATGGTTTGAGTTGTCTCATTGAGGTTCTTCCAGTAACCCCGTGTTACCGTTTGGCCGCGCACGCGGATTTCGCCAACTTCTCCCTGGGCGACCGGGTTCCCCGCATCATCAACAATATCTAGTTCGATATTCGGCAGGACGGGGCCGACAGAGCCTGGCACACTACCGTCTTTCATCCTGTTCACAGCGATCACCGGCGAGGTTTCCGTGAGACCATAACCTTCAATGACGGTGACCCCTAACCCTTCTTCCACTCTTTGCAACAGGGCTTCGGGCAGGGCCGCGCCGCCTGAGATGCAATAGCGCAAGGACGAAACGTCATATCCGCCACGGCTATACAGTTGCACCAGGAACGAGTAAATGGTTGGCACCAGAGGTAAAATAGTGGCTTTATGTCGGGTGATGGATTCCAATATAGTTTTGGGCTGAAACTGTTTGAGAAGAATAAGTGTGGCGCCTTTGCGCAGTAACACCAGAGCTATGATGTTGCCGAACGAATGGAACAAGGGTAGGGCGATGACCCCTCGGTCTTCCGAGGTAAAGTGCAGATGTTGCAAAACCCCGGTGCAGTTGGCATCAAACTGATTTTCCTCCAGCATGACCCCTTTAGGTTTGGCGGTGGTGCCAGATGTGTAGAGGATGACATCGGGAATGTTTTCCGCCCTTTTATGCCGTTTTACTGGTTCGCCGAGATTGCCCGTGGCCATGAACTTGTCCCAGCTTAGAGTTTCTGGCCCTACCTGTTCGGGGCTGGCCGGGCCTGCAAGAATTTTGTTGGAGAATAATTTGAAAAAAGGAGCGATTTCGGGTTTGACAAATGCAGAGTCGACCACCAAGGTGTCGATGCCCGCATTCTGAGTGATGTAGACAAGGTCTTCGGGGGTCAGCATAAAGTTGAAAGGGACAACAGGAACGCCTTTTAACAAGGCCGCAAAAAAGGCGATGAGGTATTCTTTCTGGTTCAGGCACAGCAGGCCGATTTTGCTGTCGGCGTTGAGTTCGAGTTTGGATAACGCGCTTGCGAAACGTTCGATTTGAGAAACGAAATCGCCATAGCTTAAGGGGATGTCTCCCTCAATAATTGCCGGATGGGATGGGTTTTTTTCTGCGTGCTTTATCAAATATTGATATAACGACATTGTAATATTCCTTAAATATAGTTGTTCTTTACTGATGCCGACAGGTTTTTGCCAGAGAGCCAGCGAGCAAAGAATCCGTTGGGAAGGTTGAGTCCGGATGACAAATCCGGGATGAACATTTCACCTGTTTCGAAGTTTCCGGTCTTGTGCGACGGGAAATAAGTCTGCATCATATTTTCGAGAGTCAGGGCTGAGAATCCTGGCGAATGTGTGGTGAACAGCAAAAATGCCGGAGAATCACTGAGGATGTTTTGGCAGGCTTCCATGAACCCGGACAGCGTATTCTCGATGTTCCAGACTTCGCCCTTTGGCCCTCTACCAAAAGAGGGTGGGTCCATGATGATGGCGTCATATTTTTTTCCGCGCCTGTGTTCTCTCTGCATATACTTCATCGCGTCATCGACAATCCAGCGCACTGGGCGGTCGCCCAACCCGGAAAGCTCCAGATTGCGTTTGGCCCAGGTGACTGAAGCTCTGGAGGCGTCAATATGGGTGACATTAGCCCCGGCAGAGGCGGCGGCAAGTGTGCTGGCGCCGGTGTAACCAAAAACATTGAGCACGTTTATTTTTGTGCCGTTAAACTGTTTAAGCTGGTCCATGATCCATAGCCAATTGATAGCCTGTTCGGGGAAAATCCCAATATGCCCGAATCCTGTGGGCTGGATTTTAAAGACGAGGTTTTGGAACTGAATGTTCCATCCCTCTTTGGGGAGTTGGATAAAAAACCTCCACTTACCTCCTGTATCTTTGCCCTTAAAGTATTTGTATTCCCCTTCCGCTTTTTTCCATTCTTCAGGAGGCAGGGACCTGGGCCAGATGGCCTGAGGCGCGGGACGGATGAAACGGTGCGGGCCAAATTGTTCGAGCTTCTGGAATGCTCCGGTATCGAGCAACTGGTAGTCGAACTGGTCGAGCGGGTAGTTTTGTATTGGCGAATGGCCCATGAATGTTGAAAACTCCTGATTGTGCATAATTATTTCAAAGCCTTACTCATCGTTAACAGAGGCTCTGTTCAGAGAGGAATTATATCAGAGTTTTATTTGACTGTTTAGCCAGTCATGAGGGCATGGGCAGTCGATGGTGACTTCTTCTTTGTTCGTTGGGTGATTGAAGATCATACGCCGGGCGTGCAGGGCGAGGTGTCCTTCCGGCAAGGCTGAGTTTGCGCCATACTTATTGTCACCAACGATAGGGTGCCCGATGAAGGCGAGTTGTGCGCGGATCTGGTGGAACCTTCCGGTATGCAGATGAATATCAAGCTGGCTGATGGTGGCAGAAGTTTTAATGACCTCATAATCCAATAGAGCTTCTTTAGTATCGAGTGTTGGGCGGGGGAACACGGTGGCCTTGAGAGATTTTTCTTTTCTCAGGTAGTGTGTCAGGCTGGCTTGCTGAGGTTTTGGAGTTCCTTCGACGAGAGCCTGATAAATTTTCTGTGTGGTTCTTTGACGAAACTGTTGCGAGAGCCGTGAGGCACCTTTGGATGTGCGACCGAACACCACCACCCCCGACACTGGCCGGTCGAGCCGATGCACCAACCCTAAAAACACTTTGCCCGGTTTTTTATATTCTGTTTTGACCCAGTCCCTGACCTGATCCATCAGGCAAGCTTCGCCAGAATCGTTAGACTGGGTGAGCATTCCTGCAGGTTTGCACACTGCTATTACATGGTTGTCGAGATAAAGAATGTCCAGGGAAGGATCAGGAGGGTTGTTCAAGCTTCAGTCCTTTGACTTCGATGGTTTTGAGTTCAGGGGGGGTGACGATACCGCCGGAAACCACGTATTTGATGCCTTCTTCAATAGTCATGGAAATCTCTGTAAGTTCTTCAGGCGGGGAGAAGATCAGGAAGCCTGAAGTGGGATTCGGTATGGTCGGCACAAATACGTTGAGCATATTCTCGTGAGTGAGCCGTTGCACCTCACCTTGTGATTCCCCGGTTACAAACCCGATTGCCAGAAGTCCCCGGCGGGGGAACTCAAGCAGGATGACTTTGCGAAAGGTCGAGGTGTCAGCCTCGGCGATGGATATGACGATCTGCTTGGAGCCTTTATAAATCCGGCGGACGAACGGGATTTTTTCAACAATGGTTTCGCCGAGCTCGAAAAGTTTTTTCCCGAAAAAGTTAGTGGTCAGCCAACCTACTACCAGCACCATCAGCAGGGTTATCACCGCTCCCAGAAAAGGGATGCGGTAACCCTCGGGAAAGGGCGCGCCGAGACGGATCAGTATATTGGTGAACACCGGGGACAGGGCATCGAGGTTCTTGAACAGGAACTGCAAAATGAACCATGTCAGGGCGATTGGAAGGGTGATCAGCAACCCGGTGATGAAAATATTGCGAATTCGACGTTTGAAATTTTTAAGCACGGTGGTGGTGATGAGTTAAAGAATAGTCTGCCAGTTTGGAAACCTTCAATATATTATATAGGGAAAGCGGAGGAAGGCAATAGAGGGTCAAGACGGGCTGTTTTGCACTTGACAGTTGTGGAATAGTCGTTAGTATCAAACGGCTAGTTTTTTTGTAGTAGGAGTCAAAAAAAATGGGGCTGTGGCGCAGCTGGGAGCGTGCTTGAATGGCATTCAAGAGGTCGCGGGTTCGATCCCCGCCAGCTCCACTTTATTTTTGCAAGGGGTTACGGTTTTAATCGTAACCCCTTTTTAGTGGACTGTAGCCAAGCGGAATTATTTAAGGTAGGATTTGATGCGCCGAATACCAACGCTATTGTAATCACAAGACCAACTGGTTCTATTGTTCTCTATTCACAAATGTTGGGACGAGGAATTCGCGGACCTGAGATGGGGGCAACCCTGAATGTGAATGGGTCGATATGAAGGATAATTTGGTTGGTTTGCATATTATGATAATTTGGTTGGTTTTTGTAAAAACAACTCTAACTGCCTAATTTTTAAAATGAATTTGCCAATCAAAATGCAAAATTTAGCATTTTTTTAATGAAGCGAGCCGAGCGCATTTTCCAAGAGTTTTTTTTTGTGATATTCTAGCTTCTAAATTGCATGAATTTTAGACTAAATATTTGACTAAATTCTAGATTTTCTCTACAATTAGAAATAAAGAGAAGATTATGTCTAAATTGAAAGAACTAAAAAAGCATCTAAGACAAGGCCGAGTTTATAGGCGGGCAGAACTCGCCATGTACTCAAGGTCTGTGGATCGGCATTTACAAGAGCTGGTTAAAGATGCTGTGCTTCAGAAGTTGTCTGGCGGAGTGTATTATTACCCCAAGAAGACATCTTTCGGGGATGTGCCTCCAGAAGATGAAAAACTGGTTCGTTCCTTCTTGAAAGATGACAAGTTTTATCTTACTTCCCTGAATAGCTATAACTCTTTAGGTGTTGGAACGACACAACTCTATAATGAAAAGTTGGTTTATAACCATAAACGTGATGGGCGGCATACGCTTAACGGGCGCAATTATTTTTTTGAAAAGGCCTCGTTTTCCTAAAAAAAGCTCGCAAGAATTCCTATTGGTTGATCTTATGAACAACTTGGATTTTCTTGCTGAGAATAGGGAAGAGGTCCGTGGCAATGTTGCGGAGAAGGCTTTGTCTATGGACAAGTCAAAACTCATGAAAACTGCCCGTGAATTTGGAGGAGTGAGAACAAAAAAATTCTTTGAAGAATTATTCAATAGTTCTAATGTGAGCTATGCCTAGGATATATCTTCATGACCATCCTGAATTTTCTGATTTAGTCCGTAGAGTATCCGGGGATCAAGGGCGAAATAGGCGAACAATGCGAAAAATGTCTTTGGTTCATCGCATTTTGGTAGCTTCCGCCTCACATATGCCCCCATCCTGCGATCTACGTCACCCTCGCCCACTGCCCGGTGTGGGAAGAGGAAGGCTTGGGAGGCAAAATATTATTTTTTGATAACTCGTCTCCAACCTTAGCAATTTTACAAAAATACTACAGAATCTTCTTTGTGGTAAAATCCTTTCTTTTATTTTCAACGATTATTGCAAATATGCGCCCCGGAGAAAATGGGCGGTCTTCTTCGGTATACGGCAATTGATCGCCCCAAAACAAATTTATAACTGAGTCCCTAATTTTCACTTTTTTCAGGTAATTGATGATGTCGCAAACGGATGGAAGATTGGTTCCGCATCCCCCCTTGAAACAATTTTACGAAGATGAGACCCAACGGGAAGAGTTTGTTAACAGAATTTTTGACGATACAGCCCAAAAGTATGACCCTATAAATAAGATTCTATCCCTTGGGTCAGGAGTTTGGTATCGAAAGCAAGCTTTACTCCGTTCGGGCTTGGCCTCGGGAATGGATGTTCTCGACGTGGCAACTGGTACGGGTCTGGTCGCGGAGTCGGAACTATCCATCATCGGGCTAAATGGAAGTGTCATGGGGCTGGACAGAAGTTACAATATGTTGGCAGAAGTGGAGAATAAATTAAATATCCCCTTGGTCCAAGGGGACGCTAATGTTTTGCCTTTTGCCAACAATTCTTTTCACTTCCTTACCATGGGTTACGCTTTGCGCCATGTAGATGACCTTAAAGGAACATTCAAAGAGTACTTACGGGTCTTAAAGCCAGGAGGGATTTTATTGATCCTTGAACTAATAAGACCATCAAATAAAATCGCTTATTCGATGACCAAGTTATATTTTCGGCTGATGGTGGCTATAATTTCAAGGTCTGGGGCTGGTGGTAGAAATGAAGGGAAGCTCATTCAATATTACTGGGATACTATTGATCAATTTGTAGGATCAGATACCATAATAAATACTCTTTCGGAAACCGGATTCGATAAAGTAAAGTCACATCAGATCTTCAAATTTTTTACCGAATTTACAGCTGTCAAGCCATAACCTTTTATTCTGTCTCCAAGTGACCATTTACATTAGCTGGAAGAAATATTATTTTCCTCTGAAACATAAACCGAACTATTTGTTGACCAGACACCTTCAACTTCCAGAAGTAATTCCTTGCGGCAAATATCTCCAATAAGATACAAATTCGACTGGGAACACCCCATCCTTTCCTCCATTTTATTCTTTACTAAAGGAAGTATCTCCACATTTCGTATATAAGTTTTTATTATCATTTTGTCGTCGAGGCTAACTTTCTCAGCATGCTTGTTTAGAAGAAAGTTGTATTGGTCCAATAAAGAATCCAAATTGCTTTGAATCTCGTGTGTTTGCTGCAAAGGACTTTTGTGATGACAACTCTTATGACCGACAATGCTTGCTGTTCCCGCCACGTAAAGGTGCTTGCTTTCCCCCCAATCAACGTATGTGGCGCGAGCAAATGACGGGCTGCGTTTGCCATATTCCTGAGGGTATCGATAAGCACTTACCTGCCTGGGGTTCTCAATATGCTTTATGTGATGATTTTTTGCGGCGATAAAATTTATGGTGAGCGGTCCGCTTTTCGATCCGACAGCAGAGCCTGCCGGTAGGTACGGGTGCAGCGATTTGTATTTTTCAGCAAAAGCATCATGCCTCCCGGCACAAAAAAGTTTGTATCTTTCAATTTCATTGCTTTCCTGATTGATGTTTGGAAAATAGTTCCAGCAACGCACTAACAAGGGAAATCCTATGTGATCAAGGAAATTGAAAATTTCTTTGTACGCACGAAAAGTAAGTTGCTCCAGACCATTCGTTTTGGTTTCTTGAAATTTTATAGATCCAAACACAAGGGCTGAATTGGCAGCATAACAAATATTTCCAAATTGATTCACATCGTGCGGTAAAACCGCAGTCCACACTTCCACCAGTGGTTCCTTTTCACATTGTGGAAGGGATACCGTTACTTGCAAACAGTCTTGTGACAGGGGTTCAGGAGTAGACTTCCCATAATAAACAGCGGCTATAATATTATTGTCGCTAGAGGAAAATCGCTTAAGATCTTTTTCCGGAATAAGGGCCACTGACAGGGTACTGCTTTTAACTTCTTTCATTATCATATTTTCAAGTTGAATTCAGTTAGCAACATTGACAAAGAAAATTAATCACTTGTTTTTGGCTTTCGGCGCTTGTAAGCTTGCCAGTTTTCTTTCCATTGGGCGATGAAATTTATGTAATAGAGGACTTTGAAGAGTACCAAGGGGAAGTCAATAGTATTTTTGCGATACAAGTCTCCCGCCAGCATGGATAATACCGCTTCTTCAATACCAAAAACATTTCTGGGGGCCATAAACAGGTTCCTCAGAGCAGGTTGGGTCATTCTATAAATAAACCAAGAGAGAGTTTTTAAGCCGCGCTTGCTTTTTCGTTCATATTCTTTTTGAATACTGGGCAATTGTGGGTTTCCATTCAAAGTTGCTTCAATAACATCCACTGCGTGGATCGCGCTGGTCAGGGCAAGGTGAACGCCGCTGGAAAAAATTGGGTCAATGAAGGCAAAGGCATCGCCAATTAAAATATAGTCCTTGCCAACCAAGTGATCTGAATAATAAGAATAATTTCCAGTTACTCGCGTATCAATTGTCATTTGAGCATTTCGCAGTCGCCGAGCAACATCTGGTGAGTGGGAAATGGTTTCCCACAGAAATTTATTTAAGTCTTTTTTACAATCTTTAAGATATCCAGGACGGCAAACAGCACCAACACTCATCGTTCCATCTTTTAATGGAATCATCCAAAACCAGCCATCGTCGAACCAATAGATACTGATATTACCTTCATCATCCCCAAGCAATCTTTCGGCATTTTTAAAATGACAGAAGATAGCGGAACTATTATGGGATCGATTATTCCGTCTGGTTCCTAGTTGCTTTGCCAAAAAAGAATCGCGCCCTGTTGCATCTATAACATATCGGGTTTTCCATTGCCGAAGGCTACCATCATCATTTTCCCCGGTCACCAAGCGCATTCCGCTTGAATTTAAATCGACCCCGGTAACGCGGATTCCCTCAAAAACCTGTGTCCCTTTATCTTTGCTGTTATTCAGAAGAATATGATCAAATTCGGAACGTCGAACTTGAAAAGCGTATGGATTTTTTTTATCTCTCGCACCTCGGAAATAAAAAGTCACTGGTGAGCCCTTATGAGACGGGGAGGCAAACTCTGCGCCTCTTTTTACAATTCCAATCTCTTCCATCCTATCCAATATGCCAAGCTTTTCAAAGATGGGCAAGCTCATGGGAAGCAAGGACTCCCCGATATGAAATCGTGGGTGGTGGTCTTTTTCAAGGAGAACCACTCTCCGGCCTTTCTCTGACAACAAAGAGGATACGGTAGAGCCTGCGGGCCCACCACCAATTACCAACACGTCACATTGATCCATATAATCGCTCTATTAAGGTTGGAATTTATATAAAAAATTGACTGCAAAAACATTTAGAGTTTGCAATTCTCAACTCCCGTATTTAAAAACTGCCTAGAAAGAACACATGAAATATGATATTCTAAAGCACTGTCTTTATTAAAAGAATTGATTGTAGCATTAGTCGAACTATTGAGTGGTTGAAAAACCAGAAAATATCTACGATACCTGAAAAAAGGAATTTGTGTGACAGGGTTAACAGCATTCGAACAAGAAGTCGCACAAATGATTGTGGAGAGCCTTAATTTAACCGTTAACCCGGAAGGCTTGGAACCGGATAAACCTCTTTTTAGCGAAGGGTTGGGTTTGGATTCTATCGATGCTCTGGAATTATCTCTGGCCATTTCTCAGAAATATGGGATTAACATTCGATCAGACGATAAAAATATTAATCAGTATTTTTCTTCTTTGAGAGCATTAAGTAAATATATCCGCGAAAATAAAACGCTTGATGAAGTTGAATAAAAGTAAAATTCTGTCCGTTTTCTCCATAGGGTATCCCATCGCAACTCATGTTGCCATTGCACAAAATCAATTGGAGCTTGCGTTGTTGCTTCTTGGAAGCATTGCAGGTTTAAACTTGATCTCCCGATCAAAACAGCCAGAGGGGAATTTGAATATTTTTTTCGAACTAGCCCTCTGGACCGGACTTGCCATTCTTATTATTTGCATCATTTTAATCGACGCAACCCGCGTTACCCTTTACCTGCCGCCAATTCTCTTACTTTCTTTTTTTATTGTTTATTTTGCCAAAACCCTTTTACCGGGAAAAGAACCCCTGGTTACAAAAATCGCTCGGATAATTTTTCAGGATGACGGCCCTGAAATCGCTGCCTACACGAGACAGGTGACCTGGATGTGGACCTGTTTTCTGGTCATTCTACTGGTACAAACCATTGGATTATCGTTATTTGCTCCGATAGAGCTTTGGTCTTTGTTTGCCAATATATTAAACTATTTGTTCATGAGTCTTTTATTTATTATAGAGTATGTTTACCGTCAGATCCGCTTTGGATACCGATATAGCATTTTCTATTACCTGCGCGGGTTATCTCAGTTTCCATTAAAAACAACTATTTAAAAGTTAATTTTATTTCGGGATGGAAACTTACCCTTTACTGCACGGCCACCTGGGAGATACCATTTTAGGATGGGATGACCACAGGCCTGTTTCTGCTGATCAATTTCTGGCCGATGCTTTTTCCCTCTCCAGAAACCTTCCAAACACGTCCCAGATACTAAATTTATGTGACAACAGGTACCGATTTCTTGTAGGATTTGCCGCCGCACTGATTAATGGCCAAACTAATATTCTCCCGCCCAATAAGTTACCCAAGGGGTTGCAATCCATTGTCTCCCAATTTCCAGGAATTTATTGTTTAACCGATAGCAGAAGCCATGAAAATTTTGGAATACCCGTCTTGCAATACCCGTCAGAATTATCGCCTGTGGACGAATCATTGGATGTTCCGAAAATTGCGGCATCCCATATAGCTGCAATTGCTTTCACCTCGGGGAGCACCGGAGCTCCACAGCCTCATTTTAAGAGCTGGTATTCCATGGTGAGAATTGCTTGCAATACAGGCTATCGACTGATTCCCAGAAACCTGCAAGAAGCCTCTATCGTTGCGACTGTTCCACCGCAGCACATGTATGGATTGGAAACATCTATTATGTTACCTCTTCAACAGAAAGTTGCGTTACATGGAGGCCACCCATTTTTTCCGGAAGATATTCGTGAAGCTCTTGAAAGCATTCCCAAAAACCGAATCCTCGTCACTACACCCATTCATCTAAAGGCCTGCGTTGAGAACTCAGTAAAATTCCCTGAAATCTCCTTTATCGTTTCCGCCACCGCCCCGCTATCTAGAGAACTGGCTGAAATTGCCGAACAGTTGTTTGAGACGGAGGTCTTTGAGATTTATGGTTGCACCGAAGCTGGGTCGCTTGCAACCCGCCAAACCACCAAGAGTAACGCTTGGAGATTACTCGATGAGATCAATTTGACCGGAAATGAGGATCAATGCTACATTGATGCAACTTATCTTTCTCAACCTGTAAAATTGCCGGATATTATTAAGAATTGCCAAAATGGACTGTTTGAATTACAAGGCCGCGGCGCAGATCTAATCAATATTGGAGGCAAGCGAACTTCTTTGGGCGAACTAAATTACCGCCTAAATGAAATAAAGGGAGTTAAAGATGGAGCTTATTTTGTTCCACCTCAAACTGATCCTGATAGCAAACGGTTGATCGCTTTCGTCGTGACAAAACATTTGCAGAAAGAGGATATTTTGCAGGCATTAAGGCAGCATCTAGATCCGGTATTTTTACCTCGCCCCATTTACTTTGTCGATCATTTACCCAGAACCTCATCCGGGAAACTGCCTAGTGAGAGTCTTCTTGAGGTTTTTTCTCAATTTGTAAATTGAAATATTTTGCTCAGGTTGACCTCAACCATCCTGCTCTCGAAGGGCACTTCCCCGGCCATAAAATAGTTCCAGGGGTTGTCATATTGGATCAGGTGATTGCGGCATTTAAAAAAGACCAAGGTTGCTCCTGTAAAATTCACAAAATACCGTCCGTTAAATTTTTGTCGCCGTTGGAACCCGGGGTATGTATAGAATTTACCTTTGATCTATCAAACAATTTAGCCCGCTTCACCGGTAAATGCGGTGAAAAATCCATTGTGTCAGGGCGATTGGAATTTTCTCTTACCCCATGACAATAGCATTGAATCCTTTTCTTAATGCGTTGGGTCTTTTGCTTCTGATCGGGAGCCTTGTTATGCCCTCTTCTGAAGCTTTCGAAAAAAATTCCCCGAAAAAATCAAATCATACTTGTTTTGTAGAATTACCGGAATTGATGGATTCATTGACTCACAAAATAGAAAAGTCGGCGCGGTTTAAGGAGGAAAAGTTCCTAAGCATTCTTGAACAACCTTTGACAAGCGAAGGAACGCTGCGTTTTCGGGCACCCGATTATCTTGAAAAAATAATTACGAGACCTCAAAAGGAACGTTTAGTAGTAGAAAGTGGAATTATCAGAATTTTTGATCAACATGATAAGCCCCGAACTTTGTCTCTGGACGACTACCCACCTTTAAAGGAATTATTAAACGGTATCCGCTTTACTTTACTGGGGAATCTTGATGCCTTGACAGAATATTACGAATTGGATCTACAGGATAATTGCCATCAGTGGAGTCTCACTTTAGTTCCAAAATCCACATCCGCAATGAATATCATTGATCGAATTATTTTTTTGGGCGAAAAGGACAAGATTGAGAAAATCACTTGGGTGGAATCCAATGGTGACTTTACAGTCATGACAATAGAAAAAGAGAGCTTGTGAAACCTCGTACAAAAATAATATTTTGGATCGGTGTCCTTATTTTGGCAACTCTGATTATTAGTTTTCGCGCACGAGTCGAAACGGATATAAGTCTTTTTCTTCCTCAATCTTCTTCCCCGCAGGAGCAGTTTCTGATTAATCAATTCCATCAGGGGCCCGGCTCAAAGTTGCTGATCATTAGCCTTCAAGGAGGCGATTCGGAAACATTGGCTCAACTAAGCAAATCTTTAATTAAAAAATTAAAAGATGAAAAAGCTTTTGTTAAAATCATTAATTCAGAAGGCTCTATATCCCCTCAGGCGGAAAAGTTTGTCTTTAGTAATCGCTATTTACTCAGCCCAACCCTTCATCCCGACAGGTTCTCGCCAGAGAGTCTGCATCAAAATTTATCGGAAACATTGAGTCGGATGACTCTGTTGCGGGGATTTATGGAAAAACGGTATATCGACAAGGACCCCACAGGAGAGTTTTTATCAACACTGCAATCTTGGACCGAAACTCCGTCGTTGAATAAAAAACACGGCGTCTGGTTTTCTGCTGATGGGAAGCACACATTCCTTCTGGCGGAAATTTTTGCACAAGGTTTCAATTTAGATCATTTTGAAAAGGCGATCCATATAGTTGAAGATAATTTCAATGCATTGAAGCCGAACCGGTCAGTGACCCTGGCTATGGTCGGGCCACCAGCCTTTGCAGTTGCATCCAGGGAGTCGATCAAGAGAGATGCTACGGAACTCTCTATAATTGCCACCTGCTTAGTGGTCGGTATTATTTATATGTTTTATAGATCCATCGCATTGATACTTCTTTGTTCGATTCCTCTGTTATGCGGGATCTTGGTGAGCGTCTCTGCAGTTATTCTGATTTTTGGATCGATTCACGGAATTACCCTGGCGTTTGGAATCGTCATCCTTGGAGTGGCAATTGATTATCCCATACACCTGTTCAGTCATATTAAATTTGACGAACATCCTTCCGAAACAATGGATCGAATCTGGCCGACTCTCCGACTCGGGGTCCTCACCACAGCTCTTGGATATATTTCCATGATTTTTTCAAAATTTGACGGTTTGATTCAGTTGGCTTCTTTTACGGTGTGCGGATTGGTTACTGCTGCCTGGGTCACGCGCCATATCCTCCCACTCATCACCGGTTTTTCATTTCGCAAAAACTTACCCTCATGTGAAGTGAAATTACCCTTTGAGCTCCTATCCAGAAGCAAATTTTTTTTTTATGTTTTGCTGGCAGGAGCCATCACACTCCTGGGCTTACGACAAGATGATTTGTGGGAAAATGACATTGCACAGCTAAGCCCCATACCAGAATCGCAACTGGCTTTAGAAAAAAAAATGCGCGAAGAACTTAATTTACCCAATGTCAGTTATTGGGTGGTCGTGAAGGAGAAATCCGAACAATCTGCTTTACTGTCTACTGAGTCGGTTGCAGGTAAATTGCAAGCCTTGAAAGAACAGGGGGCTATAACCGGGTTTGATGCTGTAACAATGTATCTTCCAAGCATTGAAAAACAATCTCAGCGCATAAAAGCTCTCCCCTCAATCCCTCAATTAAGAGAAAACCTGCGGATCGCGCAAAAAGGATTGCCGTTTCGGGAGAATGCCTTTGAAGGGTTTATCAAGGAGATATCAGCGGCAAAGAACTCTGAGTTTTTAAATTATAATCGGTTGAAAGGATCTCTGTTGGAGGCCCGGATCAATAAATTATTATATAATCAGGGGAATTATTGGTTTTCGTTGATTTCATTAAAGGGCACTATCGACCCAAAACTCATTGCCGAGGCTATCAGTAGTTTTCCTGCCAAAAATGTCTTTGTTCTCGAGCCAAGAAAAACCTCCAACACTCTGATCAACCGTTACAGGGATCAGGCTTTGCTGTTTTTCGGCTGGGGATGCCTGATCATTGCTATTACTTTGAAGGTTGCGTTACGTCATTGGGTAACACTCGGAAGAGTGTTAATCCCCATTTTAGGGTCTGTCTTAACGGTGATGGCAATTTTAGTTGCGGCCAAAGTGCGGCTATCCTTATTTCATCTTGTGTCTCTGCTATTGGTGATTGGATTAGGAATAGATTACGCTCTGTTTCTAAATCGCAAGCCAAAATCTGACGAAGAGCAATCTAAGACCCATCATGCTTTACTGGTATGCAACCTGTCTACCGTATCGGTGTTCGGAACCCTGGCTTTTTCTACTACCCCGGTTTTGAAAGCAATTGGGACAACGGTAGCGGTTGGGTCTTTTTTATGCCTCTTGTATTCATTTATTTTTGCTTCAAAACCAAAAATGATGGATAAAGCGATATAGAAAAATATTAATCTCTTTGAGAAGTTAGTAAATTTACCTTGGAACCTTTAATATTATCCAAATTCACTTTAACCAGTGCGGTGGGTTGCGGAATCAATGAACTTGAGCAGGCCTTGGCAAATCAACGATCAGGGCTGACTCCCTGCGTTTTGGATTTCGTAAATTTAGATAGCTATATCGGCAGGGTAGATAAAATTGAGGATTTCCCGGTGGCAGATAAATTAAAGGAGTTTGACTGCCGCAATAACAGGCTGGCCCAACTGGCTTTGCAGCAGGATGATTTTGAGCAAGCTGTCGAGGACGCAAAAATTCGTTACGGTCCTGATAGAATCGGTTTATTTCTTGGGACCAGCACTTCTGGAATTTTAGAAACCGAATTGGCTTACCGGGACAGGGATCCCGTTACCGGAGATTTACCAAAAACTTTCCGGTACAAAGAAACCCAAAATAACTTTTCGTTGGCTGCTTTTGTACAAAAATATTTCAAGCTGGAGGGCCCCGCATTGGTTATTTCCACCGCTTGTTCATCCAGTGCCAAGGTTTTCGCTGAAGCCTCCAGGTTTATACGATCAGGATTTTGCGATGCCGCCATTGTGGGTGGTGCTGACTCGTTGTGCCTGACCACCTTATATGGATTCTCTTCTCTGGAGCTAGTATCTACCAAACCCTGTCGCCCCGCAGACCCAGACCGAGATGGGCTCTCTATTGGGGAAGCGAGTGGATTCGCCCTGCTCGAAAAATCCGAGAATTGCAATTTTCAAAATCAAATTGCTCTCCTGGGATACGGCGAAAGTTCTGACGCTTACCAAATGGCTACACCCTCACCAGACGGAAGGGGCATGGCCCAGTCCATGCAATTGGCGCTGGCATGCTCCGGATTAAACAAAGACCAAATCTCCTATATCAATTTGCATGGAACCGCAACGATGACAAACGATAGCGCCGAAGACAAAGCCGTGTTGAAAGTTTTCGGGTCGTCGACTCCGTGCAGTTCCACTAAAGGATGGATAGGGCACACTCTTGGGGCGGCAGGCATTGCGGAGGCGGTTATCTGTGCAATCTGCCTGAAAAACAACCTTATTCCAAGAAGCTTGCATACCCGTGCAGTCGACCCCGATTTTGGTTCGAATATTATTTTACAGAACCAGACAGAAACACTAAATTACGTTCTCAGCAATTCATTCGGTTTTGGTGGAAACAACTGTAGCCTGATATTCGGGATTCACTCATGACTACTGTTTATCTAGATGGAATTGGAATCGAGGCCCCAGGGTTGAGTACCTGGGGTCAAACTGCACCCATTTTGCGAGGGGAAAGTCCATTTAATTTTGAGAAAAGGACCCCCCCTGTTGCAACTTTGATACCGGAAAATGAAAGGCGGCGGGCCGACGACACCATCCATCTCGCGGTTCATGTTGCGGAGGAAGCGGTGAACAATGCCAAAGTAAATCCGCAATCGTTGATCAATGTTTTTTCTTCCTTCAGAGGCTCTTTAAAAATAGTGCATCACATATGCAACGCATCGACCTTACCGGATCACCCTGTATCCCCAACTCAGTTTCACAATTCAGTTTTCAATGCTCCCTCTTCTTACTGGAGCATTGCCACCGGAACAAGAGGGCTCTCCACCAGCCTTGCTTGCGCTGAATCCAGTTTTCCCGCAGCGCTACTTTCCGCTGCTGCCTGTGCTTCTACCCAAAACCAGGGTGTGCTTTTGGTCATGTACGATGTTGAATCTCCGAAACCATTTCATAAACAATACGCAACTAAATTCAATTGCGGTATCGCCTTGGTGCTGATGCCTCTCCAATCAAGCAATAGTCTGGCCCAGTTGGAAATTAATTTCCAATCCAATAGAGCTAGGGAAACGGATAAAATTTTAAATCCTCCTTTGGAAAATTTCATAAGCGGCAATGCTTCGGCTCAACCCCTGATAATTCTTTCCAAAGTGGCAAATCAGGAAAGTTGTAGGCTTTCTTATAATTATTTAGAAAAAGGTGCGGTCCAAGTTAAAATTCAACTATGCAATTAAATCAAATAAATATCGAAACTCTCATTCCACACAGTGGGACCATGAGTTTGCTGAATAAAGTTCTAAAATGGGATGAGGAGCATATAATATGTCTCGCTAACTCTCATTGGGACAAAAATAATCCTTTAAGAAACGAGGGTATTTTATCTTCCGTCTGTGGTGTAGAATATGCCGCCCAGGCAATGGCTGTCCATGGAGCTCTTTCTAAACGTGGCCAAAAGGAAAATCCACTGCCTGGCTATCTGGCATCCATTAAGAATCTGGAGTTATTGGTTTCCAGGTTGGATGATATCGAATCGCAATTAACAATAGACGCCGAAAGGTTGTTGAAGGATAAGGAATTTTTGATTTATCAGTTTGGCATATTCTCAGAAGGCCGGAATCTTTTGTCTGGACGCGCCACCATTTCTATTAAAGGAAACTCAATAAATTGAAGCGGGCTCTTGTTACAGGTGGGAGCGGACTGATCGGCGCTGCTATTTGCGAGGCCTTGGCGGCGGAGGGTTTGCATGTCCTTATCCACGCTAATCAGAACCTGGGTCGGGCCAAGCAGGTGGTCGATAGAATCCAATTGGCTGGCCAATCTGCGGAAGCCGTTAGTTTTGATGTTCGCGACCGTAAGGCTAGCTTGCAATGCTTAGAAAATATTTTAGAATCCGGTCCAATACAGGTATTGGTGAATAATGCTGGTATTCATGATGATGCCACCATGGCCGGTATGTTGCCCGAACAGTGGAATAACGTTATCCAGACCACGCTAAACGGGTTTTACAATGTCACCCAACCCTTGTTGCTACCGATGATACGCACGCGCTGGGGTCGAGTTATCAGTATTTCATCTATCACTGGAGTTGCTGGTAATCGAGGGCAGACCAATTACGCCGCCGCAAAAGCGGGCCTGCATGGGGCAAGCAAATCTTTGTCGAAAGAGGTGGCTTCGAGAGGAATTACTGTCAACGTTATTGCGCCCGGAATTATCCAGTCCCCATCAACGGAGACACATTTTACTGACACCGATGTGAATAATTTAATCCCCATGAAGCGGAAGGGAACGCCCCAAGAAATCGCTCATGTAACGGTTTTTCTCGCTTCCTCAAAAGCGTCTTATATTTCCGGTCAGATTATTAACGTGAATGGCGGGATGTATTAATACCCTGATACTCCTATGCCGCAATCCCCTCCTCTGCCCGTAGATGAAGAGAAATCAAATTTAAAATTTGCGGCCATCATTCCGGCCTATAACGAGGAAAACACAATCCGGGGTTTGGTGGAAGGAACCGCAAACCAAATTAGACGAGTGGTGGTAATCAATGATGGCTCTACCGATGACACCCGAGAGCAACTCGCAGACCTTCCGATAGAACTTATTTCCTATACTGAGAATCAAGGCAAAGCATACGCGTTGTGGCAAGGGTTTAACCACGTTCTTGAACCCCAGTCTGAGGGATTCATCACTTTGGACGGGGATGGCCAGCACCGGCCTGAAGATATTGCCAGATTGCTCGCCACATACGCGGAGTTTCCTAACCACTTAATCATCGGAACGAGGACCCGCGACTGGGGCTTATTCCCACCAATTCGCCGATGGGCCAATCAATTGGCCAACCTGGGAATTTCCATGGCTGTAGGATGCAGGGTGCCTGACACACAATCCGGATTTCGTCTGTACCCTGCTTCTCTGTTACGAATCTTGCAGACCCATTCCAACTGTTACAATGGCTTTGTGTTCGAAAGCGAAGTGATCATTGAAGCCGTTAAACTGGGGTTTAAAGTTCATTCTATCCCTATCCCCGCAGTCTACGGGAAGGATCTTAGGAAATCACATTTTCGCCCCGTACGGGACACTATCCAAATTGGGAAAATGATCCTCGAAAAAATTGTTTCCAGACTCATAAAGCCAACTGCAAACAGCCTTATTAAAGGATGATGCCCGTCCTATCCTCTTTCAGTCTATAACGCAGCCAAGTGGGCATTGATGGATTTTTCCAGATTCTGGACCCACCCGTTATAATTTGAATGAATATATGTCCCACCGTAATCTAAATTAGTGCTGTCTTTATAGGTAATGCTGTATGTTTCAGTATTAAACTTAATATCTACAACCGCAATATGACTGCGCAGAGCTAACGTGCCAATCAAATTTCCGGGGCTCTGAGATTTTATTTGCCAACCCAGTCCTGCACCTGCAACGATAATGGCTTTTTCAATTTCTTGTATAGAAGCGCTTTGTCCTGCATGAGGTGTAATTGGCGCATTCTCTACATTCTTGATAAGAGATGTTCTACAGCCGATACTCAAAGCAACCACCACCACCAAAAATATAAAGATAAATTTTCGACTCATAACAGTTTTTCCTTTCGTAAGAATGTATTTATCAAACTTCAGTATATAGCCCAATGGCGGAAAATATCGCACTCATGATACCAGTATTTCTTCATTCAATTCCATTAAATTTATGGAACGCCAACGTCAAAGCTCTTCCCAGTAATCGAAAAAATTAAACCAATTGAATGGAGCTTCTCTGCTAAAATATGCCAATCGATCCGCATACCGTTGCATCCACTCCTGCTTGCTCTTTTCATCGTCCTTCCCATCTAACTGAATTTGATCTGCCAGCTTTTCAAAATAAATGTCATAGCGATTTCCACCTTTATATATTCCGAAAAATAAAATCACAGGAACTTTTAAAATCCCAGCCAGAGTAACAGGCCCTGAGGGTAAACTCGCCTTCTGACCCAGGAAACAGCAGGAAACTGACTTTTCATTTTGGAACACCCGGTCAGCAAGAAGGGCAACCATTTTGCCCTCTCCAATAGTTTCTTTCACCTGGAGAAGGGAGTGTGGATCCCCAATTTTAATTATTGACTCGGCTATCTCGGGATTCAGATTATTAAGTATCGTATTCGCATTTTCAGTACTGTTGTCATTCATCAAAATTTTAGGACTGAAGCCCAGATTGGATAACCCATAGGCGCGGACAATCTCAAAACTTCCCAGATGCGACCCGAATAGTAAGCATCCCTTTCCCTGGACTTCCGAGAACACCGATTTTCCATAAACATTAACTTCAAGGTCCTTACCCCCATCATTCAAAATAAAAACGCGATCAAGAAATACGGAGGCAAAAAAGTGATAATGATGGAAAATATCCCAATAATTTATTTTTTTCGATAACACACGCCCTAAGAAATTTCTTGATGCTTTCTTGGTAATTCTTGAAAAAAACAAATAATAGAATGTGATCGGGTAAAGCCAAATTCGGCTCAATGACCTGCCAAAAGTGGTAGCAAACCAAAGCATTAGCTTCAGCACCCAGGCGTAGCTACGCTCTTTATGTTTCAACCAGCCTGAACTCATGGAACAATATCTTTGGTCAAGGGAACCTAGATCAAAGGACGGGACACTTTAAAAATATATTCTTAATTAGCTCAACACCCATTAATTTTCAAGTTCATATTTAAGAAACCGGATTGCTGTTTTTTTTATTTTTTCAAAACTCCATGGTGGGCTGTTATAAACTTAGTTCAGATAGTTTTTTTATTCCCAGACGGATATTTTCTTGAGCAGCCCCTTCCGTAGCCAGTCGTAACCTGGTAGTTCCAATCAAAGCATCTCCTATAGTAGCCGTAGAGGATGACTGGATCGATTCTCTCATCAAAACTTTTTGGGAATTCCCCTCCCCTTGTACGAGTGACCAGACCGATTTCATCGTCACAGTGAAACTAGCGCCAAAGAGGGGTTGCACCACCTCAAAAATCGTCCAAACATTGAGCAAATAATCGGCATCTTTACCACCAATGATTTTTGCGAATGGCCCACTCTTCTCAAGAGATTCCATAATGGCCTGGTCAAAAGCCTGATTGAATATTTGGGGTTTGTCCAGCACATGGAGCTCTTTTCCTCCCTGCGTTCTAACCGTAACAGAGTATGGGAATACGTTTGCAAACTGCACGTCCCACACAACCATTGATTTTGATACCGCAGGAGTTGTGCAACCTGACAACATTGCAAAACCCGCAAACAACCATGGCAATAATAGCCTGAATCGATTACTAATCATTTTGGCTCTTTAGCTCCTTTAAAAATATTTGTCAGCACCTTATCCACCATTTCTTGCGGTGACTTTCTATTTAAGGACGGGACACTTTAAAAATATATTTTTAATTAGCTTAACACCCATTAATTTTCAAGTTCATATTTAAGAAACCGTATTGCTGTTTTTTATTTTTTCAAAACTCCATGGTGGGCTGTTATAAACTTAGTTTAGAAGTTTTTTTATTCCCAGACGGATATTTTCTTGAGCAGCCCCTTCCGTAGCCAGTCGTAACCTGGTAGCTCCAATCAAAGCATCTCCTATAGTAGGTAGAGGATGACTGGAATTCTCTCATCAAAACGTTACGAGTGACCAGACCGATTTCATCGCAAACTGCACGTCCCACACAACCATTGATTTTGATACCGCAGGAGTTGTGCAACCTGACAACATTGCAAAACCCGCAAACAACCATGGTAATAGTCTGAATCGATTACTAATCATTTTGGCTCTTTAGCTCCTTTAAAAATATTTGTCAGCACCTCATCCACCATTGCTTGCGGTGACTTTCTAGTCAGGGAGCTGTGGAAAGAATTTCCACTGGCTAGGGGAATATCTGTTTTAGGCTCTAAGAACGTTATAGTGAGCGCAATCATGTACATTGTAATATCCCACATCCACTTATCCTTATAATTAACCACAACATCCACATCGGGTGCGATATCCACTCCTAAACCTGTAGTGGCTTGGTATCCCAATAGTCGCAGTTTATCGGCAATTAATTTATTAATACCCCTTTGATCGGGGCCTAACTTAACCACATAAAACGATTTAATATCGGTTGGATCGGCTAAGGGATCCCAAGTTGCTGTCATTCTATTGGCACACCCTGTTGCTAGAAAAATCACAACGAGAAAAAATACAACTTTAGAACACAGTTCATTAAACATCACGCATTCCTTTTTTAAAAAAATTAGGGTATTCTCAATATTATGGCTTCAATGTGAACTTTCCCATCATACCATAAGCGGGCCTCTTTTAATTTTGACCCTGCACGTCCATTTTTTTTCTAGTTACGTTGGTCAGAGAGAGTCCCACCAAAAAATATATTAACATGGATACTTCCGAGTCATAGATGGATGACTCAAAAAGACCTCCTATCAGGTAGGCCAAAACCGCGGCAGAGCATCCCCAAGCAAGTAACCCTACATACCTTTTAATATGCCAAAGGAAAAACAATGAGCATCCACCTGCCAAAAAGAACACGATCATCAGAACTGTGGGAAAGGAAATGATTTCTCCGCCCACTTGTGAGGAAATCACCGCTAAAAAGAATCCGACCACATAAAGGATAATTTGTATCCTATCAATATCAGCATCGTTTAGGAATGGTCGCCGGGGATGAGGCAACTGGCGGTATGCAGGCCTTTGGGTTGAAAGGAATGATTCCCATAAGAAACAGGTCTGGGTGGGTTTGCTGGCAGTTTTCCAACTGGATAATATCTTCTCATGATTGAACTCTCTATCTATAATTAAGTGAAGGTATGGTGACCTCTTGAACGCAAATCAAGAGGTCCGCTGTAGCTAAACTGTAGCCAAAATTTTCAGAACTAATAGGAGAGCAGGGTAAAATTGGGGAAATGAGTGGTTTTGAAAAGAATATGAAAGTCATCCAGGTTTATATTTTCAGGGCCAACCGGCCTTTGAAAATATTCTAAGAGTTATTAAAGAAAACCTTGATCGGCTTTGATCTTCCGCCTGATCCTAGTTGCTCGGCCCTCTTGGTTGTACCCAGTCTTTTGCGTTGTAATCGACCGGTGGTTGTTTGCTCACTATGTCCGGATCACCGGCCATAAAAATATTTGTCAGCACCTTATCCACCATTTCTTGCGGTGACTTTCTATTCAAGGATGCGTTGAAAAAAAAATTTCCACTGGCCAAGGGAATATCTGTTTTCGGCTCTAAGAACGTTATAGTGAGCTCAATCATGTACATGAAAATATCCCATATCCACTTATCCTTATAATCAACCACAACATCCACATCGGGTGCGATATCCACTCCTAAACCTGTAGTGGCTTGGTATCCCATAGCCATCAGTTTATTGGCAATTAATTTATTAATACCTCTTTCATCGGAGCCTAACTTAACCACATAAAACGATTTAATATCGGTTGGATCGGCTGAAGGATCCCAAGTTGCTGTCATTCTATTGGCACACCCTGTTGCTAGAAAAATCACAACGAGAAAAAACACAACTTTAGAAACACAGTTCATTAACATCACGCACTCCTTTTAATTTTGACCCTGCACGTCCATTTTTTTTCTAGTTACGTTGGTCAGAGAGAGTCCCACCAAAAAATATATCAACATGGATACTTCCGAGTCATAGATGGATGACTCAAAAAGACCTCCTATCAGGTAGGCCAAAACCGCGGCAGAGGATCCCATTAATACTGCCTTTGTATTATTGTGAGACGTTTCTTCATCCAGAGCCCGATACCGTTTAAGGATCTCAAAAAAATATGATGCCCAAATAGAAAGCCAAAGACCCAGCCCTACAAGTCCTGTATCAACCATCAATTGAAATATATTGCTGTGCATTCCGGGGCTTTTTGCTACGTATTCTGTCGGACCCGAATATTGACTGTGTATCGCGTCTACACATTTGTATCCGCATCCTGTTACCGGGTGGTCCTTGAAAATTTTCCAACCCACTTTCCAGAGAGATATCCTAAGCTGGAGCGAGTTGTCCGTTAAATTTGTGAGGCTGTTTACACGGTCTGAAATCTTGTCGGGAGCAAACAGTACGATACTCGCTAATAATAGCGGAAGGATCAGGAGGTATTTTTTATTCCAGAAGAAAATCAGGAATACAGTCCCAATAAAAAAACCAAGCCAAGCCTGTCTTGTAAGCGTCAATATCAGACAAAAAACAATGACCCCTGTGGCCCCTAACATCGAGTATGCTTTGGGCTTATGGTACAAAAATCTTCCCAGTGACACCAAACCCGCAATCATTAAAATTCCTCCAAATGTTGCGGGCATGCTCAGTGTTCCAATGGGTCTATTTCCGTGGAACATTTCTGGTAGAAAAAAAGCTGGGTTTAACGATGGCAAAATCCCACTCAGGGCCGCGACAGTTCCGGCGACAATAACCAGACCAGCCAGAAGGTCTCTTTGCTTTCTATCCTGAACCGCATTGGCAACCCAAAAGAATATGAGAAATTGAAGCAATTTTTTCAGGATTTTTATACTGTTTTCAAAATCAACCGCAGTTGTTAGAGATAGAAGACAGGCGAAAGAAAAATATAAGATCGCAATACCCACTATCGTGCCTCTCTGGTCTTTCCAGGCTCGTGTCAAGTGAACCTTCAGTAACCAGGCCAGGGTCCCTATCGCAAACGATATCTGGGTGACACTGATGGAAAACATAGAGAAAGCCACGAACGTGAACAAGGAGAATTGAATTATTTTGTCCAGAACTGGAACTACAGGGTTTTCTGTGGATGAATGGGTGCTAGGTAGGAGGTTTTCCATTTTTGTGGAGTAATGAGGAAGTCGTACTATCTTTGCATTGCTAACGATCGAAAAAGGGAAGTCAGGTTGTCACGAGACTTGCTTATGGCAGAGCCAGAGGTCTTTCGCAAAAAAGGCCTGACCAAAAAATGATCAGGCCTTTTATAACGGACCCCGGCAGATTTAGAAAATTTCCATTGGTGCCCTGGGTTTCTTATTTGGGTACCACTTGAGTGGCTTGTGGCCCTTTCTGGCCCATACCTTCTTCGAACTCGACCGCTTGGCCTTCTGCAAGAGTCTTAAAGCCGTCCCCTTGAATTTCCGAGAAATGAACAAAAAGATCTTTTCCGCTCTCGGACTCAATGAATCCATAACCCTTGCTTTCGTTAAACCATTTTACTGTTCCTGCTGCCATAATAAATACTCTCCTGCGATTGAACGGGAATATACTTCCAGAATGCCTGGGTAAAGTCTTCCCTGTTTTTAAATTGGGTTGGATGTAAGAACTTTTAGAAAATCACTTCGATAAAAAACCCAACTTACTCCAGTCTGTTAGACCAAAGTATTTTTACAGGTCTGCTCCAGGCGAGAAACTAACTTACACTACACAACCCTTGTTTATCCAGAAAGCGTAGCATGAATAGGGAGAATATCCTAATTTATTCTTAATCCAAAGTATTGAAACTAGAGATAAATTAGAATAAGGTGCCTCTTTCTGGCTCTGTGGTGGGCTTGTCGGAAATATTAAGAAAGTAATTGGGATCCTTCTCTTTTTTCAAGAAAAAAGAATCGGGAAGCCGCTGGTAAAACCTGTTAGAATACCAATGAAGGTTCAAGCCTCATAACTTTGAAATCAGGAGCCTGCTATTTTGCAAATCACTGTCTATCAAAATCAAGTCGAACGGGCGTTAAAAGGTTTAAAACGCCAACTCAATAAAGAGGGTTTGTTCAAAGAACTCAAGCGCAGGCGATTTTACGAAAAGCCTTCGGTCAAGAAAAAACGCAAGATCAAGGAGGCCAAAAAAAAGCGTAAGATGGCGATGCGGCGGTTGCGCTCTGGTTGGCAGCAGATGTAAGGACTGGCTTCCAAATTCGATTGAATATAACAAAAGGGCCTAACGATTTTCGCTGGGCCCTTTTGTTTTTGTAATAAAGGTTGGGGAGATGGAGTATGGGTTTTTCAATGATGAAAAAATATATTTTAAGAATCGTTTTATCTGTTTTTTGTCTTTGGTGTCTGAGTTGTCAGAAGGATGAAACTCAAAACCTCAGGCTTGTCATTGCCATTGACGCGACATTCATCCCGATGTCATTTTTAAACGATCAGGGAGAACTAGATGGATTTGAAGTTGACCTGATTAAGGAGGTTGTTAAAAATGCCGGGTTCGATTATGAACTGGTTAATGTGGAATGGGGGGGGTTGTTCGGAGGGCTGGTCACCGGGAAATTCGATCTAGCTATCAGTTCGATAGCAATTCTTGACGAAAGGAAGGCTCGCATGGCTTTCAGTATTCCCTATCTACAGAGCGGGGTTGCCGTGTTGGTCCGCAATGGTATTGGGAATGTCGACAGTCTAGAGCAGCTTGCTGAGACAGGAGCTACGGTCGGTGCCCAGATCAACACGACTTCTTATTATTTTTTGCAAAAGCAGGAAGGTGTGAAAATCAAGACTTATGAAAAATTTGGCCATGCGATTATTGATATGGCCAATAAGAGGAACGATGGGGTGGTCGGTGACTCGGTTCAGGTGAATTATTATTTCAATAAAAATAAGGAATTGACCCAAAACGCCCGATTTCTGGGTTCGAGAATGACCTCTGAGTTTTATGGTATTGTCCTGCGCAAAGAAAACCCTGAACTGAAGCAAAAAATTGATGCGAGCTTGAAGAAACTTCTTAAAAATGGAACGGTTCAAAAACTACATGACAAATGGAGTTTGAGTGATTTTGCCGTTGTGCCGGTGCCGGAATAAATGGCCGCTGGTTTTTGAGTGCGGGATAATATAGTAAGAGTTGGTTATTTAATTAATAGAGTGCTGAGAAACTTTGAAGAAAAAGCTTTTTATAGTTTTGCTGTGGGTTTTTGCGGTCGGGCTGTTTTATCTCTGTCTGCAATCTATTGATCTGGGTCGGGCGTGGGAGGAATTTGTCCGGGCGGATCCTTTATGGTTGTTGCTGGCTGTTCTTTTTAATGCCTGCATTCTGGGAGCTTGGGCTTCGCTCTGGAGCTTCCTCCTGCCAGGAAAAGTTTCAGTTCCTTTTGCCAAAATTTTTCAGGCCACCTCTTTTATGTCCACATCCTGCAACACGATTCCTTTCCCCGGAGGGCATGCAGTCGGGGTCATGGCCCTGGCCCGAAGGGCAGAGGTGGGGCACGCTGTGGCTTTATCGATATTGGCACTTGATCAACTCATGGAAGGTTTCGCCAAAATTGTTGTTCTAACTTTAGTGGCAATTTTTGTTCCTCTCCCAGAACGAATGGGGCAGGGGATACTGATTTTTGTGGTTACTATAGGTCTTTTCGCTTCCATCATGTTTTACTTCGCTCATAAAAAGCTACGCGTTCAGGAAGAAACTATATCTTTGACAGGCAAGGTCAAGGCCTTTGTGTCACGCTGGTCTGCTCACCTGGAGGTTTTAAGGGATGTGCGAGTCTTCAGTGCAGGTTTTTTGCTGGCCCTTTTAATGATGTTGGCTCAGACTCTGGGAATCTGGGCGGTACAAAAAAGCCTGGGCCTGGGACTTCCTTTATGGACTCCCATTCTGGTCATGGGTGCCTTGAATCTGGCGACGATTTTACCGATCACTCCTGGAAACTTTGGCGTCTATGAAGGAACGGCTTTTCTGGTTTATCAGTTTTGCGGGCTCACCCCTGAGTCTGCATTAAGTTTGGCTCTCCTGCAGCATCTTTGCTTTCTGGTTCCCATGGTGGGGGCAGGTTATCTGGTGCTTCTGCTCCCGACTTCTACTCAAAAGCGGAGTCTTGCAAAAGAACAGTGGGCTCCCGATAAAACTTAGCAGGGTTTTTGAAGCGATAAAACCTCCCTCAAGAAATTGAAATAATGTTGTTTTTATTTGGGTTAAGGCAAAGACTTTGCTGACAGCCTCCCTTTCCAAGCTAATCGGTATATAGATTTTGTGTTCCTTAAAGTTAGGCGGGGAATAGTTTTGGTGTTATACTTTTGCCTAACAAATAGGGTTCCAGTGCCAGTACAAATTAGTATCCGAGTTTATTAACTGGATAAGTCAAGGTTCGTAACGAGTTGAAGGCTTATTTTGGTTTAGCTCGGCAAAATCTTGGCGAGATGGAGACCCAGTAAAAACTGGGAAGGTGAGTTGGATAGCTTGATTGGCCTTGCCGCTAAAACTGTTGGAGGAGGAGCTGTTATGGCAGAGGGAAAAGTAAAATGGTTTAACGATAGTAAGGGTTATGGGTTTATTGAGTCGAGTGATGGGGAAGATTGTTTTGTCCATTTTTCTGAAATTCAAGGGGACGGCTTTAAGACTCTTGCAGAAGGCCAAGCAGTCGAGTTCGAGAAGAGCATGGGACAAAAAGGGCCTCAGGCATCCAAAGTAGTACCCAAATAGATTTTGTTTGAGCTTTGAAGCCAGTGGAGCTATTGCTCCACTGGCTTTTTTTGTGTCTATTTTCATTGTATACTTGCGTTAGCTTTTTTTGATTTCTTCCATTGTGGTTTTCCTTGGCTCGCCTTCAATGCTTCAGGTATGAGAACAGTTCTTAGTTGGTGTTTCAATAAAATTACCCGTCGCTACCCCGGCACTCTGCTGATTCTGGCAATTCTTTTAAGCGGAGTATCCATTTATTGGGCCAGTGGTTTGAGCTTCAACCCCAAGATGGATAACCTTCTCCCTCATGATTTACCGTTAATCAAAGAATTTAATGAGGTGGTTGCTAAAACCGGCGGGTCTGGTCCGCTTGTGGTTGTGCTGGAGCAGTTGAATCCCATTCAGGCCGATGAAGTGATTGGTAAACTGGCACGGGCTCTGCAAAAAGTTCCCGGAACTCATTTTGTTGACTCGCAAGTGCCGGCAAATTTTTTAAAAAACCGTCAGCTACTGTTAATCCCAAAAACAGAGTTACTGCAGCTTGAATCACTGGTTGCCGAAGCGATTGACTATGCACGGGGTCAATTCGGAGGATTTTTTGGGGAAGACAAACTTTTCAATCCAGTTAAGTTGCAAACGTTTGCCGACCAGTACGATATCTTTGGAAACATCAAGCCTTACCATAGGGGAAAGAGGAAAAATAATTATTATATTTTTGTCAGACCCAATGGGACGGTCACCGATACAAACTTTACCGAGCAATACGTCCAGTCGGTTCAAGAGGCGATTGACCAGACCGGGCTTGAAAAGGAAATTCCTGACCTGACTATAAACCTTACCGGCTCGCTGATTGTGCGACTGGAAGAAAATCGGTTCATCCAGAATGACCTTAAGAAATCGGCGCTGCTTGCGGCGCTGTTGGCGACTTTAATCATCCTTATCTATACCCGGTCCTGGTTCTCCATACCGCTCATCATTTTCCCTCTATTGCTGTCTCTGTCCTATACCTTTGCCTTGACGCGCCTGTTTATCGGGCATCTGAATATTATTTCCGGTTTTCTGGTGGCTATATTGATGGGGCTGGGGATCGATTATGGTATTCACCTTTATATTCGCTTCAAGCAGGAACTGCTCAAGGGTAAGACTATTGCTGAGGCAACGGAACTGGTTGTGACCCAAGTAGGGCGATCAGGGTTAGTAGCGATGCTGACCACTATAAGTGTTTTTTCCATCTTGAGTTTTTCGGATTTTCAGGGATTTGCGGAGTTTGGGAAAATTGCCACACTGGGCATCGTTTGTGCTTTTTTGAGCTATTATTTTATTTTTCCGGCGCAGGCGTTGTTTTATGACAAGGTTCATTGGCTGAGAAAACCCCGGCCGAGATTGTTCACCTTTAAGATTTCTAATCTGTATTCCACCACGCCTTATTTCCTTTCCGCTCTGTTTTTCTTCCTGATGGTTGCGAGTTTGTTTCTTCTTCCTGGGAACAGGTTTGAGTATGACTTTCAGAAACTGAGAGGGGAGTCCCCGGCCAGCGAGTATGAGACGGTCACCACAGACGATTTCGGTTTTGCCTTTTCACCTACCCTAATTCTGACACATGAAAAGGAAAATCTATTTGACATCCATACGGCTCTGGAGGAGATCAAGCGCGAGAGCGGGGAGCAGACCACTATAGGTCTTCAGTATTCTTTAAACATATTCAGTCGCGAGGAGTATGAATCGAAGAAGGACGTGATCGAACGGATTCGCAAAATGTTTTTGGATAATGCGGATATCATTAAATTTTCGCTGGGAAACGATCGGTATGCAAGTTTTAGAAAGCTGGTCAATGCCGAGCCGTTTAACGAAAAGCGGGTGCCTTCTAATTTACAGAAAAAGCTTCGTGCTGGAGATGATTATCTGGTTTTGTTGTTTTCTCCCGCAGATAAAAACTTTTTTCGTGTTGAAAATATTTATCAGTTGAAAAAGGAAGTGGCTGAATTGAAGCGCAAGCTGGAGGAGAAAAATATCAAGATTTCCGTGTTAAATGAAAACCTGATTGCGGCTGAAATAATGGACTGGGTGAAGGACAAAGGTCCGGTGGCTATGGGTATTGCTTTCGCGATGGTTTTCGTTATTCTCTTGCTGGACCTCCGGAGTATCCGTTTAGCTGTTATCACTTTCCTGCCTCTTTTTACAGGCCTGGTTTTGACTGGCGCGCTCATGTCTGTTTTTGATGTGAAACTAAATTTCATCAATATTGTAATACTTCCTTCTATTGTGGGAATTATGATTGACCACTGTATATACCTCAGCCACCATATACTGGATTATTCCAAGGGGGCTTCCCTCAAGTCACTACAAGAAACGGGAAGCTCGATTATATTATCGGCCTTAACTAGCTTTGTGGGTTACGCTAGTTTGAATATTGCACATCATCAGGGGATCAGGTCGATTGCCTCGGTAGTGGAGTTGGGGATAATAACCTGTACAATCTGCGCCCTGTTTATGCTTCCAGCTTTGTTTGAACTTCGTAAAAACGGGCGGTCCTTCACCCGTTTTGAAAAGGATTGAGAATTGGGAATTAAGAGGATCGTTGTTGAAATCTCGTGGAACTATTGAAAGAAGACTAATGATGCGTGTCGGAATTATTTGTATGTTTTTTCTATTGGTTGGTTGTGCCGAGGAGCGCAAGTTCGAAGACTTTATCCATGAAGGCAGTGGTAAGGCAGAGCAGGAATTTCTGAAAGATTCGAGGAAGTGTGCGGCAGAAAGAGATAAGCATAGCCACAAAATCCAGGGCCGCGAATTTGGGTTCGAAGGCGAGCATGCGGGATATATGGGTTGTATGAAGCTGAAGGGCTGGGACCAGAAAAAAAATCCTTAACAGTTGTCGAATTCAGAATTGTATTTAACCGGATTTGATTCGATAAAAGGTATCGCTCAATTGGAATGGACTCCCGCTTCTGACGACCTGACAAAATCTGTGAGCATGGTCATCGTCTAGATTTTTCAATACCTGTTCCAGCAAGTCATGATAGGAAATGTCTTCCCAGAGCAAAAAATCTGATGATTGTTCCAGAGAAAATCCAGAGATATCTTCCATTTCAATATTATACTTATCTTTCATGGTTTTCAGGCTTCCATTTTGTGGCCAGTTTAAGCTGGCTTGTTATGTTTAAAGTAAAGTCCGTTAATTCATGAGAATAATTTTCGTGGTTGTTATCCTTTGCAGGCTCTGTTATTTTCGCAGGGTTCTTGAAAATATTGTACAGGTTTAATTATGTTGTTAGTTATTGATGTTGGCAACTCCAACAATGTGATCGGTTTGTTCGCCGGCAAAAAGCTCCTGACCCATTGGCGGATTCGTACGGAATGGAACCGGACGGCCGATGAATACTGGGTATTGATCAAAGAGTTTATCCTGTTGAACAATGTCGAGACAGAAACCATTGATGACATTGTTCTTGCCTGCGTGGTTCCACCTCTGGTGCCTATTCTACAAGACATGGCGAGGAAATATTTTTCCTGCGAGCCTCTGATGGTGGGGCCGGGTATTAAAACGGGAATCTCTATCCTTTACCATAATCCTGCCGAAGTGGGTGCTGACCGGATTGTTAACTCGGTGGCGGCATTTGAGAAGTTTGGCGGGCCATTGATCGTTGTGGATTTTGGTACTGCCACGACCTTCGATGTGGTATCTAAAAAAGGAGAATATCTTGGTGGCGCTATTTTTCCGGGAATTCAGATTTCTCTGGATGCCCTGTTTAAACACACTGCTAAACTGCCCCGTATCGATATGGTGGTCCCGGAAAACGTTATTGGAAAATCAACGGTGGAAAGTATTCGTTCCGGCGCGGTCTATGGTTTTACGGGTATGATTGAAGCTCTGGTTCGACAAATTAAAAGTGAGTTGGGGCAGAACGCGCATGTGGTGGCTACTGGTGGAATTGTTGACTGGGTTGCCTCAAAAACAACGGTCATTGATACGCTGGATCCGTTTTTAACTTTGGAGGGTCTGCGGATTATATATGAAAAGAATCATCAGGAGGAGCCGAAGTAGATGAAAAAACACAGGCTATACCAGACTTAAGGTTTGGTGGCTTAGAGGAGGAGATCGAAACCTGGAAAATCCGAAATAACCTGTGTTCAAAGTTCACGTTAAATTTTTACAGCCCGAGAACCTTTGCGAATGAACAGACGCACCATACGAGGGTCGTCTTCGATACCTGAAATTTTGTAACCCTGATTTTTGGCCCATCTTGAAAAAACATCGGTCAGATCTCTTTTTTTGTCGATAATGAGTTCTAATATCCCGTTTTTTTTAATACGGTCGAACTCTTTCGACGCTAATTGCAACGCGCTAAAAAATGAAAGTCCGCGGATATCGATTGTTTTGAACGTGTCCATTTTTTTTCTCCCATTTTCAGTACAAGCCTTGATCTGTTTGGGCAACTTTAATTGTTATCAGGAGTATTCTATAAAACCAAGATTAAGGGGTTGTTAATCTGAAATTAATTTTTTTTAATTTTTTTGGCAAAATTTATATAAAACCAATGGATAATGTTTTGAAATCAGGAGGGTTGCTTGAGTTTTAGAGGTGGATGGGGAAATTTGCCAATTTTTGGTTGAGCTCGGGGAAGGCAAGCTGTTATATATGAGTAGTGTTTACCCCAAAGGCAGGAGAGCAGGTTTTTTTTGATAGTTTTGTAGGAGATAAAATGGGCATCATTCGCGGTGGAGATTCGGAGTATGAGGAGCACGAACCTTCTTTTGAAGAGAAAACGGAAAAATGGCAGAAAACCCTTCAGCTTATGTTGGAAGAAGAGCCTGGCTCGCTCAAGCTTTCTGGAAAATATATTGCCAACGATGATGTGAAAATCATTTGCGATTATGAGGGGCTTAAAAATGTCCGGATTCTCGATCTTGCTGACAATCAGATTAGTGACGAGGCTTTGCCTGTTCTTTTTGGGTCGGAAAATCTTGCCCAACTTGAAGAACTCTACTTTGGCATCAATTTTCTGACGGGGCAGGGGCTGATGGATGTTGCCCAATCCACCCATGTCAAACTGAAGAACCTGAAAACACTGGTCATTTCCGATAACCGCCTTACCGATGCTTCTGTGGCAGGATTTTTACGGTCTGAAAACTTTCCCACTCTGGAATTTTTGGATGTGGGGTGGAATGAGGTCGGTAACGAAACAGCTAAAGCGCTTGGAGAGACAACGTCTTTTCCCGGATTGAAGAGACTAGAAATTGAGCGCGGTTATATTGAGATTGAAGGGCTGAAAGAAATGGTTCAGGGAAACCTTATGGATCAATTGCAGGAACTGAATCTTTCAGCCAATAAACTTAAAGATGAAGCGATCCAGATGATAGCCTCGGCCCCAAAGTGGAAGGCTCTTAAGGTTTTGCGGCTTTCGCAAAATATGTTTGGCGATGAAGGGGCAAAGGCCTTGGGAGAGTCTACTTCGTTGGCCGGGTTGACGCATCTTTATGCAGGAAGAAACTATTTCGGCAAGGAAGGGGCGCAAGCAATCTATGAAAGTAAAACCCTGACCGGACTCAAAACTCTGGTGCTCAAGGAAGGTGTGGAAGATGATGCGGGACTGGTCAATTACTCCCGGCCGGAACTGCTGCGCCCTGACGACCCTAACTCCATTTAAACGCACAACCATCCGGTTATTCAGCTTTAATCATTGAAGCTTTGTTTTAGAAAACCTTAAGTTTTTCCAGCTTGGTGAGTTTTGGTGAATTTTTTAAAGCCGCTTTAGCCTCTTCAGATTTAATCCGGTTACCACCAAGATGCAGATAAGTCAGGTTGCCGAGATTTTCTGAACTGGCAATGGCGAAAGCACCTTCATCGCCGGCCCGGTTATCCACCAGGTTCAGGTATTCCACTTTTGTCAGTACAGAAGATTGGGCCAGAGCTTTTGCCCCTTCCGCGGTAATGCCGTTGCATTCCAGGTTCAGGGTCACCAGTTCCGAGAAAATTTCCGACTGGGCGATGATTTTAGCGCCCTCATTTCCAAGATTGTTGGAGCCCAAATGCAGGTCGGTGATTTTGGGGAGAAACGAGGACTCAGCTAGAAGTTTCATCCCATCCGGCCCAAGCTGGTTATGGGTAAGAATCATGCTGGAGATGGTTTTGATGAGTGGAAAATTAGCGATCATTTCGGCCAGACTCTTGCCGTGGTCTTCTTCAATTTTCCCGGTTTTGGAAAATAGGTAGGCATCCTGAATTTTGAGGACTTTTTTATCCTTAATATTTTCAAAAAGGATTTTTTCCTTTGGCGAAAGGTTTTTTCCTTCGCCGCCATAGTTCTCCCCGTCGTTACACAACTCTTCCCAGTTCTTGGTCTTATCTTGCATATTGCTTAGCGAGACAACCTCTTGTGTCTGGCGCAACCCTGGTTATTGCCCATATCACAAGCCTTTAGATAAAACTGCAGTGCTTTTTTCTGGCGTCCTTCCTTATAATTCAAGCTTCCCATATTGAAGCACGCTCGATCTTCACCGGCGTCACAGGCTTTGGTATACATTTTTCGCGCTACTTTGAATTCCTTGCTGTAGGGAGTCCCCTTCATGACCATGAGGCTGCCACCGTTGGTGCATCCGGTCATATAGCCAGTGTCGCAGGCCTTGATATAAAACTTGACGGCTGTCTTCAAATCTTGCTCGATAGTGCGATAGCGTTCGCCTATTTGAAAACAGGCTGTTGAATTTCCTTTTTCACACAGAGCTATTTTTTTTTTGGTTACTTCGTCATCGTCAGCCCAGGCTCCAGATGTCTGGATAAAAATAGCAAATATAGTTAAAAATATAATTTTTTTCACAATTTGCCCTTTCCCTGTTGAATGGTTGGCCTAAGAGAATGTGAAAAATAAGTTCTCCGAAAAACCTGATTATAGCATAGAGACTTTATAAGAAGAAAAACATAAGAGTGATTAGAAAGGTTTCGTTTGCATCGGCAGAAATATTGCTTTACTCTTTTTGTGTTATTAAACAAAGCTTTTTAGAGAGCGGGACTCTGCCAGGACTGCTAATGGGAACCTTGAAAAGCCTGCCATACAGGATACAGGTCGTTGAATATTGTCATGCTGGGTTACAGAGGAACCGGGAAATCGGTGATCGCAAAGATTCTTTCTGAAGAACTACGGAGAAAATTGTATCGGGTGGACGATTTAATTGTCCAAACTGCCGGGAAACCCATCCGCGAAATTGTGAAACAGGCAGGCTGGTCTGGTTTTCGCAAACTGGAATCAGAAACTGTGGGCCGAGTGGTCGGAGAGGCTCAAGACAGTATCATCGATTGTGGCGGGGGAGTAGTGCTTGACGACAATAATATAGTTCTCCTGAAAAGAGAAGGGAGGTGCGTTGTGCTTACGGCGAGTCTGCCTACGATCATCCGTAGGATCAAAAAAGACCGCAATCGGCCTGCTCTTAAAGAAGGTTTAAGTTTTGAGGAAGAACAGAAAAAAAATCTTGCCGAAAGGCAGGGAAAATACCAGTCTGCCGCAGACTTTATTTGCAACACTACCAACCAAAGACCAAGAGAAACGGCTCATGAAATCATCAGTTTTTTTAAAGAGCAAGGATGGCTGAAATGATCAGCCCTCTTTTTGAAAGCCTGGTCAAAAATAGTTTGACGGTGCTTGCTGATGAGCCAGACGATTCCACCGCTATGGTCTGGAGCGAGGCGGAAGCCGATGCCGAGATTGAAAACAGCGAAAAGGCTATTTATAAACTCGACCTCATTGATAAGGAAGTGCTTATAGAAGAAGTCGAGGATCTTCTGGCCTATGACACAATCCGCAAGGTTAAGGAGTTGTGGCTGGATAAAAATGAATTTGGTAATGAAGGGGTAGAGGCGCTGGCAAATTCGCCTCAGCTTAAAAAACTGATGGTTCTTTCTCTGTCTCATAACAAACTCACGAACTACTCGGCGCAATCCATAGCTGCTTCGCCGTTTTTAGGCTGTTTGCAGAAACTTTTTCTCCATAGTAATAGGATTGGTCTTGAAGGCTTGAAGGCGTTGACCGAGTCAAAAGCTCTTTCCAACCTGCAAATGCTTTATCTCAACCTCAATCCGGTAGGACCTACGGGCGCGGCGATTCTTGCGGGAGAATCTAAATTGCAAAACCTGCGCGAATTGTATTTGCAAAAAACGGGTTTGGGTCTGGGAGGTGTTAAAGCATTATGTGAATCCAAAAATTTTCAGGAACTGACTCTATTGTCTCTTGCGGCAAACGGATTGGAAGATAGCGCTGTGGATTTGCTTTGCTCTTCAGAGGCGTTCCCTCGCTTAATCACTCTTGACTTGTACCAAAACCGGATCAGTGACCGGGCTGTGGATCAACTTAAGGCTTCTCCCAACCTTAAAAGTGTCCGGGCCTTTCAGGTAGACTGGCGAGGATAACCGAGATGTCGCTTCCCAGTAAAAAAATGATCCTGACACATTTTGATGAGAGAGATGCCGTAATGGCCGGTGTGATACGCCGGGTGGGGTCTTTCAAGTTGAAGCAGAACCGAAATTATTTTCAGGTACTATGTAAAGCCATAGTGGGGCAACAGATTTCAACAAAAGCTGCGGAATCCATCACCCATCGTTTTCAAAACCTTTTTGCCGGTAGCCGACCCACTCCGGAAAAAGTGCAGGATTTGCCGGAAAAACAATTGCGGGAAGTAGGTCTGTCGAGCCAGAAGGTGAAGTACATGAAAGACCTCAGTGCTAAATTTCTCGATGGCAGTGTTCGCCCTCACCGTATGGCTTATCAGGATAATGAAGAAATTGTTCAACAGTTGACCAGTGTTTATGGCGTTGGACGGTGGACAGCGGAGATGTTCCTGATTTTTTCCCTGAACCGGATGGATGTTTTGCCAGTGGGAGATTTAGGGCTCCGGGCTGGAGTGAAACAACTCTACAATATGCGGGTATTGCCCACTCCAGACAGAGTGCGTACTTTTGGCAAAAAATGGCAACCTTTTGAAACGGTGGGAACCTGGTATATTTGGCGGACTCTTGATGAGGGAATTGTGACGTATTAAAAAGGAGCAGGGGGTTCATGGACTTTATTGATGAAAAGATAGAACAATATGCTTTTGATCACACGAGTGATGAAGGCGAACTGTTAAGAAGGCTTGAAGATGAAACTTACGAGAAGCTAGAAATTCCTCAGATGACGACCGGCAGGTTGGAGGCTCGGCTTTTAAAACTGCTGGCCCGGTTGGTCGGAGCTCGGCGCATTTTGGAAATTGGTACCTTTGGGGGATACAGTGCTTTATCGATGGCCGAAGCTTTACCTGAGGATGGAACTCTTGTGACCTGTGAAGTGGATCCTGTGGCGATTGCCTTTGCACGAAAATATTTTTCTAAAAGCCTGCATGGGAGAAAAATAACTCAGTTGGAAGGCCCGGCGTTGAAGTCGATCAAAACGCTGGAAGGTTCGTTTGATATGGCTTTTATCGACGCGGATAAGGAGAACTACAGCAATTATTATGAAGCCGTCTTCCCATTGATCCGCAAGGGCGGATTGATCGCTGTAGATAACGTTCTGTGGAGTGGCCGGGTGCTTGATCCGCAGGACGATTCAGACAGGGCGATCCACGAGTTCAATGAGCGGGTTGTTAAAGATCAACGGGTGGAATCGGTTCTGTTGACAGTACGTGATGGTTTGAACTGCATCATTAAGAATTGATATTTATAAATTTCTTCGAAGCCTCCATGGGGTGTGATAGTTTAAAAAAAATGAGGCCATCTCCATAAACCCATATTAACTTAATATTGAAATACTTTTTATGGCAGAAACTTTAGGCAGTCTGGTTGATAAACTTTCGATTAAAAACCTGCGCATTTGGCATCTGGATGAGGCGCTGGAAAATAGAGAAACTCCGGCTTCGAAACGGCAGGAACTCCAGGTAAAACGAGATCTGGTGGACAGGCAGAGGCAGGATTTGATGAAAGAGGTGGATGGTTTTCTCGGCGCAGCTCTTAAGGGGGAAGTGCGTATTCGTGATGAAAAAATCAAGATGTATACCAACACAAATGTTTCGTCCTCTGACGCAATCAGAGAGTTGGGCAATGCGGTGAGCGAACTGGCTTCCCGAAATATTAAAATCTGGCATTTGGAAGACGAGGCCCGCAGAACAGATTTACCAGATGCTGAGATTGTTCAAATCAAAAGGAAGATCGATGCGACCAATCAGGAACGCAATGACCTTATGGATAAAGTCGATGATATCCTTTTCCACCATTCCAGCCGTAACAAGACGACTTAAAGGTAGGTGTCGAGCAACTCTTTCCTTTTTTGATCATACTCTTTTCCATCGATCAGGTTTTTCTCATGCAGGTCCTTGAGAAACTGAAGCTTCTCTTCCAGAGCGGGGTTAGAACTTTTTACGGGCGGAGCCTCTTTGTTGGCAAGTTCTTTTGATCGGGCTTTTGTTTTGTTTTTGGAAGAACGAGGGCTTTTCTGTCTGGAGGTTTTTTCTATTTTCGAAGGGACGCGTTCAGTGAGGATCCAGTTTTCCGCAGCCTGGGGCCCAAGAAGCTTATGGACCGCATGGTACTTCTGGCCTGATTGTGGAACCATTCTCCAGTTAGTATTACTAGAACTGGTATAAGATCTCCCGGAAAACTCTATCCCTTTTATGGAGCTGAACCGCCAGTGAATGTGTTTGCCATCGGCGAAGATATCTCCCTCTGTAGTCCCTCCGGGAGTCTCCAGTTCATAGTGAATGATCTTATGGCTTGGAACGCGTTGGATGGCTTTCGTGAGCAAGCGTCCAATGCGGTCCAGATCTTGTGCGATAAAAACGGTTTTTTTCTTGCCGAACAGAGATAGTTCTTCAAAGACCAGAGATTTTAGATGCTTCCGAACGTTTGCCTCTGATAGTTTGACCGGGTGGCTGAGTTGCATTTTGTCGATAGGGGATCCTGCCGCAGACTTGTTCTGGTAAGAGAGCGTGAACCCTTTGGTTTTGAGCTTCTTCTCTCTGGTTATTGCGCAACCTGAAATCAGCACAAAGACCAAAGCTACAATGAGAATAAAAATTGAGTGGCGTTTCATGATAAGGTAGCTAAAAATAAAAGTTAGTCGTCATAGTTTCTGTGCGACCAGTGAGGCGAATGCTTTGGGGTTATCATCTACTTCTCTGTATCTCAAAATACGAAAATCGCCAAATGCCTGAAGCAATTCGTTAGCCTCTAAGACCCATTCCTTTTTAAAACTACTGTATTTCAGGTAATCGAGGGTAAAAGTTTCGTAAAAAAGCAAACCGCCTGACTTCAATGTTTGGCGGATTCCTGCAAATAGATTGCGATCCAGAAAGTTGAAACAGAGAACCAGATCATATTCATTCTCTTTAAGATAGCTATTATCCAGATCGGCGAGAACTATTGTAATCTTAGCATCTTTTTCCTGCGCCAGAGTTTGGGCTTTTCGTAATCCATTTTCTGATATATCCAGGCAAGTGACTTCATAACCTTTACTAGAGGCAAAAACAGAATTTCTTCCCTCGCCGCCAGCGATGTCCAGAGCTTTTCCTTTTCCGTCCAGAAGCCCAGCGTTTTCTTCAAGCCAGTCGCTCGGTTCTTTTCCAGTTATGTATTCGTCGTGGTCGTACTTATTGTTCCATTTTTCTTTGTCTTTCAAAGACATGCGAGCTTTCCTGAGGCTGGATTTGTCCTTGGAATCATTGTATAATGCGATCGGATATTGAAACCAAGCTTACAGGATATATTCCTTTGTGTCGATGGGCGTTTTCTTGACAAGAGGATCTTTTTCCCCTAATATGACCGTTTTATCCAATATTAGGATGGATGGGGGGTTTCCTGAGTGGAACCGCCCTTATTTTTGATATTAAGGAGTGATTGGAAATGATTGCAGTGGTTAAAACGGGTGGTAAGCAATACAAAATCTCAGAAGGCGATGTCATCCAAGTTGAAAAGCTAGAAGGCGATGTTGGAGAGACCATTAACCTGGATAAGGTTCTTATCTGCGGGGAAGGTGGTTCGGTCAAAGTCGGCACTCCATACGTAGAGGGTTGCACTGTAGCTTGCGAGGTTACCGAGCAATTGAGAGGTAAAAAAATTATTATTTTTAAGAAACATCGGAGAAAAAATTACCGGCGTAAGAATGGCCATCGCCAGTCCTTGACACGCTTGAAAATTACCGGAATTACCGCTCCATAACCAAGAGGAAATCATGGCACATAAAAAGGGACAAGGCAGTACTTCAAACGGCCGTGACAGCCGGGGGCAGCGTTTGGGTGTGAAGCGATTTGGAGGTCAGGCCGTTAAAGCAGGAGAAATACTGGTTCGCCAGCGGGGTACCCACTTCCACCCAGGAAGCAATGTGGGTTTGGGGAGTGACTATACGATTTTTTCTAAAATTGCGGGTGTGGTCAAATTTGAGCACCGGGATCGCAAAACGCAAAAGATTAGCGTCTATCCACAAACACAAAACTGAGCGCGTCTCAATTCCCGCCAGCTTTCCCCCATTTGGGCGGAAAACCTCCGCTTAGGCGATACCATATGCGGCAACCGTTCTCTTGGTTCCGCGAGTTATTGCCAGCTACCTCCAGAGCAAATCGAGATTTTTCAAATCAGCAAAACCTAAAGAGATCATTTTATAATGAGGGCTTTCTGTCATGTTTATTGATCAAGTGACCATAACCGTGCAGGCGGGGGATGGCGGAGACGGCTGTAGTAGTTTCCGCAGGGAGAAGTATGTTCCCTTAGGAGGCCCCGATGGTGGGGATGGAGGCCGGGGAGGCGACGTTGTGCTCGAAGCCGACCCCAACCTTGCCACTCTGATAGATTTGCGGTACCAGAAGATTTATAAGGCGGAACATGGGAAATCGGGCCGAGGCCAGCAAATGACCGGGAAAAGCGGGCAATCGCGGATCATACGCCTTCCGCCGGGAACTCTGGTCAAGGAAGATTCAGGGGAGCTGCTCGTGGATCTTAATCAAGCCCATCAGCAATTCATCGTTGCCGAAGGGGGTGATGGAGGGCGTGGAAACCTACGCTTCAAGTCTTCCACTCAGCGCGCTCCGAAAAAGTTTGAAACCGGCTGGCCCGGTGTGAGCAGGAAGCTTTTTCTCGAACTCAAGCTTCTGGCCGATGTGGGAATCATTGGGTTCCCCAATGCTGGCAAGTCGACTCTCATCTCAAAAATCTCCAACGCTCGGCCCAAGATAGCAGACTATCCGTTTACCACCCTTGTGCCCAACCTAGGTGTAGTGAGGCTGGAAGAAGGAGAGTCTTTTGTTGTAGCCGATATTCCGGGAATAATCGAAGGAGCGCATAAAGGGAAAGGGCTTGGATACCAGTTTTTAAAGCATATTGAGCGTACTCATCTGCTTCTTCACTTGATAGATTTTTCGGACCCAGATCCTGAAACCATTGTGACCCGCTATCACAAATTGCAAGAGGAATTGGAACGCTTCAATCCAGTGCTATCTCAAAAGCCACAAGTCCTGGTAGCGACCAAGGTGGATGATCCTCAGTCACAAAAAAATGTTGATGTTCTGCAAGCGTCCATGGCCGAGTTGAACCCTGCGTTTTTTCTGATTTCGTCTTTGACCGGTGAAGGAATTCAGCCGCTACTATGGAAAATCAAGGAAGGGCTCCTTAAGGAAGGGCCTTCTGAAGAAGAACAAATCACCATGTTGTACAGACAACGGGAAACCTGAAACCCGCTTTATTACTGGATCACAAAATCTTTAAATTTAATTTTTTTGACTCGACCATCGCTGTCAATTTTGTTGTTATATGCAGCTTGAAGTCTTTGCTCCAGTTTTTCTTTAACATAAAGAATATCGTCATAGAATTTTTTTTCCAGGAATTTTTCCACGGTTTTTACAGTTGCTTCCTCGAAAAGAGGCAAGGCACTTTGCATAATCTGGGCACTGGCTTCATCCGTGAAAATGATTTCCAGAGTGAAACTGAGAACCCGAATATCATTAACTTCAAATGCTACTGGCATGATGGTGGAAAATTTCACCATCTTCGATTCGGGAGGCAATGCTGCCAGCAGGCCTTCAGAATCTTCTTCAATGACTGCAGGCTTAGCAGGTTTTTCAGCTTGTTCTTTGTCAGGTTTTGGGGTCAAGCCTTTGGGAACTTCGGCTTCGGGTTTTGCGATTTCGGTCAGTTCGGGAGGGGCAAAGATCTGCCAGGCAAAATAAGCTCCTCCGGCGGTGGCCAGAAGCCCTAACACTCCTCCTGCCAGCATTAATTTTCTGGTGCGGGTATTGGGGACGGAAATAGGGCCAATGTTTATTCGACCTTCTTCCTCTTTTTCATAGCCATCATTTTCCTCATTGATCAACTGGTCCAGCATGTCATCGAAATCATCTTCGTCAGGCATCTGGTTTTTGATCTCGCGATTCTCCTCCACCGGATTGTCTGGAAGTAGAGAATTAGGAGACTTAGCAGGTCTCGCCTCGGGTGTTACCCAAAAACTATGCTGGCATTCGACGCATTTGACTTCAACCGCCTCTTTGGTCAAGTCGGGGAGGTCGATATCATAACTGGCTTGGCAATCCGGGCAGGATATTTTCATAAAACAACAAAAATTCAATATTTATGTGGATGTTATATTTTTCTGCAATAAAAAGTAAATGTCTAATCCTCCGTTCGAGTTTTTCATGACCTTTAAAAGAAGCTGAATTGACAAGGTGCCATAATTTCACTATAATCTACTAATGGTTGAAAACCCGAATGTTAAAATTTGCCTGTATAAGGCTTTCTGGTCTTTTTCATTTGCATCGCTTACGTCCCAAAATTAAATTGATTTACTTTAAAAAGCTCTAAACTGTTAAGATAGAACATGACCTTCTATAAAGCAATACAGACTGTAATTCCGCTTTTTCTGGTTCTAGCGTTTACAGGGTTCTCTACAGGCAAAACTCCTCAATACGTTATTGGATTATCGCCATTCTTTTCTGCAGTGATCCAGATAGAGGAAGGTGTGTTCCATAGAGCAAAAGAAGTGCATTTTCAAAATAAACTGGCCTACGATGACCGCATTCGTGAAAAGATACGCCTGATCATTTCTGATTATAACACAGGGTTGGATGAAACCAGTTCCGTGCTGATTCCTGAATGGATTTTGACGGAAAGCAGAAAATATGGATACGATCCACTTTTTCTCACTGCCTTGATCATTACCGAGAGTTCTTTTTACAATTGGGCGAAGTCAAACCGGGATGCGCATGGTTTGATGCAGTTGAGACCGGCTACGGCGGTTGCATTGGCGTCCGAAACCCGTTTGAAATGGAAGGGAACCCCCACCCTCTATAACCCCAGAAAGAATATAGCTTTAGGGGCTTATTATCTGAACAAGATGATAGTCAGGTTTGGAGATATGACCCTTGCCTTGGAGGCTTATAACCAAGGTCCCTCGCGGTTGAGCCGATTTCTCAGGAAAGGGCATCTTCCTCATCGTTATTCCGGAAAAGTTCTTAAAAACTACAGAAAAATCCGTTTCCAGCCCATTTAAGGCGGCCATGAATTGAATGTTTTGGCAGGGCTCCCTTAATTTTGTTTGATTTATATGGATGTAATTAGGCAATTCACATATCCGGCTTTTTTCAGTAGAGCGGCGAATTTTGTAAAGCAGGGCCTTCTGGTGGTCTCGTTTCTCGTGTTGTTCTCCGGGTGTACTAATAAGGATATTGAGAAAGCGTTTGATGGGGACCTTCGTCCGGGGAAGGCTAATAAAATAATAGGTGAATATTGCCAAAGTTGCCATATCCACAAAGATTTTGACCCTCCCCTGCATGTTTCCAGGGTCAGGAACCTTTATAGTCGTCTGGCTTTCAAAAAAGCCCGGGAATGTCGGGTCTGCCATTATATTGAAAAAAACTGGATGCATAACCAGCATGAACGTAAGACCCGAATGCCGAAAGCCGCGGACCGGGGAAAGTTCAAGGGGTTTGAAAAAAAAGAGTTGCCCCGAAAACGCAAAGGTTGATCACACTCCTGAAAAAAATCAAAATTCCTTTTTGAAAATCAGAATAATCCAATTAGTGTGTAATCAGTAGGTTTTTGCGTTTTTAATTGGAGAATTTCAAGTTAAAAGCAAGTTTGGCAAAAATTCATTTTTTCTTTAGAAATCGATTTGGATTCTGATGAGCCTGTAGAAGTGAGGCTTTTAAAAATGCCGATAATGCGATCTGGATGTTTCAGCAACTCAATCAGCTTAATTTTTCCGGAGAAATGAGGAGAAAGGTTCTGGTAAGATTGGAAGAGGAAACAAAAAAACCGCTCACGAAAGTGAGCGGTTTTAATTTTGATGAAAAGGTTATAGGGAATTTTTCAATGTAGGAGCAGGTTTAAAGCCAACCGTTTTACTGGCTTTAATTTTGATTTCCTCTCCGGTCTGAGGATTCCGGCCTTTTCTTGCTTTTCGGTTTCTAACCGTAAAGGTTCCAAAGCTGGGATAGGCGAACCGTTTTTCTTTTTTGATCCCTTTAGAGATTGCATCAAAGGTAGCATCAATTATATCCCCGGCCAATCGCTTGGTCAAGTCATCGTCTTTACAACTTTTAATTACCGCACTGATTAATTCGTCTTTAGTCAAGATTCATCTCCCTCTCTAATGTTATAAGCTGGTGCATTATTATGAAACCTGTATCAAATGTCAAACAAAAAATGGGTAGCACCAATTGTAGCCCTTTATTGAGAGGTGAACTCGATCTCTCTATCTTGAGTGTGATAGAATACAATTGATATTACATGCCCATATTTTATTCTGACCAGTAGTGGAAAACTGGTATTTTAAAAGTTTATTGCAGGTGAGTTTTCCTTTTCATAGGTATACTACACATAAACTAAGAGGTCGGATATGACAGTGCTGAAAGTCGCTAAATTAGGCAATCCCGTTTTGAGGCAGGTTGCCAAACAATTAGATTTAAAAGAGCTCTCGGGCCGACAAGGTGAATTGCAAAACTTTATAGACGATATGATCGACACTATGCGTGAGGAAGGAGGAGTTGGTCTAGCTGCTCCGCAGGTCAATCGTTCCTTGCAAATAGTGGTGCTGGAGTACGATAATAATGAGAGGTATCCGGGGGGGTCTTCCATTCCCCTGACAGCCCTGATCAATCCTGTATTATCGGATCACAGCGAGGAAAGGGTTTTGGGCTGGGAAAGTTGTTTGAGTCTCATTGATTTTAGAGGGCTAGTCCCGAGATCCACATCGGTGACGCTCAAGGCTTATGACCGGGAAGGTAATAAGATAGAGAAACGGGTAGCAGGTTTCGAGGCGGTGGTTTTACAGCATGAAATCGATCACTTGAACGGCAAGGTATTTCTGGACCGTATGGAGGACCTCACCCAATTGGCCTATCAGGAAGAATTCGAAGAATTCTGGCTTAAAAAAGATCCGGTCCTGCAAAAGGAGGGATGATATTGGACAGCTCCTTAGAGGAAGAGATATTGCATTTATACCAGGAGCCAGGGATTGGTGCTTCCTACAGCAATAACTATGGCGAGGAGAATATTCAGAGTCTGGTCGGCAAGTACCGTAGCCTCAAAGATGAGGACATGCGGGAGATGCTGGAAATATTGATCCGCTTTTCCCAGTCCAGCGATTTGGCGACCTGTTTTGTTTCGGTGGGCGTCCTACATGCTTTGGAAAAAAGTGAGGATGTTCAAGAAGCTTATCGATGGGCCAAAACTCAGGAAGACCCGGCCCGGATCATTAGCCATTTCGATATTGGAAAATCGGTTGCTGATTATTTCACCTCGGCCTGAATTTTACCATCTCCTGCTCCAGGGGTTGGGTTGAATCCGCTGGGGTCAACAGGGTATACCGAAGCGATACATTCCCCTTGCTTGAGCTTGTTGTGGAGAAAGATCAGGAATCCCACCCATAAAATCCCCGGTATGGCGATCAGTCCTGCCATCCACAAGGCAATCTGATTGACATTCAAGCTCCATCCGTCTATGGCATAGCCCACGCTCCAATTGCTAAATCCCATTACCAGAGTTAGCAGGGCGAGTTCAAAACTGAAAACCCGGCCCAGATAATGGTCTGGAGCAGATAGGTGAATCAAAGCCGAACTAAAAACCCATATGATGGAGCCGAACAGGGTTGCAAGGCCCACGCCAAGGGAAAGAGTCCAGAGGGTGTGAGAGTGGGCAATGAATAAATATGAAAAAGCTTTTAGGAAAAATGCGCCGGCAATGGCACATTGTAAAGCCGAGGCACTTTCCCCGAAGACCCGTTTGACTAGTACGGGACCCAAGGCGGCACCTAACCCGCGTGCAGAATAGAGGATGCCAATTCCTAATGAAAGGGAACCGGGCAACAATACCTGACTGGCCATCAAGGGAATCAAGGTCATGATGCCCCCTGCTACTGCTAGCCCGGCCTTTAATAATGACAACACCAGTACTATTGGTTCCGCCCATAAATAGCGCAGAGAATCGATGAACTCCTGATAGCCGGTTTGTTTAGGTGAATCCTTTTTTTCCGACCTCTCCTGACTAGGAATTTTTGAAATGAACCAGGCCGAAAGCAGGAATGTGCTTGCGTCCAGGATAAAGGCAGTTCTTATCCCGAATAAATGGACGATCACACCACCCAGGGCGGCACCAAAGGCCAGCATGACCGACCAGGTTGAACCGCTCAATGCGTTGGCGGTGATCAAATCCTTCTTTGGAACGAGCGAAGGGATAATGGCACTCCGGGCTGGTTCAAAAAAGCCTGATAATGAAATTTCGACAATGACCAGAGCATAAACCAGCCATAAGGCGTCCTGGTCTTCCACCAGAAGAAATCCTAGAACCACTCCGCAACGCAACAGGTCGCTGATGATCATCACTGTTTTTCGGCTGACACGGTCAACCACCACACCAGCTATGGGACTGACCAGAACAATGGGCAGGAGCTTTGCCATCATCGCCCCGGCCATGGCCATTCCGGAGTCACTGAGTTTAAGGATCAATGCGTAAATAGCGATGCTGTTGAGCCAGTCTCCCAGTTCAGACACGACTTGGCCGTACCACAGGTTGCGGAACGCAGGATTATGGCGTAACAGGCGAAAATACCCGATTGTGTTTTTGCTTTGCATTAAAAATTCCCCGAAAAAAGCTGAAGGCGGGTAGTACGAACCCTATACTAATAGACCCTCGCATAAATCTGCAACTGGAATTCGTTTTCGTGGTCTGGTATCTTTAATTACAAAGAAACTGGTTTTCAGCATAAAGAGCCCTATGGAAGAAGAACAACCAATACTTCAGGAAATAGACGATAATACAGAGAAATGGATCAGAAAAATTTCTCTTTTTATCTCTCTGTTTCTGACTACCGCTGTAGTGATTTGGTATTATAAGACAAACCCCCCAGACTCTCCGGAAGTGGTTAAGATGCGAATGTTTTTTAAGGAAAAAAACAGGGAAGTAGGGGAGTTCATTAACATGAATAAAAATGAACAAATCGCGTTTGCTTATAAAAACAAGCATCCTTTCTACAAGCGTTATATCAAGGTTTCTACTGTAGGGCAGGAAAGGATTCGTTCGCTCGTTCATGTATCTATGGATTACACACCCAACCAGTACTGGTTCAACCTCTTTTTCCTGTGGGTGATGTGTTTCACCACCTTTTGGTTTATCGGCTTGATGACGGAAGCCTGCATCGTGATTATGCGGCGCAACTCAGAAGCACGGGTGAAGAATTACAGGAAAGAAAAAGAGAGAGAGGAAGGTTTAGCCTCGTCTAAAATGGAACCCAAATAAATGACTGATAATTTGTGTATCCTTGAATGTCAAACCAAGGCCGTGTTAAATCTCAAAATATTGGATTATTAGAGAGCTCAAACTATGGACGCTAATCAGATTCGCTTTGCGATTTTTATTTCGGTGTTTTTATTGATGCTGAGGTTGGAGTCAGTCATTCAACGTCATCCTACCGTTGATTCTAAAAAACGTCGGTTGAAAATTAATTTAGCTTTAACAGGTATCAACATTCTGGCAGTACGTGTTTTTTTTGGAGCAGCGGCCGTGGGTGCCGCTCAATTTTCAGGGGAGAAAGGATGGGGTCTGTTCAATTATTTGGAATGGCCAGAAGGACTGGAAACTTTGCTTGTCGTTGTTATCCTTGATCTGATGATTTATATCCAGCATGTGGTGGTGCATATGATCCCCTTTTTCTGGAACTTGCATGTCGTGCATCATTCCGACCTCGATTTAGACGTTTCATCCGGACTGCGTTTCCATCCAATAGAGATCTTGGCATCCATGCTTTATAAAATCGGCCTGGTCTTTGCTCTTGGCCCCTCGCCGATGGCGGTTTTGATTTTCGAGGCAGTTCTAAACGGAATGGCTCAGTTCTCCCATTCCAATATTACGTTGCCGGAAAAGCTGGACAGACTGTTAAGATATGTGATCGTTACGCCGGACATGCACCGTATTCATCATTCGGTGGAGAAAATGGAAACCAATTCCAACTTCGGTTTTAACCTGTCTATCTGGGACCGAGCTTTGGGAACATATGTTCATGATGCGTTGAAACCGCAGCCACAGATAATAATCGGAGTCAATGCGTTTCGCACCAGCGAGGAAGTGTCTTTGGGGAATTTATTGATGATGCCGTTCCGAGAGGTTCCCAAAAGCTACTCGCTTTGCCCTGAAAACAATAAGGAGAGGTTATGACTGGCAGATTGACGAAAATCATTACGACACTGGGGCCCGCCAGTGGCAGTAAAATGATTATCCTGAATGAAGAGGTTCCTTGGAATAGGGTGGATAGCCAGTTCCCATCTTTAATTTTTTTCTAATAAGGTTCCGTATGTCTCCACGGTATTATATAGGTACCGCGATTCTAGTGGCGGTTCTCACGTTGGCGATCAGTTGGTGGAAGCAAAAACAAACCAAGCGTGAAATTTTTTTGGTCATGGTCAAAGTTGTTTCCGCTTTGGCTGTGATTGTAGGTGGAGTTCTGGGTGTGGCTCAACTCCTCGCTTTTTTTGGTGTGGCCCAATCCGGATTTTTTTTATGAGCACTCAACCTTCAGGCTTCTCAGGGTTCATGATCATTATTCTGGCCCTATCCTTTTTAACGCTCTCTTTTTTTATGGGTATGCTGATTCACTCTGCTTTAATGTATGAGGACAAAAAAAATATTGGAAAAGATAGCCACAGTGGGTGGGTGTTGAGTATGGTCGCGGGGGTCGGTATAACAGGATGGATGTTCTATTATGGGTACTATGTGAATTTTTTAAGATAAAGGCTTTTTAGAGAGACAGCAGGTCAACTAGTCTTTGGCAGTCATTTTTATATCCCAGAATTTCCGCGCCTTCCTCATCACTCAAATCATCCGTCAGGTTCTCCTCAATCAATGCAATCGCGTCATTCAGTCCGCCTGCGACGATGTCGATCTCGTTTTCATTCAGCGCATACATTGACCCGCTTTGCTTGAGTTTGTCAAACACCCGTGAATATTTGGCCTTGAAATCTACGAGCCCGTTCTTTTTTTCAGGGGACAACTCCTGCTTGAGTTCGGTATTTATGTCTGAGACCGAGTCGTTCAAAGCCATTTTAATGGTTTCAATATCTTTGTCTGTGATGGATGCGAGTGATTTCATGCTTTCCTGTGTTCAAAATTAAGGTTGCTGATTGGGTCGATATTTCATGTGAATTTTGACTAAACCTAGAACACCTGATGTTTTACCATAAGTTTGCCTTGGGCCGTATGAAAAATTTTCGTATGAGAAAAATCCGGTTTGTCGATTCTCCGGCCTCAAAAAAACCTGAGCTGATTTATAAAGGGATATGCCCAGTATAAACTGGCAAGTGATTTTTTTAAGACTTAAGATTCAACCTTGATCTCAATTTTTTTCGATTTTGTCTGCCCCGCTTTTGGCAAGGTGACCTTAAGGACGCCATGCTCCATTCGGGCGCCGACCTTTTCCGGGTCAATCTGGTCGCTCAGCCTGAAGCTTCTGGAAAAACTTTCTTTGCTGAATTCGCGAATGTGATAGTCGTCTTTATCGGTCTTCGAATTCTGCTCCCGTTGGCCCTTGAGGGTCAAAACGCCGTCATGGAATTCAACTGAAACGTCCTTTTCTGTCATTCCGGGAGTTTCTGCATCCAGATAAAATGCCTCGTTTTCTTCAATCACATTGACTTTAGGCAAAACTGTGGGTTGGCCCCATTTGGCTTGGGGGAACCCGAAAAACCGGTCGGTATCAAAAAACCGATCTAAAGCCTGCGCTGGGTCAAAAGTTGTGAGTTTCATGATGTTCTCCCTCTAAAAAGTTAATGATGTGGTTATTAGGTTTCTCGGCCGAAAGGATGTTCTCAATCCTATACTATGAATAAAATCGAGGCTGACGGTTGTCAAGCTGGCTGGGGGGAATAAACTCAGCATTTCTTACAGTCTCTACTCTCGGTAAGTTTTTCCTTCAGTACCGAGCGTTCATTTCCCGAATAAAGAAAGCCCTAAGGAGAGGGCGGTATAAACCACGCAGAAGACGCAGGCAAAAAATGGTTTCCTGTAGATGTTGGAGAGTTTTTTCATACCCACTATTATATTCATTTGAGTCGGTTCCCGCAATGTTATCTCTTAAAAGCTGGAAACCCTTGTTTTAACAGGGTGCGTGGGAGCATCTCTGTGGGATGAGTTACTGTTCTATTTTTTTAATTCGTTGGATTCTGTCAGTGATCGGGTGTGCCGGCGGCGATTCGATCCATCAAGGCAAAGAAGACACCGCTCAATACAAAAGACATATGGATCACGACCTTCCACAAGAACATTTCTGTGTTGGCCTCGGTCGGTTCTACAGGAATCTCCATAAAAGTCTTCAGAAGGTGAATAGCGGAAATCGCGACAATGGCACCGATGACTTTTAACTTGAGTCCACTGAAGTCAACTTTGCCCATCCAGTCAGGCCGATCTGAATGGTTCCCTACATCTATTTTGGAGACGAAAATTTCGTAGCCTGAGAAGATGATCATGAGCAATAAAGACCCGATCAGGGTGATGTCTATCAGGGCCAGAACGCCAATGATCACTTCACTTTCAGATGTGGTGAAAACGTGGGCGATCAGATGACCCAACTCCTGGGAAAATTTTATAAAGAGCAAAGTGATGCTGATGATCAGTCCAAGAAAAAATGGAGCCAGTAACCATCTGCTGTTGAATATGAATTTTTCTAAAATTTGCTCGATTTTGTTGGCCATAATTTCTCCAGATATATAGGAAAATGAGGTGGTTTTATTTTTGTGTTCGATTTACAGGAGTTCCATCTTTATAGGTTTAGGCGATAGGTTTGCTAATAAGAGGGTATCTTAATCACCCGTTCCTTGGCTTTTGGTTTTTTTAGCTCCATAGGGAGAGAAGATATGATTTCTTTATGAAGAACTTCAATGATGATTTTTTTAAGGTAGGACCGGGTATAAATAATGCTGACCTCACGGGTCGGGATGGGTGCCTTGAAAAATCGCACTTTTTTCTTTTGCTCCGAGGTGGACATTCCCAAAGCCGCCAACCAGGGCAGGAGGGTGTATCCAAACTTTTGGTCGACCAGCCGCTTCAATGTTTCCAGATTTCCACTTTCAAAAATCAGGTTTTTGCGTCGGGTATTTTTACCTCTTGTTTTTTTGCAAATTTCAATCGCTTGACCCCTGAAGCAATGCCCTTCATTCAGTAACCAGATGTCATCGGGACTCAAATCTTTTTCCGAAATGGCGTTGAGAGAGAGGAGAGGGTGGCCAAGGGAAAGATAGGCCAAAAAAGGTTCGTTGAATAGAGGCCATTCCATAATTCCCTTATAATTTAAAGGAGTCACGAGAATCCCAGCATCAATCTTGTCTTCCTTCACTGTATGAATGATCTGCTGGGTTTGTAATTCCTCTATAATCAATTTAACTTCAGGGTACTTTTTCGTAAACCTTTTCAGGAAAAGTGGCAACAAATAGGGGGCAAGAGTTGGAATGATGCCTAATCTAAATGTTCCGTTGATCTCGCCTTTCTCCGCTTTAATCAATTCCTCAATTCTAAGAACCTCTTGAAGCGCAACCTGAGCTTGCTCGATAACTTTTCGTCCGATAGCAGTTGGCTCCACTGGTTTTTTAGAGCGATCAAAAAGAGTCAACCCGAGGCCTTCCTCCAGCTTTCGAATCTGCATGCTCAATGTGGGTTGGGAGATAGAGCAGGTTTTGGCGGCCAAACCAAAATTTCGAGTCTGAAAAACTGCTGTGATATAGGTGAGTTGTGTCAGGGTGATAGATTTCATCTATCAAACTATAGCAATAATCGATTGGACGAATCAAGAGAAACTGTCGATAATATAAGAAATCAAACTCGTGAAGAGACTGCTTTGATGTTTAGGAGTCTTCTATACAATTAAAAGAGTAATTTGGTTGTATACTGTAAATAGTATTTAAATTGGAGAAAGTGCCATGAAAAGCAAAAAGTGTAGAAGCAGAAAATTTCAGTTATTGGCTGTGATCGGGGCTATTTCCCTCCTGATCGGTGGACCCATTTGGACCGTGGCAGGGGAGGCTTACGAGCTGGAAATTCCTCTGGGACTGGATGAAGAGCAGTTTGTTATCCCAGAAGATAATCCTTTGACTAAAGAAAAGATAGAGTTGGGTCGTCTTCTGTTTTTCGATAAGCGTATGTCGCAAAACAATACCATTTCATGTTCCACCTGCCATGTTCCTGCCCTGGCTTTCACGGATGGGCAGCCTGTTTCCGCGGGGATCCACCGACAACAGGGAGGGCGAAGCGCGCCAACCTCCATCAATCGAGGTTTCAGCAAAGCTCAGTTCTGGGATGGGCGCGCTGCCACATTAGAGGAGCAGTCTGTGGGGCCGTTGACCAATCCTATTGAGCATGGCTTCCCTGATAACGATGATGTGGTTGTCAGGATAAACGAAATCCAGGGTTATAAAAATCTTTTCAGCAAGGCTTTTAGAACCAATGCAATTACCATTCAGCATGTAGGAAAAGCAATTGCTTCTTTTCAAAGAACACTCATTTCCGGAAACAGTCCTTTTGACCAGTTTGATTATGATGGAGAAGAAAAAGCTATTTCCGAAGCGGCCAAACGCGGTAAAAAACTGTTTTTCGGCAAGGCTCGGTGCAACCTGTGCCATTTCGGAACCAACTTCTCAGATGAAAAGTTCCATAATGTCGGAATCGGCTGGGAAGGAGAAGTTGTTGACGTTGGCAGGTACCATGTGACCCATGACCAAAAAGACATCGGCACATTCAAAACACCGACTTTAAGAGAGATATCGAAAACCGCACCATACATGCACGATGGCCGGTTTGTAACCCTGAAACAAGTGATCGATCATTATAATCAGGGCGGGGTTAAAAACCCATTTTTGGATAACCAGATCATTCCACTGGATCTTACGGAATCAGAAAAACAGGATCTTATTGAAATGCTTCGCGCATTGAACGGTGATGGTTGGCAACACGCAACGGCTCCTCTTTCGTTCCCGCAGTAACGGTCGATCAATACTAATGACGACCAATATCCGAAGGGTTACGGTTTAGGCCGTAACCCTTATTTTCTTTGCTCATGGAGCGCCACTTGCTTTGACTTTAAGGTTTCTCAACTCTGAAGTAAGTCATTCCTTGAATAGGAATGTTGTCTAGTTCATATCGACCAAATCCCCAGCTATCAGGTCGATCCATCAATACTTTCCAGAGAATCAAGCCAAAGAATTTTGCGGCTGATTCCTGGTTATAGTTGCAGGAAATTTCATAAATGGGTTGATATACAGTTCCTGTCCAGTCGCTCCCTGGTATCCAACTGGACGTGTGAATTTCCTTTATTTCAGAGAGAGCATAAGCTTAGCATAAATTTTTTTGGCACTCCTCGTCGCTAAGGCGGTCCTTCCAAGTTTTAAATTCATGCTCGTGCGGAATAACTTGAATTTCTTTACCAGTATCTATAGAAATAAGCATTTCAATTTTTTCTGTGATAGGGGAATGTATTATCTCCGGGTAGTGATGGGCCCAACAGGATTCGAACCTGTGACCTACCGGTTATGAGCCGGGGGCTCTACCAACTGAGCTATAGGCCCGCAAGATCAGCTTTCGATAAAACTGCGTAGTTTTTTACTCCTGCTGGGGTGGCGCAGTTTGCGTAGAGCTTTTGCTTCGATTTGCCGGATACGCTCGCGGGTGACGGCAAAATCCTGCCCGACTTCTTCAAGCGTGTGTTCGGAATCCAACCCGATGCCGAATCGCTTTCGCAATACACGTTCTTCCCGTGATGCCAAGGTCGAGAGAACTTTTAGAGTTTGTTCCTTCAGGTTCTTTTTGACCACTGAGTCGATCGGTGACAGAACTTTTTTATCTTCGATGAAATCTCCAAGATGACTGTTTTCCTCTTCGCCGATGGGAGTCTCAAGAGAGATGGGTTCCTTGGCGATTTTCAGAACCTTGCGGACCTTGTCTACCGGCAGGTACATCTTGACGGCGATTTCATCCGGCGTTGGTTCGCGTCCGAGTTCCTGAACGAGATGCCGGGATACTCGGATTAGTTTGTTGATGGTTTCGATCATGTGCACAGGAATCCGGATCGTTCTGGCCTGGTCGGCAATGGCGCGGGTGATGGCTTGCCGGATCCACCAGGTGGCGTAGGTCGAAAACTTATAGCCTCGTTGGTATTCAAATTTATCGACTGCTTTCATGAGGCCGATGTTGCCTTCTTGAATGAGGTCGAGAAACTGTAGCCCTCGGCTGGTGTATTTTTTAGCAATACTGACCACCAGCCTGAGGTTAGCTTCTGCCAATTCCCGCTTGGCGTTTTTGTCTTTCACCCTGCCACGGGCAATGGACCGCACAGTGGCCAGTAGACTGTCTTTACTGGTTACTGTTCTGTTTTCTATCTTTTTGATTTTCCGGCGACCGCTTTGCACTTGTTTCATGAAGCTGTCGTACTGGGCGCGGGTGATTACTTTCCTCTTCGGGACCTTGACACTTTTCTGTTTGATCCAGTTTTTAGCCAGCTTTTTGACTCCGGCCAAAGATATGCCCAATTGCCTTTCGATATCTCTTTCTTGTTTTCCTGCTTCCCGATACTCTCCGGCGATTGCGTAAATTTTTTCGATAAGGCCGTCCATTTCATCGAGAGAGAGAGACAAACCGGTAATGAGTTTTTCCACTTCCCTTTGTTGTTTCTGCAACTGTTCAGCAGTTTTTGCCTGCATTGTTTCAGACAGTTTGCCGCTCTCGACTTTAGTCTGAAGCTTCTCAAGCTTGGTGAACTCTGATTTTAGGGTCCTGACTTTCTTAATAAATTTTTTAGTTTCATCTTTTTCAGACTGTTCCTTGTTTTCCTCTGGTTCGGAATTGTGGATCAGGCTGAAGATTCGGATTTCTCCTTTTTTAACTCGGTCCGCCATGGCGACGAGTTCGCGGGTTGCGACCGCACAACTGGCCACTGCCGCGAGCACTTCATTTTGTCCGGCTTCAATTCTCTTGGCAATTTCTACTTCTCCTTTGCGGGTGAGAAGGGAAATGGTTCCCATTTCACGCAGATAGAGCCGAACCGGATCATCGATGGAAATGGAATCGGATTTGGAGGCGGGAGCGCCTTCGGCACTATCGTCTTTATCGCGGTCCTCTTTAGTGGCCACTATTTTTTCACCCTTAACAGTGGTGTCAACGATGTCTATTTCATTTTCACCAAAAAGGTGCATAAGGTCGTCGATTTGTTCCGGAGTCACAACATCAGAGGGTAGGACATCATTGACTTCTTCATAGGTTAAATAACCTTTTTCCTTGCCCTGTGATATCAGTTGATTGATTTCTGATACATATGTCAGTTTTTCCATTGTGGCCATCTGGATGATTTCTCCTAATTACACGTTTGTGTTTTGACTATACGTCAATGGGTTAAGGCTAAATGCATTTCCCGGAGTTGCTCTTGTAGTTCCTGCGACCGCTCTACTTGTCCGGCTTTGGTGGCATTGAGACGTTGCAACTTAAGATCCTTGATTTTTGATTTAAGGTGAATGTTTTTAAATTTTCCGACGCAGTCCTTAATGGTTCGTTCGGGTGTGTCAAACTCTACTGCTTCCAGCCCTAGTTGGGATAAAATATTTCTGATCTCGGGCTCTTCGGTCTGGTCTAACAGTTGGTCAATTTTTAGATCCTCACCGGCATTGATTTTTCGCTGACAGGTTTGGACGATGGCTCTTAAAGCAGGGTCTGAAAATTCTTCAGGAGTTACTTGCAATAGAATGATCTTGGCCGTTTTCTTATCGGAAAGAATCAGGTGAACTAAATATTTTTCCAAGTTTAAAAGTGGGGCCAGTGCATTTTCCGTTTCGGCCAGCCGAGGCCGATTTCTGGAAAGCGCCTTACTTAGTTCCTTTAAAAAAGTTCGGTCATCAATATTGGCTTTGGAAGTAAATTTTTCCAACCAGAGGGACCGTTCCACCGTGTTTTTAATTTTTGCCAGCAATGGAAGAATTTGGTTGGCCATTTTGACTCTATCCTCAGGGCTCTTGCCCGGAGATTCTTGAACCAGTGCGTCAATATAGGATTCCATAAAAGGCTTAGCGTCGCAGATTTTTTTCAGAAAAGTTCTCACGCCCTGTTCGTGGATGAACGAGTCCGGGTCTTGGCCTTCGGGCAGGACAACGATTTTTACATTCAGCCCATGTTCGAGTAGGGTATCAAATCCTTTTTCTGAGGCAGATCGGCCGGCGGAGTCGGAATCGAAAACCAGGATGACAGTTTCCGCGTGGTTCCGCAATATCCCCGCCTGTTTGGCGGTCAGCGCAGTTCCGCAGGTTGCGACCACATGCTCAATGCCATGTTGTACTGCTCGCATCTGGTCGAAATAGCCTTCAACCAGAATGACCTGGTTTTCCCGGCGAATCGCCTGTTTTGCCTGATCCATACCGAAAAGCGTTTCGCTCTTTTTGTAGAGAAGGGTTTCGGGAGAATTGAGGTATTTGGGCTGGTCTTCATCGGTAATGCCACGCCCTCCAAACCCGATGATATTTCCGTGAATATCTTTGATCGGGAAAATAACCCGATTACGAAAACGGTCATAGGCCGTGGAGCTGTCTTCTTTCCTGATGATTAACCCGGATTGCAGGAGTTGTTCCTGATCGACGGAGCTTTTCTGTCGGAAATGAGCCAGCAGGTCTTTCCAGGTCGGTGCCGCCCAGCCTATACGGTATCGTTCCAGAGTGTCGGCACCAAAATGTCGGGACGTTAAATAATTCCTTGCGCCCAGTCCGTCCTCCGGGTTTTTCAATAAAGACTGGAAGTATCGTGTTGCGGCCTCATTGAGTTTTCTTAACGCGTCCCGCTCTTTTTGTCTAGGGTCAGTGGAATGGTCCGAAGCATTTCGAGGCAGGGGAACGCCCGCACGCTCGGCTAAAATTTTAATGGCTTCCGGAAAGGCAATGCTCTGGAATTCCATGAGGAATTTAAAAATACTACCTCCGGTGTTACAACCAAAGCAGTAGTAAATGCGCTTTTCTGGGTTGACTGAAAAAGACGGTGTTTTTTCAGAATGAAAGGGGCAAAGTCCCTTATAGTTCTTGCCCGCTTTTTTCAGCACGACATGATCTGAAATTACCGCAACGATATCGGTGCGGTCGCGAATCTCATCAATGATATGATCTGGAATAGGAGTTTTCAAAATAGCGTTGCTTGGAAAAAGCCAGTTTGATAAGGCCCAGTATAAATTTTTTTATCAGGGATGGCAGGTTTTTAACCCGCCGATATTAATTCAAAAACTCACCTGCCAGACCTTTGATCTGGCAGGTGTCTGCTTTGCCCTTGAACTCGGGAACCAGAACCTTCATGATTTTGCCGAAATCTTTCATTCCCTTGGCTCCGGTTTCTGTAATTACTTCCTGAATCCGTTTGCGCAAATCCTTTTCAGAGGCTTGTTCCGGCAAATAGGCCTGCAGAATTGCAAACTCCTGGTCTTCCTTTTCCATCAAATCAGCACGTCCTCCTTGCTTAAAAAGAGCAGACGCCTCTTTTCTTTTTTTCACCTCACGGGTAACCAGAGAGAGAATATCTTCTTCCTGTAGTTCTCTGCGAAGGTCGATTTCCTGGTTTTTGATGGTGGAAATTAGGCTACGGATGGTGTTGAGCCTGAGCGAGTCCTTGGACCTTAGGGCCTCCTTCATATTTGCAAGGAGTTTGCCCTTTAAAGTCATGAATTTATTCCATTAAACAAGATAGAGAATATAATGACCCACACAGGTTTTGTCAATAGCTGAGGGAGGGAAACTAAGAAAATACTGCAGAAACACAGAAAAATACTACCTAATCTATTTAAAAAAAATTATTTATGTTTATGGCGGGTGTTGCTTCCTTAATTATGGTAACTCTTTTTATACCTAAAACCGCCGTATTCTCTCATTTTTCTCCAGTTTTTGGTGATATTTTTTAAGTTTGGTTCATTTTTCCTGCCGGATAAAAATGGCTGGGAACTGATGGGGTTTTGAAATACCACCTAGCCTAATAAATCAGATATTCCTGTCTGAGCGATAAAAAGGAGGCTAATTCTTCCTGCCATGAATTTTCTAGCCTTTCGAGAGAAAAATCGGAGTCGAAAAGGGATTCACGCAGTTTCTCGTTACCGTATAAGAGGTCGATGGCCAAGCGATCGCTGACGAACTCATAGGGTTCGGTTCGCCATTGTAACTGGTCGAAACAAATTTCAGCAATGGCGCGGAGCAACGTCAGGGTGGTGAGCAGGGGTTTGAATCGGTGCCGGTTGGTGACATGGAACTGGAGTCCGGCGCAAACTTCTCCTGCGTGTTTCTGAAAAATGGGTTTGAAATATTGCGGACGGAAAAACACACCGGGAAGAAGATGTTTTTCAAGCTGTACGGACAATTTGTTTGGGTCGATGAAAGGAGCGCCGATTTGCTCGAAGGGCAGGGTGGTGCCGCGTCCTTCTGAAAGCAGGGTTCCTTCAATCAGGCACATTCCCGGATAGACAATAGCAGTTGCTAGGGTCGGCATATTGGGCGATGGCGGTATCCAGACCATGCCAGTCTGGTCATACCACATTTCCCGGCTCCAGCCAGTCATGGGTACGACTTTCAAGTCACAATGAATACTTTCGTTGAACAGGTGAGCGAGTTCGCCCACTGTCATTCCATGGCGGTTGGGCAGGGGGTATTGCCCAACAAAGGAATGCCAGGTTTTTCCCACGAGGTTGCCTTCTACTGAAGTTCCGTTAATGGGATTGGGACGGTCGCAAACCACCATCCGCACCCCGGCCTCTTTGCAGATAGTCATGCAGTTGGCCATTGTATAAATAAAGGTGTAGTAACGCGCGCCGACATCCTGAATATCAAAAACCAGATTATCAATGTCCTCCAATAACGCCGGATCTGGAACCAGAGATGCCTCATTTGTTCCATATAGGCTTTTTATGTTGAGGCCAGAAAGCGGGTCGACCTCGTCGGTAATATGGACCATATCCTGTGCCGTGCCATACAGCCCATGTTCTGGCGCGAACAAGGCTTGTAAACTGAAACCTGAATGAGATTTAAAATGTGAGATGGAGTGCCTGCCATCGCTAGCTAGGCTGGTATGGTTGACGATCAGGCCAATGGTCTTACCCTTTAAATATTTTTTTGGCTGGGCGAGTAAATGGTCGATTCCTGCAACGGTTCGGGTCATTGGGTTTTGTAGAGGGTTAGAGAAATTTAAAGCCTTTGGGAATGACAATGATATTAGATTCTTTATCGACGAAAAAACGTCTCTTGTCCTGTTTCAGGTCATAGCCCACCGTGGTGTTGGGAGGAACCTTAACATCCTTGTCGATGATAGCCATATTGATTTTACAACTCTTGCCAATTTTTACCCGATCCATCAACAAAGAGTTGACGATCGCCGCACCACTGTCAATGCTGACTTCGCGACCAATCACAGAGTCCTGCACAATTCCTCCGCTAATGATACTCCCTTCGGCAACGATGCTGTTGACAGCTTGTCCCCGGCGTCCGTCCTCATTAAAGACGAACTTGGCTGGTGGCGTTCCGTAGCTTGCGGTTTTATGGGCCAGTTTTTATTGTAAAGATTGAATTCGGGTTTGATATTTCTCAAATCCATATTGGCTTCCCAGAATGCCTTGATGGTTCCGACATCCCGCCAATAGCCAATTTCTTTGCGGGTGATGCCGGGTATACGGTTTCTGCGAAAATCGTAAGCGAATACTCTGGACTTATTGAAGGCCCGGGGCAGTATGTCTTTGCCGAAATCGTGAGAGGATTCCACATCTACCGCATCATTGTAGAGCATTTCAATCAAAACATCTTTGTTGAACAGGTAGTTGCCCATGGAAGCGAAGGCTTCATCGGGTCTGCCGTGGATGGGTCTCGGGCGTTTGGGTTTTTCCTTAAATCCTGTGACTCTCTGTTTTTCCTGTACCTGAATAACTTCCAAGGAAGAAGCTTCTTTAAGAGGTACGGACAGGGCAGAGATGGTGAGGTCGGCTCGCTTTTGCACATGAAAGTCGATCATTTGCCGCAGGTCCATGCGGTAGATATGGTCGGCGCCAAAGACGGCAATGAGGTCAAAGTCACCACTCTCTATCAGGTTGATGTTCTGGTAAATGGCATCCGCCGTGCCACGGTACCAGCTGTCACCTGTACGCTTTTGCGCAGGGACAGGGAGAATGAAATGGTCACGCAGGATGGAACTGAGGCGCCAGCTTTCCTGCAAATGTTCGGCCAGGGACTGGGACTTGAATTGGGTCAGAACGTAAATGGAATAGATTCTGGAGTTTATGAAATTGCTTAGGGCAAAATCAACCAGCCGATATTTCCCGCCAAAAGGGACAGCGGCTTTGGCATGTTGCTGGGTGAGCGGGTACAGTCGACTGCCCTCGCCGCCGGCAAGAATCATTCCAAGGACTTTTTTTATTGAACCGGCCATTGTTCATGCCTCCCTTGTTAGAGGGATCGCTAATTTAGCGATTTTGATGCTATTACTAAAACCTCGCACTGTCAACTGACACAAAAAAACCGGCCCCCGTGAAAGAGGCCGGTTTGATTTTTGCGACAAATGCGAGAGGGGGAATTACATCATCCCTGGCATACCACCCATACCGCCCATGCCACCCATACCGCCCATACCACCGCCACCGCCACCGCCACCGCCGTGAGCGTGACCAGCATGATCGTCCTTTTCTTCCGGCAGATCGGTGATCATCGCTTCAGTGGTCAGGAGCAGGCCAGAGATGCTAGCAGCGTTTTGCAGTGCTGTACGTGCGACTTTGGCGGGATCAATGATCCCCGCCGCGATCATGTCGGTGTACTTGCCATTTTTAGCATCGTATCCTTCGTTGCCCTTCAAGCTTTTCACCTTTTCGCAAACTACGGTACCTTCTTCACCGGCGTTGGTTGCGATCTGGCGTAGGGGCTCTTCCAAGGCTCGGCGGATGATTTTTACTCCCATCAGGAAATCATGACCACCTTTGATTTTATCCAATACACCCAAGCAACGGATAAAAGCTACGCCACCACCGGGGATGATTCCCTCTTCTACCGCAGCGCGGGTAGCGTGCAGGGCATCCTCAACACGGGCTTTTTTCTCTTTCATTTCCATCTCAGTCGCGGCACCAACTTTGATGATGGCTACACCACCAACCAGTTTGGCCAACCGTTCCTGAAGTTTTTCGCGGTCATAATCGGAAGTCGTCTCTTCGATCTGATTGCGGATCTGTTTAACCCGAGCCTGAATGTCAGAGGCCTTTCCTTTACCGTCAATGATGACGGTGTTCTCTTTATCAATGGTGATACGTTTTGCGTGACCCAGATCTGCCAAGTCCACACTCTCCAGAGAAACACCAATGTCTTCGGTGATTACTTTGCCGCCGGTAAGAACGGCAATGTCATTGAGCATATCTTTTCTACGGTCGCCGAATCCCGGTGCCTTAACGGCAGAGACATTCAACGTGCCACGCAGTTTGTTGACTACGAGAGTCGCTAGGGCTTCACCTTCGACATCCTCAGCGAGGATGAGAAGAGGTTTGCCACCTTTGGCAACTTTTTCCAGCAATGGCAGAAGATCTTTCATGCTGGCAATTTTTTTCTCATGAAGCAGGATATAAGCATCTTCCAGAACTGCTTCCATACGCTCGGCATCGGTCACGAAATAGGGAGAAAGATAACCACGATCGAACTGCATTCCCTCGACGATCTCCAGTGAGGTGTCCATGCCCTTTGCTTCTTCAACGGTGATAACGCCATCTTTCCCCACTTTGTCCATGGCTTCGGAAATAATCTTCCCGATAGCTTTATCCTGATTGGCAGAAATGGTTCCTACTTGCGCGATTTCCTTTTTATCCTTGGTAGGCTTGGCCATCTTCTGGAGTTCAGGAATGATGGTGTTGACAGCTTCTTCAACACCGCGCTTGATATCCATTGGGTTGGCCCCGGCGCTGACATGTTTCATCCCTTCACGAAAAATCGCCTGAGCCAGAACGGTTGCTGTGGTCGTGCCATCACCAGCGTTGTCACTGGTTTTGCTGGCAACTTCGTTAACCATTTGCGCGCCCATGTTTTCAAAAGGGTCTTGCAGTTCAATTTCTTTGGCTACCGTAACACCGTCTTTGGTGATGGTAGGGGAGCCGAATTTTTTGTCGATTACCACATTGCGCCCTTTGGGACCTAAGGTGATTTTTACGGTATTTGCCAGTTGGTTAACTCCGGCCAGTATTTTATGCCTAGCATTTTCGTTATATGAGATTTGTTTAGCCATAAATCTAATTCTCCTTATCTCTATCTCTTAAGAGATGTGAATAATTCTTTCATTAAATAAATTTGGATGGAAACTTAACCTACTATCGCAAGAACATCATCTTCACGCATCAACAGGAAATCTTCTCCGTCAAATTTAATTTCTGTTCCGCCGTATTTGCTGTAAAGAACTTTGTCGCCGACTTTCACTTCCAATTTGACCGGTTTGCCGTCATCACCTACTTTGCCTTTACCCACAGCTTTTACACGGCCTTCGATAGGTTTTTCCTTGGCCGAGTCAGGAATGATGATTCCGCTTTTTCGGACTTCTTTTTCCAGAATAGGTTGAACCAGAATACGGTCGTGCAATGGTTGGATTTTCATATAGGCTCCTTAAAAAAATGTTAAACTCTGATTAAATGTTGAAGAAAAGGCTGATTTTACTTAAATCTACCCGAATAAAATCATTAATCTATTGAATTTAAAGACCTTGACCCGTTAGATCGAGAGAAGGCTTGGCCTGAAATTTGTATAATTGGCACTCTTTAGGCATGAGTGCTGATATTATATAAAACCCCAATATTTAAAAAGCAAGGTCTTCTCTGAAAAAAAACGAAAAAACTGCCAATATTATGAAAAATACTGATAAAAAAAAGGTGTTACAGATTGAAACGTTTCCAAACCCATTTCCAGGAAAGGATTATGCCATTGAAATGGAGTGTCCAGAGTTCACCTGTTTGTGTCCCAAAACCGGGCAGCCGGACTTTGCCACCCTGTATATTAGTTATATCCCGGATAAATTGTGCCTGGAACTAAAATCGTTGAAGATTTATCTGGTTTCGTATCGTAATGAAGGCGGGTTTCACGAAAAGGTGACCAATATAATTTTGGATGACCTCGTGTCGGCGTGTCAGCCGCGAAAAATGAAAATTGTTGGGGATTTTAACGTGCGTGGAGGAATCCATACCACGGTTACGGTGGAACACCTAGCTAAAAAATCTTCTGCTCGCCGAAGAGGTAGTGTGCAATAACTCATTGAGCCGAGAATATGGTTGCTGACAGTAAAAAGCTATTGCAAGTTGCCAGCGGAGGTATTCCGCTACAACGAACGGGTGAATGTCATTCCTGCGGGGAGTGCTGCAAGACGGTCAATATTGCCGTTGTTCGGGACATCACACGTCAGCAACATGGTAGCCTGAAAGAATTGGAGCTTTATTTACCTTATCGGGGAATCCGAGCTGTCGGTTCGGACAGAAAGAGAAACCAACTTTATTACTCTATCGATGTTCCGTGCAAGGAACTGACTCCGGATAACCAGTGCCGTGTTCATGATAGCCTCAGAAAACCTTTCATTTGCCGCCAGTTTCCTTCTTCTAAAGAGGGATATAACATGGGCCAACTAGCAATAGTTATTTTTTGGTTTTGCCGTTGATGGCAGGTAAGGCCACTGTGAAGCAGATGCCTTTCTTGGGCTGGTTTTGGGCTTGAATGGTTCCACTATTGAAAAAAAGTGTCTTATTTTTTTGTTTCTGGAAAGGCGGGTTTTTAGGAGTTCTAAAAAATTCTGTTATAATCTTGCATTTGGATCGAGTTATGGGGCAGCGATTTATTGAAAATGGCAACAGGACGATAAAAGACGTTCATACGGGTTTGGTTTGGCAGGAGAGCTACGCCTATATCGAGACAGGCAATAATATCAGTTGGTACGATGCCCAAGACTATATCAGCAAGCTAAACCGGGAAAAACTGGGAGGCCATGAAGATTGGCGCCTGCCGGGTCGGCTTGAAATCCAAAGCCTCTATGAGATTGCCAAGCCTTTCCAGTCACGCGGAAAAACATTCATTCTTCATATTGATCCTATTTTTGAATTCAGTTACGGTAGTTGCTTTTGGACCAGCAAGACACGGCTATCTGCGGCACTTGGTTTTGAGTTTGACATGGGGGACATTCACTGGTATCCGAAAGGGAGCCTTAAAGGAACGGTTCGAGCCGTACGGAATGATTGGCGATCCCGGTTGATGATTGACCCAGACTGGGCAGAAAAAAACAAAGGTTGATAATAAAAAAATATGGATGAGCAACAATTCAAGGTTGAAAAAGCTAAGGCACGAAAGCTTCGCCAGTCGCAGTGGTGGAAGGAAAAAATCCAGAATGGGGTTTGCCATTATTGTGGAGGTCGGTTCACGGCGGAAGAGTTGACGATGGACCATATTGTCCCCATCTCCCGTGGTGGAAGAAGTAAGCGCGGGAATCTGGTGCCCGCATGTAAAAAATGCAATGTGAATAAAAAGTACTATACCCCGGCAGAGATCATCCTTCGTGAAAAATTAGGCCAGGATATTCAATTTTAAAGCTTGGGTGGTGGATGCCCGAAACGCCGCTTCAAAAACTTCTTCCAATTAATTCATGCGAATTCTTTTAGATGTGGATTGCCTGATTCAGGCATCAGAAAATTTAGCGGATTCGGTAGTGTTAAACTTGTGCCGTCAGAAGCGTTGTCAGGGCTGGGTGGTATCGACCTCTATTCCTGCCATTTTGCAGGAGGCAGGAGAGCAAAATGTCCGATCTCTTTTGCGAGATTTAGCTGTTTTGACTCCCACGGCTCATGATATCAATCTGGCTCTCGGCTCTGAAAAATCTTTTGCGCAAGCCTTGGTGATACGTCTGGTGGAGGCCAGCGGGTTAGACGCGGTGGTTACCCTTTCCCCCGAGAACTTTTCCGGCTTAACAGCCCTGACTCCAGGTCAGTTGCAGGAAAAACTGGATGCCTTTCCTGAGCCGATTCAGGAAGTCCGTTTGCTGGATATCACTGCCTCGTATCACCAGATATTAAATGAAGTGGAAGGGGAGATGGCGGCAACAATTCGATCGGGGCATTTTATCCTTGGTCCTAAAGTTTCCCGGCTGGAAGAGAGGGTGGCAGATTATTGCCAGACTAAATATGCTGTTGGAGTTTCATCCGGGACCGATGCGTTACTGATTGCGTTGATGGCTTTGGAGATTGGCCCGGGTGATGAAGTGATTACCTCTGCCTATACATTTTTTGCGACAGCAGGTTCTATCATTCGTGCCGGAGCCAAACCAGTTTTTGTGGATATCAATGATATTACTTTCAATATTAAACCTGAACATATTGAGCGTTGTATCACTCCGAATACCAAAGCTATTATCCCGGTGCACCTTTACGGGCAGTGTTCGGATATGGACCCTATCCTCCAACTTGCTGGGGGAAAGGGGCTTGCGGTGATTGAAGATGCTGCGCAGGCGATTGGTTCTGAGTACAAGGGCAGACGGGCAGGTTCAATAGGAGATATGGGATGTTTCTCGTTTTTTCCTGCAAAAAACCTTGGAGGCTTTGGCGATGGAGGGCTGGTGACCACTAACTCCGAAGAACTTTATAAGCAGTTAAAAATTCTCAGGGTTCATGGTTCGGAACCGAAGTATTACCATAAAGTGATGGGAGGAAACTTTCGTCTTGATGCTCTACAGGCGGATGTGGTGAATGCTAAGCTGAATTTTCTGGAAGACTGGACCGAGAAAAGAAGAAAAAACGCGCAAACCTATCATCAATTATTTAAAGATTCTGCGTTGACTCCGTTCGTTCAACTGCCTCCTGAAGTGTTTTCCCGCCATGTTTATAACCAGTATGTCATCCGCGTGGGAAGCCGCCGGGATGAACTCAGAACCTTTCTGAATGAAAAGCGGATCGAGTGTGAAGTTTATTATCCTATTCCGCTTCACCTTCAGGACTGTTTCAAATTCTTAGGCTATAAAAGCGGTGACATCCCTGAATCCGAAAAAGCTGCAGGAGAGACCCTAGCGCTTCCCATATCTCATGAAGTCAATCGATTTCAGCAGGAATATGTTGTTGCGATGATCTACCGATTTTTTCTGGGTGAGTGAGTCAGAACGAGGTTCAGAACAGGGGCGGTTTTTCTTCCATAATAATTTTTTCGCGGGGTGCGTGAACCTGACTTTCGCAAATCATAATGATATGAAACCCTAATTTGGTTTTGATGGGTTCATTAATCTTAAATTTCTCTGATTCCATGATGTGGTCGATCAATTCCTGGCTCATGGTTTGTGGGGCTATTTCTATTCCCTGGTAAATCCATCCCAATGATCCGCCCAGTGCTTTACTCATGCAAGCACTGTATTTTTTTGCAAGACGGGTAAAAAATTTCTCCATTTTTTCCCAATCATGAAAAGGTTTGTCGGGGTCGTCCATTTCCTGTTGCGCCAGTTCATTCTGATAATCGGCAAGAGTTTCCCACATCATTTTTGCAGATTCGAGAGAGGTCATGCGGATGTTTTTCACCCGGTGCTCCATGGGCTTATCGGTGGTGAAAGTCTTCTTCGTTGGGACAAAGACTTTTTTAATTTTTGGTTTGGGTTTGATAGGGCCTTTAGCACTATCTGCGGCAGGCTGGCGCTCTTTGGCGGTTTTATCCCGCCCGAAAATAGTCTTTTCAGGTTCCTCGGGTTGTTCAGACATAATAATTCTTTAAAAAGGTTTTTTGATTGAGTGCTGGTTATTTTTGATAACAGTGTAATTTGAATGGGTTCATTTTTCAAGCCATATAGACTCCAGATATCGCAGAACACCCCCTTCGGCATTGCTTCCGATGATTTTGTCAGCGGAATCCTTGATTTCCGGCAGTGCATTTTCCATGGCAATAGAGCGACCGGCGATGCGAAACATACCGAGATCGTTCAAATAATCTCCGAATACGACGACATGTTCCAGAGGGACTCCCAGTTTTTGAGCAAGAGTTTCTACCATATTTTCTTTGCTGGCTTCCTTATGGAAGGATTGGAGCCAGTAATAGCCTTTCATGGATACATCCTCGGCAAAATATAAACTGAGGTGATCAAAATATTTCTCTTGAAGCGACTGATAGACGGGTTTGAGCCGGTCGTATGTGTCGATTAACAGAAATCCGGAAACCTGTTCCTCTTCTTGAAATTTAAACACGTCGACCTGGCAAAGCCTTCCATCATTTTCAAGGCTTTTGACATAAGCTCGGGAACCGGGATTGGTGGCATTCATATAATACAGCTGGTGTTTTTCCCCAAGCGTATAGATGAAGGGATCAATGCCTAGGGGCAAGGCCAGTTCGAGCATACTTTGAACGACTTTTTTTTCAATGGCGCTGAAATGTTCTATAATGCGCCCGGTATCGAAATCGGCCATGTAAACGCCATTGAACAGAATGACTGGTAGGCTCAGGTTTAATCCCTTCAAAATCGGATATGCGGAATCGTAGTTTCGGGCGGTGGCTATAGTGAAGCACATTCCCATGTCGATCAGCCTGTTGAGGCGTTTTTTGTACTCGTCAGGGAATGAACTGTCGGGCCGTAACAGGGTGCCGTCCAGATCGGAAATATATAAAAGCTCTCTATCCATAATGGGGGGGGGTATAATAGGATTTGAATGAATAGAATTCTCGCGGGCCTGTTTGTAAGGAATCACTCTGGAAGTATACTATATAATTATCAATTTAATTATTTTGTGAAAAAGGATCTGGTTTATGAGAAATAAAATTCTTACCCGGTACTTGCAATCTACGGTTCTGGGGGTATTTCTTGTTTTTAGTCTTTGTTCTAATAGTGATGCTTTTGATTTCTCTGACTGGGATGTGCTGATTAAAAACCATGTGGCTCCTGAAATGGTGGAGGGTGTTCTGCTCAACGCGGTCGATTATGCTAACTTGAAAAAAGATCCTCTTTTTTCAGGCCTGGTTGCCAAGCTTGAGTCTTACCCTGTAGAGAGTTTGGAGTCCCATGAATCTAAACTAACCTTCTGGATCAACGTTTATAATATCCTAGCGGCAAAAATGATTACCGACCATTATCCTATAGAGAGTATCAAGGATGCGGGGAGTTTATTCGAATCTGTCTGGAAGCAACCGGCGGGCAAGGTGGGAGGCAAAGGACGCACTCTCAACGATATCGAACACGAAATTCTTAGAAAAATGAATGAGCCTCGCATTCATGTGGCTATAGTCTGCGCTTCTGTCAGTTGTCCGGACCTTCGCCTGGAAGCCTATACGGTGGAAAAGCTGAATAACCAGTTGGACGACCAGATGAAAATGTTTTTACAATCCCGCGAAAAGGGAATGAAACTGGATAAAAAGGCAAACCGGGTTTATCTTTCATCTATATTCAAATGGTTTGCGGAGGACTTTCAAAGCCGTGGAGGAGTTTTAAAATATGTCAGCCAGTATGTTTCGGAAGAGGAAAAAATGGTTTTGAATAATTCCAAAAGAAAAATTTCTTATCTAGGATATAACTGGAAGATCAATGGACGCTAGGCATTACTGGCTACTGGGCGTAAGGCAGTGAATAAGGCTCATTCAGTTGAAGGGTGGCGTATTTATCAACGGAGGTTCTCCATCTAGGGGCGTGAGGCTGTGGCATTCATCACCAGCCTTTATGCCCTGGAGGAATAAAATGCTCATTCCAAGTTTAACGCTTGTCCGGTATTTTAAAAGCAACGAAAAACATTTCATAGTGAGGACTGAACACAATGGAAATTAGCAAAAAACCCTAGCCTATACTCTCAGTGTGCGGAAACAAGACCCGTATTGACACGAATCCCGACTTTCAGCGTCCCGCTGTATGGAGTCTCGGTCAAAAGCAATTACTCATCGATACCATCCTGCGCGGTTATGATATCCCCAAACTTTACTGGCATAAAGTTACTAAATCTCCGGAGACATATGAAGTGGTGGACGGACAACAGCGCCTGCGCACGATTTTCGAGTTCCATGCGTGCAAGTTCAGTCTAGCTAAGGACGCGGATGACATTGATGGCGTTGTAGTTGCTAAAATGCACTACAAAGACTTGCCGGAAGACCCTCGCCTGAACTTTGATAATTACAGCCTTGATGTAATAGTGCTCAGCGACACTAGCAAAGATGAGGTGCGCGAAATGTTTCTGCGTCTCCAAAATGGCACAAGCCTGAAGGCGCAGGAAAAACGTAACGCCATGCCGGGTAAGATGCGTACCTTGTTTTAGTTTTTTTTTAAATTCGGTGAATTATTTTTATTCGCGAGCATCCTCAATGGGTCCAACGCCACGGGGGTTAATCCGCATGCTTGCGGAGAAATGTTGGAATATCAAAATTTGCAGTCAGGTTTCCCGGGTCAGGGTTTTCTCCCTTAATGGAAGAGGCCAGAGATTTTAAATGTTTATAAGAAGTTGGATTTGAGTCGCCATCAGCCATTGAGTCTCCCCCCGCCACTTTTTTCAAGGCCGGCCTTTCTTCAAGTTTCATTGAGATGGCTTCATCAAATCCAGTAGCGATGACGGTCACCCGCATCTCTCCTTCCATTTCTTTGTCGATCACCGCTCCAAAAATGATGTGAGCGTCGTCATGGGCGCTTTCCTGAATCATCGTTGAAGCCTCATTGACTTCAACAAGGGTGAGATCTTCACCGCCAGTGATATTAATCAGAATGCCTTTCGCACCGTCTACTGTTGCTTCATCCAGTAAAGGGCTGGAGATGGCTTTCTGTGCTGCCTCAGCAGCCCGCGTTTCTCCGGTGGCAGTGCCGCTGCCCATCAGAGCTTTGCCCATGTTACCCATGATGCATTTAACATCGGCAAAGTCGAGATTAATGAGGCCGGGTATCACAATTAGGTCAGAGATGCTACAGACCGCCTGCTTCAAAACATCGTCCACCATGGCAAAGGCTCCTGTGAAAGAAGCTTGTTTTCCAGCATAACTGAGAAGCTTTTGGTTGGGAATCATAATCAAAGTGTCAACTGCATCCTTAAGCTCCAAGATTCCTTCGTCCGCCTGGCGCATTCGCCGTTTGCCCTCAAACGCAAAAGGTCTGGTGACCACGCCGACAGTCAAGGCTCCCACTTCCTTGGCAATACGTGAAATGATGGGTGCGGCCCCGGTCCCCGTTCCTCCACCCATTCCAGCGGTGATGAAGACCATATCCGCTCCTTCTAGCATTTCGCGAATGGTAGCTTCGCTCTCTTCGGCGGCCTTTCTTCCGATTTCAGGGTTGGATCCCGCACCAAGCCCGCGGGTCAATTCTTCGCCAATTTGGATTTTCCCAGAGCAGCCAGATTTCTCAAGCGTTTGCTGATCTGTGTTAGCAATAATAAACTCCACACCAAGGATATTGTCCTGAACCATGGAGTTGACAGCATTATTTCCTCCGCCTCCTACACCAACGACCTTGATTGTTGCTGAATAATTGTTTTTGTTATCAAACTCTATTAAACTCATTGTGCCCTCCGGTTTTAAAAAAATTCATCTGCCCAATCTTTCATCCGTGTAAAAATTTTGTTGAACAGGTTCCTTCCTTGAAGTTCCTGGTTCATTCCCGACTTAAATCTTTTGGATCCATATTGGATTAGTCCTGTACAGGTGGCGTACATGGGATTGTTCACGACATCCATCAGCCCTCCAAGGCCAATGGGTGTTCCCACGCGTACAGGTGACTGGAAAACGTCCTCTGCCAATTCAGCCATGCCCTGCATGCTTGCCGCTCCTCCTGTCAGGACGATGCCTGAAGAAATAATTTCCCTGTAGCCGGATTCACTGATTTTATGATCCAGCAGTTCGAACATTTCCCGTGTTCTGGCTTCAATAATTTCGCTGAGAATCTGGCGTGAGACCGTTCGAGGTTCTCGTCCACCGACACTTGGTGCTTCGATATTTTCTCCTTCCTGAACCAGGGGAGGGTAGGCGCATCCATAAGAGCGTTTGATTTTTTCCGCTTCCGAGTTTGGGGTGCGAAGTCCGATGGCGATATCATTTGTCATTTGAGCACCAGCAATCGTTAAAACCGCTGTATGTTTGATGGCTCCTTGGAAGAAAATAGCCAGATCAGAGGTTCCACCCCCGATATCAATCATCGCAACGCCGAGTTCCCTTTCATCCTGAGATAAAACGGATTCACTGGAAGCTAGTTGCTCCAGCACAATGTCCTGAACTCCAAGACCTGCCTTGTTGACACATTTGACAATATTTTGTGCGGAAGTCACGGCTGCTGTAACGATATGAACCTTGGCTTCAAGCCTCACTCCCGCCATTCCCAATGGAGTTTTAATCCCGTCCTGATTATCGACGATATATTCCTGAGTAAGAACATGGATAACTTCGCGTTCAAGAGGGATGGCAATGGCTTTGGCGGCTTCGATGACGCGATCAATATCCTTCTGTGTGATTTCTTTTCCTTTGACCGCGATTATGCCATGGCTGTTTATACTGTTGATGTGGCCTCCTGCAATACCTACAAAGACAGAATCGATTTCGCATCCGGCCATCAATTCGGCTTCCTCAACAGCAGTTTTTATGGATTCCATGGTACTGTCAATATTTACGACTACACCTTTACGCAAGCCCCGTGATGGATGTTGGCCTAGTCCGATGATATCTATTTTGTCATCATTAACAACCTCGCCGATGATGCAACAGATTTTGGTTGTTCCAATATCCAGTCCGACTATATAATTACTTTTTTTGACCATGCGTCCAATCTCCTCCTAGTTGGTTTGTCGCTTCATGGATGTTGAATTGATTGAAATTCGATCCCGGACAACGACTTGATCCTTAAACGATAGATCAATCATCCTAATCTTCATGTTGTCATCTTCCAAAGTATCGAGAACGATCATGAATTTTTTGAGCCCTTCCGTTAATGCTTCCATGGACATTTGAATTTGTAGATCGCGATTGCGAGTGAAAAACATGATTCTGGAATTTCCCTTTAGTTCTACGATGTCTAGGGGGTTGTTTTCAAAAAAAGAAAGCCTGTTGAAATAATGCATGGTTTTGAGGCTCTGTATGGCCTTATCTCCGGAAAATTTTTCTGGTTTTGCCTTCTTTTCAGATTGAACGATCAACGGTAAATGCCGATGCTCCGGTTTTTCCTCGGAGAGAATTACCCCAAAACTATCCATTAAAAATATCTTTTCGAATTTAACCCGGGCGTAGGGCACGCGTTCAATCAATTCAATTTGCACTTCCTGAGGAAACTTCCGCTGGATAGATGCGGAAAAAACCCAGGGGTGCTCCGCAAGTCTTTCTGAAGCCTTGGACAGATCATAAGTGAACAGGTTTTCTCCATGAATCGGCCCGAGCCAGTTCAGGAGTTGGTTGTCCGGCAGAGAATGGTGACCGCGAAACGAGACGTTAGTAATTTTAAACCTGGGGTCGGAAATCAAAAAACTATAGCTGGCATAAATTAAATAACTGACCACCCCTGCCAGAAAAAGTTTTGAGCCCAGTTCAAATAATATTCTCGTCCAGGAAAAATCACGGGCCGATGTTTTTAAAGGAGCTTTCTTATTTAAGTTGCCGCCACGTTTCTGCTTTTTCTTTCTTTCAGAGAGCAGGTCCGACCACGCTATGGAGGGACTTTTTTGATTTGTGATTGCAAAATCCATGATTATTCCGTGTAATCCCGTTGAGCAGTTTTTAATATTTCAATAACTAAACCATCAAACTCCAGCCCCATCTTCTGAGCTGCCATCGGTAGGAGGCTGGTGGGTGTCATGCCGGGGATGGTGTTCATTTCCAGAACCTGAGGGATTCCAGCACCATCCAGAATGAGATCCACGCGAGGGAACCCTCTTCCTCTTAATACCTGAAAGACCTGTTTCGCTGTTTGTCTACACAGGTACGCTTCGTTTTCATCAAGGTCTGCCGGGCAGATGTATTCAGTCTTTCCAGAGGTGTATTTTGCCTCGTAGTCATAAAAACCGGACTTGGGCCGGATGTGAACAATCGGCATGGGTGTCATTTCATTCATTCCAATTGCCAGAAGCTTTCCTTCAATAAACTTCTCTACAATTGCTTCTTCAGAATAAGCGAACGCGGTTTCCAATGCCGATTCCCATTGGCTCTCGGTTTTAACAATAGTTATTCCCAGACTTGACCCTTGGTTGGTTGGCTTGACGACAACAGGAAGATCCAGGCTCCGGTTTGTTCTTTGGTTTTTATAGAAAACTTCGTATTCGGCTGTGGGTATTTCATGAAATTTTAAGATTTCCTTGGATTTTAATTTGTCATAAGCCAGGGCACTGCCCATAACTCCCGACCCGGTATAAGGGATTTTAAAATATTCGAGCAAACCTTGAACGCAGCCGTCTTCCCCAAAGGTCCCATGCAGGGCTAGAAAAGCCAGGTCAATGGGGTTCGACTTGAGTGTTTCACCGATATTATGGTCAACATGAATCGGCAAGGCGGTCAATCCTTTCCTGTTAATGGCCTCAAGGACCGAGTTTCCAGTGATGATTGAAACTTCTCGCTCAGGAGAAAGCCCTCCCATAAGTACTCCGATGGTTTTATTTTTTAAATTATCCAAAAGCCTTATTACAAATTCCTTTTAAACAGGTCCGCCTCGGCCCTTGGCCAAAAAGGGCAGGAGAACAAAGGAAGGAGAGGCACCTTTGTTTGCGGACCAATTAATATTTCTATTTCTCCAGTTCATTTTCATTCGCCTGCGCTAACAATTTCGGTTTGTAATTCAATACCCGTTTTTTTCTTAACCTCTTTTTGAATGTTCACAATCAAATGGAGCACATCTTTGGCTATTGCGCCTCCTTTGTTGATAATGAAATTTGCGTGCTTGATCGAAACTCCGGCATTGCCAACAGAAAGTCCTTTGAGTCCTATGGATTCGATCAACCTTCCTGCTGTGTCGCCTTCGGGGTTTTTGAAGACGGAACCTGAGTTGGGCACTGTTAATGGTTGGGTCTGCGATCTTCTGGAGAGGTGCCGGTCCATCGAGTTCTGGATTTCAGGACGATTCCCTTCTTCCAGTTCCAACTCTGCCTCAATAATGATTCCATCACCGTCAGGGAAAATGGTTTTTCTGTATTCGAAAGAAAGTTCTTCGCGTTTTAAAGTTTGAATTTCCCCGTCTGAAGTGATCCTGGTTACGCTGCGAATAATCTGGTCTGTTTCGGTGCCCTCTGCTCCGGCATTCATGACGATTGCGCCTCCCAATGATCCGGGAATACCTACCAACCGCTCAATGCCTGTGAGGGAATAGCGGGCCGCGTGTTTGGCGAGGTAAGACATTTTCACTCCGGCTCCCACTTTCATCACTGCCCGACGGTTTCCGGTTTCCTTACGGAAAAATAGAGGACGTTTGATTTCCTTGAAACAATTTTTTAAGGAGATGACCACTCCCCGTATTCCACGGTCGCCGATTAGCAAGTTAGTTCCTTCGCCGAGAATGAAAAGAGGCTGAGAGCCTTTGTGTTTTAGAATCGTTTGAATATCGCGAACATTCTCAGGGAAAATCAACACATCCGCCGGACCGCCAATTTTAATGGAAGTGTAGGGAGCTAGAATTTCGTTTTGCAGGACTGTGCCTTTTATCTTATGTAACCATGGAAATGAATAGCTCATAGTTTTACTCTGATGAATTTTATGACCCAGAACGGTTTTTGGATACTCCATTTTGGTTTTGAAGTTGAACTCCATTCCCGTTCCAGAATGGGCAATGTGAATCAATCGGCGCTTCCAGGCTTCGTTGAGCATAGATGACGATCCTTCCTATTGAAAGTGGTCAATCATTGAAGTGGGATGCAAGCTTGTGGCTTAACTCCCCTATATTCCCAGCGCCGAGAGTGATGATAATGTCTCCTGGTTTGAGAATCTTTTGTAAATGTGGGATCACGGACTCCATGTTCCCGATGTGTTCTACGTTTTTATGTCCAAACTCTTTCACACCCCTGGCGATACTTTGGGAATTAACCCCTTCTATTGCTTCTTCCCCCGCAGGATAGATATCAAGCAGAAGCAGTTGTTCGGCATCGTTGAAAGCGGAAAAAAAACTTTCCATGAGATATTTCGTACGCGAATAGCGGTGTGGCTGAAATATAACGACGAGTCTCCGATCCGGCCAGGCTTCTTTCGCGGTTAACAGGGTGGCTTGGATTTCTACTGGATGGTGGCCGTAATCATCAATAATTATCAAAGACTCGGACTGCTTCAGGATTTCAAATCTTCTCTGTACGCCGGTAAATTTTTTCAGCGACTCAGCAATGGTTGGGAATTTTATTCCCAATTCCATTCCGACAGCGACTGCTGCAAGGGTGTTACAAACATTATGTCGTCCTGAAGCTCCGGATAATATTTTCCCCAGCTTTTTGTCCTGGTGATAGACGGTGAAGTAGGTTTTCAATCCTTCTACCGATATATTGCGGGCGGTGTAATCAGCCTGCGATTTCAAACCATAGGTAATGGTTCGTTTTTCAATCCCAGGAAGCAGTGACTGAAGATTGGCATCATCCAGACACAAGATCGTGGCCCCATAGAAAGGGATTTTGTTGAGAAACTGCAAGAATGTGGATTTCATATTTTTCATGGTCTGATAAAAATCCATATGTTCTTCGTCCAGGGTCGTGACCACTGCCAGCGTGGGAGAAAGCTTAAGGAAAGAACCATCGCTTTCATCGGCTTCGGCAATGAGATACTGACTCTGGCTGAATTTCGCGTGTCCGCCCATATTCATGATTCTTCCGCCAATGACCACTGTCGGGTCAAGGTCTCCAGCCGTCAGGACCGTGGCAACAAGTGAAGTGGTCGTGGTTTTCCCATGAGTACCGGCAATGGCTATGCCATGTTTCATCCGCATTAGTTCTGCCAGCATTTCAGCTCGGTGAACGACTGGTATCGATTGCTCCCGGGCGGCCTGCACCTCTACGTTGTTGTCATTGACGGCGCTGGATACGACGACAACATGTTTACCCATGATGTTTTCCGCGTTATGGTTGTGATGGATGTCCGCTCCCAAGTCTTTCAGATAGTCGGTGCCCCGATTGGAAGAGAGATCGGAACCGCTCACCTCATAACCCTGGTTGATTAAAACTTCAGCAATTCCGCTCATTCCCGACCCTCCGATCCCTATAAGATGGATCCGTTGTGTTTTTCCTAGAAACATGACAGAACATAATTCCCTTCTTTTTTTCTAGCCTGACGGGATTCCAGATTCGCATCTTTCAGTAAATCCATACATATCTGGCGAACTTTTTCTGTAGCGTCCCAGTTGCCTAACTGATAGCTGTTGTCTTCCATTTTCTGCAATTGTTCAGGGTCTTCCATGGCACGAAGAATGGATTGGGCAATGCGTTCTCCTGATAATTCATCGTCCAGGACCAGTTCGCCGGCATTGGCGGCATCCAGCACCCGAGCATTTTTTTCCTGATGATTGTGGGCCGCGTGGGGGTAAGGAATTAAGACGGATGCTTTCCCGCAAGCAGTTACTTCCGCGAGGGTGGTTGCGCCAGCCCGACAGATCACTAATGAGGCTTTACGATATTGTTCCGCCACATCATTGATAAACGGACTGACATCATGAGAGAAACCATTGTCCTCATATTTATTTTTAACCATTTCATAATCGCTCTCACCGGTTTGATGGGTGATATGGATATTTTCTCGTTTGGAAGAAAGAGGCTCCAATGCTTCTGCCATGGCAATATTAATGGAGTGCGCCCCTTGGCTGCCTCCCAGAACCAGCACGCGAAAGGGTCCTTGGGGCTCTTTGAGAAACTCTTCCGGAGGCTGACAAAATTCATCGCGAATCATGTTACCTGTCACCTCGACTTTATTTTTTGGAAAAAACTTGGCAGAGTCCTTGAATGAAACGGCTACTTTGTCTGCGATCTTCCCCAGCCATTTGTTGGTGAGGCCGGGAAAGGAGTTTTGTTCATGAATCAGAATTGGTATTCGCAATATCCAGGCAGAGAGGACCAGAGGACCTGATGCATACCCGCCGACACCTACAACCAGATCAGGCTGCTTACTGATCAGGAAACACATGGACTGTGCGGTGCCTACTGGCAACTTAGCCCAAGACATCCAGAGGCTGAGGTGTTTTTTGCCAAGCAAACCTGCGGAGAGAATGGTTTTCAACTCGAACCCTTCGCGCGGAAGAACTTTTACTTCGATACCTTTTTGAGTTCCTACAAATGAAACTTCAATATTCATATTATGTTTCCTTAGGGCTTTCGCTAAAGCGATTCCCGGGTAAAGATGGCCTCCGGTACCGCCACCGGCTATGACAACTTTTTTTTGCATTGAGTCAACGTCTTACCGTTTGTTTTGAAATATTCAGCAGAACACCTACTGAAAGCATGGTGATTAACATTGATGACCCGCCCATGCTAATGAGGGGTAGGGTTAACCCCTTTGTTGGAAGAAGCCCTACGGCCACTCCCAGATTGATAAAAGCCTGAAACCCGATTAAAAGCGTCAGGCCGGTTGCCAAATGCGTTCCAAATGGATCTTTGGCCCGATAAGCGATGGCAAAACCTCTCCAGATCAAAATTGAAAATAGGAGAACAATCGCTGTAGTCCCTATAAACCCAAGTTCTTCCCCGATGACGGAAAAAATAAAGTCCGTGTGAGCTTCGGGAAGATAAAAAAGTTTTTGATGGCTAGCTCCTAATCCGGTCCCCCAATAACCTCCGCGGCCAAAAGCGTAAAAAGACTGGATGGCTTGAAATCCTGTGTTCGAAGGGTCTTGCCAGGGATTGAGAAAAGCTATGATGCGTCGGGTGGGGTATTCCGCGCTCATGCTTGCCGACGCTATGAAAGGAACCAGTGCAAGCACGGAGAAAAATAGAAACTTTTTCCTTAGGCCAGCGATAAAAAGCATTGTGAAAGTAACTATGCAGATAATTATGGCGGTGCCAAAGTCGGGCTGGAACAGAATGGGGATGAAAAAGAAACCCAGCACAATCAGGTTGGGAAGATAGCCGTAAGCGAAGCTTCTCAGCTTGTCGGCTCGTTTGACCAGAGACTTGGCGATAAAAAGAACAAGAGCAAACTTTGCCAACTCCGAGGGTTGAAAAGAAAATCCTCCCAGGGTCAGCCATCTTCGCGCTCCACCGACTTCCTTGCTGATTTCCGGAAACATGACTGCAAGTAAAAGCAGAAAAGCGGCCATCATGATGAGGTAGGTGTGCTGGTGTAATTTGTGGTAGTCTAGGTTTTTGGTGACAAGCAGAACCCCTGTTCCCAGAAGACACCAGACGGTCTGGCGTTTAAGAAAATAATAGGAGTCGTTGTATTTTTCCATGGCATACACTGCACTGGAGCTGAAAACCATAACGATGCCCACCAGAACCAAAACGGCTACGGTGATGCCTAATAGAAAATCTGAATGTTTTGCCTGAGGCATTGCCAAAGTCTATTATCCTTCCAGATTTTTAACGATGGTTTTAAAACGGTTTCCCCGGTCTGCGTAATCTTTGAACATGTCAAAGCTGGCACAGGCAGGGGAAAGGAGCACAATATCGCCATTCTCCGCTTTTGCTTTGGCCAGACCCACAGCCTCTTCTAGACTATCGCTTTTTTCATAACCGAAGGAGCTGTTAAGGACCCCTTTAAATTTATTGCGGGTCTCTCCGATCAAAACTAGATGCTTGACTTTTTCTTTCATAAGGCCTTTTAGGGGAGAAAAATCCGTGTCTTTGTCTATTCCTCCGGCAATCAGAATGATGGGGCGGTCAAAAGTGCTTAATGATTTGCAGACAGAGCCTACGTTGGTACCTTTGGAATCGTTGACGAAATCAACGCCGTTCAGATTGCGGACCCATTCCAGGCGGTGCTCAAGGCCGATAAAGTTTTTTAAGGCTTGTTGAATAGCTTCCGGTGATACGTCGACGAGTAAAGCGGCAGCGATGGCGGGAAGAATGTTCTCGACTTGCCATTGCATTCCTCTGGACAGCGACTCAAGGGATATGATTTTCTGTTCGCTGTTTTGCAGTCTGGCGATGATTCTGTTACCACGCAAAAAGACTCCTTTTTCCAACTCAGTTTGAGTACTAAATAAAATGCGTTTGGCCGGACAGTTATTACCAAGATCACGAGTATTAAGGTCATCATGGTTCAGTATCAAAAAATCGCCCCGGGTTTGATGGGTGAATATTTTTTGCTTCAGCGCGATATAGCTTTGGAAATCTCTATGCCGGTCCATGTGGTCAGGAGTTATATTAAGAATGATGGAAATGACAGGGTGAAGGCTTGATGTGGCTTCCATTTGAAAGCTAGAAAGCTCAAGAATTCTGTAATCGGCATCACCCTGGCCCAATAAAGAAATAAAAGGAGTCCCAAGGTTTCCTCCTGCATGCACGGTTTTTCAGCCCGCTCAAAAATCTCAGTGATCAAGCTGGTGCAGGTGGATTTGCCATTGGTCCCGGTGATGGCAATAATCGGAACGGAATTGAATCGGTTTGCCAACTCAATTTCGCTGATGATTTCGATCCCTTCCCTGCGCATATCTTCGAGAAATGACGAGTGAATATCCACTCCCGGACTCAACACAACCGCTTTTGTGTCGGAAGGAGGTTCAGGATTTTGGAAACGGGTTTTCACATCTGCGCACAATTGTTTCAAAGGCTCCAATAGTTGTTCGCGGGACTTGCTGTCTGTCACAGTGACATGAGCTCCGTGCCGGGAAAGGAAATTAGCAACAGCGATTCCTGTCTGTCCAAGTCCGATTACAGATAGGTTTTTATTTTTAAGTTCCATCTTTACCTTAGCTTCAGGGTGCTGAGACTGATCATGGCTAAGACTACGGCGACAATCCAAAACCGCACAATTACTTTAGGCTCTGACCAGCCGAGTTTCTCAAAATGATGATGAAGTGGGGCCATTTTGAAAAAGCGTTTTCCATCTGTGTATTTGAAATAACCAACCTGAATGATGACGGATATTGCTTCGATCATGAAAACTCCACCAACAAGAATCAACAAAAGTTCATGCTTGACGATCACCGCGATTGTTCCCAACACACCTCCCAAAGATAAGGACCCGACATCGCCCATAAAAATTTGAGCGGGGTAGGAGTTGTACCAAAGAAAACCCAGGCTGGCCCCAAGAACGGCTGAGCTGGCAACTGCGATTTCCCCTGCTTCCTTGATGTGTTGAATGCGCAAGTATTCCGAAAAATTGAAATGACCAGAGATATAAACAATGCCAGTATAAGTGAACGTGGCGACGATAATGGGGCCGATGGCCAATCCATCTAGGCCGTCTGTCAGGTTGACGGCGTTGGAGGTACCCACCATTATGAAGGTAATAAAAATTAGGTAGCCGAATCCCAGGTCAGGCTGGAAACTTTTAAAGAAGGGGACCGACAAACGCGTGGCATATTCGGCACGCACAGGATCGAAATACAGTAGGTAGATTCCAATCGCCATACTCAATAAGATCTGAAGCAATATCTTTTCTTTAGCGGTGATGCCTTTGCCTTTTCGTAATTTTAGAAAGTCATCGCGGAGACCGATTGCCCCAAAACCAATCGCAGAAAGCAGGACCACCCAAATATAATGATTACTTAAATCTGCCCACAGCAGAGTGGAGCCTACAAAGGTCGCCAGTATAAGCAGCCCACCCATCGTCGGAGTTCCGGACTTGGAACTGTGGCACTGCGGGCCATCACTGCGAATCTTTTCACCTATCTGCAGCCTCTGCAAAGCGCGAATCATTAGCTTGCCCAGAATCAGACTCAATACCAGCGCCGTGATTCCGGCATAGGCGGACCGGAAGGTGATGTATTTGAAGATATTGAATATTGAATAGTCCGAACTGAGCGGATAAAACCAGTGATAGAACATTTTTATTTTTTATCTGCGATAAAGATTTGTAATACTTTTTCAATTGCGGCCCCTCGTGAGCCTTTGAACATCACACAATCGCCACTTATTGCTTCCCGTATTAAAAACTCTGCCGCTTCCTGATGGCTGGCGAATTTCAGTATTTGAATTTTCTCCCCTGCAAGAGCCCGAGCGCTTTCTGCTGACAGACCCGCCAGCTTTCCTACCGCAAGAAGAGTGTTTACTTTGGATTTGGCTATTTCTTCTCCCAGCTTTTGATGGGCGGCGATAAACCGATCTCCTAATTCGAGCATGTCGCCAATCACGAATATTCGTCGGCCTTGAGTTTTAAAGGTGTCTAGTGTTTTCAGGGCTTCGGTCATAGACCGTGGGTTAGCGTTGTAAGCGTCGTTGATCAGATTAATCCCTTTATGCAGGATCTGTTCATTGCGCCGGGGCATGTGTTGGAAATTCTCCAACCCACGGGTCATGGCCTCCTCCTGAATCCCCAGCGAGTAACCGGTTGCCAGTGCGGCCAGCGTGTTGTAAATGTTGCAGTATCCAAGGTAAGGAAGGCGAACGGAAATAGTTTTACCGAAAAGGTTGACTTTGAATTGAAACCCAAGATTGTCCTTGCTTTCTATTTCGCTGGCTCGCACATCTGCAGGCTGGTCGATTCCAAAGGTAACGGTCTTGGCGCGAAGTGACTGAGCCAGTTCCAGAACCAGCGGGTCATCGGCGTTAACAATGGCTGTGCCTTCTTTTGTCAACGCATCAAACAACTCTCCCTTTGCAGACTGAATATCTTTCAGGCTCTTCAATTGCGTCAGATGCCCTTCGGAAATATTGGTGATCACCCCAATATCGGGTTGTGCGATCTCAGCCAGCCTTTTGATCTCACCCGCATCGCTCATCCCTAACTCAAGTACTCCTATCTCATGGGAAGGCTCTCTTTTCAGAAGAGTTAGGGGCAAACCGATATGATTGTTTAGATTACCTTGCGTTTTTAAAGTCTTGAATTTGGTTTGCAATATAGAGGCGATCATTTCTTTGGTGGTTGATTTTCCGTTTGTTCCAGTGATAGCAACAACCTGAAATGGAAACCGTCTTCTCTGAAAGCTTGCTAAACCCTGCAGAGCTTTAAGCGTGTTCTGGACATGAATCACAAAAGGTTCCTCTCCAGTCTGGGTAGATATATCCGGAAGTTTTTCTGGATTGGACAGAATGACTCCTGCAACCTTTTTATCAATTACGTTAGCCAGAAAGTCATGCCCATCAAACCGCTCTCCTTTGATACAAGTAAATAGTTCTCCTTTCGAGACCGTCCGGGAATTTATGGAAACCCCTTGAAATGGACAGGTGAGGTCTCCTTGCAGGAGCCGACCTTCAAATGCATTGAGGCAATCTTGTAGTTGACCTTTCATCAATGGCTTCGTTGCTTTAGGGCTGATCGAGCAACTTCCCGATCATCAAAGTGAATGGTTTGTGTTGCCAAAACCTGATAGTCCTCATGACCTTTTCCGGCGATGAGAACCAAATCGTTTTTGCTAGCGAGACGAATAGCATGCTCAATAGCCTCTCTTCGATTGATGATTACGACATAATTTCCACCCTTGCGGGCAGAAGAAGGAGCATCTTGAAGAATATCTTGAATGATCTGTTTGGGATCTTCTGTTCTGGGGTTGTCAGAGGTGATGATAGAAAAATCCGCTTCATTCAAAACGGCTTGCCCCATGGCTTTTCTTTTGCCTTTGTCCCTGTCACCGCCACAACCGAACACAACAATCAGCTTTCCTTTGGTGGATGCTTTTGCGGCAGAGATTGCGTTGCCAAGTGCGTCATCGGTATGTGCGTAGTCCACCAGCACGGAAAATCCCTGATTGTTGTCAATGCTTTCAAATCGTCCGGGGATTGGAGGGATACGATGAAACACTTCCTGAACTATTTCCAGAGAAACATCTTGAGTCATAGCTCCTGCAGCAGCAGAGAGGAGGTTGTGAACATTATGTCGGCCGAGAAGGTTAGAATAGATTTCTCCGGCCCCGAAAGGAGTTTTTAAGGTGAATTGGCAACCCGATTTTGTGAGCACAATATTTTCAGCCTTAAAATCTGCATTATTTTCAATGCCTGTGGTGAAGGAGTTTGTCTTGAATTCTTCATTGAATTCCTGTCCAGCAGGATCGTCAATATTGAAAATGCTCTGTTCCACCTGATTGTCCAAGAAAAGTTTTTTCTTGGCGTTTTTATAGTTCTCCATATCGCCATGGAAGTCCAGATGATCGCGGCTTAGATTGGTGAGTATCCCAACTTTAAATTGCATATCATGGACACGGCTCTGGTATAGGGCATGAGAAGAGACCTCGAGAAAGCAATTTTCAATTTTTTCTTCTATCATTCTGTCCAGCATTTGATTCAAATCCAGTGATTCAGGTGTGGTGACAGGGGCAGAAAGTTTTTTATCCCCGTAATGGTAATTGATGGTGCCGATAACTCCCGTCCGAGTTTTCTTTGCCCTGAACAAAGCCTCAAGAATATAGGATGTGGTGGTTTTCCCATTAGTACCGGTGATTCCCGTTATAGCTAAACGTTTTGAAGGGTGATGGTAAAAACTAGCGCTGACGATGGAAAGCGCTTTTCGAGAATCTTCCACACACAAGGCGGTTACGTCGCGCGATCCCAGGTCGAAGTCGTTCAGGGAATCGAGAGAGGCTTGGGTGATAAATGCCGAGGCCCCTTTGGCGATCGCATCCTTAATAAACATTCTTCCGTCCCAGTTTCCTCCTGGTATGGCCACAAACAGACTATCCGGCCCTGCTTTTCTGGAGTCGTAGACGATTGCGCGGATGGCTCGGTCCATGGTTCCAAGAATATTGGTAACCGGTAAACCGAGGATTAAACGCGAAAGCTTTTGTTCATTATAATCAGTCACGTTAAGGTAACCACTTTCAGGAAATGTCAGCCAGTTTATTGAACTTGTCGATTCCATCAGGCTCGATCGAGAATAAAAACACGTTCTTTGCTTGACGGAACGTTTAAATAACGCAACGCCTTTTTTGCTATTTGTCGGAACACGGGTGCCGCCACAATACTTCCCCAATGCAACCCTTTGGGGTTGTCGATCATCACCAAGATTACAAGCCGTGGGGAATCTGCCGGAGCAAAACCGATAAAAGAAGAAATGAATTCTGTTTTAGAGTAAGACTGTGTCTCCATATTATATTTCTGCGCCGTCCCGGTTTTGCCCGCCACGTCAAACCCTTCCAGGTCGGCTTCCCCTCCGGTCCCGTCTTTTACCACTGACTTGAGAATTTCAACCATTTGCAGGCTGGCTTTTTCGGAAATGACGCGGCGGATTTTTTTTGGCTTAAATTGCTCAACGACCTTCCCATCTTTAATCAATGCTTTAGTGATGTAAGGTGCCATGAGATTTCCGCCATTGGCGATCGCCGCTAGGGCACTGACCATCTGAATAGGGGTAACAGCGATCTCGTGCCCAAAAGAAATAGAGGCGAGAGACATCTCTGTCCATTTTTTCTGGCCTTTAAGTTGGCCTGGAGACTCACCGGGGAGCGGCAGGCCGGATTTTTCACCAAACCCAAATTTGCGGATGTACTCATAAAAATGTTTCTTGCCAACCTGCTGTGCAATTTTGACCGAACCTATGTTGCTGGACTTGGCAATGATTTCGAGCATAGTTAGCCAGCCAAATTTATGTTCGGAAGCTTCTCCTATATAGGTTTTCCCAATTTTGAGTTTTCCGTTTTCACAAAAATAAACATCCTCCGGTCTGGCCAACTCTTTATCGAGAGCCGCCGCGGCAACGATAGGCTTGAAAATCGATCCGGGCTCGTAAGAACTGGCAACGATATTATTTTTCCAGACTTTCTGGGAAAACGCCCCGTAGTGGTTTGGGTTGAATTGTGGAACATTGGCCATCGCATAAATCCCCCCTGTGTGAGGATCCATAACCACAGCCATCCCCGAGTCCGCTTTAAAACGTTCAACTTGTTTTTTCAAATGATATTCAGTAGTGAATTGAATGACCTCATCCAGAGTAAGAACCATGTCGTAGCTTCTAGAGCTGGAGTCGCTCAAGCCATCTAGGGATTGAATATTTCTTCCGCGGGCATCACGTTCCGTGACCTGCCTGATGGTGGCACCCTTGAGCCTGGATTGATGAGCATGCTCAATGCCGGCAAGGCCTTGATTGTCTATGCCGACAAACCCCAAAACACTTGCCGCAAGTTCCCGTTTTGGATAAAATCTTTTTTGTTCGGACACGAATCCCACGCCAGAAATACTGGCTTGTTTTAGTGCCGCAACTTCATTGAGACCGTTCTTCCGCTTGATCCAGACAAAATGTTTTTTGGAAGATATTTTTTTATAGACTTGATCCCGATCCAGTTTCAGTGTTGCCGAAAGAACACGGGCGGCAGTTTTCCGGTCCAGTATTTCCGAGGGAGTTACATAAACAGATTCTACCTCGACATTTCGCGCGAGCTCGTTCAAATTTCGGTCATAGATCACCCCGCGCCCGAATTGAGTTTCGACAGTCCTCATGTACTGCTTTTCAGATTGTGCCAGAAGAGTTTCATGCTGGATGATCTGCAGAAAGGCCAGTCGGGCGATCAAAGCGGCTCCAAACAGAAAGAGCAATACCGAGATAACCCTTAGCCGGCTTTTAACTCCATTTCGAAACGTTCCCGTGATTTTTTTATTAGTCTTCGCCATATTGTTATTTCAGGAAAATGGTGGTCACCGTACTCTCCTCAGGTTCTTTCATCCCCACTGTGGTTTTAGCCAAAAGATGAACGCGATCCAGAGATCTCAGGCTTTCGCGTTCAAGGTTGAGCAGGTGGTTCTCTTTCAATAATTTTCTGTGTTCTTTGGCTAGGTCCTGATATTCATAGGCCAGATTGATTCTTTTAACGTTGGGCCAAACCAGAGCCAACGCCCCGAGCATGAACAGGATGGAGATCAAAATGACCATCCCGAAATCTTTTGATGAAACATGAAGTCGACCTTTGATAAATCTATGAACTCTGTTAAACATAAGCTCTTTCTGCTACTCTCAATTTTGCACTTATCGCTCGCGGGTTTTGCGCCACCTCTTCTTCTGAAGACATAAGAGGCTTGCGAGTCAAAATTTTCAAGGTTTGCGTTCTTCCACAAATACACACAGGTGTTTTTGGTGGACAAGAGCACCCTTTCTCCTCATCTCTAAAAAATGTTTTTACGATCCTGTCCTCCAAAGAGTGAAATGAGATCACAGCCACGCGGGCTGTTGAATCGAGTAGTCCTATCGTATCGGCCAGGGCCATTTTCAATTCCTCCAGCTCATCATTGACGGCTATCCTCAGAGCCTGAAATGTCTTTGTCGCAGGATGGATCCGTGAATGCCTGGGCGATGACACCACCCGCGCTACAATCCTGGAAAGCTGGCCGGTAGTGGTGATGGGACGCTCAACCTGTTCCTTGCGAAGCGCACGGACAATCCGTTTTGAATAACGCTCTTCACCAAAATTTTTAATAATGGATGTCAGTTCTGCGTCAGAAAGTTTTTCCAGAAGATCGGCAACTGAGGTTTTCTGGGAGGAGTCCATTCGCATATCAAGCGGACCATCATGCTGGATGCTGAAGCCGCGCTCGGCCGTGTCTAACTGAGGTGAAGAAACACCCAGGTCCATCAGCAGTCCAACTGCACCTGTGATGCCATTTTCGGCTGCCAGGCTTTTAAGGTTTCCCAAGTTTCCGTGGGCCAGAGTTACTCTGTCGCGGAAAGGAGACAGTCTTTCGCCAGCCCGCTCTATAGCGGAGCGGTCCCGGTCAATTGCGAAAACCCGGATTTCAGGAACTGTGTTTTTCAGGATGAATTCTGTATGGCCTCCATCCCCGAGTGTACCATCCACGATTACACCCTCCATGTGAACATTTAGGTAATGAAGTACTTCGTTTTTCATTACCGATTCGTGGTACGTTGGCATGATATTTTTGGCTCTCCCTAGATGGCTAGTGTCTATGGAATGCCTTTTATGCTTTCTCCTGCTTGGACCATTCTTCAGGCGACCAGACCTCAAAAGTTTTGGACATTCCTACCAGAATGGCTTCTTTGCTCAACCCTGCAATATCTCTCTGGTTAGCAGGGAGCAATATCTTTCCCGATTTCATTTCGCACTCAGTTGCTCTAGAATAGAATTCGCGTAATCGGTTGCGGTCGGTCTTGTCGAATGCGTTCAGGTCGCTCAGCTTGGCCTCGTTCTCGGACCATTCTTTCTGGGGAAAGACGACCAGATAATGGTCCATCACACACACCACCAACTGCGGGCCAAACTGTTCCAGCGTACTGCGAAACTTTGCCGGTACGTTGAAGCGGCCCTTGTCGTCCAAGCTGATGTTGTAGGTGCCTAAAAAATTGCTCATTGAGTGTGTTTGCTGATTTTGTGTGACTGTGACATAAATATACACTTTATGACACTTTATTACATAATTCTATCATAATGCGACAAACTGTCAACCGAAAAGGAGGTATAAATACTGAAAAAGCTATACCGGGGAAAACGGGCTAACTTTTGATCAAAAAAGGGGCTGGTCGTTTCCAGGGGGGTCACTAAGGAGCTTTTTTGGAAGCAGGACAAAACCACATCGCTATTACAGAACCGGCTTAAAACGCTATTTTCGGGTAGAATTGACTGAGGTGAGCAAATGTAGCGAGAGAAGCAGTATATTGAGGTTAGTACACTTATATAGGCTATCTATAAAATTCCTTCTCCATTGTTTTGGAGCAGAGGCTATTTATCCCTTTCTTTTTCAATGGATTTGCTTTGACAATGCCAAATTCTGGATGCTACTATGAAAAAGCCTCAATAAATTAATAGAATTCTTTCGTCAGGGGATGTGGGCTAGTTATGAAGCAGAAAAAGATAAGGTTTTTAGTGGGTAGTTTGCTGATTGTTGGTGCCATCGGTTACCTGATAACAATGGGTATCAGTAATACCTCGCAATATTTCTTTACCGTGGATGAGTTGATGAGTCAGCAAGTCTCTTATGCTGGTGCGGGGCTAAAAGTAAAAGGAAATGTGGTGAATGGCTCTATCCAAAGGGACCCTGACGACTATTTAAATGTGAAGTTTTCAATCGAGGAGAACGATGCCTCGTTAAAGGTGGCTTATCAAGGAGTAACGCCGGATATGTTTATAGATGGCGGTGAGGTAGTGGTTGAGGGAACGTTGGAGGGAAATGGGGTTTTCCACGCCAACACTTTATTGACCAGTTGCCCGTCAAAATATGAAGCTAAAAAAGAGGCTGGAGGGATGCACCCGGGAATATTACCTCAATCCGACAAGTATCGGAAGCCTGGCCTCAATAAAGCGGAAGCTTTGCCGAAAGCAACTATCTGAGAGACCTCTCCTATTAAACCGAGTAACCCAGCCACCCAGCACTAGTGCGGGATTAAAGGCGTTTGCATAGAAACCATGAACGATATTGGTGAGTTTGCATTACTAGTTGCCTTGGCAACGGCTCTCTATGGTTGCGTTGCCTATGTAATGTCAGCCCGTGGAAACCGCATCGACCTTTACCTTAGTGCTGACAAGACTCCATTTATTGTCTGGATATGTGTTGTCATCTCTTCCATTTGCTTGTGGAAAGCTTTTCTTACCGACGACTTTAGCCTTCAGTACGTCTGGGCCTATTCCAATCGCGAACTCGACACGTTTTATAAGGTTTCCTCATTCTGGGGTGGGCAAAAAGGTTCTCTGCTTTTCTGGACCCTGCTTCTCAGTACCTATATGCTCGTGGTTTATTTTCAGAACCGGAGTAAAAATCTCAGGGTGGTTCCCTATGCGATGGCAGTCATGCTCGCTGTCGTGGTGTTCTTTCTTTTCCTGATTAACTTTTCCACCAACCCTTTTGAGCGCATCCCTTTGCCTCCTGAAGATGGGCGTGGCCTGAACCCACTCCTGCAAAATTATTGGATGGTGATTCATCCGCCAACGTTATATTTAGGGTATGTGGGGTTCACTGTTCCCTTTGCATTTGCGGTGGCAGCCCTTATTAGCAAGGATCTGGATGACGGTTGGATTCGTATGACCCGGAAGTGGGCTTTGATCTCCTGGTTTTTTCTTTGTATGGGCAATTTATTTGGAGCTTCGTGGGCTTATGTAGAACTGGGTTGGGGCGGTTACTGGGCTTGGGACCCTGTCGAGAATGCCGCGTTCATGCCGTTGCTGATAGCTACTGCTTTTTTACATTCAGTGATGATCCAGGAAAAAAAGGACATGATGAAAGTCTGGAACATGTCCTTGATCCTCCTGACATTCGCGATGACAATTTTTGGAACGTTTATCACCCGTAGCGGCCTTATCCAGTCGGTTCATACCTTTGATGAAGCGACCTTGGGGTATTATTTCTTGGCGTTTCTTTTTGTGATCATTGTTGCTTGCGTAGCGTTGATCATTGTGCGGCTTCCCCTGTTAAAGAGTGCGAACGAGCTTGATTCTTTTTTATCCCGGGAAAGCAGTTTTTTATTCAATAACCTAGTATTACTGGGAATTGCTTTTGCGACGTTCTGGGGAACCATTTTCCCTATTATTTCAGAAGCCGTGCGGGGTGTGAAAATTACTGTAGGGCCGCCATTCTATAATCAGGTTAACGTGCCTATTGGGCTTGCGCTTTTGGCGCTCATTGGCATTGGGCCTGTAATTGCTTGGCGTCAGGCCACATTCTCTAACCTGAAGAAGAACTTTTTGAAACCTGTTGCCGTTGCTATTGTAGCGGCAGTAGCGTTGTTCCCGGTTATTCCATTAGGAAGTCGAACCGAGGTTTATACTTATGTGACGTTTGTGCTTTGTGCTTTTGTGTTGACCAGTATCTTGACGGAGTTTTATAAAGGAACGGTTTCAAGGATGGGGTCGCACGATGAATCTGTTGTCGGAGCTTTAACAACGGTGACTTGGCGTAACAAGAGGCGTTATGGTGGTTACATCGTTCACATTGGTGTGGTGTTGATTTTTGCCGGAATTGCAGGGTCGCAGGCTTATGGAACGCATACAGAAAAACACCTGCAACTGGGTGACTCCTTTGAGATAAGAGGGTACACGATCAGATATGAAAAACTGGTCGCGGTGGAGGCAACAAGCATTAAAACCCGGATTATTGCTCAGCTTGCTGTCGAACGTGACGGTAAACGATATTGGACGGGCCGCCCTGAAAAAGAATTTTATAAAGGACAAAACCAGCCGGTCTCGGAAGTGGATGTGTTGTCAACCTGGAAGGAGGATTTATATATGATTCTTGCGGACTTCCGGGAAGATGAATCGGCAACGATAAAAGTGTATGTGAACCCGATGGTCAGTTGGATGTGGACAGGCGGGTGGATCATTGCTTTTGGAACCATGATCTCCATGTGGCCAGATCGATTGGAGCAACGTCGCCGTCTAGGCAGGGTCCGTAAGCAGGAGCAGCTGTTTCCTTCTCCCGCACAGGAGTAACTGAATGAGAACTTTAAAAGTGTTGACCGCATTGTTTGTGCTGGCATGGGTTTCAGTAGGCCAGATGTCTGTGGCCGGGGCTGGGGCTCTTTTGCAGGATCTTGAAAACCAGTTGATGTGCAAATGCGATGACAAGTGCGGGAAGGTTCTTATCAATTGCACCTGCTCCACTTCCGATAAAACCCGTACTAAGTTTTCGAAAATGCTGGAATCCGGTCTCACCGTTGAGCAAATCGTAAAAATGCAGGTAGATGAATACGGAGAGACCGTATTGTCCGCTCCTACCAAATTCGGATTCAATCTCACAGCTTGGTTGACCCCGTTTGTAGCTTTGGTTGCCGGGGGGTTTGGGGTTCGTAAAGTTCTTCATGCATGGGTGGGGAAAAAAGATAGCAATGGTTCCGTAGAGGTATCTGTGCCCGACCCCAAAATTTCAGAAAAATATTCCAAACGTTTAAAAGATGAACTAGACGGGATTGAGTTATAGGAATGGGATTTATCCACTTCTTAGAGTTGATTCTGGTTGTTGCGATTCTGCTTGTTGTGGGAATACCGCTTTTTGGAAAATTAAAACTCAAAAAGCTGGTGGAAGCGGTGGACCCTGCTGTTGATGAGTATAAACATCTTTTAGTGCGTAAAGAAGAAACACTAATTTCCATCAAGGAACTGGAATTTGATTTTAGTACTGGAAAAATCTCAGAGCCCGACTATAAAAAGCTTCTCCATAGGCTGGAAACAGAAGCGACGGGGATTCTGGAGCACCTAGACCAATTGGAACAGGAAGGCAAAAAAAACAAACCCGGAAAGCCCCGTTAAACCTGACGCAACCCTTGAAGAGAAGCCCTATTGAGAATGACAGACAATCCCAACCCATCCGGTCCCGCTATTAAAGTTTGCCGGTTACGCAAAGAGTTTGGGGTTTTGAAGGCGGTGGATGGTGTCAGCTTTGACTTGAAGCGCGGGGAATTTTTATCGGTGTTTGGCCCGAACGGAGCAGGCAAGACCACTCTGATCAAGATTCTTACGGGACTGACCCAGCCTTCATCAGGAACTGCTCGGGTGGCAGGTTATGAGGTGGAAGAGAGGAGACCCGAGATGCGACGCGAAATTGGTGTTATTTCCCACTCGTCTGCCTTATATGCCGATTTGACTCCCATGGAGAATCTGGTTTTTTTTGGCAAGATGTATGGGCTGGAGCACCCTCAGGAGTCAGCGCTTGCAGCTCTTGAAGATGTGGGGCTGGCAGTACGCAGGAATGACCGGGTGCGAACCTTTTCCCGTGGCATGTTGCAGAGACTATCCATCGCCCGAGCCACTCTGCATGACCCTTCCATATTATTTCTGGATGAACCTTTTACGGGTCTAGATATCCACGCCTCCAACGTGCTCAAGGACCATCTCCAAACCTTACATAACAATAAGAGAACCATATTGATGACTACGCATGATGTTTCCTGTGGGCTGGAAATGTGTGACAAGGTGGCTCTGCAGGTGATGGGCCAGTTTGCATTTTTTGAAGATATTAAAGATGTCGATAAGGAAAATTTTGAGAAGATGTATTTTGACACGGTTCGCAATAACCAGTTCACCATGGGCATTCGCCCTTACTGAGGTAGCATGAACCTTTTTTTGAGTCAAATCTTGGCGATTGTCTGGAAAGATTTGGTGACCGAACTCAAGACGCGGGAATTGTTCAGTGCAATGTTTATTTTTGCATTGCTGGTGATTCTGATATTTATTTTTTCTGTGAATCTGAGTATTGTCAAAGCCAGTGAGGTCGGGCCGGGGATTTTGTGGGTGGCATTTTTATTTTCTGGAACCCTGGGCCTGAACCGATCTTTCGTGCTCGAAAAAGAAAATGGCTGCCTCATGGGGTTGATGCTAGTGCCAGTAGACCGAACGGCTATTTATTTTGGTAAGTTGATCAGTAATTTTGTTTTCCTGACTATTATGGAGTTGTTTATCCTGCCGCTGTTTATGATTTTTTTTAATATTGACCTTATCGAACACCTGCTTCCACTTTTGCTTGTTATATTTTTAGGGACCCTGGGGTTCTGCGCTCTAGGAACCCTGTTGTCTTCGTTAGCTTCAAACCTTAAAACCCGGGAAATCATGTTGCCGATTTTGCTCTATCCCTTATTGGTGCCGATTGTCATCGGAGTGGTTCGGATGACAGGGCAGGTTCTGGCTGGGGAACCTTTGTCGGAGATGATGCGTTGGATTGGTTTGACGGCGTCTTTCGATATCATTTATATTGGTGTCTCTATTATGACTATCGACCATATTCTGGAGGAGTGACAGAATGGATAATCTGGGGTTTTTATTTGCGGCTAACGCGTTTGTATGGGGCGGCATTATTTATTATGTATACACGATCAAGCAACGCAACAGCGCTCTTGAAAAAGACTTGGACTTGCTGAAAGAAACTTTGAGCAAGGAAGGGTGATGATGAACCCTGATGCGGTAGAAGAAAAAGAGGAAGAAAGTAATATTCTGGTCTGGTTGACGGCCTTGGCGGTTTTGGCGGCGCTGATTGGGATATTTATTTATGTTCCCACCGAACGAACCGAAGGCGTGATCCAACGGATCATGTATTTTCATATTCCTTGCGCCTGGCTTTCCTTTTTCGCATTCTTCGTGGTTTTTATCTGTTCCATTCTGTTTCTGTGGAAGAAGGACCGTGAGTGGGACATTTATGCCCATGCCTCGGCAGAGATCGGGGTGGTTTTCTGTTCCCTGGTTTTGATCACCGGGCCGGTCTGGGCCAGACCTATTTGGGGAGTCTGGTGGGTATGGGACGCGCGCCTCACTTCCACTCTGATACTCTGGATCATCTATGTGGCCTATCTTATGCTCCGTGCACAAAGCGAGTCTGGCTCCATGCGAGCCCGTTATGCCGCAGTGCTTGGTATTGTCGGGTTTCTGGATATTCCTCTCATTCACTTTTCTGTTCTTTGGTGGCGGGCTTTTCATCCTCAGCCGAAAGTTATCACCTCGGAAGGAATTGGCAATGGAATGGACCCCAGTATGCTGGCGACATTGGGCGTATCTCTGTGTGCCTTCACTCTGCTTTACTTCCTGTTGATGGGTGAGCGAGTGCGGCAGGAAAAACTAAAAGATGAAATTGATCGCCTTAAAAGGGAAAAACTTTATTCGCCCTAGAGACGGACTGCTGGGCCTGTTGATTCTTGTGGCCTTGACATTACTTGTGCTCTGTATTCAAGCCCCTGGCCCGAAAAACCCGCACCCGGAAACCAATCAGTTCAAGTCACAAGAAGGTTTTCTGGCTCCCCGGTTTAGCTTGAGGAATCTCAAGGGCAACCTTGAGGGGCTTGACGATCACTCTGGTAAAGTGGTCATTATTAATTTCTGGGCAACCTGGTGTGCTCCCTGTGTTAAGGAAATGCCAAGCTTCGAGAACCTGTACCGCCGCTTTCGCTCGAAGAGGTTGACCATTCTTGCGATCAGTCTGGACAAGGGTGATTCTTCCAAAGTCCAGGAATTTGTGGATAAGTACAAATTGTCTTTTCCGGTTTTGTTGGATACCGAAGGGATCGCTGAAAAACTCTATCCTTCTTTTACTATTCCATTCACCTATGTGATCGATAGGCAGGGCAGGGTTGTGGCCCGTGTCGACGGCGCCAAAAGCTGGGAGTCGTCTGAAACATTCGAGGCGGTGGAACATCTTTTAAAACAATAAACACGTGAGGAAAGCATTTAATGATAAATGAAGAGAGAGCCCAGTCTGCTAATGAAAGTTTTTATGAAGCCTTTAATAAAAGGGATATTGAGGCGATGAAAAAGGTGTGGGGGAATGATGAAAGCGTAACCTGTGTTCATCCTGGCTGGCCCCCTCTTAATGGGTTCGAGTCGATTTTAAATAGTTGGGCGGGTATTTTTGAAAATTCCGGAAATATGGAGGTTCAGATTTTTGATGTGCGAGTTCTGGCTTCAGAAGATTTGGCTTGGGTTTCCTGTATTGAGAAGCTTTATACCATTGCTGAAAGCGGAGTGCTGGCTTCTAAGATTTTTGCCACCAACCTGTTTCATCTTAAGGGCAATGTTTGGAAGATGGTTATACATCATGCTTCCCCTGTCCCTGACATCCAGAAAGCAGATGATATCTCGAGGAACTGAAGGTGATCTGCAGTCTGGTGAAAGAGGTTAGTATTTTAAAAAGCACGCGACATGATGGCCGGGAGAGATTTCTTTAAGGGTAGGAATTTCTTCTTCACATTGCTTTTCCTTGATAGGACAACGGTTGTGGAAGGCACAACCTTTTGGAGGGCTGGCAGGCTTGAGGATATCTTCCTTGATAGAGGTCTTTTGCTTGATCCGCCCTGACTCAAGATTAGGAACTGCGTCCAGCAGGGCCGAGGTGTAAGGGTGCTGGGGTGAATTATAGATTTGTTCCCTATGAGCAAGTTCAACAATTTTTCCGAGGTACATCACCGCGACTCGGTCGCAGAAATATTCCACAACTCCCATATTGTGAGAGATAAACAGGTAGGAGATATCTAACTTTTCTTTCAAGTCGAGCAAAAGGTTGATAATCTGAGCCTGTATGGAAACGTCCAAAGCCGATACTGGTTCATCTGCTATCACCAGCTTGGGGTTCAGGGCGATAGCCCGGGCGATGCCTATACGTTGGAGTTGGCCTCCGCTTAATTCGTGGGGATATTGGTTAAAATGTCCAAGAGGCAAGCCCACTTGTTCTAAAAGCTGCTTTGCTTTTTCGGCATTTTCTCTCTTGTCCTGGTAACCATGAATTTCAAAAGGTTCCTGAAGGATATGACCGACAAGTCTTGCTGGATTGACGGAGGAATAGGGATCCTGAAAAATAATCTGCATTTCTCTTCTAAGACTTCTCATCTCAGTTTCTTTGAGATCAAACAGGTTTGTGCCGCAAAAACTTACTTGTCCTGAGGTTGGTTCGATCAGGCGGAGCAAGGTTCGTGCTACAGTGGATTTTCCGCACCCGCTTTCTCCTACTAGCCCCAGTGTTTCTCCTGCCTTAAGAGTGAAGGAAATGCCATCTACCGCGCGAACTGGTGGAGCCTGTTCTTCGAGAATTCTTTTTTCAGGCAGAAAATGTTTCTTAAGGTTCTGAACCTTCAGCAGGGGAATGTTTTTTCCCGTGTTCATATTGATCTTGGTTCTAGGTGGCAGCTCCATTGTCGCTGGGCATCCACTTGACGCAGTTCGGGTTTTTGGGTTTTGCATTTTTCAATAGCCCAGGAGCAACGAGGGTGAAATGCACACCCTGCAGGGCGTTGGTCGAGGCTGGGAACGTTACCCCAAATTTCTTCCAGCCGTGCGCCTGTTTTTTTTGTAATTCCCAGTTTGGGAACAGAAGCAATGAGGCCTTTGGTGTAGGGGTGCAGAGGACTATTAAGGAGGGACCAGGTAGGCCCGGATTCCACGATTTCCCCTGCATACATGACCAGAACTCTCTGAGCGATTTCTGCGACCACCCCCAAGTCATGAGTGATGATGAGAATGGACATGCCTGTTTCTTTTTTTAGATTTTCCAGGAGTTCAAGAACCTGAGCTTGAATCAAAACATCAAGAGCGGTGGTCGGCTCATCAGCAATGAGGACCCGTGGAGCGCAGGCTAGGGCCATGGCAATCATGGCACGTTGTCGCATTCCCCCGCTGAGTTGATGAGGATATTGCTTTAGTTTTTCTTTTGGTGAAGGGAGTTGCACCCTGCTCAACAGGTCTGCCGATTTTTTCAAGGCTTCTTGCCGATTCATAGTCGTATGGCGAAGGAGCGTTTCAGCTATTTGTTCTCCGATAGTCAAGACCGGGTTGAGAGAAGTCATAGGATCCTGGAAGATCATAGAAATAGAGCGGCCGCGCAGGTCGCGCAAGGCCTTTGCATTGAGGGACAACAGGTTCTGGCCCGAAAACAGGATTTCCCCGCTCAAAATTTCTGCCGGAGGCTCTGGCAAAAGACGGAGAATAGAAAGAGCGCTGACTGTTTTTCCGCAACCGGACTCCCCGACCAGAGCGAGGGTTTCCCCCTGATTTAAATGAAAGCTGACTCCGTTGACGGCAATCAGCTTTCCCCTGGGAGTGGAAAAAGAAACTTTCAGGTTTTTAATATCCAGTTCCGGTGATGACATCTCTGTTTTTGAAAAATAGGTTAAGGCGAGCCTAAATGTTAAGAACTTTAAACGGAATATCTGTGAAATGCCAGAGTTGAATCGAGCTTGAATTGAAAGAGTGAAAGTGAATTGCGGGGGAGACTGCTAGAACCAAAGAAAAAAGGCGGCCTGTTGGCCACCTTTTTAATAAAACTGGTTTTCTTAAAGTTTTATTTGGATTTAGCAAGGCATTCTTTTTCAAGGCCTTTGCTCACGATATTGTCGCATTTTTTAGGGTCGCCGAGAACGATTGCATAGCAATAGGCCTGGCTATCCCGGTTCAGGATCAGAGTGCAGTAATAATTGCTGTGGTCTTTATGTTTGTAGCGGCTTTCGGGGTTGTTGATGGGTGTCAGGGCGAGACAAAGGTTCCGTTCATCTTCTTTAGACAATTTTCCTGTGGGTCTTGCTGCAGCCGAGAACAAACCGTTCCTCGACAGGGATTTGGTGGGCCCTTTCCCATCAATAACAGTTACCGGGGCTACCCCCGGGCGTCCCTTTCGAACTTCTTGGGTTATTTCATCACAGGGTTTTGTGTCAGCCACTTCAGTTGCCATGGAGAGTGGCGCACCCATTAAAAATGCTAACGACACTACCATCCATCCCGTAGCCATGTTCATCCACATATCAGATTTCCTCCCAAATGACCTGTATTTTTATGATATCTGACAAAAAAATAATATGATGGTTGCAAGGATACCCTATTTTTACGGGGAAAACCAAAAATTGTCTTTAAACTATTGAAAATAAATGAGCTTGTGAAAGCCAAAGAAGTGAGGGTTAAGAACGTGCTGATAAGCGGTCTTTTCCTCTGGAAGGTCGTGAGAATGGGTTAAACAATAAACTTAATTTAGTTACGTTGTTTCGGCTAGTTTTTTCTTGCGCGGGGCTCCAAAAACCATCTTTACTACAGCACCAACCAGCAATAATAATAAAACGATTAAAAATATTGCGTTTATATCATAAACTTGTCAATGATTTGCATTTCGGATATCCGGGGTCCAATTTTATAGAGGTGATTTCATGAGATCATGGGAAAAATCGGAGATAAGAAAATATCTTGGGCCGTTATTAGTAGTCGTTGGGCTGGCTTACACCTATCACTCGCATATTACTGGTTGTCCTCGCTACATCATTTTTGCGGGCTGGGCACTGGGACCGCCCGTTTGGTTTCTTCTGGAATATGGTCTGCTGTTTGATGCTGAAAAGGATGAATTTGCAACCTTCAAACATTACCAAAGCCTGTGCAGGAACCTTTGGCTGGGATTCCTGGTCTACTTAGCGGCATTTTATCTTGGCCAGTGGAAATGAATTTTTTATGAGTATTAAACTATAATTTATTTATACTGGCTTGCCTCATAAAGCCGGAAAATGACGGTGAGGAGTGAATATAAGTAGCCAGTGTAAACCCTGAGGTTTTTAAAAGTCATATGCGAATTTTAAGTTGGAATGTCAATGGTGTACGTGCCGCTGTCAAAAAAGGATTTTTTGACTGGTTGGAATCTGAATCGCCGGATGTGGTGTGCCTGCAGGAAGTCAAGGCTCGAACCGAAGACCTTGATGAATCCATAAGAAATCCGGATGGCTACCATGCGTTTTGGAACCCGTCTGAGCGCAAGGGGTACAGTGGCGTGGCTGTTTTTACTAAAAAGAAACCGAAAGCGGTTCATAGAGGAATAGGAATTGAGCGGTTCGATGTAGAAGGACGGGTGATCAGGATCGAATTTAAAGATTTTGACCTGTTTAATGTCTATTTCCCCAATGGTACTAGTGGTGAGGAAAGGCTAGAATATAAAATGGAGTTCTATGATGCCTTTCAAGACCATTGCGAACAATTACGGGCAAAAGGTAGGGAGTTGGTGATTACCGGAGATGTGAACACTGCCCACAAGGCCATTGACTTGAAAAACCCCAAGGCCAATGAAAAAAATTCGGGATTCTTACCGGAGGAAAGGGCTTGGGTCGATCAATTCGTTTCACATGGGTATGTGGACAGCTTTAGAGAATTTCACCCAGAACCGGATCAATACACCTGGTGGAGCTACAGGTCTAATGTGCGGGCCAAAAATATTGGTTGGCGCATTGATTATTTTTTCGTTACGGAAAAACTCATGGAAAAAGTTAAAGACTCTTTCATCCAGCCTGATGTTATGGGTTCGGACCATTGCCCTATAGGCTTGGATATCAAGGCCAAATAATCAGGATATGCGACGCTTGCGGATGGCCCACATCTGATAATTTACCATCCTGATAAACCCGGTTTTTCAATTAAGCATCATAACCAATAATCATTTTGAATTGGAGTAGAAATTTTATGGGATTTGAACTCAACAAAAGTTATAGCGGATTCAAACTGACCAGGAAGAAAGAAATTGATGAACTGAAATCTCTCGGCCTTTTTTTTGAACACGAGGTCACCAAAGCTGAATTGATGGTTCTGGAAAATGATGATGATAACAAGGTGTTCAGTGCGACATTCAGGACCCCCCCTGAAAACGATACCGGGATTGCCCATATTCTGGAGCACAGTGTTTTGTGTGGCTCCAAAAATTTCCCGGTCAAGGAACCCTTCGTTGAGCTTATGAAAGGGAGTTTGCAGACCTTTCTCAATGCAATGACCTTTCCTGACAAGACCATGTATCCCGTTGCCAGCAGAAACCAGAAAGATTTTTGCAACCTCATGAATGTTTATCTGGATGCGGTTTTTTATCCCAATATTTCTGAAGAAACCTTCAAGCAGGAAGGCTGGCATTATGAATTGAATAGTCCAAGAGATAAGATTGTTTATAAAGGAGTGGTGTTCAATGAGATGAAAGGTGCGTTTTCCGACCCGGAAAGTTACATTGATCGCCAGTTGGCCCATACCCTGTTTCCTTCCACCGCCTACGGGTTTGAATCAGGAGGCGATCCTAAAAGTATTCCTGACCTGACGTATCAGGATTTCACTGAGTTTCATCGAAAGCATTATCATCCCTCCAACAGTAGATTATTTTTGTACGGAGATGGGGATACCAAAAGCAATCTTGAATTTTTGCAGGAAAAATATTTAAAGGATTTTGGGTTTATGGATGTCGACACTTCCATTGCCCATCAGAGGTCTTTCAGGAAGCCGAAAAGAAAGCCCATAGCCTACCCGGTTTCCAGCGATGAATCGCTGGAGAAAAAAACCTATGTTCTCGTGGGTTACAAGCTGGATAAGGCCATCAATCATGAGCATTGCCTTGGGTTCAGCATACTGAGCCATCTTCTGCTGGGTTCTTCCGCATCTCCGTTGAGAAAGGCCCTCATCACTTCCGAGTTGGGCAGTGAAGTCATTGGCGGGGGGTTCGATGACAACCGCGCTGATACCCTGTTTGCCGTGGGTTTAAAAGGCACAGAGCCTGAGCACGAAAATAAAATTCTTAAGCTCATAGATTCGACCCTGTGTGAACTGGCGGAAAAAGGGATAGAGGAGGATATGATCCTCTCGGCGGTCAACTCCATAGATTTCAGGCTTCGGGAGGCTAATTTTGGCGGATTCCCCAAAGGTATTGTTTATAACATTCAGGCGTTGGGTTCATGGCTTTACGATAAAGACCCCTTCACCCATCTCAGATTTGAGAAGGTCATGCGGAAAATCAAAAAGCAGATGCATGAGGGATATTTTGAGGATTTGATCCGCCGTTATCTGGTTAAAAATAACCATCGCAGTATTTTGGTAGCCACACCCAAGCAGGGCCTGGGCAAGAAATGGGAAGCCAGGGAAAGAAAAATTTTAAAAACAGTTAAAGAGGAACTTGCCTTCGATCAAATTGACAGCCTGATCGCGGAGACGCAGAAACTGCAGGAACTGCAATTGACCCCGGACTCTCCAGAGGCGCTCGCCACGTTGCCTTCACTGAAGATTGAGGATGTTCCCAAAGAAATCGAAAAGTATCCTCTGGAGATAAAAAATCAAGGCGACTTAAAGATACTGTTCCATGACCTGTTCACTAATGATATTGCTTATGCCCAAATAGGATTTAACACGCAATCAGTACCGGCTGAAATGATTCCTTACATCCCGTTGCTGGGGAATCTGGTGCTAGGGATGGGAACTCGCAGGCGTAGCTACACGGAGATTTCCAAGTTTATTGGCATGCATACCGGCGGAATTAGCACTTCCCATTTTTCTTCGGCAACGGTTCAAGACCATCAGCAGGTTCTCTCCTATATTTTTTTCAACGGCAAGGCGCTGATGGAAAAAGCGGGTGACCTGTTCGATCTTTTTGATGAACTGCTTGGCGAGTATAGTTTTGATGACACTAAGCGGCTGGTTGAAATCATTCGCAGTGCCAAGTCCGGCATGGAAGATTCGATCGTCCCTAATGGAAATCATTATGTACAGGCGAGACTTCAATCTTACCAGTCCCGGCTCGGAAAGTTTGAAGAGCTTACCGATGGAATCACCTACTATCAGTTTTTAGAGCAACTGCTGGAGCGCGTGGAGAAAAGTCCTAAAGAGGTTGCTGACCAGTTCCGACAGGTCGCGGAACGGGTTTTTACCCGCAAGAACGCTCTATTTAATATCACCTCCATAAAAAAGGATTACCAGATTATAGAAAAGAGAATCGCCGGAACGGTTGGCATCCTTTCGGATAAGGACTGGGGAAAGGAAGAATGGGATCTGGAGGCGGTACCCTTGAACGAGGGTTTTCTGACTGCGAGTGCCGTTCAGCATGTGGGCAAAGGGGCAAACTTGTATGATCTGGGATTCAAATATTCCGGTCAGTTTGAGGTCTTGAAAGGTCTTCTTAGAACCGGGTTTTTATGGGACAAGGTTCGTGTGCATGGCGGTGCCTATGGCAGTGGCAACTCGTTCAATTTATTCACCGGCGATTATAGTCTGGTTTCCTACCGCGATCCCAACCTCGTAGAAACTCTGGCGGTCTATGATGAAATCGCGGCCTTCCTGAAACATCTAGACCTGTCCGAAGGAGAACTGACCAAAATCATCATCGGCTGTGTTGGCAAGATGGACCCGCCTTTAACTTCTGACCGCAAAGGTTCGGTTTCCATGATTGATCATCTTACCGGCCGTACCCACGAATTGAAGCAGAAATACCGTGAAGAGTTGTTGTCGACCCGGCTGGAAGATTTAAAGGGTTATGCCCCGCTATTTGAAAAAATCCGTGATGGTGGCAATGTCTGCGCTTTGGGCAATGAAGACAAACTTAAGAAATCCAAATCTGTCTTCGACCAACTGGTTAAAGTGTTCCACTAGGCTGAGGCCGATAGCATGTGATACTCTTCCTTAAACTTCATGTCCTGAAAGGGTAATAGTGTTTGCAGGCAAGCAAAACCTGTCTTAGCTTACGGGGGCGCTCCCTCTTTCAAAAAGCATCAGAAGCGGGAAGCCCAACAGTTTACGCGGCACTCAATACGTTCATAAGGATCGAGCAAATTCAGCAGAGAACCTCCGCAAATAACTGGGTCTGGCTTTTTACAGTTGACAGCAATGCTATGGGTTTAATCTGCTCTTACTTAGTGCCCATGCCACGTGGAAGGCTTTTTCCATTTCAGGCAGCCGGGACAGCTCTGGAACCACTTCCAGATATCGGATGACTCCGTCACGGTCGAGCACAATGACGGCTCGTGCCAGCAGGCGGTTCTCCTCAATCAAAAGTCCGGTTAATTTACCAAACTCCGCATCTCGATAATCCGAGAGGAACAAAATATTGTGAATATTAGCTTTTTTCGCGAAGCGTTTTTGCGCGAAAGGCAGGTCCCTGCTGATTGTCACCAGATTGGCCGTTTGATCCAGTCCTTTATTCTCTTCGCTGAGTATATGGGTTTGTTTTTCGCAGGTGGGAGTATCGAGGGAGGGAACGACACTCAGTATTGTCACCTTGCCTTTGAACGATTGCAGTTTGATCATGTTCAAGTCAAGGTCAGGGAGGCGGACAATTGGGAGCACTTGACCCACTTGCGCTTTTTCTCCAATCAGCGTCAGTGGTTTCCCTTTTAACGCAACTGTCTGTCCCCAACTCGACCCAGCAAAAATCAGAACTAGAATTAAACTTCCGTATATTTTACGAAGCACAATGAGTTCTCCTTGTCGGTTGGATTTTTCTGCCTTATCTTAACATTCAAAGAGATGATTTTAATACCGAAACCTTTCACTAATCCAAGTGACCATGCCCAGTAGTCAGCGGAGGCTCTCCGTTTCTGAGTTGAAAAGAAATATCAAGGCCTGCACTCTTTGTGAGGCGGAGCTTCCTTTTCCTGCAAAGCCAACGCTCTCATTTTCCGCGACATCCAAAATACTCATCGTGGGTCAGGCTCCGGGCATCAAAGTGCATGAGTCTGGTATCCCTTGGAACGATGCCAGCGGTGACAGGTTGCGGGAGTGGATGCAGGTATCTAAAGAACAATTCTACAACACGAAATATTTTTCAATCGTGCCGATGGGGTTCTGTTACCCCGGAAAAGGTAAATCTGGTGACTTGCCTCCCCGCCCTGAATGCGCGGAAACATGGATGTCGTCTATTCTCGATAAACTGCCCAAACGACAACTCACCCTTCTAATCGGTCAATATGCGCAAGGTTGGTTTTTAAAATCCAGGAAGAAGGCAACACTGACAGAAACGGTGAAAAACTGGCAAACTTATTTGCCTGAATATTTTGTTTTACCCCACCCTTCACCGCGCAATAATATCTGGCTTAAGAAAAACCCGTGGTTCGAAAAAAAGCTGGTGCCACGACTGAAGAAAAAGATAAGCGAGTACTTGTTCTAAAACTCGACAACGGTAACGCCATCTCCGCCTTCGTGGCGTGAACCAGGTGCGAACTGTTTGCAGAGCCCGGCCTTTTTCAGATAACTGCGCACCATGGTCTTGATGGTTCCCATGCCGTGACCATGAATGATGCACACTCTCTGTGCTTTCTGCACAATGGCCCGGCTGATGAAAGCTTCCATTACCACTTCGGCTTCTTCCGAGTTCATGCCTCTCAAGTCACAGGAGGACACCGACTCGGCTTCCGACTCGGTATGGACATTTAGTGAAAATTTCTTTTCGAGTTTTTTACCCCGCTGTCGCGAGTTACCCCGAAGGGCGAGGGCTTCAACAACAGTTGTGATATTACCCATTTTGACTCGCAGTTTTTTCTTTTCTTCAGAAGGTTCCATGAGGGTGCCGAGGGTGCCCAGATTTAAAATTAAAACCGGGTCTCCGGTTTTCAGGTTTCCAACCGGTAGAGACCATTCGTCGATATTTTCCACTTTCGGAGATAGATGCATCTGGCTCATTGACTGTATTTGTTTTTCCACCTTGCGAATTTTTGGAAGGTATTTTTCGCCTTTGATATCCTGAATCATTTTTTGGATTTCAGCTTTTCCGGCACGCACTTCCGCTTGCAGTTTTTTGGTTTTGTTTTTTTGAAAATCTTTTTCTTCATCCCTCAGTCGATGAACCAGAATTTTCTGTTCTCTTGCCAGAGACTCAGATTCATCTTTCCGTTGTTTTATTTCTTCTCGATCCCGGCTGAGTTCCAGTCTCTGACGGGTCAAATCTTCCAACAGACCTTCAGCCCGATTCTCTTTGGCTTGATACAAGCTACGTGCCTGATCGATAATATTTTTTTGCAGGCCTAGCCGTTCAGCCGTGTCGAGGGCCGCGCTTTGCCCCGGCGCTCCAAAAATCAACCGATAGGTAGGGCTTAACGTATCGAGATCAAATTCGGTGCAAGCGTTGAGGAAACCTTCGTGAGTTTGTGCCAGAATCTTTAAAGCAAAATAGTGAGTGGAAACCAATGTCATGACATTTTTTCTTTTAAGGTCAAAAAGAATAGCTTCTGCCAGCGCCGCGCCCTCCTGCGGGTCAGTGGCGATTCCTAACTCGTCCAGAAGCACTAGAGAACCCGCGTCAACCTGGTTCAGGATATGGACGATTTTTTTCAAGTGCCCGGAAAAGGTTGATAGCTTCAATTGGATATTCTGGTCATCGCCAATGTCGGAATAAACCTTCGGGAAAAATGGAATACTGGAATTCTTTTTAACGGGAAGATACAGTCCCGCCTTGGCCATCAGAGCCAGTAACCCCAGGGTTTTGAGCGTTACTGTTTTGCCTCCGGTGTTGGGACCGGAAATGATCACCACTCGGACCGAGTTATCCCACTCAATGGTGTTAGGGATCACCGTTTCACCATCCAGAACTAGCTCCGGGTTTCGCGCTTCCTTAAGCTCCATGATCGAGTCGCGGTTCATGGGACAGTTTACCGCTGACATGGTTTTAGCTAGTCGGGCTTTGGCGTGAATGATATCCAGAGACACCAATGTCTCAAGATTTCTTTCCAGTGGCTCTTGGAACTGCCGGGTTTGAAAGGCGAGGGCTTGCAGAATTTTAATCTTTTCCTGCACAACTTGAAGCCGGGCTATTTTTAATTGATTGTTCAGCGGTACGATGGAAGCAGGCTCTATAAACAGTGTCTGTCCTGTTCCTGAACTGTCGTGCACGATGCCATCTATACGGGACTTGAACTCCGCTCGCACTGGGACGACCATACGCTCTTCACGTTCAGTGATATAGGAATCTTGTAACGCTTCGCGGACGCTATCCGAGTTGAGGAGGCGTTGCAGGCGTTCTTCCAGTTTGCTTTTTGCAGTGTCGGCGTTGCGCAGAGCTTGGCGCAGTTCCGGTGTGGCATTTTCCCGGATATTCCCCTCATCGTCAATGCAACGGACTAGATCATCGAGAAACTCTTTGAGAGGGTCTAGTTTTTCCAGCCAGACCAGCAAGCGAGGGTAAATGTTTTTTTTGTCTCTGCAAAGGTCGCGACACAAGCGCAATAGTTTGATGAGCGACAGGCATTGTGCTGGCTCAATCATCTTTTGCTCTTCCACGTTCTGAAACACAGGGCGAAGGTCCTCGAATCGATCCATGGGAAAAGAGTCCAAAGAATCCAGCAGGGCCACCATCTCGGTGGTTTCTTCGAGCAGGGTTTGTGCTGCATCAAAATCGTCTTCGGGTTTTAACCGCTGACAGTGATCTTGAGTGATGGGGGAACAGGCATGGTTTGCCAACGCTGCTACAACTCGGTCCCAGCCCAGAAGCCACATGGATTTTTCGATCAGATGGGTTGAGTCGGGTGAAGGTGTGTTGCTCATAACATGGATTTTGCATTGGAGAAGAAATTTTTAGCCCAAGTCGAAAATTTCCGCCCAGTCTCAGCAAGTTTTTCTTGCCCACCAGAAGTTGGCAAAAGTTCATTCAGCCGAGACAACTCTTTGCTGGCAGACGTAACTATTGTTTGTAGCCACTTCGGTGAGGAACGCACCAGGGTGGAGTCAAGAAGAATATTCACTCTGGCATCGTAAAGACGGTTGGGATCGCGGAAATTTTTATATCCATACAAAAGAACCGCGAGATCTTTTTTGACTTTCTTTTTATAACTGGTCTTTTTTTCTCCGGGCACCAGTTTGCTGCCATGAACCTGAATTTTTTGTGTGGTGATGGTGACAGGTTTTTTGAAGTCAATGGTTTCGCTATTGAAATACAAATCATATTCGATGATGTGCTGACCCATCACCTCAAATTGGTTTGCCCCTTTTCGCGTAGCAAATAAGGTGGCAATTTTACCATCGCGTTGAATTGGGTTTGGACTTTCCGGTCCCGGCAGTTCCAGTAATGCGAGATTGCGGCCTTGAATCAACCTGACCCAGTTGATCGCGCCGAGGTGGTTGCCTTCACGGGTCATGCGCACGACATCGGGGTTTGGCTGGCGTTTCTGTTTACCAATCCATTCCACCATTGCGGGTATTTCCGATTCGGGCAGGAAATGGCCACCGTGGGCTTTGCCTTTTTCTCCGTGTTCCCGGTAGTGGACAGGGTATTTCATATCAGAAAGAATTTTATAAATTCTCCTGCTGAGTTGAACAGGGAAAATAGGATCGTGTGCTCCTTGAATCATATAAATTGGTGTATTACGCAGGTTCACCAGGAAATGCATGTATCGGGGCGTGATGCTCCCCGCGATGGGGATCAGTCCGGCAAACCGATCGGGATAAAACATGCCGATCATGTAAGTGCCGATAGCTCCATTGGACAACCCGGCGAGAAAAACCCGATCCGAATCTATATTATATTTTTCACGAACATGGTCAATGAGGCTGAGCACCATTTCCTCGGCGGACCGAGTCCACCAAGCTCCCATCGGATAAGTAGGACACAGTACCGCAGACTTTTTATCCAGACGCTCGACCCAGGCTGGAATGGTGTTGGAGCCACTACCGCCTAGTCCATGCAACACAACAACGAGTGGGATTTTTTCATCCAGCTTCGAGGATTTGGGAAGAAACAAGGCATAAGGGTAGTCTTTCCCATTATGTGTGATCTGTAAATTTCTTTTAAGTCCGGTCAGGCCATGGCTTTTCTTTACCCGTGCGCGCAGGATGGATTTGATGGTTTCGTGCGCGACCTCACCCGATTGCAAATGTTTCAGCACCTGGGTTTCCACTTCGGGGTCCTGAGTAGAAAGAAATAAATCTACTTCCGACTTGACGTCCAGTGCCACCTTAGCCGATTCCCGCACCGCAGAGCACGCCACGACGAACAGCAGGATCAAACTAATTTTCAGAATACTCATACTTTACACAGTATCGAACTTTAAAATCTTTGTAAAGGGTTTAGAGTTGGCCTAAGTAGCTAATTTTATTGGCATTTTCTGTTCTCATGCGGTAAAATTTATCTTTGTTTAGCTACGTTATTCAATTTTAAACTCTCTTAATGGCATGCCTGATGAATTCATTAAAAGCACCTATTCAAACTCTGGTTAAGACTCTCAATCTGGGAACTCTCTCGCTGGGAAAATGTCGAATGGATGCAGGGGAGCCTGCCACGTTAACTAGGATGTTTACGTTAAAGAAAAACGGGATGGATTATGTGGGGCAGGTCCGGGTGCGTCCTGGAGACCCGGTTGTCCGCATCGAAGTCTTCAATAAAAATTATTTTGATGAGTTTGACCAGCCCGAATCGGTTGTACTTGATAACTTGGGCGGGAAAGTTCTGGGTCGATTGTTAAAGGATAAAGAGTTGTTGGAAGCGGTGAAGATCCTGATCCGCGAACATATTGAGGAGCAGGAATCAGGTGGCAAGGAAGAAGAAGTTGTCAAAACCGGCACTGAACGCGATCTGGATAAAATTTTTGAACGTTTGAATCAGGAGTACTTCAGTAACCAGGTTGAAGCCAAGGTCATGTGGGGGCGCGATGTGAAATCGCGTAACAAAAGCGGTTTTCGCTACGGTTCTTATGACGAGAGGGAAAAACTCATTCGGATCCATCCGCGGTTGAAGCAAGGCTTTGTGCCGCTGTGCGTGCTGGAGCTGACCGTCTACCATGAAATGTGTCACCAGTTTTCTCCGCCCTATAAAAAGAACGGAGTCTGGCAGAGCCACCACCCTGAATTTAAGAAGAAAGAGCGGGAGTATAAGGATTTCAAAGCCGCCCGCAACTGGGAAAAGCATAACTGGCACCGCTTGCTCCTTCCTTCCGAAGAAAGTGCTGAACAGGTGATAGCCTGATCTCCATTGCAATTACCGCTGGTTTGGCCTAAATTAGTTTTACACTATGAAAATGATCAAATGTTACATTCAGTATGAAAAACTGGAAGTGCTCCGGGGAAAACTTTTTGAACTGGGAGTGCCCGGAATTTCGGTGGTCGATGCCAAGGGCATCGGCAAGCCAATGAACCATTTAAAATCCGATCCCGAATTGCAAGTTCCATAGTTTCATCCCTGTGTGGAAATTTCGGTGGTTCTCGAGGCCGAAGCGGTGGATGAAGTGGTGGACATGATTGTGAAGACGGTGCATACCGGTAGCTTGAGCGATGGGAAGGTTTTTGTTATGCAGGTTGAAGAGGCCATCCGCGTCCGCACCGGGGAGCGGGGTAAGCAGGCTCTCTACTGACTAAGGCAAGCTTCCGTTGATTGCTGAAAATCTCACCGAAGTTCAAGAGCGGATTTCCCAAGCTATCCAAAAGTCTGGAAGAGAACGGGACAGCGCTCGCTTGGTTACGGTTTCCAAACAAGTAGATATCACCCGAATCGGTGAAGCCTGCACTGCCGGTGCGGTAATATTTGGCGAGAATAAAATCCAGGAAGCGATACCCAAGATAGAGCAGTTAGGGTCGCAGGGTATTGCCTGGCATTTCATTGGCCATCTGCAAAAGAACAAGGTCAAGTTTCTGGGTGAACGCTTCGACCTGATCCATTCGGTGGACAGTCTCGAACTGGCGGAGAAAATTGCTAATCAGTGTCAGTCAGAAAACCGGGTGCAGAAGGTTCTGTTACAGATTAATGTTTCGGGCGAAACCACAAAATTTGGCATGGAACCAGGCGAACTGGGAAAACAGATGGATGATTTTCCCCGGTTGCGGGGGATCAGGATTGAAGGGCTGATGACCATCCCTCCATTTCATTCCGATCCGGAAAATTCCCGCAGGCATTTTTCGCAGTTGCGGGAGCTTCGTGAGCAATGCGAAAAACAGAGCGGACTCATTTTGCGCGAGCTTTCCATGGGCATGAGCCACGATTTTGAGGTGGCGGTGGAAGAGGGGGCAACGCTGGTTCGTGTTGGGTCGGCTATTTTTGGTCCGCGGACAATGGCGGACGAGCATTAAAAAAGGGTTTTTTTATTCCGGTCAAGCCGGTTACTCAAGGAGAGCATTGTTGTGCTGAAAAATAAAAAAATCGGATTCATTGGTGGCGGCAATATGGCGGAGGCCATGATCAAAGGATTGCTTTCTGCGTCTTTCATTAAAGCAAAAAATATTTTTGTCTCAGAACCCTCTCAGCAGAAGCGCGATGCCTTGCATGCGGGGTACAAAATCAAAGTCACCGCCGACAACCGTGAACTGACGAAGAAGTCGGATATCCTCATCCTCGCGGTCAAGCCGCAGATTTTGAAAGAAGTTTTGCGTGACATCCGTGCGCTGGTGGGCAGCGACAAGTTGGTGATATCTGTTGCCGCTGGGGTTCCCATATCCATCATGGATGGTGTCTTGCGTGGGAAAAGCAATAAAAAGTTCAGTGTGGTGCGTACCATGCCCAATACCCCTGCACTGGTTCAGGAAGGGGTGACTGCTATAGCTTCCAACGAGCATGTAAGCAAAAACGGTGTGAAAATTGTCCACCGTATTTTTGAAGCGGTAGGGCAGACTATTGATGTCGAAGAAGAGCATCTTGATGCCGTGACCGGATTGAGCGGCAGTGGGCCAGCTTATATCTTCATGCTGATCGAAGCGCTCTCTGATGGGGGAGTCAAAATGGGTCTTTCGCGTGAAGTGGCTAACACCCTGGCCATCCAGACGATGCTGGGTTCCGCCAAACTGGCACGGGAAAGCGGAAAGCATCCTGGTGAACTCAAAGATATGGTCACTTCACCGGCTGGTACCACCATCTCCGGTCTGCATGCTCTGGAAGAAGGAAGCCTGCGTACAACCATGATGAACGCTGTAGAAGAGGCGACATTGCGTTCGCGCGAGTTGGGCTTTATTACTCTCAACGAGAGCGACGACGAATCCGAAGGGCAATAAAACCCGTTCAGTCGAAATAATCTTTTGTCAGCAGGATAAGTCGATTGCTCGCTGGCCCCACGCCGAGTGGCAACTATTTACAGCGGAATTTTTTGTATTCACCCCAACCAACGATGGCAAAACCGAGGATCAGAATCCAGGTGGGATGCAGTACATGCTCCGGTTTATTGAAGAAGAGGATCAACATCAGCCTCACCTAAGAATAACACAAAGAATAGAGCAAAAAAATCCGGGGACAGAAAGAGTTCTGTTCCCGGACATTACGAGGAGGAGGTGCTATTTGAGTGGGTAAAGAGCGCTACTTTCTTTCCCTCCCATACTAATAATAGTTTAACGGAACATTTTGGGAGAGCCGTGGGCTTTCCAAATGAAGTTTTACCTTAGTTTGAGTTTTGCGGGCAGGCTGGGATAGCCGGTAAAGCGGATTCTCGAAGTCCAATAAAAACAAGAAGATGTTGGGTTTCTGTTGTGGGGTCGGTTCACCCCTGCTACGCAAATCTTACAGGAATTGACTCACCTGCGGATTAAGGCTTAAATTCTGCTAGAGAAGGGTCAGGATAAATCAGCTTTGAGCCTCAGTTCCCGCAGTTGTTTTGGGTCCACTTCTGAAGGCGCCTGAGTCATCAGGCAGGTGGCTTTCTGTGTTTTAGGAAAAGCGACCACGTCCCGGATTGATGCGGCTCCTGAAAGTAGCATAATGATTCGATCCAGTCCCATAGCGATGCCGCAATGCGGTGGGGCTCCATACTGTAATGCGTCCAGCAGGAACCCAAATTTAGCTTCAGCTTCTTCCTGACTGATGCCGAGGAGTTTGAACATTTTTTCCTGCACTTCTTTTTGATGAATACGGATACTGCCGCCACCGATCTCGTTGCCGTTCAGCACCAGGTCATAAGCCCGCGCTTTAATGGAGCCAGGATCGCTCTCGAATTTCTCCATATCTTCTTCGCGTGGAGCGGTGAAAGGGTGGTGCATTGCGGTATACCTTTTTTCCGTCTCATCATATTCCACCAGGGGAAACTCGGTGATCCAGGCGAAGGAATTTTTAGATTTATCAATCAGGTTCAACTGTTTGCCCAAAGCCAGCCGCAAGTGGGTGAGAGCATCGGCCACAATTTTGGGAGTGTCGGCGATGAAAACCACTGTGTCGCCGGGTTCGCTGCCCAAAGCCTTGAGCATATTGTCGAGCATTTCCTGCTTGAAGAATTTGATGATAGGAGATTGCAATTCGTTTTCCTGAACCTTGATCCAGGCCATACCTTTGGCACCGTATGTTTTGGCGGTTTCTGTTAAATCGTCCAGTGCCTTGCGGGACAAAGTCTCGGTGCTGTTTTTGACATTGAGAGCGCGCACCTGTCCGCCCGATTCCAACACTTGGGCAAACACTTTAAACGAAGTGCCTCTGACAATTTCTCCCAGGTCCACAATTTCCATACCGAACCGCATATCCGGTTTGTCTGTTCCGAACCGGTTAATGGCATCCTGATATTTCAGGATCGAGAAGGGGGTTTTGATTTTAATGTCGAGAATTTCCTGATAAATTGCCGCCATCATTTCTTCAATCATTTGGAACAATAAATTTTCATTGCCGAATGACATTTCGATATCAATCTGGGTGAATTCCGGTTGCCGGTCATGACGCAAATCTTCATCGCGAAAACATTTTACAATCTGGTAATACCGGTCCATGCCTGAGACCATTAGAATCTGTTTGAACAATTGTGGTGACTGGGGCAGGGCATAAAACTTTTGCGGATTGAGCCGACTGGGCACGAGATAATCCCGTGCCCCTTCCGGGGTGCTCTTGGTCAGCATGGGGGTTTCCACCTCCATGAATCCGTTCTGGTGCAATTCGTTTCTTGCTATCCGGGTGGTGTCATAGCGAATTTTCAGGTTGCGTTGCAACTCCGGCCCACGCAGATCGAGAAACCGATACTTCAGGCGCAGGACTTCTGAAGTGTCTTGCGGCTCCCAAGGGGAGATGGGAGGAGTTTCCGATGGATTAAGAATGCTCAACTCATCGACATAAACCTCGATCATTCCGGTTTTCAGTTTTGGGTTCACCATATCTTCAGGCCGGGCACGCACGTTGCCGACAACGCCGATGACATAATTTCCGCGAATGGATTGTGCGTGCTCGTGCGCCAACTGGTCGATTTGTGGATTCAGCACCACCTGGGTCATGCCGTATTTGTCCCACAGGTCGACAAAAATGAGTCCCCCATGATCGCGCCGGGTATGCACCCACCCGCATAGAGTCACTGTTTCGCCGATATGTTTATCCGACAATGTCCCGCAATCATGCGTTCTTTGAAGCTCTTTACTCATTCTCTACCGCCTCGGAAATACTCCCGGCAAGTTTTATATGATTGTCTTTAATCATCACCGCATCATACAGTCCAAACCGATGATTGGAACCACCCCCACAACGCACTGCGTATTTTTCAAAAACCCTCAGTCCAGGGGTAGTTTTACGGGTATCCAGAACCGTAACAGGGTGTGCCTTGTCAACATACCTGCGGGTGAGCGTTGCAATTCCACTTAACCACTGCAAAATATTGAGTCCCGACCTCTCACCTTCCAATAATCTAACACCATTACAACGAAACTTGATGATTGTGGAATCCTTTGCAACAGAATCTCCATCCTTAAAAGGCTCCGATAGAAATACAGCGCCAGAGTCCAGTTTCAGGAACAAGGTTTTAAATATTTCCAATCCGGATAGGATCAAATCATCTTTGGCAATCAGCTCCGCCTCGCGGAGTTGTCTCTCAGGTATAATGCTCTTGGTGGTGATGAGGGACTCAATATCCACAGCCATGAGAGGTTTATTCGGCATCTTGTTTTCGCGGTCAAAATGGTGTTAAAACTTTAGCCATTTTATCAGCCTCACAGCAAAGAAGAAACAGAATAGCTAATGCGATCCTGGCCTCTCTCCTTTATAGGGACTCAAGCCTGATCGTCTGAAGGCTTGATGGTTTGGAGAGGTGGCTTTTTTTGCTGGTTTTTGGTCTCAGGGGAAAATCCTGACAGGCTAGAGGGAAGAACCCGCTATACAAACCAGCGTCAAGGGAGAGGAGCCCCTCTCCTGTTAAAACCGGATATTGCCTTTCAGCATGGCGCGGTCAATGGCGCGGTCAGCGGTGCTGCTGTTGCTCTCTATACGCTCACCGGTCAGGTTCAGGTCAAACAACGAATCAAGTTCCCATCTTATCCCCAGGCGGTAACTCCTGTCAGAGCCGCCGAAGGTCATTTCGCTGTAAGGAGTCAGCAGTCCCCGCACACCGGGAGCGGTCAGCCCGTAACCAATCCGGGTGTCCAGCCGCAGGCTGTAATTCTGGTCACCGCTGATCTCGTCACGCAGGCCATCCTTCCATATTTTTTCTGTACCGCTGTTGGTATTACCGTAACCGGGACTCAGGCTGAACGACAGCCCCCGCCCGTTGCTGCCCTGCTCCAGAAGCATCAGGCCGGAAACGCCCCATGCATTATAATTGTCTCGTCCCACCAGGGTGCGTGCCCTGCCTTCCAGGGTCAGACCGGCGATCGGATTGATGTAGCGGAAACCGGCACCCAACTCGGCCTCGAAACCAGTCTCGCCGTCGCCGCCGTTATACCGCACTCCGACCTCCAGGCTCGGCTCCACATAAGCCCCGTCGGCCAGCAGATGTTTATCCGTTCCTTCCAGGACCATGCGCAACAGGCTGACATCCACGTCCAGCCCCGCAATATCATCGCTGCCCTCCACATCCATCTCGGTCAGCAAGGCTGAACTCTTGAGCCGGAACAGGACCGGGCTCGTCGCCTGCGACAACTGGATATTACCGCCCACAGCCACGTCCCACGTTTCAACATAGCTCGATGCCTGGTCCGACCCGTCATCATTGATCTTAAGGTCACCCCAGCCGTAGCTCGCAGTGGCCCACAGATCCAGTTTCCCGGCCAGCACTTCCCAGCCTACATAAGGATTAACACTGGTGAGGTCCAGCTTATAATCCCCCTTGCGTTCGAGTTCACTCCTCTGGTAGTCAAGATTGCCTTGGCTCCAGGATAGCGTCAGGCCGATCAGCAGGTCGTCACGCGGTTGAGTGTCCAGTCCCAGATAGGCGCTGAACAGGTCTCCGTCAAAGTCCACATCTTCCCCGCCGGAACCTTCGAAGCTGCGGTAGCTGCCCCCGCCCCATAAGGCTCCGCTGTCCGTACCGCCCGCATCATTCAGCGGCAGGACAAAGTCAGAGTTGTTCAGCAGATCCTTAAGACTCAGCGTGCCATCGGCGATGGCCTGGCCGTGGGCAGATGCCGCCTCGGCCAATGTGGGCTGCCCGGCAATAGTGACGGACCGGGTACTGCCACCGCTCATGGTCTTAGCAATACGTTGTGTTATCGCGCTCACCTTCTGGTCGGCTATGGCCCGCGCCATTTCCGGCAGGATCAAGGTATTGAGGTCGGCAAACCCCTCGTCCGTATTGTCGGACACCCTGACCGTGAAGGTCGCATTCGTGCTGGCACCGTTGGCACTGGTGACACTGTAGGTCAGGGTGGTGGTACCAGCCGTGTCCGGCGTGCCGGACAGCGTGCGTGTGCCGGCGGTAAAGGTCAGACCTCCCGGCAGGCCGCCTGGCCCGGTCAGAGTGTACACCAGCGTCCCCGTGCCGCCGGTTGCTGCCGGCAGTTGCAGATCGGGAATCGCCGTGTCAAGCGTGTAATTCTGGTTGCCCGGTGTATCGAGCGTCAGGCCGGCGCTGACCATGACCGTGAAGGTCACACTCGTGCTGGCACCGTTGGTATCGGTGACCGTGTAGGTCAGGGTGGTGGTATCAGCCGTGCTCGGCGTGCCGGACAGCGTGCGTGTGCTGGCGGTAAAGGTCAGACCCGGCACACTGGTCAGAGTGTAGGTCAGCGTCCCCGTGCCGCCGGTCGCTGCCGGCAGAATCAGATTGCTGATCGCCGTGCCCCGCGTGTAATTCTGGTTGCCCGATGCAGTCAGCGCCAAGCCGGCGTTGACCATGACCGTGAAGGTCGCATTTGTGCTGGCACCGTTGGTATCGGTGACCGTGTAGGTCAGGGTGGTGGTACCAGCCGTGCTCGGCGTGCCGGACAGCGTGCGTGTGCTGGCGGTAAAGGTCAGACCCGGCACACTGGTCAGAGTGTAGGTCAACGTCCCCGTGCCGCCGGTCGCTGCCGGCAGTTGCAGATCGGGGATCGCTGTGCCCCGCGTGTAATTCTGGTTGCCCGATGCAGTCAGCGCCAAGCCGGCGTTGATCATGACCGTGAAGGTCGCAGTCGTGCTGGCACCGTTGGTATCCATGACCATGTAGGTCAGGGTGGTGGTACCAGCCGTGCTCGGCGTGCCGGACAGCGTGCGTGTGCTGGCGGTAAAGGTCAGACCCGGCACACTGGTCAGAGTGTAGGTCAACGTCCCCGTGCCGCCGGTCGCTGCTGGCAGAATCAGATTGCTGATCGCCGTGCCCCGCGTGTAATTCTGGTTGCCCGATGCAGTCAGCGCCAAGCCGTCGCTGACACTAACCGTGAAGGTCGCATTTGTGCTGGCACCGTTGGTATCGGTGACCGTGTAGGTCAGGGTGGTGGTACCAGCCGTGCTCGGCGTGCCGGACAGCGTGCGTGTGTCGGCGTTAAAGTCCAGACCCGGCACACTGGTCAGAGTGTAGGTCAGCGTCCCCGTGCCGCCGGTCGCTGCTGGCAGAATCAGATTGCTGATCGCCGTGCCCCGCGTGTAATTCTGGTTGCCCGATGCGGTCAGCGCCAAGCCGGCGTTGACCATGACCGTGAAGGTCGCACTCGTGCTGGCACCGTTGGTATCGGTGACCCTGTAGGTCAGGGTGGTGGTACCAGCCGTGCTCGGCGTGCCGGACAGCGTGCGTGTGCTGGCGGTAAAGGTCAGACCCGGCACACTGGTCAGAGTGTACACCAGCGTCCCCGTGCCGCCGGTCGCTGCTGGCAGAATCAGATTGCTGATCGCCGTGCCCCGCGTGTAATTCTGGTTGCCCGATGCAGTCAGCGCCAAGCCGGCGTTGACCGTGACGGTGAAGGTCGCATTCGTGCTGGCATTGTTGGTATCGGTGACCGTGTAGGTCAAGGTGGTGGTACTAGTGGCGGTGCTCGGCGTGCCGGACAGCGTGCGTGTGCCGGCGGTAAAGCTCAGACCCGTCGGCAGGGTGCCGGTCAGAGTGTACACCAGCGTCCCCGTGCCGCCGGTCGCTGCTGGCAGAATCAGATTGCTGATCGCCGTGCCCCGCGTGTAATTCTGGTTGCCCGATGCAGTCAGCGCCAAGCCGGCGTTGACCATGACCGTGAAGGTCGCATTTGTGCTGGCACCGTTGGTATCGGTGACCGTGTAGGTCAGGGTGGTGGTACCAGCCGTGCTCGGCGTGCCGGACAGCGTGCGTGTGCTGGCGGTAAAGGTCAGACCCGGCACACTGGTCAGAGTGTAGGTCAGCGTCCCCGTGCCGCCGGTCGCTTCCGGCAGTTGCAGAGCGGTGATCGCCGTGCCCCGCGTGTAATTCTGGTTGCCCGATGCGGTCAGCGCCAAGCCGGCGTTGACCGTGACGGTGAAGGTCGCAGTCGTGCTGGCACCGTTGGTATCGGTGACCGTGTAGGTCAGGGTGGTGGTACCAGCCGTGTTCGGCGTGCCGGACAGCGTGCGTGTGCTGGCGTTAAAGCTCAGACCCGGCACACTGGTCAGAGTGTAGGTCAGCGGCGCTGTGCCGCCGGTCGCTGCCGGCAGTTGCAGATTGCTGATCGCCGTGCCCTCTGTGTAATTCTGGTTGCCCGATGCAGTCAGCGCCAAGCCGGCGTTGACCATGACCGTAAAGGTCGCAGTCGTGCTGGCACCGTTGGTATCGGTGACCATGTAGGTCAGGGTGGTGGTACCAGCCGTGCTCGGCGTGCCGGACAGCGTGCGTGTGCTGGCGGTAAAGGTCAGACCCGGCACACTGGTCAGAGTGTAGGTCAGCGTCCCCGTGCCGCCGGTCGCTGCTGGCAGAATCAGATTGCTGATCGCCGTGCCCCGCGTGTAATTCTGGTTGCCCGATGCAGTCAGCGCCAAGCCGGCGTTGACCATGACCGTGAAGTCCACACTCGTGCTGGCACCGTTGGTATCGGTGACCGTGTAGGTCAAGGTGGTGGTACTAGTGGCGGTGCTCGGCGTGCCGGACAGCGTGCGTGTGCCGGCGGTAAAGCTCAGACCCGTCGGCAGGGTGCCGGTCAGAGTGTACACCAGCGTCCCCGTGCCGCCGGTCGCTGCTGGCAGAATCAGATTGCTGATCGCCGTGCCCCGCGTGTAATTCTGGTTGCCCGATGCAGTCAGCGCCAAGCCGGCGTTGACCATGACCGTGAAGGTCGCATTCGCGCTGTCACCGTTGGTATCCATGACCATGTAGGTCAGGGTGGTGGTACCAGGCGTGCTCGGCGTGCCGGACAGCATGCGGGTGCCGGGGGTAAAGGTCAGACCCGCCGGCAGGTTGCCGCCGCTTGGCCCGGTCAGAGTGTACACCAGCGGCGTTGTACCGCCGGTCGCTGCTGGCAGTTCCAGAGCGGTGATCGCTATGTCCTGCGTGTAATTCTGGTTGGTCGGTGCGGTCAGCGCCAAGCCGTCGCTGACTATGACCATGAAGGTCGCATTCGCGCTGTCACCGTTGGTATCCATGACCATGTAGGTCAGGGTGGTGGTACCAGGCGTGCTCGGCGTGCCGGACAGCATGCGGGTGCCGGGGGTAAAGGTCAGACCCGCCGGCAGGTTGCCGCCGCTTGGCCCGGTCAGAGTGTACACCAGCGGCGTTGTACCGCCGGTCGCTGCTGGCAGTTCCAGAGCGGTGATCGCTATGTCCTCTGTGTAATTCTGGTTGGTCGGTGCGGTCAGCGCCAAGCCGTCGCTGACTATGACCATGAAGGTCGCATTCGCGCTGTCACCGTTGGTATCCATGACCATGTAGGTCAGGGTGGTGGTACCAGGCGTGCTCGGCGTGCCGGACAGCATGCGGGTGCCGGGGGTAAAGGTCAGACCCGCCGGCAGGTTGCCGCCGCTTGGCCCGGTCAGAGTGTACACCAGCGGCGTTGTACCGCCGGTCGCTGCTGGCAGTTCCAGAGCGGTGATCGCTATGTCCTGCGTGTAATTCTGGTTGGTCGGTGCGGTCAGCGCCAAGCCGTCGCTGACTATGACCATGAAGGTCGCATTCGCGCTGTCACCGTTGGTATCCATGACCATGTAGGTCAGGGTGGTGGTACCAGGCGTGCTCGGCGTGCCGGACAGCATGCGGGTGCCGGGGGTAAAGGTCAGACCCGCCGGCAGGTTGCCGCCGCTTGGCCCGGTCAGAGTGTACACCAGCGGCGTTGTACCGCCGGTCGCTGCTGGCAGTTCCAGAGCGGTGATCGCTATGTCCTGCGTGTAATTCTGGTCGACCGGCGCGGTCAGCGCCAAGCCGGCGTTGACCGTGACCATGAAGTCCACACTCGTGCTGGCACCGTTGGTATCGGTGACCGTGTAGGTCAAGGTGGTGGTACTAGTGGCGGTGCTCGGCGTGCCGGACAGCGTGCGTGTGCTGGCGTTAAAGCTCAGACCCGTCGGCAGGGTGCCGGTCAGAGCGTACGTCAACGTCCCCGTGCCGCCGGTCGCTTCCGGCAGTTGCACGCTGATCGCTATGTCCTCTGTGTAATTCTGGTCGGCCGGTGTATCGAGCGTCAGGCCGGCGTTGACCGTGACCATGAAGTCCACACTCGTGCTGGCACCGTTGGTATCGCTGACCGTGTAGGTCAGGGTGGTGGTACCAGGCGTGCTCGGCGTGCCGGACAGCATGCGGGTGCCGGGGGTAAAGGTCAGACCCGCCGGCAGGTTGCCGCCGCTTGGCCCTGTCAGAGTGTACACCAGCGGCGTTGTACCGCCGGTCGCTGCTGGCAGTTCCAGAGCGGTGATCGCTATGTCCTGCGTGTAATTCTGGTTGGTCGGTGCGGTCAGCGCCAAGCCGTCGCTGACTATGACCATGAAGGTCGCATTCGCGCTGTCACCGTTGGTATCCATGACCATGTAGGTCAGGGTGGTGGTACCAGGCGTGCTCGGCGTGCCGGATAGCATGCGGGTGCCGGGGGTAAAGGTCAGACCCGCCGGCAGGTTGCCGCCGCTTGGCCCGGTCAGAGTGTACACCAGCGGCGTTGTACCGCCGGTCGCTGCTGGCAGTTCCAGAGCGGTGATCGCTATGTCCTGCGTGTAATTCTGGTTGGTCGGTGCGGTCAGCGCCAAGCCGTCGCTGACTATGACCATGAAGGTCGCATTCGCGCTGTCACCGTTGGTATCCATGACCATGTAGGTCAGGGTGGTGGTACCAGGCGTGCTCGGCGTGCCGGATAGCATGCGTGTGCCGACGTCAAAGTCCAGACCCGCCGGCAGGTTGCCGCCGCTTGGCCCGGTCAGAGTGTACACCAGCGGCGTTGTACCGCCGGTCGCTACCGGCAGTTCCAGAGCGGTGATCGCTATGTCCTGCGTGTAATTCTGGTTGGTCGGTGCGGTCAGCGCCAAGCCGTCGCTGACTATGACCATGAAGGTCGCATTCGCGCTGTCACCGTTGGTATCCATGACCATGTAGGTCAGGGTGGTGGTACCAGGCGTGCTCGGCGTGCCGGACAGCATGCGGGTGCCGGGGGTAAAGGTCAGACCCGCCGGCAGGTTGCCGCCGCTTGGCCCGGTCAGAGTGTACACCAGCGGCGTTGTACCGCCGGTCGCTGCTGGCAGTTCCAGAGCGGTGATCGCTATGTCCTGCGTGTAATTCTGGTTGGTCGGTGCGGTCAGCGCCAAGCCGTCGCTGACTATGACCATGAAGGTCGCATTCGCGCTGTCACCGTTGGTATCCATGACCATGTAGGTCAGGGTGGTGGTACCAGGCGTGCTCGGCGTGCCGGACAGCATGCGGGTGCCGGGGGTAAAGGTCAGACCCGCCGGCAGGGTGCCGGTCAGAGCGTACGTCAACGTCCCCGTGCCGCCGGTCGCTTCCGGCAGTTGCACGCTGATCGCTATGTCCTCTGTGTAATTCTGGTTGGTCGGTGCGGTCAGCGCCAAGCCGTCGCTGACTATGACCATGAAGGTCGCATTCGCGCTGTCACCGTTGGTATCCATGACCATGTAGGTCAGGGTGGTGGTACCAGGCGTGCTCGGCGTGCCGGATAGCATGCGGGTGCCGGGGGTAAAGGTCAGACCCGCCGGCAGGTTGCCGCCGCTTGGCCCGGTCAGAGTGTACACCAGCGGCGTTGTACCGCCGGTCGCTGCTGGCAGTTCCAGAGCGGTGATCGCTATGTCCTGCGTGTAATTCTGGTTGGTCGGTGCGGTCAGCGCCAAGCCGTCGCTGACTATGACCATGAAGGTCGCATTCGCGCTGTCACCGTTGGTATCCATGACCATGTAGGTCAGGGTGGTGGTACCAGGCGTGCTCGGCGTGCCGGACAGCATGCGGGTGCCGGGGGTAAAGGTCAGACCCGCCGGCAGGTTGCCGCCGCTTGGCCCGGTCAGAGTGTACACCAGCGGCGTTGTACCGCCGGTCGCTACCGGCAGTTCCAGAGCGGTGATCTCCGTGCCCTCTGTGTAATTCTGGTTGCCCGATGCGGTCAGCGCCAAGCCGTCGCTGACTATGACCATGAAGGTCGCATTCGCGCTGTCACCGTTGGTATCCATGACCATGTAGGTCAGGGTGGTGGTACCAGGCGTGCTCGGCGTGCCGGACAGCATGCGGGTGCCGGGGGTAAAGGTCAGACCCGCCGGCAGGTTGCCGCCGCTTGGCCCGGTCAGAGTGTACACCAGCGGCGTTGTACCGCCGGTCGCTACCGGCAGTTCCAGAGCGGTGATCTCCGTGCCCTCTGTGTAATTCTGGTTGGTCGGTGCGGTCAGCGCCAAGCCGTCGCTGACTATGACCATGAAGGTCGCATTCGCGCTGTCACCGTTGGTATCCATGACCATGTAGGTCAGGGTGGTGGTACCAGGCGTGCTCGGCGTGCCGGACAGCATGCGGGTGCCGGGGGTAAAGGTCAGACCCGCCGGCAGGTTGCCGCCGCTTGGCCCGGTCAGAGTGTACACCAGCGGCGTTGTACCGCCGGTCGCTGCTGGCAGTTCCAGAGCGGTGATCGCTATGTCCTGCGTGTAATTCTGGTTGGTCGGTGCGGTCAGCGCCAAGCCGTCGCTGACTATGACCATGAAGGTCGCATTCGCGCTGTCACCGTTGGTATCCATGACCATGTAGGTCAGGGTGGTGGTACCAGGCGTGCTCGGCGTGCCGGACAGCATGCGGGTGCCGGGGGTAAAGGTCAGACCCGCCGGCAGGTTGCCGCCGCTTGGCCCGGTCAGAGTGTACACCAGCGGCGTTGTACCGCCGGTCGCTGCTGGCAGTTCCAGAGCGGTGATCGCTATGTCCTGCGTGTAATTCTGGTTGGTCGGTGCGGTCAGCGCCAAGCCGTCGCTGACTATGACCATGAAGGTCGCATTCGCGCTGTCACCGTTGGTATCCATGACCATGTAGGTCAGGGTGGTGGTACCAGGCGTGCTCGGCGTGCCGGACAGCATGCGGGTGCCGGGGGTAAAGGTCAGACCCGCCGGCAGGGTGCCGGTCAGAGCGTACGTCAACGTCCCCGTGCCGCCGGTCGCTTCCGGCAGTTGCACGCTGATCGCTATGTCCTCTGTGTAATTCTGGTTGGTCGGTGCGGTCAGCGCCAAGCCGTCGCTGACTATGACCATGAAGGTCGCATTCGCGCTGTCACCGTTGGTATCCATGACCATGTAGGTCAGGGTGGTGGTACCAGGCGTGCTCGGCGTGCCGGATAGCATGCGGGTGCCGGGGGTAAAGGTCAGACCCGCCGGCAGGTTGCCGCCGCTTGGCCCGGTCAGAGTGTACACCAGCGGCGTTGTACCGCCGGTCGCTGCTGGCAGTTCCAGAGCGGTGATCGCTATGTCCTGCGTGTAATTCTGGTTGCCCGATGCGGTCAGCGCCAAGCCGTCGCTGACTATGACCATGAAGGTCGCATTCGCGCTGTCACCGTTGGTATCCATGACCATGTAGGTCAGGGTGGTGGTACCAGGCGTGCTCGGCGTGCCGGACAGCATGCGGGTGCCGGGGGTAAAGGTCAGACCCGCCGGCAGGTTGCCGCCGCTTGGCCCGGTCAGAGTGTACACCAGCGGCGTTGTACCGCCGGTCGCTGCTGGCAGTTCCAGAGCGGTGATCGCTATGTCCTGCGTGTAATTCTGGTTGGTCGGTGCGGTCAGCGCCAAGCCGTCGCTGACTATGACCATGAAGGTCGCATTCGCGCTGTCACCGTTGGTATCCATGACCATGTAGGTCAGGGTGGTGGTACCAGGCGTGCTCGGCGTGCCGGACAGCATGCGGGTGCCGGGGGTAAAGGTCAGACCCGCCGGCAGGTTGCCGCCGCTTGGCCCGGTCAGAGTGTACACCAGCGGCGTTGTACCGCCGGTCGCTGCTGGCAGTTCCAGAGCGGTGATCGCTATGTCCTGCGTGTAATTCTGGTTGGTCGGTGCGGTCAGCGCCAAGCCGTCGCTGACTATGACCATGAAGGTCGCATTCGCGCTGTCACCGTTGGTATCCATGACCATGTAGGTCAGGGTGGTGGTACCAGGCGTGCTCGGCGTGCCGGATAGCATGCGTGTGCCGACGTCAAAGTCCAGACCCGCCGGCAGGTTGCCGCCGCTTGGCCCGGTCAGAGTGTACACCAGCGGCGTTGTACCGCCGGTCGCTACCGGCAGTTCCAGAGCGGTGATCTCCGTGCCCTCTGTGTAATTCTGGTTGCCCGATGCGGTCAGCGCCAAGCCGTCGCTGACTATGACCATGAAGTCCACACTCGTGGTGGCACCGTTGGTATCGGTGACCTCGTAGGTCAAGGTGGTGGTACCAGGCGTGTCCGGTGTGCCAGACAGCATGCGTGTGCCGGGGTCAAAGTCCAGACCTCCCGGCAGGTTGCCGCCGCCTGGCCCGGTCAGAGTGTAGGTCAGCGTCCCCGTGCCGCCGGTCGCTGCTGGCAGTTCCAGACCGGTGATCGCTATGTCCTGCGTGTAATTCTGGTCGTCCGGTGCGGTCAGCGCCAAGCCGTCGCTGACTATGACCATGAAGGTCGCATTCGCGCTGTCACCGTTGGTATCCATGACCATGTAGGTCAGGGTGGTGGTACCAGGCGTGCTCGGCGTGCCGGACAGCATGCGGGTGCCGGGGGTAAAGGTCAGACCCGCCGGCAGGTTGCCGCCGCTTGGCCCGGTCAGAGTGTACACCAGCGGCGTTGTACCGCCGGTCGCTGCTGGCAGTTCCAGAGCGGTGATCGCTATGTCCTGCGTGTAATTCTGGTTGCCCGATGCGGTCAGCGCCAAGCCGTCGCTGACTATGACCATGAAGGTCGCATTCGCGCTGTCACCGTTGGTATCCATGACCATGTAGGTCAGGGTGGTGGTACCAGGCGTGCTCGGCGTGCCGGACAGCATGCGGGTGCCGGGGGTAAAGGTCAGACCCGCCGGCAGGTTGCCGCCGCTTGGCCCGGTCAGAGTGTACACCAGCGGCGTTGTACCGCCGGTCGCTACCGGCAGTTCCAGAGCGGTGATCGCTATGTCCTGCGTGTAATTCTGGTCGTCCGGTGCGGTCAGCGCCAAGCCGTCGCTGACTATGACCATGAAGGTCGCATTCGCGCTGTCACCGTTGGTATCCATGACCATGTAGGTCAGGGTGGTGGTACCAGGCGTGCTCGGCGTGCCGGATAGCATGCGTGTGCCGACGTCAAAGTCCAGACCCGCCGGCAGGTTGCCGCCGCTTGGCCCGGTCAGAGTGTACACCAGCGGCGTTGTACCGCCGGTCGCTACCGGCAGTTCCAGAGCGGTGATCTCCGTGCCCTCTGTGTAATTCTGGTTGGTCGGTGCGGTCAGCGCCAAGCCGTCGCTGACTATGACCATGAAGGTCGCATTCGCGCTGTCACCGTTGGTATCCATGACCATGTAGGTCAGGGTGGTGGTACCAGGCGTGCTCGGCGTGCCGGACAGCATGCGGGTGCCGGGGGTAAAGGTCAGACCCGCCGGCAGGTTGCCGCCGCTTGGCCCGGTCAGAGTGTACACCAGCGGCGTTGTACCGCCGGTCGCTGCTGGCAGTTCCAGAGCGGTGATCGCTATGTCCTGCGTGTAATTCTGGTTGGTCGGTGCGGTCAGCGCCAAGCCGTCGCTGACTATGACCATGAAGGTCGCATTCGCGCTGTCACCGTTGGTATCCATGACCATGTAGGTCAGGGTGGTGGTACCAGGCGTGCTCGGCGTGCCGGACAGCATGCGGGTGCCGGGGGTAAAGGTCAGACCCGCCGGCAGGTTGCCGCCGCTTGGCCCGGTCAGAGTGTACACCAGCGGCGTTGTACCGCCGGTCGCTGCTGGCAGTTCCAGAGCGGTGATCGCTATGTCCTGCGTGTAATTCTGGTTGGTCGGTGCGGTCAGCGCCAAGCCGTCGCTGACTATGACCATGAAGGTCGCATTCGCGCTGTCACCGTTGGTATCCATGACCATGTAGGTCAGGGTGGTGGTACCAGGCGTGCTCGGCGTGCCGGACAGCATGCGGGTGCCGGGGGTAAAGGTCAGACCCGCCGGCAGGTTGCCGCCGCTTGGCCCGGTCAGAGTGTACACCAGCGGCGTTGTACCGCCGGTCGCTGCTGGCAGTTCCAGACCGGTGATCGCTATGTCCTGCGTGTAATTCTGGTCGTCCGGCGCGGTCAGCGCCAAGCCGGCGTTGACCGTGACCATGAAGTCCACACTCGTGCTGGCACCGTTGGTATCGGTGACCGTGTAGGTCAAGGTGGTGGTACTAGTGGCGGTGCTCGGCGTGCCGGACAGCGTGCGTGTGCTGGCGTTAAAGCTCAGACCCGTCGGCAGGGTGCCGGTCAGAGCGTACGTCAACGTCCCCGTGCCGCCGGTCGCTTCCGGCAGTTGCACGCTGATCGCTATGTCCTCTGTGTAATTCTGGTCGGCCGGTGTATCGAGCGTCAGGCCGGCGTTGACCGTGACCATGAAGTCCACACTCGTGCTGGCACCGTTGGTATCGCTGACCGTGTAGGTCAGGGTGGTGGTACCAGGCGTGCTCGGCGTGCCGGACAGCATGCGGGTGCCGGGGGTAAAGGTCAGACCCGCCGGCAGGTTGCCGCCGCTTGGCCCTGTCAGAGTGTACACCAGCGGCGTTGTACCGCCGGTCGCTGCTGGCAGTTCCAGAGCGGTGATCGCTATGTCCTGCGTGTAATTCTGGTTGGTCGGTGCGGTCAGCGCCAAGCCGTCGCTGACTATGACCATGAAGGTCGCATTCGCGCTGTCACCGTTGGTATCCATGACCATGTAGGTCAGGGTGGTGGTACCAGGCGTGCTCGGCGTGCCGGACAGCATGCGGGTGCCGGGGGTAAAGGTCAGACCCGCCGGCAGGTTGCCGCCGCTTGGCCCGGTCAGAGTGTACACCAGCGGCGTTGTACCGCCGGTCGCTGCTGGCAGTTCCAGAGCGGTGATCGCTATGTCCTGCGTGTAATTCTGGTTGGTCGGTGCGGTCAGCGCCAAGCCGTCGCTGACTATGACCATGAAGGTCGCATTCGCGCTGTCACCGTTGGTATCCATGACCATGTAGGTCAGGGTGGTGGTACCAGGCGTGCTCGGCGTGCCGGACAGCATGCGGGTGCCGGGGGTAAAGGTCAGACCCGTCGGCAGGGTGCCGGTCAGAGCGTACGTCAACGTCCCCGTGCCGCCGGTCGCTTCCGGCAGTTGCACGCTGATCGCTATGTCCTCTGTGTAATTCTGGTCGGCCGGTGTATCGAGCGTCAGGCCGGCGTTGACCGTGACCATGAAGTCCACACTCGTGCTGGCACCGTTGGTATCGCTGACCGTGTAGGTCAGGGTGGTGGTACCAGGCGTGCTCGGCGTGCCGGACAGCATGCGGGTGCCGGGGGTAAAGGTCAGACCCGCCGGCAGGTTGCCGCCGCTTGGCCCTGTCAGAGTGTACACCAGCGGCGTTGTACCGCCGGTCGCTGCTGGCAGTTCCAGAGCGGTGATCGCTATGTCCTGCGTGTAATTCTGGTTGGTCGGTGCGGTCAGCGCCAAGCCGTCGCTGACTATGACCATGAAGGTCGCATTCGCGCTGTCACCGTTGGTATCCATGACCATGTAGGTCAGGGTGGTGGTACCAGGCGTGCTCGGCGTGCCGGATAGCATGCGGGTGCCGACGTCAAAGTCCAGACCCGCCGGCAGGTTGCCGCCGCTTGGCCCGGTCAGAGTGTACACCAGCGGCGTTGTACCGCCGGTCGCTACCGGCAGTTCCAGAGCGGTGATCTCCGTGCCCTCTGTGTAATTCTGGTTGCCCGATGCGGTCAGCGCCAAGCCGTCGCTGACTATGACCATGAAGGTCGCATTCGCGCTGTCACCGTTGGTATCCATGACCATGTAGGTCAGGGTGGTGGTACCAGGCGTGCTCGGCGTGCCGGACAGCATGCGGGTGCCGGGGGTAAAGGTCAGACCCGCCGGCAGGTTGCCGCCGCTTGGCCCGGTCAGAGTGTACACCAGCGGCGTTGTACCGCCGGTCGCTGCTGGCAGTTCCAGAGCGGTGATCGCTATGTCCTCTGTGTAATTCTGGTTGGTCGGTGCGGTCAGCGCCAAGCCGTCGCTGACTATGACCATGAAGGTCGCATTCGCGCTGTCACCGTTGGTATCCATGACCATGTAGGTCAGGGTGGTGGTACCAGGCGTGCTCGGCGTGCCGGACAGCATGCGGGTGCCGGGGGTAAAGGTCAGACCCGCCGGCAGGTTGCCGCCGCTTGGCCCGGTCAGAGTGTACACCAGCGGCGTTGTACCGCCGGTCGCTGCTGGCAGTTCCAGAGCGGTGATCGCTATGTCCTGCGTGTAATTCTGGTTGGTCGGTGCGGTCAGCGCCAAGCCGTCGCTGACTATGACCATGAAGGTCGCATTCGCGCTGTCACCGTTGGTATCCATGACCATGTAGGTCAGGGTGGTGGTACCAGGCGTGCTCGGCGTGCCGGACAGCATGCGGGTGCCGGGGGTAAAGGTCAGACCCGCCGGCAGGTTGCCGCCGCTTGGCCCGGTCAGAGTGTACACCAGCGGCGTTGTACCGCCGGTCGCTGCTGGCAGTTCCAGAGCGGTGATCGCTATGTCCTGCGTGTAATTCTGGTCGACCGGCGCGGTCAGCGCCAAGCCGGCGTTGACCGTGACCATGAAGTCCACACTCGTGCTGGCACCGTTGGTATCCATGACCGTGTAGGTCAGGGTGGTGGTACCAGGCGTGCTCGGCGTGCCGGACAGCATGCGGGTGCCGGGGGTAAAGGTCAGACCCGCCGGCAGGTTGCCGCCGCTTGGCCCGGTCAGAGTGTACACCAGCGGCGTTGTACCGCCGGTCGCTGCTGGCAGTTCCAGAGCGGTGATCGCTATGTCCTGCGTGTAATTCTGGTTGGTCGGTGCGGTCAGCGCCAAGCCGTCGCTGACTATGACCATGAAGGTCGCATTCGCGCTGTCACCGTTGGTATCCATGACCATGTAGGTCAGGGTGGTGGTACCAGGCGTGCTCGGCGTGCCGGACAGCATGCGGGTGCCGGGGGTAAAGGTCAGACCCGCCGGCAGGTTGCCGCCGCTTGGCCCGGTCAGAGTGTACACCAGCGGCGTTGTACCGCCGGTCGCTGCTGGCAGTTCCAGAGCGGTGATCGCTATGTCCTGCGTGTAATTCTGGTTGGTCGGTGCGGTCAGCGCCAAGCCGTCGCTGACTATGACCATGAAGGTCGCATTCGCGCTGTCACCGTTGGTATCCATGACCATGTAGGTCAGGGTGGTGGTACCAGGCGTGCTCGGCGTGCCGGATAGCATGCGTGTGCCGACGTCAAAGTCCAGACCCGCCGGCAGGTTGCCGCCGCTTGGCCCGGTCAGAGTGTACACCAGCGGCGTTGTACCGCCGGTCGCTGCTGGCAGTTCCAGAGCGGTGATCGCTATGTCCTGCGTGTAATTCTGGTTGGTCGGTGCGGTCAGCGCCAAGCCGTCGCTGACTATGACCATGAAGGTCGCATTCGCGCTGTCACCGTTGGTATCCATGACCATGTAGGTCAGGGTGGTGGTACCAGGCGTGCTCGGCGTGCCGGATAGCATGCGTGTGCCGACGTCAAAGTCCAGACCCGCCGGCAGGTTGCCGCCGCTTGGCCCGGTCAGAGTGTACACCAGCGGCGTTGTACCGCCGGTCGCTACCGGCAGTTCCAGAGCGGTGATCGCTATGTCCTGCGTGTAATTCTGGTTGGTCGGTGCGGTCAGCGCCAAGCCGTCGCTGACTATGACCATGAAGGTCGCATTCGCGCTGTCACCGTTGGTATCCATGACCATGTAGGTCAGGGTGGTGGTACCAGGCGTGCTCGGCGTGCCGGACAGCATGCGGGTGCCGGGGGTAAAGGTCAGACCCGCCGGCAGGTTGCCGCCGCTTGGCCCGGTCAGAGTGTACACCAGCGGCGTTGTACCGCCGGTCGCTGCTGGCAGTTCCAGAGCGGTGATCGCTATGTCCTGCGTGTAATTCTGGTTGGTCGGTGCGGTCAGCGCCAAGCCGTCGCTGACTATGACCATGAAGGTCGCATTCGCGCTGTCACCGTTGGTATCCATGACCATGTAGGTCAGGGTGGTGGTACCAGGCGTGCTCGGCGTGCCGGACAGCATGCGGGTGCCGGGGGTAAAGGTCAGACCCGCCGGCAGGGTGCCGGTCAGAGCGTACGTCAACGTCCCCGTGCCGCCGGTCGCTTCCGGCAGTTGCACGCTGATCGCTATGTCCTCTGTGTAATTCTGGTTGGTCGGTGCGGTCAGCGCCAAGCCGTCGCTGACTATGACCATGAAGGTCGCATTCGCGCTGTCACCGTTGGTATCCATGACCATGTAGGTCAGGGTGGTGGTACCAGGCGTGCTCGGCGTGCCGGATAGCATGCGGGTGCCGGGGGTAAAGGTCAGACCCGCCGGCAGGTTGCCGCCGCTTGGCCCGGTCAGAGTGTACACCAGCGGCGTTGTACCGCCGGTCGCTGCTGGCAGTTCCAGAGCGGTGATCGCTATGTCCTGCGTGTAATTCTGGTTGGTCGGTGCGGTCAGCGCCAAGCCGTCGCTGACTATGACCATGAAGGTCGCATTCGCGCTGTCACCGTTGGTATCCATGACCATGTAGGTCAGGGTGGTGGTACCAGGCGTGCTCGGCGTGCCGGACAGCATGCGGGTGCCGGGGGTAAAGGTCAGACCCGGCACATTGGTCAGAGTGTAGGTCAGCGTCCCGGTGCCGCCAGTCGCTATCGGCAGTTGCAGTCTGTCGATCTCCGTGTCAAGCGTGTAATTCTGGTCGGCCGGCGCGGTCAGCGCCAAGCGGGGGTTGACCGTGACCATGAAGGTCACACTCGTGTTGGCACCGTTGGTATCGGTGACCTCGTAGGTCAAGGTGGTGGTACCAGGCGTGTCCGGCGTGCCGGACAGCGTGCGTGTGTTGGCGTTAAAGTTCAGACCCGTCGGCAGGTTGCCGCCGCTTGGCCCGGTCAGAGTGTAGGTCAGCGGCATCGTGCCGCCGGTCGCTTCCGGCAGTTGCAGATTGGTGATCGCCGTGTCCTGCGTGTAATTCTGGTCGTCCGGCGCGGTCAGCGGTGCCAAGCCGGGGTTGACTGTGACTAGGAAGATCCTGCCGAACCGCGTCGGGCTTCCGCTATCCCTGACCTCGGTGACCGTGTAGACCAGGTTGGTTTCACCAAGCACGCTCGGCGTGCCGGACAGTATGCGTGTGCCGGGGTCAAAGATCAGACCCGGCGGCAGGTTTCTGTTGGTGGCTAGCCCGGTCAGAGTGTAGGTCAGCGTCCCCGTGCCGCCGGTCGCTTCCGGCAGTTGCACGGTGATCGCCGTGCCCTGCGTGTAATTCTGGTTGCCTGGTGTATTGAGCGTCAAGTCGGTGCCGATATTGATCGTGAAGTCCACACTCGTGCTGGCACCGTTGGCATCGGTGACCTGGTAGGTCAGGTCGAAGTTACCGATTATGTCCTTTGGCGTGCCGGACAGTATGCGTGTGCTGGGGTCAAAGTTCAGACCTCCCGGCACATTGGTCAGAGTGTAGGTCAGCGCCGCCGTGCCGCCGGTCGCTGCTGGCAGTTGCAGATCGGTGATCATCGTATCAAGCGTGTAATTCTGGTCGTCCGGCGCGGTCAGCGCCAAGCGGGGGTTGACCGTGACCCTGAAGTCCACACTCTTGCTGTCACCGTTGGCATCGGTGACGCTGTAGAGCAGTTCGGTATTACCGAACTCGGTCGGCGTGCCAGTGGTCGTGCTCGGCGTGCCGGACAGCGTGCGTGTGCTGGGGTCAAAGCTCAGACCCGTCGGCAGGGAGGGGTCGCTGTTGGATCGCCCGGTCAGAGTGTAGGTCAGCGGCATCGTGCCGCCGATCGCTGGCGGCAGTTGCAGATCGTCGATCTTCGTGTCCTGCGTGTAATTCTGGTCGTCTGGCGCGGTCAGCGGTTCCAAGCCGGGGTGGACTTCGACATTGAATATACTGCCCACCGAAATTATGGAGGAATCGCCGGTATCTTGGGCACTGTAGACCAGGGTGGTGGTACCGGTCATGCTCGGCGTGCCGGACAGTATGCGTGTGTCGGGGTTAAAGGTCAGACCCGCCGGCAGGGGGACGTTGCTTTGCCCTGTCAGAGTGTACGCGAACGTCCCCGTGCCGCCGGTCGCTTCCGGCAGTTGCGTGTCGATCGCTATGCCCTGCGTGTAATTCTGGTCGGCCGGTTCACTGACGAACGTCAGGTTGGAGTTGACAAAGATCCTGAAGGTCGCATTCGTGCTGGCACCGTTGGTATCGGTGACCGTGTAGGTCAGCATGGTGTCATCTATCGCTCTCGGCGCGCCGGACAGCGTGCGTGTTTGTGGGTTAAAGGCCAGACCCTCCGGCACGCCGCGTGGCCCGGTCAGAGTGTAGGTCAGTGGCGCCGTGCCTCCGGTCGCTTCCGGCAGAGTCAGAGGGGTGATCGCCGTGTTCTGCGTGTACAACTGGCTGCCCGGTGTACTGACGAACATCAGGCCGGCGTTGACCGTGACGGTGAAGGTCGCATTCGCGCTGTCACCGTTGGTATCGGTGACCTCGTAGGTCAAGGTGGTGGTACCAGGCGTGTCCGGCGTGCCGGACAGCGTGCGTGTGTTGGCGTTAAAGGTCAGACCCGCCGGCAGGTTGCCGCCGCTTGGCCCTGTCAGAGTGTACACCAGCGGCATCGTGCCGCCGGTCGCTACTGGCAGTTCCAGATTGCTGATCGCCGTGCCCTGCGTGTAATTCTGGTTGGCCGGCGCGGTCAGCGCCAAGCCGGCGTTGACCGTGAAGGCCACATTCGTGCTGGCACCGTTGGTATCGGTGACCGTGTAGGTCAGGGTGGTGGTACCAGCCGTGTTCGGCGTGCCGGACAGCGTGCGTGTGTTGGCGTTAAAGGTCAGACCCGCCGGCAGGTTGCCGCCGCTTGGCCCTGTCAGAGTGTACACCAGCGGCATCGTGCCGCCGGTCGCTTCCGGCAGTTGCACGCTGATCGCCGTGCCAAGCCTGTACTCCTGGTTGTCCGGTGTATCAAGCCTTAGTCTGGCGTTGACTATGATCCTGAAGCCCACAGTCGTGTCGGCACCGTTGGCACCTACGGCGGCGTAGCGCACGGCGATGTTAACGGCGGTGCTCGGCGTGCCGGACAGCGTGCGTGTGTTGGCGTCAAACCCCAGACCTCCCGGCAGGCCGCTTGGCCCGGTCAGAGTGTAGGTCAGCGGCGCCCTGCCGCCGGTCGCTTCCGGCAGTTGCGTGTTGATCGCTATGCCCTGCGTGTAATTCTGGTCGTCCGGTGTATCAAGCCCTAGGCTGGCGTTGACCCTAACCGTGAAGGTCACACTCGTGCTGGCATTGTTGGTATCGGTGACCGTGTAGGTCAGGGTGGTGGTATTAGTGGCGGTGCTCGGCGTGCCAGACAGTATGCGTGTATCGGCGCCAAACTCCAGACCGGGCACACTGGTCAGAGTGTACACCAGCGGCGCCCTGCCGCCGGTCGCTTCCGGCAGTTGCAGATTGCTGATCGCCGTGCCCTGCGTGTAATTCTGGTCGGCCGGCGCGGTCAGCGTCAGGCCGTCGTTGACCGTGACCATGAAGGTCACACTCGTGTTGGCACCGTTGGCATCGCTGACCTCGTAGGTCAAGGTGAAGTCACCATCCGTGTCCGGCGTGCCGGACAGCGTGCGTGTTTGGGGGTTAAAGGCCAGACCCGCCGGCAGGTCGGTCAGAGTGTACACCAGCGGCGCCGTGCCGCCGGTCGCTACCGGCAGAGGCAGACTGTCGATCTCGTTGCCCTGCGTGTAATTCTGGTCGGCCGGCGCGGTCAGCGGCGCCAAGCCGGGGTTGACCGTGACCGTGAAGTCCATACTCGTGCTGTCACCGTTGGCATCGGTGACCGTGTAGGTCAGGGTGGTGGTACCGATGGAGATCGCCCTGCCGAACAGCGTGCGTGTGCTGGCCTGAAACCTCAGATTCGGCCGCAGGTCGGTCAGAGTGTACACCAGCGGCGCCGTGCCGCCGGTCGCTTCCGGCAGTTGCAGTCTGTCGATCTCCGTGTCAAGCGTGTAATTCAGGTCGTCTAGCGCGATCAGCGTCAGGCCGGCGTTGACCGTGATCCTGAAGTCCACACTCGTGCTGTCACCGTTGCCATCGGTGACCGTGTAGGTCAGGACGGTGGTATCAGCCGTGTCCGGCGTGCCGGACAGCGTGCGTGTGTTGGCGTTAAAGTTCAGACCCGTCGGCAGGTTGCCGCCGCTTGGCCCGGTCAGAGTGTAGGTCAGCGGCATCGTGCCGCCGGTCGCTACCGGCAGTTGCAGATTGCTGATCGCCGTGTCCTGCGTGTAATTCTGGTCGCCTTGTGCATTGAGCGCCAAGCCGGGGTTGACCATGACCGTGATGGTCACACTCGTGTTGGCATTGTTGCGATCGGTGACCTCGTAGGTCAAGATGGTGGTACCAGGCGTGTCCGGCGTGCCGGACAGCGTGCGTGTGTTGGCGTCAAACCCCAGACCTCCCGGCAGGCCGCTTGGCCCGGTCAGAGTGTACCTCAGCGGCTCCGTGCCGCCGGTCGCTACCGGCAGTTGCAGACCTTCGATCTCCGTGTCAAGCGTGTAATTCAGGTTGGCCGGCGCGGTCAGCATCAGGCCTGGGTTGATCGCGACCCTGAAGCCCACATTATCGCTGGAACCGTTGGCATCGGTGACCATGTAGGTCAAGACGAAGTCACCGGGTATGTCGTCCGGCGTGCCGGACAGCCTGCGTGTGTTGGGGTCAAACTCCAGACCCACCGGCAGAGCGCCGCCGCCTAGCGCGGTCAGAGTGTACGTCAGCGGCTCCGTGCCGGCGATCGCTCCTGGCAGTATTGGGTGATCAACGTTGATCGCTGTGCCCCGCGTGTAACTCCGCTTGGTCGGTGTATCGAGCGCCACTTTGGCCTTGCCCGTGACCGTGAAGGTCGCACTCGTGCTGGCATCGTTGTCATCGGTGACCTTGTAGGTCAAGGTCTTAGGAAGCCCCTGCCTGACCAGTGCGCCGGACAGCGTGCGTGTTTCGGGGGTAAAGATCAGACCCTCCGGCAGGCCGCCTGGCGCGGTCAGAGTGTACGTCAGCGGCCCAAAGCCGCCGGTCGCTTCCGGCAGTTGCAGAGTGACCGGCCTGCCCTCTGTGTACTTCTGGTCGGGCACTGATCCATCGAGCGTCAGGTTGGCGGAGATAGCGATTGAGAGGAATTCGGATGTCGTACTCGTCCTGGCACTGGCACCGTTGGCATCGGTGACCCCGTAGATCACGATGTATAAAGCGGTCTGGTTCGGAGGGCTGCCAACGAGACGGGACCGAGGAGGATCGAGGCGATCGAACGTGCCCGGCGTGCCGGACAGCCTGCGTGTGTTGGGGTCAAACTCCAGACCCGGCGGCAGGTCGGTCAGAGTGTACACCAGCGGCGCCGTGCCGCCCATCGCTCCTGGCAGTATTGGGTTATCATCGTTGATCGCCCTGCCCTGCGTGAAATTCAGCTGGACTGGGTGGCTGAGCGTCAGGCGGGGGTTGACCGTGACCGTGAAGGTCGCACTCGTGCTGGCATCGTTGCCATCGGTGACCGTGTAGGTCAGGGTGGTGACACTGACCGTGCTCGGCATGCCGGACAGCGTGCGTGTGCCGGCGGTAAAGTTCAGACCTCCCGGCAGGCCGCTTGGCCCTGTCAGAGTGTACACCAGCGGCCCCGTGCCGCCGGTCCCTTCCGGCAGTTGCAGATCGTTGATCGCCCTGTCCTGCGTGTAATTCTGGTTCTCCGGTTCCATGACGAACGTCAGATCGGAGACCGTGACGGTGAAGTCCACACTCGTGCTGTCACCGTTGGTATCGGTGACCGTGTAGGTCAAGGTGGTGGTACCAGTCCTGTTCGGCGTACCGGACAGCGTGCGTGTGCTGGCGTTAAAGCTCAGACCTCCCGGCCCGCCGCCTGGCCCGGTCAGAGTGTAGGTCAACGTCCCCGTGCCACCGGTCGCTTCCGGCAGTTGCAGAGGGGTGATCGCCCTGTCCCGCGAGTAATTCTGGTCGTCCGGCGCGGTCAGCGTCAGGTGGGAGCTGGCGTTAGCCGGGTAGGCGGTGAACAGCAGGGCGCAGATGGTTGTGGCGAACCAGATCAGGGACAGGTAGGCAACCCGGAAAAGGCGCGGCTTCTTTGCTGGTGGCGTGCCGGGTTTCATTGTATGGTAGGGCATGGGTCTACCCCCCCCCCCCCCCCCCCTCGCAGAATTGTCCCTTGGGATAATATTCCTGGTGGTGATGTCACCACTTTGCACATCTTCCTTCAGTGCAGTATCAATAAGAGATTCCATATCAGCAGTCAAGGGGTTCATTGAGTGTCGTTTTTTTTGCGATTAAATATGGTATGTTTTTGTTTTAAGGTAGTTTAATACCTGATATTTATCTCATAGTTAGGGGAAAATATCAATGCTTCCAAAAAGTTTGAAGGCAATTCTTCTTCTGGACAGGGAACAGGGTGACCGCTTCACAACCAGTCCAGAACTAGCCACCAAGAAATCTTACAAGATCATTGATCCTGATAGTTCGTCAATCTGGGGTTACATCACGATAGACAATACCCAGAGAGGGCCGGGTCTTGGAGGTATACGCATGGTCCAGGATCTGAGCTTAAAGGGAGGATCAGGGTTCCTGCTCTTCTGAGGTTTCTTCATTCCCCTGACTGATGAGAGATTCTTCCTGCTTGGCTTGTGCGGCGGCCCGCTGTTCAGCTTGGATTTTGGCGAGTTCTTGTTCTTGGCGTTTTTGTGGAGTTGGTATTCGACCACCATTTGCGGTTTGATCTTGATCGCTAGAGGAATGTTGACTGTGCTGCACGAGCGCATGCAGACTCCGCATCCGGTGCAGATATTTTTGTCGATGACGGGCTTGTCGTCGACCTGAAAAATTGCTCCGGGAACTGGGCAGTCGATCACGCATTGCTGGCAAAACGATTCGCCATAGGCCTGACATTTTTTCTTATCCAAAATGGCATAACCCATATTCACATCCGTCAGTTCCTGAACCGGGAGCAGAGCCTCATCCGGGCAGGCCGAGATGCAGGGCAGGTCGGTACACATCACACACGGATTGCGCATGGGGTCGATATAAGGCGTGTTGAAACGAGGAACCCCATTTTCTTGGGTGCACGCTGGATAGCATCCTTCGGGCAGGCGTGGATGCATTCGTCGCAACGGGAACAGGCTTGTAAAAACTGTTTCTCCGATTGCGCGAGCTTTCCATTTGCGCGAGCTTTCCATGGGCATGAGTCACGATTTTGAGGTGGCGGTGGAAGAGGGGCAACGCTGGTTCGTGTTGGGTCGGCTATTTTTGGTCCGCGGACAATGGCGGACGAGCATTAAAAAAGGGTTTTTTTATTCCGGTCAAGCCGGTTACTCAAGGAGAGCATTGTTGTGCTGAAAAATAAAAAAATCGGATTCATTGGTGGCGGCAATATGGCGGAGGCCATGATCAAAGGATTGCTTTCTGCGTCTTTCATTAAAGCAAAAAATATTTTTATCTCAGAACCGTAACAGGGTGTGCCTTGTCAACATACCTGCGGGTGAGCGTTGCAATTCCACTTAACCACTGCAAAATATTGAGTCGCGACCTTCTCACTTTCCAATAATCTAACACCATCACAACGAAACTTGATGATTGCGGAATCCTTTGCAACAGAATCTCCATCCTTAAAAGGCTCCGATAGAAATACAGCGCCAGAGTCCAGTTTCAGGAACAGGGCCTTAGATATTTCCAATCCGGATAGGATCAAATCATCTTTGGCAATCAGCTCCGCCTCGCGGAGTTGTCTCTCAGGTATAATGCTCCTAGTGGTGATGTCACCACTTTGGATGTCTTCTTCCAGGGTGGTGGTGATGAGGGACTCAATATCCACAGCCATGAGAGGTTTATTCGGCATCTTGTTTTCGCGGTCAAAATGGTGTTAAAACTTTAACCATTTTCTCAGCCTCACAGCAAAGAAGAAACAGAATAGCTAATGCGATCCTGGCCCCTCTCCTGTTAAAACCGGATATTGCCTTTCAGCATGGCGCGGTCAATGGCGCGGTCAGCGGTGCTGCTGTTGCTCTCTATACGCTCACCGGTCAGGTTCAGGTCCAACAACGAATCAAGTTCCCATCTTATCCCCAGGCGGTAACTCCTGTCAGAGCCGCCGAAGGTCATTTCGCTGTAAGGAGTCAGCAGTCCCCGCACACCGGGAGCGGTCAGCCCGTAACCAATCCGGGTGTCCAGCCGCAGGCTGTAATCCTGGTCACCGCTGATCTCGTCACGCAGGCCATCCTTCCATATTTTTTCCGTACCGCTGTTGGTATTACCGTAACCGGGACTCAGGCTGAACGACAGCCCCCGCCCGTTGCTGCCCTGCTCCAGAAGCATCAGGCCGGAAACGCCCCATGCATTATAATTATCTCGTCCCACCAGGGTGCGTGCCCTGCCTTCCAGGGTCAGACCGGCGATCGGATTGATGTAGCGGAAACCGGCACCCAACTCGGCCTCGAAACCAGTCTCGCCGTCGCCGCCGTTATACCGCACTCCGACCTCCAGGCTCGGCTCCACATAAGCCCCGTCGGCCAGCAGATGTTTATCCGTTCCTTCCAGGACCATGCGCAACAGGCTGACATCCACGTCCAGCCCCGCAATATCATCGCTGCCCTCCACATCCATCTCGGTCAGCAAGGCTGAACTCTTGAGCCGGAACAGGACCGGGCTCGTCGCCTGCGACAACTGGATATTACCGCCCACAGCCACGTCCCACGTTTCAACATAGCTCGATGCCTGGTCCGACCCGTCATCAGTGATCTTAAGGTCACCCCAGCCGTAGCTCGCAGTGGCCCACAGATCCAGTTTTCCGGCCAGCACTTCCCAGCCTACATAAGGATTAATACTGGTGAGGTCCAGCTTATAATCCCCCTTGCGTTCGAGTTCACTCCTCTGGTAGTCAAGATTACCTTGGCTCCAGGATAGCGTCAGGCCGATCAGCAGGTCGTCACGCGGTTTAGTGTCCAGTCCCAGATAGGCGCTGAACAGGTCTCCGTCAAAGTCCACATCTTCCCCGCCGGAACCTTCGAAGCTGCGGTAGCTGCCCCCGCCCCATAAGGCTCCGCTGTCCGTACCGCTGGCATCATTCAGCGGCAGGACAAAGTCAGAGTTGTTCAGCAGATCCTTAAGACTCAGCGTGCCATCGGCGATGGCCTGGCCGTGGGCAGATGCCGCCTCGGCCAATGTGGAATGCCCGGCAATAGTGACGGACCGGGTACTGCCACCGCTCATGGTCTTAGTAATACGTTGTGTTATCGCGCTCACCTTCTGGTCGGCTATGGTCCGCGCCATTTCCGGCAGGATCAAGGTATTGAGGTCGGCAAACCCCTCGTCCGTATTGTCGGACACCCTGACCGTGAAGGTCGCATTCGTGCTGGCACCGTTGGTACTGGTGACACTGTAGGTCAGGGTGGTGGTACCAGCCGTGTCCGGCGTGCCGGACAGCGTGCGTGTGCCGGCGGTAAAGGTCAGACCTCCCGGCAGGCCGCCTGGCCCTGTCAGAGTGTACACCAGCGTCCCCGTGCCGCCGGTTGCTGCCGGCAGTTGCAGATCGGGGATCGCCGTGTCAAGCGTGTAATTCTGGTTGCCCGGTGTATCGAGCGTCAGGCCGGCGCTGACACTAACCGTGAAGGTCACACTCGTGCTGGCACCGTTGGTATCGGTGACCGTGTAGGTCAGGGTGGTGGTACCAGCCGTGCTCGGCGTGCCGGACAGCGTGCGTGTGCTGGCGGTAAAGGTCAGACCCGGCACACTGCTCAGAGTGTAGGTCAACGTCCCCGTGCCGCCGGTCGCTGCTGGCAGAATCAGATTGCTGATCGCCGTGCCCCGCGTGTAATTCTGGTTGGCCGGCGCGGTCAGCGCCAGGTCGGCGTTGACCGTGACGGTGAAGGTCGCATTCGCGCTGTCACCGTTGGTATCGGTGACCGTGTAGGTCAAGGTGGTGGTACTAGTGGCGGTGCTCGGCGTGCCGGACAGCGTGCGTGTGCCGGCGGTAAAGCTCAGACCCGTCGGCAGGGTGCCGGTCAGAGTGTACACCAGCGGCGCCGTGCCGCCGGTCGCTGCTGGCAGAATCAGATTGCTGATCGCCGTGCCCCGCGTGTAATTCTGGTTGGCCGGCGCGGTCAGCGCCAAGCCGTCGCTGACTATGACGGTGAAGGTCGCATTCGCGCTGGCACCGTTGGTATCGGTGACCCTGTAGGTCAAGGTGGTGGTACTAGTGGCGGTGCTCGGCGTGCCGGACAGCGTGCGTGTGCCGGCGGTAAAGGTTAGACCCGTCGGCAGGGTGCCGGTCAGAGTGTACACCAGCGGCGCCGTGCCGCCGGTCGCTGCTGGCAGAATCAGATTGCTGATCGCCGTGCCCCGCGTGTAATTCTGGTTGGCCGGCGCGGTCAGCGCCAGGTCGGCGTTGACCGTGACGGTGAAGGTCGCATTCGCGCTGTCACCGTTGGTATCGGTGACCGTGTAGGTCAAGGTGGTGGTACTAGTGGCGGTGCTCGGCGTGCCGGACAGCGTGCGTGTGCCGGCGGTAAAGCTCAGACCCGTCGGCAGGGTGCCGGTCAGAGTGTACACCAGCGGCGCCGTGCCGCCGGTCGCTGCTGGCAGAATCAGATTGCTGATCGCCGTGCCCCGCGTGTAATTCTGGTTGGCCGGCGCGGTCAGCGCCAGGTCGGCGTTGACCGTGACGGTGAAGGTCGCATTCGCGCTGTCACCGTTGGTATCGGTGACCGTGTAGGTCAAGGTGGTGGTACTAGTGGCGGTGCTCGGCGTGCCGGACAGCGTGCGTGTGCCGGCGTTAAAGTCCAGACCCGTCGGCAGGGTGCCGGTCAGAGTGTACACCAGCGGCGCCGTGCCGCCGGTCGCTGCTGGCAGAATTAGATTGCTGATCGCCGTGTCCTCTGTGTAATTCTGGTTGGCCGGCGCGGTCAGCGCCAGGTCGGCGTTGACCGTGACGGTGAAGGTCGCAGTCGCGCTGTCACCGTTGGTATCCATGACCATGTAGGTCAGGGTGGTGGTATCAGCCGTGTCCGGCGTGCCGGACAGCGTGCGTGTGTTGGCGTTAAAGCTCAGACCCGCTGGCAGGTTGCCGCCGCTTGGCCCTGTCAGAGTGTACACCAGCGGCGCCGTGCCGCCGCTCGCTTCCGGCAGTTGCAGAGCGGTGATCGCCGTGTCCCGCGTGTAATTCTGGTTGGCCGGCGCGGTCAGCGCCAGGTCGGCGTTGACCGTGACGGTGAAGGTCGCATTCGCGCTGTCACCGTTGGTATCGGTGACCGTGTAGGTCAAGGTGGTGGTACTAGTGGCGGTGCTCGGCGTGCCGGACAGCGTGCGTGTGCCGGCGGTAAAGCTCAGACCCGTCGGCAGGGTGCCGGTCAGAGTGTACACCAGCGGCGCCGTGCCGCCGGTCGCTGCTGGCAGAATCAGATTGCTGATCGCCGTGCCCCGCGTGTAATTCTGGTTGGCCGGCGCGGTCAGCGCCAGGTCGGCGTTGACCGTGACGGTGAAGGTCGCATTCGCGCTGTCACCGTTGGTATCGGTGACCGTGTAGGTCAAGGTGGTGGTACTAGTGGCGGTGTTTGGCGTGCCGGACAGCGTGCGTGTGCCGGCGGTAAAGCTCAGACCCGTCGGCAGGGTGCCGGTCAGAGTGTACACCAGCGGCGCCGTGCCGCCGGTCGCTGCTGGCAGAATCAGATTGCTGATCGCCGTGCCCCGCGTGTAATTCTGGTTGGCCGGCGCGGTCAGCGCCAGGTCGGCGTTGACCGTGACGGTGAAGGTCGCATTCGCGCTGTCACCGTTGGTATCGGTGACCGTGTAGGTCAAGGTGGTGGTACTAGTGGCGGTGCTCGGCGTGCCGGACAGCGTGCGTGTGCCGGCGGTAAAGCTCAGACCCGTCGGCAGGGTGCCGGTCAGAGTGTACACCAGCGGCGCCGTGCCGCCGCTCGCTTCCGGCAGTTGCAGAGCGGTGATCGCCGTGTCCTCTGTGTAATTCTGGTTGGCCGGCGCGGTCAGCGCCAAGCCGTCGCTGACTATGACGGTGAAGGTCGCATTCGCGCTGGCACCGTTGGTATCGGTGACCGTGTAGGTCAGGGTGGTGGTATCAGCCGTGTCCGGTGTGCCGGACAGCGTGCGTGTGCCGGCGTTAAAGTTAAGACTCTCCGGCAGGGTGCCGGTCAGAGTGTACACCAGCGGCGCCGTGCCGCCGGTCGCTGCTGGCAGAATCAGATTGCTGATCGCCGTGCCCCGCGTGTAATTCTGGTTGCCCGGCGCGGTCAGCGCCAGGTCGGCGTTGACCGTGACGGTGAAGGTCGCATTCGCGCTGTCACCGTTGGTATCGGTGACCGTGTAGGTCAAGGTGGTGGTACTAGTGGCGGTGCTCGGCGTGCCGGACAGCGTGCGTGTGCCGGCGGTAAAGCTCAGACCCGTCGGCAGGGTGCCGGTCAGAGTGTACACCAGCGGCGCCGTGCCGCCGGTCGCTGCTGGCAGAATCAGATTGCTGATCGCCGTGCCCCGCGTGTAATTCTGGTTGCCCGGCGCGGTCAGCGCCAGGTCGGCGTTGACCGTGACGGTGAAGGTCGCATTCGCGCTGTCACCGTTGGTATCGGTGACCGTGTAGGTCAAGGTGGTGGTACTAGTGGCGGTGCTCGGCGTGCCGGACAGCGTGCGTGTGCCGGCGGTAAAGCTCAGACCCGTCGGCAGGGTGCCGGTCAGAGTGTACACCAGCGGCGCCGTGCCGCCGGTCGCTGCTGGCAGAATCAGATTGCTGATCGCCGTGCCCCGCGTGTAATTCTGGTTGGCCGGCGCGGTCAGCGCCAGGTCGGCGTTGACCGTGACGGTGAAGGTCGCATTCGCGCTGTCACCGTTGGTATCGGTGACCGTGTAGGTCAAGGTGGTGGTACTAGTGGCGGTGCTCGGCGTGCCGGACAGCGTGCGTGTGCCGGCGGTAAAGCTCAGACCCGTCGGCAGGGTGCCGGTCAGAGTGTACACCAGCGGCGCCGTGCCGCCGGTCGCTGCTGGCAGAATCAGATTGCTGATCGCCGTGCCCCGCGTGTAATTCTGGTTGGCCGGCGCGGTCAGCGCCAGGTCGGCGTTGACCGTGACGGTGAAGGTCGCATTCGCGCTGGCACCGTTGGTATCGGTGACCGTGTAGGTCAAGGTGGTGGTACTAGTGGCGGTGTTTGGCGTGCCGGACAGCGTGCGTGTGCCGGCGGTAAAGCTCAGACCCGTCGGCAGGGTGCCGGTCAGAGTGTACACCAGCGGCGCCGTGCCGCCGCTCGCTTCCGGCAGTTGCAGAGCGGTGATCGCCGTGCCCCGCGTGTAATTCTGGTTGGCCGGCGCGGTCAGCGCCAGGTCGGCGTTGACCGTGACGGTGAAGGTCGCATTCGCGCTGTCACCGTTGGTATCGGTGACCGTGTAGGTCAAGGTGGTGGTACTAGTGGCGGTGTTTGGCGTGCCGGACAGCGTGCGTGTGCCGGCGGTAAAGCTCAGACCCGTCGGCAGGGTGCCGGTCAGAGTGTACACCAGCGGCGCCGTGCCGCCGGTCGCTGCTGGCAGAATCAGATTGCTGATCGCCGTGCCCCGCGTGTAATTCTGGTTGGCCGGCGCGGTCAGCGCCAGGTCGGCGTTGACCGTGACGGTGAAGGTCGCATTCGCGCTGTCACCGTTGGTATCGGTGACCGTGTAGGTCAAGGTGGTGGTACTAGTGGCGGTGTTTGGCGTGCCGGACAGCGTGCGTGTGCCGGCGGTAAAGCTCAGACCCGTCGGCAGGGTGCCGGTCAGAGTGTACACCAGCGGCGCCGTGCCGCCGGTCGCTGCTGGCAGAATCAGATTGCTGATCGCCGTGCCCCGCGTGTAATTCTGGTTGGCCGGCGCGGTCAGCGCTAAGCCGTCGCTGACTATGACGGTGAAGGTCGCATTCGCGCTGGCACCGTTGGTATCCATGACCATGTAGGTCAGGGTGGTGGTATCAGCCGTGTCCGGTGTGCCGGACAGCGTGCGTGTGCCGGCGGTAAAGTTCAGACCTCCCGGCAGGCCGCCTGGCCCTGTCAGAGTGTACGTCAACGTCCCCGTGCCGCCGGTCGCTACTGGCAGTTGCAGATCGGTGATCGCCGTATCAAGCGTGTAATTCTGGTTGGCCGGCGCGGTCAGCGCCAAGCCGTCGCTGACTATGACGGTGAAGGTCGCATTCGCGCTGGCACCGTTGGTATCCATGACCATGTAGGTCAGGGTGGTGGTAGCAGCCGTGTCCGGCGTGCCGGACAGCGTGCGTGTGCCGGCGGTAAAGTTCAGACCTCCCGGCAGGCCGCCTGGCCCGGTCAGAGTGTAGGTCAGTGGCGCCGTGCCGCCGGTCGCTGGCGGCAGAAGCAGATCGTTGATCGCTGTGCCCCGCGTGTAATTCTGGTTGGCCGGCGCGGTCAGCGCCAAGCCGTCGCTGGCTATGACCGTGAAGGTCGCATTCGCGCTGGCACCGTTGGTATCCATGACCATGTAGGTCAGGGTGGTGGTATCAGCCGTGTCCGGTGTGCCGGACAGCGTGCGTGTGCCGGCGGTAAAGTTCAGACCTCCCGGCAGGCCGCCTGGCCCTGTCAGAGTGTACGTCAACGTCCCCGTGCCGCCGGTCGCTACTGGCAGTTGCAGATCGGTGATCGCCGTATCAAGCGTGTAATTCTGGTTGGCCGGCGCGGTCAGCGCCAGGTCGGCGTTGACCGTGACGGTGAAGGTCGCATTCGCGCTGTCACCGTTGGTATCGGTGACCGTGTAGGTCAAGGTGGTGGTACTAGTGGCGGTGCTCGGCGTGCCGGACAGCGTGCGTGTGCCGGCGGTAAAGCTCAGACCCGTCGGCAGGGTGCCGGTCAGAGTGTACACCAGCGGCGCCGTGCCGCCGGTCGCTGCTGGCAGAATCAGATTGCTGATCGCCGTGCCCCGCGTGTAATTCTGGTTGGCCGGCGCGGTCAGCGCCAGGTCGGCGTTGACCGTGACGGTGAAGGTCGCATTCGCGCTGGCACCGTTGGTATCCATGACCATGTAGGTCAGGGTGGTGGTATCAGCCGTGTCCGGTGTGCCGGACAGCGTGCGTGTGCCGGCGTTAAAGTTAAGACTCTCCGGCAGGGCACCGCCGCCTGGCCCGGTCAGAGTGTACACCAGCGTCCCCGTGCCGCCGGTCGCTGCCGGCAGAAGCAGATCGTTGATCGCTGTGCCCCGCGTGTAATTCTGGTTGGCCGGCGCGGTCAGCGCCAAGCCGTCGCTGACTATGACGGTGAAGGTCGCATTCGCGCTGGCACCGTTGGTATCCATGACCATGTAGGTCAGGGTGGTGGTATCAGTCGTGTCCGGTGTGCCGGACAGCGTGCGTGTGCCGGCGTTAAAGTTAAGACTCTCCGGCAGGGCACCGCCGCTTGGCCCGGTCAGAGTGTACGTCAGCGTCCCCGTGCCGCCGGTCGCTACTGGCAGTTGCAGATCGGTGATCGCCGTATCAAGCGTGTAATTTTGGTTGGCCGGCGCGGTCAGCGCCAAGCCGTCGCTGACTATGACGGTGAAGGTCGCATTCGCGCTGGCACCGTTGGTATCCATGACCATGTAGGTCAGGGTGGTGGTATCAGCCGTGTCCGGTGTGCCGGACAGCGTGCGTGTGCCGGCGGTAAAGTTAAGACTCTCCGGCAGGGCACCGCCGCCTGGCCCTGTCAGAGTGTAGGTCAGTGGCGCCGTGCCGCCGGTCGCTGCTGGCAGTTGCAGATCGTCGATCTCCGTGTCCCGCGTGTAATCTTGGTTGGCCGGTGCGGTCAGCGCCAAGCCGTCGCTGACTATGACGGTGAAGGTCGCATTCGCGCTGGCATTGTTGGCATCCATGACCATGTAGGTCAAGATGGTGGTACCAGCCGTGTCTGGCGTGCCAGACAGCGTGCGTGTGTCGGCGTTAAAGTTAAGACTCTCCGGCAGGGCACCGCCGCTTGGCCCTGTCAGAGTGTAGGTCAGTGGCGCCGTGCCGCCGGTCGCTGCTGGCAGTTGCAGATCGTCGATCTCCGTGCCCCGCGTGTAATTCTGGTTGGCCGGCGCGGTCAGCGCCAAGCTGTCGTCCGTATTGCCGGACACCGTGATATTGAAGCGCCTCCCGATACCATGCATGACTGCTTGATCGATGACCCCGTAGTGCGCGCGGGTGACACCGACCTCGGTCGGCGTGCCGGACAGCGTGCGTGTCCTGTAGTCAAAGGTCAGACCCGCCGAGATGGGCCCAGGAACCTTCGTAATGGGGTGGTTAGGACCAAACAGACCGTGTATCAGCAACCCAATGCCGCCGCGCCCTGCCGGGAGTTGCAGATCGGGGATCGCCCTGCCCACCGTGTAATGCAGGTCGGCTGGTTGCTCGAGCGTCAATTCGGCGTGGACCCTGACCGTAAAGGTCACATTCGTGCTGGCACCGTTGGTATCCATGACCATGTAGGTCAGGGTGGTGGCACCAGGCGTGTCCCGCGTCGTGCGTGTGTTAGCCCTGTCCGGCGTGCCGGACAGCGTGCGTGTGTTGGCGTCAAAGTCCAGACCTCTCGGCAGGGCACCGCCGCTTGGCCCTGTCAGAGTGTACACCAGCGTTCCCGTGCCGCCGGTCGCTGGCGGCAGTTGCAGATCGTCGATCTCCGTGTCCCGCCTGTAATCCTGATTGACTGGCGCGGTCAGCGCCAAGCTCTCGCTGACCGTGACCGTGAAGTCCAGACTCCTGCCGGACAGCGTGCCTGTGTTGTCGGTGACCTCGTAGGTCAGGGTGGTGGTACCGGGCGTGCTCGGCGTGCCGGACAGCGTGCGTGTGTTGGCGGTAAAGCTCAGACCCGTCGGCACACTGGTCAGAGTGTACGTTAGCGGCGCCGTGCTGGCGGTCGTCGCTTCCGGCAGTTGCAGAGCGGGGATCGCCGTGCCCCGCGTGTAATTCTGGTCGTCCGGTGTATCGAGCATCAGGCCGTAGCTGACCGTGACCGTGAAGGACTTAGCGGTACCATGGTCGGCGCCGTGATCGAAGGCCAAGTAGCTCAGGAGTTTGACCCCGACCTCGGTCGGCGTGCCGGACAGCGTGTGTGTGATGGGGTCAAAGGTCAGACCTGCCGGCGGACGGGTCAGAGTGTACTGCAGCCTCCCAGTAATGTCGCCGGTCGCTGGCGGCAGTTCCAGACTGGTGATCGCCGTGCCCTCCGTGTAATGCAGGTCGGCTGGTTGATTGAGCATCACGTGCCCGGCGTTAGCCGGGTAGGCGGTGAACAGCAGGGCGCAGATGGTTGTGGCGAGCCAGATCAGGGACAGGTAGGCAACCCGGAAAAGGCGCGGCTTCTTTGCTGGTGGCGTGCCGGGTTTCATTGTATGGTAGGGCATGGGTCTACCCCCCCCCCCCCCCCCCCTTCGCGGAGTTGTCCTCTCAGGTATAATGCTCTTGGTGGTGATGCTATCATTTATTATCCAAACATAAACCTATTATAGAGTAGTTTAATACCTACGATTTATCTCATAGTTAGGGGAAAATATCAATAAGGTGTGAAGGCAATTCTTCTTCTGGACAGAGAACAGGGTGACCGCTTCACAACCAGTCCAGAACTAGCCACCAAGAAATCTTACAAGATCATTGATCCTGATAGTTCGTCAATCTGGGGTTACATCACGATAGACAATACCCAGAGAGGGCCGGGTCTTGGAGGTATACGCATGGTCCAGGATCTGAGCTTAAAGGGAGGATCAGGGTTCCTGCTCTTCTGAGGTTTCTTCATTCCCCTGACTGATGAGAGATTCTTTCTGCTTGGCTTGTGCGGCGGCCCGTTGTTCAGCTTGGATTTTGGCGAGTTCTTGTTCCTGGCGTTTTTTGTGGAGTTGGTATTCGACCACCATTTGCGGTTTGATCTTGATCGCTAGAGGAATGTTGACTGTGCTGCACGAGCGCATGCAGACTCCGCATCCGGTGCAGATATTTTTGTCGATGACGGGCTTGTCGTCGACCTGAAAAATTGCTCCGGGAACTGGGCAGTCGATCACGCATTGCTGGCAAAACGATTCGCCATAGGCCTGACATTTTTTCTTATCCAAAATGGCATAACCCATATTCACATCCGTCAGTTCCTGAACCGGGAGCAGAGCCTCATCCGGGCAGGCCGAGATGCAGGGCAGGTCGGTACACATCACACACGGATTGCGCATGGGGTCGATATAAGGCGTGTTGAAAACGAGGAACCCCATTTTCTTGGGTGCACGCTGGATGGCATCCTTCGGGCAGGCGTGGATGCATTCGTCGCAACGGGAACAGGCTTGTAAAAACTGTTTCTCCGAGATCGCGAGCTTTCCATGGGCATGAGCCACGATTTTGAGGTGGCGGTGGAAGAGGGGGCAACGCTGGTTCGTGTTGGGTCGGCTATTTTTGGTCCGCGGACAATGGCGGACGAGCATTAAAAAAGGGTTTTTTTATTCCGGTCAAGCCGGTTACTCAAGGAGAGCATTGTTGTGCTGAAAAATAAAAAAATCGGATTCATTGGTGGCGGCAATATGGCGGAAGCCATGATCAAAGGATTGCTTTCTGCGTCTTTCATTAGAGCAAAAAATATTTTTGTCTCAGAACCCTCTCAGCAGAAGCGCGATGCCTTGCATGCGGGGTACAAAATCAAAGTCACCGCCGACAACCGTGAACTGACGAAGAAGTCGGATATCCTCATCCTCGCGGTCAAGCCGCAGATTTTGAAAGAAGTTTTGCGTGACATCCGTGCGCTGGTGGGCAGCGACAAGTTGGTGATATCTGTTGCCGCTGGGGTTCCCATATCCATCATGGATGGTGTCTTGCGTGGGAAAAGCAATAAAAAGTTCAGTGTGGTGCGTACCATGCCCAATACCCCTGCACTGGTTCAGGAAGGGGTGACTGCTATAGCTTCCAACGAGCATGTAAGCAAAAACGGTGTGAAAATTGTCCACCGTATTTTTGAAGCGGTAGGGCGGACTATTGATGTCGAAGAAGAGCATCTTGATGCCGTGACCGGATTGAGCGGCAGTGGGCCAGCTTATATCTTCATGCTGATCGAAGCGCTCTCTGATGGGGGAGTCAAAATGGGTCTTTCGCGTGAAGTGGCTAACACCCTGGCCATCCAGACGATGCTGGGTTCCGCCAAACTGGCACGGGAAAGCGGAAAGCATCCCGGTGAACTCAAAGATATGGTCACTTCACCGGCTGGTACCACCATCTCCGGTCTGCATGCTCTGGAAGAAGGAAGCCTGCGTACAACCATGATGAACGCTGTAGAAGAGGCGACATTGCGTTCGCGCGAGTTGGGCTTTATTACTCTCAACGAGAGCGACGACGAATCCGAAGGGCAATAAAACCCGTTCAGTCGAAATAATCTTTTGTCAGCAGGATAAGTCGATTGCTCGCTGGCCCCACGCCGAGTGGCAACTATTTACAGCGGAATTTTTTGTATTCACCCCAACCAACGATGGCAAAACCGAGGATCAAAATCCAGGTGGGATGCAGTACATGCTCCGGTTTATTGAAGAAGAGGATCAACATCAGCCCCACGCCTGCCATGGCAACAATTAGCCCGAGGAAGACCGCATTCAAGCCTTTTTCAAACCCATCTGGGTCTTTAAGTTGTTTTCTTATTTCAGGCCGCAATTCATACTTAAACATGGTCTTTATTTTCCAATAAGGTCGCGTTCAAACTTCCCATTCTGTATCCCTCCGGATCCAGTAGTACATCGCTAAACCCCAAAGCCCTTAGTTTTTCCTGAACGGATTCCTGAATAGATTTGTCACTCTTATAACGCGGCATTTCATCTTTGCCAAGCTCGATACGGGCTTGGGTTTCAATATGCCGGACACGCACCTGCTTGAATCCTAAAGAGAGCAGAAAGTCTTCGGCCTGTTCGACTCTAAAAAGTTTTTCAGTGGTGACCGGCTGACCATAGGGAATCCGGGACGACAGGCAGGCCATTGCCGGCTTGTTCCAAATGGAAAGCTCCATTATGCGAGACAAATCCCTAACATCCTGCTTATTGAACTCTGCTTCCACTAAAGGACTGCGTACGCCCTGCTCACGGGCGGAGTCGAGTCCGGGACGGTAGTCACCGAGATCATCGGTGTTGGTGCCATTTAAAATATGAGAGATGTTTTTCTGTCCGGCGATTTTTTTCAGGCTGGAATAAAGTTCTGTTTTGCAGTGGTAGCAACGGTTGGTCGGGTTGGCCCGGTATTCCAAATTGGACATTTCCCCTGTTTTGATGACCTGATGTCTGGCCCCGATTTCTTCGGCCAACTGGCGGGAGGCCTGTAATTCCCGGTTTGGTACGCTGGCCGATTGCGCGGTGATGGCGAATACTTTTTCACCCAGGACTTCATGAGCAAGGGCGAGTACGAGAGTGCTGTCTACTCCGCCGGAAAAGGCGATCAATGCACTATCCATTTCCCGGATCAGTGATTTTATTTTTTCGGTTTTTTGTTTCAGTGTCATGATGAGTTCTTAGAAATGATTCGGGCTAAGAATAACACAAAGAATAGAGCAAAAAAATCCGGAGACAGAAAGCGTTCTGTTCCCGGACATTACGAGGAGGAGGTGCTATTTGAGTGGGTAAAGAGCACTACTTTCTTTCCCTCCCATACTAATAATAGTTTAACGGAACATTTCGGGAGAGCCGCGGGCTTTCCAAATGAAGCTTTACCTTAGTTTGAGTTTTGCGGGCAGGCTGGGATAGCCGGTAAAGCGGATTCTCGAAGTCCAATAAAAACAAGAAGGTATTGGGTTTCTGTTGTGGGGTCGGTCCACCCCTGTCGCAAATCTTACAGGGATTGACTCACCTGCGGATTAAGGCTTAAATTCTGCTAGAGAAGGGTCAGGATAAATCAGCTTTGAGCCTCAGTTCCTGCAGTTGTTTTGGGTCCACTTCTGAAGGCGCCTGAGTCATCAGGCAGGTGGCTTTCTGTGTTTTAGGAAAAGCGACCACGTCCCGGATTGATGCGGCTCCTGAAAGTAGCATAATGATTCGATCCAGTCCCATAGCGATGCCGCAATGCGGTGGGGCTCCATACTGCAATGCGTCCAGCAGGAACCCAAATTTAGCTTCAGCTTCTTCCTGACTGATGCCGAGGAGTTTGAACATTTTTTCCTGCACTTCTTTTTGATGAATACGGATACTGCCGCCACCGATCTCGTTGCCGTTCAGCACCAGGTCATAAGCCCGCGCTTTAATGGAGCCAGGATCGCTCTCGAATTTCTCCATATCTTCTTCGCGTGGAGCGGTGAAAGGGTGGTGCATTGCGGTATACCTTTTTTCCGTCTCATCATATTCCACCAGGGGAAACTCGGTGATCCAGGCGAAGGAATTTTTAGATTTATCAATCAGGTTCAACTGTTTGCCCAAAGCCAGCCGCAAGTGGGTGAGAGCATCGGCCACAATTTTGGGAGTGTCGGCGATGAAAACCACTGTGTCGCCGGGTTCGCTGCCCAAAGCCTTGAGCATATTGTCGAGCATTTCCTGCTTGAAGAATTTGATGATAGGAGATTGCAATTCGTTTTCCTGAACCTTGATCCAGGCCATACCTTTGGCACCGTATGTTTTGGCGGTTTCTGTTAAATCGTCCAGTGCCTTGCGGGACAAAGTCTCGGTGCTGTTTTTGACATTGAGAGCGCGCACCTGTCCGCCCGATTCCAACACTTGGGCAAACACTTTAAACGAAGTGCCTCTGACAATTTCTCCCAGGTCCACAATTTCCATACCGAACCGCATATCCGGTTTGTCTGTTCCGAACCGGTTAATGGCATCCTGATATTTCAGGATCGAGAAGGGGGTTTTGATTTTAATGTCGAGAATTTCCTGATAAATTGCCGCCATCATTTCTTCAATCATTTGGAACAATAAATTTTCATTGCCGAATGACATTTCGATATCAATCTGGGTGAATTCCGGTTGCCGGTCATGACGCAAATCTTCATCGCGAAAACATTTTACAATCTGGTAATACCGGTCCATGCCTGAGACCATTAGAATCTGTTTGAACAATTGTGGTGACTGAGGCAGGGCATAAAACTTTTGCGGATTGAGCCGACTGGGCACGAGATAATCCCGTGCCCCTTCCGGGGTGCTCTTGGTCAGCATGGGGGTTTCCACCTCCATGAATGCGTTCTGGTGCAATTCGTTTCTTGCTATCCGGGTGGTGTCATAGCGAATTTTTAGGTTGCGTTGCAACTTCGGCCCACGCAGATCGAGAAACCGATACTTCAGGCGCAGGACTTCTGAAGTGTCTTGCGGCTCCCAAGGGGAGATGGGAGGAGTTTCCGATGGATTAAGAATGCTCAACTCATCGACATAAACCTCGATCATTCCGGTTTTCAGTTTTGGGTTCACCATATCTTCAGGCCGGGCACGCACGTTGCCGACAACGCCGATGACATAATTTCCGCGAATGGATTGTGCGTGCTCGTGCGCCAACTGGTCGATTTGTGGATTCAGCACCACCTGGGTCATGCCGTATTTGTCCCACAGGTCGACAAAAATGAGTCCCCCATGATCGCGCCGGGTATGCACCCACCCGCATAGAGTCACTGTTTCGCCGATATGTTTATCCGACAATGTCCCGCAATCATGCGTTCTTTGAAGCTCTTTACTCATTCTCTACCGCCTCGGAAATACTCCCGGCAAGTTTTATATGATTGTCTTTAATCATCACCGCATCATACAGTCCAAACCGATGATTGGAACCACCCCCACAACGCACTGCGTATTTTTCAAAAACCCTCAGTCCAGGGGTGGTTTTACGGGTATCCAGAACCGTAACAGGGTGTGCCTTGTCAACATACCTGCGGGTGAGCGTTGCAATTCCACTTAACCACTGCAAAATATTGAGTCCCGACCTTCTCACCTTCCAATAATCTAACACCATTACAACGAAACTTGATGATTGTGGAATCCTTTGCAACAGAATCTCCATCCTTAAAAGGCTCCGATAGAAATACAGCGCCAGAGTCCAGTTTCAGGAACAAGGTTTTAAATATTCCCAATCCGGATAGGATCAAATCATCTTTGGCAATCAGCTCCGCCTCGCGGAGTTGTCTCTCAGGTATAATGCTCCTGGTGGTGATGTCACCACTTTGGATGTCTTCTTCCAGGGTGGTGGTGATGAGGGACTCAATATCGACAGCCATGAGAGGTTTATTCGGCATCTTGTTTTCGCGGTCAAAATGGTGTTAAAACTTTAACCATTTTCTCAGCCTCACAGCAAAGAAGAAACAGAATAGCTAATGCGATCCTGGCCCCTCTCCTGTTAAAACCGGATATTGCCTTTCAGCATGGCGCGGTCAATGGCGCGGTCAGCGGTGCTGCTGTTGCTCTCTATACGCTCACCGGTCAGGTTCAGGTCAAACAACGAATCAAGTTCCCATCTTATCCCTAGGCGGTAACTCCTGTCAGAGCCGCCGAAGGTCATTTCGCTGTAAGGAGTCAGCAGTCCCCGCACACCGGGAGCGGTCAACCCGTAACCAATCCGGGTGTCCAGCCGCAGGCTGTAATTCTGGTCACCGCTGATCTCGTCGCGCAGGCCATCCTTCCATATTTTTTCCGTACCGCTGTTGGTATTACCGTAACCGGGACTCAGGCTGAACGACAGCCCCCGCCCGTTGCTGCCCTGCTCCAGAAGAATCAGGCCGGAAAGGCCCCATGCATTATAATTATCTCGTCCCACCAGGGTGCGTGCCCTGCCTTCCAGGGTCAGACCGGCGATCGGATTGATGTAGCGGAAACCGGCACCCAACTCGGCCTCGAAACCAGTCTCGCCGTCGCCGCCGTTATACCGCACTCCGACCTCCAGGCTCGGCTCCACATAAGCCCCGTCAGCCAGCAGATATTTATCCGTTCCTTCCAGGACCATGCGCAACAGGCTGGCATCCACTTCCAGCCCCGCAATATCATCGCTGCCCTCCACATCCATCTCGCTCAGCAAGGCTGAACTCTTGAGCCGGAACAGGACCGGGCTCGTCGCCTGCGACAACTGGATATTACCGCCCACAGCCACGTCCCACGCTTCAACATAGCTCGATGCCTGGTCCGACCCGTCATCAGTGATCTTAAGGTCACCCCAGCCGTAGCCCGCAGTGGCCCACAGATCCAGTTTCCCGGCCAGCACTTCCCAGCCTACATAAGGATTAATACTGGTGAGGTCCAGCTTATAATCCCCCTTGCGTTCGAGTTCACTCCTCTGGTAGCCAAGATTGCTCTGGCTCCAGGATAGCGTCAGGCCGATCAGCAGGTCGTCACGCGGTTGAGTGTCCAGTCCCAGATAGGCGCTGAACAGGTCTCCGTCAAAGTCCACATCTTCCCCGCCGGAACCTTCGAAGCTGCGGTAGCTGCCCCCGCCCCATAAGGCTCCGCTGTCCGTACCGCCCGCATCATTCAGAGGCAGGACAAAGTCAGAGTTGTTCAGCAGATCCTTAAGACTCAGCGTGCCATCGGCGATGGCCTGGCCGTGGGCAGATGCCGCCTCGGCCAATGTGGGCTGCCCGGCAATAGTGACGGACCGGGTACTGCCACCGCTCATGGTCTTAGCAATACGTTGTGTTATCGCGCTCACCTTCTGGTCGGCTATGGCCCGCGCCATTTCCGGCAGGATCAAGGTATTGAGGTCGGCAAACCCCTCGTCCGTATTGTCGGACACCCTGACCGTGAAGGTCGCATTCGCGCTGGCACCGTTGGCACTGGTGACACTGTAGGTCAGGGTGGTGGTACCAGCCGTGTTCGGCGTGCCGGACAGCGTGTGTGTGCCGGCGGTAAAGGTCAGACCTCCCGGCAGGGTGTCGTCGTTTGACACGGTCAGACCTCCCTGCAGGCCGCTTGGCCCGGTCAGACCTCCCGGCAGGCCGCTTGGCCCGGTCAGAGTGTACCTCAGCGTCCCCGTGCCGCCGGTCGCTACCGGCAGTTGCAGATTGGGGATCGCCGTGCCAAGCGTGTAATTCTGGTCGCCCGGCGCGGTCAGCGCCAAGCCGGCGTTGACCATGACCGTGAAGGTCACACTCGTGCTGGCACCGTTGGCATCGCTGACCGTGTAGGTCAGGTTGGTGGTACCAGCCGTGTCCGGCGTGCCGGACAGCGTGTGTGTGCTGGCGTTAAAGTCCAGACCCGGCACATTGGTCAGAGTGTAGGTCAGTGGCGCCGTGCCTCCGGTCGCTATCGGCAGAGTCAGACCGGTGATCGCCGTATCAAGCGTGTAAGTCTGGTTGGCCGGCGCGGTCAGCGCCAAGCCGGCGTTGACCATGACCGTGAAGTCCACACTCGTGCTGGCATCGTTGGCATCGGTGACCGTGTAAGTCAGGACGGTGGTAGCAGCCGTGTCCGGTGTGCCGGACAGTATGCGTCCGCTAAAGGTCAGACCTTCCGGCAGGGCGCTGTCGCCTGGCCCGGTCAGAGTGTAGGTCAGCGTCCCGGTGCCGCCGCTCGCTTCCGGCAGAGTCAGATCGGTGATCGCCGTATCAAGCGTGTAATTCTGGTTGCCCGGTGTATCGAGCGTCAGGCCGGCGCTGACACTAACCGTGAAGTCCACACTCTTGCTGGCATTGTTGGCATCGGTGACCGTGTAGGTCAAGATGGTGGTATCAGCCGTGCTCGGCGTGCCGGACAGTATGCGTGTGTCGGCGTCAAACTCCAGACCTCCCGGCAGGGCGCTGTCGCCTGGCCCGGTCAGAGTGTAGGTCAGCGTCCCGGTGCCGCCGCTCGTTTCCGGCAGAGTCAGATCGGTGATCGCCGTATCAAGCGTGTAATTCTGGTCGCCTCGTGCATTGAGCGTCAGGCTGTCGCTGACTATGACCATGAAGTCCACACTCGTGTTGGCACCGTTGGCATCGCTGACCTCGTAGGTCAGGACGGTGGTAGCAGCCGTGTCCGGTGTGCCGGACAGTATGCGTCCGCTAAAGGTCAGACCTCCCGGCAGGGCGCTGTCGCCTGGCCCGGTCAGAGTGTAGGTCAACGTCCCCGTGCCGCCGCTCGCTTCCGGCAGTGTCAGAGCGGTGATCGCCTTGTCCTCTGTGTAATTCTGGTCGCCCGGCGCGGTCAGCGCCAAGCCGGTGTTGACCATGACCATGAAGGTCACACTCGTGCTGGCACCGTTGGCATCGCTGACCGTGTAGGTCAGGTTGGTGGTACCAGCCGTGTCCGGCGTGCCGGACAGCGTGTGTGTGCTGGCGTTAAAGTCCAGACCCGGCACATTGGTCAGAGTGTAGGTCAGCGGCGCCGTGCCGCCGCTCGCTACCGGCAGAGTCAGACCGGTGATCGCCGTATCAAGCGTGTAATTCTGGTTGGCCGGTGTATCGAGCGCCAAGCCGGCGTTGACCATGACCGTGAAGGTCGCAGTCGTGCTGGCATCGTTGGCATCGGTGACCGTGTAGGTCAGGACGGTGGTATCAGCCGTGCTCGGTGTGCCGGACAGTATGCGTGTGTCGGCGTTAAAGTCCAGACCTCCCGGCAGGGCGCTGTCGCCTGGCCCGGTCAGAGTGTAGGTCAGCGTCCCGGTGCCGCCGGTCGCTACCGGCAGTGTCAGAGCGGGGATCGCCTTGTCCTGCGTGTAATTCTGGTTGCCCGATGCGGTCAGCGCTAAGCCGTCGCTGACTATGACCATGAAGTCCACACTCGTGTTGGCACCGTTGGCATCGGTGACCTCGTAGGTCAGGGTGGTGGTACCAGCCGTGCTCGGCGTGCCGGACAGCGTGCCTGTCTCAAAGGTCAGACCTCCCGGCAGGGCGCTGTCGCCTGGCCCGGTCAGAGTGTAGGTCAGCGTCCCGGTGCCGCCGCTCGCTTCCGGCAGTGTCAGAGCGGTGATCGCCTTGTCCTCTGTGTAATTCTGGTCGCCCGGCGTGGTCAGCGCCAAGCCGGTGCTGACCATGACCGTGAAGGTCACACTCGTGCTGGCACCGTTGGCATCGCTGACCGTGTAGGTCAGGTTGGTGGTACCAGCCGTGTCCGGCGTGCCGGACAGCGTGTGTGTGCTGGCGTTAAAGTCCAGACCCGGCACATTGGTCAGAGTGTAGGTCAGTGGCGCCGTGCCTCCGGTCGCTATCGGCAGAGTCAGACCGGTGATCGCCGTATCAAGCGTGTAAGTCTGGTTGGCCGGCGCGGTCAGCGCCAAACCGGCGTTGACCGTGACCGTGAAGTCCACACTCTTGCTGGCATTGTTGGTATCCATGACCGTGTAGGTCAGGGTGGTGGTATCAGCCGTGCTCGGCGTGCCGGACAGTATGCGTGTGTCGGCGTCAAACTCCAGACCTCCCGGCAGGGCGCTGTCGCCTGGCCCGGTCAGAGTGTAGGTCAGCGTCCCGGTGCCGCCGGTCGCTACCGGCAGTGTCAGAGCGGGGATCGCCTTGTCCTCTGTGTAATTCTGGTTGCCCGATGCGGTCAGCGCTAAGCCGTCGCTGACTATGACCATGAAGTCCACACTCGTGTTGGCACCGTTGGTATCGGTGACCGTGTAGGTCAGGGTGGTGGTACCAGCCGTGCTCGGTGTGCCGGACAGCGTGCGTCCGCTAAAGGTCAGACCTCCCGGCAGGGCGCTGTCGCCTGGCCCGGTCAGAGTGTAGGTCAGCGTCCCGGTGCCGCCGCTCGCTTCCGGCAGTTCCAGAGCGGTGATCGCCTTGTCCTCTGTGTAATTCTGGTCGCCCGATGCGGTCAGCGCCAAGCCAGCGTTGACTATGACCGTGAAGGTCGTAAACGTGGTGGCACCGTTGTCATCGGTGACCTCGTAGGTCAGGGTGGTGGTATCAGCCGTGCTCGGCGTGCCGGACAGTATGCGTGTGCCGGGGTTAAAGTCCAGACCCGGCACATTGGTCAGAGTGTACACCAGCGTCCCCGTGCCACCGGTCGCTTCCGGCAGTTCCAGATTGGTGATCGCCGTGCCCTGCGTGTAATTCTGGTTGCCGGATGCGGTCAGCGCCAAGCCGTCGCTGACACTAACCGTGAAGTCCACACTCGTGTTGGCACCGTTGGTATCGGTGACCGTGTAGGTCAAGATGGTGGTAGCAGCCGTGTCCGGTGTGCCGGACAGCGTGCGTCCGCTAAAGGTCAGACCTCCCGGCAGGGCACTGTCGCCTGGCCCGGTCAGAGTGTAGGTCAGCGTCCCCGTGCCACCGGTCGCTTCCGGCAGTTCCAGAGCGGTGATCGCCTTGTCCTCTGTGTAATTCTGGTCGCCCGATGCGGTCAGCGCCAAGCCAGCGTTGACTATGACCGTGAAGGTCGTAAACGTGGTGGCACCGTTGTCATCGGTGACCTCGTAGGTCAGGGTGGTGGTATCAGCCGTGCTCGGCGTGCCGGACAGTATGCGTGTGCCGGGGTTAAAGTCCAGACCCGGCACATTGGTCAGAGTGTACACCAGCGTCCCGGTGCCGCCGTCCGCTTCCGGCAGTTCCAGAGCGGGGATCGCCTTGTCCTCTGTGTAATTCTGGTCGCCTCGTGCACTGAGTGCCAAGCCAGCGTTGACTATGACCGTGAAGGTCGTAAACGTGGTGGCACCGTTGTCATCGGTGACCTCGTAGGTCAGGTCGAAGGTATCAGCCGTGCTCGGCGTGCCGGACAGTATGCGTGTGCCGGGGTTAAAGTCCAGACCCGGCACATTGGTCAGAGTGTACACCAGCGTCCCCGTGCCACCGGTCGCTTCCGGCAGTTCCAGATTGGTGATCGCCGTGCCCTGCGTGTAATTCTGGTTGCCGGATGCGGTCAGCGCCAAGCCGTCGCTGACACTAACCGTGAAGTCCACACTCGTGTTGGCACCGTTGGTATCGGTGACCGTGTAGGTCAAGATGGTGGTAGCAGCCGTGTCCGGTGTGCCGGACAGCGTGCGTCCGCTAAAGGTCAGACCTCCCGGCAGGGGACTGTCGCCTGGCCCGGTCAGAGTGTAGGTCAGCGTCCCGGTGCCGCCGTCCGCTTCCGGCAGTTCCAGAGCGGTGATCGCCTTGTCCTCTGTATAATTCTGGTTGGCCGGTGTATCGAGCGCCAAGCCGGCGTTGACCATGACCGTGAAGGTCGCAGTCGTGCTGGCATTGTTGGCATCGGTGACCGTGTAGGTCAGGACGGTGGTATCAGCCGTGCTCGGTGTGCCGGACAGTATGCGTGTGTTGGCGTTAAAGTCCAGACCCGGCACATTGGTCAGAGTGTAGGTCAGCGTCCCGGTGCCGCCGGTCGCTACTGGCAGTTCCACTCCAGATTGGTGATCGCCGTGCCCTGCGTGTAATTCTGGTTGCCCGATGCGGTCAGCGCCAAGCCGTCGCTGACACTAACCGTGAAGTCCACACTCGTGTTGGCACCGTTGGTATCGGTGACCGTGTAGGTCAAGATGGTGGTAGCAGTCAAGATGGTGGTAGCAGCCGTGTCCGGTGTGCCGGACAGCGTGCGTCCGCTAAAGGTCAGACCTCCCGGCAGGGCACTGTCGCCTGGCCCGGTCAGAGTGTAGGTCAGCGTCCCGGTGCCGCCGTCCGCTTCCGGCAGTTCCAGAGCGGTGATCGCCTTGTCCTCTGTGTAATTCTGGTCGCCTCGTGCACTGAGTGCCAAGCCAGCGTTGACTATGACCGTGAAGGTCGTAAACGTGGTGGCACCGTTGTCATCGGTGACCTCGTAGGTCAGGGTGGTGGTATCAGCCGTGCTCGGCGTGCCGGACAGTATGCGTGTGCCGGGGTTAAAGTCCAGACCCGGCACATTGGTCAGAGTGTACACCAGCGTCCCCGTGCCACCGGTCGCTTCCGGCAGTTCCAGATTGGTGATCGCCGTGCCCTGCGTGTAATTCTGGTTGCCGGATGCGGTCAGCGCCAAGCCGTCGCTGACACTAACCGTGAAGTCCACACTCGTGTTGGCACCGTTGGTATCGGTGACCGTGTAGGTCAAGATGGTGGTAGCAGCCGTGTCCGGTGTGCCGGACAGCGTGCGTCCGCTAAAGGTCAGACCTCCCGGCAGGGCACTGTCGCCTGGCCCGGTCAGAGTGTAGGTCAGCGTCCCGGTGCCGCCGTCCGCTTCCGGCAGTTCCAGAGCGGTGATCGCCTTGTCCTCTGTGTAATTCTGGTCGCCTCGTGCACTGAGTGCCAAGCCAGCGTTGACTATGACCGTGAAGGTCGTAAACGTGGTGGCACCGTTGTCATCGGTGACCTCGTAGGTCAGGTCGAAGGTATCAGCCGTGCTCGGCGTGCCGGACAGTATGCGTGTGCCGGGGTTAAAGTCCAGACCCGGCACATTGGTCAGAGTGTACACCAGCGTCCCCGTGCCACCGGTCGCTTCCGGCAGTTCCAGATTGGTGATCGCCGTGCCCTGCGTGTAATTCTGGTTGCCGGATGCGGTCAGCGCCAAGCCGTCGCTGACACTAACCGTGAAGTCCACACTCGTGTTGGCACCGTTGGTATCGGTGACCGTGTAGGTCAAGATGGTGGTAGCAGCCGTGTCCGGTGTGCCGGACAGCGTGCGTCCGCTAAAGGTCAGACCTCCCGGCAGGGCACTGTCGCCTGGCCCGGTCAGAGTGTAGGTCAGCGTCCCGGTGCCGCCGTCCGCTTCCGGCAGTTCCAGAGCGGTGATCGCCTTGTCCTCTGTGTAATTCTGGTCGCCTCGTGCACTGAGTGCCAAGCCAGCGTTGACTATGACCGTGAAGGTCGTAAACGTGGTGGCACCGTTGTCATCGGTGACCTCGTAGGTCAGGTCGAAGGTATCAGCCGTGCTCGGCGTGCCGGACAGTATGCGTGTGCCGGGGTTAAAGTCCAGACCCGGCACATTGGTCAGAGTGTACACCAGCGTCCCCGTGCCACCGGTCGCTTCCGGCAGTTCCAGATTGGTGATCGCCTTGTCCTCTGTGTAATTCTGGTCGCCCGATGCGGTCAGCGCTAAGCCTTCGCTGACTATGACCATGAAGTCCACACTCGTGGTGGCACCGTTGGCATCGGTGACCTCGTAGGTCAAGGTGGTGGTACCAACCGTGTCCGGCGTGCCGGACAGCATGCCTGTCTCAAAGGTCAGACCCGGCACACTGGTCAGAGTGTAGGTCAGCGTCCCGGTGCCTCCGGTCGCTACCGGCAGAGTCAGACCGGTGATCGCCGTATTAAGCGTGTAATTCTGGTTGGCCGGTGTATCGAGCGCCAAGCCGGCGTTGACCATGACCGTGAAGGTCGCAGTCGTGCTGGCATCGTTGGCATCGGTGACCGTGTAGGTCAGGACGGTGGTATCAGCCGTGCTCGGTGTGCCGGACAGTATGCGTGTGTCGGCGTTAAAGTCCAGACCTCCCGGCAGGGCGCTGTCGCCTGGCCCGGTCAGAGTGTAGGTCCGCGTCCCGGTGCCGCCGCTCGCTTCCGGCAGAGTCAGTTCGGTGATCGCCTTGTCCTGCGTGTAATTCTGGTCGCCCGATGCGGTCAGCGCCAAGCCGTCGCTGACACTAACCGTGAAGTCCACACTCTTGCTGGCACCGTTGGTATCGGTGACCGTGTAGGTCAGGACGGTGGTATCAGCCGTGTCCGGTGTGCCGGACAGTATGCGTCCGCTAAAGGTCAGACCTCCCGGCAGGGCGCTGTCGCCTGGCCCGGTCAGAGTGTAGGTCAGCGTCCCGGTGCCGCCGCTCGCTTCCGGCAGAGTCAGTTCGGGGATCGCCTTGTCCTGCGTGTAATTCTGGTCGACCGGCGCGGTCAGCGCTAAGCCGTCGCTGACACTAACCGTGAAGTCCACACTCTTGCTGGCACCGTTGGCATCGGTGACCGTGTAGGTCAGGTCGAAGGTATCAGCCCTGCTCGGCGTGCCGGATAGCGTGCGTGTGTCGACGTCAAAGTCCAGACCCGGCACACTGGTCAGAGTGTAGGTCAGCGTCCCGGTGCCGCCGCTCGCTATCGGCAGAGTCAGACCGGTGATCGCCGTATCAAGCGTGTAATTCTGGTCGACCGGCGCGGTCAGCGCCAAGCCGTCGCTGACTATGACCGTGAAGTCCACACTCGTGGTGGCACCGTTGGCATCGGTGACCTCGTAGGTCAAGGTGGTGGTACCAACCGTGTCCGGCGTGCCGGACAGCGTGCGTCCGCTAAAGTCCAGACCTCCCGGCAGGCCGCTGTCGCCTGGCCCGGTCAGAGTGTAGGTCAGCGTCCCGGTGCCGCCGTCCGCTTCCGGCAGAGTCAGACCGGTGATCGCCGTATTAAGCGTGTAATTCTGGTTGGCCGGTTCAGAGTCGAACGTCAGGCCGTCGCTGACACTAACCGTGAAGGTCGCACTCTTGCTGGCACCGTTGGTATCGGTGACCGTGTAGGTCAGGACGGTGGTATCAGCCGTGTCCGGTGTGCCGGACAGCGTGCGTCCGCTAAAGGTCAGACCTCCCGGCAGGGCGCTGTCGCCTGGCCCTGTCAGAGTGTAGGTCAGCGTCCCGGTGCCGCCGCTCGCTTCCGGCAGAGTCAGTTCGGTGATCTCCGTGTTAAGCGTGTAAGTCTGGTTGGCCGGTTCAGAGTCGAACGTCAGGCCGTCGCTGACACTAACCGTGAAGGTCGCACTCTTGCTGGCACCGTTGGTATCGGTGACCGTGTAGGTCAAGATGGTGGTAGCAGCCGTGTCCGGTGTGCCGGACAGCGTGCGTCCGCTAAAGGTCAGACCTCCCGGCAGGGCACTGTCGCCTGGCCCGGTCAGAGTGTAGGTCAGCGTCCCGGTGCCGCCGTCCGCTTCCGGCAGTTCCAGAGCGGTGATCGCCTTGTCCTCTGTGTAATTCTGGTTGGCCGGCGCGGTCAGCGCCAAGCCAGCGTTGACTATGACCGTGAAGGTCGTAAACGTGGTGGCACCGTTGTCATCGGTGACCTCGTAGGTCAGGTCGAAGGTATCAGCCGTGCTCGGCGTGCCGGACAGTATGCGTGTGCCGGGGTTAAAGTCCAGACCCGGCACATTGGTCAGAGTGTACACCAGCGTCCCCGTGCCACCGGTCGCTTCCGGCAGTTCCAGATTGGTGATCGCCGTGCCCTGCGTGTAATTCTGGTTGCCCGATGCGGTCAGCGCCAAGCCGTCGCTGACACTAACCGTGAAGTCCACACTCGTGTTGGCACCGTTGGTATCGGTGACCGTGTAGGTCAAGATGGTGGTAGCAGCCGTGTCCGGTGTGCCGGACAGCGTGCGTCCGCTAAAGGTCAGACCTCCCGGCAGGGCACTGTCGCCTGGCCCGGTCAGAGTGTAGGTCAGCGTCCCGGTGCCGCCGTCCGCTTCCGGCAGTTCCAGAGCGGTGATCGCCTTGTCCTCTGTGTAATTCTGGTCGCCTCGTGCACTGAGTGCCAAGCCAGCGTTGACTATGACCGTGAAGGTCGTAAACGTGGTGGCACCGTTGTCATCGGTGACCTCGTAGGTCAGGTCGAAGGTATCAGCCGTGCTCGGCGTGCCGGACAGTATGCGTGTGCCGGGGTTAAAGTCCAGACCCGGCACATTGGTCAGAGTGTACACCAGCGTCCCCGTGCCACCGGTCGCTTCCGGCAGTTCCAGATTGGTGATCGCCGTGCCCTGCGTGTAATTCTGGTTGCCGGATGCGGTCAGCGCCAAGCCGTCGCTGACACTAACCGTGAAGTCCACACTCGTGTTGGCACCGTTGGTATCGGTGACCGTGTAGGTCAAGATGGTGGTAGCAGCCGTGTCCGGTGTGCCGGACAGCGTGCGTCCGCTAAAGGTCAGACCTCCCGGCAGGGCACTGTCGCCTGGCCCGGTCAGAGTGTAGGTCAGCGTCCCGGTGCCGCCGTCCGCTTCCGGCAGTTCCAGAGCGGTGATCGCCTTGTCCTCTGTGTAATTCTGGTCGCCTCGTGCACTGAGTGCCAAGCCAGCGTTGACTATGACCGTGAAGGTCGTAAACGTGGTGGCACCGTTGTCATCGGTGACCTCGTAGGTCAGGTCGAAGGTATCAGCCGTGCTCGGCGTGCCGGACAGTATGCGTGTGCCGGGGTTAAAGTCCAGACCCGGCACATTGGTCAGAGTGTACACCAGCGTCCCCGTGCCACCGGTCGCTTCCGGCAGTTCCAGATTGGTGATCGCCGTGCCCTGCGTGTAATTCTGGTTGCCGGATGCGGTCAGCGCCAAGCCGTCGCTGACACTAACCGTGAAGTCCACACTCGTGTTGGCACCGTTGGTATCGGTGACCGTGTAGGTCAAGATGGTGGTAGCAGCCGTGTCCGGTGTGCCGGACAGCGTGCGTCCGCTAAAGGTCAGACCTCCCGGCAGGGCGCTGTCGCCTGGCCCGGTCAGAGTGTAGGTCAGCGTCCCGGTGCCGCCGTCCGCTTCCGGCAGTTCCAGAGCGGGGATCGCCTTGTCCTCTGTATAATTCTGGTTGGCCGGTGTATCGAGCGCCAAGCCGGCGTTGACCATGACCGTGAAGGTCGCAGTCGTGCTGGCATTGTTGGCATCGGTGACCGTGTAGGTCAGGACGGTGGTATCAGCCGTGCTCGGTGTGCCGGACAGTATGCGTGTGTCGGCGTTAAAGTCCAGACCTCCCGGCAGGGCGCTGTCGCCTGGCCCGGTCAGAGTGTAGGTCCGCGTCCCGGTGCCGCCGCTCGCTTCCGGCAGAGTCAGTTCGGTGATCGCCTTGTCCTCTGTGTAATTCTGGTCGCCCGATGCGGTCAGCGCTAAGCCTTCGCTGACTATGACCATGAAGTCCACACTCGTGGTGGCACCGTTGGCATCGGTGACCTCGTAGGTCAAGGTGGTGGTACCAACCGTGTCCGGCGTGCCGGACAGCATGCCTGTCTCAAAGGTCAGACCCGGCACACTGGTCAGAGTGTAGGTCAGCGTCCCGGTGCCTCCGGTCGCTACCGGCAGAGTCAGACCGGTGATCGCCGTATTAAGCGTGTAATTCTGGTTGGCCGGTGTATCGAGCGCCAAGCCGGCGTTGACCATGACCGTGAAGGTCGCAGTCGTGCTGGCATCGTTGGCATCGGTGACCGTGTAGGTCAGGACGGTGGTATCAGCCGTGCTCGGTGTGCCGGACAGTATGCGTGTGTCGGCGTTAAAGTCCAGACCTCCCGGCAGGGCGCTGTCGCCTGGCCCGGTCAGAGTGTAGGTCCGCGTCCCGGTGCCGCCGCTCGCTTCCGGCAGAGTCAGTTCGGTGATCGCCTTGTCCTGCGTGTAATTCTGGTCGCCCGATGCGGTCAGCGCCAAGCCGTCGCTGACTATGACCGTGAAGTCCACACTCTTGCTGGCACCGTTGGTATCGGTGACCGTGTAGGTCAGGACGGTGGTATCAGCCGTGTCCGGTGTGCCGGACAGTATGCGTCCGCTAAAGGTCAGACCTCCCGGCAGGGCGCTGTCGCCTGGCCCGGTCAGAGTGTAGGTCAGCGTCCCGGTGCCGCCGCTCGCTTCCGGCAGAGTCAGTTCGGGGATCGCCTTGTCCTGCGTGTAATTCTGGTCGACCGGCGCGGTCAGCGCTAAGCCGTCGCTGACACTAACCGTGAAGTCCACACTCTTGCTGGCACCGTTGGCATCGGTGACCGTGTAGGTCAGGTCGAAGGTATCAGCCCTGCTCGGCGTGCCGGATAGCGTGCGTGTGTCGACGTCAAAGTCCAGACCCGGCACACTGGTCAGAGTGTAGGTCAGCGTCCCGGTGCCGCCGCTCGCTATCGGCAGAGTCAGACCGGTGATCGCCGTATCAAGCGTGTAATTCTGGTCGACCGGCGCGGTCAGCGCCAAGCCGTCGCTGACTATGACCGTGAAGTCCACACTCGTGGTGGCACCGTTGGCATCGGTGACCTCGTAGGTCAAGGTGGTGGTACCAACCGTGTCCGGCGTGCCGGACAGCGTGCGTCCGCTAAAGTCCAGACCTCCCGGCAGGCCGCTGTCGCCTGGCCCGGTCAGAGTGTAGGTCAGCGTCCCGGTGCCGCCGTCCGCTTCCGGCAGTTCCAGACCGGTGATCGCCGTGTTAAGCGTGTAATTCTGGTCGACCGGCGCGGTCAGCGCTAAGCCGTCGCTGACTATGACCATGAAGTCCACACTCTTGCTGGCCCCGTTGGTATCGGTGACCGTGTAGGTCAGGACGGTGGTATCAGCCGTGTCCGGTGTGCCGGACAGTATGCGTCCGCTAAAGGTCAGACCTCCCGGCAGGGCACTGTCGCCTGGCCCGGTCAGAGTGTAGGTCCGCGTCCCGGTGCCGCCGCTCGCTTCCGGCAGAGTCAGACCGGTGATCGCCGTATTAAGCGTGTAATTCTGGTTGGCCGGTTCAGAGTCGAACGTCAGGCCGTCGCTGACACTAACCGTGAAGGTCGCACTCTTGCTGGCACCGTTGGTATCGGTGACCGTGTAGGTCAGGACGGTGGTATCAGCCGTGTCCGGTGTGCCGGACAGCGTGCGTCCGCTAAAGGTCAGACCTCCCGGCAGGGCGCTGTCGCCTGGCCCTGTCAGAGTGTAGGTCAGCGTCCCGGTGCCGCCGCTCGCTTCCGGCAGAGTCAGTTCGGTGATCTCCGTGTTAAGCGTGTAAGTCTGGTTGGCCGGTTCAGAGTCGAACGTCAGGCCGTCGCTGACACTAACCGTGAAGGTCGCACTCTTGCTGGCACCGTTGGTATCGGTGACCGTGTAGGTCAAGATGGTGGTAGCAGCCGTGTCCGGTGTGCCGGACAGCGTGCGTCCGCTAAAGGTCAGACCTCCCGGCAGGGCACTGTCGCCTGGCCCGGTCAGAGTGTAGGTCAGCGTCCCGGTGCCGCCGTCCGCTTCCGGCAGTTCCAGAGCGGTGATCGCCTTGTCCTCTGTGTAATTCTGGTTGGCCGGCGCGGTCAGCGCCAAGCCAGCGTTGACTATGACCGTGAAGGTCGTAAACGTGGTGGCACCGTTGTCATCGGTGACCTCGTAGGTCAGGTCGAAGGTATCAGCCGTGCTCGGCGTGCCGGACAGTATGCGTGTGCCGGGGTTAAAGTCCAGACCCGGCACATTGGTCAGAGTGTACACCAGCGTCCCCGTGCCACCGGTCGCTTCCGGCAGTTCCAGATTGGTGATCGCCGTGCCCTGCGTGTAATTCTGGTTGCCCGATGCGGTCAGCGCCAAGCCGTCGCTGACACTAACCGTGAAGTCCACACTCGTGTTGGCACCGTTGGTATCGGTGACCGTGTAGGTCAAGATGGTGGTAGCAGCCGTGTCCGGTGTGCCGGACAGCGTGCGTCCGCTAAAGGTCAGACCTCCCGGCAGGGCACTGTCGCCTGGCCCGGTCAGAGTGTAGGTCAGCGTCCCGGTGCCGCCGTCCGCTTCCGGCAGTTCCAGAGCGGTGATCGCCTTGTCCTCTGTGTAATTCTGGTCGCCTCGTGCACTGAGTGCCAAGCCAGCGTTGACTATGACCGTGAAGGTCGTAAACGTGGTGGCACCGTTGTCATCGGTGACCTCGTAGGTCAGGTCGAAGGTATCAGCCGTGCTCGGCGTGCCGGACAGTATGCGTGTGCCGGGGTTAAAGTCCAGACCCGGCACATTGGTCAGAGTGTACACCAGCGTCCCCGTGCCACCGGTCGCTTCCGGCAGTTCCAGATTGGTGATCGCCGTGCCCTGCGTGTAATTCTGGTTGCCCGATGCGGTCAGCGCCAAGCCGTCGCTGACACTAACCGTGAAGTCCACACTCGTGTTGGCACCGTTGGTATCGGTGACCGTGTAGGTCAAGATGGTGGTAGCAGCCGTGTCCGGTGTGCCGGACAGCGTGCGTCCGCTAAAGGTCAGACCTCCCGGCAGGGCACTGTCGCCTGGCCCGGTCAGAGTGTAGGTCAGCGTCCCGGTGCCGCCGTCCGCTTCCGGCAGTTCCAGAGCGGTGATCGCCTTGTCCTCTGTGTAATTCTGGTCGCCTCGTGCACTGAGTGCCAAGCCAGCGTTGACTATGACCGTGAAGGTCGTAAACGTGGTGGCACCGTTGTCATCGGTGACCTCGTAGGTCAGGTCGAAGGTATCAGCCGTGCTCGGCGTGCCGGACAGTATGCGTGTGCCGGGGTTAAAGTCCAGACCCGGCACATTGGTCAGAGTGTACACCAGCGTCCCCGTGCCACCGGTCGCTTCCGGCAGTTCCAGATTGGTGATCGCCGTGCCCTGCGTGTAATTCTGGTTGCCGGATGCGGTCAGCGCCAAGCCGTCGCTGACACTAACCGTGAAGTCCACACTCGTGTTGGCACCGTTGGTATCGGTGACCGTGTAGGTCAAGATGGTGGTAGCAGCCGTGTCCGGTGTGCCGGACAGCGTGCGTCCGCTAAAGGTCAGACCTCCCGGCAGGGCACTGTCGCCTGGCCCGGTCAGAGTGTAGGTCAGCGTCCCGGTGCCGCCGTCCGCTTCCGGCAGTTCCAGAGCGGTGATCGCCTTGTCCTCTGTGTAATTCTGGTTGGCCTCGTGCACTCGAGTGCCAAGCCAGCGTTGACTATGACCGTGAAGGTCGTAAACGTGGTGGCACCGTTGTCATCGGTGACCTCGTAGGTCAGGTCGAAGGTATCAGCCGTGCTCGGCGTGCCGGACAGTATGCGTGTGCCGGGGTTAAAGTCCAGACCCGGCACATTGGTCAGAGTGTACACCAGCGTCCCCGTGCCACCGGTCGCTTCCGGCAGTTCCAGATTGGTGATCGCCTTGTCCTCTGTGTAATTCTGGTCGCCCGATGCGGTCAGCGCCAAGCCTTCGCTGACTATGACCATGAAGTCCACACTCGTGGTGGCACCGTTGGCATCGGTGACCTCGTAGGTCAAGGTGGTGGTACCAACCGTGTCCGGCGTGCCGGACAGCATGCCTGTCTCAAAGGTCAGACCCGGCACACTGGTCAGAGTGTAGGTCAGCGTCCCGGTGCCTCCGGTCGCTACCGGCAGAGTCAGACCGGTGATCGCCGTATTAAGCGTGTAATTCTGGTTGGCCGGTGTATCGAGCGCCAAGCCGGCGTTGACCATGACCGTGAAGGTCGCAGTCGTGCTGGCATCGTTGGCATCGGTGACCGTGTAGGTCAGGACGGTGGTATCAGCCGTGCTCGGTGTGCCGGACAGTATGCGTGTGTCGGCGTTAAAGTCCAGACCTCCCGGCAGGGCGCTGTCGCCTGGCCCGGTCAGAGTGTAGGTCCGCGTCCCGGTGCCGCCGCTCGCTTCCGGCAGAGTCAGTTCGGTGATCGCCTTGTCCTGCGTGTAATTCTGGTCGCCCGATGCGGTCAGCGCCAAGCCGTCGCTGACTATGACCGTGAAGTCCACACTCTTGCTGGCACCGTTGGTATCGGTGACCGTGTAGGTCAGGACGGTGGTATCAGCCGTGTCCGGTGTGCCGGACAGTATGCGTCCGCTAAAGGTCAGACCTCCCGGCAGGGCGCTGTCGCCTGGCCCGGTCAGAGTGTAGGTCAGCGTCCCGGTGCCGCCGCTCGCTTCCGGCAGAGTCAGTTCGGGGATCGCCTTGTCCTGCGTGTAATTCTGGTCGACCGGCGCGGTCAGCGCTAAGCCGTCGCTGACACTAACCGTGAAGTCCACACTCTTGCTGGCACCGTTGGCATCGGTGACCGTGTAGGTCAGGTCGAAGGTATCAGCCCTGCTCGGCGTGCCGGATAGCGTGCGTGTGTCGACGTCAAAGTCCAGACCCGGCACACTGGTCAGAGTGTAGGTCAGCGTCCCGGTGCCGCCGCTCGCTATCGGCAGAGTCAGACCGGTGATCGCCGTATCAAGCGTGTAATTCTGGTCGACCGGCGCGGTCAGCGCCAAGCCGTCGCTGACACTAACCGTGAAGTCCACACTCGTGGTGGCACCGTTGGCATCGGTGACCTCGTAGGTCAAGGTGGTGGTACCAACCGTGTCCGGCGTGCCGGACAGCGTGCGTCCGCTAAAGTCCAGACCTCCCGGCAGGCCGCTGTCGCCTGGCCCGGTCAGAGTGTAGGTCAGCGTCCCGGTGCCGCCGTCCGCTTCCGGCAGTTCCAGACCGGTGATCGCCGTGTTAAGCGTGTAATTCTGGTCGACCGGCGCGGTCAGCGCTAAGCCGTCGCTGACTATGACCATGAAGTCCACACTCTTGCTGGCCCCGTTGGTATCGGTGACCGTGTAGGTCAGGACGGTGGTATCAGCCGTGTCCGGTGTGCCGGACAGTATGCGTCCGCTAAAGGTCAGACCTCCCGGCAGGGCACTGTCGCCTGGCCCGGTCAGAGTGTAGGTCCGCGTCCCGGTGCCGCCGTCCGCTTCCGGCAGTTCCAGAGCGGTGATCGCCTTGTCCTCTGTGTAATTCTGGTCGCCCGATGCGGTCAGCGCCAAGCCAGCGTTGACTATGACCGTGAAGGTCGTAAACGTGGTGGCACCGTTGTCATCGGTGACCTCGTAGGTCAGGGTGGTGGTATCAGCCGTGCTCGGCGTGCCGGACAGCGTGCGTGTGCCGGGGTTAAAGTCCAGACCCGGCACATTAGTCAGAGTGTACACCAGCGTCCCCGTGCCACCGGTCGCTTCCGGCAGTTCCAGAGCGGTGATCGCCGTGCCCTGCGTGTAATTCTGGTTGCCGGATGCGGTCAGCGCCAAGCCGTCGCTGACACTAACCGTGAAGTCCACACTCGTGTTGGCACCGTTGGTATCGGTGACCGTGTAGGTCAAGATGGTGGTAGCAGCCGTGTCCGGTGTGCCGGACAGCGTGCGTCCGCTAAAGGTCAGACCTCCCGGCAGGGCACTGTCGCCTGGCCCGGTCAGAGTGTAGGTCAGCGTCCCGGTGCCGCCGTCCGCTTCCGGCAGTTCCAGAGCGGTGATCGCCTTGTCCTCTGTGTAATTCTGGTCGCCCGATGCGGTCAGCGCCAAGCCAGCGTTGACTATGACCGTGAAGGTCGTAAACGTGGTGGCACCGTTGTCATCGGTGACCTCGTAGGTCAGGTCGAAGGTATCAGCCGTGCTCGGCGTGCCGGACAGTATGCGTGTGCCGGGGTTAAAGTCCAGACCCGGCACATTAGTCAGAGTGTACACCAGCGTCCCCGTGCCACCGGTCGCTTCCGGCAGTTCCAGATTGGTGATCGCCGTGCCCTGCGTGTAATTCTGGTTGCCGGATGCGGTCAGCGCCAAGCCGTCGCTGACACTAACCGTGAAGTCCACACTCGTGTTGGCACCGTTGGTATCGGTGACCGTGTAGGTCAAGATGGTGGTAGCAGCCGTGTCCGGTGTGCCGGACAGCGTGCGTCCGCTAAAGGTCAGACCTCCCGGCAGGGCGCTGTCGCCTGGCCCGGTCAGAGTGTAGGTCAGCGTCCCGGTGCCGCCGTCCGCTTCCGGCAGTTCCAGAGCGGGGATCGCCTTGTCCTCTGTATAATTCTGGTCGCCCGATGCGGTCAGCGCCAAGCCATCGCTGACTATGATGGTGAAGGTCGCAGTCGTGCTGGCATCGTTGGCATCGGTGACCGTGTAGGTCAGGTCGAAGGTATCAGCCGTGCTCGGCGTGCCGGACAGCGTGCGTGTGTTGGCGTTAAAGTCCAGACCCGGCACATTGGTCAGAGTGTAGGTCAGCGTCCCGGTGCCGCCGGTCGCTACTGGCAGTTCCAGAGCGGTGATCTCCGTATCAAGCGTGTAATTCTGGTTGCCGGATGCGGTCAGCGCCAAGCCGGCGCTGACACTAACCGTGAAGTCCACACTCGTGTTGGCACCGTTGGTATCGGTGACCGTGTAGGTCAAGATGGTGGTAGCAGCCGTGTCCGGTGTGCCGGACAGCGTGCGTCCGCTAAAGGTCAGACCTCCCGGCAGGGCACTGTCGCCTGGCCCGGTCAGAGTGTAGGTCAGCGTCCCGGTGCCGCCGTCCGCTTCCGGCAGTTCCAGAGCGGTGATCGCCTTGTCCTCTGTGTAATTCTGGTCGCCCGATGCGGTCAGCGCCAAGCCAGCGTTGACTATGACCGTGAAGGTCGTAAACGTGGTGGCACCGTTGTCATCGGTGACCTCGTAGGTCAGGTCGAAGGTATCAGCCGTGCTCGGCGTGCCGGACAGTATGCGTGTGCCGGGGTTAAAGTCCAGACCCGGCACATTGGTCAGAGTGTACACCAGCGTCCCCGTGCCACCGGTCGCTTCCGGCAGTTCCAGATTGGTGATCGCCGTGCCCTGCGTGTAATTCTGGTTGCCCGATGCGGTCAGCGCCAAGCCGTCGCTGACACTAACCGTGAAGTCCACACTCGTGTTGGCACCGTTGGTATCGGTGACCGTGTAGGTCAAGATGGTGGTAGCAGCCGTGTCCGGTGTGCCGGACAGCGTGCGTCCGCTAAAGGTCAGACCTCCCGGCAGGGCACTGTCGCCTGGCCCGGTCAGAGTGTAGGTCAGCGTCCCGGTGCCGCCGTCCGCTTCCGGCAGTTCCAGAGCGGTGATCGCCTTGTCCTCTGTGTAATTCTGGTCGCCTCGTGCACTGAGTGCCAAGCCAGCGTTGACTATGACCGTGAAGGTCGTAAACGTGGTGGCACCGTTGTCATCGGTGACCTCGTAGGTCAGGTCGAAGGTATCAGCCGTGCTCGGCGTGCCGGACAGTATGCGTGTGCCGGGGTTAAAGTCCAGACCCGGCACATTGGTCAGAGTGTACACCAGCGTCCCCGTGCCACCGGTCGCTTCCGGCAGTTCCAGATTGGTGATCGCCGTGCCCTGCGTGTAATTCTGGTTGCCGGATGCGGTCAGCGCCAAGCCGTCGCTGACACTAACCGTGAAGTCCACACTCGTGTTGGCACCGTTGGTATCGGTGACCGTGTAGGTCAAGATGGTGGTAGCAGCCGTGTCCGGTGTGCCGGACAGCGTGCGTCCGCTAAAGGTCAGACCTCCCGGCAGGGCACTGTCGCCTGGCCCGGTCAGAGTGTAGGTCAGCGTCCCGGTGCCGCCGTCCGCTTCCGGCAGTTCCAGAGCGGTGATCGCCTTGTCCTCTGTGTAATTCTGGTCGCCTCGTGCACTGAGTGCCAAGCCAGCGTTGACTATGACCGTGAAGGTCGTAAACGTGGTGGCACCGTTGTCATCGGTGACCTCGTAGGTCAGGTCGAAGGTATCAGCCGTGCTCGGCGTGCCGGACAGTATGCGTGTGCCGGGGTTAAAGTCCAGACCCGGCACATTGGTCAGAGTGTACACCAGCGTCCCCGTGCCACCGGTCGCTTCCGGCAGTTCCAGATTGGTGATCGCCGTGCCCTGCGTGTAATTCTGGTTGCCGGATGCGGTCAGCGCCAAGCCGTCGCTGACACTAACCGTGAAGTCCACACTCGTGTTGGCACCGTTGGTATCGGTGACCGTGTAGGTCAAGATGGTGGTAGCAGCCGTGTCCGGTGTGCCGGACAGCGTGCGTCCGCTAAAGGTCAGACCTCCCGGCAGGGCACTGTCGCCTGGCCCGGTCAGAGTGTAGGTCAGCGTCCCGGTGCCGCCGTCCGCTTCCGGCAGTTCCAGAGCGGTGATCGCCTTGTCCTCTGTGTAATTCTGGTCGCCTCGTGCACTGAGTGCCAAGCCAGCGTTGACTATGACCGTGAAGGTCGTAAACGTGGTGGCACCGTTGTCATCGGTGACCTCGTAGGTCAGGTCGAAGGTATCAGCCGTGCTCGGCGTGCCGGACAGTATGCGTGTGCCGGGGTTAAAGTCCAGACCCGGCACATTGGTCAGAGTGTACACCAGCGTCCCCGTGCCACCGGTCGCTTCCGGCAGTTCCAGATTGGTGATCGCCTTGTCCTCTGTGTAATTCTGGTCGCCCGATGCGGTCAGCGCCAAGCCTTCGCTGACTATGACCATGAAGTCCACACTCGTGGTGGCACCGTTGGCATCGGTGACCTCGTAGGTCAAGGTGGTGGTACCAACCGTGTCCGGCGTGCCGGACAGCATGCCTGTCTCAAAGGTCAGACCCGGCACACTGGTCAGAGTGTAGGTCAGCGTCCCGGTGCCTCCGGTCGCTACCGGCAGAGTCAGACCGGTGATCGCCGTATTAAGCGTGTAATTCTGGTTGGCCGGTGTATCGAGCGCCAAGCCGGCGTTGACCATGACCGTGAAGGTCGCAGTCGTGCTGGCATCGTTGGCATCGGTGACCGTGTAGGTCAGGACGGTGGTATCAGCCGTGCTCGGTGTGCCGGACAGTATGCGTGTGTCGGCGTTAAAGTCCAGACCTCCCGGCAGGGCGCTGTCGCCTGGCCCGGTCAGAGTGTAGGTCCGCGTCCCGGTGCCGCCGCTCGCTTCCGGCAGAGTCAGTTCGGTGATCGCCTTGTCCTGCGTGTAATTCTGGTCGCCCGATGCGGTCAGCGCCAAGCCGTCGCTGACACTAACCGTGAAGTCCACACTCTTGCTGGCACCGTTGGTATCGGTGACCGTGTAGGTCAGGACGGTGGTATCAGCCGTGTCCGGTGTGCCGGACAGTATGCGTCCGCTAAAGGTCAGACCTCCCGGCAGGGCGCTGTCGCCTGGCCCGGTCAGAGTGTAGGTCAGCGTCCCGGTGCCGCCGCTCGCTTCCGGCAGAGTCAGTTCGGGGATCGCCTTGTCCTGCGTGTAATTCTGGTCGACCGGCGCGGTCAGCGCTAAGCCGTCGCTGACACTAACCGTGAAGTCCACACTCTTGCTGGCACCGTTGGCATCGGTGACCGTGTAGGTCAGGTCGAAGGTATCAGCCCTGCTCGGCGTGCCGGATAGCGTGCGTGTGTCGACGTCAAAGTCCAGACCCGGCACACTGGTCAGAGTGTAGGTCAGCGTCCCGGTGCCGCCGCTCGCTATCGGCAGAGTCAGACCGGTGATCGCCGTATCAAGCGTGTAATTCTGGTCGACCGGCGCGGTCAGCGCCAAGCCGTCGCTGACTATGACCGTGAAGTCCACACTCGTGGTGGCACCGTTGGCATCGGTGACCTCGTAGGTCAAGGTGGTGGTACCAACCGTGTCCGGCGTGCCGGACAGCGTGCGTCCGCTAAAGTCCAGACCTCCCGGCAGGCCGCTGTCGCCTGGCCCGGTCAGAGTGTAGGTCAGCGTCCCGGTGCCGCCGTCCGCTTCCGGCAGTTCCAGACCGGTGATCGCCGTGTTAAGCGTGTAATTCTGGTCGACCGGCGCGGTCAGCGCTAAGCCGTCGCTGACTATGACCATGAAGTCCACACTCTTGCTGGCCCCGTTGGTATCGGTGACCGTGTAGGTCAGGACGGTGGTATCAGCCGTGTCCGGTGTGCCGGACAGTATGCGTCCGCTAAAGGTCAGACCTCCCGGCAGGGCACTGTCGCCTGGCCCGGTCAGAGTGTAGGTCCGCGTCCCGGTGCCGCCGCTCGCTTCCGGCAGAGTCAGACCGGTGATCGCCGTATTAAGCGTGTAATTCTGGTTGGCCGGTTCAGAGTCGAACGTCAGGCCGTCGCTGACACTAACCGTGAAGGTCGCACTCTTGCTGGCACCGTTGGTATCGGTGACCGTGTAGGTCAGGACGGTGGTATCAGCCGTGTCCGGTGTGCCGGACAGCGTGCGTCCGCTAAAGGTCAGACCTCCCGGCAGGGCGCTGTCGCCTGGCCCTGTCAGAGTGTAGGTCAGCGTCCCGGTGCCGCCGCTCGCTTCCGGCAGAGTCAGTTCGGTGATCTCCGTGTTAAGCGTGTAAGTCTGGTTGGCCGGTTCAGAGTCGAACGTCAGGCCGTCGCTGACACTAACCGTGAAGGTCGCACTCTTGCTGGCACCGTTGGTATCGGTGACCGTGTAGGTCAAGATGGTGGTAGCAGCCGTGTCCGGTGTGCCGGACAGCGTGCGTCCGCTAAAGGTCAGACCTCCCGGCAGGGCACTGTCGCCTGGCCCGGTCAGAGTGTAGGTCAGCGTCCCGGTGCCGCCGTCCGCTTCCGGCAGTTCCAGAGCGGTGATCGCCTTGTCCTCTGTGTAATTCTGGTCGCCCGATGCGGTCAGCGCCAAGCCAGCGTTGACTATGACCGTGAAGGTCGTAAACGTGGTGGCACCGTTGTCATCGGTGACCTCGTAGGTCAGGTCGAAGGTATCAGCCGTGCTCGGCGTGCCGGACAGTATGCGTGTGCCGGGGTTAAAGTCCAGACCCGGCACATTAGTCAGAGTGTACACCAGCGTCCCCGTGCCACCGGTCGCTTCCGGCAGTTCCAGATTGGTGATCGCCTTGTCCTCTGTGTAATTCTGGTCGCCCGATGCGGTCAGCGCCAAGCCATCGCTGACTATGATGGTGAAGGTCGCAGTCGTGCTGGCATCGTTGGCATCGGTGACCGTGTAGGTCAGGTCGAAGGTATCAGCCGTGCTCGGCGTGCCGGACAGCGTGCGTGTGTTGGCGTTAAAGTCCAGACCCGGCACATTGGTCAGAGTGTAGGTCAGCGTCCCGGTGCCGCCGGTCGCTACTGGCAGTTCCAGAGCGGTGATCTCCGTATCAAGCGTGTAATTCTGGTTGCCGGATGCGGTCAGCGCCAAGCCGGCGCTGACACTAACCGTGAAGTCCACACTCGTGTTGGCACCGTTGGTATCGGTGACCGTGTAGGTCAAGATGGTGGTAGCAGCCGTGTCCGGTGTGCCGGACAGCGTGCGTCCGCTAAAGGTCAGACCTCCCGGCAGGGCACTGTCGCCTGGCCCGGTCAGAGTGTAGGTCAGCGTCCCGGTGCCGCCGTCCGCTTCCGGCAGTTCCAGAGCGGTGATCGCCTTGTCCTCTGTATAATTCTGGTTGGCCGGTGTATCGAGCGCCAAGCCGGCGTTGACCATGACCGTGAAGGTCGTAAACGTGGTGGCACCGTTGTCATCGGTGACCTCGTAGGTCAGGTCGAAGGTATCAGCCGTGCTCGGCGTGCCGGACAGTATGCGTGTGCCGGGGTTAAAGTCCAGACCCGGCACATTGGTCAGAGTGTACACCAGCGTCCCCGTGCCACCGGTCGCTTCCGGCAGTTCCAGATTGGTGATCGCCGTGCCCTGCGTGTAATTCTGGTTGCCGGATGCGGTCAGCGCCAAGCCGTCGCTGACACTAACCGTGAAGTCCACACTCGTGTTGGCACCGTTGGTATCGGTGACCGTGTAGGTCAAGATGGTGGTAGCAGCCGTGTCCGGTGTGCCGGACAGCGTGCGTCCGCTAAAGGTCAGACCTCCCGGCAGGGCGCTGTCGCCTGGCCCGGTCAGAGTGTAGGTCAGCGTCCCGGTGCCGCCGTCCGCTTCCGGCAGTTCCAGAGCGGGGATCGCCTTGTCCTCTGTATAATTCTGGTTGGCCGGTGTATCGAGCGCCAAGCCGGCGTTGACCATGACCGTGAAGGTCGCAGTCGTGCTGGCATTGTTGGCATCGGTGACCGTGTAGGTCAGGACGGTGGTATCAGCCGTGCTCGGTGTGCCGGACAGTATGCGTGTGTCGGCGTTAAAGTCCAGACCTCCCGGCAGGGCGCTGTCGCCTGGCCCGGTCAGAGTGTAGGTCCGCGTCCCGGTGCCGCCGCTCGCTTCCGGCAGAGTCAGTTCGGTGATCGCCTTGTCCTCTGTGTAATTCTGGTCGCCCGATGCGGTCAGCGCTAAGCCTTCGCTGACTATGACCATGAAGTCCACACTCGTGGTGGCACCGTTGGCATCGGTGACCTCGTAGGTCAAGGTGGTGGTACCAACCGTGTCCGGCGTGCCGGACAGCATGCCTGTCTCAAAGGTCAGACCCGGCACACTGGTCAGAGTGTAGGTCAGCGTCCCGGTGCCTCCGGTCGCTACCGGCAGAGTCAGACCGGTGATCGCCGTATTAAGCGTGTAATTCTGGTTGGCCGGTGTATCGAGCGCCAAGCCGGCGTTGACCATGACCGTGAAGGTCGCAGTCGTGCTGGCATCGTTGGCATCGGTGACCGTGTAGGTCAGGACGGTGGTATCAGCCGTGCTCGGTGTGCCGGACAGTATGCGTGTGTCGGCGTTAAAGTCCAGACCTCCCGGCAGGGCGCTGTCGCCTGGCCCGGTCAGAGTGTAGGTCCGCGTCCCGGTGCCGCCGCTCGCTTCCGGCAGAGTCAGTTCGGTGATCGCCTTGTCCTGCGTGTAATTCTGGTCGCCCGATGCGGTCAGCGCCAAGCCGTCGCTGACTATGACCGTGAAGTCCACACTCTTGCTGGCACCGTTGGTATCGGTGACCGTGTAGGTCAGGACGGTGGTATCAGCCGTGTCCGGTGTGCCGGACAGTATGCGTCCGCTAAAGGTCAGACCTCCCGGCAGGGCGCTGTCGCCTGGCCCGGTCAGAGTGTAGGTCAGCGTCCCGGTGCCGCCGCTCGCTTCCGGCAGAGTCAGTTCGGGGATCGCCTTGTCCTGCGTGTAATTCTGGTCGACCGGCGCGGTCAGCGCTAAGCCGTCGCTGACACTAACCGTGAAGTCCACACTCTTGCTGGCACCGTTGGCATCGGTGACCGTGTAGGTCAGGTCGAAGGTATCAGCCCTGCTCGGCGTGCCGGATAGCGTGCGTGTGTCGACGTCAAAGTCCAGACCCGGCACACTGGTCAGAGTGTAGGTCAGCGTCCCGGTGCCGCCGTCCGCTTCCGGCAGTTCCAGAGCGGGGATCGCCTTGTCCTCTGTATAATTCTGGTCGCCCGATGCGGTCAGCGCCAAGCCATCGCTGACTATGATGGTGAAGGTCGCAGTCGTGCTGGCATCGTTGGCATCGGTGACCGTGTAGGTCAGGTCGAAGGTATCAGCCGTGCTCGGCGTGCCGGACAGCGTGCGTGTGTTGGCGTTAAAGTCCAGACCCGGCACATTGGTCAGAGTGTAGGTCAGCGTCCCGGTGCCGCCGGTCGCTACTGGCAGTTCCAGAGCGGTGATCTCCGTATCAAGCGTGTAATTCTGGTTGCCGGATGCGGTCAGCGCCAAGCCGGCGCTGACACTAACCGTGAAGTCCACACTCGTGTTGGCACCGTTGGTATCGGTGACCGTGTAGGTCAAGATGGTGGTAGCAGCCGTGTCCGGTGTGCCGGACAGCGTGCGTCCGCTAAAGGTCAGACCTCCCGGCAGGGCACTGTCGCCTGGCCCGGTCAGAGTGTAGGTCAGCGTCCCGGTGCCGCCGTCCGCTTCCGGCAGTTCCAGAGCGGTGATCGCCTTGTCCTCTGTGTAATTCTGGTCGCCCGATGCGGTCAGCGCCAAGCCAGCGTTGACTATGACCGTGAAGGTCGTAAACGTGGTGGCACCGTTGTCATCGGTGACCTCGTAGGTCAGGTCGAAGGTATCAGCCGTGCTCGGCGTGCCGGACAGTATGCGTGTGCCGGGGTTAAAGTCCAGACCCGGCACATTGGTCAGAGTGTACACCAGCGTCCCCGTGCCACCGGTCGCTTCCGGCAGTTCCAGATTGGTGATCGCCGTGCCCTGCGTGTAATTCTGGTTGCCCGATGCGGTCAGCGCCAAGCCGTCGCTGACACTAACCGTGAAGTCCACACTCGTGTTGGCACCGTTGGTATCGGTGACCGTGTAGGTCAAGATGGTGGTAGCAGCCGTGTCCGGTGTGCCGGACAGCGTGCGTCCGCTAAAGGTCAGACCTCCCGGCAGGGCACTGTCGCCTGGCCCGGTCAGAGTGTAGGTCAGCGTCCCGGTGCCGCCGTCCGCTTCCGGCAGTTCCAGAGCGGTGATCGCCTTGTCCTCTGTGTAATTCTGGTTGGCCGGCGCGGTCAGCGCCAAGCCAGCGTTGACTATGACCGTGAAGGTCGTAAACGTGGTGGCACCGTTGTCATCGGTGACCTCGTAGGTCAGGTCGAAGGTATCAGCCGTGCTCGGCGTGCCGGACAGTATGCGTGTGCCGGGGTTAAAGTCCAGACCCGGCACATTGGTCAGAGTGTACACCAGCGTCCCCGTGCCACCGGTCGCTTCCGGCAGTTCCAGATTGGTGATCGCCGTGCCCTGCGTGTAATTCTGGTTGCCCGATGCGGTCAGCGCCAAGCCGTCGCTGACACTAACCGTGAAGTCCACACTCGTGTTGGCACCGTTGGTATCGGTGACCGTGTAGGTCAAGATGGTGGTAGCAGCCGTGTCCGGTGTGCCGGACAGCGTGCGTCCGCTAAAGGTCAGACCTCCCGGCAGGGCACTGTCGCCTGGCCCGGTCAGAGTGTAGGTCAGCGTCCCGGTGCCGCCGTCCGCTTCCGGCAGTTCCAGAGCGGTGATCGCCTTGTCCTCTGTGTAATTCTGGTCGCCTCGTGCACTGAGTGCCAAGCCAGCGTTGACTATGACCGTGAAGGTCGTAAACGTGGTGGCACCGTTGTCATCGGTGACCTCGTAGGTCAGGTCGAAGGTATCAGCCGTGCTCGGCGTGCCGGACAGTATGCGTGTGCCGGGGTTAAAGTCCAGACCCGGCACATTGGTCAGAGTGTACACCAGCGTCCCCGTGCCACCGGTCGCTTCCGGCAGTTCCAGATTGGTGATCGCCGTGCCCTGCGTGTAATTCTGGTTGCCGGATGCGGTCAGCGCCAAGCCGTCGCTGACACTAACCGTGAAGTCCACACTCGTGTTGGCACCGTTGGTATCGGTGACCGTGTAGGTCAAGATGGTGGTAGCAGCCGTGTCCGGTGTGCCGGACAGCGTGCGTCCGCTAAAGGTGCCAGGGCACTGTCGCCTGGCCCGGTCAGAGTGTAGGTCAGCGTCCAGTTCCAGAGCGGTGATCGCCTTGTCCTCTGTGTAATTCCGCCTCGTGCTGAGTGCCAAGCCACACTATGACCGTGAAGGTCGTAAACGTGGTGGCAGTCATCGGTGACCTCGTAGGTCAGGTCGTCAGCCGTGCTCGGCGTGCGGACCGTGTGCCGGGGGTCCAGACCCGGCACATTGGTCAGAGTGACCGTCCCCGTGCCACCGGTCGCTTCCGGCAGTTCAGATTGGTGATCGCCGTGCCCTGCGTGTAATTCTGGTTGCCGGATGCGGTAGCCGTCGCTGACACTAACCGTGAAGTCCACACTCGTGTTCCGTTGGTCGGTGACCGTGTAGGTCAAGATGGTGGTAGCAGCCGTGTCCGTGCCGGACAGCGTGCCTGTCTCAAAGGTCAGACCCGGCACACTGGTCAGAGTGTAGGTCAGCGTCCCGGTGCCTCCGGTCGCTACCGGCAGAGTCAGACCGGTGATCGCCGTATTAAGCGTGTAATTCTGGTTGGCCGGTGTATCGAGCGCCAAGCCGGCGTTGACCATGACCGTGAAGGTCGCAGTCGTGCTGGCATCGTTGGCATCGGTGACCGTGTAGGTCAGGACGGTGGTATCAGCCGTGCTCGGTGTGCCGGACAGTATGCGTGTGTCGGCGTTAAAGTCCAGACCTCCCGGCAGGGCGCTGTCGCCTGGCCCGGTCAGAGTGTAGGTCCGCGTCCCGGTGCCGCCGCTCGCTTCCGGCAGAGTCAGTTCGGTGATCGCCTTGTCCTGCGTGTAATTCTGGTCGCCCGATGCGGTCAGCGCCAAGCCGTCGCTGACTATGACCGTGAAGTCCACACTCTTGCTGGCACCGTTGGTATCGGTGACCGTGTAGGTCAGGACGGTGGTATCAGCCGTGTCCGGTGTGCCGGACAGTATGCGTCCGCTAAAGGTCAGACCTCCCGGCAGGGCGCTGTCGCCTGGCCCGGTCAGAGTGTAGGTCAGCGTCCCGGTGCCGCCGCTCGCTTCCGGCAGTTCCAGAGCGGTGATCTCCGTATCAAACGTGTAATTCTGGTCGCCTCGTGCACTGAGCGCTAAGCCGTCGCTGACACTAACCATGAAGTCCACACTCGTGCTGGCATTGTTGGCATCGCTGACCCTGTAGGTCAAGATGGTGGTATCAGCCGTGCTCGGCGTGCCGGATAGCGTGCGTGTGCTGGCCTCAAACTCCAGACCTCCCGGCAGGACGCTGTCGCCTGGCCCGGTCAGAGTGTAGGTCAGCGGCTCCGTGCCTCCGGTCGCTACCGGCAGTTGCAGATCGGTGATCGCCGTATTAAGCGTGTAATTCTGGTTGCCCGATGCGGTCAGCGCCAAGCCGTCGCTGACTATGACGGTGAAGTCCACACCCGTGTTGGCATCGTTGTCATCGTTGACCCAGTAGATCAGGATGAAGTTACGAGCCGTGCTCGGCGTGCCGGACAGTATGCGTGTGTTGGCGTCAAACTCCAGACCTCCCGGCAGGGCGCCTCGCAGCGTGCGCAGAGTGTAGGTCAGCGTCCCGGTGCCGCCGCTCGCTTCCGGCAGAGTCAGAGCGGTGATCGCCGTGCCCTGCGTGTAATTCTGGTCGTCCGGTGTATCGAGCGCCAGTTCGGCGTTGACTATGACGGTGAAGGTCGCAGTCGTGTTGGCATTGTTGGTATCCATGACCGTGTAGGTCAAGATGGTGGTACCAGCCGTGCTCGGCGTGCCGGATAGCGTGCGTGTGCTGGCCTCAAACTCCAGACCTCCCGGCAGGGCGCTGTTGCCTGGCCCGGTCAGAGTGTAGGTCAGCCGCTCTATGCCGCCGGTCGCTGCCGGCAGAGTCAGAGCGGTGATCGCCGTATCAAGCATGTAATTCTGGTTGGCCGGTTCAGAGTCGAACGTCAGGCTGGAGATGACCCTGATCCTGAAGGTCACATTCGTGCTGGCACCGTTGGCATCCATGACCTCGTAGGTCAGGGTGGTGGTACGAGGGCACGTGGCGCAAGGAGTTGACCCGCCGGTACCAGCCGTGTCCGGCGTGCCGGACAGCGTGCGTGTGTCGGCGTCAAACTCCAGACCTCCCGGCACATTGGTCAGAGTGTAGGTCAGCGGCGCCGTGCCGCCGGTCGCTACCGGCAGTTCCAGACCGGTGATCTCCGTATCAAGCGTGTAATTCTGGTCGCCTCGTGCACTGAGCGCCAAGCCGTCGCTGACTATGACCGTGAAGGTCACACTCTCGTCGGCACCGTTGTCATCGGTGACCGTGTAGGTCAGGACGGTGGTATCAGCCGTGTCCGGTGTGCCGGACAGTATGCGTGTGCCGGCGTTAAAGTCCAGACCCTCCGGCAGGGCGCTGTCGCCTGGCCCGGTCAGAGTGTAGGTCAGCGTCCCGGTGCCGCCGGTCGCTTCCGGCAGTGTCAGAGCGGTGATCGCCGTATCAAGCGTGTAATTCTGGTTGGCCGGCGCGGTCAGCGCTAAGCCGTCGCTGACTATGACGGTGAAGGTCGCATTCGCGCTGGCACCGTTGGTATCCATGACCATGTAGGTCAGGGTGGTGGTACCAGCCGTGCTCGGTGTGCCAGACAGTATGCGTGTGTTGGCGTTAAAGTTCAGACCTGGCACACTGGTCAGAGTGTAGGTCAGCGTCCCCGTGCCGCCGCTCGCTTCCGGCAGTTGCAGAGCGGGGATCGCCGTGTTAAGCGTGTAATTCTGGTTGCCCGATGCGGTCAGCGCCAAGTCGTCGCTGACCATGAAGTCCACACTCGTGCTGGCACCGTTGGCATCGGTGACCGTGTAGGTCAGGGTGGTGGTACCAGCCGTGCTCGGCGTGCCGGACAGTATGCGTGTGTTGGCGTTAAAGTTCAGACCTGGCACACTGGTCAGAGTGTAGGTCAGCGTCCCCGTGCCGCCGCTCGCTTCCGGCAGTTGCAGACTGGTGATCGCCGTGCCCCGCGTGTAATTCTGGTTGGCCGGCGCGGTCAGCGTCAGGCTGGAGTTGACCCTGATCGTGAACCGTCCGATGCTGGGGGGGACGAAGTGGCTGCTGGATTGGTTAAATGGTACGCCGGCTCGGTATGTTAGGAGGAAGATACCAATCCTGTTCGGCGTGCCGGACAGTATGCGTGTTTCGGGGTCATAGTCCAGACCCAGATCCGCTGGCAGGCCGAACAGAGTGTACATCAGCAGGCTTTTCGGCCCGATGCTTTCCGGCAATTGCAGATCGGGGATCGCCGTGCCCTGCGTGTAATTCTGGTCGGCAGGCTGATGAGGGTGAGCCACTAGGCCGATTCTGACCCAGACCCTGAAGGTCGCAGTCGTGCTGGGACCGTTGGTATCGGTGACCGTGTAGGTCAGGACGGTGATAGCGACCGCGCTCGGCGTGCCGGACAGCGTGCGTGTGTCGGGGTCAAAGGCCAGATCCCCCGGCAGGGCACCGCCGCTTGGCCCTGTCAGAGTGTAGGTCAGCGTCCCCGTGCCGCCGGTCGCTGCTGGCAGTTGCAGATCGGGGATCGCCGTGTCAACCGTGTATTTCTGGTCGCCCGATGCGGTCAGCGCCAAGCCGTCGTTGACCCTGACCCTGAAGTTCACACTCTGGCTGAGATTGTTGGCATCGGTGACCGTGTAGGTCAGGGTGGTGGTACCGAGCGCGCTCGGCGTGCCGGATAGCGTGCGTGTGCTGGCCTCAAACTCCAGACCTCCCGGCAGGGCACCGCCGCTTGGCCCGGTCAGAGTGTAGGTCAGTGGCGCCGTGCCGCCGGTCGCTGCCTGCAGTTGCAGATCGGTGATCTTCGTACCAAGCGTGTAATTCTCGTCGAAAATCTCATATTGTGTGTAATTTCTAGCCTTCCCGTACAAGATCAAGGTATTCTGGGGGGGGCTGACCGTGACCATGAAGAACTTTTTCTTGCTGGCATTGTTGGCATCGGTGACCTTGTAGGTCAGGGTGGTGTTACCATGCGTGCTCGGCGTGCCGGATAGCGTGCGTGTGTTGGCGTTAAAGCTCAGGCCCGCCGGCAGGCCGCCTGGCGCGGTCAGAGTGTAGGTCAGCGGCGCCGTGCCGCCGGTCGCTGCTGGCAGTTGCAGATCGGGGATCGCCGTGCTCTGCGTGTAATTCTGGTTGCCCGATGCATTGAGCGCCAGGCCGTCGCTGACCGTGACCGTGAAGGTCGCAGCCGACCCCCCCGTTGCGTACTTGACGAGTTGGCCATCGGAGTGCCTGATGAGTTCGAAGGCATCGTAGGTCAGGGTGAAGGTACCAGCCGTGCTCGGCGTGCCGGACAGCGTGCGTGTGCTGGCGTTAAAGCTCAGACCCGGTGGCAGGCCGGTCAGAGTGTAGGTCAGCGGCCTCGTCGACAGCCTGCCCGTGCGGTGCGGCCCCCCGAAGAAGATGTTGAGTTCGGTCGCTGCCGGCAGTTGCAAATCGATGATCGCTATGCCCCGCGTGTAATCCTTGTCGGCAGGCTTATTATCATTCACGGTAAAGAGTCCTAAGTTGCGTCCTGTGACCCTGACCCTGAAGTTCACACTCTGGCTGAGATTGTTGGCATCGGTGACCGTGTAGGTCAGGGTGAAGGTACCAGCAGGCAAGGTCGGCCTGCCGAACAGCGTGGGTCTGGCGGGGTAGGAGTTAAAGTCCAGACCCGGCGGCAGGCCGGTCAGAGTGTAGGTCAGCGTCCCGGTGCCGCCGGTCGCTACCGGCAGGTTCAGATGGTCGATCAATCTCTCAGCCCGGTAAGTCTGGTTGCCCGGTGCATTGAGCGCCAGGCCGGTGTTGACCATGACCCTGAAGGTCATATTCGTGCTGGCGCCGTTGGTGTCGCTGACCCTGTAGGTCAGGGTGGTGGTACCACGCGTGCTCGGCGTACCGGACAGTATGCGTGTGCTGGCGTTAAAGATCAGACCCGCCGGCAGGCCGCCTGGCGCGGTCAGAGTGTAGGTCAGCGGCTCCGTGCCGCCGGTCGCTGCCGGCAGTCGCAGATCGGTGATCGCTATGCCCCGCGTGTAATTCTTGTCGGCAGGCTTATTCAAGACAAAGATACTTGAGGTGGAGTTGACCGTGACCGTGAAGGTCGTATTCCTGCTGGCACCGTTGGTATCGGTGACTGTGTAGATCAGGGCGGTGATAGCGACCGCGCTCGGCGTGCCGGACAGCGTGTGTGTGCCGGGGTCAAAGATCAGACCCGCCGGCAGGCCGCCTAGCGCGGTCAGAGTGTAGGTCAGCGGCCCTATGCCTCCGGTCGCTGCCGGCAGTGTCAGACCGGGGATCGCCGTGTCAAGCATGTAACTCTGGTTGGCCGGTGTATCGAGCGCCAAGTCGGCGTTGACCGTGACCATGAAGTCCATACTCGTGCTGGCACCGTTGGTATCGGTGACCCTGTAGGTCAGGACGGTGGTAGCAGCCGTGCTCGGTGTGCCGGACAGTATGCGTCCGCTAAAGGTCAGACCTCCCGGCAGGGCGCTGTCGCCTGGCCCGGTCAGAGTGTAGGTCAGCGGTGCCGTGCCGCCGGTCGCTACCGGCAGTTGCAGATCGGGGATCGCCGTGTCCTGCGTGTAATTCTGGTTGGCCGGTTCAGAGTCGAACGTCAGGCCGTCGCTGACATTAACCTCGAGGGTCACACTCGTCTGGGCATCGTTGGCATCGGTGACCTCGTAGGTCAGGTTGAATTGACCTCTCTCGCTCGGCGTGCCGGACAGCGTGCGTGTGTTGGGGTTAAAGGTCAGACCCGGCGGCAGGACGTCTAGGCCGTCTGGCAGTATGCCGTCTCGCCAGATCAGAGTGTAGGTCAGTGGCTCCGTGCCGCCGGTCGCTGCCGGCAGAATCAGATCGGTGATCGCCGTATCAAGCGTGTAATGCTGCTCGTCCGGTGTATCAAGCCCCAAGTCGTTGTTGACCGTGACCGTGAAGGTCGCAGTCGTGTTGGCACCGTTGGTATCGGTGACCCTGTAGGTCAGGGTGGTGGTAGCAGCCGTGCTCGGGGTGCCGGACAGCGTGCGTGTGCCGGGGTCAAAGATCAGACCCCCCGGCAGGGCGCTGTCGCCTGGCCCGGTCAGAGTGTAGGTCAGCGGCGCCGTGCCACCGATCGCTGACCGCAGTTGCAGATCGTTGATCGCCCTGTCCTGCGTGTAAGTCTGGTTGTTCGGTGTCTCGAGCGTCAGGCTGGCGTTGACCATGAAGTCCACACTCGTGCTGGCACCGTTGGCATCGGTGACCCTGTAGGTCAGGGTGGTGGTACCAGCCGTGTCCGGTGTGCCGGATAGCGTGCGTGTGCCGGGGGCAAAGGTCAGACCCGTCGGCAGGGTGCCGGTCAGAGTGTACACCAGCGGCGCCGTGCCGCCGCTCGCTTCCGGCAGTTGCAGATTGCTGATCGCCGTGCCCCGCGTGTAATTCTGGTTGCCCGGTGCGGTCAGCGTCAGGCTGGCGTTGACTATGATCCTGAAGTCCTCACTTAATTCCACCGTGTGGACACTACCTCTACCATCGTCGGCCATGTCGTTGGTGGCCGTGTAGGTCAGGACGAAGGTACCAGCCGTGCTCGGCGTGCCGGACAGCATGCGTGTGCTGGCCTCAAACTCCAGACCCACCGGCAGGGGACCGCCAAAGGGCCCTGTCAGAGTGTACTGCGGCATCCCCGGGCCCGCTTCCGGCAGAGTCAGTTCGGTGATCGCCTTGTCCTGCGTGTAATTCTGGTTGGCCGGTTCAGAGTCGAACGTCAGGCCGTCGCTGACTATGACGATGAAGACCACACTCTTGCGGGCACCGTTGGTATCGGTGACCCTGTAGTCCAGGAAGAAGGTACCAGCCGTGCTCGGCGTGCCGGACAGTATGCGTGTGTTGGCGTCAAACTCCAGACCTCCCGTCGGCAGGGCGCCTCGCAGCAGCGCGCGCATAGTGTACACCAGCGTCCCCGTGCCGCCGGTCGCTTCCGGCAGTTGCAGATCGTTGATCGCTATGCCCCGCGTGTAATTCTGGTCGCCCGATGTATCAAGCCCCAAGTCGTTGTTGACCGTGACCGTGAAGGTCGCAGTCGTGCTGGCACCGTTGGTATCGGTGACCGTGTAGGTCAGGACGGTGGTATCAGCCGTGTCCGGTGTGCCGGATAGCGTGCGTGTGTCGACGTCAAAGTCCAGACCTCCCGGCAGGGTGCTGTCGCCTGGCCCGGTCAGAGTGTAGGTCCGCGTCCCGGTGCCGCCGGTCGCTTCCGGCAGTTGCAGATTGTTGATAAATCTGTTAGCCGTGTAATTCTGGTTGGCCGGTGTATCGAGCGCCAAGCCGTCGCTGACACTAACCATGAAGTCCACACTCGTGGTGGCACCGTTGGCATTGGTGACCGTGTAGGTCAGGGTGGTGGTAGCAGCCGTGCTCGGGGTGCCGGACAGCGTGCGTGTGCCGGGGTCAAAGATCAGACCCCCCGGCAGGGCGCTGTCGCCTGGCCCGGTCAGAGTGTAGGTCAGCGGCGCCGTGCCACTGATCGCTGACCGCAGTTGCAGATCGTTGATCGCCCTGTCCTGCGTGTAAGTCTGGTTGTTCGGTGTCTCGAGCGTCAGGCCGGCGTTGACCATGAAGTCCACACTCGTGCTGGCACCGTTGGCATCGGTGACCGTGTAGGTCAGGGTGAAGTTACCGTTCGTGTCCGGCGTGCCGGACAGCGTGCGTGTGCTGGCGGTAAAGGTCAGACCCGGCACACTGGTCAGAGTGTACGTCAACGGCGCCGTGCCGCCGGTCGCTTCCGGCAGAGTCAGATCGGGGATCGCCGTATCAAGCGTGTAATTCTGGTTGGCCAGCGCGGTCAGCGCCAAGCGGGGGTTGACCGTGACGGTGAAGGTCGCATTCGCGCTGGCATTGTTGGTATCGGTGACCATGTAGGTCAAGGTGGTGGTACTAGTGGCGGTGCTCGGCGTGCCGGACAGCGTGCGTGTGCCGGGGTCAAAGTCCAGACCCGGCACATTGGTCAGAGTGTAGGTCAGCGGCGCTGTGCCGCCGCTCGCTTCCGGCAGTTGCAGAGCGGTGATCGCCGTGTCCTGCGTGTAATTCTGGTTGGCCGGCGCGGTCAGCGCCAGGTCGGCGTTGACCGTGACCCTGAAGGTCATATTCGTGCTGGCACCGTTGGTGTCGCTGACCCTGTAGGTCAGGGTGGTGGTACCAGCCGTGCTCGGCGTGCCGGATAGCGTGCGTGTGCTGGCGTTAAAGCTCAGACCCGCCGGCAGGCCGCCTAGCGCGGTCAGAGTGTAGGTCAGCGCCGCCGTGCTGCCGGTCGCTGCCGGCAGTTGCAAATTGGTGATCGCTATGCCTCGCGTGTAATTCTGGTTGCCCGATGCAGTCAGCGCCAAGCCGGCGTTGACCATGAAGTCCACACTCGTGCTGGCACCGTTGGCATCGGTGACCGTGTAGGTCAGGGTGAAGTTACCGTTCGTGTCCGGCGTGCCGGACAGCGTGCGTCCGCTAAAGGTCAGACCTCCCGGCAGGGCACCGCCGCTTGGCCCGGTCAGAGTGTAGGTCAGCGTCCCCGTGCCGCCGCCGGTCGCTTCCGGCAGAGTCAGATCGGTGATCGCCGTATCAAGCGTGTAATTCTGGTTGGCCGGCGCGGTCAGCGTCAGGCTGGAGTTGACCCTGATCGTGAACCGTCCGATGCTGGGGGGGACGAATTGGCTGCGGTAGGAGTGGTTAAATGGTACGCCGGCTTGGTATGTTAGGTAGAAGATACCAATCCTGTTCGGCGTGCCGGACAGTATGCGTGTTTCGGGGTCATAGTCCAGACCCAGATCCGCTGGCAGGCCGAACAGAGTGTACATCAGCAGGCTTTTCGGCCCGATGCTTTCCGGCAATTGCAGATCGGGGATCGCCGTGCCCTGCGTGTAATTCTGGTCGGCAGGCTGATGAGGGTGAGCCACTAGGCCGATTTTGACCCAGACGCTGAAGGTCGCAGTCGTGCTGGGACCGTTGGTATCGGTGACCCTATAGGTCAGGACGGTGAAACCAAGCGTGCTCGGCGTGCCGGACAGCATGCGTGTGCTGGCCTCAAACTCCAGACCCACCGGCAGGGCACCGCCGCTTGGCCCTGTCAGAGTGTAGGTCAGCGTCCCCGTGCCGCCGGTCGCTGCTGGCAGTTGCAGATCGGGGATCGCCGTGTCAACCGTGTAATTCTGGTCGCCCGCGGTCAGCGCCAAGCCGTCGTTGACCCTGACCCTGAAGTTCACACTCTGGCTGAGATTGTTGGCATCGGTGACCGTGTAGGTCAGGAAGAAGATACCAGGCGTGCTCGGCGTGCCGGATAGCGTGCGTGTGTCGGCGTCAAACTCCAGACCTCCCGGCACATTGGTCAGAGTGTAGGTCAGTGGCGCCGTGCCGCCGGTCGCTGCCTGCAGTTGCAGATCGGTGATCTTCGTACCAAGCGTGTAATTCTCGTCGAAAATCTCATATTGTGTGTAATTTCTAGCCTTCCCGTACAAGATCAAGGTATTCCGGGGGGGGCTGACCGTGACCAGGAAGAACTTTTTCTTGCTGGCATTGTTGGCATCGGTGACCTTGTAGGTCAGGGTGGTGTTACCATGCGTGCTCGGCGTGCCGGATAGCGTGCGTGTGTTGGCGTTAAAGCTCAGGCCCGCCGGCAGGCCGCCTGGCGCGGTCAGAGTGTAGGTCAGCGGCGCCGTGCCGCCGGTCGCTGCTGGCAGTTGCAGATCGGGGATCGCCGTGCCCTGCGTGTAATTCTGGTTGCCCGATGCATTGAGCGCCAAGCCGTCGCTGACCGTGACCGTGAAGGTCGCAGTCCCCCCGTTCGACGTGTACTTGACGAGTTGGCCATCGGAGTGCCTGATGAGTTCGAAGGCATCGTAGGTCAGGGTGAAGGTACCAGCCCTGCTCGGCGTGCCGGACAGCGTGCGTGTGCTGGCGTTAAAGCTCAGACCCGGTGGCAGGCCGGTCAGAGTGTAGGTCAGCGGCCTCGTCGACAGCCTGCCCGTGCGGTGCGGCCCCCCTAAGGTGACGGTGAATTCGGTCGCTGCCGGCAGTTGCAAATCGATGATCGCTATGCGCCGCGTGTAATCCTTGTCGGCAGGCTTATTATTATTCACGGTAAAGGGTACGAAGTTGCGTCCTGTGACCCTGACCCTGAAGTTCACACTCTGGCTGAAATTGTTGGCATCGGTGACCGTGTAGGTCAAGAGGGTGATGGCGGTGCGAGCACGCAAGGGCGGCCTGCCGGATAGCGTGCGTGTGTGGCGGTTAAAGCGCAGACCCGGCGGCAGGCCGCCTGGCGCGGTCAGAGTGTACACCAGCGGCGCCGTGCCGCCGGTCGCTTCCGGCAGTTGCAGATTGTTGATAAATCTGTTAGCCGGGTAATTCTGGTTGCCCGGTGCATTGAGCGCCAAGCCGGTGTTGACCATGACCCTGAAGGTCATATTCGTGCTGGCGCCGTTGGTGTCGCTGACCCTGTAGGTCAGGGTGGTGGTACCACGCGTGCTCGGCGTACCGGACAGTATGCGTGTGCTGGCGTTAAAGCTCAGACCCGCCGGCAGGCCGCCTGGCGCGGTCAAAGTGTAGGTCAGCGGCTCCGTGCCGCCGGTCGCTGCCGGCAGTCGCAGATCGGTGATCGCTATGCCCCGCGTGTAATTCTTGTCGGCAGGCTTATTCAAGACAAAGATACTTGAGGTGGAGTTGACCGTGACCGTGAAGGTCGTATTCCTGCTGGCACCGTTGGTATCGGTGACTGTGTAGATCAGGGCGGTGATAGCGACCGCGCTCGGCGTGCCGGACAGCGTGTGTGTGCCGGGGTCAAAGATCAGACCCGCCGGCAGGCCGCCTAGCGCGGTCAGAGTGTAGGTCAGCGGCCCTATGCCTCCGGTCGCTGCCGGCAGTGTCAGACCGGGGATCGCCGTGTCAAGCATGTAACTCTGGTTGGTCGGTGTATCGAGCGCCAAGTCGGCGTTGACCGTGACCATGAAGTCCATACTCGTGCTGGCACCGTTGGTATCGGTGACCCTGTAGGTCAGGACGGTGGTAGCAGCCGTGCTCGGCGTGCCGGACAGTATGCGTCCGCTAAAGGTCAGACCTCCCGGCAGGGCGCTGTCGCCTGGCCCGGTCAGAGTGTAGGTCAGCGGTGCCGTGCCGCCGGTCGCTGCCGGCAGCGTCAGACCGGGGATCGCCGTGTCAAGCATGTAACTCTGGTCGTCCGGTGTATCGAGCACTAGGCTATTGTTGACCGTGACCATGAAGTCCACACTCGTGCTGGCACCGTTGGCATCGGTGACCCTATAGGTCAGGGTGGTGGTACCCGCCGTGCTCGGCGTGCCGGATAGCGTGCGTGTGCTGGCTTCAAACTCCAGACCCCCCGGCAGGGCACCGCCGCTTGGCCCTGTCAGAGTGTAGGTCAGTGGCTCCGTGCCGCCGGTCGCTGCTGGCAGTTCCAGACCGGTGATCTCCGTATCAAGCGTGTAATTCTGGTCGTCCGGTGTATCGAGCCCTAGGCTATTGTTGACCGTGATCGTGAAGGTCGCCGGGCTGGTATTACTGGTGCCAGTGTAGACCCTGTAGGTCAAGATGCTGTTACCAGCCGTGTTCGGCGTGCCGGACAGCGTGCGTGTGTGGCGGTCAAAGTTCAGACCCGCTGGCAGGCCGGTCAGAGTGTACACCAGCCTCCTCCCCCTGCCGCCGGTCGTTGCTGGCAGTTGCAGGGTGGTCTGCGTGCCCTGCGTGTAATTCTGGTCGTCCGGTGTATCGAGCACTAGGCTATTGTTGACCGTGACCATGAAGTCCACACTCGTGCTGGCACCGTTGGCATCGGTGACCCTATAGGTCAGGGTGGTGGTACCGAGCGCGCTCGGCGTGCCGGACAGCGTGCGTCCGCTAAAGGTCAGACCTCCCGGCAGGGCGCTGTCGCCTGGCCCGGTCAGAGTGTAGGTCAGCGGCGCCGTGCCGCCGGTCGCTACCGGCAGTTCCAGACCGCTGATCGCCCTGTCAACCGCGTAATTCCGGTTGCCCGATGCGGTCAGCGCCAAGCCTTCGCTGGCACTAACCGTGAAGTCCATACTCGTGCTGGCACCGTTGGTATCGCTGACCGTGTAGGTCAAGATGTTGTTACCAGCCGTGCTCGGCGTGCCGGACAGCGTGCGTGTGTCGGCGTTAAAGGTCAGACCTCCCGGCAGGGCACCGCCGCTTGGCCCGGTCAGAGTGTAGGTCAGCGTTCCTATGCCGCCGGTCGCTGCCGGCAGTTGCAGATCGAGGATCGCCGTGCCCTGCGTGTAATTCTGGTCGCCCGGCGATGTATTGAGCATCAGGCTGGCGTTAGCCGGGTAGGCGGTGAACAGCAGGGCGCAGATGGTTGCGGCGAGCCAGATCAGGGACAGGCAGGCAACCCGGAAAAGGCGCGGCTTCTTTGCCGGTGGCGTGCCGGGTTTCACTGTGGTGGTGATGAGGGACTCAATATCCACAGCCATGAGAGGTTTATTCGGCATCTTGTTTTCGCGGTCAAAATGGTGTTAAAACTTTAGCCATTTTATCAGCCTCACAGCAAAGAAGAAACAGAATAGCTAATGCGATCCTGGCCTCTCTCCTTTATAGGGACTCAAGCCTGATCGTCTGAAGGCTTGATGGTTTGGAGAGGTGGCTTTTTTTGCTGGTTTTTGGTCTCAGGGGAAAATCCTGACAGGCTAGAGGGAAGAACCCGCTATACAAACCAGCGTCAAGGGAGAGGAGCCCTTCTCCTGTTAAAACCGGATATTGCCTTTCAGCATGGCGCGGTCAATGGCGCGGTCAGCGGTGCTGCTGTTGCTCTCTATACGCTCACCGGTCAGGTTCAGGTCAAACAACGAATCAAGTTCCCATCTTATCCCCAGGCGGTAACTCCTGTCAGAGCCGCCGAAGGTCATTTCGCTGTAAGGAGTCAGCAGTCCCCGCACACCGGGAGCGGTCAGCCCGTAACCAATCCGGGTGTCCAGCCGCAGGCTGTAATCCTGGTCACCGCTGATCTCGTCACGCAGGCCATCCTTCCATATTTTTTCCGTACCGCTGTTGGTATTACCGTAACCGGGACTCAGGCTGAACGACAGCCCCCGCCCGTTGCTGCCCTGCTCCAGAAGCATCAGGCCGGAAACGCCCCATGCATTATAATTGTCTCGTCCCACCAGGGTGTGTGCCCTGCCTTCCAGGGTCAGGCCGGCGATCGGATTGATGTAGCGGAAACCGGCACCCAACTCGGCCTCGAAACCAGTCTCGCCGTCGCCGCCGTTATACCGCACTCCGACCTCCAGGCTCGGCTCCACATAAGCCCCGTCGGCCAGCAGATGTTTATCCGTTCCTTCCAGGACCATGCGCAACAGGCTGGCATCCACTCCCAGCCCCGCAATATCATCGCTGCCCTCCACATCCATCTCGGTCAGCAAGGCTGAACTCTTGAGCCGGAACAGGACCGGGCTCGTCGCCTGCGACAACTGGATATTGCCGCCCACAGCCACGTCCCACGCTTCAACATAGCTCGATGCCTGGTCCGACCCGTCATCAGTGATCTTAAGGTCACCCCAGCCGTAGCCCGCAGTGGCCCACAGATCCAGTTTTCCGGCCAGCACTTCCCAGCCTACATAAGGATTAATACTGGTGAGGTCCAGCTTATAATCCCCCTTGCGTTCGAGTTCACTCCTCTGGTAGCCAAGATTGCTCTGGCTCCAGGATAGCGTCAGGCCGATCAGCAGGTCGTCACGCGGTTGAGTGTCCAGTCCCAGATAGGCGCTGAACAGGTCTCCGTCAAAGTCCACATCTTCCCCGCCGGAACCTTCGAAGCTGCGGTAGCTGCCCCCGCCCCATAAGGCTCCGCTGTCCGTACCGCCCGCATCATTCAGCGGCAGGACAAAGTCAGAGTTGTTCAGCAGATCCTTAAGACTCAGCGTGCCATCGGCGATGGCCTGGCCGTGGGCAGATGCCGCCTCGGCCAATGTGGAATGCCCGGCAATAGTGACGGACCGGGTACTGCCACCGCTCATGGTCTTAGCAATACGTTGTGTTATCGCGCTCACCTTCTGGTCGGCTATGGTCCGCGCCATTTCCGGCAGGATCAAGGTATTGAGGTCGGCAAACCCCTCGTCCGTATTGTCGGACACCCTGACCGTGAAGGTCACATTCGTGCTGGCACCGTTGGCACCGGTGACCGTGTAGGTCAGGGTGGTGGTACCAGCCGTGCCCGGCGTGCCGGACAGCGTGCGTGTGCCGGCGGTAAAGGTCAGACCTCCCGGCAGGCCGCCTGGCCCGGTCAGAGTGTAGGTCAACGTCCCCGTGCCGCCGGTTGCTGCCGGCAGTTGCAGATCGGGGATCGCCGTGTCAAGCGTGTAATTCTGGTTGCCCGGTGTATCGAGCGTCAGGCCGGCGTTGACCATGACCGTAAAGGTCGCAGTCGTGCTGGCACCGTTGGTATCGGTGACCGTGTAGGTCAGGGTGGTGGTACCAGCCGTGCTCGGCGTGCCGGACAGCGTGCGTGTGCTGGCGGTAAAGGTCAGACCCGGCACACTGGTTAGAGTGTAGGTCAACGTCCCCGTGCCGCCGGTTGCTGCCGGCAGAATCAGATTGCTGATCGCCGTGCCCCGCGTGTAATTCTGGTTGCCCGATGCAGTCAGCGCCAAGCCGGCGTTGACCATGACCGTAAAGGTCACAGTCGTGCTGGCACCGTTGGTATCGCTGACCATGTAGGTCAGGGTGGTGGTACCAGCCGTGCTCGGCGTGCCGGACAGCGTGCGTGTGCTGGCGGTAAAGGTCAGACCCGGCACACTGGTCAGAGTGTAGGTCAGCGTCCCCGTGCCGCCGGTCGCTGCCGGCAGTTGCAGATCGGGGATCGCCGTGCCCCGCGTGTAATTCTGGTTGCCCGATGCGGTCAGCGCCAAGCCGGCGTTGACCATGACCGTGAAGGTCGCATTTGTGCTGGCACCGTTGGTATCGCTGACCCTGTAGGTCAGGGTGGTGGTACCAGCCGTGCTCGGCGTGCCGGACAGCGTGCGTGTGCTGGCGGTAAAGGTCAGACCCGGCACACTGGTCAGAGTGTAGGTCAACGTCCCCGTGCCGCCGGTCGCTGCCGGCAGTTGCAGATTGCTGATCGCCGTGCCCTCTGTGTAATTCTGGTTGCCCGATGCAGTCAGCGCCAAGCCGGCGTTGACCATGACCGTAAAGGTCGCAGTCGTGCTGGCACCGTTGGTATCGCTGACCATGTAGGTCAGGGTGGTGGTACCAGCCGTGCTCGGCGTGCCGGACAGCGTGCGTGTGCTGGCGGTAAAGGTCAGACCCGGCACACTGGTCAGAGTGTAGGTCAGCGTCCCCGTGCCGCCGGTCGCTGCTGGCAGAATCAGATTGCTGATCGCCGTGCCCCGCGTGTAATTCTGGTTGCCCGATGCGGTCAGCGCCAAGCCGGCGTTGACCATGACCGTGAAGGTCGCACTCGTGCTGGCACCGTTGGTATCGGTGACCATGTAGGTCAGGGTGGTGGTACCAGCCGTGCTCGGCGTGCCGGACAGCGTGCGTGTGCTGGCGGTAAAGGTCAGACCCGGCACACTGGTCAGAGTGTAGGTCAGCGTCCCCGTGCCGCCGGTCGCTTCCGGCAGTTGCAGAGCGGTGATCGCCGTGTCCTCTGTGTAATTCTGGTTGCCCGATGCAGTCAGCGCCAAGCCGGCGTTGACCGTGACGGTGAAGGTCGCATTCGTGCTGGCATTGTTGGTATCGGTGACCGTGTAGGTCAAGGTGGTGGTACTAGTGGCGGTGCTCGGCGTGCCGGACAGCGTGCGTGTGCCGGCGGTAAAGCTCAGACCCGTCGGCAGGGTGCCGGTCAGAGTGTACACCAGCGGCGCCGTGCCGCCGGTCGCTGCTGGCAGAATCAGATTGCTGATCGCCGTGCCCCGCGTGTAATTCTGGTTGCCCGATGCAGTCAGCGCCAAGCCGGCGTTGACCATGACCGTGAAGGTCGCATTTGTGCTGGCACCGTTGGTATCGGTGACCGTGTAGGTCAGGGTGGTGGTACCAGCCGTGCTCGGCGTGCCGGACAGCGTGCGTGTGCTGGCGGTAAAGGTCAGACCCGGCACACTGGTCAGAGTGTAGGTCAGCGTCCCCGTGCCGCCGGTCGCTGCTGGCAGAATCAGATTGCTGATCGCCGTGCCCTGCGTGTAATTCTGGTTGCCCGATGCGGTCAGCGCCAAGCCGTCGCTGACACTAACCGTGAAGGTCGCATTTGTGCTGGCACCGTTGGTATCGCTGACCCTGTAGGTCAGGGTGGTGGTACCAGCCGTGTTCGGCGTGCCGGACAGCGTGCGTGTGCTGGCGTTAAAGGTCAGACCCGGCACACTGGTCAGAGTGTACGTCAACGGCGCCGTGCCGCCGGTCGCTTCCGGCAGTTGCAGAGCGGTGATCGCCGTGTCCTCTGTGTAATTCTGGTTGGCCGGGGCGGTCAGCGCCAGGCCGGCGTTGACCGTGACGGTGAAGGTCGCATTCGCGCTGTCACCGTTGGTATCGGTGACCGTGTAGGTCAAGGTGGTGGTACTAGTGGCGGTGCTCGGCGTGCCGGACAGCGTGCGTGTGCCGGCGGTAAAGCTCAGACCCGTCGGCAGGGTGCCGGTCAGAGTGTAGGTCAGCGGCATCGTGCCGCCGGTCGCTGCGGGCAGTTGCAGAGCGGTGATCGCCGTGTCCTCTGTGTAATTCTGGTTGGCCGGCGCGGTCAGCGCCAGGTCGGCGTTGACCGTGACGGTGAAGGTCGCATTCGCGCTGTCACCGTTGGTATCGCTGACCGTGTAGGTCAAGGTGGTGGTACTAGTGGCGGTGCTCGGCGTGCCGGACAGCGTGCGTGTGCCGGCGGTAAAGCTCAGACCCGTCGGCAGGGTGCCGGTCAGAGTGTACACCAGCGGCGCCGTGCCGCCGGTCGCTGCTGGCAGAATCAGATTGCTGATCGCCGTGCCCCGCGTGTAATTCTGGTTGCCCGATGCGGTCAGCGCCAAGCCGTCGCTGACACTAACCGTGAAGGTCGCATTTGTGCTAGCACCGTTGGTATCGCTGACCCTGTAGGTCAGGGTGGTGGTACCAGCCGTGTTCGGCGTGCCGGACAGCGTGCGTGTGCTGGCGGTAAAGGTCAGACCCGGCACACTGGTCAGAGTGTAGGTCAGCGTCCCCGTGCCGCCGGTCGCTGCTGGCAGAATCAGATTGCTGATCGCCGTGTCCTCTGTGTAATTCTGGTTGGCCGGGGCGGTCAGCGCCAGGTCGGCGTTGACCGTGACGGTGAAGGTCGCAGTCGCGCTGTCACCGTTGGTATCGGTGACCGTGTAGGTCAAGGTGGTGGTACTAGTGGCGGTGCTCGGCGTGCCGGACAGCGTGCGTGTGCCGGCGGTAAAGCTCAGACCCGTCGGCAGGGTGCCGGTCAGAGTGTAGGTCAGCGGCATCGTGCCGCCGGTCGCTGCGGGCAGAATCAGATTGCTGATCGCCGTGCCCCGCGTGTAATTCTGGTTGCCCGATGCGGTCAGCGCCAAGCCGGCGCTGACACTAACCGTGAAGGTCGCATTTGTGCTGGCACCGTTGGTATCGGTGACCGTGTAGGTCAAGGTGGTGGTACTAGTGGCGGTGCTCGGCGTGCCGGACAGCGTGCGTGTGCTGGCGGTAAAGGTCAGACCCGGCACACTGGTCAGAGTGTAGGTCAGCGTCCCCGTGCCGCCGGTCGCTGCCGGCAGAATCAGATTGCTGATCGCTGTGCCCCGCGTGTAATTCTGGTTGGCCGGGGCGGTCAGCGCCAGGTCGGCGTTGACCGTGACGGTGAAGGTCGCATTCGCGCTGTCACCGTTGGTATCGGTGACCGTGTAGGTCAAGGTGGTGGTATCAGCCGTGCTCGGCGTGCCGGACAGCGTGCGTGTGTTGGCGTTAAAGTCCAGACCCGGCACACTGGTCAGAGTGTAGGTCAGCGTCCCCGTGCCGCCGGTCGCTGCCGGCAGAATCAGATTGCTGATCGCTGTGCCCCGCGTGTAATTCTGGTTGGCCGGGGCGGTCAGCGCCAGGTCGGCGTTGACCGTGACGGTGAAGGTCGCATTCGCGCTGTCACCGTTGGTATCGGTGACCGTGTAGGTCAAGGTGGTGGTATCAGCCGTGCTCGGCGTGCCGGACAGCGTGCGTGTGTTGGCGTTAAAGTCCAGACCCGGCACACTGGTCAGAGTGTAGGTCAGCGTCCCCGTGCCGCCGGTCGCTACTGGCAGTTGCAGAGCGGTGATCGCCGTGTCCTCTGTGTAATTCTGGTTGGCCGGGGCGGTCAGCGCCAAGCCGGCGTTGACCGTGACGGTGAAGGTCGCATTTGTGCTGGCACCGTTGGTATCGGTGACCGTGTAGGTCAAGGTGGTGGTATCAGCCGTGCTCGGCGTGCCGGACAGCGTGCGTGTGTTGGCGTTAAAGTCCAGACCCGGCACACTGGTCAGAGTGTAGGTCAGCGTCCCCGTGCCGCCGGTCGCTACTGGCAGTTGCAGAGCGGTGATCGCCGTGTCCTCTGTGTAATTCTGGTTGGCCGGGGCGGTCAGCGCCAAGCCGGCGTTGACCGTGACGGTGAAGGTCGCATTCGCGCTGTCACCGTTGGTATCGGTGACCGTGTAGGTCAAGGTGGTGGTACTAGTGGCGGTGCTCGGCGTGCCGGACAGCGTGCGTGTGCTGGCGGTAAAGGTCAGACCCGGCACACTGGTCAGAGTGTAGGTCAGCGTCCCCGTGCCGCCGGTCGCTACTGGCAGTTGCAGAGCGGTGATCGCCGTGTCCTCTGTGTAATTCTGGTTGGCCGGGGCGGTCAGCGCCAAGCCGGCGTTGACCGTGACGGTGAAGGTCGCATTTGTGCTGGCACCGTTGGTATCGGTGACCGTGTAGGTCAAGGTGGTGGTACTAGTGGCGGTGCTCGGCGTGCCGGACAGCGTGCGTGTGCTGGCGGTAAAGGTCAGACCCGGCACACTGGTCAGAGTGTAGGTCAGCGTCCCCGTGCCGCCGGTCGCTGCCGGCAGAATCAGATTGCTGATCGCTGTGCCCCGCGTGTAATTCTGGTTGGCCGGGGCGGTCAGCGCCAAGCCGGCGTTGACCGTGACGGTGAAGGTCGCATTTGTGCTGGCACCGTTGGTATCGGTGACCGTGTAGGTCAAGGTGGTGGTACTAGTGGCGGTGCTCGGCGTGCCGGACAGCGTGCGTGTGCTGGCGGTAAAGGTCAGACCCGGCACACTGGTCAGAGTGTAGGTCAGCGTCCCCGTGCCGCCGGTCGCTGCCGGCAGAATCAGATTGCTGATCGCTGTGCCCCGCGTGTAATTCTGGTTGGCCGGGGCGGTCAGCGCCAAGCCGGCGTTGACCGTGACGGTGAAGGTCGCATTTGTGCTGTCACCGTTGGTATCGGTGACCGTGTAGGTCAAGGTGGTGGTATCAGCCGTGCTCGGCGTGCCGGACAGCGTGCGTGTGTTGGCGTTAAAGTCCAGACCCGGCACACTGGTCAGAGTGTAGGTCAGCGTCCCCGTGCCGCCGGTCGCTGCTGGCAGAATCAGATTGCTGATCGCCGTGTCCTCTGTGTAATTCTGGTTGGCCGGGGCGGTCAGCGCCAAGCCGGCGTTGACCGTGACGGTGAAGGTCGCATTTGTGCTGGCACCGTTGGTATCGGTGACCGTGTAGGTCAGGGTGGTGGTACCAGCCGTGTTCGGCGTGCCGGACAGCGTGCGTGTGCTGGCGGTAAAGTTCAGACCCGGCGGCAGGCCGCTTGGCCCGGTCAGAGTGTACACCAGCGTCCCCGTGCCTCCGATCGCTTCCGGCAGTTGCGTGTTGATCGCTATGCCCTGCGTGTAAATCCGGTTGCCCAGTGTATCGAGCGCCAGTTCGGCGCTGACTATGACCATGAAGGTCGCAGTCGCGCTGTCACCGTTGGTATCGGTGACCTCGTAGGTCAAGGTGGTGGTACCAGGCGTGTCCGGCGTGCCGGACAGCGTGCGTGTGTTGGCGTTAAAGTCCAGACCCGGCACACTGGTCAGAGTGTAGGTCAGCGTCCCCGTGCCGCCGGTCGCTACCGGCAGTTGCAGAGCGGTGATCGCCGTATTAAGCGTGTAATTCTGGTTGCCCGATGCGGTCAGCGCCAAGCCGGCGTTGACCGTGACGGTGAAGGTCGCCGTGCTGTCACCGTTGTCATCGGTGACCTCGTAGGTCAGGGTGGTGGTACCAGCCGTGTTCGGCGTGCCGGACAGTATGCGTGTGCCGGGGTCAAAGTCCAGACCCGGCACATTGGTCAGAGTGTAGGTCAACGTCCCGGTGCCGCCGGTCGCTTCCGGCAGTTGCAGATCGGTGATCATCGTATCAAGCGTGTAATTCTGGTTGGCCGGCGCGGTCAGCGCCAGGTCGGCGTTGACCGTGACGGTGAAGGTCGCCGTGCTGTCACCGTTGTCATCGGTGACCTCGTAGGTCAGGGTGGTGGTACCAGCCGTGTTCGGCGTGCCGGACAGTATGCGTGTGCCGGGGTCAAAGTCCAGACCCGGCACATTGGTCAGAGTGTAGGTCAACGTCCCGGTGCCGCCGGTCGCTTCCGGCAGTTGCAGATCGGTGATCATCGTATCAAGCGTGTAATTCTGGTTGGCCGGCGCGGTCAGCGCCAAGCCGTCGCTGACACTAACCGTGAAGGTCGCATTCGCGCTGGCATTGTTGGTATCGGTGACCATGTAGGTCAAGGTGGTGGTACTAGTGGCGGTGCTCGGCGTGCCGGACAGCGTGCGTGTGCCGGGGGCAAAGGTCAGACCCGTCGGCAGGGTGCCGGTCAGAGAGTAGGTCAACGTCCCGGTGCCGCCGGTCGCTTCCGGCAGTTGCAGATTGCTGATCGCCGTGCCCCGCGTGTAATTCTGGTTGCCCGGTGCGGTCAGCGTCAGGCTGGCGTTGACTATGATCCTGAAGTCCTCACTTAATTTCACCGTGCGGACACCACCTCTACCATCGTCGGCCATGTCGTTGGTGGCCGTGTAGGTCAGGACGAAGGTACCAGCCGTGCTCGGCGTGCCGGACAGCATGCGTGTGCTGGCCTCAAACTCCAGACCCCCCGGCAGGGGACCGCCAAAGAGCCCTGTCAGAGTGTACTGCGGCATCCCCGGGCCCGCTTCCGGCAGTGTCAGAGCGGGGATCGCCGTGCCCTGCGTGTAATTCTGGTTGGCCGGCAGATTATTCCTGAAGTTAAAGATAGTCAAGGTGGCGATGAGGCGGACATTAACCAAGAAGGCCACAATCTCGCTGGCACCGTTGGCATCGGTGACCTCGTAGGTCAGGAGGGTGCTACTAGTCCTCTCGCTCGGCGTGCCGGACAGTGTGCGTGTGTCGGCGTTAAAGGTCAGACCCGGCGGCAGGCCGAGCAGAATGTAGGTCAGCGGCGCCGTGCCGCCGGTCGCTTCCGGCAGTTCCAGATCGGGGATCGCCGTGCCAAGCCTGTAATTCTGGTTGTCCGGTGTATCAAGCCCTAGGCTGGCGTTGACCGTGACGGTGAAGGTCGCCGTGCTGGCACCGTTGGTATCGGTGACCGTGTAGGTCAGGACGAAGGTACCAGCCGTGTTCGGCGTGCCGGACAGCGTGCGTGTGCCGGCGGTAAAGTTCAGACCCGGCGGCAGGGTGCCGGTCAGAGTGTAGGTCAGCGTCCCCGTGCCTCCGGTCGCTTCCGGCAGTTGCAGATTGCTGATCGCCGTGCCCCGCGTGTAATTCTGGTTGCCCGATGCAGTCAGCGCCAAGCCGTCGCTGACATTAACCGTGAAGGTCACATTCGTGCTGGCACCGTTGGTATCCATGACCTCGTAGGTCAGGGTGGTGGTATCAGCCGTGTTCGGCGTGCCGGACAGCGTGCGTGTGCTGGCGGTAAAGTTCAGACCCGGCGGCAGGCCGCTTGGCCCGGTCAGAGTGTACACCAGCGGCGCCGTGCCTCCGGTCGCTGCTGGCAGAGGCAGATTGTTGATCGCCGTGCCCCGCGTGTAATTCTGGTTGGCCGATGCGGTCAGCGCCAAGCCGTCGTTGACTATGACCGTGAAGGTCGCAATCGCGCTGCTGGTGGGGTTGGAATCATGGCTGGCCGTGTAGGTCAGGGTGAAGGTACCAGCCGTGCTCGGCGTGCCGGACAGTATGCGTGTGTTGGGGGTAAAGGTCAGACCTCCCGGTACGCCGGTCAGAGTGTACGTGAACGTCGCCGTGCTGTCCCCGGCTCTCGCTGCTGGCAGAGGCAGATTGTTGATCGCCGTATCAAGCGTGTAATTCTGGTCGACCGGCGCGGTCAGCGCCAAGCTGTCGTTGACTATGACCGTAAAGGTCGCATTCCTGCTGGCACCGTTGATCCTGACCGTGTAGGTCAGGGTGAAGGTACCAACCGTGCTCGGCGTGCCGGACAGCGTGCGTGTGAGGGGGTTAAAGGTCAGACCCGGTGGCAGACTTGGCACGCCGGTCAGAGTGTACGTGTACGTCCCCCCCGTGCCACCGATCGCTGACCGCAGTTGCAGATCGTTGATCGCCCTGTCCTGCGTGTAAGTCTGGTTGTTCGGTGTCTCGAGCGTCAGGCCGGCGTTGATCCTGACCGTGAAGGTCGCATTCGCGCTGTCACCGTTGGTATCGGTGACCGTGTAGGTCAAGGTGGTGGTGCCAGTCCTGCTCGGCGTGCCGGACAGCGTGCGTGTGCCGGCGGTAAAGTTCAGACCCGGCGGCAGGATGCCGGTCAGAGTGTACGTGTACGTCCCCGTGCCTCCGGTCGCTTCCGGCAGTTGCAGATTGCTGATCGCCGTGCCCCGCGTGTAAGTCTGGTCGCCCGATGCAGTCAGCGCCAAGCGGGGGCGGACCGTAACCGTGAAGGCCGCAATCGCGCTGGCGCCGTTGGTATCGGTGACCGTGTAGGTCAAGGTGGTGGTACTAGTGGCGGTGCTCGGCGTGCCGGACAGCGTGCGTGTGCCGGCGGTAAAGCTCAGACCCGTCGGCAGGGTGCCGGTCAGAGTGTACACCAGCGGCGCCGTGCCGCCGGTCGCTACTGGCAGTTGCAGATTGCTGATCGCCGTGTCAAGCGTGTAATTCTGGTCGTCCGGCGCGGTCAGCGCCAAGCGGGGGTTGACCGTAACCGTGAAGGTCGCAATCGCGCTCATGGTGGGGTCGGAATCGGTGACCGTGTAGGTCAGGGTGGTGGTACCAGCCGTGCTCGGCGTGCCGGACAGCGTGCGTGTGCCGGGGGTAAAGATCAGACCCGCCGGCAGGCCGCTTGGCCCGGTCAGAGTGTACACCGGCGTCCCCGTGACTCCGATCGCTTCCGGCAGAGGCAGATTGGTAATCGCTGTGTCAAGCGTGTAATTCTGGTCGTCCGGCGCGGTCAGCAGCGCCAAGAGGGAGCGGATCGTAACCCTGAAGACCCCACCATTGCTGGCACCGTTGGTGTCGCTGACCCTGTAGGTCAGGGTGAAGGCACCACGCGTGCTCGGCGTACCGGACAGTATGCGTGTGCTGGCGTTAAAGCTCAGACCCGGTGGCAGACTTGGCACGCCGGTCAGAGTGTACGTGTACGTCCCCGTGCCTCCGGTCGCTGCCGGCAGTGTCAGACCGGGGATCGCCGTGCCCTGCCTGTAAATCTGTCTGCCCGGTATAAAAGGGAGCGCCAAGGGGTGGCTGACCGTGCCCCGCGCGTAAGTCTGGTCGCCCGATGCAGTCAGCGCCAGGTCGGCGTTGACCGTGACCATGAAGTCCACACTCGTGTTGGCACCGTTGGTATCGGTGACCGTGTAGGTCAGGGTGGTGGTATCAGCCGTGTTCGGCGTGCCGGACAGCGTGCGTGTGCCGGGGGTAAAGGTCAGACCCGCCGGCACATTGGTCAGAGTGTAGGTCAGCGGCGCCGTGCCGCCGGTCGCTTCCGGCAGTTGCAGATCGGTGATCGCCTTGCTCTCTGTGTAATTCTGGTCGTTCGGCGCGGTCAGCGGTTCCAAGCCGGGGTTGACTGTGACTAGGAAGATCCTGCCGAACGGCGTCGGCCTTCCGCTATCCCTGAACTCGCTGACCGTGTAGGTCAGGTTGGTTGCACCAAGCACGCTCGGCGTGCCGGACAGTATGCGTGTGTTGGGGTTAAAGGTCAGACCCGGCGGCAGGTTTCTGTTGGTGCTTGGCCCGGTCAGAGTGTAGGTCAGCGCCGCCGTGCCGCCGGTCGCTTCCGGCAGTTGCACGCTGATCTCCGTGCCCTGCGTGTAATTCTGGTCGCCCGGTTCACTGACGAACGCCAGGTGGGAGCTGGCGTTAGCCGGGTAGGCGGTGAACAGCAGGGCGCAGATGGTTGTGGCGAACCAGATCAGGGACAGGTAGGCAACCCGGAAAAGGCGCGGCTTCTTTGCTGGTGGCGTGCAGGGTTGCACTGTGGTGATGTCACCACTTTGCACATCTTCCTTCAGTGCAGTATCAATAAGAGATTCCATATCAGCAGTCAAGGGGTTCATTGAGTGTTGTTTTTTTTGCGATTAAATAGGGTATATTTTTGTTTCAAAGTGGTCTAATACCTGATATTTATCTCATAGTTAGGGGAAAATATCAATAAGGTGTGAAGGCAATTCTTCTTCTGGACAGAGAACAGGGTGACCGCTTCACAACCAGTCCAGAACTAGCCACCAAGAAATCTTACAAGATCATTGATCCTGATAGTTCGTCAATCTGAGGTTACATCACGATAGACAATACCCAGAGAGGGCCGGGTCTTGGAGGTATACGCATGGTCCAGGATCTGAGCTTAAAGGGAGGATCAGGGTTCCTGCTCTTCTGAGGTTTCTTCATTCCCCTGACTGATGAGAGATTCTTTCTGCTTGGCTTGTGCGGCGGCCCGTTGTTCAGCTTGGATTTTGGCGAGTTCTTGTTCCTGGCGTTTTTTGTGGAAGAGGGGGCAACGCTGGTTCGTGTTGGGTCGGCTATTTTTGGTCCGCGTCCAATGGCGGACGAGCATTAAAAAAGGTTTTTTTTATTCCGGTCAAGCCGGTTACTCAAGGAGAGCATTGTTGTGCTGAAAAATAAAAAACTCGGATTCATTGGTGGCGGCAATATGGCGGAAGCCATGATCAAAGGATTGCTTTCTGCGTCTTTCATTAGAGCAAAAAATATTTTTGTCTCAGAACCGTAACAGGGTGTGCTTTGTCAACATACCTGCGGGTGAGCGTTGCAATTCCACTTAACCACTGCAAAATATTGAGTCCCGACCTTCTCACCTTCCAATAATCTAACACCATCACAACGAAACTTGATGATTGCGGAATCCTTTGCAACAGAATCTCCATCCTTAAAAGGCTCCGATAGAAATACAGCGCCAGAGTCCAGTTTCAGGAACAAGGTTTTAAATATTTCCAATCCAGATAGGATCAAATCATCTTTGGCAATCAGCTCCGCCTCGCGGAGTTGTCTCTCAGGTATAATGTCTTCTCCAGGGTGGTGGTGATGAGGGACTCAATATCCACAGCCATGAGAGGTTTATTCGGCATCTTGTTTTCGCGGTCAAAATGGTGTTAAAACTTTAACCATTTTATCAGCCTCACAGCAAAGAAGAAACAGAATAGCTAATGCGATCCTAGCCCCTCTCCTGTTAAAACCGGATATTGCCTTTCAGCATGGCGCGGTCAATGGCGCGGTCAGCGGTGCTGCTGTTGCTCTCTATACGCTCACCGGTCAGGTTCAGGTCAAACAACGAATCAAGTTCCCATCTTATCCCCAGGCGGTAACTCCTGTCAGAGCCGCCGAAGGTCATTTCGCTGTAAGGAGTCAGCAGTCCCCGCACACCGGGAGCGGTCAGCCCGTAACCAATCCGGGTGTCCAGCCGCAGGCTGTAATCCTGGTCACCGCTGATCTCGTCACGCAGGCTATCCTTCCATATTTTTTCCGTACCGCTGTTGGTATTACCGTAACCGGGACTCAGGCTGAACGACAGCCCCCGCCCGTTGCTGCCCTGCTCCAGAAGCATCAGGCCGGAAAGGCCCCATGCATTATAATTGTCTCGTCCCACCAGGGTGCGTGCCCTGCCTTCCAGGGTCAGACCGGCGATCGGATTGATGTAGCGGAAACCGGCACCCAACTCGGCCTCGAAACCAGTCTCGCCGTCGCCGCCGTTATACCGCACTCCGACCTCCAGGCTCGGCTCCACATAAGCCCCGTCGGCCAGCAGATGTTTATCCGTTCCTTCCAGGACCATGCGCAACAGGCTGACATCCACGTCCAGCCCCGCAATATCATCGCTGCCCTCCACATCCATCTCGGTCAGCAAGGCTGAACTCTTGAGCCGGAACAGGACCGGGCTCGTCGCCTGCGACAACTGGATATTACCGCCCACAGCCACGTCCCACGTTTCAACATAGCTCGATGCCTGGTCCGACCCGTCATCAGTGATCTTAAGGTCACCCCAGCCGTAGCCCGCAGTGGCCCACAGATCCAGTTTTCCGGCCAGCACTTCCCAGCCTACATAAGGATTAATACTGGTGAGGTCCAGCTTATAATCCCCCTTGCGTTCGAGTTCACTCCTCTGGTAGCCAAGATTGCTCTGGCTCCAGGATAGCGTCAGGCCGATCAGCAGGTCGTCACGCGGTTGAGTGTCCAGTCCCAGATAGGCGCTGAACAGGTCTCCGTCAAAGTCCACATCTTCCCCGCCGGAACCTTCGAAGCTGCGGTAGCTGCCCCCGCCCCATAAGGCTCCGCTGTCCGTACCGCCCGCATCATTCAGCGGCAGGACAAAGTCAGAGTTGTTCAGCAGATCCTTAAGACTCAGCGTGCCATCGGCGATGGCCTGGCCGTAGGCAGATGCTGCCTCGGCCAATGTGGGCTGCCCGGCAATAGTGACGGACCGGGTACTGCCACCGCTCATGGTCTTAGCAATACGTTGTGTTATCGCGCTCACCTTCTGGTCGGCTATGGTCCGCGCCATTTCCGGCAGGATCAAGGTATTGAGGTCGGCAAACCCCTCGTCCGTATTGTCGGACACCGTGACCGTGAAGGTCACATTCGTGCTGGCACCGTTGGCACCGGTGACCGTGTAGGTCAGGGTGGTGGTACCAGCCGTGCCCGACGTGCCGGACAGCGTGCGTGTGCCGGCGGTAAAGTTCAGACCTCCCGGCAGGCCGCTTGGCCCGGTCAGAGTGTAGGTCAGCGTCCCCGTGCCGCCGGTCGCTGCTGGCAGAATCAGATTGCTGATCGCCGTGCCCCGCGTGTAATTCTGGTTGCCCGGTGTATCGAGCGTCAGGCCGGCGCTGACACTAACCGTGAAGGTCACACTCGTGCTGGCACCGTTGGTATCGGTGACCGTGTAGGTCAGGGTGGTGGTACCAGCCGTGCTCGGCGTGCCGGACAGCGTGCGTGTGCTGGCGGTAAAGGTCAGACCCGGCACACTGGTTAGAGTGTACGTCAACGTCCCCGTGCCGCCGGTCGCTGCTGGCAGAATCAGATTGCTGATCGCCGTGCCCCGTGTGTAATTCTGGTTGCCCGATGCAGTCAGCGCCAAGCCGGCGTTGACCATGACCGTGAAGGTCGCATTTGTGCTGGCACCGTTGGTATCGCTGACCGTGTAGGTCAGGGTGGTGGTACCAGCCGTGCTCGGCGTGCCGGACAGCGTGCGTGTGCTGGCGGTAAAGGTCAGACCCGGCACACTGGTCAGAGTGTAGGTCAGCGTCCCCGTGCCGCCGGTCGCTGCTGGCAGAATCAGATTGCTGATCGCCGTGCCCCGCGTGTAATTCTGGTTGCCCGATGCAGTCAGCGCCAAGCCGTCGCTGACACTAACCGTGAAGGTCGCAGTCGTGCTGGCACCGTTGGTATCGCTGACCGTGTAGGTCAGGGTGGTGGTACCAGCCGTGCTCGGCGTGCCGGACAGCGTGCGTGTGCTGGCGGTAAAGGTCAGACCCGGCACACTGGTCAGAGTGTATGTCAACGTCCCCGTGCCGCTGGTCGCTGCTGGCAGAATCAGATTGCTGATCGCCGTGCCCCGCGTGTAATTCTGGTTGCCCGATGCGGTCAGCGCCAAGCCGGCGTTGACCATGACCGTGAAGGTCGCAGTCGTGCTGGCACCGTTGGTATCGGTGACCGTGTAGGTCAGGGTGGTGGTACCAGCCGTGTCCGGCGTGCCGGACAGCGTGCGTGTGTTGGCGTTAAAGTCCAGACCCGGCACACTGGTTAGAGTGTAGGTCAGCGTCCCCGTGCCGCCGGTCGCTGCTGGCAGAATCAGATTGCTGATCGCCGTGCCCCGCGTGTAATTCTGGTTGGCCGGCGCGGTCAGCGCCAGGTCGGCGTTGACCGTGACCCTGAAGGCCGTATCCGAGGTGGTACCGTTGGCATCGGTGACCTTGTAGGTCAGTCTGGCGGTACCGGTCATGCTCGGCGTGCCGGACAGCGTGCGTGTGCCGGCGGTAAAGCTCAGACCCGCCGGCAGGTTGCGGCCGCTATTTCCGGTCAGAGCGTAGGTCAGTGGCGCCGTGCCGCCGATCGCTGCTGGCAGAATCAGATTGCTGATCGCTGTGCCCCGCGTGTAATTCTGGTCGGCCGGCGCGGTCAGCGTCGGTCGGTCGACATTAACCTCGAAGGTCACACTCGCGTTGGCACCGTTGGCATCGGTGACCTCGTAGGTCAGGCCGAAGCCACCTCTCTCGCTCGGCGTGCCGGACAGCGTGCGTGTGTTGGCGTTAAAGGTCAGACCCTGCGGCAGGCCGCCGAATCGTATTTCCAGAGTGTAGGTCAGCGGCGCCGTGCCGCCGGTCGCTGCCGGCAGAATCAGATCGGTGATCGCTGTGCCCCGCATGTAATGCTGGTCGTCCAGTTTCCGAGTATCACCAAGCTCTAGACCGGCGTTGACTATGACGGTGAAGGTCGCACTCGTGATGGCACCGCTGGCATCCATGACCATGTAGGTCAGGGTGGTGGTACCAGCCGTGTCCGGTGTGCCGGATAGCGTGCGTGTGCTGGCGGTAAAGGTCAGACCCGCCGGCAGGTTGCCGCCGCTTGGCCCTGTCAGAGTGTACGTCAACGTCCCCGTGCCGCCGGTCGCTGCTGGCAGAATCAGATTGCTGATCTCCTTGTCCTCTGTGTAAGTCTGGTTGGCCGGTGCGGTCAGCGTCAGGTGGGAGCTGGCGTTAGCCGGGTAGGCGGTGAACAGCAGGGCGGAGATGGTTGTGGCGAACCAGATCAGGGACAGGTAGGCAACCCGGAAAAGGCGCGGCTTCTTTGCTAGTGGCGTGCAGGGTTTCATTTGTATTGTATGGTAGGGCATGGGTCTACCCCCCCCCCTCGCAGAATTGTCCCTTGGGATAATATTCCTGGTGGTGATGTCACCACTTTGCACATCTTCCTTCTGTGCAGTATCAACAATAAGAGATTCCATATCAGCAGTCATGAGGGGTTCATTCAATGTCGTTTTTTTTGCGATTAAATATGGTATGTTTTTGTTTCAAGGTAGTTTAATACCTGATACTTATCTCATAGTCAGGGGAAAATATCAATAAGATTTGAAGGCAATTCTTCTTCTGGACAGAGAGCAGGGTGACCGCTTCACAACCAGTCCAGAACTAGCCATCAAGAAATCTTACAAGATCATTGATCCTGATAGTTCGTCAATCTGGGGTTACATCACGATAGACAATACCCAGAGAGGGCCGGGTCTTGGAGGTATACGCATGGTCCAGGATCTGAGCTTAAAGGGAGGATCAGGGTTCCTGCTCTTCTGAGGTTTCTTCATTCCCCTGACTGATGAGAGATTCTTTCTGCTTGGCTTGTGCGGCGGCCCGTTGTTCAGCTTGGATTTTGGCGAGTTCTTGTTCTTGGCGTTTTTTGTGGAGTTGGTATTCGACCACCATTTGCGGTTTGATCTTGATCGCTAGAGGAATGTTGACTGTGCTGCACGAGCGCATGCAGACTCCGCATCCGGTGCAGATATTTTTGTCGATGACGGGCTTGTCGTCGACCTGAAAAATTGCTCCGGGAACCGGGCAGTCGATCACGCATTGCTGGCAAAACGATTCGCCATAGGCCTGACATTTTTTCTTATCCAAAATGGCATAACCCATATTCACATCCGTCAGTTCCTGAACCGGGAGCAGGGCCTCATCCGGGCAGGCCGAGATGCAGGGCAGGTCGGTACACATCACACACGGATTGCGCATGGGGTCGATATAAGGCGTGTTGAAAACGAGGAACCCCATTTTCTTGGGTGCACGCTGGATGGCATCCTTCGGGCAGGCGTGGATGCATTCGTCGCAACGGGAACAGGCTTGTAAAAACTGTTTCTCCGAGATCGCGCCTGGTGGTCTTAGCAGTGGAACCCGTTTGGTGATCTTGTTCACCGCCTTGTTGACACTGTCGATTTTGCCTTGGACTTTGTCAATAGCGGGTTTGGCGAAAAAGTGGACGCCTTGACGCAATAAATTGCGGCGGTCGTATTCCTTGTCCTCCACCTCTTCGAGTTCAAAAATATTACTCCCTGCCTCAGGTTCGGTGGAATTGGGTGTTTCGACAGGTTGGGCCTCCGGTTCCGGGTCGGGGACAAGTGTTTCTCCTCGAAGTAAGACTTTCTCTTCAGGGCTTTCTTTAAATCGGGAGATTATCCGTTTGAAGAATCCTTCTTTCGGGGCGGGTTCGACCTCTTCTATTTCTCCGGCTTCTTCAGCCTGTTTGGCTTTTTTGACTCCTTCAGTTTCTTCGATGGATTCTGGTTCAACAGAGGCTTCGACTTTCTCACCAGTGGGGGAATCTTTTTTAGTGGATTTCTCAACTCCTTCTTCCACTGCCGTGCCGAAATCGAGGAAGTTGCCGAACGAAAATATGTCTCGACGCGATATTTCCTTTGGTTCTTCTGCGGTCGGCGGGGTGATGGTGTCTTTGTCCAGGCTCAGTGGGTTTGGTTCCGTCTGGGTGCTGGAGTGGTTTCCACGCTGGTCCTCACTGATATGATCCTCAACGCTTTTGCTTGAGGTCTTCTTTTTACCTTTAAAGGTTTTTTTTGCGAGGTTATGTCTAAACTTCATGATTGTTCCACTAGGTGTAGGGCCTGAAAGTAACAGCTTTTTTTTGCGAGAAAAACTTTACCTCGGCTTAACAGGCCTCATCTCCTGTCACTGGCCGATTAGAGCCAGCTATTTTCCTGGGCGATATTGTTATAGTCGTGCCAGTTTTGTGCGTCCGCATTTTCCAGCATGTATTCATCCATGGCCAGCACCAAAGGGTGGCCCTTGTTGACAAAAGACTGCACTGTGGGGAACCGCAGGACAAAAGTGGTGACAGCAGCTTTACCCAACGTCATGATATTCTTATCTTTTAATACGGTTTGCAGAACCTCTTCAGCCTTTTCCGCAGTGATCGACTTGAACAATTGCGCGGTTTTTTCTTCCAGTTCAGGGTGTTCGTCGCAAACGACAGCGGCCTGCATCTGCAACTCAAGAATCTTTTGATAGTCGGCTTCGTCGTATTCCCCTTCCATACGACCTTCTTCCCAAGCCGATCCTTCCAGATTACGTTCTCCCTGACTGTCTCTACGTTCAGACGTTTCTGAAAATGCCAGATTTGCTTCATCCAGCAGGATTTTGGCTTTAACTTCTGGACTGGTTTCTGTGTTAGACATGACTTATTTCGTGCTCCCTTTAACGGTTAATACTGCATCCCAGCCAAGCTTAGCCTCTAAGTCTTTCAACAAGCCCAACCCCTCTCGGCCTGATTTTGGTCAATAGTAGTGATCGCAATATGTTAGCATTAACCCTTTCAATTCCAAAGAATTTCCAGAGTCTTCCCGGTGGTTCGATTGAAGTTGAGAGTTATGGTACCATAAGGCCAAACTGAAAATAGTGCTGTTTAGAAGAGTTGAGCGTTTCATGAAAAAAGTCATGTTGATATTTCCGCCGGAATGGGTGCCCACTGCGCCATATCTGGCATTGCCGAGTCTTGCGGCGGTTCTACGTAAAAATGGCATAGAGACCGTACTCAAGGACATCAACGTGGAGATGTTTGATCACTTTTTTACGTCTGGATACTTGCTGTTTGTCAAAAGCAAAATACAGGCCCGGTTGAAAGCACTGGTACAGAAAGAGTACGGAGAAACGTTAAGCCAGCAAGACGCCGAACTGAAGCAAATGCTCACCGATTACCAGCATATCGACCTTGACCACCACATCAACAAAGTGACTCGTGCCAAGCGGATCATGCGCGGGCCGGAATTTTATGAGATCGAAAAAGCCGAATGGGCACTCAACGCTTTTCGGGAAGTGATGGAATATATTTCTGTCTGCTACTTTCCCGCAAGTATCAATTTTTACCCGGTCGAGAGCAACCTCAATGTGTATCGGCCTTGGGTCTCTGATGATCTTTTAAAAGTGCCGCACGACAAAAATATTAATGTTTATGCTGATATCTGCCGGCAGTTGGTGTTGAGGTCCATCAAAAAAGAACAGCCTGATATTGTTGGTATCTCCATCGGCACTCCAGTGCAACTGATGGCAGGCATCACTTTTGCCACTTTGATCAAAAAGTCTTATCCTGACATCCATGTGACTGTGGGCGGTAACATCATCACCCGACTCAAAGACGAATTTTCGAAGAAACCACATTTCTTCGGCAAGGTGTTCGACTCGATGATCACCTATGAGGGAGAGCACGCTCTAGTCTGGCTGGTGGAAGCGCTCTCAGGCAAACGTAAGATGTCTGAAGTTTCCAACCTCATCTATAAAGATGAGGAAGGTAATATGCATGTCAACGAGACTTATCAGGAACGGGTCAACGAACTGCCGCCGCCGGATTTTGACGGTATGCCGTGGGAGAAATATTTCTCACCGGAAAAGCTCGTGCCCTATCTTGGTACACGCGGCTGTTATTGGGGCAAATGCACGTTCTGCGACCACGGTGCCGGTTATATCGACCAGTTTCGCGCCAAACACGCCGATCAGATCGTCGATGAACTGGAATACCTGAAAAATAAACTCAATACCAAACATTTCATGTTCACTGATGAGTCGTTTCCGCCGGCTCTGTTCATCAAACTGCCACCGATGATGGTCGAAAGAGGGCTCGATATTTACTGGACTACCTTGATCCGGTTTGAGTCACAATTGCTGGAGCCGGAGTTGTGGGATATGGCGCATAAGTCCGGTTGCAGGTCGCTGTACTACGGGTTGGAGTCGGCCAACGAGCGTATCATTAAACTGGTGAAGAAAGATACCGATATAGAAGCTGCGAAAATCAATCTGGAACAGGCAAAGCGGGTGGGCATCTGGAGTCATGTCATGTGTTTTTACGGCTTCCCTTCAGAAACCGTAGCAGAGGCCGAAGACACGCGGCAGTTCCTGTTGCAGAATCAGGACAGGATTCCATCCGTGGAAATGTATTTCTTCGTGCTCTATAAAAATGCGCCGGTGATGTTCCAGAAGGATGAATACAAAATCACAGTGAAGGATAACCCCGAGCACGACCTGGCTCTAGATTATTATTACACTCCCGAATCGGGCCAGACCACGGAAGAAGCGATGGCACGTTACGAAGACTTTTACCGCAACGATTTTGATCCATGGGCAATGCGCATTAATGCTCGCGAACATGTGTTCCTCTACATCACCAAATTTGGTACCAGCGATTTGCCTCACCTCTACGTGAAAAACGATCCCGAATCCCACGAACGCAGTATGACCCCTGAACTCATGATGTGACAATCGGTAGGTTGCGCTACTCCGTTGTAGATGTGTGATATCCCCAACCTTAACTTCATGAACCTGTAAATATCTCCCTCACTAAATTCATGCCCGGCACGGGTAGCAGGGATACTCTAGCGGCGAGATGCCGGGTCGCTACCCCTCGCTGGCAGATGCTGTCGCGCCTTCTACCCCACTTTAGGTTGACCCGTGCTTATATGCGGTGGTAAAATTCTATATGATGATATATTACTATTGAGGGAGGCAGATTATATGGCGAAGGCATCAGCAAGAATTTCTTTCGTGACCGGGCGGGGCAAGCGCAAAAAGCTGGATCGGATTGCGGGAGCTTTCGGAACCAACCTCAGTTCGGTCATCAACGATGCGCTGGATCAGTATATTGAACTGCAAGAGTGGCAACTGGCTCATATAGAAAAGGGAGTGGAATCTGCAAAACGGGGTGACTTCGCGTCCGATAAAGAAACGGGCAAGTTTTTTAAAAAATATGGTCGAACTTCATGAAGGTACGCTGGACCCGGCAGGCCTTGGACGATCTGCGCCACCTGCATGAGTATATCGCCGAAGAGAGTCCTCAGGCCGCAGGCGATATGGTTGCACGTATCTATCAGGCGGTCACCGTTAACCTGAAAGAGCATCCTCGAATGGGAAAGAAGGGTCGTGTCTCTGGCACACGTGAACTGGTGCTTGCTGGTACGCCTTACCTGCTGGTGTATGTTCTTGAAGATTCTGAAATCCAGATTGCCACTGTCCTTCACACTTCCCGTCGCTGGCCTGAGTGATCTCTTTTCCGCTGCTCCCGCTGGTTTGACTATTAATCCTCCCTCTTGTACCCTTTATCGGAATACCAAATTAGAAACTAAATGTTGTCCTAGAGCAGGAGAAATGAATGGAAGCGGGAAAAAAAACAATCAATGATATTTTTAATGGAAATAGAATTTTAAAAGTCCCTTTTTTTCAGCGGTCATACGTTTGGGAGGAACAACAGTGGGAAAGGTTTTTGCAGGATATGGAGTTGGCTACTTCCAGAGAGAATCCCTATTTTTTAGGTTCTATTATTTTAAAGCAGCTAGCTACAGACACAGGAAGAGGGGTAAGCGATATACGGACAGTTGTTGATGGTCAGCAAAGGTTAACAACGCTAAATATTTTCTTTAAAGTTCTTTATCTTAAAACTAGTGAAAACGCTAAGTTTAATAGAGTATTTAGAATTGTCGACAACGAAGAAATCGCCCTTAAACATAACCATAATGACATAAGTGATTTCAATGAAATTGTGTCTTCGGAAAAAGACATCGAAATAGCTGGCAAAAGCAATATAGTAAAAGCGTATAACTATTTTAGAGGAAATATAGATTTAGAAAAACTTGATCCTCAGAAGCTATTAGCAAAAATAATGTTTGTTGGGGTTGACCTAAGAGTTGATGAGGATGAGCAGTCTATATTTGATACTATTAATTCGCTAGGCGTAAGATTGACTACAGCTGAATTATTAAAGAACCATTTTTTTAGAAGGATAGAAGATATTGATTCTTACAAAAAAAATTGGAAAGAAACCTTTGAAAAAGATACTGAAACAAAAGATTTTTGGGATAAGGAAATTACCACAGGAAGAGTTAAGAGAAACAATATTGATTTGTTTTTCTATTCATTTTTGCAGATAAAACTACAAGACAATAGTTTGAAAGTTAAGGCGGACGACAAAAAGAATTTGAGCAAGGTTGAGGGTCTGTTTGATAGCTACAAGAGGTTTATTGCTAAATATTTAACTTCAAAAGACAAGCTGATCCAGGAAATAAAGGAGTATGCGATTTTGTATAGGAAAAGTATTGATTTTGATGTTCTCGAGGAAGATCTACCGGCTGAATATGGAATTGAAAGAATAAATGCCATTATATTTGGATTAGACAACACAACGCTGATTCCTTATGTTCTTTATGTATTGCGTAATACTCCAAGTGAGCAAAAAGACATCTTTATGTATTTGGAATCATACATACTACGAAGAATTGTGGTGCATGCCTCGAGCAAAAATTATAACAATCTGTTTTCAGAAGAATTAATTTCGAATAAAATTTTATCTAAAGCCGAGTTGAAAGAATTAATCGAGAAAAAATCTGACAAAGCCAACTATATGCCTTCAGACGCTGAGTTGGAAAAAGGATTTATGGAATCTAAATTGACAAATAAACATTCATCCGGCGTTATATACTTAATTGAATCCCGTATTAGAAATAGAAAATCTCAATCAACGGCTTTGCTGGGGCTAAATAGGTATAGCTTGGAACACGTAATGCCGAAAAAATGGGAAAACTATTGGGATGAAGTTGGTACAGAGCAGGGGAGATTAGAGCGAGATAGATTGTTGTTAACACTGGGTAATCTGACAATTATTACTTCTTCCCTAAACACTTCAATTAGGGATGCTAATTGGAAAGACAAAAAGAAGGGGAAAAAGGACAAAGAAGGATTAAATAAATATGCGTCTGGAATAGAGACCTTTAGTGAATTCCTTGAAAAAAGTGAATGGAGTGAAAATGTCATTATAGAAAGAGCAAAATTTCTATTTCAGGAAGCAACGACAGTTTGGAAATTATAAGCTCATAAGTTCATTTGTAGTGTATGGCTTTTCCCTCGCGGATATCCTCTCCACAAATTTGGAAGTAAACTGTCTACAGTTTGCCTACAAATTTTTCCAAGTAAAAAGTGATTGCCTAAGTAGGTGGCCGCTAGTTGTCGCGGCGGAAGCCGCGCATTTGTGGCATGGTGCCGTCGAAGGTGTTGGGGGTGGGTTGGGTTTCTTTTTTCTCTTCGGGTGCTTTTTTCTCCAACAGGAAAACACAGAGATCGGGATGGACCTGGTTTTCGGGGCACATTTTCAGGTGTTGCCGGAAAAATGGCATATTGTAAACAGGGTCATTATAAAGCGTGTCGAGCCCGTAATGCTCCAACAGTCCCTGCAAGGGGCGCGGTCCAACCAGATAGAGGAACCCGCCGGGTAAGAGTGCTCCCACTAGAGCCTGCAACATGTTTTCGCAGGCTTCGCGGTCAGGATGGTACATGAACGGAATCCATTTAAAGATCAACCCGTATTGGGTGCTGTAGGCGTGGGCGATATGCTCTGCTTCTGGCAGGAACGAAACTTTTTTCAGACTGTTCAATTGGTCGCGTGATGCGGCGTAGTTCCACAACAGTTGTGCGTTTTTTTGCGCAAACTCCGGATCGCTGAACAGCACGGTATATTCGCGCTCTTTGGTGCAATCAATACAACCGGCCAGCACGGTGTCGAAGGTGTGGATGAGAACTTTATCAATTTTTTCCAACCGGTGCGGCATGGCTGGGGCCATTTCCATATAATAAAAAATCTGGTCGAGCACCATCGGTTGCAGGGCAGACTCGTCAATGTCGGCAGCACCTTCGGGATAAAAGGGCACGGTGTATTGTGCCTTGACCGGATCGACCACCGGCGGCTCGCCGTTGAAGAACCATTTCCAGGTGAAGGGATGCTTGACCTGCAGTTTGGTCAGATAAGTTTGGGGGCGCAGGTTCCATTTTGGATCAAAAGGAACCTCTCTTCCAAGTTCTCCCTCCAATAGAGTGAACGATTGTGTGCCTACCCTGACTTCCCGCTCGATGGGAGGTTTTCTTACGCCTCCACAATTGGTGTAGGGAAACGTGATGGGGTCATCATAAACCGTGACTTTGTAGAGATAGCCATCCTGCGCGGTGATAGCTAATTTCTGGCTGTCGCTGAAATAGCGTGCCGGCACGTGTTTTTGTGGTGTCCAAGTGATCTCGTGTGAAGTCATGGGATCCATGAATAGTTTTTTGATGTCTTTGCCTTCCGGTCCATGTGGCTCAAAAAACGCCGAGAAAATGTTGAACGCCTCTGTCGAGGGATAAGTGGGGAGGCCGCGATATCTCAAGGGCTGGAGCTCTTCTTCCCGCGACTGGTCGTTATAAATGCCCCAGATGAACTCGAACACGGCGCCGCCGGTTCCTGGCAAAGTGGATTGGAACAGTTCAACGACAGGAATCAGATCAAGCCGGGCCCAGTTGACCTGAAACATGAAGCTGATGAACAGGGATTTATCGAATGTGCCTTCGTGCAGGGCGTAGAGTCCGTCTTTAGTGAGTTGAATATTGTATTTACCGTCTCCCTGATGAACCATATGTTCATCGTCATAAAAATATTTCACTTCGGGGAAAGGCACACGCCAAGCCTCGGCGGCTTTTTCGCGCAGGTTGTCGAGCGACATTTTTTCCCAACCTTCATGGGCGCTGATGTCGATTTGTGTTTGGAAGGTTTTGGCGCGGGGTTTGATGCCGACCCATTGGCGGTTGTCGAGTTGCATCCTCGCCAGTGCTAGTTGCGGGGCTCCGGTTTTATCGTCCTGGGCCCATAAAGCTTCATGAAGAGGATTTCCTTCTGGATCGGTGCAGAGAAAACGTCTCCCCTCTGCGTTGTAGAAGACGATATGCCCGGTCGGAGTGACGATGATACGGGTATTGACCACGTTGGCAGACCCGTTTTCGAACAACAGGGTGCTTCCTTCCTGCTCTTGGGACTCCAGAGTTGGGATTTTTTTTTCCAGCTCGGTGGCAAATTCAAGATTACCGGCAAAGCTCAGTGAGCCCTCTTGGGTCAATGCATGAATCAGGTTGTCTGTTTTTATCACGTCAGTTCCTCCCACTCCGCGTGGGGCGAATTAGCAAAGCCATTCTTTAGACTAGCAATAGTTGTCGATGGGTTTTACCCCTTCTCTCCGGCACTGGCAACTGGCAATATCTTTACCTTTGCGGGCAAGCGGTCTCTCGGCTCAACGAGTCATTGCCATTTGCCTCCACGGCTAGTGGGAGGCCAATTTATAATAACCCTCGTGCTCCCGCAAGGTAAAGTTGTTACAGAGGGCTCAAATATCCGAAAATCCAGCGTGACACTGGGCCAGTGAGCAAGCACTCATTAGGTTGCCAAAACTCTTTGCTTGTGCGGTAGAGGCATTGCCAGTTACTCCCACGGCTAGTAGACGTATTGTTGACAGGAAGCAGGATATTCTCTATAATTCATAACCTAAATCCGTGAAATATAAGCTACTTCCAACCGTTGCCGATTTAGTCTGATTGAGCAAAGCAAGGGCCATTTGATATCGGGAAACGTTTTCATATTTTAATTACAAACGCATTTTTTTGAAGGTGGGGATATGGACGAGGGTAGAAAGTTTGAGAAACTCGGTTATGGGAATTTGCAGAAAAACAATATTGAGGAGGCGGAGTCCAATTTCCTTGAAGCACTGAAGTATATGGAAAAGGACGGAGATGACACGGGCCAGGCCTATGTGCTGGGTAACCTGGGTAATATTTGTTTTCAAAGCCAGCAGTTTGATAAGGCGGAAGATTTTTATTCCCGTTCCTTGACCTATATGGAGAAACTCAAGGATGCCAAGGGTATCGAAAGCTCCCTGGGCAACCTCGGTAGCGTTTATTTTTATCAAGGTAGTCTGGAAAAGGCCGAGGAAAGTTACCAGAGAGCCTTGCAGATCATGGTTGAGGCCAATGACCCGCTTGGACAGGGCATCTATAATGAATATTTGGGCAATACCTGCCTGAAAAAAGAAGAGCTGGAACAGGCTATTGGCTATTACCAGAAAGCCAAAGAGTTCATGGAACTGGCAAAGCAGGATGAACGAAAAATCCAGCAGTTAGAAAGCAGAATCGACTCTCTCCATAAGCATCCCATATATCTGGGAAAGAACGAATCTGCCTTACTGGCTGAGGTGGAGTCGCTCACATCAAGTGGACAAAAGACCAAGGTCATCGCCAAACTGCAGGATCTGGAAGAGCTCTATTTCCAGTGGAAGCGGATGGACAAAGTGGCAGAGACTATTCAAAAAACCATTGCTGTACTGGAAGACACAGGGGATAAGGCCTCGGCGGGAGTCTGTTACGCAAATCTGGCTGGGATATACCTGCAAATGGCTAGTGAAGGGAAAACGGAAAAAGTCGATGAGGCCGAAGCCAATTTCAAGAAGGCTCTTGAGGTGATTGGAAGTTCTGACAAGCGCAGAAACTCTTATTTGTTGGGGAGTCTGGGCAATATTTATCTTAATAAGAACCAACTCGATCTGGCCTGGGGAAATTATGAAAAGTCTCTCAAGGCTATGCAGGAGTTGGGCGACGAGTTAGGGGAAGCCAGAGGTTATGCCAATCTGGGCAATGTCAGAAGTTTGCAGAAAAATTGGGACGCGGCTCAGGAGCAGTATTTCAAATCTCTGGAGCTAATGGAGAAGCAGGAGAACCGACCTGGAATCGCCCAGCAATGCGAATCGCTGGGAGATGTTTTCATAAAGAAAGAAGAGTTTGATCAGGCGGAAGATTACCTGATGCGGGCCAGCGATTTGTATGGAGCCATGAAAGAGCAGGGATCGGTTCAGGAAGTGCAGAGCAAATTGATGACCATCTTCTCCCAACCCAAATATCTGGAGAGTAGAAAGCAGCATATCCGCGAAGCCTTAAAGAAGCCGGAAGTCGAGAAAGACAGCAAACTCAAGCTAGCCCTGTTGGGCGATTTAGGCAATGTTTTATTCATGGCTAATGATTGGGATGAAGCGGCTGATGTTGCCAAAGAAACTATTGCCATCCATGAAAAGTCCGGGGACAAAGGAGCATTGAGCGCGGCCCTCGGGAACCTTGGCAGTATTATGATGGAAAAACAGGATTATTCCGCGTCAGAAGAAAACTACGCTCGTGCCATAGCACTCAAGGAGGAATTGAAAGACCAAAAGGGTCTTCAGGATTTGCATGGTAGTTATCTGAACGTCTTGATCATGTCGGGAAAAATGGATAGTGCGGAGAAGCTGGTCAAAAAATCCTTGAAGGCTCATCAGGACAACAATAATCAAGCTGGAATTATGTCTGAATACCGCAATCTGGGGAATATTAGCCTGCAAAAAACCGACTGGTTCACCGCTGAGAAAAATTATTTAAAGGCTCTGGAGATCAATACTCAGTCTGGCAACAAGGCAGAGATGGCGGAGGATAACAGGAATATCTGCAATCTTTATCTGCAAAAAGAAGACTGGGTCCAAGCGGAAAAATTTGCCTTGAAAGCTCTGGCGGTAGCTGAGGAAATCAAGGACTACCGCAATGTTTGCTCCGACTGCCGCATTCTTACTAATATCTATGTTGAGAAAAAGGAGCGTTCCAAGCAGGAGATTTATTACCAAAAATCTTTGGAAAATTCACGGGCCCTTAATGACTTGAGGGAAATTCTTATTGACCTCAGGCATTTGGGCAAATTCAATATGGAGCGGGGCTACAGGAAAAAAGCCAGGGATAATTTTCAACAAGCTTTCGACCTCTCCAACCAGTTGAATGACAAAAAAGAAACCGCTGAGGATTACCGCAATCTTGGTAACCTCGCGTTCAGCAATGGTGGACGTAAGGAAGCCGAGGATTTGTATTTGAAGGCCTTGGCACTCACCCGTGAGGTTGGAGATTTCAAAGGAGCGGGCCAGGATTTGACCTGTCTGGGTAACCTGAAGTTTAAGGACTATTTGTTCGAGGAAGCAGAAAGCTATTTTGCTCAGGCCGGCAGTTGTTTTGAAAAAGTAGGCAGTTGGACTAGCCTAGTTCAGTTTTACCTGACAGTAGCCCGGATAGAGATTCTAGTTTCCCGCTATGACCAAGGGGATGAATACATTAGTAAAGCCAGAGAGGTTGCCAGAAATCTAGGTGATCCTGAGCCGATCATGAAAGCTATTCAGGAGATCGAAAAACTTAAGGACTCGGTCGATAAGAAATAGTCTCGGTCGTAAAACGAGCGAGTCCTATAGGGAAATTCCTGATGTAAAATACAACTTTTCTGCTTTAACGATATAAAAATAAAGGCCATTTATCTTGACACAGGCCTTTAAAAGGAGATAAGTTGCAGTATCGTAGGCTTTAAATTCAAGGGGCTGAATTTGCCTTGGTCAGCCCGGTTTTTCGATATTTTTAACCCTCAATTTTTGTATAAATAAATGAAGGTCAGTTATAGCGCTCAGTTAATGGAAGAGTCTGTTTTTCGTCATCTTAATCATTTGGAAAGATCCGGTTATCGTTCCGATTATGATGAGTTCCATTCCCTCGCCGACCCTATTTACGAACTCCCGGAAGATGACCGGGAGACTGCTTTTGAAAAGGTTAACCGTCTATTTTTTCTTGAGAGGTTAAAGCTGGGAGACCACGTGTTACGTGCTCTGGAAGCTGTAGGTCTCATTCCTAAACGTAAGCGGACAGTTAGAAAGTCGGCTCTGGCTCAAAAAACAGAATCGGAAGAGCCAGAAACTCTGGAAGCCGCACCCGAAGAAGAGGCGGAGGAACATGCTGAAGCCAGTGCTGAGGGAGAATCGGTTGAGGCGGAAGAAGGGGTCACCGCCGTCGCTGAGATAGAAGATGATGATGAGCCCGAACAAAATGACGAGATTTCTTATGATCTGGCGCGGGAATTTGAGGAGCGCATCAAGGAAGTGGTGGTGAAGCGAGGTATCAATAAAGTGGATGAGGGCTCCAATGTTCTTAACCGGGTCTCTGGTAACCCTATCATTGAGATGAGGGTTCTAGCGAGTCGGTTCAGCAATCCTGAAGAAGCCCAGGAACTAGATGCCTTCCTGATCCATGAATTCATGCATGCTAAAGATATGGTTGACCCTGAGTTTGACTATGAAGATGCTTTTATTCCCGGCAACCCATCGGTAAAAAACCTCATCACAGCGAGGTTCAAGCTTTTGTGGAATATGTATGTGGATTCCCGGTTGGCCCGCATGAGTGTTGTTTCCGTTTTGCCTAAGGAAGCGCGTTACCGTGAGTTTGATAACTTTTACCGTAAGATCCCCGACAAGCAGAGAAGGGGAATTTTTGAAGGACTTTGGCAGACGGAGAAACTGACTCACGAAGAGCTTCTCTCTATGGCCACCGACCTCGATACTCTGATGAGTAAATATGTTAATCCAGGAGAGATGTCGGATGAAGAAAAAGATTTTATCCATCTGCAAGGGTCGCCTTGTCCGCTTTGTAAATTCCCGACTTATAACTGGGTCGATGATCCAGAGAGTATTTGTGATGAAATGGTGATCGAAGCCATCCAGATCGACTTTCCGGACTGGGAAAGCCGAGACGGGGGTTGTGATCGTTGTATTGAGGTTTATGAATTAAGGGCTGGTGTAGGTTAACCAGCCTTTTTTTGTGTTTGAAAAGTAGAATGTTAATTAAAGTAGAATGTTAATTAAGGAGGTAAGATAATGCCTGAAGTTTATAACTGGCAGCTAGGTCGGATGTCAACGTATGTGTATGACGAGAAGCATCCGAAGGAGCAGTTCACGTTTGTATTTAATACGAACCGTTGTATTGCATGTCAGACGTGTACGATGGCCCATAAATCTACCTGGACTTTTTCGAAGGGCCAGGAGTATATGTGGTGGAATAACGTAGAGACGAAGCCTTACGGTGGCTATCCTCAGTTTTGGGATTGGAAGATTCTAAAGATGTTGGAGCAGTCGAATCCGGGTCAGAATGTCTGGAATGTACGTAAGACCTCGAACAAAGCGATCCATGGGGTGTACGAAGGTGTGACGATTTTTGAGGCCCCTGCGAAGATCGGTTTGAATCAGCAAGCAATCGGTTATGTACCGACAGATGAGGAGTGGCGTTTTCCGAACTTTGGTGAGGATACTGCTCATGGTCGTGAGTTCACCCAGTCGCGTGAGGGTACGTTTGGTGGTGACAACGGGACTCGTTCGGTATTGCCGGAGCATAAGATCTGGTTTTTTTATCTGCAACGGATTTGTAACCATTGCACGTATCCTGGTTGTTTGGCGGCGTGTCCTAGGAAGGCGATTTATAAGCGCCAAGAGGACGGCATCGTTTTGATCGACCAGAGTCGTTGTCGAGGTTATAAGAAGTGTGTAGAGCAGTGTCCTTACAAGAAGCCTATGTTTCGTGGTACGACACGTATTTCTGAGAAGTGTATTGCCTGTTATCCGCGTATTGAGGGTTTAGATCCTCTGACGGAAGGTGATCAGATGGAGACGCGTTGTATGGCGGCCTGTGTTGGCAAGATTCGTTTACAGGGTCTGGTCAAGATTGGCAACAATGGTGAATGGGCGCATGATCCGGATAACCCACAGTACTATCTGATTCGTGACCGGAAAGTGGCGTTACCGTTGTATCCGCAACTGGGTACGGAGCCTAATGGTTATTATGTGCCATCGCGGCATGTACCTCGGGCTTATTCACAGCAGATGTTTGGTCCGGGTGTTGATCATTCTATTGATCAGTACATGGTTCCTGATAGGGATCTGTTGGGAGTTCTTCAGTTGTTCAGGACGACGCAGCGTATCATCTTCAAATGGAAACGTGAGCCAGGTCCGAAGATTTTCGAGACCAACATTCACGGCAAGAAGTTTGAGATGTTTAATGATACGGTTATCGGGTTTAACCGGAAAGGTAAAGAAATCATCCGTGTTACGGTTGAAGAGCCTTTCTATGTACGACCTGAAGAACATCCAGGCGCAATCTAAGGAGCAATACGACGCTCCGCTGATAGCGGCGTGAATTAATTTGGTTTTGTGGTGGAGCCTTCGGGCTCCGCTAGGAATTTAGTTAAAACGCAATAAGGAGACTAAAATGGGCAATGTTACTCATGTAAAATCAGGCGATCCAATGCTCGCGGTACTTGGGCAAACGGGTTCTCTGGAGGAATTGGAAGAGGAAAGAATATCTCTGCAATTAGCCAGGGGGCGCGTTTACGATATCCTTTCTAGTGCTTTCAGTTATCCTTGGAACCGAAAGTTTTTCCGGCCCAAGTCTTTGCTTGAGCCCATGGATATTGCACTTGTAGACGAAGAAGACTGGAAACATGTTAAATCCATTATTGATGGATTCAACAAGTATCTACCCAAAATGACTGTTAAACAGGTGCAACAGGAATATGTCAGGGTTTTTGGTCATGCGGTTTCGATGGAGTGTCCCCCTTATGAAATGCAGTATGGTACCGAGGGCGGCATCCAGTCCCAGACCGATGTTTTGATTCAATTGGGCGGGTTTTACGAAACCTTCGGGTTTGAGCAGCCGCGCAATCGAACACGGGAAAGGGTGGACCATATTTCCATTGAGTTGGCATTTATGTTCTTCATGTGCTTTAGAACCGCTTTTGGAATTCAAAGCGGACATGACGAAAAAAATATAAGTGTCCTGAACAGTAGCATGAAAAAATTCACTCGCAACCATATCGGGCGATGGGGTCCGCTGTTTTGTATCTTCACATCCCGAAAAGCTGAGCGAGGGCTCTATAAGGATATTGTTGATATCTTGGCGATTTTCCTGAAAAATGAGAACCTCCTGCTGGATATTAAACCTGTCAAGGTTGAAGAGCCGGAATACCGATCCTTGTCTTATAGTATGGAAAATGATTTAATCGCCAACGCACCGTCTGAGTGTGAACCACGATAAGCAGGATATAAACTCAATAAATTAGTAATTTAAAGCTCTTAAAACCGGAGATGAGTCGCCCATGCGCATTCTCCGGTTTTTTTTGCTCGCCGTGGGGCAACTTACAGTGACGCTTTGAGCTGCCAATTAAGGTTTGAATGCAGTTAAGATATTGTTAGTTACCAGAGGAGGCTCACTGCAATTTAAGATTATTTTAAAAATCTCCCTCGATTGAATTAGCATCTAAACCCTCATTAGATAGAGTACGTCTTCGGCAGAGACCTCATCTGCCTAACTCAAGTCGGTAATGGTCGTTTTAAAGGTGTTCGTGACGAACCCAGCTTAACCGCGATGGGGATAGAGGCAAAATGTTTATCTATGATACTATGAATCAGGGGTTGGAGCTTCTTTCCAGGCGAGAGTTGCAGGATGCTGAAAACTTGTTTTTGAGTGTGATCAATGACCCCTACACGCAGCCCGAAGAAACCAAACGGGCTAAGCAATATTTAAACGATATCCGTGATTGCAAAAAGGGAGATAAAACTCTCAATTTTGACATATATAAAGGTTTAATTAAAAAGGTTGTCGCCTCACTGGTTTATGTGGATGAACTGATTTTGGATATTTACTTTTCTCCGGCCCACTCCTATAGCGAAATCGACCAGAAACTTTCTTCTACAATCCCCACTATTGTTAACCGTCTCAAACAAATCAAAATCAGAGATATTTCCGCTCGTGACAAATTGTTTGTCGGATTTGAAAAAAGTGCGGCCCGCTTGATACGGAAACGTTTGCAAGAGGAAAAGGATAATGCATTCGATAATTACCGTTATAAAACCGTTTTCAGGAAGTTTATCGAACATGCCAATCCCTTCTTGTTAGAACGGCACCTAGAGCTTCTGGATTATATTTTAGTGACTGGAGAAATCGAGCTCTTGGAAGACCCTAAACTCACAGTGTTAACACCAAAATATTCGTGGATCATTGAATCCACTTTGAAAGGCCAGTGGTTTTTATTGAGAAGTTATTTTTTCAAGGCCAAGGGTGAAATCGAGTCCCAGTTCAAGAAAAAAGAAGGAACTCGCAAGTACTGGGAAGAGGTGAAGTATAAGAAAATAAAAATTTTTGAAGAATGTGACTTTAGTGAGGCAAATATACAGAAATTTCTTTTCATAGATAAGTTGAGCTATAAAACTCTGGAAGAAATTCATGGTTTTGCGAGCACCCTGAATCTGGGTTTGATGCCGCGAGATGTCAGCCTTGCTTTGAGGGGTGTTGAGAAGGCAAAAGACCATATCCGCGAACGCGGAGGCTTCCTGATGGGGGACCGTAAGGCTTTTCAGGATGGCCTGCTGGAATTGGGATTTTCCAAAAAAAACGCTTATGTCATAGCCCGGCAGGCAAAGCGTTCCAACAATTATCAAATCAGAGAAGCTTTTAAGCTTGCTTTGAAGGTGACCATGGACGAGATTGCTTGGTATCGCATCCCTTCTACCTCGGAAAAATTAAAAAATGAAATCGAAAACCAGTGTGTTAAGCATTTGAGCACAGTACGAATCCATTTATTTGAAAGAGGACGACTGAATAAAATTCTGCTGAAGCAAGGGAAGAAGTTGATCCGAGCCTACCTTGAAAAGGTTTATGGGGAAAAGGTTTCAGAGCTGCATTGCTATTTTCGTCTGGAAACCATTCATCAATACTATAAACTTAAATTTTTTGAGTATCACGAAGAAGCTGTTCCCAGCGTTTCTGAATTGATTAAGATAAGCAGAAAGCAGTTTCAACCTACCCTTGTGAAAGGTTATGAGGCCTTCGTGAAAAAGAAACGTTTGCAAATTTCTTCTGCACTGTACGAGGAAATTACTTCCAAACCCTCTGTAACACTTTGGGAGGATGTTTATACCACGCCGGAAGAAAAAATTCTTTTGCGGTTCTGGTTTCTGATGGACCACGGGGTCACGATAAACCAGAAGCTTGTAGACAGTGGGGTCTTAAAACCCGGATTTGATCTCTGGGGTTTTTTGAAGAATCAGGGAGAAGATTGCAAAAGTTGATTCATGCGGTTCTGCATATCTTTGAGAGGCATGAGGTCGCCTTTTTTTGAGGCTACCGCGATGCCTTTTTTATATGTCTCAATAGCCTCTTTCTTATTTGAGAGCTTTTCCCAGGTTTTGCCCAGCAGCAGGTAGGCGGCGGAGTAATCCTGATGAGCCTCAATGACGGTTTTTAGAGGTTCGAGCCCTTTCTGGTAACGGCTGGTTTCCAAATAGATAGATCCGAGGCCAAAGTTTGCCACCTGATCTTTCGGGTCAATCTCAAGCACTTGTTTGAACATTTCAACCCGTTCTTCCATCTCTTTCTTTTTTTGTTCTTCTTCTTTTTTCTTTAACTTTTTAGCCATATTTTTTTCAATTGCTTTTTCAAACTGCAGGGCGGTGGCTTCAGCTTTCTCATGTTCCGCATCTTCGATTCGACCCTGCTTCATGTAGTAGACTGAAAGATTGGTGTGAGCCATGATTTCCTGAGGGTTGATCTCCGCCAGCCTTTTCATCAAGGCGATGGCTTCATCCAATTTATCTTGTTTAGCAAGGAAAACTCCCAATGCTTCATAAGCCTCGGCATTTTTGGAGTCTAACTCAATGGATTCCCGAAGTAGAGTGATGGGACCATCCAGATTATCCTGTTCCTTGTAAATTTGCAGAGCTTGATGCAAGAGTTTATTAGAATGGTCCTTTCGCGTCTGGGGCTGGTAAAAAGGCAACAAGCAGGTTTTAATCTTGAAAGGTTTGTTATCAATAGTTATTTCCAGCTCTATGTCCGGACTTCTATGTTCTTTGTGCAGGTAGGCAAGGGCAATGACTTTATCAAGAGTGACCGAATGTACCGAACTCTTGATTGTGCCAATTTTTTTCTCTCCGAGTCGGAGGGTGCCGTTAAAAGGCGGGATGTCTAGTCCTTCAACGGTTAGGCCCATCAAGGCAAAGTTGGGTGCGCCATAGGTTTTGATTCGGGCGATCACTTCCTGTCCGATATAGCATCCCTTGTTGTAGCTGATAGAAGTGTGTTCCAGTCCGGTTTCGGGAAGGATATTTTTTTTATCCATATCCTTGTTGTAAATGGGAATGCCTGTCTCAATCCGAAGAACTTCGCGGGCGGTTTCGTTCACTTTTACTGGGGGCGGGTTGTTTCGCAAAATAAGCTCAAGTAACCTATCTTTCAGCTCACTTGGAAAGCAAAGAATTTGCCCTTCTTCTCCCGTTAGACTTTTTATGATGAGGTCCACCCTATGCCCATTGAGAGTCAACAGAGCAGTATCATTAGGTTTTTCGGGCAGGTTTTGGTCTGAGAAAATCTTTTCTAGTATTAGTGAACTCTTTGGACCTTGCAGGGCTAGCAGTTGGCAGTTTAAAGCGGTGAACTCAATATCCTCGCGAAAGCGGAAACTTTCCAGATGGTTCAGTAATACCTCTTTAAGTGTGGCTTCCACCAGGATGTAGGCCTCATGTTCGGCTATCCGGTGAATGGAGAAATTTGCGATCAGCCGGGCCTGGCGATCGGTGACGGCACTGTTCTGGCCTTGTCCTGGTTGGACTTGTAAAACATCGTTGGTGGTCTGGGTTTGTAAAAAAGAGAAGGTCTCTTTGCCTTTTGCCGAGATAACGCACCAGTCTTCCAGAGGAAAATAACCACAATGATTGCGGACTTGATCAACTTCAGCTTTGAATGTATGTTTCATGTGAGAAGGGACTTTTTGCCCCCTCTTTTTCAAAGAGGGTTGGGGTGATTTACATCCAGTAAATACCCCGTTGTTTTTAACGGGGAATATTTAACACGTCAGGTGATGGAGAAGGACTCTCCACAGCCACAGGTTGAGGTTGCGTTCGGGTTGACAAAAACAAACCCTTTTCCTTGCAAGCCATCTTGAAAATCCAGTTGCATGCCTTTTAAATAAATCATGCTTTTGGCATCCATAAATACATTGAATCCTTCGTGTGGGACCACCGTGTCGCCATTTTCCTGTGACGTGAATTGGAGGTCGTAAGACAGGCCGGAACATCCTCCGCCTTTAACCCCCAAGCGCAATCCGATACCAAGGTTGTTTTCCGCATTGACAAGCTTTATGACTTCTTCGTTGGCCTTAGGGGTGATTTTTACAAAATCAATGTCGACTGCCATGAACGCCTCCAAGTATTTTTCTTATAATATTCTTTTTGTTCTGTTAGATAGCATATAGGTGCTTAAAGATTCTATAATTATACTCAATTTTTGTGTTTTCCGTCAAGTGAACCCCCCCCCATTAGGCGTGAGGCCAAAACTTTACCCATAAAGCTGGTAAATCCATCAAGCACGATATGATAATAATTCCTCATTTTTAGCGGGTTCCAGAATAGCGGGAAAGGCTTTGGGACTTTTCACGCTAAAACCCCTTAACCCCGTATTCTTATATCTTTTATCAGATTACGGAAAATTAGGCAACCGAAACCCCTGATAACTATTGGATTAGCAATGGTTTGTGCCTTGTTATGTCGGCCAGACCTGTAGTAATATATAGAGGAAAATAGTGCCAAAACCTTAAATCTTTTTGGCAAAAATAGAATCAAATAATACATAAGATTGTTTCAACCCCTAGTGGAGATAGATATAAGGATGATCAGTATTCCGGATTTGATTGGTTTGGTTAAAACAGCAATCCCTGATGCAGAAGTGGATGCTTTGGATAAAACGGGCATGAAAGATCATTTCATCATTCACGTCACCTCAAATGCTTTTGAAGGCGTGGAAATTATGGATCGGCATCGCATGGTTATGGAAGCTCTCGACCCAGCTATGAAGGATGGTCGGGTCCACGCAGCAGAAGTCAAAACCGCTACACCTTGAATTGATTACAGTTTTCCCCTTCAATTATTATAAATTAGTATTGATATTTTTTAAAAGGAGTGAGTAATGCCTGGTATCGAAGATCAAATTAAAGAAGAAATTTCGGCTAATAAAATTCTGATTTACGGGAAAGGTACGAAAGCGGCACCGCAATGCGGATTCACCGTGGAGACCATCCAGTTTTTCAATAAATATGGCTATCCTTTTGAGGTCGTCAATTGTCTCGAAGATATGACTAAGCGTGAAGCTTTGAACAAGATGACCAATTGGCCGACACTTCCCAAGGTTTTTATTGATGGTAAGTTTTATGGCGATACGGATATTCTTGATGAGATGGAAGCCAAGGGTGAGGTAGAGCCTCTGATTAAAGCTGCATTTGGTGAGTAATACTGCCCTTAGGGGTGATGGGCCTGCGGGAAATATCCTTCAAGCCCTGTTCTTTTTTGGTACTGTTATATTGCTAATAATCAACTAAAAGGATACTTCCATGCCTGATGAGTTAGAGGTTGGGGATCGTGCGCCGAACTTTGAATTGCCCGCTGTCTATGGCTATAAAGCAGGCGCATCGAGCCCCTCCGCAGAAGAAAAAGTGATGGTCAGCCTGAAGGACTTTCAGGATAAAAAATGGGTGGTTCTGGCTTTTTACAGGCAAGATAGTAGTCCTGAAGACACCCGCCTTATGGTTGGGTTCAATGAATGGAACCGAAAATTCAAAACTCGTGAGGTAGAAGTTCTAGGATGTAGTTGGAATGGTGTCAACGCCCATCAACAGTTTATCGAAGTTTTCCAGTTTGGATTCACCTTGTTGGCGGATGAACATAAAAAAGCTACGGAACTTTATGGGGTGATCAAAGAAGAAGATGATCTAGGCCAGATGGTCAAATACATAGAACGTACTACTTTTGTGATCGATAAAACAGGAATGATCCGGGCGATCTGGCGAAATATTGATGACCTGCGAGAACACCCTGCCACAGTCTGGGAATTCATCCAAAAAGAGAAACGTTAGCGACCAGCGTCATACTGGCCACGGCTAGTAGCTATGATGGTTTCCCGAATGGATTCCAAAATAGCCGCGTTTTCTTTTTTATCGGTGCTCGGTTTGACTGAGGGAGAAATGATAACCTGGATGAGGCCTGGGGTGATGCTGATACTGCCTTTTTTAATGATGTCCCCACTCCCAATAATAGTGATCGGTACCATCGGGCTTTTGGACCGGCTGGCTATCAGATTGCTGCCCTTCTTAAATGGACCTACTCCCCCGTCCTCAGAGCGCGTGCCTTCAGGAAAAATGATAATCGAACATCCTTCCCTGACTTTTTCCAGAGTCTTGTTAAAAGCTTTATAAGCCTTCTTGCGGTCTTTCCTTTCGACCGGGATATAACCCGATGCCTTCATTGCCCCGCCGACAAAAGGGAGCTTGAACAGGCTGGATTTTGCGACCCATCTTATTTGTACGGGAAGGTATCCGGATAACGCGAAAATATCAAAATATCCTTGGTGGTTGGAAACGAAAATTTGCGGTTGATCGGTGAGGATATTTTCCTGTCCGATAATTTCAACTTTGACTCCGTTCAGTTGGCAAAGAAGTCGGCACCAAAGTCTGGATACCTTGTGGGAGAGGTTGCCGCTTTTGTCAAAAACCCCTGCGACAATGGCCATAGGTCCGAGAATGATGGATAGAAAAGAAATGAATATCCAAAACCTTGCTGTATGATAAATTGAAACGAGCTTGCTCAATTTGGATCCCGTCTTAAATCGGATTGGAAAATATGGCAGGAAATGGGAAAAGGGTCGGTATTCGGTTTCAAATTTGGTTGATTTTAATATTCCTGGTTGTGAATGCTCAGAGTTCCGCCGCCTGGGGACCTCAGGGTCACCATGTCATCGGTTTAATTGCCGATAGCCATTTACAACCTAAGGTTAAAGAACTAATCCTGAAAAAGTTTAACATAAACAGTCTGGCAGATGTTGCGATCTGGGCGGACAGAACCCGGGAAAAGCGAAAAGAAGAAAACCCCTGGCATTACACAAATATTGAAGAGGGACAATGGACTTATGACGCTGAAAGGGATTGCCTTGGCGGAGCCTGTGTCACTGAGAAAATTCATAAATTCTCAGGTATTTTAGGAGATCGCTCAGCTTCTTTATCACAAAGAAAAGACGCACTGAAATACTTGGTGCATTTTATCGGGGATGTGCACCAACCTCTCCACTTGGGCAACAAAAAAGACCGTGGCGGAGGCACCCTCCGCTTTCCTTATAGAGGGGAAGTAGCCAGTCTGCATTATTTATGGGATGGAAGATTGATCGACTGGGGTGATTTGCTAAAATATGCGGGCCGTTTGAATGCAAAGATACCTGAGGGCGAAGTTTCGATATGGGGCTCGTCAACCGTTTCTGATTGGGCTAACGAGTCCAGAAGTCTGGCTTTGAAAGTCGCCTACAATATTGAAAAGGAAGGTTTGACCAAACCTTATATAGAAAGAGGGCGGGAGGTTATTAACCTCCGGTTAACGCAGGCGGGAGTTCGGCTTGCACACACGCTGAATACAATATTAACGATTATGTAATAGGGGGAAACCTTGCCAGAAAATAGTCCGATTTATTTCAAACAGCTATTATCAGGGGTTGATGTTGGGACTCAGGATCCCTCAGCGCGTTCGATGGCTAACTTTTTATATTTGATTGGAGATCAGGAAACCCGCGAATGCGTGGTAGTCGATCCGGCGTGGGATATCGATGGGATTCTTAAGGTCGTTGAAGAGGATGGCATGAAGCTGACCGGCGCTCTGGTGACCCATTATCATCCCGACCATGTGGGAGGAGAAATTTTTGGCATTGAAATTACCGGACTGGCGGAATTGATGGAAAAATATCCTATACCGGTTTATGTGAATAAGTATGAGGCGGAAGGGCTGAAGAAGGTCACGGGAATATCGATGTCTGACATGAAGCAGGTGGATGGGGAAGACAAGCTTAAAGTGGGCTCTGTAGAGATCAGCTTTTTGCATACCCCGGGGCATACGCCTGGCTCCCAGTGTTTCCGGGTGGCCGATAGCTTGGTTGCCGGCGACACACTTTTTTTGCAGGGCTGCGGGCGGGTGGACCTGCCTGGAGGAAACAGTGAAGAATTATTCCATACCCTCACACGGCGTTTGTCCAAAATTGAAGACCATATCACGTTGTATCCTGGGCATAACTATGGTGGTCGTCCTTCTGGTGAAATGAGGGATGTGCGTCAATCAAACTCCTACCTTCAAATTCAACGTTTGGAAGATTGGTTTTCCATTATGGGCCGGTAATACGATCTAAAAAAAGATCGAGCGCCTGTTGTGAAAACACGGTTTTTCCCTCCAAAGTAGGACTTGCGGTTTTTCGGCAAATAGAATAAGCTCCGAGCGTTTAGCCTTTATGACCAAGGAGGTCAGATGAGATCCATCTTTTCAATGTTTTCGAAATCCCCATTCAAGCCCCTTGCGAGCCATATGGACAAGGTTCGTGCTTGCGTGAAGCAAATCAAGCCTCTGTTTGATGCGTTGGAAAACAAGGACTATAGCTCAGTTCAAAAAATTTCCGAGTTGGTCATGAAGCTGGAGCATGAGGCCGACATGATCAAGGACGATATTCGCAATCATATGCGTCAAAGCATGTTCCTGCCGGTTGATAAAAAAGATTTCATGCATCTCCTTTCCGCGCAGGATGATATCGCCGATGCTGTGGAAGATTTGGCCGTTTTACTGCGTATCAAAAACCTAGATACGCCAGAGGTTATCAAGCCCTTGTTACATGATTTAGTGAACCATATTGTCAATACTGCATATATGGGTTGCGACCTGATTTCCGAGTTGGAAGCTTTGCTGGAGGCTTCTTTCGGCGGTGCTGAAGCAGAAAAAGTGGAGAAAGCTGCCCATGAGCTTGGCACTGCTGAATGGGAGGCCGACCGTAAACAGTTTCTATTGGCGCAAAAACTGTTTACGTTGAATGATCTGGCCCCGGCAGATTTGTTGCTATGGAATGAAGTGATCAAAAAGCTTGGGGCTGTTGCAGATAAGACGGAACAGATCGGTAAAACTCTCAGGATATTCCTTTCTCGATAATTCTATTCCCCTTTAATTTAATGCCCTTTCAATCTTGGCAAGGAGCCTAGTTTGGACTTAGACACCTTCCTGCTTTCATTCGCGGTGATCGCTTGTATCTATATGGCCTGTAATATCGGGGCCAACGATGTTGCTAACGCAATGGGTACCAGCGTAGGCTCCAAAACATTGACCTTTAAACAGGCGATCATGATTGCTGCAGTCGCTGAGTTTATCGGAGCCTTTTTTGTCGGAGGCCATGTTTCCGACACCATCCGCAAGGGGATGCTCGACCCAACTGTGTTTGAGGCGGCTCCTTACCATTTGGTTTATGGAATGATTTCCGCTTTGCTTGCGGCGGCTCTCTGGTTGCATATTGCCAGTTATCTGGGGTGGCCAGTTTCTACAACCCATTCCATTGTGGGAGGCGTTGTAGGGTTTGGTGTTATCGCCGGAGGCATGGATGTCATTAATTGGGGGAAAGTCGGCCAAGTGGTTTTGAGTTGGGTAGTTTCACCTGTTATGGGTGGTCTCGTTTCTTTTCTGGTATTCAAGTATATCAGTAAAACCGTTTTCAGTAAGCGAACGCCACTGGTCTATGCCAAAAAGCTTCTTCCTTATACAGTGTTTTTTGTGTTCGTGGTCCTTTCTAATGCCATGATTTATAAGGGGCTAAAAAACCTTAACCTGGGTCTTTCTTTTGGGCATGCTCTGATTATTTCTCTTATTGTGGGAACTTTGGCATTTATGGTCACAAAATTTCTGGCAGAAAAAATTCCTTACAATGCTTCCTGGGATATCCAGAAACAATTTCATGAAACAGAAAATGTATTTAAATACCTGCAGATTTTAACCGCGTTTTATGTGGCTTTTGCTCATGGCTCCAACGATGTAGCCAATGCCGTGGGACCTTTGGCGGCTGTGGTGGCGATTCTTCAGGATGGACAAGTGCATATGAAAGTGGCCATGCCGACCTGGATATTAGGGTTGGGCGGTGGATTCATCGTTTTCGGGTTATTGATTTGGGGTGCAAAGGTTATGGCCACTGTTGGAGAAAAAATTACGGAACTCACTCCTTCAAGGGGATTTTCTGCGGAGATTGGTGCTGCAACTGTGGTATTGATCTGTTCCAAAATGGGGTTGCCCATTTCCACCACACATACCTTGGTGGGGTCTGTGATTGGAGTAGGGCTGGCCAGGGGCTTGCCAACTTTGAACCTGGATATTATTAAAATGATCGCGATTTCCTGGATTTCGACCATTCCATTTACAGCTGTAATCTCCATGCTGTGCTATAAAATATTTTTGGTCTTTTTACCTTAGCGGAATTTGATCACCCAAAAAAGGTAAAAATAAGGGAGTTACATACTTAACTCTGCTTGGTACTGTTTTTTCAGCCTCCATGAGTAATACCTTGTTGGGCTAATTGTTAGCTGAAGCTTAATACTTGCTAAGAGCTTCTTCAGCTTCAATGTCTTGATCTGCGCATTTGACCATTGAAAATCCATATTTGCGCATCTGCGACATACACCGAGCTACAATGGAATTGTGTTTTTCTGGCATTTTGTTAATTGCATTTATTGCTTGAATATCTTGATCAACACATGCTTTTACCATAGATGCACTATATCCCCCCATTTGTGTTTTACATCGTTTTATTATTTCCTGTTTTGCGTCTCCCTCAGCGTAAGCATTTACCGCTAAGGCAAAAAGTAACATTGCATATAAGATTGGTCTTTTCATCTGGTTATACTCCTCTTCTAATTAAAAATTATTCACTCTAACTTTTTCTTTTGTTTGGTTGTTTCCTTAGTTACTATACTTTTCATAATACTCTGTGGCTGTTTTTTGTGCTCTAGCTAATGCTTCATGGGGTAACATTAAAGTACAAAAATCTCGTCTTTGCTGATTTATGTATATAAGCCCCCAAACGATGATGCTTCGCTTGGGGCTCGCGATAGGTTATTGTAAATTGCTTGAATCAGTACCTCGCCTTACTACCTTCAATAGGCTAATGGCAATTTCTTGTTTTGATGTCGAGCGAACGCGGGTCGTTTGCCCTCTAATATCAGGCCTGTCAAGAGATTCCAATGCTTTACGAATACCAGACATTACTCTGCGAATGAAATATGTTCTGCTGGTAATACGGTTAGGTTTAGTGCTATGGTGCACTTCTTGTTGATTTGAGTTTGAAAAGAATATCTATTTATCAACTACCCGCATATTCTCCAGGTCGTCGTCCGGGGAGAAAACCTTAATCGTAAAAGTGTTTCCCATAACTTGATACCTATTGGTTCATTATTCTAACGTGACCCCAGAAAGCAAACCCCCCTTGGCCAAAAGGTCAAGGGGGGTGTTATGGGATATGAAAAATCTTGAGTTAGTTATAATTTTGTTTTTGCAGGTATTCTGGAAGAGTCCATTCCAGCTTATCTAAATCTGGATTATAGTGAGCCAAAGCTCCGCAGAAGGAGCAATACTCGACCCCAACTTCGTAGTCCAAGGTAACAGTGTTGACTCGGTGTTCACAGAACTTCTTTTTTATTACCGGGGGTTCGCCATCCTTATCCTGAAACCATCCTTTAGAAATTGTTAAGTCTTCCATTAAGTATCCCCTTTTCCGAGTTCAAAAATCACTCTTAACATTAATAGTTTCTCTTATGTTAAGACACAATTCAAGCTTTAAAATTAATCCCCTGTAAATTTTTATTAACTCCTTTTGTGATGCTTTTTTATTGACAGGAAATGGTAGAAAGTGGTTTTCTGGAAGCTTTCAAAAGGCCGATTTGCTAAACGGTTTGGAGGAAAATCTGATTGTACCTCTGTTTGCCTAATAATCTGTTCGAGATGCAAGCCCTCGGATAGTTGAACCGCATCCTAGACAATTTTCTTACGAGCGTATTTCTCTTTGAACTTAGCGTTTGCGACTTAGATCCTATTATGTCCAAGGGTGATGGAGGTTATTATGAGAACTATCAGTATGCAGGGTATGTAATGTGGTAAAGGGTAATCGGTCTATGGAGTATTTAATGGCAAGAATTAAAAGACAAAGGGCATCGTGTTAGTTTTGGATGAGGTGAAAACTAAGAGGGAGTATTCAGTGACTAGAAAGCGATTTGAGCCAATTGAACCATTGGGGGAGCAGAAACCTATAACGATGGGAAAATAACGGAAGTTGTAAAAGGGATTCTTTCATATTGTACCGAGGCGGGTGTATTTTAAAAGATAAACTTATATCCCACTTAAATCAGAAGGTCAAGATACCCATTAAATGGAAGTGAGATGGTTACTTTGCAGAATATTGTATATAATTCCAAAAATAAAGTATTGAGAATTTTTCTTTATCTCCTTTTGTTTTTAATCAGTTTTCTGGTTTTTGATTCTATAACCGTGGTCGCAACGGTTATTTTTGCGGTGGGAGTTCTGGATTATTTTTTGTTCAAAGTTAAGCAGAAAGAGAGTCGCTGATTCATGGAGGTTTTTTAATGAAAGTTTTAGGCCAACTCCGAAAAATGGGCGTGGAAGCTCAGAATCCGATTGCGTATTTTTTAAGCTTGGATGAAAAGCCCTATCCATTGAATAGACATATTGGCAATACTGTGGGTTTAAAATGGACAGGAATTATAACTTGTATCGAATGTGGGAGAAAGACCCGTAAATCTTATGATCAGGGTTACTGCTTTGTCTGCTCTCGGGATCTTCCAGAAAATGCCATGTGTTCGGTTCGACCGGAGCTTTGCGAACACGAAAAAGGTAATGAGGCCGACCGCGAGTTCTGGAGCACGCATTGCAATATTGATCACTTTGTTTATCTTTCACTGACAAGCGGAGTGAAGGTTGGTATCACCCGGCACTATAATATTCCAGACCGCTGGATCGATCAGGGAGCTGTGAAAGGATTGATTATCGCCAAGGTTCCTGAAAGAGTTCTTTGTGGCCAGATTGAAGTGGCTCTGGCCAAACATTTTGCTGATAAAACGAATTGGCGAAAAATGCTGAAAGGGGAGGTGGGAGAGGTTGACCTGCTGGCTTTTCGTGACGAGGCGCACCAGCTTTTCCCAGAAGCGTTAAAAAAGTTTGCCGTGAAAGACGGGCAAGTTCAGGAACTGGTTTACCCGGTTAAATCGGTTCCAGAAAAAATCTCCAGCCATAACCTTGATAAAATCTCGGAATTCACGGAATGTTTGACAGGCATTAAAGGCCAGTACCTGATTTTTGAAAACAGGGTGATCAACATGCGCAAATACGCAGGTTACCATGTGGAGTTTGATTTTTCAGCCCACTAGGCGTAGGGCCAGAGAGTGATAAATTTTTACCCCTTAAAGAGCTATTGCCTAATTCCCTTCCACGGGAGTGGACTGAGGAACAAAAAAGCCGCGCTAAAAAAGCGCGGCTTTTCATTAAATTTATTGATACGACGAATCAGGCGGCCTGAGTGACAATTTTCCCAATAAACACTGGGGCTTCCTTTTCAGGGTGGTCTGGGTTAGGGATCAATTGGGCCACTTTAATATTCTTAGCGAGGCCGAGTTTTTCCAAAATACAAATGGACCACCAAGTCATATCAACTTCCCATGGCCGTAAACCATGCCTGGCAGATTTTGGAAATGCGTGGTGGTTATTGTGCCAGCCTTCGCCCCAAGCCAAAAGCCCTACCCACCAACAATTGGTGGAAAGATCATTTTTGAGCGGAAAGTTCACATAACCAAAACAATGTGCCGCGCTATTCACCAGCCAGGTTGAATGATAGGCCACGACCAACCGGACGAAGATTCCCCAAATGACCCAGGGAACCCCGCCAATGGCGAGCAAAATAAGGCCGAATATGACTTGAACTAAAACAAAATAATTATCGAGAAACTGGTAAAACTTGTCATCAGAAAAATCTTTGGTGTGGTCGCGAAGCACTTTTGCATCATCAAATTTGGAATGGGAAAAAAACATCCAGTTAAGATGTGCCCACCAGAAACCTTTTTTGGCACTGTGCGGGTCTTCCGGTGTGTCGGAGTTTGCATGATGGATGCGGTGTTGCCCGACCCATTTGATAGGGCCGTTTTGGCAAGCCAAGGCTCCGAACAAAACCACAGTGTATGCCAACCACTTTGGCAGGGCAAAACCCCGATGTGTTAGATAGCGGTGGTAGCCCAGGCAAATGCCCAGTGAAGCAGTGATCCAGTAAAGGAAAAACATCAATGCTACAGCGCTCCAGGAAAACGCAAACGGAAAAAAAGCGAATAACGCCATGCCATGCACGAGGGCGAGAACGGTCGTGGCGGTCGGGTTAAATTTAAGTTGGTATTTTTTAGCAGAATCACTGGTCATGGAAAAGCTCCCAAATTAAAGGTTCTTACGCGACCTCATGATATCCTGACCCGACAAAACTCTTTGTAAAACTTATGTAATACCCCACTAGGTGCGGAGTCAGTCATAGTTCTATATTGGTCGATAGAAAGTTTTGGTGGCCTAGCGAGTTATTTCCAGCGGACTTCCCTCGCCAAGGGGTTATAAAGCCTTCAAATTAGACTTAAAGCTTGGTAAAGTGGTAGAAATCATAGGGTTGTGGGAAATGTAGGGTTATTGAACTGGAAGGTGAGTGGCAATGGGTAAATTACGAGCTTTGTTCCACCCTATCATGATATTTATCGGGGTTCAGGTTGCATGGATCGTGCTCATGGTGGTTTGGATCAACTGGTACCTGAAAAATAATCTAGCGATTGAGGAATTTGCCCAGAAAATTCGCCCAGATTTGTTCACCGCCGAAATTCAGTGGTTGATCTTGTTTGAGGGCTGTTTCCTGATGCTCCTGATTCTTGCCGGAGTCTATGTGATTTTCGTTTACTGGAACAAGCAGAATCGGTTGAACCAGATGCAAAGCAATTTTGTTGCCAGTGTTTCGCATGAGTTGAAATCCCCACTCACCTCGATTCAACTCTACCTTGAGACCCTGAAATATCACGATGTCTCAAGTGAGGAAGAAAAAGATTTTGTCGAAACCATGTTATCGGACACACAACGCCTTTCTAGCTTGATCGATAACATTTTGCAATCGAGCAGGGCTGATCCTAAAAGCATGGCCTTGCAGTTCCAACCTGTGAATTTGGGGGAATTCCTTGCGAAAGTGGTCCATGATTATAAACGTCAGTTGGAAGAAAAACAGTGCTCAGTGGATTTGAAACTGGAGGATTCTCCGACATTGAATTTGGATCAAAAGGCTCTGCGTATGGTGTTCAATAACCTGATCAGCAATGCGGTCCGCTATTCTTCTGTAGGTTCTCCGCTGAAGATACATCTCTACAAAAACGGAAAATATTGGGAAGTGGATTTTTCAGATCAGGGTATAGGCTTTGAGAAAAAAGACATGAAAAAGATTTTCAGAAAGTTTTACCGGGTGCAGAACAAGGATACGCAGAATATCGAAGGAGCTGGACTGGGTTTGTTCATTTCCAGTGAAATTGTTAAAAACCATAAAGGCCGATTAAAGGTTTCCAGTTCGGGCAGAGGAAAAGGCTCGATGTTTTCAGTTCTACTCCCGATGATTCCGGCCAGCCGGGAAGTTGAGAATTGAAACAGGTTACGATGGATAACAACGGAAAAAAAATTCTAGTCGTTGAAGACGAAGTGCATCTTGCCAAGGGACTGCAATTTAACCTAGAGCGGGAAGGCTATCGGGTCACGCTCATCGATAACGGGCAGTCGGCTGTAGAGATTTTCGGGGAAGAGGATTTTGATCTAATGATTCTCGATATCATGCTCCCAAAGTTGAGCGGATTAGAAGTGGCCCGGCGAATCCGCAACACAGATATGCGGTTTCCGATTTTAATGCTGTCTGCCAAGTCCACGGATGAAGACCGGGAACTGGGTCTCGTAGCCGGGGCAGATGATTATTTAACCAAGCCGTTCCATTTGCCGGAACTTCTGCTCAGGGTCAAGGGAATCCTGCGTCGCTGGGAATGGTATAAGGAGCCGGTGCATGATCAGGAAGTTTTTCAATTCGGTGACATGTGGATCAATTTTGCGAGCGGCAAAGCCAAAGGATGTTCCGGGGAGTTTTATCTGACAGCAAAAGAAGCGTTAATGATGAAGCTGCTAGTGTCGAAAAAAGGAAGTATCGTGGCCCGTGAGGAACTGTTGGAAAAAGTCTGGGGTTACGACCCGCAGACTGCAACTCGCACGGTGGATAATTTCGTGGCCCGCCTGCGTAAATATTTTGAAAAGAAACCCCAGTCCCCAAAACATATCATCACCCACCGTGAAAAAGGCTACGAGTTTAAGTCTGATCCAAAGAAATAAAATTTTTTAGATCAATTTTATTTTTAAGCTCTGTTCAAACTTTTCTGATTTTTGCTTGATCCCTTCACTCGAAATATCATCCATATAAGGGCAAATGCCGAGGATGGGTGCATCTGAAAATTTTTCAATCAAGGAACCCTGCTCAGCTTCAATAACATTTAATTCATTTCCATCCAATGGGTTGAGAATCACACCTTTGACGTTCAGTCCATGCTGTCGGGCAGTGTTAATGGTCATCAGGGTATGGTTCAAAGTGCCTACCTGTAGACGGCTGACAATGATGAGAGGGAGGTTCATTTGTAAAGCCAGATCAGCCACATAATAACGCCGGCTGATCGGAACCATGAGCCCCCCGATACCTTCGACCAGCATCATAGAGTGTCTGGACTGAAGCACCCGAAAGCCCGTCAGTATTTTATCCGGGTCGAGTTCTTTTCCTTCCATTCTGGCAGCCTGATAGGGAGAGGTAGGGGATTTTAACCGATAAGTGCAGACGTCGGTATCCTGAACTCCTGCAACTTCTATCAGGAACCGGGCATCGGAGTTGGCAGCAGAACAGCATTCGGGGTTCACGCCGGTTTCAATCGGCTTCATCACCCCGACATTTTCCCCTCTATTTTTGAACAGGGTGGCGAGACAGGCGGTGACCACAGTCTTGCCCACACCGGTATCGGTACCTGTAATGAAATAGCCTTTCATGTCTGTTCCCAGAGCTTATTCTCAACCCATAAATCTGCTATAATTAATAACGGCTTCCTGGTGAGGAGGCAAGTTATTAATTATTTTGTTTCGGATTGATGATGGGATCAAAAAAGCTTAATGTTATTTGCCCCTGTTGCGAAACCAAACTACAGGTCGATAAAAAGACGGGTGAAGTGATCTGGGAAGAGAGAAAGCCCAAGCCGGTGGTCTCTCTCACTGACATGGTAAAGGGCTTGGAACACCAAAAGAAGGAGCAGCAGAACATGTTCAAAAAACACAGTGAGAACCTGAAAGAACGGGACCGGGTTCTCGATGAAATTTTTAAAGAATCGCAAAAGCATGTTGATAAATCCGACGAAAAACCTCTGCGGGATTTCGATTTTGACTAACCCTCTCTCGACCCTGACTGGAGCCCTTGGTTCGGTATAAGAGGCCTCTCCAGCACCCCAGAGTCTCGCGGCTGACATAATCCAGCAAAATTCTCTTTATACTGTGTACTGTTAGGTACGCAAATAGGAATTTAAATTCCCGACAAGCAGATCATGGAGAAGCCGGGCAGAGGCGGGCAATTCAACCGAACTCGTATTCCGTATCGGAAATCCATTTGATGGGCAGGGTATCGGGGAAAAGGGTTTCTCTTGTGATGAAGGTGGTTGCGATCTGGTCGCGGGTGAGGTTTTTCGCTTGTTTGAGGTTGGCACCTGAAAGGTCGGCGTGGTTCAAATAAGTGTTTTCGAAATTGGCGCCGGTGAGGTCGGTGTCACTCAGGTCAGCAGCAATGAGATCGGCGTTGGTGAAGTCCGCACCAGAAAGATTGGCGTTGGATAAAAAAACTCCTGTCATATTGGCGTTGCTGAGGTTAGCGTTTATCAATTTTGCGTTTTTCAAATCGGCCCCTTCAATATCCGACTCGCTCAGGTTGGCATGACTGAAATTTGCGGCGTTGAGGTTGGCTTCGACCAGATTGGCCTGAGTCAAAACGGCCCGGGTGAAATTAGCATTTCTGCCACGGGACCGATATAGCAGGGTTCTGTGGAGTCGAGCTCCCTTAAGGTTGGCGGAACTGATGTCGGCCTCACAGAGGTCGGCTTCGCTTAGATCCGCGTCTTTTAAACACGCCTCAATCAGAACCCCGGAACTCAAATCCGCTTTCTTCAGATTGGCCCCGGTGAAGTCGGCTTTTTGCAGGCTTTTTTTAGAACTTTCAGTTCGGGATTTTTCCGCAGTCATAGGAGGTTTTGGTAAAAAAAAGATTTAAAAACTCTAGGCTAGTTGTTGATTAACGTTTTGTCAAGGGTCTAAAAATTGGGTGTCAGCGGTTCACGCTCATGGTAGTCTGTGATGTCAAAAATGTATCGGGAAGGATACAATGGTTGAAAATAATTTTAGCAGGCTAGCTGTGCCGAAGAATTCAGGCTTGGAGAAGAAAATAACAACAGTGGTATTACTCGTTCTACTGTGGGTCATCGCCAATCCGGTTTTTTCTGAAACGTCTTCGGAGAAAGAAAAAGATATTAGAAAATTATTAAAAGTATCTGGCATCCTGGACCAGTTGACATATATGCAGGACTCTCTCTTGAACTCGGTCTCCTTAATGGTGACGGGGTCCTTTCCCAACATTCCCGATCCATTCTGGGAAGAGTTCAATGAACTTGTTGGAAAGAAGGGAATGGATGATTTGACAACCCAGGTGATTCCAGTTTATGACAAGCATATGTCGCACGAGACGGTGAAAAAACTCATCACCATGTTTGAGACGCCTTTCTGGAATGAGTGGAAGGAGAAGATGCCCCTTATCAGCCGTGAAGCTGGGGTCATAGGCAGTGAATGGGGCAGGGAATATACTCAGTCGAAAGCCTTTAATGAAAAACTGGATGGTCTGATCGAGAAATATGAACTGGAAAAATTGAACCCGTCTCCTTAAAGAATTACTTTCAGTGCCAGAGTTTTCTTCAGGGCAATCTTTTGGTCTTATTTTTTCTAAAGTGGGAGCCTACGAGATTTGTTTTTCCAGTGGAGGAAATGAGGCTCGAACCGGCCTTAAGTTGTGCCCTGAAAAGAATAGCGGCCTGATACCTCTCTGATAAAAGCTGAATAGTTTTAAATGCCGACACCATCGTTGTGTAGTGTACTTTAGTGAGCAACCTTCCAAATTGAATCCACAAAATATTTTTGGGAGTCAAATAAATGCTCCACGATTTCAAAGCCATTTTCAAGAGCCAGGTTTTCTATTTCATCAAGCGTGTATTTAAAGGACTGCTCGGTCCGCATTGATTCCCAAGCTTTGAAGTGAAAACTTTTATTTAAAGCCTTGATATGTATGTTCTGGTTCCGTGTGCTGTAAAGGTAACTTTCTACAGCGCGAGTATCAGGGTTGAACTGGCCCTGCTGCACAAAGTGCTCTTTGTTAAAATTAGCACCCAACTCTTGGTTAATGCGGTCCAGCAGGTGCAGGTTGAATTTCTCAAAGAGTCTTTCGGGGTCATTATAGGCAGAATAAAGCAATTTTGGATTTTTCATGAGATCAAACCCGGTCATTAAATAGTCTTTTGGGCCCAATGCGTTGCATAAATTTTTAAGAAAAGACCGGGCTGTGTCCGGATCCATATTATTCAGGGTGACTCCAAGAAAGAGGATCAGGTTTTGTATTGAACCATTCTTGATAATGGTTTTGAGGCCCTCAAAATAATCTCCGATTAGTCCAGTGACCTTCAGGGATGTGTTGAGGTGACTGCCTTCCAATGACTGAACTAGATTTGTAACCGCTCCATTTGAAATATCGATGGGAAAGTAGTGAAAACAGAATTTTTTTTCCAGCAAATGCTCAATGAGAATTCGGGTCTTACATCCATCGCCTGAACCCAACTCGATAAGGTTGAAGGTGTTGTTGGTGATGAGCTTGGCGATATTGTTTTTATGATTGCGAATAATTTCAAATTCACATGCGGCGGGAAGGTATCCTGCGAGTTCAGTTATCTTTTTGAAAATCTCACTTCCCGCGCTGTCAAAGATCAACCATGATGGCAAGCACTTGTTTGCAAGAGAAAGGCCTTCGTTGACTGCGTTGGCAAACTGTTCCTCAGAGGAGAATGATGTTGATCCTGCTTCCAGTATCTTTGTTTCAAACAAGATGGTGATTCCTTTTTCTGTCGGGCTGATTTGACATTATTAATGATGTTTGTTATAGTACTATTCTTACATTCCTTTTTACATCTTTATTTATTGTCTTTGACAATTGCTGTGAGGTAAACCTTCTCACGATTAAGATGTTTGTGAGGTTCTGGTTTTTAGAAAAATAAACAGACCCTAATTCTAATCTTTACATTCCCTGATTTGATGAATTTTAACTCGCGAATAGACTCAGCAACGCTTGACTTTGCATATCAGGAACTGGAGGAGGAGTTTGTAGGACTGCTGGGTTTCGATGATTTGGATCAAGTTATTGCTAAAAACCCTGCGAAAGTTGAAAGTTTTAATGCAGAACTGGAGGTCTCTTTGTCTGATGCTTTTAATGATGACGAAGGGTGTCCCCATGCTCACTTGTTTTTGCAAAGGATACTTTATCGTATAAATCGTCTAAAACTGTTTTGGTATGACGGATTAGAAAATTATGCCAATGAAAATTCCAGTTTTCTCTTTTCATTGCGTTTAAAAATTGAAGATGCCTGGCAGAATTGGGAGGATGTAAAAATCGTCCAGCAGAATTTAGGCAATCTTAGCACCGCTCTCCGTGACCGTATGAAAGAAGATCTGCGGCCTGAACCTTCTTTTGATGGATTGATCATCCGCAATAAAATTTCGAAAGCCGGGTACCAGCATTTGCTCGCTATTACTTCTCTGGATGGCTTGGTGGAGGCGAGCCAACTTTCTCGCATGCTGGGAGGTGTCGGAAATGAAGTGCAGACGATGCTGACCCGAATTTTATGGGAAGAGTATGGCAGTGGGAGGTTTTCCAGAAAACATTCTACTCATTTTGCAATCATGCTGGAAGAATGTGATATGGATTCTAGGCCGGAAGCTTATTTTGATCTTGTGCCGTGGGAAGTGTTGGCAAATATCAACCATAGCTTTTTTCTTTCCGAGCGTAAGAAAAACTTTTTACGTTATATCGGTGGTTTGTTGTATACCGAAGTTTCTGTTCCGGCTGCTTTTCAGAATATCAAACTGGCTGGAGAGCGCCTGGGGATGGGGGGCAAAGGTGTCAGCTATTGGGACCTTCACATTCAGGAAGATATTCGCCATGGGCAATGGATGCTGGATGATGTGGCTCTTCCCTTGGTTAAAAAGTATTCTGAACAGGCTTGGGACATGGCTAAAGGATACGATCAACAAAAATTTTTTAGTGCCCGCTCTGTCTCCGCTATGGTGGAAGCTATTAGCCAGTTTGAGCCTTCCTGAATCCTCGGTATTTTGAGACCTCCTCTATCGCAACTCTGGAAAACAATATTTTTTAGGAAGAAGAAATATTCAAGGTATTTTTTGTGTCAATAATCAATGACAAAGTGTCTGTAGGCTTGTAGACACGGTGGATTAATTAGCTATCGTATTTAGTGTTTCGGGTGGAGGCTGGTTTCAGAAACCCTCCAGCCTATGAGTTGCTCAGCGCAAGCCCGCAGGAATCAACCTTTGTATACTCAAAATTGTAGGAGAAAGTCATCGTCCATTTCTTCTTCTAGGTAATCAGGCAAACGGGTTTGCTTGTCTGTGATAGCCTGGTTTATTTGAGCAGAACTCAGGCCTGTTGCGGAAGCGAGGTTGGCACCTTTAAGATTGGTCTGGTTGAACAGGGTTTCCTCATTAAATTGGGCTCCTTCAAGGTTCGCGTTTTCGAGATCTGCATATTGAAGATTCGATTCCAGCATCCCCGCTCCGGACAGGTTGCAATTTTTCATGCGAGTGCTTTGCAGACAGGTTTCCTGTAATTTTGCTTTGGTCAGGTCAGCCTCTTCCAAGTTGGCTTCTGTTAAGTTTGAAAACTGGAGTTTGCATCCTTTGAGGTTACTGTTACCAAAATTGATTTTTTGCAGTTTGGTCCCTCTTAAATCCGCTTGGGATAAATCCGGGAGTAGGTCCGGGTTCTTTTCTCTCCATACATTCCAGTCGTTGATCTTTTGTTTGATGAGTTTAAGGTGTTCTTCATTCGCCATGGTTTATCTTTTTGTTTAAAGGATAAAATGTTTATGCTTTTATTTTAGGGATAGGCTTTTAAGTAGACTAAAATATATAGGGATTTCCAGCTGGTTGAGATATTATAGCATCGCTAGGATGCGTTCTAGGGCAACTCTTAAAGTTTTAATGGTTTTAAGCGATGGGCAGGGTCTGTAAATTTAAAGTCACATAAAAAACTCCATGTAGACCATCCACCCAATCATAGAAAGAATCAGTACTGCGTAACCGGTATGGACCCAAACCGTGAAAATAGGGTTTTCTCTTCGCTTTTCCGGCTCTTCTTTTTCTTTCATGGTTTCCCCAAATTAGCCCTAAAATAAATCATACTATGGAAAGGAAAATAAACCCAATAGCAATCCTGAAACTTTTATTTTTCTTATTCTAGCCTGAACGCCGGAAAACACTGGCACCATAAATTAAATGAATGCATTGATCGCTGAGTTTGCGGACTTGATGTGGAGCCCCTGGTTGTTGTTGTTGTTACTGGGTACGGGTTGCTGGTTAACCATTCGGTTGAACGGGATCCAAGTGCGCCAACTTTTTTATTCCCTGCGCCTGGTTTTTTCCCGAGGACGGGAAGGACAAGGGGACATCTCCCATTTTGGTGCGCTCATGACAGCTCTCGCCGCTACAGTCGGGACGGGGAATATTGCCGGGGTGAGCACTGCTGTGGCCCTTGGGGGGCCGGGAGCAGTTTTCTGGATGTGGCTGACCGGGTTGGTTGGTATGGCCACCAAATATTGCGAAGGGTTGTTGGCGGTTAAGTTCCGGCAGGTCAACTATAAAGGAGAAATTTCTGGCGGGCCCATGTACTACCTGGAAAAAGGTCTGGGGCAAAAATGGTTAGGCATATGCTTTGCTTTTTTTGGGGCTATGGCCGCCTTTGGAATCGGAAATATGGTGCAGGCAAATACCATTGCTCATGCTTTGAATGAATCTTTAGGTACCAGCAGCTTTTTTGTTGGTGGTGTGCTGATGCTACTGACTGCACTGGTGATCATTGGCGGGATCAAACGTATTGCGGAAGTCTCTTCCTATCTGGTTCCTTTTATGGTCGCGATTTATTTTGTCGGTGCCTTGATTATTATTTTGAATAATCTGGAGAGGCTGGGAGCCGGGATTTCTTTGATCCTACAAGATGCTTTCACGGGAACAGCTGCGACTGGAGGTTTCGTCGGAGCCTCTTTGGCAAACACTATCCGATATGGGGTGGCGCGTGGCCTGTTTTCCAACGAATCGGGAATGGGCAGTGCACCCATTGCTGCTGCTGCGGCCAAAACCAATCAACCCTCCAAGCAGGCACTGGTTTCCATGACGGGAACTTTCATAGATACCCTGGTGGTCTGCTCACTGACGGCGCTGGTTTTAAGTTCGACGGGTGTCTGGGTTTCAGGAGAAACCGGGGTGGCTTTAACCCTACAAGCCTTTTCAACTGGCTTGCCCGGCCTGTGGGGTAATGTGATTGTGACTCTTGGCATAGCCACCTTTGCCTTTTCGACCATTCTTGCCTGGGAATATTATGGGGAGAAATGCTTCGAATACCTTTTCGAGGGAAAGTATATTATTTTCTACCGCTACGCTTGGGTTATTTTTGTATTTGTGGGCGCTCAGGTAAAATTGGATATGGTTTGGAACTTTTCCGACGCGATGAATGCCCTGATGGCCATTCCTAACCTTGTAGGCCTCGTACTTTTAAGTGGTATGCTTGTGAGGGAAACAAAATCTTTCGAACAAGGAATTAGGGATGGTTTGATCCACAAATTTGATTAGCACGGTTTTACCGTTTTCATTCAGGTGCCATTGATTATATGGTCAAATCTTTTCACGGAAAAGGAATTGCCTGCTGGGCTGTGAGCCTGACCAACTGGTGGATAAGCCAATCAGTGGTTTGATCTGGTCGGGTTAAAGAAAGCCTTCTCACTTGCTAGCCTCTTTTTCTAAATTCAACTATTTATTTTTTCTTGCTTCGACTTCCGCAGCATGAACTCTGGCTCGTTTCAACATAGCGGTTTTTTCTTTTGCGGTGAAATCACTTCTGGGTTTTGGACCCGGTACACCACCCCCGGCGGGTTTTGCAGCGGCAGCAGGTTTGGCAGGTGGAAGCTCAACGGCAAGAGGTTCTTTCTCAACAGGCGCTGCGACTTTTTCTTGAATCACTTCTTCCTCGATTAAGGCAGGCTCCGCGTTTTCTGTGGTAGAAGCCTCAATAATTTCTTCTTCTTTGGGTCTTTCCAGTTCTTTTTTTGCTCTCTTGCGTTCTTGAATTTCCATGGCACGGAGAAACGAGTCCTCATTATTTGCCATTGTAGCTTTTGAACCACTGTCAGTGCGAACGTTCACATTGAAATGAAAATCCTGGGCTTCTTCACTCATTGCCGTTTCTCCCTCATTGTTTGAATCCACGTTTGACTCATATTTTATGAAAAACCTTCTGCAAGCTCATGTTTATTTTTCGGAAGCATTGAGATGCTATTCATAAAAAATTTTCGGGCGGAGTAAATTTTTTACCTAGTGCATTGGCCACTTCCGGATGGGTCACAGCCCCAAGGCAAACATTAAGTCCGGCTCTTAGAGCTGGGTCTTCTTTTAGAGCTTTCTGATAACCCTTTTCGGCCAGTGCCAAGGCGTAGGGAAAGGTGGCATTAGTGAGCGCGAAGGTTGATGTTCTGGCTAGGGCTCCTGGCATATTGGCGACACAATAATGGATCACCCCTTCAATCTCGAAAATTGGGTCGCTATGGGTTGTCGGGCGCGAGGTTTCGAGGGTGCCTCCTTGATCGATGCCGACATCGACCACGACCGATCCTTTTTGCATCGGGATCAACATTTCACGGGTGATGAGGCAAGGAGCCTTGGCACCGGGGATGAGCACGGCTCCAATCACGAGGTCTGCAGTACGCAGTGATTCCAGTAAATTAAACTGGTTCGACATAAGAGTTCTAAGACGGCTCCCATGAATATCATCGAGATAACGCAGGCGTTGTAGGTTAATATCGAGCAGGGTGACTTGGGCTCCTGTGCCAATCGCCATTTTCGTGGCATTGGCACCGACAATGCCTCCGCCGATGATTACCACATGGCCGGGGTCAACACCTGGCACGCCGCCAAGCAGAATGCCTCTTCCCCCATTTCCCCGTTCAAGATATTTTGCCCCTTCATGCACGGCCATGCGTCCTGCCACCTCACTCATAGGAATGAGAAGAGGTAGGGAATGGTCAGGCAGTTGTACGGTTTCGTAAGCGATGCCTACGATCTTTTGATCCAGTAGTGCTTGGGCAAGCTCGGGCGCTGGGGCCAAGTGCAGATAGGTGTAAAGAATCTGTCCTTCACGCAGCAGGCCATATTCCTCCGGTAGGGGTTCCTTGACTTTTACGATCATTTCCGACTGGGCAAATATTTTCTGACGGGAAACGATTTTGGCTCCCTGGTCCAGATAATCCTGATTGCTGATGCCGCTACCTTCCCCAGCTTGGTCTTCCAGTAAAACTTGATGGCCTCGGGTTATCAGATCATGAACACCGGCTGGAGTCATTGATACGCGATACTCATCGGTTTTGATTTCTTTGGGAACTCCAACGATCATTTTATTCCTCCAGATGATTCTACTTTCACGCTAGTCTACTCAACATTATAAAGCAAAGCCAAACGGGTGTTTGATCTTTTAAATGAAATCCTTTAAAGTACACATAACCTCGATAAATATTTATTAAGTAGTTCTTGGAGGCATTTCCTGTTGCAAGAGGCCGTTAAATCTAAGTTTAAGCAAACCATTCTGGCAAATTTAGCCTCGGATGGAAAACTGCTGGATCTGGAAGATAAAAATATTGGGGCGGAAGAGTTGCGCCTGCTTTGTGATGCTAAGGATTTATCCTCTGTGGAACAGCTTTTTCTTAGCCAGAACCAGCTTTGCGGGGAGTCCATAGATATTCTCAGTCGTGTGAAAGGATTTACTAGGCTCACCTCACTTTATCTCAATCACAATATCATCGGCGATGAGGAGGCTAAAGTTCTGGCCGGTGCCGATTTATTGAAAAACCTGAAATGCCTGATGCTGGAGGCTAATAATATTGGAACCCAAGGTGCCGAAGCGCTGGCCAGTTCCACAAATCTTAAAAACCTGGAGATTCTATTCTTGGACTCGAACCCAATTGGCCCTGAAGGAGCCCAGGTCGTGGCCTGTTCGGATCAATTACCCCGCTTGCAGGCGCTCCATCTCGACAGCACTGGGATTGGTGATGAGGGAGTCCGGGCGATTGCAGAAAGTCCGCGCTTGACCGATTTGAAAAAACTGTATTTATGTTCGAACAAAATGGGGGATGCGGGAGCCATTGCCTTGGCAAAATCTGCAAGCCTGAAAAATTTGAATGTCCTGAGTATCTGGCGCAATGAAATAAGGGACGGGGGCGGTAAAGCGATTGCCGAGTCGCAAACTTTTATGAACCTGGAGCGACTTTATATGAGTCTAAACCTTATAGAACGACCAGTGCGTAAGATCATTCGCGGATCAGAGCTGGCAAAACGTTTAACCACTCTGGTGATGGATTGAATCATGACCGAGCCGAAACAAACTTATAAATTCACCTACAGCCGGTTCTTCAACGTGTTTTTTCATGTTGGAGTGATCTTCAATGTCGTTCTGGTTATCTGGATGATTCTGTTCTTCACCGAAATTATTTAAGGTTTTTTCCTCCTCTTTGCTTGCCAAATAGAGCTATTGCTCCTCTGGAGCAAGAAATACCCGTTCCGGGTATGCGTTAAATTCTTCCTAAGCCTTCCTGCCTTTGTTATATCCTTTTCCATAAACTTCATGTCTCGGAAGGATAGAAAGGGCAAAGTTTAGAGAAGAGGCAACACAGCTAAGGAAGAATATCACGTGCAATTGGGTAGGGCTAGCGAATGGCGAGGTACCATTTGGTCAGGGTGCGCAGTGGGAACCCCAGCCCGAACAGGATAGCAATAAGGGTATTCCGCGCTGTGGTGAAAACAATTCCTTCCTTGATCCAACGTCTTGGGGAAGTGTGCGCCTTTTCCTTTAGCAGGATCACCGGCCCTTTTTTTTTCAAACGTTGGTAGAATTCAAGATCTTCGCAAATAGGAAGAGAGGCGAATCCATCCATACTTTCGAAAACTTTTTTGCGGACAAAGAACCCCTGATCACCATAAGCAAGACCAAAATATTTGGAACGGATATTAGCTAACAAGGTGACCAGCTTGATCGACCATTTTTGGGATTCTATGCAAAGCGTGAAGGCTCCTCCGATCCAATCAGGATTCTCCATGTATTCCAGCATTTTTTGATAACTTTCAGGCTCAAGTCGGCTATCGGCATGCAAAAAAAGCAATAGATCGCCAGTGGCTTCATTGGCACCGGCGTTCATTTGCGTGGCGCGACCAGTAGACCCAGTGATGACGCGATGACTGAGCTTTTTGGCAATAGTGCCTGTGCCATCATCACTCCCGCCATCGCTGACAATTAGCTCATGAGGGGAAAGTTGTTGGATTTGTGTCAGGGTTTTCTCAATAACCAGCTCTTCATTGAGGGTGGGAACGATGACCGATACCTTCAAACCGATATATCTCCACAAGAGAAGAAGATGAACTTATGCGTTTATTGAAGTTTCTGCGTTGCTGGGGGCCTGTCCGTGCGAGGAAAGTTAATCATAAAATGGGCAGAATTTCAAATCTCCCTATTTGTAGGGCTGAAAAAAAGATAGCAGGCGGGCAAGTTTCTTATCCTAATTTGTTATTGGACGGCAAAGTATTATAGAATATTGAGATCATAGATGTTTGATTTTGAGGATTCCCCTCTGCTCAGTATGGAAAAGTAAATATGTTAGCCCATTTTATTGATTCTAGGTCATTTCAGTGCGGGTATTTTAAGGATAGAAAATCCTTGTTCGAGGAGTATCTGCTTGAAGATGTCTCTGAGGTGGAGTTTGAATATCTGCTGGCTCATGGCATGCGCCATTTTGGGGATTATTTTTTTCGTCCCCGGTGCCAGAATTGTTATCAGTGCATTCCCATCCGGGTGCGGACTGAGGATTTTAAAATGACCCGGAACCAGAAGCGAGCTTTGTCTTCTTGCAAGGATGTGGAGGTCAAGATTGGCGTTCCTCAATATACCCCGCAAAAGTTCCAGCTTTACCTCACTCATAAGGAGAGGTTTTCCCCCCTGCAGGATGATGTGGAAGACGAACAAAATTTCAGGCTGTCTTTTTATGTGAACACGCCTTTTGGTATTGAATTCGAATACTATCATGATGGAAAGCTCATTGGCGTGGCGCTAGGTGACAAAACTTCCCAGTCTTTTTCCGCTATTTATACTTTTTATCAGGTTCCCGATAAAAGAATGAGCTTGGGAACTTTCAGCGTATTGAAGCAGCTAGAGTATGCCCTCACAAGCCAGATTAAATATTTTTATCTCGGTTACTATATTGCCGAGAATGCATCCCTAGTCTATAAGGCAAGCTTCAGGCCCAATGAGGTTTACCTGGACCGGGAATGGCGCCCTTTTCGAAATACTGAGGGCGACTTTCTCATCCCTCAGGACAAGTTGGAATGGAAAAATTCCGATCAATTGGTCAAAGCCACATCTCATATTAAATTCACAGGGACTCAACTATAATCGCATGGAAATTGAGTTGAATTGAGGTTCAGCAGTCCATATAATCTAATAAATAATTTTCTCTTTATTTACGCAACTCAAATTTTTTGGGGCTATGGGTAGAAAAAAATCAAGCAGAACCTCATCAATGAGTAAAAAACGTATTTTATCGGTCGCGTTGGGTTTTCTGATCTGCCTAATTGTGGGAGGTGTTTACGTCGGAACCAAACCGAAGGCTCAGCCAGTAGCTCCGGCAACGGGATTTTTGATTGAAACCCGTCCGATCATGTCCGACGCTTCGTTCACAGGGCGGGTGGCGGAAGCCTATCGCATTGCTGCGGAAATCCCTAAAGTGATCGATAGTCTGTTTTGTTATTGCTACTGCAAAAAGAATCACGGGCATAAAACCCTGCTGACCTGTTACACGAATAAGCACGGTTCTAAATGCGACATCTGCCTAGGAGAAGTATTTTACGCTTATGAGCTATATAACCAGGGAAAGACCCTGAACGAAATTGTAATTGCCGTGGACAAAAAGTTTTATCGGCCTTATCGTAGAACTTAAAGTTAATTATGGAAAACGTAGCGCAGGATAAACCTGTCAGTATTTATATTCCATACACCTTTCTAGTCGCGGCACTTTTGTATGTGTTTGTGATGTCGATCAACAAGGTGGATCTAAAACCCTTTGAAACTGAATACCCGGCAGAGGCATTTTTAGCTCCCGAATTTGAATTGTCTACTTTGGCGGGAGGGAAAGTGAAGCTTTCTGACTACCGCGGAAAAGTAGTATTCATCAACTTCTGGGCAACTTGGTGTGGAACCTGCGAAGTAGAAATGCCTTCGATGGAAAAACTGTACCGAAAATATAAAGACTTTGGGTTCGAGATGCTCACCATCAGTATTGATACTGACCAGAGCCTGATTGGCCCGTTTATGAAAAAATTCAATCTGACGTTTCCTGTATTGCTTGACTCTGAGAGCGAAGTTGCCAAAAAAGTTTATAAGACCACAGGCGTTCCTGAAACCTTTATTGTTAACCGAGAAGGCCTCATTGTCCATAAAGCGATTGGTCCGCGAGACTGGGCTAATGATGAAACCTTAGAGGCTTTTTCTCAAATGGTGCTCGGAAGTTGATCATGGCTAGTTTCCGTCTTACATGGGTTGTTTTTTTTGCGATTCTCTTTCTGTTTCCAGCCCAGGAAATATTTGCGGATGGCGGAGGCTACAAGCCTGAAGATAAAAAAAGGGTGGAAGCGTCTGCGGCCAAAGACTCAATGTACTCCACTAAAGAAGCGAACCCACTTTTGGGCTCCGACGACAGTTTCGATAATATGTTTTCTCCCGCTGATTTATTCACGCAAGACGAGTTAGACTCTCCTGACTCTATGCTAATGGATGATAAAAAAATGGAAGGAGGCCATAATGAACGCACGGAGCATCAGGAAGCCCAGGTCCAGCTTTCTCATCATGAACAGGTTTCTTTATCCAGTAAGGGATTCGGGACTGCCGTTGGTATCACCTTGTTTGTCGGTTTAGTTTTTGCCGGTCTCACTTTCATGCGACTAGGAGAATGATCTGATGGCTAACGGACTTTCAAAAATTTTGCAAGACCGATTAGGTTTTCAACTTCTTGAGTACGACATTCCAGAGCATGCTAACTCCATAAAATACTCCCTGGGAGGTATGACTCTGTCAGCCTTCACGGTGCTGGCTCTCAGTGGAATTTTGCTGGCACAGTTTTTTGTGCCCGGCCCCGAACGTGCCAACCAGAGCCTGCATTACCTGATCGATCAGGTATATTTGGGTTGGTTCCTGCGGGGTATTCACTTCTGGGCGGGAGAAGTGTTGACCGTAACCATGATCCTGCATGCGATACGCGTCTTTTTTACGGCATCCTATAAAAATCCTCGCGAAATAAACTGGTTGACAGGTATTGGCTTGATGTTACTGATGGTGACCTTGTTATTTACGGGTACGGTTATCAAATGGGATCAGGAAGCCTATGAAGCTCTGGCTCATTTTCTCTGGGTAGCGGAGAGAATTGGTATTTTTGGCTTGCCCCTGACTGAAGAATTTGCCCCAGGAGTGCCGCTGTTAAACCGGATTTATATGGCTCATATATCGTTGCTCCCGATTATCACTTTGTTGATGGTGGGGCTACACCTTTTCTATGTTAAGTACCACAAGTTGTCACCTCTTCCTGAAGCGCAGGGAAAAAGTAAAGACATGCCTTTTACTCGGCACATGGCATACCTCAAAAGAGCAGGGGTTGGCGTGTTCCTGTTGATCTGTCTGCTGGCCCTCACCATCGCTCCACCACTGGGAGAAGAACCGGTGCTGGGACTGGAAGTGACGAGGCCGCCATGGCAGTTTGTCTGGATATATGCTTTGGAAAACCTGTGGGTACCTTTTCTGATTATTGCGCCGCCACTGATCATCCTATTTCTGGTTGCCATTCCATTCGTTGATCAAAATAAAGAACGCTACTGGAGAAAACGACCGCTGGCAATGATGGTTCTGGTTGGATTCGTCCTGCTGTTCACTTGCCTCATAGTCTGGGGGAAAGTAACAACCATGATTCACTCTATGTAACCGACCTATCGGTGGCAATGAGCAATGGCGTAAATAGATGGACGAAGAGTTGTCTCGGCTGAATGGAGCGCTGCAACTTATCAAATGACAATAAATATTAAAATCCTAACAAAAAAAGACTGCTGCCTCTGCGATGATATGAAGGCAATTGTTGAACGGGTGCTTCTCGATTATCCCGCGACCCTGACCTTGACAGATATTGAATCCGAACCAGCTCTGTTTGAGTCTTATAAAGAACGCATTCCGGTGGTGTGTATCAATGACGAAGAAAGTTTTGTGTACAAGGTGCACGAGACGACCCTGCGTAAAAAGCTGGATAAACTTATTTAATCACCACACTCGGATTATGCCGGGATTTAAATTTTTGGAGTTTTAAAAATGGTAGAAAAGATCGCTCTGACAGAACATGAACTGGAAGAAAAGTTAAAAGAAATGGCGCCGGAATGGAAAGCAGGAAAGAGCGAAAAAGGGGTGTCTTACATTGAGCGGGTTCATCATGCCTCTAAATTCATGGAGGGGATCGCTTTCGTGGGCAAGGTCGCCGAAGCAGCGGAAGCCAACAACCACCACCCAGACATCATCATCAACTACAAACGTATTTCTGTTCGCTACTGGACCCACACGGCAAGCGGCGTCACCCTCGCTGATATCCAGATGGCACAAAAAATTGACCCGCTGTTTTAAGTTAGCTAAAAAAAGAGGTTAATTGGCCTGGTCTTCTGGCTGTAGGATATCATCAAGCGTCTGGCGGCTTCGAGTTTGCATACACTGGTCGCCATTGACTACGATTTCAGGGATGAGAGGCTGGGAATTATAGTTCGAGGACATGACGTGTCCGTAAGCTCCTGCCCCGCCTATTACGATGCAGTCCCCCTGTTTTGGCATAGGTAGTTGGCGGGCTACCGGCTCTTCATCTTTTTGCGTCAACACATCTCCAGATTCACAAACGGGCCCAGCAACGATAATATCTTGTTCTGGTCCGAGGTTGTCGCCGACAAACCAGATGGGGTGAAACGATCCATATGCCATGGGGCGGATGAGATGGCAGAAGCCGACATTCGTCAGCACATAGTCGATGCGTTTTCCCTCTTCATCGAAGGTATGGTTGAGAGAGCGTACTTCCCCGATCAGGTATCCGCAACCCGCTACAAACCTGCGGCCTGGCTCTATTTCGCAGACGATGTCCCGCCCGAAATGATCTCTTAACAGTTTCGCGCGTTCTTCGAGAATGGATTTATATCCGGTAATATCCTCCTGTGGCTGATCCGGGTCGTATTGGTAGGGCAGTCCTCCGCCAAAGTTTACCGTTTCCACTTCTTCAAACTGTTTGGCGAATTCCACCAGTTTTCCGGTGATGCGTTTGAGATGTTCCATATCGCCACCCGACCCGATGTGCGTATGCACTCCGGAAATAGTCAGCCCATACTCTTTAGCAAGACGCTTGACCTCATCCAGATTCTGGTACCAGATTCCGTGCTTGCTGTAGGGTCCTCCGGTATTGGTTTTTTTTGAATGGCCGATGCCTTCGCCGGGATTGATTCGGATTGAAATTTTTTTGGAACCTCCACCCTTAGCTTTCCAGGCCTTGCCATATTCTTCGACCATCCCGAATGTTCCGCAATTGCAGTAAATATTGTTTTCGAGACAGAACTTTACATCTTCATCGTTGAAAAACACATCGCTGGTGAAGCAGATATCATCGGTACTGAATCCCGCGTGCAGGGCACGTCGCACTTCAAAAACACTGACCGCGTCAATTTTGACTCCGTTGTCGAGCATTTCTTTAAGAATGCGGACATTAGAATTAGCTTTCATGGCGTAACGGGTAACAGAGGCCAATTGTTTGATCTCGTCAATCGAACGGCGCAAGATTTCCAGGCTATATACATAAACGGGAGTGCTGAACTCTTTGGCAATATCCCGCACTTCCACATTTTCAATTTTCATGAATATTTTCTGCTCCGTACTGATAATTCAGTAATATAGCTTCGATTTTATAGCACAGATTGACGGTTCAAAGAATCCCTTTGTTTTCAATTGACATTTCTTCACGATAGAGTAATTTGAATCATCCGCACTAATTGAAAAATTTTATCAGAGAATAATTCCAGCATGACAAAATGGACCATTGACGAAGCTCGGGAACATTACAATATTAATGGTTGGGGTGCGGGTTATTTCGATATCAATTCCAAAGGCAATATTGTTGTGCGCCCCGACAGGAAGAGTGTTCATCATATAGACCTCAAGGAACTGGTCGATGATATCCAGTCCAAGGGATATTCTCTGCCGGTGTTGATTCGGTTTTCAGATATTCTTAAGGCCAGTATTGCCAACCTTGCTAACTCATTTCAAAACGCTATTGAAGAATATGGCTTTGAGGGCGACTATCACGGTGTTTATCCGATCAAGGTCAACCAGCAAAGACAGGTGGTGGAAGAAATTGTAAAATTCGGCCAGCCTTTCAATATTGGACTGGAAGCCGGGTCCAAGCCAGAACTGCATGCCATACTTGCGATCCTCGATAACCCGGAAGCCTTGCTGATTTGCAATGGCTATAAGGATGAAGCCTTCATTCGCCTGGCATTGATGAGCCAGAAGCTGGGCAAAAAAGTATTCATCGTTGTGGAGAAACTTGATGAACTGGTGCTGATTGAGAAAGTGGCCGAGGAACTAGGGGTGGAACCCAATATTGGACTCCGTATTAAGCTGGTGAGTGCGGGGCAGGGGCGTTGGTCTTCCTCTGCTGGGGAATACTCCAAGTTCGGACTGAACACGATAGAACTTATGGAAGCCTTGGAAATCGCCAAAAGAAAAAACATTCTCGATTGCATCAAACTGATTCATTTTCACTTGGGAAGTCAGATCACTAATATTCGCAGGATCAAAAACAGCCTGAAAGAAGTAGGGCGGTTTTATTCTGAATTGATGAGGTTTGGGTGCAATATTCAGTACATAGATGTGGGTGGAGGACTGGGTATTGACTACGATGGGTCGCGGTCCACTTTCGCATCCAGCACCAATTATTCCGTACAGGAATATGCCAACGATGTGGTCTATCACCTGCTGGAAATCTGTCAGGCGGAAAACCTGCCGCACCCTAATATCATTTCGGAATCGGGCCGAGCCATGACCGCGCATCACTCCATTCTCGTTGTCAATGTGCTGGATGTGACCAGTTTTCCGGAATGGAGCGATCAGGTTAAAATCGCCGATGACGCCCCTGATGTGGTGAAAGAAATTTTTGATGTGCTGGACTCCACTTCTAACAAAAACCTGATCGAGTCATGGCACGATGCCGTACATCTGAAAGAAGAGGTGCAGAACAAGTTTTTACTTGGCTTGGTTTCCCTGGATGACCGGGCCGTGGCCGAACGTATTTACTGGGGTATTTGCCGTAAAATTGAAAAACTGAGTTCCCGGCTGAAGTTTCTGCCGGAAGATATCCGTTCTCTTAAAACCAAGCTAGCCGATAAATATTTTTGCAATTTTTCTGTGTTCCAATCAGTACCCGATTCCTGGGCTATTGATCAGGTGTTTCCGGTTGTACCCCTGCACCGCTTGCATGAAGAGCCCGACCGCGACGCAACGCTTGAAGACATCACCTGTGACTCGGATGGAAGGATAGACAATTTTATCGGCACTAGCCGTGGCACAGAAAATACGTTGAGGGTGCATTCCCTCAAACTAGGAGAAAACTACTCCCTTTGTATTTTTCTCACAGGAGCTTATCAGGAAATTCTGGGAGACCTGCATAACCTGTTTGGCGACACCAACACGGTTCACGTTTCACTTAAAGAAGATGGGTCGCTAAACTACGAACAGATCATTGAAGGCGAAGATGTGGCAGATGTTCTGGATTATGTTCAGTTCAGCGCTGATGAACTTGCAGGACGCATAGATGGTTTTCTAATTGGGTGCGTACAACGAGGTGCGGTCACACAACAGGAGGCCGATGACTTTCTTGATCTCTATAAGGCAGGACTGAACGGTTACACCTACCTGGTGAAACCGGACGATGCTAAAAAAGATTAGTTTTCTTCAGCCTGAGACGCCCCAGGCTTTTCATAAAAACTTTCTATCTGCCTAATACGCTCGCTTGTGGGTGGGTGGACTGCAGAACGTTTACCATTTCTTGATGAATCAGGCCGTTGCTGACCAGGATTTCTTCATCGTAAATAGTTGTTGGGCTACCATCAAATTTTGACAGAGTGCCTCCGGCTTCTGTCACAATCAACGCTCCTGCTGCGACATCCCAAGGGCTGAGCTTGAGTTCCCAGAATCCTTCGAATCGGCCCATCGCGGTATAAACCAAATCCATCGCCGCCGAACCGGGACGGCGCACCGCCTGACACAACTTCATGAATCGGCAAAAATGGTTTAAGTTGTCATCGGTAGAATGTGCCACTTTGGGGTGAAAACCTGTAACGAGTAGGCTTTCTTTTAATGTGGGGATGGTGGAAACCTTGATAGGCTTGTTATTAAGGGTGGCTCCTTTGCCTCGCTCGGCAACGAACAGTTCGTCGAGGCAGGGATTGTACACCACACCGACCTCCAATTGACCTTCGTGTTCCAGTCCGATAGATACGCAATAACAGGGGTAACCGTGCGAATAGTTCAGAGTGCCATCAAGTGGGTCAATGATCCATTTGTTCGGTGATAGGTTGCCTTGGGCGTTGCCTGACTCTTCGGCCAGAATGTCGTGGCGAGGAAAAGTTTGTTTGATTCTATCAATGATCGTCTGCTCGCAGAGATGATCGACTTCTGTGACCGGATCATGAAATTCTTTGAAAGATATTTTTCCGATGGAATCCTTGCGCGCGTTTAAGATCTTTCCGGCGGCCAAAGCTGCTTCCACCGCTACTTGAACCTCTTTGCTCATTCTAGCCAACCGCCACCGACCACGCAATCATCCTGATAAAATACGGCGGACTGGCCGGGCGCAATAGAAATCTGTGGCTCGTCAAACTCGATCTTTGCCCGCAAGCCGTTAAGCGGTGTTACTGTTGCAGGGACCCCTTGGTGCCGGTAACGAATCTGTACATCGGCGCGGAACGGATCGGAAAACTCCAGGCTCCATTTCACCTGACTCACTGTGCAGTCGGGTTGGGCCAGTTCGTGCTTGGGGCCAACGGTGATGCGATTTCGCACCGGGTCAATATGCGTTACAAAGTGTGGTTCCTTGAGTCCGCCAAGATTGAGTCCTTTTCTCTGCCCGATGGTGAACGCCGGGTAACCAGGGTGCTTGCCCAGCACCTCGCCGGCAGAGTTGACGATCTCTCCCTCCTGCAAGGCTTTGCCGTCCAATTGCTTGGCGATAAACTTGGGATAGTCGTTGTCAGGGATAAAGCAGATTTCGTGCGACTCGGCTTTCTCAGCTACATTCAATCCTAATTTTCGGGCATGTTCGCGAACTTCTTTTTTATCCATGTCGCCGAGTGGAAACTCCAACCGTGCCAGTTGCTCCTGCGATAGGTTGAACAGAAAATAACTTTGGTCTTTAAACCGATCCCGGCCCCGGCGTACCATCAGTCGCCCCGAAGAATGCTTGACGATAGAGGCGTAATGCCCAGTGGCAATACGCCGAATCCCGAATGATTCAGCTTTGTGGATCAACTCTTCAAACTTCAGCTTCTGGTTGCACAGTGTGCAGGGAATTGGCGTCCTCGCCTGCATATATTCAGAGATGAAATAGTCCACCACCTCTTCCTTAAACTTTTTTTCCATATTGAGGATATAAAAAGGAATGCCGACCCGCTCTGCCACCCGCCGGGCATCAGCCATATCATCGAGAGAACAGCAGGTGCCGAACCGATTGTCCGCATTGGAATAGTTCCACAACTGCAGGGAAATTCCAACAGCCTCGAACCCTCGTTCTTTCATGATCCCAGCCGCCACAGAACTATCTACCCCCCCGCTCATGGCAACAACAATTTTTTTTGGTTCCGTCATAGCTCAAAGAGAATCTTTAAAAGCGAAAAAAGAAAGGCAGGAATCGCCCAATCGCCGATCTTTATAAAACTCAAGTTTATCATAGTTTTTCTGTAAAACGGTTTTATGAAAATGTTCGACCACGACCATAGCGTCCTGGCACAGGATTCCCGATGATGATAGTGCGAGTAAGGTCGGTTCATACAATCCATCAGAGAAAGGCGGGTCAACATAGACGAGATTGAAGCCCAGCCCTCGTTGTTGAAGTGTTTGCAATCCTGTAAGGGCAGAGGATTTCAATAAGACCCAACGCGGGGAATCGCCAGTCATTTTGCATTTTTCCAGATTTTGTATGATGATCTGCTGGGCCTCAAAGTTGGGTTCGACAAACACCACTGTTTCCGCGCCTCGACTAAGCGCCTCAATGCCTATGCTCCCGCTCCCGGCGAACAAATCGAGAAAGGTATTCCCATTAAGACCGGGGCCGACCTGATTGAAAAACGATTCCTTGACACGGTCAAGGGTAGGGCGGATGTCGGCAGAGCCCAGGCTGGCCAGGCGGGTTCCCCGTGCAGTACCTGAAATTATGCGCATATGTGAATCCTTTCACTAACCGTGTTGGTGATGAGTAAAGCCGTCACGCCGGAAAAACCGGCTGTTAGTGGTAAAAAGCTATTGCAAATTACCAGCCGAGGTTCTCCGCAAACAAGCTTGACAGGTTTCGCATCTAAATCTATTATAATTCAAGAATTACAAGGAATTAGCACTCGGGTATCGTCTAACGGTAGGACGTCAGATTCTGGTTCTGAATGTCGAGGTTCGAATCCTTGTACCCGAGCCAATTCCCTATTTCCCGGAGGGGTATGCCTGATGGGACTTTTTATGAGGAAATATGAATATTTTTTACCGTAACCCGTTTATTGTCGCGCTTTGGGCTCCCGTTTACCAGTTGGTGGCGACCATTGCCATCACCAACGATTTTTTGATGGCGGCGATTTTTATCATGTTCACACTGGGGCTCATCGGTGCTTATGTGAGTGACTTCCCGCTTTTTCCGTCACTATATATGAACGAGGTGGCGCATAAAACCTCAATCTCTTCATTAATGGGCATGCTGTTGGGGATGATGCTGTTTCTGGCCTTTGGTACAGGGGACAATGAAGGGAGTGATGGAGGCGTGATTTCCGCTGGTGGAAAGTTTTTAGTGACATGGGGGGTGCTGACCCTGCCGGCTTATCCCCTGATGGCGTTTTTGTTGCTTGGGGTGAACAAGCGCGACTTAGAGGCCGAAGACGTGATTCGCAGAGAGAAAAAGAAAAAACGGACTGGCCCACCTATCATGAAAAGAGACGGATTTTAAGCCCTCTCACTGCGGGAAATGTATTCTAAAAGATTCTTATTTGACCACACGCACCGTGGCCCCATCGTCTAGCGGCTAGGACGCCGGCCTCTCACGCCGGAAACAGGGGTTCGATTCCCCTTGGGGCTATTTAAATATAATAAGTTACAGCACAGTCGCGACTGAATTATGGTGAAGGATGGCGGCGGCGCATCAAGCAATCAATCTAAACGGAAGCACTTATCCCAAGTACGGCGACGGTTCCTGGAGATTTAAAATGCGGTTTGGGAGATAGAGTAAAAGAAGGTAAGCGGGAGAGAATTGACCTAGGAAATAAAAGTAATGGCTCACCTAAAATACCCGAAAAAACAAAGTATTTCGATGTCAAACATTATTCTTGATCTGTATGAAAAGGCGAAAAGTTCAGCTGACGAAGAAATAATCTTTGATCTATCAAATACAGAATCCCTTTCTCCGTTTGGAATTTCAATGATTGCTATAACGACCCTTGAATGCCTTAGACTCAAGAAAACCTGTGAGTACATAAAACCAGAAAATAAAAATCTTAAAAGAAAGCTGAAAGAAATAGGGTTTAACAACCTTTTCGACCTTCCAGAAAAATCTGTATCCAAAGACCTGATTACAGCCGGAAAAATTCAGCTTAAAGAGCTTAACGGGATAGACCCTTTGTTTCTTGAAACCATTACCAAAATTTTAGACTATCATTTAAAAATATCTAAGGAGCTTAAATGGTCACTTAGGATGAGTATATCTGAAGCTACCCAAAACGTTGTTGAGCATAGTGGCGGAACCACGTATTATGTTTGTTCATGGCTGTACCCAAAGGAACGTCAACTTAGAATTTGCATTGCGGATATGGGGAAAGGAATATTAGAATCCCTTAAAACCTCTCCTAAACATATGCACTTAGAAGACCATCATAAGGCCATTAGAATGGCTACCGAGGAAGGGATCACCTCCAAAGCAAGAGAAGCTGGTCTTGGGCTTCACCACATAAAATGCTTTTTATCAGTGAATAAGGGGCAAATGTGCATAATTTCTGGGCAGGGTAAAGTTTTCTGGGATTTTAGCCGAGGGGGAGTAAAGGATCAAAGCATGAACCACAATTTTTCTGGTACAATATTGAAGCTGGTTATTAACACAAGTAAAGAATACGGATATTGCTTAGCTTCTGAAGAAGAACCAATATTCTAGGAGGTGTATAAATGATAATTGACATTAAACAAATCTGCGGCAAGAGAATTATCACAAGGGATGATGGGGGAGTAGTTTATGGTCTTATTCTTAACTCTTGGAATCGAGAAGATAAGATTGAATTGGATTTTAAGAATATTCAGATTGCCTCGGTATCATTCATTGATGAAGCATTTGGAATGCTGGCAAATATTTTTACGCGTGATGAAATGAAAAGCAAGCTTGGTTTTGTAAATATGGATGTTTACGATAAACAGCTCTTGAATAATATATTAATTTCTCGTTTCAAGCAGAAAGAAGCTGGACAGGGCAAGGAAAATGATCTTTTGACCCCTGCTTGAATGGGGGTAATTGGGCAACCAATTTAGTTGCCCTTTTTTTATTTAAGTCAAGCAGGAATCCATACCACTTCCCCTGCCATCATCATGGAGGCATGGTTAAATCAGTTTCGCTGGCCTCTCACGCCGGAAACAGGGGTTCGATTCTCTCCGCCTCCACCAATTCAACTTCCAAGGAAATCCATTAGAGACCATAACCCACACCGTCATCACGCAAGACGTGGGCGTAATTCCAAACTTTGTTTACTATTTCTGATGCTGACATATGTACCCTATAAATCAAATATCAAAATTCAACCAAGGTAGTTGATGAAATTGTTGTTTAAATTTTTCACCTTTGACCGTATCAATGCTACGAACATACATAATCAGGCCATAAAGGTGATTTTTTAACCCAATTACGGAGCGAAATCCTCTCTTCTTGCAATGCTTAGGTATCCCATTTTTCTCCGCGTAATGGAGATGCATACGTACTCGGTCTCTAAGTTCCTTTTGAATAGATGGGTTATCTTCATTGACAATCAAACCAGTAATTAATTTTCTTGCTCCAGGCGGTATTATTTGTGTTTTCTTTTTATTCTCTGTAAAAGAATTATCCCAAAGAATCTTGCTTATTTGCTTTTTAAATCGAAAAACATCGTCTCTAGTCGATTGTTCAAAAGAGAAGCAAAGATCATCAGCATATCGACTGTATGATGCTCTATTCTCATTCGCTAACTGATCAAGCTGAGCGTCCAGGTTTCTACAGACTAAATTAGATAATGCTGGGCTGGTAGGCGCACCCTGAGGAAGGCTACCGAGAGACTTACAAAAATAGTCTTCTATATTATAATTTTTCCGTTCTACATTCCATCTTCTTCCTTTTCGATTCGGCGTAACTCTTGTGCACAACCTTGCCATTTCAAAAGAAAGTAACTTTGGATAATTCAAAGATTGAAAAACATCAAAAACCTGCCTTTCTGATATATTTGAGAAAAAGTTCGTGATATCCATCTTTAATATCCAATCAGCACCACAATGCCTTTTAGCGTGTGACTTTAGAGGTGAAACAAGTCCACTAACATATGCCATAGCAGCAGAATGCGGTTGTACGTTATTTAAAATCTCTTGATTTATCCATGATTGAAGCGCCATTAAAGGCGGCACTGGGACTGATATCCAACGCTTGCCGCCTCCGCTACGTTTACTTATAGTAAAATTTTTATATGGGTAATCCTTCTGATCAATATCTGTCCGCGCCACAAACGAATGAAGATCTGAATACCGTGTGCTTGAAACATTTGCCAAGTGTGACAAAGAATAAAGCACTGGCACTTTCTTGGCCTGAATTTTATTTCCTATCTCGAAAAGCTTATAAAGATAGTCAGTATTGTGACCTCTTTGCCGGCCTTCTTTTAAATAAAGATTGGGGTTCCAACGATCCATTTACTTTACCTCACGCAAGTGGAGGTATACCTCGCGTTTTAAAGCAAAGGCTGGGTGTAGGTGTAGCCCCCCGCGGAGGAGACCACGCGCTTTAAAATGCGAGGTGTAGTTCTTCACTCCAGCGAAGGCTACTACATCAAGCAACGGAGTCCGTGCTCTATAAACCTCAGGTGGCATATGCCCCCAAAATTTACTGGTGATGAACTGCTTCATCTACGGCTAAACTTCACGTTGAACCCCCAAAAATGATGCAGGATAAAAGTTTTTATACTCTTCACTGTTATCCTTTTTTATTATTTTAGTCTTTGTTCCTCTTTTTAATATATCCTTACCGAATTGAGTAATTTTATTGTCTGAATTAATCAGACCATACTTTACCAATTCTGTTATTTTCTTGTTAAATTCTTCTTCTGTTAATATAAGCACTCTTCGTATTTTAATTAGGTCTTTTCCTTTATCCAAAAAACCAAGAATCATCACGTATTGATGGTCGCCACGATAACTATTTATATTATTTATAACCTCTATAGCTAAATTATGGTGCCCTACCATCCATAATTCTTCAGGCGTTGTTTCATCAGTCATATTTTCTCTAAATAGACGGTAAACCTCTGCTGCAATACTTCTCTTAGGAAACAGTGGTTGCCATCGCTTGCCTTTAGACCAAAATATACCAGGAGCATTATTTGGACAGCCATATTGAAAAACCACAGGACTAAGAAGCTCCCCATACCCTAGCTGTGCTTTTGATTCATTTAAACGCTCACCATATCTATATGAAAGGTTTACTAGATCGACACTATCCCGAATAAAGGATTTATCAATTGTAAGATTAACGCGAATGCGTTCTCTCACAATAGGTCTTATTTGGTTAACTATATGGCTTAATCCACCCTCGTGCCCGGCAAACGAAAGCACCCAGATTTTACACCAACCATGTGAGCACCATGATTTTATACGTTTTGATACAGTAGATCTCCAAGACTTCACAAAGCGGTTTCCAGTCCCTACAAAATCATCAACATAAATTATGTGTTTAACTTTTCTTGCTTTCATTGATTCGTCCCTTGGTGTGACTTCCACAAAGCCAAGGAACCTTCTTTCTAAATTTCTCAATGAATGAGCAAACCTTCCAGCACTATCGTTTGGTGGTTTTACTTCTTTATCTTTGTTGAATTCATGTATAAACGGCTTAGCCACTGGGAATATTGCAATTTGGACTTTACGGCCTTCACTTTTTATTATTTCATCTATTACGTTTGATAATGATTTTTGCAACCACTCCTCCACCTCTTCAAATGTTACGTAGCGCATCTTTTTCAGCATGTACCTGGCTAAATATTTATCTGGCAATGCATCATCAAACTGCGAAAGCCATCGGTTTATTTCTGGAATTTTTTCAACATCCATTAGAAGCCACCAAATCTGCCCGAAAATGCCGAAGACGTGATTCGCAGAGAGAAAAAGAAAAAACGGACTGGCCCACCTATCATGAAAAGAGACGGATTTTAAGCCCTCTCACTGCGGGAAATATATTCAATAAAAGGTTCTTACTTGGCCACACGCACCGTGGCCCCATCGTCTAGCGGCTAGGACGCTGGCCTCTCACGCCGGAAACAGGGGTTCAATTCCCCTTGGGGCTATTTACTGCATGTGCCTTTAGTTGCCATATCTAGCTCGCTTACATCTTTTTTACCTTTTTCCTCATCAACAAGCTCTAAGCCAGCACCACCAACAAACACTCCAAGCTTAAGATATTGACGAATAAAATAATGCATACCGCTTTTAACTTTAACTATCAGGTCATTAGGGGAGAACTCAGATTCGGTAGAAATCTTGTAGCTTTTATCGCCTTCAACTTCTTCATAGAAGAAAACATACGCAGCAGTTTCTCCGATACATTTTCCATCAACCCATACATCCTTCTTTAAAGCTTGTCCACCAAAACTGTTACGATAAATATATAGTCCAGAATTTCCTTCTACTGGAGGGTTAAACTTTTTCGCTATTAAAGTTTCTTCCATGCCTTCCATTGGCACGCTAGCACAACCAGCAAATAAAGTCGAAACTACAATAAGCTTACAGATTTTTTTTAACATTCTATCTCCTCTAAAATTACACTGTTCAATTATAGATTTAACACTTATACTTCAACGCGATAAAGATCCTATTAAGTAGTCCTTGGGGCTATTTCAATTTAATAAGTTACAGCACAGTTGCGACTGAATTAATGAAACTATTTTCTTAACGAGAAACTTTCACTTCAAAGCGAACGCCTTCTTTTTCTTTCAGGGTGCCGATGATGTCAAACAGGTTGTTGGCTGTCGGGTTCCCCTTGGGACTGAACATTCGCATCAGGCTTTTTGGCGATTTTTCCGCAATACTGCTCAGTTTTTCAAAGCCAATCGTAGCATTGATATAATCCCGAAGGAGTGTTTTCCCTGTCTCCATATCCCCTGCCAGCATACTCTCAATACTTTCTTTGAGAAGCCCCGTACGAAACTTTGAGTCCTTGAGGGCTCGTGCTTGAATTGTTTCCTTAAAGTTACGTGTGATAGCCATGATTACTGCCTCTTTTTATGTTTTTTGTATTCCTGCCAAAGTTCTTTAGCCCTGTCGATATCTCTTTGCTGGCGTTTCTTTGTTCCTCCGCCCAGCAAGATAACCAGTTTATCACCGTCTTTGCCCAGATAAACTTGGTAACCTGGTCCCAAATCAATCACGCATTCGTGAAACCGCTTCCTACGCTTTTAACAGCGGATAAGTTCCCATTTCCTATCCGCGCCAGGTAAGTGTTCACTTTGAGCGCGGCCTGAGTATTTAACTCATTGAACCAATCGGCGAAAGGACTGCTCTCATCTTCACGAAGGTATTCTTTTACCTCTATCATATATCATAGTGGTAATATACAGGTTACTTTATTGCAAGTTTGATAATTAATGGCTGTGGTCATAGGTGTTTTCGAATTCATATCTTAAATCCCTTGATTTCTCTTGTACAGAAACCTTTTTGCGATCTGCCCGGACTGCGGTGCATCAAGCAATCAACCTAAAAGGAAGCACTTACCCCAAGTACTAATGCTGGCTTCCAATGGAAACAAAAACCTCATCTAAATACCAGAGGTCGCCTAACCCACTTTACCAACTATCCTCTTGTAACGGTCACGTTTCTCATGCTCAATCACTACGGACTTACCTGATGTCAATTCTAGTAGGCTTTTTGCCATAAGGCTGATCCTTCTCAGGAGCATCTATTCCACCAAGTCTAATACGATGTTTCTTATCGCTATCATCCTTAATTGTAATCGTATCCAAAATCATTCTAGCTTTGCTTGTTTAAAAATATTAAAAATAATATCTGCAATCTGACTTGCAAAAAAAGGAGGAACCGCATTCCCAACCTGCACATACTGTGATGTCCGTGGTCCTTCAAAAAAGTAATTGTCTGGAAATGTTTGGAGCCTAGCAGCTTCTCGAACCGTCAGACTTCTGCACTGGCAAGGGTCAGGATGAATGTAGTAATGACCGTCCTTTGATATATGTGAAGCTATAGTAGTGGAAGGCCTACTTTTTATCTGAACTCTAAATCTGTCGTTAAATTTTGAACCAGTTAAAGCTTCTTTTACACTTTGATGTTTGGGTAGCAGCTCTTTCGGAAAATCGTTCAGGGTAGGGGAATAGTCAGTTGCATTTGCAAAACAGGCAGCATAGAAATACCTATACAAATCCTCAATAATATGACCACGTGATTCATGATTGCATGTATTCAATAGATGCTCATCATTAAACCACTTTTCAAGTTTAGCGTGTTTGCCTTTATACGGCTTATAACCGTATCCATGAGCAATATCAATACTCTTAAGGTTCTTTAGAGCTTCTCGAATTTCTTTTTTAACGATCTTGGGTGAATTCTTAAACCAGTCTTTTTTGTCGGAAGATTTTAAAACATTTATCCAATTATTCGTTGAATCGTCCCCTCTTGATATTTTGCTTCTAATTTTTGGAAGGCCAGAGATTACATCCCATAAAGTTACCTTATCTAAGCACATTTCCTCAAGTGGCTCAGGTGAAACACCCAAGGAAGATCTAATTCCAAGTAAAATCACTCTATGTCTTGCCTGCGGAATGCCAAAATTTTCACACTTAACAACATAAGAATCAGGTGGAGAATCCGACCCGAAAAAACTAAGCCGTCTATTATCTTTATCTCGTACTATAGAAAAAATTTTATATTCGACATTTTCTAATTCTTGCGTATTACCTGCCAATGCCTTTGTAGGATTCCTAAGGTCGTTAATAATCCTCTTAAAAATATTTTCCTTATCATTTTTAGCCGAGAGTATCCCCTTAACATTCTCCATAACGAACATAGGGGGAGAATGCTGAGTCAATACTTCAAGATACTCCTTGTATAAACCTGACTGCTCTATTGTGCGGTGAGATTTTGTTTTTCCTTTTAATCTAGAACGGCCTGCTAGGGAATATGCTTGGCAGGGTGGTCCTCCAATTAAAACCCACCTGTCTGTATTTCCAAGTTTTTCCTTTATATGCTGATGAATTTTCTGGTTATCTTTTCCAAGTTCAAGTCGTAGCGTTTGGTTTTTCGCTACACTTGCTTGAGCTGAAAATTTTCGAAATAATTCGTTTCGTGAATCGTGAGAAGGTTTGTCTAGATATTTATAGTACTCAACAGGGGCACCTCTCTTAAACTGCCTAAAGAATGCCCTTAGCTCTAAAGTCTGACGAGCTCTTTCATCCTTCTCAATGGAAAGAGCTAATTTGAAGGGCTCAATGTTTTTGCTGGTTTTATAATTTGAAAAACCTTCTCCAAGTCCCCCAGGCCCCGCAAAAAGATCGATAATAAGAATTTTTTTCATATAAATGTAATTATTATTTATATTATTTATATTTTTTTAACATATAATTTTATTATAATGAATTATGTTTGACAATAAATAGGTAGATAAAGGAAACAAAATCAAAGCTTACTAGTAAAAAATTAAACAAAGGGCCTTCCCCTTTCAAGCTTACTTCTAAGTAATAAAATTTTGCAAAATACGGTATTCACCCAACCGCGATCACTTACTGCATACAATGTAAGTCCTTATATTAGACTTATTAATTCAATTAAATTTAAAACTTTATTCAAGGCAGTACTTAATATGGGAATCGTGAAAAATTCGTGGAACTTTGTGAAAAGAGAGTAACCAAGGTTATTAAGGATATCAGGCTGATTGGGAACCTTTCAAATAGGACTAATTACAAGTATGACGAGAACGATGTCAGAAAAATTTTAAAAGTTCTGAAGGCAGAAATAACCAATCTAGAAGCCTGATTTGATTCCAGAAATGGTGGTAGCGGAATCGAATTTAAACTTTAAACAAATGAGGAAAAATGACTGATCCACATAAATTGGAATTTATACCTAACCCGGCAAATGAATCAGAAGGGAAAGATTCGGGAATTGAAATATTCCGTGGCTCGCCTTATGCGAGTACTGCCAGGGAATGCGGTCAGAACAGCGCAGATGCTGCTAAAATCAGACCCGTTGAAATAAATTTTGATCATATTGAAATTCAAGCATCCGAACTTCCCAGTCTTAATGAATATAGAAAGGTTGTTTCCTTATGCCTAGATAGAGTGAAGAAAAGGGATGACCCAGAGGGGATCACATTTTTCAGCCAAGCTCAGGAAGTGCTGAATAGTGAAAAAATTCAGATCTTGGATATATCTGATTTAAATACTAAAGGCCTGAAGGGCCCGAATATAGAGGGAACGCCATTTCATTCCCTATTGAAAGGTTCCGGAGTCAGTGAGAAAGAAAGTGTAACTGCGGGCGGATCTTTTGGAATCGGAAAAAAAGCTGCTTTTGCTATTTCTGACCTTCAGACTATTTTTTACTCCACGCTTTATGAAGACTCTTCAACAGGAAAAGAAACTTTTTTAGCTCAAGGTAAATCCATTTTTTATTCGCATGTGGATGAAAACAAAGAATCCCGGAGATCACTGGGTTTCTGGGGAGGAAAAAATTTCGAACCTGTTTGCGATCCCAAGGTTGTTCCGAGATGGATGAGACGAAGCAAAATTGGAACATCTCTGCATGTAATTGGTTTCAGAGATACCAAAGGTTGGCATTTTAGAATGGCTGCATCCCTATTGACGAATTTTTTCAATGCTATCTTCAAAAATGAAATGAGATTTTCTCTGAACAACGGAGAGCTTGTTATTAACAGCCAAACAGTTTCAGATCTTTTTAAAAACCCTGACATAGAAAATGGGGCGGAGGAAAGCCATAAAACAGAAGATTTTGAGTTATCCAGAAATCTTCTGGAATGTCTTACTTCAAAAGAAACAATCGAAGAAAAACTTACTATCGAAGGCCTCGGTATAATTTCAGTTAGGATTCTTATTAGGGAGGGGTTAAAAAAGAATGTGGTGATTATTCGAAATGGAATGGTGATAACAGAGAACCTTAAGAGTTTTGGGGACAGATTTAGAAGGTTTCCTATGTATAGTGATTTTGTTGCTCTTGTTGAGCCATTGGATGATAAAGGAAATTCTTTAATAAGGACTTTGGAGAATCCAAGCCATGATGAATTATCATCTGAAAGAATCAGGGATGAAGGGAAGCAGCGACATGCATACACGGTTATGAAAAAACTTGCCAAACAAATTCGCGAGACAATTAAAAAAGAAGCTCAAAAGAAACCTGAGGATGAGGTTGAACTTGACGAGCTTAGTGAGTTCTTTGCTGATTCTAATGATGCCGATAGAATACCAGATCCTGAAGCAGAAACAAATCCAGAGACCTATACCTACACTCTTCCCAAAAAACCTAAAAAGAAAGAAAAACAAGTGCCGGTCGCACTTGAAGAAGAAGGTGAAGAAGGAGGAGCTGGTGGAAAAGGCGATTCAGAAGAAGATGGAGGTTCCGGAGAGGGAAAAGGCGATGGTGATGGCGCAGGTGGAAAAGGTAAAAAACGATTTGCACCTCCAATTTCAATTAAGGAAATGAGAAACATTCTTATTCCCTTGGGTAATCCACATCGGCGGAGAATATTTTTCACACCTGATGAATCTTGTCGAGCTCAATTGAGAATAAGTGCCTCCGGGCTTTCTGACGAAAGGGACTTTGAAGATCTTACTGTAAAAAACTCAAATGAAGGACAAATTGAAAAAGGTAAGCTTTTCCTTGATTTTAAGGCCGGTGAAAGAAAAAAAATAGATATTGAATTTGCAGAAGAATATGAAGGCCCTATAGAGTTGGTTGCGGTTAACACCCTTGAAGGAGGGAATAATGAAAATTGATGAAAAGACCAGATTCCCTCATCCTGTTTTAAGTGATTTCACAGGAGACTTTAAGGGCGGGCATTTTTCCACTGAATTTAAAATTGAAGAAAATTATAAAGAAGAAAAAATTAAAATATTTTTTGATTGTAAAATTTCAGAAAAAGCAATAACCGGTCTTCTGGAAAGCAAAAAGGGGAAATTTGGCTTCTTTGTGGTCTGCCTAGAAACCCATTACAACAGACTTGAGGAAGTTGATATTAAAAAGACATTTTTTGAAATTTCCTCGAAAGATTTACATGGCCGGGTGCGTATTAGGCCTGTTATTTGGGTTGAAGATGTAGTTGACGCTTTTGAAAGTGATAATCTTCATGATGAATTTGGAGGAGAGCCGATTAAACTCACTCCGGGAGAAATAATTGGTGTTGCTGAAGAGCAGGTAATTATTATAGGCTCGGAAAAACTAGCCCCTTGGGAAACCATTTTTTCTATTGCAAAAAGTGATGAGGTTCCGATTGGTCAGTTTATGGTTCAGACTGATGAAGATAAAATAAAAATCTTAGCTGCAAGCAGCACTTATACTTTTATCCACCAGCTGCGGAATAACTCTGAATTAAAACCTGTTTTATTGAATAGCGTATATTTCCCTGCTGTTATGGAGGTATTGTCTGTTCTTAAGGAGCCGGATCAATCCATTAAGGAAAAGAGGTGGTACCGAACTTTTAATTCGAAATGTGAACACTTGGGGATAAACCCGGAAAATGGAGAAATCCTGAAGGATGCTCAGAAGCTTTTTGACTCTCCATTTTCTAGGCTGGAAAAATCTCAACTTACAGGATCGCTATGACTCAAAATTTGAAATATCTAAGCATTGATGTGTTAAATGAACTTTCCAATACTGTGGAAAATAATATCAGTCGCTATAAAAGTGGTGATTTTGAGGATTTTTCTGAAAATAATGGATGGGGCATAGAACTCAAAAGTGTGACAGTCGATACCGGAATGCTGAAAGATCTTGAGGGGACGAGTGGTTCTGAAGCGGAGTACAGAAATTCAAAGCTCGTGTATGAGGCACTTAAAGGGATGACTCCTCATGTTGCTCAAGAAGACAGAGTTTGGGCAAGATTAACTCATGTTGAATGTCTGGATTATTCTCGAAAGAGATGGCTTTCGGAAAAGGACGATGGTTCTCAAATGACCAAAAAGATAAAAGCTCACTTTTTTGCGGATACTTCAACCAGAATACGTGATGATAATGCAATTTCAAGGTTGTGGTGGAATACATACATTGCAACTATATGTTTTCCGGAGGATCCAGAACTAGCTCTGAAGCTCATTGTCACCAAAGCAGACATTAGAAGTAATTTTGTTGGAAGAAGCTGGATAACGAGCCGCACAAAAATAGCTGGTGGAATTATACGTGCAATGAATAGTGACTCCTGGGTTATCGAAAAAGAGGATAATTATAGAGTTTTCATGAAGACTATTAATAAGTATGGCGGCGGGAAGCTTTTTGAAATCATGAGCGATAAAATGGTTGATCAATTTATTAATCAATGCAGTGGAAAAGCTAAAGCTGGAGCAAAATGATAAATTGGCAGTTTTTTCCAAAACCCAAAAAACTCCCTGATTATCATTTAGATGATGTGGTATTGAGCAGGATAGTTAAAGAGGCGGGAATGTTTTATAAGATGGAGTTGAATAGAAAAACATCTAAATAATTCACCGCAAAAATCTGAGACAGTATACGTATAGACTAATTGCAAAAGTCCCTTAGGGGTGTGTCAATTATGTGTCAACCTGATGAGCACTGATAGACACTTATAAGCACAATTTACACGCGGCTGAATTATGGTGAAGGATGGCGGCGATGCAACATAAACTTTGAAAAGATAGCGGGAATTTTTTTGGGCCAAACGGTCATAAAGAAAATAACCGATGGACGTTCCTCCCAAAAAACTGCCGGACCGTTTGTGATAAAAAGTAGGCCGCTTACATTTCGTCGGCAATATTGATCAGGTTGGAGACTTGGGGTATCTGTGCATTTTCATGGTTGGCTTGTATTAGAAGAGGATCCACGGTGTTGTACTTCACAATATCTTCAATGAGCGCTTTACCGTCTTTAGCAACCCCTTCGATATCATTTGTCGTTTTCAGTTTGATGGCCAGTGCCTTATAGCGATCAAAATAGGGCTTGGCATTATCTATAGTAGCCTTCGTTTGCTTAAAGTTCAGTTTGCGTTCGTGGTTTGCTTTAAAGTATTCAGCATATTTTGCCCAGCCTTTAATTTCATTGAGTTCATGTGCAAGGACTAAATAATATTCGATAAAACCTTCCAGTCCCTTCTCTTCCAGTGTGGGAACAACCTGACCCGCCACCTCGTTAACGGGTATGCCTTCCTGGCTTTCGCAAAGGTAGTTGATAGTAAATATGAGTGCGGTTATCTTGGAGTCGGCATGAAGCCCGACAATGGCATGTTTTCTGAAAATCTCCCGTTTTTCAAATAATCCCCAAGTCCCTCCACGGCTTTTAATCTCAAGCGCAGAGTTTTCAAGAGGGCGAAAATAGTTGTAACAGGCTTGTACGTTGTCGGCCTTGGCAGAACTCAACAGCATAGGCGCAAGCATCGCGATTTGACCGAAAAGAAGTAACTTAAGGAGCTTCATGGTTTAAAACCCCCGAGGGAAGAAGAAGGTTTTTTAAAAATAACCCTTATTTGATATCAGTATACCATTAAATTTTTTCCACCCAAAGCTGTGGAGAGTCGAAAAAGGCAAGAACTCGTTTTTAAGGGCAGGCTTTCAATTATTGATCCACGGTTTTGATGTTTTCCAGGTCTTGGAAGAAGATATAGCAACCCTATGATGACGGTTTGGAGCCCTTTCGTCGAACAAAACGTGTTTCTATTGTTCGAGTTTGATAAGGAGGGGTTCAGCAGTGTCCCCAGCGACTCGCCGGTTGTGGCGGTTGTGGATGTAGTCGGCTACAGCATCGAAGTGTTCGATGTATTGCGGTGCAGGGAAGTCAGCTTTTCTGAGATGTGATTTTGCTCGGTCAATGTAGAATTTGGCGAGGTCCAGAGTGTAGTCGATGGATTTATGTTTGTGCATTTGCTCCACGACATACTCTAAATTTTTTTGCGTGATGTTTTCGTTTTTGATGAAGGCGTCGATTTCTTTTTTCAGCGGTTTGTCTGCCTTGTTATAGAGATGGTGCAGGGGCAGGGTGACGTGGCCTTCTTTAAAATCAGTGCCCGGTGGTTTACCTAGCAGGGCTTCATCGGCATCGTAGTCGAGCGCATCATCCATCAACTGGAATGCCATGCCGAAATCATCGCCGAAGGAGATGATAGCCGTTTCCTGCTGTTCGGTAGCGTTTGCTAACAGTCCGCCGAGTCGCACGCTGACAGAAATCATGGATGCGGTTTTGCGGTGGATGATATCGAGTATATGTTTTTCGCTTACTTTTATGTTGCGGGCTTCGGTGTATTCGTGAATGCCGCCTTCGACGAGAATTTTGGTGGCCTCGGTGACGGCATGAATGATTTTGCGTTCGCAGTCTTCGGCTAGAATCATGATGGCCCGGGAGATGAGGAAGTCGCCGACCAGAATGCTGGCATCACTGCCCCATTTGGCGCTGACGGTTTCTTTACCGCGTCGGACAGTGGTTTCATCGACCACATCATCGTGGAGTAGGGTCGCAGCATGGATATATTCGACAACACAGCCATGTTTAATGACCGTATTGTCTACTCCGCGCCCGCAGAGTTTGGCCGCCAGAAGGGTGAGTATGGGGCGGATGCGTTTGCCTCCACAACTCATCAGATAGGCACTGATTCCCGGAATCAGGGGCACATCTGACTTATAGTTCTCATTGATGGCCTCTTCGACCTTGGCGAGGTCGCTTTTTAAATCTTGTATGACGTCTCTGAATTCCATATCAAGCCTCGGCTACGGCGGACCTTTATTTTTTAGTCGGGAAAGGGTCTTGCTAACAGGCTGTTTTTTAATCCATTATTTATTGGAAAGTCTCTAGTTTTATGGGAACTGAGCGGTTTTGTCAAGGCATTTATGGCAAGGCTTAGGTTGTGATATGCTTGCATTTACATACCTTAATTGAGCTTAGGGCTACTTCCCGCTTGAGGGGTGGAAGAGACCTGAGTATCGCTGGAGTCTATTGGCAGGGTTCCCGCGCTGAGATGACGTCGGGCTCGATTTATGATCAGAAAAAGAGATAAAAAATAATGAGTAAGGTTTCGGTCATCATCCCAACTTTTAATCGTGGCTATTGTCTGGCCGAATCGGTGAACTCGGTATTGGGGCAGAGTTTCACCGATTTCGAACTGATCGTGGTGGATGACGGGTCTACCGACAACACGCCTGATGTGGTGCGCCAGTTTCCGGAGGTTCAACTGATTCGGTTGAGGGAGAACAAGGGAGTCTCCTTTGCTCGCAACCAGGGCTTGACCGAGGCACGGGGGGAATGGGTCGCGTTTCTCGACTCGGACGATTTATGGGAAAAGGAAAAACTGGCCACGCAGATGAAGTGGATAGAACACAACCCGGAGCGGTATGCAGTTTACACTGATGAGATATGGATTCGTAATGGTGTGCGGGTGAACCCGATGAACAAACACCGTAAATATTCTGGCGATATTTTCCGGCATTGCCTGCCGTTATGCATTGTCAGCCCGTCTTCGGTGTTATTGCACGCCGAACTGTTGAACGAGGTCGGTAGATTTGATGAATCAATGCCGGTCTGTGAGGATTATGATTTGTGGCTGCGTATTGCCAAACAGCATCTTTTCCATTTCGTTGAGGAGAAATTGATCGTCAAGAGGGGAGGGCATGAGGATCAGCTTTCGCGCAAGTACTGGGGCATGGACCGCTGGCGGGTTCACGCTCTGGAGAAATTGTTGCAGGAGAACGGAATGAATGAGGAGCAAAGAGGTTGGGTGCTGGAGATGCTTATTGAAAAATGTGAAGTTCTGATAAATGGCTATAGCAAGCGAGGTAAAGCCCAGGATGAAAAGCGTTATCGGGATCTTATGGCGAGATATTCGTTGGTGAATCGCTGAAATGATGCAACGAATAACGGGTTTCCTGCTTGTATTGTTGATCACTCCGCTGATAGGGTTTGCCGAGTCGCGGCCTGAAACCGTTCTTAAAAAAATTCGCGAGACCAGCCTGACTGTTTTGCACGAAGCTTATCAAAATGAGCGGGCTTTTTTGCGGGCGGCGGCGGTGCGGGCGGCCGGAGAGTCTCAGGATGCCGAACTGGTTCCTTTGCTCAACAAGGCGACGGAAGATGTCTACCCCACGGCACGCTTGTTCGCCTTGCAGGGATTGCAGAAGGTTTCCCGCATCGATGCTTTGAAGGCGGCACGCAGAATGACGAGAGACACTGACATCTGGGTTCGCAGTGCCGCAGTTGAGATATTGGGTGATGAGGGCGGATGGGAAGCGGTCGCAGAGGTGCGGGAATTTTTAAAATCCTATGATGTGCCGGTGCGCATGGCGGCTTCTTCTGGACTGGTAAAGCACGGTGAAGAGAAATATCTTGCAGATGTGTTGGAGCCACTCACTCATCCTATTCCCGACCGCAGGTATCAGGCTATTGGCTATCTGGGTAAGATTGGTACCGATGCTGTTCTGCCACATCTGGCGAAGCTGTTCGATCATGCTGAACCGGAGATGGTGTTCTACAGTTTGAAGGCGGTCGAAGGCAAAGCTAACAGGGATATGTTGCCAAAACTCAGAGAATTAATTAAGCGCGATAATGCTTCCGTTCGCCATGCGGCGGCATTGGCGATGAGTAATCTTCGGGGGGTGGAGCCTGACTTGATTCCCTTATGCGTTGATAAGGATGGAATGGTGAAGTTGTCGGCGGCGCTGGCCCTGCATCGTATGGGATCCAACTCTTGTCAGATTGTGTTTGAGGAACTGTTGAAGCATCCTGATTATAGTGTGCGCAGTTCTACCGCACGAGTTTTGGGAGAATTGAATATCCCCGACAGGGTTCGCTTGTTGAAGATCGCGTTGGATGATGAGCATTCCAGGGTACGCACAGCGGCGGTACGTGCGGTGGGGATGATGGGCGGACCGGAAGCCTTCCCTATACTGGTGGGATTGTTGCAGGATTCGTTGGAAGTCGTCCGCACCTATGCTGCCGGCAATCTGATTCACCTTTTGCAGTGATGAATGCTACGAAACACTACTGTGAAGGCAAGTTGAATATTATCTCGTCGTTTTCTATTTTTATTTAAAAAGTGTTAACCCAACATCCGGCTTTATATGGAGGGTTTATTCGCCTGCCTCGGTGGCTAGCAACTCGCCGGAATCGAGAATATGTTTTTCTCCATCAGGGGTTTCTACGATCAGCCTGCCTTCGGGGTCGAGTCTTATTGCGGTGCCTGTCAGGGTTTTCCCTTTTTGATTGACGGTCACGGTCTTGCCGAACAGGTCGGAATTTTCGGTCCATTTGCGGATCAGGTTTTCCTTTTTTCCTTGCAGAAACTCTTCGTACTCGTGGTCCAGGTTTTCAAGCAGGCTGAGGATAATATCCGTACGGTTGAAGGTTTTTCCAGTTTCCAATTTCAATGAGGTGGCGATGTCCTGAATGTCTTCGGGAAAGTGCGTTTGGTTGAGGTTGATCCCGATTCCCACGATGACGGCATGGGTGCTGCCAAGGATATGTTCACATAAAATTCCCGCAAGTTTTTTACCATTCAATAAGATATCATTCGGCCATTTGAGCCTTGACTGTTGCTGGATGGCGGAGACGGTCGCTACCCCCGCCACTAAAGTGATGAGGGTCAGGTTTTCAGGTGGCAAATTCGGCTTTAAAAGTGTGGAGAGGTAGAGTCCAGACCCTGATTCTGAATACCACGAGCGCCCATGCCGACCTCGCCCTTGGGTTTGCTGGTTGGCAATGATAACCGCTCCCTCGGGGAGAGTTGGGTTGCGCCGGATTTCCTCATTGGTCGAGTCGATTTCTGGAAGAATCTGTATGGGACGACCGATTCTTGCTGTGGTGAGTTTGCCCTCAAGGGCTGAAATATCAATGTCGGATGGAGAAACCAGGGTAACACCTTGGTATTAAAGGTTTATGGTATAGAAATTTACTGTTCCCATTGTAGGGCAAAATGCCAGAAAATGATTGAAATGTTGTCTAAATGTTGATAAAAAGCATAGTACAAAAAAACCTTGGCTCCAACGGACCCCAACCCAACAGGGCTGAACCTTCTGCACTTAAAAAGGAGAGAGTTAGGATGAAAAGATTCGCTGGCATAGTTCTATTGTTGTTTCTGGCCACCATGACCGCCGGGTGTTACGGCATGGGAGGAGGATGCCCCGAAGGCCATTGTGATGAGGAACATAGTCCTCAACCTCCAGAAAAATAATCTGACGCATTAACCACATCGCCAGTAATCCCGAAAGACAGACCCTCACCGAAAACGGAGACGGCATTCGGGACATCACGATGCTGAGTTACTATGGAATTTTGCAGATAGCAATAACTCTTTCTCGTGCTCGTGTGTAGGGTAGCTGTTATTGCCCACCCACAGCCGTGGAAGAGAATAGGGCAAAGGTTCGTTGAGCCCTCTGTCCCTTTTGCTCGCTAGAAAAAGCAATTGCTGGTTTGCCTGGCAGGAGGGTGTCATAGCTCCGTGCCTTCAGCGGTCGAATTACCGTCACCGCCATATTGCAGTCGGCGAGTTCGCCGACCCCGCCTTTTTCTGTTCCCGATTTGTATTCCTTATTCTTCTAAATTTTTTTCTGTATGTTTTCCTTCCTTTAATTTATGGGCGTTCCGGGCTAATCGCTTGACAGGCGCTGTAAAGTCAGTGCTACAATAGGGAAAATTTCAAAAGTGATCGAGTTGCGGTAAGCCCGTTTCTTTATGCGGTCCTGAAAGGTGGAAGTTTAATGTCCGGGATCATAGATCCCTCATTTTAAACGCCATCTTTTTCTTTTTGTTCAAGAATCAAGGAGTCCAAGTGGAAGATAATCTTATAACAGTGGAAGAAGTTCGAAGTGCCCAGGAGAGCCTGAAAAACGGCATCACTTTTCATGAAAAGAAAAGTTTTAAGGAAGCAATTGAGGAATTCAAAAAATCCGCAATGGTACACCCTTTTGATTCAAAACATATTGATGAGCTGGCAACGAAATTGAAGGCGGGTAGCTATAAGCTTCAGCAGGAAAGTATTGCCTATATGGGATGCGCGGCAGTCCATCTAAACAGACTTATCCAGGGTCTTGAGCCAGGGAAGAATCAGGAGGTGCCAGTGGATGAGTCATTAATGAATGCATTTAAGGATTGGCAATGAGTGTGCAGAACCGGGAGCTTTTGCAGGAAGTAATGCGGAAAGAGATCAAGGACCGCAAAATCCCTATAAGTCTAGGAAAGACCTGTCCGGTAAAATGCACGTTTTGTTATGAAATGGACCACAGTTACCGCCAGACTTTTGATATGCCTCTCACTACGCAAGAGGATTGGGATTTTATTTTAAATGAAATCCAGGCCTTCCCGACCCGGGCAACAGAGTCATGGGTTCTAGGCGGTAACGAATATATGGAGTGGACAGATCTCGCTCTGCACCCCAAAGCGATGGGCTGGATTGAGGAGTTCCTGGAAAAGACTGATAAGAATATTATCATGTTCTCGGTGGGCTATTTTGACCCGAAAAGGATCAATCCTCTGGCGGAAAAGTACCCCGGTCGTATCAACTTTGAACTTTCGGTGATTACATTAGGGTCTTATCGCAAGCAATTAATGCCGAAAGGGCCCTCTGTTAACCAGATTCTTGAAGTGCTAGATGGTCCTGCGGTGACCTCTGCCAATTTTTATTCACTAGGTCCCGGCACCATGTCTGAAGATGCTAAAACTATTACCAAGATTAATAAAGACTGCCTGCTGTGGATGGGATGTTTAACCCCTTTAAAATACATCGACGAGAAAACTACAGCTTTGATGCGGCAAGGCAAGCGGTTCCTTGCCGATGAGTCGCAAAAGATTTATGACATGAATTTGACCAATGTCCAGATGATTCATACTGAATCGGACATCACGTCTTTTCTGAACCGGAACAAAATCATTAAAACCTTCGATGCCTGTGAATTGGATAAAAAGGACTGGGTTGTGATGGCGGGCAATGTTTACCGAGTTCTGCATATGTTTCGCCGGGCCCGGGCCCGCTTTCTTTATGTTCCGAATGAGACTTTGGGAGGGGACTCGGACTGCACGACCCTACTCACTTTCAGCGATGTTGCCAAGAGGATAAGCCATCAGAGAGTTGTACATCTTCCCCGCGTGATTATGGAGAAATCTTCTAATGATGAGCGAGACATATCGGGTGTGTCGTTTGATGAGTTTAAAGAACAGTTTCCCCATGTTCGGTTTAAGGTGCTCAACAAGGTGAACTCTGACCTTTCAAATAAGAAACTATATGAAAAAGGGTATTTGAAAAATTATGTTGAAGACTATCTGCGGAATCCTCTTTCGAAAAAGTTTGAGGCGGTTACCCATCCCAACTAGGAGATGAGTAAATGTTGCGGCGGATATTTAAGCAGTGATTTTAAAATAGAAAGGGAATGGGAATGCAGTATCAGCTCAAAATTGTTTTCGTAGATAATCAGGAACTGATTCTCGATACGACCCAAAAGCATGGCTTTAGCGATGATTTAGAACTGTTCGAGGTAACTACCTCTGAGGAAATTTTTGTGATTCCCCTCAAGCAAATCAAATATATATCCTGCGATGCAAAAATCTTCCAGAAATAGATAAGAATGGTATTCTCCTCTGCAGAAAGTTAGCAAAAGTTCATTATCTACAGAAGTGAGTGTGCTCAATTTCAAGGAAGGGTTGGCGGTTTTCAATAATCCCTCCCGTCAGGAAATCATCACTTTGGGTGATGATGAAAGAAAGATGCTAATACTTTTTAGAAAAATGGCCCCTCGCCTGAAAAAGGATTGTCTTTCGAGTTTAGGACAAATTGCGGAATTGGACAAAACTACGAGCAAATTATTTGATAAAGCCGGGAAGGGACAACAGGGCACGAAGAATAAGAGGGAGAGCCTCGAAAAATTCCCTCAAGCCTCTGTACGCCGACCCAAAGCCAAAGGAAAACCGGGCAGAAAGAGGTTGGATAAAAAAACTTTGCAAGAAAAGATAGACAAGCTTAAAATGCTCACTAGGAGTATTAATAAAACCACGGTGAGATAATATTCAGTGAAATTTGCTGGTGTCCAAAAGTTATGGCACGTTGCCGCCGGGTTGATTGTTCTTTCCGCGCTCCTTTCTCTTGAGTTTTATACCAACCTGTTCGAAAAAAGTGTCGGTTACTACTTGAAGTGGCAAAACCACGAAAGGCCTCAATTAGGCAGAATGTGGGACCGGGACCGGCAATCTTTGGTAGCGCAAGCCAAGATAAAGTCCATTCGATCCTCGCTGGATCTTCAGGAAGAAACAGCTTCGGGAATTTCTTCCTTCAAACATTTATTTGAAGGACTATCCCCTGGGTTTCCTCTTGTTGTTTCCCGAGAAAAATTTCTCCAACTCTATTTTGATTTTCCTGGGTCATGGTCGGAGCAAATCATTTCTTCTTATGATTTGGTTGAACTGGACTCAAGGAAAAATTGGGATCAGGTTCTTTTGAAACGATTTGGTCCTTGGATCACCCTGCAATTTATTGATCGCCAAAACATTCCTATTCACGAGCTGTTTTTATCTATAGATACATTGTTTGAGATTCAGGCAACGCGGACTGTTAAACGAGGAACCCTTGAGGATGCGAAGTTTGTTGCAAATCGGATTTTCTCGATTTCCGAGTTTCTCCCTGTTTTAAAATCCCTGGACGCAACCACCCAGAAAGCAGTTTTCCCGGAACCTCGCTGGTTTTTGGGGAAAAATTATTATGTCACCCGTGTTGGTATTTCGGATGTGCCTGCTGAACAGCCAGCCCAATACTTGTTGTTTGGCGTTGAGTATGACACCGATTACTACACTGGAGTTCTCTTAATCCCCGTGGCAGTGGAATTGGCTAACAATATGATGTCGCAAATTGAAAAAGCGGATCTTTCTGATCCAAACTCTATTGGAATGCTACCTTCGACGGGAGAGAACCCTTGATTGGCCGCTTACTCCATACTCTGAACCTAGTTCTGGCAACTTTAATTCTTTTTGTGGTCCTGATTGTGGCTGGTTTGTATTTCTGGTTGGACCATGATTTACCTCAAATTCCCAAAAACCTCCAACATATCAATCTGAGCCTTCCGACAGAAATTTATTCTTCGGATGGTGAGCGTATTAAGGTCTTTGGTGAGAGGCACCCCATCGCTCTTGAGGATATTGCGCCCTTTTTTACCAAAGCCATCATTGCTGTCGAAGATTCCCGGTTTTACAGTCATAGCGGGATAGACCATAGGGGGTTGGTGCGTGCATTATTTACCAATCTTCGTAAAAAAAGGGTTGCCCAGGGTGGAAGCACGATCACTCAGCAGCTTTCCAAAAACCTGTTTTTTTCTTTTAAGAGAAACTGGGTGCGTAAGATCAAAGAGCTTTTGATTGCCTTTCAACTGGAGGCGACTTTCGATAAAGACCAGATTCTTCAAGCCTATTGCAATCAGATATATTTTGGTAGCGGTGCTTATGGCGTGGAAGAGGCGGCGCAAGTCTATTTCAGAAAACGCGCCAAGGATCTGACTTTGCTGCAAGCGGCTCTTCTTGCGGGGCTCCCCAACTCTCCCAACAATGCTAACCCGTTCTCGCATTACGAAAGGGCGATGAAAAGAACGGAGTATGTGTTGAACCGAATGATCAAGGAAAATCTGATTACTATTGATGAGAAAGAATTGGCTCTTCAGTCCGATATTGACCTAGTCAATCCCCGGGTAGATTCGGATCCCAATCTTTATTTTGTTGATCAGGTACTGGAACAAATAGAAAGGGATTATGGCAAAGAGTTTGTGCATTTTGGGGGCTTAAAAATTCTGACTACATTAGATTCGCGTTATCAGAAGCTTGCCTTTAAAAGTGTCCGTAACCATTTGGAAGCCTTGGAAGGCAAGGTTGTCAAGAAGCCGGGGTCGGGTCCGCTTCAGGCGGCATTAGTGGCGATAGAAAATAAAAGCGGGGCTGTACGTGCCATGCTTGGAGGCAAAAACTACTCATACAGCCAATTCAACCGGGCTGTATCGAACAACCGTCTTCCTGGTTCTTCCTTCAAGCCGTTTGTGTATTTTACTGCTATGGAAGAACTGGGCTATTCCCCTGCTACAGTGGTGGTGGACGAACCGTTGACCATAGATATTCCCGGGACTGAACCCTGGAGCCCACAGAATTTCGATAAAGATTTTTCAGGAAATATTATTCTAAAAAAAGCTTTGATGAAATCCATTAACATTATTTCTGCAAAATTGGTTAATGAAGTTGGACCGGAAAAAGTGATTCGCACGGCGCGACAATTTGGTATTAAAAGCCCGTTGGGTAAAAATCTTTCGCTTGCCTTGGGGACTTCCGGCCTGTCCCCTTATGAAATGGCATCGGCCTACAGTGTTATTGCCAATCTGGGAATTTACAATGAGCCTTATTTGATCCAGGACATTGAGGATTTTCAAGGCAATCGGCTTTATGAACATTACTATCAGGGGGTGCAACAGTTCTTGCCTGATTCCCTTTTTCCGCTTCTGAACATGATGCAGGGGGTGATAGATAGAGGAACCGGACGGATCGTAAGGAGAATGGGTTTTCGTCACCCCGCCGCTGGAAAAACGGGAACGACTAATGACTTTAAGGATGCGTGGTTCAATGCTTTTACAAAAGATATTTCGGCTTCAGTCTGGGTGGGTTTTGATAATAGTGAACCTATGAAAATCAAATCGGGTAAAGGTTTGACCGGTGCTAGTGCTGCCGCCCCCATCTGGGTATTTTTTATGCAGAAGGTGCTGGAGGGGAAAAGCCCGGTGAAATTTCCTGTTCCAGAGAAAATTAAATTTGCCACTGTGGATGCGCGGACAGGCTATCTTGCTGATAAGTTTTCTGTTGAGACTTTGCAAGTTGCGGTTAAAGAAGGCGTGGATCTTTCGGTGCCTTCTGCGTTGCCTGAAGAACCGGAACCAGATGAAACCGGACTTCTTCCTGGACCGATGGACAGATCCATGAATTCCAAACAATCTGAAAAAAGAAATGCTATACCAGACCTTTAAATTTTATCTGGTCCGGACCGCCATCTCGTTAACCCTGATTTTTGGATTGGGTTTTGCGCTTCTGTTTTTTCTGCACGAGGTGGCACTTCCGAATGTCCTGTTTGACGATACTGTGATTGAGTGGACAATAATCCTCGTCTGTTTGTTTTTTGGATTCATTGCGCATGGTATGGTCGGAGAGCAACGGTTTTTTAACACCCTGCATTTTCTTAAAAATATTCCTCCCCAGTCGAACCCGGATGATATTAAAGGCCGGTATGAAAACCTCCTGAGTTTGACTTACTCTTCCTATTTTTTACCGGAAACGGGAAAACAATACCGGATTCTTGGAGTTCTTTTATACGCGGATTACCTGCTGTCTATTGGAGATGAAACTCCCATGGCTCTGAATATTTATGTGCAGGCCTTTTTGCAAAATCCCAGAGATTCGCGTTTTCGAAAACCTCTCCTTGCTATTTTAAATCAGGGCAGAGAACTGACCCGAGAGGAAATGGATTTGCTTCTTATCATGATGCAGCAGGAAAAAATTCATGACCCCACTTTAACCCATTACTTATCCAGCCTGTTTCTCGAGGCTGGACAATGGTCCGGGAAAGTCGAATCACTATTTTTGAATGCGTTGGAAGACCGGAGTGAGCTTTCCAGTAAGATTATCCAATTTGCCCTGCCTATTTATTTGGCTCACAAAAGAACGGATGAGTTAGCCTTGAGGTTTTACCTGTTTGCGTTGAATTATTCGGTTAAAGAGGAAGAAGAAATTAAGAACTACCTTGCCCGTAGTTATTGTGAGGGAAACCTTGCCGGGGTTGCGCCAGAATTGCACGAGAAATGCAAAGAAGTGTTTGCAGGCTTGAGTTCTGATCAGCAGGAAGAGGTTAAAAGGCGGTCTGAGGAAAACCGTATTGCTTCCAAACTTAAGAAGATAAAACTTTTTCGCCGAGAAGATCTTCAGGATTTGAAACGCCTGAAAGTGGAGATGGGCTTGGTTTCAGGCCGAATGGCAACGCTAAGGGGAGGATTCGGTTGGCTGGCTCATAAAATTTTAATTGGATTTAAATGGATTCTTCTTCAAGTCCTTGAAGGCATCATCCAGTTCGGGGAATTCCCATTGAAGGTTAAGCTGATAAGCTTCGGGGTTCTTTCCGTTGCAGTTATGCTGGTTCTTAGCTTCAGTGAATTGGCTTCGCAAAATAAGGACAATCTGCCTTCTTCATCTTTAATATCGACCCTTGCATCAAAATTGCCACAAATAAAAAAGGAAGACAGGGTATATACCATTCAGATTGCTGCGGTTATTTCTGCTAAACATGCGAGTACGATGGTCCGGCGTCTTAAAAAGAAAGGGGTCGAAGGCCTTTATGTCGTCAAGGCTGCCCGAAGAGATGGAGGGCACTGGTATAAAATAAGAGTAGGGCAATTTCCTGTCAAAGATCAAGCCAGCGTATACGCCAACCAGCTGGTTGACTCAAAGTCTATTAAAAACTATTTTTTGATTCCACTGCCGAAAAATTAAAGCTTTGGGTATTCTGTGCTATTTCCTGAGAGGAAAGGATCAGCAACGACCGTAGCGGTCTTCGTAACGCGAGATGTCGGATTCGTCGAGTAGATGGCCAAACTGAATTTCAATAATTATCAATAGGTCGGAGCCAGAGTTCCCCAGTCTATGTTTGGTATTTTTTGGGATGGTGATGGAGTCGTTACTCTTTAATTGAAAAGTTTCTTCGTTTCGCACCACTTCCGCTGAGCCGGAAACAACAGTCCAATGTTCGCTACGGTGCTGGTGGGATTGGAGACTGAGTGCCTCTCTGGGCAAGACTTCGATCCGCTTTAACACATAAGAAGGGCCTGAACCCAATACGGTGTAAGATCCCCAGGGTTTATTAACAGTAGCGGGTTGCTTGCCTTCAGGGCGGTCATTTTTATTGAGAGACTCTACCAGTTTTTTTATATCCTGAGAACGTTCCTTGGCACAAACCAGCAGGGCATCATGGCTGTCTACCACGATCGTGTCTTTTAATCCCAATACAGCGACAAGTCGGTTTTGTGCCTGAATTATGGAGTTGTTACAATCCTCAGCGAAGACATTTCCGCTGATGATATTACCTTTAGGGTCTTTTTCAGATACACTGTCCAAAGCGTTCCAAGTACCGATATCGTTCCAGCCGATATCCGCAGGAATAAGAGCTACCTTTGACGAATTTTCCATAACTGCAGAGTCGATGGAAAGGCTGGGCAAGGAAGAAAAAAGGTTGCACCCTGTTTTATCCAGTTCCAGATAGGAGGGCTTTCCTTTTGTGCTCTGGATGCAACCGGCAATTGTTTCAAGCTGTGAATAAATATTTCCCGCATGCTGTTGCAATTCCGTAAGAATGGAGGAAGCCTTCCAGACAAAGACTCCGCAATTCCAAAAGTAATTTCCATGCTCTAAATATTGTTCGGCCTCAGGTCGGTTGGGTTTTTCTACAAACCGTTCTACCTGATAGGCCCCACTTTCTATTTCGGCACCCTGTTGCAAGTACCCAAATCCAGTTTCGGCCCTGGTCGGAGGGATACCAAGAGTGACGAGATAACCTTTTTTGGCCAGAGTTTCTGCTTTTTGAAGTGTCTTGATAAAATTTTCAGAGTTCGCTACAACATGGTCGGCGGGGAAAACGCCTATGATTGCATCAGGATCTTTTTTGATGATTACTTTTGCCATCAAACCGATTGCTAATGCGGTATTTCTGCTACAAGGTTCTGCTATGAGATGATCAGAAGAAAAACCGTAGGAATCCAGTTGGCGAAGGGTCTCCAGCGCTTGCTGGTGGTTGGTGCTCAAATATAAATTTTCAATGGAAACTAAGGGCAATAAACGTTGAATGGTGTTCTGGAGCATGGTCCCGGTGCCCACGATTTTCTGTAGTTGTTTTGGACTTTGTTCGCGGCTTCTAGGCCAGAACCGGGTGCCGCTTCCTCCGGCCAATATAACTCCGTACATACGAGTGGTCTTTCTTTTTAATTGTTCAAGTGATTGTGGATATCTAAGAGATTAAATGGGGTAGAGTGGTTTTGCGGAGCAATTCTAATTTTACTCAAACCCGCGCCTATTCTATCTAAAAAGGCATCAAAGGACTAGGGAAATAACTCCGATGGTGGGCAGGAGAAAGGATCAAAGTTGGAAACCTTAAAATCATTCTGGCCTTATATATCAAAATATAAAAGGGAATTGGTAATAGGCATTTCGGCTTTAATCATTACGGACTCTGTGACGTTGGTCGTGCCTTGGTTGATCAAGGAGTTTATCGATATCCTTCCGGGAAAACCTCATCCAGAAATTCTTTTGAAGTATGTGTTTCTTCTATTAGTGGCTGCTCTGTTTCTTGTAGTGGGTCGTTATGTGTGGCGAGTATACATGTTTGGCCCTTCTCGAAAAATCGAGTTTGATATCCTGAACCGATTGTTCGGACACCTTTTAACTTTAGACCGAGCCTGGTACTTGAAGCAAACGACAGGGGATCTCATGTCGCGTGCTACGAATGACCTGAGGGCGGTGAGGGAGTTTATAGGATTGGGTGTGTTGATACTCATCGATGCGGTTTTTGTCATTATCACCGCTGTAGGCATGATGAGCTGGATCAATATTGATCTGGCTCTCAAGGTTTTACTGCCGCTGCCTTTCATTTCGTTTTTGTTTTTTTACTTTGTTAAGGAAATTGGTAAGCGCCATAAAGTGGTGCAGGAACATTTGGCTCTGATAACGAATCAAGTACAGGAAAACCTTGCTGGTATCCGGGTTCTTCACGCATTTGTTCAGGAGGAAAATGAAAAAAGAAAATTCGCAGAATTGAATAATGTGTATATCAAAAAAAACCTGTATGTCACGCGAATGTTCGGGATTTTTACTCCTACTATGGTGTTTGTTATTGGGGTGGCAGCGATGCTTTCGTTATGGATGGGAGGGAAAGCGGTAATTGGAGGTTCTATGACACTAGGATCTTTTGTTGCGTTTAATGGTTATTTGATGCTTCTTTCATGGCCTATGATGGGCATCGGATATGTTTTTAACCTTACCCAGAAAGGGATGGCGGCTATGAGCCGTATTCATGAAATCTTTAAGGCTCAGGCTGAAATAAAATCAGCTCCTTCAGAGGCCGGTTCTATGGAGCCAATGGGTGACATAGAATTTCAGGGGCTGCAGTTTTCCTACCCCGGTGCGGAAATACCAAGTTTGAAGGGAGTTGATATTAAAATTTCCAGAGGCCAGATGCTGGGAGTGGTGGGTGTGATCGGTTCCGGAAAAACCACTTTGGTTCAAATGCTTTTACGCTTTTATGATCCGACTGCCGGCGCTTTATTGATAAACAACCGTCTTATAAAGGAAATTCCTCTGCAACAGCTACGAGATTCCGTAGGTTATGTGAGTCAGGAACCTTTTTTATTCTCTACATCGATTCGTGACAATATTGTGTTGGGGAGGTCTGTCACAGCCCTTGAATTGGAAGAAATTATCAGGATTGCCGGATTGAGTAAAGATATAGCACGGTTCCCGGAGGGTTTGAGGACGTTGATTGGCGAGCGTGGGGTTTCCTTATCGGGAGGCCAGAAGCAAAGAATAGCCCTAGCCCGCGCTCTGATCAGAAAACCCGAAGTGCTGATTCTGGATGATGCGTTCTCAAACCTGGACTCGGATACTGAGGAAGAAATTTTGAGGAATATCGAAGACCAGATAAGTCAAACCACCACCCTGATTATTTCTCACAGAATATCGGCTGTTCGTAACGCAGACCGGATAATCGTGATGGAGGCTGGAAAAATCCTCGAACAGGGGAACCATGTTTCATTGATTGAGGCCGGAGGAATCTATGCGAGCCTGTTCCAGAATCAGTCACTGGCAAGAGAAATGGAGATATTTCTCTGATGACTTGGAACTACGCGGAAAACATGAAAGACCGGTATCGCGAGTGGGTTTTATTCAAGCGGGTGCTTGTTTATTTGAAACCTTATAGCCAGTGGGTAGCGCTTGCGATATTCCTTCTTTTAGGAGTTTCCCTGCTTAATCTGGCGGGGCCATACTTTACCAAGATCGTTATTGATGACTATATACAAGTTTCTGATTTAAATGGACTGGATGTTATTGCAGGTCTGTATCTGGCTGTATTACTCGCCTCATTTGTGTTTCAGTTTTTCCAAAACTATTTAATGCAATACATTGGCCAGAAAGTCATGTTTGACCTGCGTTCCAAAGTGTTTGCTCATCTTCACAAAATGTCGTTTTCCTATTTTGATAAGAACCCTGTTGGGAAAATGATCACCCGTGTGGTGAATGATGTTGAGGTTCTCAATGAAATGTTGACGTCCGGGCTTATCCTTATTTTTAGCGACCTGTTCATGTTGGCGGGGATTTTTGCGGTCATGTTATATCTGGACTGGCGGCTGACGCTTGTGGTCTGCACGGTTTTTCCTTTACTAGGGTGGGCCACGCGTCTATACAGGATTCGAGCCCGTGATGCGCTTCGAAAAAACCGTGCGCATGTTACCGAGCTCAATTCATATTTACAGGAAAATTTATCGGGCGTGGATACAGTTCAATGTTTCAACCGTGAAAAGACGAATCTCGAAAATTTTACTGGCATTAACCGCGGTCGGCTTAAAGAGGATTTAAGAACCGTTCATTATAATGCTATGTATATGCCCTCCATTGATTTGTTCAACTCGCTGGCTGTGGGGATGGTCATCTGGTATGGAGGAGGGCGGTTTGTCCAGGATGAAATCCAGTTGGGGGTTCTGGTGGCATTTATCCAGTATCTGCAGAATTTTTTTCAGCCGATAAGGGATCTTGCGGAGAAATTTAATATCATTCAAACAGCTATGGCATCTTCTGAACGGATTTTTGAACTGCTGGACACTCCTGAGCAGTTGCCTGACAAGGTTCCATCTCACCCGGATTTTAAGATAAAGGGAGCGGTCGAGTTTGAGAATGTCTGGTTCGCCTATAATGGCGAAAACTTCATATTGAAGGACATCAGTTTTTCCCTGTCAGAAGGGGAGAGTCTTGCTATTGTCGGCGCGACGGGTTCAGGAAAATCCACCCTCGTCAATGCTCTTTGCCGCTTTTATGATATTCAAAAAGGCGATATTCGGTTTGATGGTAAATCCATCAGAAGTATCAATAAATACGATTTGCGTCGCGGGATTGCTCTTGTTCAGCAGGATGTGTTTTTATTCTCAGGAAATATTTCAGACAATATTCGACTGGGAAACCAGCAGATAGGTCAGGAAGAAATCGAGTCCATTTCTCAAGCGGTTAGTTCACATGATTTTATCAGTAGTCTTCCTTTTAAATACGAGCATGAGCTAAAGGCTGGCGGAGCGGGGATTTCCTCCGGCCAGAGGCAATTATTATCCTTCGCCCGGGCTTTGGCCAGTAATCCACGAATACTGGTGTTGGATGAAGCGACTTCCAGCGTTGACCCTGAAACCGAAAGTCAGGTCCAGAACGGGATTCAGGAGTTGATGCGTGGTAGAACTAGCATTATAATTGCGCATAGGATGTCAACTCTTCTGCATGCTGACAAAGTTCTCGTATTAAAGAACGGGGAAATATTGGAGTTCGGGACGAGAAGAAAACTATTGCAAGAAAAAGGTGTTTTTTATAAACTTTGCCAGTCGCAGTTGTAATCGCAATACTCGAACTCTAAATAAGGAGTGGAGGCATAAAGCGACAACGTATTTACCCCTATTGATTAATAAGGTGAGACCGATGAAAAGAATGATTTACGTTTTAGTAGCAGTGCTTTTTGTTTTTCTATCTGTACCAGCGTTTGCGGATGATCCGGCCTTGAAGTTTCCTATGCGTGAAGGGTCCAGTGCCAGTGCCCATAAACACAATGCAGAGGGTATTTCCCATTACAATCAAGGGCATTATGATGTGGCCTTGAAGCATTTTCAAATGGCATCGAGCATTGACCCCAGCGTGGGTGAGTCGCATTATAATGAGGCGTTGTGTTTGGATAAACTGGGTCGGCATGGTGAGGCGACTAACCATTTTTATGCTGCCAGAAAATACGCTGACGGGAACCAAGCAATTCTAAATTCCGGGATTCTCAATGCTCATGCTCCTATGAAAAGAGAAGGTTCCTGAAACTAGATTACTTTGCGTTGTTTCTCTAGTTTTTGGGATTAAAAGGCATTATTAACCGGTCAACGGAGCGGTTGCTCTGGATATGTTCGGTGATAATTTCTTCCATGTCTTCTTTGGTCTTCGGGGAGTACCAGACACCATCGGGATAAATCACCATAGATGGCCCTTGGGCGCAGGCGTTGAGACATCCGGCTTTGTTAACCCGTACTTTTCCTTTCAGCCCCAGTTCGTGGGTGCGACTTTTCATGTAATCCAGAAGTTCTTGAGAGCCGCGCGAATGACAACAGCCTCTCGTATCGCCGGCTTTTCTTTCATTGATGCAGATGAAAATATGTTTTTCAAAACGTGGCATGGTTGATCGACAGGCTATTATTGCTAGGAAAACTTGGGGTTAGTCGGATTTGGGAAGTTTGGTAGAGTGGGTCTCGTAATACTGCTTGAATTGCCCGAAGTTGACGTAACATCTTTCACAACTGTCCGGGAATACGGTAACGATCACCCCTCTTTCAATCTGTGAGGCGAGTTTCAGGGCCCCTACCATGGCGGCGGCGGAAGAATGCCCAACCAGAATACCTTCCTGTTTTTCCAGTACTTCAACCATGTCGTAGGCTTCGTCGGTCGGGATGCTGAGCTTGCCATCCAGTTCTTCTTCTTTATAGATTCCTGGTACGATGGAAGTTCCCATATGTTTGAGGCCTTCCAGTCCGTGCAAGGACTCTGCCGGCTCCACCGCGTAGCATTTAATATCAGAATTCAGTTGGCGCAGGCCTCGGCTAGTTCCCATGATGGTGCCCCCGGTTCCGATACCCGCCAGAAAATGGGTGACCCGATGGCTGGTCTGGTTCCAGATTTCCTGTGCTGTGGTTTCCTGATGGGCTTGCCAGTTGGAGTCGTTATTATACTGATCCGGCATAAAGTACATATCTGGATTTTCGTCATAGATTTTCTTGGCCATGATGATGGCGCCATCGGAGCCTTCAAAAGGGCTGGAGGTTACAATTTCGGCACCGTAAAAATCGGCCATGAGTCCTTTTCGTTCTTTGCAGACATTCGCTGGCATGACCAGTTTGACTTTGTAGCCTTTTACCTTGCCGATTAGTGCATAGGAGATGCCGGTATTGCCAGATGTGGAGTCGAGGATGATTTTATCTTTGGTGAGCTTTCCGGATTTCTCACCATCTTCGATCATTTTCAGGGCAGGGCGGGATTTTACAGACCCCCCGGCATTTTTCCACTCGGCCTTGGCGTAAATATCGATGTCTTTGAACTCTTTCCCTAAATTGTGAATACGGACCAGAGGGGTGTTGCCGATCGCTTTTAACACCGATTGATCGGTGATGACAGGACAAGTCGGTGCCTGAACCTCAAAGGGAATAGGAAATTTCATCGGTTTTGACATTTCAGATATTAGATATCTTTTAAACCGGCCTGTTGCAAAAAATTACCGGTATTTTTATTTATCAGCGCGACAGGCCACAAAATTCTTCATAGTCAATCAATTCGGTGATGGTGGGCTCGTCGCTACAAACAGGGCATTTAGGGTCCTTCTTTAACTTCAGTTTCCTGAATTCTGTTTTCAGTGCGTCATAAATAAGCAGGACGCCGATCAGAGTTTCCCCTTTACCCAGAATCAGTTTTAGAGTCTCAACCACTTGCAGGTTTCCGATTACTCCCGCCAGCACACCCAAAACACCACCTTCTTGGCAGTTTGGGACCAGTCCTGGTGGAGGGGGTTCTGGATAGAGGCAACGGTAGCAGGGGCCTTCTTGAGGTTTAAAAACGGTGACCTGTCCTTCAAAACGGAATATACTTCCATGTATATTGGTTTTTCCCATCATCACACAAGCGTCATTGATGAGGTAACGCGTGGCGAAATTGTCGGTGCCATCGAGAATATAATCATAGTCTTCGAACAGGGGCATGATATTTTCTGAATTCAGTCTCTCATTAAAAACTGTAACGTTGACATCTGGATTCAGTGCTGAAATGGTTTTTTTGGCGGACTCGGTTTTGAGCATGCCGATGCGCTCGGTATTATGGATGATCTGCCTCTGTAGGTTACTGAGGTCGACAGTATCGAAGTCGATGATTCCCATATTGCCGATACCGGCGGCGGCGAGATAAAACGCAGCAGGAGAACCCAGCCCACCTGCACCCACCAAAAGAACTTTTGATTCTAAAAGGCGGCTTTGTCCCTCCCCCCCCACTTCAGGAAGGATGATGTGACGACTGTAACGCTCTATTTGTTCGTCGGTGAAATCAATCATCTAGCGGGTTCCGCCCGCTATGGCCGGTATGATGGAGATTTCATCACCATCTTTAACGACGGTGCCTTCGCCCTCAAGAAATCGGATGTCTTCTTCGTTCAAATAGATATTAATAAAACGCCGGGGAGCGCCGTTTTCTTCGCAAATGCGCTCTTTAATTCCGGCAAACTGGCTTTCCAGATTGTTGAGGATTTCGCTGATGGTGGCACCTTCTGCCGTCACTTCGCTTTTGTTGTCGGTCAACTTCATCAACGGGGTAGGTACTCTTACTTTTACTGCCATGCTTTGCTCCTTTTAAACTGTTAAACCGTTGGCAAAAATTTCTTCAAAACTATCTATTTTAGGTTCGATCACCCTGGGCGCGGGAAAACAATCGGCCAGAGCTTCCTGGGTTTTTAATCCGTTACCGGTAATACAAATGACGGTCACTTCATCCGGTTTGATCCGGCCTTGCTGGATTAGTTTTTGCGTAACGCCTATTGTAACACCTCCTGCGGTTTCCGTGAATATGCCTTCGGTCTCGGCCAGCAGTCGCATAGCAGTTACTATCTCTTCATCAGAGACATCTTCTCCATAGCCACCGCTGGTGTTTGCGGTCTTGATCCCGTAGTATCCATCTGCCGGATTTCCAATGGCGATAGACTTGGCAATAGTGTTTGGTTTGACCGGAATGATATTTTCACTGCCATTTTTTATAGCTGTGGTGACGGGGGAGCAGCCAGTGGCTTGGGCTGCAAAAACCTTGGTTTGTACCTTGTCGACCAGTCCCAGCATTTCAAATTCGTGAAACGCCTTCCATATTTTTGTGATTAGTGAACTGCCAGCGACAGGAACCACAACATTGTCCGGTGTTTTCCAGCCCAACTGCTCGGCAATTTCATAGCCGTAAGATTTAGACCCATCACCATAATAAGGCCGAATGTTGATATTCACAAAAGCCCAGTCGTGGTTGGCTCCAATTTCACTGCAAAGCCGGTTCACATCATCATAACTGCCTTTGACGGCAATCAACTGCGTCCCGTAAACCAGAGTTCCGAGAATTTTTCCTGCTTCCAGTCCGTCAGGAACAAAGATGTAACTTTTCAGGCCGGCTTCTGCTGCATGGGCGGCCACCGAGTTTGCCAGATTACCCGTTGAGGCGCAGGAGACAGTGTTAAATCCAAACTCTATGGCTTTGGAAACCGCTACCGAAACGACCCTGTCCTTAAAAGAAAAAGTAGGATGATTGACGGAGTCGTTTTTCAAATAAAGATGTTTCAACCCCAATGCCTTGCCCAGGTTTTTCGCTCTGACTAAAGGGGTAAAACCGGTGTGATGACCTACTTTCTGAGGTTCATCCAGAGGCAAAAGTGCCTCATAGCGCCACATAGAGGCAGGGCCAGACTCTATGGACTTTTTGGTCACGACCTTTTTGATGGCTTCGTAATCGTAATTGACTTCCAACGGCCCAAAACAAAATTCACAAACGTGAATCGGGTCCTTGGGGAATTCTCTTTTACACTCTTTACAGATTAATCCTTTTACATAACCCATTCCAACATTCCCTTGATTTTATTACAGAAAAATGGAAATTGAATTAGCGATATATTCCCGTGTTCTGTCTCTTAGAAGTACTGATTAAAGCTGAAATAGCGCTCGCCTGTATCCGGTAAAACCACAACCACATTTTTGTCAGGGCCTAACTCTTTGGCCACTTCATTAGCGGCAAAACATGCGGCTCCAGCAGAAATGCCAACGAGAAGCCCCTCTTCCTTCCCAAGCCTCTTGGAAAATAGAAAGGCGTCTTCATCGGAAACGGGTAAAATACGATCCAGTAGATCAAAATTCAGGACATTGGGTTTAAACCCCGCTCCAATTCCCTGGATTTTGTGGGGGCCGGGTGGTTTCCCTGATAATACTGCCGAGGTTGCTGGTTCGACACCCACTACTTTGACTTGTTCATAATGTTGTTTTAAGACTTCCCCAACACCGGTGATGGTCCCCCCAGTTCCAATGCCGGCCACAAAACCATCAACCGATTCACCATTCATAGTAGCAACGATTTCCGGCCCAGTTGTTTGCCGATGCACTTCTGGATTAGCCGGGTTATTGAATTGCTGGGGCATGAAATAACCCGGATTTTCAGCCAGCATTTCTTCTGCCCTTTGGATGGTACCTTCCATTCCGAATTCGGCGCGGCTCAATTCGGTTTTTGCGCCGAAACCTTCCAGAATCATCCTTCGTTCGGTGCTCATGTTCTCGGACATGACGAGTATGACATTATAGCCCTTCACAGCACCTACCAGAGCGAGGCCGATCCCGGTATTTCCACTTGTGGGCTCAATGATTGTGGAACCGGGTTTCAGCAAGCCCTTTTTTTCCGCGTCTTCCACCATGGCCAGTGCAATACGGTCCTTGACACTGCCTCCTGGATTGAAAAATTCCAGCTTAGCGAAAATATTGGCGCCATTTGAAGGAATAACGTTGTTCAGTTTAACCAAAGGGGTGCCACCGATCAACTCTAAACTATTCACAAATTTGGATTTAATCATTTCAACCTTGGAAATCTGGCGCTTTAATCTGCTTCCCTTGGAATGCCTCCTGCGCATGCTAGGAAACCAATGTGCATGGCAGGGAATTATAGAATAAAAGAATACCTACTATGCTTGAGATTGGCCCTGATTTCAAGCACTTTATGGGATTTTTACCCGGGTTGTAGGCTAGCTTCCTCTGGATTTGAGGTTTTCCAGATTAGCCAAGCGTTTTTTGGATTCGCGGGTGACAAACTCGGAATTATCAGCGTTCGAGATAACATGAGGGGTGATAAATATCATCAGTTCCACCTTTTAAAGGCTGATGATCTCGGATCTAAACAGTTTCTCTCAATCTAAGTCCAGATCAGACTTGAAATAATATGAAACGGTAAGCCTCTTTCATTAACAAACAAGCCTATTTTTATTTTCGGATAATTTGAGAAAGACCTTTAAATAGCTATGTTTGAGAGAGATGTGCGGCGCGACTTCAAATATTTTTTATGAAATCGTATATACTAACCAAATTCAAAAGATAGTCTTTATCTTGGAAGGGAACAGGTTTGAGTGCACAGGAACTGTTGAATGAGCTTTTAAAATGTTTGCCTATCCGTGTTTATGGGCGGGGGGCGGTGTTGACCTTGCTCCGTGAAATGGGTTTTCCGGTCAAAAACAAGACTCCACTTGAAGTGATTGATGTTTATCGCGATGAGAACTCCGGTGAGTTGGTATGTAAACTGAGTCCGGATGGAAAAGGCGAGTTCACTGCTGCGCTCACCAACCTGAAACTCGATATTACCCACCCCCTTTATCGAAAGGTCAAAAACTATCAGGTCGAAGTGTCGGAAGCTCTTGGCAAACTCGATGTGGAAGACACCCGCCAGAGCAGCATCGATCAGGAAGACCGCGGCGGTTTCCGCGTTGGAGATCTTTATAAAAACCGGTGATCCAACGGTGGAAAAGTATGATCTGCTAGTGGCTCGCGGAGCGTTTTACCCCTTCGGGGCACGAGAGCTTAGGAAGAATATCACGGCCACGGGCGACACGCTGGCCCCACGCCGAGTGGTTTATTGTTGTTCTGAGTTGATGAACTTTTTCAGGAAGGGAAACATGGCACCGCGTTTCTCGATCATTTCTTCCCGCGACTTTTTTACAACTGCTTCGTCAATGACACGAATGCCACGTTCGGCAGCGAATTTCTCAATACCTTTCACTACCATACCGCGTGCGAAAGAGGGAATACGATCAAGCCGGCCTTTTGCTTCAGGTGTCCATTGAGTCTGGAACTCGACTTCGAGTCCGAGTGTGTCTTCGACTTTTAAGGTGATGGCTTTGCCGCCATACTTTCCGGGCTCGTAATCGCAGGAGGGATCTGGGTCCATATAGTTCCCGGTTTCGGCAAAAGCCCGTGCTCGGCAACCGGAACACATGGCAGAGAATTCGCAGGTGCCGCATTTGCCTTCGAGCCCTTTGCGGTCGCGTAACTGGATCATCAACGGCGCGTTTTCCCACAGGTCTTTGAATGTTCTGGATTTTAAATTGCCGACTGACTCTTCGATGAAGGGGCAGGGGGTCAGGTTGCCTTCTGGTGAAATGCGACTGTAATGTGTTGCTGCCGGGCATCCGCCAGAATAAGTGCGGGTGTAAACCGATTCGGGGTCGTTCTCGTAAACAACTCGCTTGTATTGCGGTGCGCATTTGGAGTTGATCATCAACTTGCCTTTATATTTCATCTGCTGTTCATACAGCATTTTCAAAGCTTCTTCATAAGCGGCATTGGAGATATCAGTGTTGCCTTGTCCACGCCCTGTGCAGACCAGAAAATATAAATTGAAAGCGATGGCACCAATTTTTTCGGTGAACTCGACCACCTCGGGGATTTCCCTATAGTTCATATCCGAGACTGACATCTGCACGAGAAAGTCGACGCCCACTTCGTTGAGAATATCGAAGGCTTCCATGGAAAGTTCCCAGGCTTTTTCTACCCCACGAAATTTGTTATGCTTGTCTGGATTCATTGAGTCGATGCTGATTCCGACTCCATGTGCTCCGGCGGCTTTTATTTTTTCGGCGTTGACGCGATTAATCATGGTACCGTTGGTACCTAGTACCACCATGAATTTTTTGTCGGCTGCGTAGCGGATGATCTTGTAGATGTCGGGACGAAGTAGCGGCTCTCCACCTGTGAGGATCAGAAACGCATTAGGGTTAACTTCTGCGATCTGGTCAATGACCCGAAAACATTCTTCGGTGTCCAGTTCATCGGTCTTGAGACCGCCGCGAAAGTCGGCATCAAGATAGCAGTGGTCGCAATTGAGGTTGCACCGCTTGGTGAGGTTCCAGGATATTGAATAGGCGCGGAAGTCCATTTTTTCCGGGCTGACTTCCAGAGTGGGGTTCGTTTCCATGTTATATTAGAGCCTGAAAGGCCTTTTCCTTGAAAAATTTAGCATTTTAGTGAAACTTTCTCCCTATCATAAAAGATTTTTCCCAATGAAACAAATATTTCACTGGATTTTGACTTTGCTGGTCGGGATAGGTATTCCAGCCTGCTCTGCTCTGGAAAAACCGGAACTGGAGGAACAGAAGATTTTTCGCATTACCTATGCTGGTTCTT